>NZ_JACHXQ010000023.1 GCF_014192285.1 Halomonas fontilapidosi | reverse complement strand
CTGAGTCCTGTACTGTACGGGGCTCAGACCTTTTAGTTTCAGCCTGATGCGTTCGTGATTGTAGTAATGGATGTACTGGTCGAGCCCTTGCTGCAGCTGCTCAATGGTGTCGAACCGGTTCAGGTGGAAATACTCGGCCTTCAGGGTCCCGAAGAAGCTCTCCATGGCGGCATTGTCCAGGCAGTTCCCTTTCCGCGACATGCTGCGGAGTATCCGCTTCTCCACCACCAGGCGTCGATAGCTGGGGTGGCGATAATGCCAGCCCTGATCCGAATGGAGCAGCGGCCGATCCCCTGGCATCAGCCTGCCAAAGGCTTTCTTCAGCATACCCTTTACCAGGTCAAACACCGGGCGAGGTCCTGTCTGGAAGGCAATGATCTCTCCGTTATACAAGTCCATGACCGGTGACAAGTAGAGCTTCTGACCATTGACCTTGAACTCGGTGATGTCCGTCACCCACCGCTGATGGGGACGCTGAGCCTGAAACCGACGCTGCAACGTATTGGGAGCGGCGTAGCCTTCCGCCCCTCGGTAGGCACGATATCGCTTGGGGCGAACCAGGGACTTCAAGCCCAACTGTTGCATCAGCCGCTGGACGGTCTTGTGGTTGATCGTCTTTCCTGCCTGACGCAGGACGGCGGTGATGCGCCGGTAGCCATAGCGCCCTTTGTGGCGGTCGTAGATCGTCTGGATACGCGCCTTCAGAGACGCGTACCGATCGTCAGCGCCCAAGGCCTGGATCTGGTAGTAGAACGTGCTGCGTGGCAGCTCAGCCGCACGCAGCAGCAGAGCCAGCGGATGTTCATGCCTTAACCCTTGGACGGCCTGGGCTTTTTGCCCCGCGTCGCCGCCCCCTTCTCCCGGATCAAGGCATCGAGCTTTTTTAGGTAGGCATTCTCGGCACGCAGATACGCCAACTCCTTGAGCAGCTCCTCCTGGGAGCGCTCAGCATCCGGCGGGGGTGGTGGGGAAGGCGACTTCTTGGTCATCGGGCGGCGTCCTTTGCGCTTTGGCTCTAG
>NZ_JACHXQ010000022.1 GCF_014192285.1 Halomonas fontilapidosi | reverse complement strand
AGCGCTTCCAGCGGTCGCTTCACGTCGACGAGGGAGAAGTAGTTGGCCCAGCCCCGCAGGACGGGGGCCAGCTCTCTGGTGACGCGACGAATATGGCGCCCCTTGCCGCGCTTGAGGATCTCGCGGACACGCTGCATCAGGCGCTGCAGGCTGGCCTTGGCCAGCGTCAGCTTCGGCAGCTTGTGCCGGGTCAGCGTGTAGCCCAGATACCCCCGGTTCCAGGGGCGATCCACCGCACTCTTGTCGCGATTGACCGTCAGCCTGAGCGAGCTCTCGAGAAAATCACTCAGGCTGGCCATGACGCGCTCACCCGCCCGCCGACTCCTGACGTATACCTGAACGTCGTCGGCGTAGCGGCAGAAGCGGTGGCCACGGCGTTCCAGTTCCTTGTCCACGTCATCCAGCAGGATGTTCGCCAACAGTGGGCTCAGCGGCCCACCCTGAGGCGTTCCCTGCCGGCGTGGCGCGGCCAAGCCGTTCTGGAACATCCCGGCCTCCAGGTAGCGGCGGATCAGGCGTAGCATCCGCTTGTCGCGGACGCGGCGCGCGACCCGCGCCATCAGCAGGTCATGGTTCACCCGATCGAAGAAGGCTTTCAGGTCGAGGTCGACCACCCAGCGGTGGCCGGCAGTCGCATGGGCCTTCATCGCCGAGACGGCCTGCTGGGCACTGCGCCCCGGCCGATAGCCGTAACTCGATGCGGAGAATCCCGGATCGAAGAGTGGCGTCAGCACCTGCAACAGCGCCTGCTGGATCAGCCGGTCGGTGACCGTGGGGATGCCAAGCTGTCGCGTTCCGCCCTTGGGCTTGGGAATCTCGACAGCCCGGATCGGGCTGGGGTGGTACTCACTGGCCAGCAACCGCTCACGCAGCGTCGGCCAGTTCTGTTTCAGTTGGTCGGCCAACTGGTCCACCGTCATGCCATCGGCACCCGGCGCCCCTTGATTGGCCACCACCTTCCGGTAAGCCCGCGCCATGTTGGCCTTCTCTACCACGGCCTCCATGAGCGGGGCGGGCTCCGCTTTCGTCCACGATGACGACGCCGGGACCGTCTCGACGCCCACCGGCTGGGACTCGGGGTTCCGCCCCTGCCCCTCTGGGTGGGTGGCGGTATCAGCGCCACTTCCTGTCTTCACGATCGATCCTCGAGACGTCATCGCCTACTCGCGGTTCTTCATGTTCGGCCCTTGGTGCCGGGGTGAATCGGCACGTAGTATGGCCTCTGCTGACGTCTGGTGACCCATCCCGACGCCTCTCGACGCCGGTAGCAACGAGGCAGACCACCAGACCTCCCAGGGTAAGACGCGCGACCTTCCCGCTTATGCCTGTCGGATCTACGTCATGGCGTTCCGTGCAAGTACTGGGCTTTGATGATGCGTGCCATCTCACCCCGCCATGAGGCCTCATATCCGCTTCCTGTTCGTCAGGCCAGCGTTTTGCCTCGGGCTGCCTTCAGATTCCCCCTCGCGGGAGACACCCTTGCCGTCGGCTAGCACTTCCCCTTGCCG
>NZ_JACHXQ010000021.1 GCF_014192285.1 Halomonas fontilapidosi | reverse complement strand
CGCTCCTGGTATGGATTGACCCGTCAAGGGTTCGGTTGTCTCTACTGCATGCGGTTGTCCTTAATGCCTTCGGATCAGGGAGCGAGGGGCTATCAGCGACGGTGGATCTCTCTGGTATTCGTGGGTTGGGTACCGACCTGTCATCACTTCGTCGCGGAGCTGCCCTGGTCTACATGCGAGGGTCACCCAGCCCCGGAGGGCGGGGGCCTCATAGGAGCGTCAGGGGTTCTCCCACCGGCCCGACGCTCCCTGACCCGAAGGCACTGGGACATAACCATTAGGCGACTGCCCGGCTGGCGTGCGGCTTGCCCATGGCCTCGCAGGCAATGGCCCACAGGAAGCCGGCCAACTCCCGCGCCACCGCCGTGGTCACCTGCTGCTTGACCTTGCCCGTGGCGGCCAGCCGGCGGTAACGCCCACAGAGCCGCTTCTGGGCCTCCCAGGCGATGACTTGCACCGCTGGCGAGGTCTTCTCCGCCCGCCGCTGGATGATGCGCGTCTTGCGCGCCGGGTAGCGGTAGCTCCAGGCGGCTTCCACCAGTACGCGTCGCACATGGCCGTTGCCGGTCTTGGTGATCCCGCCCTGGCGTCGGCTGCCGCCACTGGAGTGCTCGCTGGGCACCAGACCCAGGTAGGCCATCAGCTGACGGGGCGAATCGAAGCGGCTGATATCACCAAGTTCGGCCAGCACCGTCATCGCGGTAATCAAACTGACGCCGCGCATCGCCTGGATGGCCTCGACCACCGGGGCCAGTGACCAGATCGGCAGCACCGCCGCCATCTGCTTCTCCAAGCCAGCCACGCGACACTGAGCCTCGCGCATCGCCTCGATGTACTCCTGCAACACGATCTGCTGAACCGGGGTCTCGAAGCGAACCGTCTCCAGCCAGCGAAAGTGCGCCGGTCCCCACTTGCTCTTGCCGGGGTACACCTTGCGGTGCCGCAACAAGAAGGCGTTAAGCCGCTGTCGTGCGCGCAGCTCGCCCGCTTTCATGTCCTCCCGGGCCCGCGTCAGATCGCGAATCGCCTCCTGCTCCGGCGTGGGCACCCAGACAGGCGTGAGCTCCCCGGAGCGTGACAGGCGGGCCAGCATCTTGGCATCTCGCCGATCGGTCTTGATGCGATCCCCCGACCGCTGCGGGATCAATGTCGGGGCAACGACCTCGCAGTCATGGCCGCTGGCCTGAACCTGATGATAGACCCCGTATCCACAGGGGCCGGCCTCATAGCTGAACAGCAACGGTTGCCCTGTGAAACGTTCGCTCAGCTGACGAACCAGCGTGTCGATGGCCTGTGGTTCGTTGGGAATCTCACCGCGGAACTCGGGGGTCTGACGGCCTGCCTCGGCGATGGCCACGGAGATGCTCGCCTTGTGGACATCCAGACCGATATAGGCCGCGTGGACGTCGCTGGCGGAACTGATCCGCGGGGCAGCAGTGCCCTCGACAACGACTCGCTGAGTTGCGTTAGACTGTTTCATGACCTGCCTCCCTCAATAGTGGCTCTGTGTTGGTGCCTCAACCTCAACGTAACCCACGACGTTGAGGAGGGGCAGGTCAATCCATGATGTCTACA
>NZ_JACHXQ010000020.1:1873-4867 GCF_014192285.1 Halomonas fontilapidosi | reverse complement strand
CGCCATCGGCAGACCGCTTGGGTGTTATATGGTCAAGCCTCACGGGCCATTAGTACCGGTTAGCTCAACGCCTTGCAGCGCTTCCACATCCGGCCTATCAACCAGCTGGTCTCGCTGGGCCCTTCAGGAGGCTCGAGGCCTCGGGGATGTCTCATCTTGAAGGGGGCTTCCCGCTTAGATGCTTTCAGCGGTTATCCCGTCCGCACATAGCTACCCGGCAATGCCACTGGCGTGACAACCGGAACACCAGAGGTGCGTCCACTCCGGTCCTCTCGTACTAGGAGCAGCACTTCTCAAACATCCAACGCCCACGGCAGATAGGGACCGAACTGTCTCACGACGTTCTAAACCCAGCTCGCGTACCACTTTAAATGGCGAACAGCCATACCCTTGGGACCGACTTCAGCCCCAGGATGTGATGAGCCGACATCGAGGTGCCAAACACCGCCGTCGATGTGAACTCTTGGGCGGTATCAGCCTGTTATCCCCGGAGTACCTTTTATCCGTTGAGCGATGGCCCTTCCATACAGAACCACCGGATCACTAGAACCTACTTTCGTACCTGCTCGACGTGTCTGTCTCGCAGTTAAGCACCCTTATGCTCTTGCACTCAATGCACGATTTCCAACCGTGCTGAGGGTACCTTCGTGCTCCTCCGTTACGCTTTGGGAGGAGACCGCCCCAGTCAAACTACCCACCACACACGGTCCTCGGTCCGGATCACGGACCTGAGTTAGAACGCCAATGATGCCAGGCTGGTATTTCAAGGTTGGCTCCACCCGAACTGGCGTCCGGGTTTCCAAGCCTCCCAGCTATCCTACACAAGCAACATCAGCGTCCAGTGTGAAGCTATAGTAAAGGTTCACGGGGTCTTTCCGTCTAGCCGCGGGTACACAGCATCTTCACTGCGATTTCAATTTCACTGAGTCTCGGGTGGAGACAGCGTGGCCATCATTACGCCATTCGTGCAGGTCGGAACTTACCCGACAAGGAATTTCGCTACCTTAGGACCGTTATAGTTACGGCCGCCGTTTACCGGGGCTTCGATCAGGAGCTTCGCCGAAGCTAACACCATCACTTAACCTTCCGGCACCGGGCAGGCGTCACACCCTATACGTCCGCTTGCGCGTTTGCAGAGTGCTGTGTTTTTAATAAACAGTTGCAGCCACCTGGTATCTTCGACCGCCTCGTGCTCCGGCCGCAGGGCCTTCACACTAACGCGGCGTGCCTTCTCCCGAAGTTACGGCACCATTTTGCCTAGTTCCTTCACCCGAGTTCTCTCAAGCGCCTGGGTATTCTCTACCTGACCACCTGTGTCGGTTTGGGGTACGGTCCCACTGTATCTGAAGCTTAGAGGCTTTTCCTGGAAGCGTGGCATCGATGACTTCCAGACCGTAGTCTGTTCGTCTCGTCTCTCGGCCTTGGGGAACCGGATTTGCCTGATCCCCCAGCCTACTGACTTTCACCAGGACAACCAACGCCTGGCCCACCTAGCCTTCTTCGTCCCCCCATCGCAATACAGTGAGGTACGGGAATATTGACCCGTTTCCCATCGACTACGCCTTTCGGCCTCGCCTTAGGGGCCGACTCACTCTGCTCCGATTAGCGTCGAACAGAAACCCTTGGTCTTCCGGCGGGGGAGTTTTTCACTCCCCTTGTCGTTACTCATGTCAGCATTCGCACTCGTGATACCTCCAGCAGACTTCTCAATCCACCTTCATCGGCGTACACGACGCTCCTCTACCGCTCATCCAGAGGATGAACCCGTAGCTTCGGTACCTGGTTTGAGCCCCGTTACATCTTCCGCGCAGGCCGACTCGACTAGTGAGCTATTACGCTTTCTTTAAAGGATGGCTGCTTCTAAGCCAACCTCCTAGCTGTCTGAGCCTTCCCACATCGTTTCCCACTTAACCAGGATTTCGGGACCTTAGCTGACGGTCTGGGTTGTTTCCCTTTTCACAACGGACGTTAGCACCCGCTGTGTGTCTCCCACGCTGCACTCACCGGTATTCGGAGTTTGCCTCGGGTTGGTAAGTCGGGATGACCCCCTAGCCGAAACAGTGCTCTACCCCCGGCGGTGATACGTGAGGCGCTACCTAAATAGCTTTCGAGGAGAACCAGCTATCTCCGGGCTTGATTAGCCTTTCACTCCGATCCACAAGTCATCCAAATCTTTTTCAACAGATCCTGGTTCGGTCCTCCAGTTGATGTTACTCAACCTTCAACCTGCTCATGGATAGATCGCCCGGTTTCGGGTCTATTCCCAGCGACTGGTCGCCCAGTTAAGACTCGCTTTCGCTACGCCTCCCCTATTCGGTTAAGCTCGCCACTGAAAATAAGTCGCTGACCCATTATACAAAAGGTACGCGGTCACAGGACATGCCTGCTCCCACTGCTTGTACGCATACGGTTTCAGGATCTATTTCACTCCCCTCTCCGGGGTTCTTTTCGCCTTTCCCTCACGGTACTGGTTCACTATCGGTCAGCCAGGAGTATTTAGCCTTGGAGGATGGTCCCCCCGTCTTCAGTCAAGGTTTCTCGTGCCCCGACCTACTCGATTTCACGACACTCAGATTTCGGCTACGGGACTATCACCCGCTATGGTCGAGCTTCCCAGCTCGTTCGCCTATCAGTCGTGCCGCTTAAGGGCTAGTCCCCGTTCGCTCGCCGCTACTGGGGGAATCTCGGTTGATTTCTTTTCCTCGGGGTACTGAGATGTTTCAGTTCCCCCGGTTCGCCTCCTGACACCTATATATTCAGTGCAGGATACCCACGTTACCGTGGGTGGGTTTCCCCATTCAGAAATGCCCGGGTCACAGGTTGTTTGCCACCTCGCCGAGCCTTATCGCAGGCTTCCACGTCTTTCATCGCCTCTGGCTGCCTAGGCATCCACCGTATGCGCTTCATCGCTTGACCATATAACCCCAAGAGGTCTGGTCCGCGATGACGTACGACATTGCCGGATACGCTTGAGACGTATCTCGTGTCTCTCGA
>NZ_JACHXQ010000020.1:0-1785 GCF_014192285.1 Halomonas fontilapidosi | reverse complement strand
CCATACCCAAACAGTCTTTGCTCGCTCGATCAGGTAATTCATTGTGGACACTTGCCGGGTGCCGGGACGCGTCGTTTAAGGAGGTGATCCAGCCGCAGGTTCCCCTACGGCTACCTTGTTACGACTTCACCCCAGTCATGAACCACACCGTGGTGATCGCCCTCCGAAGTTAGGCTAACCACTTCTGGTGCAGTCCACTCCCATGGTGTGACGGGCGGTGTGTACAAGGCCCGGGAACGTATTCACCGTGCCATTCTGATGCACGATTACTAGCGATTCCGACTTCACGGAGTCGAGTTGCAGACTCCGATCCGGACTGAGACCGGCTTTTCGGGATTAGCTCCACCTCGCGGATTCGCAACCCTTTGTACCGGCCATTGTAGCACGTGTGTAGCCCTACCCGTAAGGGCCATGATGACTTGACGTCGTCCCCACCTTCCTCCGGTTTGTCACCGGCAGTCTCCCTAGAGTTCCCGACCGAATCGCTGGCAAATAGGGACAAGGGTTGCGCTCGTTACGGGACTTAACCCAACATTTCACAACACGAGCTGACGACAGCCATGCAGCACCTGTCTGTGCGTTCCCGAAGGCACCAAGGTATCTCTACCAAGTTCGCACGATGTCAAGGGTAGGTAAGGTTCTTCGCGTTGCATCGAATTAAACCACATGCTCCACCGCTTGTGCGGGCCCCCGTCAATTCATTTGAGTTTTAACCTTGCGGCCGTACTCCCCAGGCGGTCGACTTATCGCGTTAACTGCGCCACAAAGGTCTCTAGGACCCCAACGGCTAGTCGACATCGTTTACGGCGTGGACTACCAGGGTATCTAATCCTGTTTGCTACCCACGCTTTCGCACCTCAGCGTCAGTGTCAGTCCAGAAGGCCGCCTTCGCCACTGGTATTCCTCCCGATCTCTACGCATTTCACCGCTACACCGGGAATTCTACCTTCCTCTCCTGCACTCTAGCCTGACAGTTCCGGATGCCGTTCCCAGGTTGAGCCCGGGGCTTTCACAACCGGCTTATCACGCCGCCTACGCGCGCTTTACGCCCAGTAATTCCGATTAACGCTTGCACCCTCCGTATTACCGCGGCTGCTGGCACGGAGTTAGCCGGTGCTTCTTCTGTGAGTGATGTCTTCCCTCGGGGGTATTAGCCCCAAGGCGTTCTTCCTCACTGAAAGTGCTTTACAACCCGAAAGCCTTCTTCACACACGCGGCATGGCTGGATCAGGCTTTCGCCCATTGTCCAATATTCCCCACTGCTGCCTCCCGTAGGAGTTCGGGCCGTGTCTCAGTCCCGATGTGGCTGATCATCCTCTCAGACCAGCTACGGATCGTCGCCTTGGTGAGCCATTACCTCACCAACTAGCTAATCCGACATAGGCTCATCCGATAGCGCAAGGTCCGAAGAGCCCCTGCTTTCCCCCGTAGGGCGTATGCGGTATTAGCCTGAGTTTCCCCAGGTTATCCCCCACTACCGGGCAGATTCCTATGCATTACTCACCCGTCCGCCGCTCGACGCCTGGAGCAAGCTCCATCGTTTCCGCTCGACTTGCATGTGTTAGGCCTGCCGCCAGCGTTCAATCTGAGCCATGATCAAACTCTTCAGTTTAAAGTCTGATAGTTCCTAAGGTGGAACCAAACCTGGCTCAAGGTTCAAACGTTCTCAAAAAGACCCGAAGGTCCTTGACGAGTCGCTTGCCTTGAATGTTTCAGTGACTGGTCACCGACATCCCGACAAGCGCCCACATGAATTACCTGATCGATTGTTAAAGAGCGGCTCCG
>NZ_JACHXQ010000019.1 GCF_014192285.1 Halomonas fontilapidosi | reverse complement strand
TGAGCCACCAGCAGCTTGAACCACTCGTCGTATCGATTGCTCATAAAAACACCCCGAAGGTTGGATTGGGTGTCCAACTTTCGGGGTGCAGTTCATCGGCGGGGGGTCCTCTTCCAGCTTCAAGCTTCAGCCCGCGAAGCGGGCATTCTTACGGCTCGGCGAAGCAGGGTCAGGCGTCGATGCGCTTGTACTTCATGCGATGCGGCGTGTCGTCGCCGACGCGCTTCTTGTGGTCCGCCTCGTACTCGGTGTAGTTGCCCTCGAAGAACTCCACGTGGGAGTCGCCCTCGAACGCCAGGATGTGGGTGGCGATGCGGTCGAGGAACCAGCGGTCGTGGGAGATCACCAGTACACAGCCGGGGAAGGCCAGCAGGGCCTCCTCGAGCGCCCGCAGGGTCTCGATGTCCAGGTCGTTGGAGGGCTCGTCGAGCAGCAGCACATTGGCGCCCTGCTTCAGGGTCTGGGCCAGCTGCAGGCGACCGCGCTCGCCGCCGGAGAGCTCGTTGAGGCGCTTCTGCTGGTCGTTGCCCTTGAAGTTGAAGCGGCCCACGTAGGCGCGCGACGAGACCTCGTAGCCGTTGATGTTGAGAATGTCCTGGCCGTCGGAGACCGCCTCCCACACCGTCTGCTTGTCGTCGAGGTGGTCCCGCAGCTGCTCGACATAGGCGATATCGACGGTCTCGCCGACCACCACCTCGCCGGCGTCGGGCTGCTCCTTGCCGGTGATCAGCTTGAACAGCGTCGACTTGCCCGCGCCGTTGCCACCGATGATGCCGACGATGGCGCCCTTGGGTACGCTGAAGGTGAGATCCTCGTAGAGCAGCTTGTCATCGAAGGCCTTGGACACGTCGTGGAACTCGATGACCTTGTCACCCAGCCTCGGGCCGGGCGGGATGAAGATCTCGTTGGTCTCGTTGCGCTTCTGGAAGTCGCCGGACTGCAGCTCCTCGAAGCGATTGAGGCGTGCCTTGCTCTTGGCCTGTCGACCCTTGGCGTTGCTGCGTACCCACTCCAGCTCGTGCTTGATCGCCTTCTTGTGCGAGGCCTCCTGCTTGGCCTCCTGCTCGAGACGCTTCTCCTTGGCCTCGAGCCATTGGGAGTAGTTGCCCTCGAAGGGAATGCCCTGGCCGCGGTCGAGTTCGAGGATCCAGCCGGCCACGTTGTCGAGGAAGTAGCGGTCGTGGGTGACTGCCACCACAGTGCCGCTGTAGTCGTGCAGGAAGCGCTCCAGCCAGGCTACCGATTCGGCGTCCAGGTGGTTGGTGGGCTCGTCAAGCAGCAGCATGTCGGGACTGGAGAGCAGCAGGCGGCACAGCGCCACGCGGCGCCGCTCGCCACCGGAGAGGGTGCCGACGCGGGCCTCCCAGGACGGCAGGCGCAGGGCTTCGGCGGCTACCTCCAGCTTGCGCTCGAGGTTGTGGGCATCGGAGGCCTCGATGATGTTCTCGAGCCGGGCCTGTTCGCTGGCCAGGGCGTCGAAGTCGGCATCCGGCTCGGCATAGGCCGCGTAGACGGCGTCGAGCTTCTCCTGGGCCTGCATGATCTCGCCCAGTGCCTCCTCGACGGTTTCGCGGACGTTCTTGTTGTCGTCCAGCGCCGGCTCCTGGGGCAGGTAGCCGATGTTGATGCCCGGCATGGGGCGGGCCTCGCCCTCGAACTCGGTATCGACGCCGGCCATGATGCGCAGCAGGGTCGACTTGCCGGCGCCATTGAGGCCCAGCACGCCGATCTTGGCGCCCGGGAAGAAGGAGAGCGAGATGTCCTTGAGAATCTGCTTCTTGGGGGGCACGACCTTGCCCACCCGGTTCATGGTGTAGACGTATTGCGCCATGTGAACCTATCGGTTGGAAGAGTTTGAGTGGCCACGATGATAGTGCTCAGCGCAGGCAAAGGCCAGAGCGTCGACCCGGTTCCGCCCGAGGCTGGCTATTCCTCTTCTTCGAGGGCCCAGTCGTCCTCGATGGCGCGGCGTAGGCGGCGCTCCTCGATGAGGGCCTCCACGCGTCGGCGCGCTCGCAGCGTATCGGCTCGGCTGCCGGGACGGACGCGACTGTCGTCGTTGACCGCTTCCAGGTAGTCCTGATCGTCATCGGTGGTGTCGAGAAGAGGTTCATGGCGCATGTGATGTCCTCCCATGGCCCGGGGCCGAACGCGTCTGCGTCCGGCGTATCACTCGATCGCTTCTCGTCCCGGGGGCGGAACCTGAAGCGCCAGCAGGCAACGGCCGTTGCCTGCTGGCTATATAGCGTCACGGAACCGCGGGCACAAGCCTTTCGCGACAATTTTTCGCGAAGACCTGGGGTGGCTCAGGTCAGGCCATGTTCGGTCTTGAGCCGCTCGAGCTCCTGCTGAGCCTCGACGCGCTCGGTCACGTCCTTCTGCACGCCGATGTAATACGTGAGGTGATCATCCTCGTCGTACATGGGGGTGATGGACAGCTCGTTATAGAAGAGGGTGCCGTCCTTGCGGTAGTTGCGCAGCACCTCACGGCAGGGCCGACCTGCCTTGAGGGCCTTGCGGATGGCATCGAGCCCCGGCTGGTCGCGATCCTCGTTCTGCAGGAAGCGGCAATCCTGGTAGAGGATCTCGTCGGCGCTGTAGCCGGTGAGGCGTTCGAAGCCCTGGTTGACGTAGATCAGGATATTCTCGTCGCCCTCTTGCTCGGCGACCACGATGCCGTCCTCAGAGGCATCGATGATGCGTTCCAGCAGTTCCGGGCTGATCAGGGGGGATCGTTTCATGCAGGGGATTCCTGTCGCGGTGCCCTTGGCGCATCGCATGGCGGCAAGGAGCGGGATATGCCTCTTATCATGGCCAGGCGGCGTCGGGATTTCAACGCGCCCGCGCGCCGGTGGTCATTCCACCTCGGGCAGGCGCTGGGCACTGGCCGCTGCGCCGAGCCCCATCAGCGCCAGGGCCGCCAGCACCCCGGCGCTGCCCAGCCACTGGGCCAGCAGGCCGATAACGCCACCCACGATCAGCATCAGCACGCCGATGAGGGTGTTGGACAGCGCCAGGTAGAGGGCGCGACTGTCCGCCCCGGCCATATCAACGAGATAGGTCTTGCGGCCCAGGCGAACCCCGGCGTGGATCATCACCAGCAGGGCATACACCAGCGCATAGGGCCAGACAGTCTCGCTCCAGGCGCCGGGCAGCCAGGCGAAGACGGCCCCGAGCAGACACCCAGCCGCAGTGCCCAGCCCGCCGTCGCGCATCACTCGGCGGCTCGAGGCATCGGCGCGCTTGCCCCATAGCGGGCTTGCCAGCATGCCGGCCACTCCCGAGACCACGATCAGGAGGCCCAGACCGCCGAGTTCCGCGCCGCTCTGCTGCTGGCCGAGCAGCGCCACATAGGGCAGGGCGAGAGCGCTGGCCAGCAGCAGGGCGCGGGAGACGTTGAAGTGCAGGAAGGCCCGGTCGTCACGCAGCAGGCGCATCCCCAGCTTGATGCTCTCCCAGGCATTCTCGCCGCCTTCGACGGCGCCGGGCGTCTCGGCGATGCGCGACGCGCATAGCGCATTGACGGCCCAGCCCAGCGCCGCTATCGCGAGCAGCACGGCCAATGCCAGCTCCCCCGGGCGGTCGCCGAACAGCATCAAGACCCCGCCCGCGGCCAGGGTCACACCGCCGGCCACGCTGCCGCTCCAGCCCATCAGGGTGCCGCGGCGCTGCTTGGCGATGGTCTTGCCCATCACGTCCTTGGTGGCAATCGATGACAGGCCGCGGGCCAGCGACAGCGCAACAAGCACCGCCAGCACCAGCCCGCCACCGACGCCGCCCGAGCCGAAAAGGGCCAGCAGGGCCAACAGCGCGGCGGCCAGGGCCTGCAGGATGCCGCCCAGCACCCAGACCCACTTGCGCTCGGGCCTGAGCCTGATGAAGCCGGCCACGAACAGCTGGGGCAGCAGGGCACCGGACTCGCGGATCGGCACCAGCAGGCCGACCATCCACAGCGGGGCACCGATCACCCCCAGCAGCCAGGGCAGCACCAGGCGGGCGCTGGAAAGCTCGTCGGCCAGCTTGTTGCCCAGCGATGCCGCTAGATGCAGGAGAAAATTGCGGGGCTGCTCGTGGCAGGCCTCGTCCGGGATATCCCGGCACATCCGGCTGTCCTCGTCGCCGGTGAGCCACTCGAAGAGGCGGGACTGGCTGATCTCGGGGGCGGCCATCGGGTCTCCCTGACTGCTATCATCGGACGCTCATTGTTGCGACATTCGAGGCTTCATGTCACGTATTCGAATCCACTACTGTACCCAGTGCCAATGGTTGCTGCGCAGCGCCTGGTTCGCCCAGGAACTGCTCTCCACCTTCGGCGAGGACCTCGATGAGGTAGCCTTGGTGCCGTCCCACGGGGGCCATTTCGAGATCTTCTACGACGAGGCGCCGCTCTGGGAGCGCAAGCGCGATGGTGGCTTTCCCGACATCAAGGCCCTCAAGCAGGCGGTGCGCGACCGCCTCGACCCCGAACGCGACCTGGGACACCTCGACCGCTGAGCCCCGTCCCATCTCAGCCGGCACCGGCTAGCTGACAAGCGCACACCCCGAGCGCGGAAACTGCCAGACTGCAACGAAGCGATGCTATCAGGCGAGGTGATCCATCGATGTTAATGCTCCAGGGAAGTTTCATCTTCTTCATGCTGTTCTTCCTGCTCATCGGCTTCTCGTCGGTACTGGTAAGACGTAAGGAAAGCACCGACTACCTGCTGGCGGGGCGCAGCCTGCCGCCTTCCCTGGCGGGGTTGTCGGCCGTGGCGACCAACAATAGCGGCTACATGTTCATCGGTGTCATCGGCTACACCTATTCAGCGGGGCTGGCGGCGGTCTGGCTGATGATTGGCTGGATCGTCGGCGATTTCTTGATCTCACTGCTGGTGCACCGGCGCCTGCGGCGGGCGACCGGGAGTTTCGATTCGCTCACCTATCCGACCCTGCTGGGCAACTGGTACGGGCAGAACCAGGTGGGCGTGCGCGTCGTGGCAGCCCTGATAGCCGTGGTGTTCCTGGGGGTCTACGCCGCTGCACAGCTCAGTGCCGGCAGCAAGGCGCTGAACGTGTTGTTCGGCTGGCAGCAGGGGCTCGGGGCGGTCATCGGTGCCACCATGGTGCTGTTCTACTGCTTCTCCGGGGGGCTGCGGGCCTCGGTGTGGACCGACGCGGCCCAGTCGAGCGTCATGCTGTTGGGGATGGGGCTGATGGTATGGATCACCATCGCCGAGCAGGGCGGCGTCGAGCCGAGCTGGGCGGCCCTGAACGCGGTGTCGACAACCTACATGAACTGGTTCCCGACCGACCTGGCCTTTGGCGGTTTGGGCCCGCTGCTGTTCGTGATCGGCTGGCTGTTTGCCGGCATCGGTGTCATCGGCCAGCCGCAGATCATGGTGCGCTTCATGTCGCTGGACAGTGAGAAGAGCATGCGGCGCGCCCGCGCCTATTATTACGGCTGGTTCACCGCCTTCTACAGCCTCGCCATGCTGGTGGGTCTGATGTCACGCCTACTGCTGCCGGAAATCGCCGACTTCGATGTGCAGCAGGACACCGAGTTGGCTTTGCCGGTCATGGCGGCGGAGCTGCTGCCGGGTATCCTCGCCGGCTTGGTACTGGCCGGCCTGTTTGCTGCCACGATTTCTACGGCAGATTCGCTGATCCTGACTTGTTCGGCCGCCATCAGTCGAGATCTCCTGCCTTCGCGCTTTCAGGGTTACACCACTACCCGGATCGCTACCCTGGTGGTGATCGTGATGGCGCTTACGATCGCGCTGTTTTCCAATGAGACCGTCTTTTGGCTAGTGTTGCACGCTTGGTCGGGGCTGGGTGCCGCTTTTGCCCCGCTGCTGGTCATATACACGCTGGGACGCTGTCCGCCCCAATGGCTGACCATCGTCATGGTGGTGACAGGCCCGGCAGTGGTGCTGCTCTATCAGCTGCTGGACCCGCGCGTCGTCGACACCGTCTACGAGATTCTGCCAGGCATGGTGGCCGGCGGGCTGGTCTACCTGGTCGGCGAGGTGATCGTGCGTCAGCGCCGGGGGAAAGCACCCTTGACACCCGGCGTGAACGAGAAGTCACGATGAGCCCTGACCGCCAGGCGATGCTCTTTGGGTTGGGGGCCGTGGCGATGTGGTCCACCGTGGCCACGGCCTTCAAGGTGGCGCTCGGCTACATGTCGCCGCTGACGCTGATGTGGATCGCCTCGCTGGTCTCCTGGGCGTTGATCGGCGTGCTGGTGGCCCGCCAGGGGCTGCTGGGCCAGGCGCTCAGGCATGGCTGGCGCACCGCCGCCTGGGCGGGACTGATGAATCCGGTGGCCTACTACCTGGTGCTGTTCGGTGCCTACGACCGTCTCCCCGGCCAGGAAGCCATGGCGCTCAACTACACCTGGGCGCTGGCGATGGCCTTCCTGGCGGTGCCGCTGCTGGGCCAGCGGCTGACCCGCATCGACGTGCTGGCGGGGCTGATCGCCTACGGCGGGGTGTGGGTAATCGCCACCCGTGGGGCGGTGTTCGATGTGGCCTTCGCCGACCCCCTGGGCGTCGGCATGGCGCTCGCCTCGACGCTGCTCTGGGCGCTCTACTGGCTGCTCAATGCCCGCGATCACCGTCCGCCGCTGGTGGCCCAGTGGCAGAACTTCAGCGTCGGCGTGCCGGTGCTCACGGGACTGTTGCTGGCCGGACCCGGTATCGCCTGGCATGGCTGGACGGCGCTGGGAGCCGGCATCTACGTGGGACTGTTCGAGATGGGTATTGCCTTTGTGCTCTGGCAGCTGGCCGTGCATCGGGTCTCGCGCACGGCCAAGGTCTCCAACCTGATCTTCCTTTCGCCACCGGTGTCGCTGCTGCTGCTGCACTTGGTGGTGGGCGAGCCGATCCTGCCTTCGACTCTGGTGGGCCTGGTGCTGATCCTCGGCGGCCTCGGGCTGCAGCAGTGGCAGAAGGCACCCGTGCCGGTGGCTCAGTCCTGACCGATCTCCGCCACAACGGCGCCGTTCGCCTCGAGCAGCGGCGCGAGCTTGGGCCAGACATTTTCCAGGATCCGTGGCTGCGCCTCGGCGGTGGGGTGGATGCCGTCGGACTGCATCAGCTCGTTCTCCAGGGCTACGCCCTCGAGCAGGAAGGGCACCAGCAAAAGGTCGTAGTCGTTGGCCAGTCGCGTATAGACGCTGGTGAAGGCGTCGCGGTAGGCCCGGCCGTAGTTGGGCGGGATATCAATGCCGAGCAGCAGCACCTCGGCGCCGGCTGCCTGGCTGGCCTCGATCATGTCGGCCATGTTGGCCTCGAATTGCCCCGGCGGCAGCCCGCGCAGGCCGTCGTTGCCGCCGAGCTCGAGCAAAACAATATCGGGTTCGTGCTGTCCGAGAAGATCGGGCAGGCGCGCGGCCGCGCCGCGGGAGGTCTCGCCGCTGATGCTGGCGTTGATCACCCGCGCCTTCCCGTCCAGGCGCGCCTGCAGCAGACTGACCCAGCCGGTCCCCTGCTCGATGCCATAGGCAGCGCTCAGGCTGTCGCCCATCACCAGCAGCACAGGCCTGTCGCTATCCTGCGCCGCCTGGGCGGTCGACGGAAGCGTCGACAACCCCAGCACCAATAACCCCAGCGCTAACAACCAGGGCGCGGCGAGCCAGACTACCGTCAGCCAGTGCCCAGCAAGCCGATACGCTGGCTGTCGGCCCAACGCACCTACAGGGAAGCCCTTTGCCATGTCCATCTCCTCTCGAACGGATGCCTCGCCGATTCTACACGCCGACCACCTCGCCAAGGAGGTCGAGAGCGGCGAGCGGCGGCTGACCATTCTGAGTGATCTGTCGCTGTCGGTGTTCCCTGGCGAGAGCGTGGCGATCCTCGGCCAGAGCGGTGCCGGAAAGTCGACCCTGCTGGGCCTGCTGGCGGGGCTGGACTCGCCCAGCGGGGGTGAGCTGTCGCTGTTCGGGCAGTCACTGCGCGCGCTCGACGAGGATGGCCGGGCCTCGCTGCGCGCGGGGCGGGTGGGATTCGTGTTCCAGAACTTTCAGCTGCTGCCCACCCTGACGGCCCTGGAGAACGTGTTGCTGCCGCTGGAGCTGTCGCCGAGCCCCGATGCCGAAGACCGCGCTCGCGACTGGCTGACCCGCGTGGGCCTCGGCGAGCGCCTGGGCCACCTGCCCAAGCAGCTCTCGGGAGGGGAGCAGCAGCGCGTGGCCCTGGCCCGGGCCTTCGTCACCGGCGCCGAGCTGGTGTTCGCCGACGAGCCCACCGGCAACCTGGACCCGGTCACTGGCGAGCGCATCATCGAGGCGCTGTTCTCGCTCAACCGCGAGGCCGGCACCACGCTTGTGCTGGTGACCCATGACCATGCCCTGGCACGGCGCTGTGATCGCTGCCTGCGCCTGGAGGGCGGCCGACTGGTCGAGATGGCGCACGACGAGGTGATGGCATGAGTCGCACCGCCTGGCCGGCCCTGCTGCGCCTTTCCGTCCGAAGCCTGATTCGTGACCTGCGCGCCGCCGACGTGCGCGCCCTGGCATTGGCGTTGGCGCTGGCGGTGGCCGCCTCGACCATGATCGGCTTCTTTCTCGACCGGCTTGACCGCGGCCTGACCCGCCAGGCGGGCCAGCTCGCTGGCGGCGACGTGGTGCTGGAGCAGGGCCGGCCCTTCGACGATGAGGTGCGCCGGGCCCTCGAGGAGGCCGGCCTGACGCTCTCTGACCAGGTCGACATGGTCTCCATGGTGAGCCGCGATGATCGCTTCCAGCCGGCCAGCCTCAAGGTCGTTGACGGCGTCTACCCGCACTACGGCACGGCCCGGGTGGACCGCGGCAACGGCGTCGAGTCGCTGGCGCATGGCCCGCCGCCGGGCGAGGCCTGGGTGGCGCCGCGGCTCGCGGTACTGATGGAACTCGAAGTGGGCGACCGGATTCGCCTGGGTGAGACCGAACTCGAGGTCGGCGGCGTGATCGAGCGCGAGCCCGACCAGTCGGCCGGCTTCGGTAGCTTCAATCCGCGGCTGATGATGCACCACGACGACCTGGAGGCCACCGGCCTCGTCCAGGAGGGCTCGAGGGTAGAGTTCGAACTGCTGGCCGCCGGCAGTGCCGAGGCGGTGGCCCGCGTTGAGCCGCTGCTGGAGCGGCTGCGCCGCCAGGGGGTGGAGGTGCGCGACGTGCGCAGCGACCGTCCCCAACTGGGCAATGCCCTGGAACGTGCCGAGAAGTACCTCGGCCTGGCGGGGCTTGCCGCCGTGCTGCTGGCCGGCGTTGCGGTGGCCATGTCAACCCGCCGCTACGTCGATCGCCACCTCGATACCGCCGCGCTGCTGCGCTGCTTCGGCGCCACCCAGCGCGAGCTGCTGCACCTGTTCGTGCTGCAGCTGCTGTGGCTGGCACTGGCGGCCTCGGCGCTGGGGGCGCTGCTCGGGCTGGCCGGGCAGGCGCTGCTGGTGTGGCTGCTGTCGGCCTTCCTGCCATTCAGCCTGCCGGCCCCCGGGCTGTTGCCGCTGTGGCTCGGGGTATTCACCGCCCTGGCGGTGCTGGCCGGCTTCGCCGGGCCGACCCTGCTGCGCCTCAAGCGGGTCAGCGCCCTCAAGGTGCTGCGCCGCGAGCTGGACCCGCTGCCACCCTCGGCCTGGCTGGTGGTGAGCGTGGCGGCGCTGGTCTTCGGCGGGCTGCTGTGGCTCTACTCCGGCGACCTCTGGCTCGCTGCCGGGCTGCTGCTGGGGGGGCTGGTGATGCTGGTGGTGCTGTGGGTACTCGGCGGCGTGCTGCTGGGCCTGGTGCTGCGGGCCACCGCCCGGCTGCCGCGCGGCCATGCCCCGGTGAAGGGCCCGGCGGATGGCATGATCACCTCGGTGCGACTGGGCGGCCAGCAGCTGGCTCGGCGCCGCCATGCCAGCCTCGGCCAGCTGCTGGCCTTCTCGGTGACCTTCTTCGCCGTGGCGATGATCGCCCTGGTACGTGGCGACCTGCTGACCACCTGGCAGGCCCAGCTGCCGGCGGACACGCCCAACCACTTCGCCATCAATATCCAGCCCCAGGAGCGGGACGCCTTTGCCTCGGCCCTGACGGGAGCCGCCGATGCCCGCAGCGCCCTCTATCCGATGGTGCGAGGGCGTCTCACCGCCATCAACGGCGAGGTCCCGCAAGAGGCCGTACCCGCCGAATCGCGAGGTGACAACGCCTTGCGGCGTGAGCTCAACCTGACCTGGCGCGAGACCCTCCCCGAGGGCAACCGAGTGGTGGCGGGAGAGTGGTTCGCCGACGACCAGACTGGCGAGGCTCGCAGCTGGATGGACGAGGTGGCCGCCGAGCCCGCTGCCGGCGACGCGCCGGTGCCGATCTCCGTGGAAGATGGTCTCGCCGAGCGTCTCGGGCTCGCGCTGGGTGACCGCCTGACCTTTACCATCGGCAGCAATGAGGTCACCGGCGAAGTGACCAGCCTGCGCAGCCTCGACTGGGAGAGCTTCCGTCCCAACTTCTACGTGATCTTCCCGCCGGGCATCCTGGAGCAGTTCGGCCACAGCTACATCACCGCCTTCCACCTCGACGATGACGAGCGCGACTTGCTGCGCCAACTGGTGCAGGAGTTCCCGGCGGTCACCCTGCTCGACGTGGAGGCCATTCTCGGCCAGGTACGCGAGGTGTTGACGCAGGTCACCCGGGCGGTGGAGCTGGTGCTGGGCTTTGTGCTGCTGGCCGGCATCAGCGTGCTCTACGCGGCGCTCACCGCCAGCCTGCCGGTACGCGCCCACGAGAGCGGCCTGCTGCGGGTGTTCGGGGCCAGCAATCGGCTGCTGTCGCGGATGCAGGCGGCGGAGTTCGCCGTGCTGGGACTGGCCAGCGGGCTGATGGGGGCCCTGTTGGCGGAACTGGCTGCCGCCGGTATCTACCTGGCCTGGTTCGACCTGGCGCCCAGGATCCACGGGTTGATGTGGCTGATCCTGCCGCTGGGCGGTGCGCTGCTGATCGGCCTTATCGGCCATCTGCTGTCACGGGGCCTGCGCAAGCAGGCACCGGCGGCCAGTCTCGGCTTGCTGGGCGAGGCCTGATCATGCAGACCCGTATCCTTCGCGCCCGCCTGCTGGAGGCTCAGCTCGACCTCGCTCACCGCCGGGAGCAGTCGGTGATCGTGCTGCTGACCGGCCATGCCGCCACCCATAAGGGCCGACTGGTCAACGAGCTCAACCACTGGCTGGAGAACCGCCACACCGAGGTGCATGCCTTGGGTCCAAGCAGCGAGGAGCAGGAACGACCCTACTGGTGGCGCTTCTGGCGGCGCATTCCCGACCGCGGCCGCATCGGTATCTTTATCCATGGCTGGTATGGCGATGGGCTCTTTGCCCGCGCCGAACGGCGTCTCTCGCCGGGGGCCTTCCGGGACCGGCTGGCCGAGATCCGCGCCTTCGAGGCCGAGCTGGCCGCCGAGGGCGTGGTCCTGCTCAAGCTGTGGATGGACATCGACCGCAGCGACCAGCGCCATCACCTGCAGGCGCTGCAGGCCGACCCCGTGCGTGCCTGGCAGCTGACGACCGCCGACTGGCAGCGCCATCTGCAACACGCCGCCATCGAGGCGCTGGGGCGCGAGATGCGCAATGTCACTGCGGTGGACCATGCGCCCTGGCGGCGTCTCGACTTCCGCGACCCCCCGGAGCAGTTGCAGCGGGTGGGAGCACTGTTGCACGAGACTCTGGTGGCGCCGCCCGAGCCGCCGTCTGAGGTGCCGGAGGTGATGGCCGGCGAGATGCCGGCGGCGCCGTCGATACGGCGGGCCGATCCGCGCACCAAGACCTCGTTGAAGAAGTCCAGCTATGCGGCGCGTCTTGTCGAAGAGCAGGGCCGCCTGGCCATCAATGCCCGGGAAGCGGCACGCCGACGACTCCCGGTGGTGCTGGCGTTCGAGGGGCTCGACGCGGCGGGCAAGGGGGGCAGCATCCATCGGCTCACCGCGGCACTGGATGCCCGCCAGTATCGGGTTCATCGCATTGCCGCCCCCAGTGACGAGGAGCTGGCATTGCCCTGGGCCTGGCGTTTCTGGCGTCGACTGCCGGCCGATGGACGCATCGCCATCTTCGATCGCAGCTGGTATGGCAGGGTGCTGGTGGAGCGGGTCGAAGGCCTGGCGCCCGAGGCGGCCTGGCGGCGCGCCTACGCCGAGATCCGCGAGTTCGAACGCCAACTGCTGGCGCATGGCACGGTGCTCGGCAAGCTGTTTCTGGCCATCAGCCAGGAGGAGCAGTTGCGCCGCTTCAAGGCGCGGGCCGCCACCCCTCACAAGCGCCACAAGCTCACCGACGAGGACTGGCGCAATCGTGAGCGCTGGGATGACTACCGGCAGGCCATCGACGAAATGTTTGCCCGTACCCAGGCGCCGGGTGCCGAGTGGGAACTGATCGCCTGCGACGACAAGCGCCGGGCTCGGCTGAGGGTGCTGGAGAGCGTCAATGAGCGGCTCGAGGCGCGCCTTGCCTCACCCATTTAAGCTACGCTCATTGGGTTGTCTTTTTCCTGCACGGCTACACAGGAGGTGATTCCATGCCGTCTACCCCATTTAGCCTTCGCGCCCTCCAAGGGTTCGGCGCCCTGGCAGTGGCGATGTCGCTGTCGGCTGTCGTGGCCCCTCATGCCCATGGCTCGACCGAACGCCTCGAGGCCGATCTGCGAAGCCTGGTCAGCGGACAGGGTGAGGTCGAGATCGGCGAGGTATCGAGTGGCGTGCTGCGCTCGCAGGTGGCCGCTCAGGCGCTGGAGTTTCGCGGCGAAGCGGGCGAGCGTTTGATCATCGACCGCTATGTGGTCAATGGCGACTACGATAGCCCCGACGAGGTCATCCTGGAGGGGCTGCGCCTCGAGGACGAGCTGTCCGAACTGGCGCTGGTGGAGATCGAGCGTATCGTCCTCGGCGAGCCCTCGCGCGCCGTCTTTCCGCTGGATGGCAGCCTGGCCCCACAGGATGTCAGCATCGCCACGCTGGCCATCGATGACGTTATCTTCGATTTTGCCTCCGAGCTGGCCCGCGAGCTGTTCGACGAGGCTGACGTGGACGACACCCAAGCGCGTATCACGATTGCCCGGGTGAGGGGCGAGGGGCTCAGCCACGCGGCCATCGATCGCTTCGAGGTTGCCGACGTCTCGGGCGTGGGCGAGAGTCTGGGCGAGTTCGGCGCCGGTTCCTTCACGCTTGCCTCGCTGGTGTTCGAAGGCCTGCAGGGCCTCGATACCGAGGAGCAGCAGCGACTCGATGCGCTGGTGCTCAGCGACCTGGTGATTGACGCTGAGCGGCTCGTCGGACGCCTGGCGCGCTTGAGCGTCGATGGCGACATGAGCGACGGCGAGGGCGGCGTGGTGATCGATGATTTCCAGGCCGACCTGGCGCGCATGATCGAACTGGCACCGGAGGAGGAGAGAGCCCAGTTGCGCATGGCCAGCAACGTGCTCACCGACGGCAGCGGCAATTTGCGCATCGATGCGGCGCTGCTCGGCAACTGGGAAGAGGGCGAGACGCAAAGCCTGATCACCAGTGATAGCCAGGTCACGGTCCACGACGCCCTGAGGCTGGGGTTCGATATCGAACTGCCGGTGGTGCTGCCCGAGGGCATCAGTCCGGCGGCCGTGTTTGCCGATGCCGAGGTGCTGGAATTGGCCACGCTGCTGGGCGGAAACCTGCGCCTGATCCTCAACGAGGAGGGGCTGTTCGGCCGCATGGCCACCCTGGGCGCGGCCATGGAAGGGATCACCGAGAGCCAGTACATCGAGCAGGCGCGGACTCAGGCCGAGGGCTTCGGCATGATGTTTGGTCCCCAGGTGCAGCAGTTCCTGCTGGGGCTTGTCTCGCTGGCCGAAGGCACCGCCGAGGAGCTCGAGGTAGCCCTCACCCTGCCGGCCGAGAGCAACCTGGAAACCTACACGGGCGACCCCCTCTCGCTGCCCGAGCGCCTCGAGATGCGGGTGGAAACGCGCTGAGCCCGGATTGTCGGGTCGGCAGGCCCGATAAGCCGCAGGCGCATCGGACGTTGTCGTGGCTTGGGCGGCGGGAAGATGAAGAGCACGCCACTCGTGATGACCGCCTTTCATGTGAAAGCCGCCGGGGGCTGGGGTATCATGTGCTCCCCAGATTCTCCTGTTTTGCGAGGTTTCCCGCCGATGTTCAGCCGCGACATGCAGATTGCCGGTTTCGATGACGTCCTGTTCGATGCGATGCAGAAGGAAGTCGCACGCCAGGAAGCGCACATCGAGCTGATCGCCTCCGAGAACTACGCCAGCCCCCGGGTGATGGAGGCCCAGGGTAGCCAGCTGACCAACAAGTACGCGGAAGGCTATCCGGGCAAGCGTTACTACGGCGGCTGCGAGTACGTCGACATCGTCGAGCAGCTGGCCATCGACTACGCCAAGGAGCTGTTCGGCGCGAGCTATGCCAACGTCCAGCCCCACTCCGGTTCCCAGGCCAACGGCGCGGTCTTCCAGGCGCTGGTCAAGCCGGGCGATACCATCCTGGGCATGAGCCTGGATGCCGGCGGTCACCTGACCCACGGCGCCAAGCCCAACTTCTCCGGCAAGCACTACCACGCCGTGCAGTACGGCCTGGGCGAGGGCGGCCTGATCGACTACGCTGAAGTGGCCAGCCTGGCCCGTGAGCACAAGCCCAAAATGATCATCGCCGGCTTCTCCGCCTACTCCCAGGTCATCGACTGGGCCAGGTTCCGCGAGATCGCCGATGAAGTGGGCGCCTATCTGCTGGTCGACATGGCCCATGTGGCCGGCCTGGTGGCGGCTGGCGTCTACCCGACGCCGCTGCCCCACGCCCACGTCGTCACCACCACCACCCACAAGACCCTGCGCGGTCCGCGTGGTGGCCTGATCCTCTCCGCCGAGGGTGACGAGGCCATCGAGAAGAAGCTGCAGTCCGCGGTCTTCCCGGGCGGCCAGGGCGGCCCTCTGGAGCACGTCATCGCCGCCAAGGCGATCTGCTTCAAGGAAGCCATGGACCCTGCGTTCAAGACCTACCAGCAGCAGGTCGTGAAGAATGCCCAGAGCATGGCCGGCGTGTTCATCGAGCGCGGCTTCGAGGTGATCTCCGGTGGCACTGAGGACCACCTCTTCCTGCTCTCGCTGGTCAAGCAGGGCCTGACCGGCAAGGACGCCGATGCCGCCCTGGGCCGTGCTCATATCACCGTCAACAAGAACGCCGTGCCGGGCGACCCGCAGAGCCCCTTCGTCACCTCGGGCCTGCGTATCGGTACCCCGGCCGTGACCACCCGCGGTTTCGGCGAGACAGAGTGCCGGGAACTGGCCGATTGGATCTGCGATATCCTCGACGTCATGGCGGCGGGGGACGACACCGCCGCCATCGAGGCCGAGGTCAAGGCGAAGGTCGAGGCGGTGTGCGCCCGCCTGCCGGTCTATCGCTGAGTCACGCTGTCGCTGACCTATCCTGGCTGAGTGGCCAGGTTTTTTGAGCGCCTCGCCGGGATGCACCTTGGCGGGGCGCTCTCGTATCTGCGGGGGGATCGCCCTGCCCACGAGTCGGGTTGTACTACGTGATCTATTTTCTGACTAAAGTCTAAAGGCAAGCCGGCGATATCTGGGCGACCCTATGTCCGACATAGAGTGAGCCAAGTCGTACAGGAGTCGCCCAGCGCCCATGTCGTCGCCTCAGCCCTCATCCGGGCGCAAGTCCGCCCACAAGCCCGATATCGCCGAGGACCTCGCCCGGGCGATCTTCGCCGGCGAGCACCCGCCGGGGTATTTCCTGCCCCGTGAACTGGACCTCTGCGCCCACTACGGCGTTAGCCGCAGCACCGTGCGCAGTGCCCTGCAGCAGCTGGTCTCGGCGGGCATGCTGACGCGTATCTCGGGGCAGGGCAGCCGGGTGCGCGAGCTCACCGACTGGCACCTGCTGGACCCGCGGGTCAGCGACTGGATGGCGCGTTTTGCCCAGCCCAATCCGCGCATCCAGCGCGACATCTTCGCCTTTCGCGTGGCCGTGGAGCCCTTTATGGCGCGGCTGGCGGCAGAGCATGCCACCGCCGCCGACCTGCTGGCCATCGAGACGGCCTGGCACGACATGATCCGTGCCCTGGAGGCGCCCGATCGCTGCTGCGAGGGGCGCAGCCACGACGAGCACGACGTGGCCTTCCACGAGGCGATCTTTGCGGCCACCCACAACCTGCTGTGGGCCCAGCTCAGCCATATGCTCAAGCCGGCCATTGGCCTGTTGGTGGAGACCTCCAACCACAGCGCGGCCGAGCTGAGCGACAGCATGGAGCGCCATCGCCGGTTGATGGAAGCGATTCGCCTGCGCCAACCCGACGCCGCCGAGCAGGCGGCCCTCTCGGTGCTCGAGCGCACCGGGCTGGACCTGGGCTTCGAGAGCCTGTTCGACCATCCTTCGCCACGTCTGCGCCTGCCGGGCGTAGACGTTCCCGAGCCGGGATGACCGGTTCGCCTCCCTTGCGGTGTCCTGCACCGACAACAACAACTGCCATGCACTCAAGAAGGAAACGCACCATGAAACAGATCACGCCACGCTCCGCCTTTGCCCTCAAGGGCCTGACCGCCGCCGTGCTCGGCACGCTGGCTTTCTCCGTACAGGCCGCCGAGTACGAGTGGACCTTCCAGACCTCGGAGACCTCGGGCGAGCCGCAGTTCGAGCTCAAGAAGGCCTGGGCCGAGAACGTCAACACCATGTCCGACGGGCGCATCGAGATCGAGATCCTGCCGGTCAATGCCGTGGTGCAGGCCAACCAGACCCTGGATGCCGTCCAGTCCGGCATCCTCCAGGGCCACCTCACCGACCCCAGCTACTTCTCCGGCCGCGACCCGGCCTTCGGCATGCTCGGTAACCTGGTGGGCGCCTGGGGCGACCCGCTGGAGTTCCTGGAGTACATGAACCACGGCGGTGGCGAGGAGCTCTACAATGAGCTGGTCAATCCCTACGGCGTGCAGCTGCTCGGCGCCGCGGCCACCGGCCTGGAGTCCTTCCCTTCCAAGCGTCCGATCCGCACCGTGGAGGATCTCGAAGGGCTCAAGGTGCGTGCCCCGGAGGGCATGGTCTACAACATCTTCGAGAAGGCCGGCGCTGCGCCGGTGAACCTGCCGGGCTCCGAGGTCTACACCTCGCTGGAGAAGGGCGTGATCGACGCCGCCGACTACACGGTGTTCTCCACCAACCACAGCCAGGGGCTGCACAGCTTCGCCAACTACCCGAACTATCCGGGCTTCCACTCGCTGCCGATGGTTGCTGTGTCGCTCAACAAGGAGATCTGGGACGGCCTGCCAGAGGATCTCCAGGCGATACTGGAGACCTCGGTCGACAAGCTGGCCTACGAGATGGTCTTCGAGCTCAAGCAGCTTGACCTCGAGGCAGTCGCCGAGGCGCGTCAGGACCCGGACATCGAGCTGATCGACATGTCCGCCGAGGAGCGCGCCAAGTTCCGCAACATCGCCAAGGAAGAGTGGGCGGCCTGGGCCGAGCGCAGCGAGATGAACCAGAAGATCTACGACTCTGTGGTCGAGTTCCTGAAGGCTCGCAACCTGATGTAAGCCTTCCCCCATTCACTTTTTGGCAAGCTGACCATCGTCCGGGCGCGACCCGGGCGATGCGTCAAGAGACCCGTCATGACCCAATCTTCCCCCGACAACCGCGACCCTGCCGAACTGGTCGATGAGGTCGAGGCACTCGGCCCCGAACGCACCGCCCTGGACCGCCTGGTGGCCCGCGGCGCCCGCGGCGCCGCCTGGATGGTGCTGATTGCCATGGGCATCAGCGTGGTCGAGGTGTTCCTGCGCTACGGTTTCAACAACCCCACCTCCTGGGTGCACGAGTCGGTGGTCTTCCTGGTCGCCGTGACCTTCGCCCTGGGGGGCCCCGCGGCGCTGGCCCGCAACAGCCATATCCGCGTCAAGGTGCTCTACGACAGCGCCGGCCCGCGGCTCAAATGCTGGATGGACCGCTTCAACGACCTGGTGACCCTGGGCTTCTGCCTGGCCATGAGCTATGCCGCCTTCCATATGTTCTGGCGCGCCTCGCACAACCCACTGGGCGAGTGGCAGCTGGAGCGCTCCGGCACCTCCTGGAATCCGCCCTTTCCGGCGCTGGTCAAGGGCATGATCCTGTTCGCACTGGCGCTAATGACCCTGCAGGCGCTGCTGCACCTGGTGCAGTCGATTCGCGCCCGTCCCGCTGACCATGAGCCTATCGCCCATGAGTCCACCGACAGGGAGACACGCTGATGGATATCGGGACGGCCACGATCCTGATGATCGCTGCCATCTTCGGCCTGCTGGTCACCGGCCTGCCGCTGGCTTTTATCACCGGCCTGGTGGCGATGGTCTTTACCTTCGGCTGGTTCGGCGAGACGGCGCTGCCGCTGGTCACCAGCCGGGTGTTCAGCTTTATCACCGAATACTCGCTGGTGGCGGTGCCGATGTTCGTGCTGATGGCCTCGCTGCTCGACCGCTCGGGCATCGCCAAGGACCTGTTCAACGCCATGCGGGTGTTCGCCGGGCGGCTACCCGGCGGCGTGGCGGTACAGACCATCGTGGTGGCCTTCTTCCTCGCCGCGCTGTCGGGGATCATCGGCGGCGAGATCGTGCTGCTGGGCATCCTGGCGCTGCCGCAGATGCTGCGCCTGGGCTACGACAAGCGGCTCTCCATCGGCGTGGTGTGTGCCGGTGGGGCGCTGGGTACCATGATGCCGCCGTCGATCGTGCTGATCATCTACGGGCTGATCGCCAGCGTCTCCATCGCCGAGCTGTTCACCGCGGCGATCACCCCGGCGGTGATCCTGATGGGCTCCTACATCGCCTACGTGCTGGTGCGCTGCCTGAAGAACCCGGCGATGGGCCCGCCGCTCACCGCCGAGACCCAGGACAATCCCTTTGCCAGCAAGTTCGAGGCGATCAAGGCGATCCTGCTGCCGGCCATGATCGCCTTCCTGGTGCTGGGCACCATCTATGGCGGCATCGCCTCGGTGACCGAGGCCGCGGCCATGGGCGTGTTCGGGGTGATGCTGGCGATCGTGCTGCGCGGCGAGTTCAGCGTGGCGATGTTGCACCACAGCCTGGGCCAGACGCTCTTCACCTGCGGCATGATCATCTGGATCGGTATCGGCGCTGCGGCGCTGGTGGGGGTCTACAACCTGATGGGCGGCAACCGCTTCGTCTCGGGGATGATCCTGGGGCTCGACGTGGCGCCGATCGTGATCATCCTGGTGATGATGGCGATCATGCTGGTGCTGGGGCTGTTCCTCGACTGGATCGGCATCGCCATGCTGGCCCTGCCGATCTTCCTGCCCATCGTCACGGAGTTGGGCTTCGACCCGATCTGGTTCGGCATCCTGTTCGCGGTGAATATGCAGGTGTCGTTCCTGTCGCCGCCGTTTGGCCCTGCGGCCTTCTACCTGAAGAGCGTGGCGCCGCCGGAGATAAGCCTCAAGGACATCTATGTCTCGGTGCTGCCCTTCATGGCGATTCAGCTGCTGGTGCTGGCGGCGCTGCTGACCTGGCCTCAGCTCGCTATCTGGCCGCTATAGTCGTGAAATTAAAAAGACGATACCGCAATAAAACGGGGAGGCCATTGGCCTCCCTTTTTTATTACGCATCCGCTGATGTTTTACGCTTTTACCAGGTGAGGTTCAGGCTCCAAGCCTTTCGATAAAGGTCGAGACAATCTCCTCGGGAGAGAGCGATATATCCAGGCGGATCGCCTCATCTTCGTCCGGCGGTTCCAGGTCGCGAAGCTGGCTATCCAGCATATGATCGCCCTGGAAGAAATGCCCCTGGCGCGCGCGCAGCCGTGACAGCAGGAGCTCCCGGCTGCCATGCAGGTAGAGAATCTTCAGGTCCGGCGCGCCGCCGCGCAGGGTGTCGCGATAGCGGCGCTTGAGCGCCGAGCAGCCGATCACCAGCGAACGCCCCCGAGAAGCATGGTTACGCAAGAAGCCGGCGAGCGTCTCGAGCCAGCCCTCCCGGTCGCCATCGTTGAGCGGTTCGCCGCGTGACATCTTGGCGATGCTGGTGGGGCTGTGGTGGTCATCGGCATCGATGAAGTCGGCATCGGTGGCCTCGGCAAGGCGCTTGCCGATATGCGATTTTCCGGAGCCTGAAACCCCCATGACCAGCACAAGTGTTGGCGCGGAGTTCATCTGTGTTCTTCCATTTTTCGGTGGGCGTATTGTCGTTCATCATAGCGAAAAAATCGCACAAATGGCCAGTGAATGTCGGCCCATGCAGTGGCGGTTCTGCTCGGCTGTGGTGGGTGCGTAATAGGCTTGGCCGGTGGTATTCCTGTAACGGGATGACCCGGGTCAAAGGGGCCGGCATGAACGACGCCGGGTGTGGTCAAATCCGTTATGCTGAGGCCAAGGGGCATCCCGTGGCCGTCTGTTGGCTCGGGTCACCGGCGATACCCCATCTTCGGCGAGAAGGAGCGAGACCATGTCGACACTCACCTTCCAGGGCGCGGTCAAGGAAGTCACCGGCTCGCGCTATCTCATCGAGGTGGACGGCAACGGCCGGGCGCACAAGCTGCTGCTGGAGTGTGGCCTGCACCAGGGCGGTAGCGACGCCGACGCGGCCAATGCCAAATCCTTCGGCAAGCTGCCGCGGGAACTCGAGGCGGTGGTGCTCTCGCATGGCCATCTCGACCACTCGGGGCTGCTGCCCAAGCTGGTGCGGGAGGGCTATCGCGGGCCGATCCACTGCACCCGGGGCACCCGCGACTTGCTGGAGATCATGCTGCAGGACGCGGCCTTCATCATGGCCAAGGACGTCGAATGGGAGAACAAGTGGCGACGCCGAAACGGCAAGCCGCTGGTCGAGCCGCTCTATGAGCTGGACGACGTGGATCAGACGTTGGCGCTTTGCGAGACCCATTCTTATGGCCACCCAGCCCGGCTGCCGGGCGGGGTGACCCTGGTGTTCCGCGACGCCGGCCATATCCTCGGGTCGGCCATCGTCGAACTCGCCGTGCCCTCCGGCGGGCAGCACAAGCGCCTGGTCTTCTCGGGGGATCTGGGCAACCCCAGCTCGGTACTGATGAAGGACCCCGGGAAGCTCTACGACGCGGACCTGGTGCTGATGGAGAGCACCTATGGCGACCGCGACCATCGGCCGCTGGACGAGACCCTCGAGGAGTTCGCCCGGGTGCTGGAGGAGGCCCACGAGGCGGGCGGCAACGTGCTGATTCCTGCCTTCGCCGTGGGGCGTACCCAGGAGATCCTCTACCATCTGAGCGTGCTCTACCACGAGGGGCGGCTGCGCCAGCAGATGGTGTTCCTCGACAGCCCCATGGCGATCAAGGTCACCGAGCTATACCACCGGGCCCGCAAGTCACTGGATGCCGAAGACCTCAAGGTGCTCAACGTGGCGGCCAGCGGCGACACCCGTCAGTATCTGCCGATCCTGCGTATGACCCGCACGGTGGAGGAGTCGATGGCCATCAATCGCCTACACGGCGGGGCGATCATCATTGCCGGGGCGGGGATGTGCAACGGCGGGCGCATCATCCACCACTTCCGTTACAACCTGGAGCGACCCGATACCCGGCTGGTGATCGTCGGCTTTCAGGCGGCAGGCACGGTAGGGCGCCAGATCGTCGACGGCGCCGAGCGGATCCGCGTTCTGGGGCGGGACCTGGTGGTCAAGGCGAAGGTCCACACCATCGGCGGCTTCTCCGCCCATGCCGGCCAGACCCAGCTGCTGGGCTGGGCCGGGGCCTTTCGTAACCGGCCGCGCTTCTATCTGGTGCATGGCGAGCCCGGCGCCCAGCAGGCGCTGCAGGCGGCGCTGGCCGAGAGCGATATCGAAGCCGAGATTCCCGCCTACGACGATCGGATCGAGCTCTGACGGGGCCTACCGTCCCTCACGAACCGTGCTCAAACATAGGCCTGGTAAGCACCAGCGCACCAGGCAAGGTGTCTCCTCCACGGCCAGCTTCTTGACCTGCATCAAGGTGCGTCTTCATGCCCCATGCAGACGATGCCGCAATGCACTAGGCTTCTAGGGAAGTAAGAAAAGTTATTTCTTTAGAGGTTTTAGTTATGAAAATGACACATCTACTGGCGAGTTCGCTGCTGGCGGTGACCCTGGTCACCGGCCCGGTTGTTGCCCAGGACGACGTTCCCGCCTACCGGGAAACCCAGCTCGGGCTCTACGTCACGGCGAGCGAGGCCTATGAGCTGATGCAGGACAACGAGCGGGCCGTGCTGATCGACGTGCGCGACCCCATCGAGATCAAGTTCACCGGTTTCGCCAAGCCCACCGATATTCATGTGCCCTGGGTGCTGGCCGATCGTGACAACTTCAACGAAGACGCCAAGACCTGGCCGATGGTCAAGAATGCCGACTTTGAGGCCCAGGTGCGCGCGGAGCTGGAGGCCCTGGAGGTGGCCGAGGACGATCCGATCATCGTCATGTGCCGTTCCGGCTCTACCCGCAGCGCGCCCGGCGCCGACGTGATAACCGAGATGGGCTTCAACAAGGTTTATTCGGTCACCGACGGCTTCGAGGGCAGCAAGCTCGAGGAAGGGGATTCCAAGGGGGTGCGCGCCGTGAACGGCTGGCGCAACGCCGGGCTGCCCTGGAGCTATGAGATCGACCCCGACGTCGCTTGGCGTCCGGCCGAGTAAACGCCATTCGCAGGCCTTCGTCGACCGGCGAGGGCCCGCCATCATGCACGATCCAACGAGGTGAGCACATGACGATCAAGAAAACACTGACCCTGGCTACCGCCGCTGCTGCCATCGGACTCTCCGGCGCTGCCCTGGCCGACAGCCACGGCGGTGATGAATCGAAGGACCAGGCGCTGGTGATCCTCACCAGCGACTCGCTGCAGACCCAGGGCATGGCGATGATCCTGACCCGGAATATGCAGATGCAGGGTACGGATCCGAACATTCTGCTCTGCGACCAGGCGGGCGATCTTGCCGTGGAGGGGTATGCGAGTGACGCGCCCTTCAAGACGCCGGAGATGAGTGAAGTGGACCAGATGACGCCAGAAGCGATCCTGAAAATGCTGATCAAGGATGGCGCTCAGGTGGATGTCTGCGCCATCTACTTGCCCAATAGCGAGCATCAGGAGGGAGACCTCCTGGAAGGCGTCGGCGTCGCCGCCCCGGGCCCGATGGCCGAGATGATGCGAGACCCGAGCATCCCCGTTTACAGCTTCTGAGTCGCTGACACTAACCGAAGGAGTTCGTCATGCAGAGCAATGTGGGCGGTATCGACAAGATTGCCCGTATCGTGGTTGGCGCCGTGCTGATCCTGCTGGCCCTCACCGGCACCATCGGGGTCTGGGGCTGGATCGGCATACTGCCGCTGGCTACCGGCCTGTTCAACTTCTGTCCGGCCTGGAAACTGCTGGGCATCGATACCCGCAAGTCGACCAAATAGCCCGTCTGGCGCGGGCCGCTAACTACCCCTGCAGCGCCTGCGACCTTCGGGTCGCAGGCGTCTTGCGTGTGCGCCAGGCATGGCGCGCAGCGCCTGACTGGCGCTGTTCCCGAGGGTGGTGCCTCGGGATGACTTGGGGGTGAAAGTCCCCTGCACGGCAAGGGGAAGTGCTAGCCGACGGCAAGGGTGTCTCCCGCGAGGGGGAATCTGAAGGCAGCCCGAGGCAAAACGCTGGCCTGACGAACAGGAA
>NZ_JACHXQ010000018.1 GCF_014192285.1 Halomonas fontilapidosi | reverse complement strand
ACCCGCTACGACAAGTTGGCCAGCAGCTTCAAAGCGATGGTATGCCTGGCCTGCATAGATCGCTGCTTGCGTGCCAACTTTTCAGACAGAACCTAAGTAGCTTTCCATTGCATGGAAACGTTCATGCTATCTCATGACACGAAACTGCCTCTCCACAGCCTCCTGGAGAGACAGCCAGTGTGTGTAAAGAATCGACGATGTTTTCGCACAGCCTCGGTCGATAACGGCCATCCATTCGCGCTGTAAGGAGCACTCCCACGATAACCGCTGCCATGGGCAGGATTCGCATCGCTTTGAGTGAGTAAGATGTCTGACTGTCGCATACTCCTTTGCCCTATCACCTGACCGGAAATAACCTCTATCGTAGACGCAAATCTCTAATGTTGCCCGAATGGATAGCGATTTCTCCATCAACGTAAGCGATGGCTTACAAGAGTAGATTATTACCGACGGCTACGCGTCGTTATTGACGTCAAGAGCCGAAGCAAAGGCTGGTGGTGCTTATGCGCTGGGGCCGTGTCGAGCGGAGCCCAACTGCAACAGAATATGCCACGGCGTGAACCGGTAGGCAGACACCACATCGCTCATCCGCTAGGCATGGGAGATGCATGAGCCTGGGCTGGTAGGTAGGTCGGGCGTCCGCTGGGACGTTCAGCTTCTCGTGACGTCTGGGCGGAGCGGCACTGGGAGACGGCTTTACGGCGGGTAAAAGCGATCCGAGCCAGAGCCGTAGGCGTTGAGATCACCGCACAGCGACGCCTTCCCGCCACTGCCACCGCCACCGTGGTAAGAACACTAGCCGCGGACTTCCCCTCCCTCGGTGCACTGTCCACCACTCCGCGACCTGACGGAACCTGCTCAGTCGTCGTTGCCACGTGCGCAGCCAACGACGACTTTCGCCATGGCGTCGATACGCCAACCGTCAGGGACTCAAGCAAGCCTACTGCTGCACACACGCGATACCCCCTCGGCTTGCCGAGTTGACTCCCCCCACCGTTCTGTTTATTTTGTTCAATATGTTCAATACAAAATGAACTAAGAGGTATGCCATGCAGGAGACAGACGCCCAGCGCCTGGAGGAGGCGCGTGACGTGATGATCAGCGCCCTTGCACAGAGCATGGTGGCCTACGGCATGACGCCCTCTGTGGGTCGGATCTATGCCGTGCTCTATTTCGCTGCCTCACCGTTGACGCTTGACGACATCAAGGACGAGGTCGCCATGAGCAAGGCGAGCGTCAGCACCGGCGTCCGCGAGCTGATCGATTCCGGCATGGTGGTGAAGGTCTGGAAGAAAGGCGATCGCAAGGATCACTACATTGCCGAGAAGGACTTCTTCAAGAATTTCCTGAACTTCATGATCAAGATGCTGCGCCTGGAGCGCGGCATCATGCAAAAGGCGGTTGAGCAGACAGAGCCCGTCATGCGCGAGATCGCCCAGCATGGGGCCGACAGTGACACCAGGGCGCTCGCCGCCCGGGATCACGCGCTGGTAAGCGACTCGAGGCCCTACCTGCGCTGGATCATGCAGATGGCCAATGCCATGGAGTCAGGTGAGATCTTCGAGCATTTCCCCCGGCCCGAGCGAGATGAACGCCAGGCCCCCCTTCAGGAGAACGTCAAGCATGGAGATAAGCATGGAGACCCGTGAAACCGCCCTTGTGGTAATCGACCTGCAGAAGGAGAGCGGCTTTGGCCTGTTCGGGCTGGACGAGGTAGTGCGCAACACCCAGCGCATGATCGAATCCTGCCGCGCGGCCGGCATCCCGGTGATCTACACCCGTCAGATCAATCGCCACGATGGGGTCGGGCTCTCGCTCGATGAGCCCCGTCACGCCAGCGGCGAGCCGCAGTTCTACGCCGATAACCGCGACAGCATCGAGATCGTGGAGGCGGTCAAGCCCCAGGACACGGACATCGTGATCGATAAACACCGCTGGAGCGCCTTTTGCGACACCAGCCTGGACCTGATGCTGAAGAGCCTAGGCGTCAAGCGGCTGATCATCGGCGGCGTGGTCACCGACGGGTGCCTGATGACATCGGTGTTCGACGCCTACTTCCGCGATTACCGCATTCATCTGGTTCACGACATGTGTACCACCTCCAGCGAGGGGGCCCACATGGCGGCGATGACGATCATGGCCAATTGGGTCTATGCCCTGGAAGTGCTAGACACCGACAACATGATCAAGTGGCTGGAAGGACGCGAATATGCCGCCTGGCAAGCGGACAAGGTCGATGCCCTGCCGTTTACCCCGGAAACCCTGCGCGAGGCTTATGGAACGCTGACCGCCCCTGCCACTGCGCAGTGAGTCGACCCTTTCAACACCACCGTCAACAGAAGGTCTACGCATGAAACTCTCACGCCTATCCACAACGTTACTCACGGTCACGATGGTCGCCACAGGTGCCCAGGCCGCCGATCAGCGGCCGCTGACGGCCGAGGGTGTCGAGGACACGACCATCACCTTCGGCATGCCGGCCTGGACCAGTACCGAAGCGCCCACCGCCATAGCCGCGCAGATCCTGGAAGAGACGGGCTACACCGTCGAAACGAAGCTGCTTGCTCAACCCGCCATCTTCCAGGGGATGAAGGTCGAGCAGATCGAGTTCTTCATGGACGCCTGGCTACCGCACACCGAAGCGGCTCGCTGGAACGAGTACCAGGATGACCTTCAAAAAGTGGCCACCAGCTACAAGGATGTACCACTCGGCTGGGTCGTGCCTGCCTATGTCGAGGAGGAAACCATCGGCGACCTAGCGGGCAAGGCGGACAAGTTCGGCGGACAGGTAGTCACCATCGGTGCCGGTGCCGGCATGGTGGATATTTCTGAAAAGGTGATGGCCGATGACGCCTATGACCTTGATGGATATGAACATGCCTACACCAGCGAAGCCGCCATAATGGGCGTTCTCCGAGAAAAGATCCCCAACAAGACGCCCTTCATCATCACCGGCTGGCGTCCGCACTCCATGTTTTCGCAATACGACCTGAAGTTTCTGGAGGATACGCAGGGGCATTTCCAGTTCGACAGCGTTTTCGTGCTCTCGTACCAGGGGATCGAAGACAAGTATCCGCGCGCCTACGACATCATGTCCCAGTGGAGCATCAGCGTTGCCGAGCTGGAAGCGATGATGGCGGCGTATGAAAATAACGGCACCTCTTTCGAAGCCTCCGCCGCCGCCTGGATAGAGGATAACCGCGAACGTGTGGACAAGATGCTGGGGCAATGACACACCATCGCCCATCCACAGGGATGGGCGATGCGTTTGCCTGGGTTGGCGGGTGCGTTAGTTGGAGGGGAAGTTCAGCTGGGCCTGTTCCCGTGAGTTCTGGGCGGGCCAGCGCTGGGAGACCGCCTTGCGGCGGGTATAGAAGCGCACCGCGTCGGGGCCGTAGGCGTGGAGGTCGCCGAACAGCGACTCCTTCCAGCCACCGAAGCTGTGGAAGGCCACCGGCACCGGCAGCGGCACGTTGATGCCCACCATGCCCACCTCGATGGCATCGCTGAAGCGCCGTGCGGCCTCGCCGTCGCGAGTGAACACGCAGGTGCCGTTGCCGTACTGGTGGGCGTTGATCAGCGCGATGGCCTCCTCGAAGGTCTCGACGCGCACCACGCAGAGCACCGGACCGAAGATCTCCTCGCGGTAGATGCCCATCTCCGGGGTCACCCGGTCGAACAGGGTGGCGCCCAGAAAGTAGCCCGGCGATGCCGTCACCAGCGGATGCTGGCGGCCGTCGACTACCAGCTCGGCGCCGGCTGCCTCGCCCTGCTCGATGTAACCCGCCACCTTGTCGCGGTGCGCGGCATTGACCAGAGCGCCCATGTCGAGGCCCGTCTCGGTGCCCGGGCCAATCTTCAGGGTGCGCGCCTGCTCGCCGACTTTCGCCACGAGGGCATCGGCGGTGGCATCGCCCACGCACACCGCCACGGAGATTGCCATGCAGCGCTCGCCGGCACTGCCGAAGGCGGCGCCGATCAGGGTGCTGGCGGCATTATCCAGGTCGGCGTCGGGCAGCACCACGGCGTGGTTCTTGGCCCCGCCCAGCGCCTGCACGCGCTTGCCGTTGTCGGCACCGCGGCGGTAGATCGATTTCGCCACCGGCGTGGAGCCGACGAAGCTGAGCGCCTTCACCTCGGGGGCGTCGATCAGCGCCTCCACGGCCTCGCGGTCGCCGTGCACCACCTGGAAGAGCCCGACGGGCAGGCCCGCCTCCTCCAGCAGCTCGGCCATCTTGAGCGAGGCCGAGGGCACCTGCTCGGAGGGCTTGAGGATGAAGGCGTTGCCGCAAGCGATCGCCATCGGATACATCCACAGCGGCACCATGGCCGGGAAGTTGAACGGCGTGATGCCGGCGACGATGCCCAGCGGCTGGTGGTTGGACCAGGTGTCGATGCCCGGGCCGGCGTTGTGGGAGTACTCGCCCTTGAGCAGTTCCGGTACGCCGCAGGCGTATTCAACGTTCTCGATGCCGCGCTTGAGCTCGCCCATGGCATCCTCGAGCACCTTGCCGTGCTCCTTGGCAACCAGGGCGCAGATCTCGTCGGCGTCGCGCTCCAGCAGCATCTTGAAGCGGAACATCACCTGAGCGCGCTTGGCCGGCGGCGTATCGCGCCAGGCCGGCTGTGCTGCCCGGGCGGCGTCGATGGCGCGCTCCACGGTGGCGCTGTCGGCCAGGGGCACGCGGCCAATCACCTCGGCGCTGGCCGGATTGATCACGTCCAGATGGCGCTCGCCGTCCAGGCGCTCGCCACCGATCCAGTGGGTCAGGGTCTGCATGTTGCGTCCTTGTGCCTCAGTATTCACGGCCGAGCAGTGCCTCGTTGAAGGGGTAGCGGGAGAGCTTCGCGATGCCGGTGTCGGTGATCAGCACCTCTTCCTCGAGCTTGACACCGTCGGCGGCGCCCACCTCGCCGATGTAGCTCTCCACCGAGACCACCATGCCGGGCTCGAGCACGCCATCCTTGGAGAAGCGGTCGAAGTCCATGTGGTGCGCCACCAGCGGGGTCTCGCCGTGCATGCCCACCCCGTGGATGATCGAGGGGTAGCGACGATCCAGGAATCGCTCGGGAATCTTCCAGGCCGTTTCGGCGATCTCGCGATAGCTCATACCCGGCTTTAGGATGCCCATGTTGTGGTGCACCTGGTCATAGGCCATGCGGTAGAGCTCGCGCTGGTAGGCACTGGGCTTGCCCGGGCCGACGTGGAAGGTCCGCGAGAAGTCGGAGTAGTAGCCGTGGCAACCGATGGTGTCGGTGTCCAGCGCCACCAGCTCGCCGGGGCGGATCTTGCGGTCGCTGGCCTCGTGGAACCAGGGGTTGGTGCGCGGCCCGGAGTTGAGCAGGCGGGTCTCGATGAACTCGCCACCGCCGCGGATCACCTCGCCGTACATGATGGCGAACAGCTCGTTCTCGGTGACGCCGGGCTTGATCGCGGCCTCCACCTCGGCCACCGAGGCCTCGCTTGCCGCCATGGACTGGGCCAGGCAGGCGATCTCCTCGGGGGTCTTGATGCGCCGACAGTGCAGGGTGTCCTGCATGCAGTCGAAGACATCGAGGCCCTGGGCCTCCAGCGAGCGGGCCAGATTGAGCGCGCAGCGGTCCAGGCCGACCTTCTTGTTGCCGCGGCCGTGCTCCTGGACCAGCTCGGCGATCTCCACGCCGAAGGGATCCGAGGAGAGGTTGTCGCGCTGGTTCACCGCCGACCACACCACCTTGGAGGTGCGCGACTCGTCGATGGTCTCCAACCAGGTGGAGATGTGCGCGCTGCCCGGGTACTCGAAGAGGATGATCGGGCCTTCCAGCGGCACATAGACGTAGCGCGTGGAGTTGCGCAGGAAGTAGCCGAACATGTTGCGCGACCCGGTGGCGTAGCGCTGATTGTTGGGGTCGAACAGCACCAGGGCGGCGTAGCCCTGCTCGGCCATCATGGCGCGCAGGCGCGACAGGCGCCCGGCGCGCAGCTGCACGGGGTCGAAGGCGGTGGGGATGCTGTCGCCGTTGGCCATCGGGGCCGAGGGCACGACCGGGATCTGGTCCGGTTCGCTGTCGGTCAGTTTCTCTGACTCTACGATGCTCATGGGGTCTCTCGCTGTGTCGTCAGGGGGATGGCCGCCGGCGCGGCGACCATCCGAATGGGCTTGCCAGGCGGCGGGGACGGCGCTCAGTCGGCCAGGCTGTCGCTGCGGTCCATGCCTTCCTCGAGCAGCCGCTCGTGGACCGGCGCCATGCGACCGAAGATGTTCTTGGCACGCTCGGGGCGGCCGATGAAGCCCGGCTCCTTGGCATAGGCGAAGATCACGGTGTGGCGTTCCTTGTCGCCCTCTACCGGGGTGACCCGGTGCAGCGAATAGCGACCGAAGAACACCTGCAGGTCGCCAGGCTGAAGGTCGAGCGAGGTGAGCCGCGAGCGGTCGCCGTCGATCACCTTTTCCACTTCCGCGAAGTTCTCGCCCTCCGGGCTGCGGATGCCCGGGGCATACTCAAAGCGACCGCCGCCGTGGGACTGGCGGGTCATCATGGTGACGATGAATTCGTTGGTGTCGTAGTGCCACGGATGCTGGCAGCCCTCGCGCAGCACGTTGACCACCAGGTCGGCCAGCGGGTCGGCATACTGGTGAATCTCCTCCATGCCTACCACGGCACCGATGAAGCGCTGGAAGCCGGGATGCTCGTAGACCTGGCGAATGATGGTATCGCGGTCGATGCGGTCGCCGGCGACGAAGCCGTTGGTGCGGTCGTCGAAGCGGTTGAGCGGGTGACTGGCCGGCAACTCGGGGTTACCGGCGCTGTTGTAGGGGTTGGTCTCGGTCTGGTTGTAATGCGCCTCTGGCGAGAGACGCTCGGTCTCGCGTTCCAGACGCGCCAGCGCGTCTTCTGGTACGAAATTCTTCAGCACCACGCAGCCATCCTGGTCGAGCTGGCGACGGCAGTTCTCGATCAGCGCTTGGCCGGCCGGGCTGTCCAGGTCATCGATGGGATAGCGAGCCAGGTCGATGAGGCCATCGAGGGCATTGTGGGTCTGGACGTCGGCGGTTGCCTGCATGGGTCTCCTGCTCCTAAGTGTTGCCGGATGTCGCTGGACATCTTAGAAGCGCCTCATTCATAATAAAAATGAATGATTGAGATACAACCAATTTCAAGAGCTCATTGTTCATGGATACCGTGCTCCTCCGCACCTTCGTCACCGTGGCCGAGTGCCAGGGTTTCAGCGCCGCCGGCAAGGTGCTGCACCGCACCCAGTCGGCGGTGAGCCTGCAGATCAAACGCCTCGAGGACCAGATGGGCCAGGCGCTGCTCGAACGCACCAGCCGCAGCGTGCTGCTGACGGCCCCGGGCGAACGCCTGCTGCCCTATGCCCGCCACATGCTCAAGCTCGAGGACGAGGCCCGCGAGGCCCTGGGCGACACCCAGCGCGGCGAGCTGATCCGCTTCGCGACGTCCGAGGAGCAGGCCGCCGCCTACCTGCCCGCCCTGCTGCCCCGCTATGCCGAGCGCTTCCCCGATACGCGCCTGGAGATCCACTGCGACATGAGCGCCAGCCTGGTGAAGCGTTTCCAGGAGGGCCTGCTGGACGTAGTGCTGTCGATCCGCCACCTGCCCACTCAGTCGGGCCAGCTGCTCGGTTGGGAACCGATGGTGTGGGTGGTGGCCGAGGGCGTCTCACCGGCCCAGTGGGCGACCCTGCCGATGGCGCTCAATCCGGAGGGATGCATCTTCCGCGCCCATGCCCTCTCGGCCCTGGGCCGCGAGGAGCGACGCTGGGAGGTGCACTACTCCAGCCAGTCGCCCACCGGTATCAACCTGCCGGTCCAGGCGGGCCTGGCGATGACGGTGAAGACCCCGCGCAGTATTCCCGAAGGGTGTCGCATCGTCGGCGAGGCAGAGGGCCTACCGCCCCTTGGGCAGGTGGAGATCGAGCTGCACCGCCGCCCGGGACATACCAGCGAGGCCCTGGAAGCATTCTGCGAGGAGCTCGAGCACCTGGTCATCGACCACGATGGCGTAGCGGCGCCGGAGCGCAGCGATAGCGCGAGCTGATTGGCAAGAAAATGCCACGGGCCTGTGTCGTCGTTAGACGCGGGCCCGTGGCATTGGCTTGCGCTTCGTCTTGTTTAGCGCGCGGCGAGGACGCCCGGGTCAGTCGCGCTGGTAGGTGCCGATCAGGCGGTTCATGCCGATCAGGTGGGGCTCGACCTGCTTGAGCAGCTCCGGCAGCGAGAGGCCCTCCGGCAGGTCGGTGGCCTTGTCCAGCGCCAGCACCCAGAAGTAGTAGTGGTGAAGCCCGTGAGCGTCCGGCGGCATCGGGCCCCCATAGCCCTTCTTACCGAAGTCGTTCAGCCCCGAGGTGCCCTCGCCACTGTTTTCGTCTAGCGAGCTGGTGGAGGCCGGCAGGTTGTAGAGCACCCAGTGCACGAAACCGTAGGTGCCGTTCTGCACCAGCGGGGCGTCCGGGTCGTGGCAGATCACCGCGAAGCCCTTGGTGCCCTCCGGCGCGTCCTGCCACGAAAGGGCCGGCGAGACATCGTCCCCCTCCCCCGTGAATTGCCGCGGAATGGCGGTCCCCGCCGCGAAAGCCGGGCTGTGCAGCTGCATGTTTGAGAGTGCAAAGGCCATGGTGATCAACCTCCCTGGATGTCCAAGATGTGGCAGATATCGAAGTGTCGCGATGACGGTGCAATAGCGCCGACTCAGCGTCGGAGAAAGCCTGGCGCCTGTCAACGCCACCCGGGCATGGCATGATGGCCATATGCCACACCTTCAACCCGGGAGACCGCCATGCCGCGCTTGCTGATCGTCGCCCATGCCCCCTCGACCAATACCCTTCGACTCCGCGAGGCCGCCGAGCGCGGTGCCCGTCACCCCGACCTCGAGGGTGTCGAGGTGGTCGTGAAGGCACCGCTGTCGGCCGGCCCCGAGGACGTCCTGGCCTGCGATGCCATCCTGCTCGGCACTACCGAGAACCTGGGCTACATGAGCGGCGCGCTGAAGGACTTCTTCGATCGCAGCTACTACCCGGTGCTGGAGGCGAAACAGGGCCTGCCCTGTGCGCTTTACGTGCGCGCCGGCAGTGACGGTACCGGCACGCGCCGTGCAGTGGAGAGCATCGTCACCGGGCTAAGTTGGAAGTGGGTGCAGGAACCGCTGATCCTGCGCGGCAAATGGCAGGAGAGCTTTGCCGACCAGGTGGAGGAACTGGGCATGGCCATGGCCGCCGGTCTCGAGGCCGGCGTGATCTAACTATATGCGATTAAAGTCCGTTGAAAGTCACTTCCGCTTTTTAAGCAGCTGCTATAACTCAAGAAGCCCCGTGTAACCCACGAGGACGCGGGCTTTGCCAAACGCCGCATCGGCTGAATGGGCGACAACAAGACAACAACACCCAGACAACAACACAACCCGTCGACCAGAAACGATGTGAAGTCTTCCCTCCTTTCGGCTTCCGCCTGGCCTCCTCTTGGTTCTGGAGTGCCTCTGGCCGACTCACTGATAAGAGGTGAGTCATGAAACCAACCGCAAGGCTGCTGGCCATTGGCCTGACCAGCCTGTTTCTCAGTCACGCGCCCTCGGCGATCGCAGAGAATCCCCTGATCATTTCCACCGCCAGCCCTTCCGGGGTCTATCACGTGGTGGGACGCGCCCTGTGTCGCGCTATCGACATGCCCTGCCGGGCTCAGCCTAGCGAGGGCTCCAGCGCCAACCTGAAGGCCCTACGACAGGGCGAGCTCATGTTCGCGCTAGCCCAGTCGGACCTGCACCAGTACGCCACCCTGGGAACCGAGGGCTTTCGCAACGACGGCCCGAACGAGGCACTGCGCTCGGTCTTCTCGCTGCACAGCGAGCCTTTCACCCTGGTAGTGCGCCGCAATGCCGGCATCCGTGATTTCGAGGATCTGCAGCAGCACTCGGTGAACATCGGCAATCCGGGCTCGGGTCAGCGCGGCACCATGCTCAGGCTGATGGATGCCAGGGGCTGGACGCGCACCAACTTCCGCTCGATCCACAACCTACCCGCCGATCAGCAGTCCATGGAACTCTGCCATGGCAACATCGACGCCATGGTCTACACCGTGGGGCACCCCAACGCCTCGGTGGCCAAGGCCATCCGGCTGTGCGATGCCGAGATCATCGACGTCCAGGGCGACACCATCGACCTGCTGGTGGCTGCCTACCCCTATTTTACGCGGGCTTCGATCCCCGGCGGCCTGTATGGCGACAACCAGCGGGCGGTCCGTACCTTTGGGGTCAAGGGGACCCTGGTCACTACGGCGGACACCGATCCGGAACTGGTCTACCGACTGGTCTCGAGCGTGTTCGAGAACTTCATGCGCTTCAAGGCGGCGCATCCCGCGCTCGGCCAGCTGACGCATCGGGCTATGATTCAGGAGGGGCTCAGCGCGCCGCTGCACGAGGGCGCCCTGCGCTACTATCGCGAACAGGGCTGGATCGGGGCCGAGGGTACGATGGTCGAGCGCAACGAAAATCGTCGTTTCGCCGCACGCGCCCTGGTGGCGGGCGGCTGAGCCTCGGCAGCACAACGCGAGACGGCACCCGGAGGGGTGCCGTCTTGCCTTGGTGCGTTCCCGCCGGGCGGGTTACTTGAGCCGTTCGAACACCGTGGCAACGCCCTGACCCATGCCGATGCACATGGTGGCCAGGCCCAGAGTGGTATCGCGCTCCTGCATCACGTTGAGCAGGGTGGTGCTGATGCGCGCGCCGGAGCAGCCCAGCGGGTGGCCCAGGGCGATGGCGCCACCGTGGAGATTGACCTTGTCGTCCATGGCGTCGCGCAGGCCCAGGTCCTTGAGCACCGGCAGCGCCTGAGCGGCAAAGGCCTCGTTGAGCTCCACGGTCTGGATGTCGTCGACGGTCAGGCCCGCGGCCTTCAGCGCCTGCTTCGAGGCCGGTACCGGACCATAGCCCATGATCGAGGCATCGCAGCCAGCCACACCGGTAGAGAGCACCCGCGCGATGGGCTCGAGCCCCAGCGCCTGGGCGCGTTCATAGCTCATCACCGCCATGCCGGCCGCGCCCACCGAGAGCGCCGAGGAGGTACCGGCAGTAACCGTGCCGCCGCGGGGGTCGAAGGCCGGCTTGAGCTCGGCCATCTTCTCCAGGCTGGCGTCGCTGCGAATCACCTCGTCGCGGTTCACCCGAACCCGGAAGCCGTTGGCATCATGGCCCTCGATACCGATGATCTCGCGGTCGAAGCCGCCGTTCTCCATCGCCGCCTGGGCGCGCTGGTGCGAGCGCACGCCAAAGGCGTCCTGATCCTGCCGCGAGATGCCGTGCATCTTGCCCAGCAGCTCGGCGGTCAGCCCCATCATCATGGCCGCCTTGGCCACATGCTTGCTGGCCGCCGGGTTGACGTCGACGCCATGGGTCATGCCCACGTGTTCCATGTGCTCCACGCCGCCGATGATATAGAACTCGCCCATGCCGGCGCGGATGTTGGCCGCGGCGATATGCAGCGCACTCATCGACGAGCCGCACAGGCGGTTGACCGTCTGCGCCGGCACGCTGTTGGGGATGCCGGTGAGGATCGCCGCGTTGCGGGCGATGTTCATGCCCTGCTCCAGGGTCTGGTTGACGCAGCCCCAGATCACGTCGTCGACCTCGGCCGGGTCAAGCCCCGGGTTGCGGTCGAACAGCGCCTGCATCACGGCGGCGGAGAGGTTCTCGGCACGCACGTGGCGGAAGGCACCCTGTTTCGCCTTGGCCATGGCGGAACGGGCACAGTCGACCACCACCACGTCTCTCGGATTCAAGCTCATCGATAACTCCTTAAAAAATGTCCGAAACGTCCTGACCTTGGGTGGTGGGATCAGTCCTGGGTCTTGCTGTCGTAGAAGGACTCGCCGGACTTGGCCATCTGGCGCAACCTCTCGGTAGGGGCGTAGAGCGTGCCGAACTCGTCGGCGAGCTGCTGGGCCTGGGTAACGAAGGCGTCGACCCCCATGGCATCGATGTAGCGCAGCGCGCCGCCGCGAAACGGCGGGAAGCCGATGCCGTAGATCAACGCCATGTCGGCCTCGGCCGGGCTGCCGACGATGCCGTCCTCGAGACAGCGCACGGTTTCCAGGCACAGCGGTATCATCATGCGCGCGATGATGTCCTCGTCGCTGAACTCGCGATGCTCGCTGACCACCTCCTTGACCAGCTCGATGGCGGCCTCGTCGGTGACCTTCCGGGGCTTGCCCTTTCTGTCTTCCTCGTAGGCATAGAAGCCCTTGTCGTTCTTCTGGCCCAGGCGGTCGTGCTCGACCATGAGCTGAATGACGCTCTTGCCCCTGTCGCCTGCCCTGTCACCGGCCATGTCGGCCATGCGCTCGGGGAAGCCCTCGGCCATCACCTCGCCGGCGTGAAAGGCAATGTCCATGCCCACTACGTCGAGCAGGTAGGCGGGCCCCATCGGCCAACCGAATTTCTCCATCACCTTGTCGATGCGCTGGAAGTCGGCGCCCTGCTCGACCAGCTGACCGAAGCCGCCGAAATAGGGGAAAAGCACGCGATTGACCAGAAAGCCGGGACAATCATTGACCACGATGGGCGTCTTGCCCATGGCCCGGGCATAGGCCACGGTGGCCGCCACGGCGGCATCCGAGGTCTTCTCGCCGCGGATGACCTCGACCAGCGGCATGCGGTGCACCGGATTGAAGAAGTGCATGCCGCAGAAGTTCTCGGGCCGCTTGAGGTTCTTGGCCAGGCGGGTGATCGAGATGGTCGAGGTGTTGGAGGTGAGGATGGTCTCCTCCCCTACCTGGCCTTCCACCTCGGTGAGCACCGCATCCTTGGCCTTGGGGCTCTCGACCACGGCCTCGACCACCAGGTCGACCTCGCCGAAGTCGCCATAGGAGAGGGTCGGGCGAATGTTGCTGAGTCGCTCGGCCATCTGCGCGGTGGAGAGCTTGCCCCGCTCGACCTGCTTGGCAAACAGCTTGCGCGACTCCTTCAGGCCCAGCTCGATGGCATCGCTCTTGATGTCCTTCATCAGGATGGGCGTGCCCTTGGAGGCGCTCTGGTAGGCGATGCCGCCGCCCATGATGCCGGCCCCGAGCACCGCCGCCTGCTTCACGGGGCGCGCCTGCTTCTCGTACTGGCTGCCCTTCTTCTTGACCACCTGATCGTTCATGAACAGGCCGACCAGGTTGAACGCCACATCGGAGAGCGCCAGCTTGGCGAAGGCCTTGGATTCGATGGCCTGGGCCCGGGCGCGCGACTCGCCGGCGCCCTTCTGGATGACCTTGATGGCCTCCACCGGTGCCGGATAGTGCGGCCCCGCCTTGCCGGCCACGTAGCCCTTGGCGGTCTCGAAGGTCATCATCTGCTCGATGGGGCCAAGCTTGAGCGGCGCCTTCTTCTCGGCGCGGCGGGCCTGGTAGTCGAGTTCGCCGGCCCGAGCGCGAGCCAGGATGTCGAGTGCCGCGGCCTCGAGTTGCTCGCTCGGCACCACGGCGTCCGCGGCCCCCATCTCGAGGGCGGCATCGGCGCGGTTCTCGCTGCCGCCGGCGATCCACTCCACGGCGTTGTCGGCGCCGATCAGGCGCGGCAGACGAACGCAGCCGCCCCACCCCGGCAGGATGCCAAGCTTGGTCTCGGGAAGGCCGATCTTGGCCGACTCGGCCATGACGCGAAAGTCCGTGGTCAGGGCGACCTCGCATCCACCGCCCAGCGCCAGGCCATTGAGCGCGGTGACGGTGGGGAACGGCAGGTCCTCGATGGCGTTGAAGATGCCATGCACTCGCTCGAGCATGGCGTTGATCTCCACCGCCCCCTGCTCGAACAGGCTGTGAAATTCGGTGATGTCGGCGCCGACGATGAACGCCTGCTTGGCGCTGCCGATCACCAGCCCCTCGAGGCCGCGCTCGGCGCGGATGGCGGCGACGGCTTCCCCCAGTTCGGCGACCACGGCGCTGGAGAGTTTGTTAACAGACTCGTCCTTGAGGTCGAAGGTGAGCGTGGCGATGGCATCGCTGCCGTCCTTGCCACCCCGTGCCACCGTGATGGCATTACCTTGATAGATCATCCAGAACCTCCATGCAGGAATTCATACGGCCGTTTGATTTTTGACAGCTTGGTGCAGCCGGGCCCGAACGTCAAGTCCCTGCCGACAGCATGGCAGGTCCCGACGACTCACCCCAGCGAGACGGGCGCTGTTAGACTCGGCGGATGAGCCAAGAATCGCCACTGGACACGTCCCAGCCCACTGCCTCACCTGCCGCCGGCACGCCGTCAGCGCGCTTCGGCGTCTGGCAATCCCGCCTCGAACGCCTGGTGGAGCATGCCCGGCCCTGGCGCTGGCTATGGCCGCCGATGGCCCTGGCCGCCGGGCTGGGGAGCTTCTTCCTGGTCGAGCGCCAGCAGTGGCTGGGCGGGATGCTGGCACTGGGCATGCTGCTGGCCTGGGTACTGCTGCTCTCCGAGAGCCTGATCGGCCGACTGCTGATCAGGCGTGGCTACCCGCCTCTGCCCCGCGGCGTGACCACCTTCATCGCCCAACTGATCCACCAGGAGACCTTGTTCTTCACCCTGCCCTTCCTGCTCGCCACCACGGTATGGCACAGCAGTCAGGCGTTCTTCACCCTGCTGGTGCTGGCCATGGCGCTGCTGTCGATCCTCGACCCGCTCTACTACAAGCTGGCCGGTCGGCTGCGCTGGCTCTACTTCGCCTTCCATGCCCAGTGCGTGTTCCTGGTGGTGCTGGTCACCCTGCCTACCCTGCTGCACCTGACCACGGGTCAGAGCCTGCTAATGGCCATCGCTGCCATGGTGCTGTTCAGCCTGCCGAGCCTGATGCACCTGCTGCGGCCCATGAGCCCTTCACGCTGGCTGGCAATGCTGGCCCTGCTGCCGTTGCTGGCCGGCGTGGCCTGGGCGGGCCGCGCCTGGGTGCCGCCGGCCAGCCTGTGGATCTCGGGCAGCGCGCTCTCGCCCGAGTTCGATACCGAGGCCAGGCGTCCGGTCGGCAGCACGCCCCTGACCCCTGAGGCACTGACCCGCGAGGGGCTCTATGCCTTTACGGCGATCCATGCCCCGCGCGGCCTGCGGGAGGAGGTGGTACACGTATGGCGACAGGACGGCGAGGAAGTCGACCGCATCCCGCTGGAGATCCAGGGAGGCCGCGCGGCGGGCTACCGGGCCTGGAGCCACAAGCTGAACTTCCCCGAGGACGCGCGAGGTGCGTGGCGCATCGATGTGATGACCGACAGCGGCCAGCAGATCGGGATGCTGCGCTTCACGGTGAGTGAGGACGCCGAGGCGGCGACCCTGGCCGACGGCACGATACAGCGTCCCTTAGGCATTCCCGGCCTGGATGTTCGGCGGCTGCTCCCGCGGCCCGCGTCCGACCCTGATGGGGCAGCGGAAGAAGCCGCTGAGGAGGAGGTGCAACAGGCGGCGACAGCGCCCGACTCACGGGGCGAGGCGATGTCGGGGCGCGACGAGCCGCCGGCGGACCAGTCAGACGATGACACCGCAACGGCCGAGCCTGTGCAATGATAAGCCTGCTTGCATTCCACGCCAGCGGTTCGGACAATTCGCACAGGTTTCTTCCGGATGCACAGACCCATGCACCAGAACATCGGTTTCCAGCTGTCCCGCGTACCGCGCCTGTGGCGCGCCGTCATCGACCGGCGGCTGGCGCCGCTGGGCCTGACCCAGACCCGCTGGATCACGCTCTACCACCTCTGGCGACTCGGTGATGGCCAGCCGCAATGCGACCTGGCCCGTGCCATCGGCGTCGAGGCGCCCTCCCTGGTGCGGACCCTGGACCAGCTCTCCGAGCAGGGACTGATCGAACGGCGCGGCTGCGAGCAGGACCGCCGCACCAAGCGTATCTTCCTGACCCCCGAGGCCACGCCGCTGCTGGAGAAGATCGACGCGGTGGTCAGCCAGGCCCGCGGCGAGATGCTGGCCGGGCTGGACGACCCGGAGGTCGCCCAGCTGGCAAGCCTGCTGTCGCGTATCGAGGAGAATGGCCTGGCGATCCAGGCCCGGGAGGACGTGGAGTAACCGCCCACTTCAGGCGCGCGGCTCCTCCACGGGCAGGACTTTTCCGCGGTCGTCGGGGTATCCGGCAAGCGCATCACGCAGAGCCGTGAAGTCGTCCAGGTAACTAGCGAAACGCTCGGCGTCCTGGGATTCCCACCACCAGAGGCCGAGGGCCGCGGTGTTGGACTCCAGCACGCTGGCATCCAGGGGCAGGCGCGTCAGCAGCGCTTCGAGCGGCGCCTCGGCCGCCGCAGGCAGCGGCCGCAGCGGTTCGAGGCGCCAACACCAGCCGTGGCGAAACGCCTTGAGTGAGGTCCCCGCTTCGTCGTCTCGCACCAGCATGAAGTCTGGCCCCGGCTGCTGCGGCGGATAGGGCCAGCGATAGTGGGGCATGACGCCCTTGGCATCGTGCAGCGGTGGCCGCGCCAACTTGACGGTGACGCCGGCCCGGCTCATGGCCGTGCGCAGGCGCGCCACCCGCTTCTGGCGCGGGTTCGGCTTGAGCCAGAGTACCGGTGAGATCACCAGCATCACGGCGACGAGAATAATCAACCAGGCCATGCCGTTCTCCCTGTGAATCTTGATGCAAGTCGTTGTCTTGTCACGCGAGCCGTCCTAGAGTGGAAGCATCACCAAACATGCTGGATGCTGTACGGAGAGTCACACCATGAGCAATGAATATCGTCATGTCCTGGTTGCCGTCGACCTGACCAAGGACTCCCACAAGGTGCTGGAGCGGGCGATGCAGATCGCCGATCGCAACGAGGCCAAGCTGTCCATCATGCACACCCTGGAGCCACTGGGCTTCGCCTATGGGGGCGATATTCCCATGGACCTCACCAGCATCCAGGACCAGCTCGACGAGCACGCCAAGCAGCGCCTGTCCGAGATTGCCGATAGCCATGTGCCGCGTGAAAATCAGCACGTGGTGGTCGGCATGCCCGACACCGAGATCCACCGCTTCGCCGAGGAGCACAACGTCGATCTGATCGTGGTCGGCTCCCACGGGCGTCACGGCTTCGCCCTGCTGCTCGGCTCCACTTCCACCGGTGTGCTGCATGGCGCCCAGTGCGACGTGCTGGCCGTGCGGGTCGGTGCCAAGGGCGAGGAGAGCGAGGAGTAACCGGCTCCCTCCTCCCGATGGACCGCAAGGGCGCCCCAGGGGCGCCCTTGCTGTTTCGGGCCCGACGTCGGCGGCGCCTGCCCCGTCACTCCCCGGCCGCCATCGCCTCCAGCTTCATCCAGCGCTCCATGGCTGCCTCCAGCGCGGCCTGGGTGTCATTGAGCGACTGCAGGGTTGCCGAGACGGTCTCGGCGTCCTGCTGGTAGAAGGCCGGGTCGCCCACTTGGGCCTCGAAGGCGGCGATCGCTTCCTCCAGGCGCTCAATTTCGGCCGGCAGGCCATCGAGCTCGCGCTGCAGCTTGTAGGAGAGCTTGACCGGCCGGCTCGCCGGGGCAGCCGCGGCGGTTGACTTGGCCGGGGCCGGTGTCGCAGTTTCCGCCGGGGCCACGGGCTCGGCATGTTGGCGTGCCGCCCCTTCCCAGGGCGCCGGCGGTAACCGACCGCCCTGGCGTACCCAGTCGCTGTAGCCGCCCACGTACTCGCGTACCCGACCCTGCCCCTCGAAGGCCAGCACGCTGGTCACCACGTTGTCCATGAAGGCCCGGTCGTGGGACACAAGCAGCAGGGTGCCGTCGAAGTTGAGCAGCAGTTCCTCGAGCAGCTCCAGGGTCTCGACGTCGAGGTCGTTGGTCGGCTCGTCGAGCACCAGGACATTGGCCGGCTGAGTGAACAGCTTGGCCAGCAGCAGGCGATTGGACTCGCCCCCGGAGAGCGCCTTCACCGGCTGACGCACGCGCTCGGGGGTGAACAGGAAGTCCTGCAGATAGCTCATCACATGGCGGTCACGGCCGCCCACGGCGATGCGATCGCTGCCCTGGGCCACGTTATCGTAGACGCTCTTCTCCGGCTCGAGCCCGGCACGCAGCTGATCAAAGTAGGCGACCTGCAGCTTGGTCCCGAACTGCACCTTGCCCTCGCTCGGCTCGAGCTCGCCGAGCAGGATCTTGAGCAGCGTCGTCTTGCCGGCCCCGTTGCGGCCGATGAAACCGATGCGATCGCCGCGCTGGACCTCCAGGCTAAGATCGTCGATCACCACCTCATCGCCGAAGCGCTGGGTGACATGCTCAAGGCTCACCACCCGCTTGCCGCTGCGCCCGCCGCTATCGACGGCGATCGAGGCCTTGCCCTGGCGTTCGCGGCGTTCGCTGCGCTCGCGGCGCAGCTGCTCCAGCGCCCTCACCCGGCCCTCGTTGCGGGTGCGCCGGGCCTTGATACCCTGGCGAATCCAGGCTTCCTCCTGAGCGAGCTTCTTGTCGAACTCGGCGTGCTCGCGTGCCTCGACCTCCAGCTCGTGGTTCTTCTGCTCCTGGTAGGCCGCGTAATCGCCTGGGTAGCGGCCCAGGCGCCCGCGGTCGAGCTCGAGGATCGCCGTGGCGAGCTTCGAGAGGAAGGCACGGTCGTGGGTGATGAACAGCACGGCGCCATTGAACTCCAGCAGCTGCTCTTCCAGCCAGGCGATGGTGTCGAGGTCGAGATGGTTGGTGGGCTCGTCGAGCAGCAGCAGGTCGGGCTCGGCGACCAGCGCGCGGGCCAGCGCCACGCGGCGGCGCCAGCCACCCGAGAGTGCGGCCATCTCGGCGTCGGCGGGCAGCCCCAGACGGGTCAGCACCACATCGATGCGCTGGTGGAACGACCAGCCGTCGATGGCCTCGATCCGTGTCTGCAGCTCGGCCATGCGCCGCATGTCCGGATCCTCATCGTGGATCAGGTGGTGATACTCGGAGAGCAACTCACCGGCCTCGGGCAGGCCCTGGGCCACCACGTCAAAGATGGTCTGGCCGGTGGCATCCGGCAGCTCCTGGGCGAGCACCCCGATCTTCAGCCCGGGGGCTCGCCAGATGTTGCCGCCGTCGGCCTGGATCTCGCCGGCCACCAGCTTCAGCAGCGTCGACTTGCCGGTTCCGTTGCGCCCCACCAGGGCGAGGCGCTCGCCCTTTTCGAGCACCAGGTCGGCACCGTCGAGCAGTACTTGGGTGCCATAGGCCAGTTGCAACTGTTCCAGACGTAGCAGGGTCACGCGCTCACCTCTTCATTCATCAAGGGCGCTAGTGTAACGCATGGCCGGCCCGGCGTGGCGACGGGTACAATGCGCGCCTGATCCCAGAAGGAGTTCCGCCTTGGTTGCCCCGACCGACACCTTCGACGACGTCCTGCCCGAGGCCCTGCGCGTCACCTCGCCGGCCCCGCTGGTGGACATCGGCGCCAACCTGACCCACGAAAGTTTCGCCCGGGACCTGCCGGCGGTGCTGGCCCGCGCCCGGGCGGCGAATGTCACCACGCTGATTCTCACCGGCACCGACCGCGAGCATGCCGAACAGGCCGTGGCGCTGGCCCGTGAGCACGCCGGGCTCTTCGCCACCGCCGGCGTGCATCCCCACGACGCCAGCCAGTGGGACCCGGCGCTGGAGCACGCGATGCGCGAGCTGCACGGCCAGTCCGAGGTGGTGGCGGTGGGGGAATGCGGCCTGGACTTCAACCGCAACTTCTCCACGCCCGCCGAGCAGGAGCGCGCCTTCGAGGCCCAGCTCGGCCTGGCGGCGGAGAGCGGCAAGCCGCTGTTCCTGCATGAGCGCGACGCGGGACGGCGCATGCGCGAGATGCTGCATACCTGGCGCGACGATATCAGTGACGCGGTGATCCACTGCTTCACCGCCGACCGCGAGACCCTCTACGGCTATCGCGACCTGGACCTGCATATCGGCCTGACCGGGTGGCTGTGCGACGAACGCCGCGGTCATCACTTGCGTGAGCTGGTCGGCGAGATTCCGATGGATCGGCTGATGGTGGAAACCGACTGCCCTTACCTGCTGCCGCGCAATTTACCTGCCAAACTCAAGGGCAGACGCCACGAACCGGCCCTGCTGCCCTGGATCGTGAAGGAGATTGCCCACTGGCGGGGCATGGACGAGGCTGCGCTGGCCAGAGCCACCACCGCCACCGCGCTCGCCTTCTTCCGCCTGCCGACCGGCGAGACGCGCCCCGCCACCGAACATGAGGAGTTTTGACATGGCCGGCCCCGAGAACACGGAAATCCCCGGCTTCATCGCCGTCGAGACGGGCGAGGACGGCGGGCTGCCGCTGGCTATCGCCTGGACGCTGCCTGATGGGCGGGTCAAGCACACCCTGATCCAGCCGGATGATGACTGGCTGGACAACGAAATGGTCTCGCTGGGTGAATATAGCCTCGAGGAGCTCAACAGCATGGGCGTGAGCCCGCTGGACGTGATCCGCGAACTGGAGAATGACCACTTCAGCGATACGCTCTACACGGCCGGGGTGAGTGACGACGAGGCGGCGATCTCGCGACTCTTCGACACCTACGGCCTCGACCCCTTCGTCGAACTGGCACCGGCAGAGAGCCTCTATCTGGAGCTCGAGCCCGGCGACTGGGCCCGCGCCCGCGGCGAGCTGTTCGGCGAGTTGGGCCTCGAGCCACTGCGTCCCGAGCATGAGGTGGCGGTGATGCTCAACCTGCATCAGCGCCTCGCCCCGGGCGTCGCGCCGCCCGAGGCCAATCCCTTCGATGGCCGTCTGCTGGACGGCGACGACGCCGACGACTGAGCGGGGCCATAACGACGTATCTAGGCCTCCGACCGCCCCAGCAGGGCCAGGGCCCGCTCGACGATCGCCGACACCGAGGGCAGCGTGACGGTGGCCGCCGGCCCGAGCGGAATGAAGCTGTCTTCGGCGGTCAGCCGCGCCAGGCGCCCGCCCGCCACGCCGCGCTCCACCAGGCCGGTCACCAGCTCCTCGCTTAGCGAGCCCGTGCGCCGGCATTCATCGACCACCAGGATTCGCGAGCACGCCGCCACACAGCAATGCAGGGCATCATGGTCGATGGCCGTCAGCCAGCGCAGGTCAATGAGGCGCAGCGCGACACCCGCCTCCTCGAGGCGGACGGCCGCCTGCCGTGACAGGTGGATGCCGTTGCCATAGCTGACGATGGCCAGGTCGCCTCCCTCGCCCCATTGACCGAGCTCGCCCACTGCCAGGTGGTAGTCCGGGCCCGGGTCGGCACAGCAGCCGAGATCGTCGCCCTCCTCCAGCAGGTCACGGGCGTGGTAGCGGGCGATAGGCTCGAGCAATACCACCACGCGCTGCTCCTCCTCGGCCAGGCGTACCGCCTCCTGCAAGAGCCCCACCGCCTCGGCCCCGTTGGATGGGCAAGCCACCAGCAGCCCGGGGATATCGCGCAGCACGGCAATGGCATTGTCGTTGTGGAAGTGGCCACCGAAGCCCTTCTGGTAGCCGAGGCCGGCGATGCGCACCACCATCGGGTTGGTGTACTGGCCCGCGGAGAAGAAGCTCAGCGTGGCGGCCTCGCCGCGCAGCTGGTCCTCGGCGTTGTGCAGATAGGCGAGGAACTGGATCTCCAGGATCGGCACCAGGCCGCTCTGGGCTAGACCGATGCCCAGCCCCAGGATGCTCTGCTCGTCGAGCAGCGTATCGATCACCCGGTGCGGGCCGAACTGCGCCTGCAGGCGCTGGCTGACCCCGTAGACACCGCCCTTGCGGCCGATGTCCTGACCGGCCATCACCAGCTGCGGGTAGCGGGTCATCAGCCGGTGCAGCGCCTGATTGATCAACCGGCCCATGGGCGCCGGGCTGGCCTCGACCTCTCCCCGCCAGGGTTGCTGTCGACCCGCGCGCGCCGGGGGCACGATGCTCGCCATGACCTGCGTGGCGCTCTCGAGCTTCGGTCGGCGGATGGCCTCCTCGGCCTCATGCGCCACCCGGTCGCCGATCGCCCGGTAGCGCTCGGCGATCGCGTCGCGCGAGAGCACATCGTGATGGCGAAGCAGCCCGGCGCTGATCAGCAGCGGGTCGCGCGCCTCATCAGACTCGATACGCGCCGCCGACAGGTAGGCCTGCTGGGCATCGGAACCGGCGTGGCCGAACAGGCGCACGCAGCGCATGTGCAGGAACACCGGCTGACGACGAAGGCGGGCAACCTGCGCGGCCTCGCGGGCTGCCTGCCAGGTATCCCGCAGGTCGAGCCCATCGCAGTCGAGGTAGTGAAAGCCGGGACGGGCACGCATGCTGGCGGCGATCCAGCCGGCCGGCGTGGCCGTGGAAATGCCGATGCCGTTGTCCTCGCAGACCATCACCAGCGGCATGGGCGCGCCCTGCCAGGCGGCCCAACCCGCGGCATTGAGGGCGCCCTGGGCGGTGGAGTGGTTGAAGGAGGCATCACCGAAGCTGCAGATCACCACGCTGTCCGTCGGCCACTCGCCGCCACCGCCCAGGCGGCGCCACAGGCCAAGGCTATGCGCCGCGCCCACCGCCTTCGGCAGATGGGAGGCGATGGTGCTGGTCTGCGGCGGAATGTTGAGCGGCCGAGAGCCGAGCACCTTGTGACGACCGCCGGAAATCGGGTCCTCGGACGAGGCCGTGAAGCTCAGCAGCAGGTCGCGAATCGGTGTCTGACCGGGCACGGCGCGGCTGCGCTGGATCATGAAGGCGGCGTCACGATAGTGCAGGAAGGCAGGATCGCTGGTGCGGAAGGCCCGGGCAATGGCGGCGTTGCCCTCGTGGCCGGCACTGCCGATGGTATAGAAGCCCTCGCCGCGGGCCTGCAGCCGCCGGGCATGGAGGTCGAGGTGGCGGCTGGTCAGCTGGGATTCAAAGAGCTCGATGAGCCCTTCGGCGTCGAGTCCGACCGCCTCGAGGGAGCACTCGTTTGGCGGCTCGGGCCAGCGGTCGTCACGCAGGGCGGCGAGGAAGCGGCGTTCCTGGGGCAGGGAGTCGGTCACGGTCGGGCTCCAGGCGGCTGGACAGTGCCCTACAGCCTAGTCGATCGCCTCGGAAATCCGCGATTCTGCCGACTCCAGCCGAGCACGCCCGGCCGCCACGGCCGCGTCGAGATCGGCCGCTTCCTGGTAGAAGGCCGCCAACGCTCGCCGGAACGCGGCGGCCCGCGCCGGCAGGCCCTCGCGCAGATAGCGCTCTGCCCGCCCCTCGACGCGTGCCTGGAAGCCCTCGCGGTCGACGTCCACCTCGCCCAGGTTGTCGACGCTGACCTGGAAGGGCCGGTCACAGGCGCGCGAGAAGAGCAGTTCCAGTGCCTGGGGCGACACCTCCACCGCCTCGAAGTCGCGCTGCTGGCGGGCATCCCGACCATCGGGGAGGTACCAGTAGCCGTAGTCCTCGAGCTCACGGCGGCGAGCCCCGGCAATGCACCAGTGGCTGACCTCGTGCAGGGCGCTGGCATAGAAGCCGCGGGCGAAGATCACTCGGTGCCAGGGGCAGGCATCGTCGGCCGGCAGGTAGAGCGGCTCGTCGCCGCCGCGCACCAGGCGGGTCCGGTAACGGGGCAGGAAGAGGCCGTCGAACAGCGCCATCACATCCTCGAGTCGGTGGCTCACGCAGGCTCCTGAACGCGTAAAGGACGCCATTATAGGGGCTAGGTCGGGCACAGCGAAAATCGTTGCCCACTGATAGACTGGGCGGCCTGCTGACAATGGCCCAGTCCCCGACGGAGCCGTTCATATCTCGTTGCATGGAGCCGCTGCCTTGGCCTCGTTCACTGCCCGCCTGCTGGCCACCAGCCGCACGGAAACGCGCCCCCTGATGCGCCTGGCGCTGCCCATCTGCGGCGCTCAGCTGGCCCAGGCCGGGATGAGCGTGGTCGACGTGATGATGACCGGACGACTCAGCGCCACCGACCTGGCGGCGGTCTCGGTGGGCTCCAGCCTGTGGATGCCGCTGATGCTGTTCATGACCGGTACCCTGATGGGTCTGACGCCGATCGTTGCCCAGTTGCTCGGCGGCCGCCGCACGGCGGGGATTCGCCCCAGCGTCCATCAGGCGCTATGGATTGCCCTCGCCCTGGGCATGGTCACGGCGGCGCTGCTGTGGAGCGCGGTCATGCCGGTCTTTCGGCTGATGGCAGTGCCGCAGGAGGTCGCCGTGCGCGCCGCCGCCTACCTGGCCGCCGTGGCCTTCGGCATGCCCGGGGTAGCGCTCTTCCAGGCACTGCGTGCGTTCTCTGACGGCATGAATCACACCCGCCCCTCGCTGTGGATCAGCCTGGTCGGCCTGGGCGTGAACATCCCCTGCAATTTCGTGCTGATCTACGGCGGCGCGGGACTGACGGGGCTGTTCGGCGATGGGTTACCCGCCAGCGTACAGGGCCTGCCCGCCCTGGGCGCTCTGGGCTGCGGCATTGCCACGGCGATCTCCATGTGGGTGATGTGCCTGGCGATGATCGCCTACACCCGGTTCTCGCGGGCCTACGGCGACGTCGCGCTGTGGCATTCGCCGACGCCGCCACGCTGGCCGCTGATCGGTGAGCTGCTTCACGTGGGCGTGCCCATCGGCGTGGCGATCTTCGTGGAGGTAACGCTGTTCACCCTGATTGCCCTGTTCATCGCCAGCCTCGGCGAGGTGACCGTGGCAGCCCACCAGGTGGCGCTTAACTACACCTCGATCCTCTTCATGCTGCCCCTCTCCCTGAGCATGGCGCTGACCGTGCGCGTCGGCAACACGCTGGGCCAGCGCCGCCCCGATGCCGCCCGCCTGGTGGCCTGGAACGGTATCCTGGTGGCGCTGGCCGTGGCGGGAATCAACAGCCTGCTGCTGTGGCTCACTGCCGAACCGGTGGTCCAGCTTTACACCCACAACAGCGAGGTGCAGCGCCTGACCCTGTCGCTGGTCGGACTGGCGATGCTGTTCCAGGTATCCGACTCGCTGCAGGTCAGCCTGGCCGGGGCCTTGCGTGGCTATAAGGATACGCGGATCATCATGTTGATCACCCTGTTGGCCTACTGGCTGGTGGGACTCGGTGGTGGACACTGGCTGGGCACGCAGGGTCTGTTCGGGTGGATCGACCCGCTGGGCGTGCACGGCTACTGGGTCGGGCTGATTGCCGGCTTGACCACCGCCGCGGTTCTGTTGGGAGAACGACTCAGGCGCATCAGCAAGGCGACGACCCATGGACAGATCGAACTTCCTGCCGAATAACGGTGACCGTGCATTCCGCTGCCTCGGGATGCGAGGGCTTGTGGCAATGCTGTGCCTGCTGCTGGCCGGCTGCGGCGAGGACGCCGGCGAGACCCTGCTGCGCGACTACCAGCAGCACCTGGCCGAGACCCTCTCGCTCGAGCCGCCCTCGCGTTCGGCGCCGGCCAACATCGCGGCCTTCCCCGAACGCGACCAGCGACTCTTCGAGATTGCCGAGACGCGCGAGGGCATGCTCGATATCTTTGCCCTGCGCAAGTGCCATATTGCGAACCTGGTGGCGGGGCGCAACAACCAGCTCGGCAAGGTGGCGGCCCCCAGCCAGCGCTGGCTGTACGAACTGCAACTCTGGCGCAAGCTCAGCGGCTGCTGGAACACGGACGTGCCGGAATCACTCTCCGCCGACAGCCGTGAGCGCCTGGCTCACCTGACAAGAACCAAGACCGCCGAGCTGCCTCAGGTGAGCTGGAACGCACTGTTCGCCTCCGACGAGTGGGTCAAGAACTTCTCGCGGGCCAGCTCCCCCCTATCCCCTGAGGCACTCGACGAGGTCGAACCGCGCAGCGCCGCCCTGGCGTATCTGCGCGAGGCCACGCTGCATCAGTTCGACCGCGACTGGCAGCCCGACTCATCCACCCTCGAGGGTCATCTCAAGACGCTGCAGGAACGCCCGCTCTCCGCCGAACTGCTGCGCACCCTGCTGCTCACCGAGCAACGTCTGGTTGAGGCCTCGACGATGCTTGAGCAGGCCCTGGATGGCGATGCCGAAAGTGCCTGCCGCGGAGCAGCTGATGCAGTGGCCGACGCCCCCGAGGTGGCCCGGCTATCGGCATGGCTGGATGATCTGGAGCGCGCCGCCCGGCACTGGTTCGAGGCCATCGACGCTCTTCTCGAGGTACAGGTGGCGCCACCGCCGGCGGTGGCTGACTACCGGCGTTCGTGGCTGTCGTTGACGCATGCCGACGCCCCCTTGCCGGCCTTCCATGCTGCCCGCGATCACCACGCTGCACTGCGTCAACGTTTAGCCCGCCAGTGCCAATGATCCACCGGGACTTAACCTCGGCAATCAGTCTGTGCTATTGATGAGAGAACAGTGACGCAATGCGCTGCTTACCAGGCCGAAGCCGTGACCACGCAGCTCTTGGAGGGACATCATGGGAATCCCGCAGTCACCCCGCTCCGCCCGGGTCATTGACCTTGAGGCCATGCGCCAACGCCAACTGGCCCGTCGCCGGCTGGTCCGCCTTTCGCCCGAGTTGGACAATCTCGAGATGGTCTATCGGCTCGCCTCGGAGACCGACACCCTGTACGGCATGCCCTTGCTGGCCTGGGGCCTGCAGGAAAACGGCGAGGTGGTCGGCCTGGTGCCTTGGATGGAAGCCCTAACCCCCTGCCACCGCCTGGATGACCCCGAGCAAGGTCACTTCATCGGCTATCGCGACCCGGAGACCGAGGAGCTCTTCGAGCATCCCCCCGAGCACAAGGTGCTTGAGCTCGAACACGCCGCCGCCTACTTCGATTACGAAGAGACCGACGAGACCACCCTGATCCAGCAGCTTCCCGAGACCCAAGGTACCCATGCGCTATGCATGGACGAGAGCGATGCGCCCTGGCAACTCAAGCAGGTGTTCGGCTGGCGCCTGTATAGTGATGGCACCGTGGAGGCCCTGCTCGCCGATGAGCGCCTTATCGAGACCACCCCGATATTGCCGGGTGACGCCTGCCTCTATCCCGGCCATAGCCGACACCGCGTGGTCTACTTCTTCCAGCGGCAGATCGCCAACCGAATTCGCCAGGAAGACCCCACCACCCTTGAGGCATTGGCGCTGATGGTCATGTCGGGTAACGACGTTGACACCCCGACCGGCTGAGGGTCTCGTCGCGCCTCAGCCAAGACGGATAAAATAGAGGTAGCAGCCGTCGTCTTCTTGCTGGTGGAGGAGTTCATGCCCCAGGAAACTGCAGAACTTGGGGATGTCTCGGGTCGTGGCCGGATCACTGGCGATCACCTTGAGCACCTCACCCGGCTGCATGTCTCGCACCTTGTTATGCATCAACATGATCGGTTCCGGGCAGTAAAGCCCCGTGGTATCGAGTTGCGTATCACAGGCCGGCAGGGAATCCGCAGAGTCAACCATCGATGACCTCATTGATGGACAGTGAAGTAAGGGAGTAATGGATGATCAAGATCATTATCGAACGTCGTATCATGCCCGGCCTGGAAGAGGAATACGAGGCAGCCGCGCGTGAGGCGATGCGCCAATCGCTGGGCGCAAGCGGCTTCGTCGGCGGCGAAAGCCTCGTCGAACTTGGCCACAGCGATCGACGTCTGATGATCACCAAGTGGCGCGACATGCGCGCCTGGAAAGAGTGGTACCAGAGCGAGACCCGAGCCCGGGTCATGCAAAGCCTGCTGCCGCTGTTGACCGAGGAGGAGCGTATCCGCATCTACGAGCCGACGACGCACTGACGGCGGGTCGACAGGGATCAGTCCAGGAGCCGGACATGTACCGTGACCTCCTCGCGATCGTGGTAAAGGTGGCGGCAAGACATGGTGTGTCGGACACCGGCGTCGGCAAGGGCCGACTCGAGGCCTGACAGGCAGTGAGCCACCTCCTGCCAACGCCGCTTCATGGGCAGCTTGAGGTTGAAGACGGCCTCCCGGCACCAGCGATTCACCAGCCAGCGTTGTACCATCGCGACCACGCGTGATGGTTTGTCGACGATATCGCAGACAAGCCAGTCGAGTCTGGCAGGCGGTTTCCAGACGAAGCCGTCCTCGCGCAGGTGCTCCACCAGTCCCGTGGCCATCAGTCCCTTGTCCATGGGGCCATTGTCGATGGCATAGACATGCATGCCGCGCTGCACCAGCTGCCAGGTCCAGCCGCCGGGCGCGGCACCCAGGTCGGCCGCCTGCATACCCTCCCCCAGGCGCTCATCCCATTCATCTCGCGGAATGAATTCGTGCCAGGCTTCCTCCAGCTTGAGCGTGGAGCGGCTGGGCGCACGGTGGGGAAAGCGCAGCCGACGAATGCCCCCGGGAAGTTCGCTGCGGTTGCCGGGAAAACTCATACCGAGCTGCACCTGGTCGCCGTCGCTCCACAAGAGGTGAAGCCGGCGTCCGCCGGCCTTGCGCCGTAGGGCGCCGCGCTTCTTGAGCAGCGACTCCAGCGGCCGCTTGAGCGCCTTGATCAGGCTGCCAAGGGCCTTGGCCTCATTGGTGTCTGGCGTCTCCTGCCAGACCGACTCGAAGCTCCAGCCGCTCGCCACCACCTGATCGATGATGGGCGTCAGACGATCCTCGCGCGGCAGTGAAAGGGGCGGCAGCGCGAGCAGACTCTGGCGCGCAAACACCAGGCTGGCCAGCGGCAAGGCCCGGTGCAGCGCGTTAGCCGGCATGTCGCCAGCCGTGATGAAGCGGACGAAACCGGCGTCTGGGGTGATGTCGGCCTCTCCCTGCCAGCCGAGCGCCATGGCCTTGTCCGCAAGTTCTGCCGCCAGGTCCGGCTCGAAGCCCGGGCGACAATAGAGCAGCAGCTCACCGGGTACGGTCATGGGCTGGCTTCCTCGGAACTCTTGGGCGCGGCGCCCTGCCTCAAGTTCTCGATATCCTGTAACTGGACATTGAGGGCATTGGTGGAAATGGTCACCTCCCAGAGCGAGTAGATCAGCGATATGGATAGCGTTACCAGGCTCACGCCGAAGAGCAACATGCCCAGCACGTCGAACGACAGGAACAGCGCAAACATCGACAGGGTACACAGCAGGAAGCTCAATACACCCGCTACCTGCATACGCTTGGTCAGGGAGATGCGCTTGCGCAGCAACATGATCTGGCGTGCGGTACCGGACTGATGCCGATCGCGCTCCTCGTCCGCCAGCTTGCGGATCAGCTGAGCGAGCACCAGGAAGCGATTGGTATAGGCCAGCAGCAGCAGCGAGATGGCGGGAAAGAGCAGGGCCGGTGTGGTCAACGTCACGAAACGATCTCCGGTTATCATTCGCGACGCCATGATAACAGCTGGCACGCCCATGGGCCGCGCATGAAAAAACCCCGTGCTCTGGTGAACACGGGGTTTTCTCGGAATAAGTGCCTGACGATGACCTACTCTCGCATGGGGAGGCCCCACACTACC
>NZ_JACHXQ010000017.1 GCF_014192285.1 Halomonas fontilapidosi | reverse complement strand
GAGCCACCAGCAGCTTGAACCACTCGTCGTATCGATTGCTCATAAAAACACCCCGAAGGTTGGATTGGGTGTCCAACTTTCGGGGTGCAGTTCAGGGATGGCGGGGGCTTTTTACTCTGGATGGTTATAAAGCAGAGATATTATTGCCTTCATCGTCGTAGGTTTGGTCTGAGCCGCAGGGATCGCAGATGTCATCAATGTCGATATCGAAGTAGACGGAGCCGAACTCTTTGAGCTCCTTCCGTTCTTGGTCATCAAGCTCAAAGCTTGCGAGTTGTGCTGGCGTGAGGCGCGTACCCCCTGAGTCTTGAATTTCTTTGAGCTGCTCGGCAGTTAGCCTCTCAATGCTGATTGGCACCTCCACTGTGCCGGTGCAGTGTCGGTCTGTGCCATCGGAACATGGTAATTCGTAAATTGGCATCTTCTGTTCTCCTGTGTCGGTACTGTCCCTGGGGCTGTTGCCATGCCCATGACAAACTTAGCATAAGACAATCACCCAGCGCCCAGCGCCCAGCGCCCAGCGGCGAAAATGTGTTGCCCTTCAGTCTTGCTCGAAAGTGCCTTGTCTTGGGCTATAGCTTCCGCTATCACGGACCTCCATCTGCACGCCGCTAATGTATGCCATGTCGCTCAGGTCGTGGGTGACCTCGGTGACGAGCCACGCCACGGCGTCGATGGTGGCCTTGAAGCCGGCCAAGCGCACTGGCGTCTCGGGGTAGAGGTCGGGTCGCCCTTCGGCCAGCGTCAGTGAGCATTCGGCGCCGCCGCGCTGGATGCGCTGCCACTCGCTTTTGGCGGCGCTCGCGGCGTCGTCGCGGCTGGCGTAGGTGTGGCGCATGCGCTTGAGGTTCTCATCAGAGCCGGCGATGACCTCGCGGCGCTCGGCGGCATCCGGATCGTGCCAGTAGGCGAGAACGCCTGTGAAGGCGTCGCGGTCGGCCTCCACGTAGCGGTGGCTGTCGCCGTGGTGGCGGCGCAGGGTCACCGGGGCGATGGCGCGGCCGCTGGCGGTGCTGGCCTGGCCGGCGGCCATGAACAGCAGGCGCCCGGCCTTGATGGTGGCGATGGCGTCGTATTGCTCGGCCAGGCGGGTGAGGAAGTGCAGATCAGACTCGTCCGTCTGGTCGGCGTGCTCCACGTAGACGCCCTGGAGCGTGGTGCCGATGGCGGGCTCGAGGTCGTGGCGGCGGGCGATGGTGGTGACGATGTCGCCGAGGGTGAGCTCGTGCCAGCCCTGCGAGCGCTTGCCGGGCAGCTGGCGGCGCATGTCGGCGCTGCGCGCGCGGATGACGACGACGTCGGGGGCGCCGGAGTGCTCCACCTCGTCGACGATGAAGGTGCCGCGCTCGACCAGGCCGGCATCCTGCCAGCCTAGCGCCAGGGTGAGCTCGGCGCCGTGGCGCGGCAGCGCGAGGCGGCCGTCGTGGTCGGAGAGGGTGATATCGAGCTGGTCGGCCTCGAGGCCGCGGCGATCGGTGAGGCGCAGGCGCATCAGGCGGGCGTCGAGCTCGGGGCTGATCACCTGGCCGGCGAGCGTGAGGCGGTAGCCGGGGGCGCGGGGTGGGCGTGCTGTGGTCATGCCAGCAGCCCGGTGGCGGCGCGGGCCAGGGCGCCGGTGAGGCTGCCCAGCAGGTCGGCGCGGTCGTCATCCACGCGCTGCAGGGTGAGCGAGAAGCCGATGCGCTGGGCGCTGCCGTCGCGCATCTGGTGGCTCTTGTTCTCGTTGAGCGATTCGATGACGTAGAGCCCGTAGAAGGTGCCGTTGCCCTCGATCAGCGGCCAGGCGGCGCCCTCGGCGGCCATCTGGCGCAGCTGGTCGAGGTTCTGCTGACCGCCGGTGAAGTGGGGCAGCAGGGTGCCGGTGAGGGTGATGGTGTCGTCCCCCGGGCCGAGGAACTGGCGGGCCGGGCGCTTGCCGATGCGCCCCTGACCCTCGTGGCGCCAGGCGCTCTGGCGCTGCAGCTCCTGATAGGGCGCGGAGTTGAGGGCGAAGACGAACATGCCGTAGGCCATCATCATGCGGGCGGTCCTCAGTCGATGTCGTGGAAGGCCGAGCGCCGGCGGGCCTCGGCGTCGCGGGTGGCGCTGGCCATGGCGCGCTGGACTTCGCTGGCCACGCGCTGGGCGAGGGCCTGCTCGTCCATGCCCGGGGCGGCGTTGATGGTGATGTTGATGCCACCGTTCAGCGTGGAGCCGCCGGCGCCAGGCGCCGAGAGCGGGGCGCGGGCGTCGAAGCTGGGCGGGCCCAGGGGGCCGCTGCTGCCGGCCACGGCCCCGGCGCTGGCCAGGGCGGCGGTGCCCAGCACCAGGCCGCCGCCGGCCTGGCGCAGGCGCTTGGCGAAGGCGTCCACCTCGCGCAGCGGGCCGCGCTCGTTGCGCGCCAGGCCCTGCTGGTAGCCGTCCATGGTGTGGCCGCCGAGCTCGGCGAACACCTTGGAGGGCGAGGCTATGCCGAGCTTCTCCTTGAACCAGCCGGTCACCGCGCCGGCGGTGCTGCCGATCTTGTCCTTGAGCACCTGCCACTTCTCGTCGATGCCGGCGATCATGCCGTCGACCAGGGCGCCGCCCAGCGACTTGAAGCCCTCGGGGATCTTCACGCCGAGCTTGTCCAGGGCGGTGCTGATGCCGCGCCACAGCAGGCCCAGCGGCGACCAGTCGAGCAGCAGGCGGGTGACGCCGAGGATGCCCTCGCCGAAGGCGGCCTTGATGCCGGCCCAGGCGGCGCCGGGCATGGCCTTGAGGCTCTCCCAGAGGGCGGCGAACTTGGGCCCGATGGTCTCCCAGTTCTTCCACAGGTAGGCCGCGCCCAGGGCGACGGCGGTGATGCCGGCGATGACCCAGCCGATGGGCGTGGCGGCGAAGGCCGCCGAGATCACCTTCACGCCGCTGGCGACGATGGGAAGGGTCTTGGCGAAGGCGGCCATGGCGCCGATGGCCTTGCCCACGCCCAGCCCGAAGCTGAGCACGCTGGTGATGGCCTTGCCGGCGAACAGGGTGGCGGCGATCACCGCCAGGTTATCGAAGCCGCCCACGGCGGCGGCGGCCTTGGTGGTGAGCACGCCGAGGGTGGCGGCGAAGGTGGCCGCGCCCCGGCCCAGCTCGAGGATCACCGGCACGGCGGCCTTGAGGCGCTCGCCGAACTCGCGGGCGAAGGCCTTCACCTCGTCGCGGTTCTCGCGCATCCAGCCGGAAAGGTCGCCCATCAGCTCGGTGATGGCGGGCATCAGCTCGGCGCCGATGGTGTTCTTCATGCCGGCCATGCCGAGCTCGGCATCGAGCATGGCGTCCTTGAAGACCTCGGCGTCGCGGGCGGCCTCGTCGCTGAGCACGTAGCCGGTGGCGCGGGCGTCCTTGCGCAGCGCCTCGAGGCCGCTGGAGCCGTCCTTGAGCATGTTGACCATCGCCACGCCCTCGCGGCCGAAGAACTTGGCGGCGAGCGCCACCCTGTCGGTGTGGCTCTCGACCTGGGCGAGCCGATCGGCGACCACGCCGAGGGCGGCGTCGGGGGTGAGCTGGGCGAGCTGGTCGGCGTTGATGCCAAGCTGCTCGTAGGCCTTGGCGGCGGCACCGCTGCCCTGGCGGGCCTCGCCGAGGCGCTTGACGAAGCGTTCCAGGCTGGAATCGAACTTCTGGGTGCTGACGCCGGAGCGCTCGGCGGCGTAGCGCAGCTCCTGGAAGGGGCCCAGGGCGATGCCGATCTTGTCGCCGCTCTTCGCCACCTCGTCGCCCAGGCTGGCGGTGGAGTTGGTGAGGCCGAAGATGCCGGCCGCCGCGCCGGCGGTGGCGAACAGGGTGCGCCGCCCGAAGCGCCCCACCTCGCCGGTCATGCGGCTGAAGCGCCCCGAGACATCGGCGTCGGCCAGGCGCTGCATGGCGTTGCGCTGGCGGTTCAGGCGTTCATTCGTGGCGCGGATCTGGCGGTCGAGGGCCTGCTGCTGGGCGGTGAGGCCGCGGGTGCCGTCCTCTGCGCGGGGCAGCCCCTTGGCGAGCTCGCGCACGCGGTCGCGCTGGTCGCGGTACTCGGTGTTGAGCTTGTCGACGGCGGCCTGGGCCTTGGCCTGCTGCTGGGTGAGGCGCCGGGTCGGCCCGGTGGTGGTCTTGAGCTCCTGGGTGACGCGCTCGAGCTCCTGGCGTTTCTCGCGCAGGGCGTCGCGGGTCGCCTTGCTCTGCTGCGTCATGCCGCGATATGAGGCGATGCGCTTCTGCTGGTCGTTGAAGTCCTTGAGCTCCTCGCGGCTCTCCTTCATGGCGCGACCCACGCCGCGGCTGCCCTGCATGATCTTCTTGAGCGGGCCGGTGGCCTTGTTGATGGCCTTGAGGGTGACGGAAAGGTTCAGGTCCTTGGCCATGCCGGCTCCTGGTTAGCGGCCCCGCTGCTTGGGGGGCTCGAGTCGTTGGCGGGCGCGCTCTCGCCAGTTGGCGAGCTCCTCGAGGGGCATGGGGTCCATCTCGCCGGGGCCCCAGTGGAACACCATGGCGAGATCCGCCATGGCGTCCTCGACGCAGTTGGGCAGGCTCAGCTCTCGGCGTCGGCCTTCATGCGCTTGGGTAGCAAAAAATTGGCCACCACGTTGCCCAGCTGGACCATGTCGGCGGGGTCCAGGTCGCGCAGCTCGGGCTCGGTGAGCGCCGGCTCGGTGATGCGCGGCAGCACCTTGGTGAGCGCCTGAACATCCATGTTGAGCACGTCGGCCAGCGACACGCCGCGCAGGGCGCCGGACTTGGGCTTGCGCACCTGGATCTCGGTGACGGTCTTCGAGCCGCGGGTGATCGGCGAATCGAGCTCGACGGTTTCGGTGATGGCGCGCGGCAGCTCGGCGACGCTGTTCTGTTCGGTCATGGGGTCTCTCCTGGTGCAGGCAGACGGCCCCGATCGGGGCCGCTTGGGTGGGTCTCGTCGTTCGGCGACCACTTACAGGCCGAGGTTCTGGCGGCGCTCGGCGAGGCGGTCGACGCCGCGCACCCGGAACACGTAGCCGGGCACGTCGATCTCGATCAGCTCCTCGCCGTCGACCACCAGCTTGTAGTAGGTGCAGGTGGTGGTGACCTCGATGCTGTTGCTGTCGCCGGGGCTGACCTCGCCCATGGCGATGGTCTTGTGGCGGCCGCGCACGGTGACCTCCACCGGCACGGTCTCGCCGGTCTCGTCGGACTCATAGGAGCCGGCGAAGCGCAGCAGGTTGGCGTCGTGCTGGGCGGTGCCGTACTCGGTGAAGATCTCGGCGATGATGCCGCCGACCTGCCAAGCGAACTCGATCAGCTCCTGGCCCATGTCCAGCTCGACGGTGCCGTCCATGCCGGCGCCGCGGTACTCCTCCACGGCGCGGGCCAGCTCGGGCAGGGTCAGCGTGGGCACCTGGCCCTGCCAGTTGTTGCCGTCGCCGAACAGGTTGAAGTCTTTCAGCTTGCGGGGAAGTGCCATGTCTCTCTCCTATCAGGCGGCGGCGACGCGGTCGGCGAAGTCGACCAGGTAGCGGTCGGTGATGCGCTGCTGGAACATCAGGTTCTCGAGCGGCGGCACCGGCGTGTAGTCGTAGTCGATGTAGAGCTTGCCGGCCTTGAGCACCTCGGGGGTGTTGAGCTCGGCGTCGAACCAGGCCGAGCCGCCCAGCAGGTAGCCCCGCCGGATCCACTCGCGGAACTTGGCGTTGATGCCCTCGATGATGTCCTTGACCAGGCTCGGGTGCATGGGCAGGTCGACGGCCCAGAGGTGCGCCTCGGCGATGGTGTCGGCGATCACCTGGGCGGAGCGGGTGTAGTTCTCGAAGGCGAACAGCGGGTCGATGGAGCAGGTGCGCGAGCCCCAGAAGCGATAGCCGCCGCGCTGGATCAGCGTGGTGACCTCGTGGCTGTTCAGGTAGCCGGCGTCGGTGGCCGGGTCCTGCAGGTCCCAGAAGACGTCCTTGCTGATGCCGCTGACACCCTCGACGGGGCGGTTGGAGAGCGTCTTGTGCCAGCCGAACTCGTTGTCGAGCTTCGCCCGCAGGCCCATGGCGCGGGCCACGGCTGAGAGTGTGCGGGTGGAGCTGGTGGCGGTATCCCAACCGGTGAAGGCGGGCCAGATCACCATCACCTCGCGGGCGCCGAAGTTCTCGCGGTACATGGCCGCGTCTTCCTTGGTGGCGCTGTCGCCGGCGGAGGCGTAGACGAAGCCGCGCAGCTTCTGGGCGACGCCGATCAGCGCGCCGGTGACGTCGGCGTCGTCGAGCTCGGGGGCGCCGAGGATGCGCGGCTTGACGCCGAAGGTCTGCTCGGCGGAGAGCAGCGCCTGCAGGCCGGTCTTCTTGCCGGTGGTGCCGTCGACCCCGCCGATGACGTTGGTCTTGGTCTCCTCGTCGGTCTCGCCTTCGGCGACGCGCACCACCACGACCAGGGTCTTGGCCTGGTCGCTGATGGCCTTGAGCGAGCGGGCCAGGGTGCCCTCCTCGCCGGCGTCGCCCTGGGCGCCCAGCGGGTCGGTGAGCAGCACCGGGGTATCCAGCGGGAAGGGCTCGTCCTCGCCGCCGGTGAGGTTCTGGAAGCCGGTGGCGTTGACCACGCCGCTGCCGTCGCCCTCTTCGGTGGCGGTGACCAGGGCGTTGGCCTCGGTCTCGGCGTTGACGGCGCTGGCCACCTCGGCGGCGGTGCTGGTGATGGCGCTGTCGATGTCGGTGGCCAGGCTGACGGTGATGTCGCTGCCCGAGACCGTGACGCCCAGGGTGGCCGAAGCGCTGCCCGGGTCGACGTAGCGCACGCGGATGGCGTTGCCGTCGGTGCCCGGGGTGGCGGCGGTGTAGGTGACGCCGGAGTTCACGGCGGCGAAATCGATCAGCCGGCTGGCGGCCACGCCGGCGGCCGCGTTGGGGGCGGTGGCCACCAGGCCGATGACTGCGGTGGCCACGGTGCGGATGGGCCGGGTGCCCTTGTTGATTTCGACGACACGGATGCCGTGGTGGTAGTCCTGGGCCATGGGGAGCTCCTGCGCAGGGGTATCGTGAGTCGATGCATGACGTGCTGCCATGCTTGCGCGCGCAGGGCGGGGGCTCTAGCGATGGGGGTTGTGGATGGTGGGGCTACAACATGGGGCGCTCGAGCTTGGAATTGACCTCTGCCGCGATGGCGGCTCGGGTGCGGGCCGCCTGTTTGATAGAAGACCAGATATGGCCCATCCGCACAGTCGAACTGGGGCGTGAATACCTTTTGAGGTAAGATGCGCCGCTGGCTGAAAGCCGGTGATGCCGAATCGATTGCTGCATGTGAAAGGAGTTACATACGTCATGGGATCGCGAGCTGCGCAGAGAGATGATATACAAGGGCTGCGAGCGCTTGCTGTACTGGCGGTCATCCTGTTTCACTTCAACAGCGACTGGCTGCCCGGCGGATTTGTTGGTGTGGACGTTTTCCTGGTTATTTCGGGATATCTGATCACCACCATCGTGCTCCGGAACCTAGAGCGTGGCAGCTTCTCGTTCCTGCATTTTTATATCGCTCGGGTTCGGCGAATAGTGCCTGCTTACATGGTTTTGCTAGCCATGACATCCCTGGTGATGGCGGTGCTGTTGATTCCCCGTGACTTTGAGACTTTCAAGGAGAGTCTGAAGGAGGCGCTCTATTTCAATAGCAACAACTACTTTGCAAGCCATAACGACTATTTCGCGCCTGACTCTCATGAACTCCCCTTACTTCATACCTGGTCTCTAGCGGTCGAGATGCAGTTCTATCTTTTGCTTCCGGCTGTTTTGGTGTTCGTGCCAAGGCGTTTTTTACCGTGGCTGTTGACTGCAGTCGCCTTATTGCTTCTGGGCTTCTCGGCGTATCAATTGGCCGGTGGCCAGAGCCATTCGGTTTACTTCTCCCTAGCCGCACGTATTCCGGAATTTCTGGTTGGTAGCCTGCTTGCTTTCGGAGGTTTTGGAGCTACGTGGTCGCGGCGTACGAGCAACACGGTTGCGGTTCTTGGCCTACTGATGGTGTTGGGGAGTTTTTGGTTCATCACTGAGCACGCACCGTTTCCGGGCCTGCTCGCTTTGCCAGCCTGCATTGGTGTCGCTATGCTGATTGCAACGCGTAACAGCGTTTGCAATCAAGTGCTCTCGAGCGGTTCACTGGTTCGGATAGGGGCCTTATCTTACTCGTTGTACCTGTGGCACTGGCCCATTCTTGCGTCGTTCCGATACTTCTTCGAAAGTTATTATCTGACGAACACGGTGATTGTCGTGGCGCTTCTGCTGACGTTCGCGCTGTCTTACATTTCATATCATCTGGTCGAAGTACCTTTCCGAAATCGCTCTTTCAGTCTTGAAAAAGTACCCAGGTATGCAGCGCTGGTGGTGTTTGTGCCGGCAGCCATTGGGGTGGCTGGGCTACTGAACTCGAAACTCGTCGAGCCATTGCCCGACAAGCTCACCCGCTATGCGCTACAGAGCGAGATTTGTCATGGCAAAGTTTTAGATAGCTGCACGCGCGGCGAGAGTGTTGCAGACAAGAATCTGCTGTTGATGGGTGACAGCCATGCCGCTCAGCTGAACTATTTTGCTGACGTGGTGGGAGAGGAGCTCAGCGTTCGTTTCGAGGTGGTTACCGCAAGCAGCTGTGTGCCGATTGAGGGGTTCGACATCGAGCGTATAAGCGAGTTTGCGCATGATCCGTGCCGAGGCCAGATTGAAGAAGCCGCGAAGCGGCTTGGTCAAGTGGATGGTGTTGTACTCGCCGGGATGTGGAGCTATCACACCCGCAGCGAGACTTTTATAGACTCTCTGTCCGGATTCTTAGATAAGGTTCAGTCTATGAATAAGCCGCTGCTGGTGCTGTCTCAAGTTCCTATGCTGGAGGGGAATGTTCAGCGCATTCAGCGTTTCAATGTTCTCGGTTTTCCCCGAGCTTCAGGGAAAAATAACGAGTGGCAATTGGCTAACGACCGTGTTGAGAGCTTAGTTAACGATTATGCAAACACCTATTTTCTGGACCTTTCCACGCTCAATTTTTTTGAGCGCGCACCTTTCAATGGGGACGATGTTATCTATTTCGATAGTCATCATCTGAACGAAGTAGGCTCGCGAAAATATGGTAGGACAGCGATTCCTTTCATCGAGGAATGGATCCAAGAGGCTCTATGAATCACTTTTTCGGGCACAGTAGATAATGGAGTTGTCAAAGTCGCGTATGGAGTATTGGTGATTCATGGAGGCATAGACTATGCCTTCATCGGTAAAGTTTGGGTACATCATTTTTTCTGACTCAAAGCAACCAGAGATTCCTGAGTTTGAGTAATATTCACTTTCATCAAAGTAGAGATACTCAAGCTTGTCGTTTACCGTGATGCTCGTATGGTAATAGGGCATCGCGACCTCTCTCTTTTCTACGACTTCAAAATCTCTACAGTTTTCGCCCTTTGCAACGATGATTTCATTTTTTCGCTGGAAATTATCAAATTTTTCTGTTCGATGTGTCTGTTGTTTTTCAGTATAGGCAGTTGCTACCATGATGGACTGCCCGTCGTAGCCAAGTCCGGTGGGCCTGTTTGAATGGCTATCTTCACCTATAAGATAGCTGAGGTCGCATGTGTTGGAGATTGCATCTTCTTCAAGTGAATATTCGACTAGCTCAAACCCGATCAGTCGATTTTCTTCATAACTATGCATGGAATAGGCGATTATGAAACCATCGTTGCTAACTGCAGGTGTTCCAGCATACACTACCTCGCCATCAGTTGAGGGGATAACGATGCTCTCATTTTTGAAATCGTCCGCTGCCTGTCTCAAGACCAGGTGCCCAGCAAGAATTCCTTCTGGCTGGAGTCTTGAAATAAGATAGATATTCCCTTTGTGGCTTAATAGCCTTGGGTAAGTGTAGCGCCCAGCCATTACCTTGATTTTATTGGTTTCCCCGCTTTTAAGATCATATTCATAAACATACATTGGGGTGCCATGATATGAAGTGGCAATTATCAAGCGTTCCCGTGCTTTGTCGAGGATGATCGAAGGAGCGGCATGGTCATCAGCTTTGCCTTTGTCCCAGTTAATGTCTTCTCCATAGGAGTGAATAACAGTCTTTTGTGCCACCTCCCTGTTCTTTACCGTAGCGAGTATAATCTCACCTTGATTTGTCATGTAAGTTATATATTTTTTATCTTGATGAGAAGCGGTGACAGGGGTGTTGTAAAAAAGAAGATTTCCGTTGTCGGTTATCTTGGCCTCTTCGTAAGAAAAGCATCCAGAAATTAATAATCCGGTTGAGATGTATAATGTGAGTTTTTTAATCAAAATTTGATCCCGGTTTATGGGTTATACAAATTCTCGGATGCTATCATGCCATGTGGCTAAAGGGTAGATCTCAGGCTGTTTGTGCCTATGGTTACCATGATATTCGATCAATTTTATCCCTGTTCCGCTCACGCATGGCAGTATCGATATCATCCTTGCGTGCCCAACTGCGCTGGTAGATGCCCTCAATGTGCTCTAGGGCGGCTAGGCTCAGGACGTCCATTTCTTCGGCGGTAAGCTCGTGGTTGACGTTGGACTGACCGCGGAACGTCATGATGGTGTCACCCTTTCCAGCCGCGATCAGGCGCTGTGCCTTTGCGGAGAGGGCGAGCAGGTTGATCTGGTCCTGTGGACGTGTTTGAACGATGTCCTGCTCTCCAGCAATGTCATATGGCTTCCCCTTGGTGAAGGCCTCGTCACGGGCGGTTTCGATCTCCACGCGCTTGCGAGTGCCTAGAGTATCTAGATCAGGCGGCGGAATTTGGACCCAGGTGGGGCGGCCGCTCTCATCGGCACCCCGACGCTTACACGAAGGCGCTGTACCAGAACCGTAGGTTTCCCACTCCGCCTGAGTTACCTCAATAGCGTCTCTGGGCCATGTACCGGCTTGACGATATAGAGATAATAATTCTTTCGGGAAAAAGCTATTCTTTGATGGGCTGAAATACATTATTCACCTCAATATCCAATTGCTAGAAAACTCCAGTCGGAGGGGTTTGTTTCCCAGTAGGCAGCAAACTCTGATAACGTTGATTGAAGCCAGTCCCACGAACCTGCCACCGACCGTGTGGTATTTCCTCCCGAATCGGACGCTATTCCAAATAGGAAAGCATTCGGAAAGGCAATAGGCATGGCTGCAGTGATCAATCCAGCTGAGCCCGATGAGGATGCCTGCCCCCACTGAATAATTAAGCCGCCTGGAAGTACTTGGTATCCATTGTTCGCTTTGTTACCCCAAAATAGCGAAGAGAACTCTAGCGCCGTAGACCCGCCGGCGACATGCCACTTGCTCGAAGACGCCCGTACCAGCACCAGGGCGTCACCCTGCCCAACAGTTAACGATGTTTCTGTACTGCCCCCCGCTGCGATCTCGTCGCTTCCAGAGCGCTCGACCGTGATCTCTTCGTTTCCACCGTTGATGAACATGCATATCCCGCCATCACGCATATTGATCACTGGGGGGAGAGTGATTGTGAAGGGGCCGTCAGTGGCTAGGATGGCCTTGCCAGCATCGGCAGCGTCGAGTTGCGTAGTCTCGGTAATCTCCAAAATGCCTGCGGTGTTGCCCAGCAAGGTGTTGATCGTCGACACGAGACCAGCTGGATGCACTGCGCGATCGGTACGGGTACCTTCTCGGGCCTGCTGGCTGGTTGCAAGCTGCACCATGCCCTGCTCGCTGGTGGTGGCGGCGGGGTGGTTGCGGCTGGCCTCGTGCTCAGCGCGTTGGTCGTCGACATATTCCCTCGTCGCGAGCACCACGGATGGATCGACCTTGAGGGTGACGGCGGCGGTGTCGCTGACCTCGAGGACGAAACGCACGGTCTGGGTGCGGCTGGAGCCTTCGGCGAGCACCGGCTTGTAGGTCTCGGGGTAGTTGCCGACGCCGATCAGGTCGCCGTCGACGTCGAAGATACCGATCTCGCGGATGGTCCAGCCGCCAACGTCGGGTGGTAGCACCTGCTCGACGACAATCCAGGAAGGGTTATCGGGGTCGGTGGTGCTGGTGTTGATGGGCGCGCGACGCACTTCATTGATCAGTGACTCTGCACCACTGTCCGGCGTGGGAAGGCTGCCCCCGCCATCGCCGACGGCGAGCTCGGTGATCTCGATGGTCTGCCCCAAGGCGACGGCGTTGGCCAGTTTGGCCTGACCGACGTCGGTGAGCAGGGTGTAGAACTGGGCCATGTGGGTCTCCTGTTGTGTGACGATCTGGGCCGATCAGGGCTGCGGGTACACGGTGGCGGTGTCGACGCTGTCGGTAGCCGCGCCCAGGTAGAACAGGCCGGTCACCTGGCTCTCGGCGGCGACGAAGGGATAGACGGCAGTGACGTCGCCGTCGTACATGGCGCTGCCGAGGTAGACGATGCCCTTGCTCTCCCCGGCGAGATCCAGGGCGGTGATGTGGCGAGTGAGCGGCTTGGCGTCATCCACCAGGCGCTCGAGCTCGGTGTACATGGCATCGGTGATGCCGGTATCGAGCACGCCGATCTTGAGCGCGAAGGTGCCCGGGGTGCCCAGGGGCTCGGTCTGCCACCACTCGATGATCTCGAGCAGGTAGCCCAGCGGCTCGACCACGCGGCGCAGGGCGCTGATCGTGCCCTTCTTGCGGTGGATGTAGAACGCGGTGGCGATGACGTCGCGCTTGGCGGCCTCAGACCAGCTCGGGTCCCAGCGATCGACGCTGAAGGCCCAGGCGAGGTAGGGCAGCAGCCGCGGCGGGCAGGTGGTCGGGTTCCATAGTTGGCGAAGCGGTACCGGGACGCGCTGGATCTCGGCCAGCGCCTCGGCGGCGGCACGTTCCAGGGGCGTGCCGTTGGGCGGCAGCAGCGGTCGGCGACTATCACTCATCGCTGCCCCCGATTACCACGGTGGTGCCGGTGCAGTGGGCGGCCTGGGTGTCGTCGAGCACCACGTCGGCGGTCGGCGCGGCGAGCTCCACCCGCTGGACGCCCTCGACGTGCAGGGCGGCATGGATGGCAGAGATGCGGATATCGCGGCCCAGGCGGCGCTGCTCGGTGATGTAGGTGGCCAGGGCCGCCTCGGCGGCCTCGAGGATCGGCTCCTGCTCGGGCCCCGGGTAGACGTAGAGGGTGGCGTCGACGGTGTAGGGGGTGATGGCGGCCGACTGCACGGTCAGGCGGTCGCCGACCGGGCGGATGTCCTCGGCGGAGAGGGCGGCGTCGACCACGTCGATGAGGTCCTGACTGGCGGTACCGTCACCTTCGGTGCTGAGCAGGGTGACCAGGGCCTCGGCCGGGCTGGGGCTGATAGCGGTGGCGTCGGCCACGCGGCCGTCGGCGCTGATGGCGTGGAAGACGTAGGCGCCGCGCGGGCCGGCAACGCTGAGCCCCTCCCAGGCCTGCTGGGCGCGCAGGCGCAGGTCCTCGTCACTCTCGTAGGTCGGCGGCACCGGCGGGGTGGCGTCGGGGTCGCCCGCGTCGATCAGCAGTCGCTCGACCTCGAAGTTGGAGACCAACTGGTCGAGGTCATCGCCGCGCGAGTAGGCGAGCATCACGGCCTTGGCCGCCTCGTTGACGCGCTGCCGCCAGACGAGCTCGCGGTAGGCGTTCTCCTGGAGGAGCTTGGTGAGCGGCTCGCTCTCGCGCTCGAGGGTGGCCTCGACCTCGGTGCGCTGACTGGCCGGCACCAGGTCGAGCAGCGCCTGGCGGCGCTCGGCGAGGATCGCCTCGAAGTCGAGGGTCTCGACGATCGTCGGTGCGGGCAGTTGCGAGAGGTTGATGGTTCCACTCATGGGGCGGGCACCTCGAGACGAATGGGCTGGCCGGCGGTGGTCTGGCCCTCCACCTCGATGACGGCGCGGCCGGGGCGGTCACTGCTGACCGCGCGGCGGATGGCGGTGACGCGCAGGCGGGGCTCCCAGCGGATCAGCGCCATGGCGGTGGCGGCATAGACCTGCAGCAGGGTGGCGTCGTTGAGGGGGCGGTCGATCAGCTCGGGCAGCAGGCTGCCGTAGTCGCGGCGCATGACGCGCGAACCGATGGGCGTGGCGAGAATGTCGCGCACGCTCTGGCGGATATGCTCGACACCCTCCAGGGCGCGGCCGGTGGTGGCGTTCATGCCGGTCATACGGGCGCTCCGGTGTTTTGCTGGCTATCGCCGTCGCTGTCGTTGCCCTGCGGGTGCTGGTGGCTGTCGCCGATGTCGGTGCCGTTGTGGGTGACGCTGCCGCCATTGATGGCGAGCGTGCCGTTGATCACGGTATCGGCGTTGAGCGTGGCGCCGCTGCCGGCGGTGGCGGTGAGGGCGGCCGGGGTGTCGACGGTGACGTCGCCCTGGGCGGCGAGCGTGGCCGAGCCGGGCAGGGTGGCCTGCAGGTGGCTGGCGGCGTGGTCGTACTCGATGACTGCGCCGTCGGGCATCACGGCGTGCCACTTGTCGGCGCTGTCGCTTGGCGCGGGGTGCTGGGTGCGGTAGAGGCCGGCGAGTACCACGGCGCTGGCCATATCCCCACCGGGGGCGAACACCACCACCTGCTCGCCCTCGGTGGGCGGGTTCCAGGTGCGGGTGGTGCCGGCGCGCTCCTCGAGCCAGGGCAGCCAGGCGGTGGTGATCTCGCCGGTGGCCACGCGCACCCGGGCGCGGGCGTGATCCACCTCGGCGACGGTGCCGAGGCGGACCAGGTTGTGAATCAGGCGCAGCAGCTCGGCGGCGCTATACAGGGGGCGTTGGCTCATGGCGCCATCGTTGCCCCTGGGCGGGGCTGGCTCTAGCCGGGGGCGTTGTGAATCGGAGCGCTACAACACGACGCCGCGGCGTCGGGCGGCTATAGGGCGCCGCCGATTCTCTCGAGGATCATGTCGCGCACCACGGCGCGATCGGCGTCGCTGTAGCCGAGCAGGCGGCGCTCGGGGTAGTCGTGCCAGGGGCCGTTGCGGTCGACGTTGTCGCGCAGGCCGTACTGGTGCACCCGGGCGATGCGCGCCACGCGCCCGGCGAAGCCGACGGTGGCGGCGTCGGCCTGGCCGCGCCCCTTGAGGTACTTGGCCTGGCGGATCTTGGCGAACATCACGCCGCGACGGATGGCGCCGGCCTGCTCGCGGGCCTGGGGCTTGCGGGGCGCGAAGGGGCTGCCGTCGGGGTTCTCCTGGCGCTTGATGCGCGCAGCCTGGCGCTTGCGCAGCACCTGGGCGATGTCGCGGGCGAGCTTTCTGCGTTCAGCGGGTTGCAGGCGCTCGATCAGCGGGCCGATCCAGTCCTCGAGGGCGTCCAGGTCATCGCTCATGTCACTGCTCCCACTCGGCGACCAGGTCGTACTCCTCGCTGTCGTCGACGTCGCGGATGTAGAGCTGCCAGTTGCCGGCGGCACAGGGGTCGATCTCGAACTCGGGCTGGCGATGGTCGACGTGGATGGTGCCGGCGTCGCAGTCGACGAGTGCCACCACGCGCTCGGTGAGGGTGACGTCGATGGCGAGATCCCAGCGCTGGTTGTCGAGCAGCTCGGCCTGGAAGCTGACGGTCTCCTCGGGCACCAGGTCGGGCTGGTAGCGGCTGAGCCACTGCAGCAGCGGGATGATCACGGTGTCGAGCTCGCCGGCGTGGTCGGTAAGCACGACGCGCACCGGCACCCGGTACTGGTGCGAGAGGTGGGCGCCACGATGGAACTCGATGCTGCCGTCCTCGATGAAAGTGAGCAGCCGGTCGGGGTTACGCTTGAGGTCGGGGATGCGCTCGAGCAGGTAGGCGCGCAGCGAGTGGAGCTTCTTCATCTAGTGTCGGCCTCGTCGAGGAAGGTGCCGCGACGGCCCTTGAGAGTGCCGGCGATCTTCTCGCCGCTCCGCCCGGCGATATAGCCGCCCACGCCGAGGGTCATCAGGTTCCATAGCGGCTCGGGCAGCTCGAGGTGCAGGCCGACGCCGAACATGGCGCCGAGATAGGGGGCGAGCAGGTAGTTGTTGGCGACGATGGCAACGATGACCAGCATCAGGATCGGGCGCCAGTTGCGCTGTAGCCAGCTCTCGCCGCTGGCCTCGGCGAGCACCACCTTCATGCGCGCCTCGAGGCCGGCGTCCTGCTGGTCGATCAGGCGGCGCTGTAGCTCGGCCTTGAGCCGGGCGGCCTGGTCCTTGTCGGTGACGGCCTGGTCGATGACCTCCATCACTGGGCCGGCGACAGTGCCGAGCACCTGACGGATAAGATTCATGCGGCTTTCTCCAGGGCGCGAGCGTGGCGCCGGTAGGCGGCGGCGAGCTTGGTGTCGTAGTCGTTGCGCTCGAAGTCGGGGCCGTTGTAGCGCCGGGCGAAGTCGCGCCAGTCGCGACGACGCAGGGCGGCGTGGATGGCCGGGTCGGCCTCGATGAAGCGCACGAAGGCCTCGAGCTGACGGCCTTCGCTGGCCCGCATCGCCTCCTCCCAGACCCGGGCGCTGCTGTAGCCGAGGTGCTGCCAGTGGAAGCCCATGATCTGGAAGAGCCCCCAGCTGGCCGACTCGATGGCGGCCTCGGCGTGGATCTCGCCGGCACGCGCCAGGCGGCCGTGCTCGTGGGGGCCGCCCTGGTAGCCGCCGGGTCGGCTGTTGACCAGGTTGGGGCGCTTCTCCTCCCAGGGCGCTGGGCTGATGCCGTGGTGCTCGAGGCGGCGGCGCATGATGTGGCGCTCGAAGAGGATCACCGGCGTGGCGTTGCGCGGTCCGCCGAGATGGAAGCCGACGCCGAGGGACTCGACCTCGTTGACGGCCATCACGGCGGCGAGATCGACCTCGAGGGTCTCGGCGGCGCCAACCAGATCGGCCTGGCGCAGTGCCTTGGGGTCGCGGCCCTGCTGCAGGGCGCTCTGGGTCTTGCGGCCGGCTATGCCGTCGATGACCAGGCCCTGTTCGCGCTGGAAGGCGCGCACGGCGGTCTCGGTGGCGGGACCAAAGACGCCGTCGGCGGTGAGGCCGAAGCCGTGGCGTCTCAGGTCGTTATGCAGGCGTTCGACGCCGGGGCCGGTGGTGCCATAGCGCAGGGTCATGGGCGGGACTCCTCCTCGAGCTGGCTGACGCGACCGTCGAGCCGGGTGATGCGTTCCTGAAGGGCGCCGATCTCTCGGCTGGCGTCGCTCTTGCGGTAGTAGAGGTCGCTCCAGTCGCGCAGGTCGCGGCGCAGGCTTTCGATCTGCTCGCCCTGGTAGACCAGGCGCTCGCGCAGCACGGCGGTGTGCTCGCCTAGCGTGACCAGCTTGAGTCCCGCCCAGGCGAGCAGGGCGACCAGGGTGAGCTGGATGCCGGTCTGCAGATGCCGTTCGAAGACGTTGGGTTTCACGGTGGTATCCGCCATGCGGTCCTCTTGTTGCGCGTCAGCTCCAGAGCTGGACGGTGTCGACTACGGCAGTTGTCGGCGGCTCTTCCGGCAGCTCGACCAGGGTGCCGTGGGGAAGGATAGGGCCGAGCTCGGCGAGCCCGGGGTTCATCTTGAGCGCCTGCTCGGTGACGCCGGCGGTGGTGCCGAGCACCCGGTAGCAGAGCGCGTCCAGGGTCTCGCCCTGGTGGGTGCGCACGCGGGGCACTAGATCAGCTCCACGGTGGTGTGGCGCTCGCCGAGGATCTCGCTGACCGCCCAGCGGGCGTCGCGGCGGTAGTCGTCGGCGGCCAGGTCCTTGGCCTCGCCGCGCTCGTCGCCCTCGCCGGTGGCGCTGTAGTCGCGGTAGCGCTCGAGCAGGCTGGCCATGGCGGTGGCATAGAGGGCGCGCTGGTAGAGCAGCACGTAGTGCCCCTCGGCGGCCCAGCCGGGGGCGGCGACCTCCTCGGCGGTGGCGGCGCCGTCGTCGATCCGCGCGGCCTGCCAGTCGGCGAGCTGGAGGTTGACGTCGGCCAGCGCCACGCGCAGGGCGTGGGCCACGCGGGCCTCGGTGACGGTGGAGTCGACGCGCTCGGCGTCGCGGAAGGCGGCGGGGTCAACGGCGGGCCAGAAGCCGTTGTTGGTGATGGCGGCCGGCGCTTCGCTGGTCTCGCCGGTGCCGTAGGAGATGAGTGACGACATGGCCGGGCCTCAAGGTGAAGGAAGGGGGTGGACCGGGATCGACGAGATGGGACCGTGGTCCGCTCTCCCCCGGTGCCCCCTTGGCGTCGGCGTGCGACTCGGTGGCGTCAGGCCGGGGCGTGGCCCTGGCCGCTGGCGTTCTTGGCGCTCTCGTCACGCACTTGGCGCTCGAGGCGTTCGATGTCCTTCTTGACGCCGGCGCGCTCGTTGAGCTGCAGGGCACGGCGCAGGTGCTCGAGGGCCTCCTCCAGGTTGCGCGAGTCGCGGTGGGCGTAGCCCAGGGCCTTGTGCAGCTTGGCGCGGATCTGGTCGTGCATGTCGGCGTCGGCGGTCAGGGCCTCGGCGCGGGCGAGATACATGACCAGGTCGGCGGCGACCTCGGGCAGGGTGTCGCCCTCGGTGGCCTCGAGCCGGGCCAGCCCTTCCTCGGCGACCTGCTCGGCGACGATCGAGGCGGTGTCGCGCTCAAAGCGGTCGGGGGTGTCGAGGCCGTGGCGCAGGGCGTATTCGGCGACTTCGATGCCGCCCTCGAGGTCGCCGACGTCGAGGCGCCACAGCATGACGGTCATCAGCACGTGGTCAGCGGCGCCCTGGCCGCCCTCGAGCACGCCGGCCACGTAGGCCTCGAACTCGGGCAGCAGCTCGCGCTTCTTGGCGACCTTGGCCTCGAGGCTCTTGATGCCCTTGAGGGTGCGGCGGGCCTCCCAGAGGGCGGCGGCGTGCAGCTCGTACTGCTCGCCGCTCTGGGCGGCGCGGGGATCGGCGGCCCCCGCCGCTTGCGCGGCGGTGGCTCGCTGGTAGTGCTTACGGGCGGGGCTGGTCATGGGCTCTCTCCTTATGCGCCGGTCCAGTCGCCGAAGACGATGTTCTCGACCAGGCAGCCGGCGCCGAAGTCCTCGATGACGTAGGCGTCGTTGGAGGACTCGTAGTTCTCCACGCGCTTACGCTCGGGCTTGTCCTTGATGTAGCGGCGACGGCTGCCCTGCTGCCAGTAGAGCGAGAGGTTCTCGGGCATGGTGATGAACAGGCTGCCATCGGGGTAGAAGGGCACCCGTGCGGCCTGCTGGCCGCCCATGCGCTTCTGGCTTATGACCATGTCCAGCGCTTGGGCCTCGGTGGGCGTGGTGGCATGCTCCTGGATCAGCGGGAAGTACTTGTCGGCCATGATCTTCCGGCCGCAGATCACGCGCAGGTCGGTGGACTCCCGGTGCCAGGGGTCGATCAGCTCGTTGACCACGTCATAGACCAGGGCATCGAGGTTCTTGTAGTCGCCTCCCGGGCCGACGCGCACCTCGCCGACGTTGGCGCCCTCGGCCAGCACCCGGGCAGTGGCCCGCTCGCGGTAGTGCTGCAGCCAGCCCTTGTTGACGTCCTGCAGCAGCGGGTTCGCTACACGGTCGGTGGCGGCGGCGCCGCTGGTGCCGTTGAAGCCGATCATGATGCGGTCGAGTGCCTGCTGGCGAACGATGGCGTTGCGCACGCGGGTCTGGAAGTCGGGGAACTTGGCCCAGGCGTCCAGCTTGCTCCATGGCAGGAAGGTGTCGAACTCGGTGGAGAGACACTCGTAGCCGTTGTCGTCCAGGGTGGAGAGGTCGCGCGGCGCGCGATCGTTGGCGGAGACGTCGGTGCGGCCGGCGATCGGGCCGGAGAGGCCGAGGCCGAGCTTCTCGCCCTTGATCTCGTCGACGCCGACCATGTTGATCATGCCCAGGAACTGGCTGGACTCCTGGATCTTGGATTCCAGGGTCTGCTGCACGCTGGGCTCCACGGCGAAGCTCTCGGTGGCGCTGGGCACGCCGGAGAGCTGAGCCACACGAGAGAGCAGGGCGTTGAAGTTTTTGCGGGTATCGTTACGCATGGGCGGCGGTCCTTAGCAGTCGGTCAGCAGTGCGTTCCCGCCACCGGTGGCGGGGGCGCGGGGCGGGGAGGTCGGTTCGTTGTCGAGCGCGGTGTAGAGCTCGTCGAGGCGGCGCTGGGTCTCGGCGTGGGCGGCCTCGAGCTCGCTGAAGGCCTCGGCGCTGGGGCGGCCGGCGAGATCCGCGGCCAGGTCGGCGTGCTTCTGCACGAACACCTCGAGGGTCTGTTCGAGCTCGGTGCGGAAGTCGGCGAAGCCCTGGTCGGTCTTGGCATCGTGCTTCTTGAACAGCGCCTTGACGCGCTCGGCGAGGCTCGGGCCCTTGTCTTCCGGCTCGGCCGTGGTGAAGTCGAGCTCGGTCTCCATCGCGGCGGTGAAGACGTTGTGCGCCGACTGCTTTCGGGCGGCCAGCGGGGATTCGCTGCCCTGCTGGGCGCTGAACTGCAGCATGTCGGTGCCGAGGCTCGCCGGGGAGTCGGTGACGGCCAGGCCGACCAGGTAGGCCTCTCCGGTATCAGCGAATTCCGGATCCACCTCGATGGAGGTGTAGACCTTCTGTCGCTCCTGGTTCATCTGCTTGAGGCGGTCGGTGGGGTCGATCTCGGCGAACAGTGCGAGCTTGCCGTCGACCTCGCGGGCCTCGAGCTTGGTGACGTCGCCCAGGGCGGGGAAGGGGCCGTCGGCGAACATGCCGCGCATGTGCTCCATCCAGACCCGGGCGCCATAGGTGGCGGGGTCGAAGTTCTTGGCCATCTGCTCGATCCACTCGCGTGAGATCTTGCGGCCGTCGGTGGTGGCGCCTTCGGTGGCGATCCGGAACATGGCGGGGGCCTCTGCTGGTTGCTCGGCGATACGTTGCCGTCAGGTTCCGCGCGGCCGGTCATGGCCTCAACGTTGTGGCGTTGTAGCGCCACGATTCACAACGCGCCCGGCCGTGAGCACCCCGCGCGCACGGTTAGGCTGGCGGCATGACAACGATGCCTGCCGACACCCTCGATTCACCGCGCGTGACCGCCCGCCATCTCTACTGGCAGGGGTGGCGCGTGGTGCGTATTGCCGAATTCCTGGGCGAGAAGCCGCCGACGGTGCACAGCTGGAAACAGCGCGACGGCTGGGAAGAGGCTTCGCCCAGCCAGCGGGTGGAGGGCGCGCTCGAGGCGCGGCTGGTGCAGCTGATCAGCAAGGAGGCCAAGGAGGGTAAGGACTTCAAGGAGATCGACCTGCTGGGCCGGCAGATCGAGCGCCTGGCGCGGGTGCACAAGTACAGCGAGACGGGGCGCGAGGCGGACCTTAACCCCAACATCAACGCTCGCAACGAGGCGCCGCGACGCAAGCAGCGCCACAACGCCCTGGACGAGGAGCAGGTCGAGGCGCTCAAGACGACGTTCCTGGAGACGGCCTTCGACTACCAGCGCCAGTGGTACGAGGCCGGCCAGAAGCATCGCATCCGCAACATCCTCAAGAGCCGTCAGATCGGCGCGACCTTCTTCTTCGCCCACGAGGCGATCGTCGATGCGTTCGAGCACGGCCGCAACAAGATCTTCCTCTCGGCCTCGAAGGCGCAAGCGCACATCTTCAAGAGCTACATCGTCCAGTTCGTCAAGGAGGTGTGCGACGTCGATCTCAAGGGCGATCCCCTGGTGCTCGACAACGGCGCCGAGCTGCACTTCCTGGGCACCAACTCGAAGACCGCCCAGGGCTATCACGGCGACGTCTACCTCGACGAGTACTTCTGGATCGGCCGCTTCGCCGAGTTCCGCAAGGTCACCAGCGGCATGGCGATGCACAAGAAGTGGCGCCAGACCTACTTCTCAACGCCTTCGAGCATCGGCCACGAGGCCTATCCGTTCTGGAACGGGGAGATGTTCAACAAGCGCCGCAAGAAGGCCGACCGCCAGGCATTCGACGTCAGCCACCAGGCGCTGGCCGAGGGTAAGCTGTGCCCCGACGGCCAGTGGCGCCAGATCGTCACCGTGGAGGATGCCATCGCCGGTGGCTGCGATCTCTTCGACCTCGAGCAGCTTCGCCTCGAGTACAGCGAGGACGAGTTCGCCAACCTGTTGATGTGCCAGTTCGTCGACGACAGCCAGAGCGCCTTCCCGCTGACGATGGTGCACCCCTGCATGGTCGACAGCTGGGAAGTGTGGGACGACTACCGACCCTTCGCGCCCCGCCCGGTGGGCGAGCGCGGGGTGTGGATCGGCTACGACCCCACCGGCACCGGCGAGAACGGCGACGGTGCCGGCCTGGTGGTGGTGCTGCCCTCGTGCAGCGCCGCCGAGCCGCACCGGGTGCTCGAGCGTCACCGCCTCAAGGGCGAGGACTACGAGGCCCAGGCCGCCTTCATCCGATCGTTCGAGGCGCGCTACCAGATCGACCACATCGGCATCGACATCAGCGGCCTTGGCGAGGCGGTGGCCGAGCACGTCGAGAAGTGGTTCCCCACCCTGGAGCGCTACCAGTACAGCGTCGACGTGAAGAGCCGCATGGTCATGCAGGCGCAGCAGATCATGCGCAAGAGTCGCCTCGAGTTCGACGCCGGCTGGGCGGATCTCGCCCAGTCGTTCATGGCCATCAAGCGCGAGCTCACCGCCTCGGGCCGCCAGTTCACCTACACCAGCGGGCGCAGCCAGGCGACCGGCCATGCCGACCTGGCCTGGGCCACCATGCACGCCCTGCACCACGAGCCAATCGACGGCCCGGCGGAAGAGGCCGGCCGATCCATGATGGAGATGTTCGAATGAATGACACCGCCACCGCCAAGCCCCGCATCCGCGTGCCTGCCTACCAGGTCAGCGAGGGCGCGGCCGCACCGGCGCCCGCCGAGCAGGGCCGGCCCGAGGCGTTCAGCTTCGGCGACCCCGAGCCGGTCACCTCGATGCGTGACTTCTTCTACGAGGGGCTGTGGCTCTCGGCCGACGAGTGGTACGAGCCGCCGATCCCGCTGGACGTGCTGGCCAAGAGCTACCGGGCCACGGCCCACCACGGCAGCGCCCTGCAGGTGAAGCGCAACATCTTGCTGCGCACCTTCGTCCCTCACCCGCTGCTGGGTCGCCAGGCGTTCAGCGGACTGGCCTTGGATTACCTGGTGTTCGGCAACGGCTACCTCGAGGAGGTGGTCGGGCGGCTGGGCAAGCGGCTGCCGTTCCGCCACCTGCGCGCGCGCTACATGCGTCGCGGGGGTCTCTCGGCCGACCGCTACTGGTGGGTGCCCAACTTCGTCGACCGCGTCGAGCTGCCGGCGGGCCGGGTGATCCACCTGCTCGAACCCGACATCGACCAGGGTATCTATGGCGTGCCGGACTACATCGGCAGCCTGCAGTCGGCCTGGCTCAACGAGAGCGCCACCCTGTTCCGTCGGCGCTACTACCTCAACGGCAGCCACGCCGGGTTCATCATGTACGTCAACGATGCCGCCCATAACAAGCAGGACATCGACGCCATGCGCCAGGCGCTCAAGGACTCCAAGGGCCCCGGCAACTTCCGCAACCTTTTTCTCTACTCCCCCGGGGGTAAGAAGGACGGGGTCCAGGTGATCCCGGTGAGCGAGGTCGCGGCGAAGGACGAGTTCTGGAACATCAAGAACATCACCCGGGATGATCAGCTCGCTGGCCACCGCATCCCCCCGCAGCTGATGGGCATCATCCCCAGCAACACCGGCGGCTTCGGCGACGTCGAGAAGGCCGCGCGCGTGTTCGTGGCCAACGAGCTCGAGCCGTTGCAGGCCACCATGCGCGAGATCAACGAGATCGTTGGCGAAGAGATCGTGCGCTTCCAGCCTTACTCGCTCGACGGCGAGGCCGGGCCAGGCCTCGACCCGACGCGCTGACCAGCGCTCGCCAGCTCCACCGCAGCCGCTCCGACCCGGGCGGCTTTTTTTGCGCCTGCTCGCCAGACCAGGGCCACCCACCCCAGCCCGGCGGCGCCCCGGCGCGCGCCGTCGACACCCCGCCCCGCCTGCGCTCTAAATGTTTTTGTTTTTATGCATGTACGCACTATGGGCTAGGCCTGGCACCTGCAGGGAGCCCTGGCGGCCTAAGTGACTGTGACAGCATGCGTTTTTATGCGGAATGGCGGATTTGGAGGTTGCCGCAGAGCTGGCGGGCCAATCTGAGAAGGTGAGGGGGGCTCGGAAAAAGGTAACATCGGTAACTTGGCCGATTTTCGCTTGTATCTATCTGATTTTGTTGATCTCTGGCGTTACCTTTAAAAGGTAACAAGAGGTACTGCAAAAGGTAACGGTTTTCCAAGTATCTGATTTTAAAGGATAGGGAAATTTCTCTCTGTGACCTTTCAAAAAGGTAACGCATCACCTTTTCATCACCTTTTTGTTACCTTTTGGACACTCGTTCGAATCCCTTGTAAATCAGAAATCTACGCCATTTTTCGGGATGCCATTACCTTTGTTACCTTTTTCCGAGACCCCCACGGATTCTAGGATTGCCCCGCGCATGATGTGCACGCACGCGTCGCACACGCGTACACACGATCTCTCGACCACCGGCGATGCTGGCGAGAAGAAAAGGGAAAATCGTTGGTAGAAATTTGGTACGTGATGGCAATGAATGCCGGAGTGGCGGAGCTCAGTTCCTATCCATCATAGGCGCGACGGAGAAAGTCCTGTCCAGCGCGGGGCGCGCGGTGCCAGTATCCATGCGTGTTGTGGCTGTTGCCTTATCTGTCATAACTGTACATATTTACAGTAGTTGAGCCCTGTTTTTCGCCATGCGTTGGTACATTTTTGGCACACGGGGCCGTGGCTATTTGGTACATCGGGAGGTCCGCGTGGCGACGATCAGGAAGCGTCGGCGAAAGGACGGCAGTTTCTCATACCTGGCTCAGATCCGCATCGCCCGCCGTGGGCAACCAGACCACGCTGAGTCGCGGACGTTCCCCAGGAAGGCGATGGCAGAGGAGTGGGCCAAGCGCCGAGAGCTCGAGCTCAGCAGCCCCGGGGGGATTCTCTCGGCGAAGTGGCGAGGCGTGACCCTGGACGATGCCATCGAGCGCTACCTGCATGAGTTCGCCCAGGATGCCGGCCGTTCAAAACGGGCGACTATCGAGCAGCTGCAGCGCTTCCCGGTCGCCAGGGTGAAGGTCACCGAGCTGACCAGCGAGCAGGTCATCGAGCACGCGGTGATGCGTCGGAGCAGTGGGATCAAGCCCTCGACCATCAACCAGGACATCACCTGGCTTGGCATCATCCTCAAGACTGCGGTGGCCGCCTGGAAGATGCCGGTGGACCTGGGCGAGTTCGAATCGGCCAAGCTGCTGATGCGCAGCAAGGGGCTGGTTTCGAGGCCGGGGTCACGCAGCCGGCGGCCCACCGATCACGAGATCGAGCGGATCCGCGCCTATTTCCAGCGCTCGCAGCGGATCCGGCCGAGCGCGATCATCCCCATGGAGGACATCATGGACTTTGCCATTGCCTCCTCGAGGCGCCAGGAGGAGATCACCCGGCTGCTATGGTCGGACCTGGACGAGAAGGCGATGACCTGCTGGGTGCGTGACGCCAAGCACCCCCGGCAGAAGCGGGGTAATCACAAGCGATTCAAGCTCAGCCATGAGGCTATGGCCATCATCCGCCGGCAGCCGCGCGCCCAGGGCGAAGAGCGGATATTTCCCTACCACGGCAAGTCGATCGGTACCCGCTGGCGGGCAGCCTGCGCTGCGTGCGGGATAGAAGATCTACGCTTTCACGACCTGCGCCATGAGGCGACGTCGCGGCTATTCGAGGCGGGGTATGAGATCGTGGAGGTGCAGCAGTTTACGCTGCACGAAAGCTGGGATGTCCTCAAGAGATATACGCACCTGACTCCAGAGAATCTGAAGCTAAGATAATGCGGGGAAAGTATGATTCGTTATGATGAAGAAAAATCCTTCGAGCTTACTGATTTTAAAGAGATTGCTGGGGAGGATGTTGTTCGGGTCGTAATCAGTAGATGCCCCAAGAAGGTTATGACTAGGGTTGCCAAGGCTAGTGATCATTTTGAAAAAGCTAAAAAGCTATCCGGTATTGATGATGAGATGGGGGTGATCAGGCTTATTGCAGCTGAGGAAGAGCTTGTGGTTGCGATCTTCGAGCTTATTAAGTCACAAAAGCCGGGCGGTGGAAGGTATAAGACATATGTGAAGAAATTCAATAACCATAAAGTTAAACTTGGGTTTTATCCTGTCTTGTCTCAGGTTAAGCATATTCTTTCAAGTATTTATTCTTCTGGGGTTGCTCTGGACGGAATGCAGGGGGATTTCGGATTTAGTTATAGATTGGTTGTTGAGAATGATAAGGCTGTAGCAAGAATATACTACGATGATAAAGGTGGGTATATTGATCATAACCCGATGAGCCAGATCATATCTCTCGAGGATCGGGAATATGATGAAGTGTTGGAAAGCCTTTATAAAGAGTTTGAGGGGCGCGTGCATGCAGATGCAAATATGGACATAAAAACATTTGTCGCTCAAAGGTCGGATTTTAGAAACAAAATCCTTTATGCGACCGATGAGGGTGTCGCCTCAATGGGTGAAAGTCTTGATGATTTGATAAGTAAAGTATTCTCGATTGCCATTCAAGACCTGCTTTGGGTGCTTTGCGTGTTGTCTAGCTATCCTCTGGATAAAAATGCAGATTTGTTGCTTAAGCAGTTTTTTGAACTTTATGGGATGATTTTGAAAGAAGCTGGTGTAAGGGATATTAAGCCCCTCCCATAGGGGCTTTCTCTTGATTAGGAGTTTACAAGCTTCCACATCTCATGCGCCTCTGCCCGCCTCTCGTCCAGGTACTTGGCGAGGTCCACGGCGCTGACCAGCCAGGGCGCTTTCTGCGAGTCGCCGGCGCGGTAGGCCGGTACCGGCAGGGCCTGGGCGCCGGCGCGCACGCTGGCGGTGCGCGGGCTGATGCCGAAGTAGCGCGGGGCGACTTCCTCGAGCGGAAGCTCGGCGCGGCCGTCGAACTCGGCGAGCAGTCCGAAATAGGTATTCATGCCGGGACTCCTTGTCGGATTTTCCAGTGGGTGAAGCGCTGCTTGATGGTGCGGAGCATGGCCGCGGCGGTGGGGTTGTGGTCGAGCTCGGCGCGGCTCTCGATCTGGCAGGCAGCGCAGAGCCAGTCGCGGGCGTCCTGCTCGTTGTGCGTGCCGTCGGGCAGCTGGTCCTCAGTGAGGCCCTGCTTGTAGCGCCGGCGGCGATCCAGGTAGAGCCGGAAGGCTGGATCCTGGCAGAGCATGGCGGCCTGCCGGGCCAGCCGGCCGCCTTTCGGTGGTGGCTGAGTCATTGGCGGGCCTCCTCCTGCAGCAGCTCCTCGACCACACTGGCCAGTTGGCAGCTGGGGAAGGCAATCTCGATGGTCTGATCGCTGACGCGGCGGACCTTGCCCTGGGCGAGTGCCTGCTGACAGCGCTGCACCTGGGCCGCATGGTGAATGCGCTCGCCAGCACCTGCGTCGCGAAGGTAGGCGCGGGCCAGCTCCACGTTGGGCGTGGCCAGGCACAGGGCCCCGAGGGCCCTGATGATGGCGTAGTCGCGCGGGTCGATGGCGTTGGCAGCGGTCATTTCAGCGGCCCCTTTTCCAGTACCTTGAGCGCCTTGCGGGCGGCGGTGGCGAACACCTTGCGGTGGCTGAGCTTCTCGGCCTGCAGCACTTCCAGGCGCAGGATCGCGCCGCTGGCCACCTCGAGGGTGTAGTCGGCGCCGTGTTCGGAGTGCATCAGCTCCATGCTGATGCGGGCGTCGTCGGCGCTGGTATGGATCAGGCTGCTGATCCGGTGGCGGGTGACGGGGTGCATGGCTCGTTCCTCCTGGAGGTGATCAGCGGCGATGCCGGGCGTGCTGTTCGCGCATGCCCTGGCACTCGATGCAGGTAGTGGCCCAGGGCGCGGCTTCGCGCCTGGCCGCGGGGATCTCGTCGCCACACTCCTCGCACTCGGTGGCGTGCACCGGGGCGGTGGCCTGCAGGCGGCTGGCGAGGGCGCCTTCGAGGCGCCGCTCCATCAGCTCGGTGGCGATATCGGCGTTGTCAGCCATGGGTGGCGCCCTCCTGGTTGGCGTGTTGCTGCTCGAAGCGCGCTCGGTTGGCGGCATGGACGCGCTGGCGTATCGCCTCGCGCTCCTCGTCGCCCATCAGGTCATGCAGGCTGCGGCTTTCGGGCACCTGGCGGGCGTCGATGTCGAGCAATCCATCGTCTTTATCGAAACGAATCCGCATCACGACGTCGCCGTGCTGGATCGGCAGGGCCATCAGCTCCTCGACCTGCTCACGAGGGAGCTCCTCGAGGACGCGACGTGCGGCGGCTTTCGCCGCGGCGAGTTCGCGTTCGACGCCCTCCAGGAGTTCGCGATAGTTCTCGAGCATCGAGAGCTTGCTGCTGACGTGCTGCAGGGCGTCGTAAAGTTCCTGGTTCTGGATGGTCATGACAGGCTCCTTGCGGGTTGCGGTGCTTGCTGGGCACGCCGGCTGCTGGGGTGCGGCAGGCGGGCGAGGTCGATGCCGAGCTTGCGGGCGATGTGGTCGAGCCCGGCATTGGTGAATTCGGTGCGGCCGTAGTGGGTCCAGCCGCAGATGGGGTGCCAGTAGGTGCCGGTGGCCACAATCACCAGGCTCACCCGGCCGCGGTACGGGCCGGCGGGCAGGTTGTCCGGCCCGAGCACGCCGGCGTCGCGTAGGCGGCGCGCCAGGGTGTTGCGGCCCAGGTTGAGCAGCGGCGCGGCCTGGTCGAGGGTGTAGGTGGGGTGATGCATGGCGGCCTCCTGTCTCTACTAGCTCGACTGCTGGAACACCCAACACTTCACGCTCGCGCCGTTCAGGCGGATGCGAGAGCGCACGGTGCGGTTGGCTTCGAGGAACTTCCGGGACTTGCTGGCCTTGAGGTAGCGCTTGAGCTCGCGGATCTCGGGCACGCGCAACTTGTGCTCGGCACAGGCGCGCTCGAAGTCCTTGAGGTTGATGGCCACCTCGTTGCTGCCGTAGCCGTAGTGGTTGAGCACCGGCTCGTCGCGCAGGCCTTCCAGGTACTCGAAGGCCTCCCAGAATTCCTGCACGAGGGGATGATCGGCGTTGATCGCCTGCTGACGATCGCGGGCCATTTGCCATACGTGGCCGGCGGCCATGTCGATGGTCTGGGCGTCGAACAAGCCCAAGCCTTCGGGGCCCAGGCAGTCCACCAGGGCCATCAGCTGGCCGTGGCACTTGGCGATGCGTAGCACCTTGATGTCGGGGGCTTCCGCCAGGCGGTTGGCGTAGGGCTTGGCGCGCGCCTTGATCAGCTCGAGCAGCGGCGCCTCGCGTTGGGCGACCTCCAGGGCAAACTGGCTGACGTTCTCGAGCTCGGTCTTCTCCAGCGCTTCGGCCAGTTCCTTGGTCTGGTGGGTTTGCCCCTCGCGGGTGAAGTGCAGGTGGCAGATGCGGGTCTGGATGGCCTCGCCGGCCTGCACCGGGGCGTTCTGGCTGATGACGATGCTGCCGCGGAAGGGCGGCTCGTAGGTGTCGTTGCCGCTGTTCTTCACGCCGCGGGCGCGGATCGAGCGGCCGTTGAAAGCCGTCTTGAGCTCGTCCCAGTCGAACTGCTTCTGCTTGGCGCCCCCTTCCTGCTCGCGGTCGGACTCGATCAGCACCACCGGCAGGTTGCTCACCTGGGCGAAGTTGCGCGAGCGTGCCGGCATGGTGGCCTTGGACGGGTCGAAGCCCTCATAGTCGCGGCGACCCACCAGCTTCCACAGAAACTCGATGAGCGTGGACTTGCCGGCGCCGGCCTCGCCGACGATCTCCAGGAAGGGGAAGCTGCCCATTTCGGCGCGCAGCTGCTCGGCGAGCAGGCTGCCCAGCCAGAACGCCAGGGCAACCACGCCCTTGGTACCGAAGGCGCCCAGCAGCTGGGTCGTCCAGCCGGTGTGATAGGCCTTGCGGTCCGGATTGAGGTGCAGGGTGACCGACTGGCTCAGGGTCTTGAGGTGCTTGCGCGGGCCGAGCTCGAAGTAGTCCTCGGCATTGATGCGCACCAGCTTGCCGCCGGCCACGGCCAGTTCGCCGAACACATAGGCGCCGTGCTCCTTGCTGTAGCCGATGAAGTCGATGGTCTCGACCGTCTTGATGTTGCCGATCTGGTCCTGGAGGAGGGTATCGAGCTGCTGGCTGGTGCCCGTCCACACAGCGCCCGGGGCCACGCCGAGCAGGCGCTTCTTGTACTCGCTGGCACTGGCCAGCTGGCCGCCGCTGAAGGTGTTCTTGACCGGCGCGCGGCCGTCGGGGAACTCGACCCGGTAGTAGTACCAGCTCTCGTCGGTGACCAGGTTGGCCTGGTAATAGAGCGCCGTGGGGAAGCAGGTACAGATGCGCTTCACGCTGCCAGCCTGCTCCAGGGCCGCATCGCGGATGGCCGGGTTGAGGCTCTGCTGGTCGCCGCCATCCTCGCCCTCGGCCCGCACGGCGCGGTCGAAGGCGTCCATGTCGAGCTTCCACCACCACACCTGGCGCTTGTACTCGAACCAGAACTCGCGGCGCTCGGTGCGCTTGAAGATGATCAGCGCCTTGGCCATGGCGCTGGGGGCCAGCAGTAGATCGCCGTGGTAGCGATAGCGCGCCAGGTGCTGCTCGGTGAGCTCGATGCGCTGGTGGGCATCGTTCCAGTCGAACCGGCCACCGCCAGGGATCTGCGCGGCCTGGCACTCCCAGCCTTCGGCGCGGGCGCGTTCCACCCACTTTCGGGTGGCCTTCTGGCCGGCAGAGTTGCTGTCCAGCGCCCACACCAGGGTGGGGCGGCAGGTGCCGGCCTGGTGGGCGGCATCCGCCAGGGCCTTGAGCGCCTCGGCGGGGTAGTTGCTGCAGCTCATCGCCGAGGCGGCGGCGATGCCATGGTGGTAGAGCGCGATGGCATCGAAGATGCCCTCCACGATCCACACCTCGTCCTCGTTGGCGAGATCTGTCGGAGTAAACACCGGCGGGCACCACCACTGGCCCTTGTAGCGCCCCACGAAGTTGGCCTTCTGCTTGCCGAAGCGCTCGGGGTTGTCGAGCAGGCGCTCCCAATAGGCGCCGCTGGGCAGCGGGAAGCGCACCGTGGCGGTGCCGCCCACGTCTTGCCGCCAGTAGCTCTCTTGGGTGTACCAGCCCTGGATGCGCGAAAGCTCGAAGCCACGGCCGTCGCGCAGGTAGCCATCGGCCACCGGGGTGGTGCTGGTCGGCTTCTCGTGCGGGGCTTGATCAGCGCGCGGGGCGAAGCGCTCCGACCAGCTGGCGAAGAACTCCGGGAACAACTCCTTCACGTGGATCTGACTGCCGCAGTTGTTCTCGCGGCCGCACTTCAGCATCCACGGCGCCTCGGTGGCGATGTAGGCCTCGCGCTTGCCGCAGTCGGGGCACTGCACCTTTTGCAGGTACGGGCCCCGCTCTTCGGCGCGGTAGTCGCGTTGCAAACGCGCGAGGATGTCCTGGCGCAGCGATGGATTCACGCTGTGCCTCCTTTATCCGAGGTGAAGGGGGAGGGGGTTACTGCTCGATGACGACCGGGCGGCGGCGGTCGCGGCCCACTACGACGGCGCGCTGTTCACGGCGGGCCTGCTGTAGCACGTTCAGCAGGTCGTTCACGGTGAAGACCACCGGCCGGCCGTCTTCCGTGCGCAGGAACACCATGTGTGAGGTACTGGCATCCACATCGATGCGCGCCTGCTGGTTGGTGCTCTCGAGCTCGGCATAGGCCTGGAGCGCGGCCAGCTCAGCGGCCTCTTCGGTCATGTCGTGGTGGTGCGTCAGGTGCTCGATGCAATCGCGCAGGGCGTTCTCCCGGTTCTCCCAGCGGGTGCGGAAGAGCTGGGCGCTGGCGATGTTGTGGGCATCCAAGTGCGGTGCGCGAAGCGGGGTCACGTTGGTCATGGTCTCGGTCTCCTTCAGCATTCGTTGAGCTGCTCGAGCAGCACCTGGCGCGAGGCCCGATCGACGGGAATGCGCACGTCGGTGGCGGGGGCTCGGCTGGGTGAGGTGGTGGTGGCGAACTCGACCAGCAGCTTGCCGCTCCAGCCGCAGGCCGGGCTGGTGCACTGGGCGTAGACCTCGTAGAACACCGGCGAGGGACGCTTGCTGGTTCGGGTGATGGCACGTTGCGCGCAATGCGGGCAAAGAATTCTCACCGGGGATCTCCTTTCACTTCGTAGAGCGCGCGGCCGCGGCCGGTGAGGCCCTGGGCGCCGCGCCGGATGCGGCGACGTAGCAGCCATTCAGCAGCCTGCTCGCGGGACTCCAGCCCCTGCTGATGGCGAACGGCATCGAGCACTGCCCGGGCTTGCTGGTCGAGTTCCACGGGTTGTTCCGGCATAGGGACCTCTAATGCACGGTGGATGTGGTGGTGTGCTCAGCCGGTGTGAGCCGCGAGAGTGTCGGTAAGGGATGCGGGATCGATGCCGAGCACGTCGCGGGCTTCCTTCATCAGCATCTGGCGCATCACCTCGGCCTTGGGCACGCCCAGGTAATTGGCCAGCGCGGTGATCACGTCCGACTCGTACTGATCGAGGTAGACGGTGGCCTTATTGGAGCGGATGCGTTTCGGGTCCTGGTACATGGCGAGGTTCCTTATGCAGCAGGTCAGGACAGACGGCCGATCAAGCCCGGCCGGCTCTTTCGGTTTCGGCTTCGTAGTGCTCGATGCCGAGCAGGATGAGCATTCGGGTGGTGGCGGAGAGCGAGCGCATCTCCAGCTGGGCGATGCCCTCGAGCTTGGTGCGCTCGGTATCGGTGACCTGGGTCATCACCGGGCGGTTACAGCCGCGCGGGGCGCGGGCCGCAACGGCGGCTTGCATGGTCTCGGCGGTGTCCATGGGTTAGGCTTCCTTAATGTTGTCTAAGACTGCGATTCGATGATGGTTCACGTATGTGAACCTGTCAAGCGGGATGGTGCAAATTTGAGAACCACAGGTGAGCGACTCAAGGCGGAGCGTGAGCGTTTGGGCTTGAGCCAGACGGCGTTAGCCCAGGTCGGTGGGGTCGGCAAAACGACTCAGATTAACTACGAAAAAGATGCTCGGAGTCCTGATGCCTCTTACCTATCTGCGTTGGATGGGGCGGGAGTTGATGTGCAGTACGTCCTCACAGGTCGACGCTCAAGCCATGGCCATGGTTCACAAACGTTGACACCCCTCAGCGCTTCGGGTGCCGATATGTCCGAAGTGAAGATGTACGACATAGAGGCCGCTGCCGGTGATGGTCGCTCCCTGGAACAGGAAGAGGTCGAATCCACGCTCTACTTCCCCACCGAGCAGCTGGCCGCCCAGGGGCTGGACCCGGCCCAGGTGGTGGGTATCAAGGTGCGCGGCGACTCGATGGACAGCACCCTCGCCGATGGCGACTGGGTGCTGGTGGACCGCAGCCGGCGTGAGCCGAAGCCAGAGGGGGTGTTTCTGCTGCTGGTACACGGCGAGCGACGCATCAAGCGCGTGCAGCGCGTGGCAGGCGGCGCCTGGCTGCTGATTAGCGACAACGAGCATTACCAGCCCGAGATGATCAAGCCCGAAGACATGAAGGACGTGGAGATCCTGGGGCGGTGTGAGATTCGGATTGGGCGGGTGTTGTAAATGAAGCGGCAGAAGACCGCTGATCAATAACCGCCCCGGGCGGGGCGTGATACGCAAGGGAGACAGGGATGAAAGCGATCAAGATGGTGGCGATTGCGGCGGTAATCAGTACACCGCTGGTCTCGACATTGGCCAGCGCGCAGCAAATTCCGCGTTTCGATGTCGAGACGCACTGTGAGCAGGTGGCCAGCTTCGGCGGAGATTTCAGCAACACTCTCTACAACAGCTGCGTCGACATGGAGCAGTCGGCCTATAACGGCCTCAAGGGGCCATGGGCGAGCCTGCCAGCAAACGTCCGGAACCATTGCCATGACGTGGCTAGCTTCGGTGGGCCGGGCAGCTACACGCTGCTAGAGAGTTGCGTGCAGATGGAAGTGTCGGCCGGCAGCAATCGCAGCCAGTTTAGCTTCGACTGAGGACTCTGTTAGGTTATGAATAACTCATCTATTGAAATATTAACCCCAGAGTCAGTAAGAAGTCTCCGTGGTAGAACCCCCGATGGTCTCATGGCTGAAACGTATGCCTGCGATATTTCTTGGGAAGATGGTACTCCGGGACGAGGGTTTCTCAAGTGTTTTCCAGCTTCACGAAGCTTGGGTGTAGTCAATGAGCTGACTGGATATCTCATCGCAAAGGCCTGCGGTTTACCCGTTCCACAACGAGCCGCGGTTGTGCAGTTAAATCAAGTTCTGGTTGATTCTATGGAGATTAAAAACTGTCCGGAAGGTGTGTATCGCTATGCATTTGCAGTCAGTGAGTCGCCCGGACGATCTCCCAACTCTATATACGCAGGTCTGCCCGAAGCACTGGCAGCTACCGCTACTCGTGAAATTCTCAAGGGGTGGCGTGGTCTATCTCCCTTGATGGCCTTTGATGACTGGGCTGCAAACCAGGATAGAAATTTGGGAAATTTCTTGATCGACGAAAAGGGGGAAATATACGTCATTGACCATAGCAATATGCCGGTTGATATATGCTGGACCGCCGATGCGCTCGTGCCGGAAGGCCGTTTTCGGAATATTTTGATAGAGATCATGACGTTAGGCGGCAGCGTCCCCATTGAAGAAGGGTTTGTGGTCAGAGCTGCAGAGCGTCACTCGGACGTCTATAATTCTATAAAGGATGAGCTGAAAGCTTGGTGGCAAGCATTTCTTGGAAATGATCCATCGCGTAGGGCAGCGATCGAATCATTCTTCCACAGTCGAGCCGAAAATGGTTCTGATCGGCTAAGCCAAAAACTTTCGACTATGCCGGTGTGATTATGCTTAACATTGATGACATTTTCCGGGATAAACAAAGCGCTGCCCCGTGCTTGGTCAAAGGAATGTGGTACCGAGTCCAATGGACCCCCGACCTTTCTGCTGGAGAGAGGCTAAATTTGGGTGTTGCCTTTCTCCCACAACAGGGCGCCCCGTATATTCAGACGATTGACGATTTCGGCCGTCTGCGCTGTCTTTTTGATGACAGGGCCGAGTTCCATGCGAAGCTTGCTTGTCGTGTGGCAGAGATGATGGTCGAGTCTGAACCTAATCCAGAAAAATGGACCTCTCCACAATTAAGTATTGTGGAAGGTGGTTTTGCGCAAGGTGAAAGCGCTGAAGATATTGTTGAGCGAATGATGGGAGATCTTGTTCCTCTCAGTGTTCCACGTGGCCATCGTTCTATGCGGCATTCTCCTGTTACAAAGAAACGCGCATACAGAAGAATCAATGACTCTTTATCTTTCAGGTTGGGTAATGAGTATCGAGAGCATGTCCCTGAAAACCCTAAGGTTAAAACAGAGTTAGGCATTGATCTTTTTTTGCCTTTCCGAAGGGAAAACGATGGGCATGAGGCTGCTACTATTGTTTCAGCAGATTTTACTAAGCCTGAAAAGATTCAGGGTGAGCTTTACCTTGGTCATAGAGATGTGTCTGTGGCCACCACAGAAAAAGCCTTCAAGAATGGGGCGATTTTCATTCTTCGTCCTGGTGGAAGAATGAAGGCTTCTGATTTAAAAGCAGCTGAAGAAGAAGTGAAAGACTTTTCTCTTTATTTAAAGAGCCTGCGCGTTCCTCATTATCTAGGGAAGGATACGGATGAGTTGACAGACGCGATTAAACATTGGTGTTTAGAAGTTGCTTAAGTGCCATGAGGGCTTAGCCTCGCATCTGCGGGGCTTTGTTTTCCAGAGGTAGCGCAGTCTTGCGATTGCACCTATGGTGGATGACTCTGTAGCGGTTAGCATTTTGCCACTTAAGTTTTAACCTCACCCAATGGCGAATCGAGAGTGGCCCTGATCTCGGTCACTCCAGGTACGGTGGATAGACGGGGGTGTAGGAGATCCACGACAAGCGGCGTACTGAAACGCTGAATATCGTATCAGGTTCTCACCATTGGCAGCTCCGGCCACTGTGTTGTCCACCTCGGGCTGCGGTGTGCGCAGCGCAGCTGCCAGGCGGCATTGCTGCGCGGCACGCCCAGGCGCACGGTGCCCTTGCCCATCTTCCCATTGAGCTCGTCCAGGGTGGCCATCAGCTGGTGGTCACGATCGCGCTGGGCGGCCCGCTCGGGTGTGTCGAGCAGCGAGAGCTGCTGGCGGTTGGCGTCCACCAGGTCGAGCAGCATTACCCCGGCTTTCATGAAGCGGTACCCGCGGCGGTAGATCGCCTCGAGCCCCTGCTGGGAGGCGGCGAGGAGCGGCTGGCTGTCGTCGGTGGGCTCGGGCAGCTCGACGACCACGCTGGGGGCGTACTGGGGCAGGTCGGGCCGGTGGCGGTTGGTCTTGAGGAAGACGAGCACGGCGCGGGCGTGGCTGTCCTGCTGGCGGAGTTTCTCGGCCCCGCGCTGTGCGTGCTGGCGGATGGCGTCCTGCAGCTCGCTCAGCTCGCCGGTCAGGCGGCCGAAGGAGCGCGAGGTCATGATGCGGTCGCGTAGCCGGTCGGCATCGTTGAGCTCGATGCAGGGCGTGCCCTGGAGCTCGCGCACGGTGCGTTCGAGGGTGACGGAGTAGCGCCGGCGGATGGCCTTGGGATCGGCCTGGCGGAGGTCCCAGGCTGTCTCGATGCCCTGGATGGCCAGGCGCTCGACCAGTCGTCGACCGACGCCCCATACGTCGCCCAGGGCGGTACGCTCGAGCAGCCCACGCGTCTCGTTGTCCTCGGGAGTGAGCACACACACACCGTGGTAACCCGGCAGCTTCTTGGCGGCGCGGTTGGCCAGCTTGGCCAGGGTGCGGGTGGGGGCCACGCCCACGCACACGGGGATGCCAGTGAACTGGCGCACCTTGTGGTGCAGGGTGCGGCTCAGGGCGAGCGTGGTGGTGTGGTCGAAGCCATCGAAGCGCACAAACATCTCGTCGATGGAGTAGGGCTCGACACCGGCGGAGAACTCCTCGAGGACCTCGCGCACTCTGGCAGACATATCGCCGTAGAGCTCGTAGTTGGAGGACAGCAGGCGTATCTGCCCGCGCTGCACCAGGGACTGCAGCTCGAAGGCGGGGGTGCCCATTTCCACGCCCAGGGCTTTGAGCTCGTTGGAGCGGGCGATCACGCAGCCATCGTTGTTGGACATCACCCCCACCGGTACGCCTTCGAGTCGCGGCTGGAAGACCCGCTCGCAGCTCACGTAGAAGTTGTTGCAGTCCACCAAGCCAATCATGACGCCGCTTACACCGGGTACTCGTGGATGACCGAGCGCACCACACCCCACACCTGGCAATCTAGATCGGTGAGGGGAATGGGTGAATAGAGCGGGTTCCCGGAGCACAGCAACGGCCGGCCCTGGCGCTTCTCGTAGCGCTTCACGATCACTTCGCCATCGACCAGGGCGACGAGGATGTGCCCGGGGCGTGGATCGATGGAGCGATCGACCACCAGGGTGTCGCCATCCTGGATGCCGAAGCCGTCCATGCTGTCGCCCTTAACGCTCATGAAAAACGTGGCCGAGGGGCGCTTCACCAGCCGCTCGTTGAGGTCCAGCGTGCGGCCGACGTAGTCCTCGGCTGGGGAGGGGAAGCCGGAGATACCGGCACGGATGGTGGTGAGGGGAAACGGTAGCGGCCGCAGTGGCGGGGCTGGCAGCGGGTAGTGGATCTCGGGATCGCGCATCGGAAGGTCTCTTGTCAAATACTGTCTATTTGTACAGTATTCGACAGGCGCGCTCTGTAAGGCAAACGCTAATGCAATGAGGGAGCGTAGCGACCGGCGGCCAGAGCCCGGCATGGCGGGGCTGAGTGATGAGAAAGCAACAAGGCAGGGACGATATGCGTGTGAACTACCTCGGCCCGCTGTGCGCGGGCATTTCGCACCCCGCGCTGGAGGGCTATGACCTGAAGCGCTTCAAACCCACGTGCTACCTGGTGGAGGTCAGCGAGGAGGCCGGTGTGGTTGGCCCGCTGATGGAAGGCGACCTGCTGGTGGTGGACGAGCAGAAACCCGCCCAGCACGCGGACCTGGTGATCGTGGAGGTGGAAGGGGAGCAGCGGCTCTTCAACAGCCACCGCATCGGTGGGCAGATCCGCTTGATCCCCCCGACGGATTGCAGCGGCTCATTCGCCGCCCGCCAGAGCGATGTGCGCGGCGTGGTGGTGAGCCAGGCGAGGCGGTATGTGTTGTGAGGTGGCTGAATGCCTGCTAAAGATGAGCTAGGTGTCCCGTTGCTGGATTGCAGGAAATCGCGTAATATTGAGAAACGTAGAAAAACACTTGACTCTGCATGGCCCAATGGCTAAGGTTGCGGAGCAACCTTAGCCATTGGGCCATGCAAGGCCAAAGTTCTTGTAAGCATCTGATTTTTTTGGAGAAAATCATGGTTTCTTATCTCAGTGCTGGTCAGGCAGGCTATTTCGCACTGCGTCAGCAAGAAAAAGAGCAGAACCGTGCCAAAGAATACGACGAGATGCTGGTGTCGCGTGCGGCCATCGCTCGTGCTTCTCACTTCGCTGGCGTCCGGAAGCGCGCGAGGGTTGTGCGCCGCGCCTTTCAGCAGGCTGCCGAGTAAAAGCTCAGCCTAGGTAATGCCAGCACCGTTTGATACTGACCCTCTCCTTCGCCTCTTCGCCGAACTACCTAGAGAAGCACAGGAACGCCTGGTCCTCATTGGGGGCCAGGCGATTTCATTTTGGAGTAGTTACTTCCTTGAAGGCCGCTTGAACGATGCTGACCTTGCTGCCTTGACTTCATCTGATCTAGATATTGTTTCCGAGACAAAGGATAACGTGCGTCTGCTGGCGAGAGCTTGGGGAGGAGAGCCTCGGTTTGCTGGTATGGATGACCACACTCCAAACATCGCCGTCATTGACCTTGAGCGGCCGGGATGGAGCCCCGATGGTTCGCACTTGATCGTTGATGTCATGGGTGATGTGTACGGTGCAACTGCGCATCAGCTCATTACCTGGTCGGAGATGATTGAGATAACCCTCGAGAATGGCCAAACCGTGTGCTTGCGCGTTGTGGTGCCAGAGATGTTGCTCTGGACTCGGATTGCGAACCTGTACATGCGGCGAATGGGACCAATTGCCGTTCAGCGCGAACTTCGGCGCACCAAGGTTTTGTGTCAAATCGTGAGCGAACACCTTGAAAATCTTGCGCAAGAAACCATGGTCGATCCGAGCCTTCGTCGCATCGCCCTTAAGCATGCCAGTCTTGTCTATCAGTGGATTGCGAAACAGAACTGTACACGCAAAGTGTTGGCTCGACATCCTGAATTGATAGATCCCTATCTCTCCGCTGTGCCTCGAACACCATTCTGGCCGACAGACCTGCTGGAGCATGGCCTACCAAACTGGCAGAACTGGCTGATAGCGCGAGTGGAGAGCATCATTCGGCACCAAGGAAACCGGCGAGGTGAGAAAGAAATGTCTATGTCGTCCTTTTAATCTGGCTACTTCGTGATCCATGCGAGCATTTTCATCGATAGCACGCTGTAGGTGAGGTCATGGCTAGATTCTATGATGAGCCACAGCGTCGGGCGTCGGTGGTAGCCGAAGCTATGGTGGCGAAGCAGGTGGCGTGGCCGCTGGTGGGCCTAGCTTGACCGGTGGCAAACAAAGCAAGTGTTCGGCCTTGATGTGAGCGATGGCGTGATGTTGCTGACTCAGGCTGGGACAGAGCATAGCTGTTAGCCCGACGTGGCGGTATGCATGGTGATGTAGGCGAAAACGTACACCCCGTGTTGGTGATGGCGTAGGGTGCGATAGGCCAGTGTCGTCCATGCTGCAGGTATGACGCCAAGTGGTCGCGGCCTGTGGCCAGGTCGCCAAGGATAGATGCGAATGCGTCATGCGGTGATGAAGCGGCCCCCGCCAGGGATGAACTGACCCCCAATAGTTGGACGGTTCATTCAGCCGGCGATCAAGGTCTGAGTCCTGTACTGTACGGGGCTCAGACCTTTTAGTTTCAGCCTGATGCGTTCGTGATTGTAGTAATGGATGTACTGGTCGAGCCCTTGCTGCA
>NZ_JACHXQ010000016.1 GCF_014192285.1 Halomonas fontilapidosi | reverse complement strand
CTAGTGCAGTCAGGCCACCACTATGGTATTGACGCTCCCATCTGCCAATGGCGCCGCGCTCGCGGATATCGAACAGGGCCTCCGTCTGACGCCGTGACAAGCCATCTCGCCACATCGTCTCAAGGACCTCTAGCTTGAAAGCCGCGCTGCGGCGCGTGTATTTCTTGCGCAGGCCCATCACGCCATGCTGACGGTAGTTGTCCCGCCATGTCCGTACCAGGGAATGGTCCAGGCCATGCTGGCGGGCTACCTCCCTCAAGCTGGTGTCATCGTGCAAACACTGCTGAGCCACCAGCAGCTTGAACCACTCGTCGTATCGATTGCTCATAAAAACACCCCGAAGGTTGGATTGGGTGTCCAACTTTCGGGGTGCAGTTCAGCCGCTGGAGGCTTTTGCTTGTCGCCATCTTGGTGCATGAGCACACTCCTGCTGGCGCTCGGCGCTCGGCGCTCGGCGCTCGGCGCTCGGCGCTCGGCGCTCGGCGCTCGGCGCTCGGCGCTCGGCGCTCGGCGCTTATCGCGGCGAAAACCGCCGTGTCAGCCCAGTCTCGGCGATCATCCGGGTGGAGATCTCTTCCACGGAGAAGCGGGTGGTGTCGATGTAGGGGACGTGCATCTGGCGATACAGTCCCTCAGCCTGCTCGACCTCCTGAACACACTGATCCATCGAGCTGTAGCGGCTGTTGGGCCGGCGTTCATGGCGGATGGCCGCCAGCCGTCGCGGGTCGATGGTCAGGCCGAACAGCTTGTGGCGATGCGGCACCAGCGCCTTCGGCAACTTCAGGGTGCCGTTCTCGTCCTGGTCGTCCTCGGTGAGAGGATAGTTTGCGGCGCGAATGCCGAACTGCAGGGCCAGGTAGAGCGAGGTGGGCGTCTTGCCACAGCGCGAGACCCCGACGAGGATGATGTCCGCCTTGTCGTACTGGTGGGTGCGGGCGCCGTCGTCGTTGTCCAGGGCGAAGTGCACCGAATGGATGCGATCCATGTAGACGTCGTCGCGGCCGATGGCATGGGTGCGGCCGACGCTGTAGGAGGAGTGGGCTTCCAGCTCCTCTTCCAGCGGCTTGAGGAAGGTCGAGAAGATGTCGACCTTGAAGCCCGGGGCCTGACGGATGACCTCACGGATCTGCTCGTCGACGATGGTGTCGATGATGATCGGCTGTTCCCCATCGCGAACGGCCGTCGCCTCGATGATTGCCACCAGGGTATGGGCCTTCTCGAGGGAGTCGATATAGGGCTTGGTGAGCATGCGGATCTCGACGCTCTCGAACTGGGCGAGCAGGCTGCGTCCCAGGCTCTCGGCGGTGATGCCGGTGCCGTCAGAGATGAAGAAGGCGGTGCGCGTCATGGCGGGTCGCTGTGCGGCGAAGGGAAAGTGGGCTCCATTGTCGGTGCTGGCGGATACCGGAACAAGAGGTGGGGATGCCGGGTGAATCGGCCAGGTGTTGTAAAAAACCTCCAGTGACTTCGATGTTAGACTAATGGCGAATATGGAGGGTCGCTGTTAGAGTCGCCACCATCCCTTCATGCCCGTGTCCCGCGCGGCCCGCCGGCATGTTGCATCCGTCGCTTTCCTGGGAGGTCTCATGGACGATTACATTCAGTGGTTCGATCAATTGGGCATGGACGATGTTGAGCGGGTAGGAGGCAAGAACGCTTCCCTTGGCGAGATGATCTCCAACCTCTCCGGCGCGGGCGTCACCGTCCCTGGCGGGTTTGCCACCACGGCCCACGCCTACCGCGAATTCCTCTCCCATGAAGGGCTCAACGAGCGCATCAACCGCCGGCTGGCGACTCTGGACGTCGATGACGTGGCCGAACTGGCGAGGGCCGGCGCCGAGATCCGCCAGTGGGTCATCGATACCCCGCTGCCGCCGACCTTCGAGCGCTACCTGCGCGAGAGCTACGAGGCGCTATCGGCGATGCATCCCAACCTCAAGGTCGCCGTGCGCAGTTCGGCGACCGCCGAGGACCTGCCGGATGCCTCCTTCGCCGGTCAGCAGGAAACCTTCCTCAATATCGAGGGTTTCGACAACATCAAGCGTGCGGTGCATGAGGTCTTCGCCTCGCTGTTCAACGATCGTGCCATCTCCTATCGCGTCCATCGCGGTTACGCCCACGAGAACGTGGCGCTCTCCGCCGGCATCCAGAAGATGGTGCGCTCCGAGACCGGCGCCTCGGGCGTAATGTTCACCCTGGACACCGAGTCCGGCTATCGTGATGCGGTCTTCGTTACCGCCTCCTGGGGGCTGGGCGAGACCGTGGTACAGGGCGCGGTGAACCCCGATGAGTTCTATGTCCACAAGCCGACCCTGGCGGCGGGGCGTCCGGCGGTGCTGCGTCGCAACCTCGGCTCCAAGCTGATCAAGATGGTCTACACCGACGACACCAGCGCCGGCAAGTCGGTGGCGACAGTGGACGTGCCGCTGGCAGAACGCGCACGCTTCTGCATCGATGACCAGCAGATCATGGCGCTGGCGCGTCAGGCGGTGACCATCGAGCAGCACTACGGTCGTCCCATGGACATCGAGTGGGCCCTGGACGGTGACGACGGCGAACTGTACATCGTTCAGGCACGCCCCGAGACCGTGGTCTCCCAGCAGGAGGGGGGCAAGCTCGAGCGATTCCAGCTCAAGGAGAAGGGGCGCACCCTGGTGGCTGGGCGGGCCATCGGTCAGCGCATCGGCCGCGGTGCGGTCAAGGTTGTCTTCTCGCCGGACGACATGGAGAAGGTCAACCCCGGCGATGTGCTGGTCACCGACATGACCGACCCGGACTGGGAGCCGATCATGAAGCGCGCCTCGGCCATCGTCACCAACCGCGGTGGCCGGACCTGCCATGCGGCGATCATCGCCCGCGAGCTGGGCATACCCGCCGTGGTCGGCTGTGGTGACGCCACCGAGGCGCTCGAGGATGGGCGCGACGTCACCGTCTCCTGTGCCGAAGGGGATACCGGTCACGTCTACGCCGGGCTGCTGGAGTTCGACCGACGCGTGACCAGCGTCGACGCCATGCCCGAGATCCCTTTCAAGATCATGATGAACGTCGGCAACCCGGATCGCGCCTTCGGCTTCGCCGGCCTGCCCAATGCCGGGGTCGGTCTGGCGCGGCTCGAGTTCATCATTAACCGCATGATCGGTGTGCACCCCAAGGCACTGCTCGAGTACGACCTGCTGCCTGCTGACCTTCAGCAGACTATCGACCTGCGCACCGCCGGCTACAGCGACCCGGTGGAGTTCTATGTCGACAAGCTGGTCGAGGGAATCTCCACCCTGGCGGCGTCCTTCTACCCGCAGCGGGTCATCGTGCGGCTGTCGGACTTCAAGTCGAACGAATACGAGAACCTGATCGGCGGCAAGCTCTACGAGCCGGGCGAGGAGAACCCCATGCTCGGTTTCCGCGGCGCCTCGCGCTACATCTCGGAAACTTTCCGTCCCTGCTTCGAGTTGGAGTGCCGCGCGCTCAAGCGCGTCCGCGAGGTGATGGGGCTGGACAACGTCGAGATCATGGTGCCCTTCGTGCGCACCACCGAGGAGGCCCGCGAGGTGGTCGACCTGCTGGCCGCCAACGGTCTGACCCGTGGCGAGAACGGCCTCAAGGTCATCATGATGTGCGAGCTTCCCGCCAACGCTCTGCTGGCCGAGGAGTTTCTCGAGTACTTCGACGGCTTCTCCATCGGCTCCAACGACCTCACGCAGCTGACGCTGGGGCTGGATCGCGACTCCGGTATCGTTGCCCACCTGTTCGACGAGCGTAACCCGGCGGTGAAAAAGCTGCTGGCCATGGCCATTCAGGCGTGCCACGCCCAGGGCAAGTACATCGGTATCTGCGGTCAGGGGCCCTCGGACCATCCGGACCTCGCCAAGTGGCTGATGGAGCAGGGCATCGACTCCGTCTCGCTCAATCCCGATGCGGTACTGGAGACCTGGTTCATGCTGGCCGGCGAGACCCTGGGCTGACGCGAGAGCTGGCCCGTAGTGATCGACGACACCCGGGCTTGCCCGGGTGTCGTGCTTTGCACCGCTCTTGCACGATGGCGGGCTAGACTTGGCCTATATGTCTCGACGAGGAGGTCCGCATGAAACGCCGTTTCCCTCACTATCCTCTGCTGTTGGCCAGTGTCCTTGGCCTGGCCTTCGCCGCCTCGCCGCTGCTGGCCCAGCCCGGTAATAGCCAGGGCAATGCCCAAGGCGCCGCACCCTGGAAGGAGCAAGGTCAGCCGCAGCGTGGCCAGAAGGGGCAGGGTGGTCCCCAGAAGTCCCATGGTCAGGGCCAGGCCCGAGGTGAGCGTTCCCGCCAGGAGCCGGGTGATCGAGTCCGTGAGGAATATCGCGACCGCGACCTGGAGCGCGATGCGTATCGTGACCGTGAGCGTGACGAATACCGCGAACGCTATCGCGACGAGGCTCGGCGGCCGATCATCGACGAGCGCCGGATTCGCGACATCTTTCGCGAGCGGCGGGAGTTCATCCGTCATGACGACCGCGATCGCCTTCCGCCCGGCATCCGCATGAATCTGGAGCGTGGCAAGCCCCTGCCGCCCGGCATCGCCAAACAATTCGACGCGCGTGTGCGGCGTGATCTGCCCACCTACGAGGGGTATGAATGGCGTCGTGTGGGCGACGATGCCGTGCTCGTTGATCTCACCAATGACATCATCCGCGAGGTGATTCACGACATCCTGCGGTGATCGCCGACGAGGGGCATGCTGTTGCCCGTTGACCCCTGTCGCGGCTCTCTGTGGCGACTCGCCTTGATTCACATCAGGCAGGACCCTGCGACGTGTCTCATACTGCCCGTGTCTGCAAAGGAGAGCCGCTATGGTGGAACCCCTTGAGGTGGCAAAGGTGTACCGGACCTGTCCGACCGATGCCTTCGACTTCGAGATTACCAGTGAGCTCGAGTCGCTGGACCTGCTCGTCGGCCATGAGCGGGCACGAGGTGCGTTGAGTTTCGGCACCGCAATCCGCAGCGACGGCTTCAATCTCTTCGTGCTGGGCCAGCCTGGCCACGACCGGCGCAGCCTGGTGGGCAGTTTCCTCGCCGAGAAGGCCTTGGACGCCTCGCCCCCCCGGGACTGGTGCTACCGCTACAACTTTGACGACCCGGGGGTGCCGCTGGCGCTTCCACTGCCGCCGGGCCTGGGACGCCGGCTGCGTACGGACCTGGAAGCGCTGGTCGAGGAACTGCGCAGCGCCATTCCGGCCGTTTTCGAGAGCGAGGAGTACCAGAATCGCCTCCATGAGCTCAAGCAGGCCATGGGCGAGCGGCAGCGCGATGCCGTGGAAGCCGTACGACGCGAGGCCCGCGAGCACGATATCCTGCTGCTCTCCACCCCCAACGGCTTCACCTTCGCGCCGGCCGACGGCGACAAGATGATGGCACCGGAGGCCTTCGAGAAGCTGCCGCAGGACGAGCGCGAGCGCATCGAGGCCACAATCGAGACCCTGCAGGGCAAGCTGACTCAGGCGATCCGCCAGATGCCGCGCCTCGCCAAGGCGCTGCGGGATCAGGCCAACGCCCTCAACGCGGAAATGCTCGAGTCGGCCATCGGTGCCCCCCTGGAAGAGCTCAAGGAGCGCTATGCCGAGCACTCGGGCGTGCTGACCCACCTCGACGCCATCCGCGAGGCGATCCTGTTCAATGTCGACTCCTTCATCGACGATGAGCCCGATATCCCGGCGGAGGCGGTGTTCAGCCGCTTTCAGGTCAACCTGCTCGTCGACAACGCCGAGGCACAAGGGGCGCCGGTGATCTACCAGGACCTGCCCAGTCACCAGCACCTGGTGGGGCGCATCGAGCACCATGTGCACAACGGTACCCTGCTGACCGACTTCTCGCTGATTCGCCCCGGTGCCCTGCATCGTGCCAACGGCGGCTACCTGGTGCTGGACGTGCGCGGCGTGCTTACCCAGCCGGGGGCCTGGGAGACCCTCAAGCGGGTGCTGAAGGCCGGCGAGATCCGCACCGAGTCGCTTGAGCAGGCCTATGGGCTGATCAGCACCGTGACCCTCGAGCCGGAGCCGATCCCGCTGGACGTCAAGATCGTACTGCTGGGCGAGCGCCTGCTCTACTACCTGCTCTGCGAGCACGACCCCGAGTTCCTGGCGCTGTTCAAGGTCCAGGCCGACCTCGAGGACGAGCTCGAGCGTGACCCTGAGCATGAGGCCTTCTATGCCCGCCTGGTGGCAACGCTGGCCCGCGAGGCGGCCCTGCGCCCGCTGGACCGCAGCGGCGTAGCCGCTGTGATCGAGCGTGCCAGCCGCCTGGCCGACGACCAGCGTAAGCTGACCGCTCGCCACCGCGACCTTCATGACCTGGTGCTGGAAGCCGATCACTGGGCTGGCGAGGAGGCGGCCAAGGTGATCGCTCGCCGCCACGTCGAGAAGGCGGTCAGCCAGCAGCTGTGGCGCACGGGGCGTATCCGCGAGCGTAGTCACGAGATGATCTCTCGCGGCACCATGATGGTCGCCACACAGGGGCGCGTGGTCGGGCAGGTCAACGGCCTCTCCGTGCTGCAACTGGGCGAATATGCGTTCGGCCAGCCGTTGCGCATCACTGCCACGGCGCGTCCCGGCAACGGCCAGGTAGTGGACATCGAGCGCGAGGCACACATGGGCGGGCGTATTCACTCCAAGGCGGTGATGATCCTGTCACGCTACCTGGCCAGTCGCTACGCGGGGGCAGAACCGCTCTCGCTATCCGCCAGCCTGGCCTTTGAACAGTCCTATGGCGGGATCGAGGGCGACAGTGCCTCCGTGGCCGAAGTCTGCGCGCTGGTCTCGGCCATTGCCCAGGTGCCGCTTGACCAGGCCTTCGCCGTCACCGGCTCCATCGACCAGCATGGTCGTGTCCAGGCGGTGGGCGGCGTGAACGAGAAGATCGAAGGTTTCTTCGATGTCTGTGCCGCCCGTGGCGACCTCGCGGATCAGGCGGTGATCCTGCCGGCCACCAATGTCGAGCACTTGATGCTCAAGGCCGAGGTCCGCGAGGCGATCGAGCAGAAGCAGTTCAGGGTCTTTGCCGTATCTCGGGTCGATGAGGCACTGGCGCTGCTGACCGGCTTGCCCATTGGTGAGCCCGACGCCCAAGGGCAGTTTCCCGAGGGCAGTCTGGATGCCTGTGTGGCCAAACGACTGGCGCAGTTCCGCAGGGTGGTGAAGCAGGCGCGACTGGACGAGCGGGATGATAATGGCGACGCGCACGAGAAGCATGATCATGAACGCTGACCCACCCCGGTCAGGCATGGCCAGGCGTATGGGAGATGACAATTTCCCGGTGATGCGGGTGCTGGCCTTGCTTGATGCGTCTCGTCACAGCCTGGCGGCCCTGGCCGCCGCGGTGGACCTGGCGATGACGCGTGACGCCGAGCTGGTGGCGCTCTACGTCGAGGACCAGGAACTGCTGGGCAGCGCCGGCTTTCCCTTTGCACGGGAAATCGGCGCCGCTTCGGGCAGAGTGCGCCGGCTGTCAAGGACCGACCTCGAGGCCGGCATGGTCCGCCAGGCTCGCCGAGTGACCGAGGCTCTGGAGGCTGCGGTGGCCGGCCGTGAGCTGCGCCACGAGCTGCGGATCCGTCGTGGCCTGGTGGTCAGTGAGGCGCTGTCGCTGGCCGGCCCGGGAGATCTGCTGGTGCTCGGCAAGGCCGGGCTATCGGGCCACTGGGGCGTACGCCTGGGATCCACCAGCCGTGCCCTGATCCTCGAGGCGCCGTGCACCGTGATCATCTGGGACGAGCGTCTTTCGCTGGCCCGCGGCCTGCTGCGCACGCTGGACGGTCCCGGGACCGAGGGCGAGCGTCCGCCGGTTCCCGAGGCACTGGCCCGCCTGTTCGACGGCCGGGAGGTCCTGCAGGCGATCGATGCCCGGCAGCTGGAACAGCAGCTGGCCCGCGTGGACAATGGCGCCCTGTTGCTCCATCGCTCCCAGCTTGCTCGCCTGGCCGAGCAGGACGCCGACCTCTTGGCCCGTTTGGCGATCCCGGTCATCGTGGTGCCATGAAAGGCGAGGGCGATCGTGGCCCACGGGCCGGCGAGAATTTGGCAAGATAGCGCCTCTAACGAGCCTGAGGGGGATTTGCCGGGATGGCATACTTGCTGGTGATGGGTGGCCTGGCGCTGTCTGTCTTCTTTACGCTGGGTTGGTGTCTGGTCTGCGCCACGCGCTGGCTGGTCGGCCGCCTGCCGGGCGCGGGGGGCCAGTCGCCGGGTCGCGCGCGCCGTGCGCCGACCAGGCCCAGGGCCAAGCCCCGCGCCAAGCCTCCTTCCAAGTCACAATCCACGGCCCGCAAGGCCACGCCTGCCAAGACGCCATCGGAACCTTGGGGCCTGACCCAGTGGCTGGCGCGGCAGCGCTCGCTGCTGCCGCTGGGCCTGTTGATGCTGCTGCTCTACGGGGGCAGTAGACTGGCCGAGTATGGCATGGCCTTCCGGCCTCAGGCGGCCCCCGGCGCGTACCATGGCCTGGTCAGCACGCTTGGCTGGGTCGCCGCGGTACTGCTGATCCTCGCCTGCATGAATCTGCTGGCCGTATGGCGCTGTCGGCGGCAGGGGTAGCGACGCGCCGGCCAGCCTCACCTATGCTGACATGCACGTGAATCGAGACAAGGAGTCATGATCATGGTTATCCCGCGCCCCTGTCGCCGTCCAGTATCCCTGCTGCTGCTTCTCGCGTCGCTGCTGCTCTCTCCAGCGGCCTTGGCCGAGACGGACTTCCAGTACCAGCGCCCGGACATTGCCCCGGAAATGGGCTCCGGACACCAGGAGAAAGCCGGCTGGGCCACCCAGACGTTTGCCGTGGCCGCGGCCAACCCGCTGGCGACCGACGCCGGCTACCAGATCCTCCAGGCAGGGGGCTCGGCCATTGATGCCGCCATCGCCGTGCAGATGGTGCTCACTCTGGTCGAGCCCCAATCCAGCGGTATCGGCGGTGGTTCCTTCCTGGTGTATCACGACGGCGAGGAGGTCAAGGCCTACGACGGCCGCGAGTCGGCACCCTCCTCGGTGAAGGAGGGACTCTTCCTGAATGCGGACGGAGAGCCTCTCGCGTTCATGAAGGCCGTGGCCAGCGGTCGTTCGGTCGGCGTGCCTGGCACCCTGCGCATGCTGGAGATGGCTCATGATGCGCATGGCCGACTGCCTTGGGCAGCCCTTTTCGCACCGGCCATCGCCCTGGCCGACGAGGGATTCCCGATCAGCCCCCGGCTGCATCAAAGCCTGGCCAACACCGACGCGCTGCGGAACGATGCCCGGGCGGGGGCCTTCTATTTTACCGAGCAGGGCGAGCCGCTGCCGGAAGGGTATACGCTCAAGAACCCGGCGCTGGCCGTGATCCTCGAGCGGGTCGCCGAGCAGGGCAGCACGGCGCTGCATACCGGTGATATCGCGGCGGACATCGTCGCACGGGTGCAAAATCACCCCGACGTTCCCGGCAGCCTCAGTCTGGAGGACCTGGCCACCTATACCGCGAAGGAACGCGATCCGCTCTGCACCGACTGGCAGAGCTACCGGGTGTGCGGTTTCCCGCCACCCTCCTCGGGCCATCTGACGGTGATGCAGATCATGGGCATGCTCGAGGAACGTCCGCCGCTGGAGACGGCCCTGGAGGATGATCTGCCCGGCGTTGACTGGCTGCACCGCTTCCTCGAGGCCTCGCGGCTGGCCTTTGCCGACCGGGGGCGTTACATCGCCGATCCGGACTACGTCGAAGCGCCGGGTGGCGACTGGTCATCGATGCTTGATCCTGACTACCTGGCGGAACGCGCCAGCCTGATCGAGGCGGAGCAGAGCATGGGGAGTGGCGGTGCCAGCCCCGGAAATCCCGGCGCCCTGGCCACTGCCTGGGCCGTGCAGCCGACGCAGCCGGAATACGGCACCAGCCACATCAGCATCGTCGACGAGCACGGCAACGCCTTGGCCATGACCAGTTCCATCGAGCAGGCCTTCGGCGCCCGCATACTCTCCGACGGGGGGACCGGCATGCCGGGAGGCTTCCTGCTCAACAACCAGCTGACTGACTTTTCCTTCGCGCCCACCGATGACGAGGGGACGCCCATTGCCAACCGAGTCGAGCCCGGCAAACGGCCACGCTCGAGCATGAGCCCGACACTGGTCTTCGACCGAGGCAGCGACGAGCTGGTGGCGAGTCTCGGCTCACCAGGGGGAGCGGCCATCATCCATTACACCGCGCGTTCGCTGGTGGCGATGCTCGACTGGGGGCTGGATGCCCAGCGGGCGCTGGATTTGCCGCATGCCATCACCTTGGGCGGGCCGGCCTATCTGGAGGCGGGACGTTTCCCATCGGCCACGCTGGAGGCGCTTCGCGAGCGCGGCCACGAGGTGGAGGAGCGTGAGCTGACCAGCGGCCTCCAGGCGATCCAGCGCACCGAAGAGGGTTATTTCGGCGGCGCCGATCCTCGCCGGGAAGGGATCGTGATGGGGGAGTAGGGGCTCCCCCCGGCGGCGCAGACTGAGCCGTTGCGCTTACAGTGCCTTGCGACGCAGCAGGCCGGTGATTGCCTCGCCGATCAGTACCAGCACGATGATGGCGATCAGGATGGTGGCCACCGTCTGCCAGGCGAAGGTGTCGATGGAGCCCTGCAGGATCACACCGATGCCACCAGCGCCGACCAGGCCCAGCACCGTCGATTCACGGATGTTGATGTCCCAGCGCAAGATGACGATGGCGAAGAACGCCGGCATCACTTGGGGCACCACGGCATAGGCGATCACCTTCGCCTTGGACGCGCCGGTCGCTTCCATGGCCTCCACCGGGCGACGGTCGATTTCCTCGATGGCCTCGCCCATCAGCTTGCCGATGAAGCCTATCGAGCGGAACATGATGGCGAGGATGCCGGCCAGCACTCCTGGCCCGAAGATCGCCACGAACAGCAGCGCCCAGATGATGGTGTTCACCGAGCGGCTCGAGACCAGGATAAAGCGTCCCAGCCACAGGCAGGCGCGGTTGGGCGTGGTGTTCTGTGCGGCGATGTAGGAGACCGGCAGGGCAATGAAAACGGTCAGCATGGTAGCGAGCGTGGCGATATGCACGGTCTCGATCATGGCAGCGACGATCTCGCCCAGCCGGCTCGGGTCCGGCGGCCACATGCGTGCCCCGAGGCTCGAGATCTGGTTGGGCGCATCCCAGACCCAGGGCCAGAAGATGTCGATGTCGCGTACCGCCCAGACAACCAGCATTAGCGTTACCAGCATCACGCCATAACGGATGATCTGCTCCCGGGGGTTGTGGCGTCGCCAGATGCGCTCGGCCAGCAGGTCGGCGTCCTCTACCATATCTTCTTCCTTACCCAGCCGCTCACGCCCTCGCTGACCAGGATCACCGCGATGATGACCAGCAGGATGGCGAAGGCGAAGTCATAGTCATAGCGCCCGAAGGCATTCATCAGGGTGCTGCCGATCCCTCCCGCTCCGACGATTCCCACCACCGCGGAGGCGCGCAGGTTGCTGTCGAGCTGGTACATGGAGAGTCCCACCTGGCGCGGCAGGATCTGGGGAAAGACCGCATAGTAGAGTGTGGCGAGGTAGCCGGCGCCCGTGGCTCGCATGGCCTCCACCTGGCCCCAGTCGATCTCCTCGATCTCCTCGGCGAGCAGCTTGCCGACGAAACCGATGGAGTAGAGGGTCAGGGTCAGGATGCCGGCCAGGGGACCGAAGCCCACCGCGGCGACGAACAGGATGGCGACGATCACCGGATGGAAGCTGCGCGAGACGATGATCACCGCGCGCCCCAGCAGGTAGACGGGCAGCGGCGCGACATTGCGCGCCGCCATCACCGCGAAGGGGATCGACAGCAGAACCCCGAGCAGGGTGGCGAGGATGGCGATCTGCAGGCTCTCCGTGAAGCCGGTCAGCAGCAGGTCGAAGCGCGAGAAGTTTGGCGGGAAGCCACCGCCGAAGATGCGCGCTGCGCGTGGCAGCCCTTCGCTGATGCGCTCCCAGTTGAAGGGCAGGGTGGCGAAGGCCCACACCAGATAGACGGCCACCACGCCGAGCAGGCCATAGCGCAGCAGGGGATTGGCGATGAAGGGTGGCTTGCGCCAGGTCCGCGGTGGCTTCGCCCCGCCGGTCTCAGGTCGAGTCATGGCGGACCTCCTCTTCAGACTTTCCATGGTCGGCCTGGGGTGAGGCGGTCTCATCCTCCGGCGACTCGATGCCGCCGTAGATGGCGTCCAGGGCCTCCTTGTCGAAATCGGCGGGGGTGCCATCGAAGATCATGGTGCCGTGGCGCAGCCCGACGATGCGGTCGGTGTAGGTCCTGGCCTGGGCCACGTTGTGGATGTTGATCAGTACCGGCAGCGACAATTCGCTGGCCAGGCTCTGCAGCAGCACCATGATCTGTTCGGAGGTGCGCGGGTCCAGCGACGCGGTGGGCTCGTCGGCCAGCAGGACCTCGGGTTCCTGCATCAGCGCACGCACCACGCCGACCCGCTGGCGTTCACCACCGGAGAGCTCGTCGGCGCGCTTGTTGGCATAGTGGGCAATGCCGACTCGCTCCATCAGCACGAAGGCTCGTTCGATATCCGTAGCGGGATAGCGCCGCGTCACGGCCTGGAAAAGGTTGACGTAGCCCAGGCGGCCGGCCAGCACGTTTTCCATCACGGTCAGGCGGTCGATCAGGTTGAAGCCCTGGAAGACCATGCCGATCTTGCGTCGGGCGTGGCGCAGCTCGCGGTGTCTAAGATTGACGAGTTCGCTGCCGTTGAGCGTGATCGAGCCCGAGGTGGGCTCCACCAGGCGGTTGATACAGCGCAACATGGTGCTCTTTCCGGCGCCCGAGGCACCGACGATGGCCACCACACTGTTGTCCTCGACGCTCAGATCAAGCCCCTTGAGCACTGGTTCGTCATGGCCGTAGCGCTTGATCAGGTTGGATATCTCTAGCATCGGCGGATCCGATCGGCAAAAGGAGGGGATCAAGACGACGGCGCCGGCCTTCCCGAAAGGCCGGCGCCGTTATCTCGTCATCGTTACTGGAGGTTGTCGGGGGTGTACTCGACCCCGTTGGCATTCTGGATGGTGCGAATGACCTTCCAGTTCTCCTGGTAATTGATGGGAATGAATTTCTCAACCCCTTCGAACTCTTCGCCCAACTCGGTGCCGGCGAATTCAAAGCTGAAGAAGGCTTCCTCGATCTTGTCGACCAGGTCAGGATGCAGATCGTGGGCGTAGTTGTAGGAGGTCGTGGGGAAGCTGTCGGACTCGTAGATGATCTTGACGTCTTCCGGGTCGTAGAGATCGCGAGCGGCCATGCGTTCGACGACCTCTGAGGCCACCGGAGCCGCGTCGTAGTCCTGGGCGACCACGCCGAGCATGGACTGGTCGTGGCTACCGGAGTAGACCACCTCGTAGTCTTCGCCGGGGACGATCCCCATCTCGGGGAAGAGCGCGCGCGGCGCCTGGTTGCCGGAGTTGGAGGTCGGCGAAGTATGGGCGACCCGTTTGCCCTTGAGGTCTTCCATCTCGTCGATACCCGAATCGACATGGGTGTAGAGCTGCAAGGTGTAGCCGAAACGCCCGTCATCCGAGCCCATCAGCGCGAAGGGCACGGCACCGGCCAGGTTGACGGCGAAAGGCGTCGGGCCGGTGGAGAAGCCAGCAATGTGCAGGCGGCCGCTACGCATCGCCTCGACCTGGGCCGAGTTGGACTGCACGGCGAAGAAGCGAACGTCGCGGCCGGTTACCTCCTCGAGGTGATCGATGAATGGCTGCCAGATGTCGGAGTAGATCGCCGGGTCTTCCACCGGTGTGTAGGCGAAGATCAGCGTGTCCGGATTGACCCACTCCGATTCGTCATCCGGGCGGTCGGCGACCATGTCGCCGTTCTCGTCGCAGTAGATCTCGGCCAGGTCACCCCTCGGGCAGTCGTCCTGGGCCTGCGCCTGGGCGGCGACAAGCATCGAGAGAGGCAGCAGCGAAGAGAGGGCCAGCGTGGCGAGCGGGTGCTTTCGAGAGCGGGAGAGATGATGGATCATGGCATGCCTCGTGAGATTATTGTTGTGCAGGGCGTTCGGATCTCGACATGTTGATGATCGATTCCGAATAACTCATTCCAATCTAGAGTTTGTGACAAAAGCATGTCAAACATTTTCCCCCCCGCGTCGGACCAGTGGCGTAACCGCTACCTGTTGATGCGCCATGGTCACAGCCAGGCCAATCAGCAGGGATTGATCATCAGCTCGCCGGAACGTGGGCTGGTCGACTACGGCCTCTCGTCCCGGGGGCGGGAGCAACTCGATAGCCTGCTGACCGACTGGCGCTGGGCAGCGCCCGCAAGGATCCTGCATTCGGATTTCCGTCGCACGACCGAGACGGCAGAGCGCATCGCGCAGCACTTCGGCCTGCGGCTCGAGCCCGAAACGCGATTACGGGAACGCCATTTCGGGGCGTTCGAGGGTGAGGGAGACGACTGCTATGCCGAGGTCTGGGCGCGGGACGCCCTTGACCCGGCGCATCGCCATGCCGGGGTCGAGGCCGTGGCTGAGGTGGCCGCGCGGATGCGTGAGGTCATCGATCAGTTGGAGCAGCGCCACGCGGGGGATACCTTCCTGCTGGTCAGTCACGGTGACCCGTTGCAGATCCTGCTGACCGCCCTGGAAGGCCGCGAACTGAGCCGGCATCGCGAGCGGGTGGCGCTGGCGCCAGCCAGCATCACGGTGCTGGGTAGCCCTTTGTAAGATGCTCCTGTGGGGCTGCTTGCGTGACAGATGATCTTACGCCGTACGTCGCGGTGGGGGGCGAACGGCGGTGGGCCTCAGCCTGTGGGGCGCTGTGGCGGGGAGCGTCTGGTGACTGTCGCGCTGGCCGAGCCGCTCATCAAGGTACTCGGCCAGGGCCTGTGTCTCGACAGCATTGAGGTGCAGGGCCAGCTTGGTTCGCCGCCACAGAATGTCCTCGAGTGAGCCTGCCCATTCCTGCTCGATCAGATAGTCCACCTCGGCGGCCGTGAGTCCCGCGCCGAATGCCTGGCCGAGCGCCGCCTGGGAGTCCCTGCCGTCCAGGAACTCCACGCACAGCGATCCATAGCTTCGGGCAAAGCGTCGAGCCTGGGCGGTGTCCAGGAAAGGATAGGTCGCGAGCAGCTGCTGCTCGAAGCTCGCCGGGTCGCCGATATCGCCGCCCGGCAGCAGCGCCTGTGTCGTCCAGGGTGGGGACATTCTCGGTAGATGGGGTTCGAGCGATGCCAGGGCGGCCTCGGCAAGCTTGCGGTAGGTAGTGATCTTGCCACCGAAGACCGACAGTACGGGCGGGCCATCGGTATCCAGGTCGAGGGTGTAGTCGCGGGTCATGGCCGAGGGGTCAGCCGATTCGTCGTCGCACAGCGGTCGCACGCCGGAGAAGGTCCGTATCACGACGTCACGGGACAGCTGGGTGCGGAAGTAGCCGTTGACCACCGAGAGCAGATAGTCGACCTCTTCCTCGCCTGCCGCGACGTGCGATGGATCTCCCTCATAGCGGCGGTCGGTGGTACCGATCAGGCTGAAATCTTCCTCGTAGGGCAGGACAAAGACGATGCGCCCGTCGTCATTCTGGAGGATATAGGCCCGATCATCATGATTCAGGCGTGGCACGATCAGGTGGCTGCCCTGGATCAGGCGTACCCCGTACCGTGATTGCCGCTGGGCCTGACGGTGAACCACCTGTTCCACCCACGGGCCGGCGGCGTTGACCAATGTTCGACAGCGGCGGGTCAGCCGCTTGCCTGTGTCGAGCTCCTCGAGTTCCACTTGCCACAGGCCGTCGACTTCCCGGGCCCCGAGGCAGCGTGTGCGGACCCGGATATCGGCCCCGTTGTCGCGGGCCTGAATCGCATTGAGCACCACCAGGCGCGCATCATCCACCCAGCAGTCCGAGTACTCGAAGCCGCGAGTGATGTCGGGTGCCAGGCCCTGGTGCGGCGAAAGGCGGAGACCGCGTGATCCGGGGAGTCTCCGGCGCTTGCCGAGATGGTCGTAGAGGAACAGGCCGGCACGCAGCACCCAGGCCGGACGCAGGTGAGGACGGTGGGGGAGGATGAAGCGCAGCGGCCAGATGATGTGCGGGGCCTTGGCGAGTAGTACTTCACGCTCGCGCAGCGCTTCGCGTACCAGACGAAATTCGTGGTGCTCCAGATAGCGCAGGCCGCCGTGGATCAGCTTGCTGCTGGCGGACGAGGTGGCGCCGGCAAGATCTCCCTGTTCGCACAGGCCGACGGAAAGGCCCCGGCCGGCGGCGTCGTTGGCGATACCGGTGCCGTTGATCCCGCCGCCGATCACGAAGAGGTCGAGCACCTCCCGAGACGTATCACTCATGGAATCTCTCCTCCGGCGCTGTCCAGGCCTCGATGATGTTTGATTCCGAAAGTAGACGAAAACAAAACGAACATCAACAGGCTTGCCTGGTGTGTCCGGTCGAGCCGGGATCCACGCCCCAGGGAAAGGGCCGCGAGTCAGGATGAGCGTCGAGGCGAGAGGAACAGGGGCGCAGCATCAGGCGATATACAGCGTCACCTCATGCTGCGTCAGCATGCGCAGGATGGCCTCGGGCGGTTCGCGGTCGGTGAACAGGGCATCGAGCTGGGCCAGATTGCCCTGGCGCACCACCGGGTTGCGTTGGAACTTGGAGTGGTCAGTGGCCAGAAAGACCTTGCGGGAATTGCGGATGATGGCCTGGGCGACACGCACTTCCTGGTAATCGAATTCCAGCAGGGAGCCATCCTCGTCGATCCCGCTGATACCGATGATACCGAAGTCGACCTTGAACTGGTTGATGAAGTCGATGGTTGCCTCGCCGATGATGCCGCCGTCGCGAGAGCGCACCTGGCCGCCGGCAACGATCACGTTGAAGTCCTCCTTGTGCTGAAGGATCGCGGCAACGTTGAGGTTGTTGGTGATCACCTCCAGCCCCTGGTGGTCGAGCAGTGCCTCGGCAATCACCTCGTTGCTGGTCCCGATGTTGATGAACAGCGACGAGTGGTCGGGAATGTGCCGTGCGAGCAGGCCAGCGATTCGCTGCTTGGCCTCGAGGTTGAGGGCCTTGCGTGTCGTGTAGGAGGTGTTGACGGTGCTCGACTCCAGGCCCGCGCCGCCATGGACTCGGCGGATACGCCCCTCGCCCGAGAGCGTGTTGAGGTCGCGGCGAATGGTCTGCGGCGTGACGGTGAAATGCTCGGTGAGCTGCTCGATGCTCGCATAGCCCTGGCGGCGCACCAGCTCGACGATGGCATCCTGGCGTTGCTGTTGATTCATGAAACCTCCTTGGCTCCCCGGATTCTACGTCATCGTCTCGACCGCTGCAGGCGTGGGGCTGTGCCTCGATCTTCGTCCAAAGTCGTAGCCTCTCCGGTGTTCGGGCATTTGAGCGGGAGGGCCGGCTGGAGTAGTCTGGATGATCATAAACGAACATTAGCGTTTAAAAACGAAATCAGCACGCCATTACAACCACAACAGGATGCATGCCATGGCTTCATACCTTCTGGCCATCGACCAGGGCACCACCAGTTCCCGCGCCATCCTCTTCGACCGCCAGGGTCGCAGCGTTGCCTCCTCCCAACGAGAGTTCCCCCAGCACTACCCCCACGATGGCTGGATCGAGCATGATCCCGAGGATATCTGGGAGACCGTCTTGACCACCTGCCGTGAAGTGCTCGCCGAGACCGGTGCCGCCCCCGAGGACATCGCCGGGGTCGGCATCACCAACCAGCGCGAGACGACCCTGCTGTGGGATCGCGCCACGGGTGAGCCGCTGTACAACGCCATCGTCTGGCAGGATCGTCGCACCGATGAAGCCTGTCGGAGATTGCGTGAGGCAGGCCACCTGGAAGACGTTCAGGCGCGCACGGGGCTGCTCATCGATCCCTACTTCTCGGCCACCAAGCTGGCCTGGCTGCTCGAGGAGGTGCCCGGGGCGCGAGAACGCGCCGAGCGTGGCGAGCTGGCCTTCGGCACCGTCGATACGTTCCTGATCTGGCGGTTGACCGGAGGACGGGTACACGCCACCGATGCCACCAATGCCTCGCGCACCGCGCTGTTCAACATTCATGAGCAGCGTTGGGACGAAGCACTGCTGGAGCTCTTTGCTATCCCGGCGAGCCTGTTGCCTGAGGTCAAGGATTCCAGTGACGATTTCGGCACCGTCGATCCCCGCTGGCTGGGCGGCGAGCTACCCATTGCCGGCGTCGCCGGCGACCAGCAGGCGGCGTTGGTCGGTCAGGCCTGCTTCTCGCCCGGCATGGGCAAGAGCACCTACGGCACCGGCTGCTTCATGATCGTCAATACCGGCGAGACTGCCGAGACCTCCCGTAACCGCCTGCTGACCACCGTCGCCTATCGTCTGAACGGCAAGCCCACCTTCGCCATGGAGGGCAGTATTTTCGTGGCCGGGGCCACGGTACAGTGGCTGCGCGATGGCCTGCAGCTGTTTGCCGATGCCGCCGAGACCGAAGCCCTGGCGTGTCAGACGCGCAGCGGCCATAGCGTCTATCTGGTGCCGGCCTTTACCGGGCTGGGGGCGCCGCACTGGGACCCAAAGGCCCGCGGAGCCATCTTCGGCCTCACCCGTGATACCGGCATTGCCGAGATCGTCGCCGCCGGGCTTCAAGCGGTCTGCTACCAGACCCGCGACCTGCAGGTCTGCATGGACGATGATATGTCGGCCTCGCCGGGCATCCTGAGGGTCGATGGCGGCATGGTGGCCAACAACTGGGTGATGCAGTTCCTGGCCGATATGCTGGGTGTCCAGGTAGATCGGCCCACGGTACTGGAGACGACGGCCCTGGGATCGGCCTATCTCGCCGGTCTCAGGCTCGGCTGGTATCGCGACCTCGACGAGATTGCCGAGCTGTGGCGCTGCGAGCGGCGTTTCACGCCGCAAATGGACGAGGCAGAACGCGAACGTCTTTATGGTGGCTGGAAAGAGGCCGTGGAGCGGGTGCGTACCCAGTAGCGGGAAGCGGGCCAAGGTGCTGATTCATGGGTATTGAACGGCGATTCCGGGCTTGCATTTCCGGGGCGGATGGGTAGAATACGCATCCGTTGCCACGGCGAAGTCACGCCGCAGCGGTGATGCAGGACCATAGCTCAGTTGGTTAGAGCGCCACGTTGACATCGTGGAGGTCGGCGGTTCAAATCCGCCTGGTCCTACCAGAATTCCCCCGGTGACGACAGCTTCAGGACCATAGCTCAGTTGGTTAGAGCGCCACGTTGACATCGTGGAGGTCGGCGGTTCAAATCCGCCTGGTCCTACCAGATACTGTAACGCCCCCGCAGCCCCTGGCTGCGGGGGCGTTCTTCATTCCAGGTCGGTCTTCTCGATGAACACCGCCACCAGCCGCTCGATGCCCGCCTGGTCGGCCTCGCCGAAGCGCGCCTGCCTCGGGCTGTCCAGGTCCAGTACGCCCCATAGTCGATCATTCGCCACGATGGGTACCACCAGCTCGGCCCGGGAGTCCGCATCGCAGGCAATATGGTCGGCCACGGCATGCACATCCGCCACGCGCTGGGTCTCGCGCGTGCGGGCGGCGGCCCCACAGACACCCTTCGAGAAGGGGATAGGGTGGCAGGCCGGCTTGCCCTGGAAGGGGCCCAGCGAGAGTATTTCCGGCTGGCGCTGGAAGTAGAAGCCGACCCAGTTGAGGTCGGGGAGCTCCTGCATCAGGAAGGCGCAGGCCTGGGCGCTGTTGGTCAGCCAGTCGCGCGTATCAAGCAGGGCCTCGAGCTGGCGGGCCAGCAGAGGGTAGTCGGGTGTCATGGCGGCTCCTTTAACGTAAAAGGGCCGGCACAGCGGCCGGCCCCAAAGACAAGAATCTCCAGATAGCTGGATAGGGAAATTATTTCACTTCCAGCCGGGCACCGCCTGCGGCCCGAAGAGTTCCTCCGCCTTGGCCTCGACCTCTTCGGTCTGGTAGGCCTCGACCAGCTGCTGAATGGCCTCGCGCTCCTCGTCACCTTCGCGCACCACGATCAGGTTGACATAGGGGGACTCCGCGCCCTCCTTGATCAGGGCATCGTCCAGGCTCAGGCCGGCCGGCTGGGCGAAAGTGTTGTTGATGAAGGCCATGTCCACGTCGGGCAGCACACGGGGCAGCTGGGCGGCCTCGATCTCGCGGAAGTCGAAGTCGTGCGGGTTCTCGGCGATGTCCAGCGGCGTAGCTTCCAGGAACGTCGGATCGTTGAGCTCGATCAGTCCTTCGTTGTGCATCAGGATCAGCGCCCGGCCCTCGTTGGAGGGGTCGTTGGGCAGGGCGATGGTGGCCTCATCCGGGAGCTCCTCGATGCTGTCGTACTTCTCGGAGTAGGCGCCGATCGGGTAGACGAAGGTGTAGCCGGCGATGGCGAAGTCGTAGCCGCGGTCCTCGACCATGGAGCGCATGTAGGGCTCATGCTGGTAGGCGTTGGCGTCGAGGCTGCCGTCGGCCAGGGCGGCGTTGGGGGTCACGTAGTCGGTGAACTCGATGATCTCGACCTCGAGGCCGTACTTGCGCTCGGCAATCTCGGCGGCCACCTGCATGACGTCGGTCTCGGGGCCGGCCACGGTGCCGACCTTGATGGCGTGCTCGTCGGCCAGGACGGTGCCGGCGCCAAGGGTCAGGGCGGAAGCTGCCAGGGTGCCGATCAGGCTCTTGCGCATATCGTGGTTCTCCTCGTTGAGGGGGTGGTAGACTCGTTTACGATTTTAATGGAATAACCAGAAAAATTTTAATGCATTTTGGTTATCTTCCCGAAAGCTTCACTTGTGGTCGCTCTTGCGCACCAAATAATCCCCCAGGCTCTGAAAGCCCTGAACCATCACCACCAGGATCACCACGGTGATCAGCATGATGGTGGGGTTGAAGCGGTTGTAGCCATAGCGAATGCCCAGGTCACCGAGGCCGCCGCCGCCCACGGCGCCGGCCATGGCCGAGTAGCTGACCAGGGTGACCACCGTTACCGTGAGCGCCGTGAAGATGCCGCCGCGGGCCTCGGGCACCAGCACCTTGGTGATGATCTGCCAGGGCGTGGCGCCCATCGACTGGGCAGCTTCGACCAGGCCCGGGGGAATCTCATTGAGGGCACCCTCCACCAGTCGCGCCACGAAGGGGATGGCGGCGATGGTCAGCGGTACCACGGCGGCATTGGTGCCGATCGACGAGCCGACCAGCATCCTCGTAAAGGGGATGATGGCGACCATCAGGATGATGAAGGGGATCGAGCGGCCGATGTTGGTGATCGCCCCCAGTACACGGTTGAGCGTCGGCTCGGCGAGAATCTGGCGCGGCCGCGTGACGTAGAGCAGTACGCCCAGCGGGATGCCGACCAGCGCCGAGATGACGCCCGAGGCTGCCACCATATATAGCGTATCCAGGGTGGCCTTGAGGATCAGGTCAATCATTGCGCTGGACATGGCCGAGCACCTCCACTTGCAGGTCGTGGGATTCGAGATAGTCGAGGGCTTCACGGGTCTTCTCCGCCGGCCCCATCAACTCGGCGATCATCAGTCCCAGGGTGCGTTCCTGGATCGACTCCACCTTGGCCTGGAGGATGCTCACCTCCACGCTGCATTCGCGGGCCAGACGTGAGATCAGCGGCGTCGAAACGGCATCCCCCGAGAAGGCTAGGCGAACCACCGGGTGGCTGTGCGGGCCGGGATGGGCCTCGAGACGCTCGATCAGGGCGCGCGGCGGTTCCAATTCCAGGAAGTCGTTCAGGAAGTCGCGTCCCAGCTGGGTGCGCGGCGCGGTGAAGAAGTCGCCCACCTCGGCCTCCTCGACCAGTTCGCCGTCGGCGATCAGGCTGACGCGGTGGCAGATCGACTTCACCACCTCCATCTCGTGGGTGATCAGCAGGATGGTCAGGCCCAGCTTCTGGTTGATGTCGCGCAGCAGCTCCAGGATCGCGCCGGTGGTGTGGGGATCCAGTGCCGAGGTGGCCTCGTCGCAGAGCAGCACCTTGGGGCGGCTGGCCAGCGCCCGGGCGATGGCCACCCGCTGCTTCTGGCCACCGGAGAGTTGCGCCGGATACTGTCGTGCCTTGTCGGCCAGGCCCACCAGTTCCAGCAGCGGCGTGACCCGCTCACGGATCTCACTGCGCTTCATGCCCATCAGTTCCAGTGGCAGGGCCACATTGGCGAAGACGGTGCGCGAGGTCAGCAGGTTGAAGTGCTGGAAGATCATGCCGATGCGGTGGCGGGCCTGGTTGAGGGCCGCCCCCGAGAGGGCCGTCAGTTCCTGGCCGTCCACGGTGACGGTGCCCGTGGTGGGGCGCTCGAGCAGGTTGACGCAGCGGATCAGGGTGGACTTGCCGGCACCGGAGAGGCCGATCACGCCATGGATCTGTCCCTGGGGTACGTGGAGGTCGGCATGCTTGAGTGCCGTCACGGCCGCGCTGCTGCTGCGCCGTCCCTTGGGGTAGTAGGTCTTGGAAACGTCGTGGAGTCGAATCATCACAGCCGCCGGTGGGGCGCCGGTCGAGCGTCGGGCGGGCAGGGCAGTGGGTAGGCACAAAAAAAGGCCACCCTGGCGGGTGGCCATCAACGCTGGACACACCCTTTTAGCTGCACTTCACGCCATGGATTGCCTTGGGGCTCTCCATGACGTCGGCGCCCGCAATCCGGGTTCAAATCGGCGCCTTCAAAATGTAGCCGCCAACAATAGGTTTCGAACGGGCTTATGTCAATGCGAACGGGAGATGATATCGTTAAGAACGCTTTGATCTGGTGAGATTTCCTGCCTGACGCTATAGCGCTGGAACATATTTGTCGTGGCGTGGATGTCGTTGGAGGCTGGCGCCTCGCCCGTTGCGGCCATGGACGTCTTTTCTGCAGTTACCTAGACTGGCTTTCTTTCCCGGCCCGGAGCGGCCGGTCAGCACGAGGAGCGTTCATGTTCACAGGCATCGTACAGGGCACCGCCGAGGTGGTGGCCATCCATGAGGCGCAGGCCTTTCGCACCCATGTGCTGGCACTGCCGTCAGAGCTGCGCGAGGGACTGGCGCTGGGGGCCTCGGTGGCCCACAACGGGGTCTGCCTCACGGTGACGGCCATCGATGGCGAGCGGGTCAGCTTCGATCTCATGCGAGAGACGCTGCGGGTGACCAATCTTGGTGCGGTGGCGGTGGGTGACCGCGTCAATATCGAGCGTGCAGCGCGTTTTGGCGATGAAATCGGCGGTCATGCCATGTCCGGCCATGTCATGGCGCTGGCCGAGCTGGTTGAGCTCGATGAGGCCCCCAATAATCGCCGGCTGTGGTTTGAAGTGCCGCACGCGCTGGGCCGTTTCCTGTTCGACAAGGGCTATATCGGCGTCGATGGCATCAGCCTGACCATTGGCCAGACGCTTCCTGCCAGCGCGGCCCATGGTCCGCGCTTCTGTGTCGACCTGATCCCCGAGACCCTGGCGCGCACGGTCCTGGTAGACCGGGTCCCGGGGGATGTCGCAAATATCGAGATAGACCCCCAGACCCAAGCCATCGTCGAGACGGTGGAGCGCGTGCTGGAAGCACGTGACGAGTGATGCGTCACGCCGGGTCCTGACCATTCCGTCAAGTCTGCGTTGGATGGCCGGGTGGCGAATGGCCCGCAAGTTGCTTAACTATGCTGGACCGTGCTGTCCTTGGCTACCCGGGTGCCTCGCCACGCGCCGAGGCTTTGGGTACCATAGGCGGCTTTTCTCGCGGGCTTTCTCGCATCCCTCAGGACCAACACAACGTCCACGCGCGCAGGAACGATAACCATGCTGCAACGCCTGATCGACAACCAGTTCAAGCTGGTCGAGCACAAGACTGATGTGAAGACCGAGGTCATCGCCGGGATCACCACCTTCCTGACCATGGCCTACATCATCTTCGTCAACCCGAGCATTCTCTCCCAGGCCGGCATGGACTATGGCGCGGTGTTTGTCGCCACCTGCCTGGCCGCGGCGGTGGGCTGTCTCATCATGGGGCTATGGGCCAACTATCCCATTGCCCAGGCACCGGGCATGGGCCTCAACGCCTTCTTTACCTACGGCGTGGTGCTGGGCATGGGCTACACCTGGGAGGCGGCGCTGGGCGCGGTCTTCCTGTCCGGCTTCATCTTCTTTCTGCTCAGCATCTTCAGAGTCCGCGAGTGGATCATCAACTCGATCCCGCTATCCCTGCGCTTGGGGATTGCCGCGGGCATCGGGCTCTTCCTGGCGATGATCGCGCTGAAGAATGCCGGTATCGTGGTAGCCAACGACGCGACCTATGTGGCCCTCGGAGATCTCTCCGAGCCCGCCGCGCTCTATGCGCTTCTGGGCTTCTTCGTGATCACCGCGCTGGCCTACCTAAAGGTCACCGGTGCGGTGATGATCGGCATTCTTGGCGTTACCGTGCTGGCCATGGTGCTGGGGCATAACGAGTTTGGTGGCTTCATGTCCATGCCGCCTTCCATCGCGCCGACCTTCATGGCGATGGATCTGGCCGGTGCCCTGGACGTCGCGATGCTCAGCGTGATCTTCGCCTTCCTGTTCGTCGACCTGTTCGACACCTCCGGTACCCTGGTTGGCGTGGCCCACAAGGGTGGGCTGCTGGACAAGGATGGCAAGCTGCCACGCATCGGTCGCGCGATGATGGCCGATAGCGGCGCCTCCATGGCCGGTGCAGCACTGGGGACTTCCACCACCACCAGCTACATCGAGTCCACGGCCGGTATTGCCTCCGGTGGCCGTACCGGCCTGACCGCCGTGGTGGTAGCGGTACTCTTCCTGATCAGTCTGTTCTTCGCACCGCTGGCGGGCTCCATCCCGGCCTACGCCACCGCCGGGGCCCTGCTGTATGTGGCGGTGCTGATGGCCGGCAGCCTGGCGCATGCCAACTGGGACGACCCGACTGACGCTGCGCCGGTGCTGATCGCCGCCCTGGCCATGCCGCTGACCTTCTCGATCGCCGAGGGTATCGCGCTGGGCTTCATCAGCTACGCCGCGATCAAGACGCTCTCCGGGCGCTTCAAGGACCTGAATCCCGCGGTGATCGTGCTGGCGCTGCTGTTTGCCGGCAAGTTCCTGTTCCTTGGCTAATTCTTCTCTAGCTACTGTACTCACTCACCGAGGCTCGACCCGATGAGCATCTATGGCGACTACATCAAGTCCGTGATCCGCACGGTCCCCGACTGGCCGCAGTCGGGCGTCAACTTTCGCGACATCACACCGCTGCTGCAGAACAGTGCGGCCTTCCGCAAGCTGGTAGACAGCTTCGTGCATCGCTATCAGGAGATGGATCTCGACGCCATTGCCGCCATCGATGCCCGGGGCTTCATCATCGGTGCACCGCTCGCGTATGAGCTTGGCTGCAGCTTCGTGCCGGTGCGCAAGAAGGGCAAGCTGCCGTTCCGCACCATCAGCGAGACCTATACCCTGGAGTACGGCGAGGCCGAGGTGGAACTGCACTCCGATGCGTTCCACAAGGGAGATCGTATCCTGGTCGTCGACGACCTGATTGCCACCGGTGGTACCATGCTGGCGGCGGCGAAGTTGATCACCCGTAGCGGCGGTCAGGTCGTCGAGACCGCCACCATCGTCGACCTGCCGGATCTGGGCGGGTCTCAGCGCATCCGTGAAGCGGGCTTCGGCGTGTTCTCCGTCTGCTCCTTCACCGAGGACGAATAATCGGCATGAGTACCCATCGCTATCACCAGCACTTCACCGTTTCCTGGGATCAGCTGCATCGTGACGTGCGCGAACTCTGCCACCGGCTGATCGAACGCGACTTCAAGGGCATCGTCGCCATTACCCGCGGTGGGTTGATTCCCGCGGCCCTGATCGCTCGGGAACTCGATGTGCGCTTGATCGATACCGTCTGCATCAAGAGTTACGATCACATGGAGCAGGGCGGCCTGGAGGTGCTGAAGGGCGTCGACCATCAAGGCGAGGGCTGGTTGCTGGTCGATGACCTGGTGGATACCGGCCGGACCGCCAAGGCCGTGCGCGAGATGCTGCCGAACGCCCACTTCGTGACCATCTATGCCAAGCCCGATGGCAAGCCGCTGGTCGACCAGTACCTTACCGAGGTGGCCCAGGACTGCTGGATCCAGTTTCCCTGGGACATGGGCGTGGCCTACGTCGAGCCGCTGGTCGATCAGGCAAAGCGTTGAGTATGGCCTGTCCGCTCCCCGACAGCTGGCAGCAGTGGCTGGGCGATGAGTTCGAGGCGCCCTACATGCAGTCGTTGCGCGACTTCCTGGCGGCCGAGAAGGCCGCCAGGAAGGTCGTCTATCCCCACTCGGCGGACTGGTTTCGTGCCTTCGAGCTGACGCCGCTGGACCGGGTCAAGGTGGTGATCCTTGGCCAGGATCCTTATCACGGCCCGAACCAGGCCCATGGCCTTTGCTTCTCGGTGCGTCCTGGCGTGCGCGTCCCTCCTTCGCTGGCCAACATCTACAAGGAGCTGCAGGCGGATGTGGGCTTCCAGCCGGTGGATCACGGCAATCTCGAGTCCTGGGCGCGCCAGGGCGTGCTGCTGCTCAATACCTCGCTGACGGTGGAGCAGGGCAATGCCGGCTCGCACCGCGGCAAGGGCTGGGAGACCTTCACCGACCGCGCCATCGCCACGGTCAGCGCGCATGCCGAGCCCACGGTGTTCCTGCTGTGGGGCAGCCCGGCCCGCAAGAAGAAGGCGCTGGTCGATACCTCGCGCCACCTGGTGCTGGAATCTCCGCATCCCTCGCCGCTCTCCGCCCACCGCGGCTTCTTCGGCAACCACCATTTTTCCCGGGCCAATGCCTTCCTGGTCGAGCACGGGCGTGAGCCCATCGACTGGCAGCTACCCGCACAGCCTTAACCTTAACGCGGGATGCGGTTAGAATGGCCGCCAATTTGTCGTTGCTGTCCATCCGACGATAGTCGCCACGTTTCTACCGCCGCCCAAGAGGTCTCCCATGAGTGTCCACGCCATCCAGCATCCCCTTGTCCAGCATAAGGTCGGCCTGATGCGCGAAGCCGGCATCAGCACCAAGAGCTTTCGCGAACTGGCCGGCGAGCTGGCCAAGTTGCTCACCTACGAGGCGACCAGCGACCTGGAGCTCCAGGAGCAGGAAATCGATGGCTGGAGCGGCAACAAGATTCCGGTGCAACTTCTCAAGGGCAAGAAGGTCACCATCGTGCCGATCCTGCGGGCGGGGCTGGGCATGCTCGATGGCGTCACCGACCTGATTCCCAGCGCTCGGATCAGCGTGGTGGGCCTCTATCGTGACGAGGAGACGCTGGAGCCGGTGCCGTACTTTGCCAAGTTCGCGGGCGACCTCGACGAGCGCATGGCGATCGTCATCGATCCCATGCTGGCCACGGGTGGCACCATGGTGGCGACACTGGACATGCTGCGTGAGCGCGGCTGCAAGCACATGAAGGTCATCGTGCTGGTTGCCGCTCCCGAGGGCATCAAGCGAGTGCAGGATGCCTACCCCGATATCGAGCTCTACACCGCGGCAGTAGACGACCATCTGGACGAGAACGGCTACATCGTCCCCGGCCTGGGCGACGCGGGGGACAAGATCTTCGGCACCCGTTGAATCCTGCAGCGGCGCTTCACTGACGCCAGCCCCACCTGATCTGCGAAACTGCTTCAGGTGAGGCTGGCGCTTTCGTTTTCGGCCTTCCGCTTACGGTCTTCCACGGCCTTCCTTTCCGTACCATGAAATGTTCGTTTTCGATCACTCTGCAACATGGATTGCCAGTCTGCCTTTCGTCATCCCTCACTCGACAACCCTTAGACAAAAGTTCAACTAGCACTAAAATTATTTATTTAACAACAGGTTAAGTTGAAAATAACGGTCCCGACCGTCAGAGCAGCGCAATTTTCGATTGAAGACATTTGTGTTTGAAAGCGAATCTCAGCTACGTTGTGTTCAGCAGTCTCAGAACCCACCACATAACAACGAACCGTCGAGATCTGTATGTCCTTGATCCTAGATAACATCGACCACGTGGTCGGTGGCGCCACTCACATATCGGGCGTCAACCTGGAGCTCCAGCCGGGCTCCTTCAACGTCCTTCTGGGGCGGACGCTGGCCGGCAAGACCACTCTGATGCGCCTGATGGCAGGACTCGATGCGCCGACTCGGGGGCGCATCCTGATGGATGGGGAGGACGTGACCGGTCGCTCGGTGCGCAAGCGCAACGTCTCCATGGTCTATCAGCAGTTCATCAACTATCCCGCCCTGACCGTCTTCGACAACATCGCGTCGCCGCTCAAGCTTGCCAAGGTCTCCCGGCCCGAGATCGACCGGCGAGTGCGCGAGGTTGCCGAAATGCTGCACATCGAGCACTTGCTCGATCGCCAGCCCCTTGAGCTCTCAGGCGGCCAGCAGCAGCGGACCGCCATGGGGCGCGCGCTGGTAAAGGATGCCGATGTCGTGCTCTTCGACGAGCCGCTGGTGAACCTGGATTACAAGCTGCGCGAGGAATTTCGCGAAGAGCTGCGCTCGGTATTCAGCGAGCGCAACTGTATTGCCGTGTATGCCACCACCGAGCCCGCCGAGGCGCTGGCACTGGGCGGCAATACGGCCGTGCTTCACGAAGGCCGCCTGCTGCAGTACGGTCGCACCGAGGATGTCTACCACCGTCCTAGCGACATCCTGACCGCCGAGATGTTTTCCGAACCGCCGATCAACATCGTCAAGGGTATCATCTCCGGGTCCGAGGTGACCTTCGACAAGACGCTGCATTTTCCCATCAACGACGACCTGCGCACCCTCGCGCCGGGTGAGTATCGTTTCGGCGTGCGCGCTTCACACATCTCTCTCTCGCCGCGTGCCAAGGACGACATCGAAGTCAAGATGACCGTCGACCTGGCGGAAATCAGCGGCTCCGAGACCTTTCTCCACGTGCATAACGACCTCTTCCACATGACCGTTCACCTCGAAGGGGTCCACGAGTTCCGCGTCGATGCCCCGGTGACGCTCTATTTCCCCACCCACAAGGTCTATGCCTTCGATCGCCAGGGCGCGGTGGTGCATATTCCGACTCACCTGGGGGGCCTCTGACATGGCCGAGATCACCCTGAAATCCCTGGCCCATACCTACCTGCCCGAGCCTCAGTCGCCGGAAGATTATGCCATCCGCGAGATGAATCACGTCTGGCACCAGGGCGGCGCCTACGCGCTGCTCGGTCCGTCGGGCTGCGGCAAGTCGACCCTGCTCAACATCATCTCCGGATTGCTGGAACCCTCCAGCGGCGACGTGCTCTTCGACGGTGAGGTGGTCAACTCCCTGCCGCCCGAGGCACGTAACATTGCCCAGGTTTTCCAGTTCCCCGTCATCTACGACACCATGACGGTCTACGACAACCTGGCGTTTCCGCTGCGCAACGTGCGCACGCCTGAAGCCCGCGTTCACGAGCGCGTCATGGAAGTCGCCGACGTCCTGGAGCTCACCGCCCAGCTGAAGCGCAAGGCCAAGAACCTCACCGCCGATGAAAAGCAGAAGGTCTCCATGGGCAGGGGGTTAGTGCGCGAGGACGTCTCGGCGATTCTCTTCGACGAGCCGCTTACCGTTATCGATCCTCAGCTCAAGTGGAAGCTGCGCCGCAAGCTGAAGGAGATCCACCAGCGTTTCGAAATCACCATGGTCTACGTCACCCATGATCAGCTCGAAGCGTCCACCTTCGCCGACAAGATCGCCGTGATGTACGAGGGCCAGGTGGTGCAGTTCGGTACGCCCAGGGAACTCTTCGAGACGCCCAACCACACCTTCGTGGGTTACTTCATCGGCAGCCCGGGCATGAACTTCCTGGATGTCACGACGCGTGACGAGAGGGTAATGGCCGGTGATACCCAGCTGACGGTAGGGAAGAACGTGCACGATGCCGTTGCCAATGCCCGCTCCACCAACATCAAGCTCGGTATCCGCCCCGAATTCATCGAGGTGCATGCCGAGCCGGTCGAGGGGGGCATGCAGGCCAGGGTCGAGCATTCCCAGGATCTGGGCACCTACTCGATCGTCTATCTGATGCTTGGCGGTATCGCCCTTAAGGCCCGCATCGAGGAAGACCAGAAGACGCCCTCGGGTAAGGCCTGGCTGCGCTTCCCCGACGAGCGAATCGGGCTTTACGTCGACGAATTCCGCGTGGAGATCGATCATGAATAAAGTCTATAACAATCGTGCATGGTGGCTAATTCTGCCCATGCTGCTGCTGGTGGCGTTCTCGGCCGTCATTCCGCTGATGACCGTGGTGAACTACTCGGTCCAGGACGTTTTCGATGCCAATACGCGCTTCTTTACGGGCACCGAGTGGTTCAAGGAGATGCTCAACGACCCGGCGCTGCAATCGGCGGTGTTGCGGCAGTTTGCCTTCTCGCTGACCGTGCTGGCCATCGAGGTACCTTTGGGGATCGGCATCGCCCTGATCATGCCCAAGAAGGGCTGGCAGGCGTCGGCCGTGCTGATCCTCGTCACCATGCCGCTGCTGATTCCCTGGAATGTGGTGGGCAGCATCTGGCAGATCTTCACGCGGGGGGATATCGGCCTGATGGGATGGGGCCTGCGCGAGCTCGGCTATGGCTACAACATCACGGCGAGCCCGGTGGATGCCTGGGCCACCATTATCCTGATGGACGTCTGGCACTGGACCCCGTTGATTGCCTTGCTCTGCTATAGCGGCCTGCGCTCGATCCCCGATGCCTACTATCAGGCGGCGCGTATCGATCGCGCCTCGAAGTGGGCCGTATTTCGCTATATCCAGCTCCCCAAGCTGACCAATGTGCTGGTGATCGGTGTGCTGCTGCGCTTCATGCATTCCTTCATGATCTACGCCGAACCCTTCGTGCTCACCGGCGGGGGGCCTGGCAGTTCCACGACCTTCCTCAGCCAGTCGCTGACCACCATGGCCATTGGCCAGCAGGATCTCGGGCCCTCGGCGGCATTCTCGCTGATCTATTTCCTGATCATCCTGCTGGTCACCTGGGTGTTCTACACCGCGATCATGAACATGCAGAAAGACGACAACAACAAGGAGGCATGACATGAGTGATTCATTGCCCACTACGCCAGAAGCCGTTCGCCAGCGCGCCGCCGCCGCCGATAACCGGCGTCGCCGTCAGGCCCGCCCTGTGTCCCGTCAATGGCGCCGTCGGGGATTGATGACGGCGTACATCGTGTTCGTGCTGCTGCCGATCTACTGGCTGCTCAACATGTCCTTCCAGTCCAATACCGAGATTCTCGGCGGGCTGACCCTGTTGCCCGAGGACTTTACCACCGAGCACTATGCCAAGATCCTCACCGAGCCCAGCTGGTACATGGGCTACGTCAACTCGATCACCTACGTACTGATGAACATGTTGATCAGCATCGCGGTGGCACTCCCGGCGGCCTATGCCTTTAGCCGTTATAAGTTTATCGGCGACAAGCACCTGTTCTTCTGGCTGCTGACCAACCTGATGGCGCCACCAGCGGTCTTCCTGCTGCCTTATTTCCAGCTCTACTACACCGTTGGGCTCTTCGATACCCATGTGGCGGTCGCGCTGGCCCACTGTCTGTTCAACATTCCGCTGGCGGTGTGGATTCTCGAGGGCTTCATGAGTGGCGTGCCCAAGGAGATCGACGAGACGGCCTTCATCGATGGCTACAGCTTCCCGAGATTCTTCGTGAAGATTTTTATCCCCATGATCAGCTCGGGTATCGGCGTGACCCTGTTCTTCCTGTTCATGTTCTCCTGGGTCGAGTTGCTGCTTGCCAGCACCCTGACCTCCACAAACGCCCAGCCCATCGCCTCGGTGATGACCCAGACCAAGGGCGCCTCGGGGATCGACTGGGGAGCGCTCGCCGCTGCCGGCACGTTGACCATATTGCCTGGCATCGTGGTGGTCTATTTCGTTCGTAACCACATTGCCAAGGGCTTTGCCCTGGGCCGTACCTGAGGAGGACACGACATGGAATGGATGGTCTGGACCACACCCACCACGGTCTTCTTCGCGGTCATTGCTGCCATGCTGGCGAGCATGACGGCCTGGGAAGTCATCTCACCGACAGTCGAGCGCAAGGGCTTTCTGCCGATCGCGACGACACGTGGTGACCGGCTCTTCATCGGGCTGCTCTGCGCGGCCTATATTCACCTGGTGGTGGTGGGGTTTACCCCGCTCAGCATCTGGCTGGCTCTCGGCGCATCGGTACTCTGGCTACTGATCCTGATGCGCTGGGGCTGACAGAAACGCATGGAGCCTAATGTCCAGGGACGGACGACAACAACTCAAGAGGTCAACATGAAAGCGACAACAATGCGACTCTCTCTACTGGCGGCCGGTGTCATGCTGGCAAGCCCTGCGCTGCACGCCGACAATCACGATGCCCGCGCCATTGCCGAACGGCTGGTCGACGAACACTTCCAGAACTCGACGCTCTCCCGCGAGGCGCAGATCGAGGAGCTGATGTGGTTCGCCAAGGCCGCCGAGCCCTATCGCGACATGGAGATCAACACGGTCGCCGAGGGCCTGACCACCCACATCTACGAGCGGGATGTGCTGGCCGAGGCGTTCGGCGAACTAACCGGCATCGACGTGACCCACAACATCATTGGCGAGGGTGATGTGGTCAACAACATGCAGACCCAGATGCAGTCGGGTCGCAATATCTACGATGGCTATGTCAACGACTCCGATGCCATCGGCACGCACATTCGTTACGGCACCACTATTAATATCTCCAACGCCATGGAGAACGAATGGGCCGATGTCACGCTGCCGACCCTGGACCTCGATGACTTCATCGGTCTTCAGTACGGCACCGGCCCGGACGGCAGCATCTACCAGCTGCCGACCCAGCAGTTTGCCAACCTCTACTGGTTCCGCTACGACTGGTTCCAGCGCGAGGACCTCCAGAATCAGTTCCGCGATATCTATGGCTATGACCTGGGGGTGCCCACCAACTGGACCGCCTACCAGGACATTGCCGAGTTCTTTACCGAGCACGTCGGCGAGATTGATGGCACCAAGGTCTATGGCCACATGGACTATGGGCGTCGCGACCCGTCGCTGGGCTGGCGTTTCCACGACTCCTGGCTCTCCATGGCCGGCATGGGCAGCCCCGGCGTGCCGTTCGGCAACCCGGTGGATGACTGGGGCATCCGAGTGAACGAAGAGAGCCAGCCGGTCGGTGCCAGTGTGTCGCGCGGCGGTGCCACCAACTCACCGGCCTCGGTGTTTGCCGTCACCAAGATGGTGGATTGGCTCGAGAAGTATGCCCCGCCCGAAGCCAGCGGCATGACCTTCGGTGAGGCCGGGCCGGTGCCTGCTCAGGGCAACATCGCTCAGCAGATGTTCTGGTACACCGCCTTCACCGCCGACATGACCGCGCCCGACCTGCCGGTCACCGATGATGAGGGCAACCCCAAGTGGCGCATGGCGCCGTCGCCCACTGGGCCGTATTGGGAAGAGGGCATGAAGGTCGGCTATCAGGACGTGGGCTCCTGGACCTTCTTCGACTCCACTCCGGAGGATCGTCGCACCGCGGCTTGGCTGTTCGCGCAGTTCACCGTCTCCAAGACGGTCTCGCTGGAGAAGCTCATGGAGGGCCTCACGCCAATTCGCGAGTCGGACGTGTTCTCTGAGCAGATGACCGAGATGGCGCCGAAACTGGGTGGCCTGGTCGAGTTCTATCGCAGCCCCAAGGAGTCCAACTGGACGCCGTCTTCCACCAACGTGCCGGATTATCCGCGCATGGCACCGCTGTGGTGGCAGAACCTGGCGCCGGCGGTCAATGGTGAGATCACCCCGCAGGACGCGCTTGATAACCTGGCCGGCGACATGGACAGCATCATGGCGCGCCTGGCGCGGGCCAGCGTCTTCGAGACCTATGCCCCCAACCTGAACGAGGAGCGTGATCCCCAGTACTGGCTCGAGCAGCCGGGGTCGCCGAAGGCGAAGCTGGCCAACGAGATGCCGCAGGGCACGACCGTTCCTTACGACGAAATGATGGAGGCGTGGATGGCTGCCGGTTCTCGCGAGTAATGAGCAGGCGGGTCGTCTGACTCGTTTGCCGTTGCCCCGGCTTATGTCGGGGCCGTTCAAGATCGTGTAACCGGTTGCCTGAACGGGACCCATGGCCCCGCTCGGTGCATACCGAGCGGGGCCTGTTGCTTTGAAAAAAGGGCCAGACATGCAACTCAGAGAGAACAACATCCGCAAGTTCCCCGATCAGGTCTTCGATGCGCTGATCATCGGTGGCGGCATCAATGGCGCTTCCGCGGCGGCAGCGCTGAGCGGAAAGGGGGCCAAGGTCGCGCTGATCGATCGCGGAGATTTCGCCGGCAGCACCAGCATGCACTCGTCCAACCTGGTGTGGGGCGGCATCAAGTACATGGAGAGCGGCGACTTCAAGCTGGTGCGCAAGCTGTGCAAGAGCCGTAATCACCTGATCAAGAGCTATCCCTCCACGGTGCAGGAGATTCGCTTCCTGACCACCATCAACAAGGGCTTTCGCCACCATCCGCTATATCCCTGGGCCGGCACCTGGCTCTATTGGCTGATGGGCAGTGCCTTTACGCGGATGCCCGACTTTCTGCGCCCAGCAAGAATCAAGGCGCGGGAGCCGATCATCGATACCCGCAATGCGCAGGGGGGCTTCGAGTATTCCGATGCCTACCTGCACGACAACGACGCGCGTTTCGTCTTCAACTTCGTGCGCGGCGCCCTGGATTTCGGCACCGTGGCGGCCAACTATGTCGAATCCCAGGGCGCTCGTCGTGAAGGCGACCTCTGGGTGACCACGGTCCGCGACCGTACCAATGATCATACCTTCGAGATTCGCTCCCGAGTATTGATCAATGCGGCCGGGCCCTGGGTCGACCAGCACAACAGCCTCTCGGGACAGCAGACTGACCATCGCCATGTCTTTTCCAAGGGCATTCACCTGATCGTGCCCCGGCTGACGGAGAGTAAGCGTGTGCTCGCCTTCTTCGCCGACGACGGCCGCCTGTTCTTCGTTATTCCCATGGGCCCGCGCACCTGTATTGGCACCACCGATACGCGGGTCGAGAAGCCGGAGGTCGGGGCGACGGAAGAGGATATTCGCTTCGTGCTCGACAATATCAACACGCGACTCGAGCTCGAGTCGCCACTAGGCAAGGAGGACATTATCGCCACGCGCTGTGGTGTGCGGCCGCTGGCGGTCAAGCCCAGCGGCGGCGGCGATCGGGATTTCCTCAACCTGTCGCGCAAGCATGCCATCGACATCGACGCCGAGAAGCGCCATCTGAGCATCTTTGGCGGCAAGCTGACCGACTGCCTCAATGTCGGTGAGGAAGTCGTCGAGGAGGTGCGTCGGCTCGGCGTCGAGATCCCCTATCCGGATGTTCGCTGGTACGGTGAGCCCGATGCGTCGGTTCGCGAGGCCTTCATGCACCAGGCGCGACTGATGGACCTGGATGCCATGACCAGCGACGCGGCTTCCGAGCCTCTCAGCACTCGGCTGTGGCGACGCTATGGGGCGCAGGCGTTGGAGATGCTCGAGGACATTCGCCAGGATCCCCACCAAGGGGAAGTGCTGATCGAAGGCACCGAATATTTGCGATGTGAGCTGAAGCTGGCCAGGCGTCGCGAGATGGTGACCAAGCTGGAGGATTTTCTGAGACGCCGCTCCAAGGTCTCGCTGGTGGTGCCCGAGTCGAGCATCCGTCATTCGCCGGGGCTGCGCGAGGCCTGCGATATTCTCTTCGGTGACCAGGCCGAGGCGCGTCTACAGGAGTATCTGGAGGCAGAGGCGGAGTGAAAGACGGGCGGCAATGAGTGCCAACGCGCGGCAGGCTGGTAGAATACTGCGCGAGCTTTCTCTCTCCCACTGCCCCGACCCTTACGGAGCCCTGCACCATGACCGACAATACGGCGGCGGCCGCGATGCCCACCGAGTCTCCTTTACGCACCCTGCTGACCGGGGCGCAGATGCTCTTCGTGGCCTTCGGCGCCCTGGTGCTGGTGCCGCTGCTGACCGGCCTGGATCCCAATGTGGCGCTGTTCACGGCGGGCATTGGCACCCTGATCTTCCATGGCGTGACGCGAGTCAGCGTCCCCGTCTTTCTGGCCTCGTCGTTTGCCTTCATTGCCCCTATCCAGGGCTCGGTGGCGAACTACGGCATTCCGGCCACCCTGGGAGGGCTGATGGTAGCCGGCCTGGTCTACGTGACGATCTCCCAGTTCGTGCGTCTCAAGGGCACCGCCTGGCTGCATCGACTGCTGCCGCCGGTGGTCGTGGGGCCGGTAATCATGGTGATCGGCTTGGCGCTGGCTCCGGTGGCGGTGGACATGGCCACCGGCGAGACCAGCGATAACATCGGCTATGGTGCGGCGATCTTCCTCTCCATGGCCAGTCTGCTGGTCACCCTGGTGCTGGCGGTGTTCGGTCGCGGCCTGATCAGGCTGGTGCCGATCATGGGCGGTATCCTCGCCGGGTACGGGCTGGCGCTGGTGATGGGCGTGGTGGATTTCACGCCGGTTCATGGATCGGCCTGGCTATCATTGCCGTCATTTACCGCACCGAGCTTTCACTGGGCGGCGATCCTCTTCATGATTCCGGTCGCCATTGCCCCGGCGGTGGAGCATATCGGTGACATGATCGCGATCGGCTCGGTGACGCGCCGGAACTACCTGGAAAAACCTGGCCTGCATCGCACCCTGCTGGGTGACGGCCTGGCCACGACCGCCGCGGCGCTCTTCGGTGGGCCACCCAATACCACCTACTCCGAGGTCACCGGCGCCGTGACCCTGACGCGTGCCTTCAACCCCAAGATCATGGTGGTAGCGGCCTGTATCGCCATCGTGCTGGCCTTCGTCGGCAAGCTCGGCGCGCTGTTGCAGACCATCCCCGGCCCGGTGATGGGCGGCATCATGACCCTGCTCTTTGGCTCCATTGCCGTGGTCGGCATGAATACCCTGGTGCGGGCCGGCAAGCCGCTTACCGCACCGCGCAACCTGGTGGTGGTCTCGCTGGTGCTGGTCTTCGGCATCGGCGGCATGCAGTTCGGCAACGGCCAGTTCACCTTGCAGGGCGTCAGCCTCGCCGCCCTGGTTGGCATCGTCCTCAACTGGGTTCTGCCCCGCGCCGAGGAGGAGTGAGCCCGTTCAGGCGTGGTGCTGCTCCTGGCCCGCGTCGGAGAAGGTCGGCGGGGTGCTGGCGCTGACGATCACGCACTCCTCGTCGCCGGGGTTGCGGAAGCGGTGGGGCAGGCGGGAGTCGAAGTAATAGGCATCGCCTGCGCCCAGCACCTCCACCTCCCCATTCACGGTGAGCTCGATCTGCCCCGAGATCACCACGCCGCCTTCCTCGCCATCGTGTTCCAGCATTTCCTCGCCGCTGTCGGCACCAGGGGGATAGCGCTCGTGGATGATCGACATGCGGCGGTCGGGTCGCCGAGCGGCTACCAGCCGCCAGGAAAGGTTGCCGTCGCCAATCTCGGTCAGCTCGCTGTGGCGATAGAAGGAGTGTGGCGGACTGGGCTCGTCGCCGGCGAAGAAGGCGCTGATCGATACCGGCAGGGCGTCGAGTATCTTCTTCAGCGAACTCACCGACGGGCTGACGTTGTTCTGCTCGACCAGTGAGATGGTGCTGTTGGTGACCCCGGCTCGCTTGGCCAGTTCTCGCTGCGACAGCTTGCGAGAAACCCTGAGCTGCTTGAGCCTGGCGCCTACATCGAATGCCTCGTCCATGGATCGGTCCTAGCCGCGGTCGGTGCCGCTTTCGTGGAATATTTTCAACATAGTGTACCTCCTTGGAGGAACAGGGATAAGCCGCGGCTTGACCGGTGTCAGAGGCGGGCGCCAGCGTGGACGCTCGGCATGGCACGCGCCGCCGGGCTGAGGCATCATGACCCATGACATGACCGATTCGTCAGGAGCCTACATGATCACCCGAGATGAGCTGACCGGCCTGATCCTGGCCGGCGGCCAGGGGCGCCGGATGGGCGGTCGCGACAAGGGGCTCGAACCCTTCGCCGGACGCCCGCTGGTGGCCCATGTTCGCGAGCGCCTGGCAGGGCGGGTCGCCGAGGTGCTGATCAACGCCAACCGCAACGCCGAGGCCTATGCGCCGCTGGCCGATCGCGTGATCCAGGATGCCGAAGGCGGCTTCCAGGGGCCGCTGATGGGTATCTACAGCGGCCTGCGTGCCGCCGCCACCCCCTGGCTGCTGGTGGTGCCCTGCGATACACCGGCCCTGCCTCGAGACCTGGTGGATCGGACGGTGGCCGCTGTTAACCAGAGCCCGGACGAATGCGATATTGCCGTGGCCTGCGATGGCGAGCGGTTGCATCCGGTGGTGGCGCTGATTCGCACCGCCCTGGTGGAGGACCTGGCGGCGGTCCTGGCCGAGGGTGAGCGCAAGATCGATCGCTGGTACGCCCGTCACGCCTGGTGTCGGGTGGATGTCAGCGACTGCCCCGATGCCTTCGCCAACCTCAATACCGATGAGGAGAAACAGCGGCTTGAGCGTGCCCTTAGCGAGGCGACGTCAGATCCCGCAGGAAACAAGGAGCCCCTGAGCCCATGAGCGATGGCGTAGCGGAGAACCTGTCGTTCGACAATGACCTGCCACTGCTGGGTATCGCTGCCTGGAGCGGTACCGGCAAGACCACCCTGCTGGAGCAGCTGCTGCCCCGCCTCGGCGAGCGCGGCCTGCGTGTGGCGGTGATCAAGCACGCTCATCACGGCTTCGACGTCGACCAGCCCGGCAAGGACAGCCATCGCCTGCGTCAGGCCGGCGCGTCGCCGATGCTGGTGGCGTCCCGTGCGCGGGTGGCGCTGATGATGGAGACCCCGGGACGCGAGGAGGCCGATCTCGCCGAACTCATCGATATGGTGCGTCCCCAGCGGCCCGACCTGGTGCTGGTGGAGGGCTTCAAGGCCTGGCCGCTGCCCAAGCTCGAGCTCTATCGCCCCGAGGTGGGGAAGTCGCTACGCGTCGCCGAGGATCCCTGGGTGCGCGCCGTGGCCAGTGACGCGCCGCTGACGCTGCCCCAGGACGTCGAGGCGCTCGATCTCAATGATCTCGCGGCACTCACCGACTGGATCGCCGCCTGGCCCGCCCGTTGGCCGGCGAGTCAACTGCCCCGCGAGCGCAACCGTGAGGGAGCCGCGCCATGACGCTCTCCTGCTTCGATCTCGGCGAGCGCATGCTCTCGGTGGCGGAGGCGCGCACGCGGCTGGCCAGTCTGGTCGAGGCGCCGCTGCACGCGGAACGGGTCGCGCTGGCCGAGCTTTACGGCCGGGTGCTGGCCGAGGATGCGGTCTCACCCATCGACGTACCCCAGAACACCAATGCCGCCATGGACGGTATCGCCCTGGCCTGGCCCATGGCTGACACGCCACCCGACGCGTGGCGCGTCGTCGGCGAGGTGTTCGCCGGCCGCCGCCTCGATAATGCGCTGGGTGCCGGCGAGTGCGTGCGCATCACCACCGGGGCGCCACTGCCGCCGGGGGCGAACACCGTGATCATGCTCGAGCAGCTCGAGACGTGCGGCGAGACGGTAACGATCCTTCAACCCGAGCGCGTGAGGCGTGGCCAGCATGTGCGTCAGGCCGGCGAGGACATTCCCCGTGGCCATAGGGCGCTGCCTGCCGGCACTCGACTGGGGGCAGCCGAACTGGGCCTGCTGGCTTCGCTGGGGCTGGTTGATGCGATGGTGTATCGTCGCCCGCGGGTGGCAATCTTCTCTACCGGCGACGAAGTGACCGCACCCGGGGAGCCGCTGCCACCCGCCGGTATCTTCGATGCCAACCGTTACACGCTGGCCGGTCTGCTCGCCCAGCAGGGCGCTGAGCTGACCGATCTGGGCGTCCTGCCTGACGACCGCGAGGCCATGATCGCCGCCCTGGGCGATGCCGCAGAGTGGGCCGACATGGTGATCACCAGTGGCGGCGTGTCGGTGGGCCATGCCGATTTCACTCGCGCGGCGCTGGAAGCGGTCGGCCGTCTGGCGTTCTGGCGCATCGCCATCCGTCCCGGGCGCCCCCTGGCCTGCGGCCTGCTGGGCAAGCGCGGGACACCCTTTGTGGGCCTGCCCGGCAACCCGGTGGCGGTGATGGTGACCTTCCTGCAGTTCGTGGCGCCGCTGCTCTCCACGTTGCAGGGAAGGGCGGTGCGCGAGCCCGAACGGTGGACCGCCATCGCCGACGAGGCCCTCAAGAGCCGGCTCGGCCGCACTGACTACCTGCGCGGCCACTACCGTGGCGACGCCGACGGCCGCCTGCACGTGCGCGGCACCGGGGCCCAGGGCTCCGGCATCCTCTCCTCGATGGTGGCGGCCAACTGCCTGATCGAGCTTACCGATGATCGCGAGGGGGCGGCCCCGGGCGAGACGGTGAGCATCCAACCCCTTTACAGACTGCCATGAGACGCTGACCCCCATGCCTCTGACCAACCCCTCCTTGACCCATCTCAATGCCCGCGGCGAGGCCCACATGGTCGACGTCGCCGACAAGCCGGAGAGCCGCCGCGAGGCCAGCGCCTCGGGCCTTATCCGCATGCAGCCCGAGACGCTGGCGCTGCTCGCCGAGGGCGGCCTGCCCAAGGGCGACGTGCTGGCGACGGCGCGTATCGCCGGCATCCAGGCCGCCAAGCGCACTCACGAGTTGATTCCTCTCTGCCATGCCCTGGCGCTATCGAAGGTCGCCATCGACTTCGAACTCGACGAGCCGGAATCCTGTGTCCACGTCACCGCCACCTGCCGCCTCAACGGGCGCACCGGCGTGGAGATGGAGGCACTGACCGCGGTCTCGGTGGCCTGTTTGACCCTCTATGACATGTGCAAAGCGGTGGACAAGGGCATGGAGATCGGCGCTATCCACCTCGATACTAAGACCGGCGGCAAGTCCGGTGACTATCGTCGCGAGGAGGCTCGGGGAGAGCGAGCCGTGACACCCTCCTTCATCGAGTCCGCCGCGTCGCCGATCGTCACCGGCGAGGGGGCCTCCGGCGAGGTCTCGGTAGGGCAGCGTGGCGATATCGCCGCGCCCTGCATCCGCGTCAAGTGCCTGGCCGAGCTGCGCGAGCGCCTCGGCGTCGGCGACGTGACGGTTCCGGTTGATCGCCTGGCGAGTTCCGACGTGGCCGGTCTCAAGACGGCCCTCAAGGCGCTGGATGCCCGCTTCGAAGGGCTCGACCAGGGGCGCGTACTGTGTGCCGTCAATCAGGTGATGGCCGGTGATGCCACGCCGTTGACCGACAACGACGAGGTCGCCTTCTTTCCCCCGGTGACCGGAGGCTGAACGATGATCCGCGTGCAGCAACGCGTCTTCGATGTGGGCGATGAGCAGCGTGCCCTGCTCGAAGCGCGTCGCGATATCGGGGCGGTGGTGAGCTTCACTGGCCTGGTGCGCGATTTCAACGAGCGTCCCGAGGTCCAGGCGCTGACCCTGGAACACTATCCGGGCATGACCGAGGCGGCTCTTGGCGACATCGTCGAGCAGGCTCAGTCGCGCTGGCCGCTGCAGGGGGTCACCCTGATCCACCGGATTGGACGCCTCGCCCCTGCAGACCCTATCGTGTTGGTAGTGGTCGCCAGCGCCCATCGACGCGCTGCCTTCGAGGCCTGCGACTTCATCATGGATTACCTCAAGACCCGCGCGCCCTTCTGGAAGAAGGAGCATACCGCCAGCGGGGACTACTGGGTTTCGGAGCGCGACGGCGACCATGATGCCGCCCGTCGCTGGGAGATGTCTTCATGACCGATGAGCTGATCGACGACTTCGGCAGGCGAGTGCGCTACGTGCGCATCTCGGTCACGGATCGCTGCGACTTTCGCTGCGTCTACTGCATGAGCGAGGAAATGACCTTCCTGCCGCGTGCCCAGGTGCTGACTCTCGAGGAGTTGGCAATGGTGGCGCGTGCCTTCACCGAGATGGGCGTGGAAAAGGTTCGCCTGACCGGAGGGGAGCCCCTGGTGCGGCGCGATATCGACCGTCTGGTCAGTGAGATAGGAGCGCTGCCGGGGCTCAAGGATTTCGCCATGACCACCAATGGCGCGAGCCTGCCCAAGTTCGCCTCTCGCCTGCGCGAGGGTGGGCTCAAGCGCCTCAACATCAGCCTCGACTCCCTGGATCCTGAACGCTTCCGTCGCCTGACACGTACCGGCGACCTGCACAAGGTCATCGATGGGATTCGCGCCGCACGTGATGCTGGATTCGAGCGTATCAAGCTCAATGCCGTGATCCTCAAGGGGCGCAATGATGATGAAGTGCTGGATCTCGTCGAGTTCGCGCGTCGCGAGGGTCTCGATATCAGCTTCATCGAGGAGATGCCGCTGGGCGACGTGTCGGATCACTCCCGCGCCGAGACCTTCTGCTCCAGCGACGAGGTTCAGGCCCGGATCGAGACTCGCCACCAGCTGATCCCCACCACCGAGTCGACGCTCGGCCCGTCGCGCTATTTCATGATGCCCGACAGCGAGTCCCGTGTCGGTTTTATCTCGCCCCATAGCCACAACTTCTGCGATACCTGCAACCGGGTTCGCGTCACGGTGGAAGGGCGTCTGCTGCTGTGCCTCGGCAATGAGCATTCCGTGGATCTGCGTGCCGTGTTGCGTCGCTATCCCGGTGATATGGACGCACTCAAGCAGGCGATCGTCCGCGCCATGCCGCTCAAGCCCGAGCGTCACCATTTCACTACCGACGGCGATGTTCAGGTGGTTCGCTTCATGAACATGACCGGCGGCTGAGGCGCTAACAAGCCGGATTGATACCGGCACGCGGGTATAACGGGCGACATCACGGTGTCGCCCGTTGTCATGTAGGTGTGCTAATTGATGGCAGGAGATCGCATTTCCTGCTCGACTGTGCGCCGCATGTCGTGGACATTATGCCGGTATTTGTTGCCGTTTTTCCCGCAGCTTTGCTTGCCAATGTGATCCAAGTGCATATACTTTTGACGTGTCATTCTAGAAAGTTACCGTCCAACCTTCGGCATGGAGACCGCTAATGTCCAGCGAATCCCTGGAGCGCATCGCCCGCAACAAGAACGTGGCTCGTGCTGCGGCACGCCAGCTGAGCACAGAACAGCTCCACAAGCTGGCCGAAGTCATCGGTGAAGTGATCGAGCAGAAAAAGGACGAGGAAATTCAGCGCCAGGAGGAAGAAGCCGAAAAGGCGCGCAAACTTGCCGAGATTCGCGAGCAGATCAATGAGGCCGGCCTGTCGCTGGATGATCTGGTGACCGAGCAGCCCAAGCGCAAGCGCGGGCGTCCGCCGAAGAATGCCAACAAGGCTTGATGTTTTAGCGTTCGACTTACATGGCGAGTTACCGTTTGCCTGTCTCGCGGGGTGCAAGTCGAAGCGTCGAACCGACCGCTCCTACAGGGGCCATGAGCCAATCGTAGGAGTCGTCGGTTCGACGTCTCGACTTGCACCGCGCATATTGCCTTCTTCATCGCGACAAGCAGATCCCTCCCACCCTCGAAAGCTCCCCTTACTTCCCCAGCATCTCGGTTTCCACTGCCAGGATCTGCAGGTGCACCTCGGGGACTCGGTGCAGGTGATCGGCTAGCCAGCCGAGTAGCCTGGGCTGCAGGGCTAGGCGCAATTCGGCCAGCGTATCCACCTCAATCTCCTCAAGGCAATCGTCCAGCCAGTCGGCGAACGCCGTCTCGTCGATCGGGCTTGTGTGGCTGGCGTCGAGCATCAGACGACCGATACGCGTCCATCCCGTGTCGGTGGCGGCCACCGGAATGGCCAGGTAAAGGCTTCCATGGCGAGAGCGGTGGCTGGCATCGCTGCTCCCCAGACCGGGCAGGGCAGAGACCGCATTCTGGCTGACGATATGCGGCCGTTGGGGGTGGCGCGTTTCCAGGGTGAGCCCTTCGGCATCCAGTCGGATCAGATCGCCGTTCACCGGCGTCAGTGGCGCCTGGATACCGAGTTCCTCGGCGAGTGCCTGATGAGCCTGCTGGTGGCGCGCCTCGCCGTGTACCGGCAGCAGTTGGCGAGGTTTTACCCAGCCGTAGAAAGTGCGCAGTTCCTCCTGGGCGGGATGGCCCGAGGCGTGCAGTTCGGGATGGTTGTCATCATCGAGAATGGCCACATTGAAGTGCTGGAGACCACGTTTCAGACGATGGATCAACCGCTCGTTGCCGGGAATGGCCTTGGCGGAGAAGATCACGGTATCACCCGCCATCAGCTCGAAATGAGGGTGTCGGCCGCGTGACAGGCGGGATAGAGCGGCACGCGGTTCGCCCTGGCTGCCGGTGGCGATGACCAGGACTTCTTCCGGTGGCAGGTATCCGAGGTCGGTGACCGGCACCAGCGGCGGCAGGTCGTCCAGGTACCCGAGCCCGCGGGCCACGCCCACCATGCGTTCCATGGAGCGCCCCATCAGGCTGACACGACGCCCGCAACGTTCCGCCGCGCGACCGATGGCCAGCACGCGCGCCAGGTTGCTGGCAAAGCAGCTCACCACCACGCGCCCTTGGCAGCGGGCGATGGTGTGGCTCAGCGCCTCGGCGACTTCGCCTTCGCTGCGGGAGTGACCGGGCATCGGCGCATTGGTGGAGTCGCCTACCACCAGGTCCACGGGCGCGATGGCGCGGAACGTCGCGGCCGAGATGGCTGGCCCGATCAGTGGCTCGGGGTCGAGCTTCCAGTCCCCGGTGTGCAGCACGCGATAGTCACCGGCGGCGATCAGCAGCGCACAACTCTCCGGGATCGAATGGGTCAGTGGCAGGTAGCGCAGCGTGAAGGGGCCAGTCTCCAGCGCCTCGCCCGGCTCGATGACCTGAATGGCGTCGGTGGCCAGGCCGCGTTCGACGAACTTGGCCCTCAGCAGGCCGGCGGCCAGCGGGGTGGCGTAAAGCGGGCAGCCCCACTTGGGCCACAGCCAGGCCGCGGCGCCGATATGGTCCTCATGGCCATGGGTGATGATCAACGCCCGCGGACGAATCGACAGCGTCTCCAGGGTGGAGAGATCCGGCACCTGGAGCGGATTGTCCGGAAGGTCCTGACGAATCATCATGCCGCAGTCCACGGCGATCCACTCATCCCCCTGGCCTCTCTCCCCGTGGCCATACAGGCTGAGGTTCATGCCGATCTCGCCACAGCCGCCAAGCGGCAGAAAATGCAGGGCAGGGCGGCGGCGAGGGCGGATCTGGACGCGTGGCTGTGACATCGATGGGGGTGTGGGCCTGGAAAGTATCCGGCTACTATACGGGATGCCCGCCGGCCCTCACAACGCGGCCCTCAGGCGTTCGGCTCAGGTGGGTGAGTCGATAGACACCTGGGTCGCCAGCACCTTGCGCAGGAAGTCTCTTGTGCGGGGGTCCTGCGGCGAGCCGAAGAGATGTTCGGGTGGTCCCTGTTCGATGATGCGCCCGCCTTCCATGAAGATCACCCGGTCGGCAACGTCTCGGGCGAAGCTCATCTCGTGGGTCACCACTAGCATGGTCTGGCGTTCCCGGGCCAGCTGTTTCATCAGGCCCAGCACCTCCTCGACCCATTCCGGGTCCAGCGAGGAGGTCGGCTCATCGAAGAGGATCACCTCGGCCTGTGCCGCCATGGCGCGTCCAATGCCCACCCGCTGCTGCTGGCCGCCGGAAAGCGAAGCAGGATAGGCATCGGCCTTGTCGGCCAGGCCGATGCGCTCGAGGATCTCTCTGGCGCGCGCGTGCGCCTTCTCCTTCGGCCAGCGGTTGACCACGATCAGCCCCTCGGCAATGTTCTCCAGCGCCGTCTTGTTGGCGAACAACGCATAGTTCTGGAACACGAAGGCCGTGCGCCGGCGTGCCGTCAGGATGTCCGACCGGCTGGCTCGGGTGACGTCGACGTCAAGGTCACCGATGGTCAAGCGACCGGCATCCGGCCGCTCGAGAAAGTTCAGGCAGCGCAACAGCGTCGACTTGCCGGTCCCCGAGGGGCCGATCACCACGATGATTTCGCCCTGTTCGATGGCCAGGTCGATGCCGTCGAGGACAGCGGTTTCGCCGAAGCGTTTAACGAGTCCTTGCACCTTGATCATCGGCGGTACGCCTCGTTGAGTCGGGTTTCCAGGCGCCGCTGGAACCAGGCCAGCAGCTCGACGATGACCCAATAGAAGACCGCTACCGTGATGAAGGCCTCGAAGTAAAGGAAGCTGCCGGCAGCCTCCTTCTGGGTGGCGCCCATCAGCTCGGTCACTCCCAAGGTAAAGGCCAGGGAGGTGGCCTTGATCATGTCGATGAAGTAATTCATCAGCGTCGGCACCGCGACCCGCGTGGCCTGGGGCAGCACGATACGTCGCATCAGCTGGCCATTGGTCATGCCGATGGACAGGGCCGCTTCCGTCTGGCTGCGGTCGACCCCGACGATGGCGGCGCGAATCGATTCTGCCATGTAGGCCGAGAAGTGCAGGGTAAGCCCCATGATAGTGGCGGTAATGCCATTGATCTGGGTCAGGAAGGCCAGCAGCTGGGGCAAGCCGTAGTAGAACAGGAACAGCTGCACCAGCAGTGGCGTGCCGCGGAAAAAGGAGATGAACAGCAGAGTCGCAGCGTTCAATCCCGGGATGCGCAGCACGCGGATCACGGCGAGGCCGCAGGCCAACACCAGAGCCAGTGCCATGCCGACAGCAGCCATCTGCAGGGTCAGCGGCAGATAGCGCAGCAGGATGGGCACCAGCCCCAGCATGTAGTCGATATCGAGGACGGACATGGCGACGGCTCAGCCCCTCACGGGGTGGTGATGTCAGTGCCAAACCACTCTTCCGAGATCGCCGTGAGGGTGCCCGACTCGCGCAGGATGGTCAGCGCGGCGTCGACCCGATCACGCAGGGCGCGGCCCGCTTCCGTGTCGCGGAACGGCAGGGCATTGCGAATCTTGGAGAACGGCTGGCCGGCCAGTGCCAGGGGCAGCGGTTTCTCCTTGATGACCTGGCTGGCGCTCACCCGATCCATGACGAAGGCATCGACGCGCCCCAGGGCGGTGTCCTGCTCGATGTTGCTCTCGTAGGTGCGGATGTCGATCTCGTCGGCGTAGGGCAGTTCGCGCAGCAGCTGCTCGTAGTTGGAGCCGAGGTTGACGGCCACCGTCTTGCCTTTCAGGTCCTCGACGCCGTGGACCTCCTCGTTGCCCTCCTTGACCACGACCTGGGCGCCGTCATAGACGTAAGGGTCGGTGAAGGCGTACTTGTCGGCCCGCTCCTCGGTGATGGTGATCTGGTTGGCAATGGTATCGATCCGGCCGGATTCGAGCATGCCGAACAGGCCCGAGAAGTTGGCAGTAACGAACTCGACCTCGATGCCCATCTCGTCGGCCACGGCTTCCATGACATCCACCTCGAAGCCCTGCAGCTTGTCCTGTTCGACGAAGGTGAAGGGGAAATAGCCGCCGGACATGCCGACCTTGATGGCGTGCTCGTCGGCCTGGGTCAGGCTGCTCGCGGTCATCAAGCCTGTGACCAGAGCAGTGAGGGCAATACGCTTCAGCATGGGGTTGCTCCTGTATATTGATGGAAAAACAGGGTATACGTCACGGGGTTCGTGACGTAGATGGAAAAATACACTAGGGAATAAAGAAGCTTTTTTCCAATAGCTTTTGGTTATTAGCCGTGTCGCGTGGAGGGTTCTGTGATTCGGTCGGGTAGAGCGTGTCGACGTGTTGGGGGGGATTGGCAGGGCAACCGCATGTAGAAAGAATGCCCATCTATATCGAATCCTTCTTTATGATTCAGTTGCGAACGAATCTCGATGTGCGATTGCCCTGGTATACCCTGCTGACTCCCACCGCCGATCAGGATGGCGCCATCGGCGAGGCACGGGCCCACATCCACGGCGCTTCGAGCGTGTCCGAAGCCCCTGTTTTGGCTACACTGTGGCCCTTGCTATAGCGCCAAACCGGGATCATGCGATGCCACCCGACTACCATCCCACCACCCCTTCCTGCTGCTGGTCGTTGCCTAATGGAGTGAGCCGATGACGATTGCCGAACCGGTTCTCGCCGCCTGGTTGCTGTGGCTGTGCGGCTTGATCTCAGCGGCCTTTGTCGGGCTCGCGCTGAGCCGTCGGCCGTGGGTCGCGCTGCTCGATGACCACGCCCTGCAGCACCGCTGGCTGGCCGCCACCGTGGTGGTGATGCTGCTCTGGCAGCTGCGCGCCCAGGCGGTGGACTGGCTGACCCTGCACCTGATGTTCACCGCCTTGCTGACGCTGATCTTCAAGGCACCGCTGGCGCTGCTCTCGATCACCGCGATCAATGTGGCCATGGTGCTGCTGGGGCGCAACGACTGGTCGCTGCTGGGGGTAAACGTGCTGGTCAGCGGGGTGGTGCCAGCGCTGGTGATGGGCATCGTCTGGCGACTGGTCGACCGGCGCCTGCCGGACAACCTGATGGTCTTCATGTTCGTCTGTGCGTTCTTCGGCTCGGCGCTCGCCACCCTGGCGGCTGGCCTGGCCGCCGTGGGGCTGATGGCCATAGGCGCGACTGACGCCGAGGCGCTGCGCCAGGCGCTCGAATACGCCCGTTTCCTGCCGCTGCTGATGCCCTCCGAGGCCTTCATCACCGGCATGCTGATGAGCATTCTGCTGGTCTACCATCCCGGCTGGGTCGCCACCTTCAACGATCACCGCTATATCGATACTAAATAAGCCGCCAAGCGCCGAGCAGCCAAGCGCCGAGCAGCCAAGCAGCCCAAGCAGTCAGTGCTATGTTGAAAGCTCAAGGGTCTTGGGTGGGAGGCAGGGATGCGCTTCGAGGATCTGCTGGTATGGAAACGCTCGGCGAGACTGTGCTCGGAGGTGTACCGGTCTTTCAGCCAATCAAGGGACTTCGGGTTCAAGGACCAGATCACCCGATCCGCCTTATCGATTGCAAGCAATATTGCCGAAGGCTACGAAAGAGATAGTGACAGGGACCGCGTCAAGTTCCTTAGCTACGCCAAAGGTTCCTGTGCTGAGCTGCGAACGCAGATCTACATTGGCATCGAAATTGGTTATATCGAGAAGTCGTTGGGCCAACGCTGGGCCGAAGAGACGCGCGAGATTTCTCGCATGCTATACGGACTTATGACCCGATTCCGTGACTGAACAGTTCCTGCCTGCTCGACGCTTGGCTGCTTGGCCGCTTTCCCCGCTCGGCGCTCGATGGCTTTTTCCTTGGCTGCTCGGCGCTCGGCGCTCGGCACTCGGCGCTTACAAAGGCAGCACCAGCTGCTGCCGGGCTTCTTCGGGCACCAGGCGCACGCCGACGCCGAGCAGGCGTACGGGGCGGCGGGCGCGGGCCCAGGCCTGTTCCAGCAGGCGGGTGTAGCTTTCCGCATCGGGGCTGAGGCCGCGGCTTTCCAGGGTGGTGAGGCTGAAGTCGTCGAAGCGCACCTTGACGAAGAGCCCGGCCATTGGCGGATGGCCGTGGCGCTCCAGCCGGCCCTGCAGCTTGTCGCAGAGCGGGGCCAGGGCGGCACTGGCGGTTTCAAGGTCGGGCAGGTCCTGGTCGAAGGTGGTCTCGACGCTCACCGACTTGCGCTCGCGCTCGACGCGCACCGGGCGCTCATCGATCCCGCGGGAGAGCTCATAGAGCCGTCGCCCGAACTTGCCGAAGTCGTCCAGCAGGCGCTCGATGGGCAGTTCGCGCAGCTCGGTGCAGGTGGTGATACCCATGGCGTCGAGCCTGGCCCCGGTGGCCGGACCCACCCCGTGGAGCTTCTTGACCGGCAGGTCGCGCACGAAGGCATCGACCTTCTCGGGCGGGATCACCGTCAGGCCATCGGGTTTCTCCCAGTCGCTGGCGATCTTGGCCAGGAACTTCGACGGCGCCGCGCCCACCGAGACGGTAATCCCGGTGCGCCGGTAACACTCCTCCTTGAGCCAGCGGGCCATCCAGGTCGCGCTGCCGTGAAAGCCCTCGACCTCGGTGACGTCCAGGAAGGCCTCGTCCAGCGACAGCGGCTCGACCAGTGGGGTGAGTTCGTGGAACACCGCCTGGATCTGCCGTGAGACCTCGCGATACTTCTCGAACTGGCCGCGCATCAGCGTCAGATGCGGGCAGAGGCGCAGTGCCCGGGCGGTGGGCATGGCGGAGTGGATGCCGAAGGTGCGGGCGGGGTAGTTGCAGGTGGCGATGACCCCGCGCTGCTCTCGCGAGCCGCCGATGGCTAGCGGAATGTCGCGCAGGGCAGGGTTGTCACGCATCTCCACCGCTGCAAAGAAGCAGTCGCAGTCGGCGTGGAGAATCTTGCGGACGCGCTCGGTCATGGGGCGAGGGGCAACCGGCGTCGATCAGAGCGCCTGGCCGCTGCCGCCGCGGATCACGCCCACGCCGATGCCCTCGATCTCCAGCGGGTCATGGCGCAGGTCCACCTCGATGGGCGCGAAATCGGGGTTTTCGGCCTCCAGGGTGACCACATGGCCGTGGCGATGGAAGCGCTTGACGGTGACCTCGTCCTCCAGGCGCGCCACCACGATCTGGCCGTCGCGGATGCGCTCGGTGCGGTGCACCGCCAGCAGGTCGCCCTCGAGGATGCCGGCATCCTTCATCGAGAGGCCGCGCACCCGCAGCAGGTAGTCGGCGCGCGGGGTGAAGTACTCCGGCGGCAGCGGGCAGTAGCGGTCGATGTGCTCGGCGGCGAGCACCGGGCTGCCGGCCGCCACCTCGCCGATGATCGGCAGGCCCTGGGGCGTCTCGTCCAGCCCCTCGTCGTTGGCGGCCTCCGGTTCTTGGGCGGGCAGGCGGATGCCCCGCGAGGTGCCGCGGATCACCTTGATGGCCCCCTTGCGCTCCAGGGCCCGCAGGTGCTCCTCGGCGGCATTGGCGGACTTGAAGCCCAGCGCCCGGGAGATCTCCGCGCGGGTCGGCGGGTAGCCCAGCTCGTTCATGGTCTTGACGATGAAGTCGTACACGTTCTGCTGCCGGGCCGTGAGTGAGCGACTCATAAGGCCTCCAGGGTCGGTAACCAGAGAGTGGCGATCCTCTCGCCACGCGTCTGATCAAGTATACAGCATGTCTTTCTGTCCAGTAAAAGAGCTGAGCGCCGAGCGGCCAAGCAGCCAAGCAGCCAAACCGTTGGGCGAAACTCTCAGCCTGGTCGGTTTCGCTTCAACTGTGGATTGATGCCGTAACGGGCGGTGCCATCATCCTGCTCGGCGCTCGGCGCTCGGCGCTCGGCGCTCGGCGCTCGGCGCTCGGCGCTCGGCGCTCGGCGCTCGGCGCTCGGCGCTCGGCGCTCGGCGCTCGGCGTTTCAAACACCGAGCCTCCTGCGGCATTGAGCCACGCCCTTGGCTGTCATACACTCGCGGCATATTCAAACAATTGTTTCCAATGACATGGAGCCGTTGCCCATGGCCCAGCAGCCCGACACCGTCACGCGCATCCTCGATACCGCCGAGGTGCTGTTCGCCGAACGCGGCTTCGCCGAGACCTCGCTGCGCAACATCACCAGCAAGGCCAAGGTCAATCTGGCGGCGGTCAACTACCACTTCGGATCCAAGAAGGCGCTGATCCAGGCGGTGTTCGCGCGCTACCTGGACCCCTTTACCGTGCGTTTCCACGCCTCCCTCGACGAGCTCGAGGCCGACTACGCCGGCCGCGTGATTCCGCTGGAAGCGCTGCTCGAGACCATGGCGCGCAGCGTGCTCGAGGTGCCGGCGGAGCGCAACAGCCTCAAGGTGTTCATGCGCCTGCTGGGGCTTGCCTACAGCCAGGCCCAGGGCCACCTGCGCCGCTACATTCAGGAGGAGTACGGCAGCGTCTTCACCCGCTTTACCGAACTGGTGCGCCTGGCCACGCCGGAGCTGCCCGATGCCGAGCGCTTCTGGCGGCTGCACTTCATGCTGGGTACGGTGATCTTCACGCTCTCCGGCCTGGATGCCCTGCGCGATATCGCCGAGAAGGACTACGGCGAGCACGTCAGCGTGCGCGACCTGGTGCGACGTCTGCGCCCGGTGGTGGTGGCGGCCATGAACGCGCCGCTGCCCGACCCCAGCCCGGTGCGCCGCGAGGCCAGCTGATGCGCACGCCCCTGCTCACCGAGCTGCCGCCAGAGGAGGGCGTGTGGCTGGAGATCGACACCGCCGCCCAGCGGCTGACGGTCTGGCGGGGCCGCGAGCTCGAGTGGTCCTGCAAGGTCTCCACGGCCGCCAACGGCACCGGGGAGGAGGAGGGCAGCGGCGCCACGCCACTGGGCTGGCACCATGTGCGCGCCGCCATCGGCGCGGGCAACCCGCCGGGCACCGTCTACCGCGGCCGCCGGCCCACCGGCGAGGTCTACAGCGAGGCACTGGCCGCCGAGCATCTAGGGCGCGACTGGATACTCACCCGCATTCTCTGGTTGAGCGGCCTGGAGCCCGGGCGCAACTGCGGCGGCAACGTCGACTCCCAGCGGCGCTATATCTACCTCCACGGCACCCCGCCGAGCGAACCCATGGGCGTGGCCCGCTCCCATGGCTGCATCCGCGTTCGCGATGATGACCTGCTGGCGCTGTTCGAGATCGCCGTGCCGGGCACGCCGGTATGGCTGCACGATTGAGGGGGGGGCAGCGGCGAGCTGCCAAGCAGCCAAGTGTTGAGCGCCGAGCAGCCAAGCAAGTCAAACGGTCGGGCGAATCTCTCAGCCTCGTCGGTTTCGCTTCAATTGTGGATTGACACCGTAACGATCGGTGCCATCATCCTGCTCGGCGCTCGGCGCTCGGCGCTCGGCGCTCGGCGCTCGGCCGCTTGGCCGCTTGGCCGCTTTGTTAAATCACACTCCCCAGCTCGAAGATCGGCAGGTACATCGAGATAACCAGGCCGCCAACCAGCACGCCGAGCACCACGATGATGAAGGGCTCGAGCAGCGAGGTGAGGGTATCCACCTTGTTGTCGACCTCCTCCTCGTAGTAGTCCGCCACCCGGTTGAGCATGGCGTCCAGCGAGCCGGCTTCCTCGCCGATCCCCACCATCTGCACCGCCAGCGCCGGGAACTGCTCGGTGAGGCGCATGGCGAAGTTGAGCTGCTGGCCGGTGGCCACGTCCTCGCGGATCTGGGCGATGGCGCGCTCGTAGACCATGTTGCCCGCCGCGCCCTCGGCGGTCTCCAGCGCCTCCACCAGCGGCACGCCGGCACCGAAGGTGGTGGCCAGGGTGCGCGAATAGCGCGCCACCGAGGACTTGTCGAGGATGTCGCCGATCACCGGAATGCGCAGCGAGAGCGCATGCATCTTGTAGCGGAAGGCCTCGGACTTCTTCATGCCGGCGCGCAGGAAGAAGATGAAGCCTGCGATACCCAGCAGGCCCCACCACCAGTACTGCTGGGCGAACTCGGACAGCGAGATGGTCATCCGGGTCATGGCTGGCAACTCGGCGCCGAAGCCGCTGAACAGGCTCTCGAACTGCGGCACCACCTTGATCAGCAGCAGGGCGGTAACGCCGATGGCCACCATGATGACCGCCGCCGGGTACCAGAGCGCCTTCTTCACGCGGCTCTTGAGTGACTCGACCTTTTCCTTGTAGGCCGCCACCCGCTCCAGCATGCGGTCCAGCGAACCGGACTGCTCGCCGGCCTCCACCAGGTTGGCGAACAGCCGGTCGAAGTGCTGGGGGTGGCGCTTGAGCGCCTCCGAGAAGCTGGAACCGGCCGCCACGTCGTTCATCAGCTCCTGCACCAGGGCGCTCATCGCCGGCTTCTTGAGGCTCTCCGCCACCACCTGGAAGGCCTGCAGCACCGGCACGCCGGCGCGGATCATGGTCGCCATCTGGCGGGCGAAGAGCATGATGTCGCGTGGCTTGATCTTGCCCATGCCGCCGCCGAACCCGCTCTTGCGGCGGATGTTCTTGACGATAATGTTCTGGCCAAAGAGGGTCTTCTCCACCTCGGCCTTGCGGGCGGCGATGATCTCGCCGCCCACCTTGCGCCCGCCGGGCCCCTTGCCCGTCCAGCGCCAGCGGTAGAGCTTGCTCTTCTGTGCCTTGCGCATGGGCTTCGTTGCCATGTTCATAGTTCCGTCCCTGCGTTATGTATTGTCTGCGTCTTGCACGGCAATTCTTGGTGTTATGTGTGGGAACCGTCGCTCCTGGTATGGATTGACCCGTCAAGGGTTCGGTTGTCTCTACTGCATGCGGTTGTCCTTAATGCCTTCGGATCAGGGAGCGAGGGGCTATCA
>NZ_JACHXQ010000015.1 GCF_014192285.1 Halomonas fontilapidosi | reverse complement strand
CCGCTACGACAAGTTGGCCAGCAGCTTCAAAGCGATGGTATGCCTGGCCTGCATAGATCGCTGCTTGCGTGCCAACTTTTCAGACAGAACCTAGTTTCGGGAAACCAAGGGGAGCACGGTGAGAGGCCCATTCGCGGATCTGCGCGCTTCAGAAGGGGTGCCACACGCTCGACGAAGACGAGGACGAGAACCCATAAGGCAACTGCAGGCACATCTGGTTCTGGAAAGCCCTATGGAGCGCTGAGCTACCAAACCGGCCTTGGTGTGATATGGAATGGAACAGCAAGCCGGCTTCGCGGTGATCATGGACTGTTACACGCGGGAGATTTTCGGGTAGCGATCTCTGACAACAGCCTTGCGTCGGTACTATAATATATCGACGGTAAAGGCATAAGGCCGCCGAATCCAGAATTTCACGGCGTCCTACGCCTAGAACAAAAAATGGACTCGTCGTGGGCTTCTTCCGGTCCTTAAAGAAAGCATGCATCTGGCAGCATCGGCTCGAGTCGCTGGGCCAGGCCGGAGCGGAAATGTGCTGGAACAGGCACTATCGGTCATCGGTTTCAGGATTACAGCAAGGAATCGATGACAGGCTAGTATAACGAGAGTTTTTTCAAGCGATTCTTCAATGTCCTTGGATTCGACTTTTCGATAAACCCTGCCGGTGAAGAGATGCGCCACATGGCATTTATTACCAAGTATCTCATCAGGCTCATCTGTGATCTTTTCAACTTTCTTTTTGCTTCTAAGAACTGGCGTGTCTGGTTAGCACAGGATGTGCCCGAGAGAATCATTTCGTCATATTCGATGATCTTATGAAAGAGATTATTACATAAATTTGTTGCGTAATGAAATACTAGGGTTTCTTTCCTCCACCTGCCCCTACCAAATCCCGGGTCTGTTGCATTCCACCTGTCTTCAAGTGAAAGGATACGCGCATCACTTTCGAAGATGGCTGGAACAAGCGCAACTTGATCGTACTTGTTCCCAATCTGCACATATTTTTCATTCCAGTTTTCAAAGAATTTTCTCCCTGCAGCATTGTTTCTTACCAACATGACTCCGCTATTCCAATGAGGCAAGTCACTAACCTTTAAATCACCAAGTACTTTAACGTCACCTTTGCCGTTTCTTTTTTGGGGATAGCGATTTAGCCTCAAACAAACGTCAAAATATTCGAGTATTTTTCTAGCCAAAGAAAGATTCCCCATGACGATAGTATCGCAATCAAGAAAGATGATCTTTTCATACTCACTATAAGACAAGATCTTGGTTTTCAAGTGGCGATTGCTTTCCACATCGACATCGACATATACCCAGCTATCAAAGCCATTTCGAAAACATTTTACGTCTGGTGGCTGATTAGCTACATTAGTGACGATCGTGAAAGGCGTATCTGGGTTATGTCTTACCAAGCTTTCGGCCGACAGGAGTGCCATCGCCAGATAAGGGCGACCCAAAGCAAGATAAACGACTCCCAACTCTTTTGCCATAATATACACTCCGTTCATACCCGATGATAATTCTATAATATTTACATTCTTGATAACCGGATGAAGAGAATTACAACCGCAGCCATAACCCAGAAATAAGACTTGTCAACATCTGATGAAGAGGATAGTGCCAACAAAGCATAACCGAGTAGAGCCAATGCGATTATGGAATGATTTCTTATGGCTTGAATGGCCAAACTACAAATGAAGAAGAACAGTGCGGTTACCCCGACGAAACCAAAGGCACCCAATGTTCCTATAAACAATGAATGAGGGTTACCCATTGAGCCTATGCCGCTTCCAAATAACAGTTGAAACACACTGGCATCGTCAAAATATTCTTGCCACAGGTCCAGCCTGGTATTCGATTCAATAGTAGGCGCACGTAAAAGACGAAAATCAGAAACGCTATCATCCACGAACGGAAGAACACCAGGGCCGTACGTAGCTAGTGAATATATAATAATCGAAATAAGAGAGACACCTGACATTGCAATGATGATATTTTTGACCGGCAATTTTTTTCCAAAAAAGATCAGCTGGGTAAAAATTGCAACAGCCAAACCAAATCCCGTTGCAATTACAGGCATGCGAGATCCAGTATAGAACATGCCTATGAAAGCGATCAGCCCCATCGCGGTCCACATCAGTTTATCAAACCAGTTCGCACGGTATGTAATTACTCCAGCAATGCACGTGACTACAACAAGCCCAAGCACATTAGATAAGGATCGTGGAGAAGACTCAGTATCTCCAATCGAGAGGCCAAGCTCATAATCCCGAGACATGCTAATATCCTGTGTAGAGAGAAGGCTTAATGTTGAAAAGAAAAGTATAATACCAACACTTCCCATGATGTAAATAAGTGCCCGTGTCGCATCAGGATGAATGTAGCCTCGTACAAACTCTAAGGGGCTACATCCTCCGAGAATAGCGATAAATATCATGATGGTAAGCAAAGCGGCTAAGCGATCAAGTCGACCACTTCCATCAAATAGTGCTATGCTTATTTCTAGCACGATAAAAACAGCAATAAGCACTGCAATACTTGTATCAACAATAAGTATGTCTCGCCTAAGCAAGACATGAACAACGCCTCCCAATGCACACCCAGAAATAAGTATCCATCCGAAATGGAGTCCAAAGATAAAATCTATGTTATTCAGTGCAGCGCCAATCAATATTATTGGAAAACCGTATACTGGTGAGAAGCCCGAAGCCAGGACAGCAAAGACAAACCCCAGAAATACAGCAAGTCGTGTATCCATGACAGCAACCAGAGCTATCAGAGCTGGCAATGACACGATAGATACAATTCGCAAAAACAATGGCCGCTCAGAATACTCCAGGTTTATGCCGTCAGTCATGTCTTTTACTCTTCAACAAGGGTGGCGCGGATATGATGCATGTCATTGAAATCATTCTTAGAGATATCAATGCACGTCATTCGCCATGCCACCTTAACTTTTTGACAAACAGGTTAATGTCTCGAAGTCGCAGTATTCGGATCAAGTACTCCTTGGACAGGGTTTTGCGAGAGGTGAGCGAAAACACCTTTCTCAAATACATGATCCAGAAGGCATAAGCATATTCGTCTTTTTCAACTCTTTTATAATATCTATAGATCCAATACCAGGAATTAATCTGTTCTTCGTGACGAGTATTCAAGTCCAATCCACTCCACATTCCATCAGGATGCACAATATGGCATGCGGGTAGAATTTCACTATGGAAATGACTGCCACCATAGTTTCCCAACAAAGATATTAGAAATTTGTCATTATTTTTTATTTTCCCTCTCTCGGGAATATCTCCAAAATCAATATTTCTAAAAACCATTGTGAGATTAAGCATCCATGCCTTTCCTGTCGCCATCTCCTGTGCAGAATAATCCCTGTGATGTTTTCTGGCTAACCGGGATTGAGTTATAACATGGCCTTCTTGATCCATGGAACATGAATCATGCGCTGTGACGGATATATGGGGATGGCTTTCTAAATAGTCACACTGTAACTTTATTTTTTGGGGGTCCATCCAGTAGTCGTCGCCTTCACAGTAAGCTATATATTTTCCAATTGCTTTTTTGTGAGCAATATCGAAAACTACTCGCCCCTTTGAGAACTGGTTTTCTTCTTGAAAGATAGGCTTTACGATATTAGGATATTGCGACTGATAGGCTCTGATAATATCGGAGGTCTCATCCGTTGAGGCATCGTCATGGATGATTACCTCAAAAGGAGATCGCAAATCTTGACTCAAGAATGATTCTATTGCTTTGGAGATATACCCATAGTGATTGTAAGTTATGCATAATACGCTGACAAGCGGCTGAGTTATATCGCCACTCCATGATTCCATGATATCCTTTTCATTCTTAATCATCGGTTTCACCGCCTGTAAAATTTACAGCACCAATATTAAATTTTCCAAGAAATGTGAATACTGATACTACTTGCTTTGGAAACCGGTGAGCAAAGACGGCCAGCTCTCGGCAAATAATATTGACTTTAACTCTCCATTACTGAAGATCGAGAATAAAATTATCTATGTCACTGATCATTTTGTCCAACCCCTTATCCACATCTATAGTCAGGCTAGGAAACCCGCTTTCCTTCATCCGACGTATTAACATTGCACGCCGCCCCATTACTTCAATGTTAAATAACGACAATTCATCACATGTCTTGTTTTTATGGTAGCTCAGGGTTTGGCCTTTAGTCCTTGACCTTCTCTTTATCCTTTCATTTATCATCTCTGGACTTGCTGTAAGATTTATCACTGCCCGATTATTCATGATAGCCCTGAAGTCATCTGGATATAACTCTGAAAGGAGACAAAGCTCGTTGGTAAACTGATGGCTGAGCCCTTCGTCCACTAACACTGTAGCTGGGAATTCATGCATATTCAGATCATAAAGAATCTTGATCGCTTTTCGTTGCAATATGTCAATGTCGTCTAATTCGTTAGCCGCAATGGACAGCAATCGAGCCCGTGATGCACATTCTTTCTTTTTCTTACCGACCTTCAGACGTCGTGATGTCAATATTGAATTCTTTATCAAACTCTTGATCAAGTATGTTTTCCCGATACCTGGCGGGCCAACTAAATCAATCACAAAGGAATGGTTGGTGGATTTTGAGCACCGATACGCTTTGAAGCCGGCTCTGTTGTAAAGAAAGTTATAGACTGATGCTTTCATTGCATCTTTAATCTCCTGGAAATAGTTATTACCACAAATCCCCAAAAACTCGATCCCACGACACAGGTTCGAACCTTGCATGTCCCAGGGATGGTGCAATGGTTATTTCGCCAAACACGATCCTTTCGTCATCAACCTGATACAGGTCCACTCTTACAAAATCGTAATTACTACCAAGCTTTTCGGCAATACGAATCATCTCTTCGAGGCGAGTGGGTCTAGCCGCGTCTGGTCCTACTGGATATCCGAGTTTAAAATCTTGACGCCTCCACTCAGTATCATACAATGATCGTGTATGGTTAACAAAGCGTCCGAAGTCAACCTGGATATACTGTACTTTCCCATGAAAAACGAAGAACTTGTAATCAAGTGGCACATTACCGGTACCAGGCAAAAGGTGCTCTTCGATAATCACCTTCGGTTTGATCATTCCATACCACCACTCGTTGGAATAAAGATAAAATCGCTTCAATGGATTATCATGACGCCGAAGTATTCGTGAAATATTTTCCCTAATTTCTTTTTCTGTGAATTTTTTTTTGTCGTTTACTATAAGAAGGCTTTCTGGTCCGCATCCGTCATTCCCTTTAACGACGAATGAATCCGGCAGTGCATTATAGTCCAGGTCTTCAGGTTCCTCTAAAACTTGGAAGCATTTGCTAAGATATTCATCGCCAACAGTTTTTTTTACATACTCCCTGACCGCAACCTTGTCTTGCAACATCACAGCATCTTTCATATCCCTGCTTACTTTTCTACAACAGATTTTTTCGTTGAATGTTTTGGGGCTTTTAAGGTCGCACCAATACCCCGTATGCCGCCTGAATTGAATCTTCTCATATACAATGGGGCCTAGAATTGATCTCGTCACTAGCCGATAAATAAGCTTTGCCTTCATAATGAGCTCCGGTTCAGGTTGAAACTTTCGCCACATCTATCGTGACAAGACTGGCTGTTAGCGACAAGATAAACAACCTTGTTTAAGGTTAGAATATTTCATCAGGGAAAGCGTAATTTATCTAAATATCAAGGGAAGAATTATACGTGAGGGATACGCCTTGCTATGATGTATAGTTTGCTCGGCCACTTCCATTTTGTCGTCCATACCCTGCTCATTTCCTGTATTAGGGTTGCGGTCCCAGAGGGGGAAATTACTGCTCGTGATATGTACCCGGATTCGATGTCCGCGAAGAAAAACATTACTCGTTGGCTGAAGCTTTAGCGTATATCGAGATATTTGACCTGGTGTTAACAGGATCGGTGCTTGCCAGATGGATTTTCTGAACCTTGCCCTAATTATTCCTTCAGTCAAGTTATAAGCTGTGCCATCGGGATAAACGTCTATCAGCTTGGCTGTAAAGTCCGTATCCTTGGCAGAGCTCGCGGCAAAGAGGATAATCTCGATAGGCCCTGTCACTTCGAGTTCGTTTTCAAGTGGAGCACTGGTGAAAACCAAAACATCTTTGCGGCTCTCGTTCGGCCGCTGATCGACAGCGCCGACACTAATCAGTTCAGGGTGATCCTTCCCCAGGAATGAGTGATTACCACCGAGTGTCGGAACCGGGTCATCTGGATTGTACAGATAGGTGGTTGCTGGTTCGTTCTCCGGAAGAGAAGTGCCAAGTGTGCCAAATCTCGAGCCATCAGGGCTGCTGAAATAGAACGGAGTAAAGTCAGTGTTGGGTAATGGCCACTCGTCTATAAAGCGCCACTCATTGATTCCCATTGTAAAAATCCTGATGGGTGGTTCTGATTCCATGCCATTATCGATTTTCTTGATCACATGGTCCAGCCACTCGATAGCCAGCATGATATCGATTTTAGATGCGTCTGGCCCAAAATCCCTGTCACCAACAACGCGATTTAAATGGTCTGAGGGGTTGATTGCTATACGAATATCAGACACATTCCCACTGTCGCGCAAGGCTTCATAATTCTCGAACACTGCACCAGCATAATAATCATACCAACCCGACATCATGAATACCGGGATTTTTACCTTATGATATTTACCCCTGAGGCTAATTTCTTTCCAAAAGTCATCGTATGTTGAATGACTAACATAATCGCGCCAGAGCCGATTCCTGGTCTTTGATACTTCCAAGTCCAGATCGATGAGTGGCAAGAAGTTATACAGATTCTTCCATCCGTAGCGACGAGCCTGCTTGGCATTTTCATATGCGCGGCTTGATGCAGTCATGGCCAACGAGAGCGCTCCATTGCATCGATAAACGCACTGCCATAGATCAGCATTAATACCTTGTGGTATAATCGCTTTCAAGTTGGGATGTTGCGTTGGTGCCACCAGCCATTGAGTGGCACCCCAATATGAACGCCCATACATCGCAGTATTGCCATCACTCCATGACTTGTTACTGATCCATGTCAATGTGTCGTAGCCATCTGCAGCATCATCAAAGAACCGATTTAGCTCACCCTCGGATGGAGCATGGCCTCGCGTCGCTTGCCCCACATAGGCGTAACCGTGAGATGTGAATGTTTCTGCATCGCTATAATCTCCAGCGCGATAGCCACGCGTCATCACCACAGGGAATCGCCTGCTGTCCTCGCTACTGGCCTTGGGCAACCAGACCCTTGTAAATAGTTGAACTCCATCACGCATCTCGACCATGCCTTCCATGGTCGGCACAGGAGCGGCAGCTTGATATCGCATCTTGAATACAGCCACCAACATCATAAGAATGACAATTATTGATAAGAACCAGCGTTGCACGATTGGCAACCTTAGACTTTAAAGAATTTTTCGACTTTCTGTTGCAATCTAGGCTAACGCCTTGAGACCAGTAATGGATGCATGAGATGCTGGCCCAGGAATTTCCAGATTGATTGCCTCTTTTGATTCCAGGCTCGGGGAAAATTCTATGTCTTGGTAGAAGGCCCCTTTGATACTGACATTGTTTCCATGAACAGTTAATCTGTCTTCCTTGATCCACTGGACTACCTGTATGAGTGTCTTGCATTGCTGGACGAATATCCGATGACGCATTGTTTCTTTGGCTTGCCCTGGATCCACAGCACACGCAGATTGCATAACAACCTTCCCTTCATCCATTACATCCTTGATCAATTCCACAGTCGTTCCAATTATTTTTGTCTGATACGCAATCCCATCACCAAATCCATCCATGCCTTTAAAAGCCGGGAGCAAGGAAGGGTGGAAATTGATTATTCGATCCTTGAATTTCTCGCGAATTTTTCCTGTGTAAAAATTCGTATAGAAGGACAGCACATAGTCTATGTCATGCCTATCCATATATTTACAAAGCTCATCGCAAAATTCATCATTGGTCGCTACATCAAACACAGTCACAGGAATGCCATGTTTTCGAGCTTTCTCGATGGCCGGGCATTGCTGATCAGCTACCACTGAGTGTATAACCTCTCGTATGGAGGCAATTTCCAGTACCTGATTCATGATAGAACCGGCCGTTGATACGACAAAGATGAACCTTGGGCTTTTTTTGCTCATGAACCACCTCACGCCCGATAAGCCGGGAAGAATGTAGTGTTCGAAGTACCGCTCGATAGGCTGTTGTATGCTCGTCTGTCAAGAATTTTCCCGCAGAAATATACTGTTTTCGTCGTGTTCGCCCATCCTTTCTTGAAATGAGCCAAGCCAGAAGATGACTCGTCACCCCCGCCAGGCAGACCTCCTAAGTTTACCCATGCAACTTTTCCCGTAAAATATTCTAGCATTGTCCATTTGGTCGCATAGGAGGCACCCAATGTGTACCCTTCTCCATTAAAGGCCACTAGATGGCCTTGAGCGACATCACCCTGGACATACCAAAGATCCAGTCCCACCGTTTCGCCACCACTGACTGCCCTGAACATGACCATGCCTGGTACTTTCAGTTGCTTTTCAAAGGCGTCTCGCGAAAAGGCACTTAACCCCTTGATGTCATGCTTCTTGGCAAGCACGCTATAAAGATTTATCCATTCTTCAATATAGGATGTTGGGTCAGTGCATACTTCAACGTCCACCTTTCGCAGGGCACGCTTCGCATTAGCACGATGTGATTTGGATACAAACTTCTCCAACGCCTGACTAGTATCTACTACATAGTGGTTCTTGTAAGGCATTACAAAATCGAAACTCTCTTCCAGCATTGACGTGTTATAGCCTCCAAATGGATCAGTGACCATGGAAAATGAAACCCATTGCCCTCTCTTTGCATCCAGATCTCGCCCTAGCGCGGACCAGGCTTTACAACAGAAAAGAGGATATAGTCCTATGGCATCATGGCGATCCGTATTCGGTATGGCGCGTTCTAACGCCCATCCCCCACTATGCTCAAGCGCATAGGGGTTGCCAAATTCCCTGAACGACTCCGCATATAGCGGATGCATGTAGCCCGAGTTCATACATGTATCTTTTTATCTGTGCAGGCAGTCTCTTCGAAACGATTCACTTGAGCCTGAAGTTCACGTAGTCGGGTCGAACGCGAGCGTTTGAAGAATTTTTCCCGCGGCAGTGTATTCAGACGGTACTTTGCTTTCCACTCGCCTCGAAGCAGTTCCGTACTACTCGGGTCACTTGATGGTTGCATAGTAGCCTGGACCAAGACCCTGTCCGGGCCTCCTGCATGTGGCGGTGAGCAGTGCCATGTGCAGGTATGACATAAGGCTATATCACCTGGCTGCAATGATGGGCAGATAAGAGGCCAATCCGGGCCCAGAATTTCCGTATTAACCTCTCCTGCATCACCCAAGTAGCCGAAATGATGAGTTCCAGGGTAAAAGGAAATGCCTCCATTATCCCTGTTCGATACGCTCAGCGGGATAAAAACAGTCGTCTTTTCAGGCCAACCATAGTCGTAACAGAAGTCATTATGAACAAATACCGGGGTTCTGCTTGAGCAATCCTTGATCACGAACCGCTGCATGAAAAGTGCAAGATCTGGGTAAAGCAACTCCATCACATCCAGCAACTCTTCACATTTGTTAATATCCGCCAAGACTGGTGGAAGTGCCTCATGCACATGGACGGGATTGAAGGGGTCTATGGTTCGGCTGTTTGCAAGCTTTTCTTCGTAAAAACTTTTCCATTCCGCCTGCCATTCTTTAATCAAGCTCTGAGGAATCACCCTACGTACGATAAAAAAACCTACTTCCCGATATATATCAATCGAGAGTTCTTTATCATCAGCCTTCGCGATCAGTTCGCGTACATCTCCAATATCGATCGATTTCATGGATTAACCACCTTTTAAACGAAGTGATCTTTCAAATCTTGTAGTCGCCAACTCGCTTGGGGAGCAAGTCGTAACTTCTCTTCATATCGATTCCGTATTGTTCATTGTCATAGGGTACCGAACAGTAACCCATGACCGCTTTTTGGCTGTCAGTGAGCTGATCGTATACTTCTTGAGGAATGTTTCCTGGTATATCGAAGGCTTGCTTTATCCACCATCGGCAAAATGTCGCGATCATCGCCCAGCGAGTGCCGCTGGTGCGGTTCTCTCTTGCGCCATGCCATATCCGACTGTCCCAGAAAAGCAAGTCTCCGGCCTGTGCTTCAATAGAAACTGCATCGTTGAAGGACTCTTGTGATGCATACCTGTCGGAACGATGTGAGCCTGGCACAATGACCGTACAGCCGTTTTCCTCTGTCTGGTCTTCCAGCAAGATGGAGCATTGCATGATAAAGGGATGCGAACCTGTGTAGGGCACGAAGGAATCAATATGCATTGGCATTTGATGATTGCTACTACGAGCGAGAAACGACCGTAGTATATAGTTGGGTGAGTCAGGAGGAAGCGACGTGAACCACCGGTCATTGAGGAAATGCTTCAAGATAGCTTCGATGGTGTCATTCCCCATCATCATTTTGACAAATGCAATTTCCTTGTTCTGAAGATTGTAGACCATTGCTTGGTCCCGGTTGAGGCGGGGCATTCTCTCCGATTGTTCTGACACCGTCTTGTCGAACCAGGACTGTACCAGACCTTTCGCCTCTGCAATTTCTGCTCGGCTGAATGCCTGCGGTATGTATGCATATCCGTTTGATTCGATAGAATTGATGTATGAGCTGATGGTACTTCCCATGTCATCATCAGTTTCGTCGACAATGTGTGATGCTAGTGTCTGTTTCATTTCCCTCTCCACATGTGCTTCTATCAATTTATGCCCTGCCGCTGGATGCTTGCTGGCTTTCGCGAAGGTCTGCTGTTCGTTGATCATGGACCGGTTATCAAATACGGGATCTGGCGACATGGCCGATGCCACACCAGACTCTGTCACCACTGACTGCCGCACTGACCGTTGATCCCTCATCCACCTGCAAAATCTCTTGGCTACAGGGCAGGAGAACAGGGGTTGAGGTGTTTGGCAGATAATCCAGGGGAGCCTGTTTCAGGAGGGTGATGATGTTCTGCTCATCGTTAGCAGCGACTGCTGCTTCCAGCCTGCCCAGAAAGGGCTCAAGCTTGTCCCAGGGCCAGTAGCCCTCCCGAGTGGTGAGGATGCGAGGATGGCGTGTATGACTGGCGTTATCCCCGATGATCAACTCCTCGTAGAGCTTCTCGCCGGGTCTCAGGCCCGTGTATCGGATCTCGATATCGCCACCGAGACTCTCCGCGCTCTTCACCTCGAGGCCGGAAAGCCGGATCATGCTCAAGGCCAAATCCGCGATCCGCACGGGCTCCCCCATGTCCAGCACGAAGACCTCGCCGGCCTCCCCCATGGCTCCGGCCTGGATCACCAGCTGTGCCGCTTCGGGAATGGTCATGAAGTAACGCGTGATATCGGCATGGGTCACCTCCACCGGGCCACCCTGCGCGATCTGTTCACGGAAGCGAGGCACCACCGAACCACTGGACCCGAGGACATTACCGAAGCGCACCATGCAAAACCGCGTCGCCACCTCCTTCGGATAGCGACTGGCGTAGGCCTGACAGATCAACTCGGTCAGCCGCTTGGTTGCCCCCATGACATTGCTGGGCCGCACCGCCTTATCGGTGGAGACCATCACGAAACTTTCCACCCCGGCTGCCACGGCGGCTTTTACCAGGCCCAGGGTCCCGAATACGTTGTTGCGGATGCCCTCGATAAGGTTGCTCTCCACCAACGGGACATGCTTATAGGCGGCAGCATGGTAGAGCGTCTGTACTGCCTCTTTTCGCATCAGCGACTCGAGACATGCTTGCTGCTGGATGGACACCAACACAGACCGACAGACGGATCCAGGGCCGCCAGTCGTTGCCATCAGCAACTCTTGCTCGATGGAGTAGAGCGCGAACTCACAGCTGTCGACGAGCACCAGGCGCCGGGGCTGCTGCAGTAGAATCTGGCGACAAAGCTCCGAACCGATTGACCCACCAGCCCCTGTCACCATGACGACCTTCCCCTGGATGTCCTGGGCCATGAGATCAGGAAAAGGCGGGACGGGCTCCCGTCCGAGAAGCTCCTCGACAGCCACGTTACGGGTGTCATTGACCAAGGCGCGACCCGACACCAGGTCTTCCGTCCCTGGTATGGTCTGCACCGGAATGGAGAGCTCGGCGAGGTTCTCGAGTATCTCCCTGCGTCTGCAGCGCGGGGCACTGGGTGTCGCGAGCAGGACCAGCTCTACGTCCAGCCGATCGACCAACCCTGCCAACTCATCGGGCCGATGAACCCGCAGTCCTTCTACCAGGGACCCCTGAAGCCCTCGCCAGTCATCAACGAAGGCACGCGGCCAGTAGTGTCCACCCTGCTGCAGTGCACGTGCTAGCTCGCAGCCCGCCGCCCCAGCACCGTAGATGATCACTGGCTTGCGCTGGGTCCTGCAGCTCAGTTGGTAGAGCTCATGGAGCACCAGCCGCAACCCGCCGATACCCAGCAGCGCCAGGATGGCGAACACTGGCACGACCCGCATGGCGAAAGGTCGCCCCGTGATCAGGTCGAGAAACAGCAGACCCCCGGCGACGAATACGACCCCAGCCGTCATGGCCTTGATCACGCGCCGATTCATGTAGCGCAGCACGACGCGATAGATGCCCAGCATCTCGAAACACAGCGGCGTGGCCAACACCATTGCGACCATCACGGCACTGGTTCGTCCTTGCAGCAAGGTCTTTGCATCGCCTACCAGCAGGAGAGCCATGAGCATGGCCACGGCCACCACCAGCATGTCCGCTACTCTGAGCAGCCAGCGCTTGGTTCGTCGTGGCAGCCGCACCAGTGCCTCGAGCCATCCTGACACCGACATGATCACAGGCTCCCCGCGGACGACCCGATATCACCGGGAAGGGTAAGGGACGGCAGCAGGAGGCTGATCACGTTGTTCCAGCGGGCCAGCGGCGCTGACGTGACATAGACGACGTCCTGGGCTTGCAGCGGGAAACGCGTCCCGAGCATCAGTCGGGTTGCATCGCCTATGTCAAGCTGATAGACGGTGGCCAGTTTCTCGCTCTCGGGCGCATGCCCGCGCACCACGAAGATCCCGGAAGGCTCGGCACGGCTCTCGTTGACGCCTCCCGCCCTGGCCAGGGCATCGGTCAGGTTAATCCGCTCGTTCCCCAAGGGAATGGCACCAGGACGATTGACCTGGCCTAGCACCACCACGTTCTGGTTCTCGGCCGTAGGAACATGCAACAAGTCGCCATCACGCAGAAGCCGGTTATCACGCTGGTTGCCGCGCCTCAAGAGGTCATACAGGGAGATGCGATGTTTCTGGCCGTCCCTGACCAGCGTCGTACCGTGCCAATTTGCCTCCGCTGTCGCGCCCCCCGACTGGCTGATGGCATCCAGTATGGTCATTGGCTCGCTGGTGATCGGCAGGGTCCCGGGCGTTTCCACGGCGCCGGTCACATAGACCTTCTGGGAACGGTAGGCTGCGACATTTACCTCTATCTGCGGGTCGGTGATGACACTCGACAGGCGACTCGTCAGTATTCGGCGCACTTCCTCCAGGGTCCTGCCCTCTATCCGCAGGCGCCCCACATAGGGATAAAACATGGTGCCATCCGGCTGAACCCTGTTACCGGTGTCCTCGGCTTCCCGCTCGGCCCCAGCAGGGATCGTCAGCTCTGGATGGTCGTAGACAATGATGCTCAGCACATCTCCCGGCCCCACACGGTACTGGTAATCACGCAGCTCCTCGCTCAGCTGCTGGGGCATGCCGCGGGCCGCAGCCTCCTGCTGGGGCGACATGGCGGCCACCAGCTGCGGCGTGATTGGCGCCAGATCGACACGCTGGTCCAGGGACTCGCCAATCTTTTCCTCGTCGATATGCCCGCCTGGCGACATGGCACAGCCCCCAAGCAACCCCAGGCCCAGCAGGAGTACGAACATTCGGGCCTTGCCCTTCCAGCGCCAGGCTTGCGGACTCTCTGCCTGGGTAGTCGCACTATCCGTTTGCACTGCATACATCATGGTCAGATCCCCGCTCGTATGTTCGGACACGCTACCGCCATGAGGGTGTCGATTAGCACCGCCCGATGCCCCTTGCAGCCACATGACGCGCCACAACGTGCCGGTAGATCGTCCAGCGCCCGCCTCAGCCACGCAGGCTCGGGGCAGCGAAACGATACTGCCGGATAGGTAACGTAAGCTTACAATGTTACCCATCAGCCATATTAGGTTTTTCTTGCACCATCAAGACTGATAAGGGGGGTACGGGAAATGCAGGAAGCGTTGGAGGGGCATCAGTAAATCAAGCATGACAGCAAAGTCATCTGCGACTCATGCATAAAGATGATCAGGGTCTACACCAGGCTCATACTCAACGACGTAAAGCGTCTTTCCTGTGCAAAAGTCCACTTCTTCCGTGAAGGTGGAAAAGAAAGGCTGGGGTCTTATCAACTGGAAGGGGGTAAAGGCGAGGGTGTTGGAGACGAGGAAGGTGACTCAACTCCGCACCCCGGCAGCGCAGCCAGCCATGGACTGGATGCGTGTTTATCGGCTGGGAGGCTCGAGGGCTCCGGACAAACGCACCGACAGCCCAATCCACGGCACTACAGCGGCTGGCCCTTGGTGACGGCGCCCGAAAGGCTGTGTTGTCCCGTCAGCCGAGGGATGGCGCTGAGCACCCGGCATAGCCAGCGCGATCATGAGTTTCGCCGCCATCCTGCTGTGAGTCGGCTAGTTGCCAATGAGTGAGCTACATACTGCTAGTTGGATGATTTATTTGGCAAGAAAGTTTGCTTTCCGAGGTGTTGCCCAACAGGAATCGTGCTGGAAGCTACCTTTCAACAAGGTGGTCAATACTGTGGATTCTGTGCCTGGCACTTGATGCCATCCTGTAAATCAAAAAACAAGGCTAGGCTCATCTTGTTTATGCCTATCGCGCGTCTCCCTGTTGACAACTAGGTTAATGCTGAAAATCGCACATGGGCATTTATTATTGTTGAATAGTGCACGGTGTTACATGAAAAACAGAAAGGAAATTGATGGATTGCGGGCAGTAGCTGTTCTACCCGTCATTTTATATCATGCGGGGTTCTCCTGGTTTTCCGGTGGGTATGTCGGGGTGGATGTATTCTTCGTGATAAGTGGGTACTTGATTACCTCCATACTCATCAGCGAGATATCAGATAAAACCTTCTCCATTGCAAGATTCTATGAACGGCGAGCACGTCGTATCTTACCGGCCTTGGCCTTTGTCAGCACATGCACCTTCTTTCTTGCCTGGATATGGATGCTTCCGTCACAGTTCAAGGATTTTTCGCAATCCCTTGTGGCATTAATCCTCTTTTCTTCCAACATCCTTTTCTGGAAAGAGTCGAATTATTTTTCCCCGGCAGCGGAAGAAAAGCCTATGCTTCATACGTGGAGCCTTGCAGTAGAGGAGCAGTTCTATATATTCTTTCCGATCATCCTTCTTCTGCTATGGCGCTTTGGCCGAAACCCGGCATTTTATACCATTATGATAATTTCACTTGTCAGTCTATTGCTGTCTGAATATGGGTGGCGAAAGCATCCTGATGCGAACTTCTACCTTCTGCCCTCTCGGGCCTGGGAGTTGGGGGCGGGAGCGATTTGTGCCTTCGCTTTGCAAGGGAGGGAGGTGAGGAAAGGCGGTCTTCTTTCTAGTGTGGGCTTCGCTTTAATTCTGTATGCCGTGGTCTTCTATGATGAAACCGTGCCATTCCCTTCCTTGTATACCCTGGTTCCCGTCGTGGGCACCGCCTTGATCATCTTGTTCGGCGAGGCCACAACCCCTATTGCAAGGTTATTGTCACGCCCCTTGCTTGTCGGCATTGGCCTTATTAGTTTTAGCGCCTATCTCTGGCATCAGCCATTACTGGCCTTTGCCAGAATCCGAAGCCTCACGGCAGCCCCCTCATGGACCTTGATGGGGTTTCTTTCCTTGGCTTCAATCGTACTTGCTTACTTTACATGGAAGTATATTGAGACTCCGTTCAGGAAAGGAGGCGTCAAGATAGCAATCAGAAGGAAGTCTGTATTTGTTTTTTCTGGGGTCGCTTCGTTCATGCTTGCCGGCCTGGGCGTCCATGGGCATGTAAGCAATGGTGCTGATTATAGGTTCAGCCCATCGATTACTGAGCTGCTGTCAGAAGGTAAAAACATCAACCCGCGCAGATCCGAATGCCATGTCGGCGAATCCGGCTCTGTCCCTGAGTGTACGTATGGCGGGGAAGAACTCGGGGCTATTGTTATCGGTGACAGCCACGCTGCAGCCTTGATCAGAGCGGTGGAGCGTGCCATGAACGATTCGGACAAGCATGTTCTTGACTGGACCATGAACAGTTGCGCAACAATTTCGGGTATCAAGAGCCATGATGGTGGTGGAACATGTGGAGAGTTTGTTGAATATGCTGTAAAAAAAAGCCGTGAATTGAGCAGTGATGTTCCCTTGATCATTATAAACCGACTCTCTTCTGTGCTTCTGGGGCCAAATGAGCCTTACAGGGCTCATGAGGTTGACAAACCAAGCATATATCTTGAGGAGCCACACAACGGGAGAAGCGAGCTATTCTTTAAAGAAATTTCACATGGATTTATTGAGACGGCATGTGAATTTTCAAAATCAAGAGACGTATTCATTCTGAGGCCGATTCCGGAGCTTAAAGTCAACGTTCCGGAGCACATGGCCTTTACCTCCTTGCTTAATGATGTCACGGAGCGAGTGCGCATCACACGAGATGAGTACAATGCAAGAAATGATCTAGCCTGGAGAATTCAGGATGAGGCAGCCGAGAAATGTGGTGTCGAGATTCTGGACCCCACACCGTATTTATGCGCGAATGGGAGTTGCTGGGGGGATGTGTCGGGTCGACCTGTCTACTATGATGATGACCACTTGAGCGAACATGGTGGAGATGTACTGCTACCGCTTCTTTCCGAGGTATTCAACTAGATGCAGGGAATGATGGGATAATAGCCTGCTGTACTTGGCCCAGTGGCCAACTCGGGTAGCATCATGCACCTCATCGAGTATCCCAACCAAAAATGTAGGCGATAACCCCGAAAGCGATATCCGCGCCCTCTCGGGGTTATCGGCACAGAGTTACCTCAGCGCGGTGAGGGAATCGCCCCGCCCCACGGCGAAGTAGCGCAGCCCGGCGGCCTTGACCGCCTCCGGCTCGAAGAGGTTGCGGCCATCGACGACCACCCCCATGCCCAGTTGCTGATTCAGCCAGGCGAAATCCAAGGTGCGGAACTCCTTCCACTCGGTGCAGATCACCAGGGCATCGGCGCCCTTCACCGCCTGGATGCGATCCCCCGCCAGCAGCAGGTCGTCGCGCTCACCATAGAGCCGGCGGCACTCCTTCATCGCCTCGGGGTCGTAAGCCTGCACCTTGGCTCCGGCCTCCCACAGCGCCTCCATCAGGGTGCGGCTGGGCGCGTCACGCATGTCGTCGGTATTGGGCTTGAAGGCCAGGCCCCACAGGGCGACGGTCTTGCCGGCGAGCTCCCCCCCGAGGGCCTGGGCCAGCTTGGTGAACAGGGTCCGCTTCTGGCGCCGGTTCACGCCCTCCACCGCGGCCAGCAGTTCGGCCTGGTAGTCCACGTCACTGGCGGAGCGTGCCAGGGCCTGGACGTCCTTGGGGAAGCAGGAGCCGCCATAGCCGCAGCCCGGGTAGATGAACTGATAGCCGATGCGCGGATCCGAGCCGATGCCGCGCCGCACCTGCTCCACATCGGCCCCCAGCCGCTCGGCCAGGTTGGCGATCTCGTTCATGAAGCTGATCTTGGTGGCCAGCATGGCGTTGGCGGCATACTTGGTCAGCTCCGCCGCCCGCAAGTCCATGAACATCAGCTTGTCGTGCAGACGAATGTAGGGGGCATAGCACTCGCGCATCAGCGTCTTCACCCGCTCGGACTCGGTGCCGACGATGATCCGGGCCCCCTGGGTGAAGTCCTGGATGGCCGCTCCCTCCTTGAGGAACTCCGGGTTGGAGCAGACATCGAACTCGAGCGCTTCGCCGCGGGCCTCAAGCGCTCCGGCCACTGTCTCGCGTACCCGGTCGGCGGTGCCCACCGGCACGGTGGACTTGTCGACAATGACCGTGTAGCCCGTCATGTGCTTGCCAATGGTCTCGGCCACCGCCAGCACGTACTTCAGATCGGCGCTGCCGTCCTCGTCGGGCGGCGTGCCCACGGCGATAAACTGCAGCGTGCCGAAGGCCACGGCCGCCGCCGGGTCGGTGGTGAAGCGCAGCCGTCCCGCCTCCACGTTGGTCTTGACCATCGTCTCGAGCCCCGGCTCGAAGATGGGAATCTCGCCGCCCTCCAGCCGCGCGATCTTCTCCGCGTCCACGTCCATGCACAGCACGTCATGGCCCACGTCGGCCAGGCAGGTGCCGGTCACCAGCCCCACGTAGCCCGTTCCAAAGATGGTGATCTTCATTCCCTGTTTCCCAATCTGTCCTGGTTATCTGTTCTGTTCAGTGGATGCGGTCGTTGTGGGAGCTGTGCTTGCACGGCGATGGCCCGCCTCCCCTTCGCGCTGCAAAGCAGTGCTCCTACAACCGCATTCCGGCCAAAAAGGCGCATTGTGGGAGCCGTCAGTTCGACGACTCGACTTGCACGGCGATAGAGGTATGCCCCACACCCCATAGAACCCGCGGTACCACTCCACGAAGCGCCTCACACCCGCCTCCACACCCACACGGGGCCGATACCCCGTGGCATTGTACAAGGCCTGGGTATCCGCCCCGGGGGCGAGGTACGTCCCGACTGCAGGAGCCGGAAATCGCACCAATGGCCAAGTCCCACGCCCCGATGAGCGCCCTCAGTGATACCGGGCTGCCATGGCCAATATTGTAGAGCGCATAGGGGGTAAGGGGCTATCAGGGCCCGACTCGCCAGCCAGATAGACGCGCTGCACACGCCCTTCGCCGGCTGTGGTAGCATTCAGCGCATTCACTATCCCGGGAGGCGTGGGTGGCCCGAAAACGCTATGCCCTCGTCATCGCCGACTATCGGCTGGCGCTTGAAAACGAAAAAGGCCCGGCCAATGCGATCGTTCGCATGGACCAGGCCCCTTCGAGATCGAGACACGCCACTAACGGCAGTTCCTCGAGGAAAGCGTTCTGCCCCAGATTGAGGCATCGTGATAAGAAAACTGAATAATCAGGACATGACGTGAAGCTGCTGGATATTCCCTTCAACGACCGCCGACGACGCTACCTGGTCTTCCATCCCGACGGCCTGCCGGGCAGGCTGGCTCTTGCCAGCACCACCACCACCGAGGCTTTCGAGGCATTAGGCAGCAGCCGCTTCTTCCTGTCGGCCGACCGGCAGATCCTCGCCAAGGTGGTACCCGACAAATACATGAAGCAGCAGGCACCGCTGAAGTGGCTGCTGCGCGACTACCTGGAGAAGCGCTGGCTGGCACAGACCGATGCACGCAAGGAGTTTACTAGCCTGCAAATCCTTCGCCGGGCCGGTTTGAAGACACCCCGCTGCCACGGCTGGGGGATCTCGCTCAATCCCGGCAACCGCAACGCCTCCTTGCTCCTGATGGAACACCTGCAAGATGCCAGGCCCGGCGTCGAGGTGTTCGAAGGCCAGAACGAAGAAGGACGACTGGCGTTTCTGGATCGCTTCTGCCGGGAGGTCGCCCAGCTCGCCCATACCGGTTACGCCCACCGCGACCTGCACTTCAACAACCTGCTGATCGACCGAGACGACCACATCGTCTGGATCGACGCACACCTGCGCCGGCTACCAACGCAAAACGCCGACCAATGGCCGGCGCTCAAGGAGACTCTGAGGGCAAACAAACTCGGGGGCGAAGGGTACCGACGGCGAGCTGAAGAATTACTAAAAGGGAGCTACCTGGATGCATTTCCGGATTCCTGACCTGCAGCCGGGTCCAGCTCTCTCCCGGCGCGGTTTCCGGCTTGCAGGTCGTCAACGCCTCGGTGACCCGCTGCAGGGCCGCCCTGCCGGTCGTACCCGCCGTGACCTCCTGCCACCATTCACGATGCACGGCCTTTACCATCACCGGCACGGAGTCGAGCCCCACCCGCTGCGCCATGGCCAGGCGATGCAGTCCCCGGTTGATCTTGAGCAGGCACCCTTCCCGGGTGACGGCCACGCCAGGCATCGAAGCCGCGCACGGCCATGTCATCCATGAAGCTCAAGTACACACCCAGGTAGGCGAGGATTCGCGCCTCGCTATCCAGCAGCACGCCCGTCTGGTGGGAACGCCAGGGCCTGCCCGCCTCCAGTCGTGCCTTGTATATATGGAAGGCCTCGCTACCGTTCAAGTCATGGCGATGCTCGTCCAGATCGCTGATGAAGCGGTAGCGCGACCCCTGACGCAGATCGCCACGCCGCTGGTCCCAGCGACCATCCCAGATGAATACCGTGGACGAGGGTCGACGATGCTTGGGCACTCCCCACCAGTGGGTGCTGGGAATCAACTGGCGGGGATCCACACGAACCACGAGGTCGCGGCCCAGTTCTCGCTCGATTACCCGCCGCGGGAGGCCGAGCCTTTCGACCTGAGCGGCGCCAGGCAGGCCGTGTGCCCAGGCGCCGAACAGCAACCGCTCCAGGGGGATGCCTACGAAATACTGAAAGGCATCGCGCACTGGCCATTGCAGGCGGGCACGCTGCACGGGCCAGTAAATTCGGGAATCCGCCCGCGGCGCAAACGCCGGGTCGCCTCCGGGATGCATGGGAAACAGTGGCCTCATGGCTCAGCCTGCCCAGTCTGCGCAACGAAGCGCTTCGCCACCGTCTCGGGCCGGAAGTCATCCAGCCAGCGCTCATCGATCGGCGGCTTCTCGCCTTTCACGGCCGTGCGGATGCCCTCGGCCAGGCTCGCCTCGTCATGGGGTACGATGCTCGCTTCCAGCTCGCCCTTGAGGATCTCGCGGATGCCACCCGGGCAGTCCACACTGAGCACCGGCGTAGCACATGCCAGCGCCTCGAACAGCACGATGCCCATGCCCTCGAAGCGAGAACTCAACACGAACAGCCGGGCATGATGCATCCACGGATAGGGGTTCGCACGCTGGCCGGCGAAACGCACCCGCTCGGCGATGCCCAGTTCCCTCGCTAGGCTCTCCAGCCGGCCACGCTCCTGGCCATCGCCCACCAGCACCAGGGGAAGCGCCACCCCGGAACGGGCATAGGCGTGCAGCAGCAGGGCCTGGTTCTTGGCCGGGACCAGGCGCGCCACGTTGACGATATAGGGCACCTCAGGCAGATCGGGCTCGGGCTCCCGCATCTGCCGACGGATGCTCTCGATCGGGCAGGGATTGGGGATGACATCGACTGAGGCCGGCGAGAAGAACCAGGCACGCATGGCCTCCTGCACGCTCTCGGCCACCCCCTGGGAGACGGTCACCAGATGGCGTCGGTGGTAGAGGCAACGCGCAAACAGCCTGCGTTGCCAGGTCACGCCGCGCACGTGCAGGATATTCTCCAGCACATAGCGCGCCCGGTCGTCGCGGAAGGTCCATACCAGCTCGAAGGTGCCGACCCCACGAAAGACGATACGATCCACCTGGCCATGGCGACGCTCGAACGCCTTGAGCCAGACCCGAAACACCAAGCCGCCCATGATCCCGCTGCCCAGGAAAAGCGAGCGCTTCACCACCGGGTTCAGGAATAGCCGCACCAGCAGTTCCAGCATCAGGCCCACTCCCGTGAGTCGAGCCCACCAGCGCAGTGAAAGATGGTGTTGCTGTACCTCAGGGTGTTCCGGCGCCAAGCCCTTTTCCACTCGGCGAAAGCTCAGCAGGTGGCTCTCGTGCCCCGCCTGGGCGAAGGCATCGGCCAGGTTCACCGCCACCCGCTCCATGCCGCCCATCTTCAGCGAACGAACCACCACAAGGGTACGCATCACGCCTCCTGGCGGAAGGTGGCAGGAAAGATGCGCTGGCCACTCTCCACCTGCCAGCGCCAGATATGTGTCACTAAGCCCCCCAGCACCAGGTTCTGCAGGTAGGAGCCCGACCAGAAGAAGCTGTAGGACTCGAACTGGCCAACGATAAAATAGAAGACGGAGAATGCCAGCCCGAACAGCGCCATGTCGTCCGGTATCGTGCCACCTCGCCAGGCCTTCCAGGTCCCCAGACAGACCCAGCCCACCAGGGCCCCGATCGCCATCACCCCCAGCAGGCCGTAGCTGACCAGCAGTTCAAGGAAGGTATTATGCAGATGGCCATAATTCTCGCGAGTCTGCCTGGGGAGCCACTCGGTCTCGGTCGTCACCAGGCTGCGCCCCTCCTCGCCCCAGCCAATCAGCGGACGCTCCTTGATCCACTCGACCGAGGCCCGCCAGGAAAGCAGGCGGTTGCCGATGCTGCTGTAGGAAAGGGTCTTCCAATCGTCTTCCAGTGCCTGAGTGATCACGCTGCGCTCAGCCTCCAGCCGCTTCTCCACGGCGCCCTGAAACCACCACCCCGAGGCGACAACAGCGATGACCAACAGCACTACGCCCACCAGGGCTGGCTTGCCCCAGCGGCCCCGATGGCCCACCGCATAGGCATGCAGGGCGATGACGGCCGCCATCACGATCAGCACCACCATCATGGCCAGCCACACTGCACGGGTCTGGGTGATCCCGATCCCCACCAGGCAGGAGCCCACGGCCGCCCCCCACCCCAGCCGTCGCAGCCAGGCCATCCGGCCAGGTGCCAGACAACGCCTAGCAAAGCAGAGCAGACCGATCAGCGCCGCACCAAAGAACAGGGCCGTGTGCTGGGCATTGCGGATGCCGAAGTCCACGCGCCTGCCGTTCAGCCCGAGTTGCCAGTGGGTCAGGTTACCGTCAATTAGCCAGACCACCGCCATCAGGCCAACCAAGGCCAGCCCCCAGGCCAGCAGCGTGGCTCGAGTACTCCCACCCAGCCACCAGGCCAGGCCGATGAACAGGAACCACTTGGCCAGCCGGTCGATCTGCGGGTTGTCCGTCATCCACTGGGGATGGTGAAGGTACCCCCCCACCCAGCTGACGATCTGCACGATGACGACCACCAGCAGCAACCATAGTGCCGCGCCACTCCGGATACCCTGACCCCAGCGCAGCACGGCAAACAGGCCAGTCAGGGCCATGAGCGTACCGGCTAGCTCGCCCACATCGGGAGCGGCCAGGCGAAGCCCGGCATAGAGCAGCGCACACCCAAGGCCGAGCCAGCAAAGCCAAATGGGAGATCGCCAGGAGGAGATTGATCCACCGGGATCGAGAAGGGAAAGGGGAGACTTCACGGCCTGCATCACTCGTTAAAAATTCAAAGGCGGGAATGATGGCGGCCGAGCCAAGCGAGCGCAACCTTGCCGTCGACGTCAGAGGCCGCGGACGCCGAGCCCAGAGACAACAAAGCCCGGCACAAGGGCCGGGCCTTGCCAAGCATCGGGTCGGCTTCACCTCGCCCCGTCTCCGGTGACGATGGTTTTCAGCGTCTTGAAGGCGATCAAGACGTCCAGCCAAAGCGAGAAGTGCTTGATGTAGTAGAAGTCGTACTGCAGCTTGGTGGTCATGCCTTCGACCTCGGCGGCATAGCCCTGCTCTACCTGCGCCCAGCCGGAAATCCCAGGACGCACCACGTGTCGGTAGCTGAAGAAGGGTACGTCGCGCTCGTACCACTCGGAGAGCTCCATGGACTCCGGCCGCGGGCCGATGAAGCTCATCTCGCCCTTGATCACGTTGAACAACTGCGGCAGTTCGTCCAGCCGGCACTTGCGAATGAAACGCCCTACCCGGGTGATACGCGGATCGTCGTCGCCTTCCGTGAAGCCGCTCCCCTTCTGATCGATATACATGCTGCGAAACTTGTAGACGCGAAACGGCACGCCACGAAAGCCCATGCGCGGCTGGACGAACAGAGCCGGCCCCGGGGTGTCCAGCCGGATGGCCGTCGCCACGGCCAGCATCACCGGGGCGAGCAGCGGCAACAGCAGTAGTGCCGCCACCAGATCAACGCAGCGCTTGAAGCCCTGATAGAAGAAAGACGGCAGCAGGCTGCCATATTCGTTCTCGGTCAGGTGCTCGATCTCCACCCGACCGCTTATCGACTCTTGGATCTGGCGAACGTGATAGACGGGGATATGGTTCAAGGTACAACGCGCCAGGAACTTCTCCCACTCGGGGGAAAGGTCCTCGGCGCGCAGGTCGGCAACGACACCATCGTAGCGCACCCCGTCCAGGTCAAGTTTTTTCAGGCAGCGCAAATCGACTCCATCCTCCGTTAACAAGTTATCGATCCGCCCGACCGGCACCACGGCGAGCTTCATCCGCCGATAGCGCCGTCCCAAGAAGAAGGCTAGATAGAACCAAGCCAGACTCATCAGGTAGCTGCCGCCCAGCACCTGGCGCGTATATTCCTCGCGAGTAAAGAAGAGCACTGCCACTACCAGCAGGTAAGACACCGACACGGTCGGGGCAATAAAGGCCGAGATGCGGGCACCGGGGAAACGATGCATGCGCCGCAGGGTGAAGAGAATGCCAACAAACGCCAAGCCACAGGCCAGCAAGGTATTGCCGCGCACCGCTGGCAGATACTCCCAGAAGCCCCACCCCCAGCGCTCCCAGGCGGGCAATCCCACCACCACCAAGGCGCCCACGGTTAACTGGAATGGCCACCCCAGCAACAGCGCCTCATACCAGCGCGAGTGGCGGCGCTCGTAGCGCATATCGTCGTTCATTAAAGAAACCCAGACATAAGATTAGTTGCATAAAAACCAATAATATCCAGATAATAACCTATATCACTTACGAGGTTAAAATTTGGATATATCGCTTAGCAAGCTGGCTATATTCATAATTTTCTTCAGCTAATTTCCGTGCATTCTCCCCCATCTTACTTCGCTCTTCCTGTGACAAGCCAAAAAGATAAAGCACTGCCTTGCACAACTCCTCAGGAGACTCAGGTAGTATACTCAAACCTGCTGAATATTCGCCAACAGGATCATAACCGCCTGAATCAACAGCATAGACTATCGGTTTTCCAGCACACATATAGTCGAAGAGTTTGTTAGGCGACACACCCAACCTAAAAAGTGGATCTCTTTTCAAGCCTATATAGCAAATATCAAAACAGGCTAACAAACTCTGAATCTGCCGCTTTGCTATTCGCCCTAAAACAGAAACATTCTTAAGCCCAAGAGATTTAATTTTTTGGCGAACTGACTCACGCTCTTCACCATCACCAACAATGACAAAATGTATTTTATCGTTACTCTTACAAAGCTCAGCTGCTTCTACAACATTCGAAAGATTGTTAGCTCTTCCAATTGCCCCCGCATACCCTACAATAAACTTATCTGTTGGGATCAAGGATAAAATTTCTTCATCAAGCGGTTCCTTGTGAATGACTTCACTTTTTAAATATCCGTTAGGAACCCAAAAAAATTTCTTCTCCTGCATACCGTGCCTAACCATGTGCGTATAAGAATATTTCAGATTTGATATAACGAGTTCCGAACGCTTGTAAGCCCTCTCCTCAATCCACTGGAAAAAACGGATAATCGGATGAGAGTGCGAGTACCCCCCTACTTCACAAAGAGTAAGAGGCCAGATGTCACGGACCTCAAAGACAAGTTTAGCCTTCAGGCGTATCGCCAAGCGCTCAGCACCTAAATATCCCACAAGAGGAGGTGAGGAATAAACGATAATGTCTGGTGCTTCTCCAAGATACTTAGGAAGCAAGCGCAACCTCCAAGCGAACACTAACCAGGCTATGGCACGCAGGGGACTACTCGCCGTGGAATAGCGTGGCACTGTAATACGAACAAATGCGAGATCATCCAAGTGTTCAATATCTACAAGGCCATCCACAGAGGGAGCTTCTCTCAGGTGATGACAAAAACTTGCTGCAACAATATAAACATTGTACCCAAGCTTGGCCATCTCGCGACCAAGATAATAACTACGGCCTGCGTATCCTGTTTCAGGCGTTGATGCATCTTGATTGATAAGCCAAACAGTTTCTTTCCTTTCCACCTGACTCATCAGCTAAACTCAATAATTTTTTTGACAATACGCGAAGACGCTGCACCTCCGCCATACAGTGCATGAGCATCTTCAACGATCCGTCCATAGTGATGCTTTGCTGAATCCAGAATCTTATTCTTGCATGCTCCAACGAGTTGGTTAGCACCAGCCTCGACCAATTCTACCCACTCGGTCTGGTCGCGCATGGTCACACAGGGCTTGCCAAAGAAGAAAGCCTCCTTCTGCACACCCCCACTGTCGGTTAGTACCAGATCACAATGATCAAGCAGCCACAGCATCTCGAAGTAACCAACGGGATCGATAAGGTGCACGTTGAGTGAAAGCCCCTGCTGCGCGATCAGCTTGCGAGTACGTGGATGCAACGGGAGCACCACGGGTGCTTTTTCCTGGTGGATCTGGTTCAGCGCCTGCACGATATTTGTCAAGCGCTCAGCGTCATCGGTATTCTCGGCCCTATGCAAAGTCGCCAGAATAAAACGATCCGGAAGATTGCCACCCACCGGTGGAACAGACCTCTTGGCAAACAACAAGGCAGCATCCTGCATCACATCGCCTACCTGCATCACTTTCACAGGCTTCTGCGCAAAACCCTCAGCCTCCAGATTCTTGACTGCAGTTTCTGTAGGACAAAACAACAGGTCACTGACCTGATCCGTCAGGATCCGATTGACCTCCTCCGGCATGCGCATATTGAAGCTGCGCAGCCCCGCCTCCACATGCGCGACCGGCACGTGGAGTTTGGCCGCCGCCAGCGCACCTGCCAAGGTGGAATTGGTATCGCCATAGACCAAAACACGATCCGGCTTGTGGGTTAGGATGGACTGCTCGATCTCGGCCAGCATGAGTCCCGTCATCTCCCCGTGGCTGCCGCCATGAATATCCAGTTGGATATCCGGCCTAGGTATACCCAATTGATCGAAGAAGACCTCCGACATGTTGGTATCGAAGTGCTGCCCGGTGTGCAGAAGAATCTCTTCAATGCCATCAGCTTGCTGAATGGCACGGGAAACAACACTGGCTTTGATGAACTGAGGTCTTGCGCCAATGATGGTCAGGATACGCTGCATAAAATTCGCTACCTAGCTAGTGAGTCATAGAGATCAAAAAGCTTCTGCTCTTCAATACTCCAGTTGTACTGTTCCTGAACAGCCCGCTGTCCGTTACGGCCCATCTCTTCGGCTTCCTCAGGATGAGCAACTAGATAATCGATGGCGTCGGCGATAGCCTGAGGATCCAACGGATCTACGCAGATACCGCACTGGTTACCTTCAATGATCTGCTTCCATAGTGGAAAGTTTGAAGCTATAACAGGCAACCCAGCTGCCATGTACTCAAACATTTTTACTGGAAGAGCATCAATATAGTTAATGACTGGATGAAGTGTTACCAACCCTGCTACTGACTCATGAAGAGCAGCCTTCACTCCATCACGATCAAGCCAACCACGATAATCAACCTGCTGCCACCCCGCTTCAGATTTGACCAGCTTTTCAAAATCAGGTTCACTGAAGCTACCACCAAGAATAAAATTAGCATGGCTATCAGTAAGGCGAACTGCTTTTACCATCTCGGAGACGCCACGAATACGGCCTAACCCACCAACGTAGACAACCTGTTTTTTTTTCTTTGACCAGCTGCAAGATTCAGAAAAAAGCTCGCGATACAAAGGGTAGTTATTAACGTCAACTGAACGCACTCCCATGGCGGTGAACTTTTCGCGGATGAACGGTGTTGCTGCTATAACAGCATCCAACTTACGGCAGGCCCACTGCTCGTATACAGCAAAGCTCTTCGATAGCAGCCACTTAGCTGGCTTATTAAGATACGGTTTACCCAGTAGCTGTTTCGGGACATCCTCATGGGCATCGAAAATTACTACTTTCCCTTGCTTCTTAAGCTTAAGCCCGATCGGAATCAGTTCGGGATCGTGTAATTGGTAGATATCAGCATCCAGATCAAGTGCTTTCTTTAGTACACGGCCTGGTGCTTTGCGGATGCGATCCAAGCGTCCATTGGAAGCACCAACATCAAAGATGTTAACATTGTTTTTTTGCTCATCGCCGCCGCCGTCTGCAACTATAAGGGAAACTTTATATAATTTTTCAGATAGAGATGTGCACTCCTTGAAGAAAATACGAGTATCAAAGCGAGGGTGCACTGAGGTAAGGTGGACGACTTTTACATTAGAGGGCATCGTAAATCTCTTTCAACACTTTTTCTTGCTCTTCCCAGCAATATATTTTTCTCTTTGTTATGATATTATTAAGAGTAACTGAATAACTTTTTCCTAATGAAGATGCAATGGCCCGTTTAAAACCTTCAATCGTATTAACATCGGCTACAACACCCACATCCTCAGCCTCTACCATCCGTTTCATCTCAAAAAGATTAGAGGTCAGTACTGGCAAGCCAGCCATAAGGTATTCAAAAATTTTATTAGGCGAACAGTAACGATGGTTTAGACATGTATCTTCATAAAACAGGATACCATAATCAGCCGAACTGGTATAACTTAATAACACATCAGAGCTTACAGCAGGGTGGAAAAATACCGTGTTGCAGTGTGAAGCGTATTCTCGGATCAAACCTTCAAGAGGCCCGTACCCCATGCACACCAGCACATTCTTATCTAACTCGAGATCAGAGAAGGCCTCAAGTAATAGCTCAATTCCACGGCCTTGACTTAATCCGCCTTGATATAGAAATATAGTTTGGTCTGAACGAATCCCGAGATACTCTCGAAACAGGTTTCGCTTTGGCTGCTCGTGATACGCGGGGCAATTAAGGACAATATAAGGTTTGGTAATGTCATAAAGGCGAGAGTATTCATTAGCTATAGAATCACTGACAGCTACCACAGCATCTGCATAAGGTATGAGTTTACGTTCTAGCCATTTTTTTCCTTTTTTTTCAATGCCTTTCAGGCCAACAACTTCTGTCTCATACTCATGACAATCATAAACAACCTTCCTCCCACGCCCAAAAAGTTTAATCAACAACCCTACAGGCAAAGCATTGAGATCATTACAATGAACTATATCAGCATTTCTAAAGCGCCAAGTTGAACGAAGCAAAAACTCAATATATTTCAAAAACTGAATTGGCTTCAACTTTGGCCAGGGCCTTGTAATCAACCTGATTCGCTCTGTATTGATGCCTTGGATAGCTTCACTTTCTGATAGCTCAGAATTATGCATTGCGACCACTGTGGGATCGTAACCAAATTTTGCAAGTGACTTAGATATTTTTAAAACACGACTATCATTAGTGAAGTCGTTTAAAACGATATTAGCAATCTTTTTCATTCCCGGAACCAATTGGATGAATATTATTAAACGCGTGAAATAAAACCCGTCAAGAAAAGCATAATTGATAGCTGAAATTTCTAATCGGCCATTATTTTTTCCTAATATTTATTTTTCCACGCATTGAGTATATAAAGAGCACGAGAACAGAAACAAACACAATATATATACTATACAAATAACCGCTGAAGCCAGTGGTAGATAAGCTTTTAAAAATCAAAATCAACCATACCAAAAAACCTATAGAGACGGGGTTGATTTCAAGCCTCGAAACCAAACAACTAACCAGGGCAACAAAACAGCCAATGATAAATGCAACAATAGGAATTCCTATAGGGCCAAAATTCGCATAAGCCTCACCCCAAAAAACTGTAGGTGCCGTGCCAACTACACCAGAATCGGCAAGTTTAGGAAACAACCAATTCATGACTTCAATAGTGTACCTGTATGGCTCATAAGGCATCAAGCCACCTGGATTAGGAAAGGTTTTTCCAAAAAGATAATCTTGGTGTTCAGGGAAAAACTCTAAATAAAAGTAAGCTGGGAAAATACTACCAGAAAATGTACGCGAAAATACCGACCAGATCGCAGAGCCGAAATCACGCACTCCCATAAAGTAAATATAGGAAAACATGAGAGTCACTACTAACAATAGTGAAAACGAAATTAGTTTTCTGAAAGGAACGAAGCCATCTCTTCTGACAAGAAAGTACACCATAAATAACCCAACCAATAACCAAGCTAAGGGGGCCTTCTCAGTAGCCATAATATCCACGAAAACCGAATAGATAAAAGTGATGATGAAAAACAATAGCGACTTTAACGTTTTGCGCATCAACCAAAGGGCGAAAGAACAATATGTTAGTAAGCTACCAAAATCATGCATTACTAGCTTGTACCAATGATATTTACCTGAGAATGAGTTCCCCATGTCGCTTCTTGCCAGCTTTATAGAACTGTCAACATCCGTCAGTGCAACAAATAACGCGATTTTATCAACCTGAGAAAGGTATTTAAAAAGAACCAATACACAAAATATAAATACCACATATAGAGATTTATATTGAAAACCGCTAAGCGGCTTAATGTCGCTCGAACTAAACTTATTATCTTCCAAGCCAACGACTTTTCTGATAAAAATAACGCCAAGCAAAAAAAATACAATATTAACGGTAGAGTAAAACAAGACTTCCAAAACCACAGCTGGGTCTCGAACACCAATATTGTACCTATACTCATCAAGCTGATAAAAAAGGGGGAAGGTGCCCAATAAAGAAAACATGATTAACGCTACAGCAGTAACGTTAACGATACTAACCTGATTTATTCGTTCTCCTGCAATTCTTAACTGAAACATTGCGTAAACAGGGGCAAGAAAGAAAAGCAGCAAAAAAAATAGACTCAACAACTCTATCTCCAACTGAAAGTATTAATTAAATCGCTGCAGAAGAAAAAGGCTTTGCTAAACTTTTAGAGAACTGCCAATGTCAGCACTGCTTTTCATTTTCTATGCGTCAGCACAACTACTTAACATATATAACTGGCGTTAAACTTGGCACTATTTTGTGGCTGTAAAAACTGTTTGGTGCCTCAGCACCTTCTAGGGAATATGGGAACTGTTCGCCAACAGTAGCATTCAGCATATACTCCAAGTATTAGCCGGAATTATAAGCACGTATTTACTGCATGTCGCTGATACAGTCACTGTAGAGCTTTACGAGATCACACTTTGAAAACGTTTGACTGAAAAAGAGATTGAAATAGCAAACCGATTGGAAGTCTAAGACAAGGCACCAAAGTCCAGCTGTGAAGCGAGCACACTCTAATAGCGTTGCACTTCGAACTTGAGACCACCAACCCTATAGATACTTTTTGACCACATCTCTTTATGTGGTGTTATGTTTTTCAAACCTGGAGTCATAGAATAACCGCAGCACTTTGGATCGCATGCTAGAGGCACGCCGGTACCCTCTCTGCTTTACCGACAAAAGTGAAGCAGAGCATGGGATGCCGACGGCTGACCCAGACCCAACGATGCCAAATCCACGCCTGCTATGACGTGGAAATGAGCCAGCGGCAAATCGGCAGAGAGCTGGCTCTCCACAGCGCCACGATCAGTCGTGTGCTGCGCCGCAACGCCACCTCCGGTGGCTACGATATTCAGCAGGCCTAGGTTCTCAGTGATCACCGGCGGCGTACCGCCTGGAAGTGGACGAAGCGCTTGCCGAACATGATAACCGCCGTTATCGGCCAGCTGAGTGAGGAATGGAGTCCGCAACAGATCAGCGAATTCATGTCGCCATTGGTCGGCGTGGCCGTCAGTCATCAGTGGATCTATTTCTTGATCTGGGAAGACAAGGCACTGGGTGGCGATCACTGGCGCCACCTCCGTCAGCCGAAGCGTCGCAGCAAGCACCGCGGCCAGACTAAGAGCGCTGGGCTGGGCAAGGTGCCTAACCGGGTAGGCATGCATCGAGGACCGGCCGGCTGAGGTCGTTGACCGGTGCTTCATCGGCCACTACGAGGGCGACAACGTGATCCACGGGGCACAAGCAACAGGACTTGATCACGCTGGTCGAGCGTCGCAGCGACTATCTGCTGGCAGCAAGGTTGCCTAGGATCTCCTCGGAGCTGACGAAATCGGCTATGATCGCCTATTGAAGCCTCGTCGGGGTGCTGTCCAGACCATCACGCTGGACACTGATTCGGAATTTGCCGTCCACGAAACCGTGGCCAAGGCGGTGACAGCAGCGACCTACTTCTGTGATACCTACTGCTCCGCGCAGCGTGGGGCCAACGAGAACACGAATGGCCTGATACGAAAGTTCTTTCCCAAAGGAAAGAACTTCCGCCAGGTCACCGATGCCGAGTTGCGCAAGGTGGTCAAGAAACTGAATGACCGCCCCCGAAGCGGCTCAGCCTGGGGGAATACTCAGGAGCCCTGGATACCGCAGGTGCTGTGCTTATTGCTTGAATTCAGGAATGAATGCCGCATGCAAAATCAAAAAAGACCAAAAATTACGTGATAAGGGGATGGAAAAAATATAACTTATTCAACATGTCACTACTATTCCAACGAAATCATCTAAATGTTAGCCATCTTTTAGTGAATACAGTCTTTTTACTCTTGGAAAGTAGAAGCCAAGCAACACTATTGCGGCAATAATCATTGCCACATATTCATTCCAACTCAACACAATTGCAACTGGAACAAGAGAAATAAAAACCCTCAAAAACTCAGACCATAAATTTTTAAGGATAAAAAAATAGGACGCTCCGGAAATATGAAAAATAGACAGACTGTAAAAAAAATAACACGCTGCACTTGTTAGCGAAAAAAGCATTAGGGCGCCCATGAAGTCAAAGTACATGTAACCTAACAATATTGCAGCGGCTCTTAGAGAAAACATTACTGCCTGAAAAAAAAGCCCTAACCTTTCCTTCTCCAGAACAAAATAAACCACACTCAAAGGCGAGCTAAGAAATTGAAATAAAATCCAGGGCACCATCCATCTTGAAATTTCACCTGCAACTTTCCAGTCTTCTCCAAAAACCCATGAAAAAAAGGCCGGTGAGAATAACATAAACACAAGAGCTGCGGGTAAAGACAACTCCAGCAGAACCACTGCGCCTTTTTCTACGTGTGCAGCTAATGTACCATTAGCTTTAGCTTGAGCCATATTAGAGAAGTAAACTTTCCCTATAGCACCTCCTAATACGGTCATGGGCAGCTTTAAAATACGGCTCGCTAATGCATAAAGTCCAACTACCCAAGAGCCAAACATTGCCGAGAAGATCAGTGGTGGTAACTGACTACCTGACGAATTCAAAAGGCCAGACCAAGTTGAGAATATGGGGAAATGCTTATATCTTTTAGCAACTACCCATACACCGCTCCATGACCAAGTACTGAAGTCTTTGTGCTTGATGGCTGAACGGCCGAGTCTTATACTACCTACTCCTTGTCCACTTGCTTGCCCTAACAAAAGCGCAACGCCACCTATCTTGTACCCAAATAACTGAATAGCCAAAGTTGCTAGTGCTTGGCTAATGCGTGTTCTAGCAATATCACTAAAAGCTTTAGTGCGTACTGCCCAATAGTTAAAAACGTTATAGATACCAGATAAGAAGACACCGACTGGAAGTAACCACATCAACTTTACTAGGCTTGGCGTATTCAGCATGTAGGCCATTCGCTGACCAACCAACAAGACCATGGTTGTCGATATGGCTGTCATCATTAATACAGCCAGAATACTAAGCACGAGCACATTGGCTGCTTCTGTATTGCATTGAGGCAAAGGGATGGCCAACTCATAACGTAGGCTGGCGACTACAGTAAACATTGCAAGCAGCCCTGAATATACTGCCAACAAGCCGAAATCTTCTGGTGTGTAAAGGCGTGTAAGTAAAGGTGCTGCCAGCACCATAAGTGCCTGCGCACCTGCCGTGCCTCCTACCAGCACGCTCACACTACGAGCAAAAGAGTTCTTAGGCAGTAATCGGGGTGCTATTATCTTTAGCTGACCAAAGTTCACTGCTGCCACTCCTAAAGCCATCTTGGACGCAATTCACGCAAGAGTCCTAGTCTAGGAAAAAGTGCCTTCACCCGATTGCGTCAAGCATTGCCATTACTACCTTCTCTTGATCATTCCTGTCAATGTAGGGATGCATGGGCAAGCTCATGACTTGTGCTGCAGCTTCATTTCCTACTGCTAAGCAAGCATTCCTATCGGCTACAGCCGGCTGCTGGTTGAGCGGAATAGGGTAGTGTACGGCAGTCGATACACCCTTATCTGTGAGCCGGGACTGCACCTTTTCGCGACTCTTCACGCGAACTGTGTACTGCGCCCAAGCGCTAGTATTGTGCGGTTCCAAGTACGGAGTAGTGGTAACTCCTATCTCGTTGAGCAATTTGTTGTACCGCTCCGCCACCTGCTGTCGCAGCTGTAGCTCCTCGTCGAAGATCTCCAGCTTGGGCAACAGGATGGCGGCCTGGAGGGTATCTAGGCGACTGTTCACCCCCACGCGGACGTGATGGTAGCGACGATCCTGGCCATGACGGGCGATCTGGCGCAACACATTGGCCAGTTCATCATCGTTCGTGAATATGGCACCGCCATCGCCGTAGCAGCCCAAGGGTTTGCTGGGGAAGAAACTTGTGGTAGCGATAGTGCTAAGGTTGCAGGACTTGCGGCCCTTATAGGTAGCGCCAAAGCTCTGGGCGGCATCCTCGATTACCGGGATGCCATGCTTATCGGCAATGGCGTTGATGGCATCCATATCCGCGCACTGCCCATAGAGCGACACTGGGATGATCGCTTTTGTTCGCGGGGTGATCGCTGCTTCGAGCAACGTGGGATCGAGGTTGTAAGTACGCGGATCGATATCCACGTAGGCCGGCTTAGCGCCGAGCAGAGCCACCGTCTCGGCGGTGGCGATGTAGGTAAAACCGGGGGTTATCACCTCGTCGCCAGGGCCAATGTCTAGCGCCATCTGGGCGATCTGCAGAGCATCCGTACCGTTGGCGCAAGTGATGCAATACTTCGCGCCGGTGTAGGACGCGAGTTTCTCTTCGAGCTCCGCAACTTCGGGCCCGAGGATATATTTGCCGTGAGCCAACACACGCTGGATGCCGGCGTCGATCTTGTCCTTTATGCGGGCCTGCTGGGCGGCCAGGTCGATGAATTGGATCATGCGCTCACCCTCGTCAGCTGCTTACCATCCAGCACGTAGCGATCGCCGGTATGCTGGCACATCGCTTCGCCCTGCCCTTCCAACGGCAAATCGAGCTGCTCGCCGTACTGGCTCATCCAACCGATCTGTCGAGCCGGAACCCCGACCATCAGGGCATAGGCCGGTACATCCTTGTTGATCACCGCGCCGGCACCGAGAAAAGCGTACTCACCGATGGTCACGCCGCACACGAGGGTACAGTTGGCCCCCAGGGTAGCCCCCTTCTTCACCAGGGTGTCACGGTACTCACTCTTACGCTCGATCAGCGAGCGGGGGTTGTAGACGTTGGTGAAGACCATGCTCGGGCCGCAGAACACCCCCTCTTCCAAGACCACGTTGTCGTAGACGGAGACGTTGTTCTGCACCTTGCAGTGGTCGCCGATCACGACTTTATTACCCACGAAGACGTTCTGGCCCAGGGAAACGCCCTTGCCGATGCGAGCACCGCCGCAAACGTGCACGAAGTGCCAGACGCGGGAGCCTTCACCGATCTGGGCCCCATCATCGACGATGGCGGAGTCATGGATCATCACGCTGGTGTCACTCATATCACATCAGCCTATTAAGGAAGGGATGAGCTTCGCCGGCCTCCGGCGCCTGGGGCTTCGCAGAGCGAATGGTGTTCACGGTCTGGATGCAGTGGCGAGCATCCTCGATACCGTAGCCGCGGCCGGCGAGGATCTCCTGATAGCTCAGTGTGTGCAGGTCGGTAAAGCCGCCGGAGAACTCGACCTCTTCGTCATCCACGGTGATGGAGCGATAGGTCGGCTGCTTGCCCTTGACGCTTTCCGGCAGGTCGCCCGCGTCGATGGAGAGGAACCAGGGCACCCGCGCCTTTTCGTACTCCAGGTAACCGGCGGCCTTGTCGTTGCTAGCGTAGTGCAGCACGTTCTTCTGCAGCTTGCCAAAGATGAAGTGTAGCATGTCGAAGAAATGCACGCCGATGTTGGTGGCCACGCCGAAGGACTTGCGCGGGTCGCCTTTCCAGCTCTCCATGTACCACCTGCCGCGGGAGGTGATGTAGGTCAGCTCCACCTCATGCTTATCGCTGCGGGACTCCTGCTGCACCTTCTGCTTGAGGTCGAGGATCGCCTGATGGTGGCGCAACTGCAGGATGTTATAGACCCGCATGCCGGTCTCCTGCTCGATCAGCGCCAGCTCATCGAGAAGTTCGGGCGTCGGTACCAGGGGCTTCTCGCAGATAACGTCGCAGCCTAGGCGCAAGCCGGCGGCAATGTGCGCATGATGCAGATAGTTGGGCGAGCATACCACCACATAGTCCAGCGCAGTCTCAGGGTTACGCTTGAGCTGCCAGGCGTGTTCTTGGAAACGTTCGAACTCAGTAAAGAACGCGCTCTGGGGCGAAATGGAGTCGATGATGCCCACGGAGTCGTTGATGTCGTAGCCCACCGCCAGGTGGTTGCAGGTTTCCTTGATGGCCTTCATATGGCGCGGGGCGATGTAACCGGCAGCGCCGATCAGGGCAAAGTTCTTCATTCTCTTCCTCAGGCCTTGATGATGTGGGCGGCGGGCGCGCGGTAGGTGCCGCGGCTGTCAATGATCAGCTTGGCGTGCTGCTGGATCAGCTCGAAGTCGAAACGGTCATGGTCGGTTGCCAGCACTACGGCATCGAAGCTGGCCAGGCTCTCGGCGGTCAATTCCACACTGGCCAATTCGAAGTGGTGCTCGCGCATCTTGGGGAAGACCGGCACATGGGGGTCGCTGTAGGCGACTTCGGCCCCCTTAGCTTCAATCAGTTCCATGATCTCCACAGAGGGAGACTCGCGCATGTCGTCGACGTTCTTCTTGTAGGTGATCCCCAGCACCAGCACGCGGCTGTTCTTGAGCGCCTTGCCATGCTCGTTCAGACCGTCCATCAGCTTGCCCACCACGTACTCGGGCATAGCACGGTTCACCTCCCCGGAGAGCTCGATAAAACGAGTGTGCAGGCCGTACTCACGTGCCTTCCAGGTCAGGTAGAAGGGATCAATTGGGATGCAGTGGCCCCCCAGGCCCGGGCCTGGGTAGTAGGGCGTGAAGCCAAAGGGCTTGGTGGCGGCGGCATCCACTACCTCGAAGATATCGATGCCCATACGGTCGGCGACGATCTTCATCTCGTTGACAAGACCGATGTTTACCGCACGGTGGATGTTCTCCAGCAGCTTGGTCATCTCGGCAGCCTTGGTGGAGCTAACCGGCACCACCTGGTCGATGGCGTGAGAGTAGAGCGCGATACCCACCTCGCGGCAGGCGGGTGTCTGGCCACCTACCACCTTGGGAATGGTGCGCGTCTCGAAATCGGGGTTGCCCGGATCTTCCCGCTCCGGCGAATAGACCAGGAAGATGTTCTCGCCAACGACCAGGCCCCCTTCCTGCACGCGAGGCAGCAGCTCCTCCTCGGTGGTGCCCGGGTAGGTGGTGCTCTCCAGCGACACCATCTGCCCTTCTCGCAGATAGGGTTTCAGCGCATCGGTGGTGTTGATCACGAAGCTCATGTCCGGCTCGCGATACTTGTTTAGCGGCGTGGGCACGCAGAGGATGATGGCATCGGCTTCCACCACGCGGCTGAAGTCGCTGGTGGCTTCAAAGCCGGACTGAGTCGCCCTGGCGACTTTCTCGGAGGGGATATGCTCGATATAGCTCTTGCCACCGTTCAGGTGGTTGACCTTCTCCGGGTCGATGTCGATACCCAAGACGCGAAAGCCGATATCGTTGTAGCGCAGCATAAGCGGCAGGCCGACATAGCCGAGCCCGACGATGCCGATCACGGCTTCCTTGGCGTTGAGTCTATCGATCAGAGTGGCGTGGGGAGATGTCATCAATCATCCATTCATGCAGTGGTTTTGATAGAGCAACAGGTTGACGAACAGGGATTCGGAGACCACATAGCTCTCGCCCTCGTACGCCAGACGATGTTGAAATTCGGGGGGCTTTGGACGGGTGAACGGTACTACACGCCTGCCGGGCAAGACGTGCTGGCCCAGCCCCTCGAACAGGGCCCGCTCTTGTACAAGCAGGAAGCCGGCATTCTCATTGAAGTCAATGGCGCGAATCTCGCTCATCGAGATCGGGTGGTCTCCTTGCTCGCGGAGATGGGCACGTAGTCGCTGGCGTACCTCATCGGTCGTGATGGGCAGGGAGAAGAAGAAGAAGGCTTCCGGCTTGCCGCAGCGGCGCAGTTCGCGGGTGATACCGAGAAAGCATGCTTCGCCCAACAAGGCCTGCATGGCATCGTCCCCCACTGCCTGGCCAGCCTCGGTAAAGAGAAAGGGTAGCTCCTCTCGTGTTTCATTGATCAGCCAGGCCAGGGGGCTGTAGGTGCCCTGATTACCAAGGCGGCAGGTATGCAGGTTGGAGGCGCCGGAAACGCTGGCCGATAGCTGACCCTTGAAGACATTAGTGTTGTGGCTTCGCCGGGGAATGATGAAATCACCATCGCGCGTTCGAAAGAGGCAATTGAGGCCCAGATGGTTCTCGGGAAGGCTTGTTTCCAATGTAGAAAGTACTGGACCAGGCTCGAGCATGTCGCGATAGGTCAGGCCACCTGGCATCTCGACTTCCGGTAGCATGTTGGTGACCAGGTAGCTGTAATAAGTGGCCTTCTCGAAGACAAGCGTGGTACCAGAAGCATGTTGCTCCAGCCCAGTGACGGACATCAGCAGCCCGTTGTAGTCATATTTTTCCAGCGCATTAAAGCGTTTGAGCGTGAGTTCCAACGCCTGGTCCGCAACCACCCAAGGCAGGTCGAACCAGTTGTTTTCCAGGCGAAACGCCAAGTCTTGGATGGTGGCAGCCACAGGTGGTTGGTACTCAAGCAACGACTGGCTGACGATGAGATCCCGTCGATTGCCCAAGCGGCGTGTGTCGGCGGATGTCAGGCCAACCTGGGGTTTGAAGCCACCCTGGCCGTGGCGTTTCATGGCCAGAAAGCGGTGTCGCTCCTTGAAATAGCGCTCGACGTAGAACTGCGTGTCCAACGAATAGCGAACGTTCTCCATCCGCGAGGATGAGAAGTACAACAGGAAAAGCGCCGCCTGGATGAGTGCGAACTGGATGCCATCCATGATCAGCGACAGGCTCATGCCATAGAAGAGTTCTCTAAGGGTGGCATACCCCCCTACAATGAGATGGGCTACCAAGGCCGCAGCCAATACGTGCCGCCAGCGTGGTCGCGAGAAGATGATACCTAGGTATTGGGTAATAGCCATGCAGTGGGATCAACAAGAGTAAGATAGCGTAAAGTGCCAAGAATATTATAAATGCGGATAATTAATCACCCGGGGTTCAACAGGTCACTTAATGATGTTCTATAACAGTTAGCCATAGGTAGGAAGAAACCAGAACAGCCATATGAAAGGGACAGGGATAGGGAGTAGAGATAGAGCAATGATCGAGCAGATTGTTTTATGCCTCTGGATTCATAGAATAACCGCAGCACTTTGGACCGCACGGTAGAGGCAGGAGGGCCAGCGCCGGTACCATTCTCGGCTCACCAAAGTGATGCAGAGCATGTGATACCGACAGCTGACCCAGACCCAACGATACCAGATCCACGCCCGCTATGACTTGGGCATGAGCCAGCGGCAGATCGGCAGGGAGTTGGGCCTCCATAGCAGCACGATCAGTCGTGAGCTGCGCCGCAACGCCACCTCCGATGGCTATGATCCCGAACAGGCCCAGGCCCTCAGTGATCATCGGCGCCGCACAGCCTGGAAGTGGACAAAGCGCCTGCCGAGCATGATTGCTGCCGTCGTCGGCCGGCTGCGTGAGGAGTGGAGCCCACAGCAAATCAGCGGCTTCATAGCCCCCATGGCCGGGGTAGGCGTCAGTCATCAGTGGATCTACTCCTTGATCTGGGATGACAAGGCACGGGGTGGTGATCTCTGGCGGCATCTCCGTCAGCCCAAACGTCGCAGCAAGCACCGCGCCCAGGCCAAGAGCGCTGGTCTGGGCAAGATCCCCAACCGGGTAGGGATCGAGCACCGACCGGCTGAAGTCGATGACCGGCGTTTCATCGGCCACTGGGAGGGCGACACCGTGATCCAGGGGCACAAGCAATCCGGCCTGGTCACACTGGTCGAGCGTCGCAGCGGCTATCTGCTGGCGGCACGGCTGCCCAAGATCTCGGCGGAGCTGACACAAGCGGCCATGATCCGCCTGTTGAAGCCCCGTCGGGGTGCTGTCCGGACCATCACGCTGGACAATGGCTCGGAATTCGCCGATCACGAAGCCGTGTCCAAGGCGGTGACGGCGGCAACGTACTTCTGTGATCCCTACTGCTCCGGGCAGCGTGGGACCAACGAGAACACGAATGGCCTGATACGGCAGTACTTTCCCAAGGGAACGGACTTCCGCCAGGTCACCGACGCCGAGTTGCGCAGGGTGGTCAGAAAGCTGAATGACCGCCCTCGAAAACGGCTTGGCTATCGGACACCGGCACAGGTGTTTCTGGGGGAATACTCAGGAGCCCTGGATACCGCAGGTGCTGCGCTTATTGCTTGAATTCAGGGCCTCCTCATTCCTCTTCCTGGAGGCTGTCCCGCACAGCTACGGCAAACTGGGAAAGGAACGCCATCATGAGAGCAACCATGCCACCCACCACAATCGCCAGGGCCATCACCAAGCTACGGCTGGTTCCCGTAGGCTTGAGGCCCTTCACGGCGGTCTGCACGAGCTCCCCTTCCTGCAATTGCGCCAGGCGTTCCTGAATATCTGCCACGCGTTGTGAGTAGCTTGCCACAAGTTCCGCGGCGGAAGGGCTCGTGGACTCCTTGGCAAGTTCCAGGGAGCGCTGCGTACTTTCCAGCTGGCTCTGCATTGTATCACTACGGCGTTCAAGCTGAGCCTGCTGGTCCTGCTCGATACGCTCAAGAACCCGGGCATGAAAAGACTCCACCACTGGCCCATTGGCTTCGCTGGATTGTGATGTCAGCTTCACCAGGAGGGTGTCCTCCGGGTTGCTGACAGAGGTCTGGAACGGAAGTGAGGCCATTCCTTCGTCTTCCAGGATCTGGCGTGTGACGGAGCCGAGGTAGAGGTTGCTGGTCTTGGCCACAATGGTGGAAGGCGACTCGAGGGCGCCATCTTCCCTGTTCTCGGTGGGTGCCTGTTCGGCTACCTGATAGAGGGAAACATAATCGTAGCTGCGCTCCATCAGCAGGACGTAGGCTAGGGCACCCAGCACGATGACAGCGAAGGTGGCCACCATCAGCTTCCAGCGCTTTATCAGGATCTTGGCGAGGTCCACCAGGGAGATTTCGTCATCGCTGGCATATCGGGATGCCTGTCCGTCCGGGGGGTTGTTCATTTCTTGGAATTACCTTTCGCCATGGCAAGGGCACGCTACCGCCCGGAGGTCGCACCGGGCATGTCCTCGAACCCTGCAGTTCACGTCTCGCCGGGAAGCCAACACGGGCCCCCTCAGCAAAGTATTTTTTACGGGGAGAGGATTGTACGTCAGGGCGGGACGTGACTCTAGCGGGATACGTGCCAGCAGGTATGGAGGGCGGGTGCCGAACAAGGCGCCCTGTCGCCGATCGGTGACGGCGGGGCCATCCCCTACTCTACCGGTAGGCATAGTTGTAATAGCCATAGCCATAGCCGTAGCCGTAGTGGGTGGCGGCCTTGCGCTCCATGGCATTACGGATCGCGCCCTTGACGGTGACGCCGGCGGTCTCTAGGCGGCGAGTGGCGATCTGCAGTTCCTTGGCAGGGTTCAGCTGGAAGCGGGCGACCATCAGGCTAGTGCCACACTGCTTGCCGACCAGGGCCGCATCCGTCACAGCCAGCACCGGCGGGGTATCGAGGATCACCAGGTCGAACTCGCGGCTGGCCTGCTCGAGGAAGGCAGTGAATCCGGCGTTCATCAGCAGTTCGGCGGGGTTGGGCGGTGCCGTGCCGCGTGCCACGTAGCTCAGGTTCTCGATGCCGCTGTCGCGCACCACCTCCCCCCAGTTTGCCTTGCCGGAGAGCAGCTCCGAGAGCCCGTTTTCGCTGTGACCGCGGAAGGCGTGGTGGATATGGCCCTTGCGCATGTCGGCATCCACCACCAGCACCCTCTGGCCACCGAGGGCGCAGACGGTGGCCAGGTTGACGGAGATGAAGCTCTTGCCGATCCCGGGGCTCGGCCCGGTGATCATCAGGCGATTGTCACCGGCCTCCAGCATGGCGAAGTGCAGGCTGGTGCGCAGCCCCCGCAGCGCCTCCACAGCGGTGTCGGCCGGGGCACGCTCAGCCAGGATACCGGTGACGATGTCGTGGCCAAGGCGCTCGCTACGGCGCTTCATCCCGCTGGACCAGCTTCTGCTGCTCGTCGGAAAGCGGCACGCTGGCATAGACCGGCAGGCCAACCTCCTCGACCTGCTCGGCCGACTCCACGCCACGGCGCAGCAGGCCGCGCACCAGCACGATCCCCACCGCGAGCATGCCGCCCAGCAGGGTCGCCAGCACGACGATCAGTGGTTTCTTGGGTTCCACCGGCTCGGGCTGCACCACGGCCTCATCGAGGATGCGCATGTTGCCCACCGTGCTGGCCTTGGCGATCTTCATCTCCTGGATCTTGTTGCGCAGCTGCAGGTAGACCTCCTGGTTGAGCTCCACGTCGCGCGTGCGGCGCAGCACCTGCTGCTGCGTCTCCGGCAGCGTGTCGATGCGCTCGTTGAGCCTTTCCCGCTCATCGATCAACTACTGCTTCTTCTCCAGCAGGGCCGAATAGGTCGGGTGGCTGAGGGAAAAGCGTCGAGAGATCTCGGACTCGGTAAACTCCAGTTCATTGAGCTGCGCCTCCAGGTTGACCAGTCGCTCCAGGATCGACTGGGTCTCCAGGGAGAGATCGACGCTGTCGCGTTCCGTGCGATAGTCGTTCAGTGCATTCTCGGCCTCGCGCAGCTGTGGCGGTTTTCGGGCTCCTGCCCCTCCAGGAAGTCCAAGCTCTGCTCGATCTCGGCGCTCTGGCGCTGAATGTTCTGCGTCAGGTAAATCTCACTGATGGCATCCAGCACGCGGGCAGCACGCTCGGGGTTAGCATCGGTCAGGGCCAGGTCGAGCAGGCCGCTGTCCTTACCCTGCTGGCTGACGCTAAAACGTGAGCGCAGGTCATTGATTGCCGCCAGGCGCGAGCGCTTGACCAGGGTAAACTCGGCGCCCGGGGCCGCCTTGATCTCGGCCACTTGCAGGGTGGCCTGGCCATCTAGGAAGCTGTTGTCCTCGCCGATCTCGCCCTCCCACAGCGTCTCGCCTTCCAGACTCAGCGTTTAACGGCCCTCATCGCCTGCCGTCAGCGTGAACGCCTCTCCCACCAGGGGCGAATCTACCTAGAAATCCCCGATGTTGATCGCCTCTCCCGCCCAGACGCTGCTCTCCGCAAAGCTGGGCCGCTCGATGCCGAGACGCATCAGGAAGTCGCCGATGACGGGGAAACGTGCCGGCACCACCACCAGGTCGAGCCGCTCCTGGTCCACGACACGGCCAAGCAACAGCCGCGAACGCAGGATACCGATCTGGGTATCGGCCGTGGGCTCCTCGCCGAGCATGGCCCGCACGTCTTCCAGCGGGTTGCTCATCCCCGCCTTGTCCTCCACCTGCACCAGCGCATCCGCCCGGTAGATCGGCGTCGCCTGCAGCGCATAGGCCACGCCCCCCCAGGGCAAACAGGAAGGTAATGCCGATGATCCACCACTTGTGGTCCAGCAGCAGGCCGAAGAGGCGGCCGAGGTAGATTTCGTCATCCGCCACCGCAGGTGGCTTCGTTCCAGGGTTGTGCGAGTCTGACATCTGGGGTGAGTTCTCCGGGCTGGGTGGTTTAGCTACAAGCTACAAGGAGCAAGCTGCAAGGAAACCCAGCGGCCAATCTATTGATGAATAATGAAAATTCTGTTGCGCGTGTTACTAGCGACGGAAAGAGGCCATCAGACCGTGAAGCATCTTGGAAATTTCACGGGTCTCCTGAGCCCACCTCTGTCCCAGAGGCTTACTGATGTAGCCGATCTCGATGCCGATATATATCTGCGTTCTCAGCTCGCCACACGAGCCCTTCGAATAGCTCAGGAACCTGACCCGATCTTTTTCGGTCTCTCGCTCATAGCCTTCGGCGATATTGCTGGCAATCGACAAGGCGGACCGCGTTATCTGGTCCTTGAACCCGAAATCGCGGCAGCTCTTGAGCTCGGTGTAGACATCGGCACACAGCCGAGCGGACCGCTTCCAGACTTGAAGATCCTCGAATTGCATGACGCCACCTCACCAGGACTACTTCCCTTATTGCTCGCCCCTCGCACCTTGCCCTTTGGGGTTCCTTGCAGCTTGTAGCTTGCCCCCTTGTAGCTCCTACAACCGCTTCGCCCACTCCCCGGTGGCCTCCCTCAGCAGGCCGTGCACATGCTCAAACACTTCCCGGCTCTTGCGATACGGGTCGGGGATCTCGCGGCCACGGCCTTCATCGAGCCACTTTCCGAGCAGCATGGTCTTGCCTAATGCCGCGGGGGCGAGGTCGGCGACGGCGTGGCGCTGGCCTTCGCTCATCACCAGGATCAGGTCAGCTTCGGTGAGCATGGCCTCGGTGAGCTGGCGGGCCTGGTGGTCGGCCACGTGTAGGCCGTCGGCCTCGGCGAGCTCGCGGGCGGTGGGCTCGACGCCGTGGCCGACCAGGGCGCCCAGCCCGGCAGAGTCGATTCGCCTGCCGGGCAGCGCCGCGGCGAGCATGGCGGCGGCGACGGGGCTGCGACAGATGTTACCGGTGCAGACGACAAGCAGGTGCTGGAACATCAGAAGTCGTCGCGGAGGTCATTGGCGTCACGCGTCGTCCGCGTGACCTGATAGACCGCGGTCACGGTGGGCAGCAGCTGGCCAATCACGCGGTTCCAGCGGCCCAGCGGCGTGGTGGTCACGTACACCACGTCGGTAAGCTCGAGCCGGAACTCGGTGCCCAGCACCATGGCAGCGGCATTGCGGGCATCCAGCTGGTAGACGGTCGCCAGCTTGTCGCTGCGCTCCGGCTGGCGACGGAAGACGAAGATGCCGCTGGCATCGGCCTGGGCCTCGTCGAAACAACCGGCGCGGCTGAGCGCCTCGGTCAGGCTCATCGGCGAGCGTCCCATGGGCAGGGCCTGGGGCTCGCCCACCTCGCCCATCACGAACACCTGTTGGCTGCCCAGGTCCGGCACATGCAGCACATCGCCGTCCTTCAGCAGCAGGTCCTGGCTGAGCTCTCCCTCGTTGAGCATGTCGTAGAGCGACAGGGTACGCTGCTCGCCGTCACGGAGCAGGACAACCTCATGCCAGTTGGCCTGGGGCCCGAGCCCGCCGGTCAGGCTGATGGCATCCAGCACCGTCATCGGTACATTGGTGACCGGAAGACGGGCAGGCTCGTTCACCTCGCCGGTGACCTGCACCTCCTGCGAATTGAAGGCGGCGATCTTCACCTCCACCTGGGGCGCGGCGATATAGGGCTCGAGGCGCCGCGCCAGTTCATCGCGCACCTCGGTGACGGTTCGCCCGGCCACCTCGACGCGCCCGATGAAGGGATAGTAGATGGTGCCATCCTGGTGGACGGTGTTGCCGGCCTCCTCGACGCTGCGTTCGCTGCCGGTGGGGATCGTCAGATCCGGGTGGTCATAGACGATGATACTCAGTACATCGCCCTTGCCGATGCGATAGCCGTAGTCGTCAATCGCTTCCCACTGCCCCTCGCTGAGCGCCTCGAGCCGCTCGGTATCCGGCGCCGGGCGTTGGAGATTGATCAGCCCCAGGGTGATGGGCTCGATATCAACCAGGTTGTCGACGGGCGCACTCTCACTGCGGGAGGCGAAATGGCTACCCGGCGCATAGGCGCAGCCGGTGAGCAGGATGGCACCACTCAGGGCCGGCAGCAGCTTCATGGGCGTTGAATGGGGCATGAAGGGGAATGCCTGCAAGGTGGAAGGGCCTATGCGTTCGGGCACGCTACCGCCCGGGGGTGTCATGGCGCATCCCCGAGGCCTGTCTCTTTTTGGCAACATGCAACTGTATGTGGTTATTTGGAAATACCGCTGAAAGGGTGCGGACTTTACAATTTTGCGGAAGACATTTCTACCGCCCGGGAGGCGGCGCCCGCCTGAGTCGCCGCTACCGGCTCTACGATCTCACCGAAGAGCGCGACCTCGGCCGCTACTGGGAGGAGTACGACCAGAGCTGGGACTAGGGCCGCCTTAGTCAAACCGACGAGATCGCCTACACCCCGTGGCCGCGTTCTCGTACGAAGACGAGCGACGCGATGGCGTACCATCGGGCCATATCCAGGGAGGGATTGCCCATGAGACCCATCACGCTCGACGTCGACCCCCAGGGCCGGCGCATCCTGTCCTGCGCCTGCGGCACCATCGAGATCGCCCGGGCCAATGACTGGCAGGAGTTCACGATCGAGGCGGTCGACAACGACCTGGCCGTGGTCACCTGCGCCAATTGCGAACGGAATACCCGCCTGGGCCGCCTCGGCGCCGAGGCGGAGACCCCCCCTCACTCCACCTGGTGATCCGCCCCCAGGCTCACCTCGACCTCCCGGCCGGCGTCCCTCGCCCACTGTTCGATCCTCGCCTTGAAGGCGAGCTGGGCGTCGCGTTCCCCGTGGACCAGGCGCACATGGCGCGGTGGATGGCGCATACGGCGGATGAAGTCGAGCAGGTTCTGCTGGTCGGCGTGGGCGGAGTAGCCGCTGACGGTCTCGATATGGGCGCGGATGTCGATGCGCTCGCCGTCGAGCAGTACCCAGCCGCCACTTGGCCCGTAGCGCTGGATGTCGCGGCCCGGGGTGCCGGCGCCCTGGTAGCCGATGAACACCACCGCGTGGCGCGGGTCACCCAGCATGCGCTTGAGGTAATTGACCACCCGCCCGCCGGTGACCATGCCGCTGGCGGCGATCACAACCGCCGGGCGGTGGGTGCGCGCCAGGTACTCCACGGTCTGCTCGTGCTCGTCGTGGCTGTCCACGGTGTAGAGGTTATCGAAGCTCAGCGGGTGGCGCCCGCCGCGCAGCCGACGCTGGGCCTCGGCATCCCACCAGGGCCTGAGCTCGCGGTAGACCTCGGTGAAGCGCGCGGCCAATGGCGAGTCGACGATGATCTCGAGCTCGCGCCAGCGCGGATCCGTGGCGCCGTGGATCAGCCCCTCGAGCTCGTAGAGCAGCTCCTGGGTACGGCCGATACTGAAGGCGGGGATCACCACGCTGCCGGCGCTCTCCAGCGCACGGTCGATGGCGCCCTTGAGCCGCGCCCGGCGGGTGGTGCGGTCCTCGTGGCGGAGGCCGCCGTAGGTGCTCTCGATCACCAGGGTGTCAGCGCGATATGGGGACCTGGGTGCCGGCAGCAGCGTCGAGTAAGGCGCGCCCAGGTCGCCGGAGAACACCGTGCGGCTTGACTCGCCCGTGGCGTGGTCGCGCACGTCGACCTCCACGTAGGCCGAGCCGAGGATATGGCCAGCGCGCTGCAGCTTGACGCGGATCCGATGGCGAGTGTCATCGATCACGGTATGCCACTGCCGGTAATCCAGCGGCACCAGCCGCCCCTCCACCTCGCCTAGGAAGCGCTCGATCAGCGCCCGGTCGCGGGTGAAGCCGATCTTCAGCGCATCCTCGATCACCAGCGGCAGCAGCCGCGCGGAGGGCACCGAACAGAGGATAGGCCCGCGATAGCCCGCGGCCAGCAGGTAGGGCAGCCGGCCGATATGGTCGATATGCACATGGGTGACCACCAGCGCCAGCACGTCGTCCACCGGGAAGCGCACCCGGTGCTGCTCGAGGCTGTCGAGATGGTCGGCGTCCTGGCCCTGGAAGAGCCCGCAATCCATCAGCAGTGCGCGCTCCTCGCTGACCTGCAGGCGATGGCAGCTGCCAGTCACGCCTTCGGCGGCGCCGTGATGGCGTATCTGTGGCGTATCGTGCATGCGGGTGGCCTCCCCTATCTGTCAACGTCGTTGTCACCGAAACAGATTGAGAGGTGATGCTCCTCGTGGCTTGCCGATATCAAAAGCGCCCGTAGCGGTCGTCGAAGCGCACGATGTCATCCTCGCCCAGGTAGGCCCCCGATTGCACCTCGATCAGCTCCAGCGGAATCTTGCCCGGATTCTCCAGGGCATGGACCTGGCCGATGGGGATATAGGTCGACTCGTTCTCGCTGACGAGGCGGGTAGTCTCGCCGATGGTGACCTTCGCGGTGCCCGAGACCACCACCCAGTGCTCAGCGCGGTGGTGGTGCAACTGCACCGAGAGCCTGCCGCCGGGCTTCACGGTAATGCGCTTGACCTGATAGCGCTCTCCCTTATCGATGCTGTCGTAGACACCCCAGGGGCGATAGACCTCGCGATGGCTCTGCTGCTCGCTACGTCCTTCTGCCTTGAGGCGCGCGACGATCTGCTTGACCTCCTGCACGCGATCCTTGCGGGCCACCAACACGGCGTCCTTGGTCTCCACTACCACCAGGTCCTCGACGCCCAGCGTAGCCACCAGGCGGTGGTCGGCATGCACCAACAGGTTGTGGCTGTCGTGAAGCATCACGTCACCCTGGCAGGCATTGCCTTGCCCATCGCGCTCGCTGACCGCCCACAGCGCCGACCAGGAACCGATATCGCTCCAGCCCGCCTCCAGCGGCACCACACTGGCATGCTCGGTACGCTCCATCACCGCGTAGTCGACGGAATCCGCCGGGCAGGCCTTGAAGGCCTCGGCGTCCAGCCGGGTAAAGTCGAGATCCTCGCTGGCCCCGGCCAGGGCCGCGCGACAAGCTGCCACCATGGCCGGCTGGAAGCGCTCGAGCTCCTCCAGGTAGCGCTTGGCCGAGAACAGAAACATGCCGCTGTTCCAGTAATAGTCGCCGCTGGCCAGGTAGTTCTCGGCGGTTAGCCGGTCGGGCTTCTCGACGAAGCGCATGACCCGGAAACCGACATCACCCTGCCGCTCGCCACGCTGGATATAACCGTAGCCGGTCTCGGCATGGGTGGGCACCACGCCGAAGGTGACCAGTTGGCCCTGCTCAGCAAGCGTGCGGGCATGAGCCACGCTCTCGTGGAACTGCGCCACGTCGCGAATCAGATGATCGGCGGCCAGCACCAGCAGCAGCGCTTCAGGCTCCGCTTCTAGAGCCTGAAGTGACGCCAGGGCGATGGCCGGCGCGGTATTGCGGCCTTCCGGCTCGAGCAGGATGCGAGCCTCGCCAATGCCCTGCTGGCGCACCTGCTCGGCCACCAGGAAGCGATGCGCCTCGTGGCAGATCAACAGCGGTGCGCGGTGCTCGAGCGGTGAGAGTCGCTTGAGCGTCTCCTGCAGCATGCTGCCCTCGCCGGTCAGCGACAGGAACTGCTTAGGGTGCCACTGGCGCGACAGCGGCCACAAGCGCGAGCCACTGCCCCCGGCCATGATGACGGGGGTAATCATGAGGAATCTCCGTATCCGCCTTTCAGGATGGAACAGCCGTCAGGTAGGCACGCGTATTGGCATGCACCATTTCATCATGAGCGATGGCCCGCCGCCAGCAGGTAGGGCAGCCGGCCGATATGGTCGATATGCACATGGGTGACCACCAGCGCCAGCACGTCGTCCACCGGGAAGCGCACCCGGTGCTGCTCGAGGCTGTCGAGGTGGTCGGCGTCCTGGCCCTGGAAGAGCCCGCAATCCACCAGCAATGCGTGCTCCTCGCTCACCTGCAGGCGATGACAGCTGCCGGTCACGCCCTCGGCGGCGCCATGGTGAACAATCCGTGGAGTCTGCATCCGGGTGGCCTCCCTGCCCACTAACCAATACCTGCTATCCTGCTATCCGATGCCCTCAGTATAGGCAAGGTGGGCGTCGAAGCCCCTACCCATGCATGCTGAAAAGTCTGGCATGGTGGTCTGGATGGGCATCGTAAACACCGACAGGCCGCCGATCACTGATCGGCGGCCTGTCGAGATATCACGCTGCCCGGCCCGCAGGCCGGGGGCAAGGCTTAGTTGGCAGCCTTGGGGGCGGCTTCCTTGACCACCTTGGTAGCGGTCTCGGTGGCCTTCTTGGCGCCTTCCTGGGCCTGCTTGACGTTGCTCTCGGTCAGCTTCTGGCTTTCCTTGGCAAACTCCTGCTGCAGGGCCACCACCTTCTCGGCGTCGCCCTTCAGGCGCTCGGTCAGCTCGTTGGCGACCTTCTGCTGGCCTTCCATATAGCTCTTGAGGCCTTCGGCGTCCTTGACCTCCATCAGGCTGCGCAGCTGCGCCAGGCTGGTGTCGGTGTAGGCCTGGGCGGCCTCGAACTGGGCATTGACCAGCTTCTCGGTCATATCGACCGAGAGCGCGGCAAAGGCGCGCGCCGGCGCGAGCATGGACTCAAACTGAGCGGTGTCGAACTGCTTGGTATCAAACGCGAATACGTTGGTCATGATGGAACCTCCTGGGCTCTGGATGACATGGAACGGGAGACTCCCGCTCTGCTGCAGTGCACAATAGCAGGCAGTTTTGTGCAGTGCAACATGCATCGCACCCAACTCGTTTCAGCTCGTCTCACGTTCGGCCCTCAGCGGGTTGTTGGCGTCTCTTTCAGCGCCTCGGCAAGCGCCCGCTGCCAACGCGCATCGCGCTGGCCGCAGGCGATAAAGCCGGGGTTGAGCAGGCTTTCCTGCTGATTGCAGCGCAGCGGCTGCAGGGTCGCGGCGTCCAGTACCTGCCCGCCGGCGGCAGTCACCACGGCCTGGGCGGCGGCGGTGTCCCACTCGCTGGTCGGCGCCAGGCGCGGATACAGATCAGCCTTGCCCTCAGCGATCAGGCAGAACTTCAGGGAGCTGCCGATATCGCGCGTGACATGCGCCGGCAACGCCTGGCAGAAGGCTATGAAGGCCTCACGGCCGTTGCGGCGGCTGCCCGCCACCTGCCAGGGCTCACGATCGGGATCGGGCAGTTCGCGCACGCCGATGGCGCGCTCGCGCTCTCCTTCGCGCCGAAAGGCCCCCTGCCCGACCTGGCCCCACCAGGTCACCGGCCTCTCGGGCAGCGCCGGCGCGTAGACGATGCCGAACACCGGCACCCCCGCCTCGACCAGCGCCACATTGAGGGTAAATTCCCCGTTGCCGGCGATGAATTCGCGAGTGCCGTCCAGGGGGTCGACCAGCCAGAAGCGTGCCCAGTGCCGGCGGGTCGCGAAGGGAATCTCGTCCGACTCCTCGGAGAGAACCGGCATGCCCGGCGTTTCGCGCTCGAGCAGCGCCAGCAGGGCATGGTGCGACGCCATATCGGCCTCGGTAAGCGGACTGTCGTCGGCCTTGTGCTCAACGGCGTACGCTCGGCGATAGATCGCCATCACCTCGCGCCCCGCAGCCACCACGCCGGCGATCAGCCGCTCGATCGCCTCAGGTTCCAGCCTCATGGCCATTCTCCTTCACTGCTGCTACGACTTAGGTCGTAGACAAGCGTTTGACCTCGGGTATAATGGAAAAAAGTTTCATATTGATCAGGCCCATCGGGCCGCGGAGACACCTTATGACCGTTATGCCATTGACCAGCATCTGGGACCAACCCCTTCCGCCAAGGGCGCCGCGCGCGGCCCGTCGTCGCCGCAGCAACGAACGCTTCCTGACGATCTGGAGTCGCCCAAGCGCGCGACTGCCGAAGAAGATGGCGCGAGCCCCACGCACCCATCGCCTGCCGCGCTTCTATATCTGAACGTGCTCTGCTCGCCGGCTCAGCCCGTTAAGCGAGCGTTGGAGGCACCATGAACGCCACTATGCTGCTCCTGCACCTGCTGGGCGCCACCGTCTGGACCGGCGGGCACCTGGTGCTGGCGGTGACCATCCTGCCGCGGGTGCTGAAGGGCAAGGACGTGGCGGCACTTCACTGGTTCGAGCAGGGCTACGAACGCATCGGCATGCCGGCGCTACTGGTGCAGGTCGTCACCGGGCTGTGGCTAGCATGGCAGAAGCTGCCCTCCCTGGCGCTATGGTTCTCGGCCGAGGGCGGCCCGGTGGCCCAGCTGATCCAGGCCAAGCTCGCCTTGCTCGGCCTCACCGCCCTGGTGGCGGCGCACGCCCGCTTCCGGGTCATCCCGCGCCTCTCGCCCGCCACCCTCCCGCTGATGGGCTGGCATATCCTCGCCGTCACCGGGCTCTCGGTGCTGTTCGTGGTGGCGGGGCTGTCGTTTCGGGTGCGCTGGGGGCTCTGAGCCTCCTATGCCTCCCTCTCACATCAGTCATCCGGTGATGGCCTCGGCGCCTGTTCCCTGCGCAGTTCATCGCGGATCTCGCGCAGCAGCAGGATTTCCTCTGGGGGCGCCGTGGGTTCGGTGGGCGCCGCGGTCTGCTGGCGGCGCAGGCGATTGATGCCCTTCACCAGCAGGAAGACCGCGAAGGCCACGATCAGGAAGCTGACCACATTGTTGACGAACACCCCGACGTTGAGGGTCACCGCGCCTGCCGCCGTGGCGTCGGCCAGGGTGGCATAGGGCCCCTCGCCCTTGAGCACCAGGAAGATATCGGAGAAGTCGACGCCGCCCATCAGCAGCCCGATGGGCGGCATCAGCACGTCGTTGACCAGGCTCTTGACGATGGTCCCGAAGGCCCCGCCGATGATGATCCCCACCGCCATGTCCACCACGTTGCCGCGCACGGCGAATTCCTTGAACTCCTTGAACATGCCCGTTTCTCCTTTGCGATCCGCCGCCCTGTGCAGCCGGGTTGAAAAAGTGTAACGCGAAAGCATGGGAAACCCTTTCCCGTAAGGCCTCACTGCGCTTTACATCGGCTGCCCACCCCGCGACACTAGTCATGTTACATTCCGATACGAATCGAATGAGAAGACCAAGCCATTAAGGCCGCAGGGACTGCCATGACCACCGATACCGCCCCCAACCGCCGCCTGATCAAGTGGTTCATCGGCACGGCGATATTCACCTTCACTGTACTGCTGCACGTCACCTTCCCCAATATTGGTGGTTCAGGCTTGCAAATGCCCTCGAACAGTGCCGTGTGGCTAGGGTTCGCCTTGATGATGGCAATTGCCATGTGGCCAGCTACCCGAGGGGTGATCCGTTATAGCAAGTTCCATATCGGGCTCGGGTTGCTGCTGCTGGCCCTCTGGCTGCCCTTCATCTGGTCCTGGAACGAAGCCTCACTGATCGCCCTGCCGCGGATGTTTACGGTGACCGCCGGGGCCATACTTTTGCTAGGGCTCGCCCAACTGCAGCCAACTTGTCGTGACTGGTATTGGTTAGGCATGGCAATCCTGCTCGGTGTGCTGTTGGAAGCCATTTATGCAATTGTTCAATATTATCTTCTTGGGCCAGGGTTATGGCTATCATATGACCCTGAATACGGGAGACCTTTTGGCGTCTTCCAACAACCCAATGTACTTGCCACTTTCCTGACTACTGGCCTGGTAATTTCAGCGCGGCTCATGCGTGATCTAAGGAGCCGACCATTGACGGTACTGGCAAGCTTTGCGCCATTATTGATTCCATTGCCTGTTTTTCTAACCTATTCACGCATAGGCTGGCTAAGCTTTTTAATTATCGTCCCGATCCTACTAGTATATCTCTTTCTGACGGGGCGTCGTCAGTTTATTATTTGGGCAGGATTACTTATCATCGGCATCCTGATTGCTTATGTAGGCTTAATAAATATTGAAACAAGCCCGAGAGATCCCACGTCGACCAATACCGTCAACCTAAGAATTGGGAAGATTCTTCATTCTATAAATATGATCATGGATAAACCTGTAACCGGATGGGGCTACGGCAGGTTTCAGCATGACTTCATAAACAGCCTTGCCGAAGCGCGCGCTTCGGACGCTGGAGTGAACCTAGTCATCACCACCAATTTGTCACATCCACACAACGAACTACTTCTCTGGGGCATTGAAGGTGGTTTATTGCCTATGACAGCCATGCTTTGCATGGGCATATATGTCATGTATAGAGTTTTCTTCAGCAAGTTAGGTAAAGAACGAATTATATTATTCTGCCTTCCTCTCCCACTTTTACTACACAGTATGACAGAGCTTCCTTTTTATCATTCAACCACACACTTCCTTACTTTTGTTTTACTTCTTGGATTCATAGTTGCAGTTGCAGAAAAAACTTCCACGCGTGATTTCCGCTACACATTTAGCATTAAAATAGGTGCTTTTTTTGCCACACCACTGCTCCTGCTCTTCTTCGCGACTCACTTGCACACCCTGTTCAAGATTGCTGACTATGCGTATAAGATAACAGAAAGCCGCGATCCTTTAGGAGACATCATCAACCCGTTTGGCATGTACCGACAACTGGAATTTCTTCAGATGTCGCGCCAAGTAAATGCAGGAGTCGCTATAGGCTTTACAAGAGCCGCTGAAGATTACATCCACTGGGCAGAAGAGTCCAAGAGACTGGTACCCCGCCCGGAGCTTTATTACAACTTAATTCTAGCGTATCGAGCATTGGAAGATGATGCTGCTGTAAAGAGAGTAGAAAGTGAAGCAGAATGGCTCTACCCGACATTCAGGTCCATGTACAAGAACAAGAGGGAAGATCATGCTGAAGCAATGGAAGAGATATCTTCAAGCATCTCAAGACCCTAGAGCCTGAATTCAAGAAATAAGCGCAGCACCTGCGGTATCCAGGGCTCCTGAGTATTCCCCCAGAAACACCTGTGCCGGTGTCCGACAGCCGAGCCGTTTTCGAGGGCGGTCATTCAACTTCCTGACCACCCTGCACAACTCGGCGTCGGTGACCTGGCGGAAGTCCGTTACCTTGGGAAAGTACTGCCGTATCAGGTCATTCGTGTTCTTGTTGGTCATTGAGACCGCCGTCCCACGCTGCCCGGAACAATAGGGATCACAGAAGTACGTCGCTGCCGTCACCGCCTTGGCCACGGCTTCGTGGTAGGCGAATTCCGAGCCATTGTCCAGCGTGATGCTCTGGACAGCTCCCCGACGAGGCTTCAAAAGGCGGATCATGGCCGCTTGTGTCAGCTCCGCCGAGATCCTAGGCAGCCGTGCCGCCAGCAGAAAGCCGCTGCGACGTGCGACCAGTGTGACCAGGCCCGATTGCTTGTGCCCCTGGATCACGGTGTCGCCCTCCCCGTGACCGATGAAACGACGGTCATCAGCCTCTGCCGGGCGGTGCTCGATACCTACCCGGTTGGAGATCTTGCCCAGCCCAGCGCTCTTGGCCTTAGCGCGATGCTTGCTGCGACGTTTGGGCTGATGGAGGTGCCGCCAGAGATCGCCACTCGGCGCCTTGCAATCCCAGATCAAGGAGTAGATCCACTGATGACTGACGCCTACCCCGGCCAATGGGGCTATGAAGCTGCTGATTTGCTGAGGGTTCCACTCCTCACGCAGCCGGCCGACAACGGCGGTGATCATGCTCGGCAAGCGCTTCGTCCATTTCCAGGCGGTACGGCGCCGATGATCACTGAGAACTTGGGCCTGCTGAGGATCGTAGCCTCCTGAGGTGGCGTTGCGCCGGAGCTCACGACTGATCGTACTGCTATGGAGGCCCAGCTCTCTGCCGATCTGTCGCTGGTCATGCCCACGTCATAGCGGGCGTGGATCTGGTATCGTTGGTTCTGGGTCAGCTGTCGGTATCCCATGTTCTGCTTCACTTTGGTCGTATATGGAGTCCTCCCCGTTTGCAAGCATGTGGCACGGTGGCTGATAGGAACGACTGCACACGTATATCCGGTCTTGCTAGTGATGCCTGGGGCATCGGACCCTGATGGGCTATCCGCACGTCAGGTCCCAGTTGGTGAGGCGAGCTACAAGCTCTTCGACCAAAACGGGTTTTTCTGGCGTCCGTTCGACCTGTTTGCCATCTTCCAGCATGCTCAGCAATCGTGGTGGCGGGTGACCTCAGTGAAGTGAAACGGTGTCAACGGCTAAATACGGCAGTTCGGGACTACGTGGTCTGAGCCGCCATGTCAGGATCGTAGGACGTATCATGGTGCGTGTTGGCCCACGCAATTCGAGCCGTCTTGTTGGCCAACGCCACAATCGCCACGTTGACGTGCTTTCGCTCCGTCAGTTGTCGGAGCCAGTTGCTCAGGTTGTCATCCTTTGTTCCCGTGTAGCGCACCACCGCTCGGGCACCATGGACCAGTAACGTGCGCAGATAACTGTCACCGCGCTTGCTGATGCCCAACAAGCGATCGCGCCCGCCGGTGCTGTGTTGGCGCGGCGTCAGGCCCAGCGAGGCGGCAAAATCTCGCCCGCATTTGAAGGCCTTGGCATCTCCCAGGGCCCCGCTCAGAGCGCTGGCAGTGATCGTGCCAACGCCCCTCAGGGTCATCAGGCGTTTGGCTACTGGGTCGGTAAGGGCATGCTGTTCGATGCGATCGGTCATCGCGGCGATGCGCTCGTTGAGATAACGCAGGTCGTCTGCGAGGCCTGCCAGCAGGATCCGGAAATCGTCCGTCAGTCCGTTCTCTGCATCCTCCAGCCAGCACGGCAAGGTGGCACGTAACTGACCCATACCGGTAGGGGCTACCAAGCCGTACTCACTGACCAGGCCGCGAATCTGGTTGGCCTTGGCGGTGCGTTGCTGGACCAGTTCACTACGGATGCGATGCGCCGCCTGCACGTCCTGTTGAGCGACTGTCTTGATAGTGACGAAGCGCATGTGAGGGCGCGCCATGGCCTCACAGATTGCCTCGGCATCCGCCCGGTCATTCTTGTTGCTCTTGACGTAGGGTTTCACGAACTGGGCGGCGATCAGCTTGACGCGATAGCCACGTGCTTGAAGCGCGCGTGCCCAGTGATGGGATGAAGAGCAGGCTTCCATGCCAATCTCGGCACCTACGGGAACGCGTTTGACGATGGCATCCAGCCACTTGTCGCGCTTGTACTTGCCATACCATGCGACCTGGTCGTGACGGTCCACGCCATGGACATGGAAGACGGATTTGGCAATATCGACGCCAACACGTGAAATGCTCATGGGATGCTCTCCTCTGCCAGGGGCCTTACCCACTCAGTTTGGCGCATCGGCGCCGGGAGGGTGGGGAGGACTCCATCCCATTGGTAAAGCAGGGAGGGTACCGGCGCTGGCCCTCCTGCCTCTACCGTGGTGTCCAAAGTGCTGCGGTTATTCTATGAATCCAGGATCTACAGCAGCCAAGATTTTGAGGAAATGAAAAATGACTGGTTCATTTTCCGATCACATTGCGCTGGGAGGAACTACAGAAAAATTTTTCTTACTATCCACTACCCAGGCAGACCTTTCAAATGGTTCTGGCACCAGAAAACCAAAAAAAACCGGGCAATGCCCGGCATTTAAATTATAGACTAAAATCTAAAAAATTCGTTATATTTATTTACAATACTGCGGGAGATAGTCTTGTGTGATATCTGAAGTACAGCCCCAATTTCCAGATTCATCTCTACTGAGATAGATATAGGAGGTTGAATTTCCTTCGGCTCTTTGAACAGCACCGCTCTTGTCAAAGACAAAGCTTATAGCATCGGAAATGGCTGAACCTGCAAACGGAGTGGTGGCAATAGTACCATAAGTATGATCGGAGTTAAGCCCGATATCTTCAGGTGTCGCTAATGCATCACCGGTATAGAGATTAGAGTCATAAGTCGTCTGGCCACCACGGATTGTGGAAAGAGCTGAAGAAACTTCAGACCTCACCACGTAATCTTGGTACCTCGGAATCGCGATTGCCGCCAGGATACCGATGATCGCCACCACGATCAGCAACTCGATCAGGGTAAAACCGCCCTGCCCGGTCTTCACGTATTTCTGCATGCCTTGTCTCTTCATGGCCCTGCCCCTTGCTCCTGTCCGCCGTGGCGCGTCTGGCGTCTGCCTTCTTCTCGCCACCCGTGCGGGTTCACGTTAGGTGGTCAGGATGAGCCGTCTCAGGCCTTGCCTGGCCACCGGGTTCATCGAGCGTCATACTGCCCGGTAAGGGTTACATTAAGTTACGATCTGCAACCCTGCAAGGGGCATTGTAGCTGAAAGGTGAGTGGGTAGCAGAAATTTCATACCAGCGTATGAGCCAAAGTGCGAGGAAAAGGTTGAATGCGCGTGGTGCCGCGCTGGGCGGGGGGTGGCCACAGAGGCTAGAATCAGCGCAGACGACACTCTCCAGCTACAGCTGCACCTTGGCTGCGACACATGAGACGCCATGAACGACTACCGCCCCCCCTCCCCCGAGATGCCGCCGGCCGCCCCGGAACCCACGCCCTCACCGCTGCATGGCGCCACCCACCGCGGCGGGTTGCGCGGGCTCGCCCGGCGCCTGGTGAGCGATGGCCTGCTGGGCGAGGCGGCGGCGGTGCGCGCCGAGAGCGAGGCCCGCGAGTCTGAGCTGTCGCTGCTCGAGCACCTGATCGAGGCGGGCATCGTGCCGGCTCGAAAGGCCACGCTATCCGCCGCCTGGGAGTATGGCCTGCCGATCATCGACCTGGACGCCATCCGCCTGGAGAGCCTGCCCCCGGCGGCGGACTACCCGGACAAGATCCTGCGCCGGCTGGGCGTGCTGCCGCTGGTGCGCCACGGCCATCGGCTCACCGTGGCGGTGCCCTACCCCTCGACGCTCGCCCTGCTGGACGAGCTGCAGTTCGCCACCGGCCTCACGCCTGAAGGCGTGCTGGCCCCGGTGGACCAGCTCGGCCCAGTGCTGGAGGGATATCTCGCCCGCAGCGAGCGAAGCATGCTCGACGAGCTGGGCGACGTCGACGACGCCGTGGGCCAGCTCGCCTATGACGAGGGCGTGGTGGACGCCACCGATGAGCAGGCAGCAGTGGCCGCGGCCGGCGACGACGCGCCCATCGTCAAGTTCGTCAACAAGATCCTGCTGGACGCCATCCACCGCGGCGCCTCGGACATCCACTTCGAGCCCTACGAGACCAGCTACAGGGTTCGCTTTCGCATTGATGGCATCCTCCACGACGTGGCCCACCCGCCCTTCGCCATGCGTTCGCGCATCTCGGCGCGCCTCAAGGTGATGTCGCGGCTGGATATCTCGGAGCGCCGCCTCCCCCAGGACGGCGCCATCAAGCTCAAGCTCTCCACCACCCGCTCCATCGACTTTCGCGTCAATTCGCTGCCCACGGTGTACGGCGAGAAGGTGGTGCTGCGCATCCTCGACCCCAGCTCGGCGCAGCTGGGCATCGAGCAACTGGGCTTTACCCCCGAGCAGCGCGCCATGTACGAGGGGGTGCTGGACGACCCCCAGGGCATGATCCTGGTCACCGGGCCCACCGGCAGCGGCAAGACGGTAACCCTCTACACCGGCATCAACATCCTCAACCAGGTGGAGCGCAATATCTGCACCGCCGAGGACCCGGTGGAGATCAAGGTACCGGGGGTCAACCAGGTGAACGTGCTGCCCAAGATCGGTCTGACCTTCGCCAGCGCCCTGCGTGCCTTCCTGCGCCAGGACCCGGACGTGGTGATGGTCGGCGAGATCCGCGACCTGGAGACCGCCGAGATCGCCGTCAAGGCCTCCCAGACGGGCCACCTGGTGCTCTCCACCGTGCACACCAACTCGGCGGCGGAGACCCTGACCCGCCTGGCCAACATGGGCGTGGCGCCCTTTAATATCGCGAGCTCCGTGAGCCTGATCATCGCCCAGCGCCTGGCACGGCGGCTGTGCAAGCGCTGCAAGCAGCCGGCGGACATCCCCCGCGAGGTGCTGCTGCAGCAGGGCTTCACGGAAGACGAAGTGGCCAATTCCACCATCTATGAGCCGGTGGGCTGCAAGCACTGCACCCAGGGCTTCAAGGGCCGGGTGGGCATCTACGAGGTGGTGCCGATCAGTGACGACATGAGCCATCTGATCATGACCCAGGGCAACTCCCGAGACTTCGACACCCAGGCGCGCCAGGAGGGCCACCCGGACCTGCGGCGCAGTGGGCTGCTGAAGGTGATGCAGGGGCTGACCAGCCTGGCCGAGGTCAACCGGGTGACGAAGGATTAGCGAAAAGCGGCCAAGCGGCCAAGCGGCCAAGCGGCCAAGCGGCCAAGCGGCCAAGCGGCGCATTATTGTAGACATCATGGATTGACCTGCCCCTCCTCAACGTCGTGGGTTACGTTGAGGTTGAGGCACCAACACAGAGCCACTATTGAGGGAGGCAGGTC
>NZ_JACHXQ010000014.1 GCF_014192285.1 Halomonas fontilapidosi | reverse complement strand
CCCGCTACGACAAGTTGGCCAGCAGCTTCAAAGCGATGGTATGCCTGGCCTGCATAGATCGCTGCTTGCGTGCCAACTTTTCAGACAGAACCTAGGCGTCGAAACGACAATTTACGGCCGCTCCGGAAGGATCAATGCCCTCACCCATCCGGACATGCAGGAGCAAGCGCTCGAGCTCTTCGGCAACGAAATGGATATCTACCCCGTCGGCCAGGTGGTGAGCACCAGGGAGGATGCGGACGGCGCCTGGATCGAGTACGAGCAACCGAATGGACAGCGGGTCACCAAGGTGTTCGACAGGGTACTGGTGGCCATGGGCAGGACCCCCAACGTAGACCGCTTGGGGCTGGAGCACACAGGCGTGAACGTTACCGAAACGGGCGCGGTGACGTTCGATCCGCAGACGATGCGCTGCTCCGACCTTCCCATATTCATCGCCGGCGATGTGACCGACCACCTGCCGTTGTGGCACGAGGCCTTCGATGAGGGGCGTATCGCCGCCGATAACGCCTTGAACTACCCGAATCCGGTGCCTGCACAGCGTAGACCGCCGTTGATGGTGGCCTTTACCGACCCCCAGATCGCCACCATCGGTCAGAGCTTCCGGCAACTGGAAGGTCAGGACATCGTCATTGGCGACCTGCCGTTTACCAGTCCTCGCCATGTGGTCTGGAATAAGGTCCAAGGGCGCATTCAAGTCTACCTGGATGCGAAAACTGGCGTCATCTTGGGAGCCGAGTTGCTTGGGCACAAGGCTGAACACCTGGCGCACCTGCTTGCCCTGGCCATTACACATGGCATGACGGCAGAGCAGGTCCTGTCGATGCCGGTCTACCATCCCAGCGCTGAAGAGCTGTTACGGGATGTGTTGATCAACGCTCGGGACAAGTGCAGGCGTTACGCTGCCGAACACATGAGCCATTGACCCGGCTCATTCACCATGTCGCGGAATATTCAGCAACTCGAACAGTCCATGTGTCTACCGTAATGAGGCCAATGTCACCGCAATGATCTAAACTGTGCACTCAGGCCAATGCCAACAATGAAGCGACGACGGCCCTTCCTTCGGGAATGACAATAGAGGCTGAAAATACATGAAGAAAATTACGGTTGATGCCGCAGACATGCGCATTCTTTGCGCAGTGCAGCAGCATGGGCAACTAAGCAAGATCAAACTTTCCGAGTTAGTCAGCCTTTCTCCAACGCCATGCTGGGTGCGCTTTAACCGCTTGAAGGAAGCTGGCCTAATACGTGGGTATCACGCGGACATCTCGCTGGACAAAATTGTCAATGTCTCGAAAGTCATTGTGACCATTTCGCTAAAGGGGCATCAAAAATCGGCTTTCGACCGCTTTGAGGCTTATATAGGAAAAGTAGACGAGATCGTTGAGTGCATCGCGACGGGCGGCGGCATGGATTACGTCCTGAAGGTCGTCGCGCCGAGTCTTTCGGCTTTTCAAAACGTAATGGATAATCTTCTTTCCGCGGAGTTGGGGGTCGAGCGCTACATGACGTACATCGCTACCAGAGACATAAAATCGACTCAGCCCAAACTATCCTGCTTGATGGACAACTCGGAACATTGAACCCTGAATTCAAGCAATAAGCGCAGGAGGTCGGCAGCGGACGCCGGCCCATGAACACCTGGGGGATGACGCAGGTGCACGAACACCCCCCAGGGCCCCGTTATGGGTTAACGGCGGGCTTTTCAGCGTCATCCGCATTTTCACCTTCATCCACAACGGGCTCTAGTGGCTCGCCCTGCTCGTTCTGGAGCTGGTGATCGTACGCCGCCTGGAGGCCGGCGTCCTCCTCGTCCTCCTCGGCCTGGACGATGTGGCCCGGGTAGAAAGGCGACAAGATCGCCATCAGGATGCCGAGCGCGGCGAAGATGGCAAAGGCATCGGCATAGCCGAATGTGCCCACCAGCCCACCGACGACAGGCGAACCGGACGCCTGCCCCAACGATACCGCCATGAACGGCAGCACGGGCCCCATCGACAGTCGGCCCGGCAACAGGCGGATGCCGGTCATGAGATAGAGCCCCGTCAGACTCATGTAAGCCAGGCCAAAGACCAGCGCAGAGAAGGCCGCCAGCCATGACTGACCGGGGCTGGCGGCAAGCAGTGCCAAGCTTGCGGCCAGCATCATCAGCATCAGGGCCTGCGTGATGGGAGGGTTGTTGCGATCGGCCAGGTCGGCCACCACGGCCCCGCCAAGGCCTGCGATGCCCACCGAGAGCCATAGCCAGCCGGTAGCGCCGGGTGGCAAGCCGCCAAGAGTGACCACCAGGTCGGGGGCGAAGATCCAGTACGCGGAGGAGATGAAGCCCATCAAGTAGGCAAACAGCGAGAGCCTGACAAGGCGCGACCAGGGCAGTTCACTGATCGGTGGCGGCGGCGCGGCGTTCCCCGGCGTGATCCGTGATACCGAGGGCAGGAAGAGCCAGGCGGCAATGACGCCGATACCTGCCAGGACAGCGAAGGAGAGGTACGCGAAACGCCAGGCGCCGGCCAGGAACAGCACCGTTGGCACGGCCACGATCACGCCGATGCTGGTCCCCGCGTTCATGACCGAGCTGACGCGCCCGTGCATCGAGCGTTTCACCAGCGCCTGCATGGCGGCCGTGAGCGCCGGCATCATCAGGCCGGTGCAGATGCCGCATGCGAACACCCCCACGCCCAGCATTAACGCGTCGGCGGCCTGGCTGATCAGCGCCAGGCCGCCAACGCCGAACACACCCGAAAGCACCGCCGTGTTGCGGGCCCCGAGATGATCGGTGGTGAACGGCGCGACCGCCGTGGCCAGCAGGAAGCTGATGAGTGGCAGCGCGCCGATGATGCCGATCACATAAGGCGTGAGCCCCAGTTCATCCCGGATAGGAGGCACGAAGAGGCCGAAGGCGAAGCGCGCAAGGCCGTAACTGATCGCGACCAGCGCTGCTCCAAAGATCGCAAACCCTGTGCTCGATAGAGGCTTCATGGCGTATCCACCAGACACGTATGGAAGATTCCGGCTCGTGCCGGGGCCAGAGGCCCTCCCTGCCGCACGCAGCTCACCTGTTGATGCCGCCTATCACGATATTTCTTGCTCACCATGCATCCCTCACATCCTGGATTCATAGAATAACTGCCCCACCTCGAAGCAGCAGGTAAAGGCAGGAGCCGCCGCGCTGACCCTCTTCGGCTCCGCGACGAAGACGAAACAGCGCATGGGATACCGGCAGTTGCCCCATCGCCAACGGTATCAGATTCCCTCCTGCTCTGACGTTGGTATCAACCAACGCCCGATCATCCAGGGGGGCGGGGATTCGCAGCAGCGCACAAGCTCACCAGGCAGAAGGCCTGCCAACCGATGACGGAGTGCAGACCCTTGAGCCCCTTGGCCGCTTGTCGGCCCATGCGGCATCCGGGTGCCGTTCTTGCCATGCCGCCTGCCCACGAGGATGACGGCTCCTGGCTCCGCTCAAGAGAGACACTCGGCACGCAGCGACGAGGGTAGCGAACCGGACCAAACGGTCTGCCCTCCGTAAAAAACTGGTCTGTTCCGCTTTACTTCACACTGATTTTTAGACCGCTTCACAGCGTCAGGTGGGCCTATAGTGAGTCGTGCCGAATCAGCCAGTTCGAGCAGCCTCTTCAACCTCACATCATGAAAGGAAATTACAATGACAAATATCACTTCAATCAACATAGAGAAAGAAGATGACTTTGGATTTGGAACACAGATCCGTAAGTCTCCGTACTTTGACGCAACAGTACGCTGGGGGGCAAAAGGGTTTTCAGTATACAACCATACCTATATTCCGCGCGACTTCGGTGATCCGGAACAAAATTTCTGGAATCTTGTTAATGAGGCTATCCTTTGTGATGTTGCCGGCGAACGGCAGGTAGAAATCACAGGCCCGGATGCGGCGAAGTTCATGCAGAGCCTGACCCCGCGCGATTTGTCAGAAATGGCAGTTGGGCAATGCAAATATATACTCATCACCAATGCGGAAGGTGGCATTCTTAACGACCCCATCCTGCTGAGGCTGGCAGAAAATCACTTTTGGATCTCGCTGGCTGACAGCGACATCCTGTTGTGGGCCCAAGGTGTTGCGGTTAATTCAGGGCTAGAGGTCAGCATCCGCGAGCCCGATGTTTCGCCTTTGCAATTGCAAGGCCCGAACTCGGGCGAGGTGATGAAGAAGCTCTTTGGCGAGAGCATCATGGACCTGCGCTACTACTGGTTGCGCGAGATCGATCTTGATGGCATCCCACTGATCGTTTCGCGTACCGGCTGGTCGAGCGAATTGGGCTATGAGCTTTATCTGCGTGACGGGACCCAAGGGGACGAGCTCTGGGAAAAGATCATGGCGGCAGGCGCGCCCTTTGGGTTGAAGCCCGGTCATACCTCTACGATTCGTCGCATCGAAGGTGGGATGCTTTCCTACCACGCTGACGCGGACATCGATACCAACCCTTACGAACTTGGGATGGACCGCCTAGTGAATCCGGATATGGAAGCGGAATTTATCGGCAAGGCCGCGTTGCAGCGCATCCGCAAAAATGGCGTGAGTCGCAAGCAGGTCGGGCTGCGTATTGACATGGCGCCCCTCAAAAGACCCAACACCAGGTACTGGCCCCTTAGCAAGGATGGCGAGAGCGTCGGAAAGGTGACGTCTGCGGTCTATTCTCCGCGTCTCGAACAAAATATTGCGCTGGCCATGGTGGCTACTGAACATGCCACGATTGGGACTGAACTGGAAATCCCAACAGCAGCTGGACCCGTGAAGGCTGTTGTGGTGGAAAAACCCTTCTTCGACCCCAAAAAGCAAATCGCCATATCCGCTTGAATATCAGTTCGTCAGGCGAGTATCTGGGGATGAGAGCGCCACTCGAGCGCCTCCACTCAAGGTCGCAGTGACCCGATTATAACAGTCGACGTGAAAAGTGTCTGAATCCGTGAGAGCCATGGAAGTTTATAACATCAACCTCTTGCCAGAGAAGTGATTGACTCGAAAAGGCAAGACGTTTCCGGCTTCAAGGGATCGGGAAGGTGTCTCACGGATCCAGAGATCCATGATGGGCTCCACAGTGACGTTGCCGTGAAAGGAGAGACATATGTATTCCATTCGCCTTTGGACCGTGCGGCACGCAAGACTCCTTGAACACGTATACCGAATTTTCGAACCGGTAATCGTCAAGTTGCAGCCGCTTTGGAATTCGGTAGGCTACCAGCGCGCAGAAAAGCCAGTAAGCATGGTGGAAAAGTTCAGCAAGGAATTGCTTTTCGACTGCAAGATGTGTGGTCAGTGCATCCTCAGCTCTACCGGAATGTCATGTCCCATGAACTGCCCTAAATCCTTGCGCAATGGCCCTTGTGGTGGAGTACGCGCCAACGGCAACTGTGAGGTCAAACCAGAGATGCGATGTGTCTGGGTCGAAGCCTGGGATGGAAGTCAGAAAATGAAAGGCAGCGACAAGATCCATGTGGTGCAGCTGCCCGTTGATCACAGCCAGAAGGGCAGCTCCTCCTGGCTGCGTGTAGCACGTAACACATCGGATTCAACGCAGGACAGTAAAAGCGTTTCAAAGTGAGCATTAATGATACGGGCCAGTACCGCAAAAGCGCACAACTGGCCAAACAACCTAGACCAACACCTCAATAAAACATCAATTACATCAACCTGCTACCAGCAAACCAACCAACAAACATCAATATAAAGGTTTCTGCCATGAGAAAAATCACGGACTACTCCAACCAATATGTCCTCACTGTCAACTGCAAAACTGCGCCTGGAATCGTTGCCGGCATCGCATCCTATGTTACAGAGCGTGGCGGCTATATCGCAGAACTCTCCCAATTCGACGACAAGATCAGCGGCCAGTTCTTCTTGCGTACCTTATTCAACATCACCCCTGACTCCAGCCACACGTTCGAGGACATCCGCACTGGGTTCAATGTCCTGGCAGACAAGCATGACATAAAGTGGGAAATGCATGAGGTCAGCCATCCGACCAAGGTCATGATCATGGTGTCCAAGTTTGACCATTGCCTGGTCGATCTTCTTTACCGTTATCACAAGGGCGAATTGAACATCGATATCACTGCGGTAGTATCCAATCACCTGGATCTTCAACCGCTGATTGAGCGCGAAGGCTTTCGCTTTGTTCACATTCCCGTGACACCGGAAACCAAAATGGAAAAGGAGGCCGAGCTACTCAATATCATCAATGAGACCGGAACCGAGCTGGTCGTACTGGCGCGTTACATGCAAGTCTTGTCTGACAACCTATGTAAGCAGTTACACGGACGAGCCATCAATATCCATCACTCCTTTCTGCCTGGCTTCAAGGGTGCCAAGCCCTATCACCAGGCATTTGAGCGTGGCGTCAAGCTGATTGGTGCTACTGCGCATTACGTGACCGCTGATCTGGATGAGGGCCCGATCATCGAACAGTCCGTTCTACCCGTTAACCATGCCTACTATCCGGAAGAACTTGTTGCCCTTGGCCGCGACACCGAAACAAAAGCACTAGCAAGCGCTGTTAAACTGCATACGGAAAACCGTGTTTTTCTTTCGGGCAACAAAACCGTTATCTTCAAATAGAAGCAGAGGGCGTGATGGCTCATTTAATTGACGGAAAACAGCTGTCGGACCAGGTCTTGCAAGAAGTCGCCTCCGAAGTCGAGCTACTCAAGGGCGAGCATGACATCGTGCCGACGCTGGCTGTGGTGCTGGTAGGAGAGGATCCCGCTAGCCAGGTATACGTGAGGAACAAGGTGAAAAGGGCAACAGAGGCGGGGATGGGTTCTATTGAGCACCGTCTTGATGCCGAAACCTCTCAGGCCACCCTGAGTGAGCTAATTGATCATCTAAACAGTGATCCCAAGGTGCATGGCATTCTTGTGCAACTGCCACTTCCGTCACATTTCAATGAGGATATGGTGATAGCTTCCATCCATCCGGCTAAAGATGTTGATGGCTTTCATCCACTAAACGTCGGGGCACTTGCTTCTGGGCAGCCATCGTTAGTGCCATGCACGCCACAAGGCTGCATGATCATGCTGCACCAGGTCCATCCGGACCTTAGCGGTAAGAACGTCGTGGTGGTGGGACGCTCCAATATTGTCGGAAAACCGATGGCTGCACTGCTCCTGCAGGCCAACTGTACTGTCACCATTGCCCATTCACGAACGAAGAACATCGAATCACTGTGCCGCAATGCCGATATTGTGGTCGCGGCGGTTGGCCGGGCGGAATTCATCAATGCTGACTGGATCAAGCCTGGTGCAACCGTCATTGATGTCGGTATCAACGCCATTGATCTCGATGGCAAGAGAAAGCTCGTGGGTGACGTGGATTTCGAATCGGTTGCCCGCGTCGCTGGCGCCATTACGCCGGTACCCGGTGGCGTGGGGCCGATGACGATCGCATGCCTGCTCTTGAATACGACACGCGCCGCAAGGCGTCAGTTGGCCTGATCTTTAGTTTTCACCACACGCGCCAGGAATGCCCGGCATCGCCCCAAGCGACGCGACAATAACAACAGAGAACCTCACATGAACATCAACGACGATCCCACCATGGCCCCGGGCCATGACAATACCCAGGTACTGGGCCTGGACTTCCACAACCCCGTCTTTCCCATCTCGGCGCTGGCGATCATCGCCTTCGTTCTTTATGCCCTGGTCTATCCCGACGCTGCCAACACCCAGTTGACGGCCGCCCGAGGCTGGTCCATCGAGCACTTCGATTGGCTGTTCATGATCGTCGGCAACATCTTCGTGGGGCTATGCCTGGTGCTGATCGTGCTGCCCCTGGGACGCATCCGGCTGGGCGGCCAGGACGCTCGGCCAGATCATTCGCTGGTCTCGTGGTTCAGCATGTTGTTTGCCGCCGGGATGGGCATCGGCCTGATGTTCTGGAGCGTGGCCGAACCGGTAGCCTACTACACCGAATGGTATGGCACGCCGCTGAATGCCGCCGCCGGCACCCCGCAAGGCGCTCGTGCCGCCATGGGCGCCACCATGTTCCACTGGGGGCTGCATCCTTGGGCCATCTATGGGGTGGTGGGCCTCTCCCTGGCCTTCTTCGCCTACAATCGTGGACTACCGCTGAGCCTGCGCTCGGCCTTCACACCACTGCTGGGTAACCGGGTGCGTGGCTGGAGCGGCCACCTGATCGACATCACGGCGGTGCTGGCAACCATCTTCGGCCTGGCTACCTCGTTGGGCTTCGGTGCCTCCCAGGCCGCCGGCGGCCTCAACTACCTGTTCGACGTGCCCAACACCCTCGGCACTCAGATCGCCATCATTATCGCCGTCACCGCAGTGGCGCTGTTCTCGGTGTGGCGCGGCATCGACGGGGGCGTGAAGCTGTTCTCCAACATCAACATGGTGATCGCCCTGCTGCTGTTGCTGTTCGTGGTGCTGACCGGCTCCACCCTGCTGTTCCTCAACGGCCTGTGGGACACCACCCTGGCCTACCTGACCCATATCGTGCCGCTGTCCAACTGGATCGGCCGCGATGACACCACCTGGTTCCATGGCTGGACGGTGTTCTACTGGGCCTGGTGGATCTCCTGGTCGCCCTTTGTCGGCATGTTCATCGCTCGAGTCTCGCGCGGTCGCACGGTCCGCGAGTTCCTGACCGCCGTACTGCTGGTACCGACCCTGGTCACGATTGTCTGGATGAGCGCCTTCGGCGGCAACGCTTTGGCTCAGTCGGCGGCCGGCGTCGGCGAACTGGCGAATGGCATCAGCGACGTCTCGCTGGCGATGTTCCAGATGCTCGAGCAGCTACCGCTGACCACCCTGACCTCAACCATGGCCATCGTCCTGGTGCTGGTGTTCTTCATTACCTCCTCGGATTCCGGCTCGCTGGTGATCGACAGCATCACCGCCGGCGGCAAGGTCGATGCGCCACGTACCCAGCGGGTATTCTGGGCCACCCTCGAGGGGGTGATCGCTGGCGTCCTGCTCTACGGTGGCGGCGACAAGGCCCTCGGCGCCCTGCAGGCCGGCGCCGTGGCCACCGGCCTGCCCTTCTCCCTGGTCCTGTTGGTGATGTGCGTGGGCCTGGTCAAGAGCCTGCGCCAGGAACATCGCGACCTGGTGCTTGCAAGCGCGATCTGAAACACGGCGTTCTCACGGCCGACGACGCCCCCATCAGGGGGCGTCTGCCGTGCCTCCACCAAAGCGCCACTTGAGTTTCCCTCGCGCCCTTTGCCCTATTCCGCTCGCTCCGCCAGCACTTGCCGGAGCTCCTGCCGATAGGCCGCCGTGTGGCCCGCTGGGTCGGCGGGAAACCGACCGAGTGCCACGGCCAACTCGAAGAAGCCCGGCCGGGGCAGGTCGCCACGTCGGCTGACCACCAGGGCGGCGATCATCGGCCGGCCAGCGGCGACGTCCTCGCGCATCAACGCCTCCAGGCCCAGGGCGACACGCTGGATGGTACGCGGTGGCACAAGGCCCAGCGCTTCGGCAGCCTGCTGGTAGGTGATCGGCAGCCGCTCGTCGGGCAGGCCTCTCAGCAACTCGCGCAGGCAAGGCGCCAGGTCGGCGTCGGCTTGGCTCGCCATGCAATCAGCCCTCCATGGGTTGGCGGTAATACGCTGGTGCGCCGTTGGAAGGCGCTGAGGCGAGTCTCCGCCATGGCATACGCTCGAGCAAGTCCAGCGTCCGCGTACAGAATGAGGAGAATGACATCGATGAGGCAGCCTTCGCCCGATGGATCGAGAGGCGGGCAGATGGCGGCACGGACTCCTCGAGGACGCTCGGCTCTGATGGGGAACGACGCCTATGTTAACCGGGCATGCGTGCTAGCATGGCGCCGTCATTCACCTCGGCAGCGGATACGGCATGGAAGAGATCGGCCTGAGATGGCTGCTGGGTCAGGGCGTCAGCCTGGTGGCGCTGGCCCTCTGCCTGGTGGCCTTTGCCAGCAAGCGCGACGATCGACTGTTCGTGCTGCTGCTGTTCGCCAACGTGGCCTTCGCCGCGCAGTTCGCGCTGTTCGAAAGCTGGGTGGCGGCCGGGATCTCGGCACTGATCGTGCTGCGCATCGCCCTGGTGCGCCGCTACCCGCGCCACCGCGTGCTGATGCTGGCGATGCTGGCCGCCACACTGGTGGTGGCAGCGCTGACGTGGAGCGGCCCACGCGATATCCCCGCCCTGGCGGCGGGCCTGCTGGGCACCTGGGGCATGTTCATGCTGCGCGGCATCGCCATGCGCGCCGCCCTGGCTGTCGCCGCGCTATGCTGGGTCATCAGCAACCTGCTGGCCGGCTCGATCGGCGGGACCATCGCCGAGAGCCTGATCTTCCTGACCAATGTGATCACCATGCTGCGCCTGCACCGCGATGCTCACCTGCGCTACATTCACGGCTGAGACGAGCGTCCTACGCCTCGAAGCCCCCAGGGGATCGGCTGCCCACTAACCGCGGCCTGAACCGACAGCGCAGGCGAGCCAGGCGGACGCTCGCTGGTGCCAACCGGGCGTGGCATGCTGGCTGAACTAGTGATGACTGAGCTAGGCAAGCGGGTCGGAAGACGCCATGCGTCCGTCAGAGAACGTGGTGTCCACCCCTGGCGGAGCGAGACGAGGAGCCGGCATGACGGAAGAACGTATGACAGCACAACATCGAAGCCTGGGCCTGGCCTTCAAGGTGGCACTGGCCGGGGGCATCCTGGCCCTTCTGGCGGCCCTCTCCATGGCGGCTGCGGGGCCTGCCTATCGCAACAGCCTGCTGTCGCTGGGGGATGCCTTCAGCATGCTGCGCTATGGCGCCTTCACTGCCCTCGCCGCCGCCGGGCTGGGCCTGGTGGGGCTGATCATCGCCGCCATCACCCGCCGCGCGCTGCCGGCACTGCTCGGTTTGCTGGTGATCCTGGCCGGCCTGGTGCTGGTGGCGGTGCCCTGGATGCAGCTTCAGCAGGCCAGATCGGTGCCGCCCATACACGACATCTCCACCGACCTGCAGGACCCACCCGCCTTCGAGGCCCTGGCCGATGCCCGCGAGGCCGCACCCAACGCCGTGGCCTACCCCGGCGAGGCGACCGCCCGGCAGCAGCGCGAGGCCTATCCGGAGATCCAGCCGCTGGTGGTGGACGCGCCCCTGGCCGAGATCCGAGCCGCTGTCGAGGCCGCCATGCGCGACGCCGGCTGGGAGATCGCCAGGATGAATGACACCCGCATCGAAGCCACGGCGACCACTACCTGGTTCGGTTTCAAGGACGACGTGGTGATCCGCCTGAGCGAGACACCGGACGGCAGGCGGATCGATATGCGCTCCGCCTCGCGGCTGGGCAGCAGCGATATCGGCACCAACGCCGCGCGCATCCGCACCTTCCTGGCCAATCTCGCGCAGCGCATCGGCACGTCATAGGCGTGGCGTCATAGCGGCCCCGGCAGCGAAACGGCCGTCTCGCTGCCCGGCGGAGGGTCAGCGCTGGGCCTCGCCGATCTCCCTTTCGCCATCGAGCAGCACGAACTCGCGATCGCGCAGCTCCCGGGCCTTGAGCAGGTGCAGCAGGGCGTGAACGACATTGGCTCGCGTGGCCCGGTTCTCACCGCCGGTCTCGGCAAGCCAGGTGGCCACGCGCTCGGTGGCCCGAGTTACAGCGGCAGGTGCAGGATCGCGCCGCGCAGGCCACGCGCATCTGCCCACAGCTTGCCCAGGGTAATCGGCAGCCGAAAGCGACGCTTGCCGGCAGCCCCCGGGTTGAACAGCAGCCGCCCGCCCTGCCATTCGTTGCGCGGCTTGTGGGAGTGGCCGTGGAGCACGACGTCGCAGGCGAGGGTCGCGTCGAGGTCGGCGATGTCGTGCACCAGGTGCAACCGCCAGCCGTTGACCCGGAGATCCCTGGTGTGGGGAAGCCGCTCGGCCCAGGACGCGGTGTCGATATTGCCGCGTACGGCCTGCAGGGGCGCCAGTTCGGCGAGACGCTCGAGCAGGGCGCGGTCCTCCTCCTTGCTGCCGACATCGCCGAGATGCAGGATCAGTCCGCAGCCCTCGAGCATCGCCAGCGCCTCGGGACGAAGTAACCCGTGGGTATCGGCGATTACCCCGATGGGCCCTTCGAGCGTCACGCTTGCCATGGTAAATTCGCCTCCGTCCATCATGGAGCCAGCATAGTGAATCCCGAAGACCTTGAGAAACTGATCACCCTGCGCATGCCCTTCGGCAAGCATGCGGGCTGTCTGATCGCCGACCTGCCCGGCCCCTACCTCAACTGGTTCGCCCGCGAGGGCTTTCCCGAAGGCCAGATCGGCAGGCTGCTGAACCTGATGCACGAGATCGACCACAACGGTCTGAGCGAATTGCTCGACCCGCTGCGCAAGGAGGCCTGAGACCATGCCACAGAGCCCACGTCCCCCCTCTCCCTGCATTCAGGTCTGCCGCCTGACAGCGTGCGGCACCCTCTGCGAGGGCTGCGGCCGAACCGTGAACGAGATCGCTGGCTGGAGCCGAATGAGCGAGACCGAGCGCGAGGCGGTCTGGCAGCGGCTGTCCTACCAGGCAAACAGCGACGCGACGTAGCCGGTCGCGCGTTGCCACAGCACCCAGGCCAGCCATCCTCAGGCTGGCCGCCGTCTTGCGACGTCATTGCGTGGAAAGCCCGGTGACGCCGTGAGGTGAAGTGCGAGGAAACATGCGATAGCGTGTCGCACGGATGCCCTAGACCCGCGAGACGACGCCATGTCCGAACAAGACCCCCTGCCACCGCTGGAATGGGATCCTGAGGGCGTCCAGATTCGGGGATTCTCTGCCGGCCTCTATCAGATCGAGTGGCTGCTGGTCACGATCGTCATCCTCTACCTGGTGGTCATGGGCCTGCCCGCCGAGGGAGGCCTGGGCGTGCTGACCGCGACCTTCGGCTATTTCGGCTTCAGCCTGCTGGCCAGCCGGCTACGCTTCTTCGGCGAGCGGCAGCGCTGGCTGCTGGCCTTGCACACCTGGGCCATGATCGGCTTCATCACCTGGTTCCTCTACGGCACCGAGGGCGTTACCGGCCCGCTGGCGAGTCTCTACCTGCTGGCCGTCGTCACCAGCGCCCTGACCCTGGGCGTGCTGGTCACGATGCTCGAGGTGGCAGCGATCGCGGCCTGCCAGTTGCTGCTCCTCCACCTGCAGGGCACCGAGATCCTGACCACCGCCAACCTGGCACCCGTCGGCACCAGCATCATCGCCCTGTTGATCGTCGGCTACCTTACCGCGGCACTGGTGCATACCATCCATCTCTCCAATCGCACCCTGCTGAAGATGGCCAGCCGGGATGTGTTGACCGGCCTGTTCAACCGCCGTGCGTTCGACGACCTGGCCGGGCCCATCCACGAAATGGCCAGACGTTCGCAGCACCCCTACTGTGTCGTCGTCGTCGACATGGATGGCCTCAAGGTCATCAACGACAGCCAGGGTCACTGCGCCGGTGACCGGGCTATCCTGGACCTGGCGAAGCGGCTTCAGGCGTGCAAGCGCAGCAGCGACATCCTGGCCCGCTACGGCGGTGACGAATTCGTGATGCTGCTGCCCGAGACCGATGCCGCCGGGGGCAAGAAGATGATGCAGCGTCTTCTCGATACCAGGTGGCACCAACAGCAGTCGATCAGCATCGGCGTGGCCGCCTTTCCCGAACATGGCGAATCCTTCGAGGGACTTGTCGACCACGCCGACAGCGCCATGTACCGCAGCAAGAACGCGGGTGGCAACCGCGTGACGGACCAGAACGTGGCCTGACCTAGCGCTCAGCAGGAAGCCGGCTGACGGCAGCCTGGGGCAAGACCGGTCCGTGCCGGGGGCACAGGAAGCAAGGCGTCGCTGAGCCGATAAAGATGGCACAATCGCGCCCTTTGCCGCCTGCCAAGGAGAGGACATGCCGGCCACGACGCCCCACGCCCGTCGGGTCACTTACCGCTACTTCCTGGTCATGCTGGCCGTCGGCATGAGCGGCGGCCTGCTTGGCCCGGCGCTGCCCCACCTGGCCGCAATGACGGATTCGACGATGGGCCAGATCTCGGTGCTGTTTACCGCCCGCGCGCTGGGCAACATGCTCGGCTCGCTGCTCGTGGGACGGCTGGTGGACCGCTTCTCGGGTCACCGGGTGCTGGTCGCCATGCTGCTGCTGATGGCGGCGGGGCTCGCGGTGGTGCCGATCAGTCAGGGGCTGGCGATGCTCACCGGGGTCATCTTCCTGCTGGGCCTGGCCGAGGTCTCGGCCAATGCCGGCACCAATACCCTGCTGCTGTGGGCCCACGGCAAGGACTCGCCGCCCTGGATCAGCGCCCTGCACTTCTGCTTCGGGTTGGGCAACACCCTGGTGCCGCTGGTGCTGGTGTTGGTGCTGGCGCTGACCGACCACGTCGCCTGGGCCTTCTGGGCGGTGGCCCTCTACGCGCTGTTGCTGCTGTGGCCACTGGCCCAGCTGGAGAGCCCACGGCTGCCGGCCAGTAGCGATGACACCGCCACCATGCCCTTGCCCGACAACTGGCGGCTGGGGCTGTTCCTGTTCATGTTCGGCCTCTACGTGGGTACCGAGATTACCTTCGCCGGATGGGTGACCGCCTACGCCACCCTGCGCGGCATGCCGGGCGAGGACGCCGCGGTGCTGGCCACCCTCTTCTGGCTGGCACTCTCGGTGGGACGCCTGCTGGCGATCCCGCTGTTGCGCCGCTTTTCGCCCTGGTGGGTGCTGCGCGGCTGCCTGACCCTGGGATTGGCCAGCAGCCTGGCACTGCAGTGGGACACAATGCCGCTGGCGGTCGTCTCGCTGCTCTTCGGTCTGGCCGCCTCGGCGATCTTTCCTACCCTGTTCGGGCTGAGCAACCAGCTGATGGCCATGAACGGGCGCACCACGGGGATGATCTTCCTGGCCGCCGGCAGCGGCGCCATGGCGGTGCCGACGCTGACCGGCCCGCTACTCGAGCAGGCCGGAACGCGCAGCTTCCCGCTGCTGCTCATGGCGCTGATGGGCCTGCTGGCGCTGTCACTGTTCACGCTGCGGGCCCGGGTCAGACATACCGGGCGCTGAGAGTCAGTGATTCTTGACGCGCTGGATCCGCCAGGCCAGCAGCCCGATGACCAGCAGCGTCAGGGGGCCGAATACCATGGCGGCGATGCGCGGCTCGATGGGCATGCCAAGCGCCCCGAGACTCTCCAGGGCGAGCTTGACCAGGCTGAAGAGGTAGTAGCTGATGACGATGATCGACAGCCCCTCGACGGCCTTCTGGATCTTCAGCTGGCTGCTGGTGCGCTCGTTGAGGCTATGCAGGATCTCGGAGTTCTGCTCCTCGATCTCCACCTGGGCACGGGTCCGCAGCAGGTCGTTGAGCCGCGCCACGCTCTCCGCCAGGCTGGTCTGGCGCTGGTTGATCGCGGCGCAGTAATGCACCGTCGGCCGGAAGCGGCGCAGGATAAAGGTCCCCAGCCGTGGGCGGTCGCCGAGGCGCGCCTCGCGAAGCTCATCAATACGATTGAAGACGATCCGCGCGTAAGCCTCGGTGGCGCTGAAGCGCTGACGCGAGCGGGCACCCGAGCGTTCGAGCCGCGCCGAGAGCGCGGAAATGGCCGCCAGCAACGGCCGAGAGCTCGCTTCCTCGTCTTCGGTATTGCGATCCGAGAGCTCGCCGAGCTCGAGCTCGTGGTCGCGTAGCTCGAGACTCATCTGCTTGGCTACCGGCAGCGCCAGCGAGGCCATCATGCGGTAGGTCTCGATCTCCAGCAGTCGCCGGGTCATGCGCCCCAGGCGAAAGGCGTTGAGGCCGTGGTTGACCAGCAGCAGGCGGTTGACGCCTGCCGCGGTAAGCCGAAAGTCACTCCAGACGGTGGCGTCGCCGTCACCGAGGCTGGAACCGGCGGGGTCGCGAAAACCGTAGGCCTCGGCATCGCCGTCCCAGGCAGTCTCGGCCTCCACCAGAATCAGGCTGGCATTGATCAGCGACCGGCTGTGTTCGGCGGCGACCTCCGCCAGCAGCGGCGGGGGCGATGGCCAGAGCTCGCCCCGGGCTGGCTTGGGCACCAGCAGGGTCAGGGTAAAGAACTCGGTGTGTCGCTCCCACTTGAGGGTCTGGTCACCGAGCTCGAGAATCTCCTGGGCCGCCTCGACATCGGGGGTTTTGCCGACCACTTCGGCAACCCGGCCAAGGATATCCGCGGCGATGTCGTCATCGTCGAGGAAGGCGTAGTGGTGAAGGTGCGCCGGCTCCTCGAAGTAGATCGAAGGGCGGGCGTGAAGCTCGTTGTGCAGTCGCGCGCGTTGGGGATGCATGGTCAGTCCGTGAGTGGGATCAAGTCGGCCATCTAGACTAAGGTCCAGTGGCGAAGCCCGCCAGAAGAGCACATCAACGCTGATGCGGCATTACCATGCGAATGTCGACACTAGCGCGCCGCATTGGTGACGTCGGGCACTACGCTTCCGGTCTTTCGCCTAGAAACCGGCATGACGATAGAGCGCGCCGAGATGGCCTCGCCATTCTCGCTGAAGTTGGCCGCGCCAACGCTCCGCCGGGCTAAACCGCCTGCCGATGATGCGGCGCAGGGGCTCGAGGTAGGCCGTCTCGTTCTTGCCCGAGGCATCGCGGCGAGCGCGACGCTCGAGTCCCTGGTGGGCCAGGTCGAACGCCGCTTCCAGCGCCTCGAGCAGCGAAGCTGCCCGGTATACCCCGCTGACCGAGATACGATGGCTGTCGGCAAGGCCCAGCCCGGGAAGGCGGTGGCGCAGCAGGTTGAGATGGGCGGCGTCGCAGCCCTCCACCAGCGCCAGCGCCTGCCGACGCGCGCGCTCGTCATACAGCAGCCCGGTCCAGAACGCTGCCAGGGACAGGCTCAGTTCCAGCGGCAGGGAATCATTGCCGCGCAGTTCCAGGTGCCCCTTGAGGCGCACGTCGTGCATCAGGGTGTTGAGGTGGTCCGCCCAGTCCTGCTGCGTGGGCGTCTCGCCGGGCAGTTCATGCAGTTCCCCGCGCATCATGTCGCGAAAGCTGCGGCCGGCCAGGTCGAGGTGCGCACCGTCCCTGGCGACAGAGTACATCGGCACGTCCATTGCACGCTGCACGTAGTCAGCGAAGCCGAAGTCGTCACGCAGCACCTCCGGCAGCACGCCGCAGCGGGCAGAGTCGGTGTGCAGCCAGACGTAGTGGCGATAGGAGGTGAGAGTGCTGTCCTCGCCATCGGCGAAAGGGGCGTTGGCCAGCGCCACCATCACCAGGGGCTGCAATGCCATGGCCAGACGGTACTTTTCGCGCATGTCCGCCTCGCTGCAGTAGTCGAAATTGAGCTGTAGCGAACAGCTGCGCGCCATCATGTCGAGGCCATGAACGCCGACTCGAGGCATGTAGTCGCGCATGATGCGGTAGCGGCTCTTGGGCACCCAGTCGGCCGCCTCGCGCGCCCATGCCGGGGCAAAACCCAGTGCCAGAACGCCCAAGCCCAGGTCGTCAGCGAGTTCGGCCAGCTGGCGACGATGCTCGATCATCTCCGCGGCAACGCCGTGAAGGTCGGGCCAGGGGGTTCCCGACAACTCCAGCTGACCGGCGGGCTCCAGGGTGATAGAGGCGGCATCGCCGCTGAGGCCGACCAGGCGGCCTTGCTCATGTTGGGGTTGCCAGCCGAAGCGCTCCAGCGCCGTCAACACGCCTTCAATGCCGGCGGGCCCGGCATAGGGCAGGCGTCGATGGTCGTGCCGCGAAAACAGGAAGGCTTCATGCTCGACCCCGATCAGGCACTGCTCCGGCGGCTTGCAGTGTCCGACCAGGTCGTCGTAAAGGCGCTGAGCGTCGATCATCGCATCCCTGGGCATGGCGGCGTGGCTGGCATGGGTATCAGACGTCAGCCTAGCAGGCGCTCGTGCCTGCGTCCCGGGTGGGGCCGTGCTGTGCCGGCAAGTCAGGCAATCGGTGGAGTGAATCTCACAGCCACTTCCTGCGCCGAAACAGCCACAGCAGGCCCAGGCCGATGGCGAGCATCAGCCCGAGCACGACGAAGTACCCCCAGCGATAGGCGAGCTCGGGCATGTTCGCGAAGTTCATGCCGTAGATGCCGGCAATGAAGGTCAGCGGCACGAAGATGGCGGTAATCACCGTGAGCACCCGCATGGTGATGTTGAGCTGGTGCGAGGAGAGCGAGATGTAGCCATCGATCAGGTCGCCGCAGATGTCGTAGTACATCTGGGTCAGGCTGTGCAGGCGCTCGAAGCGCTCATGGACGTCGTTGATGGCGTGCAGGGTGTCCTCGTTGTCACGCGGCAGGTGTTGATAATCAAAGGCCGTGAGCTCCTGGGTAATGCCGACATGATAGCGGAACACCCGGCGCATCTTGACCAGTCGCGAGCGGTAGGCAATGACCCGACGCATCAGGGTATCGCTACCATCCTCGAGCAGCGCGTCCTCCAGGTCGCTGAGCGCATTCTCGAACTCGAGCAGGCTGTCCAGGTAGTAGCCGGCGGAGATGTACATGACCTTGAGCGCCACGTGCTCGGGGGAGAGGCGCAGGAGCGTCTCTCCCTCATGATGGGCCAGCAAGCGGTCGATGCTCAGCGCTGTGCCGGGATGCAGGCTGATCAGGAAACGCTGGCCGAGGAGAAAGGCGACCTGCTGGGGGACAAAGTTGAGCTCGGCATCGAAGGAGGAGATGCCGCGATAGAGGATCAGGGTGTGATCGTCGAACTCCTCGATCTTGGGTGGGTGGCGCTCGCGCTGAGCATCGTCAATGGCCAGAGGATGGCAGCCAAAGGCCTGAAGCAGCTCTCGCTCGCGCACCTGGTCTTCTCCCTGCAGGTCGATCCAGATACGGCTCCCGACGTCGTCGCGCCAGCGCGCGACCAGTTCCTCACCGCCCCTCGTTACTCGGCCATCGGCCTCCAGCAGCAGCGTACGCATCATCGAATCAGCATCCTCTCGAGACAGTGCCCGCACCTTACGGCACCGGCGACACCCTTGCCCAGCGAGATCAGGCTCAAGGGGATACCACATTGACACCAGGGGTCTACCGCTGGATAGCGAGCGTCGATTACAGTGCCTGAAGGTCAGCGGTTCATTACACGGGGAGGACGTCTCGATGAGTGAGCAGATCTCGCAGGTGATCGTGCCCGTCGACGGGTCACCGTCGGCGCAGGCGGCGGCCCGACACGCCAGCCTGCTGGCCAGGCTATTGGATATACCGCTGCAGCTGCTGCACGTGATGCCGCTTCACCCGGCCGAGCTCAGTGATATCCCCGCCAATCGCCAGGCGGAGGCCGACCATGACAGAGCGCAACGCCAGCACCAGGCTGCCGAGGCCTTTGCCCAGGCACGCCAGGCGCTGGACCCAGAGCTGAAACGGGCACCCAGCGAAGAGCTCATCGAGAGGAGCTCCTTCATCCGCCATCCCGACCGCGCCATCCTCGAGCATGCGGACCGGCATGCCGGAAGCCTGCTGGTGCTGGGGGCTCGCCAACTGAGCGATGTCGGCAAGTTCATGCAAGGCAGCGTCAGCAACGAAGTCGTTCACCGCGCCCGCTGCCCGGTAACCATCGTGCATGCCGAAGCCGGACTCTCCGACGCCGCCAGTCTGGGACAGGTACTGGTGCCGGTAGATGGCTCCTCACATTGCCTCAAGGCGACCGCCCTGGCAGGTGAGCTGGCGCGGTGTGCCGACGTGTCGGTGGAACTGGTGTTCTGTCATCCGGAGAGCCGGCCGACGGATGCCGCGAACGAAGAGGACAGCATGGCCTACAAGGCATTCGAGCAGGCCAGAAAGGCCCTCGGCGAAGTGCCGCGAGGCACCGAAGAGGTCGTGAGTCGAGGCAAGCGCGTTCCCGAGGCCATCGTCGCTCGCGCCAAGTATCACGCCGGCGCCATGCCGGTGATCGTCATGGGCCGCCGCGGCCTGGGCAAGTGGCAATCTTCGCTGCTGGGCAGTGTCAGCCACCGCGTCATCGACCTGGCACCCTGTCCGGTCACCGTCGTGTCCTGAACCTGAAGCACGCGGGCCAGGGTCGATGGAAGCGCTTCAGGCCTCGGCGTCGTAAGCCGCCTTTAGGCGGTAGAACTCGGCGACCACCTCGTCCATGGCCTCGGGGTCGTAGTCACAGAGCCCACTGACCACCAGCTTCTTGGACCCCGTGCCGACTGGCTCATCGTCTGCCAGAATGCGGAACTCGAGCAGCACATCGCCGCGCTTTCCGGCCACCTCGAGCGAGGAGTCGACAAACTCCAGGCCCGGCGCGGGTACCTCCAGGCGCTCCAGGCAAAAGCCCATGCTGTCGTAGATGACCAACGGACGACGCGGGTTGAACATCACTCCCTTCTCCTCCATCAGCGGCTTGAGGTAGTGGGGAAAGTTCTTGCCCGAGAAGGCCACATAGCTGCGGGTGAAGGCCTCCACCACCGCTTCGTCGCGCGTCGTCTCGCCGCTGCGCTCGACGTCCAGGTAGCACTTGCCGCTCTCGTCGCAGACGCGAATCCGACCATCCGGCTGTTCGCTGAAACAAAGCGGCGTACCATCCCCGACCATGCTCAGGAAACGAAACGACATCTGCTGGGAGAGACCGAAACGTTCCAGCACCAGGGCAAAGAGCAGGTCACCGGGCACACAGAAACGGCGCGCATCCGGATTGTGGATGGGGTTGTAATCGCCGGCAATGCGCTTGGCGAACTGGCTCGCCTGGTGAGCGGAAATACGGATACGCCCGTCCGTAAGCGTATAGAAATCATCAAGAAACATGCACTGTATGCCTGCGTCGTTGGCGGTCTGGGCCCTGCCGGCAGTTGCCGGGAAGGGCGATGATGCCACAAAACGCCCCGACAACGCAGGCCAACGCGAGCGTGTAACATGACCGGGGACACCCCGGGTCGAGGAAGCCCCATGCGATATCAGGATGCCGACACCGCCGGACGCCGACGCCTGATCGGGCTGATGGTCACGCCCGTGCTGCTCCTGGCCCTCTACCTGATCGTGGCCAACGCGCTGATCAATGCCCGATACACCCAGACGTGGCTGACCGAGAACAGCGACGTGTCGGTGAGTTGGGCGTGGGGATGGAGCGCCTTCCCCGGGCATCTCGTCCTCGACACCCTGGATGTGGCTTACGACAAGCCGCCCGTTCGGCTGGCGGTGGCGCGAGCTCACCTGTGGATCTCGCTGATGGCGCTGCTCGGGCGCGACCTGGAAGTCTCGCGTTTCTCGTCACAGGGGCTGCGCCACGTCAGTTTCGACGGCCATCGCCTGGAGGGCGATGGCGAGATCAGCCTGTCCGACCTGAGGCTGCAAGAAGGCCTGGTGTCGATCCAGCGTCTTGAGCTGGGGCTCGAGCAGGCCAGCATTCGTCGCGGCAGTGCCGTACTCGCCAACGACATCCGCGTGGTAACCGACCTGCAGGTGGCACCGTTCCGGTTATCACAGCATCAGGGCCTGGCAGCGGCGCGATTCGTGTCGGGACAGCTCTCCCTGGACGCCACGGCCGGCGCCTGGGACGTGTTTTCGCCCTATCTCCGCCAGCTGGATTGGCTCGGCCTGGCCGGCCAAGGCCGGCTGAGCGGCGAACTGTCGCTCGAGCGCGGCGTGCTCGCGCCCGGTAGCGAACTTCAGCTGGACTCTTCCTCACTGCTGGTGGAACTGGACGAGCAGCGGCTGCTGTCGCCTTCCGAGCCATCCGCCACTGACGCCAGTCCACCGCGAGAGCCGGCCTCGAGCACGCCCGACCGTCATCGACTCAGAGGCCGCGGCCACGTTACGGGCCGCGTCATGGAAGCCGACGAGGGGCCGACCATGGAACTGGTGGTCTCCCTCGATGAGATGACGATGCAGCGTGCGGGAAGCGCCGACCCGTTCATGAACAGCCAGCGCTTCCGGCTTTCTGCACGGCTGCCCGGTGCCGACCTCGCTGACCCGTCGTGGCGGCTGGCCGCCGCCCGGTTCGAGTGGAAAGCGGCACGCCTGCCCGATGTGGGCGCCCTGTCGGCTTACCTACCCAGTGATGGCCCGCTGACCCTGCAACGCGGCAGCGCGCGGCTGGAAGGCTATCTGGCGTATCGGGATGGGCTTGTCGAGGGCAACTTCCACCTTGCCGGCGACAGGGTGGCAATAACGCTGGCGGGCAGACCGCTGGAAGGCAGCATGACACTGGACCTGGCATTGCCCGCGCTGGACCCACAGCAGCCAAGGATTGACCTGACGGGCACTCGCCTCGAGGTCACCGCACGTGCCACGGAGGACGCCTTGCCGCTGACCACCGAGATCACCCTGGAGAAGGCCGACCTGACCTCGAGGGCTCCCCTGGCAGAGCTGTTCGGGGCGAAGGGCCACCCACCGCTGGATGGCCGGGTGGTCATGCGCGGGCGGGTGGCCCGGCTCGATGTGCTGGATGACTTCCTGATCGACGTCGTCGAAGGCGGCCTGACGCTGGAAGGCGGCGGCGACCTGTCAGCCAGCCTGCAACTGGCGCAAGGACAGATCGCCTCGGGCAGCCGCCTGGCCGTGACCACGGAGTCGCTGGAGGCTCGCCTGTTAGGCCTTGAGGCGTGGGGACGTGGGAGCGTCATCGCCAGTTGGCAGCAAGGTCAGGAGGGATCCTCGGCCCGGCTGGAGGCCAATCTGGAGGAGACGCGCGTGGCAAGAACCGCTGACGGCGGGCTGCTGATGCAGGATGCGCGCCTGGCCCTGACAGCCGACAGTGACACTCACGAGCTTGGCGCCTCGCTGGCTAACCCACGCCTGTCGGTTTCCTGGCAAGGTGCCAACATGCCCGATGTCGCGGTGCTGCAGGCCTATTTGCCCGCCACCTTACCGGCGACGCTGCACTCGGGACAGGCCGCCACCCAGGGCAGAATGGAGGTAGTGGGCGGGGTGGCCCGCGGCCAGCTCGAGATATCCGGACAACGCATCACCGGCCGCCTGCTCGACAGGGACGTGGAAGGCGAGCTGGCGCTGGACCTTCAGGTACAGGAAGCCAACCTGGCCAGCCGGCAACTGGACCTTTCCGGGTCACGACTGTCGATGCAGGCCACGACCACGGCATCCGCACGCCCCCTGCAAACCCGGATCGTGGCACATGAGGCGCGGCTCGGACCGCTGCCGATGCCGGGTGAGCAAGGGCCAGCAGCGGCACTAGATGGTGCACTGGTGATGGAGGGTCAGGTCGCCAACCTGGGCATCCTCGACAGTTTCCTGCCATCGGCTCACGGCCTGACCCTGGACGGCAGCGGCCTTTTCCGGGCCGCCCTTTACCTGGCAGATGATCAACTGAGCCCGGGGAGCCAGTTCCAGGTCGAGACGGATGACGTGGCAGTGGGCTTCCTCGACTTCATGGCCCACGGTCAGGGCCGCCTGGAAGCCGAGATCGACGGCGAGCAGCAGACTCCCGGCGCCCGCCTGACCCTGACGCTACCCCGTTTCAGCCTTAATCGGGTCGGCGAGGAGCAGGCGTACGTCACGGGCCGTCACTTCAGCCTCGAGACTCGAACAGCGCACCTCGAACTCGACACCGACGCCCATTCGCTGCAAAACGTCACCACCCACATCCGCTTGCCCATCGCCGAGGTGGACGACCTCTCTCGCTACAACGCCTATCTTCCCGAGGATGCGGGCCTGGCACTGCTGGGCGGCCGTGCCGGCCTGGAAGTGGACCTGCAACTGGAGGGGCTCCAGGCTCGCGGCGATCTCACCCTCCAGGCCTTCGATACGGCCATCCGGTTTGGAGAGCAGCACCTGGATGGCGACCTGCGGCTGGATATCCGCCTGCGCGATGGCGACCTGCTCAGTCGCCGCTTCGATGCCTCCGGGTCCCAGTTGAGGCTGGACAACATCCAGCGCCGGGATGAGCAGACGCGCGGTGAAGCCGGCTGGTGGGCACGCCTGGATATCAAGGAAGGGCACCTGGCCTGGGAGCGCCCGCTGCAGATGGATGCCCGACTGGACCTGGCGATGCGCGACAGCGGCCTGCTGGCTCGCCTCTTCCTGTCGCGCGCCCGGGAATGGGAATGGCTGGGCCGGCGCCTGACGGTCAGAGATATCCATGGCAGTGCCCGGCTGCACATCGACGCCAACAGCCTGCAGCTGAGCGACGCTCGTCTGACCGGCGGCCCCCTGAAGATGCGCGCCGACCTGACCTTTCGCGATGAGGCGCCAACTGGTTCGCTCTATGCGCGCCTGGGCCTCCTCGCCGCAGCCGTGTCGCTCGAAGAGGGCCAGCCTGAGGTGCGTCTGCTGCGTCCGCGCCAATGGTATGAGCGTCAACGCGCCTCGTCCGAAGAGCAGAGCGATGCGTTGGAGGACGTCACGGTGAACCAGTGGCAGGAAGCCCTCGACACCTTGGGCGTGCCTGATTTGAACCGGGACTGAGCGCGCCTCCTACCAAAGAATCGGGGGTAATAAATAAGTGGCATACTGCATCGCAGCACGCTGTGATAATATGCGCCCGTTTTCTAACCCTTCCCCCACCTCCTGCCTCAGGATGATCGCAGCCATGCTGACAACCTGTCGTACACCTCTCAGGCCACGGCAACCCGCCCGTTGGCCGGGCATGTTCGTGCTCGCCATGCTCTCACTGCTCGCCAGCGGCCCCGTGCTTGCCGCTACCGGCGAGCTCGACCTCACAGGCTCCTTCGTGGGGCTGCTCGCCGTCGCCGTCTTCGTGCTGGCCTATGCCTTGGTCATGGTCGAAGAGAAGATCCACATGCGCAAGTCGAAGCCGGTGCTGGTCGCAGCCGGCATCATCTGGGCGCTGATCGGCTGGGTCTACGTCAAGGCGGGCATGCCCGCCGAGTCGGAGCACGCCTTCCGCGTGACCCTGCTCGAGTTCACCGAGCTGATGCTGTTCCTGCTGGTAGCGATGACCTACATCAACGCCCTGGACGAGCGACGGGTATTCGATGCGCTGCGCTCCTGGATGGTCCGCAAGGGCTTCAGCTATCGCTCGCTTTTCTGGATCACCGGCGTGCTGGCGTTCGTGATCTCGCCAATCGCCGACAACCTGACCACGGCGCTGCTGATGTGTGCCGTGGTGACCAAGGTTGCCGAAGGCGACAAGCGCTTCATCAACCTCTGCTGCGTCAATATCGTGGTGGCGGCCAATGCCGGCGGCGCCTTCAGCCCCTTCGGCGATATCACCACCCTGATGGTCTGGCAGGCCGGCATCGTCCAGTTCTATGAGTTCTTCGAACTGCTGATCCCGTCGCTGATCAACTTCATCATCCCGGCCGTGGTGATGAGCGCCTTCATCAAGAATCGCAAGCCGGCCAGCATGGAGGAGGATGTCTGGCTCAAGCGCGGCGCCCGACGCATCATCGCCCTCTTCCTGCTCACCGTGGCCACCGCCGTGGCCTGCCACACCCTGCTGCATCTGCCGCCGGTACTGGGCATGATGACGGGCCTTGGCTACCTGCAGTTCTTCGGCTACTACCTGCGTCGCACCCTGCCACGCTCCCTGGAGCGCAAGCGCACCCGTTACAGCCAGCGTGGCGACTGGAAGAAGCTCGAGAGCCTGGGTAGCGTCGTGCCCTTTGACGTCTTCAACCGTGTGGCACGAGCCGAGTGGGACACGCTGCTGTTCTTCTACGGCGTGGTGATGTGCGTGGGTGGCCTCGGCTTCATGGGCTACCTGGGTATGCTGTCAGAAGCCCTTTACACCGGCTGGAACGCCACCGGCGCCAATATTGCCCTGGGCGTGATCTCGGCAGTGGTCGACAACATCCCGGTAATGTTCGCCGTGCTGACCATGGAACCGGACATGTCCCATGGCCACTGGTTGCTGATCACCCTGACCGCCGGCGTGGGTGGCAGCTTGCTGTCGATCGGCTCGGCGGCCGGTGTCGCCCTGATGGGCCAGGCCCGTGGCAACTATACCTTCATGGGTCACCTGCGCTGGACCCCGGTGATCGCCCTGGGCTACGTCGCCAGCGTAATGGCCCATCTGTGGCTCAATGCCGAGAGCTTCCACGTCTTCAATTGAGCCACCCTCTCCCCCGGCAGCAAGACGCTGCCGGGATCCTGTTTCGCGTTGATTGCTCGACCTGTAAATTTCTTTAAAGTGATGTAGCGTATAAGCATGACCCGTGTCGCCAAGCCACGCAGGTCACCTGATGCCTGTCACAGAGCACCTGTGGTGTGCATCAGCAAAAAAAGATAATGCCCTCAGGGGCTGCAGGGAGAAGGCGTCATCGACTCATACACTCGTGAAGTGCAGGCCGTGCTTGCATGGTGCATGAACCTGGCGTTTAACAGACAACCGGAACGCAAGCTCCGATGCTATCACTCGACCTGACCCCCTCACTGGTGGCGGTGGGCACATTTGCTGATGCCGGCCGGCCGGGGAGGGGCTTTTCATGCGGCGCCTGAACCTTCTGGCTCTAGCCGCCGTGATGCTGCTGGCCGGCCTGTCGCTGGCCGGCGCGTCGGCCAATGCCCGAGAGGAGCCGATCCTGCTGGTGGCACACCCCGGTGTGGATACCCACAGGCTGAAGCGCGATACCACTCGCGCCATCTTCGCCATGAGACAGCGCACCTGGCCCGACGGTCAGGCGGTCCGTGTCTTCGTGCTCGACAATAACCACCCCGTGCATGCCCGCTTTGCCAAAGAGCAGCTGGCCGTTTACCCGCACCAGCTGCAGCTGGCCTGGGATCGCATGGTGTTTTCGGGCACCGGACAAGCCCCCGAGCGTGTTCGCGACCAGGCCGAGATGCGCTTGCGAATCACCACCACGCCTGGCGCGGTAGGATATCTTGAAAGGGAGTACCTGGATGATCGCGTCCAAGTCATTTCAATGGAGTGATGCCCGTTCCATAACCGCCATAGCCCTCGCCCTGGGCCTGGGCCTATCTGCCCATGCGCAGGGCGATGAGGGCGTGCTGGATACCCTTCAGGTGCATGGCTTTCTCAGCCAGGCATTGGTCGTCACAGACGATAACAACTTCTTCGGTCCCAGTAGCAGCGATGAAGGCAGTTTCAAGTTTACCGAGATAGGTGCCAATGCCTCGCTGCGACCCCACGAGGACGTGCTGGTAGCCGCCCAGGTGCTGAGCCGACGAGCCGGCGGAGATGGCAGCGATGCCCGTCCGGTCCTCGACTACGGCGTCGTCGACTATCAGATGCTTTCCGACCAGCAACGCACCTTCGGGGTGCAGGTCGGGCGCTTCAAGAACCCCTTCGGTTTCTACAACCAGACTCGCGATGTGGCCTTTACGCGCCCCAGTATCCTGCTGCCCCAGTCAATCTACTTCGACCGTACCCGATCCCTAGGGCTTTCCGGTGACGGTGTCAGCCTCTATCACGAGGAACGGCTGTCAAACGGAGTGATAAGAACGCAGGTTGGTTTTGGGCAAGCACAGGCAGGTGATGACCTTCGACGCACACTGCGCCTGGAGAATGTTCCTGGCTCCCTTGATCCAAAGCAATCGGCCATCGGTCAGATTCGCTACGAGCATGATGGAGGTCGTATCGTTGCGGCTCTGAGTGCCGCGCAGGCAAAGGCGAAGTTCGACTCTAATACGCCTCTGCAATCCGATCTGACCTTTCGCTTTCGCCCCGTGATCCTGTCATTACAGTACAACGAGGAGCTCTGGAGCCTGACCGCTGAGTTTGCGCTTCGACCGACTGAGCTGGGAGGACTCGACAATCCCTGGCTCAACGACGTGACTGGCGAAAGTTGGTATGTCCAATATACCCGACGATTTCTTGATGACTGGCAGTGGCTGATTCGTTACGACAGCCTGACCAGCAACAGGGACGATCGCTCAGGACAGAACCTTGAAGAATTTACCGGTGGCGCAGTACCTGCTCATTCGCAGTTTGCCGATGACATCACCGTGGGGCTTCAGTGGACCCCACATCCCCGCATCATGCTGGCCGGCGAATATCACCATGTAGACGGAACCGGTTGGCTACCTGTTCAGGACAACCCGGACCCATCCGAGACCAGTCGTCGCTGGAACATGCTGCTGTTCCAGCTCTCGTTGCGTTTCTGACGTCTCCATGCTCCTGGCCAGGAACCCGCCGAGATGACCCTTCCCGCGTCGCTCCGGACTCGTCACCGACTCAGCCTGACATGGCGTGTCATCGCCCTGAGCAGCCTGTTGCTGGTCGGCCTGGTGGTGCTGTTCACCTGGTTGGGCCACGACAACCTGACACGGCAGTTCCAGGAAAGCCGTCACCAGCATCATGAGCGCCAGCAGCGAGAAATCCGCCTGGCCCTCCAGCGCTCGGCAGAGAACCTTCGCCAGCTGGCCGGTCTGGCGGCGGCTTCACCACGCCTCGGCCCCCCCCTTGCGAAGGGCAACGCCGAAGACGTCGAGGAGGCACTGGCGTCCCAGTGGCCAACCCTTCAGCTTGAGGCGGGCATCGACGAGATACGGGTGGTGGACACCCGGGGACAGACCATGGGCCGCTGGGGCGCCGACAAGGCCGAGAGCGGGTTACCGATCCAGGCCTGGGTGCAGCGCATCATGGACACCGAGATGCCCATCACAGCACTGCGCTGTACGACGGATTGCCAGCAGTATGCTGCTGTTCCAGTGCTGGTAGACGGCGATAGCGTCGGGCTGGTCGTGCTCTCACGCTCTTTGGCCGATGTGACCCGCCAGGCCAGGGAGGTCTCCAACGCCGAGGTGGCCTTGCTGGTGACCGGCCACCTGGAGAGCCGCGACCTACCCGAGGAACGCCATCTCGACCCCTGGAATGGCTACCTCCTGGCGCTGACGCGCCAGGCAGAGAGCCTCCCCGTCCTGAAACGGGCAGCGGGACTCAGTCCAATCCGTCGTCTGCTGCAGTCCCCCATGCAACTGCAGCATCAGGGCCAGTACCTGGAGCTCAGTGCGGTCCGCATGGACGAGGACGCTGACCGTCGCAGCACGGGTTACTTCCTGCTGATCTCCGATAACTCGGCCCAGATCAGGGCCATCAACGAGGACACTCGCATATTGCTGTGGGTTGGCCTGGCAGGCTGGATCGCCGCTGAGCTGGTGCTGCTGCTGATCCTGCTGCGCCCCATGGCACGCCTGCGCCGGATCGCTGGCTTGCTGCCGACGCTGGCCAGCGGGGGATTCGACGATGTGCGAACCGCGATTCCATCCGTCCGCCACCGCCTACCGGACGAGATCGACGTGCTGGAAGGCACCACGCTGGAACTCTCGCGACAGCTCGAGATGCTGGAGGAAGAAGTTCAGGAGCGCGGCGACCAGCTAGCGGAACGCGTCGAGGAACTGGCCCAGGAGCGGGACTTCGTGAATAGCCTGCTGGATACCGCTCGGGTCTTCATCATCGCCCAGGACAGCAGAGGGCGGATCAGCCTGGTCAACGACTATACCAGGGCGATGCTGGACCTGGACGAGCCTTCCCTGCTGGGGCGTCATTTCGTTGACGTGTTCGAGGCGGGCAGGCCCTCTCCGGTAGGCGCCTTCGACACCCCTCAGCAGGAAGAGCGAACCCTGCAGACCCCGGACCAGCGCATCCACACCATCGCCTGGTACCATGCCCCGCTACCGTCCGGCACAGACGGCAGCATGTCACGCATCTCGGTGGGGCTGGACATTACCGAGCGCAAGACGGCGGAGGCCCGTCTGACCTGGCTGGCCGAACGAGACCCCCTGACCGAGCTCTATAATCGACGCTATTTCCAGGACGCGCTGCAGAAGGCCCTCTGGCGAGAATCACAGGGCGCCGTGCTGCTGCTGGACCTGGACCAGTTCAAGGAAGTCAACGAGCTCAGCGGTCACCACGTCGGTGATCGCCTGCTGCGTGAAGTAGCCGAGACCCTGCTGCTGAACCTGGGCCATCGCGGCGTCATCGCCCGCCTGGGGGGGGATGAATTCGCATTGCTGCTGGAGCAGGCCAACCAGGATCAGGCCGTACAGGTCGCTCAGCATATCGACCAGCTGCTCGATAACCTGGGGTTCAAGGCCGCCGGACAACGCCACCGGGTCACGGCAAGCATCGGCATTGCTCTCTTCCCTCCCCATGGGGCCACGCCCGCCGACCTGATGGCCAGTGCCGACGTGGCCATGTACAAGGCCAAGGAGAGCAGCATCCAGCACTGGCATCTGCTCTCGGGTACAGAGAATGCCAAGGACGAGTTGCAGGAACGGGTCTACTGGGTCGAGCGCGTGCGCAGTGCCTTGGCCGAGGACAGCTTCGCGCTGATGGTTCAGCCGATCGTGCGGCTGGAGGATCGTGACGTGAAACACTACGAGGTGCTGCTGCGGATACGCGATGTCGATGGCAGCCTGATCTCTCCCTCCAGTTTTATCCCGGTCGCTGAGCGCAGCGGGCTGATCGTGCAGGTCGACCGCTGGGTACTGCGCCACAGCTTGCGACTACTCAGCCAGTTGCAGGAGCGCGGCATCAGCCTGGCGGTCAACCTTTCCGGCCAGTCCCTGCATGATGAAGGCCTGAAGCAGTACCTGGCCGACGAACTGGCTGCCAGCGGTGCCGATCCGCATCACCTTATCCTGGAGGTTACCGAGACCGCCGCGGTGACCGACTTCTCCACTGCGCGTGGCGTGCTGCAGGCCATCCGTGACCTGGGGTGCCGCACCGCCCTGGACGACTTCGGCGTGGGTTTCAGCAGTTTCCATTACCTGGGACAGCTGCCGGTGGATTACATCAAGATCGATGGCTCCTTCATCCGCAGCCTACCGATAAGCGCCGATAGCCGCGTCATCGTCCAGGCTATCGCCGATATTGCCGCCGGCTTCGGCAAGCAGGCAATCGCCGAGTTCGTAGACCAGGAGGCGTTGCTGCCGATGCTGAGGTCCTATGGCATCACATTTGGCCAGGGTTTTTACCTGGGACGCCCAGTTCCAGCTCAAATGGCTTTTGGCGGTGATACGTGAAAAACACACGCATAGCTCTTTCAGCACTCAACTTAACTTCCAGGTTACGGCTTAAGAAGGAAGGCTCAAGATGACATCATCCCAAAAAATGACGCACATCCGCAGCTCGACGGCCGACCTGTTCGAATCTTTCGTTAAAGATTTCACCTTTAATGTTGCCATAAGTGAATCTGAAAAAAAAAGGATATACCGACTACGGCACGAGGTGTATTGCCAGGAAATCGGCTACCACCCTCCAGGAGAAACTTCGCAAAACATCGAGATCGATGCTCACGACTCGCACTCCATCCACTGCCTGATTGAGCACCGGAGATCGGGGCTCGCAGCTGGCTGCCTCAGGCTAGTATTGCCAGCCCCGGTGGCAGAAGGGAAGCACCATAGGCTCCCCCTTCAGGAATATGGTGAGCGCAGCCTCACCCATGAAATCTTCCACCCTGCCACGCTTCCTTATGAGAGTATTTGTGAAATCTCGCGCTTCGCAATCGCCAGAGCGTTTCGACACAAGCCCATAAAGCATGAAACCCTTGGCATGGAAACTGACCTCCATGAATTCACATCCGAGGAAAAAAAGACATTCCCCTTGATTATCGTTGCATTGTTTCTTGCAACCTACTCGCTGGTGGGCCTCATGAAAAAACGTCATGTTTTTGCAATGATGGAACCAAGGCTTCCGAGACTTCTCTCGATGTCAGGCTTCCATTTCACCAAGGTCGGGGAGCGCATTGAGATGCATGGCAGCCGAAACGCTTTTTACATTGACCACCGGAAAGCCGAAAAAGAAATACATGAAGACCTGATGCCACTTTACCTGCATATCCGTCAGAAGTTGGCCCCTCAGCTGGAATCCCTTCCGGCTTACCAAGATAAGATGGCCTCATATTCCTGAAGCGGAGAAATCTTCGGCCCCGGATAAAGCCTCTCCGGCCAGTCCAGCAGCATGATGGCCAGCACGTTGCGGTGCTCCCCCTGGGCCAGGTCAGTGCCCCCCTGCTCCGAGGGCACCATCCTCGCCTCACGGTCATAGGCCTCGACCAGCGCATCCTGCAGGCGCGTCACCGCCGGGTGGTCCTCCTCCCCGGCCAGCAGGAAACTGATGCCCACCTCCGTATAGATATCCTCCTTGGTATCCGCAAGAATACGCTCCAGGCCCGCGGCGAACGCGTCCAGCACCCAGCGGAACTCCTCGGCCGACACCGGCCGCTGGTAGTAGTCGCTGGCGGCAATCACGAAGTGGGTCATGCCGTAGATCTTGTTGCGATACTCGGCCGTGGAGAGCCTTGCATCTCGCCACGGCGGGTACTGGTGGCGGAAGGCCGTGATGACCTCCTCGCGCAGGTCGGTGACGTCCAGGTCCTCGAGGTAATACGCCAGGTTCGCCACCTGGGCGGCATAGATCGCCATCACGTCGGGATCGAGCAGGAAGGTGCGAAAGTCGACGCTTGCCAGGTAGTCCAGCGCCTGGTGGTACCCGGGAAGGTCGGCCGCGTTCAACAGGCCGTGGTATTTGGCCTGGGTCAGGTCGAAGGCCAGGCGCTTCGCATAGGCGATCTCTCCCCACTCGGCGAGCATCCGCTTGCGCCGACGCTGCTTCTCGGTTCGCGCCGGGTAGGCCGCCACCTTCTCTCGGGCTCGTCGTTCGGCATGGCCCGGCGTGCCCAGCGCATCGATCTCCTCGCGAATCCGGGCCACCAGGCGCTGTCCGTAGTCACGATTGAGGGGCAGGTAACGGGCGTCTCCTGTGATCCGGTAGAGCCGCTGGGCATAGTGGCGCTGCTTGCCTCGGGGCAGGTCGGGCAGCGCCGTCTCGTAGCGCTCTCGGATCGCCTCGGCCACTGCCGCATGGTCCAGTTCCTGCGCCCGTTGCTCGAAGTCCCGCTGTTGGACCGCACAGCCGGCCAGCGACAGAAGCACCACTATCAGCCAGGTCACGAGCACGGCAGGCGTGCGGTTCCTGTCCATCAGGGCCATGCTCAATTCCCCTTACCCCGTCGTCTGGCGCGTCCGGGCGGGATCAATTTGACCCGGGCCTTGGCGCGCGCCGAGGGTATCGCCTTCTCCGTTTTGTTGTCCTTGGTGTCCACGGGCGCTGATGGCGGCTGAACGACAACCCAGGCGAACACCGGCAGGGACAGGTGCCAGTGGATGGCCGAGAGCCGCAACCCGAGGGTAACCACCAGCCCCATGGCGATGGAGGCGGCCAACGGCGCGGCGAGGGCCTCCAGGCCCACGAAAACCACGCCACCGGCAATCGAGGCGGTGGCATAGACCTCCTGCCTGAGCACCATGGGCACCCGGCGCGCCAGCACATCGCGAATCATGCCGCCGGCCACGCCGGTCAGGAGCCCCATGAGTACCGCCACTACGCCGGGCGCCTCCAGCATCAGGGCCTTGTGGGCGCCGATCACCGTGAACAGGGCCAGGCCGAAGGCGTCCGCCACCGGCAGGAACCCACGCGAAAGGCGGTGGATATAGTGGAAGCCGAGGATCGACAGGCCCACGGTGGCCAGTATCACCCAGAGATAGCTAGGATCCGTCACCCAGAACACCGGGCGAACGCCCAGCACCAGGTCTCGCAGGGTGCCACCGCCGATCCCGGTCACCGCCGCCAGCACCAGCATGCCGAAGGGGTCCATCCGCGAGCGGCAGGCCAATATCACGCCCGAAAGGGCGAAGACGATCACCCCCGCCAGATCCAGCCAATACACCACGTCCGTCACATCGTCTCTCCATTGTCGGCTGGACGGGGGCATAGCGCATAGACGTACCTCTTCGCCGAGCGGCCCTCAGTCGCAGAATATCCGGACGCCTTACCCCCGCTGGAAGGGATAGACAGCGCCGATGGCCAGGATCCCCGTCAGCTCGTCAAGCGCCGCCAGGGTCTCCTCGGCCAGCTGTGGGTCGGCCAGATCGGCCGGGGCCAGACGGTCGCGGTAGTGACGCTCGACCCAGGCGGTGAGCTTGTCATGCAGGGCCTCGGTGAGCAGGACACGTCCGGAGAGCGCCGCGCGCTCGGCGGCCGAGAGCACCACCCGCAGCCGCAGGCAGGCGGGGCCTCCGCCGTTGCGCATGCTCTGCTTGACGTCCTTGACCACGACGTCGCTGATGGGATTGTGGCCGCCCAGCAGGAGATCCTGGATGGTGCGCCAGACGCTCTCGCGTTCCTGGCACTCCCCGGGCACCACCAGCGTCATGGTGCCGTCCGGATTGGAGAGCAGCTGGGAATTGAAGAGGTAGGAGGCCACCGCGTCCTCGAGGCTGACCGCCTCCTCGGGGACCCGTATCGGGACCAGTGGCGCGGCCATCTTGGCCCTCAGCTCGTCCAGGGTGGCCTGCTCGTCGAGGAAGGCCCGCTCGTGGTAGAGCAGCACCGGGCCGTTACCCACACTGATCACGTCGTTGTGGAAGACGCCGGCGTCGATGGCCGCGGGGTGCTGCTGGGCGAACACCACCCGGGTCTCCGTGAGCCCATGCTGGCGGGCAATCGCCTGGCTCGCCTCCAGGGTCTGGCGCGCCGGGTAGCGCCGCGGCGCGACGCCCTCCTCGGCCCCCCAGCCGAAGGCCGCGCGGCCATAGACGAAGAGGTGCACCCCGGGCTCGCCGTGGTCGGCGGCAAGGCGGGTATGGTTGGCCGCGCCCTCGTCGGAGAAGGCGGGGGTCGCCGGCAGCACCGGGTGATGGGCGAAGCGCGCCTCGTCACGAAAGATCGCCGCCAGCACCCGGGCGGTGGTGTCCGGCTCCAGATAGCGGTGGAAGCTCGACTGCAGGTTGGCCGGCGTAAAGTGCACCCGGCCGTCCGGCGCATCCGCTGAGGGCGTCACCGTGGCGGCATTGGCGGTCCACATGCTCGAGGCCGAGCAGACCGCGCGCAGGATCTGCGGGGCCTCGCCCGCCGCCCGGGCCAGCACCCGTTCATCACTGCCGGAGAAGCCGAGCTGGCGAAGCGCCCCCAGGTCAGGGCGCTGCTGAGGCGGCAGCACGCCCTGGGCGTAGCCGGCCTCCATCAGCGCCTTCATCTTGCCCAGGCCCTGCAGCGCGGCCTCCCGGGGATTGGCCTCCAGGCCACCGTGGGTCATGGAGGCGACGTTGCCCAGCGCCAGGCCGGCATAGTTGTGGGTCGGGCCGACCAGGCCGTCGAAGTTGACCTCACAAAAGTTGACCTCGCGCACGTCCGGGGTCGGCTGGTTCATAGCGTCACCCCCGGCGGCAGCGTCTCGGGCAGCACCAGTGCCTCGCTCTCCATGGAGGCGACCGGATAGGCGCAGTCGTCGGCGGCGGTCTTGTAAGAGCGCGCTCGGAGCGCCTCGAGCGAGATTGGCATCATGTTGAAGCTCATAGGGTCACCCCCGGCGGCAGGTTCTCTGGCAAGACCAGCGCCTCGCTCTCCATAGAAGCGACCGGGTAGGCACAGTAGTCGGCGGCGTAGTAGGCACTGGGGCGATGATTGCCGCTCTCGCCGATGCCGCCGAAGGGCGCGTCGCCCGAGGCGCCGGTGGTCTGGCGGTTCCAGTTGACGATGCCGGCGCGGATGCGCAGCAGGAAGTCGTCCCAGTCGCCTCGCTCGCCGCCGATCAGCCCGGCGGAGAGGCCATAGCGTGTATCGTTGGCCAGGCGCAGTGCCTCGTCCCAGTCGCGGTAGCGATGCACCTTGAGCAGCGGGCCGAAGTGCTCCTCGTCGGGCACCGCCAGCCCGCTGACATCGATCAGCGCCGGGCTGAGCAGGCTGGTGCCGGGCTCGACGCGGGCCATGCGGGCGAGCACCGTGCCCCCCAGCGCCTCCAGGTCGTCCTGGGCCTTGAGCAGGCCATCGGCGGCCGCCACGCTCACCAGGCCGGCATAGAAGGGCGCGGGCTCGCTGAACTGGCCGGCCACCCGCAGCCGCGAGATGGCGTCACTGAGGGCATCCAGCAGGTGATCCCCTACCTGGCCCTCGGGCACGATCAGCCGCCGGGCGCAGGTGCAGCGCTGGCCACCGGAGAGGAAAGCCGACTGCAGGATGGTCAGCACGGCCGCCTCCTGATCGGGGACGTCCTTCACCACCAGCGGGTTGTTGCCGCCGAGCTCCAGGGCCAGGATCTTGTCCAGCTGGTCGGCGAACTGACGATGCAGGATGCCCCCGACCCGGGCGCTGCCGGTGAACAGCAGGCCATCGATGCCGGGGTTTGCTGATAGCGCCTGGCCGGTGGCGGCGGCCCCCTGCACCAGGTTGATCACGCCATCGGGCAGCCCCGCCTCCTGCCAGCACTGCAGGGTGATATCCGCGGTCAGCGGTGTCTGCTCGCTGGGCTTGAACACCACGGTATTGCCGGCCAGCAGCGCCGGCACGATATGCCCGTTGGGCAGGTGGCCGGGGAAGTTGTAGGGGCCATAGACCGCCATCACCCCGTGCGGGCGATGGCGCAGCACGGCGGTGGCGTCTCCCAGGTCACGGCTGCGCTCGCCGGTGCGCTCCTGATAGGCGCGGACCGAGATCGCCACCTTGCCGATCATCGCACCGACCTCGGTGCGGGCCTCCCAGAGCGGCTTGCCGGTCTCCTGGGCGATGGCGGTGGCCAGGGCCTCGCGGTGCCGCTCCAGCACTTCTCGGAAGCGCTCGACCAGCGCCTGGCGCTCGTCGAAGGCGGTGCGCGCCCAGCCCGGGAAGGCGCGCCGGGCGGCCGCTATCGCGGCGTCTACTTGGGCCTCGGTGGCGGCTGCGCCCGCCCAGAGACGCTCGCCTGCCACCGGATCGATCTTGGCGAAGGTCTCACCCTCGCCCGCCTGCCAGGCACCATCGATCAGCAGCTGTTGTCTTGCGTTCATCACGCCTCCTCCTCGGTGTCCAGTATGCGCAGGGTGTCGCCGGAGGCGACCTCCAGCCGCCGCGCCTCGGCTTCGTCGAGCGTCACCACGCCCTCGGCATCGGGCCCGCGTCCCAGCCAGGCGGCACGGAAGCCGGCCATCCCGGTGGTGGCGGCCAGCCAGCGCGGCCGCGGCGAGCCGTCGAGCGTGCCGGCCTTGACCGCCACCCGGCAGCGCCGAGACAGCCGCACGCCGCGCACGTCGTCGATGTAGGCCTCCACGGTGGGGCCGCCGTCGAAGATGTCGATGTAACCTTCCCAGCGCAGGCCCTCCTTCTTGAGCATGGCCAGCGCCGGGCGGGTGTGCTCGTGCACCTGGCCGATGCAGGCTCGCGCCGCCTCGCTGAGGAAGGGGGTGTAGATCGGGAACTTGGGCATCAGCTCACCGATGAAGCTCTTCTGGCCGAGCCCGGTCAGCTTGTCGGCCTCATCGAAGTCGAGCGGGAAGAAGTGGCTGCCCAGGCATTCCCAGAAAGGGCTCCTGCCTTGCTCGTCGAAGACGCCGCGCATCTCGGCGAGCACCTTGTCGGGGAAGCGGTCGCGAAACTCGGCCAGGAACAGCCAGCGCATCATCGACAGCAGCGCGCCGTTACGCTGATGGCGGCGGTCCGCGCCGCGGTACTCGGGACGCAGGAACAGCGAGGCCACCTCGGCGTCGCCGGTGTGGTCGGAGCTCAGGAAGAGCGTATCGATGGTGCGGTGCAGGTCGAGCTGCACCGAGGAGTGTGCCAGGGTGCCCAGCCGATAGTGATAGAAGGGGATCTCGCGCCCCACTTGCCCCTCGATGGCGCAACAGCCGGCCAGCCGCCCGTTCGCCTCATCCTCCAGCACGAAGAAGTAGAGCCGCTGGTCATGGGGCGTGCGCTCCTCGAAGGCCGCCACCGTCGAGGCGATCTTGGACGCCAGGAAGTCGCGGTTGTCGGGCAGCGACGTGAAGCCCACGCCGGTCTCCCGGGCCAGGGCCTGCAGCTCGTCCAGGTCGCCCTCGGCGATCGGTCGAATACGCATCACAACTCTCCCTCGTCGTAGCCCGGATCGAGTTCTTCCCCGCCGGGTAGCGTCAGCGGCGCGGCCAGCACGGCCCTCCCCTCCTCAACGCCCAGTCGTTCGGCATGCGCCGGACAGAGCATCAATTGGCCGGTGGGCGACAAGGCATAGCGCGCCACCACACAGCGGAAATCGTCGAGACGCTGATTGGCGACCATGGCCGGCTCGGCATCGGGCAGCGCGTGGGCAGGACGGATGCGCACCGGGTGCCAGGCAGCGTGGCGAAAGCTTTGCAAGCGCTCCCGCTCGCCCTTGATCACCGGACCGGCATCGAAGATGTCGACGTGGCGCGAGCGCAGGAAGCCCTCGGCCAGCATCTCGCTCAAGGCCGCCTCGTGATCGGGATACTCGCGGCCGATCGCGGCTCGGGCCTGGGGCGTGAGCAGCGCCAGGTAAAGAGGGAACTGCGGCATCACCTCGGCGATGAAGCTCTTGGAGCGCACCCCGGCCAGGTAGTTGATCTCCTGGTAGTCGCGCACGAAGAAGTGGCGTCCAACGCTGTTCCAGAACGGCGACTCGCCCTGCTCGTCCAGGTAGCCGGGAAAGGCCATGGCCAGGATCGCGGCGAAGCGCTCCGGGTACTGGGCAATGAACATCAGCCGCGCCCGGCGCAGCAGGCTCTCGGCACTGGTGCCCTTGTAGCGGGCATCCAGCGACAGGGCGCAGAGCAGGGTCGCCTCGGAGACCTCGTGAGAGAGCGATAGGGTCGGCACCTCGCGACGCACGTCAAGCTGCTGGGAGGCGTGGATCAGCGTCTCCTGGCGATAGGTATAGTAGGCCTCGCGGGCGCCGGCCTGGGCACGGATGGTGGCGGTACCCACCACCTCGCCGCGCGCCAGGTCCTCGAGCACGAAGGTATAGTGCTCGTCGCCGGGCGCCTCGACCTCGGCGGCGAAGGCATGCTGGGAGCGGGCGATTCGCTCTTCCAGGCGATCGCGATGGGCCGGCAGGTTGGTCAGCCGCGGCGTCGCGCTGCCAGCCAACCGCTCCAGGGCCGGCAGGTCCGCCGAGCGGACGGGGCGTACGACCAGCATGGCAGGGTCTCCGCAGGAGGATGAATCCTTACGCATTGCAGCACCGGGGCTCACTGGCCCGCCACCAGCCGTGCCACCGCCCGCTCGAGACGCGCCATGCCCTCGGCGATATCGGCCTCGGGGATCACCAGCGAGGGCGCCATGCGCAACACGTTGGGCCCGGCGATGAGCGCCATCAGTCCCTCCTCGAGGGCCAGCGGCAGGATATCCTTGGCCCGCCCCTCGTATTCTGGCGCCATCTCGGCCCCGATCAGCAGCCCCATGCCGCGGATCTCCTTGAACACGCCATGCTGGCGGTTGATCGTCTCGAGATGCTCACGGAAAAGATCGTGACGCCGCTTGACGCCCTCAAGCACCTCCGGGGTATCGATGAACCCCACGGCGGCCAGGGCCACGGCCGACGCCAAGGGATTGCCGCCATAGGTCGAGCCGTGTGTGCCGATAGCCATGGCCGGGGCCACGCGGTCGGTGGTCAGCATGGCACCCACCGGGAAGCCGCCACCCAGCGCCTTGGCGCTGGTCAGGATATCCGGGGTCACGCCGTACTGCTGGTAGGCGTAGAGCGAGCCGGTGCGTCCGGCACCGGTCTGCACCTCATCAAAGATCAGCAGGGCGTCGAAGGCGTCACACAGGTCGCGTAGTCCCTGAAGGAAGGCGGGATCCGCGGGGATGACGCCGCCCTCCCCCTGCATCGGCTCGACCATCACCGCACAGGTGTCGTCGTCGATCAGGTTGCGCACGCTGTCCAGGTCGTTGAACTGGCCATGAACGATGCCGCCGGGGACCGGGCCAAAGCCCTGCGAGTACTTGGGCTGTCCACCGACGCTGACGGTGAAGAAGGTGCGGCCATGGAACGACTGCGAGAAGGAGACGATACGGTGCTTGTGCTCGCCATGGTGGTCATGGGCCCAGCGCCGCGCCAACTTGAGGGCCGCCTCGTTGGCCTCGCCACCGGAGGAGCAGAGATAGACCTTGTCGGCAAAGGTACGCTCGACCAGGCTGCGCGCCAGGGCCAGCGCCGGCTCGTTGGTGTAGACATTGGCAAGGTGCCAGAGCTTGTTTGCCTGGGTGGTGAGGGCCTCGACCAGCACCGGATGGCAGTGCCCCAGGCCGTTCACGGCGATACCACCGGCGAAGTCGATGTACTCGCGACCCTCCTGGTCCCACAGGCGGCTCCCCTCGCCGCGCACCGGGATCGCCCTCTGAGGGGCGTAGTTGGGCACCATATACTGGTCGAAGTCGGCGCGGGTCGGGGCCTGGCTCATGTCGCTCTCCCTTCTTGGAATGACGGATCAACTATCTTCAGGTCAACTAACACTCGAGTATAGGGAGCACGGCCGAAGGAAGCTTTCAGCAATGGGACGGTGAGTTGTGTATAAGGCAGTGGCCGTGCTGCCCGCGGGCGGCGGGATGGCAGACGCGGAATGGGATAGGCTGGGAGGAGGAGGCTGAAAAGCCACCGCCGACAAGGAGCCCGAGATGTTCAACACCACGGCCTGGAACCGGATTCGCTATGGGCTCTACGCGCCCGTCTATGACCTGGTGGCCGACCGCGCCTTTCGCCGCGCCCGTCGCCTGGCCCTGGGCCAGGTGACCTGGCACCCCGGCATGCGGGTGCTGCTGGTCGGCGCCGGCACCGGGCTCGACCTGCCGTGGCTACCGCGCGACATCGAGCTGCATGCTACCGACCTCTCCCCGGGCATGGTCAGGCGCCTCGCGCAGCGCGCCGAGGCGCAGGGCCGGGACGTCCAGGCCGAGGTCATGGATGCCGAGTGCCTCGACTACCCCGACGCGCATTTCGACGTGGTGGTCATGCACCTGATCCTCGCGGTGATGCCCGACCCCGAAAAGGGGCTTGCCGAGGCGCGGCGAGTGCTGAAGCCGGAGGGGCAGCTGTGCGTGATGGACAAGTTCCAGACCGACGAGCATCCGGCCGGCCTGGTCCGCCGCGGGCTGAATGCCCTGACCTCGGCCATCGCCACCGACATCACCCGCCAGGCCCGACCATTGCTGTCATCGGCCGGTTTCGTCATCGAGCAGGACACGCCGGTGATGATGGGCTCGCTTTTTCGCGCCCTGCTGGCGCGCAAGGGCAACACGGTATCCGCTACCTCAGCCGCTCCTCACGAGGGGTAATGCCGAAGTGATTGCGATAGGCGGTGGAGAAGTGCGCCGCCGAGGAGAAGCCGGTCTGCAGGGCGATCTCGCCGGCGGGACGGTCGCTGTCGCGCAGCAGCTGACGCGAGCGCTGCAGGCGCAGGTCCAGGTAGTAGCGGCTGGGCACTGTCTGCAGGTACTTCTTGAACAGCCGTTCGAGCTGACGACGCGAGATGCCCAGATGCTCGGCCAGTTCGTGGGTGGTCAGCGGCTCCTCGATATTGGCCTCCATCAAGGCCACCGCCTCGGCCAGGCTCTCCGGGGCATGGCCGAGGCGGGAGCGCAGCGGCACCTGCTGAGGCTCGTCACCCATGCGGATACGCTCCAGCACAAAGTGCTCTGAGATCCGCTCAGCCAGCCGGGGACCTTGCTGACTGCTGACCAGGGTCATCATCATGTCCATGGCGGCAGTGCCGCCGCCACAGGTCAGCCGGTCACGATCGATCTCGAAGAGCTGACGGGAAAGCCTCACGCGAGGAAACGCCTCGGAGAAGGCACTGAAGCGCTGCCAAGGCAGCGTCGCCCGGTAGCCGTCCAGCACCCCGGCACGGGCCAGTACCTCCGTGCCCCCGCCGATACCGCCCAGCACCACGCCTGCCCCGGCCAGCCGCCGAAGCCACTCGATCAGCCGTTCGGGAACGCAGCCGGACAGCGGACCCGGGGCGCACACCAGCAACAGATCAAGCGGCTCATCCACCTCGCTGATCCCGGCCTGGGGCATCAGTGCCTGCTGGGAGGCGCTCGCCACCGGCCCGGCGGTGCTGGCGAAGGTGGTGAGCCGGTAGAGAGTCCGACCCTCGAGACGATTGGCCACCGCCAGGGGCTCGGTGGCACAGGCCTGAGCCAGCAGCGAGAAACCGGGCAGGACCACCATGCCGACATGCCGCGTCGCTGACGCCGGACGAAGGGGGACAGGAGATTCGGACATGCAGGGCTGGCCTTGGGGTTGGTGCCGGAGATGCTGGGCGAAGCCACCATCTTACCCAAGGCCGGATGGAACCACAGCCCCGCCGCACGGGCAGGGCAACGGCGGGCTAGTCGGCGTTGCCACTCAGCAGCAGCATGGCCACTGCCAGGACCCCGATCACGACGATAACGATAGGCAACACGCGGTGAAGCCCGTGGGAAGACTCTTTCGCCTCTGGCTGCTCCGCATCCGGCTCGGGATGCTCGAAATCCTCGGGCTGGCTGACTTCCTTGAAATGCTGGAGTTCCTCTTCCGGCGTCTTGTTTTCTCGGGTATCCATGGCAACACTCCACTGGCTGAGATTAGCATTCCGCATGCTCGAGCAACGACCGAAATGCGGGTCCTACAAGTTCACGACATCGAAGTCCGCTACCGGGTTCACATCGGCATCGTAATCGACGTCATCGCGCTCGAAGCCGAAAAGCTTGAGAAAATCGTGCTTGTACCCGGCATAGTCGGTGATCTCGAAGAGATTCTCGGTGGTCACCCGGGGCCAGAGCTCCTTGCAGGCCTGCTGGACGTCATCGCGTAGTTCGCGGTCATCCAGACGCAGACGGCCGGCGTCGTCGATGCGGCAGTCGTTGTCCTGTTCTTGACGAGCATACAGGCATTCGCTGAACAGGCGGTTGAGCTGGTCGATGGTGCCCTCGTGCAGGCCCTTCTCCTTCATTACCTTGTAGACCATGGCGATATACAGCGGCATCACCGGGATGGCCGCGCTGGCCTGGGTCACTACCGACTTTAGCACCGCCACATTGGCACCGCCGCCGCTGCTGGAAAGGCGCTTGTCGATCTCGCCGGCGGCGCGGTCGAGATCCTCCTTGGCCTTGCCCAGGGCGCCGTGCCAGTAGATCGGCCAGGTGATCTCGGTGCCGATATAGCTGAAGGCCACGCTGCGCGCGCCCTGGGCCAGCACGCCGGCGCGGTCCAGGGCATCGATCCACAGCTCCCAGTCCTCACCACCCATCACCGCCTTGGTGTCCTCGATCTCCTGTTCGGTCGCGGGCTCGACCTCGGCTTCGAAGATGGCGTCCTTGTTGGTGTCAATGGCAGTGGCGCGATAGGTCTCGCCGATCGGCTTGAGGCTGGAGCGCTTGAGTTCGCCGCTGTCGGGCATCTTGCGAACCGGTGAGGCCAGCGAGTAGATCACCAGGTCGACCTGACCCAGGTCCTGCTGGATGAGCTCGATGGCCTTTTCACGGGCCTCGTGGGAGAAGGCGTCACCGTTGATCGACTTGCTGTAGAGCCCCTCGGACTTGGCGAAACGGTCGAAGGCGGCGCTATTGTACCAGCCGGCGGTGCCGGGCTTCTTCTCGGTACCCGGTTTCTCGAAGAACACGCCCAGGGTGTCCGCGCCGTAGCCAAACGCCGCGGTGATACGCGCCGCCAGGCCATAGCCGCTGGAAGCACCGATCACCAGCACCTTCTTGGGCCCGTTGGCCTTGTCGAGGCCGCGGGCGCGGGTCGCCTCGATCTGCTCGAGCACGTTCTTCTCGCAGCCAACGGGATGAGTGGTGGTGCAGATGAAACCGCGTACCTTGGGCTTGATGATCACGTCAGACCTCGTTGTTGTCCGGCGGATAGGGCAACGGTGCCCGTCCGCGTGGGAATGAATGAGCCGGAAAATGCAAAAAATTCAGCCAGTGGGCAACATGATAGCGGCCCCGTCGGCGGCTGTCCGCCCTTGAGGCCACCGCATGGCTGGTGCAGGATGCTCCTCCCGGGCAACGAGTGTGGCAGGAGCGTAACGATGGATGCACAGACGCTGGTCGACGAGCGCGGCGAGCTGTGGCTGGCCCTGGCCCCGCTGTGGCTGGAACGCGAGCCTCGTGAAACCGACTACGCACACATGGTCAACGTCATTCAGCGCCATGACCTGAGCGTGCGTGAGCTGGAGTGGGTCTTCCGCCTGGAGCTAGCCCCGGTGCTCTCCCGCCACCAGATGTCGGTGGCCGGCGAATGGCGCTCGTTCGACGACTACAAGCTGATGAAGCAGTTGGTGGCCCACAACCTGCGGCTCAACGGCTGGCGGCGCAAGAGCTGGGCACTGTTCTCGGGATTGACCACCATGATGACTCGCCATCGCTGGAACGAGCTGATGGGACGGGTACTGGTCGAACGCGGCGAAGTGCCCTGACCGTCAGGACTCGTCCAGGGCCTTCTCCAGCGCCTCGCGCAGCGCCACCTCGTCATCACGGGGCGAGAACCGGCGAATGACCCGGCCATCCCGGCCGATCAGGAACTTGGTGAAGTTCCACTTGATCATGCTGGTCCCCAGCACACCCGGCGCCTGGCGCTTGAGCTCGACGAACAGCGGATGCGCCCCACTGCCGTTGACCTTGACCTTCTCCATGAGCGGGAAGGAGACACCGTACGTTTGCTCGGCGAAACGGCAGAAATCCAGTGCCGACTCCGGCGTCTGGCGGGCGAACTGGTTGCAGGGAAAACCCAGCACCGTGAAGCCTCGGTCGCGATAGCCGCAGTAGAGGTGCTCGAGGTCGCGCAGTTGGGCGGTGAAGCCGCACTGGCTGGCCACATTGACGATCAGCAGCACCTGGCCACGCAGGGCGCGGAGGTTGAAGGGCTCGCCGCTATGAGTGCGGCAATCGTAATCATGGATGGACATGGATCAGTCTCGCTCTCTTGCCCGTTACGATGACACGCCGGCCTTTCACGCACCAGCCCCGCCTGACCCATGCCGTTGCCGAGGCAGGCGCCGGCGCACCTCGGCGACTCGCTCCGCCAGCCGCCGTCGACGCTGGTGGCGTTCCCGTTCCTCGAGGGGGGCATAGGCCAGCCGCTCGAGGTCCTGTGCGCAGTCGTTGAGGGCCCGCCCCGCCGGTCCGGCCCAGGGGGCAACGCGCCGCAGGTGGGCAGCAGGCGACTCGCCCGGACGGGCCCCAAGACCCCGGCGCGCCAGCCGGGCCTGAAGACGGCCTACCAGCCATCGCACGTCGCGCCGTCGCCGGCGGTATTGGCAGCCATGTCGGGCCAGCCAGGCGAGGCCCGCCGTCGCCACCAGCACGACCATCAGGCCCAGTGCGGTCGCCATCACGCCACTGCCAGGCAGCCGAGCTTCCAGCCAGGCCCAGGTCGCGCGCCATCCGCTGACCAGCTGCGCCATCAGCGAACGACGCGATTCACGCTGGTAACCGATCACGCCACGCTGCCAGCGGTACTCCAGGCGTTCCCACTCCAGACGCAGGCGGTTCGCCCAGCCCACCTCGCGCATGTGCAGCGGAGAGAAGCGAGCGTCCGCCAGGAACGCTTCCGCGCCGTCATCGACCGCTTGAGGGCCCTGTTCAATGCGCTCCGGCGCAATGACCGCGGTAGGATCCAGGCGCCGCCAGGCACCGTTGCGCCACACCTCGACCCAGGCATGGGCGTCATAGTCTCTGACCGTGAAGTGGCCGTCCGGGTGCCGCTCGCCACCCAGGAACCCCGCGACCACCCGCGCCGGAATACCGGCCATCCGCGCCATCACGGCGGCCGCCGAGGCGTAATAGGTGCAGTAGCCGGCCTGGCTGTCGAACAGGAAATCATCGACACGATGGTCGCCGAAAAGCCGCGGCGGCGAGAGCGTATAGCGATACGGGGCCTCGCCGAAACGCGCCATCATCGCCGCGAGGTAGGCGTCCGGGTCGCCACCGTTTTCCCGCCACAGGCGCTCGGCCAGTGCCCGGGTGCGCGGGTTGGTGTCGTCGGGCAGCAGGCGGTTCCAGCGCGCCCCGGCGGGGTCCTGATTGGCCGGCGGTGCTGCGCTGCTGGCAAGCTTCAGCAGGCTGCGTGAGCTCAGCGGGGTCAGCCCCTCCAGGGTGCCATCGGCCAGGTACCGCTGGCGGCTGTCGCTTTCCAGCGGCGTACCCAGCGAGGGCCGCCAGGGGCGGCTGTCGGGCTCCAGCAACAGCTCGGCGTTGAAATGCTCGCCCTCATGCGACTGCCAGGGGGAACGAGTGCCCACCTCGACAAAGGCATCGACCGGACGCCCGAGGGTTGCCGCCAGCTGGTCGGGGGTGACCCGCGACCAGCGGGTGCCGTCGAAGTGCGAGAGGGTGTAGACCCGCCAGTAGCGCTCGTCGGGCGTCGGCTCACGGCCCTCGAAGCGGGCCCGGAAGGCCCGTGCATCACTGCGCGAGAGTTCGGCGATGTCGCCCGGCGAGATGGTATCGGTCAGGCCGGTAGCGGCCCGGTCCATCTGGGGCATGCTCCATAGCGGCCCCAGCCGAGGAAAACTCACGAACAGCAGCGCCATCAACGGGGCCGAGAGCACCAGCAGCCAGGCCGTCTCCCGCCAGGCCTGGCGACGGCCGGAGGCACCGGAGAGCCACACCAGCGACTGCAGCAGCCAGGCGACCGCCAGCAGGGCGCCCGCGGCCATGGGAATCCCCTGGTCGTGGAGGAAGGCCACGGCCGTCGTCACCAGACCGATCACCACCACCACCCGGGCATCGCGCCGATCATGGGTCTCGAGCAGCTTGAGCAGGTAGACGCCGAGCAGCAGGCCCACCAGCCCATCCATGCTGCCCAGGGTGCCGAACTGCAGCCAGAGCGCCAGCACCAGGCCGCCCACGGCGGCCAGCCGCAGCAGAATGCCGGCACGCGGCAGGCCGCGGCGTAGCTGCACGAACCGATAGCCGGCCACCACCAGGGCCAGTCCCGCCAGCCAGGCCGGCATCCAGGCCAGGTGCAGGGCCAGCACCAGGCACTGCCCGATGAACAGCTGGCGCAACATGCCCCCGCTCAGCCCCCGGCCATCCGCCAGCACCGCCGGCACAGCCAGCCGGGCAGATCGCACGCTCATCGGTCCCCCTTGTCACCCGTGGCCGGGAAGCGCGCCAGGGCATCCAGCGCCCGGCGACGCTGGGCTTCCCCCTCGCCCTGGGCCAGGGTGACGCCAGGCAGCCTGAGGCCATAGCGGTCGCCGGCACGATGATGGGCCAACACCCGGGCGCAGAGCACCGAGAGGCGCCGCTCCGGGTCGCCGCGGCAGGCATCGTAATCCAGCCACAGCTGCTGTCGCGGTGGCACGCTGAACACCTTGGTGGCGAGCACGCCAGTGCGGCTCCACTGTTTCCAGGCCACCCGCCCGGGGCTATCGCCGGGCTGAAAGCGGCGCAGTCCCGCGAAGTCGCTGGCTTCCAGGCCCACCCCGCCGTGGTGCACCGCGGGCTCGTCCTCCTCGCGCGGCTGGGGCCAGACCAGCAGCTCGGCATCGTGTCGAACCCAGGCCACCACCCGGACCAGCCCCAGCGGCCAGCGCGTCTCGAGGCGCAGCCACGGCAGCACCTGGACACCCCGCCGGGGCGTCGGCAAGGCCAGTTCGGTGTCACCTTGGCCGTCGACGATATCCACCCGTCCCCGGGCGCCGTCGCATTGCAGCTCGAGGGCCGTACGCTCGCGGCGCGCCTTCAGCACCACCCCCAGCCGCGTCTCGCCGCCGGCGAACGCCTCGCGGGGCAGGCGCAGCCCCGGAATGACGCCAAGCAGGTTGAGCCAGCCGCGCAGCAGCGCTACCACACCGACGCTGAAAAGCCAGAAGGCCAGCCCGTAGGCCAGGCTGTTCTGGTAGTTGATGCCAAACAGCAGCAGCACCACCACCAGCACCGCCCAGCCCAGACCGAAGCGGGTGGGGATCAGGAACAGCCGACGCTGAGGCAGCGGGGTTTCGATTGAGGCGGCCAGGCGACGCAGCCACCAATGGCGCAATCGTCCATGACGGCGGGGACCGCTTGGCGCCACGGTGGCCACGCTCACCCCATCACCGCCACGCGGGTCAGCAGGTGGCGGGCAAGCGCCTCACCCTCCTCCCGGGGGCCACTGCTCAGTCGGTGGCCCGTCACGGGTATCCATACCGCCTGGACATCCTCCGGCAGCACATGGTCGCGCCCCTCGAGCAGCGCCCAGCCCCGGGCCGCCTGGAGCAAAGCCAGCACCCCGCGGGTGGAGAGCCCCCAGGCCAGCTCGGGATGCTCGCGGCTGGCCGCGGCCAGGGCCTGCACGTAGTCGAGCAGGGCGTCGGCCACATGGACCTTGTCCAGCCGCGCCTGCCAGCCGCGCAGGCGCTCGGCATCGAGCAGCGACATCAACGCCTCGAGCTTCACGCGTCCAGCCTGGCCGCGCAGGATCTCGCGCTCGGCCCGGGGATCGGGATAGCCCAGCGAGAGACGCATCAGGAAGCGGTCGAGCTGCGACTCCGGCAGGGGGAAGGTGCCGGCCTGCTCCTGGGGATTCTGAGTGGCGATCACGAAGAAAGGCTCGGGCAAGGCCCGGGTCTCGCCCTCCACGGTCACGCGACCCTCCTCCATCGCCTCGAGTAACGCACTCTGGGTCTTGGGCGTGGCCCGGTTGATCTCGTCGGCCAGCACCAGGCCATGAAAGACCGGCCCGGGATGGAAGCGGAAGCGCGCCTCATGCGGGTCGAACACCGAGACCCCGAGCACGTCGGCAGGCAGCAGATCACTGGTGAACTGCAGGCGCTGCATGTCCAGTCCGGTAACCCGCGCCAGTGCCTGGGCCAGGGTGGTCTTGCCGAGCCCCGGAAGATCCTCGATCAGCAGGTGGCCGCGGGCCAGCAGACAGCAGAGCGCCAGGCGCACCTCCCGGCTCTTGCCGAGCACGACCCCTTCCAGGGCGGCAAGCACCGCGTCCAGCTCGGAAAGCCGCTCCGGCCGGTTCATCGTCCGGTCTCCAGCGCGCCACCGGCCAGCAGGACCTGAAGCGCCTGGCGGGTATCCGGGGTCACGCCGTCGAGCGCCAGCGCCTCGGCGGGGGGCAGCCAGAAGGCCTCGGCCACTTCCTCGGCCTGCAGCGTCAGCGGGCCATCGTGGTCGACCAGGAAGAGGCTGCCGAAGATATGGTTGCCGCCCGCGTCATGGACGAACTCGCCCACCTGGCGCAGCGGCACGCCCCGGATGCCGAGCTCCTCGGCCAGCTCGCGACGGGCCGCCACATGCACCGCCTCGCCGGCCCCCACCACGCCGCCGGCGGCGAGGTCCAACCCGCCCGGAAAGACCTCCTTGGTCAGGGTGCGACGCTGCACGCAGATCTCGTCACGACGGTTGCGCACCACCACATAGGTCGCCCGATGCCAGAACCGGAAGCGGCGCATGGCAGCCCGGCGAGCGCTGCCGCAGGGGCGATTACGGGCATCCACCAGCTGGATCTGTTCATCGGCGATGTGCGGCTCGGGCAACGAGTCGGGCAAGGTCGCATCGGCGGTCATGAGAGGCTCCCGGGAGAATGCCTTCAGCCTACCCAGTCACGGCGGCAGCGTCACGCCGCGCGTTGACCGCTCACGGGGTGACATCCATGCTCATGACAGATGTCATCCGTGGAGCTCGACCATGACCGACCCCGCTCCCCGCCCTCAATTGGCCACCCACGAAGTGACCAACCAGCCCTCGCCGCCCGAGGACCACGACCGGCTCGGCGAGGATATCCCGCTGCTGGAAGCCCTGGCCCGCGAGGCGCCGGACTGGGTCGCCAGGCGTCTCGCCCCGCTGGGACGCGAGGTCGGCAGCGTCCGTGTCCAAGAGCTCGGCGAGGCGGCCAACCGTCACCCGCCCGAACTGCGCCTCTTCGACCGTCACGGTCGGCGGCTTGATGAGGTGACCTACCACCCCGCCTATCATGAGCTGATGCACCTGGCCTTCGACGATGGCTGGCACGCGGTGGCCTGGCAGGAGGAGGGAGGCGGCGGCCACCAGGCGCATGTCGCCGCCCTGTACCTGCTGACCCAGGCCGAGCCCGGCTTCTGCTGCCCAGTCACCATGACCCATGCCGCCCTGCCGGTGCTGCGCCAGACGCGTGCCGTCGAAGCCCAGTGGGCGCCGGGACTGCTGTCCTGGGACTATGACCCGCGCGTGCTGCCCGCCCAGGAGAAAACCGGGCTGACCTTCGGTATGGCAATGACCGAGAAGCAGGGCGGCAGCGACGTGCGCGCCAATACCACCCGTGCCGAGTGCACGGCGGATGGCTGGCGGCTGACCGGCCATAAATGGTTCTGCAGCGCGCCCATGTCCGACGCCTTCCTGACCCTGGCGCGCACCGCTGAGGGCCTCACCTGTTTCCTGGTGCCGCGCGTCACCGCGGAGGGCGAGCGCAACGCCATTGAACTGCAGCGCCTCAAGGAGAAGTGCGGCAATCGCGCCAATGCCTCGGCGGAGATCGAGTACCACGGCGCCCTGGCCGAGCCGGTGGGCGAGCCGGGCCGGGGTATCGCAAGCATCCTGGAGATGGTCCAGCAGACGCGACTGGATGCCGCCACGGCGCCGGTGGGCATGATGCGTCAGGCCCTGACGGAGGCCTGGCAGCATGTCCGGGAGCGTCACGCCTTCGGCCGGGCGCTGGCCGAGCAGCCGCTGATGCGGGTGCTGCTGGCCGACATGGCGCTGGAGGTGGAGGCCGGCCTGGCACTGGTGATGCGCACCGCTCGGGCCTTCGATGGCGGTGCCCGTGGCGATGACCAGGAGCGAGCCCTGTCGCGGCTGCTGCCAACGCTGGCCAAGTACTGGCACAACAAGCGCACGCCGGCCTTCATGGCAGAAGCGATGGAGTGCCTGGGCGGGATCGGCTATGTGGAGGAGGCGCCGTTGGCGCGGCTCTATCGCGAAGCGCCGGTCAATTCGATCTGGGAGGGCTCGGGCAACGTGATCTGCCTGGACCTGCTGCGGGTGCTTGACCGCCACCCCGAATCACTGGCGGCGCTGCAGGCCGAATTCACTGCGCTGCGTGGCCAGCAGGCCGAGCTCGACAGCGCCCTCGCCCAGTTGGACGCGGAACTGGCCGCGCCACCCGAGGCGCTGGAGCCACGCGCGCGCTGGCTCACCCAGCGGCTGGCCCAGTGCCTCCAGGCTGCCCTGCTGCTGCGCCATGCCCCGCCGGAGGTGGCCGAGACCTTCTGCCGCTCGCGGCTGGGTGACGAGGCCGGCCCCGCCTACGGGGTGCTGCCCGGCGATGCGCCGCTGGCAACGCTGCTGGCACGCATCGGCGACTGAGCGCCGGCCAGTGCCAGGATATCCGAGGCGGGCATGGGCCGCGCCAGGCCAAAGCCCTGCACATGCGTGCAACCGTAGCGCTCGAGGCGCGCCAGGCAGGCGAGGTCCTCGACGCCCTCGGCCACCACCCGGATGCCCAGCCGGCGTCCCAGCAGCGCCACCGCCTCGACGATCGCGGCGTCCTGGGCATCCTCGAGCAGCTGGCTGACGAAGCTGCGATCGACCTTCAATTCACTGATCGGCAGCAGCTGCAGGCGGGCCAGGGATGAGAAGCCCACCCCGAAGTCATCTACCGAGACCTCCAGACCCGCCAGGTGCAGGCGGGCCGCGACCTCACTGCCAAGCAGCTCGTCTTCCATGGCGGCGGTCTCGGTGATCTCCAGCACCACCGGGGTGTCGCCCGCCGAGCAGCGTTCCTCGCTGATCAGCGAGAGCAGCTCGGGGCACATCAGGTCATCGGCGGTCACGTTGACCGACAGCGACAGGCAGAGGCCGGCGCGACGCCAGCGGGCGGCATCCTCCAGCGCCAGCTGCAGCACGCGGCGGGTCAGGTGACGGTTCTGGTCGGGCGTCAGCAGTGGCAGGAAACGGCCGGGCACCAGCAGACCCGCCTCGGGATGGGCCCAGCGCACCAGCGCCTCCACGCCGCTCAGCCGGCCACTGGCCAGCTCGAACTGGGGCTGGTAATGGAGGGTGATCTCCTGGCGTGCAAAGGCGCGGTCCAGCTCCTCGATACGACAGGGAGGCGGAGCAGCGGGATCGTCGAGCGGCGCATGGCCCGAGGACAGCGCTTCGAGGCGCTCGCGCAGTTCGATGAGCCGCATCGGCTTGTCGAGGGACGCCAGCATCTGCAACCCCAGCGCCTGGCCGAGCCGCTCGGCGATGCGCACGATCTTGCGCTCGACGCCGCTGAGCAGCAGCACGCGACCGCCATAGCCACATTCGGCGAGCCGGCGCAGCATGGAGATGCCATCCTGCTGGCCAAACTCCAGCGCCATGATCACCAGTTGGGGACGACGCGCCATGACCTCGCCGATCAGGTGCTGGCCATGCCGGCAGTAGCGAGACTCCATGCCGAGCGTGCGCAGCTGCAGCGACAAGGTGGCGGCGGCCTCCGGATCCTCCTCGAGCACCACAGTGAGACGTTGCGCCTGCATCGTCAGATCATTCATCTTGCGGGTTCCCGCCCGGGCAGTGTACTTCAGCGTATCAGCAATACACCTAAGTCACCGGAACAGGAGCATGACACACGTCAACGCAATCGCTCAGGCGATGGGCCCGGCCACCACCCGCAGCGCCAGGGCCAGCAGCAGCACGCCGGTGATGCGGTTGAGCCAGTGGGCCCGGGCCTGCAGCCAGGGCAGCACCCGCGAGTGGGATAGCCCCACCGCCACCAGCACGTACCAGCCGCCGTCGATGATCATCGCCGTGAGGACGACCAGCGCCTTGGCTGCGAGGCTCATGTCCGGGGTCACGAACTGACTGAGCAGGGCGATGAAAAAGAGGATCAGCTTGGGGTTACCCAGCGCCACCAGCATGCCCTCGCGCGCCGCCTGGCGCCGACTGGTGACCATGGCCTCGGCGTCCAGGGCGCCAGCCCGCCCGGCGCGCAGGGCCTTGATGCCCAACCACGCCAGATAGGCCGCGCCGCCCCAGGTAATGGCCTGGAACAGCAGCGGGAAGCGCACGATCAGCGCCCCGAGCCCCCAGACCGTGAGCAGCGCATAGAAGCCCACGCCCAGGGCATGGGCGAGGGCCGCTGCGACCCCCGGCAGGCGGCCGCCGCCCAGGGTATGACGAAGGACCAGGGCCAGGCTGGGGCCGGGTGACATCGCTCCCATGGCACAGACAGCGGCCAATGAGAACCATAGCGAGAGGGGCATGCGGAGACCTCCAGTAATCGGGGTTGGCCAGGATTCAGCGGTGGAACTGGCCTTCCCTCTCGGGCTGCCAGAGGATGGCATCAATGCGCAGCCGCGCCTCGCGGCCTCCCGGTAGCGGCCAATCGATAGTGTCGCCGATACGCAGGCCGATCAAGGCCGCACCGACGGGCGCCATCACCGAGACACCGTCTTCGGTGGTGGCCAGCGCATGGGGATAGACCAGGGTGCGGATGATCTGCCGGTTACGCGCCAGGTCGGTGAACTGCACCTGGCTGCACATGCTGACCACGTCCTCGGGAATCTCCTGCGGGTCGACGACCTCGCCGCGCGCCAGTTCCTCTTCAAGGGAGCGGACCACGGCCACGTCATGCTCGTCGGCCTCATCGATGAGCCGCTGCAGCCGCTCGGCATCGAGTCGATTGATGATGATGGGTGGGCGCGTCGCCATGAGACCTCCTGGGCACCGTCAACGCTGATTGCACGTTTCCGGAGGAACCAACGAAAACAGCCCTCTACCCGCGGACGGGCAAAGGACTGTGTTTCAAATATCCTACGCCATCCTGTGCCGAGGTAACAGCGCCGAAGGGCTGCAGGGCCCCGGACCGCGACGCTACACTATCGTCACATCTCACTTGAGACACTGCTTATGACGGTCCGCACCCTCGCCATCGCCCTGTTGATCCTCGGCGCCATCCTGCCCATCGTCGGCTGGTGGGCTTCGAGCCCGGTCGCCTTCGTGGGGCCGGCGCTGCTGCTGCTCGGCGCCCTGCTTCTGTGGACCCGCGGACAACATGGCCGATAACGCCTGCGACTCCCCCGGGCAGGAAACCCCGACCGACATGACCGGCCTGCTGGAAAGGGTCCAGCAGGCCGGCCGGCGCCAGGATAGCGTCAGCCTGGGAGCCATCCTCGACAGCGTGGGGCGCCGTTCATTCGCGCCCTTCCTGTTGATCGCCGGCCTAGTCACCCTGGCGCCGCTGATCGGCGATATTCCCGGCGTGCCCACCCTGATGGCGGCCCTGGTGATCTTCTCCTCCGTCCAGCTGCTGGTTGGCCGGGACTACATCTGGCTGCCCGGCTGGCTGCTGGAGCGCCGGGTCTCGCGGGCGCGTTTCGTAAAGGCCACCGAGTGGATGAAGCGCCCGGCCCGCTGGATCGACTATCTGCTCAAGCAGCGGCTCGTTCGACTCACACAGCCACCGGCTCATCTGCCCGTGGCCCTGACTTGCCTGCTGATCGCCTTGGCCATGCCGCCTATGGAGGTCGTGCCCTTTACCGCCAATGGCGCTGGCCTGGCCCTGACACTCTTCGCCCTGGCGTTGCTCGCCAAAGACGGCTTGATGGCCCTGCTGGGCTATGCCTTGACCGGCGGCACCCTGGCACTGGTGATCGTCAATCTAGTCTGAACCACCCAGTCGACCATCCCTTCGCCCCTATCTGCCGGGCAGCGTGGCCCCAAACCAGTTCGGCGACAGACTCCACTGCATGGCAGAAACCAGCTATTGGGATACCGGCCCCGAAAGAGCAAGCGCCAAGGGCGCTGGCGGAAAGCACGGCATGAGGGGAAGACAGCCAATAAAGCGGAGGAAGACGACAGAAACGCAAACAGCCGCCCGAAGGCGGCTGTTTCAGATCTGGCGTCAGGCTGGTACCGGCGGTCGGACTCGAACCGACAAGGGCTTGCACCCGGCGGATTTTGAATCCGTTTTTCGTTAATACAAGGCCGCGCTTGCTACGGGCATTTGTAGATAAATCAATCGGTTGAAAGTTTACACTGTTTACACACACCACACAGATTCGCTGTCATCTGCGACCAAACTGCGACCACATTGCGCAAGCCACTGGCAGCGGGTACAGGCGGAGCCGACGCCCCTCTCGCGAAGGAGTGCCTGATGATGCGCATGAGACTGGCGACCTAGCTGCTGGTACTGCTCGTGGCGGTGCCCGTGAGCGCTGAACCTCGTTGGCCCGACCAGTGCTGGCAGGTCATGCCCACCTCGCTTGCCTACGACGACATGCTGTCGGCCCTGCGGGAGGCGGTCGAGGCCGAGGGCATGCTCGTGGTCAGCGAGGCGGGACCCATCGAGGCGGCCGCCAGCCGGGGTCACCATCCCCGGCAACCGGGTCGTCGGCGTGTTTCGCAATGACTATGCCACCCGGATTCTGCGGCTCAGCGTCCCGGGGATGATCGAGGCCCCCATGCGCTTCTATGCCACCGAAAACGACGACGACGGCGCCACGCTCTCCTGGAAGACCCCGCCCCATCTGCTCGACCCCTACGTGGACGCGGCCGGAGAAGAGCTGGCAATGGTGGGCCGCGAGCTCGATACCCTCTTCGCGGCCATTGCGGAACGTGCCACCGAGGAATCGGAGTAGCCCCGGAGATTCCGAATCCGTGCATTCGGAGATCGACATGTCCCGCGAGCCCTTACCGCCGTCGCTGCCCTCCCAGGAGGCGACGCTGATAGAGGCGCTGCTGTTGATGATGGCAGTGGTGCCGGTCCTGCTTTCCGCCTATGCCAGCCTGATGACCGGTGATGGACAATGGTTCCAGCGTTCCGGCGCCTTGATGGTACTGTTCTCCATCGGCATCGAGTACCACCGCAAGCATCTGTTGCGCTGTCTCGAGTTAAGTACCCATTCATGGCTGACCGCCTCCTGCCGTCCAGCCAGGCTGGTCTCGTACTTCTGGCGTGCCCTTCCCTTCATCTGCTACCTCTCCATCGTGGTCGGCACCCTGACCTGGAGCTATGGCGACGTGCTGTTTGCCTGGTAGGTGCGGCCTCCTGTTGTAAGGACATGCCTGCCTCAAAGACCAAAAATCGGCGCTGCATTGATAACCAATGTTGGACGCACCGAATCCACCCGAGAATGTCGAGGAGAAGAGATGAGCAAGACACTAAGCCTGCTGTTGTTACGGGTGTCGCTGGGCGGGTTGTTGCTGGTCTGGGGGGTGAACAAAATCGTCAATACCGGCCACAGCCAGGCCATTGCCGACAACTTCTATTTCGGATTTCTCTCGACCGAGGTCCTGCTGCCAATGGCGGGTCTCGGCCAGATGCTGGTCGGCCTGCTGGTGGTCATCGGCCTGGCACGCCGCTGGACCTACCCGCTGCAGCTGCTACTGAACGGTGCGTCGCTGGTGGCCGTCAGTGCCTCGGTCATTGATCCCTGGGGATGGTACCTGGAGGGTACCAATGCCTTGTTCTACCCCTCCCTGATCATCTTCGCCGCGAGTCTTGCAGTGATGGCCTTTCGGGAAGAGGACCGGCTCTCCCTGGATGCCGCCAGACAACGCCCAGGCCCGGTCAGCTGGGAAGCACGTCGTCGCTGTAGCTGGTGAGTGGCGATACCCGGCCACCGGTCGGGTATTGCCGTTCTCGTTCAGGGACAGTCGGGCGGCTCAGCACTCGCGGAAAAAGCCAGATGCGTGAACCAGGCCGTTGCATCCGCTCCTGCATTGTCGCCGTCGCCCATCAGTGCGAGACCATCGATGTGGCCCGGGCACGCCCTCTGGCATCAATAGTGATCGTCAGCGAACCCGCCCGGGCCACTCTATCGTCGAGGCTGCCCCCATCCACGACCACTGATCTGCATGCCCTCGACCCCGAGTTCGTGAAGTCGGGACAGCAGCTTATCGATGGTGGCCGCTTCATCCAGGATCGGGATGATGACGCTGAACCTCAGCGTTTCCGGCATGCCGATGATCCTTCTGAGGCGCAGACCGCTGCAGTGATGCCTTGGGTCGGATCATCCGCCTCGGCCTTACAAGATGTCGGTGGCTGCCGGTCCTGTAAGGCGTCTTCCGACGATACGACAGAAGCGCAGGGCCACCGTTAGGTTGGTGGAGTTGGTCGAGGAGTCCTTAAGGCGGAGGGGGGAGCGATGAAAGGGGCGTATAGTATCCTGTTGACACTGACTGCGTTAATGATCCCCGCGTCACCGGCCGTGGCGGAGGTGCCCACCGTCGACCCTCCCGAGGTCCCCGTGGCCCATACTCTTGAGGCATTTCGCCAGGCGGTGCGTTCGGGTGGCCCGGGAAAGGATGGCATTCCCTCCATCGACCAGCCCCGCTTTCACTCGGCCGACGCCGCGGATGCGATGCTCGATGATCACGATAAGGTCGTCGGCCTCTTTCTGAACGGCGAGGCGCGTGCCTATCCCCAGAGAATTCTAGTATGGCATGAGATCGTCAACGATGAGCTCCAGGGCAAGCCCGTCAGCATCACCTACTGCCCCCTGACGGGGACCGCACTGGGCTTTCATCGCGGGGATGCCGAACTGGGCGTGTCCGGCCGGCTGGTGAACAGCAACCTGGTCATGTATGACCGCGACACGGACAGCGAATGGCCTCAGATGCTCGGCGTGGCCATCGATGGCCCCCTGGCGGGACAGGGTCTCGAGGAGATTCGGGTCATCTGGACCACCTGGGGGGCCTGGAAGGCACGCTACCCCGAAACCCGCGCCCTCTCCCCCGAGACGGGGTATGTGCGCAACTATCGACGCGATCCTTACGGAAGCTATAACCCGATCAGCGGCTACTACCTGCCGGAGAGTTCCCGTCTGTTCCCGGTGATGGCGGAAAGCCAACGCCTACCGCCCAAGGCCACCGTGCTCGGGTTTCGTACCGCGGCAGGCGCGGCTGCCGTGACCATACCTGCCTTGCGTGACGAGGCAGTGATCGATCTGGCCTTGGGGGGCACGCATTATTCAGTGATCCACGATGCCGTCCTGGATACCGGCTGGGTCTTTCATAACCCCCAGCGAAGCGAGATCCGTGTCGAGGATCTGCAGTTCGGTCTGCAAGGCGTTAGTGGCGGCGGCACTGAAGGTCTTTCTGCCGTCAATGCCTTCGAGGCCATGTGGTTTGCCTGGAAGGCCTTCTATCCTGATACCCTGCTTTACCAGGGTGAGGAGCAGAGGCCGTGACCCCCCTTCGCGCCCTGTGGCAGAGTCTGTGTCATTGGCCGCTGGGCCAGGGCCTAGTCGGGGCCATGGCACTGGGCTATGGCGGGCTCTATCTCTGGTTGACCGGAGATCTGGGAGGCGGGGGTAGCGGCGTCCTGCAGGCGACCTTCCCAGCTTGGGAGCGTGTCTGGGAGACACGTAGCCCCTTCTATTTCGAACCGGTCGGGCTGATCGAGGCCGGTCCCCTGGTATGGACCTTCAGCCCGGTCAATACCTTGTTTGCATTGGGGCTGGGCCTGTTGCTGGGTACCAACCTGGTACTGGCATGGAGGCTACGCCGTGTGTCTCGTGCCTGTGGGTGGCAAGCTTCGGGCAGCACCTTTCTGTCGGGCCTACCGGCCCTGTTGGCGGGAGGCGCCTGCTGCGCGCCGCTGGTACTGATCTGGCTGGGTTTGCCGCTGGCCGGGGCCTTGGCATCAATAACCCCCTGGCTCATCCCGCTGGCAACACTGCTGCTGCTGGCGAGCCTCGCCTACCTGGCCATGGCCCTGGCCTCATCCGCCTCCTGAGTTGCTGGAGGGATCCCTCGATGTCAAACCTGCTTGAACGCTGCGGTTATGGGCTGGGATGCTGGCTCACCTGCCCCAGACCCTGGCTCTGCCCTCAGTTACCACTCGACGAGGGCGTCCGGTCATGCCTCGAGCCCGGTGATGTCCTGCTGGTTGAGGGCTCTTCGAGGATCAGCACGGTGATCAAGTACCTGACGCAGTCCACTTGGTCCCATGCCGCCCTCTATGTCGGCGTTAGCAGCTGTCCCGGGGCTGCAACCTCGCCCCGGGGCGGCGGTTTTGTCGACGCAGATTTGGCGGAGGGGGTGCGAGTGGTGGGGTTCGAGGAGTTCGAGGGCTATCCGCTGCGCATCTGCCGCCCGCTGTTCATCGTCGTCAGCGCTGGCCAAGCAACCTAGCCATCGTGGTCCTCGATACCTTGGCGGTACGTCTGTTCTTTCCGCTCGCCGCCGTGGGGGCTGCCCTGGTTGCCGCCGAGTAGGACTGGGGCCTCTTCAATCTGGTATCGGTCCCGATATGGCTGGCCGTGGTCGTCTGCGTGGTAATACTGGACGTGGCGATCTACTTCCAGCATCGCCTCTTTCATGGCGTACCCTGGCTGTGGCGATTGCCTCGCATGCACCATGCGGATCTGGAGTTCGATGTCACCACGGGGTTACGCTTCCATCCCTTTGAGATCCTGATCTCGAAGGGCATCAAGCTCGCCTTGGTGACTCTGCTGGGGCACCGGCATTGGCGGTACTGCTCTTCGAGATCCTGCTCAACGCCACCTCGATGTTCAACCACGGCAATGTCCGACTACCCGCCAGACTTGACCGCTGGCTTCGCCTGGTCGTGGTGACACCCGACATGCATCGTGTCCACCACTCCATTGTCCGCCAGGAAACCGATAGCAACTTCGGCTTCAACCTGCCTTGGTGGAATCGACTGTTCGGTACTTACTGAGATCAGCCGGCCGCCGGACACCTCGGCATGACGATCGGCATCGAGGACTTCAGAGACGCGCATGACCTACGGCTGGACCGCATGTTGCTTCAGCCCTTCGTGAATCCTCCTCGTGACCTGAAGCGACAGCGGCTTTGAGGCAATTCCATCGTTCCTACCAACCAGAAATACGCAGAGAACGAAGCGTGTGCCGGTGTTAGAAAACACCAGATACACCACTTAATCCGGATACCCAAAAAGGTCGGCCCGGCCTAGAAGAGCTGCTCCACATCGCGCAGCCGGCGCTAATCGATTACGAACAGGATGACGTAGCCCTCATGCCCCGCACTACCTAGCGGAGCCTGTGGCAGCCTAAACCAGCGCCATGAACTCAAGGTCATGATTCTGCGTTTCTGACGTTAGCGATCAGCACACCGCTGTGTTTACTGGCTCCAGATGCTGGCTGCGTCATATGCGGAATTGTAGGGTTTCGCGGATGGACACCCTACCCAGAGATTCCACTTAGATGGATGGCGATGGCAAGTAACAAGGTGGGGGCGACTCTAGCCGATCTGCAACTCATCCTTCTGCGAGGCATCAAAAGCGGAGCCGACCATATGGGCCACCATGAGCGGACACACGCGCCCCACGAACATCATCGTCATGATGATCGCCTGACCCCAGCCGGAAAGCTCCGGCGTCAGGCCTCGCGACAGACCGACGGTACCCAAGGCGGAGGTAGCTTCGAATGCTACCGTCAGTAGATCGGCGTCTTCGCTGATGGACAGGGCCAGGGTTCCCATGAAGATGCCGATGACGGCCATCACCGTGACCGACAGCGCCTTGAGCAAGGTGGTGGTATCGATGACGTGGGAAAACAGTGTGGGCACCCGACGACGCCGGATATAGGTCCAGGTGGCGGCGAGGAGGACGAACAGCGTCGCCACCTTGATGCCGCTGCCGGTGCCATTAGCCCCTGCACCGACGAACATCAGCAATATCAGCACGAGGCTGGTTTCCTGGGTCAGTGCAGCGATGTCGAGGCTGTTGAAACCTGCGGTGCGCGGTGTCGTGGCCTGCAGCCATGAGGCCCAGAGCCGATCGACCAGATCGGGCAGTCTGGCCAGCGTGGCAGGGTTTTCCGACTCCAGCAGGTAGATCATGACGGTGCCCGCAAGGCTTAAGACAAGGGTGCCGGCGAGCACGACCTTGACGTTGATATCGAGTCGGCGGCCAGGTCGATAGCCAAGTAACCCAGAGATGACGATAAAGCCTACGCCTCCACTGATATAGAGCGCGGGGATCACCGTATTGATGACGGGATTTCCGGCATAGGCCATCAGGCTGTCGGGTGAAAGGGTGAAGCCGGCATTGTTGAAGGCGGAGACACTATGGAACAGCGCCCACCAGAGCCCCTGTACCCAACCATGTTCCGGGACCCAGACCAGCGCCAGGGGAACCAGGGCAATGCCTTCCAGAGTGAGTGCCAATTTGACCACCGCTTTGGCGGTGCGCAGAACGTCCTGCGGATGGGTTTCATTGCCGGCGCGATTCGCTACCAGGGAGGGTCGCCCATTTATGCGGCCGCCGAGGGAGAGAAAGGCCAGCACCGCGAATGTCATTAGCCCCAGGCCACCGACCTGCATTAAAACGAGAATCACCACTTCGCCCAAAACACTGAAGGTGAGCCCGGTTGGGGTGACGACCAGACCGGTGACGGTGACCGCGGAGGTCGCCGCGAAGAGGGCATCGCTCCATGGAAGGGGAGACTTCGCGGCAATTGGCAACTTGAGAAGCAGCGTTCCAGCGATGATCAAGACCAAAAATCCCGCCGACAGCAGGAAGGGTGGACTGATTCGCCAGGGGGACAGCGAGGCGTGATCGTGTTGATGCCGATGGCCCATCGAGTGGATCCCTTGGCTCCAAAGGATGCTGGTGCACTCCCCGCAAGCTAGCAGGTGAGGGGAAGAAATTCCCGGAAAGAAGGTGTCAGAAAGCCATGAGCCGCGTCAGTACACCGCCATGCCCGTAATTGTCGCCAGAAGAAGAACGCTTCTGTAAGGAAAGTGTTCTGGCCGCGACTACACTGAGAACGGTTCGTCAGGCATGCGGTAGGGAGTGTACCCTTCAGGTGCCGGCGAGCAAGCGATTCACTCACCCGATCGAAGGTCGCTGAAGCGACCGGGAGAAGGCGAGAATGCGTAGCACAGGTATGAAGTCAACGGTGTGTCTCGCGGCATTGCTCTCCACCATGGGCGCCTCGGCCGCGGAGGTGGAGAAGAGTGGCCCCTTGATCAACAAAGCGGTGATCGAGCAGGAAGCCGGCAAGACCGTCTACTGGATTCTGCCTGGACCCAGAGAACTGAGCGAAGAGGTGTTCGGCACCCCGGACGATCCCAAACGTACCTTGGAGCCGATCCTGGCCGAGGTGGACAAGCCACCGATTCGTGAGCTTCTGCAAGAGTTGCCGATCTTGGTCGCGGCGCCTGAAGCGGCGCGCAAGACCAACCAAGCGGGAACCGAGTATACGGTGTTCTCGCAACCCACTCCTTTCAGTGACAAGGCCAGGCCGCTGCCCCCGGAGAAGAGCGGCCATTTCAGGACTACCCTTCTCGATCGCGTGGGCGAGGACCAGCCCGGCAAGCCGGGGAATACACCCGATGAGGTGAAACTGGAAAGCGAATTCCACGATCCGGCCGGCAACCAGTACCGGCTGGAATTTGATCATGTGGTCCAGCCCCCCTTTCCCGGCTACGAAACCCAGGGTGGCGTGTTCATCGATGGCTACCTGCATGGCACCACGGGCACCGGTTCGCCGCTGATGCCCAAGGAGTATACTCGTGGGGCCTGGTGGGGCGTCGTTGACCTCTATGTCAACGACGAAAAGGTTGACACCAAGGTGGCTCACCTGATGACCACCGAAGTCGTGCGCAAGCGTGATTACTCGCTGGCCCTAGATGAAGAGATCCCTCTCGAACCCAGCGAGCGCCACATCCCCGAGCAGGAGCATCACACCCATCTGATTGTCATGCCGATAAAGCCGACGCCCGAGGGGCCGGTCTTCGAGCCGGTGAACACCTCCTTCGAGCTCCCTAATGGCGAGAAGCAGCCCTTCATCCATATGATGTTCGAGGAAGATCGCATCGTGGAATGGGAACTCGGCAGCAGCTAGTCGATTGATGACCTGACCCGGCGGTTCGACGGCAACCGCCGGGCTTGAGCGTTCTTGCGATCCTGCTCCCGGGTTCCACCGGCTGCAATGGGCAACAGCCAAAGATGGCCAGCCGGTTACCTGATATTGATGTGATGGGGTGCGAAACGTACGACGAGTTACACAACCAGGAGGAAAGCCGAGATGCCACGTCTGCTGATCGATACCGCGAAAGGACGTATGGCCAGCATAGTGCTTGCCTTGGTTACGATGGTGGCAGGTTCTACTGGCATGGCCAGCCAGTCGGAGACCGTCGAGATCTCGATCACTGCCCAGCAGGGGTTCCAGTTCGAGCCCACTGAACTCGAGATACCGGTAGGTGCTGAGGTCATCCTTGTCTTCGAGAATGCGGGCATCATGGGACATAACCTGCATATTCCTGAACTGGAGGTGATGACGGATACCATCACTCCGGGCAAAACGGAGACTGTGGAATTCACATTCGATGAAGCCGGCACCTATGCCTTCCGCTGCGAAGTGCCGGGTCATGCAGAGGCGGGCATGACAGGTAAGCTAGTGGTGCAGTAGCCAGTCAAGTTGGCAACCGAATGCGGTGTCAACCCTTCACACCGGGAGAGATCAACCGTATCAGCCGGGTCTTGGTCTGACACAGGTCGAGATCGAAAGACGCGAAGCGCTTAGACAGTACCTTCAGCACTTTCGGGCATCGGTTCGTTGCTGAATGCCAGCACAGCATCACCGGCGAACGTCACCTCGAATGCACGCCCTCGAAGGCATGGCTTGACTTCATTCTCAAACCACTCATCCAGCATATAAGGGAGGTAGACGTTCGCCAGAAACGAAGGTATCCCTCATGGTGGGCTGTCTATCTCGCCTTTTACTGGCGCTGATCCACGATACTAGCTGCAGCCTGCTTGTTTCACCCATAGCCCCCTGAGTAGCCGTCCCGCTTCAGCGCTGCCCGAGCTTTCCCCATGGGCAAATAAGCAGACGCTACGACCAAGGATACCGACACCGTGACCACCCCCGCTGTCTGGGCCTTCAGGGCCGGGCTCCTCGCCACCGTGACGGCCATCATGGCCGGCATCTGGTGGCTGCTTCAGGGGCTGGGTCTGCCCATGAGCTTCTCCCCCTCCGGCATCGCCGTATGGTTCAACAGCCAAGGCAATCTGGGGCCCCTGCTGCTCCTGCTGTTAATGATGTTGGCGGTGGTGGTGGGCCCGATTCCCACCCTGCCGGTGACCGCCGCGGCCGGGTTGGCCTTCGGCCTGGTCCCGGGGGTGCTGCTGTCGATCATCGGCGCCATGACCGGGGCCATGATCGCCTTCACCCTGGCCCGGCTGCTGGGGCGGGATGCCCTGCGCGCCCGGCTGCCGAGCAACCCGCTGTTCGGTATCCAGGGCTCGCAGCGCTTGCTGTTCCTGACCGTGCTGGTCACGCGCCTGGTGCCCATCTTCTCGTTTGCGCTGGTCAGCTACGCCGCCGGGGTCACCGCCATCACCGCGGGGCGCTTCGCGCTGGGTACGGTGGTCGGCATGCTGCCCATGACCCTGGTGTTCGTCAGCCTCGGACGCGCCTTCGAGCTGCACCCGCTGCTCTCGATCACGGCCGCTGTCGCTATCCTCACCGCGATGACCCTGCTGCCCTGGTACCTGAGCCGACGCCGCCACTCCCGGCTGGCCCGCTGGCTGCACCTAGATGACGAGCCACCTGGGAAGTAGCCGGCAAGCGGCAGCTCAGTGGGTATCGTCACGCTGCTCCTGCCGGTAGTGCTCGGGGTCTTTCCCGAAGCGCGACTTGAAGGCAGCGCTGAACTGGCTCCGGCTCCGGTAGGCACAGCGCAGGGCCACCTGCTTGACCGGCAGCGATGACGTCGCCAGCAGGTCACGCGCCAGCCTCAGGCGCCGCTCGGCGAGGAAGCGCAGGGGCGTATCCCCGTAGGCCCGCTTGAAGCGGGCGATGAAGGTCGTGCGACTCATGTGGCTGAGTGCTGCCAGTTCCTCGATGCCGATGCGCCGCCCGAGGTCCTCTGTCATGGCTGAGACGGCCGCTCCCAGTGCCGGGTCCTGCAGCGCCAGCAGCCAGGCGGGATGTGTCGTGCCGGTCTCGAGCTCCCGAAGCAGCAGCACCAGGCACTGCTTCATCAGCGCGTCGATCATCGCCTGGCTGCCCAGCGCCTGGGTGGATAGTTCCACGAACAGCGACTCGAACAGCGGCGAGATGGCCGCGTCGCCCGAGGCGATTCGTACCGGCGCCTGCAGCCGGTCGAACGGTGAGCCAGCCAGCTCGGGCGTCCCGACATCGAGCATCCCGCAAAGGATCAACACCCCGGGCAGCCGGTCGTCACACTGGCTGCGCAGCCACTCGAGGGTGCCACTGGCAGGCTCGCAGTGTGGCAGCTGGAACGGATCACCGGCCGTCTCGCTGACAGTCAATCGCTGGTGCGGTGGACAGATCACCAGGCTGCCCGGAGCCAGCGACAACGGCCGATGTGAGCCATCGAGCAGGCGGCCTTCTCCACGCAGCACGTAATGCAGTGAGACGCTTCCCAGCGGGGGCGTCTCCAGAGGCCAGCCGCGACGCACCTCGCAGACGGCGAAGGATCTCACCTCGATGGTCATGCGCTTGAGCAGCTGGTCGAGCATGCAAGCCCCGGACGGAAACGGATGAAATGGCACCCTTTGCGAACAATATCGCACAGGCATGGCGCTAACCTGACATCGTACCGTCCACACTTGAGAGGAACACACCATGTGCGATCACAAGGCTCATTCCACGGCCACCGAGCCGACCTTCCATGCCGTCGACAAGGACCGCCGCCGCCTGCTCGCCGGGGGACTGGCGGGTATCACCGCCGCCACTCTGGGTGGCCTGCCCAACGGTGCCGCCGCTGATAACCATGCCGGCGATCCCTACGCCCCGCCCGAGAAAGCTGCCCTGCCGGCTGGCGACTTTGAGCTCGATCTCGCACGAGCCGCACTGGTAGTGACCGACCCCCAGATAGACTTCCTGAGCCCTGACGGCGTTACCTGGGAAGTGGTCGGCGAGAGCGTCCAGGAACACGGGACCGTCGAGAACATTCGACGTCTCTTCGCTGCCGCCAAGCAACAAGGCATCACCGTGGCCGTCTCGCCCCACTACTACTATCCGCATGACCATCGCTGGCAGTTCAATGGCCCACTGGAAAGGCTGATGCACAATATCGGCATGTTCGATCGCCCGGATCCCCTGGCAGCACTCGAGCGCGGCAGCGGAGCGGACTTCATGCCCGAGTACCGCGAGTTCATCGAGGATGGCAAGACCATCATCACCTCCCCCCACAAGATCTACGGTCCCGAGCAGAACGACCTGGTGCTGCAACTGAGGAAACAGCGTGTCGACCAAGTGATCCTGGCCGGCATGTCGGCCAACCTGTGTGTCGAGGCCCATATGCGCGAGCTTCTGGAACAGGGCTTCGAGGTAGTGGTAGTGCGCGATGCCACGGCCGCCGCCAAGCTCCCGGAAGGTGACGGCTACCTCGCCGCCCTGACCAATTTCCGCTACATGGCCAATGCCCTGTGGAGCACCCAAGAAACCGTCGCACGACTGCAGGCGTGATCACTAACCAGTAGGCGCCCATGCTGGGCGCCTGGCACTCTATGCGGCATCCCGACCAGGATGCAGTGTACTTCCCACACCCATTGGTCCAGGCGGCCTGACGCCGATGATGATCCGAGCCGAGCTTAGATGACCTGACAGGTGGTCCGGGAGCGCGGCGATCTAGTTGGCCGTCAGGGTGCCGTTATCCAGGTTCTTCAAGACCGCCCACCGGAGGGCTTTGGGGATGTCCCTTCTCACGGCGCTCTTCTTGCGAACCTCGTCCAGCGCCTTGGTGAAGGTCTGCACGATGTGGAACCAGTCGACCGTCACCAACAAGCGTGACAGGCATCGGCCCAGGATCGTGGCTATTTTGTGCGAGCCCTAATGGCCGAGTGCCTTATCCGTCACTAAGCCGTTGAGCACGTGACCGCAGCGATCGGATGACTGGATGACGAACAGCAGGCCATCTTGGGACAGCCTGCTGAAGAGAAGCCGACGCAGGCGACTGCTCAGAGCGTATTGCCATCCTCGAATTTCTGGTAGGAGCCGTTCAGGCTACCGTCGCCCGCATTGAACTTCGTGACGACACCATCAACCACAAGAACATCCAGGCACCGCAGTCGTCCCTCGTCCGTCGGATCCCAGGAAACACAGATACTGTCATCGTTGGTTACACCATAGTAACCCGTGCCGGACCAGTCTCCTCCGAGCAACTTGCCTGTGAGGACGTTATCCTCGCTGTAGTGAATCGCGATCTTCCTGTCCCCGGATGCAGATACCCAGGTCCCCGTCTTGCCGACAAAACGCTCCGCGATTTCGTCTGATGTGAGTTGCCGGGCGCCCTTGTCAAGCGCTTCTTCCATCTCGGTTTCTGCTGCCGCGCTGAACGAAGTGCTTGCTAGGATGACGACAGCAGGTATTCCGACAAGAGATATCTTTATTTTCATAACTACATCTCCTTATCATTCATTATGTTAATTGCATGTAGCCTGAACTCAAGGAGCGGAAAACTCTTCAGGCGTCCTCACTTCGGACTACAATCTAAGGGTATGCCGGAGGAGGACATGCCGCTTGAAGACCGTATGAATTTTTATGTTTTTTTCGTGAATTTTCCGGTGAATTCAGGTGTGACGCATGATCTACCGATTCGAGAGTTTTGTGTTCGACCCGGGCGCGTCCAGACTGCTCGATTCCGGCCACCCTGCCCGCTTGAGCCGCAGGTCTTGAGCCTGTTGAGCTATCTTCTTAATAACCGAGACCGTATCGTCTCCGAAGATGAACTGATCGACGAGATCTGGCAGGGGCGTGTCGTCTCTGACGCTGCTATTAACACGCGAATCCGTGCGGTTCGCTGGGCCCTGCGCGACGATCATGTTCATCAACGATTCCTGCGTACCTATCCCAAGCGTGGATTTCAATTCGTGGCCGAGACCGACATGCTGGAAGGGGATGGGTAATACGCTGCGTGACCAAGGGAATCAGCATGTTGCAGCAACCAGAAAGGAAAGTCCCAATTCCTGTCCCAATACTCAGAATGCGCTTGGGCGATATGGGATGCCACTTCCTACCACGCTTGTCGGTCACTTCACGAAGCGTGATGCGTCAGATCATGGAAGTGGATGCCGGTCGCCTTGATGACAGCGGTCATGGTGCGCAAGGTCGGGTTCCCCTTAGGCGACAGTGCCCGGTACAGGCTCTCGCGTGACACCTTGGCACGCTCGGCCACCGCAGCCATGCCGCCCTGGGCTTCCACCACATGGCGCAGCGCCATCAGGAAGGCAGACTCGCCGCCCTCCTCGTCCAGCTCGTCCAAGGCGGTGCGCAGGTAGTCGAGCGCCATGTCAGGGTCATCACGCAGCATCTCGATTACGGCGTCATCGTGGCGCTTCATCTCCGAGCCCTCCTCCTGTGCTCAGCCAGAAATGCCTTGGCCTGCTGGAGCTTCATTGTAGCCTGCAAGCTACAAGCGTTGGAGGAAACGTACCGCACTGCCCGCTGGAAGGGCAGAAATCGGGTAGGGGCCGGGGTTGCCCCCGGCGCCCTCCCACACCACCAGGCATACGGTTCCGTACCACGGCGGTTCACGAAGAACGGCTAAGCCTTC
>NZ_JACHXQ010000013.1 GCF_014192285.1 Halomonas fontilapidosi | reverse complement strand
GCCCGTCTCGACTTCCGTCCACACCCCTTAGCCGCCACCGCCTGTGGATGAATTGATGCTCGGGCAGAAACAACGACGCCCGCGCGAGGCGGGCGTCATCTGGAAACGTGCCGACAGGGTCAGGCGAGGGTCACTCGGGCATAGCGCTTCTTGCCCGCCTGGATGACATAGCTCTTCCCGGTCTCCAGCATGTGGTCGCGCTGAACCACATCGCCATCTACTTTGACCCGGCCGTTGCCGAGCATGTCCTTGGCCTGGGCGCTGTTGTTGGTCAGCCCCGAGCGGTTCAATACCGCGGCGATGGGAGCCTGGGCACTACCCTCGAAGTCGACGTCGATCTCGGGTAGATCCTCGGGCAATTCCCCCTCGCCCAGCTGATTGCCGGCTGAGCGGTGGGCGTTGGCCGCCGCCTCCTCGCCGTGGTAGCGACCGATCAGCTCGCGGGCGAGGACCATCTTGATGTCGCGCGGATTGGCACCCGCCTCGACATCGCGCTTGAGCGCGTCGATCTCCTCGTTTGGCTTTAGCGAGAGCAGCTCGAAATAGCGCCACATCAGGCTGTCGGGCATTGAGACCAGCTTGTTGAACATCGCCCCCGGCGATTCGTCGACCCCGACATAGTTGCCCAGCGACTTGGACATCTTCTGCACGCCGTCCAGCCCCTCGAGAAGCGGCATGGTGATCACCACCTGAGGAGCCTGGCCAAAATGCTTCTGGACCTCGCGGCCCATCAACAGGTTGAACTTCTGGTCGGTACCGCCGAGCTCAACGTCGGCCTCCAGCGCCACGGAATCAAAACCCTGCACCAGCGGATAGAGGAACTCGTGGATCGAGATCGGCTGACCCGCGCTGTAGCGCTTGTCAAAGTCGTCGCGTTCCAGCATGCGCGCCACGGTGCTCTGGCCGGCCAGCTCGATCATGTCCGCCGCGCTCATGGCGGAGAACCACTCGGCATTGAAGCGCACCTCGGTCTTCTCGGGGTCGAGGATCTTGAACACCTGCTCCTTGTAGGTCTGGGCGTTGGCCTTGACCTCCTCCTCGGTGAGCGGCTTGCGCGTGACGTTCTTGCCGGTGGGGTCTCCGATGCGGCCGGTGAAGTCGCCGATCAGGAAGATGACCTCGTGGCCCAGGTCCTGGAACTGGCGCATCTTGGTCAACAGCACGCTGTGCCCCAGGTGCAGGTCCGGTGCCGTGGGATCGAAACCCGCCTTGATGCGCAGCTTGCGCCCGGACGCCAGCTTCTTGTTCAGCTCGTCCTCCAGCAGGATCTCGTGTGTGCCGCGCTTCAGCAGCGCCAGGGCGCCAGCAACATCGGTCATTGTCTCCTCTCCACTCAGCAGGCGGCCCGCGTCTTCGCGGGCACTCGGTCGTCGAATGGTCGAGGATGTTACCATGTCCGACCATCCACGGTTGAGCCCGCTCCGGAGTCCCCATGAGCCTCTTCATCGGCCTGATGTCAGGCACCAGCCTAGACGGCATCGATGCCGCCCTCGTCGAGATCCGAGAAGATGGTGCCCCCCGCCTGATCGCCACCCATGAGACGCCGATGCCCGAGGCCCTGCACGAGCTGCTGTGGCGACTCTGCCATGCCAACCGGACTACCTTCGCTGAACTGGCGGCCGCCGAAGACGCCTTCTGCCGGCTTCAAGCCGAAGCCGTCGAAGCTCTAATCACCTCGTGCGGCGTGGAGAGAGCGGCCATCTCGGCCGTCGGCAGCCATGGCCAGACCATCGAACACGCACCACGCGGTCATGACGGCGGCCCGGCCTATACGCTACAGCTCGACAACCCCAGCCTGTTGGCCGAACTCACCGCTCTGCCGGTGGTGGCCGACTTCCGGCGGCGCGACCTGGCCGCGGGTGGCCAGGCCGCACCGCTGGCGCCAGCCTTTCATGAGGCACTTTTCCGAGCAAAGGGGGAGTGGCGCCTGGTGCTCAACCTGGGCGGCTTCGCCAATCTGACGCTGCTGCCGCCGGCCGAGGACGACCGCCCGCCGCTGGGCTTCGATACCGGCCCGGCCAATGCCTTGCTGGATGCCTGGCATGCCCGGCATCGCGGTGGCCGCTTCGATGCCGGCGGCGCCTGGGCGGCCTCGGGAGCGGTCGACGAGGCACTTCTGGAGCGACTGCTGGAGGAGCCCTTCTTCCATCTGCCACCGCCGCGCAGCACCGGCCGAGAACTCTTCCACCTGGAATGGCTTCAAGAGCGGCTCCAGGGCGGTGAAGCACCACAGGATGTCCAGGCCACCCTGGCTGAACTGACGGCGGCCAGCGTGGCCCTCGGTGTGGGAATGGCCAGGGAGCGCCTCGATGCGCCACCAGCGGCAGCACTGGTGCCCTGTGGTGGTGGCGCCCATAACCCGGACCTGCTGACCCGCCTGGCACGCCAGCTGCCCGAGACGCCGCTGCTCCCCGGCGATGACTGGGGCTGGCCCGCCGAGTGGCTGGAGGCCGGCGCCTTCGCCTGGCTGGCGTGGCGTCGACTGGCCGGACTGCCCGGCAACCTGCCCTCGGTGACCGGCGCCGCCGGCCCCCGGGTACTGGGCGGGCTCTACCTCCCCTGAGCCGCGGGGCGCGCTAGAAATCGTCCTCGCCGCGCAGCGAGAGATGGCTGGCAGCCTCCTTGGCCCCGGAGACCCCTTCGCTGCCCTCGTCACCGTACTTGATCATCATGCGCAGGTCGTTGGCCGAATCGGCGTGTACCAGCGCCACTTCCTCGGTGATCTTGCCGGCCTTGAAGAGATCGAAAAGTGCCTGGTCGAAGGTCTGCATGCCAAGGTCCCGCGAGCGGGTCATGACGTTCTTGATCTCACTGACCTCGCCCTTGCGCACCAGGTCACCGATCAACGGTGACTTGAGCATGATCTCGATGGCCGGGCAGCGCCCGCCATCCACGGTGGGCAGCAGCTGCTGGGCGACGATCGCCCGCAGATTGAGCGAGAGGTCGAGCCACACCTGGGCGTGCCGCTCGATGGGAAAGAAGTTGATGATCCGGTCCAGCGCCTGGTTGGCGTTGTTGGCGTGCAGGGTAGCCAGGCAGAGATGGCCGGTCTCGGCGAAGGTCAGGGCGTGTTCCATGGTCTCACGGGTGCGCACCTCGCCGATCAGGATCACGTCGGGCGCCTGGCGCAGGGTGTTCTTCAGCGCCACCTCGAAGGACTCGGTGTCGATGCCGACCTCGCGCTGGTTGATGATCGCCTTGCGGTGGGGATGCACATACTCGATGGGATCCTCGACGCTGATGATGTGGCCGCCGAGGGTCTCGTTGCGCTGCTGGATCATCGACGCCAACGTGGTCGACTTGCCGGTGCCGGTCCCCCCGACCACGAACACCAGGCCACGCTTGTTGTTGGCCAGTTCGCCGAGCGTGGCGGGCAGTGACAGCTCCTCGAGGTGCGGAATCTCGAAGCCGATGCGCCGGATCACCATGGCCATCTGGTTGCGCTGCTGGAAGGCGCTGACGCGAAAGCGCCCCTTGTCCTTGAGGCTCAGCGCGAAGTTGGCCTCGTGCTCGACGCGGAAGCGATCCAGAAGCGCCTCTGGGACCGACGCGCCGACCAGTTCGGTGACCTGCGCCACGCTAAGCCCCTGGTCGCCCAGCGGAGTAAGCTGGCCGGCCATCTTGAGCGTCGGTGGCGCATTCACCGAAATCAGCAGATCCGACGCCTCCTTCTGCACCATGATGTCCAGCAGCTGGTAGAGCCACTCTTGTGCCGTCATGTCCCTGCTCCTCTCTATCGTTGGCGCTTACTCAGCTCGCCAGCACGCCCTTGGCCTTCGCCTGGGCCTCCTCGCGCGCCACCGTATTGTCCGTCACCAGGCGCGCCAGCGAAGCGTCCAGGGTCTGCATGCCCAGATTGCCGCCGGTCTGGATCGCCGAGTAGATCTGCGCCACCTTGTCCTCGCGAATCAGATTGCGCACCGCCGCAGTGGCCACAAGGATCTCGTGGGCCGCCACACGACCGCCGCCCTGGCGCTTGAGCAGGGCCTGTGAGACCACTGCCTGCAGTGATTCGGAGAGCATCGAGCGCACCATGGACTTCTCCTCACCGGGAAAGACGTCGATGATCCGGTCGATGGTCTTGGCTGCGGAGGTGGTATGCAGGGTGCCGAACACCAGGTGGCCGGTCTCGGCTGCGGTGAGTGCCAGGCGGATCGTTTCCAGATCACGCAGCTCGCCGACCAGGATGATGTCCGGATCCTCGCGCAAGGCGCTGCGCAGCGCCGGCGCGAAGCCATGGGTATCGCGGTGCACCTCACGCTGGTTGACCAGGCAGCGCTTGCTGCGGTGAACAAACTCCACCGGGTCCTCGATGGTGAGGATATGTTCGAAGCGGTTATCGTTGATGTAATCGATCATCGCCGCCAGCGTGGTGCTCTTGCCCGAGCCGGTGGGCCCGGTGACCAGCACCAGGCCGCGGGGCAGCATGGAGAGCTGACGAAAGACCTGGCCCATACCCAGGTCCTCCAGGGTCAGGACCTCGGTGGGAATGGTACGAAACACCGCCCCCGCCCCGCGGGCCTGATTGAAGACGTTGACACGGAAACGCGAGACACCCGGTACCTCGAAGGAAAAGTCGGTCTCGAAGAACTCTTCATAGTCGCGACGCTGTCGGTCCGCCATGATGTCATAGATCAACTTGCGGACCTCGCGGTCCTCCATGGCCGGCACGTTGAGCCGACGGATGTCGCCATCGACGCGGATCATCGGCGGCAAGCCCGCCGAGAGGTGGAGGTCCGAGGCTTTCTGTTTTGCCGAGAATGCCAGCAGTTCGGTAATATCCATGCGTTTCCCCTGCTCCCGGGATGAGGTTTCCTTGAGTATGACCAGTATGACAGACACGCCGACATGACGGACCTGGTACTTTCCGAGTCGCTTGCGGCTGCCCGTACCCGGCTCGCCGAGGCCCTGCACGCCGCCGGCCGGCCCGCCGATGCGGCCCGACTGCTGGCCGTCAGCAAGACCAAGCCCGCCGCCATGATCCGCCAGGCCTGGCACCTGGGCCAGCGCGAGTTCGGTGAGAACTATGTCCAGGAAGCCCTGGACAAGCAGGCCGAACTGGGCGATCTGGACGCCATCGTCTGGCATTTCATCGGTCCGCTGCAATCCAACAAGACCCGCGAGGTGGCCGAGCACTTTGCCTGGGTGCATAGCGTAGACCGTGAGAAGATCGCTCGACGCCTGAGTGATCAACGCCCCGAGGCACTCGGCCCGCTGGACATCTGCCTGCAGGTCAATATCAGTGACGAGGCGAGCAAGTCCGGTATCACCCTCGACGCACTGCCGGCGCTGGCCGAAGCCGTTCAGGCGATGCCTCGCCTGCGCCTGCGCGGGCTGATGGCGATCCCCGCGCCGACAGAGGGGCCAGAGGCCCAGCGTGCACCCTTCGCCCGCCTTCGCGAGGCCCTGGAAAACCTTCGGGAGCACTTCCCCGAGGCTCCACTGGACACCCTCTCGATGGGCATGTCCGACGACCTGGAAGCCGCGGTGGCCGAAGGCGCCACCCTGGTCCGTCTGGGCACCGCGATCTTCGGGGCACGAACCGCAAGAACATAACAACCCTCAAACGCCGGTAACGTCGCCGGCCACATTCGTCGACTCACACAGGACACTCCTCATGGCCAGCAAAGTCACCTTCATTGGCGCCGGCAACATGGCCGGCGCCATCATCGGCGGGATGATCGAGAGCGGCTTCGCGCCCGGCGATATCACGGCCACCTCGCCGAGTGACGACGTCCTCACCCCGCTGCGCGAGCGGCTGGGGATTCAGACCGCGACCGACAATGCCGCGTCCGTCGCCAAATCCGACGTGGTGGTGCTTGCGGTCAAACCGCAGATCATGCGCGAGGTCTGCGAGCAGATGCGCGATGCCGTCCAGGCGCGCCGTCCGCTGATCGTCTCGGTGGCAGCGGGCCTGCCCGCCGAGACCCTGGAGCACTGGCTCGGTGGCGACCTGCCGCTGGTGCGCTGCATGCCCAACACCCCCGCGCTGGTCGGTGCCGGCGCTGCCGGGCTCTATGCCAATGCCAAGGTCGATGACGCCCAGCGCCAGCTCGCCACCGAGTTGATGGAAGCCGTGGGTCTCGTGGAGTGGGTCGACGACGAGGCGCTGCTGGATGCCGTCACCGCCGTCTCGGGCAGCGCCCCGGCCTACTTTTTCCTGATGTTCGAGGCGATGGAGGAGGCCGGCGCCGCGCTGGGTCTGCCCGCCGATACCGCACGGCGGCTGGCCATGCAGACGGCACTTGGCGCAGCAAAGATGGCGCTCGCGAGTGACAAGCCCCCTGCCGAGCTCAAGCGCAACGTGATGTCGCCTGGCGGGACCACGGAACGCGCTATTCAGCACCTCGAGGATGCCGGCCTGCGCCGCACCATGGCCGAGGCCATGAACGCCTGTGCCGACCGCGCCGGCGAGATGGCCGACGAACTCGGCAAGCGCTGACCCGATATTCCCGGCACGCACGCGGGCTGACACGACGACGTTTCTAGGACATGGAGGAGCCCCGATGGGCAGTCAATTGGGAAGTGCCGGCCTGCTGCTGGTGAACACCCTGATCAACATCTATATCTTCCTGCTGATGCTGCGCTTCCTGCTGCAGGCATCCCGGGCCGACTACTACAACCCCATCAGCCAGTCGGTGGTGAAAGTCACCCAGCCGGCGGTACGCCCTTTTCAGAGTTTCCTGGGGCCGGTCATGGGCCGTTTCGACCTGGCCACCCTGGCCACGGCCTTCGTCATCAAGGCCGTCAGCATCATCGTGATCCTGCAGGTCGCCGGCTTCGGCATGGCGCCTATTGCGGGGGTGGCAATCGGCTCGCTGGCCGCCATCGCCAATGCCATCCTCAAGATCTATTTCTTCGCCCTGATCGTGATGATCATCCTCAGCTGGGTGGCCCCCCAGGCCAGCCATCCGGGGGCACTGCTGGTGATGCAACTAGTGGAGCCGATCATGGCGCCGGTGCGCAGAGTAATTCCGCCACTCGGCATGATCGACCTCTCGCCCATCGTGGTGTTCATCGCCATCAGCCTGATCGATGGTATCGTGGTGGGTTCTCTGACCCGTGCCGCCGGCATCGCCGGTGCCCTGGTCGGCCTGTAAGGCCGACCGACACCCACGACTGGACACGACACGACTGATGCCCGAGTTCCCCCGCGATTCGGTCGGCCTGGTGACGCCCGAGACGGCGCACTTCGACGACCCCCTGGCCCTGGCCTGCGGCAGGACGCTGCCGGCCTATGACCTGGTGTACGAGACCTACGGCACCCTCAACGCCGAGCGCTCCAATGCCATCCTGATCTGCCACGCCCTCTCCGGCCACCACCACGCGGCCGGCTACCACGCGACGGACGAGCGCAAGCCGGGCTGGTGGGATGCGCATATCGGCCCCGGCAAGTCGATCGACACCGAGCGCTTCTTCGTGGTCTCGCTGAACAACCTCGGCGGCTGCCACGGCAGCACCGGCCCCACCAGCGAGAATGCGCAGACGGGACACCAGTGGGGGCCCGAGTTCCCGATCATGACCGTGGAAGACTGGGTCCACAGCCAGGCGCGGCTGGCCGACCGGCTGGGCATCGAGCGCTTCGCCGCGGTGATTGGCGGCAGCCTGGGGGGCATGCAGGTGCTGCAATGGACCCTCGCCTACCCCGAGCGCATCGCCAATGCGGTGGTCATTGCGGCGACGCCGAAGCTGTCGGCACAGAACATCGCCTTCAACGAGGTGGCCCGCCAGGCGATTCGCTCCGACCCGGACTTCTTTGAGGGCTGGTACGCCGACCATGACACGGCGCCACGCCGCGGCCTCAAGCTCGCCCGCATGGTGGGTCACATCACCTACCTCTCCGAAGATGCCATGGGCAGCAAGTTCGGTCGCGACCTGCGCAGCAACGATCTCAATTTCGGCTACGACGTGGAGTTCCAGGTAGAGTCCTACCTGCGCTACCAGGGCGACACCTTCTCGAACTCCTTCGATGCCAACACCTACCTGCTGATGACCAAGGCGCTGGACTACTTCGACCCGGCCGCGGCCCACGACGGCGACCTGGCCAAGGCCCTCGCCCCCGCTGCTTGCCCCTTCCTGGTGGTCAGTTTCACTACCGACTGGCGGTTTCCGCCGCCGCGCTCCAAGGAGTTGGTCAACGCCCTGATCCGCGCCGACAAGGCCGTCAGCTATGCCAACATCGACTCCCCGCACGGTCATGACGCCTTCTTGATGCCCGAGCCGCGTTACCAGGCGATCTTCGCCGCCTTCATGAACCGCGTCGCCCGCGACCAGGGCCTGGAGGACCGCCCATGATGCGTGCCGACCTCAAGCTGATTCACGACTGGGTCCCGCAAGGGGCAAGGGTGCTCGACCTGGGCTGCGGCGAGGGCACGCTGCTGGCGGCACTGGCCCGCGACAAGCAGGTCACCGGCTTCGGCCTGGAGATCGACCCCGATGGCATCACCGCCTGTCTGGCCAAGGGCGTCAACGTCATCGAGCAGAATCTCGACGAAGGGCTCGCCAACTTCGAGGACGATGCCTGCGACCTGGTGGTCATGACCCAGGCCCTGCAGGCCTTGCGCCGCCCCGACCTGATGCTCGACGAGATGCTGCGCGTTGCCGGAGAGTGCATCATCACCTTCCCCAACTTCGCCTACTGGCGCCATCGCGCCTACCTGGGCTTCAAGGGCTATATGCCGGTATCGCGGTCGCTCCCCCATGCCTGGTATGACACGCCCAATATTCATCTCTCGACCTTCAACGACTTTGAACGCCTTTGCCGCGACAAGGGTCTGAGCATTGTCGACCGCGCGGTGGGCATCGGCGACCACGAGGGACACTGGACCTCGCGCTGGTGGCCCAACCTGTTCGGCGAGATCGCGATCTTCCGGGTCGCCCGTCGCAGGGCGTGACGCCGCGAAGGCGCTGGCCAACGACACCGTAGAAGGGAGAAACGACGATGATTCGAGACAGCCTCACCGCCATGGCCATGGGCCTGATGCTGCTACTGACCCTGCCGGCCCAGGCCCAGCAATACGAGCAGGTAGGTGACTACCAGATCCACTACAGCGCCGTGAACACCAGCTTCCTGCCGGAGGAGGTAGCGAAGGAGCACGGCATCCAGCGTAGCCAGGTCATGGCGCTGCTCAACGTCAGCGTGCTGGAGCAGCTCGAGGATGGCTCGACCCGTCCGGTCATCGCCCCGGTCGACGGTCGCATCGGCGGGCTCGACGAGGGCGACACCGCGCCGCTGGCGTTCCGCAGCCTGCGCATCGGCGATACGCCCTCCCAGGTAGCGGTCTTCCGCATCCGCGAAGACGAGCCGATGCGTTTTGACCTGCGCGTGCGCTACGACCGCAATGCCGAACCCGCCGAGGTCAGCTTCATCCAGCGCTTCTATATCGACCGCTGACCCCGCGCGCCGCCTGATTCAATCGACGACAACGGCAGGGCCAACCTCGCGGGAGAGTGAGACCGGCAAGCGGCGTCCCAGCCGGATCGCCATCGGCACGCCGTCCTCGCGAATCACCTCGCAGCGCCGCGCCAGCACCTCCACACCCAGGCCGACCACCTCGCGAAACGTTGCCGCATAGGCCGGATCCAGATGCGTCGCCGGGGCCACGTCCTCGATGCCCTCATGGGCCACGCAAAAGAGCAGGACGGCACGGTGTCCCTGGGCGGCGAGGGCGGCCAGCGTCTCGAGGTGCTTGCGGCCCCGGAGGCTGACCGCGTCGGGGAAGTAGCCATGGCCATCGGACTCCCTGAGGGTCACCTGCTTGACCTCGACGAAGGTGCAGCCGTGCTCGGGGTTATCGAGACGGAAATCCAGCCGGGCTCCCTCGACTGTCGCCTCGCGCCGGATCATCGCATGGCCGGCCAGCTCTTCGACCGCGTTGCCACGCAACGCCTCCTCGACGATGCGGTTGGCTCGCCCGGTATGCACAGAGGCTGCCGCCGTGGTGCCGTCGGACTGCGGCAGCTCGATCAGCTCCCAGGTCCAGGCCAGCTTGCGGGCCGGGTTGTCGCTGGGCGACAGCCAGACCCGGCAGCCCGGCACGTTCACCGCCCGCATGGAGCCGGTATTGGGGCAGTGGGCCACCACCTCGCGGCCGTCATCGAGGCGCACATCGGCCAGGAAGCGTTTGTAACGACGCAGCAGGGTTCCGGGGACCAGGGTCGGATACTCCATCAGCGGCGCGCCAGGAAGCGCTCGAGGCGGCTCACGGCCTCCTCCAGCCGCGCTTCGCCGGTGGTGAAGGCGATGCGCACATGGTGCTCACCGCCGTGCAGGGCAAAGTCCGTGCCCGGCGTGATGGCAACATTCTCCTCCTCGAGCAGCGCTTGGCAGAAGGCCTCGCTGTCGTCGCTGTAGTGCGAGATATCGAGCCACAGATAGAAGGCGCCCTGGGGCGGCAGCGCGGGCGCCAGGCCCAGGCGTGCAAGCCCCGCCAGCAGGGCATCGCGGCGGCGCCCGAGCTCGTGTCGCCGGGTCTCGAGGATGCCACGGCATTCCGGCGTGAACACGGCCAGGGCCGCATGCTGGGCCGGGGTGGAGGCGGCTAGGAAGACATTCTGGGCCAGCCGGGCGAGCGGCTCCACCGCCGGCTCGGGTGCCAGCAGCCAGCCCAGGCGCCAGCCGGTCATGCCGAAGTATTTGGAGAAGCTGTTGACCACGAAGGCATCCGGGGTGAGCGAGGCCACCGAGAGCGGCTCCAGGTCATAGCAGAGCCCCTGATAGATCTCGTCCACCAGCAGATGACCACCCCGCGCCGCCACGCTCTCCGCGACCGCCATCAGTTGAGTACGATCGAGCATATGTCCGGTGGGATTGGAGGGCGTGGCGAGCATCGCCAGGCGTGTCGCGTCGTCCCAGTGGGACTCGATAAGCCCGGCATCCAGTTGCCAGCCGCTGGCAGGCCCCACCGGCACGGCATCCACCTCGGCACCGGCCAGGGCCATGAAGTGGCGATTACAGGGGTAGTTGGGATCGGCCATCAGCACCCGATCCCCCGGGCCGGCCAGCAACTGACTGGCCAACAATAGCGCCCCGGAGGCGCCGGGCGTGACCAGGATGCGTCTAGGGTCGACCGCCGCACCAAAGTGCTCGGCATAGTGGCCGGCGATCGCCTCGCGCAATGCCGGCAGCCCTGCCGCCGGCGTGTAGCGGGTATGACCGGCCGACAGCGCGGCACGGCCGGCCTCAATCACCGGTTCGGGGGTCGGGAAATCGGGCTCGCCGACCTCCAGGTGGATGACATCGTGCCCGGCGGCCTCGCGGGCCTGCGCCAGCTCCAGCAGGCTCATCACGCGGAAGGGGGCAATGCGCTCGACGCGCGGATTCCAGGACATGCTCGGCTCCTCTCGACACGCCGCGGCACAACGGGCGTCTATTCCGCGGCCGGGAGTCAAAACCGGCATCTTACGACTTTTGGCGTGCGCGCGCAGTCCCGATAGCGGAAGTAGTTGCACGGCCGCTTTTTTTACGCTAAACAAGCACCCCTTTGGCGTGAGATACCATGCATCACGGCGGGTATTGATCAGTAGTCACTCAAGTAACGAGGCAGCCCCCATGCCAGTAGCTGAAAAGAAGATGGATGCTCCCAAGAAATTCACCCCGTACGAGCCGGCGCCGGGTGAAGAGTACATGAACGAGAAGCAGCTGGAGCACTTCCGACAGATCCTGCTGGGCTGGAAACAGGAGCTCATGGAAGAGGTCGACCGCACCGTGCGCCATCTGCAGGAGGAGGCCAACAACTACGCCGACCCCGCCGATCGTGCCACCCAGGAAGAGGGCTTCAACCTCGAACTGCGCACCCGCGATCGCGAGCGCAAGCTGCTCAAGAAGATCAACGAGACCCTCGAGAAGATCGATGAGGACGACTATGGCTTCTGCGAGGCCTGCGGCGTCGAGATCGGCATCCGCCGGCTCGAGGCAAGACCCACCGCCACGCTGTGCGTGGACTGCAAGACCCTGGCCGAGCTCAAGGAAAAGCAGCTGGGCGGTTAAGCCAACCATGCCGATCCTCGCGATCTTACTTCGCAACGGGCACCCCAGGGTGCCCGTTTACGTGTCGGCCTGGCACGAAGGAGGACACCGGTGAGTGACTACCATGGACGCTTTGCGCCGACTCCCTCGGGGCCTCTGCACTTCGGCTCCCTGGTGGCGGCTCTGGCCAGCTTCCTGGATGCCCGCCGAGCAGGAGGCGTGTGGCGTCTGCGCATCGAGGATGTCGACCCGCCACGCTGCCCCGCCGGGGCCGCCGATACGATCCTGCGCCAGCTAGACGCCTTCGGCCTGCATTGGGATGGTCCCGTCACCTGGCAGCATGACCGCCATGAGGCCTATGCTGCCGCGCTCGAGCGGCTCAAGGCGCCGGGCCTCGCCTATCCCTGCAGCTGCTCGCGCCGGCAGTGGCGCGACCATCGCATCTACCCCGGCTGGTGTCGGGACGGGGTATGCGATCCCGGCAAGCCGGTGGCCTGGCGATTGCGCAGCGACCTGGGCCTGCGCCCTGTGGTCTGGCAGGACCGGCTGTTCGGCGAGCAGAGTTTCGATCCGGCCGAGCTCGGCGACGTGGTGCTGCGGCGCAAGGATAACTTCTGGGCCTACCAGCTCGCCGTGGTGGTCGACGATGCCGAACAGGGCATCAGCGATGTGGTGCGCGGCTTCGACCTGCTCGACAATACGCCCTGGCAGCGCCAGCTGCAGCACGCCCTGGGTTATCCCGAACCTCGCTACCTGCATCTGCCGCTGATCATCGGCGAAGACGGCCAGAAGCTCTCCAAGCAGAACCTGGCGACGGCCCTGCCGGAACAGGACGAGGCGGTGCGCCCGCTACTGCATGCGGCGCTGGTGGCGCTGGACCAGGCTCCACCCCGTGCGCTTGCCACGGCGCCCGTGGCAGAGCAGCTGCGTTGGGCCATCGACCACTGGGAGATTGCCCGACTGAGCGCCGAGGCCCACCGCGAGGCCGACGCGGCGACGTCCTGAGAGGAGCCCGCCATGTACATCTACCGCATCATGCTGTTCCTGGTCTTCGGCGGCTACCTGCTCTCTCCGCTGCTGATGAGCGGCTGGGCCAGCCCGGAGGTGGCCTGGTACAGGCCCTTCGTCATCTGGGGCGTACTGATCACCCTGACCCTGTGGCTGGAGCAGAAGAGGAGGCTGGATGAGCGCTAGCCTCGGCGGCCTGCTGGCACTCGGTAGCGGCTACCTGTTGCTGCTGTTTCTGGTCGCCCTGGCGGTGGAGCGGCACTGGATCCCCACGCGCATCGCCCGCCATCCGACCGTCTACACCCTGGCGCTGGGCGTCTATGCCAGCGCATGGGCGATCTATGGCAGCCTGGAGCTGGCAGGCAACGCCGGCTATGGCTACCTCGCCTACTACCTGGGGGTGGCCGGCGCCTTCCTGCTCGCTCCGGTGTTGCTGGTGCCGATCCAGCGCATGACCCGGACCTATCAGCTGGCCTCGCTGGCCGACCTGTTTGCCTTTCGTTTCCGCTCGCGCTGGGTCGGCACCCTGATCACGCTGATCAGTCTGCTGGCCGTGCTGCCACTGCTGGCCCTCCAGGTGCAAACCCTCGGCGACACCATCCACCTGGTGACCGGTACCGCCTCGCCGGCCCTGCTGGCGCTGCTGTTCTGCGCGCTGATCGCACTGTTCGCGATCCTCTTCGGTGCTCGTCACACCCGGCTCCACGCCCGCCATGATACCCTGCTGGCGGTCATCGCCCTGGAGTCACTGATCAAGCTCACCGCCATGCTGGCCCTGGGCGCCTTCGCGCTGTTCGTGGTCTTCGATGGCCCCGCGGACCTGCAGGCCTGGCTGGACGGCCCGGGACGCGCCGCCCAGGCCAGTGTCATCCAGCTCGACCCGGCCCAGTGGCGCACGCTGCTGCTGCTGTTCTTCGCCGCGGCCTTCCTGATGCCGCATATGTTCCACATCACCTTCGCCGAGACCCTCTCGCGGCGCACCCTCCTCCAGGCGGGCTGGACGCTGCCGCTGTTCCTGCTGCTGATGGCCCTGCCGGTGCCACTGATCCTGTGGGCCGCCCAGCGCCTGGGGGTCGATGCTGCCGAGATCGGCCCTGCCTACCTGGCCTATGGGCTCTCGGAGTCGCTGTGGCTTCAAGGCCTGGTATTCATCGCCGGCCTGGCCGCCACCAGTGGCACCATGATCATCATTTCCCTGGCCCTGTCGGGGATGATCCTCAACCACCTGGTGCTGGTCGCTCATCCCCCGGTGGACCAGCCCGACCTTTACCGCTGGCTGCGCTGGTTGCGCCGCGCCCTGATCGTGGCGGTGATCCTCGGCGGCTGGCTCTTCTACCGCCTAGTGGGCGTGAACCACGACCTCACCACCCTGGGGCTGGCCGCCTTCATCGGCATGGCCCAGTGTCTGCCGGGCATGCTAGCGCTGCTCTACTGGCCGGGTGCCAACCGCAAGGGCATGGTCAGCGGGCTGACGGCGGGCGTGCTGGTGTGGCTGGCCGGCACCTGGGTGCCCCTGCTCAGCGACCTTCCGGCCCTGGTACTGCTGCCACCGGGCTTGGAGACGCTGGCCGGCGAGCCGGTTTGGTATGTGGTGACCCTGGTCTCGCTGGCGGCCAACATCCTGACCCTCATCCTGGTCTCGCTGATCACACCGACATCCGCCGGTGAACAGGCCGCGGCCGAAGCCTGCTCCGTGGATGCGGTGATACGCCCCAAGCGCCTGCCGTTGGTGGCCGGCAACGGTGAGGAATTCAAGCACCACCTGGCCCGCGCGCTGGGCGAGGAGGTCGCCGCTCGCGAGGTCGACCGCGCCCTGAGTGACCTGGGCCTGTCGCCGCTGGATGGCCGGCCCTATGCGCTGCGCCGGCTGCGCGACCGCATCCAGGCCAACCTCTCGGGATTGATGGGGCCCTCGGTGGCCCAGGACATCGTCGACCGCCACCTGCCCTATCGACGTGGCGGCCTGGAGCCCAACGACGACATCCATTTCGTCGAGAGCCGCCTGGAAGCCTATCGCACCCGCCTGACCGGCCTGGCCCGGGAACTCGACGGGCTGCGTCGATATCACCGCCGGATGCTCACGCGGCTGCCCGTCGGCCTGTGTGCCTTCGGGGTCGACGACGAACTGCTGATGTGGAACGACGCCCTCGCCGAGCTCTCGGGGATCGACGGCAGCAGCGTGGTCGGCTCGCGCCGCGACGGCCTGCCAGCGCCCTGGGGAGAGCTGCTGGGACGCGTACTGCTCGAGCAAGACGACCAGCTCTACAAGCAGCCGGTAACACTTGCCGGCACCACCCGCTATCTGAGCCTGCACAAGGCCGAGCTCGAGGCCGACGAGGAGATGCGCGGCGGCACCGTGATCCTGGTCGAGGATCACAGCGAGATGAAATGGCTGGAAGATGAGCTGGTGCACGCCGCGCGACTCGCCTCCATCGGCCAGTTGGCGGCGGGCGTGGCCCACGAGATCGGCAACCCCGTCACCGGCATCTCCTCGCTGGCCCAGAACCTGCGCTACGACACCGACGAACCGGAAGTGCTGGAGACCGCCACCCAGATCCAGCAGCTCACTGAGCGCATCTCGCGCATCGTCGAATCGCTGGTGGGTTTCGCCCACGGCGGCCGCCATGTGGCCGGTCGGGCCTTCGCCCCGGTATCGCTGGACACGCTGACCGACGAGGCCCTGCACTTGATCCACCTCGCCCGCTCGGGGGAGGATATCCAGTATCGCAACCGCTGCCCGGCCGGCCTCGAGGTCAAGGGCGATGCCCAGCGGCTGCTGCAGGTCATGGTCAACCTGCTCGGTAATGCACGCGATGCCAGTACGCCGGGCAGCGAGGTGACCATCGATGCGGCCCCCGAGGGCGAGTGGCTTCATCTCACCGTCACCGACCAGGGCCACGGCATCGACGAGCGGGTGCGCGACCACCTGTTCGAACCCTTCACCACCACCAAGCCCCCCGGCGAAGGAACGGGACTCGGCCTGCCGCTGGTCTATAGCATCATTGCCGAGCACGGCGGTCAGATCGATATCGACTCCCCGCCCCCCGGGGAGCTCCAGGGCACCCGCATCCACCTGTGGCTGCCCCTCAACCCAGAGCATGGTGAACGCACCGATGAGCCGGATCCTGATCGTTGAAGACGAAGCCATCATCCGCAGCGCCCTGAAGCGGCTGCTGGAGCGCCACGACCACCGGGTCAGCGAGGCCGGCTCGGTGGCCGAGGCTCTGGCACTCGAGCCTCAGGGCTTCGACCTGGTAATCAGCGACCTGCGGCTGCCGGGCGAGCCCGGCACCGAGCTGATCGCCCGCGCCGCCCCGGTGCCGGTGCTGATCATGACCAGCTATGCGAGCATGCGCTCCGCCGTGGAGGCGCTGAAGCTCGGGGCCGTGGACTACGTGGCCAAGCCCTTCGACCATGACGAGCTGCTCGAGACCGTGGCCCGGGTGCTGCACCGACAGGCGGCGCAGCAGGGCGAGCCGCCCGACATTACCGAGCCCGGCGGTACCCGCCAGCCGATGATCGGCAACTGCCCCGCCATGCAGGTGGTCTACACGCGCATTCGCAAGGCCGCGCCAGCCGACGTCACCGTGCTGATCCAGGGCGAATCGGGCACCGGCAAGGAACTGGTCGCCCGCGCCCTGCACCAGCAGAGCCGCCGCGCCCATGCACCGCTGGTCTGCGTCAACTGCGCCGCCATTCCCGAGACACTGATCGAATCCGAGCTGTTCGGCCATGAGAAGGGCGCCTTCACGGGGGCCAGTGCCGCGCGTACCGGGCTGGTCGAGGCCGCCGACGGGGGCACCCTGTTCCTCGATGAGATCGGCGAGCTGCCACTCGACGCCCAGGCTCGCCTGCTGCGGGTGCTGCAGGAGGGCGAGATTCGCAAGATCGGCTCGGTGGAGACCCGCCACGTCGATGTGCGCCTGATCGCCGCGACCCACCGCGACCTGCAGAGCCTGTCGAAGACCGGCGAGTTTCGCCTCGACCTCTACTACCGACTCAACGTGATGCAGATCGACCTGCCGGCCCTGCGCGAGCGTGAGGACGACATCCTCGAAATCGCCGATGTCCTGCTCGACAAGGCCTGCCGGCGCCACGAGCGCGACGGGCTGCGACTCTCGCGGGCCGCCCGGCGCACCATCCGCGACTACCCCTGGCCCGGCAACGTGCGCGAGCTGGAGAATGCCCTGGAGCGCGGCGTGATCCTCGCCGAGGGCCACCTCATCCATCCCGACGACCTGGGACTTGCGCCGACGACGCCGCTGCCGAGCAAGCCGGCGCCAACCGCGCCGGCTCTCGCCGGCCAGGCAGAAGAGGAGACCGCCGGCGACGAGGATCTCTCCCTGGAAGACTACTTCCAGCACTTCGTGCTGGAGCACCAGGACCAGATGAGCGAGACCGAGCTCGCCCAGAAGCTTGGCATCAGTCGCAAGTGCCTGTGGGAGCGCCGTCAGCGCCTCGGCATCCCCCGCAAGAAGAGCCCGCGCCGCAGCACGGGCTGAGGCATCCGGCCATGCGACCATGGTGCAAGTTCCTGCGGCATCGTCCACGGGCCTGCCCATTCCCTTCCCGCCGTCCCGTCTGCACCATTTTGTTACCTTCCCACACAGCCCGTGCCCCGCAACGGGGCCAATCGGGTAACACTCCACCCTCAGGGCAGGACGTAAACCTTTCTTCTTATCTATAAATAATTGATTTTAAAGTTTTTACTCGCCATTGGCACGCGGCCTGCTGTATCTAGGGCAAGAAAAACAAATCCGGATGTCACCCGCTGCCAACAACAACAAGAGGACAGCCGAGGTGACAGGGCCCGACCCGACAACAACAACAAGATACCCGGGCCCCTACGACTTCGGCGCTTGCCGACAACAAGAACAGCATCGGCACGGCGCGAGGCCTTCGGGCCCCAACAAGAACAAGCTGCTCGAAGCACCGGAGCCATCAGGACGCGACGCACCCGGGTACGGCCGACCAACAATCACAACGGGCCGTCGAGGTGCACTCTCGGCAACAAGACCAACAAGCCGGGAGGAGGCATACTTTCATGCCGTCGTGGTTGGAAGATTGTTTTGAATACGAGGCGGTCACCGTCAGGAGCATCAACAAACACAACAACACCGCTTGCCTGAACACTCCTTGGTGACTGTGGTGCGTATTCAGGGCGATGAGCCATCACGAAAAAGAATCAGCAGCAGGGATGCTGCATCCTGCTTACAGGGGAGGCCAGTGGCCTCCCCTTTCTGCTTTCTGGTCGCCCTCGGCACCGTGCCGCGCTTTGCAAGGTGTCAGTGGTCGGCTACACTCAACGCTTTCCGCGTCCTGCGAGTCGATATCGCCGCATGATCAAAGGTTTTACCCGCTTTCTGCAGAGTCCGGGCGAGCGCATCAGGTCGCTGTTCGGTCCACAGGATGCGCCGGCCGGCAGTACCGGGCCGCGCATCATTCCCCGCCCGGAACATCCCGTCTCGCGTCAGCACTTCAGCGACGCCGCCCTGAAGGTGCTCTACCGCCTCCACAATGCTGGCTTCCAGGCCTTCCTTGTCGGCGGGTGCATCCGTGACGCGCTGCTGGGCCATATGCCCAAGGACTTCGATGTCGCCACGGACGCCACGCCTGATCAGGTAAAGGACCTGTTCCGTAACTCGCGCATCATCGGCCGACGCTTCCGCATCGTGCATGTTCGCTTCGGTCGCGAGGTGATCGAGGTCACCACGTTCCGTGGCAAGCCCAACGAGGATCATGCCGACCATATCTCGCAGCAGTCCGACGATGGCCTGCTGCTGCGCGACAATGTCTGGGGCAATATCGAGGAAGACGCCCTGCGCCGCGACTTCACGGTCAACGCCCTGTACTACAATATCGCCGATTTCTCGATCCACGACTTCGCCGACGGGGTCCGCGATATCGAGACCCACACCTTGCGGCTGATCGGCGACCCGGTAACCCGCTATCGAGAGGACCCGGTGAGGATGCTCAGGGCGGTGCGCTTCGCCGCCAAGCTCGACTTCCACCTCGACCCGGGCACCGAAGCCCCCATCCATGATGCCGCGCCGCTGCTGCTGCAGATTCCCCCGGCGCGGCTGTTCGATGAGGTCCTCAAGCTGTTCATGTCCGGCCAGGGCGTGACCACCTTCCATATGCTGCGCCACTACGGGCTGTTCGCAATGCTTTTCCCCGAGGCCGACGAAGCCATGGAAGAGCTGCCCTGGGCCGAGCGACTGGTCGAATTGGCGCTGGAGAGCACCGATCGGCGCATCGCCGAGGATCGGCCGGTGACCCCGGCTTTCCTGTTCGCCGCCCTGCTCTGGGGTCCCGTCCAGCAGCGCCAGGCGACGCTGGAGGCCGAGGGCATGCCGCCCATCCCCGCGCTCCAGGCGGCGTCTCAGCAGGTGGTGTCGCGCCAGCTCCAGCATGTTTCGATCCCCAAGCGCTTCAGTCTGCCAATGCGCGACATCTGGGATCTACAGCAGCGGCTGCCGCTGCGCCGAGGCAAGCGCGTGTTCCAGACCCGCGAGCACCCGCGCTTCCGGGCCGCCTACGACTTCCTGCTGCTGCGCGAGGGCGCCGGCGAGCTCGAACCCGGCCTGGGCGACTGGTGGACTGCCTTCCAGCAAGCTGACGAACACGAGCAGCGCCGCCTGCTGGGCAAGGTGGGTGCCGACCCGGCGGGCAGCGGAGCGCCGCGCAAGCGCCGCCGTCGCCGCCGCAAGCCGCGGGGCTCCGCGAGCGACACATGAGCCCGCAACGCCACCAGGCGTGGATTGGGCTGGGCAGTAACCTCGATGGCCCGCGGGAACACGTCGAGCGCGCCGTTGACGAGCTCGACCGTTTGCCACTGACGCGCCGTGTCGCCGCCTCGCGGCTCTATGCCAGCGCGCCGGTGGGGCCCGCCGACCAGCCCGACTACATCAATGCCGTGGCGCTGCTGGAGACATGGCTTTCGCCGCTCGCGCTGCTCGACCAGCTGCAGGCCCTCGAGCAGCGCCACGGCCGCCTGCGCGGTCGCCGCTGGGGGCCCCGGACGCTGGATCTGGATCTGCTACTCTTCGATGACCAGCGGGTTAAGCAGCCACGGCTGACGCTACCCCACCCGGAGATGGTCCGGCGCGCCTTCGTGCTGGTCCCGCTGGCCGAGCTTTCTCCTAGCCTGACTGTCGATGGCCACTCCCTGGCACGACTGGCCGCCGGGCTCGACACCGAGGATCTGCGGCCAGTGTTACCGGACAACTGAGAAACACCGGGAACTGTTACCTATCGACACTTCGGCATGACTCGGGTAACAATCACAGGTTACACCGAGGACGGCCCGACAGAGGCCTCCCACGACTAAGACGACGAGAGCACGCCATGAAAACCGTCACCCTGAGCACGCTGCAGGCCTTCAAGCGCGCCGGTGAGCCGTTCAGTTGCCTGACCGCCTACGACGCCTCCTTCGCCCGGGCGGCTGGTGAGGCAGGCATCGAGGTGCTGCTGGTAGGCGACTCCCTCGGCATGGTCCTGCAAGGCCACGCCAGCACCCTGCCGGTGACCCTCGACGAGATCTGCTACCACACCCGCTGCGTCGCCCGCGGCAAGAGGGCGAGCCTGCTGATGGTCGACCTGCCCTTTATGAGCAACTCGAGCACCGAGCGTCTGCTCCAGGATGCCGGTGCGCTGATGCGCGCCGGGGCCGAGCTGGTCAAGGTCGAGGGCGAGGCCTGGATGGCCGATGGCATCCGCGAGCTGACCCGACGTGGCGTGCCGGTCTGTGCCCACCTGGGCCTGACGCCCCAGTCGGTTTACCAGCTGGGCGGTTACAAGGTGCAGGGACGCGAGGCCGAGCAGGCGACCCGGATCCTCGAGGACGCCCGCACGCTGGTTGAGGCCGGCGCCTCGGTGATCCTGCTCGAGTGCGTGCCGGCAAGCCTGGGCCGGGCGGTGAGCGAGGCGCTGGAGGTACCGGTGATCGGCATCGGCGCAGGCCCTGACGCGGATGGCCAGATCCTGGTGATGCATGACGTGCTGGGCGTGACCCACGGTCGTACGCCACGTTTTGTGAAGAACTTCATGACCGAGGCCGAGGACATCACGGGCGCCTTCCGCCGCTACCACGAGGACGTCAAGGCACGTCACTTCCCCGCCCAAGAGCACTGTTTCTAAGCCGCGTTTCGAGGAGCTCGCCGCGATGCGTACCCTGCGAGAGATTTCCCCCCTGCGCGAGGCCCTGGACGAGTGCCGGCGCCGAGGCCAGCGCATCGCCCTGGTACCGACCATGGGCAACCTGCACGACGGCCACCTGGCGCTGGTGGCGGAGGCGCGCCGCCGGGGCGACGTCGTCGTGGCGACCATCTTCGTCAACCCTCTGCAGTTCGGTGCCGGCGAGGATCTGGATGCCTATCCGCGCACCCTGGCCGAGGATCAGGCGAAGCTCGAAGACGCTGGCTGCGACCTGCTGTTCGCCCCCGAGACCACGACCGTCTACCCGCGCGGCCTTGAAGCCCAGACCCGAGTCTGCGTGCCCGATGTCAGCGAGGGGCTATGCGGTGGCGACCGCCCCGGCCATTTTGACGGCGTGGCGACCATCGTCACCATGCTTTTCAGTCTGGTGCAGCCCGACGTGGCCTGCTTCGGCGAAAAGGACTACCAGCAGCTGGCGGTGATCCGGCGCCTGGTGGCCGATCTGCATCTCCCCGTAGAGGTCGTCGGCGTGCCCATCGTGCGCGCTGCGGACGGCCTGGCCCTCTCCTCGCGCAACGGCTACCTTGACGCTTCTCAGCGCGCCGCAGCGCCGACGCTCTACGGCACGCTGTGCACCCTGCGCGATGCCCTGGAGGCCGGCGGCGAGGTCGCGCCGGCCCTTGATGATGGCCTTGCCCGGCTGAGGGAGGCCGGCTTCGCGCCGGACTACCTCGAGCTTCGCGATGCCGACCTGGGGCCCGTCACCACCAGCACCCGCGACGCCGTGCTGCTTGCCGCGGCGCGTCTTGGCCCAACCCGACTGATCGATAACCTGAGCCTGACCCTGCCACGCTGAGGGCGTGGCGCCGTCAACCAGAGGAACCCTGCTTCATGCATACCATCATGCTCAAGGCCAAGCTGCACATGGCCCGCGTTACCCATGCCGTACTCAACTACGAGGGCTCCTGCGCCATCGACGGTGAGCTGCTCGATATGTCCGGCATCCGCGAGAATGAACAGATCCAGATCTACAACGTCGAGAATGGCCAGCGTTTCACCACCTACGCCATACGCGCGGAAGAGGGCTCCAGAGTCATCTCGGTGAACGGCGCGGCGGCGCACCTGGCCAGTGCCGGACAGCGCGTGATCATCTGCAGCTATGCCCATTACAGCGAGGCCGAACTCGAGGCGCATGCGCCGGCCCTGGTCTATCTACAGGAAGGCAATGTGGTCAGTCACACCAGCAACGCCATCCCCGTTCAGCTGGCCTGACATCCGGCCGTCATGGCACCCGGCGGGGTGCCATATCCCCCTTCTCATGCCGCTTACCCAGCGCTTCCCTGCGCTTTGGGCCATGGAAGCATTGCCGCGACGCACAAGCGTCCCCTATGCTGAAGGACCCGGCTCTGTCTGAGACCGCCGAGAGCTCAGGTTGTCCTCTAGACATGGCCGCAAGCCCGCTAGTCATTCTTCAGGAGTATCTCCCATGCAAGACGTGGTGATTGTTGCCGCTCGCCGCACTGCCGTCGGCACCTTCGGCGGCTCCCTGGCCGGCATCCCGGCCAGCGACCTGGGTGCCCATGTCATCAAGGACATCCTCTCCACCACCGGCGTCGCCGGAGACCAGATCGACGAGGTACTGCTCGGCCAAGTGCTCACCGCCGGGGTCGGCCAGAACCCCGCCCGACAGGCCTCCATCAAGGCGGGCCTACCGGATGCGGTGCCGGCCATGACCATCAACAAGGTGTGCGGGTCGGGCCTCAAGGCGCTGCACCTGGGTGCCCAGGCCATCATGCTCGGCGATGCCGACGTGGTGCTGGCCGGCGGCCAGGAGAACATGTCCGCCTCGCCTCACGTGCTGCCCAACTCTCGCACCGGCCAGCGCATGGGCGACTGGAAGGCCATTGACACCATGGTCCACGACGGCCTGTGGGACGCCTTCAACAACTACCACATGGGCATCACCGCCGAGAACCTGGCCGAAAAGTACGGCATCACCCGCGAGGAGATGGACGAGTTCGCCGCCGGCTCCCAGCAGAAGGCCGCTGCCGCCATCAGGGAGGGCAGGTTCAAGGGGCAGATCGTTCCGGTGGAAATCCCCCAGCGCAAGGGTGACCCGGTGGTCTTCGATACCGATGAGGGCCCGCGCGACGTGACCGCCGAGAAGCTTGGCGGCATGCGCCCCGCCTTCAAGAAGGACGGCTCCGTCACCGCCGGCAATGCCTCCTCCATCAATGATGGCGCCGCCGTGGTGATGCTCTGTTCCGCCGACAAGGCCAAGGCGCTGGGCCTCGAGCCGCTGGCCCGCATCAAGGCCTACAGCAATGCCGGCGTCGACCCGTCGATCATGGGTATCGGTCCGGCGCCGGCAACCCGCCGCTGCCTGGAGAAGGCCGGCTGGAGCCTGGATGAGTTGGACCTGATCGAAGCCAATGAGGCCTTCGCCGCCCAGGCCCTGTCGGTGAACAAGGAACTGGGCTGGGATGCCTCCAAAATCAACGTCAACGGTGGCGCGATCGCCATCGGCCACCCGATCGGCGCTTCCGGCTGCCGCATCCTGGTGACCCTGGTCCACGAAATGATCGCCCGCGATGCCAAGAAGGGCCTCGCCACCCTCTGCATCGGCGGCGGACAGGGCGTGGCCCTGGCCATCGAGCGCTAAAGCGCCAAGCGCCAAGCGCCAAGCTGACAGCATGCCCCGGGATTGGCTCCCGGGGCATGTTCGTTTCGACCTGCCTACACAAGAAACCGCCGCGGGGGGTAGCCCCCGCGGCGGTTTTCCTTGCGCCTTGTTCCTTGGCGCTTGCGGCTCGCCAAAGGCGGTCGCTTACAGCGCTGGCTCAGCGGCCTCCTCGGCCTCGAATGCCGCTTTCTCTTCCGGCGTGATCTCCTTGATGGTGAGCTTCACTCGGTTGCGGTTGTCGATGTCGAGCACCTTGACGATGGGCTCGTCGCCCTCGTTGAGGAAGTCACGCACGTCGTTGACCCGCTCCGGCACGATCTGGGAGATGTGCACCAGGCCGTCGGTGCCCGGCATGATGTTGACGAAGGCACCGAAGTCGGCGATGCGCACCACCTTGCCGCGATAGAGCTTGCCGATCTCGGGCTCGGCGGTGATCGCCAGCACGGTGTCGATGGCCGCCTTGGCCGCCGACTTGTCCTCGGCGTAGATGCGCACGGTACCGTCGTCGTCCAGGTCGATGGAGGCACCGGTATCCTCGCAGATCTTGCGAATCGTCGCGCCGCCCTTGCCGATGACGTCGCGGATCTTCTCCGGATCGATCTTGATGGTCGCCATGGAGGGCGCATTCTCGGAGACCTCGGCACGGCTCTTGCCGATCACCTCGTTCATCTGCTCGAGGATCTGCTGGCGGGCCTCATAGGCCTGCTGCAGGGCCACCTCCATGATCTCCTCGTTGATGCCCTCGATCTTGATGTCCATCTGCAGGGCCGTCACGCCAGAGGCCGAGCCGGCCACCTTGAAGTCCATGTCGCCGAGATGATCCTCGTCACCCAGGATATCGGTGAGTACGGCGAAGCCATCCTCGTCCTTGACCAGGCCCATGGCGATGCCGGCCACCGGCGCCTTCATCGGCACGCCGGCATCCATCAGCGCCAGCGACGAGCCGCATACGGAGGCCATGGAGCTCGAGCCATTGGACTCGGTGATCTCCGAGACCACGCGGATGGTATAGGGGAAATCCGCGTCGTCGGGCAGCATTGCTTGCACGCCGCGCCGCGCCAGGCGTCCGTGGCCGATCTCGCGGCGCTTTGGGCCGCCCATGAAACCGGCCTCGCCCACGCTGTAAGGCGGGAAGTTGTAGTGCAGCAAGAAGCGGTCCTTGCGCTCGCCCTCCAGCGACTCGATCAGCTGGGAATCACGCAGGGTGCCCAGCGTCGCCACCACGATCGCCTGGGTCTCGCCGCGCGTGAAGATCGCCGAGCCGTGGGTCTTGGGCAGGGTGCCGACCTCGATGGAGAGCGGACGCACGGTCTTGTGATCGCGGCCGTCGATGCGCGGCTCGCCCTTGACCACGCGCGAACGCACCACGCGCTTCTCCAGACCGGCAAAGGCGCCCTTGACCTCATCGGCGTCGAACTTTCCCTCTTCCTCGCCGGCGAGCTGCTCGACGGCCTGATCCTTGAGCGCCGCGAGGGCGTCCTGGCGGGCCATCTTGTCGGTGATGCGATAGGCTTCGCCGACCTTCTGCTCGTAGGCATCGGCCATGGCGGCCTTGAGCGCGGCATTCTCGGCCGGCGCCTGCCACTCCCACTTCGGCTTGCCAGCCTCGGCGGTCAGCTCGTTGATGGCCTGGATGGCCACCTGCATCTCCTGATGGGCGTAGAGCACCGCACCGAGCATCTCGTCCTCGAGCAGTTCGTTGGCCTCGGACTCGACCATCAGCACCGCCTTCTCGGTGCCGGCGACGACCATGTTGAGCTCGGAGTCGCTCAGTTCCTCGACAGTGGGGTTGAGGAAGTAGCCGTTGTCCTCGGTGAAGCCCACCCGCGCGGCCGCAATCGGGCCATTGAAGGGCACACCGGAGATGGCCAGGGCAGCGGAGGTGCCAAGCATCGCGGCAATGTCCGGATCATGGTTGCGGTCGGTGGAGAGCACCGAGCAGACCACCTGCACCTCGTTCATGAAGCCCTTGGGGAAGAGCGGGCGGATCGGGCGATCGATCAGCCGCGAGGTCAGGGTCTCCTTCTCGGTGGGACGCCCCTCGCGCTTGAAGAAGCCGCCGGGAATCTTGCCGACCGCGTAGGTCTTCTCCTGATAGTGGACGGAGAGCGGGAAGAAGGGCTGCGCAGGGTTAGCCTCCTTCCTGGCCACCACAGTGCACAGCACCACGGTGTCGTCCATGGTGACCATCACGGCACCGCTGGCCTGGCGGGCGATGCGCCCGGTTTCCAGGGTGACGGTGCTGCGACCGTACTGAAACGTTTTCTTGACCGGATTCACGGCGACTTCCTTCAACTTTTCTGTGTTTGGGTCGTTTTGACTCGGCGACCATTTTAGGGGTTGACGCCCGCGGCGGCCACCGGTTGGCGGCATTTCCTGGCTATCGCATCAGCATTCGTCGCTCGGGCCTGATCTGGCGGCAAGCCTTCGAGGAGGCGCTGTGAATACTTCCCTGTACGCTACCGACGCCATCCATGGCGTAGGACCTTCTCTTCGACTTGCCCCCAGCGCCCCTCGCTTTTCATGACTCCAATAACTATTTGAAATCGCACACTTACCAATACAAAACGGGCAGCCCGAAGGCTGCCCGTTTCATAACCGCATGGGATGCGTCGCTTAGCGGCGCAGGCCCAGACGCTGGATCAGCGACTGATAGCGCTCGAAGTCCTTGCGCTTCAGGTAGTCCAGCAGCTTGCGGCGCTGGTTGACCATGCGGATCAGGCCACGACGGGAGTGGTGATCCTGCTTGTTGGTCTTGAAGTGGTCCTGCAGGCCATCGATGTTGGCGCTCAGCAGGGCCACCTGCACTTCGGGGGAACCGGTGTCGTTCTCGCCACGACCGTACTCATTGACGATTGTGGACTTCTGCTCGGCTGTCAGTGCCATCTGTCTCTCCAGTAAGCAATATGCCTGAATGATGAGTGTGTGAGACCACGCATATTTGCAGTCTCGGGCGTCTCTCCCTTCACTCGGCTGCGCTGCTCAACAGCCGTTTCGGCGCCACCTCCTGTGGCCCCGCCACCACGCCGAGGCCCAGAAAGGCCTCGTCGCAGTAGAGTCTTGCCGCCTCGCCCTCGGCCAGTTCGCCGGCATCGACCTGGGCCGGCTGGCCATGGGTCAGCCGGCTGGCCGCCGTGGCATCGACCTCGAGCCGCGGCAGGTGGTCGACCAGCACGTCGACGGGCAGCAGCACCGCCTCGCGCTCGGGCTGGCCGGGCAGGGCCTCCAACGCGTCGAGGGTCAACATGCCCTCGCTCGTGAAGGGGCCCGTTGCCAGGCGGCGCAGCGCGCTGATATGCGCTCCGCAGCCCAGCGCCTGACCGATGTCCTCGGCCAGGGTCCGGATATAGGTCCCCTTGCTGACGCGCGCTTCAAGGTCGAAGGCGGTGTCGGCAAGGGAAAGAAGGCGCGCATCATACACCGTCACGCGCCTCGCTGCACGCTCGATCGACTTGCCCTCGCGAGCCAGTTCATAGAGCTTGCGCCCCTGGTGCTTGAGGGCCGAGTACATCGGCGGCACCTGCTCGATCTCGCCGCGAAAGCGCGTCAGCACGCCCTCGATGTCGGGCTCGGTCAACCGGGGCACCTTACGGCGCTCAACCACCTCGCCCTCGGCATCGCCGGTATCGGTGATCGCGCCGAGCTCCACCCGAGTGCGGTAGACCTTGTCGGCCTCCAACAGGTGGGCAGAGAACTTGGTCGCCTCGCCGAAGCATACCGGCAGCAGGCCGGTGGCCATGGGGTCCAGCGTTCCCGTGTGACCGGCTTTCTGCGCCTGGAACAGGCGCCGGGCCCGCTGCAGGGCATGGTTGCTGGACAGGCCCGCAGGCTTGTCCAGCAGCAGCACGCCGTTCACCGGCAGTCCACGACGCCGCCGTGCCATCAGTCGCGCTCACCTGTTTCTGGCGAGTCACCGTCTTCTGCCGAACCATCGTCGACCGAACCGTCTTGCGGATGGCGGTCGGACTCCTCGTCATGCTGGGCCTGATCGCTGGCGACGGCCTCGTCGATCAACGAGGAGAGTCGCTGACCGCGCACCACGCTCTCGTCATAGTGGAAGCGCAGTTCCGGCACATGACGCAGCTTGATGCGACGGGCGATCTGGCTGCGCAGGAAACCGGCGGCCCGCTTGAGCACCGCCAGGTTCTCCTTGATGCGCTCCGGGCTCTGCTCGCCCAGCAGGGTCACGTGGACATCGGCATAGCCGAGGTCGCGACTGACCTCGACGCCGCTGACCGTGACCATGCCCAGGCGCGGGTCCTTGACCTCGCGCTGGATGAGCACCGCCAGCTCCTTCTGGAGCTGGTCGGCTACCCGGTCGGTACGCTTGAATTCCCGCATGGTCGACTCCTGGGGCCCTTAGAGCGTCCGCTCGACCTTGACCTGATCGAAGACCTCGATCTTGTCGCCGACCTGGACATCGTTGTAGTTCTTCACGCCGATGCCGCACTCCATGCCGTTGCGTACTTCCTGGACGTCGTCCTTGAAGCGGCGCAGCGACTCGAGCTCGCCCTCGTAGATCACCACGTTGTCACGCAGCACGCGGATCTTCTTGTTGCGATGCACGGTGCCCTCGACGACCATGCAGCCGGCCACGGCGCCGATCTTCGGCGCGCGGAAGACGTCGCGGACTTCGGCCACGCCGACGATCTCTTCCTTCCACTCCGGCGCCAGCATGCCGCTCATCGCCTGCTTGACCTCGTCGATCAGCTGGTAGATGACGCTGTAGTAGCGCAGATCCAGGCCTTCACGCTCGATGATCTCGCGGGCCGCGGCATCGGCACGCACGTTGAAGCCGACCACGATGGCATCACTGGCCAGCGCCAGGTTGGCATCGGTACCGGTGATACCGCCCACGCCGGAGGAGACCACAGCCACTTCCACCTCGTCGGTGGAGAGCTCTTCCAGGGCGCCCTTGATCGCTTCCAGGGAACCCTGGACGTCGGCCTTGAGCACGATGTTGAGCTTGGCGGCGACATCCTGGCCCATCTGGCTGAACATGTTCTCCAGCTTGGCCTTCTGCTGACGCGCCAGGCGCACCTCGCGGTACTTGCCCTGACGGAAGTTGGCGACCTCGCGGGCCTTCTTCTCGTCGGCCAGCACCATGAAGTCGTCACCCGCCTCGGGGGTGCCGTCGAGACCCTGGATCTCCACCGGGGTGGAGGGACCGGCCTCATCGACCTGCTTGCCCAGCTCGTTGGTCAGCGCTCGCACACGGCCGTAGTGCAGGCCGGCGAGCACGATGTCGCCCTTCTTGAGGGTGCCGTTCTGGACCAGCACCGTGGCCACCGGGCCGCGTCCCTTGTCCAGGCGCGACTCGACCACCACGCCCTTGCCGGGCGCCTCGGGCACGGCCTTGAGCTCGAGCACCTCGGAGACCAGCTGGATGGATTCCAGCAGCTCCTCGATGCCTTCGCCAGTGTGCGCCGACACATGCACGAACTGGGTGTCGCCACCCCACTGCTCGGAGATCACGCCGTGCTGGGATAGCTCGTTCTTGACCCGGTCCGGATCCGCGCCGGCCTTGTCGATCTTGTTGACCGCGACCACCATCGGCACCTCGGCAGCCTTCGAGTGCTCAATCGCCTCGATGGTCTGGGGCATGACGCCGTCATCGGCGGCCACCACCAGCACGACCACGTCGGTGGCCTTGGCACCGCGGGCACGCATGGCGGTAAACGCCGCGTGGCCCGGAGTATCCAGGAAGGTCACCCCACCGTGGTCATCTTCCACATGGTAGGCGCCGATATGCTGGGTGATGCCGCCGGCTTCGCCAGTGGCCACCTTGGCCTTGCGGATGTAGTCGAGCAGCGAGGTCTTGCCGTGGTCGACGTGACCCATGACCGTCACCACCGGCGAGCGAGTGATCTCGTCGCCCTCGTAGGAGATGCCCTCGAGGACCTCGGTCTCCAGCGCATCGTCCTTGACCAGCTTGGGCTTGTGGCCCATCTCCTCGACCACGATGGCCGCGGTATCCTGGTCGATGGTCTGGTTGATGGTCACGGCCGCGCCCATGGTGAACATGGCCTTGATGACCTCGTTCGCCTTGATCGACATCTTGTCGGCCAGGTCGGCGACACTGATCGACTCGGGGATGGAGACCTCACGGACGATCGGCTGTGTCGGCTTCTGGAAGCCGTGCTTGCCGCCACCGCCCTGGCCGACGCCACCGCGGCGACCACCACGACGTTCGGCGCGCTTGGCCTTCTTGCCACCACGGCGACGCTCCTCGCGATCACCGCGATCGTCGTCATCCCGCTCGCCACGGCCCTTCTTGCCAGCGCCGGACTTGGTCGTAGCCTTCTTGACCGCGGCACGGCGCGGCTCGGGGCGACCCTCCTTGGGCGGCGCCGGAGGCTCCTCCGCGGGCGGTGCGGTGTCGAGTTCCGGCACCGGAATCTCAGGCTCGGCGGCCGCTTTCTCGGCCTCAAGCTTGGCGGCTGCCTCGCGAGCGGACTCCTCGGCGGCGCGCGCCTTGGCTTCCTCGGCCTCGCGGGCATCCTTGGCAGCCTGGGCCTGCTGGGAATCGGCCATGTCGCCCACCAGCTGGCGGGGTCCGGCCTCTTCTGTCGGCTCGGGCTTGGTTTCTTCCTCGGCGCGCTTGACGTAGGTGCGCTTCTTGCGAACCTGCACCTCGATGCTCTTGCCGCGCTCGCCGGTCTTGATGCGGCTGCGCGTCTTGCGCGTCAGGGTGATGCGATTCTTCGCCCCTGTGCCGCTGCCGCCGTGGCTCTTGGTGAGATAGTCGAGCAGCTGACGCTTGTCCTCCTCGGACACCACGTCGCTCTCGGACTTCTGGCCGAGCCCGGCTTCTTTCATCTGCTCCAGCAGGCGGGGCACATCGCGCCCCACCTTCGCTGCAAAATCCTTAACGGTCATTTCTGACATTACGACCCTCCTCAGCCCGTGACCCGTTTACTGTTCGTTCTCGAACCATGGCGCACGGGCAGTCATGATCAGTGCCGCGGCGCGCTCCTCGTCGATACCCTCGATGTCCAGCAGATCATCGACGGACTGCTCGGCCAGGTCTTCCATGGTGACAATGCCTCGGCTGGCCAGGATAAAGGCCAGGTGGCGGTCCATACCGTCCATCTCCAGCAGGTCGTCGGCCGGCTGGGCGCCATCGAGTTCCTCCTCGGAGGCGATGGCCAGGTTCAGTAGTTCATCCTTGGCACGAGCGCGCAGCTCCTCGATGAGCTCCTCGTCGAACTCCTCGATCTCCAGCATCTCCTCGACCGGCACGTAGGCGACTTCCTCCAGTGAGGTGAAGCCCTCTTCGACCAGCAGGCGCGCCACGTCTTCGTCGACCTCCAGGTGCTGGATGAAATGCTCGACCAGGCTGTCGATCTCCTGGTCGCGCTTGTCCTCGGCCTCCTCCTCGGTCATGACGTTGAGACGCCAGCCGGTGAGTTCAGAGGCCAGGCGCACGTTCTGGCCACTGCGACCGATAGCCTGGGCGAGATTATCCTCGGCGACGGCCACATCCATGGCGTGGGCTTCCTCATCGACAAGAATCGAGGCGACGTCGGCCGGCGCCATGGCGTTGATCACCAGCTGGGCCGGGTTGTCGTCCCACAGCACGATGTCCACGCGCTCGTTCTGTAGCTCCGTGGACACCGCCTGCACCCGAGAACCACGCATGCCAACACAGGCACCCACCGGATCGATACGGCGATCGTTGGTCTTGACCGCGATCTTGGCGCGAGAGCCCGGATCGCGTGCCGCGCCCTTGATCTCGATGAGCTGCTCGGCGATCTCCGGCACTTCGATGCTGAACAGCTCGATGATCAACTCGGGGCAGGTGCGCGACAGGATCAGCTGGGCACCGCGTGCCTCGGGGTCGACCTTGACCAGCAGCGCACGGACGCGCTCGTTCATGCGGTAGCGCTCGCCGGGAATCATCTCGCTGCGCGGCAGGAATGCCTCTGCATTATCGCCGAGGTCGATGATCAGCCCGTCGCGCGTGGTCTTCTTGACGATGCCGGCGACCAGTTCACCCTCACGCTCGGCATACTGGCGCACCACCTCGGCCCGCTCGGCCTCGCGCACCTTCTGCACGATCACTTGCTTGGCAGTCTGGGCGGCAATACGGCCAAAGGCGGCATTCTCGATGCGCTCCTCGACCACGTCGCCCAGCCCCAGGGGCGGGTCGCGACGCTCGGCAAAGGAGAGCTTGATCTGGGCATCGGGCCCGTCGAAGTCATCGTCCTCGACCACGACCCAGCGACGGAACGTCTCGTAGTCGCCGGTCTCACGATCGATGTGCACGCGCACGCTGGCTTCCTCGTTCTCGAAGCGCTTGCGCGATGCACTGGCCAGGGCCGCCTCGACGGCCTCGAAGATCACCTCGCGGGAGACCCCCTTCTCGTTGGAGATCGCGTCGACGACCGCCAGAATTTCTTTACTCATGCCTTAGCCTCGCCAGTGAACCTGTCCTTATACACCGAGCTGATCATGTGAACTGCGGAACGACCCGCGCCTGATCGATGCTCTCGATGGGAAAGCAATACTCCTCTTCGCCGACCTGCAGCAGCACTTCATCGCTCTCGACGCCGGCCAGCAGTCCCTGGAACTTGCGCCGTCCGTCGAACGGCACGCGCAGCTTCACGGCGACCACATGGCCAGCGTAGCGACCGAACTGCTCAAGGGTGAACAGCGGCCGGTCCATGCCCGGCGAGGAGACTTCCAGTCGATACTCACCGGGCACCGGATCCTCGACATCGAGCACCGCGCTGACCTGTCGACTGACGTCAGCGCAATCGTCCACGCTCACTCCGTCATCATGATCGATATAGATCACCAGGCGCGAGTGTTTGCCCTGGGACAGATGATCGATGCCCCACAGCTCGAACCCCATGGCGGAGACCACCGGCTCGATCAGCGCATGTAGCGCAGCATCCTTGATTGCCACGGAAGAAAGCTCCTACAGCCGTTGCATCAGGCACCTGGCCGGGAGTAAAGAGAAGAGTCAGGTGGCTGATTGGCGTTGCCCGGAACAGCGCCGCCGTCGCCGGCTGGCAAGCTGCTAACAAAAAGCCCCTTCACAGGAAGGGGCTTTCACAAGAAACCTGTATACCACTTCGGCTCTCTGGCATGCCCCTGAAATCTGCATGCCTGCCAGGAAGATGGTAGCGGGGACCGGATTTGAACCGATGACCTTCGGGTTATGAGCCCGACGAGCTACCAGACTGCTCCACCCCGCATCAATCTAGGTCGGTGATTCTAAGCCCGCATGACGGCTTCGTCAAGCGGCTTCACCGCATTCTGCCAATCCTGCTTCGAAGCCTCGACGACGCTGTCGACCACTTCGCATATGGTGCCGAAGGCGGGACTTGAACCCGCACGGCCATAAGGCCACTACCCCCTCAAGATAGCGTGTCTACCAATTCCACCACTTCGGCATAGGGGAGACTGGATGACGACGTCAGTCGCCGCTTTCCTCCAGCGCTGGCGCAGTATTATCCACATCCCGACCGCCATCGTCAAGGGTCGGCACGGCATTCTGCTGCTCGATCAGCTCGGCATCGGGAATGCCAGCCTCGGGCGCTTCACCGGCCTGGGAGGCAAACCACGCCAGGGTCAGGGAGGTGGCGAAAAAGGCAGCGGCCAGCAGTCCGGTGAACTTCGCCAGGAAGCTACCGCTACCCTGCGAGCCGAATACGGTCTGAGAGGCACCGCCACCAAAGGCGGCACCGGCTTCGGCGCCCTTGCCCTGCTGCAGCAGGATCAGGACGACCAGGGCGATGGCGATCGCCACATGGGTCATGAGAATGGCAACTTGCATGGATTCAACCTGCTGACTGACAAATGGCTAGGAAATCGTCGACCTTGAGCGAGGCACCGCCCACCAGGCCGCCGTCGATATCGGGCTGGGCAAGCAGCTCGGCGGCATTATCCGCTTTCATGCTGCCGCCGTACAGCAGACGCATGCCATCGGCCAGCGCCTGTTCATAGCGCGCCAGGCGCTCGCGGATGGCCGCATGCACCGCCTGCGCCTGTTCGGGACTCGCCGTGCGCCCGGTGCCGATCGCCCAGACAGGCTCATAGGCGATCACCAGCCGAGCGCGCTCCGCGGGGGCCAATGCATCGAGCACCGACTCGAGCTGGCCCAGCACCACTGACTCGGTGCGCTCGGCCTCGCGCTCTTCAAGCGTCTCGCCGATACACAGCACCGGGGTGAGCCGCTCACTCAAGGCCGCCTTCACACGCGCCAGGACCGCGGCATCGTCCTCCCCGAAGAGGGTCCGCCGCTCCGAGTGGCCGACCAGCACCAATCGGGTACCGCACTCGCGCAGCATCGCTGCGCTGACCTCGCCGGTAAAGGCCCCCGAAGGACGGTCGCTGAGGGTCTGGGCGCCGACCGTCACCGACGTCTCGCCGAGCGCTCGGCCGGCCGCGTCAAGGAAGGGGAAGGGCACCATCAGCGCCACTTCGACGTTGACGGGCAGAGAAACATCGGCAAAGGCCTGACCGAACTCCTCGACCAGGGCCAGAGAGCCGTTCATCTTCCAGTTTCCGGCGATCAGCGGCATGCGCATGGAGGTTCCTCTTTCAAGGTGGTGCGAAATGGTATAGGAGGGGCTCAGCCAAGACAACCGGCCGCGTACCGCCTGCTCACGTCAGCCGAGCAGCGACTCGACGTCATCGGCCAGGCGCCGCGCCAGCGCATCGACATCCAGGTGGGGACGCCCCTCGACCATGACCCGGATCAGCGGCTCGGTGCCCGAGGCCCGCAACAGCACACGCCCCTGGTCGCCAAGCTCCGTCTCCAGGGTGTCGACGGCCTGCTTGAGCGAGGCACGCTCCAGCAGCGCCTTGGCATCGCTGCCCGGCGTCAGGCGCACGTTGACCAGCGCCTGGGGTGCCTTCTGCAGGCCAGACAGCAGGCGTCCCAATGACTGCTGCTCGCGAACCATGATCGCCAGCACCTGCAGCGCGGAGACGATACCGTCACCGGTGGTCTGTACGTGGCCGCAGACGATATGGCCGGAGGACTCGCCGCCCAGCTGCCAGCCATTGGCCGCCAGGCGCTCCATCACGTAACGATCGCCGACCCTGGACCGCTCGAAGGGAATGTCGAGCGCTTCCATCGCGGCCGCCAGCCCGAAGTTCGACATCAGGGTGCCCACCACGCCGCCGCCGAGATCACCACGCGCATGGCGATCCCTGGCGATCAGGTAGAGGATGTCATCGCCGTCGATCTCTCGGCCGTCGGCATCCACCAGCAGCACCCGGTCGCCGTCGCCGTCGAAGGCGACGCCGAGGTCGGCGCCCTGCTGGATCACGGCGGCACGCAACGCGGCCGGATGGGTCGAACCCACCTCCTGATTGATGTTCAGGCCGTCCGGGGCGGCGCCGATCAGGCTGACGCTGGCGCCCAGCTCGCGAAACACGCTGGGCGCGATGTGGTAGGTGGCACCGTGGGCGCAGTCGACGACCATCTTCAAGCCGTGCAGGCTGACCCGGTCGGGGATGGTCGACTTGCAGAATTCGATATAACGACCGGGGGCATCATCGACCCGCGTCGCCTTGCCCAGGCGATCCGGCGCCACGGTAGTCAGCGCCTCCTCCAGCGCGGCCTCGATACGCGCCTCGACCTCATCGGCAAGCTTGGTGCCGGTGGCGGAGAAGAACTTGATGCCATTGTCCTGAAAGGGGTTGTGAGAGGCCGAAATGACGATACCGGCATCGGCGCGGAAGGTACGCGTCAGGTAGGCGATCGCCGGCGTGGGCATGGGGCCGAGCAGCATCACATCGACGCCAGCCGCAGAGAGGCCAGCCTCCAGGGCCGACTCGAACATGTAGCCCGAGATCCGCGTGTCCTTGCCGATCATCACCCTCGCGTGCGCCTTGTCTCGCGTCAGCACCCGGCCGGTGGCCCAGCCCAGCTTGAGCATGAAGTCGGCGGTGATGGGGGGCTCTCCCACGGTGCCACGGATGCCATCAGTACCGAAATAGCGTCTAGTCATGCGTACTGCCTTCCTCGAGTACAGCCCAGGTCATGTTCACCGCATCCACGTGGGGCCCCACATCGTGGACGCGCAGGATACGCGCGCCGCGCTCCACTGCCAGTGCGGAGAGGGCCAGACCACCGGAGAGGCGCTCCTCCACCGGCCGACCCAGCACCTTGCCGATCATGCTCTTGCGCGACATGCCCACCAGCAGCGGCAGGCCAAGCGCCTCAAGACGGTCCATGTTCCTGAGCAACCGTAGGTTATGCTCCACCGTCTTGGCAAAGCCGAAGCCCGGATCGAGCAGCATGCGCTCACGATGCAGCCCGGCAGCCTCGCAGGCCGCCACCCGCTCAGCCAGGAACGTCGCCACGGCCTCCTCGACCGGAACGTCGTAGCGGGGGTCGTCCTGCATGTCGCCGGGCTCCCCGACCATGTGCATCAGGCACACCGGGAGGCCGCTGGCGACCGCCGCCGAGAGCGCGCCCTCGCGGCGCAGGTTGCGCACGTCGTTGAGCATGCCGGCACCGGCCTGCGCCGTCGCCTGCATTACCTCGGGGGTACTGGTGTCGACCGACACCAGGGCATCGAACTCGCGCACCAGCGCCTCCACCACCGGCACCACCCGATCCAGCTCCTGCTGGACCGAGACCGGCTCGGCGCCGGGGCGCGTGGACTCGCCGCCCACGTCGATGATCGCGGCCCCCTCGGCCAGCATCTGCTCGGCATGACGCAACGCGTCATCCGGCACCGCATGACGACCACCATCGGAGAAGGAATCGGGGGTGACGTTGAGAACCCCCATGATGCGGGGGAACGAGAGGTCGAGCCGGTGTCGGCCACACGGCAGAGGCGTCGGAGTGCGGGTATCCATCATCTTCCTGTTGATCGAACGGCAAGGGCGCCCCGCAGGGCGCCCAGAATTGCAAGCGAACCGTTATCAGCCGCCGGCCGGGCCACCCAGCGGGTCGGAGGGCCGGCGCGTAGGCGTCTCATCGTCCTCGGCATCGTCGCTCGACTCAGGCGCAGACTCGGCGCGCGGCTCACCGCCCGAGGGCGCCCCACTGCTCGGATCATCCCAGCCTTCGGGGGGACGCGGATCCTGTCCGTTCATAATGTCCTTGAGCTGATGAGAGTCGATGGTCTCGTACTTCATCAGCGCATCGGCCATGGCATCGAGCTTGTCGCGGTTCTCCTCGAGGATGGTTTTGGCCTGCTCGTAGCAGCCGTCGATGATCTTGCGCACCTCCTTGTCCAGCTTGGAGGTCGTTTCGCCAGACTTGAGCTTACCACCCTGACCCGGGCCACCCATGAACTGGTGCGACTCGTCCTCATCGTACATGATCGGTCCCATCTCCTCGGAGAGACCCCACTTGGCGACCATGTTATGCGCCAGCTCAGTGGCCCGCTTGATGTCGTTGGAGGCACCGGTCGTGACACCGTTCGGCCCGAGCGTCATCTCCTCGGCAATCCGGCCGCCGAACAGCGAACAGATCTGACTGATGATCTGCTGACGCGAGAGGCTGTAGCGATCCTCCTCCGGCAGGAACATGGTCACCCCCAGCGCGCGGCCGCGGGGAATGATGGTCACCTTATAGACCGGATCATGTTCCGGCATCACCAGACCGATGATGGCGTGGCCCGACTCATGGTAGGCCGTATTGAGCTTCTCCTTGTCGGTCATGACCATGGACTTGCGCTCGGCGCCCATCATGATCTTGTCCTTGGCCATGTCGAGCTCTTCCATGCCCACCAGACGCTTGTTGCGGCGTGCAGCAAACAGCGCGGCCTCGTTGACCAGATTGGCCAAGTCGGCACCCGAGAAACCGGGCGTGCCGCGGGCGATCAGCGACGGCTTGACGTCGTCGGCCAACGGCACCTTGCGCAGATGGACGTTGAGGATATGCTCGCGGCCGCGGATATCCGGCAGCGGCACCACCACCTGGCGGTCGAAGCGGCCCGGGCGCAGCAGCGCGGGGTCGAGGACGTCAGGACGGTTCGTCGCGGCGATGACGATGATGCCCTCGTTGGCCTCGAAGCCATCCATCTCTACCAGCAGCTGGTTGAGCGTCTGCTCGCGCTCGTCGTTGCCGCCGCCCATGCCAGCACCACGCGAGCGGCCCACCGCATCGATCTCGTCGATAAAGATGATGCAGGGCGCCTGCTTCTTGGCCTGCTCGAACATGTCACGCACGCGCGAGGCACCGACACCCACGAACATCTCGACGAAGTCGGAGCCGGAGATCGAGAAGAACGGCACCTTGGCCTCACCGGCGATCGACTTGGCCAGCAGCGTTTTACCTGTACCGGGCGGGCCGACCATCAACACGCCGCGCGGAATGGTGCCGCCCAGGCGCTGGAACTTGGTCGGGTCGCGCAGGAAGTCGACCAGCTCCTCTACCTCCTCCTTGGCCTCATCGCAGCCGGCCACATCAGAGAAGGTGGTCTTGATCTGATCCTGGGAGAGCAGCTTGGCCTTGGACTTGCCAAAGCTCATCGGACCGCCCTTGCCGGCACCACCGCCCTGCATCTGACGCATGAAGAACATGAAGATCGCAAGGATCAGCAGGATCGGGAAACTGGCGATCAGCAAGCGCATCCACAGGCTCTGCTGTTCGGGCTCCTTACCCACCACGGTGACGTTGTTGGAGAGCAGGTCGTCCATCAACTTGGGATCCTCCGCCGCGGGGCGGATGGTCCGGAACTGGGAACCGTCCGCACGCTCACCGGTGATGGTGTAACCATCGATGGTGACGTTACGGATCTGTTCGTTCTGCACCTGCTGGACGAACTGAGAGTAGTTCATCGCCTGCGGGGAGCTGTCGACGCTGAAATTATTGAACACCGTCAGCAATACCGCCGCGATGACCAACCACAGAATCAGGTTCTTCGCCATGTCGTTCAAGGGACTACCCTCATTGCAAGAATCTGTTGGCCGAAAATGCCTGGTCATTCGACACTACATGAGCGGCATATGTTCAGCCAGCTTGGGACCAGAGACGGCTACCACTGTGACACAGTGGCACCGCCCTGTCCGGCAATCGGCTCATTAGCCGCGGCCTATCGCGGCCGCGTTCCAGTGCGACCGAAGGCATCCTTCAGCCGCGAAACCCTTCCGCCAGCAGGTAGACCTCGCGCGACCGCGCCCGGGAGGCCTCCGGCTTGCGGGTTACCACCCGCGTAAAGCTACTGCGCAGCTCCTTGAGGAACGGATCAAACCCCTCGCCCTGGAACACCTTGGCCAGGAAGGTGCCCCCGGGTGAGAGCGTCTGCCGCGCCAGGTCCAGCGCCAGCTCGACAAGATACATCGCCTGTGGCTGGTCGATGGCTGCCATACCACTCATATTGGGGGCCATGTCGGACATCACAAGGTCTACCGGCCGATCGCCGAGGGCCGCGAGGATCGCCTCGAGCACGGGCTCCTCGGTGAAATCGCCCTGAATGAAGTCGACGTCGGCCAAGGCATCCATCTCGAGAATATCGGAAGCGATCACCGCGCCCTCGGAGCCGACCTTCTCGGCCGCCACCTGGCTCCAGCCGCCCGGTGCGGCACCCAGGTCGATCACCGTCATGCCACGGCGCAGCAGGCGGTCCTTGTCGTCCAGCGCCAGCAGCTTGTAACTGGCGCGGCTGCGGTAGCCATCCTGCCAGCTCTGCTGCACGAAGCGGTCGTCGAAGTGCTCCTTCAGCCAGCCCTTGCTGGTCTTGCTGGCCGCCGCCTTGGCGGCAGCGCCCTTGGAGCGGGAAGCGTTGGAACGGGCCACGGCATCACCTGTGAATGATCATGAATGACAGGCAGTCGAGCGGATTCCGGGAAGACCTGGTGGAGGTGCGACGGGGTGCTGACCTGCGGGACCGGCCGGAGAAAACCTGGCAGGAGCACGGCGGCGAGCTTTCGCCGCGCGGCGATTCACCGTACCATGATGCGTTGCGCGCCAACCGGAAGAAGCAAGATACCATGAGCTTGTCACAGGCACAAAAGAAAGCATTTCGCAGCATCGGACACCACCTCGACCCCGTGGTGACCGTCTCCGAGAACGGCGCCTCCGAAGGCGTCCTCGCCGAGCTCGACCGCGCTCTGGGCGACCATGAGCTGGTCAAGGTCAAGTTCGCCCTGCCCGACCGTGATGACCGTGCCGCCATGCTCGATGAGCTGGTCGCGGCGAGCAATGCCGAGCTGGTGCAGAAGATCGGCAAGATGGCCCTGCTCTATCGCCACAACCCCCGGGCCAACCCGAAGCTCTCCAACATCACGCGCTTCGAGAACCACCACGGGCGGCACTGACGCGCTTCGCGCGAGCTGGAAGCGCTAAGCCGTAAGCTATAAGTCAAACCGAAACACCCCCGAGGCTGTGCCTCGGGGGTGTTTTCTTACAGCTTAAAGCTTATGGCTTACAGCTGACCGAAGGTCACAGGTGCTCGACGCTGGAGATCTCGTACTCGACCTCGCCGCCGGGGGTGCGTACCACCACCACATCGCCCTCCTCCTTGCCGATCAGGGCACGGGCGATGGGTGAAGTCACCGAGATACGGCCGGACTTGATGTCGGCCTCGTCCTCACCAACGATGCGATAGGTCACTTCCTCGTCGGTTTCCAGATTGATCAGCCCCACGGTCACGCCGAAGATGACCTTGCCGGTCTGGGGCAGCTTGGTGACGTCGATCACCTGGGCATTCGAGAGCTTGCCCTCGATCTCCTGGATCCGCCCCTCAATGAACCCCTGCTGCTCGCGGGCCGCATGGTATTCGGCGTTCTCCTTCAGGTCGCCGTGCTCGCGAGCCTCGGCGATGGCGGCAATCACCCTCGGCCGCGCCTCGCCCTTAAGCTCCTCAAGCTCCTTGCGAAGCCGCTTTTCACCGGCGACGGTCATCGGGACCTTGTTCATTGCGTAGCTCCTGCATGCAGTTCCTGTAGCCGCCGCACGGTAATGGCATTGCCGTACTCGAGTGCCATGCAAACAGCACTGGCCCCTGCCAGGGTGGTGGCATAGGGAACCTTGCGGGCAAGTGCGGTGCGGCGGATCACCGAGGAGTCATTGATCGCCTGGCGGCCCTCGGTGGTGTTGACGATATAGGCGACCTCGTCGTTCTTGAGCAGATCGACGATATGCGGACGGCCCTCATAGACCTTGTTGACGATCTCCACCGGCAGGTCGGCGGCCTCCAGGGCCTCCGCCGTGCCACGGGTCGCGCACAGAGTGAAGCCCAATGTTACCAGAGAACGCGCCACTTCGATAACGCCCGCCTTGTCCGGGTCGCGCACCGAAAGGAACGCCTTGCGCTCGCCCTCGAGCGGCGGAATCGCCTCGCCGGCGCCCAGCTGCGCCTTATAGAAGGCCTCGGCGAAGGTGTCGCCACTACCCATCACCTCGCCGGTGGACTTCATCTCCGGCGAGAGGATCGGGTCGACCCCCGGGAACTTGTTGAACGGGAAGACGGCCTCCTTGACGCTGAAGAAGTGCGGCACGATCTCGCGAGTGAAGCCCTGATCGGCCAGGGTGGTGCCGGCCATGCAGCGCGCGGCGACCTGGGCCAGTGAGGTACCGATGCACTTGGAGACGAAGGGCACGGTGCGCGAGGCGCGCGGGTTGACCTCGATGACGTAGATCTCGCCATCCTGCCAGGCCAGCTGTACGTTCATCAGGCCCTTGACGCCGAGTTCCACGGCCATCTTCTTGACCTGCTCGCGCATCGCATCCTGCACCTCGGCGGGCAGCGAGTAGGGCGGCAGCGAGCAGGCCGAGTCGCCGGAATGCACGCCGGCCTGCTCGATATGCTGCATGATGCCGCCGATGATCACCTGGCTGCCGTCGCTGACCGCATCGATGTCGATCTCGACGGCCGCGTTGAGGAAGTGGTCGAGCAGCACCGGGGAGTCGTTGGAGACCTTGACCGCATGGGTCATGTAGTTCTCCAGCTCGGAGGCGTCGTAGACGATCTCCATGGCGCGCCCGCCCAGCACGTAGCTGGGGCGCACCACCAGCGGATAGCCGATCGCCTCGGCCTTGGCGAAGGCCTCCTCGAAGCTACGCGCGGTGGCGTTGGGCGGCTGCTTGAGGCCCAGCTTGTCGATCATCTGCTGGAAGCGCTCGCGGTCCTCGGCGCGGTCGATGGCGTCCGGGGTGGTGCCGATGATCGGCACGCCGGCGGCCTCGAGCTCGCGGGCCAACTTCAGCGGGGTCTGGCCGCCGAACTGCACGATCACGCCGACCGGCTGCTCCTTGTCGGCGATCTCCAGCACGTCCTCCAAGGTCACCGGCTCGAAGTAGAGGCGGTCCGAGGTATCGTAGTCGGTGGAGACCGTCTCCGGGTTGCAGTTGACCATGATGGTCTCATAGCCGTCGTCATGCATGGCGAAGGCGGCATGGACGCAGCAGTAGTCAAACTCGATGCCCTGGCCGATCCGATTGGGTCCGCCGCCCAGCACCATAATCTTCTTCCGGTCGGAGACCTCCGCCTCGCACTCCTCCTCGTAGGTGGAGTACATGTAGGCGGTGTCCGAGGCGAACTCGGCGGCACAGGTATCCACCCGCTTGTAGACCGGGCGGATGCCAGCCCGCTGACGGGTCTTGCGAAACTCCTTCTCGGCGACCCCCAGCAGGCTCGCCAGGCGAGCATCCGAGAAGCCCTTGCGCTTGAGGGCGAACAGTTCGCGGGGGCTGAACTCGGAGAGCGAGCGCTTGGCCACCGCCTGCTCGGTCTTCACCAGGTCCTCGATCTGCACCAGGTACCAGCGGTCGATGTTGGTCAGCGCGAAGATCTTGTCGACGCTCATCCCCGCGCGCATGGCGTCGGCGACGAAGAAGATGCGCTCGGCGCCGGCAGCCTGCAGCTCGCCCTTGAGGTGCGCCATGGCCTCGTCAGAAAACTCCCCGGGCTTGAACTCGGGAAACTTGGGGTCGAGGCCGTCGTTGCCGGTCTCCAGGCCACGCAGCGCCTTCTGCAGCGACTCCTGGAAGGTGCGGCCGATGGCCATCACCTCGCCCACCGACTTCATCTGGGTGGTCAGGCGGTCGTTGGCCTGGGGGAACTTCTCGAAGGTGAAGCGCGGGATCTTGGTGACGACATAGTCGATGGACGGCTCGAAGGAGGCCGGGGTACGTCCGCCGGTGATGTCGTTCTGCAGCTCATCGAGGGTGTAACCCACCGCCAGCTTGGCGGCGATCTTGGCGATCGGAAAGCCGGTGGCCTTGGAGGCCAGCGCCGAGGAGCGCGACACCCGCGGGTTCATCTCGATCACCACCACGCGCCCGCTGTCGGGGTCGACGCCGAACTGCACGTTGGAGCCGCCGGTCTCGACGCCGATCTCGCGCAGCACCGCCAGCGAGGCGTCGCGCATGATCTGGTATTCCTTGTCGGTCAGCGTCTGGGCCGGGGCCACGGTGATAGAGTCGCCGGTGTGCACGCCCATCGGGTCGAAGTTCTCGATGGCGCAGACGATGATGCAGTTGTCGTTCTTGTCGCGAACGACCTCCATCTCATACTCCTTCCACCCCAGCAGCGACTCGTCGATCAGCAGCTCGTGGTTGTTGGAGAGCTCGAAGCCGCGGGTACAGATCTCCTCGAACTCCTCCTTGTTGTAGGCCACGCCGCCGCCGGAGCCCCCCATGGTGTAGGAGGGACGAATGATCACCGGAAAGCCCAGCGACGCCTGGATGCGCCAGGCCTCCTCCATGCTGTGCGCCACCTCGGCCTTGGGGCACTCCAGGCCGATGCGCTTCATGGCCTGGTCGAAGAGGTCGCGATCCTCGGCCTTGTTGATGGCATCGGCATTGGCGCCGATCATCTCTACGCCGTACTTTGCGAGCACGCCGTGCTTGTCCAGGTCCAGGGCGCAGTTGAGCGCGGTCTGGCCGCCCATCGTCGGCAGGATGGCATCCGGGCGCTCGGCCTCGATGATCTTTTCCACCGCCTGCCAGGTGATCGGCTCGATATAGGTGGCGTCGGCCATCACCGGGTCGGTCATGATGGTGGCCGGGTTGGAGTTGACCAGGATGACCCGGTAGCCCTCCTCGCGCAGCGCCTTGCAGGCCTGGGCGCCGGAGTAGTCGAATTCGCACGCCTGGCCGATGACGATGGGGCCGGCGCCAATGATCAGGATGCTCTGGATGTCGGTACGCTTGGGCATGGTGCTTCCCGCAGAATGAGGGTGACGAAGGACGACGAATCGGGGGCCTGCCTAGCGGCGGGCCTTCATCATGTCGACGAAACGGTCGAACAGAGGCGACACGTCGCGCGGCCCCGGGCTGGCCTCGGGGTGGCCCTGGAAGCTGAAGGCCGGGCGGTCGGTACGCTCGACGCCCTGCAGGGTGCCGTCGAACAGCGAGCGATGGGTGGCCCGCAGGTTGGCCGGCAGGCTCGCTTCGTCGGCGGCGAAACCGTGGTTCTGGCTGGTGATCATCACCTTGCCGGTGTCGAGGTCCTGCACCGGGTGGTTGGCGCCATGGTGGCCGTGCCCCATCTTGACCGTCTTCGCTCCGCTGGCCAGCGCCAGCAGCTGGTGGCCCAGGCAGATGCCGAACACCGGGATCTCGGTCTCGAGGAGCGCCTGGATCGCCTTGATGGCGTAGTCGCAGGGCTCGGGGTCGCCGGGGCCGTTGGCCAGGAAGACGCCATCGGGAGCCATGGCAAGCACCTCGGCGGCCGGGGTCTGGGCCGGCACCACGGTCAGGCGGCAGCCGCGGGAGGCGAGCATGCGCAGGATGTTGCGCTTAACCCCGTAGTCGTAGGCGACCACGTGGAAGGGACGTTCGGCGGCCGCCGTATCGGCATAGCCGGCGCCTAGCGCCCACTCGCCCTCGCTCCACTCGTAAGGGGTCTGGCAGGAGACCACCTTGGCCAGGTCCATGCCCTTGAGACCCGGAAAGCCGCGGGCCGCGGCCAGGGCCCGCTCCACGGCATCGTCGCCCTCGGCATCAGCACCGGCGAGGATCGCGCCGTTCTGGGCGCCCTTGTCGCGCAGGATGCGCGTCAGGCGGCGGGTATCGATGTCGGCGATACCCAGCACGTTCTGGCCCTTGAGGTAGTCGGAGAGCGTCTGCTCGCTACGAAAACTGCTGGCCAGCAGGGGGAGGTCACGGATCACCAGACCCGCGGCGGCGATGGCACCGGACTCGACGTCCTCAGCGTTGACGCCGGTGTTGCCGATATGCGGATAGGTGAGGGTGACGATCTGACGGGTGTAGGAGGGGTCGGTCAGGATTTCCTGGTAACCGGTCATGGCCGTATTGAACACCACCTCACCGCTGGTTTGTCCATCGGCACCGATGGCCGTGCCGTGGAATACACTTCCGTCTTCCAGGGCCAGTATCGCGGGTCTGTTCAATGCAACGTCCTCCCAGGTGTTTAGAGAGCTATCGAGACAGCTCGTCAAGGAATACTGCGGGGCCATGGCCGGGCTGCGAGTGGCCGGCCCACGCATGGCCGACCCGTAAAAAAGCGGGACGAAACCCGATGTAAGACCGGTTTCATCCCGCTTGTTGTCATTCGCTCGGAATGCCTGGGCCGAAGCAACAAGCGCTCGAGAGGGCTGTGTGCCCGCGCGCCCGGCCAAAATTTTGGGGATATTACAGGAAATGACCTCCTGCGGCTACCCCGGGGATTCAGAGCCCGAGCACATCCTGCATCGAGTAGCGGCCGTTGGCCTGCCCGGCCACCCAGCGCGCGGCACGGACCGCGCCCTTGGCGAAGGTCATGCGGCTCGAGGCCTTGTGGGTGATCTCGATGCGCTCGCCTTCGGTGGCGAACATCACCGTGTGCTCGCCGACGATGTCGCCAGCGCGCACGGTGGCGAAGCCGATCTCCTTGGGGTCGCGGGGTCCGCACTGGCCTTCGCGGGCGAAGACACCGTGCTCCTTGAGGGAGCGGTCCAGGCTCTCGGCCACCACCTCGCCCATCTTCAGCGCCGTCCCGGACGGCGCATCCACCTTGTGGCGGTGGTGGGCCTCGATCACCTCGATGTCGTAGCCCTCGTCGCCCAGCGCCTTGGCCGCGGTCTCGAGCAGCTTGAGCGTCAGGTTGACGCCCACGCTCATGTTGGGGGCGAAGACCATCGGCACGCGATCCCGATAGCCATCCAGGGCGCCGAGCTCCTCGTCGTTCAGGCCGGTGGTGCCAATCACGATGCGCTTGCCATGCTCGGCGCAGAACGCCAGGTTGGCCAGGGTCACCTGCGGCGTCGTGAAATCGATCAGCACCTCGACGTCCGCGGCAAGGTCCTCGAGGGAATCCATGGCGGCCACGTCCAGCTTGCCGACCCCCGCCAGCTCGCCGATATCGGCGCCCACCAGCGAGCTGCCCGGCTCGACGATGCCGCCGGCCAGGGTAGCGTTGTCGTCCTGCTGCACGGCGTTGACCAGGGTGCGGCCCATGCGGCCGGCGACACCGACGATGGCGATACGGGTCATGCGGACTCCTGCAAATTCGATGGCGACAGAATACCGGCAGTATACCAGAGGCCAACCGCCGGGGGTGGCCGCCTCCCGGCCACTCCCCTCACACTGGGCCTGTCAATGCCAAGGGCTTCCGCCATGCCAGACCCGAGCGAGCACCTCCCCGCCGACCACCCCCTGCTGGCCCTGCTGCAGCGTCACGAGCGCGTGCTGGTGGCCGGCGTGCCGGGCAGCGGCAAGACCACCCTGATACGCGCCACCGCGGCGAGCCTGGCCGCCCGAGGCCAGGCCTGCCACTGCCTGAGCGCCGACCCGGGGCTGCCCGCCGTCGGCCCACCGGGCGCGGCCTGTCTAGGTCGCTGGCAGGCGGAGGGCTGGCAGCTCGAGGCCCTGGCCGCCCTGGCCACCCTGGATGCCGCCCGCTTCCGCTTGCCACTGGTGCAGGCGGTGCAACGCCTGGCCGAACAGGCCCCGGCCGGGCCGCTGCTGCTGGATAGCCCCGGGGTGGTGCGTGGCGCTGCCGGGGCCGAACTGCTGCCGGCACTCGCCGAGGCCGGCAGCGTCAGCGCCCTGCTGGTGCTGGCCACTGAGGACGCCCCTTTTCCGCTGCAGGAGGAGTGTCGCGCCCTGCACCTGGAGACCCTTACCCTGGCGCCGGACCCGCGAGCCCGTCCGCCCGGCAAGGCGCAACGCCGCGAACGCCGCCGCGACGACTGGAACGCCTGGCTGGCCACCGCCCGCGAGACCGAGTTCTCGCTGGCCGAGCTGGCGCTGATCGGCGCGGCTCCACCACGCTGCGCCCCCGATGCCTGGGCGAGGCGCCAGGTCGGGCTGCTCGACGCTCGGGGCGACACCCTGGGGCTGGGCGAGATCGTGGCCCTGGAAGGCAATCAGTTGCGGGTTCGCACGCCCGCACCGACCGGCAGACCGCATACCCTGGTGGTTCGTGATGCCTGCCGCGACCTCAACGGCCAGCTGGTCACCGCCCGGCCCTCCTCGCCTGCCCGGGCGACGGCCCAGCCGGACGCCACCGCCGCGCTTGTGGAAAGCCGTGACGGCACGCCGCCCCAAGCCAACCTCGGCGCGTTCACCGCGACCCTGGTCAACGGCGTCTTCGGCGACCCGCTGCTTCACCTGCGGCTGCGCCATCAGTCGCGCAGCCTGCTGTTCGACCTGGGCGACCCCGGCCGGCTGTCGGCGCGTCTTGCCCATCAGGTCAGCGACGTCTTCATCAGCCACGCCCACTTCGACCACATCGGCGGCTTTCCCTGGCTGCTGCGCTCACGCATCGGCGACTATCCGACCTGCCGCGTCTTCGGCCCACCGGGGCTGGCAGACCACCTGCAAGGCCTGGTGCGCGGCATCCTCTGGGACCGCGTCGGCGACAAGGCGCCCCGCTTCGAGGTCGGCGAGCTGCATGGCGAACGCCTCCTGCGCTGGCGCATCGTCGCCGGCAAGGCGCGCCCCGCGCCCCTGCCCGAGCGCGCGGCTCCCGACGGCCTGTTGCATCACGAGCTCGGCTTTCGCGTACGCGCCACGACCCTCGACCATGGTACGCCGGTACTGGCCTTTGCCCTGGAGCCCGACCGCCAGGTCGCGGTGCGCAAGGAGCAACTGGGCGCGCACGGCTGGCCGCCGGGCCCCTGGCTTGGCGAGCTCAAGCGTCGTGTGCTGGCGGGCGAGAGCGAGGCGCAGGTCCGCTTGCCGGACGGCACCGCCCGGGGGGCGTCGGAGCTGGCGGGGCTGCTGCTGATGATTCGGCCGGGAGAACGGCTGGTCTATGCCACCGACCTGGGTGACACCGCAGAGAACCGCCATCGCCTGGTCGCGCTGGCGCGGGACGCCCGGCTGCTCTTCTGCGAGGCGCCTTTTCTGGAGGCGGAGGCGGATCAGGCCCGGCGTACCGGCCACCTAACCGCCCGGGCCTGCGGCGAGATCGCCGCGGCGGCCGGCGTGGCGCGACTGGTGCCCTTCCACTTCTCGCGTCGGCACGTCAGCGACCCCGCTCAGCTGCATGACGAAATCCGCCAGGCCTTTCCCGACGAGCCCGCAGGGACGGACGAGACCGGTTAGCCGGCCGCCCGGCCGTTACGCAACAGCAGCGCAATGGCTACGATCACCAGCAGGCTACCCGGCAGCCAGACCCAGCCGATCCGCTCGGGCTCGCGGACGAACAGCAGCAGCATCGAGACGAAGGGCACCAGGTAGCTGTAGGCGGTGACCGCGCCCGGCGTCAGCACGGCAGTAGCACGCTGCAGTAGCCAGAAGGTGAGGGCCGTGGATAACAGCCCCAGGAAAAGCAGCAGCCACAGGTCGCGGCCGGTCATGCTGGCCAGGCCTGCCACCGGCTCGACGGCCAGCCCCAGCAGCCCGATCAGCACGGCGCCCAGCCCCAGGCTCCAGAAAGTGCGTACCGCCGCGGACGCCGGCAGGCGGCCGGTCGCCAGTCCCCATTTGCTGAGCACCGGGTAGAGCGCCGTGGAGAGACAACCCAGGAAGAACACCGCCTCGCCGATACCAAACTGCAGGCGTCCGGCCTGCCCCACGGATTCCGCGAAGGCCAGGCCAAGGGCCCCGGTGGCGCCCAGCGCCAGAATCGCCGGCAGACGCCACGCCAGCCGCTCGACGCCAAACCCGAGACCCAGCAGGAAGGCCAGCAGCGGTACCGTGACGAAGAGGGTGGCCATGGAGAGCGCCGTGGCATGGTGCGCCGCCCAGAACATGGCACCGAAGAAGCCGGCCAGGCAGAGCCCCATCAGGCTATAGAGCGGAAGCTGGCGCCAGCGCGGCAGGAAGAAAGGTGAACGCCGTGCCAGCCACCACAACCCACCGCAGGCGATAAAGAAACGCAGCGAGGTGAGCGAGAACGGCGGCAGCTCACTCATCACCCTCACCGCGGGAAACGAGAGCCCCACCAGTACCGCCCACAGCAACATGCCGAGGTGGGCGGCACGGGGCGAGAGTCCCTCGCTCAATTTTCCCAGACGATCTCCAGTGTCACGCCCGTCAGCCCCTCAAGTGCAGCATTCACCTTGCCTTCCAGGCGGTCCAGCGTCTCGTCATCCAGGGTCTCGACGGCGACCACCAGCCGGTCCGGTTCGGCCTGGAGCAGGCAGCTGCCCTCGTCGAACTTCACTCGCGCCTGGGTCTCCTCGCGGTCAATCGGCTGGGCGTCGGCCCAGTCCCGGCAAAGGCGCTCAACCAGCCCCTTGGCATCCTCGGCGGGAATCTCGGCTCGTGAAATCGGCATGGCGGCCTCCGCGTCTTCATTGGGTGAACGCCCAGACTATGACGACGCCCCGATGAACGCTACCCCCGCACCCGGTGCATCTCGACCGGAAAGCCGATCCCCGGCGGGGCGGCAGAGGCTTACCGCCAGGCACTATGCTGTTGCACAGTGCACCACGACTGAACGGGAGAGCTCGGCAATGATCATCAACTGCGTGGCCTACGAAAAGGGACACCGTCTACGCGACATCCAGAGCAATGAGATCGGCGACTACCTGGGGCAGCCCGACCGTTTCGTGTGGGTGGCACTCCACGAGCCCGACGAAACGGAAATGATCCACTTCCAGGAGATCTTCGGCCTGCATGAGTTAGCCGTAGAGGATGCCCTGAACGGACGCCAGCGTCCCAAACTCGAGGAGTATGGCGATGCGCTGTTCGTGATCATGCACATGGTCACCATGCGTGACGAGCAGCTGGAGACCGGTCAGGTGGCGGTGTTTGCCGGCCCCGGCTATGTCCTGTCGGTGCGGCTGCACCCGGGCCGAGGCTTCAGCGAGGTTCGCCAGCGCTGTGAGCACGAGCCGAAGCTGCTCAAGCACGGCCCCGCTTTCGTGCTTTATGCCCTGATGGACACCATCGTCGACCGCTACTTCCCGGTAGTCGAGGCCCTGCAGGCCGAGCTCGAGAGCATCGAGGACCAGATCTTCGTCAGGGGAACGGCCCGCCAGAGCCTGGAGCGCCTCTACCAGCTCAAGCGCCAGACCATGCGGCTCAAGCATGCCGCCATGCCCCTGGGCCAGGCCGCCAGCCACCTGTTCGGCGGCCGGGTCCCGGCGCTGTGCCGCAAGACCCGGGAATACTTCCGCGACGTGTACGACCACCTGAATCGCATCGAGTCGGCGGTGGATACCATCCGCGAGATGACCATCACCGCGATCCAGGTGAACCTCTCCATGGTAGCAATCGACGAAGGCGAAGTGCACAAGCGGCTAGCCGCCTGGGCCGCCATCTTCGCGGTGGCCACCATCCTCGCCGGGGTCTGGGGCATGAACTTCACCCACATGCCCGAGCTCGACTGGCGCCTGGGCTACCCCCTGGCGCTGCTGGTGATGGGCAGTGCCTGCGGGTGGCTCTTCTGGCGCTTCCGGCGCGCCGGGTGGCTGTAGCCAGGACTTGCTAAAGCCAGCACAAAATGCTTCTCACTGCTGGGGCTAGGGCGCCGCATTTTTCAAACAGCCCACAAATCGCCATACACCCTCGCCGCCTGCACCACCGGCGCTTTCGCCGGATGGCAGGCGAGTCAGCAGGCTGCAAGCATGGCAACCGGTGGCATCCAAAGGCAGTGAGCCACTACACTGTACAAAAGAACAGCACCTGCGCGGACTCGTTCCGGCCTCTAACGGAGGCGTTAATGCAACAACGCACTACTGCATTGAGGCGCCCCTTACGTTAAAATTAACGTACCCTTACGCCTAAGAACACGTACCGATGGCCCAAGCGACGCAACAGGCAGCCCACAGCACCCATGACTTCCCCGCGCTGCGAGGGATGCAGGGTGGACGCGCATGCTACACGATCATGTGCCCGCTGCGCCTGATCCCCAGGCTGTTTCACTACGACGATACAGGGCTCCCGCCTGAGGAGCGTGCCCAGCGCGCCATCAACCCTGGCCGCATCCCCGAGATCGCGGACTACCTGACACAAAACCCTGATAGCTACATCCTGCCGGCCATCACGGCCTCCCTCGACCAGGAGGCCGAATTCGTCCCAACAGGCGAAGAGCTCGTCCCGCTGGTGGGCATGCTGCGCATCCCCCGTGAGGCGCGATTGCTGATCAACGACGGGCAGCACCGGCGCGCCGCTATTGAGCGCGCGGTCACCAGAAAGCGCGAGCTGGGCCATGACAGCATTCCCGTCCTGCTGTTTATCGATGAAGGCCTGAAGCGCAGCCAGCAGATGTTTGCCGACTTGAACCGGCATGCGATACGCCCCAGCACCTCGCTCAACACCTATTTCGATAAGCGCGATGCCGCCTCCACCTTGGCCCGCTGCATCATGCAGGAGGTACCCTGCTTTCAGGAGCTTACCGAGGTCGAGAAGAGCTCGTTACCGCAGAAATCCAGGAAGCTGTTCACCCTGAGCGCGATCAAGAACGCCAGCTGGCGGTTCCTGGAGAAGCGCAAGCGCGACGACGCCAGCATCGATGACCATGTCGAATGCATCACCTTTTGGGCGGCCGTCTGCAAGGTCATGCCGGATTGGTTGGAATCGCTTCGCGACCCCAGCCTGCCCATGCAGCTTCGCCAAGGCTCTATTCATGCCCACGGTGTCTTTCTCCAGGCCCTGGCGGTGAGCTGCAGCTCGCTGCGTCGCGAAGCAGCCGAGCGCGACATCGACTGGTACATCGGCCGGCTGACCCCCCTTATGGAGATCGATTGGCAGCGCTCCAACCCCGAGTGGGAAGGACGTTGCCTGCGCGATGCCCGGATCTCCAAGTCACACACATCAGTAGAGCTACTGGCTTGCTATCTCAAGCAGCGCCTGGGGATTTCTCTAAGCGAAGACCAGCGCCAACTCGAGGACATGTTCTCACAATGAGCGAAGCCACCCTTTTTGCGACGCAAGACGAGATGCTGGCGGAACAAAGTGTCGCTGGCAGACCACTGCCGGACCTGCTTTCCGAGGTCCAGTCGCTCTACCTTGAAGATGAGCGTCCTTGGGTCATCGGCTTTAGCGGTGGCAAGGATTCGACAGCCGTGCTGTCGCTGATCTACACGGCGATCGAAAAGCTCCCCGCATCGCAGCGACACAAGCACATCTATGTCGTCAGCTCGGATACCCTCGTGGAAACGCCCATCGTCGTTGACATGGTGTCCTCGACGCTCGAACGCATTAACAAGAATGCCGAAGAGCAGGGGTTGCCGTTCTCCGGTCACCAGGTAGTGCCAAAGCCCAACGAGACGTTCTGGGTCAACCTCCTCGGCAAGGGCTATCCCGCACCGACACAGAGCTTTCGCTGGTGTACCGAGCGAATGAAGATTGACCCCGTGAGCAGCTTCATCCTGGACAAGGTGACACGCCACGGTGAGGTCGTCGTTGTGCTTGGTGCCAGGAGCCAGGAAAGCGCTTCACGGGCCCAGGTGATCGCCAAGCACAAGGTCGATGGCTCTCTGCTCTCCAAGCACTCATCGCTGCCGGGCGCCTACACCTATATGCCCATCGAGGACTGGACCTTCGATGAAGTGTGGATGTACCTGCTGGGTGCTCCTACCCCCTGGGGAGGCACACACCACCAGTTATTCGACCTTTACAAGGACTCGAATGCCGGGGAGTGCCCCGTCGTCATCGATACGAAGACACCCTCTTGCGGTAATTCGCGGTTTGGCTGCTGGACCTGCACCGTCGTTACCAAGGACCGGGCGATGGAAGGGTTGATCGAGTCGGGCGAGCTGTGGATGAAACGCCTGAAGGCCTTTCGTGACCTGCTCTACCGGACAACGCTGCCACATAACAAGACAAAGTACCGTAACCACAAGCGGCGCACCGGGAAGGTGCATTATGCTCGTGGGCATATCACCGATGACAGCGACGTCGAAAAGAAGCATATCCCCGGCCCTTACTGGATGGCTTATCGGCAAGCCTGGCTGAAAAAGCTTCTGGAAATTCAGAAGAATCTCAACGACGGCGGAAACCCGATCGTTCTCATCCATGAAGACGAGTTGAAGCACATTCGCCTGGAGTGGTTGAGTGACCCCAATGAGCCAGACGCCCTGGATGCGCTTCCTGCCATCTACGCCAGCATATATGGCCACAAGCTTGAGTGGATGCAGGACTCCGCGGGAGTCTTGAGCCAACAGGACGCAGCTGCCCTGAACAGCGCCTGCCTGGAGCACGGCACTCCCGTCGACCTGGCCGTCAAACTCCTCCAGCTTGAACAGTCGCTTGATGGCTTGAGCAAGCGCCATGGCGTTTTCAAGCGGATTGACTCCCTCTTGAACCAAGACTGGGGAGATCTCGATACGCTTCATACCAAGAAACAGGACGCCAGCATGGCACTCGAGGGAATGCAGGCGGCCAAGGGAAAGATGCAGGATATCTTCCAGGAAAATATTGGCTACCAGGGAAAGACCCGTAACGCAAAAAGCGTCTATGACGAGCTGCTGGCAGGGCTAGAAATTCAGTACGAGGAGCTAAGCAAATGATCCTGAATACGCTGAAGATGGGCAATTTCAGGGTCTATCGGGGCGATCATGAGATCGACCTCAGGCCAGAAGGGCCAAGTGGGGCAAAACCCATTATCCTGTTTGGTGGCCTGAATGGTGCCGGCAAGACGTCAATCCTCACGGCTGTGCGTCTAACCCTCTATGGTCGCCGTATCCTGGGGGCTAAGGTACCAAGTGAAGAGTATCACCGCTATCTGAGTGATTGCATTCACAAACCGGCTGGTTCGGAGCGCATTCCGAATAGCGCCTATGTACGGCTGAACTTTAGCGATAGCCGTGGTGGCCGACAGCACGAGTACGATGTGGTGCGCAGTTGGTTCCGCGATACGAGTGGCGCTGTCACGGAAAACCTGCAGATCACGCGTGACGACGAGGTTCTCTCTCACCTCTCGCATGATCAGGCCCAAAGCTTTCTGAACGACCTGATTCCCCTGGGTATTGCTGACCTTTTCTTCTTCGATGGAGAGAAGATCGCCGAGCTAGCGGAGTCAAAAGGCAATGCAGCACTTGCCGATGCCATCCAGCGGCTACTGGGCCTGGACCTGGTCAACAGGTTGCGGGCTGACCTGGGTGTCTATATTCGCAATCACTCGAAGGGCAGGTTACCGGAGGCGATTCGCCGGGAAGCCGAAGCATTAGAGGCTGACTATGAGCGCTGCTATTCGCGTTACCAGCATGAGCTCGAGGGAAAAGAGGCACTGGAGGACCAGCTACACAACCTGAGAGCCGATATTGCCCAACTGGAACAGAAGATAGAAGCGCACGGCGGTGCCTGGTACGAAAACCAGGCAGCCGAAAGGGAGCGAATGGAGCGCCAGCTGGCTGATCAGGAAGCTATCAGGGGGCGGATACGATCATTGAAAGGCTCTCTCTACCCGTTAGCGCTGGCTCCGACAGCGTTAGATGGCTTACTGGCTCAGCTCGATGCCGAGAGCAACTATCGCAAGCAGCGAGTAACCCACCAGGCTGCTAAACGCCAAGCAAAAGCTCTGAGAAAGGAGTTGGAAAGCGCTCTACAGGGCCAGGAAGCACTGCTTGAGGGTGCTATCGAAAAAGCATTTGGCAAGAGCCTGAAGCCGCCCAAGAGGGTGGAAATGGTGCATGACTTGTCTGATAGCGAGATAGAACAGTTACGCCATCAGATCACCGTAGAGGCACCAAAACAAAAGCAGGAAGTCGATGAGCTAGAAAAGAGGCTCGAAGGCCTGCGGCACGAGATCAGTGAGTGTGCAGCAAACCTGGAGCGAGCGCCGGATGAACAACGCATCAAGCCGCTCTATGAAAAGCTGCACGAAGCACAGCTCAAGCAAGGCCGCTTAAATAGTCGAATTGAAGAACAACGTGAAAATGCAAAACGCGAGCTGCGCTCCGCCATGGACTGCATTCGAAAACTTCGCAAGCTAGAAGCTGAACACCAGCATCAATCCGACAATGTGCATGCAATCGGCATGGCCAAAACAGTCAGAGAAATGCTAACAGGCTACTCTAATAGAGCAAAAGCTAGCAAAATTAGCGAGCTTGAAAATCACTTCAGTGAGTCATTCAAGCGACTTTCGCGTAAAGACCATGAAGAACTTACACCGAAAATTGATCCCAATACTTTTGGCGTTGAGCTGGCTTACTCTGATGGAAAGGTCCTAGAGCGGGAACAATTATCGGCTGGTGAGAAACAAATTTACGCCACAGCAATGCTGGAAGCGTTAGGGAAGGCCTCGGGCCTCCGCCTCCCTGTCATCATTGACACACCTCTTGGGCGTTTAGACTCAAAGCACAGATCAAACATAGTAGATAACTACTTTACCAATGCGAGCCATCAGGTCGTTCTTCTTTCCACCGACACGGAAATAGAATTAGAGAAAACACCACAAAACTTCAAAGACTCAGTATCCAAGCTATACGCATTGACTTTCAATAGCCTAAATGGCGGTACTTCCGTTCAAAGAGGTTACTTTTAATGCTGCCTAATAGATTCGCACTAACCCAGCAGACAGAAGAAAAGCTAAAGCGAGAAAAGCTACGGACAGGCGTTTCACCTAACATATTGGCTAGGGAATTATTCTTCAGATCTATTGAGAAAGGACTAGTCTCAGAGCCAAACAATGAGATAACGTTTGGGAAAATGGTGCTGGAAAAGACAGTGTGGCTTGGAGAGCTTGAGAAAATAACTGAAGAAATGCTTAAGCATTATTATGGCCAATTAGAAAAAAACCGGGCTGCAAGAATTTGGGCTCTTCATGTTCAATCTGCTATATAAGAAAAACAAATAATTTATCCCAAAAAGGAGTCTTGTAAGATTGCGAATAAACACACAATCCATTAACGAAGCTTTACTTATTCAATATGGATTGAGCACGGCTACCAGAATGATAGCGACAAAAAAGGGGGCATAAGGACGCCCCCAAACGTTGTTAAATTTTTAACGGCCAGACATTTAAGGCATACTTCTCCGCCATATACTTTTGGCGAGAGTCAATCGCGTCAAACGACCAGGTATCACTTTGGCTCCAATTCGGGTATTGAGCCAAAAACTCTTCAACTAGCTTATAGCCTGTATTTGAGTAATCATTTCCTGAACTATTAGATATTTTATAACTTATGGATTTGTTTTTAATATGCTGATTAACCTCCCTAGGAAGAACGAGAAAGTTTCCAAGCCTATTTACATAAGCGTTAAATGAGTCCTCTTGTTCAACCCCATTCCATTCAGCGCCTGGCTTTCTCGGCATAATATGCTCAAGATGCTGTGCAGCACTCTGGCTTTCCAGCTCCAAATTAAAGCTCTTTTGTAGATAATTCTCTATCTTCCAAATGGCATAATATGCTTGCTTCATGTTCCTTACAGATGCTTGCTTAAAATCTTCTACAAAAACTTTATCAGGACTTTTGCTAAGCAGAAGATCTGAGAGATCCCCCGGGCTTTTAGAAACCCTCAATACAAATGCTGCTTCTGCAAATACCTCTTGAAGGCTACCAACTGAATCTCGTGCAACCAAGCCTCTTCTGAAGAGATAATGTTCGATTAACATTAAGCAGCTTCTAAGATTGTCGTCATCTTCCTTGAACAAATCCATTGCGGAAAAAATTACCGGCGCTGCATGGGCTTTCCACAATGGATCAATTATAGCATACTGGTGTGCTGCAAGTTTCCTATCCCAGTTGACCAAATCACCTAAAAGGAATGAAACCCAGTTTTGGGAGTCAATAGAAAACTCCCTACTTAGCTCTGTGGGAGTATGCTGGCCATCATCCAAAGCAGATGAAATATCATCAAATATCTCCTCGCCCTTGACCATTTCATGCCTGAATGTATAAGAAAACTGTATGATCTGTGGTATAGTCAGTTTTTTAGTTGGCTGGTCTTCATAACTATCTATTAAAGAGGTCCAGTTAGAAAAAACGTTATTGAAGGATCTATCACCTGATATCTTAGCGCTCTCTAGCAGAACATTTCTAATCAGATCTGCTTGTGAGAGGTCTAGCCCCCTTTCATTTAGCGTTTCAAAAAGACGATAAGCCAACATAAAGCTTTGCGTTCTAACATTGAGAATATAAAAGTTCTCCGTTAGGGCCTCAACCAGCTCCCTAATGGCTTCATCACGCTGCTCGACTTCGTCTTCCCCGAAGGCACTCACATAATCACAAACTTCACCATCGAAGTATTCAAAGGCACGCCTTATGTTAGTCTGAACTTCAGATTTTTTATTATAGGAGCCTTGCCAAAACTGCTTCCTTTCCTGGATAGAGTCATAGTTCATAATAGTCTCTTGATAAAACTCATCTTCCCTGTTGAGCTTCATCCTAACTGCATCATCAGCACCTGGTGAGTATATACAATCAGTAAGAACATGAAGTAGTTTTTGCTGTACCTTCCTTTGGCTATGCAGATAAACGTAGGGAAGAATAGAAGACGCCAAGATTGTTAAAGTTGTAAGGCGTTGCTGACCATCAATGACCTCCCATCTACGCTGTGGTAGAGAGTGCTCATCTCCAATGACTACAACAGCGCCGAGGAAGTGACCAAGTGTATCTGATGCAGACTCCGAAAAATCATTTTTAACACATGAATGGAGATCAGCCCACAATTTTTCCAATTGTTCCGATTGCCACCTATACTCCCGCTGGTTAGGCGGGATTTCAAAGTAAGCCGACTTCATCAGCTCTTTGACACTAACTGACTTTGCTTGCAACTGAGAGCTTGGATCAATAGCCATTCAAAATACCTCATCTTTTATATTAGCGTGAAGCTTGCTAAGCAACATCGAGCTTGGGAGTGGTGAGAAAAATTCATTCTCCTTCAGAAAATCTTTTGACACAAAGTCTGGGCTAACATAGGCATGGTAAAAAACTAACAAAAGCTGATGGTTTGAAAGCTGCGCCAGAAACATATCTAAATATTGCTTTTTATGGTACGGGCACCTATCTTTAACAAAAAGCATTATTTGCCTGACATTCCTGAGGTAAATATCTACATACTCATGGTTATGAGAATAAAACTTTGAATACGCAGACTTTATCACTTCTATTTCATCTGACTGCCGCATTCTGGAATTAGAAAGCTTGTATGCATGATCCAAACGTTCGCCAAGCTTCCTAAACACTGCATAACCTTTAAAATCAGGCTCGTTATTCTCAGCAATCGAGAAGTTGTATATAGATTCATTAAAAAGCTTTAGCAGAGAAAAAAAAGTGTTCTCAAAAGCTTGCACGCGCAAGCTTTCACCTTGATCTTGAAGTGCTTCTGTTGAGTGCGACAACTCTCTGGCTTGCACAAACAGTGTTATCAATATTGCCAGCAATGAAATAAACCCAAAAACAGGATTCAATGTACCGCCCATGAAGTCGCCAAACTGCGCCCACTTTTCATGAGAGCTTGATGGCATCCACGAAAAATAATAAATATATACTGAAGACGCAATAATAGCTATCAGCAACGCGACAGATATCAGCCAAATACCAACCGTTTTTACAAACTTCTCAAACGAATTGCTTTTTTTATTCAAAACAATAGCTCCTTTAAACTTTGCGCGCTCATGAAATAAGCAAAAATCCATTTGGCATATGGCAAATATATGAGTTCATTAACTACAACTCATGACACAATTGAATTTATTTTCAAAGCACAAAAAACCTCAGCTACATTGTAACTGAGGTTTGGGTTTTTTTGCACACCGTAGATTTAATTCAAGGCTTCATGTCCTCGAAGAACTTCTTCACCCCGTCGAAGAAGCTCGACTTCTTCGGCGAGTGGTGATGGCCGTGGCTGCCGCCCAGGCTGTCCTGGAACTTGCGCAGCAGTTCCTTCTGCTCCTCGTTGAGCTTGACCGGGGTCTCGACCACGACCTTGCACAGCAGGTCGCCCGGCGGGCCGCCGCGCACCGGCTTGACGCCCTTGCCCTTGAGCCGGAACAGCTTGCCGGTCTGGGTCTCGGGCGGGATCTTGAGCTTGACCCGGCCGTCGAGGGTCGGCACTTCCAGCTCACCGCCGAGTGCCGCATCGACGAAGTTGATCGGCACCTCGCACTGCAGGTGGCGGCCGTCGCGTTCGAAGATGTGGTGCGGCTTGATCGCCACCTGGACATAGAGATCGCCCGGTGGGCCACCGTTGATGCCGGCCTCGCCCTCGCCGTTGAGGCGAATGCGGTCGCCGGTATCCACGCCGGCCGGGATCTTCACCGAGAGGGTGCGGGTCTCGCGCACCCGGCCCTCACCGTTGCACTTGTGGCACGGCACCTTGATGTGCTGGCCGCTGCCGTGGCAGGTCGGGCAGGTCTGCTGCACGGCGAAGAAGCCCTGCTGCATGCGCACCTGACCCATGCCGTTACAGGTCGGGCAGGTGTCCTTGCTGGAGCCCGGCTCGGCACCGCCGCCGTCGCAGCGTTCGCACTCGATGTGGCGCGGCACGCGGATGTCCACGCTGGTGCCGGCCACAGCGTCCTCGAGGTCGAGCTCGAGGTTGTAGCGAAGGTCGGAGCCACGGGCCGGCGCATTGGGATGGCGACGCCCACCGCCACCGCCAAAGATGTCGCCGAACACATCGCCGAAGATGTCGCTGAAGCCGCCAGCCCCGGCACCGCCGAAGCCGCCGCCACCGAAACCGCCGGCCTGCTCGTCGACCCCGGCATGGCCGAACTGGTCGTAAGCGGCGCGTTTCTCGCTGTCGCTCAGGACCTCGTAGGCCTCAGAGACCTCGCGAAACTTCTCCGCCGCGCTGTCATCATCCGGATTGCGATCCGGGTGGAATTTCTGGGCAAGGCGTCGGTAGGCCTTCTTGATCTCTTTCTGATCGGCCCCGCGCTCGACGCCCAGTACTTCGTAGTAGTCACGCTTGGACATGAGTCTGTCCGCCTCCGTAGCGACTCTGCAGAAACACCAACGCGGGAGTCAGGCCCCCGCGCTGGCGTCATCCGTCGTTCAGATGTCGTGGTTTACTGCTTTTTCTGGTCGTCGTTGACTTCTTCGTACTCGGCGTCGACCACGTCATCTTCCTGCTTGGCGCCAGCCTCGCCGCCGGCTTCACCCGCCGCATCGGCCTGTTCGGCATACATCTTCTGCGCCAGGTTGCCGGAAGCTTCGGTCAGCTTGTCGAGCTTGGCCTGGATGTCGTCCTTGTCGTCGCCCTTGATCGCTTCTTCGAGCTCGGCCGCGGCGCTCTCGATGGCCTGCTTCTCCTCGTCGCTGGCCTTGTCGCCGGCCTCTTCGAGGGTCTTGCGAGCGGCGTGAACCATGCCATCGGCCTGGTTGCGCAGCTGCACCAGCTCCTCGAACTTCTTGTCCTCGTCGGCGTGGGCCTCGGCATCCTGGACCATCTGCTCGACCTCTTCCTCGGAGAGACCGCTGGAGGCCTTGATGACGATCGACTGCTCCTTGCCGGTGGCCTTGTCCTTGGCGGACACGTTGAGGATGCCGTTGGCGTCCAGGTCGAAGGCGACCTCGATCTGCGGCACACCGCGCGGCGCCGGCGGAATGTCGGCAAGGTCGAAGCGACCCAGCGACTTGTTGCCGGTTGACTGCTTGCGCTCACCTTGCAGCACGTGGATGGTCACGGCTGTCTGGTTGTCATCCGCGGTCGAGAAGGTCTGGGTCTTCTTGGTCGGGATGGTGGTGTTCTTCTCGATCAGCGGGGTCATCACGCCGCCAAGGGTCTCGATGCCCAGGGTCAGCGGGGTGACGTCGAGCAGCAGCACGTCCTTGACGTCGCCGCCGAGCACGCCGCCCTGGATGGCAGCACCCACGGCCACGGCTTCATCCGGGTTGACGTCCTTGCGGGCGTCCTTGCCGAAGAAGTCGGCCACGGACTTCTGCACCATGGGCATGCGGGTCTGGCCGCCGACCAGGATGACGTCGTCCACCTCGGAGGCCGAGATGCCGGCATCCTTGAGCGCGGTCTTGCACGGCTCCATGGAGCGCTTGACCAAGTCCTCGACCAGCGCTTCGAGCTTGGCGCGGGTCACCTTGACGTTAAGGTGCTTGGGACCGGTGTTGTCGGCCGTGATGTACGGCAGGTTGACGTCGGTCTGCTGCGCGCTGGACAGCTCGATCTTGGCCTTCTCGGCGGCTTCCTTGAGGCGTTGCATGGCCAGGTTGTCGCCGGACAGGTCGATGCCGCTGTCGGACTTGAACTGGTCGACCAGATAGTTGATCAGCTTGAGGTCGAAGTCCTCGCCGCCCAGGAAGGTGTCGCCGTTGGTGGCCAGCACCTCGAACTGAGTCTCGCCGTCGACATCGGCCACCTCGATGATGGAGATATCGAAGGTACCGCCGCCCAGGTCGTAGACCGCGATGGTCTTGTCGCCGCGGGCCTTGTCCATGCCGTAGGCCAGTGCGGCTGCGGTCGGCTCGTTGATGATGCGCTTGACCTCGAGGCCGGCAATGCGACCGGCATCCTTGGTGGCCTGACGCTGGCTGTCGTTGAAGTAGGCCGGCACGGTGATGACTGCCTCGGTGACGTCCTCACCCAGGTAGTCTTCCGCGGTCTTCTTCATCTTCTTGAGCACTTCAGCGCTGACCTGCGGCGGCGCGAGCTTCTTGCCCTTCACTTCCACCCAGGCATCGCCGTTGTCGGCCTCAGAGATCTTGTAAGGCACCATCTTGATGTCCTTCTGGACGACGTCGTCCTTGAAGCGACGGCCGATCAGGCGCTTGATGGCGTACAGGGTGTTCTCGGGGTTGGTCACCGCTTGGCGCTTGGCCGCCTGCCCCACCAGGATCTCGCCGTCTTCGGTGTAGGCGATGATGGAGGGCGTGGTGCGCGCGCCTTCGGCGTTCTCGATCACCTTGGCCTGGTCACCGTCGAGCACGGCGACGCAAGAGTTGGTGGTCCCCAGGTCAATACCGATGATGCGTCCCATAGGAAATCCTCAAATTTTGCAGTTGAATTCGTCGTGTGCGGCTTTCACCGCGGGGTTGCCGTGTATCTGGGGGCCCTCGCGACCTTTTCAAGACCCGAGAGCCGCTTTTGTGTGACCGGCCTCAGCTGGCGGCCTGGCTGACCACCACCATGGCCGGGCGTACCAGGCGCCCGTTGAGCAGATAGCCCTTCTGCATCACTTCCATGACGGTGTTGGGCTCCATCTCGGGGTTGGGCACCATGGTCATGGCTTCGTGGTACTGGGGGTCGAAGGGCTCGCCGTGCGGCTCGATCACCTCGACACCAAACTTGGCCAGCACGTCCTGCTGCATCTTGAGGGTCATGGAGACACCCTCGCGGTGGGCCTCGGAGGCACCGTCCTGCATGGTCTCCAACGCCTTCTCCAGGCTATCGACCACCGGCAGCAGTTCCTTGACGAACTTCTCGAGGGCGAACTTGCGCGACTTCTCGGCCTCCTGCTCGGCCCGGCGGCGCACGTTCTGTGCCTCGGCGGCGGCGCGCATGGCCTGCTCCTTGGCGTCGGCAACACTCTGCTCGAGCTCCTCGACCCGAGCGGCCAGCACCTCGGCTTCGGGGTTGTCCGCCGCCTGAGCGTCGGTGGCGGCCTGCTCGGCGCCCTCGATGGCGTCCTCCAGCTCACCCTCCACAGTGTCGGGCTCGGTCTGCGGCTCGGCTTCCTGCTCCTCGCGGGCGAGCTCGCGAGCGAGTTCGTCTTCCTGCGGCGTCTGGGGCTCTTTGGCCATTGTGGGTCTCCTGAATGACGATCAGCGGCGATGGCCGCTGGCAAGGCATGAATGATGGCTTGAGTGCGTATCTGCGGGGTATATGGGGCTGGACGTGGCGAACTCAAGGCGTCATCAGCTGTGCATTGTGGGGAAACCTTGACTACTGTATAAACACACAACACGTGTATGGATAGACAGTAGTCACTCCGCCCATCGTCACCCACCGAGTGACCCCAGACAGCGCGGATTCTGACAGAGAGTCCCAGACAGGCCCCGGGAGGCACCATGCTGACAGAGCTTGCCATTCGTGACTTCGCCATCGTTGACCACCTCGAGCTGGAGCTTGCCGGCGGCATGACCGCCATCACCGGCGAAACGGGGGCCGGCAAGTCCATCCTGCTGGGCGCCCTGGGGCTCTGCCTGGGGGAGCGTGCCGACAGCGCCAGCGTGCGCCACGGGTGCGAACGCGCCGACCTCAGCGCCCGCTTCGATATTCACCAGCTGCCCGCGGCCCGCGCCTGGCTCGAGACCCGCGAGCTGCCTGCGGACGACTGCCTGCTGCGCCGGGTCGTCACCCGGGCCGGGCGCTCCAAGGCCTGGATCAACGGCCAGCCCGCCACCGTGGCCGACCTGCGCGCGCTGGGCGAGCATCTGATCGAGATCCATGGTCAGCACGCCCACCAGGCGCTGCTGCACGAAGATACCCACCTGCGCCTGCTCGACGACTTCGCCGGCCACCGCGAGCAGGTAGCACAGATGCGCCAGACCTTCCGCGAGTGGCAAGCCACCCGCCGCCGCCTCGAACGCCTGGCGGAGGACGGCGACGAGATCCGCGCCCGCCGCCAACTGCTGCGCTACCAGGTCGAGGAACTCGACCAGCTGGCCCTGGCCGAGGACGAGCTCAAGGGGCTAGAACAGGAACAGGAGGAGCTGGCGCATGCCGAGGAACGGCTGCGCGAGGCCCAGTTCGCTGCCGAGTGCTGCGACGGCGACGAGGGCGGTGCCCTGTCGCTGCTCAATCAGGCAATCCAGCACCTTTCGGCGTTACCGGGCAGCGAGCGAGGCAGCCTGGCCGATACGCTTGCCATGCTCGGCGATGCACGCATTCAGGTCGAAGAGGCCAGCCGCGAGCTCGGTCATTTCGCCGGCAGCATCGAGCTGGACCCGGAACGGCTGGCCTGGGTCGAGACACGCCTGGCTGAGGTGCACCGCATCGCTCGCAAGCACCATGTCCTGCCCGACGAGCTTCTCGCCCTGCACCGCCGACTGGGCGAAGAGCTCGAGAGCCTGGAAGGTGGCGACGGCGACCTGGAAGCGCTAGCCGCCGAGGCCGAGACACTGAAGCATCACTGGCAGGAGCAGGCCAGCGTGATTTCCAAGGCCCGCCAGCAGGCCGCCCGTCATTTCGGCGAGGCCGTCCAGGAGCAGCTGGCCTTCCTGGCCATGGACAAGGCGAGCTTCGAGGTCGAACTGGAGGCCCGCGAGGCCCCGGCCGCCGAGGGGCTGGAGGTCGCGCGCATGCTGATCAGCGCCAATCCCGGCCAGCCGGCCCGGCCGTTGGCCAGGGTGGCTTCCGGCGGCGAACTCTCGCGGATCAGCCTGGCGATCCAGGTCGTGGCGGCCCAGCACTCCACCATTGCCAGCCTGGTGTTCGATGAAGTGGATGTCGGGGTCTCCGGCGCCACCGCCGAGATCGTCGGCCAGCTGCTGCGCCGGCTGGGCGGCAGCGGCCAGGTGATGACCGTGACCCACCTCCCTCAGGTCGCTGCCCAGGCGCACCATCACCTGCACATCGAGAAGCAGGCCGAGGAGGCCTCCACCCTGACCCGCATGGCGCTGCTCGACGAGGCCGGCCGAGTCGGCGAACTGGCCCGCATGCTGGGCGGGGTGAACCTCTCCGACCGCACCCTGGCCCACGCTCGCGAGATGCTCGACGCCAGCCAGCGCGCCCGCCACTTAAGCAGCCAGCCACACGCACCGGGGCATCCGGCCACTCGCGCCGTGCTCGAATGCCACGCCCCGACGCAACGCGGCCCCGCTCCTAAGAGCGGGGCCGCGTTCAGCTGTCTGTCACATTCAGCGGAGAGCGATCACTTCTTCTGAATGCCTTCCTGGCGTGTTGCTCGCGACCCCCGGGGCCGGACGTAGAGCACCAGGGCGTGGTCGACCAGTTCGAAGCCGTGCTCCTCGGCGATCTCCTGCTGGCGCCGCTCGATGGTCTCGTCGAAAAATTCGATGATCTCGCCGCTCTCCAGGCACACCATGTGGTCATGATGCTCCTCTTGGGAAAGCTCGAAGACCGCATGACCGCCATCGAAGTTGTGGCGGATCACCAGGCCGGCGGTCTCGAACTGGGTCAGCACGCGATAGACGGTGGCCAGGCCCACGTCCTCGCCTGCATCCAGCAGGGTCTTGTAGACATCCTCGGCACTCAGGTGATGCTGCTCGGAAGCATTTTCGAGGATCTGCAGGATCTTGACGCGCGGCAGGGTCACTTTTAGACCGGCCTTGCGCAATTCATGGTTCTGGTCGGCCATGGTCGCTCTTCGCAGTATCAGGTAGGGTCGGTTATGATCGACCGAAACCACGATAGTGAAGAACAGGCGCAAATGCAAAAGCTGACCAGAATCATCACCCTTTCCGTCGCCCTGCTGATGATCAGCGGTTGCAGCTACTTCGGGGTATACAAGCGCGACCTGCCCCAGGGCAACCTGGTGACCGAGGCCATGGTCGAGCAGCTGCAACCGGGCATGAGTCGACAGCAGGTGGTCAACCTGATGGGCAGCCCCCTGCTCGAGGCGCCCTTTGACAGCAGCGAGTGGGACTACGTCTACCGCCTCGACAAGGCCTACGCCGGCGTGGAGCAGCGACGCATCACCCTGACTTTCCAGGGCAACCGCCTGGCCGCTGTCGACCGTCACGGCAATTTCTCCCGCGACATCTCGCTACCCGATGATCAGGGAGTGGGACCCAGCGTCGAAGGCATTTCAGACGTCCAGGAAGACCCCATCGATAACGTCACGCCGGATCGCCCCGGCGAGTAGCGAACGGCCACAAGCCCTGCTCGATACCCTTGCCGGCCAGATACCGGCAAGGCGTTCAATCCTTTCCGCGGCCGGCCCGCGCGCTGCGCGCCGCCTTGGGATCGAGCTGCAGCGGCCGATAGACCTCTACTCGATCCCCGGCGCGAAGCACCCTGGAATCTTGGTCGCGCAAGCGCCGACCGAAGATCCCCAGATCGGCCTCCCGAAACGTGGCCGGGGGCAACTCAGGAAACGCCTCTTCCAGCCTTGCCATCTCCACCGCCTGGCGGGCCGTCGTGCCGTCGGGCACCGCGAGCGGAATGATGCGCTGACGTTCGGGCAGCGCAAAGGCTACCTCGACATCGAGGAGGGCCGACTCTCTAGGCGCCATATAGCTCGTCTGCCCGACGGGTAAAGGAATCCACCAGCTGACCGGCCACTTGCTGGAAGAGCTTGCCGAAGGCCATGCCCAGCAGGCGGTTGGCGAACTCAAATTCCAGCTCGAGGCTCACCTTGCAGGCATTCTCGCCCATCGGCAGGAACAGCCAGCGACCCCGCAGGCGCTTGAACGGACCGCTGACCAGCGACATCTCGATGCGCTCGGGCGCGATCAGGTCGTTGCGGGTGGTGAAGCTCTGCTCGATGCCTGCCCGACCCAGCGTCATCTCACCGATCAGGTGCGCCTCGTCACGCTCCAGCAGGCGCGAGCGCCGGCATCCGGGCAGGAACTCCGGATAGCGCTCGAAATCGTTGACCAGATCGAACATTTCCTGGGGGGTGTGCCGCACCATGGCGGACCGATTGACCGTTGGCATTGAGCTCTCCGCTGACTTCACAGTGCCCAGGGCGTATCATGAGCGGTTATTTCAGGCCTTGAATGGTACCACGCTTCCCCCCACATCGAAGGGGCAGCGCCATCGGCAGATACAGGACACGAGGTTTCATGGCCAACAAGAAGGGAAAGAGCAAGGGGCCCGGCAACAACGTCATCGCTCAGAACAAGAAGGCTCGCTTCGAGTATCACATCGACGAGACCTTCGAGGCCGGCCTGGTGCTCGCTGGCTGGGAGGTCAAGAGCCTGCGGGCCGGCAAGGCGCAGCTGACCGATACCTATATTCTGGTCAAGAACGGCGAGGCCTGGCTGCTAGGCAGTCACATCATGCCGCTGAACACGGCGAGCACCCACGAGCTGGCAGACCCCACACGCACCCGCAAGCTGCTGCTGCATCGCAAGGAAATCGCCAAGATCTTCTCGCGCACCCAGGAGAAGGGACACACCTGCGTGCCGCTCAAGCTCTACTGGAAGAACAACCGGGTGAAGTGCGAGCTGGCCCTGGTGACCGGCAAGAAGCTGCATGACAAGCGGGCCACCGAGAAGGACCGCGATTGGCAGCGGCAGAAGGGCCGCATCATGCGGGAACAAATCAAGGGCTAAGGTGTCACAGAACTGCACATCCTGTTAGGATGCGCGTTACGGGGGCGACACGGTTTCGACGCCGGTGACAATCCCTGAGGTGCATGCCGAGAGCGTGATGTATCTCGTAAATCCAACATCACGATTAAATAGTCGCAAACGACGACAACTACGCTCAGGGCGCGCTGGCAGCTTAAACGCCGCTAGCTTCTAGCCCGGCCCGAAGGCGATGTGCCCATTCATCGCTGACGGGATACGAGCCAAGACTGATGGGATCGCGATCGGTGGTGTCCTCTCGCCGATCGTTAAAACTGACGAGGAATCGCGTGGCTGGATCCTGCTCGTCGGAGCCAGTCGCGTTAAATCAAAAGACGAAACTAAGCATGTAGAGCCAATGGGTGAGTGCCGGCGGACGCGGGTTCAATTCCCGCCGCCTCCACCAAACAGTCGACGAATCAAGCGCCTACGGGCGCTTTTTTCGTTTGTTGGGCTATCACCTCCCCACCACGCACAGTGGGTAGACAACGATGTCGACGCCGTTGGAGTGCGAGGCCACCGCCGACGTGATGCCTTGTGCAAATCTGGACCTGTTCGGTACCATTTAAGCTGACTTTACCAGGCAACCTGACTCGGGGAGCGTGACGAGGTACGACCATGCAGAGCAACCCCAACAAGCATCACGCCACCCAGCGCATCACGCTGTTGTCGGTGGCGGTCAACACCCTGCTCGGCGTGGTCAAGATCATTGTCGGCGGCATCGTCGGCTCCGCGGCCCTGGTCGCCGATGGCATCCACTCCTTCTCTGATCTGGTGACCGACGGCTTTGTGCTTGCCGCGTCACACTATGGGCATCAAGGGCCCGACCACGACCATCACTACGGCCACGGCCGCATCGAGACCCTGGCCACCCTGTTCCTGGGCAGCGTGCTGATCTTCGTGGCCGGCGGTATCGCCTGGTCGAGCCTGCAGCGCCTGTTCTCTGCTGCCGAGATTCCGCCGCCCGGCATCTGGGCGATTCTGCTGACCGCCCTGGCACTGGCGACCAAAGAGTGGCTCTTCCACCTGACACGGCGCGTGGCACAGCGTGTCGGCTCGAAGATGCTCGAGGCCAACGCCTGGCACCACCGCAGCGACGTGCTCTCCACGGGCGTGGTGATGGTCGCGCTGGTGGGCAGCCAGTTCGGCGCCACCTGGGTCGACACCCTGGCGGCGGTGATCGTCGGGCTGATGGTCGGCAAGGTGGGCTGGGACCTGCTGTGGGAGTCGGGCCGCGAGCTGGTGGATACCGCCCTGCCCGTGTCCACCCAGGAGGACATGCGCCAGGTGGCGATGAGCGTGTCCGGTGTCGAGGGCATCCACGACCTGCGCACTCGCCAGTCGGCCGGACATACCATGCTCGACCTGCACGTGGTGGTGTCGCCACGGATCAGCGTCTCCGAGGGCCACGAGATCGGCAACGAGGTGAGCCGGCGCCTGCGCAACGCTTTCCCGGCTCTCACCGACCTGACCTTCCACATCGACCCCGAAGACGATACCGGAGAGGGCGACCCCAGCCGTTTCCCGGGACTCCCGCTTCGTCCCGACGTGGAGGCCGCCCTGGCGGAACGCTGGGCGTCGCTCGACGTCTGGCCGGAGATCCGCGAGATCGGACTGCACTATCTGGACGGCAAGGTCACGGTGGTGATCTGCCTGGACGAGCAGTCACCCTTCGACAGCGATACGGTGATTCACCGCCTCGAGGCGGCCGCTCGCGACATCGAATGGCTCTCCCACGTTGAAGTGCGCCGCCTGGCGGGCGAGCCGTTTCATCCCTCAACCGCCTGACGCCCGCGGTGGCCGCCTTGTCCCGAGAGGACCTGTGACGTCGCCTACGCCCCCCGACCTTGGTCTTAGCCTTGACGCGAAAACCTCTTGCGGCCAGCCTCAGGGGGAGCCATCATCAGCGCCCACTCGCCGGCCCCGCGGCCGGGCGAGGTCAAGACCGGGGTGGCATGATCCCCTACCATTTTGACTTTCCCGATCTGGATTCGAACCCTCATGAGCAAAGTCCTGATTATCGGCGCCGGCGGCGTCGGCGGTGTCGTCACCCACAAGTGCGCCCAGCATCCCGAGGTCTTCAGTGAGATCTGCCTGGCCAGCCGCAACCAGGCGAAGTGCCGCGCCATTGCGGCCCAGCTGGAGCGCCCCATTCAGACCGCCGAGGTGGATGCCGACGACGTCGAGGCACTGGTTGCACTGATCGAGTCGTTCCAGCCCGATGTGCTGATCCACGTGGCCCTACCCTATCAGGACCTGACCATCATGGAGGCCTGCCTGCGCACCGGCGTGCCCTATCTGGACACCGCCAACTACGAGCATCCGGACGAGGCCAAGTTCGAGTACAAGGAGCAGTGGGCCTTTCAGGAGCGCTATGCCAAGGCCGGCAACATGGCCACCCTGGGCTGCGGCTTCGACCCGGGCATGACCAACATCTACTGCGCTTGGGGCCAGAAGAACCTGTTCGACGAGATTCATCGCATCGACATCCTGGATGCCAACGGCGGCGACCATGGCTACCCGTTCGCCACCAACTTCAATCCCGAGATCAACATCCGCGAGATCACCGCCAACGGTCGCTACTGGGAAGAGGGCGAGTGGAAGGAGACCGCGCCGCTGGCCGAGAAGCGCACCTTCGACTTCGACGGCATCGGCGAGAAGGACCTCTACCTGCTCTACCACGAGGAGCTCGAGTCCCTCAGCCAGAACATCAAGGGGCTGAAGCGCATCCGCTTCTGGATGACCTTCTCCGAGAAGTACATCACCCACCTCAAGGTGCTCGAGAACGTCGGCATGACCCGCATCGAGCCGATCGAGTTCGAGGGCCGCGAGATCGCCCCGCTGCAGTTCCTCAAGGCGGTACTGCCCGACCCGGCATCGCTCGGTCCGCGCACCAAGGGCAAGACCAACATCGGCGTGATCCTCGACGGCATCAAGGACGGCAAGCGGCGTAAGGTGCACATCTACAACATCTGCGACCACCAGCAGTGCTACGCCGAGGTGCAGTCCCAGGCGATCTCCTACACCACCGGCGTACCGGCGGTCACCGGCGCCATGCTGATGCTCGAGGGCCTGTGGAAGGGCAACGGCGTGTTCAACGTCGAACAGCTCGATCCGGACCCCTTCATGGAGCGCATTGGCGACATGGGCCTGCCCTGGCAGATGGTCGAGCTCGACCCCGATGCCGACCCGCTGGCCTGATCACGTCATGAGCCAGATTGCCGATCCGTTCGATGCGTACCCCTTCGACATTGAGGCCTGCCCGTCGCCGGCCTACGTTGTGGACGATGCCCTGCTACGCCGCAACCTGGAACTGCTGCGCCAGGTCCAGGAAAAGAGCGGCGCACGCATCCTGCTGGCACTCAAGGGCTTCGCCATGTGGGACACCTTCCCGCTGGTCAGCCAGTATCTGGTAGGCACCACGGCGAGCGGGCAGGATGAGGCTCGCCTCGGTGCCGAGACCTTCGGGGGCGAGGTGCACTGCTACTCGCCGGCCTTCAGCGAGGCGGAGATGGCGGTGGTGCTGCAGTACGCGGACCACCTCAGCTTCAACTCCCCGGCCCAGTGGCAGCGCTTCCGCGAGCATGTGGCCCAGGCGCCGCGGCGGGTCTCCTGCGGCCTGCGGGTCAACCCGGAGTACTCCGAAGGCAAGGTGGCGCTCTACGACCCCTGCGCCCCAGGCTCTCGGCTCGGCACCCGGGCCGTGGACCTGGAGGGCGTGGACCTTGCGGGCCTCGATGGCCTGCATTTCCATACCCTTTGCGAGCAGAACAGCGACGCCCTGGAGCACACCCTGGCCGCCTTCGAGGAGCGCTTCGGCCGGCACCTCGCCGGCCGCAAGTGGGTGAACTTCGGCGGTGGCCACCACATCACCCGCCCGGACTACGATATCGACCGCCTGGTAAGGCTGATCCACGACTTCAAGGCGCGCCATCCGCATCTCGAAGTGTATCTGGAGCCCGGCGAGGCGATCGCGCTCAACACCGGCTACCTGGTGTGCAGCGTGCTGGACGTTGTCGAGAACGATGGCCCCATCGCCATCCTCGACACCTCGGCCACGGCGCATATGCCCGACGTGCTGGAGATGCCCTACCGGCCGGAGATCATCGGCGCTGGCGAGCCCGGCGAGAAGGCCCATACCTACCGGCTAGGCGGGCTGACCTGCCTGGCCGGCGACGTGGTGGGCGAATACAGCTTCGACCGACCGCTTCAGATAGGCGACCGGCTGGTGTTCACCGACATGGCCCACTACACCATGGTGAAGACCACCACCTTCAACGGCATGCGCCTACCGTCGATCTGCCGGATCGACGAGGCCAGCCGCGAAGTGCGCACGGTGAAGATCTTCGGCTACGAGGACTACCGGCAGCGGCTGAGCTGACGCCCGCGCCGGGTACGACAGGCACTCCATGACAGGCAGAGCGCGACAGGCACCTTCGGGTGCCTGTCGCGTTTCGGGCCACCGTGGCTCACGCCTTGGAGGCGACGATGACCACGGCCACCAGCACCCCGCCCGCCAGCGCCACCAGGCTGTACTTGCGGTGCTCCTGCTCCGCCCGGGGCAGCAGGTGGGTCGCTCCCACATAGACCAGGGCCCCAGCCGAGAGCCCTAGCAGCGCGCCCAGGGTCGAGGGATCGATCCGGCTGACCAGCGGATAGGAGACCAGCATCCCCAGCGGGGTGGTCGCCGCCGCGGCCAGGAAGGCCAGCCACATCGCCCGCCGCTCCTTGATCCCGCCGCGCAGCAGCAGCAGGTAGGTGATGATCCCCTCGGGAAACTCGTGCAGCACCATGCCGACGGTTGCCAGGTAGCCCGTGAGGACGCTGACCGTGAAGGCGATGGAGTAGATGAAGCCGTCGATGAAGGAGTGGAAGCCGATACCGAGCATCGGCACTATGCCAATGGCGACATCCCGACCGTCGGGCCGGCGCTCGCAGACGAAGGCGGTGAGAAAGCGGTTGAACAGGTGCAGCCCGAGGAACCCGACCAGCAGCCACGCCGAGGCGTCGGGGTTCATCGCCAGCGCGCGGGGAATGATGTGCAGGAAGGAGGCGGCGACCAGCACCCCCGCGGCGAAGCACATGAAGTAGGTAGTGTTGCGCTCCCCCCAGTCAGCAAAACGGCGGATGGTGTAGATGCCCAGCGAAGTCACAAGCGCCGCCAGCAGGCTGGTGACCAAAGCCGTCCAGAAGGTGTTATCCATCGCGCCTTCCCAGCGAGACGCCCCCGAGGAGGCAGGCCGAAAACCTTCAGGGTAGCAGCAGCGCGACGCACTTTCCCCGAGCGGAAATTTCACGCAAGGTAGCACCGGTAACCACAGCGAACGGCGGGAGAATGCACGATGACCCAGGTCTTCAAGTTCGGCGGCGCCTCGGTCCAGGACGCCGCGGCCATTCGTCGCGTGGGCGAGCTGCTGGCCCGTTTCCGGGCGCGCCCGCTGATCGTGGTGGTCTCGGCCATGGGCAAGACCACCAACGCCCTGGAGGCGCTGCTGGCCGCGGCCCGAGAAGGCGAAGCGGCCGACTACCAGGAGCGCCTCGAGACTCTGCGCCGGGAGCATCTGACCACCGTCGAGGCCCTGTTCGGCGACCGGGCCGGCCCGGTCAAGAAGCGTGTCGAGTCGCTACTCACCGAGCTCGACCAGCGTCATCGCCGCCATGCACGTCGTGAGCGCCCCTTCCACTATGACCAGACCGTCTGCTTCGGCGAGCTGCTCTCCACGACCATCATCAGCGCCTGGCTGGACGAGATCGGGATGGCGACCGAGTGGCAGGATGCCCGGGATCTGGTGGTCACCGATGACTGCTACCAGGCGGCCAATGTCGACTGGCAGGCCACCGCCGAGCGGGTGCGTGCCATGGCGTCAGACAACGACAGGATACACATCACCCAGGGCTTCATCGGCGGCACGGTCGAGGGCACCTCGACCACCTTGGGCCGTGAGGGCTCCGACTTCAGCGCAGCGATCCTCGCCCACTGCCTGGACGCGGAGGAGGTCACCATCTGGAAGGACGTGCCGGGGATCTTCAATGCCGATCCGCGACGCGTCGACAACGCGGTACAGCTCGAGCAGATCTCCTACGACGAGGCCGTCGAGCTGGCCTGGCACGGCGCCAAGGTGATCCACCCCAAGACCCTGGGCCCGCTGCAGCAGAAATCGATACCGCTGACGGTGCGCTCCTTCGAGGACCTGGAGGCACCGCCCAGCACCATCGGTCAGGACACGCGATTCGACACCCAGACGCCGTCACTGATCCTGCGCGAGGCACAGACGCTGCTGGAAATACGTACTCGAGACTTTACCTTCATGGACGAGGCGCGCCAGCACGACATTCTCGGCCGTCTGGTGGAAGCCGGGCTGCATGCCGGCCTGATCGATGCCGGGGCGATGCGTCTTTCTCTATCGCTGGATGGCCATCCCGAACGCCTGGAACCGCTGGTTGCGTCGCTGTGTGAAGACTATGCAGTGGAGCGCTGTGACGACCTGACCCTGCTCAACGTGCGCCATGCCGACGACGCCCTGCTGGCGGCCCTGAGCGCCGGACGCGACAGCCTTGCCGAACGGCGCAACGCCGATACCGCTCAACGGCTTTTCCCCGGCAGCCAGTGCCGGGGGACCTGGCATATTCCGCGCTAGGCTCGCCACACCGGGGAGCGAACTGGAACTGCCCTGGGTGCCACCCAACCAGCCGCGAAACGAGCTCGGGCCACCGCAGTGGCCCGATCTCGTATTGCGAGGGGAGACGGGGTCGGCCATCGGCGATGGCCGCGCGTCAGGCTGCGTCGCGCTCGCCGCCGGCGGCCGTGTGCATGGCCAGGGCGGTGTCCAGCATGCGGTTGGAGAAGCCCCACTCGTTGTCGTACCAGGCCATCACCTTGACCAGGCGGCCGTTCACCCGGGTGTGGTTGGCGTCGAAGGTCGAGGAGTGGGCATCGTGGTTGAAATCGATGGAGACCAGCGGCTGGGCGTTGACCGCCAGCACCGGGGAGGCCTCGGCGGCGCTGGCCACGATCTCGTTGATCTCTTCCTTGGTGGTCTCGCGACTGGCGGTGAACACCAGGTCGACCAGCGAGACGTTGATCACCGGCACGCGCACGGCCAGGCCATCGAACTTGCCGGCCAGTTCCGGCAGCACCAGCCCCACCGCCGCCGCGGCACCAGTCTTGGTCGGGATCATCGAGTGCGTCGCGCTGCGGGCCCGGTAGGGGTCCTTGTGGTAGACGTCGGAGAGGTTCTGATCATTGGTGTAGGCATGCACCGTGGTCATCAGGCCGTTCTCGATGCCCACCGCCTCGTGCAGCGCCTGGGCCACAGGGGCCAGACAGTTGGTGGTGCAGGACGCGTTGGAGACCACCCGGTGCTCGGGCGTGAGCACATCCTCATTGACGCCGAACACCACGGTGGCGTCGGCATCGGGGCTCGGCGCAGAGATCAGCACACGCTCGGCGCCCGCCGCAATGTGCTTGGCGGCGGCCTCACGCTTGGTGAACAGGCCGGTGCACTCCATCACCAGGTCTACGCCCAGAGACGTCCAGGGGAGAGCTGAAGGGTCCCGTTCGGAAAGAATGGCAATCCGCTGGCCATCCACGCTCAAGCTCTCGTCGTCGTGTTCGACGGAGAAGGGAAAATGGCCGTGCACGGTGTCGTGGCGCAACAGATGCGCATTCAGTGAGGGGTCGCCGAGATCGTTGATGGCGACCACCTGGATGCGATTGCGATAGCCGTTCTCGTAAAGGGCCCGCAGCACGTTGCGGCCGATGCGGCCGAAACCGTTGATGGCAATCTTGAGCGTCATGGCGTTGTTCTCCTCGGTCCAGTAGCGTTCTAGGGGGCGTGGCGGAGCCAAGGGGGCGAGAATGTCCTGGCGAGCACCCGGCTCATCTTCTGCGTGCGCGATCTCGATCGCTGCGCGATGGCCACATTTCATCTATCCATAATGTGGACCAGTCGCGTCCGGGGCTCAAGCATTTTTTAGTAACTTTACAACATAACGCCTTATTTCCTTCCTCTCGGTCGCCACTCCAGTCTTCGCAGTTGCCGCACCAATGGCTGTGATTGGCTCCACCATCCGCTAGAAGCGCGGCCGGGTGAAAGTACTGCGTCATGTAGTAAACTTACCTTGAAAGCGGTATCGTGAGTGAATAACAACCAGCGTCCACATCGAAGGAGCTCGACATGTCCACCACCCCTCTGCACACCCCTATCCGTCGCACCAAGATCGTCGCCACCCTGGGCCCTGCCAGCGACCGGGAGGGCGCCCTGGAGGCAATGCTCGAGGCTGGCGTCGATGTGGTGCGCCTCAACTTCTCCCACGGCAACCCCGACGATCACCGCCAGCGTCTCACGCGGGTGCGCGAGATCGCCGAGCGCCTGGGCAAGAGCGTCGCCGCGCTGGGCGACCTGCAGGGCCCCAAGATCCGCATCGCCCGCTTCAAGGCGGGGGCCGTGGAACTCGAGGAGGGGCAGTCTTTCATCCTCGACATGGGCCTGGGCAACGACGAGGGTGACGCCAGCCGGGTCGGCTGCGACTACAAGACCCTCGCCGACGACGTCGCCCCCGGCGACCGCCTGCTGCTCGACGACGGTCGGGTGGTGGTCGACGTCAACCGCGTCGCCGACCACCTGATCCACACCAGCGTGGTGGTGGGCGGCAGGCTCTCCAACAACAAGGGCATCAACAAGCAGGGCGGCGGCCTCTCGGCGCCGGCGCTCACCGAGAAGGACAAGGCCGACCTGGAGACCGCCGTGGCGATCGGCGTCGACTACCTGGCGATCTCCTTCCCGCGCAGCGCCGCCGACATGCACGAAGCCCGCGAGCTGCTCGGCGAGGCGGGCGCCGAGATCGGCCTGGTGGCCAAGCTCGAGCGCGCCGAGGCGGTGGCCGATGACGAGACCCTGGACGCCATCATCCGCGCCAGCGAGGCGGTGATGGTGGCGCGCGGCGACCTGGGCGTGGAGATCGGCGATGCCGCGCTGATCGGCACCCAGAAGCGCATCATCAAGCATGCCCGCACGCTCAATCGCGCGGTGATCACCGCCACCCAGATGATGGAGTCGATGATCGACGCCCCGCTGCCGACGCGCGCCGAGGTATTCGACGTCGCCAACGCCGTGCTCGACGGCACCGACGCGGTGATGCTTTCCGCCGAGACCGCCAGCGGCGACTTCCCGGTGGAGACGGTGGAAGCCATGGACCGGGTCTGCCTGGGCGCCGAGCGCGAGCGGCGCATCCAGGA
>NZ_JACHXQ010000012.1 GCF_014192285.1 Halomonas fontilapidosi | reverse complement strand
CCTGCGAGGAAGGCGTATTCTACGTGATCGGCGCTCGATGTCAACCCTGTGTGGCGCTTTGAAGAAGCGAAGCGGGTGACCGAACTCTCAACTCGACGAAGCGATTTGAGTGCCGATTCAGAGCCCTCAGCTGATCCAGAAAAAGCCGTCAGCGGGTCTCTGTCACGAGTGGCGAGCATTCTACCGAATGCGGCGAGTTCGTCAAGCGAGAATTTTCAAAGCGTTTCAAAAAACCCAAATGGAAACAAGCACTTCTGCCACTATTACCGCCTGCAACGTTTGCCCGTCGCCGGCAGCGGATGCGTACTTTACGGATTCTCCCGGCAGGGCGCAAGCCCCTCCGCAGAGAAAATGTCACGCCGGTGATCACGGCGTGACGATCCCGTGACAGTTGGGCCGCGGGAGCCGGCCCGTCTCGACTTCCGTCCACACCCCTTAGCCGCCACCGCCTGTGGATGAATTGATGCTCGGGCAGAAACAACGACGCCCGCGCGAGGCGGGCGGCGTCGAGCATGGCCGATCAGGCTCAGTCCTTCGTCTATGAATGCTTAAGCTTGCGCATCAGCGCCATCGCCGGCCCGGAGATCACATAGGTACCGAACAGCAGCAGCAGCATCACCGAAGGCTCGATGGAGATCACCACGAAGCCCAGCACGATGGCCAGCAGAAAGACGAAGGGCACCGGCCCCTTAAGGTCCACGTCCTTGAAGCTGTAGTAGCGGATGTTGCTGACCATCAGAATGCCTGCGGCGCCCACCACGAAGAGCATCAGCAGCTTGAAGCCGAAGGCATCGGCATCGAAGCTGTGAAAGGTCCAGACACTGGCCGCGACCAGGGCCGCCGCCGAGGGGCTGGGCAGACCGATGAACCACTTCTTGTCGACGCTGCCAATCTGCACGTTGAAGCGCGCCAGCCGCAGCGCAGCGCAGGCCACGTAGAGAAATGCCACCACCCAGCCGGTCTTGCCGATGTCCTGCAGGATCCAGATGAAGGCCACCAGACCGGGCGCCACACCGAAGGAGAGCATGTCGGAAAGGCTGTCGTACTCGGCACCGAAGTCGCTCTGGGTGTTGGTCAGGCGCGCCACTCGGCCGTCCAGGCCATCCAGCACCATGGCAATGAAGATGGCGATGGATGCCGTGGTGAAATCGCCATTCACGGCAGCCACCATGGCGAAGAAACCGGAGAAGAGAGCGGAAGTGGTGAAGAGGTTCGGCAGCAGGTAGACGCCCTTGCGCCGCACCTTCCTGCCGCCCTCCTCGGCCTCCTCGATGACCTCTGATTCGCGCATGAAGGTGCTCGCCAGGTCCTCGTCGCTTGGTTGATCCGGCTCTTGCTCGCTGTGGTGCGAATCCCGATTCATCTGTCTCTTCCATCGGCTGGGTGTCGGCCCATTCTACACACAGAGCAGCCGAGGACTCACGGCGGCTAACATCAGGAAAGCCCCAGACGCAGCGAGGGCGCGGAAACCCGCGCCCTCGCGTCAGCCGGAACGGATCGGCAGATCAGTTCTTGGACTTGTCGACCAGCTGGTTGGCCGCGATCCACGGCATCATGCCGCGCAGCTTCTCGCCGACCTGCTCGATCGGATGCTCGGCGTTCAGGCGGCGACGCGCGGTCATCGAGGGATAGTTGCTGTTGCCCTCGTTGATGAACATCTTGGCGTACTCACCGGTCTGGATGCGCTTGAGCGCATTGCGCATGGCCGCGCGGGACTGCTCGTTGATCACCTCGGTGCCGGTCACGTACTCGCCATACTCCGCGTTGTTGGAGATGGAGTAGTTCATGTTGGCGATGCCGCCCTCGTACATCAGGTCGACGATCAGCTTGAGCTCGTGGAGGCACTCGAAGTAGGCCATCTCCGGCTCGTAGCCTGCCTCGGTGAGGGTCTCGAAGCCGGCCTTGACCAGTTCCACGGCGCCGCCGCACAGCACGGCCTGCTCGCCGAACAGGTCGGTTTCGGTCTCGTCCTTGAAGGTGGTCTCGATGATGCCGCTGCGACCGCCGCCGATGGCCGCCGCGTAGGAGAGCGAGAGCTCCTTGGCGTTGCCGGAGGCGTCCTGGTGGATGGCGATCAGGTCCGGGATGCCGCCGCCGCGCACGAACTCGGAGCGCACGGTGTGGCCCGGGGCCTTGGGCGCGATCATCACCACGTCCAGGTCCTGGCGCGGCTCGATCTGGTTGTAGTGGATGTTGAAGCCGTGGGCGAAGGCCAGGGTGGCACCCTGCGCCAGGTGGGGTGCCACCTGGGTCTCGTAGATCGCCTTCTGGTTCTCGTCCGGGGCCAGTATCATCACCACGTCGGCGTTCTTGCTGGCGTCCTCGACGGAGGCGACCTTGAGGCCGGCGGCCTCGGCCTTGGCCGCGGAGGAGGAGCCTTCGCGCAGGGCGACGGTGACGTCGACACCGGACTCCTTGAGGTTGTTGGCGTGGGCATGGCCCTGTGAACCGTAGCCCACGATGGCGACCTTCTTGCCCTGGATGAGGGAGAGATCGCAGTCCTTGTCGTAGTAGACGCGCATAAGGGGTGCTCCTGAACGTAGTCGCGTGGAATCGAGGTCAGCGTTGATGGCCACCCGCGCCGTCTATCGCGGCGCTGGGATGCGTTGCAGCCGATGGCGTCACCTTACGCCAGCCCTCGCGTTGCGTAAAACGCGATATTTGCAATGTCACATCCCGAAATATGCAATACTGCCGACATGGACATGCGCCCCCTCAAGCACTTCCTCGCCCTGGCCGAGACCCTGCACTTCGGCCGCGCCAGCGAGGCCTGCCACGTCAGCCCCTCAACACTCTCGCGCACCATCCGCCAGCTCGAGGAGAGCCTAGGCGTGCGCCTCTTCGAGCGTGACAACCGCCATGTGGTGCTGACCCGCCAGGGGCGCAGTTTCCAGGCCTATGCACGGGACACCCTGGAGGAGTGGGAACGGCTGCGCCAGTCGCTGATGCGCGAGGCGCGCACCCTCACCGGCGAGATCAGCATCTACTGCTCGGTGACCGCCAGCTACAGCTTCCTCTACGAACTGCTCAGCGAGTTCCGCACCCACCATCCCGGCATCGAGCTCAAGCTGCATACCGGGGATCCGGCCCAGTCCCTGCCGCGGGTGCTGGCCGGCAACGAGGACATGGCGATCACCCCGCGGCCCCGCCAGGCGCCCGATGCGCTGGCCTTCAAGTCGCTGACCCGCTCGCCGCTGGTGTTCATCGCGCCCCACGAGGCCCACGACTGGATTCCTGCCACTCCCGAGTCGCCCTCTGCCGAGCAGTGGCGTGAGGTACCGATGATCCTCTCCGAGGCCGGCCTGTCACGCCAGTTCAGCGACACCTGGTTTCGCGCGCTGGGGGTGGCGCCGCGGATCTACGCCCAGGTAGCGGGCCATGAGGCCATTGTCAGCATGGTGGGCCTGGGGTTCGGCGTCGGCGTGGTGCCACGCATCGTGCTCGACGCCAGCCCCCTGGCGGAGCGGGTCAGGGTCCTGCCGGTCAAGCCGGAGCTACCCCACTACGACGTCGGGCTCTGCGTGCTCGAGCGACGCCTGAAGAGCCCGCTGATCGCCGCCCTCTGGGACGAGGTCGCGGAGCGCTGAACCAGCATCTCAGAAGACACGAAGGCCGCCCCGAGGGGCGGCCTTAAGAGTGCAGCGTATACGGTTGGGGCGGTGATTTACGTCTCGAGCGAGCGCAGTCGTCAATCAGAGGGACAGCACCTTGTCGCCGCGTGCTATTCCCGACACCCCGGTGCGCGCCACCTCAAGAATGCCGACTGGCGCCATGGCCTGCAGGAAGGCGTCGAGCTTGCCGGCATCACCGGTGATCTGCACCGTGTAGAGGCTCGGCGTCACATCGACGATCTGCGCACGGAAGATATCCACGGTGCGCTTGACCTCGTCGCGGGCCGCGCCCAGCGCCTTGACCTTGACCAGCATCAGCTCACGCTCGATGTGGTTGCCCTCGGTGAGATCCACCAGCTTGACCACGTCTATCAGCTTGTTGAGATGCTTGGTGATCTGTTCGATTACTCGGTCGTCGCCCACGGTGGTCACGGTCAGCCGCGACAGGCTCGGATCCTCGGTAGGCGCCACGTTGAGCGTCTCGATGTTGAAGTTGCGCTGCGAGAACAGCCCCACCACGCGTGACAGGGCGCCCGGCTCGTTTTCCATCAGAATCGAAATGATATGGCGCATCAGGTCCGCTCCGTCTTGGAAAGCAGCATGTCACGCATGGAGCCAAGGGGCACCTGCATCGGATAGACGTGCTCGTTCGGGTCGACGAGAACATCGAGGAACACCAGCTCGTGCGTGTCGGCAAAGGCGCGCTCCAGTGCCGGCTCGAGATCTGCCAGTGTCTCCACCCGCAGCGCGGTGAAGCCATATGCTTCGATCAACTGCTGGAAGTCGGGCAGCGACTCCATGTAGGAGTGCGCATGGCGAGACTTGTAGTTGAGGTCCTGCCACTGACGCACCATGCCCAGCGAGGCGTTGTTGAGGTTGACGATCTTTACCCCGCCACCAAACTGCTTACAGGTCGACAGCTCCTGCATCATCATCTGGAAGCTGCCCTCGCCGGTGACGCAGATCACCTGCTCCTCCGGGAAGTTGTGCTTGATACCCATGGCGGCCGGGAAGCCGAAACCCATGGTGCCAAGCCCGCCCGAGGTGATGAAGCGATTGGGCTTGTCGAACTTGTAATACTGGGCCGCGAACATCTGGTGCTGACCCACGTCGGTGGTCACGTAGGCCTCGCCACGCGTCGTCCGGCACAGCGCCTCGATGACTTCCTGGGGCTTGATCGCCTCGCCGGGCTTCGAGGGCTCATAGAGCTTGTCGCGGCGCTCATCGCGCCAGCCATCGATCTGCTTCCACCAGTCGCCCAGCGCCTCGGGATTGGCGATCTCCTTGCCCTGCACCAGGCTGATCATCTCGTTGATCACGCTGCCGGCCGGACCGACGATGGGCACGTCGGCGCGCACCGTCTTGGAGACCGAGCTCGGATCGATATCCACATGGACAATCTTGGCGGTCGGGCAGAACTTCGAGGTGTTGTTGGTGACGCGGTCGTCGAAGCGCGCCCCGATGGCGATGATCAGGTCGGCATGGTGCATGGCCATGTTCGACTCATAGGAGCCGTGCATGCCCAGCCAGCCCAGGCACTGAGGGTCGCTCTGCGGATAGGAGCCGATGCCCATCAGGGTGGTGGTGATGGGAAAGCCCAGCCGCTTGACCAGATCGGTCAGCCCCTCGCTGGCGTTGCCGGTGACCACGCCCCCGCCGGTGTAGAAGACCGGGCGCCGGGCCTTGAGCATCAGTTCCACGGCCTTCTTGATCTGGCCGGTATGGCCGCGGGTCACCGGGTTGTACGAGCGCATCTTGACCTTCTTCGGGTAGACGTACTCGTAGCGTTCGGTGGGCGCGGTCATGTCCTTGGGAATATCCACCACCACCGGCCCCGGCCGGCCGGTCGCGGCCAGGTAGTAGGCCTTCTTGAGGACTTCCGGAATCTCGGTCGGGTGGCGGATCGAGAAGCTGTGCTTCACGATTGGCCGGGTCACGCCGACGATGTCGGTCTCCTGGAAGGCATCGTCGCCGATCAGATGACTCATCACCTGGCCACACAGCACCACCATGGGAATCGAGTCCATGTAGGCGGTGGCGATGCCGGTGACCGCGTTGGTTGCCCCGGGACCAGAGGTCACCAGCACCGTGCCCGGCTTGCCGGAAGCCCGCGCGTAGCCGTCAGCCGCGTGGGTGGCCGCCTGTTCGTGGCGCACCAGGATGTGCTTGACCTTGTCCTGACGGAACAGCGCGTCATAAATATGCAGCGCCGCCCCCCCGGGATACCCATAGATATATTCGACGCCCTCATCCTGGAGGAAGCGGGCAATCATGTCTGCGCCGGAAAGCAGTTCCACTGACGTATCTCCCCTGGAGGTCTCGAGTGCGATCCGTGTCCACCGCGTGGACACGTGGTCGAGTGCGGCGGTATGCCGCTGCCGGCCGTGCCGGCACCTGATGCCAAACCCTGGCAAATAGCCCTGTTGGGGCCTGCACTCTCATTCGGGAACGGTGGTGCACTGCAACGTGAACCAGCCGTTCCCTTCACGGCGGTTCACCGCGTCGGGGGCGTTGGCCGACCCGGGCGGTTGGCCCGGATTCGGAAGTCCTTCGGCGGGTAGAGGCGCTCGGCCCACCCTTCGCGCGGTAATGGGGGATTGCCCGCTGTCGTCCGCGCCCGTATCAGGAAGGGTCAAGATTCCATTAGCACTGTGGAAGTGTCAACCGCGGAAACAGCATGGGTAGCCCATGAAGGGCCATCCGGCAAGGCCGAAGGCGTTATCTGGGTCGCGAAAAAAAACCGTCCACTCGCAAGGAGGGACGGGCTATGGGGTTACGACAGGGCGCAACCTGAAACCAGTAGTATAGACCCTTGCCGCCCGGCAACCGGGCGGCAAGGGTCGTGCTCAGCTCTGGAACACCAGCTGGTCGCCTTCCGCCTCCACCTGGATGACGTCGCCCGGCGAGAATTTGCCGGCCAGCAGATCCTGAGCCAGCGGGTTCTCGATGCGGCTCTGGATCGCCCGCTTGAGCGGCCGAGCGCCATAGACCGGGTCGAAGCCCGCCTCGGCCAGCAGCGCCATGGCGGCCTCGCTGACCTCGAGGCGCAGGTCGTGCTCGGCGAGACGCCCGCGCAGGCGGTCGAGCTGGATTTCGGCAATGGCCTGGATCTGCGTCTGGCCGAGGGCATGGAAGACCACCACCTCATCGATGCGGTTGATCAGCTCGGGACGGAAGTGGTCGCCAACCACCGCCATCACCATCTCCTTCATCTGCGCATAGTCCTGGTCCACATCGCCACTGTCGCTACCGCCCATGCGCTGGATGATGTCCGAGCCCATGTTGGAGGTCATCACGATCACGGTGTTGCGGAAGTCCACGGTGCGACCCTGGCCGTCGGTCAGGCGGCCGTCCTCCAGCACCTGCAGCAGGATGTTGAAGACATCGGCATGGGCCTTCTCCACCTCGTCGAGCAGCAGCACCGAGTAGGGCTTGCGGCGCACCGCCTCGGTCAGGTAGCCGCCCTCCTCGTAGCCGACGTAGCCGGGAGGCGCGCCGATCAGTCGCGCCACGGAGTGCTTCTCCATGAACTCCGACATGTCGATGCGCACCATGGCCTCCTCGGTGTCGAAGAGGAAGCTGGCCAGCGACTTGCACAGCTCGGTCTTGCCCACACCGGTCGGGCCGAGGAACAGGAAGGAGCCGTTGGGCCGATGGGGATCGGCAAGACCGGCACGCGAGCGGCGCACGGCGTTGGCCACCGCGGTCACTGCCTCGTCCTGGCCGATCACCCGCTCATGCAGCGCTTCCTCCATGCGCAGCAGCTTGTCGCGCTCGCCCTCGAGCATCTTGGCCACCGGGATGCCGGTCCAGCGCGAAACCACCTCGGCGATCTCCTCCTCGGTGACGTTGGAGCGCAGCAGCTGGTGCTGGGAGGTATCGGCCTCGGCCTCGCTGGCCTCGGCAATCTTCTTCTCCAGATCGGGAATCACCCCGTACTGGATCTCGGACATGCGCGCCAGATCGCCCTGACGACGCGCCTGCTCCAGGTCGATGCGCGCCTTGTCGAGGGCATCCTTGAACTGCGCGGCGCCCTGGATGCTCGCCTTCTCGGCTTTCCAGATCTCGTCGAGGTCGGCGTACTCACGCTCCAGATCATCGATCTGTTCCTGCAAGCCCTCGAGCCGCTTCTTCGAGGCCTCGTCAGTCTCCTTCTTGAGGTGCTCGCGCTCCATCTTCAGCTGGATCAGCCGGCGGTCGAGGCGATCCATCTCCTCGGGCTTGGAGTCGAGCTCCATGCGGATGCGCGAGGAGGCCTCATCGATCAGGTCGATCGCCTTGTCGGGCAACTGGCGGTCGGTGATATAGCGGGTCGAGAGCTTGGCCGCGGCGATGATCGCGCCGTCGGTGATGTCGACGCCGTGGTGCACCTCGTAGCGCTCCTTGAGGCCCCGCAGGATCGCCACGGTATCCTCCTCGCTGGGCTCGTCGACCTGCACCTTCTGGAAGCGACGCTCCAGGGCAGCATCCTTCTCGATGTACTTGCGGTACTCGTCGAGGGTCGTGGCGCCCACGCAGTGCAGCTCGCCGCGGGCCAGCGCCGGCTTGAGCATGTTGCCGGCATCCATGGAGCCTTCGGCCTTGCCGGCGCCGACCATGGTATGCAGCTCATCGATGAACAGGATCACTCGGCCCTCTTCCTGGGCCAGCTCCTTGAGCACCGACTTGAGGCGTTCCTCGAACTCGCCGCGGAACTTGGCGCCGGCCAGCAGCGCGCCCATGTCCAGCGACAGCACGCGTTTTTCCTTGAGCCCTTCCGGTACCTCGCCGTCGACGATGCGCTGGGCCAGCCCCTCGACGATGGCGGTCTTGCCCACGCCCGGCTCGCCGATCAGCACCGGATTGTTCTTGGTGCGCCGCTGCAGCACCTGGATGGTACGGCGGATCTCGTCGTCGCGGCCGATCACCGGGTCGATCTTGCCGCTGGCGGCGCGCTCATTGAGATCCAGCGTGTACTTCTCCAGCGCCTCGCGCTGGTCCTCGGCATTGGGGTCGTCGACCTTCTCGCCGCCGCGCACGCTGTCGACGGCGGTTTCCAGCGCCTTGCGGGTCACACCGGCCTGAGTGAGAAGCTTGGTCACCGCATGGCCCATCTCCAGCGCGGCCAGCAGCACCAGTTCGCTGGCGATGTACTGATCATCGCGCTTCTGGGCCTCGCGGTCGGTAAGGTTGAACAGCTTGATCAGATCGCGGGAGGGCTGCACTTCGCCATCGAAGTTGGCGACCTTGGGCAGCTCGTCGAGGTGGCCCACCAGGCCATCGCGCAGGCGGGCAGCGTCGCCGCCCGCCTTCTGGATCAGCGCCTTGACGCCGGTATCGGTGGCATCCAGCAACGCCAGCAGCAGGTGGCCCGGCTCCAGCTGGTTATGGCCGCGGCCCACCGCCAGCGACTGGGCATCGGCCACGGCGTTCTGCAACTTGGCAGTAAACTTGTCGAATCGCATTTCTTTCCTCCATCGGGGTGACGGCGCGTTCGGACGCACCGTTTGGCCCTGTCAATGTGTCTTGACGATATCAATGGAGTCAGCGTGGCTGGCTTTCAAGTCGGCGGCCAGGGAAAGGGCGCGGGGAGTTGACGCTGATCAAGCAGGTAAGGGGCAAGGGGCAAGGGGCAAGGGGCAAGGGGCAAGGGGCAAGGGGCAAGGGGCACATCAGCAGGGTGCCCCGGGAGCCGGGACCAGAGAAAGGGTTTCCTTGTCACTTGCTCCTTGAACCTTGTAGCTCGCTTTAGCGCAACCAGATCACGCTGGCCATGCGCCCGGTGACGCCGTCATCGCGGCGGTAGGAGTAGAAGCGGGGTTCGCAGGCGGTACAGAAGTGGCCGCCACTGATATGCGAGACGCCCAGGCGCTCGAGGCGCAGGCGAGCCAGCTTGTAGAGGTCACCCATGTAGTGGCCAAGCCGGTAGGGGCTGGGGTCGAAGGCCGCCCCGGCCTCCGGGTGTACGCCGACGAAGGCCTGCTGCACCTCGGGACCGACCTCGAACTGGGCGTTGGAGATCGCCGGCCCCAGCCAGGCCATCAGCTCCTCCGGCGGCAGGCTCATCGCCCCCACGGTGGCCTCGATCACTCCGCCGGCCAGCCCGCGCCAGCCGGCATGGGCCACCGCGACCCGCTCGCCGCGCCGGTCGCAGAGAAACACCGGCAGGCAGTCGGCGGTGAGCACCACACAGGCATAGTCACGATTCATGGCCACGGCGGCGTCGGCCTTGGGGCGGTTGCGAGCGTACTCCTGCTGCACCCGGGCACCGTGCTCCTGGTCGAGCCACAGCAACGGGCGGCCGTCGCCGACCTCCTTCTCGAGCTGACGACGACACAGCGCCACATGGTCCGGGTTATCGCCCAGGCCATCGGCGGGGTTGAAGGCGGCGAAGGGCCCCTGACTGGGGCCGCTTTCGCGCGTGGTGACGAAGGCGCCCACGCTCTCCGGCGCCGGCCAGTCGGGCAGGATCGGAGTCGGGCGCAGGTCGAAGGTATCGCTCATCACAGGGTCCTTAGCACGGAGGCCTTAGCGCATGGTCTCGCGGTCTTCGCGCAGGAAGTCGAGCAGCATCAGCAGGTCATCCGGCAGCGGCGCGCGGAAGGTCATCCGTTCGCCGCCGGCAGGGTGCACGAAGGCTAGCTTGCGAGCATGCAGCGCCTGGCGCGGGAACTCGCGCAGGATCTCCTTGAGGGTCTCGCCGGCGCCGGCCGGCAGCTTCAGGCGCCCGCCGTAGACCGGGTCGCCGATCAGTGGATAGCGCGCATGGGCCATGTGCACGCGGATCTGGTGGGTGCGGCCCGTCTCGAGCCGGCAGCGCACATGGGTATGGGCACGGAAGCGCTCCACGACCCGGTAGTGGGTCACCGCCGGCTTGCCGGAGGCGTTCACCGCCTGGCGCTTGCGGTCGCGCGGATGGCGGCCGATGGGGGCATCCACGGTGCCGCCGGCGGTCATCACGCCGACCACCACGGCATCGTATTCGCGCGATACCGTGCGCGCCTGGAGCTGCTCGACCAGGGCCGTCTGGGCGGCGAGGGTCCGCGCCACCACCATCAGCCCGCTGGTATCCTTGTCCAGACGGTGCACGATGCCCGCCCGGGGAATAGCGGCCAGCTGCGGATCATGATGCAGCAGGGCATTGAGCAGGGTGCCGTCGGGGTTGCCGGCGGCAGGATGCACCACCAGGCCCGGCGGCTTGTCGATCACCAGCACCTCGTCGTCCTCGTACACCACCGTCAGCGGGATGTCCTCGGGCTCGAAGCGGGTGTCGTCCTCGATCTCGGCGGCCAGCGCCAGCGCCTCGCCACCGTAGACCTTGTCCTTGGGCTTGGCCGGCTGGCCATCGAGGGTCAGGGCGCCGCTCTTGATCCAGGCCTTGAGCCGCTCCCGGGAAAAATCGGCGAAGAGTTCGGCGGCGGCCTGGTCGAGACGCGCCCCCGCCATGCGCTCGGGAACGCGATGATGTGCTTCGAGGGTCTGGGACATGAGTCGGAGAGGGCTCCCTGCGCACCGAGCGCGATGACTGCGTTTCGCTGCAAGGTGCTTTATAGTGGGCGGATATCGGCCGATTCTACCACGGCCATCCGGGTTGTTAGACACGAGGATCACGATGCGCGTTATCAGCTCCCCCGCCCGCCTGGCGTCCCTGCTGCTGGCCGGCGTCCTGCTGGCCGGCTGCGCCAGCACCGATTCCCAGGAAGACGAGCTCGACGGCGTTGCCGAGCGCCAGCTCTACCAGGAAGGGCGTGAGGCCCTGGAGGATGGCCGCTACACAACCGCGGTCAACCGACTCGAGGCCATCGATACGCGCTTTCCCTTTGGCGAGCATGCCGAGCAGGCACAGCTCGAGCTGATCTACGCCTACTACCAGACCGACGACTGGGAAAACGCCCGGGCCGCCGCCAGCCGCTTCATCCGCCTGCACCCGGATCACCCCCAGGTCGACTACGCCTACTACATGCGCGGCCTGGCCGCCTGGCAGGCCGGACGCTTCAGCCTGGAACGGCTGCGGCTGATCGACATCTCCAAGCGCGACCTAGGGGCCACCCGCGATGCCTACTCCGACTTCCGCGAGCTGATCCAGCGCTTCCCGAACAGCCAGTACGCCCCGGACGCCCAGCAGCGCATCGTCTACCTGCGCAACGTGCTGGCGCGCCACGAGCTGCATGCCGCCGACTTCTACCTGCGCAAGGGCGCCTATGTGGCGGCCGTGGAGCGCGGCCGCTGGGTGATCGAGCACTACCCCCAGTCCGCGGCCACCCATGATGCCCTGGCGATGATGGTGGAAGGCTACCTGGGCCTCGGGATGCGCGACCGCGCCCGCGAGACCCTTCAGGTGTTGATCGACAACGCCCCGAACCACGAGCGCCTGCGCGGCCGCACCTTCCGCCCGCAGCACGTCGAGGCCGAGTCGCTCTCGGTCTGAGGCCCCGCGCCAACGCCGCCAACGCCGCCGCCGCGCCCGTCAAGCAGGGCGCGGGGCGGCCCGAACGCCATGACGACAGCCTCTTCCTCGACACGCTACATCCGTCGCCTGCACCTGCGCATCCGCTCCCTGGCCGCGCTGGGCATCCTGACCACCGCCCTGCTGGCCGGGCTGGTCACCGCGCTGCCCTTCTATCATGCCGCGCGCAGCAGCATCGAGCACATCAGCCAGCTCGGCGCCAACGCCCAGGCGGAGGCCCTCCACCATCAGCTCAAGCGCTATCAGGATATCACCCGACAGCTCACCGGCCGCACGGAGATCCGCCGCCGCCTCGCCGCCTATGCCCGCGGAGAGGTCTCGCGGGACGCGCTATCGGCGTTCACCACGCCGCGCCTGGCCGATGCCATGGCCCAGGCACCGGACATGGCCGGCCTGATCCGACAGGGCCCCGACGGCGAGCTGATCTCGCGAATCGGCAAGGTCCCGGACGACGTGACGCCCTCACACACCCCGCAAGATGGCTACCCGTGTCGGCTCTACCTGCTCGCGCAGGGCGATGTGCTGGTGCAGAGCTGCTCATCGATTGTGTCGCCGGAAGGAGAGCGCCTCGGCCGGGATATCGTCTTCTTCCAGGCCGAGCCACTGCTGGCCCTGCTGGCCGATACCCAGCGCTTCGGTGAAGATGCCAGGATGCGGCTGCGCACCGCCAGCGGCCAGCAGGAACTCACCCTGGGGCCGCAGGGGCGAGTCGTCGAACGCGTCGACTCCCCGCAACGCCGCGAGGAGACGCTTCACGTCACCCTCAACGCCCCGCTGGGAGAGCAGGACTGGCAACTGCTGGTCACGATACCCTCGCAACGCTTTCGCAACGAAGCCCTGCAACTGCTGCTGTGGCCGGCGCTGGCCATTCTGCTGCTGGCCCTGACAGGCTCCTGGATCGTCAGCCGCGCCCTCCAGCCCCTGCTGGCCCGGGTAGACCGGCAGGCCCATGAACTGGAGAGCTCACAACAGAAGCTTCGCCTGGCCGCCAGCGTCTTTCGCAGCGCTCACGAGGCGATTGCCATCACCAGCCCGAGCCATACCATCATCGATGCCAACCCAGCCTTTGCCAGCCATCTGGGCTACTCCGCTCAGGCGCTGATCGGGCGGCCGATGAAGGCCCTGCTGGCCTGGAACACCGACAGCTTGGCGCGGCTGAAACATGGCCTGCAGCAGCTTGAGCAGAACGGGTCCTGGCAGGGTGAGGTCCGCTACCGCTGCGCCAACGGGGATACCCTGGTGGCGCTGCAGACCGTCAGTGCCGTGCGCAACGGCAACGGCGAAACGCTGCGCTATATCCATATCTTCAACGATGTCACCGAGCAGAGAGCCGCCGAAGAGATGGTGCGCCACCAGGCACTTCACGATGAACTCACCGGCTTGCCCAACCGCGCCCAGCTCGAGCATCACCTGGACAGGGCCATTCGCCAGTCGAGCCTCACCAACAGACTGTTGGCGGTATTCTTCATGGACCTGGACCACTTCAAGGCGGTCAATGATACGCTCGGCCACCAGGCAGGCGACACGCTCCTGCAGGCCGTCAGCGCACGCCTGCTGGCGAACCTGCGCGCCGAGGACATGCTGGCCCGCCTGGGCGGTGACGAGTTCGTGATCGTGGTGGACTCCCTTCACGCCGCCGATAACGCCACCAGGGTGGCCGCCAATGTCGTCGAGGCGCTGACAACCCCCTTCACCATCAACGGCACCCCGGTGACCATCGGCGTCTCGGTCGGCATCGCCCTCTACCCGAACGACGGCAACACCAGCGAAACCTTGCTCCAGGCGGCGGATGCAGCGATGTACCGCGCCAAGGCTGCCGGACGCAACACCTGGTGCTTGTACTCACCGCCGGCCTTGCCGAAAACCTGAGAAATAGCCCTGAGGGTCAATCCTGGTGCGATGATCCAGCGAAAAACCGGCACTGCTTGTGGCAGCACCGGTTTTCTTCAGGCTTACAGCGTCAAGCTTCCCGCTTATTCCCCCGGCTGCCAGCCGTTGACGATGGGGTAGCGGCGATCGCGGCCGAAGCCGCGGCGGGTCACGCGCACGCCCACCGGCGCCTGACGCCGCTTGTACTCGCAGCGGTCCACCAGCTTGACCACCTTGTAGACGTCCTCGTGGTCGAAGCCCGCCTCGATGATCGCCTCGGCGCTCATGTCGCCCTCGATGTAGCGCACCAGGATGGCGTCGAGCACGTCATAGCCTGGCAGGCTGTCGCTGTCCTGCTGATCCGGGGCGAGCTCGGCGGAGGGCGGGCGCTCGATGACCCGCTCGGGGATCGCCGGCGACTGGCTGTTGCGCCAGTGTGCCAGGCGATAGACCCAGGTCTTGTAGACATCCTTGATGGCGTTATAGCCGCCTACCATGTCGCCGTAGAGGGTCGCATAGCCCACCGCCATCTCGCTCTTGTTACCGGTGGAGAGCACCATCAGGCCCTTCTTGTTGGAGATTGCCATCAGCAGCACACCGCGGCAGCGCGACTGCAGGTTCTCCTCGGTGGTGTCGCGCTCGGTCCCGGCGAAGCTCTCGGCCAGGGTGGTCATAAAGGCCTCGACCATCGGCTCGATGGGCAGTACCTCGTAGCTGACACCCAGCAATTCAGCCTGCTCGGCGGCGTCCTGCTTGGAGATATCCGCCGTGTAGTGGTAGGGCATCATCACCGCATGGACCCGCTGCGGGCCGAGGGCATCCACGGCGATGGCCAGCGACAGCGCCGAATCGATCCCGCCGGAGAGTCCCAGCACCACGCCCTGGAAACCGCTCTTGTTGACGTAGTCGCGAAGGCCGGTGACCAGTGCGCAGTAGAGGTTATCCTCGGGCTCGACGTCTTGCTCGGTCTCACCCGGCTGGGGCACCCAGTGGTGGGCGTCGCGCACGAACTGCACCGGCATCAACCCCACCGCCCAGTGGGGCGCCTGCACCATCAACTCGCCCTTGGCATCGACGCAGGCCGAGCCGCCGTCGAAGACCAGTTCGTCCTGGCCGCCGATCTGGTTGACGTAGACGATCGGCAGCGCAACCTCGCGGGCCCGCGCCTCGAGCAGCGCGAGGCGCTCGGCGGGCTTGTCCTGGTGAAAGGGCGAGGCATTCAGGGTGACCAGCACCTGGGCCCCGGCATCGCGGGCCTGGCGGACCGGCGTCTCGCTCCAGATATCCTCGCAGATCAGGATGCCGAGCTTTACGCCCTTGTGCTCCACCACCAGCGGCTGGCTGCCTTTGGCAAAGTAGCGCTGCTCATCGAACACTTCATAGTTGGGCAGCGCCTGCTTGGCGTACTCGTCGAGCCACTCGCCGTTATGGAGCACCCCCGCCAGGTTCCAGTTCTCGCCTTCGCGGCGCCCCGGATAGCCGACAATGACCATGACGTCGCGGGCCATCTTCTCGGCCATGTGAGCCCGGGCGTGGCGCAGGCGGGTTTCCATGGAGGGGCGCAGCAGCAGGTCCTCCGGCGGATAGCCGGTCAGGAAGAGCTCGGGCAGCACCACGACATCGGCGCCATGCTCGATGCGTGCCTCACGCACGGTCTCAATGGCGAGGTCGGCGTTGCCGGGAATGTCGCCGACTAAGGGGTCGAGCTGAGCCATCACCAGGGTCAGGTCTTGCATGGGCTTGGAAATCTCTCGAGAATCGATGGATATTCGCCATTGTCCCGCAAGGGCGACCGAGTGGCAAAGCCGGCCACCCTCATCTGGGAGTCCCCAAAGGAATGAACCTGTTGCTGATTCGCCTGATCATCTTCGCCGTGCTGTTCTTCGCCGGCCTGAAGCTCTACCGCATGTACCGCGAGTGGAAACTGGACCGCGAGGGCCCGCAGCAGGCGGGCGACGCCGAGGGCAACCGCATGGTGCGCTGCAGCTGGTGCCAGGTTCACCTGCCCGAGGACGACGCCCTGCGCGAGCGCGGCGACTGGTTCTGCTCCAGCGACCACCGCGACAAGTACCTGGCAGAAAGGAAAGACGAGAAGAAGGACGCGCAGCAGGAAGAGAAAAAGCAGGAAAAGGACGACTGACGAACGACAAAGGGCCGGAGTGAATCCCGGCCCTTTCTTCCCCCTCCCCCTCGACCGAGGGAAATTTCGTCGCTGTTACACGTCGATAACCTACAGCCCTTGTCGGCAATCGCCTACAGCGCAGGATCCACGCCCGGCTAGCCTGAAGAAAAGACCCACCTAACAGGCCACCGCCGGGAGGGCATCATGCACCCTGCTGCCCGCTTTGCTTCTCGTCGCACCTCTCCCTCCCGCCAGCATGGCCTGACGCTGATCGAGCTGCTCGTCACCATTGCAGTGATCGCCATCATGGCCACGGTCGGCTTGCCCAACTTCCAGCAGTTCACAGCCCGTAATGAGGTCGCCGCCGAGGTGATGCGGATCAGGACGGCGCTGGCACTGGCGAGGAATACGGCGGTGACGCGGCGAACGACGATTTCCGTCTGCTCAAGCCCCGGGCCCGATCACGACAGCTGCACTTTTGATGACTGGTCGAATCCGTGGGTGATTGTGGAGGGTGAAGCATCAGGAGGTGACCTGACCGGAGACAGCTTATTGAGGGTTCTTGACGACCCAACAAGGACCGTCAGCTTCAATCGGGATGATCGCCCCGTGCGCTTCTCACCGCTAGGCCGATCCAGCGGTTACAACGGCACCTTCAGCATATGCCATGTCTATAACGAAACTGCTGCTGTCATCCTCAGTAACATGGGAAGGGTCAGGACTGAGGCCGAAAGCACTGATTGCTGAGAAGAGGAACGCCAGCCAAGTGAAAAATTTGGTTGGCACACATGCATCCCATTGCGACTCAAGCACCTTATTAAGCCTCGCCCGCTGTAAGATTATCCTCGTCACTGGGGCTCTCAAGCTCCATCCATCCCTCAAGGCGCCCAGAAACAGCAACTGGAATCCGCCCTGTTTCTCTTGCTTCAAAAATAATACCGCCTTTGATGTCAATTTCTAGCCCAGCAACAACAGCCCCATAGATATGCGAGCCACCATTTTGCGTAAAACTGCCTTCCGACCAGAATGAAGCATAGGTAGGCCGATAGTCTTCTGGCCCTTTGGGATCAGTTGAACCATTCAATACGATATTTCCACCGGAAATCAAAAACGCATCATCGCCGCTTTCATCTAGAATAGAAAGCTGGCCATTATGGATAATATCGCTAACGGCCATAACGGTAACCCCGCTAAAATCATTATTCGCCGTCAAAACTCCGGGGCAGAAAAAAACGTGGTCGCTATCAGGACTCCCGAATTCATTGTCAGGCGGCACAAGTTCAGCACCCGATGTTGTGCAATCACCATTATTATCATGAGGCAGGATTGTTACATCAGACTCGCTATCCGCTACCACCTGCCATAAGGAACCACTAGCTTCATAGTCGCTAGCCAGCAGGTAATCGCTTTTGAACGTATTGATTGCGTCTAGCGCCGAAGGCACTTCCTGTTTCGGTGCTTTAGATGCAGCACAAACCACATTTTCACACTCCCCTGAATCGGCGTAGCTAACGCCGCTAGCAGTAACAGTACCGTTTGCAGTCACAGAACCTTCTGATACCAGCCTATCCTCTTTTTTCCCAGTAGCTTTGATGCTAATATCAACATCTGCATTAGAATGAATATTCCCAATGATCTGAGAATTCCCTGTGATGTTAATGTTTTGATTGGAAAGCATGCTGTGTATATAATCAAATCCGGGAGGAACAATTTCAACTCGTAACCGCCTCGCTGAAACTTCCACTCCATCAGAGTCAAAAACAACACCTCGACTGAAGCCGAGCACATGCCCATTGGAGCTATCACAAGTCATCAATGCCTTGTATCGCAAATTCAGATCACCGCCCGTGACGGCCTGGGAGTAAGAGTAGCCTCCGCCCTCAGAAGTAGAGAAATCAGTGCCGGATAAAGAAGCAGAGATGTCGTCGCAGAAAGGTGACCCTGGTGAATAAGAATATGCCAGAACCGAACTCAACATATTGTTAACACCAGCCTCGGCTGCCTGAAGCGCACTAACTGAGAAGCGGTGATTCCCTGCCATCCGCTCTTCCATCTGTGATGACTGATAGCTAGAAATCCCGAGAAGTGCAGCCACGACTAAAACTGCAAGGCTCATAACAAGAGCTAATCCATTCTGCCTTTTCATATATCGCCCTTCCATTTATCTAAACTATACCTTGTCACTTCCACTACTTTCACTGCTGGTCTCTCCCCCCGTTTCACTTCCGGTCGTTTCCCGGACTCACCAGCGCCTGCTTACTCACCCCATAGCTCTAAGGCTTTACCTACGGAAGAACGATTGGCAACCTGAAAGCTGAAAGTTTCGGGGGGAAGTCGATTCCTGTCATCGACCATTTCTACTTCAACCCTTATCCCCAAACTTGAGGGAAGATAAAAAAAGCGTATTGAACCTACTCCAAGGACTATCGGTTCAGCAATTCCATCATCAGGAAATGCGGTGGCTCCACATGCCTGATTCATCTTGATCGACCCATCGGAGGCAAAATACTTAACTTTATACTCCACATCGGAGGAGCAAATAGAATTATCTTTATCAAAAGACAGAACCAACTGCTCATTAGTACTCAATATTGTCCCAGCACCGTCAACAAACTCAGTGTAGGATGCACTCCTGATATCATAGGAAATGGTATCAACCAGAAACCTGAGAGAAGATTGGCGTTCAGCAAGTGCTAGTTCATGATCAAATGATTTTTTCCCTGCTAGAAATAGTTGAAAGGCACCTAGAGTAACCAGAAGCCCTATAACTAGCGCTATCATCAACTCGACGAGGGAAAAGCCTTGCTGGCTTAATTTTTTACACATTACACACACCCCTCATCAGAACGATCAAGCGTCAACTCCAATCAAGCTTGCGACATAGACCAGTTCGGACACATCCTCATCGCCAAACCTCTCATCTTCCCACTGAACGGTTATGGTGTACTTGCATGCTACCGAACCATCTTTCACTACGGTCTGTGTCCCGGATGAGCCATCACTATCCATCACCAGGCTAGGAATGGATTTTTCCCATTCTTTATGCCACTGAAAAAGGATAGTCTCTGAGGTAGGTGGAACTGTAGCTGTGGCCTCTGGACAGACAATAGAAGCCGGAGCACCGCGCCCAAGCTCTACCCAGAGCCTTTCCACCATGTCTTGAGCTGCAATAGTTGCAATTGACCTTTGGTAAGCCACATGGGCGCTTTTCATGGCTTTCACCTGCATCATGGCGAGCCCAAGCAAACCAATAGAAAGCACCAACAAGGCAACCAAGGCTTCTATCAATGTAAACCCACGCGTCTTGAAGGACTGTCGTCTGAGCATTTCAATCTGCCTTGTCTATGTTGCCTGCCGCATTAACTTTCAACTTTGAGCCACCAACCAAAAACTGACAGGGGGAGACGAGGCTATCCGTATTTTTACATTCCGCCAACCGGCCCAACGGGCTAAAAACCACCGTAATACTATCAACAGCAACTTTCCCATCCTTTGACTCAATATTCCGGATCACAACATCGCCGACATCAAGAGTCTTATCTTCATTGACATCTTGCGCAACTGTCACCACCCACTTACCCGAAGAGCTTTCCACATCAACCAGAATGCTTTCTCGCCTCTTAACAGCTTCACTTCTCGCATAATGAAATCCTGACAGCACTTTATTGAACTCGGCAGCCTGGCGGTTACTAGCGATAAAACTCTGAAAGCTTGGCACAGCAATCGTTGCCATAATGACAATTACTGCTATGGTGACCAGAAGTTCTATTAGGGTAAAACCATGGCTATTTTTTTTCATCACCAGCACTCACCTGGGTCTCCAGATAGGTTGCCATCAGTATCTGTGCCATCTCCAGACCCTTTTACACCATCGCTTTTCACCCACAGAAAATCACACCCATCGGTTACAGGTTTTGTTGGGGAACTCGCCCTCAACACAAAAGACGATTTTTCCGAAACAGTCCATGCACTCCCATCGGAATTGACTAGCTGAATTTGTGAATACGCTTCATCTGGAGACTTTGTTGTAACGAGGCATGATGCTAAATATGCACTATTCACCGTATAACAGCGCTCCATTTCCTGAGCAGCCTGCATCAATCCGGATTGACCATCCGAGACCCGAGCTCGCTCCACGTAACCCTGATAACTTGGTATGGCAATCGACGCCAGAATCCCGATCACGGCTACCGCAATCATCAGTTCGATGAGCGTGAAACCGGCGGAGCGCCGGGTGCTGCCTGAAGGGGCCTGGGGCCTGGAACGGGGGCTTATGTGGGCCACGCGGTGCGTCTCCCTGCGAGTCAAGGTATTTGTTTCAGTATGTATCAAGATGTGGCGTTCCGATAGGGTGGGGGCTCAAAAATGCCATGCTCCGCGAATGAGGGCTGCTCAGGGGCCGGCCTTGACGGGCGCTGTTGGCGTGAAGGGGCCTGAGTCCGTGGACATTCCAAGGGGAGCACGAACTGCCGCCTGGCGGCGGCACCATCGCTGCGCGCGAGAGCGCTAGGCAAGCTGGGACGCGCGCTCCTGCAGGGAGCACGCAATCTGCCCTCGCTGCGCGATGGATCGCGCTGCAAGCAGTGCTCCCATCATGGCTCCCCGCACCGCACCATCATTTCTCGATGATTGGTGCTGCTCGCCAGTGGACTGGACAAGGCGCGCCCACGGTCCGCTGCCCTCTTGCGCCCGGTGCGCTGGCGCTTACCGGGCCTACGGCCTCTTTAGCAACACGCCGCCGACAGGTCCCTGCCGGCGGCGTTTTAGGTTTCTGCGCGTCGGAGGAGACGCTACTCGCTGGCGATGACGCGCTCGCGCAGTTCGCGGGGCATCGAGAAGGTGATGGTCTCTTCGCGGCCGGCGAGCTCTTCAGGGGCCGTGGCGCCAAGCGCCTGCAGCCGCTCGATCACGCCCTTGACCAGCACCTCAGGAGCGCTGGCGCCGGCGGTGATGCCGATGACGTTGACCCCTTCCAGCCACGCCGGGTCAAGCTGTTCAGCGCTGTCGACCAGGTAGGCCGGCGTGCCGACCCGCTCGGAGAGCTCACGCAGGCGGTTGGAGTTGGAGCTGTTGCGGCTGCCCACCACCAGCACCAGGTCGGCGCCGTCGGCCAGTTCGCGCACCGCGTCCTGGCGGTTCTGGGTGGCGTAGCAGATATCGTCCTTGCGCGGACCCTGGATCTCGGGAAACTTGCTACGCAGGGCGTCGATCACCCGGGCGGTGTCATCCATCGAGAGCGTCGTCTGGGTGACAAAGGCCAGCTGGCTCGGGTCCTTCACCTCGAGCCGAGCCACATCCTGCTCATCCTCGACAAGGTAGATCTGGCCGCCATGGGACGTGTCGTAGCGCCCCATGGTGCCCTCCACCTCGGGGTGACCCTCGTGGCCGATCAGGATGCACTCCTGGCCACGGCGAGCGTAGCGCAGTACCTCCAGGTGCACCTTAGTCACCAGCGGGCAGGTGGCGTCGAACACCTTGAGGCCGCGACGCTCGGCTTCGGCCTGCACGGCACGCGAGACGCCGTGGGCCGAGAAGATCACGATGACGTCGTCGGGCACTTCCTCGAGCTCCTCGACGAACACCGCCCCGCGCTCACGCAGGCTGTCGACCACGTAACGGTTGTGCACCACCTCGTGGCGCACGTAGATCGGCGGGCCGAACGCATCCAGCGCGCCATTGACGATATCGATGGCGCGGTCGACGCCGGCGCAGAAGCCGCGCGGGTTGGCGAGCCTGATCTGCATGGAGTTAGCTTGCATGATTGCCTTGCCTTGATGCTCTTGCATCGATAACAAATTAGGGCGCCGTGGTGGACCGGCCCCTTGGGGTCAGACCCCGGCCAAGCCACCTGGCCCGGTATGGTGCACTACTCCAGCGATGATACCTTCCGCCGGGGTCTGACCCCAAAGGGGCCGCTGCAAGCCGAGGCGCCGGACCGAGCGCTCCCACGCACGCAGGTCAGTGGGTGGTGGCGGGCTTCACGTCCAGCACGTCCACCTCGAAGGTCAGGGTACGCCCCGCCAGCGGGTGGTTGAAGTCCACTTCCACCTGCTCCCCCTCGATGCTCTTGATCACCCCGGGCAGCTCGCCACCGGCGGCATCGGCGAAGGACATCACCATGCCAACTTCCGGCTCCTCACCCTCGAAGTCATCGCGCTTGAGCAGTTGGATGTTCTGCGGGTTGTGCTGGCCGAAGGCGTGCTCGGGAGAGATCTCGAAGCGGCCCGTCTCGCCGCTGGCCAGGCCCTTGAGGGGATGCTCGAAGCCCGGCGGCAGGTTGCCGTCGCCCACCTGGAAGGTGGCCGGCGCCTTGTCGCGGGTGGAATCCACCACGGTGCCGTCTTCCAGGCTGAGGGTGAAGTGCAGGGTCACTTCCATGCCCTCGTCGATGCGGTGTTGGGGACTGTTCTGGTCGGTCATGACAATCTCGGACTCGGTAAGGGTGGTAAGGTTCGATGGCCGTATCGGCCGCCTGAAGGCGCCATTCGTCGAGGCATTGAACCGGCAATGAATTGGGTTCCCACAGGAGCGATTTACAGGTTCTTCAACCACTTCGGCGTGCGCGACGCTTCTCGCCGAACAGCGACTCCCAGATCAGGCCAATGGCCCCCAGAGTGATGCCGATATCCGCCACGTTGAAGGCCGGGTAGTACCAGCCGGCCACGTGGAAGGAGAGGAAATCGACCACATAGCCGTGCACCAGCCGGTCGTAGAGGTTGCCCAGCGCCCCGCCGATGATCAGCGCCAGCGACACCGCCAGCAGCGTCTCGTCGCGCTTGAGGCGGTGCATCCAGATCGTCAGGCCGATGCTCGCCCCCACCGCAATGGTAGCGAAGAACCAGCGCTGCCAGCCGGGATGACCCGCCAGGAAGCTGAAGGCCGCGCCAGTATTGTGCAGCAGCGTGAGATCGAAGAACGGCAGCACTTCCACCGGCCGGGCGTAGTCGAGCAGCCCGCTGGCCAAATACTTGGTGGCGAGGTCCAGCACCACCACCGCCAGCGCCAGCCACAGCCAGCGCAGGGGGCGGTGCATGGGGGCGACCTCGGGCCGGCCGCTCTTGTCGCTCATGCTCGCCTCGCTTCCCTCGGTCATCGCCATTGCCTCCTAAGGCCCATCAGGCAAACTGACGGGTCTCGCCGGGGCCATCCGGCAGGTTGCTGATGCAGCGCCCGCAGAGGTCGGGGTGCTCGGGATGCGTCCCCACGTCCTCGCGGTGGTGCCAGCAGCGCTCGCACTTGGTGTTGGGGCTTTCGGCTACGGCCACCTTGAGCCCCTCGAGCTCGGTGGCCTCGGCGTCTTTGGCCTCGTCGAGCGGCGCCAGGCGCACCTCGCTGGTCAGCATCACGAAGCGCAACTCGTCGCCCAGCTTGGCGAGCGTGGCCTGCAGGGCATCGTCCACGTAGAGGGTGACCTCGGCGGCCAGGCTGCCCTTGATCGCCTTGGCGTTGCGGGCGTCTTCCAGGCGCTTGTTGACCGCCTGCTTGACCTCGAGCACCTGCTCCCAGAAGTCGCGGCCCATGGCCGCGTCATCGGCGAGCGTCCCTAGGCCGGTGTAGTACTCGGCGAGCAGCACGCTCTCGCCGCGCTCGCCCGGGATGTTCTCGAAGATCTCCTCGGCGGTGAACGAGAGGATCGGCGCCACCCAGCGCACCAGCGCTTCGACCACCTGATAGAGGGCGGTCTGGGCGCTGCGACGGGCCACCGAGTCGGCCTGGGTGGTGTATTGGCGATCCTTGATCACGTCCAGGTAGAAGCCGCCGAGCTCGCGGGCGCAGAAACCGTGCACCTGCTGGTAGACGTCGAGGAAGCGGTACTCCGCATAGGCGGTCTCGATGCGCGCCTGCAGCTGGGCGGCGCGATCCACCACCCACTGGTCGAGGGCCAGCATCTCGTCGAAGGGCAGCGCATCGCGCGCCGGCTCGAAGCCATTGAGGTTGGCCAGCAGGAAGCGCGCGGTATTGCGGATGCGCCGATAGACGTCGGCGGTGCGTTTGAGGATCTCGTCGGAGACCGCCATCTCGCCGGAGTAGTCGGTGGAGGCCGCCCACAGACGCAGGATGTCGGCGCCGAGCTTGTCCATCACCTCCTGGGGCGCCACCACGTTGCCGACCGACTTGGACATCTTGCGGCCCTGGGCATCCACGGTGAAGCCGTGGGTCAGCAAGCCGCGATACGGCGGGTGGCCGTCGATGGCGCAGCCGGTCAGCAGCGAGGAGTGGAACCAGCCGCGGTGCTGGTCGGAGCCTTCCAGGTAGAGATCGGCGATCGGCCCCTGCTCGTGGCCGTGGGGATGTGAGCCGCGCAGCACGTGGCGATGGGTGGTCCCGGAGTCGAACCAGACATCCAGGGTGTCGGTGACCTTGTCATAATCGGCGGCTTCCTCGCCCAGCAGCTCGGCGGGGTCGAGGCGAAACCAGGCGTCGATGCCCTCGGCCTCCACCCGCTGGGCAGCCTCTTCCATCAGTGCCACGGTGCGCGGATGCAACTCGCCGGTGGCCTTGTGCAGGAAGAAGGGGATCGGCACGCCCCAGTTGCGCTGGCGGGAGATGCACCAGTCCGGACGGTTGGCGATCATGCTGTGCAGGCGCGCCTTGCCCCAGGCCGGGGTGAAGGTGGTCGCCTCGATGCCCTCCAGGGCGCGCTCGCGCAGGGTCCGGCCATCCTTGCCCTGCACGTCCATGCCCACGAACCACTGGGCGGTGGCGCGGTAGATCACCGGGCTCTTGTGGCGCCAGCAGTGCATGTAGCTGTGAGTGATGGTCTGGTGGGCCATCAGCGCACTTACTTCGTCGAGCTTGGCGACGATCTGCAGATTGGCCTTCCAGATCATCTGGCCGCCGAAGAACGGCAGGTCATCGACGTAGACGCCGTTGCCCTGCACCGGGCTCTCGATCTCGTCGAAGGTCATGCCGTGGGCGCGGCAGGTGACGAAGTCGTCGACGCCGTAGGCCGGGGCCGAGTGAACGATGCCGGTGCTGCCGACGTCGACCTCGACGTAGTCGGCCAGGTAGACCGGCGACAGGCGATCGTAGAAGGGGTGGCGGAAACGAACGCCATCCAGTCGCTGGCCGGTGGCGGTGGCGATGATCTCACCTTGCAGCTCGAAGCGCTCCAGGCACGACCCCACCAGTTCCTCGGCCAGCACCAGCAACCGCTCGCCGGTATCCACCAGGGCATAGGTGAACTCGGGATGCACATTGAGCGCCTGGTTGGCGGGAATGGTCCAGGGCGTGGTGGTCCAGATGACCACGGCGGCGGCCTTGGGCAGCCGGTCGAGGCCGAAGGCGGCGGCCAGCTTGTCGGCGTCCTCCACCGGGAAGGCCACGTCGATGGCATCGGACTTCTTGTCCTGGTACTCCACCTCGGCCTCGGCCAGCGCCGAGCCGCAGTCGAAACACCAGTTGACGGGCTTAAGCCCCTTGAAGACATAGCCGGCCTCGACCATGTCGGCTAGGGCGCGGATCTCGCCAGCTTCGTTGGCGAAGTCCATGGAGCGATAGGGATTGTCCCAGTCACCGATGACGCCCAGGCGCACGAAGTCGCTGAGCTGGCCCTGGATCTGCTCGGCGGCATACTCGCGGCACAGCTCGCGGGCGCTCGCCGGCTCGAGATGCTTGCCGTGGGTGGTCTCCACCTTGTGTTCGATGGGCAGGCCATGGCAGTCCCAGCCGGGCACGTAGGGAGCATCGAAGCCGGCCAGGTTCTTCGACTTGACGATGATGTCCTTGAGGATCTTGTTGACGGCATGACCGATGTGGATGCTGCCGTTGGCGTAGGGAGGGCCGTCGTGAAGGACGAACAGCTCCCTGCCCCGGCGCTCCTCGCGAAGGCGATGGTAGAGGTCCATCGCCTTCCACTGCGACACCCGCGCGGGCTCCTTTTTCGGCAACATGCCGCGCATGGGGAAGTCGGTTTCTGGCAGGTTCAGAGTGTGCTTGTAGTCGCTCATATCCTGGGGGTCAGCCGTCGTCGTGGTCGGCGGGCGTACCCGCCGAGGATTCGGAAGTCACGGCCTCGCGCGCCAGCGGCGCCGATGCCAGAGGAAGATCATCACCGTCGCCGGCCTGTCGGTCGGCGGCGTGGTTCGTTAAGTAGGCGCGGGCTCGCTTGAGGTCGAGACCAATCTGGTGTTTCAGGGCCGCGAAGTCGTCGAACTTCACCTCGCCGCGCAGCTTGGCGCAGGGGAACACCGCCAGGCGCTCTCCGTAGAGGTCGCCGTCGAAATCGAAGAGGTGCACCTCGAGCACGGGGCGCTCGCTGCCCACGGTGGGACGCCAGCCGATGTTGGCCACGCCGGGCAGACGACGCCCACCGGGGAGCTCGGTCAGCACCGCATAAACGCCCTGCAGGGCCAGCGACAGGGCCGGCTGCGGCAGATTGGCGGTGGGCACGCCGATGGTGCGGCCGAGTTGCCGGTCGGGTACCACTCGGCCACCCAGCCGGTAGGGGCGACCCAGCAGGCGTGCCGCGGCAGCGAAGTTGCCGCTGGCCAGCAGCGTGCGTATCCGGCTGCTGGAGACCCGCTCGTCGTCGACGGTGAAGGTGCGGGTGTGCTCGACGCCGAAGCCGCGCGTCTCGCCCACCTCGGTGAGCAGATGGAAGTCGCCGCGACGGTCGCAGCCGAAGCGGAAATCGTCGCCCACCACCAGGTGGCGCACGCCCAGGCCCACCACCAGCACCTGCTCGATGAACTCGAGGGCGGTCAGGCTGCGCAGGGCATCGTTGAAGGGCAGGCAGAGGACGCGGTCGACCCCGCACTCGCCGAGCAACGCCACCTTGTCGCGCAACCGGGTCAGCCGCGGCGGCGCCTGCGCGCCGGCGAAGAACTCCCGCGGCTGAGGTTCGAAGACCACCACCGTGACCGGCAGGCCGAGTCGGGCGGCCTGCTCGCGACACTGATCGAGGATCGCGCGGTGCCCGCGGTGCACGCCATCGAAGTTGCCGATGGTCGCCACGCAGCCGCGGTCCTCGTCACGCAGGTTGTGCAGTCCTCGAATCACTCGCATGGGCGTCATCACGCTGGAAATAAAGGCCACGATTATAACGGACCGGGGGCCCCTTGACAGCCGGCGTGGCTTGGTCTTTCCCCGCCGTCTCTTGTAGAGCCCGGTGATCAGCTGCTTCTTGTGGGAGCTGACGGCTCGACGCTTCGACTCGCACGGCGACTGGCTGCTCATGGCCACTGACAGAGCTCTCCGCCTTTCGCGGTGCAAGCACCGCTCCCATATGCCCCCTAGCCACCGGCCATGACATGAATTGTGGGAGCAACGCTTGCGTCGCGATCCGCCGCGGAGCGGCGTTTGGTTGGCATCCTTCAGCCCTTCATCCGGAAATGGCGCAGGCGCACCCCGAAGGCCGCCAGCCAGGCGAAGTAGACCGCCGCCCCAGCCACGACCAGCACTGCCAGCCAGCCGGCGCGGGTCCAGACGCTCCACGCGAGCCAGGCCTGCCACTCGGGCGCCAGCCAGGCCAGCCCCAGGCCCATCACCGCGCAGCCGCCGAGCAGTTGAATGGCGTAGCGGCCCCAGCCGGGCTGGAAGACCAGCACGCCCTGCTTTTTCAGCAGCCAGCCCAGCAGGCCGGCGTTGAGAAAGGCCGAGAGCGCCGTGGCCAGCGCCAGGCCGGCATGCGCCAGCGGCCAGATCAGGATCAGGTTGAAGACCATGTTGGCGACCATGGCGATGATGCCGACCTTCACCGGGGTGGCGGTATCCTGGCGGGCGAAGAAGCCCGGCGCCAGCACCTTGATCAGCATGAAGGCCACCAGCCCGAAGGCATAAGCCCGCAGGCTCATCGCCGCCATGGCGATATCGCGATCGGTCATGGCGCCGTAGTGGAACAGCGCGATCAGCAGCGGCTCGGCGAGCACCGCCAGGGCCAGCGCGGCGGGCAGGCCGAGCAGCAGCACGGTGCGAATCGCCCAGTCGAGCATGGCGGCAAAATGCTCGCCGGACTGCTCGGCATGGCGCCGCGAGAGCGCCGGCAGGATCACCGTGCCGATGGCGATGCCGAACACCCCCAGTGGCAGCTCCACCAGCCGGTCCGAGTAGTAGAGCCAGGAGACGCTGCCCGCCGCCAATAGTGAGGCCAGCACGGTGTCGAGCAGCAGGTTGATCTGAGAGACCGAGACGCCGAACAGCCCCGGCAGCATCAGCCGCAGGATGCGTCGCACGCCGCTGTGGGCAAAATTGGGCCAGGGCCGCGGCAGCAGCCCCAGCCGCGCCAGGAAGGGCACCTGAAAGGCCAGCTGGGCGCCGCCGGCGATCAGCACCCCCCAGGCCAGCGCCATGGCCGGCTCCTCGAACAGCGGCGTGAGCAGCACCGCCGCGCCGATCAGCGAGAGATTGAGCAGTACCGGGGTGAAGGCCGGCACGGCGAAGCGGTTCCAGGTATTGAGCGTGCTGCCGGCGAACGCCGTGAGCGAGATCAGCAGCAGGTAGGGGAAGGTAAGCCGCAGCATGTCGGCAGTCAGCGCCAGCTTCGCCGGGTCGCGACCGAAGCCGGGCGCAAAGGCCCACACCAGCCAGGGCGAGGCCAGCATCGCCAGCGCGGTGATCAGCGCCAGCACCGCCGCGAGGCTGCCGGCCACCGCATCGAGCAGTTCCTTTACTTCACGCTTGCTGCCGCGGGTAGCGTACTCCGAGAGCACCGGCACAAAGGCCTGGTTGAAGGCCCCCTCGGCGAACAGGCGACGCAGGAAGTTGGGAATCTTGAAGGCGACGAAGAAGGCGTCCGCGCCGTTGCCGGCGCCGAACAGGGTGGCGATCACCACGTCGCGCGCCAGCCCCATCACGCGCGAGAGCATCGTCATCACGCTGACCACCAGGCCCGAGCGCATCAGGCCACCCGCCTTGGGCGCCACCGCACGGTCGTGGTCGTCGACGACCGGGGGGCGCGGATCGCCCTCAGGCGTCCGGCGTTCGTCGTCCCGGGGCTCGGGGGGCTGGTCGTGATCCGTCACCGTCTGTTCCTCGTTCGGCGCCTCTGCGGGTGCTCGGCAAGAATCGCGGACACAAAAAAACCGGCCGCAGCCGGTTTTTTTTGCGGGCGCTCGGCGGTTACGCCGCGAGTGCCTTGATGCGCTTGTTGAGGCGGCTCTTCAGGCGCGCGGCCTTCTTCTTGGAGAGCACGTCCTTGTCGGCGATGCGGTCGATGACCGGCTGCGCCTGCTTGAAGGCGTCCATGGCCGTGGCGTGGTCACCGCCGTGGATGGCCTTGACGACGCGCTTGATGTAGGTGCGGACCATGCTGCGCTGGCTCGCCTTCAGGACACGACGGCCTTCTGCCTGACGGGCACGCTTGCGGGCTTGCTTGCTGTTCGCCACTGACTGTCTCCTTGGAGAAAGTTGCGGTCGCCATCTATCGGCGACGCTTGATAACTGTTTGATCCAACAGGGAAATGAAAAAATCCCCGTCGGCCTGGCCATGTTCCGGCTGCGCCATCGAGCGCAGTCGCTTAGGGGCCGTGTCTGAGAGGATGGCGTATCCTATCACGCCAGCCCCGGGCTTGCCATAGTTCCTGCGAGAGTGCTAGAGCACCACCAGGTTGTCGCGATGGATCAGCTCGGGCGACTCCATGTAACCGAGGATGGCCTCGATCTGGTGGCTGGGCTTGCCGACCAGTAGGTGCGCCTCGTCGGCACCGTAGTTGACCAACCCCTTGGCCACGCGATGCCCCTGCTCGTCGACGCAGAGCACCATGTCGCCGCGGCGGAACTGGCCGCTCACGCCGGTCACCCCCACCGCCAGCAGGCTCGAGCCACTGCTCTTGAGCACCTTCACCGCGCCAGCATCCAGCGTCAGGCTGCCGCGCACCTGCAGCTGCCCTGCCAGCCAGCGCTTGCGGGCCGCCATGGGTGCCTGCTCTGGCATCAGCAGGGTGCCCAGCCGTTCGCCTTCGACCAGCCGGCCGAGCACCGACGGCTGACGGCCGCTGGCGATCACCGTGACCGCGCCGGAACGCGCCGCCAGCTGGGCCGCGCGCACCTTGGTGGCCATGCCGCCACGCCCAAGCGCCCCGCCACCGCCGGCGACCGCCGCCAGGCGCGGGTCGTCGGCGCGCCCCTCGGCGATCAGTCGCGCCTCGGGATTGCCGCGCGGGTCGGCATCGAACAGCCCCTCCTGGTCGGTGAGGATCACCAGAGCGTCGGCCTCCAGCAGGTTGGCCACCAGGGCCCCCAGGGTGTCGTTGTCGCCGAAGCGGATCTCGTCGGTGACCACGGTGTCGTTCTCGTTAACCACCGGCACCACGCGCAGCGACACCAGCGTGCGCAGCGCCGAGCGCGCATTGAGGTAGCGCTTGCGGTTGGAGAGGTCATCGTGAGTGAGCAACACCTGGGCGGTGAGCAGGCCGTGGCGGGCGAAGTGGCCCTCGTAGCACTCGGTGAGGCCGTTCTGACCCACCGCTGCCGCGGCCTGGAGCTCGTGGACCGCCGAGGGCCGGACCTGCCAGCCCAGGCGCACCATGCCGGCGGCCACCGCCCCGGAGGAGACCAGTACCACCTCGATGCCCCGGCGGTGCAGCGCGGCGATCTGGTCCACCCAGCCGCCGATGGCCGCCTCGTCGAGGCCGCGACCGTCATTGGTCAGCAGCGCACTGCCGATCTTCACCACGACTCGGCGGGCGTTTTTCAGCGCCCCTCGGCCGACTATCTGCTCGTTGCTTTCCATCCTTTCCTCGGTTCACCCGTCAAGCGGCACCCAGCTTACGGGACAACTCCCCTTCAGGGGGCGTACTCGACCTCGACGTCGTAGTCATCGTCATCGAAGTCGTCGTCATCGACCTCGTCATCACGCTTGCGCTTGCGACCCAGCCGGGCCTCAGTGCGAGCCACCGCCTCGTCTTCCATCCGCGCGCGCATTTCACGCGCCCGCTCGGCGGCCTCTTCGTCCTCGTTCTCGAGGCGACGCTGCTCGGTGATCCACCGGTAGGCGGCCTGCACCAGGGCATCGGTGCCGTCGCTGGAGATCGCCGAAATGCGAAATACCGGGCCTTCCCAGCCGAGCCGGCGGATGATCTCGTCGGCAACCGCCTCGCGCTCTTCGGCGGGCAGCAGGTCGAGCTTGTTGAGCACCAGCCAGCGCGGCAGTTCGGCCAGCGCCGGAGAGAACTCGCCCAACTCGTGGATGATCGCCTCGGCGGCCTCCACCGGGTCGGATTCGTCGAAGGGCGCCACGTCGACCACATGGAACAGCAGCCGGGTGCGCGTCAGGTGCTTGAGGAAGCGCAGCCCCAGGCCGGCGCCGTCGGAGGCGCCCTCGATCAGGCCGGGCACGTCGGCCATCACGAAGTGCTCGTGCTGACCGAGCTTCACCACGCCGAGGTTGGGCACCAGGGTGGTGAAGGGATAGTTGGCGACCTTGGGCTTGGCCGCGGAGACGGCGCGAATCAGCGTCGACTTGCCGGCATTGGGCATCCCCAGCAGGCCCACATCGGCCATCACCTTCATTTCGAAGCGCAGATTGCGTCGCTCACCCTCGGTGCCCGGCGTGGTGCGTCGCGGCGCCCGATTGGTGGACGACTTGAAGTGGATGTTGCCCAGCCCCCGGCGACCGCCCTGGGCCACCGGCACCACCTGGCCGATCTCGGTGACGTCGGCGATCACCTCCAGGGTGTCCTCATCGATCACCGTGGTACCCACCGGCACCTTGACGTGCAGGTCTTCGCCGGCGCGCCCGCTCATCTGCCGCCCCATGCCGGGCTGACCGTTCTGCGCCTTGTAGAAGCGCTGGTACTTGAAGTCGATGAGGGTATTGAGGGCATCGTCCCCAATCAGGTAGACGGTGCCGCCATGCCCCCCATCGCCGCCGTCGGGGCCGCCCTTGGGCACGTACTTCTCACGGCGGAAGCTGAGGCAGCCATTGCCGCCCTTGCCGGCTTCCACGATGATCGAGGCTTCGTCGACGAACTGCATCTTTCACTCTCCTGACGACCCATGTCGCCATGATACAAGAAGGCCCCGCCTGGGCGGGGCCTTCTCGCTGCAAGCATCAGGGGTCTCAGGCAGAGACGACACTGACGAACTTGCGGTTCTTCGGACCCTTGGTCTCGAACTTGACCACGCCCTCGTCCAGGGCGAACAGCGTGTGGTCCTTGCCGATACCGACACCGGTGCCGGCGTGGAACTTGGTGCCACGCTGGCGAACGATGATGTTGCCCGGGTTGACGACCTGGCCGCCGAACAGCTTGACGCCAAGGCGTTTGGATTCGCTGTCGCGACCGTTACGGGTAGAACCCGCTGCCTTCTTGTGAGCCATTGCAAATACCTCGCTCGTTCAGGGGAGCAGCCGCTTACGCGGAGATCCCGGTGATCTTGACTTCAGTAAACCACTGGCGGTGGCCCTGACGCTTCATGTGGTGCTTGCGACGACGGAACTTGATGATGGTGACCTTGTCGCCACGGCCGTGGGAGACGACCTCGGCGGCCACCTTGGCACCGTCGACCAGCGGGGCGCCAACCGTGACGTCCTCATCGTTGCCCACCAGCAGGACTTCGTCGAACTCGATGGTGTCGCCGGTCGGCACTTCCAGCTTCTCGAGCTTGAGAGTCTGGCCTTCCTGAACGCGGTACTGCTTGCCACCGCTCTTAATCACTGCGTACATGCTTTTCTCTCCAGGACTCATCGGGTGTTGGCTCTTCATCGACCTGCTGCGAGTGGCGCCCCTTCCGGCAGCCATCTGACAGGGAGCATGATGAGTGGGTCGCGGATTATAACCGCGAGCGAACGACCGCACAACCCGAGATGCCAGCGCCGGGGGCCAAGCCGCCACCCGGGCCAAGGGCCCGTCAGCGCTGGCTTGACGCCCCCATGGGGGCCCCATAGCATGGCCGACAATCAGATGCCTGAAGAGGCGTCTCTCGCCCCGGCCCCATCTACTCGTCGAAACCGCCTCCATGCCAGCGAACGCCTCACCGCCTCAGTCACCTCGCCCAGCCTCCGCAGCGCCCCTGCATGCCGCGGTCGCCGATGACTTTCTCGCCGTGAACCGCACGATCATGGACCAGCTTGCCTCGCGCATCCCGCTGGTGGAGACCATCGGTCAGTACATCATCGAGAGTGGTGGCAAGCGGATGCGCCCGCTGCTGGTGCTGTTGGCAGCGCGCTCGCTGGGTTATGCGGGCGACCGGCACATCACGCTGGCCACCCTGATCGAGTTCATGCATACCTCCACGCTGCTACATGACGACGTGGTCGACGAGTCCCACATGCGGCGCGGCAAGGCCACGGCCAACGATTCATGGGGCAACGCCCCCTCGGTGCTGGTGGGCGACTTTCTCTACTCACGCTCCTTTCAGATGATGGTGGAAGTGGGCTCCATGCGGATCATGGACGTGCTCTCGCGGGCCACCTGCACCATCGCCGAGGGCGAGGTACAGCAGCTGACCAATGTGGGCAATCCCGACACCGATGAAACGGCCTACTTCGAGACCATCCAGGGCAAGACCGCCATGCTCTTCGAGGCGGCCTCGCATAGCGGCGCCATTCTCGCCGATGCCAGCCCCGAGCAGGAGGCCGCGCTGCAGTATTACGGCCGCTACCTGGGCCTGGCCTTCCAGCTGGTCGATGACCTGCTCGACTACCAGGGCGACGCCGAGGCGATGGGCAAGAATGTCGGCGACGACCTGGCCGAGGGCAAGCCAACCCTGCCGCTGATCCAGGCCATTGCCGCCGGCACCCCCGCACAGCGCGACCTGGTACGCCGGGCCATTCGCCAGGGCGGCCTCGATCACCTGGACGAGGTATTGGCCATCGTGCGCGACACCGGCGCCCTGGACTACACCCGGGCCCGTGCCGAGGAGATGGCCGACAGGGCCCTGGCGCAACTCGACGCCCTGCCCGAAAGTCCCTTCCGCGACAGCATGGCGCAACTCGCCCGCCTGGCCGTCGACCGGCAGAACTGAGCGGCGCCACACCGCTCAGGGCTTGCATGCCGGCAAGGCTTGGGTATAATGCGCTCCGTCGGTCACCACAGGCCCGACACGAGAAAGATTCGGAGTATAGCTCAGCTTGGTAGAGCGCTGCCTTCGGGAGGCAGAGGTCGTAGGTTCGAATCCTGCTACTCCGACCAAGAACATCAGTAAAAACGGCCACTTAGCTCATCGGAGCGGTGGCCGTTTTTCATTGAATTGCATTCAGGTGGCGTATAGGCGGCATGCGGCAGGATGCCGATCGTGCGCCAGCGTTTACTCCCCATCCCTCTTGAGTACAGCAGAGACCTCGACGTGACGAGCGTTATCGCGCCTGCGTGCCCTACACTAATTAAGACAACCAACGGCTTAGGAGGTAGCGCGATGCGCGACTACCTACGCAAACATACCAACCTGCCCGTTTTTCTGTTCTCAGCGATCCTGGCGCTGGCCTTCGTCAGCTGGGGGGTCATGGCGCCCTCTCATCTCGGCACCATCGCCTCCGACATCAACAACTGGATCACCCAGGTCTTCGGCTGGTGGTACATGCTGTGCGCCAGCGGCTTTCTGGTCCTGGTGCTGATTCTGATGTGCAGTCGCTGGGGGCGAATCCGCCTCGGACCCGATGACAGTCGCCCCGAATGGTCGACCCTGTCATGGTTTTCGATGCTGTTCACCGCCGGCATGGGCATCGGCCTGGTGTTCTTCGGCGTCGCCGAGCCTGTCTTCCACCTCAACAATCCCCCCGTTGGCGAGGGCGGCACCAGTCAGGCTGCCCTGAAGTCCATGGAAATCACCGTCTTCCATTGGGGCCTGCATCCCTGGGCCATCTACATCGTCGTCGGCCTGTCACTGGGTTACTTCTGCTTCCGCAAGGGCCTGCCCATGCGTCCAGCCGCGGCGCTTTACCCCTTGATCGGCAAGCATATCTACGGCCCTGTGGGACACCTCATCGATATCCTGGCCGTCTTCGGCACCCTCTTCGGGCTCGCGACCTCACTGGGGCTCGGAGCCACGCAAATCAATGCCGGCCTCAACGACGTCTTCGGGATGGAGATCGGGGCGACCTCTCAGGTCATCATCATCGGCTTGATCACCGCGGTCGCGGTCACCTCAGTCATGCTGGGTCTCGATGCCGGCATCCGCCGGCTATCGGTGCTCAACATGTACCTGGCGAGCCTGCTGGCCGTCTTCGTGTTCGTGGTCGGGCCGACGATCTTCATCCTCGAGTTGATGGTCAACAGCACGGGCAACTATCTCCAGCACCTACCCGAGAACAGCTTCCAGATGTACTCCTTCTCACCGGCAGGGTCGGAATGGCTGGGTAACTGGACGCTCTTCTACTGGGGCTGGTGGATCTCCTGGTCGCCCTTTGTCGGCATCTTCATCGCACGCGTCTCACGAGGACGCACCATCCGCTCCTTCATCGGCGGCACCCTGATGGCACCGGTCGGCGCTTCCATCGTCTGGTTCGCCATTTTCGGGGGTAGCGCCCTGGAGCGAATCCTGAGTGACCCGGACAACCCCCTGATGGATGCCGGCACCAACAACGCCATGTTCATCCTGCTCAGCCAGCTGCCCGTCTGGCCCGTGCTGGGCACCTTGGCATCCCTGCTGGCGATCCTGGTGGTCTCGCTGTTCTTTGCCACCTCATCGGACTCTGGCTCGCTGGTGGTGGACATGCTGACCAATGGCGGTGACCCGCATCCCAGGAAGGCACAGCGCCTGTTCTGGGCGGTGCTGGAGGGCGTGATCGCCGCGGTGCTGCTGGCCGCTGGCTGGGCCGTCGCCGGCGACGCCACAGCGGCACTCAACCCCCTTCAGACCGCCGCCGTGGCCATGGGGCTACCCTTCTCGTTGGCCTTGGTCCTGATGAGTTGGGGGTTGATCAGGGGCTTGAGCCAGGAGCACGCGCACAGCCCCGGGCGGCGCGACCGCTATGTTTACCCCTCACCGCCACGGGAGTAAGGCATCACGCCCGGTCGCTGCACGAGAGCGGCACGGGCGTGAGCAACAAACCAGGCGGAGGCCGCGCGGTCACGTCACGGTAATGACCGAGCAGTCGGCGGTATGGCTGACCTTGTGGGAAACGCTGCCGAACACCATGCCGCGCACGTCGCTGATGCCGCGGCTGCCCATGATGATGACATCGGCTCCAAGCTTCTCGGCCTCCTTGGTGATCAGCTCCGCCGGCCGGCCCTGGCGGACCACCTCATCAACATCGACGCCCGAAAAATCGACAGCGGCGCGTGCCGCATCAATCGCCTTGTGGGCTTCCTCCTTCATTCCGGCCGCCAGCTTCTCGCGCTCCTCTTCGGAAAAGGGTTCGGGTGTGCCGCCGGTGAACAGGCCGATATTGTCCGGCGGGAATTCAGCCACGGTCATCAGGTGAAGGGTGGCGGATGTCCCCTTTGCCAGCTGTACGGCAACCTTGAGCGCCTTTTCGGCATGACTGGAGCCGTCGACGGGAACGAGGATTGACTGGTACATGATATCGGTCCTTTCAGTGACATATCGGGATACCGCGGGGCACCCCTCCTGCACCAAGCCTAGACGTTGCAGGCTATCCGGCAATGTCCTGGATCAAACGCTCCAGCCGAAGCCCAGCACCGGCATGGCGAGCACAAACACCACCAGGGTGATGACCAGGATCGCCGCCAGGCCCACCAGGGCGCCAGCGCGCATCATCTCCATAACGCTCAAGCGGCCGCTGCCGAAGACCACGGCATTGGGCGGAGTCGCCACCGGCAGCATGAAGGCGCAGCTCGCTGCCATGGCGACCGGCACCGAGAGCAGCAGCGGGCTGGCGCCCAGGCTCACGGTCAGCGAGGCGGTCAGCGGCAGTATCGCCGCCGCGGTAGCGGTGTTGCTGGTCACGTGGCTCATCAGCATCACTACCACCACGACCATCGCCACCAGGCCCCAGGTGGGCCAGGCACCGAAGGCTCCCAGCCCTTCGGCGACCGCCGCGGCCAGGCCGCTGCCTTCGATCGCCGTGCCCAGGCTGAGTCCGCCGCCGACCAGTACCAGCACCCCCCAGGGCAGTTGACGGGCGCTGTCCCAGTCCATCAGGAACTGGCGCTGATGCCAGCGAGCCGGCACCACGAACAGCAGCAGGGCCCCGATCACGGCAATGCCGGCATCGCTGAGCGGCAGCTGCAGCCAGGCCTCCAGCAGCGGCCGGGTGACCCAGGCCACGGCGACGAGGGCGAAGAGCGCCGCCACGCGTTGCTCGGGGGGACTCATGCGCCCCAGATCCTGGGCCTGCTCGTGGAGCATCTGCGCCACTCCCGGCAGTTCGTCGTGGCTCACCGGGTAGACCCAGCGGGTCAGCAGCCACCAGGCCAGCGCCAGCAGCAACAGGGCGGGGGGAACGGCCACCAGCATCCACTGGGCGAAGCCGATCTCGATGTCGTAGTTGTCGGCCATGAAACCGGCCAGCAGCGCATTGGGCGGCGTACCGATCAGGGTACCCATGCCGCCGATGTTGGCGGCCAGAGCGATCCCCAGCAGCAGCGTCAGGGCCATATGGTGACTGGCGCCTTCACCGCCCTCTCGCTCCAGCATGGTCAGCACCGAGATGCCGATGGGAACCATCAGTGCCGCCGTGGCGGTATTGCTGACCCACATGCTCAGCGCCGCCGTGGCCACCATGAAGCCACCCACCAGCCGGTCGGGGCGCAGCCCGGAGACCCGCAACACCAGCATGGCGATGCGCCGATGCAGGTTCCAGCGCTGAATGGCCTCGGCCAGCAGGAAGCCGCCGAGAAAGAGAAAGATCAGCGGATTGGCGTAGGGAGCGGCTACCTGGTCGATGGGCGCGACGCTCATGACCGGCAACACGGCCACCGGCAACAGCGCGGTAACCGCGATGGGCACCGGCTCCAGCACCCACCAGGCCGCCATCCAGGCAACCAGTGCCACTACCTGCCAGGCCGCCGGCGGCATCTCGGCCGGGGCATCCATGAGCGTCAGCAACAGAAAGGCCAGTGGCCCCAGCAGCAACCCCACCAAGACCTTGAGGCGCGCCGGGCGCGACGGCGATCCCGGCGCGGGGTCCACGGACGTCGAATCGGACATGGTGCCTCCCTGTTGTCGGCGTTTCCCGGCGGGGTGTCAGATAAATCGTGCTGCCGGGTCAGGCCGCATCGTCTTCGTCGTCGGCCAGGCGCCTGGCCATGGCCTTGCGGGCCTTGTTGCGGCGATAGAGTCGCACCAGGGCAATCCACAGCGCGGCGGCCACCATCGCGGCCAGGGTCCAGCCCTGCCAGGGGCGCGCGGCATCCCCCATCAGGGTCTCCAGGGTCAGGATCAGGATGAAGCCCGTCGCCTGGCTGGCGATCGCCAGGGCGCGCAGGGTATCGAAGGCCGGTCGTGACATGAGTGCTCCCGCTGGATGACAGCCCTGCCCGCCGGCAGTAGGCTTGGCGAAACGAATTCGCCCAGTGTACCCGCTGCGGCGCCCGTCGCCGACCTCCCGGAGTCACCGCCACGACATGGATGCCATCGCCCTGGGGCCCGTCCTGATCGCGCTGCCGCGCCTCTATGCCTTCGTTGCCGCGCTGGTCCTGCTGGCCGCCAGCGCCTTCCTGCTCGGCCTGCCCCGGAAACGCCATGCGCGCTGGTTCAACGGCCTGCTGCTGGCCTGGCTGGTCGGCGCCCGCCTGGGGCATGGGTTGATGAACCTGGACACCTACGCCGAGGCGCCGCTGGATATCCTCAAGTTCTGGCAGCCCGGCTACCAGGGCCTCTGGGGCCTGCTGGCGGCGCTGGGCTGGACCGCCTGGTCGTTGCGCGACCGGCTGGGGGCGATGCTGGGCGGCATGGGGCTGGCACTGGGTGCCTCGTTGCTATGGCTGACGCTGGTCACCCTGGCGCCGCTCGGCGGCGGCATGGCCCTGCGCGAGATGCCCGACCTCACCCTGGAGAACCTCGACGGCGAGGAGGTTAACCTGACCTCGCTGTCCGGTGAGCGGATCGTCGTCAACCTGTGGGCCACCTGGTGCCCACCCTGCCGTCGCGAGATGCCACTATTAGCCGAGGCGGACGCCCGGGAAGGGGTCACGGTGGTGATCGTCAACCAGGGCGAGGAACTGCTGCAGGTGGTGCGCTACCTCGACGACCAGGGCCTGGATATCGACCAGGCGCTGCTCGACCCGCGTCAGCGGCTGATGGTATTGACGGAATCGCCGGGCCTGCCCACCACACTGCTGTTCGACGGCGAGGGGCGCGCCCTCGATCAGCATGTCGGTGAGCTCACCCGTGCCCAGCTGTCGACCTGGCTGGAGGAGCGCTGATCGTCACCGGTGCTTAAGCCGCGCCGGGCTTTGCTGTAAGATACCGCGCCCTGTCGCCGCCGGGCCGGGTGTGGCCTGCGGCACCGAACCGATCCCAAGCATCCCCGAGGCACCATGAGCGACTTCTCTCCCGGCCAGCGCTGGATCAGCGACGGCGAGGCCGAACTCGGCCTGGGCACCATCCTCAACGTCGACGCTCGCAGCGTCACCGTGCTCTTCGGCGCCAGCCAGGAAACCCGCACCTACAGCAGCCGCAACGCGCCTCTGACCCGGGTGGCCTTCGGCAGCGGCGACCGCATCCAGTCCACCGAGGGCTGGCAGATGACCGTTGACGACAGCAAGGAGGTCGGCGGCCTGATCGTCTACATCGGCGAGGACGACGCCGGCGAGCTGTGCGAACTGCCCGAGGCGCGGCTCGCCGATACCATGCAGTTCGACCAGGCCCGCGACCGCCTGCTCACCGGCCAGGTCGACCGCAACGATTGGTTCGACCTGCGCTTTCGCACCCTGCACCACTTCCACCGCATCGAGCAGAACCCGGCGCTCGGCCTGGCCGGTCCGCGCATCGACCTGATTCCTCACCAGCTCTATATCGCCGACGAGGTAGCCCGCCGCCACGCGCCGCGCGTATTGCTGGCCGACGAGGTGGGGCTGGGCAAGACCATCGAGGCGGGGCTGATCCTGCATCGCCTGCTGCTCACCGGCCGCGCCGAACGGGCGCTGATCCTGGTGCCGGCAAGCCTGAGCCACCAGTGGCTGGTGGAGCTGCTGCGCCGCTTCGCCCTCGAGGTCACCCTGCTTGACGAGCAGCAGAGCCAGGCCCAAGGCGAGGCGAACCCCTTCGAGGCCGGCCAGCTGGTGCTGGCCAGCCAGGACTGGCTGTTCGCCAACCCCCATCGCCAGCAGCAGGCGCTGGCCTGCGAGTGGGACCTGCTGATCGTCGACGAGGCCCACCATCTGGACTGGAGCCCGGAACAGAGCGGCCCCGGCTACGCCTGTGTGGGCCGCCTGGCGGCGCAGGTGCCAGGCATGCTGCTGCTCACCGCCACTCCGGAGCAGATGGGCCTCGAGAGCCACTTCGCCCGGCTGCGCCTGCTCGACCCCGACCGCTACCACAGTCTCGAGGCCTTCCGCGAGGAGGAGCAGCACTACGTGGAGGTGGCCGAGGCGATCGATGCCCTGGAGCGCCTGCCGGGCGAAGACACCGACCGCGGGCGGGTCGCCGCGGTGATCGCCGAGCCCGACAGCCTGGCGCTGCTCGACACCCTGGCCGACCCCGAGCGCGGCGACGACCAGCACGCCGCCGCCCGTGACCAGCTGCGCGACCAGCTGCTGGATCGCCATGGCACCGGCCGGGTGATGTTTCGCAACAGTCGCCGCCATGTGGGAGGCTTCCCGGCGCGCCGCCTGCATATCGAGGAGCTCGAGGCGCCCTCCTCCTACCGCCGGGTGTTGCGCCGCCTGGCGCGCGACGAGGACTATCTGGACGAGTTGCTGATCGAGACCGGCCTCGACCATCCCGAGGTGCTGATCTACCCGGATGCCACGTACCGGGCGCTGACCGACGATCCGCTCAACACCGAGCCCTGGTGGCAGTTCGACCCGCGCGTGACCTGGCTGCTGGAGCGCCTCGCCGATGACGGCGAGGGCGGCTTCGCCGATGACAAGGTGCTGGTGATCGCCCATGACCGTGAGACCGCCATGGGCCTGGCCGAGGGGCTGCGCGTGCTCGGCGGCTACCAGGCCCCGGTGTTCCACGAGGGGCTCTCGCTGGTGGAGCGCGACCGCGCCGCGGCGGCCTTCGCCGACCAGGAGGAAGGCTGCCAGCTGCTGGTCTGCTCGGAGATCGGCTCCGAGGGGCGCAACTTCCAGTTCTGCCGCCACCTGGTAATGTTCGACCTGCCGCTGCACCCCGACCAGCTGGAACAACGCATTGGCCGTCTCGACCGTATCGGCCAGCGCCATGCCATCGAGCTGCATGTGCCGGTGTTTGCCGGCAGTCCCGGCGAAAAGCTGCTGCGCTGGTACCACCAGGGCATGGACGCCTTCAGTGCGCCCCATGGCCTGGGCAGCGAGATCCATGCCGCCTTCGGCGACACCCTGGCCGACAGCCTGCTCGACGACGAGGCGCTCGAGGAGGTGATCGCGGAGACCCGGGCGCTGTTCGAGGCACGCCTGGCCGAGCGCGATGCCGGACGCAACCGCCTGTTGGAGCTCAACGCCTGCCGACACGAGCGCGCCGATGCGGTCATCGCGGCGATCCGCGAGCTCGATGCCGACAAGGCCCTGACCCGCTACCTGGACCAGGCGCTGGACATCTTCGGCGTCGACAGCCAGGAGCTGGGCGGCGGCATCCAGCACCTGCAGCCGAGCCCGCAGATGCTCGACGGCCTGCCGGGTCTGGCGAAGGGCGAAGAGGGCTTCTCGGCCACCTTCTCGCGCTCGCGGGCCCTGGCCCGGGACGACGTCCAGCGTCTCTCCTGGGAGCACCCGCTGCTGCGCGAGATGATGGGTCGGATCCTCGACGGCCCCATGGGCAATACGGCCCTGGCTCTGCTCAAGCACCCGGCGATTCCCGCCGGCCGGCTGATGGTCGAGCTGGTCTTCCGCACCCACTGCCCCGCACCCAAGCGTCTGCACCTCAACCGCTTCCTGCCGCCCACCGCGGTGCGCGTGCTGCTCGACGAGTCCGGCGCCAACCTCACCGACAAGATCTCCTTTACCGGCCTCTCAAAGGCCGTGAAGAAGGTCAAGAAGGCGGTGGCCCGTGACCTGATCAAGAGCCGCCACGACCGGCTGCGCGAGCTGCTCGACGGTGCCGAGGCGGAGGCCGAGCGGGAACTGCCGAGCATCGTCGAGGCCGCCCAGGTGCGCATGCGCGCCGAGCTCGATGCAGAGCTCAGTCGCCTCGAGGCGCTATCACGACTCAACCCGGCGGTGCGTGCCGACGAGCTGGAGGCGCTGCGCAACGAACGCACCGCCCTGGACCAGGCCATCGAAGGCACCCGGCTGCGCCTCGACGCGGTGAGGGTGATCGTCACCGTGGGTGACGAAACGCGCTGAGCTCGCGAGCCAGGCCTACGTCGGCTGCCCTTGGGCAAGCGCCCGTTGCTCTGGCGCTTACCTGGCGGGTTGGCGGCTTGGCGGCTTGGCGGCTTGGCGGCTTGGCGGCTTGGCGGCTTGGCGGCTTGGCGGTTAGCCCAGAATATCGGCCAGGGCGGCGTCCAGAGTCTCGAACTGAAACTCGAAGCCCGCCTCAAGCAGTCGGGCCGGGCGCATGTCGGCGCCGGTCAGCAGCAGCCGCGACATCTCGCCAAAGGCGGTCTCCAGCACGATCGCCGGCACCGGGAAGATCGCCGGACGCCCCAGCTGCTTGGCCAGGGTGCGGGTGAACTCGGCGTTGGTCACGGGGTGGGGGGCACTGCCGTTGAAGGGGCCTTCCAGATCGTCGCGCTCGAGGAGAAAGAGGATGGCGCGGACCAGGTCCTCGCGATGGATCCAGGGCATGAACTGCTTGCCATCGCCAAAGCGGCCGCCCAGCCCCAGTTTGAAGGGCGGCAGCATCTTCTCCAGGCTACCGCCGCCCAGGTCGAGCACCAGGCCGATGCGCAGCAGGGCTACCCGGACGTCGAAGTCCCTGGCCGGCAGGGCAGCCTCCTCCCAGCGCTTGCAGAGCCGGTGGGCGAACTCGTCGTGGGGCGGGGTCTCTTCGGTGACCTCGCGGTCGCCTTGATCGCCGTAGTAGCCCATCGCCGAGGCCGAAACCATCACGCGGGGCGTCCGGCCCTGGCTGGAGTGAAGCTGCTCGCAGAGCGTCACCAGATCCCGGGTGATATTGACCCGGGAGTCGATCAGGCGCTCTTTCTGATCATCGCTCCAGCGCCGGGCGGCGATCGGCTCGCCGGCCAGGTTGACGATGGCATCCGGCGGCGTGTCGACGAAATCCAGCACCGAGCGGCGGATGTCGCACTCCTCCGGCAGGCGATCGCGCACCTGATCCGGCTCCCGCGACACCACCAAGGGGCGATGCCCGGCCTCCTTAAGCCGCCGACAGAGCCGCTGTCCGACGAAACCGCTGCCGCCCGTAATCAGAACTCGCATCCGGAATCCCTCCCCCTACCAATAAGACAAGCCACCGTGAGTTATACAGCCGTTGTACACTTCTGCTAGTCTAGCGATCAATGCCGTTGACTGCACGAGATCACCATGCCACAGCCTCCCGTTTCCACCGCCATCATCGGCGCCGGCATCGCCGGTCTTGCCTGCGCGCAAGCCTTGAAAGACGCCGGCCTGCCCGTCTGCCTGTTCGACAAGGGCCGCGCCGCCGGGGGGCGAATGTCCAGCCGCCACCTGCAGGATGCCGAAGTCGACCTTGGCGCCCAGTTCTTCAGCGTGCGTGACCCGGCCTTTCACCGCCAGGTGAGCGCCTGGCAGGAGGCGGGGCATGTCGCCACCTGGCCCCATAGCTTCTGGCAGATCAGCGAGAGTGGCTGGCAGCGCCACCACGACGAGGTCGAACGCTTCATCGGCACCCCGCGCATGAGTGCCGTGCCCCGTCAGCTTGCTGAGGGGCTCGAGGTTGTCTGCGAGACACGCATCGAGCGTCTTGAAGCCCAGGAGGACCAATGGTGGCTGCTGGACGAGCGCCGGCAGCGCCATGGCCCCTTCGCCCGCGTGGTGATCGCCATTCCCACGCCGCAGGCCGCCGCCCTGCTGGCCGACCACGCCCCCGCCCTGGCCGAGGAGTGCGAGGCGGTGATCCAGCGCCCGTGCTGGGCGGCCTGGGCCCGCTTTGATACCGCCATGCCGGCCCTGCCGGGCGTCGACGATGACTGGCAGGCGGTGCGCCTCGACCCCGACCAAGAACGGGCACCGGCTGCCGACCCGCTGCGCTTCGTCAGCCGCAACGACCACAAACCCGGCCGCCGCGGTCAGGGCGAAAGCCTCAGCCTGCTGGCGCGCCTGGAATGGAGCGAGACCCATCTGACCCTCGACGCCGAGAGCGTGGCGCGGGAGTTGCTCGAGGCCTTCCGTCAGCGCCTGCCAGGCGGCGCCACCCTGCCCGAGCCCAGTGACCTGGGGGCCCACCTCTGGCGCTATGCGCAGCCGAACGTCTTCGCTGCAGGCGAGGCCGTCAACCTTGACTACCGCCGTACCGCCATGGGCCTGGCGCTGTGCGGCGATGCCTGGCGCGGGCCACGGGTCGAGGATGCCTGGCTTTCCGGACATCACCTCGGCGAGGCCCTGTCAGCCGACGCCCCCTGATCCTCTCGCGACTGGAGACTTCCATGACACACACACTGATCCTGCTCGCCCACGACTCCAGCGATCCTCACTGGCGAGCCCTCACCGAGCGCTGCGCTGAGCCGGCAGGGGAGTCGGTACGCTCATGAATGATGAGGCACGGCGTGCGGCCGACACCCCGCTCTATCCGATCCGCGAAGTCTCCCGGCTGACCGGAGTGAACTCCGTCACCCTGCGCGCCTGGGAGCGACGCTACGGCCTGATCAAGCCCCAGCGGACCCCCAAGGGTCACCGTCTCTATGCCCGCGAGGACATCGAGCGCGTCGAGCGTATCCTGCAGTGGCTGAACCGCGGGGTACCGGTCAGCCAGGTTCGCGAGTTGCTCGAGCAGCCGGACACCGCGGAGACCCCGGCGCCTGCCGCCGGCGACTGGCCCGGCCAGCGTCGCCAACTGGTCAGCGCCGTGCAGGCGCTGGACCTGACGCGACTGGAAGAGTTGTTCAACCAGTCGCTGGCGCTCTATCCGGTGCCAACCTGCCTGGCCGAGCTCTGGCAGCCGGTGGTCCGCCAGCTCGAGGAGGGCTGGGGAGAGCAACTCGGCGATGCGCTGCAGCGTCGCACACTCGAGGCGTTCCTGCGGACCCGCATCGGCACCCGACTGCTGCATGCCAATCGGCTGGGCCAGGGCCCGACGCTGCTAATCACCCCCCTTCCGGATGACCCTGCCCCGCTGTGGGTGCTGCTCACGGCCCTGGCGGCCAGCGACCGCGGCTATCGGGTGCAACTCTTCGATGCCCCCCTCCCCTGCAGCGAGCTGCCCCTGGCAGTGGAGCGCTTCCAGGCCGCGGCCCTGCTGCTGGCCAGCGGCAAGGCGGAGAAGGCCGAACTGGTGCGACGCCAGCTGCCACGCCTGGCCGAACAGCTCGAGGTCCCGCTGATGGCCTGCGGCCCCATGGCCCGCATCCGCGAAGCCGACCTGGAGGAAACTCGCGTCGAACTGCTGGGCGATGACCTCGGCGAGGCCATGCAAGGCCTTCAAGCCCGCCTTCCCGTCCGCTGAACCGGAGCCCCCAATGACCCGCCCCGTGATCGTCTGGTGGCGCAGCGACCTGCGCGTCCAGGACAACACCGCCCTGGCCGCAGCCGCCCGGCAGGGCCCCGTGGTCGCCGTCTTCCTGCGCAGCCTCCCCCACTGGCAGCGCCACGGGCATGGCGCCAACAAACTCGACTTCTGGGCCCGAGGCGTCGCCGCGCTGCGCGACGACCTCGAGGGCCTCGGCATTCCGCTGCTGCATCGCGACATCGACGACTTTAAAGAGGCCCCGGCCACCCTGCTGGCCATCGCCCGGGAGACCGGCGCCAGCGCCCTGCACTTCAACCACGAGTACCCGGTGGATGAGCGCACCCGCGATGCTGCGGTCATAGACGCCTTCGCGGACGCCGGCCTGACGGCCCACGGCCACCACGACGACGTGGCCTTTGCGCCTGGCGAGCTGCTCACCGGCAAGGGCGATTACTATGGCGTCTTCACGCCCTTTGCCAAGGCCTGGCACCGCCAGCTGACCGCGGAGCGCATTGCCTTGCACGACGCACCGCCCCCCCAGACACGCCTCGATATTGCCTCCGATCCGCTGCCCGAGCTTCCCGCCCTGGCGGATACGCCCATCGATAGTCGCCACTGGCCGGCCGGCGAGGGCCCCGCCGCCGATCGCCTGGAGCGCTTCCTGCGCTTTCGGGCACGCCACTATGCCGAGCAGCGCGATTTTCCGGCGATTCGCGGCACCAGCGAACTCTCGCCCTACCTGGCGCTGGGCATGATCTCCCATCGACAGTGTCTTCAGGCGGTGATGGCCGAAAACAATGGCGCGCTGGCCGAGGGCGATGCCGGCCTTACCGCCTGGGTCAATGAGCTGGTATGGCGCGAGTTCTACCGACACGTGGCCGTCGGCTTCCCGCGGGTATGTCGCCATCGGGCTTTCCAGCGCCACACCGAACGACTGGCCTGGCGTGACGATGAGGCGGGCTTCGCGGCCTGGTGCGAAGGACGCACCGGCTACCCCATTGTCGATGCCGCCATGCGCCAGCTCGTTGCCACCGGCTGGATGCACAATCGCCTGCGCATGGTCACGGCCATGTTCCTCGCCAAGCATCTGCTGATCGACTGGCGCCATGGCGAGGCCTTCTTCCTGCGCCACCTGGTGGACGGCGAGTTTTGCGCCAATAACGGCGGCTGGCAGTGGGCCGCCTCCACCGGCACCGATGCCGCGCCCTACTTCCGCATCTTCAATCCCACCACCCAGTCGACCCGCTTCGACCCCGATGGCCGCTTCCTCGCCGAATGGCTGCCAGCGCTGGCCGAACTGCCGGCAAAGGCCCGCCATGCTCCCCCGAAGGACCTGCTGGGAAGCATCGACTACCCGGCGCCCATCGTCGATCACCGAGCCGCCCGAGCCCGCGCCCTGGAAGCCTTCAAGGCGTTGAGCGCGGACTGACGACCAGTGGATTAGGGAGACCCCACCATGCGCCAGGCAACTGACCTGGAGGCCTTCTGCGCCTTCTTCAATAAACTAGACAAAACCTGTACAAGGAAGCTGTGCGAGGTATACACTGACGACGTTGACTTCATTGACCCGCTGCACCATATAAAGGGCCGTGAAGCGCTGGAAGGCTACTTTCGCACCCTGTACGACAACGTGACATCGTGTCATTTCACATTTCACGACACGCTACAACAGCAGGACACGGCGTTTGTCACCTGGACGATGCACCTGGTGCATCCGCGACTCGATGGGGGGCGACGAGTGGACGTCGAGGGATGTTCGCACCTCGCCTTCGCGCCAGACGGCCGAGTGGTGAGACACCGCGACTACTTTGACGCCGGTGCACTGCTCTACGAGCGACTGCCGGTGCTGGGAGGCGCCATACGCCTGGTGAAGCGACAGCTGGGCCGTTGACGGCCACTGGATAAAGGGGAGAGATCATGATCACAGCGAGCGACAGGCAGCGCATCTGGCTGACCGGCGCCACCTCGGGCATTGGCCGCGCCCTGGCCGAACGTCTGCTCGACGAGGGGCATCGGGTGGCGCTCAGCGCCCGTAGCGAGCCGGCGCTGCAGGAGCTCGCCGCCGGCCGTGACAACGCCCTGCTGCTGCCGCTGGACGTGGCAGATCGTCAGGCCGTGCGTCGCGCCGGCGAGCAACTGGACGAAGCCTTCGGCGGCCTTGACCTGGTCATTCTCAACGCCGGCACCTGCGAATACCTGGATGCCCGTGACTTCGATGTCGACCTCGTCGAGCGGGTTTTCGCTCCCAACTTCTTCGGCGCCATCTATGGCGTTGAAGCCGCCTTACCCCTGCTGCGCCGGGCCCGCGCCGAGGGTGGGCGGCCCCTGCTGGCCGCCACCTCCAGCGCTGCTGCCTATCTCCCGCTGCCCCGCTCAGAGGCCTATGGCGCCTCCAAGGCCGCGCTCAGCCACTTCCTCGAGTCATTGCGCCTCGACCTGGAGGCCGAAGGCATTGATGTGAGCCTGATCCACCCCGGTTTCGTCAAGACACCGCTGACCGACCGCAACGACTTCGCCATGCCCATGCGCGTGAGCGTCGACGAAGCCGCCACGGCGATCCTCGCGGGCCTTGCCAAGCGCCGGCTGGACATCCACTTCCCGCGCCGCTTCACGCTGCTGGTAAGGCTGGCGGGCATCCTCCCCCCGGCCTTGCGTCATCGCCTGGGGGTGCGCATGACCCGCCAGGACAGCGCATCGGAGACCCGTTCATGACCGCCTCGTTCACATCGTCACCGTCGCCTCTCGACACCCCCCGCCACGAGACCGCCCAACGCATTGCCGTGATCGGCGGCGGCATCGGCGGCATGGCCGCCGCCTGGTACCTGTCGAGCCGCCATGAGGTCACGCTGTTCGAGGCCGCCGACCGCCTGGGCGGGCATACCGCCACCGTCGACGTGGAGCTCGATGGTCGCCACTACGCCATCGACACCGGCTTTATCGTCTTCAACGACTGGACCTATCCGCACTTCCAGCGCCTCATGGCGCGGCTAGGGGTGGCCAGCCAGCCCACCGAGATGAGCTTCTCGGTGCACGAGACGGGCCGCGATTTCGAATACAACGGCCACACTCTGGCAAGCCTGTTTGCCCAGCGGCGCAACCTGCTGCGTCCCAGCTTTCACCGCCTGCTCCGCGATATCCTGCGCTTCAACCGCGAGGCGACCCGGGCGCTGGAAGACGACCGGCTCGACCCCGCCATGACGCTGGGTGCCTGGCTTCAGGCCAACGGCTTCGGCAACGACTTCCAGCATCACTACCTGTTGCCGATGGGGGCAGCCATCTGGTCGGCCAGCATCAGCGACCTTCGCGCCTTCCCGCTACTGTTCTTCGTGCGCTTCTTTCGCCACCACGGGCTGCTGTCGGTCAGCGACCGACCCCAATGGCACACCCTAGTGGGCGGCTCGCGAAGCTACATCCCGGCACTAACCGCGCCCTGCGCTGGCCGCATCCACCTGGCCACTCCGGTACGCGGCATCCGCCGACATGCCGACTGGGTCGAGGTGCGCACCGCCAGCGGCATCCAGGCCTTCGACCAGGTTGTGCTGGCCTGCCACGCCGATCAGGCGCTGGCCATGCTCGACGACCCGAGCGCCGCCGAGCGCGAGATTCTCGGTGCACTGCCCTATGCCGACAACGAGGTGGTGCTGCATACCGATACCCGGCTGCTGCCGCGCCGCCGGCGCGCCTGGGCGAGCTGGAACTATCGGCTCGATGGTCGTGGCGACGATACCCGGGTGTCGGTGACGTACGACATGAACATCCTGCAACGCCTCGATGCGCCGCACACGTTTTGCGTGACCCTCAACGACGGTGCCGCCATCGACCCTGCCAAGGTGCTGGGCCGCTTCACCTATGCCCACCCGCAGTTCACGCTCGCCGGCCAGACGGCCCAGGCCCGCCATGGCGAAATCTCCGGGCCCGAGCAACGCACCCACTACTGTGGTGCCTACTGGCGCAACGGCTTCCACGAGGACGGTGTCTGGAGTGCGCTACGCGTGGCCCAGTCCCTGGGCTGCAATGAGGACGACCGCCACGAAGCGCGCCCCTCCACGCCTGCCAAGGCCGCCAAGGAGCGCGTGGCATGATTCGCTCGCCACGCTCGCGCATCTACCGGGGGACCCTGCGCCATCGCCGCTTCCTGCCGCGCCATCACGCCTTCGCGTATGGCCTGTGGATGGCCTGGCTCGACCTCGACGAGTTGCCGGAGCTGTTCGACGGCGTGCCCGGTTTCAGCGCCCGACGCCCGGCCCTGGCGCGCTTTCGCCGTGAGGACTATCTGGCCCCCCATGACCGCCCCCTCAAGCAGGCGGTGCGCGAGGAGCTGGAGCGCCTGCTGGGCAGCGCCCCGGACGGACGAATCTGCGTGCTGACCCAGCTGCGCACCCTGGGGCTGGGCTTCAACCCGGTATCGCTCTACTACGCCTATGATGCCCGCGGCGAGCTGCGTGCGGTGCTCGGCGAGGTGAGCAACACGCCGTGGGGCGAACGCACCCGCTATGCCTGCGCCGTGTCGCCTTGGCGCCATGGCCATGTCGCCGAGTTCGACAAGGTCATGCACGTCTCGCCCTTCAACCCCATGGACATGACCTACCGCTGGCGTTTCGACACCCCGAGCGACGCCCTGTCGATGCACATGGAAAACTGGAAGAACGGCGAGCGCCACTTCGACGCCACCCTGACCCTGCAGGCCCGACCGGCGACCCGCAGTGTGCTGCTGGCCACCCTGGCCCGCCAGCCGTGGATGAGCCTGAAGACCCTCGCCGGCATCCATTTCGAGGCACTACGGCTGTGGCTCAAGGGCGTGCCCGTCCATGACCATCCCGGCCAAGACCACCCTTCGCGTGAGGAGAGCTCGTCGTGAACACCCTTCGCTCCGCCACTGCCCGCCCCCTGGCTCCCGAGGGCGACCGGCTGACCCGCTGGCTCAAGCCCCGGGTACTGGCCCAGCTCGACCGCCTGGAGGGCGGCAACATCACCCTTATCGACGGCCACAAGCGCCATCTGCTAGGCCAGGGAGGTCCGCTGCGGGTCACCCTGGTGGTGCGCCACCACCGGGCGTGGAAGCGTCTGGCGCTGGGCGGCACCGTAGGCGCCGCCGAGGCCTACATGGAGGGCGACTGGGATGCCGATGACCCGGTGGCGCTGGTGCGGCTGTTCGCGGCCAACCTGGAGCGCGTCAACGGCGAGATCGAGAATGGCCCCGCCCGTCTCGGACGCTGGCTGCTCGGCGCCCTCTATGGTCTGCAGCGCAACAGCCTGCGCGGCTCAAAGCGCAACATCGCCGCGCATTACGACATCGGCAACGCGCTGTTTGCCACCTTCCTCGACCAGGATCACCGGATGTATTCCAGCGCGGTCTTCCCCGACGCCGAGGCCAGCCTGGAGGACGCCTCGACCTACAAGCTCGACCTGATGCTCGAGAAACTCGATGTCCAGCCCCACCACCACCTGCTGGAGATCGGCACCGGCTGGGGCGGGCTGGCCATCCATGCGGCCAAGACCCGCGGCTGCCACGTGACCACCACCACCATCTCGGCGGAGCAGCACGCCTTCACGGCGAAGCGCATCGAGGAAGAGGGCCTGGGGGAGCGCATCACCCTGCTCCAGCAAGACTATCGCGAACTGTCGGGCCAGTTTGACCGGCTGATCTCGGTGGAGATGATCGAGGCGGTGGGCCACCAGTACCTGGGCACCTACCTGGCCACCCTGGACCGGCTGCTCACCGACGACGGTCAGGCCATGCTGCAGGCCATCACGATCCGCGACCAGCGCTACGAGGCCGCCAAGCGCGAGATGGACTTCATCAAGCGCTACATCTTCCCGGGGGGCTTCCTGCCATCGCATCGCGCCATCCTCGATGGCTTGACGCGCCACACCTCGCTCAACGTCATCGACCTCGACGAGATTGGCCTGCACTACGCCCGCACCCTGCGGGAGTGGCGCCATCGCTTCGAAGCCAGCCTGGAGACCGTGCGCCGACTCGGCTACGACGAGCGTTTTATTCGCATGTGGCGCTACTACCTCTGCTATTGCGAGGGCGGTTTCATGGAGCGCACCATCGGCACCTGCCACCTACTACTGGCCAAGCCCGGTGCGCGACCGGCCCCGCTCACCGGGGCGGCGTAATCCCTATGGCGACATTGCCCGATGGCCCCGTGAAGATGCTGGTCAACCTGGCCGCCTTTCAGGCGGGCTGGTTCGCTTGCGTGCTGGGCGGCTCGCGGATCGGTCTGCTGGTTGCCTCGGCGATCATCGCTCTGCACCTCGCCTGGCTGGCCCGTCCCGGCGAGTGGCGCTGGCTGGCCGGCTTCGCCGCCCTGGGGCTGGTGGTCGACGGCGGCCTGACGCTGGCCGGCGGCTTCGACTTCGCTAACGGGCTACCGCTGCTCGGGGGGATGCCGCCCTGGCTGTGGCTGCTCTGGCCGCTGTTCGCGACCCTGATTCACCACTCGCTGGCCTGGCTCTGGCAGTATCCCTGGTTGGCGGTACTGGGTGGCGCCACCAGCGGACCGCTCTCCTACTATGCCGGCGCGAGCCTCGCCGGGGTTGAGCTGGCGCCCTGGCTACTGCCCGCCGAGGCACTGACCTGGGCGCTGATCTGCCTGACGCTAAGCCGGCGCCTCGGCAACCCGCTTGCCCTGAGCCGACAGGCCCGCTGAGGCCTGTTCCCGCCACTGCGCTTCCAGCTGAGCCGCCGGCCGGGGCCGGGCATAGAAAAACCCTTGAACCTGCGCGCAGCCCTGGGCGAGCAGAAAATCACGCTGCGCCTCGGTCTCGACCCCTTCGGCGATCACCTCCAGCTCGAGCCCCCGCGCCATGGCCAGGACGGCACAAACAATGGCCGCATCGGCCCGGTCACCAGGCAAAGCGTGAATGAAGGCACGATCAAGCTTGAGCTTGTCCACCGGCAGGTGCTTGAGGTAACCCAGCGAGGAATAGCCGGTGCCGAAATCGTCGATGGCGATGCCATGCCCCTGCCGTCGCAGCTTTTCCAGTCGCGGCGCGATATCACCGGCGCGCTCGTCGAGGAGCACGGACTCCGTCAGCTCCAGGCCCAGCAGCCGAGCCGGCACACGATGACGCGCCAGGCCCGATGCCAGCGCCGTCTCCAGGTCGCCCTGAAACAGTTGCATGGCCGAAATATTGATCCACACCGTAGCCTCCGGCATCTCCATCCGCTGCCAGTGCGCCATCTGGGCCAGGGCCTGGTCGATCACCCAGTCGCCGAGCGTCGCCATCAGCCCGTGTCGCTCGGCCAAGGGGATGAAGTCGCCGGGAGAGATCATCCCATCGCGGGGGTGCCGCCAGCGCAGCAGGGCCTCCAGCCCGGCCAGGCGGTCATCTTCCAGGCGATACTGTGGCTGGTAGTACAACTCCAGCTGGCCGCCAACGGCCAGAGCATTACGGAGATCGTTGAGCAACCCGAGCTGCGGACTATCCTGGACATCGAGGGCGGGCCGGAAACGCTGAGTCAGGTTACGACCGGTGCGTTTAGCGCTATACAAGGCCGACTCCAGGCGCTGAAAGAGCACGCCGGACTGACGCCCGTCCTCCGGTGAGCGACAGCTGCCGATCGTCAGCCCCAATCGCAGGCTGTGTCGGTCGATCTCGAAGGGCTGCCCCAGATGGCTCTGCAGCCCCTTGACCCAATTGTCGTGGTCGCTGCGAGTGGTGGTACGAATCACCATGAACTCATCTCCCCCCAGCCGACCGACGACACCACCTGCCGCCTGCCCGGCCAAGCGCTGCCCGAAGTCAGCAAGCAGCCGATCACCGAGCTCAACCCCGATGCCATCGTTGATCTCCTTGAAACCATCGATATCGATCAACGCCAGGTCCAGGCTCTCGCCCGCCCGCAAGTGCCGCAGGCGGGAAGCCAGCAGGTCATGCAGTCGCCGACGGTTGGGCAGGCCGGTAATCGGGTCCTCGAAACCGATCCTCTGCAGGTCGCGCTCCCGGGCCTTGTGAACGGAGATATCAGTGAACAGGCAGACATGGTGGGTAATTTGGCCCGACTCATCGGTGACGACGCGAACTCTCAGCCACTCGGGATACTCATCCCCCTGCTTGCGGCGATTCCAGATTTCTCCTTCCCAACGGCCCGTGGTGCGCAGGGTCTGCCAGTAGTTCTCGAAGAACGTCTTGTCGTGCCGAGGCGCCACGAGCGAACTGGCATTGAGGCCGCGCACCTCGTCCAGGGGATAGCCGGTGATGCGGGTGAAGGCCGGATTGACGGCCTGGATGCGATTCGCCGCATCGGTAATGATGACCCCCTCTTCCGAGAGAGAGAGCGCCGCCTCGCCGAGGCGCGATCTTTGGTGCTCAAGTCGCACCTGGCGCCAGGCGTCGACAAGGCCGAGGGCCACCATGACCGCCGCCGCCAGGCGCAGGGGAATACTGGGCAGCCAGATACTGGCCGAGAAGGCCGACAGTGCCACCCAGAGCATGGGTCGATTGAGGGAGAACGCTGGCCACATGGGAACTGATGCTCGATGGGTGGATAGTGTCATGCCTTGGCATGGTCGGAGTCGTTAACGATCTATCGGCAGCCACCCAGGAAGCTTGACCCCCGCCCGGTCAGAGCTCCTCGACAGAAAGCACGCTCTTCGCGGATAACAAACCCGACGTGCGCGTCGCGTTTCTGCTGGAGGCAGTACCATGCATGGCGAGGCGCCGGATCTGGTTGGCGTGCATTCATTGTGTGTGGACAGTAGACTAGGCACAGCCGCCCGGCGGCCCAGGCCGCTTTCGGCACACAATAATCTCGACTCTCGGAACGACTCAGTGACCAAGCAACACTCTTTTGATCGCGAAGAACTGCTGGCCTGCTCACGCGGCGAGCTGTTCGGTCCGGGCAATGCCCAGTTGCCGGCCCCCAACATGCTGATGCTCGATCGCATCATGCACATCCACGAGGAAGGTGGGGATCACGGCAAGGGCGAGCTGATCGCCGAGCTGGATATCCATCCCGACCTGTGGTTCTTCGACTGCCACTTCCCCGGGGATCCCGTGATGCCCGGCTGCCTGGGACTGGATGCCATGTGGCAGCTGGTAGGCTTCTACCTGGGCTGGCTCGGCCACCCCGGTCGTGGCCGTGCCCTGGGCTGTGGCGAGGTCAAGTTCAGTGGCCAGATCCTGCCTGATGCCCAGAAGGTCACCTACCGCATCAACATCAAGCGCATCATCACCCGGCGTCTGATTCTGGGCATGGCCGACGGCACCGTATCCGTCGACGGCCGCGACATCTACCAGGCCAACGACCTGCGCGTCGGCCTGTTCACCTCCACCGCGAATTTCTGAACAGGAGGCTCCCATGCGACGAGTGGTAGTCACCGGCCTGGGCATCGTGTCCTGCCTGGGCAACGACGCACAACAGGTTCTGGAGGCGCTCAGGAGCGGGCGCTCGGGCATTCGCTTCAAGGAGGACTACGCCGAGCGAGGCTTCCGCAGCCAGGTAGCCGGCAGCGTCGACATCGACCTGGACGCCCTGATCGACCGCAAGCTGCGTCGCTTCATGGGCGACGCCGCCGCCTATGCCTATGTCGCCATGGCCCAGGCCATCGAGGACGCGGGCCTCGCCCCGGAGCAGGTCTCCAGCGAGCGTACCGGGCTGATCGCCGGCTCTGGCGGTGCCTCCAGTGCCAACCAGGTGGAGGCCGCCGACCTGATGCGTGAGAAGGGCCTGCGCCGCGTGGGGCCCTACCGGGTCACCCGCACCATGGGCAGCACCGTCTCGGCCTGCCTGGCGACCCCGTTCCGGATCAAGGGCGTCAACTACTCCATCTCCTCGGCCTGCGCCACCTCGGCCCACTGCATCGGCAGTGCCATGGAGCAGATCCAGATGGGCAAGCAGGACGTGGTCTTCGCTGGCGGCGGCGAGGAGGAGCACTGGACCCTCTCCTGCCTGTTCGATGCCATGGGGGCACTCTCGACCCACTACAACGACACCCCCGACAAGGCCTCCCGGCCCTATGACCAGGCCCGAGACGGCTTCGTCATCGCCGGCGGCGGCGGCATGCTGGTGCTCGAGGAGTTGGAGCACGCCCGGGCACGCGGCGCGAAGATCTATGCCGAAGTGACCGGCTATGGCGCCACCTCCGACGGCCACGACATGGTCGCGCCTTCCGGCGAGGGGGCCGTACGCTGCATGCGTCAGGCCATGGCCACCGTCGACGGCAAGATCGACTACATCAACACCCACGGCACCTCCACGCCGGTGGGTGACGTGGCCGAGCTCAAGGCGATCCGCGAGGTCTTCGGCAATGCCACGCCGGCGATGAGCTCGACCAAGTCGCTGACCGGCCACTCGCTGGGCGCCACCGGCGTGCAGGAGGCAGTCTACTCGCTGCTGATGATGGAGAACGACTTCGTGGCCGCCTCGGCCAACGTCGAGACCCTCGACGAACAGGCCGACGGCTTCGATATCGTCACTCAGCGTCGCGACGGCGTGAAGATCGATCGCATCCTCTCCAACAGCTTCGGCTTCGGCGGCACCAACGCCTGCCTGGTGCTGGAGAAGCTTCGCGACTGATGATCCATCGGACACGGCCGCAAGACAGGAGGCGCCCTACGGGGCGCCTCTTGCGTGGCGGGGGGCGGACAGCGTCAGGCCAACGGCTTGTCGGTGATCGGCGGGGCGGCGGTTGCCGGGCGCGGCACCTCGGAGATCTCGGCCAGCCGCGCCTCGATCCACGCTTCCACCTCGGCCATCACCTCCTCGGACGTGCGGCCGGCCGTCTCGATGGGCTCGCCGACCTCCAGCGACAGACGCCCCGGGCGCTTGACCCAGTGGCGTCCCGGCCAACGCTCCCCGGCGTTGTGGGCCACCGGTACCACCGGCACACCGGCGCGGCAGGCGATCACCGTGCCGCTCTTGTTGTAGCGTCGCCGGTTACCCGGCGCTACTCGGGTGCCCTCGGGGAAGATCAGCACCGAGAGCCCCTCGTCGAGGCGGGTCTTGCCCTGGGTGAGCACCTGCTTCATGGCACGAGCAGGCTTGCTGCGATCCAGCGCGATGGGGTGCAGCAATCGCAACCCCCAGCCGAAGATCGGGATATTCAGCAGCTCCCGCTTGAGCACCGTGCAGACCGGCGGATGCAGCAGCTGCAGGTAGACGGTCTCCCACTCTGACTGGTGGTTGGCAAGGATGACGCAAGGGCCCTCGGGCAACCGTTCGTGGCCACGGAAGTCATGGCGCACCCCACAGGCCAGCCGAAACCAGGCAATGATGAAGTGGTTGTAGAGGTTGAGCAGGCGATAGCGGGAACGCAGCGGCAGGAAGGGCGCCGGCGGCAGAAAGAGCACGCCACAGACCAGCATGGCCAGAAAGTAGCCGGCATAGAAGACCAGGCTGCGGATAACGTTGATCAACGTGTCATCTCCTCTCCGGCTTGCTTGTCGTCATCTCGGGCCAGGCACCAGATGTCCAGCATGCGGCCCACCTCGAGTCGCCAGGGCTTCTGGTGGACGCCAAACACCTCCAGCACCCGACGACAGTTGAGCACGCGTCGCAGGGGGTGGTCGTGATGATGATTAAGGGCCTTGGCATCGCCCAGCGCAACCCGTTCGCCCAGCCCCTCGAGCCGCGTGGCAAGCTGAGTGCGCACCATGGAGACAAAGGTATAAGCGCTCACCGGCTCGGTGCCGGCCAGGTGATAGCTGCCCCAGGCCTCGGCCCCACAGTACTGCTGCTGAAGCATGCCGATCAGCGCCATGGCCACGGCATCCGCCGAGGTCGGGCAGAGGATCACGTCGGACTCGGCGCGCAATTCGCCGCCGTCCATCAGGGTATCGAGCAGCTCGCTCAGCCAGGCCTGGCTGCCATCCAGGGCAAACAGCGGGCCCAGACGCACGATCAGATGCCGAGGATATTCGGCACGAATACGGTCGCCGGTGCGAATCAGCCGCCTCAGGCTGTCGTCGCGAGGCTCGGGGATCACGTGCTCGTCGATGGGGAGATCCAGGCCATCCTCGTAGAGCTGGTCAGAAACGCACCACACCAGCGGGATAGCCAACTCGCGACACGCCACCATGCAGCGTTCCACCGCCTCGGCATGGGCGACGACAGCCGCCGGCTCGGCGGTGATCGGCCGTGACAGCGGCGGGATCACCAGCGCATCCGGGCGCAGTTCCTCCAGCAGCGCAAGGTCGGGCGAGAGGCCCGGCTCGATGGTGAGCTCGGTGTCACTGCGCCGATTGGCCTCGCGAGCCAGTGCCAGGCTCAGGCAGTGCCCGGCCTCCAGAATCAGCAGCTTCACGGCAACTCCTCGGCGGACGCCTGCCTAGAACGGAATCTCGTCGTCGAAATCATCGAAGCTGCCCGGGTCCGGCGCGCCATAGTTGCCGCCCTGTTGCTGGCCGCCACCCTGCTGCGGGGGAGCCGGCTGCGGAGCCGGACGCTGAGGCTGCCCGCCCCCCGGATTACCACCACCATAGTTGCCGCCCTGCTGCGGCGCGTTGCCGTAACCACCCTGCTGAGGCTGACCGCCGTACTGGCCGCCCTGCTGACCGCCGAAGTCGCCGCCACGGGAATCGAGCATCTGCATGTCGTTGGCAACGATCTCGGTACTGTACTTGTCCTGGCCGTTCTGGTCCTGCCACTTGCGGGTCTGCAGACGGCCCTCGATATAGACCTTGCTGCCCTTCTTGAGGTACTGCTGGGCGATCTCGGCGGTCTTGTTAAACAGCACGATGCGGTGCCATTCGGTGCGCTCCTGGCGCTGGCCGCTCTGCCTGTCCATCCAGGTATCGGTGGTGGCCAGGTTGAGGTTGGCAACGGCGGTGCCGGAGGGCGTGAAGCGCACCTCGGGATCCTGGCCCAGGTTGCCAATGAGGATGACCTTGTTGATGCCGCGGGCCATGAGGGACTCCTTGCTGTCATGAATACGTTGTAAGGATCATACGCGGCTCAGGCGCCGCTGTGGTGATTCCCGGAACCGGTGACGCGGGCCAGCGCCTGTTCATCGAGACGCTGGCGATCCACCTTGAGATAGGCCAGGCGCTCCTCGGGGACGACCAGCACGTCTTCCACCCCGGCGACGTCGGCGAATCGCGCCATCAGGGTGTCCAGCGCATCATCCTGCTCATTGCCGTCCAGCGCCACCACTTCGCTGGTCAGGTGGCGAGGGGGCGCCATGCCGGCCATCACCGCCAGCCAGGCCAGGCCCAGCAGGCCGCAGCCAATGAAAACCGCGGGCAACCCCCACTGCTGCACCAGGGCGCCTCCCAGCACCCCGCCCAGGAAGGCCCCCAGGAACTGACTGGTAGAATAGACCCCCATGGCCGTGCCCTTGGCCCCGGCCGGCGCCAGCTTGCTGAGCATCGAGGGCAGTGTCGCCTCGAGCAGATTGAAGGCGACGAAGAACAGCAGCAGCCAGCCGAAGAGCGCCGGGAACCCGTCGCCGAGACCGGCCAGCCCGAACAGGCTCAGGGTGATCGCGGTGATCGCCGAGAGGCACATGGCCTTCATGCGCCGCCGCTTCTCCGCGATGATCACCAGCGGCACCATCACCAGAAAGGCCAGCAGCATGATGCTCAGGTAGGTAAGGCCATGACGCTCGACGGCGATACCTGCCTCGACCAGCCGGAAAGGCACGGCGACGAAGATCGCCATCAGCACCAGATGGAGGGCGAAGATCGAGGCGTCCATGCGCCACAGCTCGCTGCTCGAGAGGATGCCCCGCAGCTGGTCGCGATCCATGCCCACGTCCCGGTGGCGCACCCGCCGCGGTGCCGGCGGCACCAGCTTCCACAGCACCACCATGCCCAGCAGGGCGAGCCCCGCGGTGAACCAGAAGACGCCGGCCAGGCCGACGCCTGCGGCCAGCCAGGGGCCGAGCACCATGGCCACGGCGAACGCCACGCCGATGGAGAGCCCGATAGTGGCCATGGCGGCCGTGCGCACCTGCTCGCGGGTCTGGTCGGCGAGCAGCGCCATGATCGCCGCGGCCACGGCGCCGCTGCCTTGCAGGCAGCGTCCCAGGATCACTCCGCCGATGGTGTCGGCGCCGGCGGCCACCACGCTGCCAAGCAGGAACAGCGCCAGGCCGGCGGCGATCACCGGCTTGCGCCCCAGGCGATCGGAGAGCAGGCCGAAAGGAATCTGCAGCAGCGCCTGGGTGAGGCCGTAGACGCCCAGCGCAAGACCGACCAGCAGCGGCGTGGCGCCGGCCAGGTCATCGGCATACAGGGCCAACACCGGAAGCACCATGAACAGGCCCAGCATGCGCGTGGCATAGAGCCCCGCCAGCCCAGTGATGGCACGACGCTCGGTGGCTAACAGCAGTCCTGAGACCTTTCGCATGGCGGATCGAACTTCCGTGGACGGACCCTCGGGCCCGGAGGTGGACCGCATATTCTAGCGGCTCGCCGGGGCGCAGGGAAAGCCGATGGCAGCTCGCGCTTTGCCGGCGGCGCAGCCCGCCACGTATAATCGAGCTTTTGCCGCGTCCGGCGAGGTGGGAATGGACACAATTCTGGTCAGGGGTGCCCGCACCCACAACCTGAAGAATATCGACGTCGATCTGCCGCGCGACAAGCTGATCGTGGTCACCGGGCTTTCGGGCTCGGGCAAGTCGTCGCTGGCGTTCGACACCCTCTACGCCGAGGGCCAACGCCGCTATGTGGAATCGCTCTCCACCTACGCGCGCCAGTTCCTGTCGATGATGGAGAAGCCCGACGTCGACCATATCGAGGGGCTCTCCCCGGCGATCTCCATCGAGCAGAAGTCCACCTCTCACAACCCGCGCTCCACCGTGGGCACCATCACCGAGATCTACGACTACCTGCGCCTGCTGTTCGCCCGCGCCGGCACCCCGCGCTGCCCGGAGCACGGCGAGGACCTCGAGGCCCAGACCGTCTCGCAGATGGTCGACCAGGTGCTGACCCTGCCCGAGGGCAGCAAGCTGATGCTGCTCGCGCCGGTGGTCAAGGGGCGCAAGGGCGAGCACCTGCAGCTGCTCGCCGAGCTGCGCGCCCAGGGCTTCGTGCGCGCCATGGTCGACGGCCAGGTGCTGGAGCTCGACGACATCGCCCCGCTCGACAAGAACAGGAAGCACGACATCAGCGTGGTGGTCGACCGCCTCAAGGTGCGCGACGGGCTGCAGCAGCGCCTGGCGGAGTCCTTCGAGACGGCCCTCAACCTGGCCGACGGCGTGGCCACGATCCACTTCATGGACGGCGAGCACGAGGAGATCGCCTTCTCGGCACGCTTCGCCTGTCCGGTGTGCGGCTACTCCATCGCCGAACTCGAGCCGCGCATGTTCTCCTTCAACAACCCGGCCGGCGCCTGCCCGACCTGCGACGGCCTGGGCGTGCAGCAGTTCTTCGACCCCGACAAGCTGATCAGCCACCCCGAGCTGTCGCTGGCCGAGGGGGTGATCAAGGGCTGGGACCGGCGCAGCGTCTACTACTTCAACCAGCTGCAGGCCGTGGCCGACCATTACCGCTTCACCCTGGAGACCCCCTGGCAGGACCTGGCGCGCCACGAGCGCGAGATCGTCCTGTACGGCAGCGGCAGCGACGACATCGCCTTCAGCTACGTCAACGACCGCGGCCGCAAGGTGACCCGCGAGCACCCCTTCGAGGGCGTGCTGCCCAACATGCAGCGCCGCTATCGCGAGACCGAGTCCAGCATGGTGCGCGAGGACCTGGCACGCCACATCGCCGTGCAGCCCTGCCCCACCTGCCACGGCTCGCGGCTGCGCCGGGAGGCGCGCCACGTCTACATCGACGACCGCACCCTGCCCCAGCTCGTCCACCTGCCCATCGGCGAGGCGCTGAACTACTTCGGCGAACTCAGCCTGCCGGGACGCAAGGGCGAGATCGCCGTCAAGATCGTCAACGAGATCCACGCCCGGCTGGAGTTCCTGGTCAACGTGGGGCTCGACTACCTGAACCTGGAGCGCAGCGCCGAGACCCTCTCCGGCGGCGAGGCCCAGCGCATCCGCCTGGCCAGCCAGATCGGCGCTGGCCTGGTGGGGGTGATGTACATCCTCGACGAGCCCTCCATCGGCCTGCACCAGCGCGACAACGACCGCCTGCTGCAGACCCTGGAACGCCTGCGCGACCTCGGCAACACCGTGATCGTGGTCGAGCACGACGAGGACGCCATCCGCGCCGCCGACCACGTGCTCGATATCGGCCCTGGCGCCGGCGTACATGGCGGGCGCATCGTCGCCCAGGGCACCCCGCAGGAGATCATCGCCACCCCGGAGTCGCTCACCGGCCAGTACCTCGCCGGCACTCGGCGCATCGAGGTCCCGCCCTGGCGCATTCCCGGCAATCCGGAGAAGGTGGTTCGTCTGACCGGGGCGAGTGGCAATAATCTCCAGAACGTCACCCTCGAACTGCCGCTGGGCCTTTTCGTTTGCATCACCGGCGTCTCCGGTTCCGGCAAGTCGACGCTGATCAATGCCACCCTGATGCCCATCGCCGCGCGCGAGCTCAATCGCGCCACGTCGCTGAGCCCCGAGGCCCACGAGCGCATCGAGGGCCTCGATCATCTCGACAAGGTGATCGACATCGACCAGAGCCCCATCGGTCGCACCCCGCGCTCCAACCCGGCCACCTACACCGGCATCTTCACCCCCATCCGCGAGTTGTTCGCCGGCACCCAGGAGGCACGCTCGCGGGGCTACAAGCCGGGCCGCTTCTCCTTCAACGTCAAGGGCGGGCGCTGCGAGGCCTGCCAGGGCGAGGGCATGATCAAGGTGGAGATGCACTTCCTGCCGGACATCTATGTGCCATGTGACGTCTGCAAGGGCAAGCGCTACAACCGCGAGACCCTGGAGATCGCCTACAAGGGCAAGAGCATCCACGAGGTCCTCGAGATGACCGTGGAGGAGGCCTTGGCGTTCTTCTCGCCGGTGCCGGCGATCGCCCGCCGGCTGCAGACGCTGCTCGACGTGGGGCTCTCCTACATCCGCCTGGGGCAGAGCGCGACCACGCTCTCCGGCGGCGAGGCCCAGCGGGTCAAGCTGGCCCGGGAGCTGGCCAAGCGCGATACCGGCAAGACCCTCTACATCCTCGACGAGCCGACCACCGGCCTGCACTTCGAGGACATCCGCCAGCTGCTCAGCGTGCTGCACCGCCTGCGCGACCACGGCAATACCATCGTGGTGATCGAGCACAACCTGGACGTGATCAAGACCGCCGACTGGCTGATCGACCTGGGCCCCGAGGGCGGCTCCGGCGGCGGGCGCATTATCGCCGAGGGCACGCCCGAGCAGGTGGCACGCATGGAGGCGTCGCACACCGGCCGTTTCCTCAAGCCCCTGCTGGAGCGCGCCAAGACCAGCAAGGCGGAGCCGGAGACTACGGCATAGCGGCGAGGTGCGAGGTGCGAGTTGCAAGGTGCGAGGTGCGAGGTGCGAGGTGCGAGGCAGCGTGCACCGCAGGAGGCCCAAGCCGGCCCTTCCTTGAAACCTGAACCTCGTGCCTCGCACCTGCAATAAAAAAACCGGCTCCCCTTGAGGAGCCGGTTTGGCGTGCCACTGGCGGAAGGCCGGTCGAGGATCACTCCTCGGCGGCGGCTTCCTCGACGACCGGACGGTCGACCAGTTCGACGAAGGCCATGGGGGCGTTGTCGCCGGTGCGGTAGCCGCACTTGAGGATACGGACGTAACCGCCCGGACGCTCGGCGTAACGCGGCCCCAGCTCGTTGAAGAGCTTGCCGACCGCTTCCTTCGAGCGGGTGCGGCTGAAGGCCAGACGACGATTGGCAACGCTATCCTGCTTGGCCAGGGTGATCAGCGGCTCGATGACGCGACGCAGCTCCTTGGCCTTGGGCAGGGTTGTCTTGATCACTTCATGCTCGACCAGCGAGACAGACATGTTCTTGAACATGGCCTGGCGGTGCGAGCTGTTGCGATTCAGGTGACGACCACTCTTACGATGACGCATGGTTGTGATTCCTTACCAAACTGGGACTCGAGTCGAGGCTCACGCGGAGGCCTTGTCGTCCTTCAGGCTTGCCGGCGGCCAGTTCTCCAGCCGCATGCCCAGGGAAAGACCGCGGGCGGCCAACACGTCCTTGATCTCATTCAGGGACTTCTTGCCGAGATTGGGGGTCTTCAGCAGCTCCACCTCGGTGCGCTGGATCAGATCCCCGATGTAGTAGATGTTCTCGGCCTTCAAGCAGTTGGCGCTGCGAACGGTCAACTCGAGATCGTCTACGGGGCGCAGCAGGATAGGATCGATATGATCCTCTTCCTCCACCACTTCCTGTTCCTTGTCGGCCTCCAGGTCGACGAACGCCGCCAGCTGCTCCTGCAGAATGGTCGCGCTGCGACGGATCGCCTCTTCCGGGTCCAGGGTGCCGTCGGTTTCCAGGTTGATGATCAGCTTGTCGAGGTCGGTGCGCTGTTCGACACGCGCAGCTTCGACGCTGTAGGAAACTCGACGCACGGGGCTGAAGGTAGCATCCAGCTGCAGACGGCCGATGGCGCGCGACTCGTCGTCGGCATCGCCACGTACGTCCGCCGGCTCGTAGCCGCGACCGCGAGCCACCTTGAGCTGCATCTTCAGCTCGGCACCCTCATTGACGTGGGCGATGACATGCTCGGGATTGACGATCTCGACATCATGATCGAGAGCGATATCCCCTGCAGTCACGACGGCGGGCCCCTGCTTGTTCAGCGAGAGCACCGCCTCATCGCGGCTGTGCATCCGGAGCGCCACGTCCTTGAGGTTCAGGAGGATTTCGATGACATCTTCCTGGACGCCCTCGATCGCGCTGTACTCGTGTTCGACACCGGCGATCTCGGCTTCCACCACGGCACAGCCGGGCATGGACGAGAGCAGGATGCGACGCAGGGCATTGCCCAGCGTGTGGCCGAAGCCCCGTTCGAAGGGTTCGAGCACGATCTTGGCGTGGTGTGCGCTGATCTCTTCGACCTTGATGTCGCGAGGACGGAGAAACTCTGTCACTGAACGCTGCATATGAACACCTATCAGGCTGCCAAACGGATTGTCGGTACTCTCCGACCGCTCCCCGCGAACGGGGAGCGGAACGACGCGCGCGCCGCTTACTTGGAGTACAGCTCGACGATCAGGTTTTCGTTGATGTCGGCAGACAGGTCACCGCGTTCGGGCAGGGCCTTGAAAGTGCCTTCCATCTTCTTGGCATCGGTCTCGACCCAGACCACGTCGCCGCGGTTGGCGGCGATGGCCAGGGAAGTCTGGATGCGCGCCTGGTTCTTCGCCTTTTCACGCACGGAGACCACGTCGCCAGGCTTGACCTGGTAGGACGCCACGTTGACGGTCTTGCCGTTGACGGCGATCGCCTTGTGGCTGACCAGCTGACGCGCCTCGGAACGCGTGGAGCCGAACCCCATGCGGTAGACGACGTTATCCAGTCGGGATTCGAGAAGCTGCAGCAACAACTCGCCGGTCGCGCCCTTCAGTCGGGCCGCTTCCTTGTAGTAGTTGCGGAACTGCTTCTCGAGTACGCCGTACATGCGACGTACTTTCTGCTTCTCGCGAAGCTGCAAGCCGTAGTCGGAAAGACGCTGACGGCGCTGGCCGTGCACACCCGGGATCTGCTCGGATTTGCACTTCTTCTCGAAGGGAGTGATACCGCTCTTGAGAAAGAGGTCGGTCCCCTCACGACGAGACAGTTTGCACTTCGGTCCAATGTAACGAGCCATGAATCTGTCTCCTTAAACGCGGCGTTTCTTCGGCGGACGGCAGCCATTGTGGGGAATGGGCGTCGCGTCGGTGATGCTCTGCACGCGGAAGCCGGCGGCATTGAGCGCGCGCACGGCGGATTCACGGCCAGGACCGGGGCCCTTGACCAGCACGTCGACGTTTTTCACACCATACTCGGCTGCAGCGGTCGCTGCACGTTCGCTTGCCACTTGAGCAGCGAACGGGGTGCTCTTGCGAGAACCACGAAAACCCGAACCACCGGCAGTCGCCCAGGAAAGGGCGTTGCCCTGGCGGTCTGTGATCGTAATGATCGTGTTGTTAAAAGAGGCGTGGATATGCGCGATGGCATCCACTACCTGCTTTTTAACCTTTTTACGGTTGCTACGCGGGTTAGCCATGTTGATGTCTATTCCTGTCTTTACGCCAGAACGTGCGTGTTATTTGCGGATCGGCTTGCGCGGGCCCTTGCGGGTACGCGCATTGGTCTTGGTACGCTGACCACGCAGCGGAAGACCACGACGATGACGCAGACCACGATAGCAACCCAGGTCCATGAGACGCTTGATGTTAAGCGTGACATCACGACGCAGGTCACCTTCCACGGTGTACTTGCCGACTTCAGACCGCAGGGTATCCACTTCTTCAGAGGAGAGCTCCTGGATCTTGGTGGTCGGCGCGATGCCGGTCGCTGCACAGATGTCCTGAGCGCGAGTGCGGCCAATCCCGAAGATATAGGTCAGCGAGATCGCCGCATGCTTGTTGTCCGGGATATTGACGCCTGCAATACGGGCCATCAGCTTACTCCGAAATTTGAGCGGCTTGCTCGATTAATCATCTACAAAAGGCGCAACAGCATACCCCTTTCCTCGCTCGAGGACAAGGGGCATGCCGGCACCCGGTTCAGTGCAGCGTCAGGATCAACCCTGGCGCTGCTTGTGCCGCGGCTCGATGCAGATGACGCGCACGGCGCCATTGCGACGAATGATCTTGCAGTTGCGGCACATTTTCTTCACGGAAGCTCGAACTTTCATCGTTCTATCTCCATAGTTGGCTCGCGACGCGGGCCAACGGTTCAGCTCGCGGCGCACCATGTCGCCAGCAGGGCTCAGCGCATGATGCCGCCGCTACCGTAGCCTTTCAGGTTGGACTTCTTCATCACCGACTCGTACTGGTTCGACATCAGATGCGACTGCACCTGGGCCATGAAGTCCATGATGACCACCACCACGATCAGCAGCGAGGTGCCGCCAAAGAAGAACGGAACGTTCCAGGCGACGATCAGGAACTGGGGCATCAGGGAAACCGCAGTGATGTAGAGGGCACCGAACAGGGTCAGACGGGTCATGACCTTGTCGATATAGCGAGCGGTCTGCTCGCCCGGGCGGATGCCCGGCAGGAAGGCCCCTGACTTCTTGAGGTTGTCAGCGACATCCTTGGGATTGAAGACCAGCGCTGTGTAAAAGAAGCAGAAGAATACCACCGCCGCGCCGAAAAGCAAGATGTACAGCGGCTGACCCGGCCCCAGGGCCTGGGACGCACGCTGCAGCCACTCCATGCCATCGCCGGCACCGACCCACTGACCCAGCGACGCCGGGAACAGCAGGATGCTCGAGGCGAAGATCGCCGGAATCACGCCCGCCATGTTGACCTTCAGCGGCAGATAGCTGCTCTGGCCGGCATACATCTTGTTGCCGACCTGGCGACGCGGGTAGTTCACCGTGAGGCGGCGCTGACCGCGCTCGATGAACACCACGAAGGCCACGGTGGCCACGCCCAGTGCGGTAAGTGCCAGCAGCGGCAGGACGTTCCACGCCCCTTCGTTGCGGGCCAGCTCGAACGCCTGCCCCACGGCGCCAGGCAGGCCGGCGACGATACCCGAGAAGATCAGCAGCGAGATGCCGTTGCCGATGCCCTTCTCGGTGATCTGCTCACCCAGCCACATCAGGAACACCGCCCCGGTGACAAACGTCACGATGGCAGTGAAATAGAAGCTGAAGTCGGCCGTGTAGGCGATGCCCTGACTGGCCAGACCCACCGACATGCCGGTGGCCTGAATCAGGGCCAGCACTACGGTGCCGTAGCGCGTGTACTGGCTGATCTTGCGGCGGCCGGCCTCGCCCTCCTTCTTCAACTGCTCGAGATGCGGCGAGACCGCGGTCATCAGCTGCATGATGATCGACGCTGAAATGTAGGGCATGATGCCCAGCGCCATGATACTCATGCGCTCCAGGGCACCCCCCGAGAACATGTTGAACATGCCCAGGATGGTGCCCTGCTGCTCCCTGAACAAGGCAGCAAGCTGGTCAGGATTGATACCGGGAACGGGGATGTGGGCACCGATACGGTAGACCACGATGGCGAGGAGCACGAAGCGCAGACGCGCCCAGAGTTCACCCAGACCGCTGCCCATCGCCGGCATGTTTCCTGACTTGGCCATTTAGTCCTCTACCTTGCCGCCGGCGGCTTCGATCGCAGCACGGGCACCCTTGGTGACCTTGATGCCGCGGACCGTGACCGCCTTGTTCAGTTCGCCGGAAAGGATCACCTTGGCATGCTTGGTGGCATCCTTCAGCACGTTGGCGTCCTTGAGGGACTCGAGAGTGACTTCGTCACCCGCGACCCGGCCCAGCTCGGCCAGGCGGACCTCTTCGGAAACCAGCGACTTCGCGGAGGTGAAGCCGAACTTGGGCAGGCGCCGCTGCAGCGGCATCTGACCGCCCTCGAAACCGGGCTTCACGCTGCCGCCGCTGCGCGACTTGAGGCCCTTGTGGCCACGGCCGCCGGTCTTGCCCAGACCGGAACCGATGCCACGGCCGACGCGCTTCTCGGCGTGCTTGGAGCCCGGTGCCGGGCTCAGGCTATTGAGTTTCATGGATTACTCTCCCTCAACACGCACAAGGTAGTTAACCTTGTGGATCATGCCGCGGACGGCAGGGGTGTCTTCCAGTTCAACCGTGTGACCGATGCGACGCAGGCCGAGGCCGTTCATGGTGGCCTTGTGCTTGGCCAGTACGCCGATGGTGCTGCGGGTCTGGGTAACCTTGATCGTTGCTGACATGGTGCTTACCCCGTGATCGCTTCGACAGGCAGACCGCGCTTGGCGGCCACGTCTTCCGGCGACTGCAGGGAGGCCAGACCGTTAACGGTCGCCCGCACCACGTTCACCGGGTTGGTGGAGCCGTAGCACTTGGCCAGGACGTCATGCACGCCGGCCAGTTCGAGCACGGAGCGCATGGCACCGCCGGCGATGATCCCGGTACCCTCGGAGGCAGGCTGCATGTACACCTTGGAGGCGCCGTGACGGGCCTTGACCGGGTACTGCAGGGTGCCACCGGTGAGGTTCACCTTGACCATGTTGCGACGTGCCTGGTCCATGGCCTTCTGGATCGCGACCGGCACTTCACGCGCCTTGCCACGACCGAAACCCACACGACCGTTCCCGTCACCCACGACGGTCAAGGCGGTGAAACCGAAGATTCGGCCACCCTTGACCACCTTGGCGACACGGTTGATCTGCACCAGCTTTTCCTGCAGATCGCCGCTTTGCTGTTCGTTCTTCGCCATCGTAAAACCCTTTAGAATTCCAGGCCGCCTTCACGAGCGGCGTCGGCCAAGGCCTTCACCCGACCGTGATACTTGAAGCCGGCACGATCGAAGGCCACCTGGGTGATGCCAGCCTGCTTGGCGCGTTCGGCAATCATGGCGCCCACCTTGGCGGCGGCGTCGGAATTGCCGGTTGCACCCTCGCGCAGGGCCTTGTCCAGCGTGGAAGCGCTGGCGAGGACCTTGCCACCATCCGGCGAGATGATCTGCGCATAGATGTGGCGCGGGGTACGGTTGACGCACAGGCGATACACGCCCAGCTCGCGGATCTTGGCGCGAGCACGGCGGGCACGACGGAGACGAGATTCTTTCTTCGCGTTCATAACCCTGCCTTACTTCTTCTTGGCTTCTTTGCGACGCACCTGCTCGTCGGCGTACCGGACACCCTTGCCCTTGTAGGGCTCGGGCGGACGGAAGGCGCGGATTTCCGCAGCACACTGGCCGAGCTTCTGCTTGTCCGCGCTTTTCAGCACGATGACGGTGTTCTTGGGCGTTTCCGCCGTGACACCTTCAGGCAGCGTGTAGTCGACCGGGTGCGAGAAGCCCAGTGTAAGATTGAGCGTCTGGCCCTTGGCCTGGGCACGATAACCGACGCCGATGATTTCGAGGCTCTTGGTAAAGCCCTCGCTGACACCGGTGACCAGGTTCTGAACCAGGGCACGGGTGGTACCGACCATTGCCCAGCTCTTCGCGGACTCGCTCGGCTGGAAGGTCAGTTGCCCCTCTTCCTGGCCGATCACCACATCGGGGTGAACGGTCAGGGACAGGGTGCCCTGGCTGCCCTTGGCGGACAGCTGGTCACCGTCGAGCTTGACCTCGACGCCTGCGGGCAATTTGACCGGATATTTGGCTACGCGGGACATTCCAAACTCCTAGAATACGGTGCAGATGACTTCACCACCGACACCCGCCTGACGCGCCGCACGATCGGTCATCACCCCTTGCGAGGTGGTCACGATAGCAACGCCCAGACCTTCGGCGACCTTCGGCAGCGCGTCCTTGCCCTTGTACTGGCGCAGGGACGGCTTGGAAACTCGCTGCAGGTGCTCGATGACCGGCTTGCCCTCGAAGTACTTGAGGGTCACGGTCAGCTCGGGCTTGGCGGTCTCGCTGACGGCGAAGTCGCTGATGTAGCCCTCTTCCTTCAGCACGCGGGCCACCTCGACCTTGAGCTTGGAGGACGGCATGGAAACCGTCTCCTTGGTGGCCATCTGCGCATTGCGGACACGAGTGAACATATCCGCCAGAGTGTCTTGCATGCTCATTTACGTTGCGCTCCTGATGATTCTACGTGGCGTTACCAGCTGGACTTCTTGAGTCCGGGCACGTCGCCACGCATGGCGGCTTCACGCAGCTTGTTACGGCCGAGGCCGAACTTGTTGTAGTAGCCGTGCGGACGACCCGTGATGCGGCAGCGGTTGCGCTGACGCACCGGGCTGGAGTCGCGCGGCAACTGCTGCAGCTTGAGCTGCGCGTCGAAGCGCTCTTCGTCAGAAGCGTTGACGTCCTGGATGATCGCCTTGAGCTCGGCACGCTTGGCGGCATACTTGCTCACCAGCTTGGTGCGCTTGAGCTCGCGCTCTACCATGCTTTTCTTTGCCATGATCCCACCCTTATTTCTTGAACGGGAAGTTCAGCGCGCCGAGCAGCGCGCGACCTTCTTCATCGGTTTTGGCGGTGGTGGTGATGGTGACATCCAGACCACGGATCCGATCGATCTTATCATATTCGATCTCCGGAAAGATGATCTGCTCACGCACCCCCATCGAGTAGTTGCCACGACCGTCGAAGGACTTCGGGTTGAGACCACGGAAGTCACGAACACGGGGGATCGCGATATTCACCAGGCGATCGAGAAAGTCCCACATGCGCTCGGAGCGCAGGGTCACCTTGATCCCGATCGGCCAGCCTTCACGCACCTTGAAGCCCGCGATGGACTTGCGTGCCTTGGTCACCAGCGGCTTCTGACCGGAGAGCTTCTCCAGATCGCCGATGGCGTTATCGATCAGCTTCTTGTCGCTGGTCGCATCGCCGATACCCATGTTCAGAGTCACCTTGGTGACCCGCGGTACCTGCATCACGTTGGCGTAGCTGAACTGCTCTTGGAGTTGAGCCACCACCTCGTTCTGATAACGTTCTTTCAAGTTCGCCATTTTGCTATCCGACTCGCGTTAGGCGTCGATCTGCGACTGCGTCGACTTGTAGATACGTACCTTGGTACCGTCTTCCTGAACCTGGAAGCCGACGCGATCCGCCTTGCCGGTCTCCTGGTTGAAGATGGCCACGTTGGACGCGTGAATCGGTGCCTCGCGCTCGACGATACCGCCCTGGTTGCCCGCCATCGGGTTGGGCTTGGTGTGACGCTTGATCATGTTCACACCGGACACCACGAAGCGGTTTTCGAGAACCCGCTTGACGGTGCCGCGCTTGCCCTTGTCCTTGCCGGCGATGACGATGACTTCATCGTCACGTTTGATCTTTTGCATATCCGCCTCGCTCCTTACAGCACTTCAGGCGCCAAGGAAATGATCTTCATGAACTTCTCGTTGCGAAGCTCACGCGTCACCGGCCCGAAAATACGGGTACCGATCGGCTGATCGTTGGTGTTGTTCAACAGCACAGCCGCATTTCCATCGAAGCGGATCAGCGAACCGTCGTTACGACGGACGCCACTACGGGTGCGAACCACCACCGCCTTGAGGACCTGGCCTTTCTTGACCTTGCCACGCGGAATGGCTTCCTTCACCGTGACCTTGATGATGTCTCCGACGCGGGCGTAGCGACGGTGAGAACCGCCCAGCACCTTGATGCACTGCACCCGGCGCGCTCCGCTGTTGTCGGCGACATCCAGCATTGTCTGAGTCTGAATCATCGGTTTTCTCCAAACCTAATCTGACTGCACTGGATTGACCGGCGTGAGCCGATCAACCCTTGGCCTGTTCGACGACTTCGATCAGGGTCCAGGCCTTGTTCTTCGACAGCGGACGGCATTCCTGAATGGATACCGTGTCGCCGGACTTGGCCTGGTTCGACTCGTCATGGGCGTGCAGCTTGGTGGAGCGCTTGACGTATTTGCCGTAGATCGGGTGGCGCTCACGACGCTCGATCATCACGACGATGGACTTGTCCATCTTGTCGCTCACCACCTTGCCGGTGAGCGTACGGGCTTTTTTCTCTTCGGCCATCTCAGTCACCTGCCTTCTCGTTGAGCACAGTCTTCACGCGGGCAATGTCCCGACGAACCTGCTTGAGCAGATGAGTCTGGCTCAGCTGACCGGTGGCCTTCTGCATGCGCAGGTTGAACTGCTCACGGAGGAGTTCGAAGAGCTGCTCCTGGAGCTGCTCGGCTGACTTCTCGCGAATTTCCTGGGCTTTCATCACATCACCGTCCGTTTCACAAAGGTGGTGGAGACCGGGAACTTCTGGGCAGCCAGGGCGAATGCCTCGCGGGCCAGCTCCTCGGAAACGCCTTCGATCTCGTACAGGACCCGGCCCGGCTGGATCTGGGCGACCCAGTACTCGACGGAGCCCTTGCCCTTACCCATGCGGACTTCCAGCGGCTTCTTGGAAATCGGCTTGTCCGGGAAAACGCGGATCCAGATCTTGCCGCCACGCTTGACGTGGCGCGTGATCGCACGACGACCGGCCTCGATCTGACGGGCGGTGACGCGGCCCCGGCCGGTGGCCTTGAGGCCATACTCGCCGAAGCTGATCTTGCTGCCGCGATGCGCCAGGCCACGATTGCGGCCCTTTTGCATCTTGCGGAACTTCATACGCTTGGGTTGTAACATCGACTCGCTCTCCCCTTACCTGGAACCTTTCTTCTTGGAGGGCGCGGCCTGCGGCTGTTTCGCCTTGGCGCGGACCTCCTCGATGCCCCCGAGGATTTCACCCTTGAAGACCCAGACCTTGACACCGATGATGCCGTAGGTGGTCTTGGCCTCGTAGGTGGCGTAGTCGATGTCCGCGCGCAGGGTATGCAGCGGGACGCGACCTTCGCGGTACCACTCGGTGCGGGCGATTTCCGCGCCGCCGAGGCGACCGGAGAGCTGCACCTTGATGCCGCCGGCGCCCAGACGCATGGCGTTCTGCACGGCACGCTTCATGGCACGACGGAACATCACGCGACGCTCGAGCTGGCCGGCGATGTTCTGCGCGACGAGCTGGGCATCGAGTTCCGGCTTGCGGACTTCCTCGATGTTGACGTGCACGGGCACACCCATCATCGCGGTCACGTCACGACGCAGCCGGTCGACGTCTTCGCCCTTCTTGCCGATCACGATGCCCGGACGGGCAGTGTGAATGGTAATACGGGCGTTGTTGGCCGGGCGCTCGATGGTGATCTTGCTCACGGAGGCGTTCTTCAGACGCTCTTCCAGGAAGCGACGCACTTCGAGATCGCTGTTCAGCTTGTCGGCATAGGCGCCGCGCTCGGCATACCACACCGAGGTATGGTCTTTGACGATACCCAGGCGAATGCCTGTTGGATTGACTTTCTGACCCATCTGGTCGACTCCTACTTCTCGGCTACCTTGACGGTGATGTGGCAGGTGCGCTTCAGAATGCGATCCGCACGGCCCTTGGCGCGCGGACGGATGCGCTTGAGCGTCATGCCCTCATCGACGCAGATGGTCGAGACACGCAGCTCGTCGATATCCATGCCGTCGTTTTCTTCCGCATTCGCGATGGCGGACTGCAGCACCTTCTTGACCAGCTTCGCGGCCTTCTTCGGGGAGAAGGTCAGCAGGTCTAGCGCTTCGGCGACCGGTTTACCGCGCACCTGGTCAGCCACCAAACGGGCCTTCTGGGCGGATAAACGAGCGCCACGCAGCTTTGCTGTGACTTCCATCTCTCAATCCTCTCTGGCTTACCGTTTGGCTTTCTTGTCCGCCGCATGACCGCGATAGAGGCGGGTAGCAGCGAATTCGCCCAGCTTGTGGCCAACCATTTCCTCGGAGACATGCACCGGGACGTGTTGGCGCCCGTTATGGACTGCAATGGTGAGCCCGACCATGTTGGGCAGGATCATCGAGCGACGCGACCAGGTCTTGATCGGTTTGCGGTCGCTCTTCTCCACTGCAGTCTCAACCTTCTTCAGCAGATGAAGGTCAATAAAAGGACCTTTCTTCAGTGAACGTGGCACAGCCGTTACCTCTTAATGTCTTGGCGTTGGATCTTATTTCCGGGCCTTGCGGCGACGGATGATCAGCTTGTCGGTGCGCTTGTTCTTGCGGGTCTTGTGGCCCTTGGTGGGGATGCCCCACGGGGAGACCGGGTGGCGACCGCCACTGCTGCGGCCTTCGCCGCCGCCGTGCGGGTGGTCCACCGGGTTCATCGCCACGCCGCGAACGGTCGGGCGCACGCCTCTCCAGCGCTTCGCACCGGCCTTGCCAAGCTGACGCAGGCTGTGCTCGGAGTTGCTCACTTCACCCAGGGTCGCGCGGCACTCGGCCAGCACCTTGCGCATCTCGCCGGAGCGCAGACGCAGGGTGGCGTAGTTGCCTTCACGGGCGACCAGCTGGGCGCTGGTCCCGGCGCTGCGAGCAATCTGGGCGCCCTTGCCGGGCTTGAGCTCGATGCAGTGCACGGTGGAACCCAGCGGGATGTTGCGCAGCGGCAACGCATTGCCCTTCTTGATGGGCGCGTTGACACCGGACTCGAGACGGTCGCCGGCACTCACGCCCTTGGGCGCGATGATGTAGCGACGCTCGCCGTCGAGGTACTTGAGCAGAGCAATATGCGCGCTGCGGTTCGGGTCATGCTCCAGGCGCTCGACGGTGGCCGGGATGCCATCCTTGGTGCGCTTGAAGTCGATGACGCGGTAGTGATGACGGTGCCCACCGCCCACGTGGCGGGTGGTGATGCGACCGTAGTTGTTACGCCCACCGGACTTGGACTGCTTCTCGAGCAACGGCGCGTAGGCGCGGCCCTTGAACAGTTCTTCACCAACGATCTTGACGACGTGGCGACGACCGGCGGATGTGGGTTTAGTCTTGACGATTGCCATGATCCGTACTCCTGCCCTTATTCGGCGCCAGAGAAGTCTTCAAGCGTCTCGCCGGCGGCCAGTGTCACGTACGCCTTGCGATAACCCTTGCGCTGACCCAGACCCTGCGCGGTGCGCTTGGTCTTGCCCTTCATGTTCAGCACCTGAACACGGTCGACCTTCTTGCCGAACAGCTCCTGCACGGCAGCCTTGATCTCGGGCTTGGTCGCGTCGCTTGCCACCTTGAACACGTACTGGTTGCGCTCGGCGGCCATGGCGGCCTTCTCGGTCACGTGCGGACCGAGCAGAACCTTGAATACACGTTCCTGGTTCATGCCAGCTTCTCCTCGAATTTACGCAGAGCGGAGACGGTGACCAGCACCTTGTCGAAAGCGACCAGGCTCACCGGATCAGCGGCGGCGACGTCCACCACATCCACGTTGGGGATGTTGCGGGCGGCGAGGTACAGGTTTTCGTCGACTTCTTCGGTGACGATCAGCACCTTTTCCAGGCCCAGCTCCTCGAGCTTGGCGACCAGCTGCTTGGTCTTGGGGGCCTCGACGGCGAAGCCATCGACAGCCACCAGGCGCTCCTGGCGAACCAGCTCGGAGAGGATCGAGCGCATGGCCGCGCGGTACATCTTGCGATTGACCTTCTGGGAATGGTCCTGCGGACGCGCCGCGAAGGTCACGCCGCCGCTGCGCCAGATCGGCGAGCGGATGGTACCGGCACGGGCACGACCGGTGCCCTTCTGACGCCAGGGCTTCTTGCCGCCGCCACGCACGTCGGAACGGTTCTTCTGGGCACGGGTACCCTGGCGACCACCGGCCAGATAGGCGGTGACGACCTGGTGCACGAGGGCCTCGTTGAATTCTTTGCCAAAGGTGGCATCGGATACTTCGACAGTACCGGCGCCTGCACCTGCAAGATTCAGATTCATCGGTAAGTTCCCCTTCAGCCTGCTTTGACGGCGCTGCGCACGATGACATCACTGCCGGTGGCGCCGGGTACGGCACCCTTGATCAGCAGCAGATTGCGTTCGGCGTCGACACGGACGACTTCCAGGCTCTGCACGGTGCAACGAACATTGCCCATCTGGCCGGCCATCTTCTTGCCCTTGAATACGCGGCCCGGCGTCTGGCACATGCCGATGGAACCCGGCGCGCGGTGCGACAGGGAGTTACCGTGGCTGTTGTCCTGGGTGCGGAAATTCCAGCGCTTGACGGCGCCCTGGAATCCCTTGCCCTTTGAGGTGCCGGTCACGTCGATCATCTGACCAGCTTCGAAGAGGGATACGGTGAGCTCGCCACCCACTTCCGGAGCCTCGTCGCCTGCTGCCAGGCGGAACTCCATCAGCGAACGGCCGGCCTCGACACCTGCCTTGGCGAACTGCCCGGCTTGGGCTTTCGACAGATGCTTGGCCTTGCGGGAGCCGGTTGTCACCTGAACCGCAGCGTAACCGTCGGACTCGACGGACTTCACGCGCGTTACGCGGTTGGGTTCAACCTCGATCACGGTCACGGGCACGGATGCACCGTCTTCGGTGAAGACACGGGTCATACCGGCCTTCCTACCGACTAAACCGATAGTCATTCTCAGTCTCCTATAGTGTACGGGGCTGTCACCCGCTATGGCTGCCCTTTCCAGAGCATTCCACTAGCACGTTGTGTGGCGCCATCCCGGCGCGGCGGCTGCTGGACGCCTTCCTGTGGAGCGGGCGAACGCTGGGCCGCGAGTGTCTAGTGTGGTGTCAGTCGAGCTTGATCTGCACGTCCACGCCGGCGGCGAGGTCGAGCTTCATCAGGGCGTCAACGGTCTTTTCGGTAGGCTCGACAATGTCGAGCACCCGCTTGTGGGTACGAATCTCGTACTGGTCGCGCGCGTCCTTGTTGACGTGCGGAGAGATCAGCACGGTGTAACGCTCGCGATTGGTCGGCAGAGGAATCGGACCACGGACCTGGGCGCCGGTACGCTTGGCGGTATCTACGATCTCCGCGGCGGACTGGTCGATCAGGCGGTGGTCGAAAGCCTTCAACCGAATGCGAATCTTCTGGTTCTGCATTTGCCCTAACTCCAATGGATTCTGACGGCGCGAGCCGTCAACCCACGCATTCAAAGGATGCGCATTATAGGCACGCCGGCGACGAGAGTCAAACACTCGCTTCCGGTGCGCAGAAAGGGGGCTCCTCGCGGAGCCCCCTTCGATCGGTCAAGCAGCGTGACGCTTACTTGAGGATCTTGGCCACGACGCCGGCGCCGACGGTACGGCCACCTTCACGGATGGCGAAACGCAGGCCGTCATCCATGGCGATCGGAGCGATCAGGGTGACAACCATCTTGACGTTGTCGCCCGGCATGACCATCTCGACGCCTTCCGGCAGCTCACAGGTACCGGTGATGTCGGTGGTACGGAAGTAGAACTGCGGACGATAGCCCTTGAAGAACGGCGTGTGACGACCACCCTCGTCCTTGGACAGCACGTACACCTCGGCCTCGAACTCGGTGTGCGGGGTGATGGTGCCCGGCTTGGCCAGGACCTGACCACGCTCGACGTCGTCACGCTTGGTGCCGCGCAGCAGGGCGCCGACGTTCTCACCGGCACGACCTTCGTCGAGCAGCTTGCGGAACATCTCGACGCCGGTCACGACGGTCTTGACGGTGTCCTTGATACCGACGATCTCGACTTCCTCGCCGGCCTTGACCACGCCACGCTCGACGCGGCCAGTGACCACGGTGCCGCGGCCGGAGATGGAGAACACGTCCTCGATCGGCATCAGGAACGGCTGGTCGATGGCACGCTCCGGCTCCGGGATGTACTCGTCCAGGGCCTTGATCAGGTTGGCAACGGCGGTGGTACCCATGCCGTTGTCATCCTTGCCTTCCAGAGCCATCAGGGCGGAACCGGTGATGATCGGGGTGTCGTCACCCGGGAAGTCGTACTCGTCGAGGAGTTCGCGCACTTCCATCTCGACCAGCTCGAGCAGCTCCTCGTCATCGACCATGTCGGCCTTGTTCAGGAACACGACGATGTACGGCACGCCGACCTGACGAGACAGCAGGATGTGCTCGCGGGTCTGCGGCATGGGGCCGTCGGCAGCGGACACGACCAGGATAGCGCCGTCCATCTGGGCGGCACCGGTGATCATGTTCTTGACGTAGTCGGCGTGCCCCGGGCAGTCCACGTGCGCGTAGTGACGCGTCTCGGACTGGTACTCGACGTGAGAGGTGGCGATGGTGATACCGCGCTCACGCTCTTCCGGCGCATTATCGATGGCGTCGAACTCGCTCCAGTCGCCGCCGAACACCTCGGCGGAAACGCGAGTCAGGGCCGCAGTCAGCGTGGTCTTGCCGTGGTCGACGTGACCGATGGTCCCGACGTTGACGTGCGGTTTGGAACGTTCAAATTTTGCCTTAGCCACTGCTATAACCTCTTTACGTTAGCTAACGGTTAACCGTTCTGGTTGATGACGGCTTCAACGACGCTGGACGGCGCCTCTTCGTAGTCCGCAAACTCCATCACGTAGCTTGCGCGGCCCTGGGTCTGAGAGCGCAGATCGGTTGCATAACCGAACATCTCAGCCAGAGGTACCGTGGCACGAATGACCTTGCCCATGGAGGAGTCATCCATGCCCTGGACGAGGCCACGACGGCGGTTGAGATCGCCCATGACGTCACCCATGAAATCCTCGGGGGTCACGACCTCGACCTTCATCACCGGCTCGAGGAGCACGGCCTTGGCCTTCTTGGCACCTTCCTTGACGGCCATGGAAGAAGCAACCTTGAACGCGGTCTCGTTCGAGTCCACGTCATGGTAGGAACCGTCGAACAGCGTGACCTTGACGTCAATCATCGGGTAGCCCGCGATGACACCGTTCTGCAGCTGCTCGTAGGCCCCCTTCTCGACAGCCGGCACGTATTCCTTGGGAACCACGCCGCCGACGATCTCCGAGGCGAACTTGAAGTGCATGTCCTCGTCTTCGCCCTTGTCCTCTGCGGTGAGCGGCTCGATGCGCAGATGCACATGACCGTACTGACCGCGACCGCCGGACTGGCGAACGAACTTGCCTTCCTGCTCGACCTTGGCGCGGATGGTCTCGCGATAGGCCACCTGCGGCTTGCCGATATTGGCCTCGACCTTGAACTCGCGACGCATGCGGTCGACGAGGATGTCGAGGTGAAGCTCACCCATGCCGGAGATGATGGTCTGGCCAGTCTCCTCATCGGTACGCACCTGGAAGGAGGGGTCTTCCTGGGCCAGCTTGCCCAGCGCCACGCCCATCTTCTCCTGATCGGCCTTGGACTTCGGCTCGACGGCCACGGAGATGACCGGATCCGGGAATTCCATGCGCTCGAGAACAATCTTGTCGTTCAGGTCGCACAGGGTGTCACCGGTGGTGACGTCCTTCAGGCCGATACAGGCGGCGATGTCGCCCGCCAGCACTTCCTTGATCTCCTCGCGGGAGTTGGCGTGCATCTGGACGATACGCCCGACGCGCTCCTTCTTCTCCTTCACGGAGTTGTAGATGCTGTCGCCCGACTTCAGCACGCCCGAGTAGACGCGGATGAAGGTCAGGGTGCCGACGAAGGGGTCGGTGGCGATCTTGAACGCCAGCGCGGCGAAGGGGGCGCTGTCGTCCGCCTCGCGCGTGGCGATGGTGCCGTCCTTGTCGTCCAGCTCACCCTCGATGGCCTTGACCTCGGTGGGTGACGGCATGTACTCGATGACGCCATCCAGCACCGCCTGAACGCCCTTGTTCTTGAACGCGGAGCCGCAGGTGACCAGCACGATCTCGTTGTCCAGAGTACGACGACGCAGGCCGGCCTTGATCTCCTCGACGGAGAGCTCGCCTTCCTCGAGGTACTTGTCCATCAGCTCCTCGGACGCCTCGGCCGCGGACTCGACCATCTCCTCGCGGAACTTCTCGGCGGTTTCCTGGAGCTCGGCAGGGATGTCGACCAGATCGTAGTTCATCCCGAAATTGGCTTCATCCCAGAGGATGGCCTTCATCTGGATCAGGTCGATGACGCCCTTGAACTCTTCCTCGGTGCCCCAGTTGATCTGGATCGGCACGGCATTGGCGCCGAGACGCTCCTTGAGCTGGTCGACCACCATGAAGAAGTCGGCGCCGGTGCGGTCCATCTTGTTGACGAACACCATGCGCGGTACTTCGTACTTGTTGGCCTGGCGCCAGACGGTCTCGGTCTGCGGCTGGACGCCGGACGAGCCGCACAGCACCACGACGGCACCGTCGAGCACGCGCAGCGAACGCTCCACCTCGATGGTGAAGTCGACGTGCCCCGGGGTGTCGATGATGTTGATGCGGTGCTCATCGAACTGCTTGTTCATGCCCTGCCAGAAGCAGGTGGTCGCCGCGGAGGTGATGGTGATACCACGCTCCTGCTCCTGCTCCATCCAGTCCATGGTGGCGGCGCCCTCATGGACCTCGCCGACCTTGTGGGACAGGCCGGTGTAGAACAGGACGCGCTCGGTGGTGGTGGTCTTGCCGGCGTCTACGTGTGCAACGATACCGATGTTGCGGTAGCGCTTTAGCGGAGTCTTGCGAGCCACGTTGGAACTCCCCGTTGGTTGGCGATGCGTAGCGGAGCGCTACGCTCAGAAGCGGTGCACTTAGAACCGGTAATGAGAGAAGGCCTTGTTGGCTTCTGCCATGCGATGCACGTCTTCCCGCTTCTTGACGGCCGAGCCCTTGCCTTCGGCGGCATCGAGCATCTCGCCGGCGAGGCGCAGCACCATGGTCTTCTCGCCACGGCGACGGGCCGCATCAACCAGCCAGCGCATGGCCAGCGCATGACGGCGCGAGGGGCGAACTTCAACGGGCACCTGATAGGTCGCGCCGCCGACGCGGCGTGACTTGACCTCGACCATGGGCTGGATGGCTTCCAGCGCCTTGTCGAAAATCTCCAGCGGCTCTTCCTTGCTACGCTCGGCAACCCTGTCCAGCGCACCGTAGACGATGCGCTCAGCTACGGACTTCTTGCCGCCGATCATCAGGTGGTTCATGAACTTCGCCAGGCGCTCGCTTCCGAACTTGGGATCCGGCAGGATCTCGCGCTTGGCCGCAACTCTTCTTCTAGGCATGATAAGCCCTCATCAAAGGATCCTTCAGGTAAACCCGAGACTCCTGCCGATGGCAGCGCTCGACCTTACTCTTATCAGACCGTGGTCAAAATGGGGTGACTGCTGCGAACCGCGGCCGGTCAGGCCTTGGGACGCTTGGTGCCGTACTTGGAACGGCCCTGCTTGCGGTTCTGCACGCCGGAGGTGTCCAGGGCGCCACGCACGGTGTGATAGCGCACACCGGGAAGGTCCTTGACGCGTCCGCCACGAATCAGGACCACGGAGTGCTCCTGGAGGTTGTGGCCTTCACCACCGATGTACGAGGAGACCTCGTAGCCGTTGGTCAGGCGAACACGGCACACCTTACGCAGTGCGGAGTTCGGCTTCTTCGGGGTGGTGGTGTAGACGCGGGTGCAGACGCCGCGCTTCTGCGGGCAGGCCTGCAGCGCAGGCACGTCGCTCTTGGCGGCCTGACGCTTGCGCGGCTTGCGCACGAGCTGATTGATCGTTGCCATGGTGTGTAGCTGACTCCAATGGGTTGCCTTGCCTTACTCAGCGGGTGCGGGCGTACCCGCCCCACTGTTAAAGGCTGCGCATTCTAATGGCTGACACCTCGCGCCGTCAAGCACTGCGCCGCCGGGGGCGGCGCAGTGCCTGGACGTGGGCATCAGATGTCGTCGTCGTCCGAGTCCAGCGCGGTCAGCTGGGCGCCCAGCTCCTGCTCGACTTCGTAGGCCGACGGGTGCAGCAGACGCTCGGCGTCTTCCCGCTTGCGACGACGCTCCGCATGGTGGGTCAGACCGGTGCCGGCCGGGATCAGACGTCCCACCACCACGTTCTCCTTCAGGCCACGCAGATAGTCGCGCTTGCCGGTCACCGCGGCCTCGGTCAGCACCCGCGTGGTCTCCTGGAAGGAGGCCGCGGAGATGAACGATTCGGTGGCCAGGCTGGCCTTGGTGATCCCCAGCAGCAGCCGCTGGTACTTGGCCGGGAACTTGTCTTCCTTCTCCAGGCGTGCATTCTGCTCGAGCACGCGGACCAGTTCGGCCTGGTCGCCAGGGATGAAGTCGCTGTCGCCGGCGTCGGTGATCTCCACCTTGCGCAGCATCTGACGCACGATCACTTCGATGTGCTTGTCGTTGATGCCCACGCCCTGCAGGCGATAGACGTCCTGCACCTCGGTGGTGATGTACTTGGCCAGCTCGGCAATGCCCAGCAGCCGCAAGATATCGTGCGGGTTGCTCGGGCCATCCGAGATCACTTCGCCCTTCTCGACCGACTCGCCCTCGAAGACCGCGATCTGACGCCATTTCGGGATCAGCATCTCGAAGGGGTCGCCGTCTTCCGGGGTGATGGTCAGACGCCGTTTGCCCTTGGTCTCCTTGCCGAAGCTGATCACGCCGCTGACCTCGGCGAGGATCGCCGGCTCTTTCGGCTTGCGCGCCTCGAACAGATCGGCAACGCGTGGCAGACCGCCGGTGATGTCCTTGTTACCGGTGGCTTCCACCGGAATACGCGCCACCACCTCGCCGACGCCGATCGACGAACCGTTGTCGACGGTGATGATCGCCTTGCCGGGCAGCGGGTACTGGACCGGCGTGTCGGAGCCGGAGACGGTGACCGGACGGCCGGCGGCGTCGGTCAGCAGGATCATCGGGCGCTTGTCGCGGCCGGCCATGGGCCGCGCGGCCGACTCGATGACCTCGATGGAGGAGAGACCGGTCATCTCGTCCACGCTGCGGTGCATGGTGACGCCCTCGTCGAGGTCGCTGTACTGCACCTGGCCCTCGGCCTCGGCGATGATCGGGTGGGTGTGCGGGTCCCACTTGGCCACGGCCTGGCCGGCCTCGACGCTGTCGCCATCGCGCACGTCCAGCTCGGCGCCATAGGGCAGCTTGTAGTACTCACGCTCGCGGCCATGGTCATCGGCCACCGCCAGGGCGCTGGAACGGGAGACCACCACCAGCTTGCCGTCGCCGCGCTCGACGTGCTTGATGTTGTGCAGGCGCACCTTGCCACCGTGCTTGACCTGAACGCTGTCCACGGCGGAGGCCCGGGAGGCCGCGCCACCGATGTGGAAGGTCCGCATGGTCAGCTGGGTGCCCGGCTCGCCGATCGACTGGGCGGCGATGACGCCCACCGACTCGCCGATGTTCACCTGGTGGCCGCGCGCCAGGTCACGGCCGTAACAGGCCGAGCAGACGCCGTGCGGTGTCTCGCAGGTGATGGTCGAGCGCACCACGATCTCGTCGACACCCATGGTGTCGAGCTCGGCGCACCACTTCTCGTCGAGCAGCGTGTCGCGCGGGATCAGCACTTCCTCGCTGGCCGGGTCGATGACGTCCACCGCGACCACGCGACCCAGTACACGCTGAGCCAGCGACACGATGATGTCGCCGCCCTCGATGACCGGGTGCAGTGTCAGGCCGCGCTCGGTGCCACAGTCAGGCTCGGTGATCACCATGTCCTGGGCCACGTCGACCAGGCGGCGAGTCAGGTAACCGGAGTTGGCGGTCTTGAGTGCGGTGTCCGCCAGGCCCTTCCGCGCGCCGTGGGTCGAGATGAAGTACTGCAGGACGTTCAGGCCCTCACGGAAGTTGGCGACGATCGGCGTCTCGATGATCGAGCCATCCGGCTTGGCCATCAGGCCGCGCATGCCCGCCAGCTGGCGGATCTGGGCGGCACTACCGCGGGCACCGGAGTCAGCCATGATGAAGACACTGTTGAAGGAGTCCTGCTCGACCTCCTTGCCCTCGCGGTCCACCACGGTCTCCTTGGAGATCCCGGTCATCATCGCCTTGGCCACCTGGTCGTTGGCGCGCGCCCAGATGTCGATGACCTTGTTGTACTTCTCGCCGGCGGTAACGAGACCGGAAGAGAACTGGTCCTCGATCTCCTTCACCTCGTCCTCGGCGGCCTCGACGATCTCGGCCTTGGCGTCCGGGATGACGAAGTCGTTGACGCCGATGGAAGCGCCGGACCAGGTGGCCAGGCGGAAGCCGGTATACATCAGCTGGTCGGCGAAGATCACCGTCGGCTTGAGACCGGCGCGGCGATAGACCTCGTTGATCAGCCGTGAGATCGCCTTCTTCTTCATCGGCTGGTCGACCAGCTCGAAGGGCACGCCCTCGGGCAGGATGCGGAACAGCAGCGCACGGCCCACGGTGGTGTCGTAGAGGCGACGATGGTGGCTCTTCTCGCCGGTCTCCTCGTCAATGTCCACCTCGTCGAGGCGCACCTTGACGCGAGCATGCATCGACACGCTCTGGGTGCCGAAGGCGCGCTCCACCTCGTCCAGGCCGGAGAACACCATGCCCTCGCCCTTGTCGTTGATACGCTCACGGGTCATGTAGTACAGACCCAGCACCACGTCCTGGGACGGCACGATGATCGGTTCGCCGTTGGCCGGTGACAGCACGTTGTTGGTGGCCATCATCAGCGCCCGCGCCTCGAGCTGGGCTTCCAGGGTCAGCGGCACGTGCACTGCCATCTGGTCGCCGTCGAAGTCGGCGTTGTAGGCGGCACACACCAGCGGGTGCAGCTGGATGGCCTTGCCCTCGATCAGCAGCGGCTCGAAGGCCTGAATGCCGAGACGGTGCAGGGTCGGGGCGCGGTTGAGCAGCACCGGGTGCTCGCGGATGACGTCGGCGAGGATGTCCCACACCTCCGCCGTCTCGCGCTCGACCATCTTCTTGGCGGCCTTGATGGTGGAGGCGTGGCCCAGCGACTGCAGCTTGGAGTAGATGAACGGCTTGAACAGCTCCAGCGCCATCTTCTTGGGCAGGCCGCACTGGTGCAGGCGCAGGGTCGGGCCCACGGTAATCACCGAGCGGCCGGAGTAGTCGACGCGCTTGCCCAGCAGGTTCTGGCGGAAGCGCCCCTGCTTGCCCTTGATCATGTCGGCGAGCGACTTGAGCGGGCGCTTGTTGGAACCGGTGATGGCCCGACCGCGACGTCCATTGTCGAGCAGCGCGTCCACCGACTCCTGCAGCATGCGCTTCTCGTTGCGCACGATGATGTCGGGCGCATTGAGGTCGAGCAGCCGCTTGAGGCGGTTGTTGCGGTTGATCACGCGACGGTACAGATCGTTGAGGTCGGAGGTCGCGAAGCGGCCACCGTCCAGCGGCACCAGCGGGCGCAGGTCCGGCGGCAGTACCGGCAGCACCTCCATGACCATCCACGCCGGATCGTTGCCGGAGCCCTGGAAGGCCTCCAGCAGCTTGAGGCGCTTGGAGAGTTTCTTGATCTTGGTCTCGGAGTTGGTCTGCGGGATCTCCTCGCGCAGGCGACCGATCTCCTCGTCGAGGTCGATATCCTTGAGCAGCGCCTGGACGGCCTCGGCCCCCATGCGGGCGTCGAAGTCGTCACCGAACTCCTCGAGGGCCTCGAAGTACTGCTCGTCGTTGAGCAGCTGGCCGCGCTCCAGGGTGGTCATGCCCGGATCGATGACCATGAAGCTCTCGAAGTAGAGCACGCGCTCGATGTCGCGCAGGGTCATGTCGAGGAACATGCCGATGCGCGACGGCAGCGACTTGAGGAACCAGATGTGCGCGACCGGGCTTGCCAGCTCGATGTGGCCCATGCGCTCACGGCGCACCGCCGCCTTGGTGACCTCGACGCCGCACTTCTCGCAGATGATGCCGCGGTGCTTCATGCGCTTGTACTTGCCGCACAGGCACTCGTAATCCTTCACCGGGCCGAAGATCTTGGCACAGAACAGGCCATCCCGCTCCGGCTTGAAGGTGCGGTAGTTGATGGTCTCCGGCTTCTTGACCTCGCCGTAGGACCAGGAGCGAATCATGTCCGGCGACGCCAGCGTGATCTTGATCGCGTCGAACTCGTCGGACTGAGACTGCGATTTGAGGACTTTCACCAAATCTTTCATGGGGTCGGCTCCGTTGCGGAGTTGTCATGGGCGGGGGCGTTGCCACCCCCGCGGACCGTCATTCTGTGAAGCGCAGGCGGTGCAGCCTCAGCTCTCCAGTTCGATATCGATACCCAGCGAGCGGATTTCCTTCACCAGCACGTTGAAGGACTCCGGCATGCCCGCCTGCATGGTGTGGTCGCCGTCCACGATGCTCTTGTACATCTTGGTGCGACCCTCCACGTCGTCGGACTTGACGGTGAGCATCTCCTGGAGCGTGTAGGCCGCGCCGTAGGCCTCCAGGGCCCAGACCTCCATCTCGCCGAAGCGCTGGCCACCGAACTGCGCCTTGCCGCCCAGCGGCTGCTGGGTGACCAGCGAGTAGGAGCCGGTGGAGCGCGCGTGCATCTTGTCGTCCACCAGGTGGTTAAGCTTCAGCATGTACATGTAGCCCACGGTCACCGGACGGTCGAAGGCATCGCCGGTACGGCCGTCATAGAGCGTCATCTGGCCCGAGTCCGGCAGATCCGCCAGGCGCAGCAGGTGCTTGATCTCGTGCTCCTGGGCCCCGTCGAACACCGGCGTTGACATCGGCACACCGCCCTTGAGGTTCTTCGCCAGCGCAATGACCTCGTCATCGGAGAGCGAGTCGAGATCCTCGACGCGGGTTCCCTGGGTGGTGTTGTAGACCTGACCGAGGAAATCGCGGATCTCGCCCACCTGCTGCTCGCGCGCATCGCGCAGCAGCCCCTCGATCTTGACCCCGAGGCCGCGTGCTGCCATCCCCAGGTGTGTCTCGAGGATCTGGCCCACATTCATCCGCGACGGCACGCCCAGCGGGTTGAGCACCACGTCGATCGGCTCGCCGTTGTCGTCGAAGGGCATGTCCTCGATAGGCATGATCGCCGAGATGACACCCTTGTTGCCGTGACGGCCAGCCATCTTGTCGCCCGGCTGCAGGCGGCGCTTGATCGCCAGGTAGACCTTGACGATCTTCAGCACGCCCGGCGCCAGATCGTCGCCCTGAGTGAGCTTGCGCTTCTTGTCCTCGAAGCGCTCGTCCATCTCCTTGCGACGCTGCTCGAGCTGCTCGTCGGCCTGGGCCAGAAGCTCGTTGAAGGTCTCGTCCTGCAGGCGCAGCTTGAACCACTGCTGACGCGGCAGCTCCTCGAGGTAGCTGTCGGAGAGCACGTCGCCCTTCTTCAGTTTCGGACCGCCGTTGACGACCTGGCCGGACAGGGTGCGCTTGAGACGCTCGAAGGTGGCGTCCTCGGCGATGCGGTAGGTCTCCTGCAGGTCCTTGCGCACCTCGTCGAGCTGCATCTGCTCGATGGAGAGCGCCCGCGAGTCCTTCTCCACGCCGTCGCGGGTAAACACCTGGACGTCGATCACGGTACCCTTCATGCCGGTCGGCGCGCGCAGCGAGGTGTCCTTCACGTCGGAGGCCTTCTCGCCGAAGATCGCACGCAGCAGCTTCTCTTCCGGCGTCAACTGGGTCTCGCCCTTGGGCGTCACCTTGCCGACCAGGATGTCGCCAGCGCCGACCTCGGCACCGATGTAGACCACACCGGCTTCATCCAGCTTGCCCAGCGCCGACTCGCCGACGTTGGGAATATCGGAGGTGATCTCCTCCGGCCCCAGCTTGGTGTCGCGAGAGACGCAGGTCAGCTCCTGGATATGGATGGTGGTGAAGCGATCTTCCTGGACCGCCCGCTCGGAGAGCAGGATGGAGTCCTCGAAGTTGTAGCCGTTCCAGGGCATGAAGGCGATGCGCATGTTCTGGCCCAGCGCCAGGTCACCCATGTCCACCGAGGGACCATCGGCCAGGATGTCACCGCGGCTCACTCGGTCGCCGGGGCGCACGATGGGCTGCTGGTTCATGCAGGTGTTCTGGTTGGAGCGCAGGTACTTGGTCAGGTTGTAGATATCGACGCCGGCCTCACCGCCGATGATCTCGTCCTCGCTGACCCGCACCACGATGCGCTTGGCGTCGACCGAGTCGATCACCCCGCCGCGGCGTGCCACCTCGCAGACGCCGGAATCGCGCGCCACGAAGCGCTCCATGCCGGTCCCCACCAGCGGCTTGTCGGCCCGCAGCGTAGGCACGGCCTGGCGCTGCATGTTGGCCCCCATCAGGGCTCGGTTGGCATCGTCGTGCTCGAGGAACGGGATCAGCGCCGCGGCCACGGAAACCACCTGCCGCGGCGACACATCCATCAGCGTGACCTGCTCGGGACGCATGAAGGTGGTCTCGCCACGGTGGCGGACCTGCACCAGGTCGTCGACCAGCTTGCCCGCCTCGTCCACGGTAGCGGAGGCCTGGGCGATAACGAAGTCGCCCTCCTCGATGGCCGACAGGTGGACCACGTCATCGGTCACCTGGGCATCCACGACCTTGCGATACGGTGTCTCGAGGAAACCGTAGCTGTTGGTGTGGCTGTAGGTGGCCAGGGAGTTGATCAGACCGATGTTCGGCCCTTCCGGCGTCTCGATCGGGCACAGACGCCCATAGTGGGTGGCGTGAACGTCACGCACCTCGAAGCCAGCCCGCTCGCGGGTCAGACCACCCGGGCCAAGCGCGGAGACGCGGCGCTTGTGGGTGACCTCGGAGAGCGGATTGTTCTGGTCCATGAACTGCGAGAGCTGACTGGAACCGAAGAACTCCTTGACCGCTGCCGCCACCGGCTTGGCATTGATCAGGTCCTGCGGCATCAGGCCCTCGCTCTCGGCCATCGAGAGACGCTCCTTGACGGCGCGCTCGACGCGCACCAGGCCTACGCGGAACTGGTTCTCGGCCATCTCGCCAACGCAGCGGATGCGCCGGTTGCCCAGGTGGTCGATGTCGTCGACGTCACCGAAGCCGTTGCGGATCGCGATCATCTCGCGCAGCACGTCGAGGATGTCCTGCTGGTCGAGGACACCCGAGCCGGTGTCGCTGTCGCGACGCAGACGGCGGTTGAACTTCATGCGACCCACGCCCGACAGGTCGTAGCGGTCCTCGCTGAAGAACAGGTTGTTGAACAGCGTCTCGGCGGCCTCCTTGGTGGGCGGCTCGCCGGGGCGCATCATGCGATAGATCTCGACCAGCGCCTCGAGGCGGGACCCGGTGGTGTCCAGCTTGAGGGTATCGGAGATGAAGGGCCCACAGTCGAGGTCGTTGGTGTAGAGCGTCTCGAGGGTGGTAATGCCCGCCTGGCCGATCTTCTCCAGCAGCTCGGGCGTGATCTCGGTATTGCAGGGGCAGATCAGCTCGCCCGTATTCGGGTCGACCTGATCCTTGGCCAGGGTCTTGCCGAACAGGTAGTCCATCGGCACTTCGAGGCGCTCGAGACCGGCCTTTTCCAGCTGGCGGATATGCTTCTGGGTAACCCGGCGGCCTTCCTCGACGATGACATTGCCGTCGCCGTCCTTGATGTCGAAGGTCGCGGTCTCACCGCGCAAGCGCGACGGCACCAGCTCCACCGAGAAGCCGGACTTCTCGATATGAAAGGTGCTGAACTCGAAGAACTCGTCGAGGATCTCTTCGGCGCTCATGCCCAGCGCACGCAGCAGCACCGTGGCCGGCAGCTTGCGGCGACGGTCGATGCGCACAAAGACGCTGTCCTTGGGATCGAACTCGAAGTCGAGCCAGGAGCCGCGGTAGGGAATCACGCGGGCGGAGTACAGCAGCTTGCCGGACGAGTGGCTCTTGCCCTTGTCGTGATCGAAGAACACGCCAGGTGAGCGGTGCAGCTGGGAGACGATGACGCGCTCGGTACCGTTGATGACGAAGGTACCGTTCTCGGTCATCAGGGGGATTTCCCCCATGTAGACTTCCTGCTCCTTGATGTCCTTGATCGCCTTGTTCGACGAATCCTTGTCGTAGATGATCAGGCGAACCTTGACGCGCAGGGGAGCCGAATAGGTGACGCCACGCAGCTGGCACTCCTTGACATCGAAGGCGGGAGTGCCGAAACGGTAGCTGACATACTCCAGGGCAGCGTTGCCGGAGAAGCTCGCGATCGGAAAGACCGACTTGAAAGCGGCGTGCAGGCCGATTTCCAGACGCTCTTCGGGTGAGCGATCCTGCTGGAGAAATTCGTAGTAGGAATCAAGCTGGATGGCCAGCAGGTAAGGCACATCCATCACTTGGGGCAGTTTGCCGAAATCCTTGCGGATGCGTTTTTTCTCAGTGTATGAGTAAGCCATCTGTATTCCCCAGCTTGTTCACCATGGGTGACCGATGCGTGTCGGCGTCACCCGACGGGTAAGGCTCCGTCAGGCGCTGACGGCAAGCCTCCACCAGGAGGCTCGCCGTCGGAATTCGGCTAGCGGGTGGCCCGTGGGCGACCGGCTAGTGACAACAGAAAAAGGCCGGCAGCGGGCGTCCCGCCACCAGCCATGGAAGCTTACGCAGCGCGTGAAGCCATGGGCACAAGGGTTACTTGAGCTCCACGCTCGCGCCGGCTTCTTCCAGCTTCTTCTTTGCTTCTTCGGCGTCGTCCTTGGACAGGCCTTCCTTGATGGTCGCCGGTGCACCGTCGACGGCGCCCTTGGCTTCCTTGAGGCCCAGGCCGGTGATCTCGCGAACTGCCTTGATCACGTTGACCTTCTTGTCGCCGGCGCCGGTCAGCACGACGTCAAATTCGGTCTGCTCTTCCTCGACAGCGGCTTCACCGCCACCCGGGCCAGCCACGACAGCGGCGGCGGCAGAGACACCGAACTTCTCTTCCATGGCCTCGATCAGCTCGGCCACTTCCATGACGGACATGTCGGCGACGGCGTTGATGATGTCTTCTTTGGTCAGTGCCATTGTCTAATTTCCTAACTTTGCGGGAGCCTCGGCGTCGCGATGGCTCTAGATTCAATATTCGATTCAGGCTGAGCGCAAGAGTTCGCCGTTCAGGCAGCTTCTTCCTGCTTCTGGTCACGCAGCGCCGCGAGGGTACGGACCAGCTTGCCGGCAGACGCTTCCTTCATGACGGACATCAGCTTGGCGATCGCCTCATCGTAAGTCGGCAGATTAGCCAGACGGTCAATGTCGCTTGCCGGGATCAGCTCACCTTCGTAGGCCAGCGCCTTGACCTCGAACTCCTTCTGACCCTTGGCGAACTCCTTGAACAGACGGGCGGCGGCGCCCGGATGCTCATAGGAGAAGGCCAGCATGGTCGGACCGGAGAAGGACTCGTCCAGAATCTCCCAAGGAGTTCCAGACAGGGCGCGGCGTGCCAGAGTGTTGCGGACAACACGGATCTGCACGCCATTCTCGCGGGCCTGCTTGCGCAGGTCGGTCATCGCACTGACCGCGACGCCACGAGAATCGGCAACTACGACGGAGAGCGCATCCTTGGCCGCTTCACTGACCTCGGCAACGATTGCCTTCTTGCCTTCGAGTGCTAGTGGCACAGTGATCACTCCTTCGTGCCGGAACCTCGCGAGAGGATTCCGGTGGTTACCATCTCTCCCGACCGGAGGTCGGGAGTCCTGGGTGATGGTGCTCACCAGATAGCTGGCGGCCACACCATCTGCGCAGGCCTTCCCGGAGGAAGATTAAGCCGTGCTCGCGAGAGACGCGGCGCCTGCGGTCTTTGACGATGCCCCGCCGGCACGAGTAGCCCGGCACGGGGACCGCAAAGTTCCTGCAATCGTCTCGACCGCCGCCCGATCAGACCAGGGCGGAATGGTCGATGGTCAACCCCGGCCCCATGGTAGAGGACACGGTGATCTTCTTGAGATAGATACCCTTGGAGGTGCTCGGCTTGAGCTTCTTCAGGTCGGCGACCAGCGCCTCCAGGTTTCCCTGGATGGCAGACGCATCGAAGTCGACCTTGCCCAGGGTGGTATGAATGATACCGTTCTTGTCGGTACGGAAGCGCACCTGGCCGGCCTTGGCGTTCTTGACCGCGGTGGCCACATCCGGCGTCACGGTGCCGACCTTGGGGTTCGGCATCAGACCGCGCGGGCCTAGGATCTGGCCCAGCTGGCCAACGACGCGCATGGCGTCCGGCGAGGCAATCACCACGTCGAAGTCGAGCTGGCCTTTCTTGACCTGCTCGGCCAGGTCGTCCATGCCGACGATATCGGCACCGGCTTCCTTGGCCGCCTCGACATTGGCGCCCTGGGTAAAGACCGCGACACGCACGTCCTTACCGGTGCCGTTGGGCATGACGGTGGCGCCACGCACGACCTGGTCGGATTTCCGCGGGTCGACGCCCAGATTGATGGCGACGTCCAGGGATTCCTTGAAGTTGACGGTGGACAGCTCGGAGAGCAGCGCCACGGCCTCGTCGAGGGAGTAGGTCCGGTTGGCGTCGACCTTCTCGCGAATCTGCTGTACGCGCTTGGTAAGCTTGGCCATGATCAGAGACCCTCCACGTTCAGGCCCATGCTGCGGGCACTACCGGCAATGGTACGCACCGCGGCGTCGAGATCAGCAGCCGTCAGGTCCGGCTCCTTAGTCTTGGCGATCTCCTCGAGCTGCTCGCGAGTCACGGTACCGACCTTGGTCTTGTTCGGCTCGCCGGAGCCGGACTTGATGCCGGCCGCCTTCTTCAGCAGGACCGCGGCAGGCGGGGTCTTGGTGATGAAGGTAAAGCTGCGATCGGAGTAGACGGTAATGACCACGGGGGTCGGCAGACCGACTTCGATATCCTGCGTCGCGGCGTTGAACGCCTTGCAGAACTCCATGATATTGACACCGTGCTGACCCAGCGCGGGGCCCACGGGGGGACTCGGATTCGCCTTGCCAGCTGCCACCTGCAGCTTGATGTAAGCCTGTACTTTCTTGGCCATGATGGACTCCAGTTGGGTAGTAGCGCCTTGCGGCTCCCCGGATTACACAGCCACCCGCGGGTGGCTGCCACGAAACTGATAGGGTCGGAAGGCTATTCCTTCTCGACCTGGGCAAACTCCAGCTCGACGGGCGTGGAGCGGCCGAAGATCAGCACGCTGACCTGCACACGGCTCTTGTCATAGTTGACCTCCTCGACGACCCCGTTGAAGTCGGCGAAGGGCCCGTCGATGACGCGCACCGACTGCCCTGGCTCGAAGAGCGTCTTGGGCTTCGGCTTGTCGGTGCCGTCCTTGACCCGACTAAGGATGGCATCTGCCTCCTTGCGGGTGATCGGGGCCGGCTTCTCCTTGGTACCGCCGATGAACCCCATCACGCGCGGGGTCTCATTGACCAGGTGCCAGGTCTCGTCATCCATTTCCATCTCGACCAGCACGTAGCCGGGATAGAATTTACGCTCGCTCTTGCGACGCTTGCCGTCACGAACCTCGACGACTTCCTCGGTCGGCACCAGGATCTCGCCAAAGCGATCCTCCATGCCGTGCATCTTCACGCGCTCGATCAGCGAGCGCATGACATGCTTCTCGAAGCCGGAGTAGGCGTGGACGACATACCAACGCTTGGACATGAAAACTCCTAACCGATGACGCCGGACATCGCCCAGCCAAGAAGGGTGTCGATCAACCAGAGCATCAGACCGACCACCAGCACGGCCACCAGCACGATCGCAGTGGTCTGAACGGTCTCGGGCCGGGTTGGCCAGATGACACGCTGAATCTCCTTCTTCGCGCTTCTGGCAAGCTCGACAAGATCACGGCCCTTGGCCGTGGTCAGCGCCACCAATGCCGCCGCCACACTAAGCACGACGACACCGAGTACACGATAAAGAAGCGCCTGGTCGGCAAAATAGGTATTGCCGACCACCGCAAGGACCAGCAGAGAGACGACAACTGCCCACTTGAGCCCGTCGTGGCGCGACTCCTGCACCTCGGCGTTATGCTTCATGAAAACGAGACTCCTCAGGGTGCAGCAATCGAAACATGAACGTTTATGAGATCTCGCCAGCCTGGGGAAGACTGGCAGGCCAGGAGGGAATCGAACCCCCAACCTGCGGTTTTGGAGACCGCTGCTCTGCCAATTGAGCTACTGGCCTGTATCTGCTTCCGCAACCGCCCTTTGCAGGCGGCCTGTACGACAGCGGGCGCCATTCTAGCGAAACGCTCGCCTCCTGGCAACCCCTCCCCGCATGACACATACCATGGGGAGAAAAAGAAAAGGCGGGCTGTGCCCGCCTTTTCGATATGGAGCTCATGGACGGATTTGAACCGTCGACCTCACCCTTACCAAGGGTGTGCTCTACCCCTGAGCTACATGAGCGCAATTCTGTGGTATCGCTGACGAACTACCTGGAGCGGGCAGCGGGGATCGAACCCGCATCATCAGCTTGGAAGGCTGAGGTTCTACCATTGAACTATGCCCGCCGACCCACTCTTGCTTGCCGTCACTCGACGCATCGGGTGTGGCTGAACCTGGTGGAGGGGGAAGGATTCGAACCTTCGAAGCTTTCGCGGCAGATTTACAGTCTGCTCCCTTTGGCCACTCGGGAACCCCTCCAGCTGGCGATGTATTCTACCGCCCTTGTTTCCGGTGTCAAGTAGCTGTTTTCTTTGCCTCTTGCTCGAGCGCGGCGTAACCGCCGAGCGCTTCTTTCCGGAACGCGGCGCATTGTGTCAAAGCAGCATGGAGAATGCAAGCGCCGCCCGAATCTTTTCCAGCGCCGCCGGTGAGGGCACTCTAGGGGCCCCGGACATACGCCCGGCTCGCTCGGCAGCCGTCAGCGGGAAGCAGGCCTCAAGCCCTCCGTACACCATGTCCGGCCAGACGGCATGCGGCACCTGGATACCCCGCGATATCACCCGCGCGTCACCGCCGGTCAGCATCATCGGCAGCGCCACGCCCTGCTGATCGCAGACCTCGCTATAGATCCGGTTCACGGCGCTCACCGCCGCCATGTAGATGCCGTGATTGACGGCCTCCACGGTGCGCCTGCCAGGCTCCAGCAGCTCCTCGGCCTCGCTGTCCGGGTCAATCGCCACGTTGCGCGTGCCGAGCTTGAGGCTCTCCTTCATCAGCCGCAGGCCAGGCAGGATATAGCCGCCCAGGTGACGCCCGCCGGGTAAAACGAAGTCGACGGTGATGGCACTACCGCAATCCACGGCACAGCAGCCGCCGGCCAGCTGGTAGCCCGCCAGCGCCCCCATCCAACGATCGACCCCCAGTCGGCCCGGCTCCTCGTAACCGTTGGTGACCCCCAGGGCCTCGGCCGTCGAGCGGGCGACATGAACGCTGCCGACACGCCGGCGCAGCAGGGCCACCGTCTCCTCCAGCACCGCCTTGCGCGCCACGCTGGAAATGCGCACCGACTCGACCACATCGAGGTCCGGGATATCCGCTCCCGGGCGCCACTCCTCGCGGGTCCAGACCGCGCCGCGAGAGCGAATCTCGCTGCTGTCGGCATCCTTTAGTCGCCATTTTGACAGTGTGTTACCGATATCGAGGTCGAGGATCATGGCCGTCCTCGCACGCTGATCTCGCCACCGGCCAGCCGCACCGGCCGACCGGCCTGCTGCACCCAGAGGTTGCCGGCTTCATCCACGTCGCCGGCGGTTGCCGACTCGCGAACACCGCGCTGCAAAATCTCCACCTCGCAGCCGGCAAACGCGTGACGCGCGTTCCAGTCGCGACACCAGGCGGCAAATCCCTGCTGCTCGAATGTGGCCAGCAGGGGCAGCAGCTCGTCCAGCAGCTCAATGGCCAGAGCGTTGCGGGAAAGCCCGGGCGCCTGATCATGGACTGCCGCGACGGGCTGGTCGATGCCCTCACGAAACGCCGGCGGCAGATCGATATTGATGCCCATGCCAACCACGACTTCGCAGGGGCCAGCCGCATCACCGCTGATCTCTACCAGGATACCCGCCAGCTTGCCGAGCGAACCGTCGTCGTGCTGCAGCAGCACGTCATTGGGCCATTTGAGGCGCGGCCTGAGGCCGTGGCGCTCGAGCACCCTGGCAAGGGCCACTCCCAGTGCCAGGCTCAGCCCCTCGAGGGACGCGACGCCAGCCTCGACCCGCCAGCCGAGCGAGAGCATCAGGGTACGCCCCCAAGGGGTCACCCAGGTGCGACCGCGGCGCCCGCGCCCCTCGCTCTGCTGCTCCACCAGGCAGACCTCGCCATGCCCCGCCCCCTGGGAGAAACGCTCGCGCAGGAAGGCGTTACTGGACGGCAGACTCTCCTCGACGAAGAGGCGCGCCAGGTGGGGGCGTGCCTCTCGCGAGAGGCCGGCCACGATACAGCCACCATCCAGCAGTTCCAGCCGCTCAATCAGGCGATATCCTTGGCCCTTGACCGCTTCCATGGGAATACCCAGGGACTCCAGCTTGCGCAACTGCTTCCAGACTGCCGCGCGCGATACGCCGAGCCGCTCACCCAACTGCTCGCCGGAGTGAAACTCGCCATCGCTCAACAGGCGGATCAGGTCACTGATGGTCATGCTCATGCCCCTTACGGGAAATGAGACATTCTAGCGGATGCGAGCAGCCCCCGGGAACGCCACCGACGAAAGTCCCACCGGGGGAGCAATCCGATGACCCGACATGAAAAAACCCCGTGCTCTATTGAACACGGGGTTTTCTCGGAATAGATGCCTGACGATGATCGCGCCGGGCCGCCGGGACTCTACTCGTCTCATCCTGAGACTCGCTCTCCGGGCCCGCTAAAGCGGTTCCCGTTTGTTCCCGACAAACGGGTCCATGGGGAGGCCCCTGCAACGACGAAACCCCGACCAATGGCCGGGGTTTCTGAATAAGTGCCTGACGATGATCCGGTCGGCGTCCCGATACTCTCCATGGGGAGGCCCTCGCTGTTTTTCGATCGCTGAGCATGAAAAGACCCCGTGTTCTATTGAACACGGGGTCTTCTCGGGATAAGTGCCTGACGATGACCTACTCTCGCATGGGGAGGCCCCACACTACCATCGGCGCTGAGCGGTTTCACTGCTGAGTTCGGCATGGGATCAGG
>NZ_JACHXQ010000011.1 GCF_014192285.1 Halomonas fontilapidosi | reverse complement strand
GTTATGACAGATAAGGCAACAGCCACAACACGCATGGATACTGGCACCGCGCGCCCCGCGCTGGACAGGACTTTCTCCGTCGCGCCTATGATGGACTGGACGACCCGCGACTACCGCGCGTTCGCCCGGACCCTGACCCGTCGCGCCCTGCTCTATACCGAGATGGTGACCACCGGCGCCATCCTGCACGGCAGCCCGCGCAGCCGATTTCTCGGCCATGACGACGTCGAACATCCCCTCGCCCTGCAGCTGGGCGGCAGCGACGCCGGTGAGCTTGCCGAGTGCGCGGCCATCGCCGAGGAGTGGGGCTATGACGAGGTCAACCTCAATGTCGGCTGCCCCAGCGACCGGGTGCAGAACAACCTGATCGGCGCCTGCCTGATGGGCCACCCGGAGAAGGTCGCCGCCGCCGTGCGCGCCATGCGCGAAGCGGTGTCGATCCCGGTGACGGTCAAGTGCCGTATCGGCATCGACGACCAGGACGAGGACGCCGACCTCGAGCGCTTCATTGCCACCGTCGCCGACGCCGGCTGCGACACCTTCATCGTGCATGCTCGCAAGGCGTGGCTCGAGGGGCTCTCCCCCAAGGAGAACCGCGACATCCCGCCGCTCAACTACGGTCGCGTCCATCGGCTCAAGGCAAGCCACCCCGAGTTGCATATCGGCATCAACGGCGGCCTGAAGACCCTCGAGACCTGCCGGGAGCAGCTCGAGTGCGTGGACAGCGTGATGGTCGGCCGCGAGGCCTACCAGAACCCCTGGCTGCTGGCCGGCATTGACGAGGCGCTCTACGGCGTGCCGGGGCCGGCCGAGAGCCGCCACGCGGCGGCCCGCGCGCTGCGCCCCTATATCGCTCGCCGCCTCGACGAGGGCGCCAAGCTCAACCACATCACCCGCCACCTGCTGGGGCTCTTCCAGGGCCAGCCGGGCGGGCGCAAGTTCCGCCGCCACCTCTCCGAGAACGGTCATCTCGATGGCGCCTGCCTGCGTGTCTTCGACGATGCCCTGAGCCTGGTGCCCGAGCGCGAGGCTGCCGCCGTGGCCTGAGGCTGTCGCACCACCGACACGCCGACGGCGCCGAAGCATCGCCGCCGTCGGCGTATGAGGATGACTCAGTAGAGCGCGTCGGGCGGTGGTTCCAGGCTGGAGTGGAAGTCCTCGATAGCGCTCTCGGCCTCCTCGATGGCGTCGAAGCGGGCGATATGAAACAGCGCCTCGCCCTCGTTGGCCAGCGGTAGCCGGCTCATGCCGATCACGATGCCGTCGGCCACCGAACGCACCTCGCCCTCGGCGTTACCGAAGGGATCCGCCACGCGGCCCAACAGTTCATCCTTGGCCACCCGCGCCCCGAGCCGCACCTGGGGGCGCAGAATGCCGTCGATGGGCGCCCTCGCCCAGCTCGAACCGTTGGCCACCTCGGCGGCCGGCACCAAGCGACGGCGTTTTTCGCCGGCCAGCATGCCCAGCCGGCGCATCACCCGCAACACGCCGCGCACCCCGGGCGTGATCGCCCACTGATCGAAGCGCAGCGCCTCGCCGGCCTCGTAGGTGAGCACCGGGATACCGCGGTTCTGGGCATAGTGGCGCAGGCTGCCCTCGCGCAGTTCGGCATTGAGGATCACCGGCGCGCCGAAGGCGTCGGCCATGCGCTCCGTCTCGCCACCGGGGGTCAGCTGGGCGCGGATCTGCGGCAGGTTGGTGCGATGAATGGCGCCAGTATGCAGGTCGATGACGTGGGTGGCGTGGTCGACAATCTGCTCACGGAACAGCGCCGCCATCCGGCCGCCCAGCGAGCCCGACTCGCTGCCCGGGAAGCAGCGGTTGAGGTCGCGGCGGTCGGGCAGATAGCGGCTGTGCTGCACGAAACCGAAGACGTTGACGATCGGCACGGCAATCAGGGTCCCTCGCAGCCCCTGGAGCTGCTTCGAGCGCAGCAGGCGGCGCACGATCTCCACGCCATTGATCTCGTCGCCGTGGATCCCCCCGCAGACCAGCATCACCGGGCCTGGCTGGCGCCCATGCACAACCTCGATCGGAATGTAGAGCGGGGCATGGGTATAGAGACGCGCTACCGGCACATCGATCTGGGTCCGCGAGCCTGGCGAAATGCGGGTACCGGCGATTTCAAAGGGGGCACGGGCCATGGGGCACTCCTCCCGTTACAGAACGGTGTTTTTCGTGGCTTCCTTATACGCCACTAGCACGCCGAACACGAGCCCGGCTGGGACAAAATGGCATACCGCCATCCATACAAGGTTGTATGTAAAAGCCAAGGCGACTCGGGTAGAATACGGGTCATTACCAGAACGCTGGAGAGCCCGCTTTCATGGCCAGACGCACCAAGGCCGAGGCCGCCGCTACCCGGGAGGCTCTGCTGGACGCCGCCGAGGAAGTCTTCCTCGAGAAGGGCGTGGCCCGCACCTCCCTGGAACAGATTGCCCGCCACGCCGACATGACGCGCGGCGCCATCTACTGGCACTTCCGCAACAAGGCCGACCTCTTCCAGGCCATGCTGCAGCGCGTGCGCATGCCCTTCCAGGAACTGGTGGAGGAGATTGGCGACCCGAGCCTCGCCGAACGCCCGCTCGAGGCGATCCGCCTCGCCTGTCTCAAGGGCTTCGAGCGTCTCGAGCAGCCCCGCTACCGGCGCGTACATGCCATCCTGATCCATCACTGTGAGGTCTTCGGCGAGATCGACCCGCTGGCCATGCAGAATGAGATGGCCGAGGAAGCCTGCGGGGCGCTGATCGACTATTGCGGCTGTGCGGCGCGACTGGGCCAGCTGCGGCCGGGGCTCGACCCCGGGGTGGCCGGCGAGTTGCTGCAGGCGATGCTCGGCGGGCTCTTCCACGACTGGCTGCGCAACCATGAGCAGTTCTCGATCCTCGAACGCGGCACGCTGCTGCTGGATACTCAACTCACACTGATGCGCGCGGCTCCCTCAGGATGACGTGGCGGCGCCGTCTTGCCCCTCGCTGCCGTTTCGCCGGCGCAGACGCAGCCTGCTGAGGTGAGCCCGCGCCTCGCGATATTCGCTTTCCGGCACGCTGCGGTAGGCATCCTCTCCCGCCAGGTACTTGACCAGCACACGACGTTCGCCAGCTTGCGGCAGGTCGCCAGACTTGCCGTGAAGGCGCAGCTGCCGCTGTGGGTCATCGACCAGCACGGCCGTGGCCGCCGCATCGTCATCGGCCTGCGCCTTTACCTCCACCTTCTCGCCAAGCAGGCAACGCCGATGCTGCGGGGCGTGGCGATGAAACCAGCGATGCAGGGCATGACACAGCGCTGCCGCCAGGGGTGAGGCGAGCGCGAAGGCTCCCCACAGCACTGCCACGCCCACGGGAATGCGGAACAGCCCCAGCGGTAGCCAACGCAGCACGGCGAGTTCCACCCCCAGGGTGATGGCCGCCGCCAGCACCAGCAGCACCGTCAGCGCGAAGGAGGCCGGCACCCCGGCGAAGCCCAGCGCCACCAGGGTGCTGGCCAAGTGGTCGCCCTTGAGGCTGTCGTGCTCGAAGCACTCCACCCGCGCCAGGCGCAAGGCCACCAGCAGCCAGTAAACGCCAGCAAGGGCAACCAGCACGCTAAATACCACCACCGGGAAACTCAGGGCAATCTGGCGTACGGTTTCCATGGGACACCTCGCAGAACTACTTAGCCAACGAATAAGTCTCTTGCCCCCAGCGTAGCCCATACGGGTGTCGGGTGTGACACCACCTTCCCGACCTGCCGCCTGGAACGCCCCGCCACTCGGTACCATGATCCTTCCAACGCAACGGGGCACCTCGATGAGGTGCCCCGTTTATCGGTGCGAATGGTGCATTACCAGCGCCTGACCCAGGTGTCCGGTGCTGGCTGCGGGTCTCAGGGCTGGTCGGCCCCTGCCACCCGACGCGGCTCGCTGCCACCGCCCAACATCTTGCGCCGCAGCCAGTCGGAGACCACCGCGATCATGGCGTAGAAGCTCGGCACGAAGAAGCTGCCCAGCACCGCCACGGAGGCCATGCCCACCGCCACCGTGGTGCCGATATGGTGGCTGCTGGTATCGCTGGCCCCGGTGGCCAGCGCCAGCGGCAGAGTGCCGAAGATGAAGGCCAGTGAGGTCATCACGATGGGCCGGAAACGCAGCCGGGCCGCGGTAATGGCCGCCTCGCGGATCGACTTGCCCTGCTCCTTGCGCTGCAGCTCGGCGAACTCGACGATCAGGATGGCATTCTTGGCCGCCAGGCCCACCACCACCAGCATGCCGATCTCCACGTAGACGCTGGTGTCGAGCCCGCGCAGCACGATACCGCCAATGCCGCCGAGAAAGGCGAAGGGCGTGGCGGTCAGCACCGCCAGCGGCAGCGACCAACTCTCGTACTGCGCCGCCAGGATCAGGAACACCATCAGCAGGCCGAAAACGAGGGCCAGGTTGGCGGTGCTGCCCATCTGGGTCTCCTGATAGGCGGTACCGGTCCAGCCCATGCCCCAGCCACTGCCGAGCGTCTCCTGCACGATCTCCTCCATGGCGGCGACCGCCTGGCCGGAGCTATAGCCCGGTGCCGGGCCGCCCTGGAACTGAGCGCCCAGATAGACACCGAAGCGAGACACCACCGCCGGCTTGGCCTGCCGCTCGAGCGTCACGAACTCCGAAAGCGGGATTCGCTGGCCGTTGCCGCCGCGCACGAAGACATCGGCGAGGTCATCCGGCGTCCGGCGGAACTCGTCCTCGTTCTGCAGGTAGACCTGGAAGTTGCGGTTCTGGTAGCTGAAGTAGTTGACGAAGCCGTTGCCGAAGGTGTTCGACAGGGTGGCGTTGAGGTCCTGCAGCGCCACCCCATAGCTCAGTGCCTTCTGCTGGTCGATCTCGGCGCGGTAGCCCGGCACGTTGACGTTGAAGGTGGTAAACACCCGCTGAAGGGCGGGGTTCTGATTGGCGGCCTGCATCACCTTCATCGACGCCTGGAAGAGCTCCTGGGGGGTCGCACCCTCGAACGACTGCAGGTAGCCGGTGAAGCCGCCGGTGGTGGAGAGCCCCATGATCGGCGGCATGTTGAAGGCCATCGCAGAGCCACCAGGCACCTGGGCGCCCAGCTGCATCACCTGTCCCACCAGCCCCTGGGCGGTAAGCTCGCGCTCGCCCCAGGGCGCCATATTGATGAACATCACGCCGCGCGCGGTGTTCACCGCGCTGGAGAGAATGTCGTAGCCAGCAACCGCCGCCACGTAGCTGACCCCGGGGATCTCCTCGACACGCGAGCTCAGCTCGCTCATGTAATCCTGGGTACGCGCCAGCGAAGCGGAGTCCGGCAGCTGCACGCTGGCCAGCACGATGCCCTGATCGGTCTCGGGCACCAGGGTCGAGGGCGTGGCTTGGTAGAGCCACCAGGAACCGCCGATGACCAGCGCCGTGAGCAGCAGTGCCAGGCCCCAGAAGCGAACCAGCACCTTGACCACCCACATGTAGGCGGCGGTGATGGCTGCAAAGAGGCGATCGAAGAGACGCAGCGGGGTATTGATGGCGCGCCGAAAGGTCGTCTCGTTGCCGCTCACCGGCTTGTGCTTGATGAAGATCGCCGACAGCGCCGGCGTGAAGGTCAGCGCCATCAGCGCCGAGAACGCCACCGAGATCGCCACGGTGAGGGCGAACTGCTGATAGATCTGCCCGGTGAAGCCGCCCAGGAAGGCCACCGGCACGAACACCGCGGCCATGATCAGCGAGGTGGCGATGACCGGCCCCCCCACCTCCTTCATGGCGCGGATGGTGGCCTGGGTAACGGTGATCTCCTCATCCTCGCTGAGCACTCGCTCGACGTTCTCCACCACCAGGATGGCATCATCGACCACGATGCCGATGGAGAGCACCAGGGCGAACAGCGTCAACAGGTTGATGGAAAAGCCGAACAGGTAGAAACCGGCGAAGGTGGCCAGCACCGAGACCGGCACCACCGACATGGCGATCACCGTGAAGCGCCAGTTCTGCAGGAAGATGAACAGGATCACGCCAACGATCAGGAAGGCCTCGATGAATACCTTGGTGACGGTATTGACGGAGGCATCGATGAATAGCGTGGTGTCGTAGGGCACCACCTGTTCGAGCCCGGGCGGAAAGCGCCCCTCCAACTCGCCCATGGTCGCCTTGACCGCCGCAGCTGTCTCCAGGGCATTGGCGCCGGGCTGCTGGTTGATGATGATCGGCGACATCGCCGCCCCGTTCAGGCGGGCATCCACGCCGTAGAAGGAGGCGCCGAGCTCGATGCGCGCCACGTCCTGCAGGAGCAGCGACGAGCCGTCCGGATTGGTGCGCAGAAAGATCTCGCGAAAGTCGTCGACGTCGCTGAGCCGCCCACCGGCGGTGATGGTATAGCTGAAGGCCCGCGGGTCGCTCTGCGGTGTGGCCGCCAGGCTGCCTGCCGGCACCTCGGTGTTCTGGGCACGGATCGCCGCGGCCACCTCGGTGGGGGTCAGGTCGTACTGCGCCAGCTTGTCCGGGTCCATCCAGATACGCATGGCGAACTCGCCACCGCCCAGCACCTCGGCATTGCCGACGCCGGGGACCTGACGCAGCTCGTCGAGGATATTGAGGGTGGCGTAGTTCTGCATGTAGGTGCGGTCGTAGTCACCCTCCGGCGAGATCAGCGCCACCAGCATCAGGATCGAACTGGATTGCAACTCCACGGTGACGCCCTGGGCCTGAACCGCTTCGGGCAGCTGCGACAGCGCGCCCTGTACCCGATTGTTGACGTTGATGGTGTTGATATCGCCGTCGGTGCCGATGTTGAAGGCCACGTTGAGGCTCATGGTGCCGTTGTCGGCGCTGGTCGAGGTCATGTAGAGCATGTCCTCGACCCCGTTGATCGCCTCAGCCAGGGGGGCGGCCACGGTCTGCGCCACCGTCTCGGCATCGGCACCGGGGAACTGAGCGCTCACCGAGACCGTGGGCGGCACCACGCTGGGGTACTGTTCCACCGGCAGCACCCGCATGCTCATCACCCCGACCAGCGTCAGGATGATCGCCAGCACCGTGGCAAAGATCGGCCGCTTGATGAAGAAGTTGGAGAAGCTCATGAGGCGTCGTCCCCGCCGGCCTCGGCCTGCTCGGACTCGCCGCCGTTGGCCGCGTTACCCTGCGCCGCCTGTCCGCCCTGGGCGGGCGCGCCGCCCTGTTGCTGGTCGCCGGACTGCTGGTCACCCGACTCCATGGAGCGCTCGATGAGCGCCTGAGCGTCACCATCGAAGGGCTGCGGGTCAATGGCCCTACCTGGCTCGATGCCGGCGGGGTCGCCGACCACCACCCGCTCGCCGACCTCCAGACCACCACGGATGACCTGCCAGGGCCCGGCCACCTCGCCCAGGTCCACGGTGCGGGCCCGGGCCACGCTCTCCTCGTCGAGCACGAACACCTGAGGGCCCATCAGCCCCTGGCCGATGGCGATCTCGGGCACTGCCAGCACATCATAGCGCTTCAGCCCCTGCAGGCTGACGCGCACGAACTGGCCAGGCAGCACGCGACCTTGCGGGTTAGCGAAGGTAGCGCTGGCCTGCACGGTACTGGTGGCTTCATCCACTCGCGAGCCCAGAAAGTCGAGCCGACCTTCCAGGGTCGGGCCCTCGGTCCCGTTACCGCCAGGCACACGCAGCGCGGCGGTAATCGCCTCGACGGACGCCTCGCCCACCTGGCGACGCAGCTCAAAGGCATCGCGCTGGGGAAGCTGGAAGCGCACTTCCAGCGGGTCGAGGGGTGTGATGGTGGCAAGCTCGGTACCCGAACTCACCAGGTTGCCGACGTTGACCTGGCTAAGGCTGATCATCCCGGAGACAGGGGCGTTGACCTCGGTATAGCCCAAGTCGATCCGCGCGCTGGCGAGGGCCGCCTCCGCCTGGGCAACGCCGGCCCTGGCAACGCCCAGGTCGGCACGGGCCTGGTCATACTGCTGGCGGCTCACCGAATTCTGGCTCAACAGCCGTTCGAAGCGCTCGGCGTCGCGCTGGGCCCGAGCGAGTTCTGCCCGCGCGCTCTGCAGGTCGGCTTCGCGCTGGTTGACCGTGGCCTGGTAGACGTCCGGCTCGATGCTGTAGAGGGTCTGTCCCTGCTCCACCATCTCGCCGGCCTCGAAGTGGCGCTGCTCGAGAAAACCGGTGACGCGGGCCACCAAGGTGACCTCGCTATCGCTTCTCAGCAGCGACGGATAGGACTTGTCCAGCGGGATATCCTGGCGATCGATCGCCGTCACCTCAACCGGATGTGGCGGCCGCTCCTGACCAGCGCCCTGCTGGGTTTGCTGTGGCGCCTCATCCTGACCACAGGCGGCCAGCAACAGGCCGGCGGCCAGGACGAGGAGGCCCGCCCGGCCGATTCGGAATGCAGTCTTCATGTGCGAGGGTTTCCGTTATGACGTCAAGGTGGGACGGATCTTACATTCATCCTTGTATGGATGTAAATATTAGCCACCAAAGCGCTTCTCTGACGGTTGTCGGCTGGCGCCGAGGACGCGATGGCGAGCGCCTCGCCGATGTGGTCTCACAGCCCGGGCCGGTATCTGCTCCTACCCATTGTCCTCTGAGGCCTGGTGTTCACGACCCAGCAGGATATAGAACGCTGGCAGCACGAAGATGGTAAACAGGGTGCCAATGCCCAGCCCGGTGCTAATGGTTAGGCCGATGGCAAAACGGCTTTCCGCCCCGGGCCCGACGGCAATCAGCAACGGCACCATGGCGGCGATCAGGGCCGCAGAAGTCATGATAATCGGGCGAAGCCGGATAGAAGCGGCTTCAATCACGGCATCGACCTTGTTGAGTCCACGATTCCGCTGTAACTGGTTGGCGAACTCGACAATCAGGATACCGTTCTTTGAGACCACGCCGATCAGGGTGATCAACCCCACCTGGGTATAGATGTTCATGGAGGCAAAGCCAAGCATGATGAATGCCATGGCGCCAGCCACCGACATGGGCACCGAGATCAGAATGATGAACGGATCTCGCCAGCTTTCGAACTGGGCCGCAAGCACCAGGTAGATGACCAGCAGCGACAGGAAAAACGTCACTATCAATGCGTTACCCTGGGTCGCCTGCTGCCGGGTCTGGCCGGTGTAGTCATAGCTGTAGCCTTGAGGGAACACCTCGCTGGCCGTTTGCTCCATGTACTCCATGGCGGTCCCCATGGCGACGCCGGGTTTGACAACACCTTGCAGCGTTAGGGAATTGAGCTGATTAAACTGGGTTCGGCTGGAAGGTTCCACATCATCGATAAAGCTCACCACACTGCCCAGCGGTACCAGATCACCGCTGTCGGTGCGAATCTGATAGTCATTCAGCTTCTGTTCATCCAGACGAAATGGTTGATCAACCTGGGGGATGACCTGGTAGGACCGCCCGTCCATATTGAACCGATTGATGTAACCGCCACCGAGCATGCTCGAGAGAGTCTGGCCGATATCCTGCATGGACAATCCCAGATCCGCCACACGATCCCGGTCCACATTGATACGGGTAACGGGTCGGTCAAAGTTAATGGACTTCTGCAGGAACATGAAGTTGCCGCTGCCCATGGCCTTGCCCAGCAACTCATCTGCCACCTGATTCAACTGCTCGTAACTGCTACCCGTAGAAATCACGAACTGAAACGGCAAGCCGCCACCCGAGCCCGGCAGCGACGGACGGGGGAACACGGCAGTTTGCAAACCGGTGACCTTGTTGAGCTCGGCGTCCAGTTGAGGCTGGACCTCAAACTGGGAAACTTCCCGTTCGCTCCAGGGTGCCATCTTGAAACCACCGAACACCGCGTTCGGGCCGGTAATGCCGATGATCATGAAGTCTTCCTGGTAGCCCGGCAACGCTGACATGCGTTGCTGAATTTCAGCACCTCCCTCCTGGAGATAGTTCAACGTCGATGTCTGGGGCCCTTGACCCTGAAAGAAAAGAATACCCTGGTCCTCGGTGGGCGCCAGCTCATTCTGGCTCATCGTCACCATGAAGTAGATGGAGCCCAGCACCACCACCGCAAAGAAGACCACCACGGATTTGGTCTGCATCAGTGATCGCAAGACCGACGTATAGCCACTGGCGAGCCCGTTGAACGTGCCCTCCACCAGTTGCTCGAACCCGCTAGGATTGCCATGGGACTTGAGCACCTTGCCGGACAGCATGGGAGATAGAGTCAAGGCAACGATCCCCGAAATCACCACAGCACCAGCCAAGGTGAAAGCAAACTCGGTGAACAGGGAACCGACGAGCCCGCCCATGAAACCGATCGGCGCATACACGGCCACCAGGGTGGTCGTCATGGCGATAATGGGTACGGCCATTTCACGAGCGCCATTTATCGCAGCATCAAAACGGGACTCACCCTTTTCGATATGACGGTGGACGTTCTCCACCACGATAATGGCGTCGTCTACCACCAACCCGATAGCCAACACCATGGACAGCAACGTCAGCAGGTTCAGCGAGAAACCGAACAACAACATGACGAAGGCGCCACCGATCAGAGACAGTGGTACCGCCACCGAGGGCACCACCGCCGCGCGCGCGGAGCCCAGACTGAGGAATACCACGACAAGAACAATGACCAGAGCTTCCAGCAGCGTCTTGATGACTTCCTTGATGGAATCTTCGATGAAGTCCGATGCATCGTACGCCAGTCGCACATCCAGACCTGACGGCAGCTGACGTTCGATGTCCGGCAGCTCCGCCTTCACCAGGCCCGCCACGGTCAGCGGGTTAGCACCCGGTGCCAGTTCAATCGCCACATAGGTGGCCGGCTGACCTTTATACAGAGCCAGCTGATCGTAGGTCTGAGACCCCAGTTCGATCCGCGAAATATCCTGCAGACGGATCTGGGTGCCTTCAAACTGCTTGATCACAAGGTTGCGGAAGTTGGCTGGATCGGCAACATCCGTATTGCTCGTCATGCTGATTTCAGTGTAGGTACCCTTGGTGTTGCCGACCGCGGCCTGATAGTTGTTGGCACGCAGTTTGGCTATCACCTCCTGAGGCGTCATGTCCACGGCCGCCAGGCGCTCCGGATTCAGCCATACCCGCAGCGCGAACGTTCGCCCCAGAAGGCCAGCCTTGCCAACGCCGGCAATGGCCTGCAACTTAGGTTGCACCACACGGGTCAGGTAATCGGTGATCTGTGGGACATCCAGCTCCTCACTGTAGAAAGCAATGTACATCAGCGCCGTGGAGTCGCCGGTAGTGGAGGTGATGACGGGATCCTGGGCCTCAGCGGGCAGCACGTTACGCTGACTGGCGACCTTGGCTTGGATCTCCGCAAGCGCTGCATTGGCATCGTAGTTCAGCTGCATCTCGGCCTTGATGGTCGAGGTGCCCTGGGTGCTGGTGGAGGTCAGGTAATCGATACCGCTGGCTTCGGCGATGGCCTGCTGCAAGGGAGTGGTGATGAAGCCCTTGATCAGGTCCGAGCTGGCCCCCGGATACGCCGTGGTAACGGTTACGGTAGTACTTTCCAGCTTGGGATACTGGCGGATTTCCATTTCCATCGCCGCCCTTATACCCACCAGGAGTATGAGCAGGCTGAGCACCGTCGCGAGCACCGGGCGGCGGATAAAGATGTCGGTGAAGCGCATTATCCGGTCGCCTTCTGCGGCTGCTCGTCTGTCTGTATCTCGACCCGCTGGCCGGCACGCAGACGAAGCAGTCCCTTGGCAACCACGGTTTCACCCGCTTTGAGGCCAGACAACACTGCCGCCTGCGTGCCACGGGTTTCTCCGGTGGTGATGCTGCGGCGATTGACTACCAGAGCGCCGTTATCGTTTTCTTCGACCACGAACACATAATCGCCATAGGTGTTGTAGGAAATCGCCGTGCGCGGCACCGTGATCACCTCAATATCCTTTGGCTGACGTGTCTGGATGGTCGCGAACATGCCGGGGCGCAGACGGTTTTCGGGGTTGTCCAAGGTGGCACGAATGCGCACGGTGCGGGTTTCGGGGTTGATCGAGGTGTTAATGGCGCTGACATTGCCGTCAAAGGTGTGTTCTGGAATCGCCGCCACCGTCACCGCTACCGAGTAGCCCGTCGCCACCTTGGGCAGGTCTTTTTCAGACACGGTGTAGTCGACGTAAATCGGATCCAGCATGTTGATTTCCACAATCGCGGTGCCGGTCGCAATATATTCGCCCTGATCGACCAGGCGAATCCCTAGCGCACCGTCGAACGGCGCCCGGATGATTTTCTTGCTCAGTTGCGCCTCGGCTTCGTTTACCCGAGCCCTGGCGGCGTCGAGATTCGCCTTGGCTTCATCGTACTGGGACTGGGACACGGCTTGCTTCGCAAGCAGGTTGGATATCCGCCGGAACTCCTGTTTCGCCAACTGGGCTTCGGCCCGACGAGTGCTCAAGGTTGCTTCATCGATGTCCGCGTTCAGACGAATCAGTACGTCGCCCTGCTGAACGGCATCACCAGAGTCGAAATTGATCTCTTCAACGATACCGGGCACTTCATTTGCCACCTCGATACCGTTCACGGCTTCAATATTGCCCACTGCCTTGAAGGCAGGTGTCCAGTTTTGGGTACTCGCCTCGATGGCAGAGATCTGGGCAGGCGGCTGGGGCTGGGACCTCTGTTCTTGCATCTGGCCGAACTGGTAAAACCTGTAGCCAAATATGCCTCCCAGCACCACGCCGAGGACGATAATGACAACTAAAAAGCGTGAAACAACGCGCATAGTTTAGGTCCTGTTAATCCGTGCCCCGATCAAGCAAGTTATGAAGAAGAATGGCGAAGCATTGATACGCTTCAGGGCAACGGCTGAGGCGGCTCACCGATCTGCAAGGCCGCATCAGTTGGATCGACCTCTTCCGGCAGGGTGAAGGAGACGCTGCCTCCATCCAGCCAGGCATTGACCTCTTCCACGGCTGGGACGTCCAGCGTTCCCGACTGCTGGCGCAGGCTAAGCAGATTGATCACGAAGTCATAGCGGGCACTGGCGTGGTCGGCCACGGCGTTGTACAGGTTCTGCTCGGCGTTGAGCACATCGACGATGTTGCGAGTGCCCACCTCGTACCCCGCGCGGGTGGCGTCCAGAGCGCTCTGGTTGGAGATGATGGCCTGGGCCCGAGCTTCCACCGTGGAGACATCGTTACTGACCTGGGTGAAACGCGACCGGACCTGCTGGACCGTATCGCGGCGCTGGGCCTCGAAGTCGTACTGGCTGGCCTCCAGCCGATAGGTGTTCTGGCGAATGCTGGCCTGGGTACGTCCGCCGGTATACAGCGGCAGGCTGGCGCGCAGGCCGACCTGGCTGGCGGAGCTTTGTCCCGCCACGCCATCGCGGTCGTCATCGGCATAGTTGTAGTTGGCGAAGGCATTGATCGTCGGCAGATGCTGGGCACGGGCGATCTCGACGCTGCTGCGCGAGACCTCGACACCGGCTTCGCTGGCCAGCACCAGGGGATTATTGGCCATGGCCAGTTCTACCCAGTGGCTGCGGTCGTCCGGCGTGGGCACCTGGATGGGCACCTCTTCCCCCAGCGCATCGATGCTGGAGTAGCGCTGACCGGTCAGGCGCTCGAGGACCTCGAAGCGCACCTGCAGGTCGCTCTCGGCGGCGATGCGAACGGCGCGGGCCTGATCGAAGGCCGCCTTGGCCTCTTCGACCTCGGTAATGGCGATCAGTCCCACCTCGAACTGCTCGCGGGCCTGTTCCAGCTGGCGACCGATGGCCCGCTCCTGAGCGCGCCGCGCCTCCAGTACCTCGTAGGCGCGCAGGATCTCGAAGTAGGCCGAGGAGACATCGATCAACACCTGCTGCTCGGTGGCCGCCAGCTGATAGGTCTGCTGGTCGATCTGACGCTCAGCCTGTTCCACCTCACGCGCATTGCGGGCGTCGAAGAGCGCCTGGGTGGCCTCCAGCGTCAGGCCGGCACTGTTGTAGTTGTCGTCACCGCCTCCCGTGCCTCCGGCCGTAAACCCGCTTGTCGGGGATTCATACTGCCGGTTGTGCGTCATGTTGGCCGAGGCATTGAGCTGAGGCAGCAGGTCAGCACGCTGCACGTCGCGGCCGGCCTCGACGCTGCCGGTCTGCGAGCGAGTCGAGGCCAGCTCGGCATTGTTCTCCAGGGCGTCCCGGGTGATGGTCAACAGGTCGGCCGCCTGCAGGGGGGCGGCGAAGGCCGATGCAATCAGTGCCGGCAGTAGGGCACGACGAAGGGTGCGGTGACGGGTCATCGGGTCATCCTCGGTTTCTGTACAATACGCTTTACATACATTCTCGCATGTTTCGGCGGCGAATCCACTGCCGGAGCCTTCGGGAAATATGAATCCTTGCCGAAAGTCCGGGGGAAATCCGCTATGCTGCCTTGCAGCATAGCCCACTGATGGAGAACGCCCATGGACGCTCTGGAACTGGTCAGGGTGAGGGAGCTTGAAGTCGCCGTGCGCATCTGGCACCCAGAAGCCTCCCGCAGCGTGGTCGCCTGGCACGGCCTGGCTCGCCACGGCGGAGACTTTGAAGACTTTGCCCGCGAGATGGGCCCCAGCTGGCGGATACTTGCCCCGGACACGCCGGGACGCGGCCTGTCGAGCTGGTCACTCTACCCCGCCCACGACTACCTCTACGCCCACTACATGAAAGTAGCAGTAGCGCTGCTTGACCACTTCAACCTTGAGCAGGTGCCCTGGGTGGGCACCTCCATGGGCGGGCTGATCGGTATGCTGATGGCCGCCGAGCCCGACACCGCCTCGCGCATCGAACGGCTGGTGCTCAACGACGTGGGCCCCGAACTCGACCCCGAGGGTCTGGCGGGTCTGGCCAAGTACTTCGGCGCGCCGCATCGCTTCAGCCGCTTCAGCGAGCTGGAAGCCGAACTCAGGCGCCACTATACGGGCTTCGGCATCGAAGGCGACGACGCCTGGCGACGCCTCGCCCTGGGCAGCGCGCGGCGGCTGCCGGATGGTAGCTGGACCTACCACTACGACCCACGCATCGGCGAGCAATTCGTTCACGACACGCCCCGCGATACCTGGGCCGACTGGGCAGCGATCCGCTGCCCGCTGATGGTCGTGCGCGGCGCGGACTCGCCGCTGCTCAAGGCCGCGAGCGTATCCCGCATGACCCAGGCACAGCCCGACCTGGTCAGTCTCGAGGTGCCCGGCTGCGGTCACGCCCCGATGCTCGACCGGACAAGCCAGGTCCGTCCCATTGCCGACTTCCTCGACCGGCCACACCGCCGCGTGCTACCGGGCACCGCCGACGGCGCCCTCACCCTGTGGCGGCGCGGCTTGCGCTGGTTGAAGGAGGCCCGGCACAGGTTGAGCTAATGACAAAGCGCACAGACTGATACCATCGGCCACCATGAAGCCCCCGAGACACCTTCGCCCATGACCGAGCCGGGCCGCATCGATCATCAGGAGGGCCGCCTGGCCATCGCCGGCGACTGGACCCTGGTGCACTTCGCCACCCTCAAGCGCCAGGTCGATCGCCTGGTGCAGGACCGCGCGCCGTCCCCCGAGGGTGTCGATCTCGCGCAAATCGCCGCCCTGGATACCGCCGGGGCGACGCTGCTGATGAAGCTGGTCGGCGCCAGATCGCTGGCGGCCATCGATGACTGGGCCCCCGAGCTGCCGGCGACGCGCCGCGCCCTGCTGCGCACGCTGGGCGAGGCCATGGCCGACAACCGGCCACCCGTGACGCTACCCAGCCATCCGCTGAAGGACGTACTGGCACGCACCGGCCAGCTTGTCGAGGGCCTCTGGCAGCAGCAGCGCCAGCTGCTCGGCTTCATCGGCCAGGTGCTCGTTACCCTTGCTGCCACCGCCTGGCGGCCGGGCCGCTGGCGCCTCACCTCGGTGGTGGCCCAGCTCCATCAGACGGGCCTCAATGCCCTGCCCATCGTCGCCCTGCTGACCTTCCTGGTCGGCGCGGTGGTGGCCTTTCTCGGCGCTACGGTGCTGCGCGACTTCGGCGCCACCATCTACACGGTCGACCTGGTCGCCTTCGCCTTCCTGCGCGAGTTCGGTGTGCTGCTGGCCGCCATCCTGCTGGCCGGCCGCACCGCCAGCGCCTTCACGGCGCAGCTCGGCGCCATGAAGGCCAACGAGGAGCTGGATGCGGTGCGCACGCTCGGCCTCGACCCCGTCGAGCTGCTGGTGCTGCCGCGGGTGCTGGCGATGATGCTGACGCTGCCGATCCTGACCTTCGTCGGCATGCTCAGCGGCATCCTCGGCGGGGCCCTGGTCTGCCTGCTGGCCCTGGATATCTCGCTGATCCAGTTCCTGGCCATCCTGCAGCGTGACATCCCGCTCAACCACTTCCTGGTGGGGCTTTCCAAGGCGCCGCTGTTCGCCTTCCTGGTGGCAGTGATCGGCTGCCTGGAGGGCTTCAAGGTCAGCGGTAGCGCCCAGTCGGTGGGCGAGCACACCACCTCGAGCGTGGTGCAGTCGATCTTCATGGTAATCCTGCTGGATGCCATCGCCGCCCTCTTTTTCATGGAGATGGGCTGGTGAGCACGACACAGGCAACGACGAACCAGGCGCCGCTGATCCGGGTCCGCGGGCTGGCCAACCGCTTCGGCCAGCACAGCGTCCACGAGGATCTCGACCTCGACCTCTACGCGGGTGAAATCCTCGGCGTGGTGGGCGGCTCGGGCACCGGCAAGTCGGTGCTGCTGCGCAGTATCGTCGGCCTGCTAAGACCCAGCGCCGGGCACATTGAGGTGTTCGGCGAAGACCTCCAACGGCTTTCCGACAGCGAACGCTCGCGGATCGAAAGACGCTTCGGGGTGCTCTTCCAGCGCGGCGCGCTGTTCACTTCCTTGACCCTGCAGGAGAACGTCGCCCTGCCGCTGATCGAGCACGCCAAGCTCGACCGCGCCGACGCCGAGGCCCTCGCCCGGGTCAAGCTGGCGCTGGCCGGTCTGCCCGGCGAGGCCGCGATCAAGTATCCCGCCGAACTCTCCGGTGGCATGATCAAGCGAGCGGCGCTGGCCCGCGCCCTAGCGCTGGACCCCGAGGTACTCTTTCTCGACGAGCCCACCGCCGGGCTGGACCCGATCGGCGCAGCCGCCTTCGATCGCCTGATCCTGACCCTGCGCGATGCCCTGGGCCTGAGCGTCTTCCTGGTCACCCACGACCTGGACACCCTCTACACGGCCTGCGATCGAGTGGCCGTGCTGTCGCGGCGGCGCGTACTGGTGGCCGATCGCCTCGACGTCGTCGCGGCGACCGAGGATGACTGGATTCACGATTACTTCCATGGCCCTCGAGGCCGTGCCGCCCAGCAGGCGGCTCACCCGGTGGAGGACCCCTGACGATGGAACCCCGCGCCCATCATGTGCTGATCGGGCTGTTCACGGTGATCACCCTGGGCAGCGCGCTGCTGTTCGCCCTGTGGCTCGGCAAGTCCAGCGTTGACCGCGACTACGCCTGGTACGAGATTCGCTTCAATCGTGCCGTCAGCGGGCTCTCGGAGGGCAATGCGGTGCAGTACAGCGGTATCGAGGTCGGCGATGTCATTAGGCTGCGCCTCGACCCCCAGGACCCGCGTCAGGTGCGGGCGCTGATCCGCGTCTACAGCGATGTTCCGATCAAGCAGGACACCCGCGCCAGCCTGGCGCTGGCCAACATCACCGGCACCATGAACGTCCAGCTCTCCGGCGGTACCCCGCAAAGCCCTCGCCTGGAGGGCGACCGCGACGATCCTCCGCTGATCCAGGCAGAGCCCTCGCCGCTGAGCTCACTGCTCGCCAACAGCGAGCAACTCTTCACCCAGGTGGACCGCTTGCTGGCCAACGCCAACCGGCTGCTTTCCGGGGAGAATGCTAAGAACCTGACCCGCACCCTGAGCAACCTGGAGGTCGTCTCGCAGTCGCTGGTCGACCAGCGCGACGCCGTCGACGAGGCCGTGACGCGCTTCGGGCAGGCCGGCGAGCAGCTCGAGGCCTCCCTGGCGAGCGTCAGCCAACTGGGCGAGACGGCCAACGCCCTGCTCGACGACGAGGGGCGCGCGACCCTGGCGAGCGCCCGACGTGCCATGCAGTCGCTGGAATCCACCACGGCACGGGTGGACCGCCTGACCGCCCGCCACGAGGACTCGCTGGCACGGGGCCTGCAAGGGGTGGGCGAACTCGACCCGGCCATGCGCGAACTGCACGCCGCGTTGCGTTCCCTGAACCGGCTGGTGCGGCGCCTCGAGCAGAACCCGGCCGATGCCCTGCTGGGGCGTGACGAGATCCAGGAGTTCACCCCATGAGCCTGTCCAGCCTGTCTCGACGCTCGAGGTCACGAGACCCCATGCCACGCCTTGCCAGGGGCCTGCCGGCCCTGCTTATGGCATGGCTGCTCGCGGGCTGCAGCCTGCTTCCCGCGCAGGAGCCGGTGCGCCTCTTCACGCTGCCCGAACCATCGCTGCCGACGTCTGCCGAGGCCCCCCGCGACCTGACCCTGCGGGTCGACACGCCGAGCGCCGGGGCCCCGCTGGATGGCCCGCGCATGCTGGTGATGCCCTCCCCTGGAGAGTTCCAGGCCTACGGCGGGGCCCGTTGGCGTGACGATGCGCCGCGGCTGCTGCGCGACCACCTGATCACGGCCTTCCGCCGCGACGGCCGCCTGGCGGCCGTGGTGGACGACACCAGCCGGGCGCGCAGCGACGCCGCGCTGGCGAGCCACCTTAGCGCCTTCCACAGCCGCTACCGCGAAGGCACTGTCGAGGTCGTGGTGCGCCTAGAGACCCAGCTACTCGACGAGTCCAGCCGCGAGATCGTCGCCAGCCGTCGCTTCGAGGTGGTGGTGGCAAGTGACAACGACAGCCTCGACGCCGTGGTAGAGGCCTTCGCGCTCGCCGCCGACCGACTCGCCGTCGAGCTGGTCAACTGGACGCTGTCGCGGATGACCAGCGGATCGCGCTGATCAAGCAGTCTCAATCCTTGCCACCGCCCGCTCGACCGCGCCGCGATAGCCGCCGCCGAACAGTAGCAGGTGATTGAGCAGCGGATAGAGCTGAAAGAGCGTCTCACGCCTCGGCCAGTCGGCCGGGGCGCGACCGTTCCAGTAGGCTTCGAAGAAGGCCTCGCCCGGCGCGCCGAACAGCGTCAGCATGGCGAGGTCCACCTCCGGGTAGTGGCGATAGACCGCCGGATCGATGATCGCCGGCCCGCTCGGGGTGAAGAGCACATTGCCGGACCAGAGATCACCGTGCACCAGGCTCGCCGGTGCGTCCGGCAGCCAGATCTCCAGACCATGCGCGACGGTTTCCACGCGCGCCCGAAGCCGAGCATCCATCAGCCCTCGCGTCTGGCAGGCATCAACCAGTGGCAGCAGGCGCCGCTTCCGTTGAAAGGCACGACCGTCGGCGAGCGGCGCATTGGGTTGAGGTGTGTGGCCGCAGGCATTGTCCCGCGGCCAGCCATGAGCCTCACCGGTTACCGCATGAAGTCGGCGCAGCCCCTCGCCGAGGCTCGCCTCATCGCCTCGTGCGCGGCCACTCTCTAACGCCTCCATCACCAGCCAGCCGTCACCCTCGGCCAGCACCTCGGGCACGACCAGTCCGCTGCCAGCCTCGCGCAGCGCCCGCAGGCCGTCGGCCTCGCCGGCCAGCCGTTCGGGGGCATCACGCTTGACCACTACCTCGCCCTGGTCGGTCACGAGGCGCGAAACCTCGGCGATATCACCCCCACCCAAAGGCGTTGGCTGGCCGCGCGGGGTCAGCCCGGCGTCGTTCAGCAATGAGGCAAGACTCTCGTTGATGGGCATGCGGCAAGGCTCCTTTCACTCGATGTCATGAGGGTCGCCAGCCGGGCCCGAGGCTGTCAAAGCGGGAACGAAAAAAAACCGCCCGGAGGCGGCCAGAAAGGGGGCATTCAAGCAGTGACAGTAGGCTATGCGGCCGGGCCAGGTTATTCGGGCATCAGCACGCTATCGATCACGTGGATGACGCCATTGCTGGCCTCGATGTCGGCCTGGACCACGGTGGCGTCATTGATCATCACGCTGCCGTCCATGGTGGTGATGGTGATGTCCTGACCCTGCACGGTAGTGGCGCTGTCGGCCGCCATGGCGTCCTCGGCCATGATCTTACCGGGCACGACGTGGTAGGTAAGAATCGACTGAAGCTGCTCCTGATTCTCGGGCTCGAGCAGCGATGCCACGGTCCCTTCCGGCAGCGCGCCAAAGGCCTCATCGGTGGGCGCGAACACGGTGAAAGGACCTTCGCCCTTGAGGGTTTCGACCAGGTCGGCCGCCTTGACTGCAGCTACCAGGGTTTCGAACTGACCCGCACCTGCCGCAGTATCGACGATGTCCTTCTTCATGCCGTGGTTATCGGCGTGGGCACCGCCCACGAGCATCAGGCTCAACATGCCAGCGCCAATCAACTGTGAAACAGGGGTAGTGAAGGTCTTCATGGGGCACTTGTCCTCTTTGGCTGACCCCGGACGCCGCGCGTCCGGTGGGGTGTGTCGCTCAGGTCAGTAACCGCCTTCGGTATCGACCTATACACAAGCTAGACTGTGTATAGATATTGGACAAGTATTATTTTCCTCGGCCGCTTCCCTGCAGAACGCTGGGCGGCCAACAAGCCCCTGCGAGAGGGTCATCCGGGCTGACGTCAGCGTTGCGATATGGCACAACGAGATGGCGTTCAACCGCTAAGAGGAGTAAGGACTATGTACAAGCTGGCCTTCTATGTGCCATTGGCGGAGGCCGAGCCCGTCAAGGAGGCGGTCTTCGCCACCGGAGCCGGGCGTATCGGCGATTATGAGGCGTGCTGCTTCCAGACCCGGGGCACCGGGCAGTTCCGGCCGCTGGCAGGCGCCAACCCGCACATCGGTCGGGTCGGCGACCTCGAGCAGGTGGAAGAGCTGAAGGTCGAACTGGTCTGCGAGGATACGCTGATCAGCGAGGCGCTGGCCGCCCTGAAGAGGGCCCACCCCTACGAGGAACCGGCATTCGATATCTGGCGGCTGGCAGACCTGTAACGGCAAACGCCACGGTCATCGCCCTCTCGTCGCCCATGATCGGTTTCGACCAGCCGGTGATAATCGCAGTAACCCTGCCTGAATTCGGCATGGTGATGCTCTACGTCGTATTACCGATCACGGCGCTGACGCTGGTTCTGCTGACGTTCCGCAACCTGCGGGCGCCCCGAACACGCTGAATATGATGCCGGCTCCGTCGATCGACGCCGCAGCGTCGCTATGCGATGGTCATTCCTGACCCTTGATCTGCACGGAGGAGAGACAATCCGCCATGCCTGAGGCTTCCTTCTGGGTGGAACTGCTGAGCAACCGTGGGGTGAGTTCGTTAGCGCTGGTGGCTGTTCTCGTCACGCTGCGCATCCTCGCGGTGCGCGTCATCCGCGGCCGGAAAGAAATTCTGTCCGATTCCCGTCGCGCGTGGCTGGCCCGCATCCGCAACGCCACCGTGGTCTTCGCCTTGGCCGGCCTGGTGCTAATCTGGCTGCCCTCCCTTCACACCTTCGCATTGTCCCTTACCGCCTTCGCCGTCGCGTTGGTGATCGCGACCAAGGAGCTGATTCTCTGTCTGTCGGGCACCGTCCTGCGCGTCGTCAACCAGCCTTTCGAGATCGGCGACTGGATCGAGATCGGCAACCTGCGCGGCCAGGTGGTCGACGAGACCATGCTGGCAACGACCCTTCAGGAAATCGGCGGGCCCGTGGGACGCTTTGAATACTCGGGCAAGACCATCGTGGTTCCTAACAGCGTCTTCCTGACTACCCCAGTCCAGAACCAGAACTTCTTCAAGAAGTGGGTGTATCTCGAAGTCTGCGTCGTCCTGGAGCCCAACGTGGACATGCGGTCGGAGCTCCCGGCATTGGAGCAGGAGGTGGCGACGTTGCACGCCCCACATGCTGAGCTGGCCCAACGCTACAGCGCACTGATCAGGAAGCGAACCGGCATCGATATCGCCGAACCCCACCCTCGCGTATCCCTTACCACCACGGACATTGGCAAACAGCGTATCGGCGTCACGCTGTTCTGCCCCACACCCAGCGCCTTCGAGTTGGAGCGGGCCATCAACGATGCCGTGCTGCGTCGTTACTGGCAGCTACGCAATGGGGAGAGCCCCTCGACGGAGGCATGACCGGCAACCCTCCGGCCCCGCTGACGAAGGCTAAATCGTCAGGATCCGCCTGCGCTGCCCCGAAGGGCAGCGCAGGCGGATCACTTGGGGGCCTGAGCGATTGAGGTATCGCCCTGAACAGTAGATGGGCGCCTGCCGTCACAGAATCTTACCCTCTGCGCGGGTCTCGCAAGGTCATGAACTTAGATAAAGCCCAGCAGGCGCGGCAGGAACAGCGACAGCTCGGGTACGAAGGTGGTCACCAGCATGACCGGGATACCCACGAAGGCAATCAGCTGCAGCGCCGGCGCGAAGGTCTTGTGGATCGACACCCGGCCAATGCGACAGGCCATGTAGAGGATCGGCGCCACGGGCGGACTGTTGGCACCGATCACCACCGAGCAAGCCACGATGGCACCGAAATGTACCGGATGAATGCCGGTATCCACCATCAACGGCAGGAACAGCGGCGCCACCACCACCGTCACCGAAACGTCATCGAGAATGGCGCCGGCCAGGATCAGGAAGACATTCACGGCGATCAGGATCAGCAAGGGATTCTGGATCAGCGTGGTGATCAGCTCGGTAAGGTCCTGCGGCACGCGCTCGAAGGCCAGGATGCGGCCAATCATGAAGGAAAAGAGCAGTATCAGAATGATCGAGCCGGTGGTCTCGGCGGCAGCCACCACGCTGCGCGAGAAATGAGTGAGTGACTGGTCACGGTAGACCAGAAACCCGATGGCCATGGCGGCGAAGGCGGCTACGGCTGCCGCTTCCGTAGGGGTGAATACCCCGCCGTAGATGCCGCCCAGAATGATGAACGGCAGGCTGAGCGCCGGCAGCGCCCGCCAGGTCGCCCGTCCCTTGGAGAGCGGTTTGGCGCTGCCCTGGGTCTCGCCGGCCACTTCCTGGAAGAGTCGCCCGCAAGCCAAGCGATTGGCCAGGATGAGTCCCACGATCAGCAATAGCGCCGGCCCCACCGTGGCCGCGAACAGCGCCGCCACCGATTGCCGCGTCACCACCGCGAAGAGGATCATGGTGATGGAGGGCGGGATGAGGATACCCAACAGTGAGGAAATGCCGAGCAGCGCCGAGGCATAGCCGCGCGGATAGCCGCGCTGCTCGAGCGGGACGATCATGATGGTGCCGATGGAGGCCACCGCCGCCGTGGCCGTGCCGGCGATGGCGCCGAACACGCCGGAGGCCAGCACCATGGAGGCACCCATGCCCCCGCGCCGCTTGCCGACCAGCGTCTCGATGAAGGTCACCAGGCGACTGGCGATACCGCCGCTCTGCATCAGGTAGCCGGTCAGCACGAACAGCGGCAGGGCAATCAGGATCACCGAGTCCACCGAGCGGAAGCCCTGCATCATCAACGTATCGAGGTTGGCATCGTAGGCCACTGCCAGGTAGGCCAGCACGCCGGCAAAGGACCAGGCGACGGGCACGCCCAGCCCCATCAGCAGCAGCAACAACAGGATAGCGAACAAGCCTTCCATCAGGACTCCTCCCCGGCCAGCGCATGGCCGGAACGGGCCGCGCGCCACTCCGCGACTCCCTGCCACACATCACGCAGCGCGTAGCAGAAGCAGCCGACGCTGGCGACCATGATGGCCGCCTGGGAGACCCACAGCGGAATCGACAGCTCCGGGGTGTGCTGAGGACGCTGCACGCCCCAGGCCAGCATGCGCAGAGCCCAGAAGACGAAACAGGCGCTGATGACGGTAACGATCACCGCCACCAGGGTCTTGTGCATTGCCTTCAGATGGGCATCGCGCAGCTGCAGTTCGAGAAAGTCCACCACCAGGTGTTCATGGCGACGACTGGCGATCAATGCTCCGGTCATGTACAGCCACATGCCGGCGAGCATCACCAGTTCCAGGATACCGACCAGCGACCAGCCGAAGACATAGCGCGCCAGGATCAGGAAGAGCATCAGCCCCATGACGAGCAGACTCGTCACGAAGGCGACGGCATTCAGCAGCCAGCCGACCTTCTCGTCCAGGGCCTTGAGAAAGGGTTGCATGAGATGGCCCTCGCCACAGGGGCGCAGGCCCGAAACGGGCCGGCGCCGAGATTCAGCAGGAAAACGTCAAAGCGGCGTGGCGTTGGCGCGGATGGTGTCCATGATCTCGGCGCCCAGCTCTTCCTCCATGAGCGGCCAGACCTGCTCGCGCGCGCGGCGGGCAAAGGTATCGAGGGTTTCCTCGGGCAGGGCGAAATACTCCATGCCGTCTTCCTGAGCCTTGGCGATGTAGTGCTCGTCGCGCTCCCGGGCATCGACGAACTGCTGTTCCATGATCTCGCGGGCCGCTTCGCTGACCACCTGCTGGTGCGGGTCACTCAGACGCTCGAAACTGTCCATGTTCATGGTCAGGATGCCGGTCATGAAGAAGTGCTTGGTGTGGACGTAGTAGTCCAGGGTGTCGCGGAAGTATTCGTAGGGCCAGTAGATGACGTTGCCCGCTTCACCATCCACCACGCCGGTCTGCAGCGCAGTGTAGACCTCGCCCCAGTCGATGGCGGCGGTCTGGTAGCCCAGTGCCTGCATGGTCTGCGGCGCCGGGAATACCGGCATGGTGCGCACGGTCAGGCCATCGGCGCTCTCGACGTCGAGCGCGTAGCGGTCACGCGACGCCACGCCGTTGAACCCCTCGGGCCATGGGCCGAAGAACTTCAGGCCGATGTCGGCAAAGATGCCGCCCAGAAGCTCGTTGACCCAGCCCTCGGGGCTGTAGGCCTGCACGGCCTCGTCCCAGGACAGCGTCATGTAGGGGGTATAGATGACGCCGATGCGCTTGTCGTAGGAGGTCATCGGCCAGCTGAGCATCATGTCGATACCGCCCGCCACCAGCAGGTCGAAGACCTCCTGCTGACCACCCAGCTCGTTCTGGTAGTAGACCTCGACCTCAAGATCGCCGCCCGACTTCTCCTCGATCAGCCGGCTCCACTCGTCGAGGGTATCGCCCGCCGGAGAGCCCTGGGTGCCCGAATCGGTGGCCAGGCGCAGTTTGGCCGCCTCGGCATCGAGGGGCGCGCCGGCGAGCAGCAGGGCGGCGGAGAGAGCGGTAAGGGCGGGAAACAGAGTCCCCTTCTGCTGAGGCGTCATGACGGTGTCTCGCTAGCTGTTGTGATTGGCAGGAACTGTTTACCGCCCGCCTGACACCCGGTCAATCGACGCCTCAGGAAAGACAAATTGGTCGATAACGCCTCTATTAAGGGATTAACGACAAGATTTTAGCTTATAAATGACGCCGGTCCGCTATATTCGACCAGCTTTGATGCCATCTGCCAGCGACCTCCCCTCGCGGCCGCCTCGCGAGCATGTCGTCGCAGCGCGCCTGGAGGTCGCAAGCAGACACGAGATATCTGGACTGCCAAAGAGATGCGATACGCCTGTCCCGGCTCATGGACATTGTTCCCGTCCCGCCTCTCGGCTCGGTGCCGGCGACCAACTGGGAATACCAGGTGGAGCGTGTCTGCGAGAATCCGTAGGTCGGCGCGGAGCTGGCCACCCTGAAGGCGGCCCCTCCCTAGGAAGAGCCGGCCTTCGATGCCTGGCGGCTGTCGACGCCGTGCCAGCCCTGGTCGACATAGCGCCGGATCGTCGCCCGCGGCCCCCAGGCCTCGATCACCGCCAGCCAGTCGGCGAAGGCCTTGCGCAGTCCGGGGGACTCGGCCAGGTCATGGAACACCTCCCGGATCTCCAGGAAGGCCTGGGGCGCCCTGGCGGCCTCCCGTGCCCCCGACCTCAGGCGTGAGGCCAGGGGGTCGGCGAGCGGCGGCATCCCCGGCGTGTCGTCGGCCACTCGGCAATAGTGGCACCACAGCGCCAACTCAAGGGCGAGGCCCGCCACGGGCAGGCCACGTCCGATGGCATCGCGCAGCGCCGGCAAGATGAACTTGGGCTGTCGCGCCGACCCGTTGGCACAGAGCCGCGAGACAGTATCGCCCATCTCGGCGTTGCACAGACGCTCGACGATCCGCATGCGGTACGCGCGGTAGTCCAGGCCCTCGACTGGCCGGAGCACGGGGAGGATCTCGCGCTCCTGAAGCGCGCCCAGCCAGTCGTGGATGTCCGGGTCACCCATGGCGGCATGCACCTGCCGGTAGCCCAGCAGGGCCGCGACATAGGCGATGCTGGCGTGACCGGCGTTGAGGAGGCGCAGCTTCATCGTCTCATGGCCCGAGACCTCTTCGACGAACTCGACGCCGACTCGCTCCAGCGGCGGACGACCGGCACAGAACCGATCCTCCACCACCCACTGGCGAAAGGGCTCGCACACCACCGGGGCCGCATCCTCGATGCCAAAGCGGCGGCTGACCAGCTCGCGCTCGCGGGCGGTGGTGCGCGGCGTGATGCAGTCGACCATGGCGTTGGGAAAGCTCACCTCCCGCCGGATCCAGGTGGCAAGGTCGCGGTCGACCCGCTCGGCGAGGCCGACCACCACGCTACGCGTCACCTGGCCGTTGCCGGGCAGGTTGTCGCAGGAGAGCACCGTGAAGGGCCCAAGCCCCCTGGCCCGACGCTCGGCCAGCGCCTTGACCAGCATGCCGAAGAGGGTGCCGGGGCGCCGCGGGTCGGCGGCGTCGGCGAGGATCCGCGGATGGGCCGCGTCGAAGCGGCCGGTGGCGGGATCGAGGAAGTAGCCCCCCTCGGTGATGGTCAGCGAGACGATGCGCACGCCGGGGTCGACCAGGGCCCTAACGATGGCCGCCGAGGCCACGGGAACGAAGTCGACCATGGCCCCCACCACCCGCGCCGAGCTCCCCTCGGGGTGGAGGTCGACCACCGTGGAGAGCCAGTCCTGTCTGTGCAGGCGTTGGCGCATCCGCACATCGGCCGGCATCACGCCGGCGCCGATGACCGCCCAGTCGAGGGCCTCGCCCCGCGTGAAGAGGCGATCCAGATAGGACGCCATGTGCGAGCGGTGGAAGTTGCCCAGGCCGATATGCAGGACCCCGGGGCGCAGCCGGCGACGGTCATAGGCCGGCACCCCGACGTCCTGGCCGAGGGCGGCAAGGGTCTGCTGCGAGAGTGGCAGCGCCATGGGATCTCCTCCTGACCCTGCAGCGGGCCGGGCGACGTCGGTCGCTGTCATTATCCGCACATCCGGCCGAAGGCGCACCCTTGCTCAACGCTTGCCCTTCCGCGATTACCCGAGCCGTTCGGCGAGGCGCGCCTCCAGGGTGCGCTGGTCCTCGTCGAAGCGGCGGATGCCCTCGGCCAGCTTGTCATTGGCCATGGCGTCCTGGTTGTGGCCCCAGCGGAAGGCGGGCTCGTCAAGGGGCGCGGAGCGCTCGCCGGCGGCGGGGATCGTCACCGCCGGGGTCACCTCGCCCTCCTCCGCCGCCAGCTCCTCGAGCAGCGCCGGGGAAATGGTCAGTCGCGGGCAACCGGCCAGCGCCAGCACCTGGCCGACAGTGCGGAAGCTCGCCCCCATCACCACGGTGCCATAGCCGCCGCGGCCAGCCCGCTCGCAGACACCGCGCACGAACAGCACGCCCGGGTCCTCGTCCGGCGCATACTCCTTGCCGGTCTCCTTCTTGTACCAGTCGGTGACCCGGCCCACGAAGGGCGAGACCAGGAAGACCCCGGCGTCGAAGCAGGCCTGGGCCTGGGCCTCGCTGAACAGCAGGGTCAGGTTGCACTGGATGCCCTCGCGCTCGAGGCGCTCGGCGGCGCGGATGCCCTCCCAGGTAGAGGCCAGCTTGATCAGCACGCGATCACGGCCCACGCCGCGCCGGTCGTAACGCTCGACCAGCTCATGGGCCTTGCGCACGCTGGCCTCCTCGTCGAAGGAGAGGCGCGCGGCCACCTCGGTGGAGATCCGCCCGGGAATGTGCCGGGCGATCTCGGCCCCCTTGGCCACGGCGAGGCGATCCACCGCCTGCTCCAGGCGCGCCTCGGGGTCGGCGACCTCCGCCTTGATGGCGGCGAGTTCCTCGTCGATCAGCGCCTGGTAGCCCGGCAGGTCGAAGGCCTTGAGCAGCAGCGAGGGATTGGTGGTGGCGTCGTGGGGCCGGTAGCGCTTGATGGCGTCCAGGTCACCGGTGTCGGCGACCACCAGGGAATGGGTCTTGAGGCTGTCGAGTCGGGTCGTCATGAGGGACTCCTCTCTTGTGGTGCAATGCATCATGCAATGCGATCAGGTAATGGAGTGACGCTCGGCCAGGCACCGGCGATAGCGGGCATGGACCTCGTCGTAGGCGGCGACACTGGCCGGGTCGGGATCGGCCCGCGAGCTCTCGTCGAGATGCACCAGGCGCGTGCAGAGCTCGGCCAGCTCGCCGTCTCCGGCCCCCGCGCGATGACACCAGGCCGCCTGCAGGGCGGCGCCCAGGGCCGCGGCATCGGTGACCTGGGGACACACCACTCGGCTGGCGGTGATGTCGGCCAGCATCTGGCGCCACACCGGGCTGCGCGAGCCGCCACCGATCAGGCGGATCTCGCTCACCCCCTCGGCCAGCGGGCCGAACTGCTCGAGGCCATAGCGCAGGCCCAGGGTGGCGCCCTCCACCACCGCCCGGCAGAGGTTGGCCGGGGTGGTGTTGACGCTGGTGAGGCCATCCAGGCTGGCGCTGGCCTCGGGCAGCATGGGTACCCGCTCGCCGTTGAAGAAGGGCAGCATCGTCACCCCCTCGGCGCCGATGGGGGCAGCCGCCACCCGCTCGCCGAAGCTGGCGAGGTCGAGGCCGAGCAGCTCGCGGATCCGGGTGGTGGCCGAGGTGACGTTCATGGTGCAGACCAGCGGCAGCCAGCCGCCGTGGCTGGCACAGAAGTTGGCGACCAGAGGGTTGTCCACCACCGGCTCCGGGGAATGGGCGCAGATGGTGCCCGAGGTGCCGAGGCTCAGGGTCACCAGCCCCGGGCGGGTGTTGCCGGTGCCGATGGCGCCGAGCATGTTGTCGCCGCCGCCGCTTGAGACCAGGACGTCGTCGGCCAGCCCCAGCTCGCGGGCCACCGCGGGGCGCACCCTGCCGGCCGGCTCCCGGGAGGCGATCAGCCGCGGCAGCACCCGGCCGGGATCGAGCTCCGGGGCGATCTCGGCCAGCACGTCGTGCCGCCAGCGCCGGGTGCGGGTATCGAAGTAGCCGGTACCGGAGGCATCGCCGGCCTCGGCCACCCGCTCGCCGGTGAGCCAGAAGTTGAGGTAGTCATGAGGCAGCATCAGGGTGGCAATGCGCGCATAGGCCTGTGGATGGACCTCCCGCAGCCAGGCGAGCTTGGAGGCGGTATAGCCGGTCTGCAGCACCAGGCCCAGTTTCTCGAGGCAGCCCGCCTCGCCGCCCAGGCGCTCGACCAGGGCGACGTTCCAGGGCGCGGTCTCGGTGTCGCACCACAGCTTGGCCGGGTGCACCGGCTCCCCTGCGGCATCCAGCGCCACCAGCCCGTGCTGCTGACCGGAGACGCCCAGGGCAAGTATCGCCCCGGCGTCGACGCCGGACTTCGCCACGGCCTCCCCGAACGCGCCGCAGAAGGCCGCGATCCAGTCGGCGGGCGCCTGCTCGCGTCGACCGCCCTCCCCCTCGTCCAGGCGGTGGGGACGACTCGCCTCGCCGAGGATCCGCTCGCCTTCCGGGTCCAGCACCATCACCTTGGTGCTCTGGGTCCCGCAGTCCACGCCGACGTACATCAGGACGCTCCTCCTATCGCCGCCAGGTGCTCCAGGGTGGCACGCGCGCCCTTCTCGTGCAGCGAGGTCAGGGCCGCGACATAGGCGTCGCGAAAGCGAGCCTGCTCGGCCAGGTCGCCGAACAGCTCGCGGTTCTCGATAAAGGCCGTGGGCCGCTCGTGGTGTCGTTTCGCCAACGCCATCAGCTCCTCCCTGAGCCGGTCCACCACCTCGATGGGCTCGCCCTGCTCGTCGACGCCCTCGGCGTAGCGCGCCCAGCTGGCCACCACCGCGGCGCTGCGATGCATCTCGCCGCCGCTTTCGAGCTGCTGGCGGATCACCGGGACCAGCCACTTGGGAATGCGATCCGAGCTCTCGGCACACAGCCGCGACAGGGTGTCTCGTACCTCGGGGTTGGCGAAGCGCTCGATCAGGGTCCGGCGGTACTCCTCGAGGTCGATGCCCGGTACCGGGGCCAGGGTCGGCGAGGCCTCGTGGCGCATGTAGCCGAGCAGGAAGTCCACGAACAGCGGGTCCTGGCACACCTCATGGGCGTAGCGATAGCCGGCGAGATAGCCCAGGTAGGCCAGTGCCTGGTGGCTGGCGTTGAGCAAGCGCAGCTTCATCATCTCGTAGGGCACCACGTCGTCCACCAACTGCACCCCGACACGCTCCAGCGGCGGGCGACCGGCGACGAAGTGGTCCTCCAGCACCCACTGGGTGAAGGGCTCGCAGACCACCGGCCAGGCGTCCTCGACGCCGAACCGCTCGCTAAGTTCGGCGATATCGGCCTCGCTGGTGACCGGGGTGATGCGGTCCACCATGGCATTGGGGAAGGCCACCGCGGCCTCGATCCAGGCGGCCAGTTGCGGGTCCCGGGCGCGGGCGAAGGCGGTGAAGGTCTCCCTGGCCACGTCGCCGTTGCCTTGGATGTTGTCGCAGGACATCAGGGTGAAGGGGGCAATGCCAAGCTCGCGGCGCCGTGCCAGGCCCTCGACGATCAGCCCGAAGGTGGTGCGCGGCGTCTCGGGGTGCGCCAGGTCGTGGCGGATGTCGGGGGCCTCCAGGTCGAACGCCCCGCTCACCGGGTGGAAATTGTAGCCCCCCTCGGTGACGGTCAACGAGACGATACGGATCGCCGGGTCGGCCAGGCGCTCTACCACCGCCGAGGGGTCGTCGGGGGCGAAGAGGTAGTCGACCATGCTGGCGATGACCCGCGGCTCGCGGCGGCCGTCGGGATGCTTGACCACCAGGGTGTAGAGGTGGTCCTGGGCGGCCAGGGCATCGCGCATGCGGCGGTCGCCCGGCATCACGCCGACGCCGACGATGCCCCAGTCCAGGGCCTCGCCACGATTCATCAGCGCATCGAGGTACATGGCCTGATGAGCGCGATGGAAGCCGCCGACGCCGAAGTGGACGATGCCGGCGGTGATGGCCTTGCGGTCCAGGCATGGCGCGGGGACCTCGGCGGGGAGCCTGGCGAGATTGTCGTTGTTGAGTCGGATCATGCGGGGTCTCCTGCCGAGTCGTGCTCGGCGCGACCGACCACGGCACGGCGTCAGCGCCACACCAGGTCGGGCGGGATGGATGTGGTCTGGATCAGTCGGGCGTTGGGCATGTCCTTGTCGAGGGCCTTGCGACGGGCGGCCTCGGCGTCGCGGCCCATGGCCAGCCAGCGCTCGATCAGGCGCTGCTCCAAGGTCGCGTCGTCCACCTCGAGCATCACGCTCAGGTCGAAGAGGCCATGCAGGGCGCGCCAGGGCCCCTGGTCGAGCAGCAGGTAGTTGCCCTCGACGATGACGATGCGGTGCTCGCGGGTAACCAGCCGGCCCCCGGCACGGGCGAGGTCCAGGGGCCGGTCGAACACCGGCACCGCCACCGTGGTATCCGCGCGGCGAATGCGTTCCAGGTCGACCCTCAGGCCCTCGGCGTCAAAGGTATGGGGCGCGCCCTTCACCGGCAGCAGGGCCTCGCCGAGCAACGCGTTGTCGAAGTGGTAGCCGTCCATGGGGACCACCACCCCCTGCCCCGGGAGGGCGTCGTCGATGGCCTGCAGCAGCTGCTCAGCGCGGTAGGACTTGCCGGCGCCGGGCGGCCCGGCCAGGGCCACCAGCAGGCGTTGGCGTCCCTCGGCGGCGGCGAGGATTCGCCGGGTCACTTCGGCGAGGGAGTCGGCGCGGGGAGTGGAGGTCATAGCATCGATCCTCGTCTATCACATCGGTCGCACGGCTCGGCGCTGAGCGCGCCACGGGTCGCGAGTTCGCACATGGTTCAGCTCATCCAGTTGCCGCCGTCGACGTTGAGGGTCTGGGCGACCACGTAGTCGCTGTCGTCGCTGGCCAGGAAGAGCGCGGCGCCGCCATAGTCGTCGGGCCGCCCCATGCGCCCGGCCGGTACCTCCTCGCCGACCAGGCGCTTCTTCTCGCCGAGGGGGCGCTTCTCGTAGCGGGCGAAGAGCGCATCCACCTCCTCCCACATCGGGGTGTCCACCACGCCCGGGGCGATGCCGTTGACGTTGATGCCATGCTCGATCAGGTCCAGGGCGCAAGATTGGGTGAGGCTGATCACCGCCGCCTTGGTCGCGCAGTAGGTGCTCACCAGAGCCTCGCCACGGCGCCCCGCCTGGGAGGCCATGTTGATGATCTTGCCCCCCCGGCCCCGCGCCACCATCGCCCTGGCCACGGCCTGGAGGGTGAAGAACAGCCCCTTGACGTTGACGGCGAACTGCCTGTCGTAGCTGGCTTCGGTCACCTCCAGCACCGGCTCCATGCCGAAGACGGCGGCGTTGTTGACCAGGATGTCGATGCCGCCGAAACGGGCGTTGACGCCTTCCACCATGGCGTCGACCGAGGCCCGGTCGCAGACGTCCAGGCGCACGCCCATCAGCTGCTCGTCGCCATGCCCCTCCCCCCGCAGCGTGGCCAGGGCCTCGTCGATGGCGCCCGGGTCGATATCGGCCACCACAACATTGGCGCCTTCGGCCAGGTAGCGCTGGGCGATAGCCAGGCCGATGCCTCGGGCCCCGCCGGTGATGACGCTGGTCTTGTTGTCGAGTTTCATCTTGTCGTCCTGTTGCTCTGTCCGTGGGGTCATGCTGGTCATCGGGTTGTGGCGCGCATCCGGCTCCGCCGCCAGTCATCGACCAGCGACGCCAGCCCGTGCATGTGCTCGAGAACCCGCCAGGCACCCGCGGCCATCAGTCGGCGCTCCTGCCCCGGTTCGACATGGCTGGCTCCGATGAAGCCGATCACCGTCATGCCGGCGGCGCATGCCGCGGTCACGCCGGAGACGCTGTCCTCCACCACCAGGCAGTTGCCCGGGGCGCACTTGAGTTCGGCGGCAGCAAGGCGATAGATCGCCGGGTCTGGCTTGGGGTATGCCACCTGGTCGGCGGTGAAGATCGGCACCGCGCTCAACCGGGACTCGAGGCCGGTGGTGGACAGCGAGGCCAGCACCCGCTGCCGACGGCTGTTGGAGACCACCGCCAGCGGCAGCGTGAGTGCCTCGATGGCCTCGGCGACGCCATCGATGGCACGCAGCTCAAGTGCCAGGCGCGCCTCGATGGTCTCGTCCACCCGATCGACGGCGGTCGGCGGCAGCCGGTGTCCGCTCAGGCTCTCAAGGTGATTCAGAATGTTGGCGGTCGTCATGCCCAGTGCCTGTCTGAGGACGGTGTCGGCGTCCAGGTCTGGCAGCCACTCGCCCAGTAGTTCCACCAACGTCGCCTCGGCGATCGTCTCGCTGTCCACCAGCACGCCATCGCAATCAAAGATCAGGCTGTCCATGCGCCGCTCCTCACTGGCCGACGGCGTCGGAGGCACGACTGTCCTGACGACGCAGGCCGGCCAGTGGGTGCTGCTCCAGGCTCGGCAGGGCCAAGCCCTCCGCGTCGAAGAGGTGTGCGCGGCCGGGGGCAAAGCCGAAGCGCACCTTGTCGTGCACCCGGTGCGTGACATCGCCATCGGCCATGATGGTCACCATCAAGTCATCCATCTGGACGTACAGCGAGGTCTGCCCGCCCAGGCGCTCGAGGACCTGGATCTCGCCAGTCAGCGGTCCCTGGTCGTCATCGAGCACCAGGTGCTCAGGTCGGATGCCCAGCTCCAGCGCGTCACCGGCACGCTGGCCCTGGCTATCCACCGCCACCTTGCTCACGCCGCCTCCCGGCAGCGTGACGCTGACGCCCTTGGCATCGGCCTCCACCACCTCGACGGGCAGGAAGTTCATCTTCGGCGAGCCGATAAAACCGGCCACGAAGCGGTTGCGCGGATGGTGGTAGAGCTCCATGGGCGAGCCGACCTGCTCAATCTCGCCGCCCTGCAGTACCACGATCTTGTCGGCCATGGTCATGGCCTCGATCTGGTCGTGGGTGACGTAGATCATGGTGGCGTCGAGCTCCTCGTGGAGGCGGGCAAGCTCGATGCGCATCTGTACGCGCAGGGCGGCGTCGAGGTTGGAAAGCGGCTCGTCGAAGAGGAAGATGCTGGGTTTGCGCACGATGGCGCGGCCGATCGCCACGCGCTGGCGCTGGCCGCCGGAGAGGGCCTTGGGCTTGCGGTCCAGCAGCGGCTCGAGTTCCAGGATTCTGGCGGCCTCGAGGACCTTCTCACGCCGCTTCTCCTTGGGCACGCCGGCCAGGCGCATGCTGAAGCCCATGTTGTCCTCGACCGTCATGTGCGGATAGAGCGCATAACTCTGGAAGACCATGGCCAACCCCCGGTCAGCGGGCCCCACCTCGTTCATGCGCTGGCCATCGATGAGGATATCGCCGCTGGTGGCGCTCTCGAGCCCGGCAATCATGCGCATAAGGGTCGACTTGCCGCAGCCAGAGGGGCCGACGAAGACCACGAACTCCCGGTCCTTGACCTCGAGATCAACGCCCTTGATGACGTCGGTCTCGCCGAAGCTCTTGGTGATGTGCTTGAGTTGTAGCGTTGCCATATTGAAATTCCTTTACTTGACGGCGCCGAAGGTCAGGCCACGTACCATCTGCTTCTGGGTCAGCCAACCGAAGACGAGGATCGGCGCGATGGCCATGGTCGAGGCCGCGGAAAGCTTGGCCCAGAACAGCCCTTCGGGGCTGGAAAAGGAGGCGATATAGGCGGTTAGCGGTGCTGCATTCGATGAGGTGAGGTTGAGGCTCCAGAAGGCCTCATTCCAGCTCAGGATCACCGACAGCAGACCCGTGGAGGCAATCCCGGGAAGTGTCAGCGGCAGCAGCAGGTAGAGCACCTCCTGCAGCGTGCTGGCCCCATCCATGCGCCCCGCCTCGAGGATGTCCTTGGGCATGTCCTTGAAGAAGGTGTAGAGCATCCACACCACGATCGGCAGGTTCATCAGCGTATAGACGATGATCAGCCCGGTGCGGGTATCCAGCAGCCCGGTGTCGCGGAACAGCAGGTAGATCGGCACCAGCACGCCCACCGGCGGCAACATCTTGGTGGAGAGCATCCACAGCAGGGTTCCCTTGGTGCGCTTGGTGGGTAGGAAGGCCATGGAGTAGGCCGCCGGAATGGCGATCAGCAGCGCCAGCAGGGTCGAGCCAAAGGCCACCACCACGCTGTTGAGGGCGAACTTGGCGTAGCCGGCGCGTTGCTGGACCTCGGCATAGCTCTCCAGGGTCGGCGAGAAGATCAGCGAGGGCTCGGCGATGGCCTCGGTCTCGGTCTTAAAGCCGGTCAGCACCATCCAGAAGATCGGGAAGAAGATCAGCACGGCGACCGTCCAGCCGAGCACGGTCAACCACAGGCGCCGATTGAGCAGGGCATCGGTCAGGGGAGACCGCTGCACCGCGGGGACGGCGGCCCCGGACAGGGATTTAGTTCTTGCAGTCGTCATAAGGCGCTCCCGCGTCAGCTTTCCAGGTTCTTGGCCACCATGCGGACCAGGAAGATGGCGACAATGTTGGCGAGGATGATGGCGATCACTCCGCCGGCGGAGGCCAGCCCCACGTCGAAGTCAAGCAGGGCGCGAATGTAGATCAGGTAGGCCAGATTGGTAGTGGCGAGGCCCGGGCCACCGGAGGTGGTGACGAAGATCTCGGCGAAGATGGTCAGCAGGAAGATCATCTCGATCATGATCACCACGCTGATCGCCCGCTTGAGGTGCGGCAGGGTGATGAAGAAGAAGATGGCGATCGGGCCGGCGCCGTCCATGCGGGCGGCCTCCACCTGGTCCTCATCCAGCGACTGCATGGCGGTCAACAGGATCAGCAGGGCGAAGGGCAGCCACTGCCAGGCGACGATGATGACGATCGAGGTCAGCGGCAGCGAGGAGAACCAGTCCACCGCGGGCAGTCCGAACAGTTCGGCCACCCAGGACAGCACCCCGTTGGCCGGGTGCATCATCATGTTCTTCCATACCAGAGCGCTGACCGTGGGCATGACGAAGAAGGGCGAAATCGCCAGCACCCGGGCGATGCCCTGGCCCATGAACTCCTGCTGGAAGAGCACCGCCAGCAGGGTGCCGCCGACCACGGTGATCACCAGTACCCAGCTGACCATCAGCAGGGTGGTGCCCATGGCCGACCACAGCGCCGGGTCGGTGAAAAGATACTCGTAGTTCTCGAGACCGGCGAAGCCCGTCATGCCGGGCATCAGCAGGTTGTAGCGCTGCAGCGAGAACCAAACGGTCATCGCCAGCGGCACGATCATCCACAGAAACAGCAGGGAGACGGCGGGCGCCTGCAGCGAGAGGGTACGCAACCCTCCGATGGTGCGCCCGGAAGTTCTGGTCTTGTTCATATCGGTAACCGTGAGGGTTCAAGAAGAAGGTGCCGGCCGGGGCTCCCCGGCCGGCTCACACGGATCAATCCAGATAGCCGGCGCGCTGCATGGTGCGCTCGGTGGCGCGCTGAGCCGCCTGCAGGGCCTGCTCGACGGAGGTCTCACCGGTCAGGGCCGCGGCCACCATCTGACCGACCTGGGTACCGATGGACTGGAACTCGGGGATACCCACGAACTGCACGCCAACGTAGGGAGAAGGCTCAAGGGTTGAGTCGGTGGGGTCGGCACCCTGGATGGCGTTCAGCACGAAGTCGGCGAAGGGCGCGGCTTCCTGATAGTGAGGATTTTCGTAAGTAGACACGCGGGTGCCGGGGGGCACGCTGGCCCAGCCCTTCTCCTTCGCCACCAGTTCGACATATTCCTGAGACGTCGCCCAGGTGACGAACTCGCGAGCCGCATCCTTGGAGTCGGAAGACGCCGGGATCGCCAGGGCCCAGGACCACAGCCAGTGAGAGCCCTTCGGCGTCTCGGCGATCGGCGCCGGGGCGAAGCCCAGCTGAGATTGACTGGGATCGAAGATCCGTCCGGCCGCGGAGGTGGCATCGACCCACATGGCACAGTTGCCGCGAGAGAACAGTGCCTGATTCTCATTGAAGCCATTGGAGCTGGCGCCGGGTGGGCCATAGTTGTTCAACAGATCAACATAGAAACCGACCGCCTCCTGCCAGGCCGGGGAATCGATCTGCGGATTCCAGTCCATGTCGAACCAGCGTCCGCCGAAGGTGTTGACCATGGTGGAGACCAGGGCCATGTTTTCGCCCCAGCCCGGCTTGCCACGCAGACAGATGCCATAGGTCTCGTTGGCCGGGTCATGGAGTTGCTCAGCCCAGTCACGTACCTGCTGCCAGGTCGGCTGCTCGGGCATCGTGATGCCGGCATCACTGAAGAGGTCCTGGCGGTAGAACATCATCGAACTCTCGGCATAGAACGGCAGCGCATGCAGGGTGCCGTCGTAGCTGAGGCCCTTGCGGACCGACTGCAGCAGGTCGTCGATCTGGTAGTCGGCAGGAAGGTCGTCGAGCGGTGTCAGCCAATCTTGCTCGGCCCAGATAGGCACCTCGTAGGTGCCGATGGTCATGACGTCGAACTGGCCGCCCTGGGTGGCGATATCGGTGGTCAGGCGCTGGCGCAGCACGTTCTCCTCGAGCACCACCCAGTCCAGCGTGATGTCCGGATGCGCCTGCTCGAAGGCGTCGGTCAGGCTCTGCATGATCACCATGTCGTTGTTGTTGACAGTACCGACGGTGATCTCGGTCTGCGCCTGGGCCTGTCCGGCGAAGGCGATGGCCGCGGTCAGGGTCGTCAGGGGGAGATGGCGGATGACTCTCATAGCGGAATCCTCTAGGGATGTCTTGGCATTGTTATATTGATCATATTGATCAACCTTCGATCAAATGATCGATCAGGGCGCCAAAAAAAGCAAAGATTCACCCTTAGACTTTGGCCCAAAGAATCAGTCGTTACGAATAATGCGCTGCGTCACGACGGCTCGATGATGCAGCGCGCGGCCGTCTCGTCGGTGACCAGACCCTTAAGCCAGCCACCCCGCAGCGCGGCGAGCAGCGCCGGCGCCTTCTCCCGGCCGCCGGCCAGGGCCACCAGGGGCTGGTCGCGCAGCATCTCCAACGGCAGGCTGGTAACCCGACGGGTGATGGAGCAGTCGATGACACGACCCTCGCGGTCCAGTGGCCAGCCCAGCAGCTCGCCAACGGCCTCGAGCCGCAGCAGCTCCTCGAGGTCGCTCTGGCCGATGAAGTGGTCCTGGAAGAGGGTCGCCTGACGGTCGATGCGCCCCACGCCGATGAAGGCCGCCTCCGCCTGCCTAGCCACCTCCGTGATGGCCTGGAAGAGTCGCTGGCCGAGCATCGCCTGCTTCTCCTCCACCGAGTCGGCCACCACCGGGGTCGGCAGCAGGAAGCGCTCGCCGCCGGTCTTGTCGGCCAGCACCACCACGCCATCATAACGGTTGGCGGAGCCGTCACGTGCCACGTTGCCGACCAGCGAGACGAAACGGTGCTGCGGGCGGTCATGGCGGCTCATGGCCTCCACGGTGGCACGCACCGAACGCCCGGTGCCCAGCGACAGAGTCAGGGGTTCGCTGCGCTCCACCAGGCGGGAGATGCGCTCCGCGCCGGCCGCCGCAAGGTAGTAGGCGGCACCGTCGGGCGCGTCCGGCTCGGCCGGCACCACATCGCAGTAATCGAGGCCATAGCGGTCACGGATCGCCGCGGCCAGGGCCATGCAGGCCGAGATGGGGTGATCAATACGCACCTTGATCAGCCCCTCCTGGCGCGCCAGGGCAAGCAGGCGCTGGACCCCGGGGCGGGAGACACCCAGCTGCTGGGCGATCTCATCCTGGGTGATGCCCCCCACATAGGACATCCAGGCGGCGCGTGCGGCCTGGTCCAGCTTGCGTTCGAACTTGTCCATGACCTTGGTCTCCTGGTTACGCCCGGGTCCGGCTTCCATGATACCGGGGCCGCCTCCCGGCACAATGCCAGGTGTCGGACCATGCGCCGGGGGGCCCGACCACTGGAGACGCATGGCCGCCCGGCCTATCATGCGGGGTTCAATGCGCCACTTTCCGACGAGGAGTTACTATGCCCATCGCCATGATCACCGGTGCCACCTCAGGCTTCGGCCGCGCCGCCGCCCGCCGCTTTGCCGCCGCTGGCTGGTCGCTGATCCTCACTGGCCGCCGCAGCGAGCGGCTGAAGGAACTCGAGCAGGAGCTCGGTGACAGCGTGGAGGTGCTGACCCTCACCTTGGACGTGCGAGACGCCGAGGCGGTGGCCCAGGCGGTCGAGGCGTTACCCGCCGAGTTTCGCGAGGTCACCTGCCTGGTCAACAACGCCGGCCTGGCGCTGGCGCCCCAGCCGGCCCAGGAGGTCGACCTCGCCGACTGGCACACCATGATCGATACCAATGTCACCGGACTGGTGAACGTCACCCATGCCATGCTGCCACGGCTGATCGCCACCGGGGCGGGGGCCAGCATCATCAACATCGGCTCGGTAGCCGGCAGCTGGCCCTACCCTGGTGGCCACGTCTACGGCGCCACCAAGGCCTTCGTCGAACAGTTCGGCTACAACCTGCGCTGCGACCTCAAGGGTACCGGCGTCAGGGTCACCGACATCTCGCCGGGAATGGCCGAGACCGAGTTCACCCTGGTGCGCACCAAGGGCGACCAGGCCGCCTCGGATGCCCTCTACAGCGGCACCACGCCGCTGCAGGCCGAGGACATCGCCGAGCAGATCTTCTATGTGGCAACGCTACCGGACCACATCAACATCAATCGGCTGGAGGTGATGCCGACGCGCCAGAGCTGGTCGCCGTTCACCATCGACCGGGATTGAGGCGTTCAGGCACTGCCCCCGTCAGGCACTGCCAAAGTAGCGCTCGCGATCCTCGGCGGTGATGTCGCTGACGTGCAGCGGGAAGGCGGCATCCTGCCGGTCGTCGTAGAAGTGACGCAGGGTGCGCTCGATGGTGGGGAAGGCGAGTTCGTCCCAGGGAATCTCGTGCTCCTCGAACAGCGCTACCTCGAGGCTCTCGGGTCCCGCCGCGAAGTCGCCGGCGAGATCGGCGAGAAAGATCATGTAGACCTGGTCGATGTGCGGCAGGTTGATCATGGTATAGAGCCCGTGGATCGCGACCTCGGCACAGGCCTCCTCGCGGGTCTCGCGGGCGGCCGCTTCCACGGTGGTCTCGGCGTTCTCCATGAAACCCGCCGGCAGGGTCCAGTAGCCCTTGCGCGGGGAGATGGCGCGGCGGCACAGCAACACGCGGCTGCCGCTCACCGGTAGAGTACCGGCAACGATGCGCGGGTTCTGATAGTGGATCGTGCCGCACTCGTCGCAGAAGTAGCGCGGCCGATCGTCCCCGTCGGGAATCGCGAAGCGCACGGTGTGGCCACAGTGACTGCAGAAGTTCATGGCGCTCCTTGGCAGGCAGGCTGGCGGGCGGCATGACGGCTACCCGGTCAGGGCTTGACGCCGCTCATGGCGGCCGAGTAGAAGGAATCAAACCCGATGGAAGCCCCATGTTAGAGAACCTTCGTAAACGCCTGCAAGCACACCGGCCACGCCGGGTGGGTCTGCGCCTGCCCGAGGCCGCGGTGCTGCTGCCCATTGTCGACCGCCCCGAGCCCACCCTGCTGTTCACTCGCCGCGCTGCCCACCTCAACACCCACAGCGGGCAGGTGGCGTTCCCCGGCGGCAAGCGCGAGACCCAGGACGCCGACCTGCTGGGCACGGCACTGCGCGAGTCACAGGAAGAAATCGCGCTGCCACCGGAGCGCGTGGAACTGCTCGGTCGGCTTTCCGACGTGGTTTCCCTGCATGGGCTGCGCGTTACCCCCTGGGTGGGGCTGATCCCGCCCGACCTGCCACTTGTCCCCGACCCCAGCGAGCTCGATGCCATCTTCGAGGTGCCGCTGTCGCACTTCCTCGAGGACCAGCGCACCCACACCGACGTGATTCGGGTGGACGGGCGTGACTATTACGTGCCCAGCTACCGCACCGACGGCCACGTGATCTGGGGACTCTCCGCGATGATGCTGGTGGAACTGCTCGCCGAAGGCTTCGCCATGCCCATCAGCCTCTTCGAGCGCCCGCCGGGCGAACTGCTCTACCGCCCCGAGAGTCGGGTTTCCAACCCATGATGACGACCACTCCGCTCTGCGACACCGCCCTGCCCCGCGAACGATTGGCCGAGCTGGTCGATGCCCTGGTGGAACAGGGCTGGTATGTCGGCAAGGGCTTCCTTCCCGCCGATCTGTGCGCCGAGCTCTACCAGGAAGTGACCGCCATGGCCGACCATGAGGCCCTGGAGGCTGCCGGCATCGGCCGCGGCCAGGCCCACGCACTGCGCCGGGATGTTCGTGGCGATGCCATTCGCTGGCTGGACCGCGAGAGCCGAGCCCGGCGCCGCTACCTGGAGGCCATGGGTGAATTGCAGCAGGAACTCAACCGGGCGCTCTTTCTGGGGCTCTTCGAGTACGAGGCGCACTTCGCCCACTACCCGCCCGGCGCCTTCTACCGGCAACATCTCGACAGCTTCCGCGGCCGCGCCAACCGGGTGGTTTCCACGGTGGGTTACCTCAACCCCGACTGGCCCGCCGACGGCGGCGGCGAGATGGTGATCTTCGACACCGACGCGCCCGAACGAGAGCTGGCCCGGGTACACCCCGAGGCCGGCACCTTCGCCTGCTTTCTCTCCGAGAGCGTGCCCCATGAGGTGCTGGCCACCCGCCTGCCGCGAGCCAGCATCGCCGGCTGGTTCCGGCGTAATGCCTCGCTGGGTGGCCTGGTGGACCCGGCGCGGTAAAGATGAACGCGCGCTCGGCCCTCACCCTTGCGCTCGCCACCTCCGCTCCAGCCATGACGGCGGGAAAGCCGCACCGTCACGGGCGAACGGGCCATGGCATACCACTGGGGTAACCCCATGCAAGCGCTGAGCGCCTACTCCCAGGCCGTGACGTCCAGGTACAGCTTGGCCCGAAAGCCCTTGGGGCTGTCGAGCGGTACGTATCGGCCCTGGTCGTCCTGCTCGAGCTCACTACCGCGGTTCTCCCCCCAGCGCTCGTCGGCCGAGACGTAGCGCAGCGTCCAGCCATTGGTGCCGCGGGTCGCCCTCAGCACCAGCTTGTCGCGGTAGAGGTTCTCGTCGGGGATGCGCTGGTCGAGGAACCACAGGCCGTCGACCTTGAACTCGGTACTGCGCACCGCGACATCCGCCACGAACACCATGGTGCGTCCCGTCTGGATCTTGCGGGTATCGAGAAACACCGAGAAGAGCACCGGATGGCGAGCATGGGCATGACCGGTGCGGTCGGGGTGGAACATCTCATCGAAGCGCCGGAAGATCGCCGAGCCGTGCTCGGCGCGCCGGTCCGACAACGGAATCGGCGGATGCATGCGCGGGGTCACCGTACACTCGAAGAGGTAGGAGCCCTCGATGGTCTGTCCCTTCTTGCGGGCCTTGGCCACCGAAGGTGGCAGCGGTAACGCCTCCACCACCATCCGGCCGGTCACCCGGGTATCGCCAAACAGGAAACGGGTCAGGTTCTGATAGCCCTCTTCGGCGTTGACCATCCCGTAGTAGCCGCTGTGGCTCAGGTAGCAATAGACCCGCGGCCCGCTCTCGATGTAGGCGTTCTCGATCTTCACCAGGCCGTCGCTCATGCTGCCCACGGCATAGCGCGTCAGGTTGTAGTCCTTGTGATTGGTGCCCACCAACGACATGAAACGCTCAGGAGGAAAGTGCCCATCGAGGTGGTTGACCCGGCCGTTCCGGGGCGCCAGGTCCAGAGTCTTGGCGATGTTCTCGCGATTGAAGTTGTTGATGTCCCAGATGCCGAGGGCGCGTGGCACATTGAAGCCGCCCATCTCGATGCCGTTATGAGGCGTGCCGTAGGTGAACACCTTGTCGACACAGTCCCGCACCTGCTTGGTGGCCACGGCCATGTTCTGCAACAGACAACGGACCACCAGCCCGCCCATGGAGTGCGCCACCAGGTAGACCTTGAAGTCCGCCCGGGCCTGGTCGTCGTCACCGCATACCCGATCGCGCAGCCACAGGATCAGCGACCCGAGTTCCTCGGCCGCTTCGATGAGCGAGGGACGCCGCCCTTCGCCACTCTCCTGCTCGTAGTAGCGATGGATGACGACACTCTTTCGCGGCAGCCGCGCCTGGTTGACTGCCCCCTGATGATAGACGTCCTGGTAGCCATACTCCTTCATCAGCCGGATCAACGGCGACTCGAAGATGTAGCGGGTGAAGGAGCGGTCCGGATCCTGACGGATTCGCGTCGACCCCAGGTTGAAGCCCATGTAGGGCGTGTTGATGGTGTCCTCGATCTCGTCTTCGCGCATGGCAAAGCCACGCACGTAAATGATCGGGTTGAGGCGACTCGTGGTCATGACGCCCTCCGCTGCTGGCGTTGAAGCCTCAGGTTCGACACCCGATCAGGCGATGCGCGGGTCGCCTGGCAGGTAGCTACCGGTGACACGGCGAAAGGCATCCGAGGTCCGGTCGCCGGGAATGCCGTCGGCGCGCAGGAAGATGCCAGGAAAGGTGTTCAGCCAGCGCTGCAATTCCTCGGCCCGCTGTGCCTCTGCGGCTTGCGCGGCACGCCGCATGGCATGCCGCGAAACCAGCGGCTCCTGTGTGCGCGGTTCATCCGCGGTGTCGGTGTCCGGGGTGGCGCCCGGGCGATCGATGAAATCCACCAGGCCATTCTCGGCCATCCGCCGCAATACCACCGCCGCCCCGCACTGTCGTGAGACTGCCGTGTCCGACCAGCGACCGTCCGCGACGTACTTGCCGGCGGTGTAATGCTCGGAAAAGCTCCACAGGTAAGGCGACAGCACCTCGGGGTGATACTTGCGATATCCCCAGCCGTTGTAGCGCTCGAGCTGATAGAGCATGCCAGCCAGGCTCCAGTCGGTGCTGCTACTCAAGCGCTTGAGAGCCATGGCATCGGCCGCGCTCTCCTCCCAGCTGAAAGGCGGCGAGCCGCCACGCGGGCGGCCGGCGGGCACGCGGACGGTTCGGGCGTCGAGCGGGTCGCCATTGTGCAGATGGGACGCAAAGTCACACCCGCTCTCCATCTGGTGTACCAGCGCCACGAAGGCCCAGGGCACCCCTCGCCGTTCGGTGACGGCCGCGTAGCGGGATCGGTTGGCGGCCAGCTTGTCGACCACCCACTCCACATCGTCCCGCCGCTCGGGACGCACGCGGCAGGTGTCGAAGAGCTGATCGTATTCTCGGCGCAGTGCCGCAGACAGGGTAATGGCCATGGCTCCTCCCGGGCACCGACGGATAGCAGATGATCGATGCCTTATCCCGTTCAGCATAGCCCAACCCTGCCGCCCCCTCGCTCGCTGATGACATCGCCATGGACTAGCTTCAAAACAGGGATACCCAAGGCCTCTGCCGGGAGACGCCGCCCATGCGCGCGAACTGGATTGCCCGAGGCGTACTCGCCACCGTACTGCTCGGCGTGGCCGGCTGCGACGATTCTCCCCCGCCTCTCGAGATGCGCGGCCCAACGGGCGACTGGCCCCACTACGGTCAAGGTCTCGATGGCCTGCGCTACTCGCCGCTGAACCAGATCTCCCCCGACAACGTCGGCCACCTCGAGGAGGTGTGGCGCTACCAGAGCGGCGACTTCTCCCTCGGCGACGAGAACCAGACCCGCACCTCGCTGCAGGTCACGCCCATCGTGGTGGGCGAGCGGCTGATCTTCTGCACGCCCTACAACCGCGTGATCGCCCTGGATCCGGAAACCGGTGAGGAGCTCTGGCAGTTCGACCCCGAGCTGCAGCTGCGCCGATTGCATGGTGCCTATCCGATGATCTGCCGAGGCGTCGCCTACTGGCAAAACGCCGAGGCCGATGACGGCGAGGCCCGCGAATGCCGGGAGCGGGTCTTCACCGGCACCCAGGACGCCGAACTGATCGCCCTGGACGCCGCCACCGGCCGGCCCTGCCCCGGGTTCGGCGAGGCCGGTCGGCTGGCGCTGCGCGACGCCCTCGGCGAGGATGTCCCGGCCTGGGAGTACTACCCCACCTCGGCACCACTGGTGGTCGACGATCTGGTCATCATCGGCGCCTTGGTGGCTGACAACGTGCGCACCAACGCCCCGCCGGGGGTGGTACGTGCCTTCGATGCCCGCAGCGGCGAACTGGCCTGGGCCTGGGATCCCGTTCCGCCCGACCAGCCCGACACCCCGACCGAGGGCCCCTATCGCCGCTCCACCGCCAATGTCTGGGCGCCAATGGCCGCCGATGCCGAACGTGGCCTGCTGTTCGTGCCCACCGGCAACGCACCGCCGGACTACTTCGGCGGTCAGCGGAACGGCCTCGACTACTACGCCTCCTCGGTCGTCGCCCTGCACACCCGCGGCGAGCAGGCCGGCAGCGTTGCCTGGCACTTCCAGACCGTCCACCACGACCTCTGGGACTATGACGTGGGCGCCCAGCCGTCGCTGATCGAGCTGAACACCGAGGCGGGCCCGGCACCCGCGGTGGTGGTCTCGACCAAGACCGGCCACGTGTTCGTGCTCCACCGCGAGAGCGGCGAGCCGCTGCACCCGGTCGAGGAGCGTCCGGTTCCCGGCAATCCGGCACCAGGCGACACGCTCTCCGCCACGCAACCCTTCCCGGTCACACCGCCCACGCTCTTCCCGCCACAGCTGACCCCGGACGATGCCTGGGGCCTGACCTTCTGGGATCGCGGCCGCTGCCGTCGCCAGATCGAATCGCGACGCGCCGAAGGCATCTTCACGCCGCCCAGCCTGCAGGGCACAGTGGTCTTTCCCGCCGCCACCGGGGGCATCAACTGGGGCAGCGGGGCCATCGATCCGCACCGCAATCTGATGGTGGTCAACCAGTCGCGCGTGCCCACCGGCGTGCGCCTGATTCCCCGCGACGAGTACGCTGCCCTGCCCGAGGAGGAAACCCGCACCGACGCCGGCGGCCTGGCCGGCAACAACCGGCTCTACAGCGAGATGCGCGGCACCCCCTATGCGGTCAGCGTGGAGCTGTTGAGTTCGCCACTGGGCATGCCATGCAGCGCGCCGCCCTGGGGAACGCTGACCGCCGTCGACCTCGACGACGGCGAGATTCGCTGGGAAGTCCCGCTCGGCTCCACTCGGGGCCTGGCCCCCTGGCCCTTCTGGCTGGAGTGGGGGGTGCCCAACATCGGCGGCCCCATCGTCACTGCCAGCGGCCTGGCCTTCATCGGCGCCACCCCGGACCGCTACCTGCGGGCCTTCGACCTGGCGAGCGGCGAAACCCTATGGCGCGCCGATCTGCCCTACGCCGCCCACGCCACCCCGCTGACCTACCGACTCGGCCCCGACCGGCGCCAGTTCCTGGTGGTGGCCGCGGGCGGACACGTGTTCTCCGATCCCGGCGATGCCATCGTCGCCTTCGCCCTGCCGGCACCGCCATGAGTGAGCTCGCCGAACGCTGGGTCGAGCGCTCCGGCTACCGACTTCGCGTGCGCCATGGCGGCGACCCCGAGCACCCCCTGGTGCTCTTCCTGCACGGCTACCCGGACAGCCAGCGCATGTGGCAGGCGACCATGATGGCGCTGGCCGACCGCTACCGGGTGGCTAGCCTGGACTGGCCCGGCGTGCCGGCGGGAGAGCCCCGCCAGCCAGCGCGCCGTTACCGGATCGACGCCCTGCTCGGCGACATCGAGGCGGTCATCGAGGCGCTGGGAGCACAACGCCTGCATTTGGTCGGCCACGACTGGGGGGCTAGCATCGGCTGGTCCTATGTCACTCACCCCGAATATGGCAAGCGGGTACTCAGCTGGAGCTTCATCTCCGGCCCCCACCTGGCGATCTGGCGACAATGGGGCCTCGACGAGCTGAGAAGCCTCGACCCGCGCCGCGCCTGGCCGGTAATCGCCCAGCTGCTTCGTGCCAGCTACACCCTGCCCCTGCTGATCTGGCCGCTGGGCGAGGCGCTATGGCGCCTCGGTGGTGTGAACGCCTGGCGAGCTGTGCTGCGCTTTGCCGGCGTCCCTGCGGGCGACGCCCTGCTCGAGGAAAGCCGCGCGCAGGTGCTCAACATGGCGCTCGGCCCCATGGCGCTCTACCGCCAGAACGTGCTCCATCCGCCACCGCTGCCAGCGCAAGGCAGCGTGACCTGCCCGGTGCAGCTGATCATCGCCGAGCGCGACCCCTTCGTCTCAGAGGCCGGCTATGCCAACCTCGGCGACTACGCCACCGACCTGCGCACCGCCCGCCTGCCCGGCTCCCACTGGGTGACCCGCAGCCATCCCGAGAAGACCCTGCGCGTGCTGCACGACTTCCTTGCCGAGATTGCCGATTCCCAGGCAGCGGCGGAAAAGGCCGAGTAAGGCCAGCGGCCGTTTCTCGACAGAAGCTCATCACCATCATGTCGAGACGAAAGACCGCAAGGTCGAAAGGAGGTGAACCATGACACCCAGGCGTGGATGGATGGCAGTCGCCCTGGTAGTAAGCCTGGCCTGGTCCCTGGGCGCGGCCGCCGAGGGACGTATCTTCACTCGCGATGGCCTGGCCATCGGCGGCACGGACCCGGTGGCCTACTTCACACAGGGCGAGCCGGTAGAGGGCTCACCTGAACATCAGTTGGAGTGGCGCAATGCCACCTGGCACTTCGCCTCGGCGGAGCATCGCCAGCGGTTCGAGGCAAACCCCGAGGCCTATGCCCCCCAGTATGGTGGCTGGTGCGCCTGGGCAGCGGCCCGCGGCGAGGCCGCCTCGACCGTGCCCGAGGCGTGGAAGATCGTCGACGACAAGCTCTATCTGAACTACAGCCGCTGGATCCAATGGCGCTGGGAGCGCGACATTCCCGGCTATATCGAGGCGGCGGATGAGCACTGGCCGGACATCTTCGCGGAGTAAGCCCGCCTAATGGGGCTGCTGCATCAGGCGGGCACAAGGTTAGCCGAAATCGGCCTTCGCCAGGGTTCGAGCGGGTGCGCAAAGCGCAACAATTTTTCAGTTGAGCTCGTCGCCCTGGCTCAGGCAGGATGAAAACAGGAGAGCACGCCAAGGACGGATCCATGGCATACCCCCGGAGGAGCCAAAATGCAGCCGCTGAGCTACTATTACTACAACGTACTGGAAGGCCTCGAGAAGCCGAGCGATGTACCGAAGGTCGAACTGCAGGAGGGCTATGACATCCTGTATCGCCACGGTGGACGCGTCGAGATCGACCTGATGCGCAATGCCGAAGATGGCGACGCTCAGGGTGAGCCCTATCACTGGTACGAAGATCTTGATGACGAGCAGCGAGCGAAACTGCACAAGGCCCTGGATGCCGGCGACCCGGCGAAGATCCTCAAGATCATGCAGCGCAACGGCTACGCAGGCGTGCTCTATCACTATGCCTGTGAGAATTTCCAGACGGAGGCCAGTGCCTAATTAGACGGCACGTGCCACCGCAACAGAAGGGCCCGCGAGTGATCGCGGGCCCTTTTTGTTGCGGGAGGGTGCATCGCATCTGCATGACGCATGCGGTGGTGCGTTCAGGCTCCTGACCGGCAAGAGAGATGCCCTCAACCGATCTGTTGCCTATCCTTGAAAGGGGCGCGGCAATCACCCCGTGTCTTTCGCCATTCGCGTAGTCGCCACTGTCGCCACTGTCGCCAAACCGGAAACCGACAATGAAGTGCGCACTGATCCTTATCCCCGGCCTCGACCCGGCACAGCAAGATCATTACCGTGACGTGCTCGTGCGCAATCTCGTCACGGTCGAAGAGACGGTCCGCGTTCTCGAGCGCGGCGATGCCGGCGTGCCCGGCGAGCGGGTAGTCTCTCTGCACGTCGACGGTCTGCACGTCGACGGTCTGCATGTCGAAGAAGGGAGCGAGCAGACGACCACGCTGCATGTTTATGAGGCGTGGTGGGGAGATCTGGTCGAGCGGCCCGAACAACACACGCCCGCGCGGGCCATCCTCGAAGGCTTTCAACTGCTGGCCTACTGGCTTCATCCCAGCCTCCGGCCGGCGTTCACGCAGTCGCGCTTTCTCGCCTTGAGCCTGGTGCTGTCGTCACTGCTGCTGCTGTGGTATGTCGGCATTCTGACCGCGGGACTGGCCGCGATCGGCGCCGACGGCAGCCTCGGGGCGCTGAGCGAACACGCCCGGGCATTCGCCGATACGGTCGGCGGTCATGCGATCTGGGTGGCGCTGGCCGGTGTGCTCGCGCTGCTGCCGGTCAATGCCCTGGTGGCGATTGCCGGCTTCACCCGGCGCTATTTGACGAACATGTCCCGTGCCAACGAGACAGGCATCCGCGACGCCATCCGCGCCCGTGTGCAACGCGTGCTGAGACAGACCGATGCACAAGGCTACGACCGAACCGTGATCGTCGCGCACAGTTTTGGGACCGTGATTGCCGCCGACCTGATCGCGGAGTTATCGCCTCACGAGGATAGACAGTTGCAGGTAATCACGCTGGGCTCGCCAGCACGGGTACTCGCTTATCGTTCGCGCTGGGTGAGCAAGACGCTCGAGCGCGCTATCGCCAGCCTGGTGGTAACAGCGTGGCATGACTATTATTCCGAGCAGGACTGGATGTGCTCGGCAATGCTCGAGGCAGACCGGCCGAACCCGCTGCGGCAAAGCCATCGATTGGAACGCGAAGCGCCGCTGGCCGACCGACTCACGGGCGTGACCCATAAGGCCTATTTTCGCGATCGAGAGGTGTTAGGGGGTATTCTCGCCTTGCTCGACGACGTGAGCCCTTCGCCACCGCGCTGATGGAGGTTAACAGGCACCATCCTCGACAGGCGCAAGGCACCCTTGCGAAGCTCGCGCCATGCACCCCCCAAACAGCCTGGCAAATACCTCAACGCGCACCCGGGCATTGCGCTGCTCGATGTCATGGCAAAACCCGGCCGCTCATACCGGTCAGGGTCAAGGGTTGGCTCAGCGGACGCCTCAGGGAAAAGTGTCACGATCATTCGTTAATGGCGTCTCGAATCCCTTCATCGATCCTCGCGAGATCCATTTGGATTTCCGCCACGAGTTCACTATAGCCAGAAGTTCCGGGTTGCAGCTCTTTCAAGCGCGCCACTTTACCCTCTTTCTGCTCCATCAGAGCATTAACCACGTCTCGCAACGAAGATAATTTGCTATCGATTCGAGATAGCTCCTGATTCGCCTCGTCCAACTCCCCGCTAAGGCGCTCAATCGTCTCTCTGGAATTGTCTAGATCTTCCTGAACCTCACTGATCGACGTAAGCTGAGAGTCTTTCCAAAATTCGGCGCCAAAACCGAAGATGCTCAAGGCCAGCGAAAAGCCCATGAAAACGTAAATAGAATTCAGGATGGACTTTCTTGGACTGGTCTGCCTCTGCTCCTCCCGGAGGAGAAGATATGCTAATATAGCCAAGATGCAGCCTAGACCGATCGCCCCATAGCTCAATAATTTTACGAAGTTTAGTGCCTCCATACGGCCCTCGATCTAGCATCTTCGCGCCAAACAGTGATCAGATTAGACGCTATGACATTGGATGAACGAGCATACGGTCTTTACCGGAAAGCTAGCTTAGGATCGATGGTTAACGAAGCTTTTCATCAGCATAGCCTCAAATTCTCGTATCGGCCAGAAGCGCAAGATTGATAAAATTTGATATACGATTGAGCCACCGGGCGTCGTAAGGACGTGTCGATTTAAAGAGAAATGATGTGAGCTGACTTCTGGAAGTATTGGATCAAGGACTGCCAACTTCATTGCGTGACAAGGCGACAGTAAAAGTGTACCAGAACCCGGCACCGGAAATGACAGGTGCAGATTTCAGATGTCAATCTTGCCCGGTGATGTGAGAGGAAGGGGGAGGCAACCCCCTCCCACTCGGTGCGTGATCGAGCAGTTTAGAACTTGAACAATGCACCGATGGAAAATAGATCAATGTCATTGTCAATATCATACCACTCCCACTCACCGACAATGCCGAGCTGGTCAGTGAACATATATTGACCGCCGAGGCCATACATGAGGTCAGTGCCATCGTCGTCAGTACCGGAAGCAGCACCGCCCCCTTTAACATCCCAGATAATCGTGCCGAACTTGCCGAACACGCCGACCTGATCGTTGAGCGGCAGAATGCCTTTCGCAGCGAGTGTCCAGCCGTCCGCTTCAGCGCTGACTGCCGAACCGCCTACGGATCCACTGATCTCACCAAAATCGATCCAAGCGGCCTCGAAGGCGATATTCGCATTCATCTCCCAACCGCCGAAGATCTTCCAGCTGGTATCATTATCGTCGCAACTGGTGACACCATCACACGCATCGATGGTTGCCTGCCCGATGCCCGCTCCACCATAGAAGCCATTCTCTGCGAGGGCATTGCCCGTCAAACCCAGCGTCAACAAAATGGCACCAATGATTTTCGTTTTGTTCATGACCTGCTCCTAATAGCAGCCCCGCAAGAATCATCCGGACAAACCTTTTATACCTGCTGTACAACAGTATAGTGTAATTCGACTGACCCTCCCCTCTACCTGAATCCGTGAGGCCGACCCTGGAATGCATCTAACCCACTGACCTGCATGGCAATATAGCGGATATCGCCATTCGCCCAGACAGTACTATGCGGCAGCGCTTTAAGATCACCGGTGTCGACAGCATCGACAACCACTTCCCCACCACCTGTGCATGCGCACCAGCGACGTGGATTTTCGGCGATTTCGTATCTTTTCGCCTTCTTCTATCGCGCTGCAAGCAGCGCTTCTACAAAAAAAACCTTCCCCGGCTCGGGGTGTGCTCGGGCCGATCTTGGGGCACGCTACCGCTAGGCGGGCCCGCGGGGTCACGCCTTCCTGGCGTTGCGGAATAGAAAAGCCGTCCTTTGGCGGCAATACGCATCCCCGCTGAAACATCCGGTAACATCCACACTACCAAGGATTTCTTTGGGTTGCGTAACCGGGGCCTCGTGAAAAAGTCGTAGACATGTGGTGCGCATGCCCAAACGGCCTCTACTCAGGGCGTGAAGTGCTTTTCATCGTTGATGCGCTGGCGCACCCGCGAGGTCTCGTAGTAGATCAACTTACGGGCGCGGTTCTGGTTGCCCAGCGGGCGATGTTCGGGCAGGGCGTGCCAGGGGTTGATGGTGAGTTCGCGAGCGAGTTGGTCGCGCTCCGGGGTGTCGAATGCCTGACGCGGGATACGCAGCCGCGCCACCGGAATTTCCTCGGAGGTCCAGATCACCGAGGCGTCCTCGATGGGCATGGTCACCGGGTCTTCCTGGAACTGTAGGCGCAGTTCGAAGACCACCTCGTCCTCTTCCGCCAGGGTGCTCACCATGGCCTGGCGCAGGTAGTTGTCCGGAGCCGGCAGCGGCACCTTGGTGCGGCGCTCGCCTAATGGCACGAAGCGGTACTTGATCGCTCGGCCCTTGCCGAACAGGTAGGGCACGCAGCTCCAATAGCTGGCCTCGAAGGGGCTGCCGTGCGCCTTGGCGTAGAGGCCCTGCAGCAGCATGTCGAGGTAGTGGGAATCGAAAGGGTTGAGGAAGTGCCACACCGGCATGCCGGCGCCGATCAGCCGCTGCAGCTTGGCGTTCTCGTAGACGTCCGGGGTGGTGAAGGTCGGCGAGCTGATGGCCGAGAAGTCCTGGGTATGCGACTCATCCTCGAGCAGGGTCTCCCCGGGCACGCCGAGCACCTTCACGCCCAGGCTGAGCACGCCGTTGTTGCGGATGTCCGGCGTCACCCTGGGCCCCGGGCCGCCGAAGCGCACCCAGGCCTCGAAGCGGCGCGGCGCGGCGAACAGGCCACAGCGTAGCTTCTCGGGCAGTTCCAGCACCTCGAACTCGGCGGCGAGCAGGCCGTAGGTCTTGGTGTTGCCGGCGCGCTCGGCGGTGCCGTGGCGGTAGGTGCGCAGCAGGAAGTCGCTCATCTGCTCGGTGATGCGTCGGGTCACCTCATCCTCGCCGGGTAGCCGCCGCTCCTCGGCAATGGCCAGGTCGGCGTCGATGCCATGCCGGCGGCGACGCCACAGGATCCAACTCTGCAGGGCGTCGGTGGCCGGCTGCTGGAGCAGGCGGTCGAGACCGTTGCGCAATCGCGTGGCGCGCCGCGCCAGGGCAATGCCGTTCTCCAGCGCGCGATTGAGGCTGCGTCCGCTGCGCAGCCACCAGGTATCCGGCAGCAGCGTGGCCGGCGCGGCAGGGGCACTGATGGCGCTGGTCAGCCGTGGCGGTGGCACGGCCAGGTAGCGCAGCGCACGCAGGCCCGGCAGAAAGAAGTAGCCTCCGCCCAGCACCCGCACAAAACGCGGCAGGTCATGGTAGCGCTGGCGCACCGGTTCGTCCGGCACGGTGAAGGTGGCCCGGCCGTTACCCCGCGCGCCGATCAGGGGGTCGGTGTCGGCATGCAGGCCGGCGAAGTTGGGGTTCTCGGCCCAGGTGTGCTGGACGAACTCGAACTGGCGACTGATATCGGCATTCAGGCACAGGAAGTGCAAACCACGCTCGAGGCCGTCGTCGCCGGCGGCGAGCAGGTCGTCCGGCATCAGGCTCTCCGCCAGCGGCGGCCCATAAACACGGCCACGCCGCAGCAGTCGGTGGCGATGGTTGATGGCGAGGGAATCCTCGCTGCCCGGCTTGGGTGGCAGCATGTCGCGGGGGTTGGTGCGCCGGATATGGGCGCCCAGGGGGCACTTGAGTCCCTCGGCGTCCTCATGGTGGTAGCCGAAGTCGTTGTCGGTGCCCTCCCCCGCTGGGCGCTCGGGTGCCTTGACCAGCGGCTCGCCATCGGGCCAACGGCCAACCATCCTGGCCGCCAGCGCCAGCCGTGCCTGGCGATCGGGCGTGGCGTCATCGAGCCACGACCAGAAGCGGTGGACATCCTGGCCGAGCTGGCGAAACACCAGGTAGCTGCCATTACGCCCCAGGTCGTGCAGGTCACTGTCCTGGGTCACCTCCGGCAGGAGGTTCTCGGGATCCTCGAGGGGATCGACCAGCGGCCCCATCGTGAATTGATTACGCGCGTTGGGGTAACCGAGAATGAACTCCCCGGACGCCACCCTGTGCCGCGGGTCGCGGCTGGTGCTGAGGCCGGCCAGCTTGGGCTGGGAGATACCGTCGCGAAAACCGAAATGCTCACGGCCATCGGCCAGGGAGCGGCTCCCCAAGGTCTTCACCACCGTGATGCCGGCCTCGGCGAGGGTCTGGCGCTGCGCCTCCAGAAGTTCCTCGAGTGCGTGAGGGGTCGCGGCGTACACCATAAGCACGGCATGGAGTGTCGCGCCCTCGGTTCCCCCCCACTGCCAGTGCTCGGGTGCACTCTCGCCGGTATCACCCAGGATGCGGCTGCGCCGGGGCGAACCGGCGATGCCCTCGCGAAACTCGCGAGAGAAGCCCTTGAGCGCCTGCCAGGAGAGCTCCAAGTGTTCCAACCCCGCCCAGGTGAAGGCGAGGTGCAGGCGTTGGCCGCCTCGCGGACGCCCCGCTGCGGCGCTCTCGATACCCCTAGCCGTTTCGCCCACCCAGGCGCGGGCCCTTCCCGGGTCGTCAAAGGCCAGCAGCAAGAAGCTGGCGTGGGGCAGCTCGCCATAGCCGCTGGCCAGAATGCCTTGGATATCGCCGAGCTCCAGCTCGCTGTCGTTGCGTGACATGGGCCTAGAACCTCTGCAGCCAGGCGCGGCATTGCGCCTCGCTCATGGCGCCGGAGAGCCCGGCGCGGATAGCGGCGTTGTTGGCCAGGTTGACCGCCGTCAAACCGGCCAGCGCCGGCGCCCGGTACCACACCGTCGTGGGCACCTGGTGGTCACGGTAGTAGGCCTTGAAGGCCTGCTCGTCGGAGGCCCCGCCGAACAGCAAAAAGCGCGTGCGTGGCCAGCCCTCACCGTTGCTGAACACCAGGTTGAGACCGAAGGCGACGCGTTCGATGAAGTCGTCCTGATAGCTCTCGGGGCTGCCATCGAAGTTGCTGAAGAAGTACACCCGCTCGCCCTTGTCGATGATCACCCAGCGGGCGAAGTGGATGGTGTCGATCTCGGCCAGCTTGCCGCGGTAGAAGACCCGCGAGGCGGCCAGGTTCAGCAGCCAGAGGGCAACGTGCAACACCAGGCGCCGGAAGGGGCCCGCCTGGATATGACCCACGGCGGCGAGCTGGTTGTGCACGCCGCGGTCTTCGTCGGCCTCGAGTCGGCGCACATGCGCGTCCCGCGGGCGGCGGTTGTGGGGGGGATTGGCCATCTCGTGCAGGCGCAGCACCAACAGTGCCAGCAGGGTCAACGGCAACAGCAGCACCGCGAGCACCAGCCCCGCCAGGGCGATAGCACCCAGCAACAGCCAGCCCCCGAGCCAGCGCCAGCGATCGGGGCCAGACGCCGGGGTCAGTGCCTCACGCAGCTCGCTGCGCTCGTCGACGAAGCTAATCAAGGCGCGGCGAACCTGCTCGGCGGAGCGACCCTGCCACTCGCCCTCGTCCAGGTGGCGCTGCAGGGCTTCGTGCAGGCGGGCCTCGAGGCTCACCTGGGCCAGGCTGCGACCCAGCGTATTGACATAGAAGGCCCCCACCCGCTGGCGATGGTCGGCAAGAAAGGTGCGAACCTGCGCCTCGGACGCGTCGTCGGGAAAATCACGGCAGTGGCTAAGCAGCTCGCGCAGCCCGGCTCCGCCGACCGCGACAAGTTCGTGCAGGTGGGTGTCGAGGTCACCGTCGACATTGGTCGTCAGCACCAGTTTCGGCGGATAGCGGAGTCCGCCGCGGCGGTGGGCCTCGGGCAGCAGCACCAGCCGAGCGAAATGCACCCCCTCGAGGCGGGCGAAAGGCAATACGGCGTTGCCGCCAGGGTCCTCACGCAGCCGCTCGAGCTGGGCCTGCAGCAACGCCTCATGGCCGGGTCTCACGGTCATGACCAGGTTGAGGGCTGACTGGGTGATCATCGCTCCCTCCTCTGGCTCTGTGCGAAAACGTGCGGCGACTTGTCGGCCTATGCGCTCCGTGCATCGACGTTTTGGCGCTGCGGTGCGGGTCGCTGGCGCGTCCGATGCCGGTCACTCCCCTTGCTTCGTCGCAGTCTAGTCAAGGGTCGAGATGGCAGCGTAAGAAATCCGTTGACTATACTTGCTGCGAACCATCGCCGATCAACGTGGAATCGCACCGGGAGCCCCGCGCTCCGACGCGCTTCCCCAGGGAGGTTTGCCGGCATGTCAACTGTGCTTCCGGGAACGCGGCTCGCCGTCATGAGTTCAGCGACTAATTCCCTGCCCCCCCACCATCGACAGCAGCCTCGTCGACGCTGGCATCGCCGAGAGGGGCTCGCCGTCGTCGCCTTGCTGGCTCTGCTGACCACGCCCGCCGCCGTCGTTGCTGACGATGACGCCATCGCCCTCTCCCCCGAGGCGGATAGGCCCTCTTGGCTGGAGACCTGGTCATCGCTGCGGGCCTGCAAGCGCCTGATAAGCGACGGCCTGCGCGAGGTACCCGATGACCGGGCCGACCGCTTCCTCGGCAAGGTGCAGGAGCATACCGCCCGGTGCCGCGGCGGCCAGCGCGCGGTGGAGGCGCAACGTCGCGACACCCCCTGGGTCGACTGGCAGTACTACTGGGCCACCGGTGACGGTGCATCGCGCAACGCCAACTACGACAGCGGCTGGATTCGCCATCTGGTCGGCGGCCTCAGCGAGTGGGTGCATCTCAACCCCAACGACCGCGGTATCGATGGCGCCCTGATGGACCTGGAATTCCAGCGGGTCGAGCTGATCAAGTTCAACCTCTTCGATAATTACACCTACCGCGACTATGTGCTGGGTCGCGACGGCGCCCCCGGCACCACCCTGACCCGCTGGGACGAGATGCGGCTGCCACCCGAGCATCCCGAGTACCAGGCGGTGGGCGGCGACGACGAGCAACTGTGCCAGGGCGAGCTGATCCGCCATCGCACCCTGACGGGCATTTGCAACGATCTGCGCAACCCGCTGATGGGTGCCACCGGCACCGAGTTCGCCCGCAATGTCGAACTGGACGAGACCTTCCCCGATGCGGGCCATACCGCGCTGACACGGGCCCGCCACGGCGACCGACTCGACCTGATGACGCCCGATCCTCAGCGCATCAGCCAGGCGCTGTTCACTCGAGAACAATCGCAACCCGAGCGTTGCAACGAGGGCCGCGGGCTGCCCGGTCACTCGGCCGAGGCCCACTGCGACTACCACGAGGCCCCCTTCTTCAACGTGCTGGCGGCCTTCTGGATCCAGTTCATGACCCACGACTGGTTCTCTCACCTGGACGAAGGCGCCAACGACGCCTCGACGTTGCGCTCAGCGGGCTGCGACCTCAACGACGACCCGGCCGAGGAGGTCGGCTGCCGCCCGGATGACGCCTTCCAGCCCAGCCTGGTCGCCAGGAATACGCCACCCGAGACCTTCGAGCATCAGGGCGAGACCTACCTGACACGGGCCCACCGCACCTTCGACAACCACGTCACCGCCTGGTGGGATGCCTCGCAGCTCTACGGTTACGACGAGACCAGCGCGAGCCGCGTCAAGCGCGACCCCGAGGACCCCGCCCGGCTGCAACTGGTCAAGAATGACGGCCGCGGCTCGGGCTATCTGCCCCGCTTTGGCCCGCCCTGCGAGACGACCACCAGCGATGCCACCTGTGACCGCATCCATCCGGCCTGGAGCGGCCAGGAGGCGACCGCCTTCCCCGACAACTGGACCGTGGGCACGGCCTTCTACCACAACGTCTTCGCCCGCGAGCACAACGCCTTCGTCGACACCTTCCGCCAGCAGGCGGCGGCGACGCCAGACGCCGACTCCGGGCTACGTGACCCCGCCGCACCGCAACAGGTCATCCGCTATGCCGACGTCACCGACGACGAGCTCTACGAGGCCGCGCGCCTGGTGGTCGCGGCGATGATCGCCAAGATTCACACCATCGAGTGGACCCCTCAGCTGCTTTACGACGAACCGCTCTACCGCGGCATGAATTCCAACTGGAGCGGGCTCTTCCACGAACATGCATTGGTCGAAGGCGCGCTGTCGCGGGTACTCGACCGGCTGCGCGATTCCGACGATGACCGCCATGCCAACGCCTGGTACTCGGTGCTGGCGGCCGGCCCCGGCATCTTCGGCCTGGGCAGCGAGCGTTACGCGGATCGCTCTCTGTTCTCGACGTTGCTGAACGGCCGCGAGGACATCTGGTCGCTGGAGAAACCGGAGCACGTCAACGGCGGCACCAACCACTTCGGTTCGCCGTTCAACTTCCCCGAGGAGTTCATCACCGTCTACCGTCTCCATCCGCTGGTCCCCGACCTACTGGAGGTGCGCGAGCTCGAAGCCCCCAACGAGGTCGTCAAGAAAGTGCCGGCACTGGAAGGCTTCCGCGCCGGCGCCAGCGACCTGCTGCACGAGGAAGGGCTCAGCGACTGGGCGCTGAGCATGGGGCGCCAGCGTCTGGGCCTGCTGACCCTGGGCAACCACGGCCGCTTCTTGCAGAACCTGGCGATGGGCCACCTGGGCAGCGAATCGGGCCGCCTGGATATCGCCGCGCTGGACATCATCCGCGACCGTGAACGCGGCGTGCCCCGCTTCAATGAGTTTCGCCGCCAATATGGCCTCAAGCAGCTGACCAGCTTCGATGACTTCATCGATAGCAGCCTGCCGGCGGATTCCGCCGAACGTCAGCGCCAGGAGGCACTGGTCGCGAAGATGCGCGAGATCTACGGCCAGCATGTGTGCGATGCCAGCAAGATCATCTCTCACGCCCAGCGTGACGCCGCGGGGAACTATCCGAATGACTGCCTGGGCCATCCCGACGGTACTCGGGTGGACAACATCGAGGACGTCGATGCCGTGGTCGGCTGGCTCGCCGAGCCGGTCCGTCCCCACGGCTACGCCATCTCCGAGACGCAGTTCGTGGTGTTCATCCTCAACGCCTCGCGCCGGCTGTTCAGCGACCGCTTCTTCACCTCGAGCTTCCGTCCCGAGTTCTACACGCAACTGGGCCACGACTGGATAATGAACAATGGTCCCGACGGTGTAGTGATGGAGACCCGTACCAGTAACGGACACGAGCAACCGGTGTCGCCGATGAAGCGAGTGCTGCAACGCGCGATGCCGGAACTCGCCGACGAGCTCGACCCAGTGGTCAATGTCTTCGACCCGTGGGCCCGGGACCGTGGCGACTACTACTCGCTGGACTGGACACCGCGCCCGAGAGCCGAGAGCGATGCGGCCTTCGATCAATAACCGCGCCGCTGGCAGGCTGGTCGCCGCCTTTGGCGTCGTACTGCTCGCCGGCTGTGGTGACGACACCCCGAAGCTGGGGCTTGGCGAAGAGCACATCGCCGCCAACGAAGCCGAGCTGGCCGACGCCATGACGGCACGCATTCTCGAGATCAGCCGGCGCCATCAGGCGGCGGGCGAGGCCATCCCACGTTTCAACCAGCCCAAGACGGTCGCCTGTGCCCGCGCCACCTTCACGGTGCCGCGCCATACGGGCGAGTTGTCTCGCGGGCTGTTCGCCGAACCCGGCGACTATGAGGCGATCCTGCGTTTCGCCAATGCCACTCAGCAGGATGACCGCGAGAAGGACCTGCGCGGCCTGTCGGTACGCCTCACCGGCGTGGACGGTGCCCAGAGCGTCGACGGCCCCAGCGGCCGACAGGACTTTCTGTTCAACAGCTATCCGGCGCTGTTCGCCGGTACCCCGGAAGACTTCTCCCGCTTCGTCTCGGCAGTGGCCGACGGCCGGCGCTGGTGGTACTTCCTCAACCCCCTGGCACCTCAGCCCAAGTCGCTGTGGATCGCGCTGCGCGCCCGCAGCCAGCCCGATAGCCCCCTCGCCGTCAGCTACTACAGCACGACCCCCTATCGCTACGGCGACGACGCGACCTCGGCGGTGAAATATGCCGTGCGCCCGTGTGACGGCCGCGACGGGGAGGCGGCGGAAGGCATCCGCGACGACGATCCCGACTACCTGCGTCACGCCATGGCCGCCCAATTGGCCGAGGACGAGGCCTGCCTGTCATTCCAGGTGCAGTTCCAGACCGACCCCGAGGCCATGCCCATCGAGGACGCCTCGGTGGTCTGGGATGAGGAGGCCTCGCCTTTCCGACCGGTGGCACGGCTGACACTGCCACCCCAGACGATCGACACGCCACAGGCCCTGGCGCGCTGTGACGCCCTGGCCTTCAACCCCTGGAACACCCATCCGGCCCATCGCCCCCTGGGCGGCATCAACCGCGTGCGGCGTGACATCTATCAGGCCGCGGGTGAACACCGCACCACCCACAATGCGACGCTCTCGGATACCGAGACGCCCTGACCGGCAAAGGAAACCCTGCGATGAGCCCCACCGTTCAACAATGGCTGGCGATGTCCCGCGAGCAGCTCGACGAGCTCTATCGGCAGGCCGAACCGGGCAAGATCCCCCACGGCGACACCCGCGGCACGCCCATCGTCGCCGGCAGCTCCCTGGCGCGCGCCTACGCCCGCTTCGCCCGCCTGTTCGCCTGGCAGGGCAAGGTCTTCGACATGTTCGCCGAGGATGGCTCGGCCGGGGTGCTGGTCAACAAGGTGACCCCGCTAAGCCTCTCCTTCGTGGTCGCCAAGGTCTACCGCGCACCGAGCTGGATGGACGAGCGGGAGACCATCGTCATCGACTACTCGACCACCTCCTTCTTCTTTCGCGCCGTACGCGACGAGATTCGCGAGGTTGAGCCCGGGGTCTATCTAGGCAAGGTGTGGCTGGGCAAGACCCGCATTCTGGACTTCGCGCTGGAATCTCCAACCTCCTGACAGCGAATGTCACGGTGATCCGACTGGGAGCATCGCCATGGATCAGTACCTCAAGGTCGTCTTCCCCACCCGGCGACTCGTCTGGATCGATGGCGTGGCATCGGCGTGGACGAATCGTGTCTGCCAGGTCGAAACGGGCCATCACACCATCGCCCTGGGTGCCAGAAAACGAAACTTCTCGCCTGAATACTATGATCTCCTGGTGACCGGTACGCTGCCCTCTGACCCCCTGGTGCTGGAATTCACCCGCGCGGACACCCCCACATGAGCTCGTCCCGGGTCCTCTCATGGGGCGCGGCCGCGCTGCTGGCCGTGATGCTTGCCGGCTGCGCCAGCTTTCCGGAAACCCGCCCCCTCGAGCAGGTCGACGCCTCAGCGGGGTATCGCTACGCCAACCTGAATGAGGGCCGCAATGGCGAAGATCTGTTCGTGATCCTCACCTTCTCCGGTGGGGGCACCCGTGCCGCAGCACTCTCCTATGGCGTACTGGAGACATTGCGGGACAGCTGGGTCGAGATCGACGGGGAGCGCCGCAATCTGCTCGAGGAGGTCGACGTCATCTCTTCCGTGTCGGGCGGGAGCTTCACGGCGGCCTTTTATGGTCTGCATGGCGATGCCATCTTCGCGCCCAATGGCCGCTTTCAGAACAACTTCCTCTACCGCGACGTCGAGGCCGTGCTCAAGGGCCAACTGTTCAACCCCTACAACTGGACGCGCCTGATGTCGCCGACCTTCGGCCGTATCGACCTCGCCGATGAGGTTTACCAGGGGTTGCTCTTCGATCAGGCCAGCTTTGCTGACCTGGCCGCCCATGGCCGCAAGCCCTTCCTGTTGATCAATGCCACCGACATGGTCAAGGGCTCGACCTTCACCTTCATCCAGTCCCAGTTCGATCCCCTGTGTGCCGACCTCGAGAGCGTGACCCTGTCCCGCGCCGTGGCAGCCTCCTCGAACTTTCCGGTGGCCTTCACCCCGCTGACCCTGAACAGCTATCCCGGTCAGTGCGACTTCCAGGAGCCGCGCTGGGTTGCCAACGGCTTACGGGACCTCGATGCCAATCCGCGGCGCTACTATCGGGCGCAGAGCCTGAGAACCTACCAGGAGCCCCAGCGCGACTATGTGCATCTGCTCGATGGTGGGGTCGCCGACAACATCGGGCTTCGCCTGCCATTGACCGCCCTGCGCTCCAACGACCTGGCCTGGAGCGTGGCGCGCAAGATGGCCCTCGAACAGATCGACAAGCTCGTGGTCATCGTCGTCGATGCCAGGAACCAGGAAGTCTCGGCATTCGACCGCTCCCCCCAAGCCCCGGGGCTGGGTTCGGTGGTGAGCAGCATCGCCACGACGCCCATGGCCAATTATTCCTTCGACAGCGTCGAACTGCTCAGGCAGACCATGAGGACACGAGCCGATGCGCAGCGGGAATCCCGGGAGCGGGAACCGGCCGGCGAGGCGATGCATCAGGTCGAGCTTTACCGCATCTATGTCGGTTTCGATCAGTTGACCGACGAGGCGGCACGCAACCACTACCTCACTATCCCGACAACCTTCGACCTGCCTGCCCAGCAGGTGGATGACCTCCGCCAGGTCGGCGGGCGGCTGCTCGAGGCATCGCCCTGCTTCCAGTCATTGATCGGCGGCCACCATGATGAGATGGCCTGCATTCATGGCGGAAGCTGAGCTTCTGCTGATCGGATTTGGGGTCAGACTCACCGACGCTTATGGCCGCAACATCTTCAGGTACTGGCTGAGCACTACCGCATTGTTGTGGTGCGCGTCCTTCGCGGCGAAGACAAGCGTCACGGTGTCGCGGCTGGCGCGCTCGGCCAGCGGCCGCAAGGTCTCGCGATGCGCTTTGAGCTCGGCCAGGTAGCGCCGACGAAACGCATCCCAGCCCAGTTCCCCATCATGGAACGCTTTGCGCAGCTCATCACTGGGGGCCACCTCCTTGGGCCACGCGTCGATCCGCGCCTCGGCCTTCGACACCCCGCGGGGCCACAGCCGGTCGACCAGCACCCGGTAGCCATCTTTGCGTTCGGGTGTCTCGAAGGCGCGTTTCAGCTTGATGGTCATGGAAGGCTTGACGGTCATGGCAGCGCTCCCGGCAGAGAATACGCCCCCAGTGTAGCCAACCCGGTTCAGGCCTTGAGCACGTAACGCAGGATCTCCACGACCTGATCGGTGCTGGTGCACCAGGCCTGCGCCTCGGCGTCGACCTCCTTGAGCGGGTGGACGATGTCCTCGCTATGCAGGGTCACGTAGGGCTTGCCCAGCGCGGCGCAGTAGCCGGCATCGAAGGCGGCATTCCACTGCTTGTACTTGTCGCCGAAGCGCACCACCACCAGGTCGCTCTTCGCGATCAGGGTGCGGGTGCGAATGGCGTTGATCTTCGAGGACTGGTGGTCGCGCCAGAAGGGACTTGGCGTCTCGCCAAGGTGGTCGCCGGCGGCATCGCTGGCGTCGTGGTCGGTCACCGGCGCAGTGAAGACCACGTCGAGGCCCGCATCCTCAGCACCGCGCCGGATCGCGTCGCGCCAGTCAGTGTGGATCTCGCCGGAGAGATAGACGTGAAAGCTCATTACAGACTCCTGAAGGAAAGCAAAGGGTCCTGCCATGATATCGCAGCAACAATTTAATGGAAAATTATTCCATATTTATCGCGACGCGACTTCCCGCCCGTTTCAGCACGCGGTCACGATATCGCCGAGGCGCAGCCCGTGGCCCGCCCCCTCCAGCAGGATGGCGTTCTGGCCGAAATAGCCCCCGGGGGCCAGGCGGGTATTCATCTCCACCAGGGTGCGCAGCGGTTCGCCGGGAACGGCGATCTCGCCGCTCTGCTGATCCACGGTAGTGATCTTGCAGCGCTGACACGGCTTGCGCAGCCCCAGCCGCCAGCGCTTGTCGAAAGCGGCTATCGCGCTCCAGCCGTCCTCGGCGAAAGGCGTATCTCCCTCCACCACGATGCTGGGGCGAAAACGGCTCATCGGCACCGGATCCACGCCCTTGGCCACCAGCCGACGGTTCACTTCGGCAAGCGAGGCCTCGTTGACCACCAGGAAGGGATAGCCATCGGCGAAACCCGTGTGCGCCATTTCACCGGGCGACAGGAAGTGCGGCTCTACCGCTCGCCGCTGGTCGGGTGCGAAGCGCACCAGCCGCAAGCCGCTGCCCTTGAAGTCGCCCAGCACGTCGACAAGCCAGGCGGCGGCGGCAGCCCCCTCGTCGAGGGCCTGGCACTGGTCGTCCCAGACATACACCGGCAGCCGGGGCTGGTCCTCGCGCTGCAGCGGAAGCCGCAGGGCGGATGTCGCCGGATGCTCCAGCACCAGGGCGTCCTCATCGAGTCGTACCGTCACCTGCGCCATCTGCGGCAGCTGTCGCTGGGTGACGAAACGCCCGATGTCGTCGACCACCATCCATTGACGGTCGTGGGCAAGGCCGCGAACGTCCAGCTCGGCCTGTTCGAGGGAGATACCACCCAGCGACTTGACTGGATAGATATTGAGCTGGGTGATCTTCACATGACGCTCCTGTTCTCGGGTCGGACGCCCTTATGGGCAAGCTTCCCCCTGCTGCACTGGCGGGCATGGCACGCTGACGCAGGAGCAGAACACACAGCAACCCTCGGGTCTGGGTCTGAGCAGGCGATGGCATGCCTCGCACTCATAGAAGATCTGGCAGGCATCGGTGGGCATGATCTCGGACTTGCGGTGCCCGCACTCGGGGCAGGTGAGGATCGATTCGCGAAGGATCTCGGCCATCGTCGCTTCCTTTCGCGGGTGCGGAGCGGTCGCCGAATGACGGCTGGGCTGGCGTCGTATTAGAGCCGGCGGGTCTCGACCACGTAGCCGATGATCGGATAGCCCGCCTTTCGGGCGGCCTTCTCGGCTTCCAGCTGGGCCTCGACCTTGGAAATGCTGGAGGAGACATGCTCGAAGACGCTATCCATCTCGAGTTGCTTGGTGCGCACCGCCAGCTTTACCAGATGGCCGGTCCTGGGGGCACCGGCGGGCTTGCTGCGCGGTGCCTTGGTCTTGGGCTCGCCACCCTCTTCCACGGGCCACTCGGGAGGTGACGTCGCCGCCTTGCGCCGCGTCTCCTGCTCGCTGTCCATGAAGGCGTTGATCTCGCGGCGCATCTGCTGTTCGAACTCACTCAGTTCCGTTTCCATCGTCTCTCCGTCTACCTCAGTCATGTCGGAAGTGTACCAGCAAGGGGCGCAACATCCACTGGCCGACGCGGCCTCACCCGAGGGACACATCCAGGATCATCATGATCGAGAAGCCGCCCATGGTGGCCATGGTCACCAGATCGATATTTTCATATCTGCCCTGGGATTCCGGAATGAGTTCTTCCACCACCACGAAGATCATGGCGCCGGCGGCGAAACAGAGCGCATAGGGCAGGACGCTCTGCATCTTCAGGACGAACAGCGCGCCGATGACGCCGGCGATCGGCTCGACAAAGCCCGACGCCTGACCCATGAAGAAGCTCTTCCGCCGGCTCATCCCCTCGCGCCGCAGGGGCATGGCCACCGCCGTGCCTTCGGGGAAGTTCTGGATGCCGATACCGATGGCCAACGCCACGGCTCCACCGATCGTGGCAGAGGGAAGATCCGCCGCCACCGCTCCGAAGGCTACGCCCACGGCCAGGCCTTCGGGAATGTTGTGCAGTGTGATCGCCAGGACCAGCAGGGTGCTGCGTTGCCATGTCGTCTTTACCCCTTCGCTCTTATCCATGCCGAGTCCGGGATGAAGGTGTGGCAGGAACCTGTCGGTCAGCCTCATAAAGATCCCCCCGCCCATGAAGCCGACGACGGCGGTGAGCCAAGGGATGTGCCCCAGATTCTCGGCCATCTGGATACCGGGAGCGAGCAGCGACCAGAAGCTGGCGGCAATCATCACACCGGCGGCGAAGCCGAGCATCGAATCCATGAACCGTTGGTTCACAGCACTGGTGAAAAACACAAGGGCCGCACCTGCCGCGGTGACGCCCCAGGTGAAGAAGGTGGCGAGAAGCGCTTGCAGGACGGGATCAAGTTGCAGGAAAGCGTCGATCACTCGTGTCACACCATTCGCTGAGAGAGGGGTTGGGCACTCATCGGGCCAGGCAACGCCATCGCGCGGGAAACGCCTCGTCCGCACCCGGCATCGACCCGGCGGGAGGATGATCTGAAAAATGATTCCATTTGACCGGAACATGGTACCCCCCGGCCAGGGCCCTGAACACGAGGTAAGATGACGCAGATATCACGCCTGCTGCACGTTACATCGAGGCGGTCCCGGCGCGGGTCCCACACCCGGGCGGTCGGGCAACAGCGCGGTCAGGGTCACTTCCTCTTTGCACGCAATCACCGTAACCTGCTGTTTCCCTGCTCTTGTTTCGTGCGCTACGCCTTCTTTCGTTACCTCAAGGACACCGAATGTCACCCGCCGATACCCTGCGCCTGGTCCTGCTCTCCTCGCTGTGGGGCCTGTCGTTCATCTTCATGCGGGTGGCCTCGCCCGAGTTCGGGCCCGTCTCGCTGGTGCTGGTGCGCATGGGGGTGGGCGCGGCATTACTGGTGCCGCTGCTGCTGAGCGTTCGCTACTTAACGCTGGTCCGCGAGAATGCCGGCAGACTCTTCCTGCTGGGGTTGATCAACCATGTGCTGCCCTTTTCGCTGCTGGCGCTCGCCACCACTCGCCTGGAGGCGGGCTTCACGTCGCTGATCAACGCCACCACGCCGATCTTCACGGCCCTGCTCGGCGCGCTGTTCTTCGCCACGCCCATCCAGCGCCAGCAGTACCTGGGACTCGCCATGGCGCTGTTCGGCGTCTACGTGCTCTCGGCCGACCGCCTCGACTTCGCCCTGGGCGGCGACGGCTGGTTCATCCTCGCGGTACTGGGCGCGACCTTCTGCTACGGGGTGGCAGGCAACTACTCGAAGACCTATCTCGCGCACCTGCCGGTGCGGGTGTTGGCTGCCGGCAGCACCGCCATGTCGGCGCTGATCCTGCTCGTCCCGGGGCTGATGCTGTGGCCCGAGGCGCCGATCAGCGGCCTGGCCTGGGCCAATGCTCTGGCGCTGGCCGTGCTCAGCACGACGGTGGCCTTTCTGCTCTACTTCGGGTTGATCGCCAGCGCCGGGGCCACGGCCACTTCCACGGTAACCTTCCTGGTGCCGGTGAGCGCCCTGATATGGGGCTACCTGCTGCTGGGCGAAAGCCTCAGCCTGCAGATCATCGCCGGCATGGCGATCACCCTGACCGGCACCGCTATCGCCACCCGCATGATCGGACAACGCCGCCGTCGGATGGCCTAGACTGGTCGCAGAGTGTCCTCGAAGGGGAGTGCCATGCCCCATGCCGAATTCCGGTTCCATGACCGGCTCAACGATTTCCTGCCGCCAGCGTCGCGCGGAACGCCCCTGACCCATGACGCCTCACGCCGGGCCGCCATCAAGGACGTCATTGAGTCGCTGGGAGTCCCGCATACCGAGGTGGACGTCATTCTGGTCGACGGTGCCTCGGTCGGCTTCGAGCACATGCTCGGCGGCGGCGAGCGGGTGGCGGTCTACCCCTGGACGACGGCCCCAAGGGCCGCTCGCCACCTGCGCCCTCGCCCACCCGCTTGTCCGCGCTTCCTGGCGGATGCCCAACTGGGCCGCCTGGCTCGCTACCTGCGCCTGCTCGGCTTCGACTGCCGGTACGACAATGACATCGGCGACGCCAAGCTGGCGGCCCAGGCCGAGCAGCAGCAGCGCGTGGTATTGACCCGCGACCGCCTGCTGCTCAGGCGCAAGCGCATCCAGCTTGCCTACTACGTTCGCGCCGACGCACCCTGGCAGCAGGTCGAGGAGGTGTGCAGGGAGTTCAACCTCGCCCCGATGTTCGCGCCCTTTACCCGCTGTACGGACTGCAATGGCCGCCTGGTTACCGTCGACAAGGCGTCCGTGATCGACCGGCTCGAGCCGCTGACGCGTCAGTACGTGGACGACTTTCTGCAGTGCGAGGCCTGCGGCAAGCTCTACTGGCACGGCAGCCATGTCGCGCGCATGGAGGAGCGGGTGGCGCAGCTGCGCAAGACACTGGCGCAACCGGCAGAGCAGGGCCGTTCCACCCGTGCAGATGAGAGAAGGGGTTGAACTCCAGCGATCTCGACCAGAGGGTAACTGCATACGAGAGTCACTTGACAGCGATCAGGAGGCAATTTCTCTATGGTGGACCGTCACGACCCCTACCCCACGCGTCTCACCCAGTACCGCGCACCACTCCCCCGCAAGGACCCGGTGGTGCACGCCCGCAACCAGCGTCGCTGGGAGGGCCCGCTGGATGAGGTGGCCCTCTCGCGTTACGAGCGAGACGGTTTCCTGTGGTTCGACGGCTTCTTCTCGCGCGACCGCATCGAGCCATTCTTCGAAGAGCTCAAGGAGATGGCCAACGACGATTCGCTGATGGACTCCGAGCAGGTCATCAAGGATCCGAACAGTGGTGCCATTCGTTCCGTGTTCGGCATGCACCAGCTCTCGGAGCACTTCGATCGCCTGACCCGCGACCCGCGCATTCTGGGCATGGTGCGGCAGCTGCTGGGCAGCGAGGTGTATATCCACCAGTCGCGTATCAACGACAAGTTCGGCTTCCAGGGCAGCGGCTTCGACTGGCATTCGGACTTCGAAACCTGGCACGCCGAGGATGGCATGCCGCGCATGCGGGCGGTGAGCGCTTCGCTGATGCTCACCGACAACAGCGAGTTCAATGGCCCGCTGATGCTGATTCCCGGCTCCCACCGCCAGTTCGTACCCTGCATGGGCGAGACCCCCGAGGCGAATTGGCAGGAGTCGCTGAAGGCCCAGAAGCTGGGCGTGCCCGACCAGCAGGCGCTGGCCGACCTGGCCGAACGTGGCGGCATCCAGGCCCCCAAGGGGCCGGCCGGCTCGCTGCTGCTGTTCGAGTGCAACACGCTGCATGCCTCGAACGAGAACATGTCGCCCTGGCCGCGCTCCAACCTGTTCTTCGTCTACAACAGCGTGGACAACGCGCTCGACGAGCCCTATGCGGCCCCCTCACGGCGGCCGGACTTCCTGGCCACGCGCGGCAACATCGAGCCGCTGACGATGCACGACGATTTCCCGGAGCTCTCCGGACAGGGCGTCGACCCGCTGCGCTGATGCGCAGACGCCAACGGCCGTGGCGTTTCCGCCACGGCCGTTGGCGTCACACGCTGGCTGCCCTCAGAAGTTGGGCTTGCGCTTCTCGACGAAGGCGCTCATGCCCTCCTTCTGCTCCTTGCCGGCGAAGCACAGCGCGAACAGGCTGGTTTCCAGCGACAGGGCGCTTTCGAGGTCCTGATCCAGGCCATCGTGCACCGCCTGCTTGGCACCGCGCACGGCCTCGGGGCCATTGCCGGAAAGCTGCTTGGTGAGCTCCTCGGTATAGGCCTCGAGTTCAGCGGGGGCCATCACGCGGTTGACCAGACCGATGCGCAACGCCTCGCTGGCGTCGATCTTGCGTCCCGTGGCGACCAGGTCGATGGCCATGGCGGGGCCCACCCGGCGCGGCAGACGCTGGGTACCGCCGAAGCCGGGAATCACGCCGAGCAGCACTTCCGGCTGGCCGAAGATGGCATTGTCGCTGGCCACTGCCCAGTCACAGGCCAGCGCCAGCTCGCAGCCGCCGCCCAGGCAGAAGCCGTTGACCAGCGCCACGGTGGGCACCGGCAGGGTCTCCAGACGCTTGAAGGTCGCCAGCGCCTGGCGGGCGAAGGCGCGCGCCTCTTCCGGGGTCTTGTCGCGCATCTCACCGATGTCGGCACCGGCCACGAAGGACTTGTCGCCGGCGCCGGTGATCAGCACGGCACGCAGGTCGTCACGCGCTTCCAGGTCGGACAGCACACTGCCCAGCTCGGCCAGCACGTCACTGTTCAGCGCATTCAGCGCCTTGGGACGACTGATGGTCAGACGCACGATACCGGCGTTCTCGACCACCTCGATCAGTTTTTCACTCATGGGGGCTCCTGGGACTTGTTGTTGCGTTGAGGAAGGCAAGACAGTATCGCCCAACCCTAGCGAACGCTTGGTTGGGCAGCAATGCTTCCTTGGTGGATTCCTGCCGACCAGGCATCTGCTGCGGGGGCGCCTGACGGCGCCTTCGCGCAGAAAATCTGCACTCCTACAGAAGATACCGGCACGCCCTAGGAGTAGACGTGAAAGCCGCGGCCGGTCTTCCGACCCAGGTAGCCGGCATCGACCATGCGCTTGAGCAGCGGGCAGGGGCGGTATTTCGGGTCGCCGAAGCCCTCCTGCAGCACCTCCATGATCGCCAGGCAGACGTCCAGGCCGATCAGGTCGGCCAGCGCCAGCGGGCCCAGGGGGTGGGCGGCGCCCAGCTTCATGGCCTCGTCCACGGCTTCGGGGGTGGCGGCGCCCTCCTGCACCAGGAAAGCCGCCTCATTGATCATCGGCACCAGCAGGCGATTGACCGCGAAGCCGGGCGAGTCGCCTACCGGCACTGCGGTCTTGCCGAGGTCGGCGGCCAGCTGCTCGATGCGCGCCACGGTGGCGTCACTGGTCTGCTCGGCGCGAATCACCTCGACCAGCTTGAGCACCGGCACCGGGTTGAAGAAGTGCATGCCCACCACCCGCTCGGGGCGCTCGCAGACGGCGGCGAGTCGTGTCAGCGACAGTGAGGAGGTGTTGGAGGCCAGGATCGCCTCGTTGGTCAGCTGGCTCAGGTCGCGAAACAGCTTCTCCTTGAGCTCGGGCTGCTCGGGGGCCGCCTCGATGATCACCTCGCAGTCACGCAGGGCCTCCAGCGCGGTGGCGGTATCCAGGCGCGACAGGGCCGCCTTGCGGTCGTCGTCGCTGAGCTTCTCCTTGGCCACCAGCTTGCCAAGGCCCTTGTCGATGGCGCCACGCGCGCGTTCCAGCTGCTCGTCGGCCACGTCGTAGAGCTTGACGGCGAAACCGCTGGTGACCAGGACCTGGGCGATGCCCTGCCCCATGGTGCCGGCGCCGACCACGCCGATCGCTTGCTCACTCATTACATCCTCTCCTTCATGTCATTGATGGGGCTGCAGCCGCTCGCTGCAGCCTTTACGTATTGGGGTAAAGGCTGGTCGGGTTACTGCTTGCGGGCCTCGTCGCGCAGCACGAACTTCTGGATCTTGCCGGTGGAGGTCTTGGGCAGCTCACTGAAGACCACCGTCTTCGGCGCCTTGAAGTGCGCCAGGTGCTTACGGCAGTGATCGATGATCTCCTGCTCGGTGACCTCATCGTAGCCGACCTTCAACTTGACGAAGGCGCAGGGCGTCTCGCCCCATTTTTCGTCGGGTCTGGCCACCACCGCAGCCTCTTCCACCGCCGGGTGCGAGTAGATGGTGTCTTCCACCTCGATGGTGGAGATATTCTCGCCGCCGGAAATGATGATGTCCTTGGAGCGGTCCTTGATCTCGATATAGCCGTCCGGGTGCCACACGGCGAGGTCGCCGGTATGGTACCAGCCACCCTCGAGGGCCTGCTCGGTGGCCACCTCGTTCTTCAGGTAGCCCTTCATCACGTTGTTGCCACGCATCAGGATTTCGCCGATGGTCTGGCCATCCTTGGGCACCGGCTCCAGAGTATTGGGGTCGGCCACGCAGAGCGCCTCGAGCATGTGGTAGCGAACCCCCTGCCGGGACTTCAGCTTGGCACGCTCTTCCATCGGCAGCTCATCCCAGGCCTCGCGCCAGGCACAGGAGGTCACCGGGCCGTAGACCTCGGTGAGCCCGTAGACGTGAGTCACGTCGATGCCCAGTTGCTCGACCCCGGCGATCACCGAGGCGGGCGGCGCGGCACCGGCAGTGGTGACCTTGACCGGATGGTCGAAGTCGCGCTTCTCGTCGTTCGGCAGATTGACCAGGCCATTGAGCACGATGGGCGCACCGCTGAAGTGGGTGACCCCTTCGTCGGCGATCAGGTCCATGACCTTCTTCGGCTCGACCTTGCGCAGGCAGATGTTGGTGCCGGCGGCCGCGGCGATGGTCCAGGGGAAGCACCAGCCGTTGCAGTGGAACATCGGCAGGGTCCAGAGGTAGATCGGATGGTGGGGCATGGCCCACACCAGAATATTGCTGGTGGCATTCAGATGGGCGCCGCGATGGTGGTAGACCACCCCCTTGGGCTTGCCGGTCGTGCCGGAGGTGTAGTTGAGGGAGATCGCCTGCCACTCGTCCTCGGGTAGCCGATAGGGATAGGCGGGATCGCCCTCCGCCAGCAGCGCCTCGTACTCGAGCTCACCGATGGCGCGACCGTCGGGCACGAACTGCGCGTCGGCCACGTCGATGATCAGGGGCGGGGTCTCGAGCTTGGCCACCGCGGCCTCGATGACGTCGCTGAACTCGGGGTCGACGAGGACCGCCTTCGCTTCGCCATGCTCGAGCATGTAGGCGATAGCGTCGGCATCCAGGCGGATGTTGAGGGTGTTGAGCACGCAGCCGGCCAGCGGCACGCCGAAGTGGGCCTCGAACATGGCCGGCACGTTGGGCAGCATGGCGGCCACCGTTTCCCCCGGCTTGATACCGCGCTGCTCCAGTGCCGAGGCGAGCCGCCGGCAGCGCTCCCAGGTGGTGCCCCAGTCGCGGCGGGTCGCGCCGTAGACCACTGCCGGATAGTCCGGATAGACCGAGGCGGTGCGCTCGATGAAGGTCAGTGGCGAGAGCGCCACGAAGTTGGCGGGGGTCCGGGGAAGGCCCTGCTCGAAGATGCTCTGGCTCATGGTTGACTCCGTAGCGTGGTCTGGAAAGCACGCCGCCGGCGCGAGGCCGGCGGCGGGAAGATCACTGGCTGGCCGCGTCGAAGGCGGCAAGACTCGCCATGCCGGCCTCGATCACCGCCCGCTGGGCGCGGCCCACCGGTAGCCATTGGCGAATGGCGTAGTCGGCGCTCTGCAGCTTGGCCTGGTAGAAGGGGTCCGGCCCTCCGGGTCCCTCGCGGCCTTCGGCTATCGCGGCATTGGCCTTGAGGGCCGCCTCGCCCATCTGCCAGGCACACAGCACGTGGCCGGCCAGGTTGAGGAAAGGGGTCGCATAGGCCTGGACGGCATCGGCGCCGTGCTCGGCATCGCTGCCCGCCTTGAGCACCTCGGCCATGGCGGTGCGCAGGTCACCGGCGCCCGCCGCCAGGCTCTCGCCCAGCGCTGCCAGCTCAGGGGTCTGCTCGAGCGCCGCCGCGGTGGCCTCGACGTCGCCGATCAGGCCGGCCAGAGCCGCTCCGCCGTCGCGCTGCAGCTTGCGCCCCGCCAGGTCCAGGGCCTGGATTCCATTGGTGCCTTCATAGATGGGGGCAATGCGCGCGTCGCGCAGCAGCTGGGCGGCACCGCCCTCCTCGATGAAGCCCATGCCGCCGTGTACCTGAATGCCCAGCGAGGCAATCTCCACCGCCTGGTCGGTGGAGAAGGCCTTGACCACCGGAATCAACACATCGACTCGCGCCTGCGCGGCCGCACGCTCGCTGGCATCGCTGGCATGACGGGCCTGGTCAAGCTGGGCGGCGCAGGCAAGTGCCAGGGCGCGCAGGGCGTCGGTGCGGGCACGCATGGAGAGCAGCATGCGACGCACGTCGAGATGGTCGCTGATGGGGCAGTCGCTGCGGCCGGAGCGTGGGCTGCGCCCCTGCATGCGGTCCAGGGCGTAGGCGAAGGCCTGCTGGCAGGCCCGCTCGGCCACCCCGATGCCCTGGATGCCCACCTTGTGGCGCGCCTCGTTCATCATGGTGAACATGTGGTTGAGGCCACGGCCCTCCTTGCCCACCAGATAGCCGATGGCGCCTTTCCCTTCACCGAAGCTCAAGGTGCAGGTAGGCGAGCCATGGATGCCCATCTTGTGCTCGAGGGAGGCGCAGGTGACGTCATTGCGCTCGCCCAGGCTGCCGTCGGCGTTGACCAGGAACTTGGGCACCAGGAACAGCGAGATGCCCTTGTTGCCCTCGGGTGCGTCCGGCTTGCGCGCCAGCACCAGATGAATGATGTTCTCGGCGGCATCGTGTTCGCCCCAGGTGATATAGATCTTCTGGCCGAACAGACGATAGTGATTGCCCTCTTCCTCAGGACACGGCACGGCACGGGTGCGCACCTTGGAAAGGTCCGAGCCGGCCTGCGACTCGGTGAGGTTCATGGTGCCGGTCCAGGTGCCCTCCACCAGCTTCGGCAGATAGATGGCCTGCTGCTCTTCGCTGCCGTGGTGGGCCAGGGCCTCGATGGCCCCGGCGGTGAGCATGGGGCACAGGCCCAGGGCCATGTTGGCGCCGTGAAGCATCTCCTGGACGGCACTGGCCACTACCTCGGGCAGCCCCTGGCCGCCCAGCGACTCGGCGACACCGATGCCGTTCCAGCCACCCTCGGCGTAGGCCTGGTAGGCCTCGGCAAAACCGTCGGGAAGGGTCACGCTGCCGTCGTCCTGACGGCTGCAGCCCTGATGGTCACCGCTGGCATTGAGTGGCGCCCAGACCTCGCCGGAGAGCCTGGCGGCCTCTTCCAGCACGGCCTCGACCAGGTCGGGGCTGGACTCCTCGAAACCGGGCAGAGCCAGCGAGCCGTGCTCGAGCATCTCCTCCAGCACGAAGCGAACATCGCGGACGGGGGCAGCGTAGGGCGTCATGGATCACCTCAGGGTCAAATAAGGCCACGATAGTAGATTCCCTACTTTTCGTTAACCATTAGCCCTAAGTCGACGCGAAGACGCCCGCCTGGGGTTGGCGGGCGCCTGGGCCTTTAGCGACTATCGCGAGGACACGATTCGTCATCCGGCGAGACCGCGACGGAGGTCGACCCATCCTCGTAGTAGGCGATGTGTGCCTCGTTGGGCGGTGGCGGCCCCACCAGCGGTTCAGCCACCGCCACCTCGGGCACGACCCCGGAGAGGTCTTCGACGTGCTCGTGCTCGATGGCACCCTGCAGCCACTCATCGGTGACCGCGAGCTCCGCTCCCGCCGCCGACATCGGCGTGCTGGGCGAGAAGGGCGCCACCGGCACCGGCGCCGGACGCACGCTGCGTCGCCAGCCGAAGAAGGCCAGCAGGAACAGCCCCATGGCGCCGAACGCCCAGAACAGACCGGCATCGCCCAACAGGCTCATTACCGGCGAGACCAGCGGAGGGCTGAGCGCCGAGCCGATGGCGTTGATCAGCAGCAGGCCCTGGCTCATGCGCACCAGCGCGCCGGCCGGGGCACGGTCGGCGGCATGCCCCACCGCCACCGGGTAGAGCGAGAAGACGCCACCCCCCAGCAGGAACAGCAAGCCGGCCAGCAGCCACGCATTCATCGGCAGCCAGAGGACGGCCGCAGAGATCAGCGTGCAGAAGGCCCCGATCAGGATCAGTACCAGCTGCCGATCATGACGGTCCGACCAGCGCCCCACCGGGTACTGCAGCAGCATGGCCCCGAGCACAACCACCGCCATCAGCTGGCCGATCTGGCTGACGGCAAGACCGGTGCGTTGCAGATAGAGCGGCAGCAGCGAGTAGACCGCCGCGACCATCACGCCCGAGCCGAAGCTGCCCATCACCCCGGTGGGTGTCAAAGTGATCAGGCGCAGCGGCGACAGCGGCTCGGCCTTCTCGATCAGCGGCGAGACCCGCGGGATCATCGCCATGGGCAGCACCGAGAGCGACGCCAACATGCCGATCACCATGAACGATGCCGCCCCGCCCATGGCCTCGGTGACGCCCAGCAACAGCTGGCCAAGAACGCCGGCGGCGTAGAGCGAGATCATGTAGAGCGCCAGCAGCCGGCCACGCACCTTGGCATCGCCTGAGGCCAGCAGCCAGCTCTCGATCACCAGATAGACGCCCACCGTGGCCCAGCCACCGATCAGGCGCAGAGTGAACCAGGCCCAGGGCTCGGCCACCAGCCCCTGCAACAGCACGGTGACCGCCACCAGCGAGGCGAAGCTGCCGTAGGCGCGGATATGGCCAATGCGCAGCAGCAGCCGATCGTTGAGCATGGCGCCCAGCGCCAGGCCGATGAAGTAGGCCGAGGAGACCCAGCCGATCACCACCGCCGACTCGCCGGCAGCGTCCAGGCGCAGGGTAATCACCGTGGCCAGGAAACCGTTGCCGATGCCGAGGATGAAAAGCCCCAGGAGGGGAGCCAGGGCCATGGCCAGCAGATGCCGCGACATGAAGGGCCTCACAGCAGCAGGTGTTAAGGAAAAAAGCGTGGCAGAGAGTGTCCTGAAGTGCCCGCTCAGCGGCATCGGTTACGATGCTTCAGGCATCGTGAGCGCGCGAATCATACTCCCGGTCGGCGGCGAGTCAATCGTTTTGTAACGCCGGATGCGCCTTCGGCTTATCCGGCCTACGCGATACTTATCATGTCCATGCCCAATGATGATATTGCTAACGTTTCTGCAGCAGTGCCACATCCGGCGCCGGGAACTCGACCTGCATGTCCAGGTAGCCGGCCAGCCATATGAAAGTCGCCTCGCTGAAGAACACCACATGGGTGGGGTCGAGGATGTAGTGCCAGCGCGTGAAGGCGTCGTGGCTGGTGACGCGCTTGGTCATCAGGCCCAACCAGCCGCCGGACGCCAGCCTGTCGCCGAGCATCGACAGCTCACGCCCGGGCTCGAACAGATGCTCGGCCACTTCAGTGGCAGTGATAAAGTCGTACTCGCGCTGCAGCACACTCGTGTCGGGTGAGTAGAAAGGATCATAGATCGCCATCGGGTGGCCCGCCTCCTCAAACATGACCGACAATGTCGGCCCCGGGCCGGCGCCAAAGTCCAGCCCCCGGGCACCGGGCGGCAGTCGCTGGCTCAGCGGGTCGAACAGCCGCGACAGGAAGCGACGGTAGCCGGGATCATCCGGCGCATTCTCGTGCTGATCATAGACATCCCGCTCCTGCGCCGGCCCGAGCCGCTGGTGGGGTGGCACGAACACCAGCGCGCAGTGCTGACAGCGGCGGTAATCGCGACGTGCGTCACGGTGAAAGTGTCCGGTGTCGGTGGTCCCACATAGCGGACAGGTCAGCATCATCGTATCCTCTGTACCCGAACATGTTTCCCAGAATCCCCTGCTTCGCCAGAACCCCCGCAAGGAGCCCCGAATGCTGTCAGGTCTGGACCACCTGGTCATCACCGTGACCGACATTTCCCGTGCCGTCGATTTCTACTCGCGGGTGCTGGGACTGGAAGTGCGCTATCGCGACCGTGAGCGCGTCGACCTGATGCTGGGCGACGTGGCACTGCGGCTGCACTGGACCGCCACCGACGTGACGCCACGTGCCGCCACGCCCACACCGGGCAGCCTGGACCTCTGCCTGCGCAGCCTGCTGCCGCTCGATGAGGTCCAGCGCCACCTGGAGGCGCTCGACGTCGAGGTGGAGCTCGGCCCGGTCGCCCGCCAGGGCGCGACCGGCGAAATCAACTCGCTCTACCTGCGCGACCCGGACGGCAACCTGCTGGAGATCAGCCGCCCGGTGAAGCACCGCAGCGACTGACACCCCGTGGCATTGCCGTGCTTGACCGGTATGATTGGCGTCAAAATCGATCTTCAGAGATGCGACATGAGCGACCACCTTCCGCAAGACGACAACCGCCCCGTCACCGAGCAGGGCCCCCTTCCGGATACCACGATTCCCATCGTGGTGTATGTGCTGCACCTGGCCGGCATGGTCACCGGCGGCCTCACTTCGCTGGTCGGCGTGGTGATTGCCTACGTCTACCGTGGCAATGGGCCGACCTGGCTCGATGAGCACTACCGCTACCAGATCCGCACCTTCTGGATCGCCCTACTCTATTTCGGTATTTCCGGCCTGCTGACCCTGGTGCTCATCGGTTTTCTCACCTGGCTGGCCGCGGTGGTCTGGCTGGTGATTCGCTGCGTGAAGGGGCTCAAGGCCCTCAACGAGAAACGCGCACCGGAAAACGTGGATACCTGGTGGATTTGATCCATGGACGCAGGTGAGTCCCGCTCGAGCGCCTTCATGGCCCGCGCCATTGCGACCCTGTGGCGCAGTCTCGCCGGCCGCCGTCTCACTACCCTGTGGCGACTGGCGCGGCTGGTGGGCCCGCTGGTGGAGCGCCTGAGCCGCCGAGAGCGTCAGGTCACCCGAACCAACCTTGCCGAGGTCTACCCGTCCCGCCAACCGGCCGAGCGCCACAGGCTCTGCCGACAGAGCCTGACCCACTCAACCGCCACCATGCTCGAACTGGGGTTTGCCTGGATGGGTGCCCCCGAGCGGGTCGAGGCGGCGATCCTCGCGGTGCATGGCCGCGAACTGCTCGATGAGGCCCGGGCCGAGGGGCGCGGCGTGATCGTGCTGGCTCCCCACTTCGGCAACTGGGAGGTGCTCAACTTCTGGCTTTCCGGCCACTTTCCGTTCACCGCCATGTACGAACCGCCCAAACTCGCCCCGCTGGACCCGATCATTCGCCAGGGCCGAGAGCGCCGCGGGGCACATCTGGTGCCCACCAACGCGCGAGGCGTGGCGGCCCTGCTCAAGGCACTCAAGCGTTGCGAGGCGGTGGGCATCCTGCCTGACCAGGAACCCGACTGGGGCAGTGGCGTGTTCGCCCCCTTCCATGAGCGGCTCGCCTACACCGCCACCCTGCTGCCCAAGCTGGTGGCACGCACCGAAGCACGGGTCGTCACCGGCGTCGCGCTGCGCCTGCCCGGCAAGGGGTACGCGGTGCATTTCCTGGCCGCCGACGAGCGGGTCTACTCCGCGGACGAGATCACCTCGGCCACCGGCGTCAACGCCAGCGTGGAAGCCGCCATCGCCCTGGACCCGGCCCAGTACCAGTGGGAGTACAAGCGCTTTCGCAAGACCCCCCAGGAAGCCGAGGGTCGCCCGGACTTCAAGCGTTTTCGGCTCTATTGACATCCCCGCCGCCAGGACCCACCGCTGGCCGCTGATACACCTGGCTATCCAGGCGGCACCTGCCTCTCAAACAGGCCGGCCGACGCTTCCTCGAGCTCCACGAGCGAATTATCCAGCAGCTCCAGGAACGCCCTGGTCAGCCCCGACTGCCCCCTCTGCTTGGGGAAGATCATACTGTATCGGTAAGGCACCCTCGGTTCGAAGCGCGTCACGACCAGGCCGAGCCGCCGATAGTGCCAAGCCGTAATGGGGTCGACCAAGGAGACGCCGCTGCCAGCGAGCACGAAGGCGCATGCGGCGTAATGTAGCTGAGTCTCGATCATCAACTGGCGGCTCACGCCCTCACGTTCGAAGACGCTATCGATCTTGTGGCGGATGCTCTGCTCCGAGCCCAGTGACACGAAGATCTCTCCCTCCAGGTCTCGGGGCAGGATGACGTTTCGATCAGCCAGCCGATGGCCGGGCGGTAACACGCAGACCAGGCGGCTGTCAGCGAGGACCCTGGCCTCGATAGCCGGGTCGTTGAGTTCTATGCCCGAAATCACCCCCAGATCGAAGTGCTGACTGGCCACCAGGTCGGCCACCTGCTGCGTGCTGCGTACCTGAAGAGTGACGGACACACCGGGATGCGCTTGACAGAACTGATCGGTCAAGGCCGGGAGAAACTCTACCGACACGGCCGGCATGGAAGCGATGCGCAAGGTTCCCAGGTGAAATTCCCTGAGTTCCTCCGCCGCGCGAGAGAGCTTCTCCAGAGAGACAAAGGCCCGCTCCACTTCCTCGTAGAAAAAGCGCGCCTCTGGGGTGGGGCTCAGCCGGCGCCGTTGTCGTTCGAACATCTTGACGCCGATCGTCTCCTCGAAGTCCGCCAGCAAGCGACTGATGGCTGGCTGCGAGACATAGAGGATCTCCGCCGCCCCACTGGTGGTGCCACTGATCATGACCGCCCGGAAGGCTTCGATCTGTCGGTACGTCAACTTCGCCATGCGTGCGCTCCCGGCAACTTGAAAACACTATGTTATCAACAGATGCACATAAACGATTTGATGTTATACATGGCGACTTCCAAGATGTCGATGAGCTACATCACGGCCCTGGCAGACAAACACAAAACGCGAGAAGGCCTTATGGAACGATTCTTTCGCTACACCCTGACCTTGCTGATCGTCCTAGTGGCGGGCAGCCAGTTTATCCAGGTCATCACCCGCTACCTCCTTGAGATGCCCGTCATGGGCCTCGAAGAGGCCACGCTGATCCCCACCCTATGGCTCTACATGCTAGGAAGTGTCAACGCCTCGCGTGAGGACACCCAGATCAGAGCCAATGTGCTGGACATTTTCTTGAAGACAGAGCGGGCAAGAGCCTTTCTGCAGGCCCTTGCCGACACCATCAGTGTGGTGGTCTCGATCTGGCTGGCTACCTGGGCTTGGGACTATTTCAGCTACGCCTCACGCATCGGCAAGAGCACCCCCACGCTCTATATCCCCACCATCATCTACGAGTCCGCCCTGATGGTCGGCCTGTTCCTGATGATCATCTTTACCGTGTGGCACTTGCTGCGCAATCTCGGCTACCTGTTCGGCATTCGCCAGGCTCCGGATCACCCGAGTGGCGATCCCGATTACCCCGAAACCGCAGAAGTTCAGGAATTCAAGGTACTGACTGATAACAAGAAGGACAGGAACAATGATTGAGATAGCCCTTCTGGCATTTGCCGTACTGATCCTGATGCTGACGCTCGGCGTCCCCCTTCCCTACTGTTTTGGTGCGGCGCTCATGGTCATGACCATGATCGGAGAGTCCACCATGCGGGGCATGATGATGTGGGGCTTCAGCCAGCTTACCAACCCGATCCTGTTGGCGATCCCCCTCTTCGTCTTTGCCGGCACGTTGATGAGCGTTAGTGGTATCGCGTCGAGCCTCCTCAAGTTCGTCAATGTCTTCGTAGGACGCATTCGCGGTGGGCTTGGCGTTATGGCATCGATCAGCTGCGCCATCATTGGCGCCATTTCCGGCAGTGGTCTGACCGGCATTGCTGCCATTGGCCCCATCCTGATTCCTGAGATGGAACGCAAGGGGTATCCCCGTGCGTACTCCACCGCGCTGATTGCGAACTCCTCGATCCTCGGCCTTCTTATTCCTCCCAGCGTCACCATGATTGTTTATGGCTGGGTAACCGACACCTCTATCTTGGCAAGCTTCCTGGCCACTCTGGGACCGGGACTGCTGATCATGGTCAATTTCTGCATCGTCAACATGGTCATGTCGCGCAAGTTCGATCTGATACTCGACGAGCCGATGAACTTCGACCAGCGAGTTCGCGATGCGGGGCGTCGCACCATCCATGCCCTCCCTGCCCTGCTGATGCCCGTGATCATTCTCGGCGGGATTTACGGTGGCATCATGACGCCTACCGAAGCAGCAGCGGTGGCTGTCATCTACGCCCTGCCCGTCGGCTTCATGATCTACCGGGGGCTGACCTGGAAGACCCTGCTCGAATCAGGCAAAGAATCCGCTACCTCCGTCGGTGCGATTCTGATCATGATCCTGTTCAGCCTTATCCTGAGCCAGCTGTTCGTGCGGGAGGGTATCCCTCAGGCACTGGTCGAGATGATCTTCCAGATCACCGATAACAAGTTCCTCCTGCTGTTGATGATCAACCTGATGCTGTTCGGTATTGGCATGGTGGTCAACGATATAACCGCTATCATCCTGACCGGCCCACTCCTGCTTCCGCTGATGGAAGCCCTGGGCGTCAGCCCGGTACAGTTCGCCGCCATCATGGGCGTCAACACCGCCATGGGTGGCGTGACACCGCCATACGCCAGCATCCTCTACCTCGGTGCGCGAATCGGCAAAGTCAAGTTCACCGAGGTGGTTAAGCCTGCCATGACCCTGATTTTCTTCGGCTACGTCCCGGTCGTGATACTCGTTTCAGCCTGGCCCGATCTTTCCGAGTTCCTGCCCGGAATGTTCGGCTACTGATCGATCGCACTCCCTGCGATCAATACACCCGCAATGCAAGAGTGGAGAAAACAATGAAAATGCCATCAATGAAAATCCTGACGGCTGCTGTTGCCATGTCAGCTTCCATCACCACCATGGCCGAAGCAGCCACACTGCAACTGTCGCATGTCCGCCCCGAGGGCACGGCAATCGACAAGGACGCTCGCGCCTTTGCCGAGGAGGTGAAAAGTGCGACCGATGGAGCCGTGAATGTACGACTCTTCCCTGCAAGCGCCCTTGGCGACTACACCACGGTACAGGAAGGGCTCAGCATCGGCTCGGTGGATATGGCTGTCCAGCCGCCCTCTTCCGAGGTCGACCGTCGCTTCCAACTGGCCTACCTTCCCTATCTCGTTCAGACCTGGGAGCACGCAGAAAAAACCTTCACGGACGGTGCGCCAATGCGCGAGACGGTCGAGGAGCTCTATGCGGATCAGGATATCCATGTGCTGGGCGCCTGGCCGGTATACTTCGGCGGCGTTGCACTGAATACCGACGTAGAAAACCCTGCAGACCCGACAGTGGACAAGGGTGCCAGACTGCGGGTTCCGCCGATGAAGTCCTTCCAGTTGATGGCGGACAACATCGGGTATATCGGCTCGCCTCTGCCCTTCTCCGATGCTTTTACCGCCATTCAGACCGGGGTTGTTGATGGCATCATGGGGTCAGGTGCAGAAGGATACTATGCGTCCTTCCGCGATGTGACGGAATATTACCTGCCGCTCAACACCCACTTCGAGATGTGGTACCTGCTGATCAACGAGCCAACCTATGACGGCCTGACCGACGCCCAGCAGACGGCCTTGTCGGACGCCGCAAAACGCTTCGAGGAAAGCCGCTGGGAGAACGCAGAAGCCGACCAGGCTCGCAACGAGAAGCTGCTAGAGGAGTCGGGTGCCACCATCATTTCGGTCTCTGATGAGCAGATCGCCAAGCATGCGGAAATCGTCCGCGAGACAGTGTGGCCCGTCATTCTCGACGATATCGGCGCCGACTGGGCGAACGATGTACTGGACCGCGCCCTTCGCTGATCCGCTTCATGGTCCGGCCATGCGGCCGGACCCATTATCCTACCGGAACAACGCAAGGACTCACCATGACGCAACCCACGATGCAGGGGACGCGTACCGCTGACGTCTGCCTCATAGGCGGCGGTCTGGTCGGTTTAGCGGTGGCACTGGGACTGCAACGCAATGGACTGCGCGTTGCCGTGCTTGATGAAGGTGATGTGGCATTGCGCGCCTCAAGGGGTAATTTCGGTCTGGTATGGGTACAAGGGAAAGGAGACACCCTGCCGAAATATGCCGATATCACACGCCTCTCTGCACGATTGTGGCCTGCCTTCGCTACCCAGCTTCAGGACACCACGGGCATCGATGTGCAACTGCAACAACGTGGCGGCCTGTACCTCTGCCTGACCGAACAGGAACTCGAGGCCCGCGACGGCATGCTGGCCAAGATGCGCGATGCCGCCGATGGCGACTATCCCTACGAAACACTCGACCTGCAGCAGGTGAGGGAGAAGATTCCCGAGATAGGCGACACCGTGGCCGGTGCCACCTGGTGCCCGGAAGACGGCCACGTCAACCCGCTGTTGCTGTTACGTGCCCTGACGGAACGCTTCAAGGCGCTCGGTGGCACCATCGAAAATGCCGGCCGGGTCCAGCAGATCGCCCCTCTGTCGTCGGGCTTCAAGCTGCATGCCCCGAACGGTGACTGGACCTGCAAACGGGTCGTGCTGGCGGCCGGCCTGGGCAACCGTGAACTGGCACCGCAGGTGGGCCTGGCAGCACCGTTGTCCCCCAACCGGGGGCAAGTGCTCGTGGGTGAAAGGGTTCGTCCCTTCCTGGAGTATCCCACTGGTCACGTTCGCCAGACCGGCGAGGGCACGGTCCAGGTGGGTGATTCCAAGGAGGATGTGGGCTTCGACAGCGGGACCACCACCGAGGTCATGGCCAAGATCGCCCAACGGGCCATACGGCTGTTCCCCCTGCTCCGCGACGTGAAACTGGTCCGCGCCTGGGGCGCGCTTCGCGTCATGACCCCCGATGGCTACCCGATCTACCAGGCTTCGAGCCAGTGTCCCGGCGCCTATCTGGTGACCTGCCACAGTGGGGTGACCCTGGCGGCCTTCCATGAGGGGCCGCTGGCCGACTGGATCGCCGGCGATCGAGACGACGCTTCAATGGAGGTTTTTCATGCCGAACGCTTCACGCTTTGAACGCCTTCTCACGCGCTCGTTGGATCCGACGACGGTCTACGTCGAGGGACAAGCGATCAAGGTCGACCGTCATGACACGGCAGCCGCAGCCGTGCTGGCAGCCGGCCTGGTGCCATCCCGCTCAACACCCGCGAGCGGAAGCCAGCGGGCACCCTACTGCCTGATGGGCGCGTGCTTCGAATGCCTGTTGGTCATCGACGGGGTGGCCAACCAGCAGGGCTGCATGGTGAGAATCCAGGAGGGGATGCAGATTCACCGTCAGGTTGGCGCCCGCGACATCCACGAGCCTCCGCAGGAGGTCACCCCATGAGCGATCACGACACGACCCAGAATCGCTATGATCTCGCAATCATCGGTTCAGGCCCCGCCGGCATGGCTGCCGCCGCCGAAGCGGGAAGACTCGGGCTGCACACGGCACTTCTTGATGAGCAGGAGGAAGCGGGTGGGCAGATCTATCGCGCCATCGGACGCGCCCCGTTGGCTGATGAGGGGGTGCTGGGCGCTGACTACTACCAGGGCCGCGTGCTCCTTGAGGCTATGCAGGCCGCGGCTATTGACTACCTTCCCGGCACTACGGTGTGGGGGGTCGATGAAGACCTGACGCTCAACGTCTCACGCCGTGGCCGCAGTCAGCAGGTCCACGCGCGACGGCTGCTGGTCGCGACCGGCGCCCAGGAGAGACCCGTGCCCTTTCCGGGTTGGACACTGCCTGGTGTCATGACCTGCGGCGCCGCCCAGGTGCTGCTCAAGTCTAGCGCGATGGTGCCACCGACACCGTTGGTGCTGGCCGGCAGTGGCCCTCTCCTGCTGCTCGTAGCCTCCCAGCTGACTCATGCAGGCGTTCCCATCGACGCCGTGCTGGATACCACCCCCCGGGATAACTACCGCCGCGCGGTACGTCACAGCATCGGTGCGCTGCGCAACCCCAAGCTACTTTTCAAGGGAGTTGGACTGCTGCGGGCACTCAAGCGGTCGGGGATTCCGCACATTACCGGTGTGGAGGAGCTGCGTGCCGAGTCGGAACAGGGGGACCAGGTCAGCAAGGTGCACTATCGCCGGAAGGGCATCGAGCACCAACTCGACTGCCGCACGCTTCTGGTCCATCAAGGTGTCGTGCCCAACGTGCAGCTCACCCGGGCACTGGAGCTCGAGCACGACTGGAACGCACACCAGCAGTGCTGGGCGCCCCGGGTCGATGCCTGGGGCGAGACCTCCCGAGCCGGCATCTTCGTGGCAGGCGACTCAAGCGGCATTGCCGGGGCCCAGGCGGCGGAGGAAGCCGGGCGGCTGTCGGTGTTGCAGATTGCCAGGCAACTGGAGCGGCTGGAGGAAGCGGAGCGCGATAAGAGATCAGCACCGATTTTCCGGCGACTGAGTCCCCAGCACGTCATCCGCCCCTTTTTGGACGTGCTCTACCAACCCGCCCGCTCATTCCAGGTGCCCGAGGACGACACCATCGTGTGCCGCTGCGAGGAGGTCACGGCTGGCGAGCTTCGCCAGATCGCCGACGCGGGCTGCCGGGGCCCCAATCAGGCAAAGGCCTTCTGCCGGGCCGGCATGGGCCCCTGTCAGGGGCGCCTTTGCGGTCTGACGGTGTCGCAGATACTGGCCGACCGATCTGGCCTGCCCATCGATGCCGTCGGCTACTACCACATCCGCCCGCCGATCAAACCGCTCACCCTGGGCGAACTCGCGGATATCGCGGAGTGACCATCACCCAACCTAGGAGACTTGCGATGCCTATTGAACGCCAGGACGTCGGGACGCGCATGAGTCGCGCCGTCATCCACAATGACACCATCTACCTCTGCGGTCAGGTCGCGGAAGACAGGAAGACCGACATCATCGGCCAGACCGAAACCATGCTGGCCAAGGTCGATGCCTTGCTTACCTCGGCAGGCAGCGACCGTGACCACCTGCTCTCCGCCACCCTCTATCTGAAAGATATGGCGCTTTTCGAGGAGATGAACCGCGTATGGGACGCCTGGGTACCCGAAGGGAAGGCACCGGCACGGGCCTGTGTCGAGGCACGGATGGCGAGCCCGGAGCTGTTGGTAGAAATCTCCGTGGTGGCTGCCCGCACCGCCAGCGGCTCCTGAAGAGGCCGCCAGCAGCCAGGGTCACAGGGGGAGCGAGGCGACTCGCCGTCAGCATCAGGAGGGCGATGGCGCCAGCAGTTCGATGGTGAAGTCGACGTGGACCTCATGTTTAACCGTGCCTTCGGAGCGCCAGGCACCGCGTCCCATGTCGAAATCGGTGCGGTCCAGGGTCAGGCGGCCATTGACGCTGACCCGATCGCCCTGCCGCGTCCAGTTCACCGGCACCGTCAGCGGGTAGGTCTCGCCGCGCAGCTCGAGCTCGCCCTCGATGCGCAGCTCGCCGGCGGCCGGCGCCTGGATGTCGGTACTGCGCAAGACGATCTCAGGGTAGTTCTCGACGTCGAACCAGTTGTGCCCGTGCAGCATGCCATCGACGATGTCGTTGCCGCCGGTGATGCTTTCCGAGCGAAGGGTCAGCACGACATGGCCCTCCCCCGGCTGATCCAGGTCGCCGTCAAGGTCGACGTCGAAGTCCTCGACACGAGTGACCGCCTCGCGGCCGTCGGCGGTGCCGATCATTTCAATACGGCTCGCCTCGCGGTCGAGCTCCCAGGTCTCGGCGGCAGAAGCGCCGGTCAGGCCGAGCAGGCTGAAAAGCAGCATTGCCGCGGTCGTCGCGGCACACCGCGCCATTATCGTGGACTCTCGTGACATCTTGCCTCCCGAATTATTCACCCGTTGTCTCCTTCACACCGAACGCCTCATGAAGCCAGCCGCGCAGGGCCTGCTGACCTGCCACCTCGCCATCAGGATAGCCGTCGGGACGCGGTGGATGGAGACCGGACACAAAGCCTCGTGCATGAAAGGGCTCGAGCAGACCGGCGTCACCGCTGATGACATGCACCGGGACGGCGCCACTGGCGTTGTCGCCGGTGATCAGGGGCGCTGGCTGGTGGTCCCCCAGCAGAATCATCAGGGTCTGTTGGTCCACGAAATCCTCGGCCCAGCGGAGGCTGGCCCCCAGCGCATAGTCCAGTGACCGGGCGTAGTGGTCGCGCACCCGTTCCAGGTCCTGCCAGAGTTGATCGGGTGATTCGCCGGCGTCTTCCCAGCGGGCAAAGACGCTGCCGTCACCCACCGCGCTCCAGTCGTCGAGCACCGGCAGGATGGGTGTCCAGGGCGCATGGCTACTGATCAGCGCGAGCTGGGCGAAGAGCGGCGCCGACTCAGCGTGCTGGGAGGCTGCTGAACCGTTGCGGATCTGCGTCTGGAAATGGTGCAGGGTGTACTGGTCTGGCATCGTCACCCAGTTCAGCGGCGGGCCGGCATACTCGAGGTCCGCCGCGGCATGGATCTCGTCGAACCCGTAGGCCCGGCCCTCCGGCCAGGCCATGGTAATGGCCGGCATCACCGCGAGGGTGCGGTGGCCGGTGGCGCGAAAGTCATCGACCAGGGTCGTGCGCTCACTGTCCAGCATCAGGCGATACCAGAGCGAGTTGTCGATGCGCAGACCGCTCAGCAGCGTGGCATGGGCCAGCCACGACTGACCACCGCGGATCGGCGAGTCCAGGAGGCCAGAGGCCACCGAGAGACCGGCGGCGTCGAGGCGCTCGGCCATGCCATCAAGGCGCGGGTCCAGCACCCGCGCATAGCGATCATCGAACAGCGCCGAGATGCCGTAGGACTCCACGAAGACCAGCACCACATCGCGCCCGGCAAGCCCCGGCAAGGCGGTCTCCTGAACGGGGGACGACGCCATGCGCTCGGCGAAGTCGCGGTGGGCACGGCGCGTCTCGATCCACTGTTGCCCCTGGAACTGCAGGGTATCCAGCAGGGGCGTACGGGCCACCGGCAGCGGTCGGACTTCGTCAAACTCGGCGAGGATCAGCATGCCACTCACCGCCAGCATCCCCCAGGCGCCGACCACCGCGCGCGGTCGGCGCGCCCTGCCCTGCAGGCTCGCGAGCATCTTCGCCAGCAGCCAGGCCGTGACAGCCAGCAGGATCAAGCCGAGCAGGCTGATCAGGCTAGCGACCGGGCCCCCCAGATTGCCCTCGAGCAGGTGGAAGACCGAACGCAGCAGGGGAAGATCGAAGTAGAGGTTCAGTGAACGTCCGAACGCCAGGTGGGTCGCCACGTCTCCCAGGCCGACCAGCAACACTGTCATGATCAGCGCGACCAGCGACCAACGCAGCCCGACGAACCGACCGGCCGATGGCAGCAACGCCAGTCCCCCCGCCAGCAGGAACGCCTCGAGGGCCATCCAGTGCTGTCTCGGGCCGCCGTGCAACAGCCATACTGGTGCCAGCAACACGACGTTGAGCATCACCAGACTCAAGCACCAGCGGATTCCAGAAGGTAACGACATGGGCATTCACCGGGACAGATGGACCAGAGCGCGCTCAGTGTATAATGTTTGTATAGCTGAGTCCCGACAACCGGTTATGGGGCCCGTTACCATCTCGTCGAGAGACATCGTTCAAGGAGGATCACGCCGTGCCCCCACCCTTGTCGCCATTATGGTGGCTGGCCAGCGGCCTGCTTATCGCCAGCATCACGCCTGCGAGCTGGGCTGCGCCCGCTCCGGATGCATCCGAGATCTTCGCCGACGTCACGCAGCGCGCTCGCCAGCTCGCGGCATCACCTTTCGATGACCCGGCCGGCAATCTACCCCGCGCACTGCGTGATCTCGACTATGATGCCTATCGTGCGATTCGCTTTCGCCCGGAGGCCGCCGTGTGGCGGGGCGAGGCGCTATTCTCGCTCCAGCTATTCCACACGGGCTTCCTGTTCGAGCGACCGGTCCGCCTGAATCTGATCGAGGACGGGCAGCCTCGGCCTTTGCCCTTCCAGCCCTCCCTGTTTCGCTACGACGCCGCGGCCGCGCCACTCAAGGAGCAGGACCTGAGTGGGGCCGGCTACGCCGGGTTTCGCCTGCACTACCCCCTCAATCGAGAGGACTACCATGACGAGTTCCTGGTCTTCCAGGGCGCGAGCTACTTTCGCCTGGTAGGCCGCGATCAGGGATACGGCCTCTCGGCTCGAGGTCTGGCGATCGATACGGCGTCTTCGCGCGGTGAAGAGTTCCCGGCCTTCACAGAATTCTGGCTGGTACAGCCCGAGCCGATGGCGTCGCATATCGACATCATCGCCCTGCTCGACAGCCCCTCGCTCGCCGGGGCTTACCATTTCCGGGTGCATGCCGGCGAGCAGGTCGAGGTGGACATCGAGGCACGCCTGTTCGCCCGCGTGGAGGTGGCGAAGCTGGGTATCGCGCCGCTGACCAGCATGTTCATGCACGGCGACGTCAGTCCCTACCCTGCCGATGACTTCCGTCCCCAGGTGCATGATTCCCAGGGCCTGCTGATGCAGACCCATGCCGGCGAGTGGATCTGGCGCCCGCTCAACAACCCACGCGAACTACGCGTCACTCGCCTGCAGGACACCCATCCCGCGGGCTTCGGCCTGGCCCAGCGAGACCGAGATTTCGCCCGCTACCTGGACATGGAGTCCCGCTACGAGCGGCGCCCCAGCCACTGGATCGCCCCACTCGACGACTGGGGGACGGGCAGCGTGGAACTGGTCGAGATTCCCAGCGACTCGGAGACCCACGACAACATCGTCACCTACTGGGTCCCCGAGCAGCCGCTCGCAGCGGGCGAGTCGCGCACCTATCGCTACCGGCTCGCGACCTTCGATGCCCGACATCCCGAGCAGGCCCTGGCCCAGACCCTGCGCACCCGACAAGGCTGGGGGGCCGTTCCAGGCCAGCGTGACCCACCGCCGCGCAGCCTCCGTCAGTTCGTGGTCGATTTCCGTGGCGGGGAGCTCTCGAGCCTGGACGACACCCACCCGGTGGTCGCCGAACTCGAGCTCTCGAGCGGCCAGGCCCGGCAGGTAACGGTGCAGCGCCTGCCCGACGGCGACACCTGGCGCGCCTCCTTCAGGGTGCAGCCCGAGGGGAGGCGTCCCGTGGACATGCGCCTGGGGTTGACGCTGCGCGATGCGCCCATGAGCGAAACCTGGAACTATATCTGGAACCCCGATGAACTTCGCTGACCGCTCGCCTCGCGTGCCCTGGCTGGCCGCGCGGCAGGTAGGCGTGACCCTGCTGGTGCTCGCCACGACCGCCCTGGGTAGCGCGGCCATGGTCGAGATCCTGCGCGTCAACGGCATCACGCTGCTGCAGGGCATCATTCTCGGCCTGTTCGTGATCACCTTCGGCTGGATCACCATCGCCTTCTGGACGGCGATCATCGGCTTTTTGCTGCAGCTGACGCGTCGTGATCCCTTGACCCTGGCCCGCCTCGCGTCCCAACCCGGGGTGAGAGAGCCGGGGAAACACCATACGGCACTGGTGATGCCCATCTACAACGAGGATCCCAGGCGTGTCGTGGCCGGCCTGGAAAGCACCTGTCGTTCGCTGCTCGATCAGCCCCAGGCCAAGGGCTTCGAGGTGTTCGTGCTGAGCGATACCCAGGACGAGGCGATCGCCCGCCGGGAGGAAACCGCCATCGCGGGCCTGCAACAGCGACTCGCCCCTCGGCTGGTGGTCCACTATCGCCGCCGCGAAGCCAACCACGGTCGCAAGGCCGGCAACCTGGCAGACTTCTGCCGGCGCTGGGGCCATCGCTACCACTACCTGGTGGTACTGGACGCGGACAGCCTCATGGGCGGCCGAACGCTGGTGGCACTGGTGGCCACCATGCAGGCCAACCCCGCTATCGGCCTGATCCAGACGGTCCCCATTCCGGTCCGCTCGGCCAGCGTCTTCGGGCGCTTCATCCAGTTCGCCGCGGCCCTGCACAGTCCCCTGCTCGCCACCGGACAATGTTTCTGGCAGGGCCATGGCGCGAACTTCTGGGGCCACAATGCCATCCTGCGCACCCGAGCCTTCATGGCCAGTTGCGGCTTGCCGGAACTGGCCGGCAAGCCGCCGCTGGGTGGCGAGATACTCAGCCACGACTTCGTCGAGGCGGCGCTGATGCGCCGGGCCGGCTGGGAGGTCCATCTGGAGACGCGGCTCGGTGACAGCTTCGAGGAGGTCCCCAGCAATATCCTCGAGTTCGCCAAGCGCGACAGGCGCTGGATACAGGGCAACCTGCAGCATCTGCGGCTGCTCGGCGCTGCCGGCCTGCCGCTCATGAGCCGCCTGCATTTCCTGTTCGGCGCGCTGGCCTATCTGACCTCGCTGCTATGGGGAGTGATGCTGCTCATCGGCACCCTGGACGCCATCGGTCGGGCCCAGGGTCGCCATGACTTCTTCAGTGCCGGCTATCAGCTCTCTCCCGACTGGCCCGTCAACACGCCCGACCTGATCATGCCGCTGCTATTCAGTACGGCGCTGGTACTGATGCTGCCGAAGGTGCTGGGCCTGCTGCTAGCACTCATTCAGCGACCCCACGACTTCGGCGGCAGAGCCTCCCTGCTGGCCAGCAGCCTGCTGGAAATGGCCATCGCCGTGCTGATCGCCCCGGTCATGATGCTGCTGCACAGCGGGTTCATCCTGGGCGTTCTTGGCGGCAGACGGGTCAGCTGGGACGCCCAGATTCGCGAGGGGCGAGCGGTCCCCTGGGGCAAGGCGTTTCGCCATACCTGGCTCACAACCCTGGTCGGCGCGCTATGGGCCGGGTCGACCTACCTGCTCGCCCCGCTGTTCTTCTGGTGGCTCGCGCCCGTCTGGCTGGGCCTGCTGATGGCCGCACCACTGGTCAGGATAACCAGCAGCCTCGCCCATGGCCGTCGGCTCTTCCGCGCCGGCCTGCTGAAGGCGCCGGCGGAGGTGACACCCAGCCGGCTACTGCAGCAGCCAGCAACAGCCGCGTTCAGCCCGGCCGGGGCCCACCTGGCGCCCCCGCCGCCGGAATCGCCCGGCGAGATGCCCCTGCAGTCGTTTTCCCGCTGGCCACCCCGAGCCGCTGTGTCGCCGTGCGAGGCGACGCCCGCCGGGTCGACGCGCCAGGCGAGCCACCATGTCAAGGCGAAATCCGAATGAAGCATGCCGATAGCCCCCTCATGCCCAGCCGACTGGTCACCGCGGCCTATCATCTGCCACGTTACCTGGGCCTGGCCCGTTCACTGCTGATCTACTGGCGGCCGGGCCGCCAGCGAGGCCTGCAGCGGCTCTATGCCGAGTTCATCGGTCCTGACGACCTGGTGTTCGACATCGGCGCTCACCTGGGCGATCGCACCGCGGCCTTCCAGGCGCTGGGCGCCCGCGTGATCGCGCTCGAGCCGCAGCCGGTGCTGTTTCCCTGGCTGAAGCGCCTGGTGGGTCGACGCCGCGGCGTCACCCTGCTGCCCTGTGCGGCGGGTGCCACGCCCGGGACAGCCGAGCTGGCGGTCAGCGAGGCGACGCCGACGGTCTCCACCCTGGCCCATGAATGGCGCCGTGACATCGGCGAGCGCAACGCCGGTTTTCGCAAGGTACGCTGGCAGGGTCGCCAGCGCGTTCCGGTGACCACGCTCGACACGCTGATTGCCGACCATGGGTTGCCGCGCTTCTGCAAGATCGACGTGGAGGGCTTCGAGGCCGAGGTACTGGCCGGACTGACGCAGCCCATCGCCGGGGTCTCGGTGGAGTTCGTGGCCGGCGCCCTGGACGTGGCCGAGCGCTGCGTGGCACGGCTGGAGGAACTGGGGAGTTACCAGTTCAACGTCATTGCCGGCGAGCAGCGGCGGTTCACGTGGGCCGCCTGGCGTTCAGCGGCGGCCACGCGCGACTGGTTGGCCGCAGGTGCCGACGGGCTCGCCTCGGGCGACCTCTATGCGCGGCACATCGCACATGCCATCGATCATCGATACGACACGGAGCGCACACGCCATGAGTGATCCCATCCTCAGCCCCCGCTGGCAGGATCTCACCAGTGACGAGATAGCGACCCTGCCGCGCCATGGCGTGGCCGTCATGGTGGTGGGCGCCATCGAACAGCACGGCGACCATCTACCGCTCTCCACCGACCTGGATATTGGTGAAGGGCTGCTTGAGAAGGCGCTGACTCTCCTTTCCGAGCCCTTCCCGCTGGTGCGACTGCCGTCGATGGCGATAGGCGCCAGCGACGAGCACCTGAGCTTTCCCGGCACCCTCAGCCTGCCGCCCGAACTGGCCATAGCCACTCTGGAGGCCCATGGCGACGCCGTCGCGCATGCCGGCCTCGAGCGCCTGGTCGTGATCAATAGCCACGGCGGCAACAAGGCGGTGATCGACCTGGCCGCCCTGAGACTGCGCCGCCGGCACGGCATGCTGGTGGTCAAGGTCCACTACACGAGAATGCCGCTACCGGATGACCTGCCCGAGGCCAGCCTGCCCGTCGACGAGCTGCGCCACGGGCTTCATGGCGGCGCGCTGGAGACCGCCATGATGCGCCATCTGGCCCCGCACAAGGTGCGCCTCGACAAGCTGGACCAGCCCCATTCACGGGGCGAGGTCATGGAGGGGCAAGGGCTGCTGCTGGGCCCTGAGGGCGAGGCCGCCTTCGCCTGGCTGGCCGAGGACCTGCATCCCGGCGGGGTGGTCGGCAACGCTCCCCTGGGCACCGCCGAGCTCGGCGAGCAGCTAGTGGCACATTACGGCCAGCGCATCGCCCGCATCCTGCGCGAGACCGGCGAGATACCGCTCGGCGACGCCCTCAGCCGCTAGAACGCGCGTCAGGACCCCGTGGCGGGGTCCTGATCGCTCTCGAACACGGCATCGAGCAGATGACCGGCGCGCTCCGATTTGGCGCTGAGATAGCGGCGGTTGTGGTCGTTGAGGCTGCCATACAGCGCCTGGCGTTCCACTACCTCGATACCGCCTTCGGTGAGGGCCGCCATCTTGCCCGGATTGTTGGTCAACAGCTGCACGCGGCGAATGCTCAGGGCATCCAGAATGTCCACGGCCACCCCATAGTGGCGCTCGTCCTCACCGAACCCCAGCACCTGGTCAGCATCCAGGGTGTCCAGACCGCTGTCCTGGAGGGTATAAGCGCGCAGCTTGTTGGCCAGCCCGATGCCTCGCCCCTCCTGGGCCAGGTAGAGCAGCACGCCGCCGCCCAGCGCCTGGATATCGGCCACGGCATTGCGCAGCTGCTCGCCGCAGTCGCAGCGCAGGCTGCCGAACAGATCCCCGGTCAGGCAGGCCGAATGCAGGCGCAGCGGCACCGCCGCGTTGTCCTTGCCCGGCTCGCCGATCACCACCGCCACGTGCTCACGCAGGCCGTCGGCTTCCCGAAACAGGATGAAGCGACAGTCGAAGGCTTCGGCCAAGGGAATGCGTGCCTCGCTGACCTGCTGCAGCATGCCGATACCGCCCTCCAGGCAACGCTCGGCCTGATCGGCACGGACGGCCAGCCAGGCCCCTTCTGCCAGCCGGGCCTCGACGGCAGGCCGCTGCGCCTCGCCGACCCGGGCGACCAGCGCTGCCGGAATCAACAGCGCACGGCGCATCAGCGCCAATGCCGCCCGGTCGGCCGGCTGTGCGGGCGCCAGCGAGCGACGACACTCGGCCAGCTCGTCGCGGCCCAGGGCCAGTTCCGGGCTGAGTCCGAAGGCCAGGTCGACGAGTCGCCGCCGACCGGTGCCCGCCGGCAGGGGCAACCGTGCCGACCCGCGGGTGTCCGACTCGCCCAGCGCTGCCAGCCGGTGACGACTCAGCACCAGCGAGGGGGTGTTGCCGGCGAGATCGGCCAGCCGAGATACCGACGCCTCGGCCGTACCCTCGGTGGCCTGGACCAGCACGTGAGTGTCCCCGGCGATGACCACCACCGGCAGCCCGCGTCGAAGATCGAAGATTGCCCGTTCAACCTGATGCATGGAGCCCTCCTTGCACGCCTTGTACCGCCGAGGCGGACTGCGCATGATGACGTCTTTCCTCTGACCCGGAGACCTCATGCCCCCGACCCAGCTCGAACCCCTGGATCCGGCAACGGCCTGGCAGGCCCTCTGCCGGGCCCGTGATGACGTGGCCCGTCGCGCGTCGCCAATGGTCAGAGACGGTCCGCTTTGCCTGACGGCCGACGGCTGGACGTCGGACGTCCCGGCAAGCGACGAGGCCCGAGCGCTGCTCGACAATCTGACGCCGCTGGCCATGCATCGCGGCCGCCTGGCCGTGGCGCAGCTCGGCCAGAGCCTGGACGGCCGCATTGCCACCGAGCGCGGGCACTCTCACTACATCAACGGCCTCGAGAGTCGCGTCCACCTGCATCGGCTGAGAGCGCTGGTCGACGCCGTGGTGATCGGTGCCGGTACCGCCTGCGAGGACGACCCCTTGCTCACGGTCCGCCACGTCGACGGGCGCCAGCCGGTGCGGGTGATCCTCGACCCTCGTGGACGGGTACCGGCGTCGCTGCGCCTGCTGCGCGAGGCGCAGGCCCCCTGCCTGCATCTGGTCGGCGAGCAGGCGGTCATTCCCGCCCCGGCGGCCGACCACGTCACCCGTTTGCGGCTGCCGCTGGGCACCGATGGATTCACCCCCGCCGTCGTGCTCGAGGCGCTCGCCGCGCAGGGACTCAAGCGCGTGCTGATCGAGGGCGGCGGCGTCACGGTGTCGAGATTCCTGGAGGCCGACGTGCTGGACCGCCTGCACCTGCTGGTGGCGCCGCTGCTGATCGGCTCCGGTCGGCCGGGACTGGCCATGACGCCCATTGCCACCCTTGATCAAGCGCGTCGCCCCGTCACGCGAACCTTCCGCTGCGGCGACGACACCCTCTTCGACCTGGATCTCAGCCGACCCTGACCCCGCGGGGCCCGCCATCGACGGCGTCGACATGGCACGCCGGCGCGCCAGACCCGGCAGGAAGAGGGCACCGGGCAGGCTCGCCAGCAGCACCAGCAGACCATAGGCCATCGACACCGCCACACCCTCGGCCGGCGGCAGGCCCGCCAACCCCCAGACCAGCGCCGCCGCTCCTTCGCGCAGCCCCCAGCCCGCCAGCGAAAGCGGGATCAACATCGCCAATAGCACCGGAGGCACCAGCGACAGCAGGGTGCCCAGCGGCAGGGTGACACCGATCGCCCGGGCCGCACAGACGAATACCAGGGCATAGCTCAGGACCACCAGCAGCGAGCCGAGGAGCTGTCGGGGCCAGATCGACGATGCCAGCAGGCTGTGGCGCAGGTCACTCCCCAGGCCGGCCAGTGCCGCCGGCGGTCGACGCAGCAGGTGGCGTATCGCCGGCACTGTCGCCACGACCAGCAGCGCAGCGGCCATCAGCCAGCCCGGTGAAGCGAGGCCCGCCAGCGCCCCGCCGAGCCATCCCTGCCACAAGGGGGAGAGGGCCACGACCAGCAGCGTCAGCAACAGCAGCGCCAGCTGGCCCGAGGCGCGCTCGATGATCACCGCCCGCCAGGCACTGCCGCGCCGGCCGCTGGCCCGGGAGTGTCGCCAGGCGCGGGCAGCATCCCCTGCCACGCCGCCGGGCAGTACCTGATTGAGAAACATGGCCAGGTAGTATTCGCGCAGCGCACGCGCCCAGTCCAGCGACAGGCCGAGCCGGCACGCGGTGAGTCGCCAGCGCCAGGCGGAAAGCAGCATCTGCGGCAGCGTCAGGGCCAGGGCCAGCACGATCCAGCCCGGTGCCAGGGGGCCGACCGCGCCGATCACCTCCCCCGGCTCGAGCCAGACCCAGAGCCCGGCCAGCAGCAGCAGGCTGGCCAGAGGGCGCCACAGGCGGGAGGATGGCGCCAGGATCATGGCGCCCCCCGTATCGGGCAGGCAAAGAGATCACGGTGTCCCACCGTCACCCCGAGCTCCCCGGCATGGAGGTCGGCCAGGCGCCGGTCGCGCCAGGCGCCCAGGCGAGCGCGCTGCGCCGGTGCCTCCTCCACGGCGGCATCGTGCCAGCCGACGACCAGGGCCTCGGCCAGGCCGGGATGTGTAGTATCGCCGGCCACCAGGTGCCAGGGCGTCGCATCGCTCTCCACCTGGAACCCCGCGTCCAGCAGCATGCTGGCCAGCACCGCGGGCGCCTCGCCGGCCAACGCCGGCCCCAGGCCCTTGTCGCGGTACTGATGGGTCTGGAAGAGGGTGCGCACGGCGATGTCCTCGCTGTCTTCGACACGCGCGCCCTGGCGGTCGAGGAAGGCCCAGTCGCCATCCACGTTGAGGGTCAGTAACAAGGCCTGGCCCTGCGCTGCACAGGCAGCGACCAGCGCGGCCGCCCAGGCGCGGGGCATCAGGTCGAGCAGCGCCGAGGCCGTCACCAGGTCGATACCGGTGAGCAGCTCGCGGTCGATCGGCGACAGGCCGCGACACAGGGTCTCCACGGCCGGCGGTGCCCCTGCCCGGTCGCGAAGGCGCCGGCCGCGCCGGCGAGCATGGCTCAACAGCTCGGGGTCATGGTCAACCAGTCGCCAGTGCTGGGGGCCGGGCAGGCGTGGCGCCAGGAAGCGCTGATTGCTGCCACTGCCGCTGCCCAGATCGATGATACCGTGGGGCGCAGTGCGGGCCTTCAGCCAGTCCACGGCCAGCCCGGTCAGGCGATGGCTGCGTGACTGGGCATCCAGCCCTTCCCGCAGCGCCAGCCACTGCGCCGAGAACAGGTCATGGGAGGTGGAAGCCCTCATGACGGCAGCCCCCGCTCGGCTCGGAAGGTGCCGGCGATCGACATGTCGGGAAGCCCTTCCAGAGCGGCCAGGAAACGTTGCCCCGCCTGTTGCCAGTCGGTCAGCCGCTGCCTCGCCCGATAGGCGCCATGACGCAGCTCTCGCCGGGTGTCGGCGTCACCCAGCCAACGCGACAAGGCCTCTCGCAGTGCGCCGGCATCACCGGGAGGTACCGCGATGCCTGCCTCGGGCGGCAGGGTATCGGCCAGCGCCCCACCGGTGGTGGTGATCACCGGCAGCCCTCGCGAGAGCGCCTCGGTCACGACCATGCCGTAGCCCTCGTAGAGCGAGGGCAGCACGAAGAGATCGGCCCGCTGATAGGCGGCGTCCAGGGCATCGGCGTCCCGCTCACCGGCCCAGATGATGCGCTCCGTCAGGCCATGCCGACGCGTGATCTCGCGCAAGTGGGCGGCATGGGCAGGGTCGCGATCATGACTGCCGACGATCTCGCAAACCCAGGGTCGATCGGTAAGGCAGGCCAACGCTTCGACCAGCAGGCCGAGCCCCTTGCGCGGAATCAGTGTCGCCACACAGAGCAGACGCCAGGGCCGGGTGGTGGCCTCCTGGTCCTGTGCACCGGTGGCCGGCGAGGCCTTGTCGACACCGGGCTCGACGACCCGGAGGCGCTGCGCGGGGACGCCGTAGTCGCGCAGCGCGCTGGCCGTATGCTGGCTGGTGACGATCACGCGACGCGCGGCGGCCAGGGCTCGAGCCTCGCTATCGCGGAACGCGCGGCGCTGCGCCTCGTCGAGGCCGGCCTCGTCGGCCAGGGGGTGATGGACGAGCGAGACAATTTGCAGACGCTCGGCCTCGCGCTCGACCTCCTCGGCCAGACCGCCCATGGCCAGGCCATCGATGACCACAAGGGCAGTATCGGACAGGGCTGCCAGGGCCTGCGACAGGCTCCGGCGCGCCCGCTGATCGGCCTGCGGGAAACGCCCCTCGAGGCCCACTACGTCCACACGCCACGCCTGTCGGCGCAGTTCCGCGACGATGCGGGCGTCGTAGACGTAGCCGCCGGTCCACTGGTCCGGGTCACCGGCGACGATGAAGGTCAGCTCGGCCACCGCCTGTTGAGGCTTCAAAGCTCGCCCTCGAAGCTTGCCCAGGCGACATGCGATTCATGCAGGGTCACGCACAGGGAGTCGAGTCCCATGGCGGCATCGCCGAGATGGCCGAGCTGTATGGCGGTGGCAAGACGTTCAAAGACCACCCGCGCCATGAACTCGGTGGTGGTGTTACGCCCCTTGAACTCCTCCACCTCATCGAGGTTCTGGAAATTGAATTCGGAAAGCACCGTCTTGAGCGCTTCGCCGGCCAGGCCGATATCCACGACCAGGTCATCCTCATCGAGTTCACGCCGCTGGAAGGTCACGTCGACCACATAGGTGGCACCGTGCGTTCGCTGGGCGGGTCCGAAGACGTCGCCGCTGAAGCTGTGGGCGATCATGAAATGGTCGCGAACGTTCAGGCGGTACATGAGGCAGGTTCCTCGTATCAGGAAAAGGACGAATAACGGATTCGGTGGCAGAGCACGTCCCCGCCACCTTCGGCCAGGCGTGACATCACCGCCGGTAACTCGTGGAAGGCGCTCTCGCCCGTGATCAGGGCGTCGAGGCAGGGGTCGCGCAGCAAGTCCAGCGCCAGCGCCAGGCGTCGGCGGGAATCCCAGCGCGTCGCGTGATCGGCCGGCATATGCCCTACCTGGCTGGCTTGCAGGGTCAGGCGGCGCGAGTGGAAGGCCTCTCCCAGCGGCAGGGTCACCGCCTGGCTGCCGAACCAGCTCATCTCCACGACCCGCGCCTCGTTACCGGCCAGCGTCAGTGCCTGACGCAGCCCGGCGGGATTGCCGCTGGCGTGAACCACCAGATCGTTGTCGGCGGGCGCCTGGTCGGGCAGGCAGAAATCGATACCCAGTGCCCCGGCGAGCTCGGCTCGCCCCGGCGACACATCCACCAGACAGGTCCGGGTACCGGGAATGGCGGCACATAGCCAGGCGATCAGGCTGCCGGTCACGCCGGCACCAACCACCGTAATTCGGTCGCCTACCCCCGGGGCGGCGTCCCAGACGCCATTGATAGCAGTTTCCATGTTGGCGGCCAATACCGCCCGGGAGGCCGGCAGACCTTCCGGCAGGGGGACCACGGCGTCTGCCGGCACCACATAGCGATCCTGGTGCGGATAGAGGCAGAATACCTCACGGCCCATCAGGCTCGGCTCGCCAGCCTCGACAACGCCAGTACTGATGTAGCCGTACTTGACCGGGCCGGGAAAATCTCCCTCCTGAAACGGGGCACGCATACGCTGCCATTCGCTTTCCGGCACGAGACCCCCGAATACCAGCGACTCGGTGCCTCGGCTGACGCCGCTATAGAGCGTTCTCACGGCCACTTCGCCGGCACCGGGCATGGCTAACGCTTCCTCGCACACCGCACCCTGACCCGGCGCCAGGACCCAGAAGGCAGTCGCGTTCGCATGTGGCATGGCAACATCCCTATCGGCTATATCAATTCTCACCACAGACCATTTCGGCGCGTGACGCGTAGCGGCCAACATCAGGCACTTGAATGGCCACCACTGAAATCTTATGACACTACTGTTGCCGTTATGCTCATTCTTCTACAATAGTGATACATCCATAGTGGGCTGCACAATGCAATACTGTCAATCGAGTCCTGACCCCGCCAGACGACTGACCCTGCCGCTGTTACGTGACCTTGGCGCAGGCGGCCTGGGACTGCTTGCCTCACTGGCACTGCTGTGGGCTTGGCTTGATCCTAGCCTGTGGGTCCTCCTCTTGGCAGCGACATCCTACCTCTTGATGGCGGGCTGCATCCTGACCGGCGTCCCCGCTCCCTGGCAGGGGCTGGGCCTGGCCAACCGCATCACGCTGGGCCGTGGCTGTCTGATTGCCCTGCTGACGGGGATCCTGGCCGACCCCGGCCTGTTGACGCGACACCCTCTCCCCTTCGCCGTCCTGGCTCTGCTGGCGCTGGTACTGGATGGGGTGGACGGTGCCGTCGCCCGTCGCACCTCGACCCAGAGCGATTTCGGGGCACGTTTCGACATGGAGCTCGATGCCTTTCTGATCCTGGTGCTATGCGTGGCAGTGGTGTTGCTCGACAAGGCAGGTCCCTGGGTGTTGGCCATCGGCGGCATGCGCTACGCTTTTGTCATGGCGGGACTGCCGTTCTCCTGGCTGACGGCTCCCCTGCCGCAGAGTCTTCGTCGCAAGGCGATCTGTGTCTGGCAAGTGGTTGCCTTGATGGTCGCCCTGCTCCCCGTTGCCGGTGCCACGGCCACGACCTGGGTGACGGGTAGCGCGCTGGCCGGCCTGGCCGGATCGTTCATCATCGATATCCGCTGGCTGTATCGCCACGCCTCGGCATGACGCCGAAGGAAGGTCGGGCCAGCAGCCACTCGTGAAAGGACACGCTCATGCCTTCATCACTCCAGCATACCCCACGCGCCTCGTTGCCCATTGCCGCAGGGCTCACCCTGGCACTGGGCGCCCTCTGGGTGCCATCGGTCAATGCCGAGCCGCGTACCTATGAAATCGACCCTGACCACTTCTCTATCGGCTTTTTGACCGAACACGTCGGTTACGCCGACACCCTGGGCATGTTCCTGGAAGGCCGGGGCGAGTTCGTCTACGACGAGCAGACACGAGAACTGCACTCGGGCACCGTCGAGATTGCCACCGACAGCGTGTTCACCAACCACGAGGAGCGTGATAACCACCTACGCAGTGACGACTTCCTCGACGCGAGCCGCCATTCGACGATTGTCTTCGAGGTCACCGACTTCACGGCACATAGTGACAGCGAGGGCACCCTGGAAGGTGACCTGAGCCTGCTCGGCGAGACCCACCCCGTCACCCTGGAGGTCACGCTCAACAAGGCCGACGCCTACCCCTTCGGTCATGAACAGCACACCCTGGGCCTGTCGGTGCGCACCACCATTGCCCGCAGCAACTGGGGAATGACCTACGGCGTCGATAATGGCCTGGTCGGCGACGAGGTGGAGCTGATCCTCGAACTCGAGGCGATCAGGCAATAGCCGTCCCCCCTGTGTGTCAACCACGGCGGGGCTGGCAAGTCACGACCAGCCTGCTAGACTCGTCCCATCGCTTGACGGGGTGCCGGTGAGTTCCGGCTGAGATGGCGCACGTTCCATGAGGAACACAGCGCTGATCCCGTGGAACCTGATCCGGCTCGTACCGGCGTAGGAAATCAGGCGATGGGCCACCCAGGCGAGCCGCCTGCCACCACCGGCCCATCCCCTCCCTCGCACGCCCGACGACCGGATCGCCACCAACGTCTGGAGTCGACATGGGCTATCGTTTCAGCGACCTCACCGACGCCTGCCAGGATGACTGGCGCGCCTATATCGAGCACCCCTTCGTGCGCGAACTGGGCAACGGCACACTCGGCGAGGGCGCCTTCCGCCACTACCTGCAGCAGGACTACCTCTTCCTGATCCACTTTGCCCGCGCCTACGCGTTAGCCGCCTTCAAGAGCCGCACCCTGGCCGACCTGCGCCAGGCCCACGAGGGCCTCAAGGCGATCCTCGACGTGGAACTGGACCTGCATATCGGCTACTGCCGCGACTGGGGCATCAGCGAGGAGGATCTGGCCACCCTGCCCGAAGCCCGCGCCACGCTCGCCTACACCCGCTACGTCCTGGATACCGGCCAACGGGGCGACCTGCTCGACCTGCATGTGGCGCTGGCCCCCTGCCTGGTGGGCTACGGGGTGATCGCCAACTGGCTCAATGCCCAGTCGTTCACGGTGCGTGGCAACGCCAACCCCTATGACGCCTGGATCGCCATGTACGAGAGCGACGAATTCCAGGCCGCCATGAACGATGAACTCGCCTGGCTCGACGCGCGCCTGGCGGAGGTCACGCCACGCCGTTTCAATGAGCTCGTCGAAGTATTCCGGGATGCCACACGCCTGGAGATCGACTTCTGGCAGATGGGGCTGGACCGGGCAAGCTAGCCCACGACCTCGAGGGCTGTTGCCACTGTGAAATAAGGGGCGCCGGGGACAGGCCGTAGAGGGAATACTAGCTTGCCCCGGCCGCCACCATGGCAGCGGGGCGGACGCTCTCCGCTCGCCCCCACCAATGGCTCACACCCTCGGCCCAGCCGGCCGGGCCATTGGCCTTGCTGCGATAGAGACGCTGCTGCTGGGGGACCACCTCGAGGCCATGACTGCCGGGTATCACCACGGCGTGATCCACTGCCTCTAGCATGGGCACGTCGTTGGGACCATCGCCCAGCGCCAGGGTAAGTGGACGCTGACCACGCAGGGCCGCAAAGCGCTCGATCAGCCAGCTCACGGCACTCCCCTTGTGCGAGGTGCCGGTCACATGCCAGAACCGCCCACCGCGCACCAGACACAGTCCATCGCCCGCCAACCCCTCGCGGAAGGCCGCCAGGCTGCGATCATCCCCATGCCAGAGCAGCGGTTCGCTGCCTTCCCGCATTCTTGCCAGACGCGCATCGGACTCACCGAGTCCCGTGAAGGCCATCAGCTCATCCAGGGGCATCTCGCTCATGGTGGTAAAGCGCGCGCCCAGCCGCTCACGCCACACCCGCAGACGCTGGCGAATGAAACTGATATCCACCCCCAGGGCGCGAACCACCAGACCATCCGGACCGGGCCGCTCGAGGCGGGCGTGACGCCACGCCGGCGGTAGCCCCACCAGGGCACCGCTCTCGGCGATGAAGGGCGTGTGGGTCAGGCCCAAGGCCTGGCGCAGCGGCAGGATCTCGCTACGCGTCCGGCAAGTAACCGGAATCACCGGCACATCCAGCTGCTTGAGACGCGCCAACCAGGGACGGGCAGCGCGCCAATCGTCACGACACGGATCCAGCAGCGAACCGTCCAGGTCGGTAAACAGCAGTCGCGGAGCCGAGGCGGTATCCGGCAGAGTGAGTGCATTCATGAGGAGAGCTCCCGGGCAGAGACAGTCGCTGGACGATGGACACAAAGCACACTGCATGAAATGTGCCATTTGCTGGCAGAACGCCTGGCAACCGCCAGCCATCCTTGATCACTCCCGTCGGTACGGCCCCCTCGACAACACGGCGCGTCAGATACGTCACTCGGGGGCAGCCTGAATGCACTAGCTGAATGCACCATAAAAAAACAGACGCCCCACGGCGGGCAACCGAGGGACGTCGTGGTGACGCATGGGGCAAACGTTCAGAAGCGGAACGTTACCCCGAGACTCGCCGCATCGAAGGTGTAGTTCGAATCGTCCAGGTAGCGCATGTAGTCCGCGCCCACCGCGAGGCTGGGCGTCATGTCGAACTCGGCGCCGGCACCGTAGGAGAAGCCGCTCTCGTCATCCACGTCGAGATCTACTTCGGTGAAGCCTGCCAGACCATAGAGGCGGAACTCCGGGGCGATCGGCACGATGCCCTTGGCATAGCCACCGGCCAGGTAGTCCAGTTCGACATTGCCGTCTGAGCCGCCGGTGCCAAGATGGCCTTCCAGGGCGAAATAGTCGTTGAACGCCACGCCGGCCCGCAGACGCAGGCCGGTGCTGTCGAAGCTGTGGCCCCGGTCAGGGTCGAGGTCCCAGAACAGCACGTCGCCACCGAGGTAGGGGCTGGGCTGATAGTTCATCGGGCTGCCCTGGGCATGGGCGGTAGCCCCGGCCAGCAGCAGGGCGGCGCAAACGGCGGAAATCGTGATGGTCTTCATGGTCAACCTCCAAGTTAGGAAACAGCGTTTCCCCACGCAATCTTCATTCTGGTACAGCTTCGACTAACGTGCAACATGGGCCGCCCAGCAAATAGCCAAAGGGGCTAGGTGCTTGCCCTCAAGCCGTTGAAGTCACTGCATCTTGCACTGCAACATGCTAGATTCACCTTGCCGCGGCGCCAGTCGCCACTGACACCCTCCGCGCACCCGACACCCCTGACAGGACGCGACATGAACGATCCGATACTGGTGATCAACTGCGGTTCCTCGTCCATCAAGTACGCTCTCGTCCCCGCGGCTCCCGACGAATCTCGCCTGGCCGGTCAGGCCGAGCGCCTGCGTGGCGTGGATGCTCGCCTCACGGGAGTCGACGGCGCCGGCCGAGCGTTCTCGCGCCCGCTGCACGGTGCCGATCACAGCGAAGCCATGAAGGCGATCCTGGAAAGCCTGGAGGGGCAGCACCCCGTGGCGGTGGGACATCGCATCGTGCATGGCGGTGAGCGCTTCACCCGCGCCACGCGCCTGGATGCCGGCGTGCAGCGGGCCATCGAGGCCACCGGCGCCCTGGCACCGCTGCACAACCCGGCCAATCTCGCGGGGGTAACCGCGACCCTGGCGCTCTTCCCCGACCTGCCTCAGGTGGCGGTCTTCGATACCGCCTTCCATCAAACCCTGCCGCCTCGGGCCTATCGCTATGCGCTGCCGGAAGGCCTCTATCGCAACCACGGCATCCGCCGCTACGGCTTCCATGGCAGCAGCCATGCGCACGTGAGTGCGCGACTCGAGACCGTAAGCGAGCGCCCCCATGGCGGCTGGCTGATCGCCCACCTGGGCAACGGCTGCTCTACCTGCGCGGTCTGGCAGGGAGAAAGCGTCGATACCAGCATGGGGCTGACACCGCTGGAAGGCCTGGTAATGGGCACTCGCAGCGGCGACGTCGACCCGGGCCTGCATGCTCACCTGGCCCGCCAGCTGGGCTGGTCGATCGAGCGTATCGACACCCTGCTCAACAAGCAGAGCGGCCTGCTGGGGCTCTCCGGCCTCTCCAATGACATGCGTCGCCTCGAGCAGGCCGCGGCCGAGCACCACTCGGGCGCGGTGTTGGCCATCGAGGTGTTCTGCTACCGCGTGGCCAAGTCGCTGGCGAGCCTCTCCTGCGCGCTGCCTCGTCTGGATGGCATCGCCTTTACCGGCGGCATTGGCGAGAATGCCAGCGCCGTACGTGCGCGAGTGATCGAACAGCTTCCCCACTTCGGCCTGAAACTGGCCGCCAGGGCCAACGCCGCTACTGTGGGCGGCCGCGAGGGCCGCATCGACCCCGCGGCGGGCGGTCCCCAAGTGTGGGTCATCCCCACCGATGAAGAGGGCCGTATCGCCGAGGAAACCCGCCAGCTGCTGCAAGAGAGCCATCATGACGCCACTTGACCATCGTCCCGAGCCCCGCAACCTGCTGCTGGTGCCTACCGACAGCGGCGTGGGCCTGACGTCGGCCTGTCTGGGCCTGATCCGTGCCCTGGATACCCTGGGGCTCAAGGCCGGCTTTCTCAAACCGTTCCGACAGGACGAGCTCAACGGCGACGGGCCGGAGCGATCCTGCGCCCTGGCGGCCAGCACACTGGGGCTGGCACCGCCATCACCGCTGTCCCAGGCCAGGCTGGAACGCCTGCTAAGAGAGGACCGCAGCGACGAGCTGATGGAGGAGGCCGTGGAGCGCCATGCCCGGGTCGCCACCCCGGCGTCGGGCGACGCCCCGGAGCTGGTGGTGATCGAGGGGATGGCGCCCAGCCCGCACAGCAGCTATGCGACGCAGCTCAATGCCCAGCTGGCCCATGCCCTCAATGCCCGCATCATTCTCGTCGCCGACGGCGACCTGAGTGATCCCCGGGATCTGGCAGAACGCCTCGACATGCATGCCCAGGCCTTCGATGGCGTCGACTCGCCGCGCACCCTGGGCTGCATCCTGATGCGGCTGCGTCCCCTGCCGGATGGCGACGACGCCGCATCGCTGGCGGCCCCCGAGCTCGCCGCCCGACGCGATGCGCAGCTGATGGACGACCTGAGCCGCTACCTGCCCGCCCTGGGTAGTGAGCGCTTCAACCTGATCGGCGCGGTGCCCTGGCATGCGACCCTCTCGGCACCGCGGGTGCTGGACGTCGCCCGTGCGCTGGAAGCACGCTTCCTGCACGAGGGCGAGGCCGCCAGCCGTCGCGTACTGGGCACCAGCCTCTGCGCGCGCAGCGCCTCCCACGCCCTGCACGTGTTCCGTCCGGGGCGTCTGCTGGTCACGCCCGGCGACCGTGATGACAACCTGCTCGCCGCCGCCCTCGCGACCATGAACGGCGTGCCTCTTGCAGGCATCCTGCTGAGCCATGGCGAATTGCCCGATGAGGCCATGATCGAGTTCTGCCGGCCGGCGCTGCGCAGCGGGCTGCCGGTGATGGCGGTGGACTCCGACAGCTTTGCCACGGCCCAACGCCTCGATCGCATGGCCAACGACATCCCCATCGACGACCCGGAGCGGGCCGAACAGGTGACGCGCTTCGTCGCCGACCACCTCGACCTGCAGTGGCTCAAGGAGAACCTCAGCCGCGGCTATCCGAGCCGACTCTCTCCCGCCGCCTTCCGTCATCAGCTGGTCAAGCTGGCTCAACAGGCAAGCAAGCGCATCGTGCTGCCTGAGGGCAGCGAGCCGCGCACCGTGGAAGCCGCCGTGCTCTGCCAGCAGCGTGGCATCGCCCGCTGCGTGCTGCTGGCCAGGCGCGAGGAGGTCGAGGACGTCGCCCGACAGCGCGGCATCGAGCTACCCGAGGCGCTCGAGATCCTCGACCCCGCCCGCATTCGCGACGACTACGTGGCCTCGATGGTCGAACGACGCCGCGACAAGCTCAACGCGCTGACCGCCAGCGACCAACTACAGGACAACGTGGTACTCGGCACCATGATGCTGGCCGAGAATGAGGTGGATGGCCTGGTCTCCGGTGCGATCCACACTACCGCCAATACCGTGCGCCCCGCCTTTCAGCTGATCAAGACGGCACCGGGCTATCGGCAGGTGTCCTCGATCTTCTTCATGCTGCTGCCCGAGCAGGTGGTGGTCTACGGCGACTGCGCCGTGAATCCCGACCCGGATGCCGAGACGCTGGCCGAAATCGCCATCCAGAGCGCCCGTTCCGCCGCGGCCTTCGGCATCGAACCTCGGGTGGCCATGATCAGCTACTCTACCGGTGAATCCGGCAGTGGCGCCGACGTGGAGAAGGTCCGCCAGGCCACCCGGATCGCCCGGGAGCGCGAGCCCGCGCTGTGCATCGACGGCCCGCTGCAGTATGACGCCGCGGCCATCGAGAGCGTGGGCCGCCAGAAGGCCCCCGACTCCCCGGTGGCGGGGCGCGCCACGGTCTTCGTCTTCCCCGACCTCAACACCGGCAACACCACCTACAAGGCGGTCCAGCGCAGTGCCGGCGTGGTCAGCGTCGGCCCCATGCTGCAGGGCCTCAACAAGCCGGTGAATGACCTCTCTCGTGGCGCCCTGGTCGATGACATCGTCTACACCATCGCCCTGACCGCCATTCAGGCGGCTCAGCAAAGCAATGCAGCCTCGCCCGACTAAGAGCGCCGAATGGCCCGTGCCGCAGGCCCGATGGCGGCACATGGCTGGTCGCAACGCATCAATGGGCATATGCTTTAGGCACCTGCAGCCTTCGCCCCGGAAGGCACGAATCAACATGGAGAACGAAATGGCCGGCTTGCTACCCGATGTCGACCCAGATGGACTGCTCGAATACTCGGTGGTCTACACCGACCGCGCCCTGAACCATATGTCGCAGAGCTTTCAGGGCGTGATGCGTGACGTCTCCTCCACGCTGAAAGAGGTGTATAACGCCCACTCGACGGTGATCGTTCCCGGGAGCGGGACCTTCGGCATGGAGGCCGTAGCGCGCCAGTTCGCCAAGGGGCGCAGCTGCCTGGTGATCCGCAACGGCTGGTTTAGCTACCGCTGGAGCCAGATCCTCGATATGGGCCAGATCCCCGCCGAGGTCGACGTGCTCAAGGCGCGTCGCCTCGACGATGATGATCAGACCTCGCCCTTCGCTCCACCCCCCATCGAGGAGGTGGTCGAGTCTATCCATGACCAGCAGCCCGATATCGTCTTCGCCCCGCATGTGGAAACCTCTTCGGGCATGCTGTTGCCGGATGACTACCTGCGCCAGATCGCCGATGCCATCCACGAGCAGGGTGGCCTATTTGTGCTCGACTGCATTGCCTCCGGCACCCTCTGGGTCGACATGCAGGACATCGGCGTCGACGTGCTGGTCAGTGCCCCGCAGAAGGGCTGGAGCGCCAGCCCCTGCTGCGGCATGGTCATGCTCTCTCGCCAGGCTCGTGAGATCATCGAGGAGACGACCAGCACCAGCTTCGCCTGCGACCTGAAGAAGTGGCTGTCGATCATGGAAACCTACGAGACCGGCAGCCATGCCTATCACGCCACCCTGCCCACCGACGGCCTGCGCCAGCTGCGCGATGTGATGCGCGAAACCCGGGAATATGGCTTCAACAAGGTACGTGACGAGCAGTGGGAAGTCGGCCGCCGGGTTCGCGGGATGCTCGCCGAACACGGCTTTCGCAGCGTTGCGGCGCCCGGCTTCGAAGCGCCCGGCGTGGTGGTCTGCTACACCCGCGACGAGGGCATCGTCGGCAAGTTCCTCGCGGCCGGTGTTCAGGTGGCGGCGGGCGTGCCGCTGATGTGTGACGAAGGCAACGATTATCGTGCCTTCCGCATTGGCTTGTTCGGCCTCGATAAACTCCACCACCCGGAGCGCACTCTCGAGAGTCTGGAAACGGCCCTGACCAAGGTGCGCAGCGCCGACGACTGAGTCGCCACGCATTACATCAGGGTGAGAGCCCAGCACTCGATCATGACGGACCTTTAACGACAGCGGGGCGGCCATCTGGCCGCCCCGCTGTTGCATGCGCCGAGAGGTCGTGACCTCAGTAGCCGCCCATGCCTCGTGGCATGAAGCCCAGGTTGTTCTCCACTTCCTTCACACCGTCGATGTTCTCCGCCGCGACCTGAACGGCCCAGCGTTGTTCCTTGCTGTCCACCAGCCCCCAGAGCTGCACCTTGCCGTCGGACACGATGATGTTGAGCCGGTCGACCATGACGCCGGTGTTGTCGTCCACTTCCTTGACGATGGCATCACGGATCGCCCGGTCGTCGTCGCCGCCGGCCGGCTGGCGGTTCACCGAGAAACCGCGCAGCAGGTTGGCACGGCTGACGATGCCCACCAGCTTACCGTCCCGCACCACCGGTACACGCTTGATATGACGCTTCTCGAGCAACGCGGCGATATTGTGCAGTGGTTCATCCTCGTTGATGGTGAGGGGATGTGGCGTCATGACCTCACCGGCCTTGCGGCCATGACTCTTGACGTAGTCGACGGCGTTGCCGCCACCGCTGAAGAGCTTCAGCCACCAGGACTTGTGCTGGTCGCCGTTGTTCTCGACTCGGCGAATCAAGTCCCCTTCGCTGACGATGCCGAGCACATTGTCATCGGCATCCACCACTGGCACGGCACTGATGCCGTGCTCCAGCAGCAGGCTGGCGATCTCGCTGACTTCGCTGTCGGGAGTGACCGTAATCACGTTGGGGGTCATGACATCTGCGGCTTGCATGGGATGGAATCTCCGAACGATTAGGGGACGCTATTGTATGTCTCACCTTTAACAAGTTAGCAACCCTTTGACCGCTACGCCTTGATTCCGGACAGGTTTCGGCCGCCCACATCAAACCGATCCGGCCGCCATGGCACGCTCGCCGTCGGTGATGAGCTCGTCGACCTCCTCGAAGGCAGCGAAACGCGCCGGGCGAATCACGCCCAGCTTGCTCTCGTCCACGACCAGCAGGCGGTGCGCCGCGGTGGCGATCGCTGCCTGCTTGGGCGCCACCTCATGGAAATGAAAACAGCTCAGGCCCCTCTCGCGATGCACTCCCGCCGCGGAGAGGAAGGCCTTGTTGATGCCGAGACGTCGAATGGCATCGCCCATGGTGTCACTGGCGAAGGAGCGCGACGAGCCATGGTAGACCCCGCCCAGCAGGATCAGGCACACCCCCGGCAGAGCACTGACCGCGTTGGCCACGTTCAGGGCATAGGTCACCACGGTCAGCGAGGCGTCGGCTGGCAGAGCCGCGGCTAATGGCATCAGCGTCGTGCCGCAATCGATGAACAGGGTGTCGCCGGGCTCGATATGTCGGGAGGCCAAGGCACAGAGTCGGCGCTTGGCCTCGGCATGGCGGTCCTGCTGTACGGCCAGGTCGTAGTGCGGTGCGTAGCGCGGATCGTCGCTGCGCACCAGGTGGCCGCCCATTAGCCGCAACTTGCCATCTCCGGCGGCCAAGTCACGGCGGATAGTCATCTCCGAGACGCCGCAGAGTTCCGCCGCATCATGCAGGTGCAGACTGCCACCGCCCGCCAGGGCATCACTCAGCCGGGCGAGTCGCCGGACACTGCGTTCATTCATGTGCTGCCATACTTTCAACGACCCGATGAGGAGAAAGATGTTAGAAAAATAACACCAAATGTTATAGTTTGCACCTCACACTCACCCGGATGCCTGCCACCCCAGGCCGCCCCGTCAGACAGGTGCTCCCATGACCCTCTTCATGAGCCTGGTGGGCATGATGACCCTCGTGGCCATCGCCCTCATCTTCTCCTACGATCGCCGCGCCATCCGCATGCGGACCGTCGTGGGTGCCTTTGCCATCCAGGCCGGCATCGGCGCTTTCGTGCTCTACGTGCCCTTCGGGCAGACGGTGCTCAAGACCATTTCCGACGGCGTCAGCCAGGTCGTGCTCTACGCCAACGACGGCATCAGCTTTGTCTTCGGAGGCCTCGCCGAGGTGGATAACATCGGCTTCGTCTTCGCGATCAAGGTACTGCCGGTCATCATCTTCTTCTCGTCACTGATTGCCGTGCTCTACTACCTGGGGATCATGCAGTGGGTGATCCGCCTGCTTGGCGGGGCCCTGCAGAAAGCGCTGGGTACCTCACGCACCGAGTCGCTCTCCGCCACCGCCAATATCTTCGTCGGCCAGACCGAAGCACCGCTGGTGGTGCGGCCCTTCATTGCCCGCATGACGCCTTCCCAGCTGTTTGCCGTGATGTGCGGTGGCCTGGCCTCGGTGGCCGGCTCGGTGCTGGCCGGCTACGCTGCCATGGGCGTGCCCATGGAGTACCTGGTGGCCGCCTCCTTCATGGCCGCCCCGGGTGGACTGCTGTTCGCCAAGCTGATCATGCCCGAGACCCGAGCGCCGGAGGACAGTGTCTCGAAGGTTGAGGAGGAGCAGGAGGAGGAACCGGACCGGCCCAGCAACGTGCTCGACGCCGCCGCGGCCGGTGCGAGCTCGGGCCTGAAGCTGGCCGCCAACGTGGGGGCCATGCTGATTGCCTTCATCGGCCTGATCGCGCTGATCAACGGCATGCTGGGCGGCATCGGCGGCTGGTTCGGGTTCGAGGCGCTGAGCCTGGAGTGGATCCTCGGCTGGCTATTCGCCCCGCTGGCCTTCCTGCTCGGCGTGCCCTGGGAAGAAGCCACCCTGGCCGGCTCCTTTATCGGCCAGAAAGTGGTGGTCAACGAGTTCGTGGCCTACATCAACCTGGCCCCCTACCTGAGCGGCGAGGAAGTGGTTGCGGCGACCGGTCAGACGATGACGCCGCATACCATGGCCATCCTCTCCTTCGCCCTGTGCGGCTTTGCCAACCTGGCCTCGATTGCCATCCTGCTCGGTGGCCTGGGCAGCATCGCGCCGAGCCGCCGCCACGAGATCGCACGGTTCGGCCTCAAGGCCGTGCTGGCCGGCACGCTCTCCAACCTGATGTCGGCCTCCATCGCCGGCTTCTTTCTCGCCCTGGGCAGCTGAAAAAGCCGCTAAACCATTTACAGGAAACTTCCATGACCGAACTGCAGCAGGCCGCGCGCCAGGCCCTGGCGCTGATGGACCTTACCAGTCTCAATGACGACGACAGCGACGCTACCATCGAGGCGCTCTGCCAGAGCGCCAAGACACCCGCCGGCACGCCGGCGGCGGTCTGCATCTACCCGGCTTTCGTGGTTACCGCACGGCGCGCGCTGAAGGCCCACGGCCTCGAAGGCATCGTCAAGGTGGCCACGGTCACCAACTTTCCCCACGGCAACGACGACATCATGGCGGCCGCCCGCGAAACCCGCGCGGCCGCGGCCTCCGGCGCCGACGAGGTCGATGTGGTCTTCCCCTGGCGCGCCCTGATGGCCGGCGACGAGGAGACCGGCCGCGAGCTGGTCGAGGCCTGCAAGCAGGCCGCCGGCGATGCCACGCTCAAGGTGATCCTGGAGACCGGCGAGCTCAAGGATCCGGCCCTGATCCGCCGCGCCGGCGAGCTGGCCCTGGAAGGCGGTGCCGACTTCCTCAAGACCTCCACCGGCAAGGTGGCGGTCAACGCCACCCTGGAAGCGGCCGAGACGCTGTTGAGCGTGATCCGTGACAGCGGCCGCGACGTCGGTTTCAAGGCCGCCGGTGGCGTGCGTACCGTCGAGGACGCCCTGGCCTATCTGCAACTCGCCGAGCGCCTGATGGGCGTGGCCTGGATTACGCCAGCTCACTTGCGCTTCGGCGCCTCGGGGCTGCTCGGCAACCTGCTGGAGACCCTGCGCGGCGACGGCCAGGGCAACGCGACGTCCGAGGACGACTGATGGGCCGCCAGACGCTCCCCCAGGAACTGATCCGCGCCAAGCGCGACGGCCTCGCCCTGGGCCGCGACGCGATCCGGCAGCTGGTCGCCGGCATCGCCGATGGCAGCCTCTCGGATGCCCAGGTGGGAGCCCTGGCCATGGCGATTTTCCTGCGGGGCATGGAGGCCGAGGAGACGGTGGCATTGACCGAGGCGATCCGCGACTCCGGCGAGGTGCTCGCCTGGCCCGACCTCGACCTGCCCGGGCCGGTGCTCGACAAGCACTCCACCGGCGGCGTGGGCGACCTCGTCTCGCTGGTGCTCGGCCCCTGGATCGCCGCCTGTGGCGGGCACGTGCCGATGGTCTCCGGCCGTGGACTGGGCCATACCGGCGGCACGCTGGACAAGCTTGAGGCGATCCCCGGCTACTCCGTCACGCCGGATACCGCCACCTTTCGCCGCCTGGTCAAGGAAGTCGGCGTGGCGATCATCGGCCAGACCGCCGACCTGGCGCCGGCCGACAGCCGCCTCTACGCGGTGCGCGACGTCACCGCCACCGTGGAGTCGCTGCCGCTGATCGTCAGCTCGATTCTCGGCAAGAAGCTGGCCTGCGGCCTGGATGCGCTGGTGATGGACGTCAAGAGCGGCAGCGGGGCCTTTATGCCCACTGCCGAAAAATCTCGTGAACTCGCCGAGACCATCGCCGAGGTGGCAAGCCGGGCCGGGACACCGACCACCGCGCTGGTCACCGACATGAGTCAGCCGCTGTCCCCCTGCGCCGGCAATGCCATCGAAGTGCGCGAGGCGCTGCGCCTGCTCGGCGGCGAGAAGCGCCACGGCCGCCTGCTGGCCGTCACCCGCGACCTGGCCGCCGAGCTGCTGCTGGCTGGCCGCCTGGCCGACTCTCGCGATGCGGCCCTGGTGCGGCTCGACGAGACGCTGGCCTCAGGAGCGGCCGCCGAGCGTTTTGCGCGCATGGTGGCCGGGCTCGGCGGCCCCCGTGACCTGCTGGAGGACCCCGGCCGCTATCTGCCCGAGGCGCCGGTCACTCGAGCAGTGCATGCCACGCACCCAGGCCGGATCGAGGAGATCGATACCCGCGCCCTGGGCCTGGCCGTGGTGGCCCTTGGCGGTGGCCGACGCGCCCCCGGCGAGGCCATCGACCCCGCCGTCGGGCTATCACGCATCGCTTCCCTGGGCGAAGCCGTGGACGCCGAGCGCCCGCTGGCGCTGGTTCACGCCGCCAGCGCCGACGACGCCGATCGGGCTGCCCGGCAGGTCCGCGACGCCATCCAGGTAGGCGATGGCCCTGTCACGTCCCTACCGCTGATTCATGACATCATCCGTCGGGAGGCCCCATGACCCGCGCCATCGTGCTCGTGCTCGACTCCTTCGGCATCGGCGCAACGCCGGATGCCGCCCGTTTCGGCGATGCCGGTGCCGATACCCTGGGTCATATCGCCGCCGCCTGTGCCCGCGGAGCATGCGACCTTCCAAGTGGCCCCGGCGCGGGCCGCCAAGGGCCGCTAGAGCTGCCGAATCTGGCACGCCTGGGGCTCTTGCATGCCCACCACGCCAGCACCGGCAACTGGGCCGAGGGCCTCACGCTGCCTGACGCGGTCGTCGGCGCCTGGGGCCATGCCCGGGAGCTCTCCTCCGGCAAGGACACGCCCTCCGGTCACTGGGAAATCGCCGGCGTCCCGGTGCGCTTCGAGTGGGGCTATTTCCCGAACAAGCAGCAGAGTTTCCCGCCCGAGTTGCTTGAGGCCCTGGTGCAGGAGGCGGGGCTACCCGGCGTAATCGGCGACTGCCACGCCTCCGGCACCGAGATCATCACCCGGCTCGGCGAGGCACACGTCGAGAGTGGCAAGCCCATCGTCTATACCTCGGCAGACTCGGTGTTCCAGATCGCCGCCCATGAAGAGGCTTTCGGCCTGGAGCGGCTCTATTCTGTCTGCGAGACCGCCCGCCGGCTGCTCGCGCCCTACAACATCGGCCGGGTGATCGCCCGCCCCTTTCTCGGCGAAAGGGCGGCCGGCACGGACGCCGCCAGCTTCACCCGCACGGCAAATCGTCGCGACTACAGCGTCGAGCCACCCGCCCCGACGGTGCTTCAGAAGCTGCATGACGATGGCGGCACGGTGGTGGGCATCGGCAAGATCGCCGATATCTACGCCCACTGCGGCATCACGCGAACGCTGAAGGCCAGCGGCCATGACGCCCTGATGGATGCCACCCTGGCGGCCATGGACGACACCGGCGCGCACAGCCTGATCATGACCAACTTCGTGGATTTCGACATGGTTCACGGTCACCGCCGTGACGTGGCCGGCTACGCCGCAGCCCTCGAGCACTTCGACGCTCGCCTGCCCGAGCTGCTGGGCAAGCTGCAGGACGATGACCTGCTGATTCTCACCGCTGACCATGGCTGCGACCCCACCTGGACGGGCACCGACCATACTCGCGAGCACATTCCGGTGCTGGCGCTGGGCGCCGGCCTCACCGCGGGCCCGCTGGGGGCCCGCGAGACCTTCGCCGACATCGGCCAGAGCCTGGCGAGCCACCTGGGCCTTGCGCCCATGGACGACGGCGAGAGCTTTCTTCCATCTGCCGCGTCTTCCACCCCGCTATCCAACGCAACGGGAGGTCACTGATGGCCACACCCCATATCAATGCCGAGCGCGGCGATTTCGCCGATACCGTACTGATGCCCGGCGACCCGCTGCGCGCCCGCTACATCGCCGAGACCTTTCTCGACGAGGTGCGCGAGGTCAACACGGTGCGCAGCATGTCCGGCTATACCGGACGCTACAAGGGCCGCGAGATCTCGGTGATGGGCCATGGCATGGGCATTCCCTCGGTCTCCATCTACGCCAAGGAGCTGATCACCGAGTACGGCGTGGGCACGCTGATTCGTGTCGGTTCGTGCGGTGCGGTACGCGACGACGTGGCGGTGCGCGACGTCGTGATCGGCCTGGGTGCCTGCACCGACTCCGGCGTCAACCGCACGCGGTTCGGCGGCATGGACTTCGCCGCCACCGCCGACTTCGCCCTGACGCGAGCGCTGGCCGACGCCGCCAGTGATCTTGGCGTGGCAGCGCGGATCGGCAACCTCTTTTCGGCGGATCTCTTCTACGACCCGCGGCCGGAGACCGCCGAGCTGCTCAAACGCTACGCTATCGTCGGCGTGGAGATGGAGGCCGCCGGCCTCTATGGTGTTGCCGCCGAGTTCGGCGCCCGCGCGGCCACCGTCTGTACCGTCTCCGACCATATCCTCAAGGGCGACTCCCTCGACAGCACCGCGCGCGAGCGAAGCTTCGACGAGATGATGGAGATCGCCCTGGAGAGCGTGCTGCGCGATGACGCGGCAAAGGGAATCACGTCATGAACGAGACCGTCGATACCGACATCGTCGCGGCACTGCTGGCGGTGCGCGAGCGCGCCTATGCGCCCTACTCCCGCCATCCGGTGGGCGCCCTGGTAGTCAGCGAGAGCGGCACCCGCTACGCCGGGGCCAACGTGGAGGTGGCCCACTACAAGGGCATCTGCGCCGAGGCCTCGGCGCTCGCCGCCATGGCCAGCGCCGGCGAGCGCCAGCTGCGCGAGGTCTGGGTGATCGGTCCCGGCCGGCACCTCTGCACGCCCTGCGGCGACTGCCGCCAGCGCATCCGCGAGTTCGCCACCCCCGAGACCCGCATCCGCGTGGTGGATGCCGAGGGCGGATTGCTCAAGACGTACGACATGGAGGCGCTGCTGCCGGACTCCTTCGGGCCCGAGAACCTGAGCCCCTAGGCCCTGCAAGACTGGTGACAGCGGCTATGCTTTCGTCTCTCACTCTGGAAACGTCGGAGCCTGCTCATGTTTCGCGCCATCGACATTCCCGCCGCCGACGGCACCATCGATGCCTATATCGTCACGCCCGACAACGCCGCCGGCCCGCTGCCGGCGGTGGTGCTGTTCTCCGATATCGGCGGCCTGCGCCCCTGCTATCACGAGAAGGCCCAGCAGATCGCCGACAACGGCTACGCCGTGCTGATGCCCAACCTCTACTACCGCGACGCAGCAGGCAGGGTGGTACCGGAGGGCACGTCCTTTCGCGACCCGGACGTGCGGCCGACCCTGCTCGACTATGCCGCCCGCCTGACACCCGAAGCACAGGCTCGAGACTTCCGCGCCCTGCTGAGCTGCCTCGATAGCGAAGCCGAGTTCGCACACGGCGAGGTGGGCGTGGTCGGCTACTGCATGACCGGCGCTTTCGCACTGCGCATGGCGGCCCAACACCCTGATCGCGTGGCCGCCGCGGCCGGCTTCCACTCGGCTCGCCTGGCACCGGATGACGGTCCCGACAGTCCCGCGCAGGTGGTCAATGCCATCGAAGCGCGGGTCTATTTCGGTCATGCCGACCAGGATGCGCTGTTGCCGCCCGAGCAGATCGCCCGCCTGGACGAGGCATTGGCCCGGGCCGGCGTGCACTTCACCACGGAGCTCTACAAGGGCGCCGCCCACGGCTTCACCGCCAAGGATGCCCCGTCCTACGACGCGGCCGCCGATGCCCTGCACCATAAGCGGCTCGCCATGCTCCTGGAAGAGACACTGTAAGGCGACGCCGATGGGGGACAGGAAAAGGTAAAGCTAACGGCCCGTTCGATCTTTTGACGGGAAGCACGATCAGGTTGTACCGATATAACGCTCGGCTAACGCGCCGATTTGGAACGGCGAAGCAGCGGATCGCTCGTTCTGAAGCCGACGGTTAACCCTGCGCCGGTTGCTGCCCTTGTTAGAGCTGCAACGCGAAATGGCTTACAGGTCTGAAGGTGTTTCCTGTCTCTTGTCCACTGCGTAGTGCCGGATGGCGCCGAGAAAATGCAGCATAAGTAAAGCCGGAAGGACATATATGCCAATGTTCAAATGGATCCATTCCATAGGCTCATGGATAATCGATAGGCTCTCCAGTGGTACGCAAACGGAAAACCACCCGAAGACATCCATGCATTCGTTCTCCGTGAACAGATACATTGGTCCACTGACGACCTGGAGTGCGAGTAGAATGAGTATCGCCCGGTGTACCAAATAGGCAGCCCAGCGCTCCATTGCCGTTGGCCCGACGTTTGCGGGGAAGCCTTCGTACAGCCTGAACATCACCCTCCAGGCGACGAAGATCAACACAAAGAATCCCAACGAAATATGAACCGCCATCACATATTCTGCTATCGCCTCTGAGGGTGCTGCCCCCGCTGCGAAGCCGAGCACAAGCATCACGACGACAAGCAATGCGGTAACCCAATGATTGATAGTAGATATAGCCGAGTAGCGGCCGGGATCAGTCATCTCCTCCCCCCTTTGTCGATGGGCTAACAGATAGTAAAGACGCACTCTATGCCGGTGCGAACGTGCCAGCACGTTTATCCAGCACGAGCAGCCTGCCAATGCTCACGAAAGCTGTTGATCCTTTACAACGTTCACTAAAACTAGACGTTATATCCAAAATTCGCTCGCCTGCTGCCTTTGCGTCCATAGCCACTCCTCATGAACCGGCTCCAGCCAAGGGAAGGCCCCCTCACGGCACAGGCGGGAGACCTTCAGAGGCAGGCTGTCGCGACGTTCGACAGTGATCCCATGCCGCGCCATGCGTGACTAGACCGGGTCCGGGGAGCTGCCTCGGGGGCTGGTATCGCCGGCGGGGTCGGCGATACCGGCCTCACCGGGCTGCCGACCGCTGGCATCGCGCTCCTCGGCGCCCTCGCCGGTTCCATCCAGGCGGCCCCCGCCACGTCCTTCCATGCTGACGCTGAGCCGCGGCACGCCGAGGTCGACGGACTGCTGCTCCATGCGCTGCTTGAGCAGCAGGTTGAAGGCCCGTGACACGTCCCACTGCATTTCTGGCGCCGTACGGAAGCGCATGCGCAGGATGGCGCAGCCGTCGTCGAAACTGTCGATGCCCTGCATCTCGAGCGGCGACCAGATGTAGTGGCGCATCATCGGATCCCGGCGCAGTTCCAGCGCGGTCTCCTGCATCAGGGTGGTGGCATCGTCGATCTTCATGTCGAAGGGGATGCGGACCCGCATCAAGGCGATGCCGAACTGGCGCGACATGTTGTGGATGGACTCGATGCGACTGAAGGTGATGATGTGGACGACCGCGTCCAGGTCGCGCAGGCGTACGGTACGCAGCGTCAGCCCCTCGACGGTGCCAATGTGGCCATTGATCCTGACGAAGTCGTCCACCGCCAGCGAATCCTCGATGAGGATGAAGATGCCGGTGATCAGGTCCTGTACCAGGGTCTGGGCGCCGAAACCGACGGCCAGGCCGATCACCCCCGCACCGGCCAGCAGCGGCGTGACGTTCACGCCGAGGTTGGCCAGGCCGACGATCGAGGCAACGATCACGATGGTGGCAAAGATGATGTTACGGATCATCGGCGTGATGGTCTGCGCGCGCGCCAGGTTGACCCGGCGCCCGCGGGCCCGTGCGGGGCTGGTCAGGGCGCGCTGGATGGCGGTGTCGGCAAAGATCCAGATCAACCAGGCCAGCAGCACGGTGAAGCCAATCGCCAGCAGCGCCTGGCCGATGCGCACACTGGCCACCCCCTGCTGGCCGATCCCGATCAGCGACGCCCCCCATACCTGCAGCGAAAGCTCCGCAAAGGCGATCCAGGCCAGCACATGAGCCAGCGCATAGCCGAAGCGCTCCAGGCGCTTGCGATAGTCGCTCAGCCGGCGGCGCTTGGCGCGACGCTCGCCGTGCCGTCGGATCAGGCCAGTGACGACCAGGGTCAGCACCAGCAGCGATGCGGAGATGATCGAGCGGGCCAGCGCCGTCCCCACATCACCCACCGTGATGAAGATCGCCAGCAGCGAGCCTCCCACCAGCAACATGGCCGGCACATGCCACAAGCCGCCAACCAGCCGAACCACCTCGGAGGAGCTACCTTTGTCGCGTCGCAAGGAATAGGGACGGTTACGGATCAAGTGCTTGATGGGCCGCTTGAAGCGCAGGATGAAGCGACCACTGATCAGTGCCGCCAGCACGTTGGCCAGCACCGACATCAGGCTCGCCAGATCGTCGCCCATGATCCCCGAGAGGCGAGCGGAGTTGAAGGCATCGCCCAGCGCGATCAGCGCGCCAATGACGAACAGCGGCCTGAGGCTCTGCTGCTGGAGGATCTGGACGGCGATGAAGCGATGACCGCTGGTAAATACCGAGATTACCGTCTCCACCACCACCGACAGGGTACGCCCGCAGAGCGCGATATAGGCAATGACCAGCGATGCGGTGCGGCCCGAACTCTCCGGCACCAGTTGGGCGATGCCCAGCACCAGCAAAAACGCCAGCGTCCACGGCAGCATGCGGCGCAGGAAGTGCACAATCAGCAGCCAGGCGCGTGGCTCGCGAGGCAGGTCCAGCGGCCAATCGCGGCGCTTGGCCAGCAGCCGCCCAAGGGCGATCAGGATCACCAGCAGCCCGGCCCAGATCACCAGTAGCACGGTCATTTCGATGACGAAGCGCAGCAGCTCGGCATTGCCGGTCTGCACCATCAGGTCCACCAGATCGGACCAGCCCTGGCGAAGCTGCCGCCGCCATTCGTCCATCGGCGACTGGCCGGCCTCGGCCTGTTCGCCGAGGTCGTTGATGGTATCCGCCAGGGCACCAAGAAGGCCCTGGGGACGGGTGATGCCGGCGTCCTCGGCCGCCGGTTGATGGCTCTGCTGCAGCTGGCGCAGGCTCTCCAGCAGGGCCTGGCGCTGTTCGGCATCCTCGAGCGTGGTGATCACCTCATCCAGCGAGGCCTGGAAGGCCTCGGGATCGTGGGAAGCGGGCTGCTCCCCGCTGCCCGGTGTCAGGACGGAAAGAGGCGTGGACTGGGCCAGGGCCGCCGTCGACAGCAGCAGCAGACAGCCCAGCAGGCTGCGCATCAGCAGCAGCATGCGGTTTGCGTCAGGCACTCGTTAGACTCCCTGGCATTTGATCTCCCTGGTGAACCCCGCGCCCATGCTGCGCGGGGCAATATGATAGGCTGCCGACATCACGCATTACAGGATGCCGACATGACGCCACAATCGCCACCCGAACCGCGCAATGCTGACGGCAAGACGCGTCGCGTCGGTGTCGAGATCGAGTTTGCCGGCCTGCCACCTCGCAAGACAGCAGAGCTGGTCGGCGAGCTGTTCGGCGGCACCATCGAGGTACTGAGCCCTCATCGCCTCAGGGTGGCCGGCACCCGCTGGGGCGAATTCGGCATCGAGCTGGACACCCAGTATGCGCATCCGGACGAGGCCGTGGTGGATGCCGAGGCCGCCGGCGACAGCGAATGGGCGCGCATGCGCCTGGATTTCCATACCCGGACCCGGGAGCTGATCGGCGATGTGGTCACCGGCCTGGTGCCCACCGAGATCGTTTGTCCGCCGGTCCCCTGGGACGAGCTCGAAGAGCTCGATGCCCTCTTCGAGGCACTGCGCTACCAGGGCGCCAAGGGCACCGACGCCAGTCTGCTCTATGGCTTCGGCCTGCACCTCAATCCCGAGGTGCCAAGCCTCGAAGCGGAAAGCCTGCTGGCCTACCTGCGGGCCTACCTGCTGAGCGCCGCCTGGCTGCGCGAGCAGATTCACGTGGATATCACCCGCGAGGTCCTGCCGCACGCCAACCCTTTTCCCCGAGCCTATGCGCTCAAGATACTCGACCCGGATTATGCACCGGACCTGGACACCCTGATCGACGACTATCTGGCCGATAACCCGACCCGAAACCGCGAACTGGACATGTTTCCACTGTTCGCCTACCTGCGCCCGGACCACCCCCATGAGCTGCTGCGCACCAAGCTGGTCAAGCCACGCCCCACCTTTCACTATCGACTGCCCAATGCCCAGCTCTCCGAGCCGGGCTGGGGGGCGGTGGCCGAGTGGAACCGCTGGCTGGAAGTCGAGCGCCTGGCCACCACCCCGGACACGCTGGCCGAGAGAAGCGAACAGTTCCTGGCGCGTCACCGCCCCTCTCTGCCGCGCCGCTGGCTCACCCGCCTGCGCCGCTGGGTGACGCGCCGATGAGTCATTCCACACGCCCCCTGATCGGTATCACCACCTCCGACGCCAAGAGCCGTATCGCCTGGTGGTTCGACTGGTTCGCCGTCTGGCGCCACGGTGGACGCCCGCTGCGGCTGTCGCCCATGCGCCCCTTCCCCGACGCCCTCGATGGCCTGATCATCGGCGGCGGGGACGATATCCAGGCCCACCTCTACAACGCCGAGGTGCAACTCGACGTCCGCCTCGACCCACAGCGCGACGAGCTCGAACTCGAACTGCTGGAGCGCTTCATCCCTGAGGGCAAGCCCGTACTGGGTATCTGCCGCGGCGCGCAGCTGATCAATGTCTACCAGGGCGGCACCCTCGACCCGGATATCTACACCACCCATGAAGGCCTCAAGCGGCGGCGTACCGTGCTGCCTCGCAAGACCGTGGATATCGTCGCCGACAGCCAGCTGCATCGCATCCTCAAGGTCAGCTGGTGCCGTATCAACAGCCTGCACCATCAGGCGGTACAGCGAACGGGAAAAGGCATCGAGATCGTCGCCCGTGACCGCGATGGCCTGGTGCAGGGTATCGAGTCTCGCGACCACGAGTTCCTGATCGGCGTACAGTGGCACCCCGAATGGCTGGTCTTCAATCGCCCTCAGCAGCGACTGGTTCGTGCCCTGGTCAAGGCCGCCAAACGCGGCATCGCCTCTTCGTAGCGCGACTCGGGAAACCACAGCGGCCCGCCACGCCAAGGCGCCCGATACAAGAACGCCGGGGCCACCCATGGGTGGCCCCGGCGTCGATATGAGCCGGTCGATCAGACCGGCTGTCTGTCGTTAGCCTTCCAGCTTGGCCGAGAGAGTGATCTCGGCATTGAACAGCTTCGAGACCGGGCAGCCCTCCTTGGCCTTGTTGGCCGCGTCCTGAAACGCCGCATCGTCGGCGTCCGGGATCTTCGCCACGGTGTCGAGGTGGATGGCCGTAATGGCGAAACCGCCCTCGACCTCCGCCAGGGTCACCTTGGCCTCGGTGGCGATGCGCTCGGCGGTCAGGCCGGCCTCTCCCAGGATCATCGACAGGGCCATGGAGTAGCAGCTGGCATGGGCGGCGCCGATCAGCTCCTCCGGATTGGACCCCGCCTCGCCCTCGAAGCGCTTGGCGAAGCTGTAGGGGACGTCCTGGATCACGCCACTCTGGGTGGACACGGTGCCTTTGCCGTCCTTGAGACCGCCCTGCCAGACTGCACTACCAGTTTTGTGAATGCTCATGTCGACTCCTTATCGTTGTCAGGTACGAACCGTTGCCACTTCACCATACAGCATGGGGATGCCCATCTCCTGACACAAGGCCGATTGCATCGAAGACGGTCAGCAGCCAGACTTCATGGAAACTATTTCCACAACACTCACGAGAGAGGTTCCCATGCCGAAATCGCCCAGCGTGCAGCTCGCCGCCACCGCCCATGAGCCGGCCATCGACCTGCCGGCCATCGGCCAGGGCACCTGGTACCTCGGCGAGGGGCTGGCCCCGCGCCGTGACGAGGTACGGGCCCTGCAGCATGGCCTGGCCCATGGCCTGACCCTGATCGACACCGCCGAGATGTATGGCGATGGCGGCGCCGAGGACGTGGTGGGCGAGGCGCTGGCGGGTCACCGCGACGCGGCCTTCCTGGTCTCCAAGGTCTATCCCTGGAACGCCGGACGCGAGAGCGCCATCGCCGCCTGCGAGGCGAGCCTCAGGCGTCTTCGCACCGATCACCTCGACCTCTACCTGCTGCACTGGCCGGGCAAAATCCCGCTGGAGGAGACCCTGGAGGCCTTCGAGCGACTGCGCGAGGCGGGCAAGATCCGTCGCTTCGGCGTCTCCAACTTCGACGTCGACGAGATGGCCGCGCTGAGTGCCCTGCCCGACGGCGAGACCTGCGCGGTGAACCAGGTGCTCTACCATCTGGGCTCGCGGGGCATCGAACACTCGCTGCTGCCCTGGCAGCGCGCGCGGGGCATCCCCACCATGGCCTACTGCCCGCTGGCCCAGGCGGGTGGGCTGCGCCGCAACCTGCTCACTCACCCCGAAGTGACCGACATTGCCGCGGAGCTCGGCATCACGGCCGCCCAGCTGCTGCTGGCCTGGGCAATTCGCTCGGTCAATGGCCACAGAGACGTGATCGCGATTCCCAAGGCCACCCGCCTCGCGCATGTGGAGCAGAACGCGGCTGCGCTGGCGGTCGAGCTGGATGCCGAGCACCTGGCCCGCCTCGACGCCGCCTTCCCAGCGCCGACCCACAAGACGCCGCTGGATATTGTCTAGACGCGGCCCTGCAACCTGGCGAGTGCATCCGACAGGACATCATGACCCAGCTCGCGCATGGCCGCGATATTGCGCGCCGGGATGCTCGCCGGGTCGGGGTGGTGGTTGAGCGCCCGTTCCAGCCCCGCCTCGCGCAGCAAATGCCACATCGGGAAGGGTGAACGGTTGGTGAAATTGGCGGGATCCTCCGGCTCGGCATCCGCGAAGACGTACTCAGGGTGAAAGCTCGCCAGCTGATAGGTGCCCTCATAACCCTGCTCGGCGAGCAGCGCCTCGGCGACCTCCAGCAGGTCCAGGTAGTCGTCGAAGGCCTCGAGCCCCGGCGTCAGCACCAGCAGGGTGGTTTCTACCTCGGGGGTGGCATCCAAATGGCGGCACTCATCGAACAGCGCCAGCAGCGCGGCCTCGGGATCGTCGGCCGGCACCGCCACATAGCGGACGCTGTCGCGGGCGACCTCACGGCCGGCGAAGGGACAGACGTCGCGGGCAACCACGAAGGTCTCCACCCAGGTACGGGTGGCGGCAAGGGGGTCGGGGGGTACTCTCATGATCGTCTCGGCAGCGTGGGGAGCAAAAGATACGTGTTGCACTATACCCCCCGGCTCTCTTCTGATCTGCCCCTATCGACGCTCACCGCGCCGCGAGGCCAGGCGATCCGCCAGCCGGGTCGGCTCCGGCAGCTTGGTGCGCCCCAGGCAGCGCGTCACCCAGTCGATCGCCGTGGCCAGCGACACGCGATGCCCCGGCGAGACAAAGATCGGCTTCACCTTCACTCGCGAGCGCAGCACCGCGCCGATCACTTCGTCATCCGGGCCATCCACCAGCGGCGTCCAGTCGCCGCGCTCGGGTCCCGGCTCAGTGTGGCGTCCGCACAGCCGCGACTTGGCAACGCCAATGGTCGGCAGGTCGAGCCACAGCCCCAGGTGGCTGGCCACGCCAATCCGCCGCGGATGGGCAATGCCCTGACCATCCACCATCACCAGTTGCGGCGTCATCGTCAGCCGCTCGAAGGCGGCCAGCGCCGCCGGCACTTCGCGAAACGATAACAGCCCTGGCACATAGGGCATACGCGTCGGCTCGCGATGCACAACCTGCTCCACTATCTCCAAGGTTGCCGGCTCCAGGGTTGCCGGCTCGGACTCGCCTGAGGCCTGCGGCGGCCAGGCCAGCACCACCACCGCGGCACGAGTGATCTCGCCACCCTGTTCGAAGCCGATATCCACCCCGGCGATCCGGCGTACCGGCTCCAGGCGGTCGGCGCGTTCCACATACCCGGCCAGGCGCGTCTGCAGGGCGATGGCCTCACGCGGGGCAAGGTTCCAGTCGTGGAGATCTGCGCTCGGCATGGAGACTCCTGAACAGCCGCTTGTGAGTGACGTAGACTATCGCCCCCGGCACGCAGGCAGGAAGGGAGACCTGATGAAACTGATTCATACCGCCGACTGGCACCTGGGCCAGAGCTTCCATGGCCAGGAGCGCCATGCCGAGCATCGCGCCTTTCTCGGCTGGCTGCTCGACACCCTGGTGGAACGCCGTGCCGACGCCCTGCTGGTGGCCGGCGATATCTTCGACGTGGTCAATCCTTCGCTGCGCGCCCAGGAGCTGCTCTATGACTTCATCGTCTCCGCTCACCAGCGGCTGCCGCTCCTCGACATCGTGCTGATCGCCGGTAACCACGACAGCGGCAACCGCATCGAGCTGCCGGCCCCGCTGATGCGCCGGCTGCGCACCCACGCCCTGGGCCGGGTGCGCTGGCTGGACGACGGCAGCCTGGACGCCGAGCACCTGCTGGTGCCACTCACCGACGCAAACGGCGAGACCCGCGCCTGGTGCCTGGCGTTGCCCTTCCTGCGCCCTGCCGAGGTGACCGGTTCAGCGCTGGCCAGCGAGGCGATCGACGAGGCGGCGCCCAACGACTACGTCAGCGGCATCAGCCGCGTTCACGCCCAGCTGATCGAGGCCGCGCGCGCCCGGCGCCGGCCCGGTCAGGCGCTGGTGGCGATGAGCCACGCCCACCTGCACGGCGCGGCGGTCTCCGAGGCCAGCGAGCGGCCCATCGTGATCGGCGGCGAGGAAGCGATCTCCGCCACCCTCTTCCCGCCTGACATCGCCTACGTGGCGCTGGGCCACCTGCACCGCGCCCAGCAGGTCGGCGAAGCGCGCATCCGCTACAGCGGCAGTCCCCTGCCGCTGGACTTCAGCGAGGTAGCCTACCCCCATCAGGTGGTGGAGGTCACCCTCGACGGCGAGGCCCTGGCCGCGACAGAGACGCTCCCCGTGCCGCGCCCGGTGGCCATGCTGCGCGTTGGCCCTGCGCCCCTCGATAAGGTACTGGCCGAGCTCGAGGCGCTGAACGACGATCCCGACCTGTCTGGCGCTCGGGGGTGGGAGTTATCACCCGCTCGGGGTCGGGCGCTATCGCGAGAGCACTGGCCCTGGCTGGAGGTTCGTGTCGAACTCGACGCGCCGATTCCCGACCTGCGTGCCCGGGTGGAGGCGGCCCTTGAAGGCAAGGCGCTGCGCCTGCTGCGCCTCGAGCGTCGCCTGCCCCGGGTCGAGCGCGAGGCGCAGCAGGCGCATGTCGACCTGGAGACCCTCGGCCCACGCAAGCTCTTCGAACGCACCTGGGCGCAACACTGGGGCCAGCCACCGGGTGACAACGTGCTTGCCGACTTCGACCGGCTCTGCCAGGACGTGCTCGACGCCGACGCTGACGATGCCGACGGTGCAGGTGACCAGGAGGGCCGTACATGAGGATTCTCGCCCTGCGCCTGGAGAACCTGGCCTCGCTGCCCGGCCCGCTGGCGCTCGACTTCACCGTGGCCCCGCTGCGCGACGCGGGCCTCTTCGCCATTACCGGCCCCACCGGCGCCGGCAAGAGCACGCTGCTCGACGCCCTGTGCCTGGCACTCTATGGCAGCACGCCACGGCTGCGCCGGGCGCCCGCTCGCGACAGCCAGATCGACGACACGGCGGACTCCACGCTGACCACCAGCGACCCGCGCACCCTGCTGCGCCGCGGTACCGCTGCCGGCTTCGCCGAGGTGGACTTCCTGGGCCGCGACGGACGCCGCTACCGCGCCCGCTGGGCGGTGCGGCGCGCCCGGGAAAAGGTGGCCGGCAAGCTGCAGAAGGCCGAGCAGTCACTGCGCGACCTCGAAGACGACCGGCTGCTCACTACCCAGAAGCGCGAGTTCGACCGCCTGCTGCCGGAGCGCCTGGGGCTCACCTTCGACCAGTTCACCCGCGCCGTGCTGCTCGCCCAGAGCGAGTTCGCCGCCTTCCTCCAGGCCGATGACAATGAGCGCAGCGACCTGCTGGAGCGCCTTACCGGCACCGCCGAGTACTCGGCGATCTCCATGGCCGCCTACCGCCGTGCCAGCGAGGCCAGGAAGGCCGTGGATGCTCTGGAAGCGAAGCTGGCCGACGACCGACCCGCCGACGCCGAGGCTCGCAGCGAGCTGGAACACGCTGCCACTGCCACCCAGCAGGCACTCACTGACCTGCAGGCCCAGGCGGAATCGCTCCAGGCCAAGCGCCGCTGGCACGAGGAGGATGACCGGCGGCACGCGGCCTACCGCGATGGTCTGGCACGGCAAGAGACAGCCGACGCGGAGTGGCACGCGCTCGCTGATCTGCGGGCCGACCGCAAGTGGCGCCGGCTGATTGCCCCGCGGCGCCATGCCTTTACCCGCCAGGCCGCCCTGCCCGGCGAGATCGCCGCCCTGGAATCGGCTCACGCCGAGACCGTGCAAGCGCGGGACGCCGTTGCGGCCGAGCAGCAGGCGGCAGAGACCGCTCAGACGCAGGCCGAGCAGGCACTCAACGAGGCCACCGAGGCCCGACGCCGCGCCGAGCCCGCCCTTCACGAGGCCAGGGTGGAGGCCCAGCGCCTTGCCACCCAGGAGAAACAGCTCAGCGACCTGGAGGCGGCCCGCACCCTGCAGCAGACACAGGCCGACGCCCTTGCCCGCGAGCATTGCAGGGCCAAAGAGAATCAGCAGGCCAAGGAACGGCAACGCAAGGAGTGGCAGGCAGCTCTCGAGCAGTGGGTGGGCGCTCACTCACATCTGGATGAGGCCCGCCAGGCTGCCCAGCAGGCGCACGACCGAGCCGCCCGGCGTCATCTGGCGCTGGAGGAGCTGACCAGCCGCTGGCAGGAACTCCGCCGCTGCGAACTGGCCCTGACGAATCTGGCCAGGCACCTCAGCGAGGATGAGAGCCGTCGTGACCGATTGCTGGCCGAGGGGCAGACCGCCCGAGAACAGCTGGACAGGGCCCAGAGCCATCTCGACAGCATCGGCGCGCTGATCGATCGCAGCCGCGCGGTGCGCAGTGAGAGCGTGGTGCGGCTGCGCGAGGCCCTGCAGGAGGGCGAGCCCTGCCCGGTGTGCGGTGGCCACGATCACCCCTGGCGGCAGCATCCGCCGGCCACGCCGGAGGCCGCCCAGCTTGAGGCCCAGGAGGCGGAGGAAGCCCGCCAGCTCAGCGAGGCCCGCGAAGCGCGCGACGCGGCCCAGCAGCGGCGCGATGAGCTGCTGGGCGAGTACCGCGCCGTGGAGGCCGCCCTCGCTCAGCATCGGCAGGACAAGGCAACGACCGAGCGCCAGCGGGATAGCGCCCGCCAGGCCCTGGAGGCGCATCCCCTGCAGGAAGAATTCGCCACCATCAGCGAGCCCGAGCGCGAGGGCTGGCTACAGACCCAGAGTGAGCAAAGCGAGACCCAGCGCCACCGGGAACAACAGCGCCTGGATGAACTGGCCAAGGCCGAGGCCGAGCTGGCACCGCTGGAGCAGGCACTGCAGGAGGGCCGGGTGGCGCTCGCGCGTCTCGAGGCCCGCCATGGCGAGCTCGTCCGGGAGCTTGGCGACCTCGACGAACGTTTGCCTCCCCTGCGGCAGCAGCGCGACGAACTCGCCCGCGCCCTCGCTGCAAGACTCGGCGATCACGCCTCGCCGGACGCCTGGCAGCAGCAACTCGACAGGGCCCAGGAGCGCGCCCGAAATAGGCGTGATGACGCCCAGGCGAGGCTGCACAAGGCCCAGCATGCGCACCAGCGCCTCGCCCAGCAGGCCAGGCACGAGGCCGAGCAGCTCGACCAGCGACGCCAGGAGCAGAAGACCCTGGCCCGCGAGCTCACCGAATGGCGTCAGGCGCATCCCGAGCTGAGCGATGCCACCCTGGCGCGATTGCTCGGCCAGTCCGAGGAGGAGGCCCGGCAGGAGGAACAGCGGCTCGAAGCAGCCGACCAGGCCCGCCAGCGCGCCGCCGCCACTCTGGCCGAACGGCGCGACGCCCTGCTGCGCCACCGCCGCGACCAGGGGCTGATCGAGGGCAACAGCGAGGAAACCAGCGAGGAAGACGGCGACGAAGCGCTGATCAGCCACGCCGTGGCCGAGACACTACAACGCCGCCACGAGGCCCTGAGCGAGGCACAGGCCGAGCTGGCTCCTCGCCTGGACGAGGCCCAGCGGGTCCGCGACCAGGCCGCCTTCGCGCTCAGCGACGACGAGCGCAAGCGTGAGCGCCGCAAGGCCGGCCAGGCCGAGCTGGACGCCGCCCAGGCCGAGTTCCGCCGCTGGGGTCAGATCAGCGAGCTGATCGGCTCCGCCGACGGCAAGACCTTCCGGCGCATCGCCCAGGCCTACAACCTGGAGCAGTTGCTCGAGCACGCCAACGTACACCTGGCCGGCCTGAGCCGTCGCTATCGACTGGTGCGCGGCGGCAGCCCGCTGGGCCTGCTGGTAGAAGACTTCGATATGGGCGATGAGCGCCGCTCGGTGCACTCCCTCTCCGGTGGCGAGACCTTCCTGGTCTCGCTGGCGCTCGCCCTGGGGCTCGCCTCCATGGCCTCGGGCGAGCTCACCATCGAATCGCTGTTCATCGACGAAGGCTTCGGCAGCCTCGACCCGCAATCCCTGGCGCTGGCCATGGAGGCACTCGACGGCCTGCAGGCGCTGGGCCGCCGCGTCGGCGTGATCTCCCACGTGCAGGAGATGCATGAGCGCATCCCGGTGCAGATCCAAGTGGAGCCGCTGGGCAATGGCACCAGCCGGGCGAAGCTAGGTTCTGTCTGAAAAGTTGGCACGCAAGCAGCGATCTATGCAGGCCAGGCATACCATCGCTTTGAAGCTGCTGGCCAACTTGTCGTAGCGGG
>NZ_JACHXQ010000010.1 GCF_014192285.1 Halomonas fontilapidosi | reverse complement strand
TGCAGCAAGAGCTCGACCAGTACATCCATTACTACAATCACGAACGCATCAGGCTGAAACTAAAAGGTCTGAGCCCCGTACAGTACAGGACTCAGGCCTTGATCGCCGGCTGAATGAACCGTCCAACTATTGGGGGTCAGTTCACCGAAAGGTTCGTGGGGTCCTCTTCTGGCTTCCCACTTCCAGGCGCGAAGCGCCGCTCTTCCAGCTTCCGGTTACAGCACGGGGTTGCCCCCGACGGCGAGACGCGCCATAAGGGGGACTCCTGCCGCGAGGAGCCCCCCATGAGTTTCCTGCTGTTCTGGCCCATCCACCTGCTCAAGGCGTTCCGGCAGAGCATCGCCTACCTGCCCTCGCTGCTGGCGTTGGCCTACGCCCTGCTGAGCCTTGTCGCGCTGCTGTTGCCGATCTCCGACGACCGGCTGCCGCCCCTGCTCACGATGTTGGGCCTGGAGGCGCCCGAGGAGACGCGTGCCCTGCTCGCCGCGTTGCTGGGTGGCATGATCTCGCTGATGGTCTTCAGCTTCTCCATGGTGATGTCGGTGCTCTCGCAGGCCGGCGGGCAGTTTTCCCACAAGCTGGTGTTCGGCCTGATCTCGGAGCGCCCCCATCAGTGGGTGCTGGGCCATTACCTGGGCACCATCCTCTTCACCCTGATGCTGCTGATGGTCCCGGACGTCGCCGAGGGCCAGGCGACCTGGCGCTCGCTGGCGATTTACCTGGCCTGCGCCATGGTGGTCCACTGCCTGGCGCTGTTCGTCTATTTCATCCACAACGCCTCGCAATCGATCCAGATCGATGCCGTGGCCGCCGATCTGCACCAGTCCACGCTCGCCTCCATGGAGAGGCTGCAGTCTCGCCAGCAGAGCAAGGAGTGGCGCATCCTGGCGGTTGCCCCGTCATCCGGCCATCGCCAGCATACCGTGCATGCCCACCGCGCCGGCTACCTGCAGAATGCCGACCTCACCGCCCTGGCCGACCTGGCGCGCCGGGTCGACGGCGTCGTGCACCTTCATTTCCGCTTCGGCGACTACGTGGTAGAGGGGCTGCCGATCCTCTCGCTGGAGGCCGCGGCGCTTCCCGAGGCGAGCTGGTGCGACGAGGTCCGGGCCACCCTGACCTACGTGGAGGGAGAATCGATCACCGAGCACCACGTGTTCGGCATGACCCAGCTGATGGAGGTCGCGCTGAAGGCCCTCTCACCGGGCATCAACGACCCCGGGACCGCCCGCCTCTGCCTGCATCGCCTGACCGACCTGTTGCGCCGACGCCTTGAGTGGCGGCCCTGCGACGCGCTCTTCGACCAGGACGGAACCTGCCGGGTCACCTGGCAGGTAGAGGACTTCGAGAGCCTGCTCTACCGGCTCTTCCAGCCCATCCTGCGCTACGGCAGGGATGATCTGAGCATCGGCCTCGGGGTGCTCAAGGCCCTGAAGACCCTCTCTCTGTTCGCCGAGCAACAGGATCTCGACATCCTCCAGGCCCATGCCGACCGAGTGGTGGAGACGCTGTCCCACGCGGCGGGCCATCCGCTGGACAGACGTTTCGTCTCGGCGCGCCTGGACGACGGCCTCCATCGGCTCTCGCTCCCGGCAGCGCTCCCTGACCGTTAGCCGGCCTGATCGCGGCCAGCCGGCGTCAGTAGAGCTTGGGTTCGCCTTGGGGGCGGGTCTTGAAGCGGCGATGCAGCCAGAGGTACTGCTCCGGATGCTTGCGAATCGCCTGTTCGATGACGGCATTCACCCGTGTCGCATCGGCCAGTTCGTCGCCACTGGGGAAGTCTTCCAGCGGCGGCAGATACTCCAGGGTGTAGGTGCGGTTGTCCGGATTGCGGTGGAAGATCAGCGGCATGACGGGAGCCCCGGTCATGCGGGCGATCTTGGCAGTGAGCTTGATGGAGGCGGCGTCGATACCGAAGAAGGGGGCGAAGACGCTGACGTCGCGGCCGAAGTCCTGGTCCGGGGAGTACCAGACCGCATAACCGGCCTTGATACGACGCACCACGCCGCGCAGATCGTGACGGTCGAGGACCTCATCAAAGTAGGGGGCCCGAGCGCGGGCCATGAAGCGGTCGAAGACCGGGTTGTCGTGGGGACGCTGCACGGCGTCGGCGCGGAAGTAGAGCGCATGCAGGGCGGCCCCCAGGTCCAGGGTCGAGAAGTGCACCCCGATGATCAGCGCCCCCCTGCCCTCGGCCTGCACCCTGGCCATGTGCTGCTGGCCCTTGAAGGTGACGCGGTGGCGCAGATGCTCTGGATCGCGACACCAGCCGGTGGCGGTCTCCATAATGCCGATACCGTTGGCGATAAAGGTCTCGCGCACCAGCCTGGCCTGCTGCGCCTCGTCCAACTCGGGAAAGCACAGACGGATATTGGTCTCGGTGATGTGGCGCCGGCGCTTCGCGAAGCGCCAGGCGGCCAGGCCGATCAGCTTTCCGATCCAGAGCTTGAGACGCCAGGGCAGCCAGGCGGCGACATACATGGCACCGATGGCTAGCCATACCGGCCAGTAGCGTGGATGGGCGAAATTGGGCTGAGGGGACTCGTCCCGGGTCATGCGGCTTCCCGTGCTGCGGCGATCAGTGTGCCCCATGGTAGCGCCTGGGCACCCTTGGCAGCACCCCGGTGAGCAGGGTGTAGCTGATGGTGCCGCAATGGCGGGCCACCTCGTCCACCGGGAGAATCTGGCCGTTCGCGGCGCGCCCCCAGAGCACGACTTCACTGCCAATCTCGGCCTCGGGGATCTCGGTGATATCCACCGTGAGCATGTCCATGGAAACCTTGCCGGCAAGGCTGGCGCGCTGACCATTGACCATCACCGGGGTACCGTCGACCGCGTGCCGATCATAGCCATCACCATAGCCACAGGCGACCACGCCAATCCGCGAGGGGCGTGGCGTCCGCCAGCGCCCAGCATAGCCCACCGGCTCGCCTGCCGCGAGCTCGCGTACGGCGATGATCTCGGAGCGCAGGGTCATGACCGGCGCCAGCCGACGGCTGGCCTCGTTGGAGGCCTCCAGCGGGTCGCTGCCGTAGAGCATCACTCCCGGGCGGTTCCAGGCGCCATGCGCCTCGGGCCAGGCCAGGGTGGCGGGCGAGTTGGCGAGGCAGGTGGGGGCCTCGAGCCGACTTGCCAGGTCATCAAGCAGCTCGAGCTGACGGCGAAAGTAGCCCGACTCCAGGGCATCGGCGGTCGCGAAGTGGCTCATCAGGTGCAAGTCGCAGGCGCGGTCGGGGGCCGCGACGAGGCGCGACCAGACCGCCTCGGCCTGTTCCGGCGGGAAGCCCAACCGGTGCATGCCCGAATCCACCTTGACCCACACCGGAATGGGCCGCGCGGGACGATAGGCGAGCAGCGCCTCCAACTGCCAGTCGGCGTGTACCGCCATCCATAGCTTCAGCGCCTCGACCCGCTCCAGCTCGGCGGCCTCGAAGATGCCCTCGAGCAGCACGATGGGCGCCGTGATGCCGCCCTCGCGCAGGACCTCGGCTTCCTCGAGGCAGGCCACGGCAAACGCCGGCGCCAGCCTCTCGAGCGCCCGGGCGCAGGCCACCGCGCCATGGCCGTAGGCATCGGCCTTGATCACGGCAACGGCGCGGCTGTGGGGGGCCTGGTCACGGGCCAGGCGGTAATTGTGACGCAGGGCGTCTAGGTCGATATCGGCGATCAGCGGCCGAGTCATGCCGGCGGGTTCCTTACTCGAAGATGGCATCCAGCGAGAGGCCCTGCTTGTCGAGCATGCGACGCAGCTTCTTGAGCGCTTCCACCTGGATTTGGCGGACACGCTCGCGCGTCAGGCCGATCTCCTCGCCGACCTGCTCTAGGGTCGCGGCCTCGTGGCCACGCAGGCCGAAGCGACGCACCACCACTTCCATCTGCTTCTCGGTGAGCTCGGCCAGCCACTCATCGACATGCTGGCGCACGTCGCCGTCGACCAGGGTGGACTCCGGGCCCTGGTCATTGTCGTCGGCCAGGGTCTCGATCAGCGGCTTGTCGCTCTCGCTGCCCATCGGATAGTCGACGGAGGAGACCCGCTCGTTGAGGCCCATCATCTTCTTGACGGTCTCCACCGGCTTGTCGAGGTAGTCGGCGACCTCCTCGGCGGTGGCCTCGTGGTCCAGCTTCTGGGTCAGCTCACGAGCGGCCCGCAGGTAGATGTTGAGTTCCTTGACCACGTGGATCGGCAGCCGGATGGTGCGGGTCTGGTTCATCAGCGCCCGCTCGATGGTCTGGCGGATCCACCAGGTGGCATAGGTGGAGAAACGGAAACCGCGCTCGGGGTCGAACTTCTCCACCGCGCGGATCAGGCCCAGGTTACCCTCCTCGATCAGGTCGAGAAGTGTCAGGCCACGGTTGAGGTAGCGCCGGGCGATCTTCACCACCAGACGCAGGTTGGACTCGATCATTCTTGCCCGGCCGGCCGGGTCTCCCTGCCGCGCCAGTCGGCCATAGTGGACCTCTTCTTCCGGCGTCAGCAGCGGCGAAAAACCAATCTCGTTGAGGTAGATCTGGGTGGCATCGAGGCTGTGACGTTGATGGCGGTCCTCGCGATTCAGCGCTTTCTCGAAGGCTTCCTCATCGCCGACGACCGTCTCCTCTTCCTCGATATCCTCCCGTTCCAGCTCGTTCTCGGTCTCGGCGGCATCCTCGTCCGCCTCGTCGGCGGATGCCAGATTCACATCCTGAAGATCCCGTTCAAGCATGCTCATCAATTGCTACCCCATGGTTGCGACCAGGCGTCGTGAGTCCAGGCCGGACGACCGACGCGCGACGTTATTATTGTATGGTTACCCCATTTCTCCTGCCTCGGCGACTGGCTGACCCTTAGGGTCAGCGGGCCGGCAGAAACTCGAGGGGATTTTGGGGCTGGCCATCCTTGCGCACCTCGAAGTGCAGCCTGACGTCCTCGGCATCGCTGTCGCCCATGGTGGCGATGACCTCACCGGCCTCGACCACATCATTTTCCTTGACGTTCAGGGTCTCGTTGTGGGCATAGGCACTCAGGAACTGGTTGTTGTGCTTGAGCAGGATCAGGTTGCCATAGCCCCTGACGCCGCTACCCGCATAGACCACGATGCCTGGGCCAGCTGCCTTGACAGGTTGCCCCTTTTGTCCGGCGATATCAATGCCGGCGGTGATGCTCCCGCCCTCGCCGAACTGGCCGATCACGTCACCCTCGACCGGCCACTGCCAGGCCACTTCGTCCACCGGGGTATAGCGACGCTCGCCGCGCTGTTCGGAGGCCGGCTGACCGGCCACCGAGGTACCGGCATCGGCGCCAGCGGCGTCCTCTTGCGTCGATGCCCGTTCGACCTGGGCGGCCTCGTCCTCGGCTGCCGCGCTGTCCGCTGGGGGACCGCTGCGTGTCGCCGCGTCGGCGGCCTGCGACCCCTCCTCCTCCGCGCGTGATGCCCGTTCCCGGCGTTCGGCCAGGTCGCGCTCGCTCAGGCTGCCGTCCGCTCCCGGGCTGTCGTAGCTGTAGATCGGCCCCGGCCCCTGATCGCTGCCCGAGACGTCATCGGCACTCTCCATGGCCGCCTGGCTGGGCGCCTGGGGCGAGTCATCGTCCTCCTGGCGCTCGGTCGAGAGGCGCCGGTTGCGCTCGATGGCGCTCTCGTCGGGCAGCAACCAGTCGAGCTCCTCGTCGCTCGCCGACGTCCCGCCACCAAGACCGGTGGCCACGACGCCGCGCTCACCGGACGCGCTCTGGCCGGATCCACTCTCGCCGCCATCTCGAGCGGAGGCCATGGTGGCACTCCCCTCGCCACCCAACTGCAGCCGCTGGCCGGGCTCGATGCGGTAGGGCGGACCGATGCGATTGAGGCGGGCCAGGTCGCGATAGTCCATGTCATGGCGCCAGGCGATGCCGTAGAGCGTATCGCCGGCTTGAACGGTGTATTCGGCGGGCGTGGTGTCCGCCCGACTGGCCGACAGGTCGCGGACCTGAACCGGCCCGCTCTCGCCCTGCTGGGCGGCGCAGCCGGCCAGCGCCAGGGCCAGGCCAGAAATCAGAAATACCTTATGCATCGGAGCCTTCCTCCTTGTCAGCACCTTGTCGGGAACCGGGTGTCGCTGCCCGATTGGCCCGGCCGATCAGCAGTACCAGGGCCGCCCCGACCAGCATCAGGGCCACCACTGCCGGCAGCCGGGCAGGCTCACCGGTCAGTTCCGCGAAGTCGGCCGGGGTCAAGTAACGGTAGTCGAGGGGAATCATCTGGCCCTCTGTACCCAGTTGATAGCGTACCAGTTCCCGCCACGGCCAGAGTACCGGCAGCGAGCCGATGATGAAGCCGACCAGCAGTTGCAGGGTCGCCGTATGGTAGTGGCGCAGCAGCCAGGAAAGCAGCCGCGAGAAGCCGAACAAGCCAATCAGGCAGCCTACCCCGAACAGCCCGATCAGCCCCAGGTCGAAACCGCGGATGCCCTGCATTACCGTGCCGTAGAGACCCATGGTCAGCAGCAGGAAACTCCCTGAGACACCGGGCAGCAGCAGGGCACTGATGGCGATCGCCCCGCCGACCACCAGCACCAGATCGGGACTGCCTAGCTGGCTGACCAGCGGCATCAGCGACGGCAGGCCATGGGCGAGCAGCAAACCGCCGACGAGCGGCAGCAGATGCCACCATTGCCAGTCCGCCGGGTGACGGCTGACGACCACCGCCGAGGCGGCCACCAGGCCGAAAAAGAACCCGTCGAGCATCAGGGGGAAATCATCCAGCAGCCAGACGACCAGATGGGCCACGCTGATCAGGCTGATGGCGATGCCGGCCAGCAGCGGCAGCACGAAGGTCAGGTTGAGATGCGCCACCAGTAGCGGCAGACCACCGCGACGCCAGGCGACATAGGCGCTGGGGCCGAACTGCTTGATGCTGTGGATCAACTCCTCGTAGATGCCGGTGACGAAGGCGATGGTTCCGCCCGATACGCCGGGTACCGCATCGGCGGCCCCCATGCCCGCCCCCCTGAGAAAGATACCGAGATGACGCTTCAACAGCGGACTCCTTTCAAAAAATGACGTCTCTCAACGAATGACGCCTTCCAGCAACGGCACGAACCGCACCGCCTCCAGCCGCTGTGTCTCGACGTCGTCGCCACTGCGCCGCACCCGAGTCAGCCATTGCCGGCCATCCGGGCCGGCCAGCGGCGTGATCAACACCCCTCCCTCGCCGAGTTGGGCGAGCAGCGGGGCGGGCAGCTCACTGGCACAGGCCGTCAGCAGGATCACCTCGAAGGGCGCGTCTTCCGGCCAGCCGTGCCCGCCGTCGGCCAGGCGTAGCCGGGCATTGTGGACCTCGAGCAGGCGCAAGCGACCGCCGGCGCGACGATGCAGGGCATTGATCCGTTCCACCGACCAGAGTTCCTTTACCAGGCGCGACAGCACGAGAGTCTGGTAGCCGGAACCGGTCCCCACCTCCAGCACACGCGACGGCGCTTCCTGGATCACCAACTCGGTCATCCGCGCCACCATCCATGGCTGGGAGAGGGTCTGGCCATGGCCGATGGGCAACGAGGTGTCCTCGTAGGCGCGATGCGCCAGGGCTTCGTCGAGGAACAGATGACGCGGCTCGCGGGCCATCACCTCCAGCACGCGTTGATCGCGGATGCCCTGATCGGCCAGACGGCCGACCATGCGATCGCGGGTGCGCTGTGATGTCATGCCAACACCGCGCAGCAGCTCTGCCAGACGTTCAGGTGAGTGCATCCAGCCAGCCCTGCACGTCGTCGCGCGCTGCATGCCGTGTCAGGTCGGTCTGCAGCGGCGTGATGGAAACAAAGCCCGCTTCCACGGCGGCGAAGTCGGTGTCCGGACCGTCGTCGGCATTCTCGCCCACCGCAGCGATCCAGTAGCGCAGCCGGCCGCGCGGGTCGCGGACTTCCAGGGGACGGGCCGCCGGGCCGCGATAGCCCAGCCGGGTCACCCGAAAGCCCTGAATCTCGCTCCACGGCAGGTCCGGCACATTGACGTTGAGCAGGCTGCGCGGCGGCAGCGAAAGCTGGTCGGCTGCCCCGACCAGGCTCGCCGCCACCCGTCCGGCGGTCTCGAAATGGTGCGAGCCCACCAGCGACATGGCGATGGCCGCCATGCCCAGGTTGCGCCCCTCCATGGCCGCGGCCACGGTGCCGGAGTAGAGCACGTCGTCACCGAGGTTGCCGCCATGATTGATGCCCGATATCACCAGGTCGGGACGTTCGTCCCAGACGCCGTTGACCCCCAGGTAGACACAGTCCGCCGGCGTACCGTCAACGCTGTAGAAGCCATTGTCGAGCGAGGAGAGCGCCAGCGGCCGGCTCAGCGTGAGCGAGTTGCTGGCCCCGCTCTTGTCGCGATCCGGTGCGACAACGCGCAGCCGCGCATGGGGCAGCAGGGCATCGTGGAGGGCGCGCAGCCCCGGGGCGTGCACCCCGTCGTCATTGGAGAGCAGCAGTCGACGCATCATAGGCTCCTGTCGGGGGACGGGGCCCCTAGTGAGGGATGAGAGATCAGTTCCCGCAGCACGGCGGTGGCGAAGGCCCCCCGCGGCAGGCTGAAGGCCAGCCAGAGCTCGCCGTCGCCTCGCGTCAGCCGCGGCTCGCCCAGGCGCAGCCGCAGTGCCCGGCGGGCCAGGCGGACACCGGCGCGCTCCAGCCCGCCGCACAGGCCCGGGTAGCGCGCGGCCAGGGCGGCCTCGTAGGCCCGGGCCTCGCCGGTGGCGCGCGACTCGCCGATGCCCCACAGCACCCCGGCGGGGTGCAGATCGAGGCGGTGGGCCCGCTCGATGAGCCCGGCGAGCTCGGCGGCATCGTCGGGCGCAACGTCGAACTGGCTGGCGCTGCCGTCGAGCATGACCACCTCGCCGGGCAGCGGTGTGGTCCAGCTATGGTCGCGCACCCGGGCGGCCAGCAGCTCGTTGAACAGGTAGCTGCGGGCCGCGGAGAGCAGCATGCCCTCGCGGTCATCGCGCTTGCGCCAGCCGCGGGCCAGCACGGCCCGGGCGCGCTGCAGGTTGCGCCCGTCCGCGCCGAAACGCTGGGGGCCGACATAGTTGGCCACACCCGCGTCGCACAGACGCTGCCAGCGCGCCTCGAGCGCCGGGTCGGCAACGGCGGCCCCGGTGATCCGCAGGCGGAAGCGGTTGGCCCGGTGCACGCCACGCTTAAGCTTGCGCGGATGGCGGGCCTGGTCGAGCACGCGTACCCCCCGCTCGGCGAGTCGCGCCGCGAGGCCCTCGGGGGCCTCGCGGCCGGGCAGCTGCACGGAGAGCCATTGGCGGGTCACGGCGACACGGTCCTTCATGCCCGAATAGCCGACCACTCGCGACGAGACCTCGCAGAGCCGGGCCAGCTCGCGGGCGACCATCGCGGTGGTCAGGTCGCGCTTCTCGATGAACAGCCAGAGGTGCTCGCCCTCCCCTTCCGGGGCGAAGTCGAGGGCTTCCTCGACCCGGAAGTCCTCGGGGACGGCGCGATAGTCGCCGGGTGGCGGTGCGCCGAATGCTTCCTCGAGCCCCCGCGGCCAGGCCGGCGGCCAGTCGATGGCATCCTGGACGCCGGATGATCCGATCTCACTCACAAGCCGAATCCCCGTCGCGGCGCACCAGCAGCGCCACTGCCTCGGCGGCGATGCCTTCGCCGCGGCCGGTGAACCCGAGCCGCTCGGTGGTGGTGGCCTTGACGTTGACCGCGCCCCGGGCGACGCCCAGGTCCTCGGCGATATATCCGGCCATGACGCCAATATGGGGCGCCATCTTCGGCGCCTGGGCGATCAGCGTGGCGTCCAGGTTGCCGACCCGGTAGCCGGCCTCGCCCACCAGCCCGGCGACGTGGCGCAGCAAGCCACGGCTGTCGGCGCCGGCCCAGGCCGGGTCGGTATCGGGGAAGTGGCCGCCGATGTCGCCGAGGGCACACGCCCCCAGCAGGGCGTCACAGACCGCATGCAGCAGCACGTCGCCGTCGGAGTGGGCGATGAAGCCGCGATCGAAGGGGATGGCGACGCCGCCGACCATCAGGTGGTCGCCCTCGCCGAAGCGGTGAACATCGAAGCCGTGGCCGATTCGCATCATGCGCGTTTCATACTCCCTTCATGCTCCGTTCGTCCCATGCGGGGACGCCTCGGGGTGAGTCACCGAGGACGTCTGGGCGGCCAGCGCCTGGGCCGACAGCACCAGTTCGGCCAGGGCCAGGTCCTCGGGATGGGTGATCTTAAGGTTGTCGCGACGCCCGCCGACCAGCCGCGGCGAGAGGCCTACCGCCTCCACCGCCGAGGCCTCGTCGGTGACGGCCACACCCCGCGCCAGCGCATCATTCAGGGCGCGACACAGCAGGCCATGGCGGAAGCCCTGGGGGGTATAGGCATGCCAGAGCCCCTCGCGGGACTCGGTGGCCCGCACCCGCCCGGCGCCATCGTCGCGCTTCATGGTATCGGCCACCGGGGCCGCCAGCAGCCCGCCCACGGGGTCGTCGGCAATGGCCGCCAGCAGGCGCCTCAGGTCGTCGACGGTGACGCAGGGCCGGGCGACATCATGGACCAGCACCAGGTCGTCCTCTTCGGCCTCCGGGGCGATGGCCTCCAGGGCGTTGACCACCGAGTCGACCCGCTCGGCCCCGCCGGGGGCGCGACGCCAGTCGGCGAAGGGCACCCAGGCCGGGTCGAAGTGGCCATCCTCGGCGTCCAGACAGAGGCAGAGCCGGGCCTCGGGGAAGGCCTCGTGGAGGCGCGCCAGGGTGCACGCCAGCACCGGCCGGCCGGCCAGCGGCAGGTACTGCTTGGGGCGGTCGGCGCCCATGCGTCGCCCCTGCCCCGCGGCGGGCACCACAAGCCACAGGCGGCCGCTCACTGCCTCGTCTCCGCGCCGGGGGCCGGCATGCCCAGCAGGCCGGCATTGACCTCGAGGCCGGTGGTCTCCACCGCCACGCCGGGCACCCAGAAGAACTGCTCGTCGGTGCGCACCATGCCGATGTCGCTGCGGGCCCGCTCCTCGATGGCATCGAGGCCGGTCTTGAGATCCACCACCTCGGCGGCCAGGCGCGCATTGCGGTCGCGCAGCGGCTGGTTCTCCTCCTCCAGCACGGCCACCCGCTGGCGTACCTCGGCAAGCTCGCGCATGCCGCCCTCGCCGAGCCACAGCCGGTACTGCAGCAGCGCGAGCAGGATGATGAGCACGATGGCCAGCCACTTGAGCATGCAGGGAGTCCGTCACGAGGGTGTCGATGGCGGGCATTATGCCATCTTGTGACGCAGGGCGGCGAGGCGCCAGGCAGAAGCATGGCAGGGACTATCGATACGCAGCGGAACCCTGCTGCCGGCTTTTCCCCTACCGGGGGCGGGGAAAAACAAGCAAGCCACCAAGGTTGGTGGCTTGCCTGAGCCCAGGGTAATCGATTCCCGAGGCGTCTACATCTGGAAGGGCATGCGGAAGGTCAGGCTGACGTCCGAGGCATCGTCGGTGAGGCCCACGCCCAGGCTGGTGACGATGGAGGTGCTGTCATCCAGTGCGTAGGTCCCGCCCAGGTTGAGCACCCCGACATTGGCGTCGCTGCCGACCACTTTGCTGGTAGCACCGCCTTGGGTTGTTTCAGATTGCTGGATATATTCGTGAGAGTAGGAAAGCGAGAGGCTGAAGTTCTCGTTGAGCGCAAAGGCCGTCCCGAAGCCAGCGCGAATGGTATCCCCCAGCTTCACATCCCCGGGCTGGTTGCCTTCGCTCGCAGAGATATCATCAAAACTCTCCTCGAAGTTATACGTATAGCCGAGATTGGCAAAGACGATGGCCGGGTCCAGCGTCTTGAGGAGCGATACCCCGGTGTTGACACCCCATACGCCATTACCGGTTGGCAGCTCCGTGGGCACATTCAGGTTGGTATTGGAGTCCTGACGCACATCAAGCCCGTAAGGATCGGTGCCTGTTGGCGCACGCACGCCAAGATTCCAGACGAGATCGGGACGGGTCTCCGTTTCCTGGAATAGCCGATAAGAGAGTGACAGGCTGATATCACCGAGGTCCGCTTCATCCACGGATGTCTCACTGTTCTTCTCGGTAGAGAAATCATCACCTATGGATTGGTACGTACTGGTTCGGTAAACGAAGGGGAGGTTCACCCCGAGTTCCAGCCGGTCGGTCAAGCCGTAACGGGTATTCAGGTCGAAAGTCGTGATGTGGCTTTCGACCGCATCGACACTGATCTCCCCCAGAAAGATGGCGTCAAGAGCCAGAAAGCCCCGCAGGGCCAGTTGAGAGCGATCGGAATAGGAGTAGTTGATGCCCGGCTCGATAGTCAGCCGATCGGAGAAGAGGGTATGCTCCTCGCGAAGGACGTTCTCGACACTCTTGCTGGGCCTGGCTTCGCGAACCACCTCTTCCTCGTCATCGGCCATCTGGGCGTGAGCCGTCGATGCCGCTCCAAGCGATGCTGCCACGATGGAAACGTAAAAGAGTGATGCCGTATCCCGCATGAATGACCTCGCTGTGTGCTCATCAAATCATTGGTCCGAAGCTTCCTGCCAAGCGACACTGGCCGCGCCCCTCTTCCGGCACGACCAGTGGCCTGCACTCTCCTACCCTATCGTTCACCCCGGACGGTGTGTAGACCAGCCATCCACGGATTCAGGGTTCCTCAAGGAGCCAGGGGACGCGCCGAGCGGACGGCACGGCGCACGCCTGGCGCATCGGCCTTCGCACCGCGCTCCCCCATATAGAGCTGTAGTCGCGTAAGGTTGCGCACCTGCTGGAAGTCACTGCTCAACTGGATCGACTGACGGAGCCCCTGACTCGGAACGACGGCTTGCTTGACGCGACCCATGCCCGGGACATCCAGTGAAACCCCCATGCCCTGGGGTCCATTGCTGACCGAGACTCGCGTGCCGGATGCCAGCCGTTGCTCGACGGCGCTTCCGCTCGCAGCGCCCCCTCCCTGGGGAGCTGAGGCATCGGCGGCGTCGAGCACATCGATCTGCAGGTCGTTGGCGGCGGCGTTGAAATCCCCGGCCGCCTGGATGGTCTGCACCACGCCGCCGGCGTTGCCGGTACCGGCATCCACGACGGTGGCACCATTGCCCGCAAGGCCATCCGAGGCCAGGGAATCCGCCGCTACTGCGGTGATCCGCGGCTGAAAACTCACGCGGGGTGTTGCGCCGCTGAGATCCCCCCTCAAGTCCCCCTGGGCCACCAGGTGCTCGCCGTGGGACGTCCGCCACTCGCTGGTTACCTGCACCCCGAAGAACATCAGGCTGCCCTTGTCGACGAACCGTCCTCGTTGCTGTCCGAGCTCGGCATCACTCAGCTCGCGGCTCGATGTAAAGGCATCAAAGTCCGAGGTGGCGGCCTCGGCCGGTGCCGCCAATCCCGTCGTGGAAACCGCCAGCAAGGCCGTGAGGCCTGCCTTCTTGCAATTACGTTGCCACGCTTTCTTGAACATGATCGTCACCCCCTGTTCGGCTGATAGCCCCTGCAGGCCCGCTGGGGTCAGAAGAGGTCGGCATGACGAAAACCGAAATCCAGCAGCTTCTGCTTCGGTACCGGGGCGAAGACATCCTGCATGCGATGTGCCGTCAACGGCTGCCGTGGATCCAGCAGTACCGTGCCCGGATCGAATCCCTCGCCGACGACGGCAAAAATGATGTTGTTCCAGGCGTCCATGAACGCTTCGCGATCCATGACGCGATTGCCAAGGGCCGGATCCCCCACGTAGACACGATCACCGCTAGCCTTCTTCATCACCACGAAGTGCTTGTAGCCCTCCAGGTCCAGCAGCACGATGACCGGGATCGACACCTCATCCAGGGTTTGCGGTGCCACCTCGTACCCCCGGCCGCGATAGCCCAGTTCCTCCACGTAGTGCTTCAGGTCCAGCAGCGAAAACCCTTGCTGACGAACCAGCTCGGGGTCCGCGACCTCGAGCATGCCAGCCAGGACACTCTCCTCCGTGACGGAGGGCTTCTGGTAGGCATACCGGAAAATGGTGGCCAACGAGGCCGCGCCACAGGAGAAGTCCGTCTTCTGCTCGACGATATTCTCGAAGCGACGTTCACGGATGGACTGGACATCCTTATGGATCATCGTGCCGGACATGACATTGCCCAGACGCATACTGGCTGCCTGAGCATCGAGAAAGGGGAGCAAGAGCCCCAGGAGTACGGCCCCTAGCGCGAATCGATGGCGGGTTGGCATGAGCGACTCCTCGACTCACTCTCGTCTGGGGTAGAACACCCGGCCTGCCGAAGCAGGCCGGGATTGGGTTGCAGCATCGCCGTGCTGCCAAGCGCTGGCGAGCAGGATCAGCTGTCGCCGGCACTTGACGAGGCGATGGAGAGAGAGTTGCGCTGCAGGTTGTTGGTCCCTGCCGCCACGTTGGCACCGACGTTACCGCTGGCCCCACTGAGGGCGCTGCCGTCCAGGGAGGCGTCGTTGCGATGGTCGGTATAGGTCGGCCCCGTTGTGGGGACCTCACCGCTGACGGTCATCTCGAGCTTAGACCCTTCGACGCCTTGGAAGGCCAGGCCGGCAAGATCGTTGTGCCCTTCGGTTGTCTCGCCTTCAGAATGCGCATCAGCATCGTGACGCGGCACCACAACGGGCTCCTGCTGCTGCATGACCAGGCCACTGGCATCCAGCGTCACGTCATAATCAACCTCGGCGGTGCCACCCGTCTCACGGCTCACTGGGCTGTTGGTGGTGGCATTGCCATAGGTTGACTGGACGCCAGCCGAGGTGGCATTGGCATCGCCGGAGACGCTGTTTTCCGTCACTGCCAGCGAGTTCTGCTGGGCGTTCCCGACACCGGCGGCAACGTTGGCCGCAATATTGCCGGAAGCGCCCTGCAGCGAGTTGCCACCCAGCTGGGCCGAATTGGAGCTGCCGATATTGCTGACCCTATTGCCGGAGGCCGACTGGGCGGAATAGGCTTCGGCCTGGCCGAATACCTCCGCGGCGTCCGACGAGGCCAGTGCCGCATCGTTGGCCTGGCTGTTGCTGTCGCCGGCGGCCACGTTGGCACCGATGTTGCCCGAGGAGCCGGACAAGGAGTCACCGCCCATCGTTGCGTCGTTCTCCGAGCCATCATTGGTAACAGAGTTACCATCGATCAGCTGCTTGCTGTCGACCGTGGCACCGGCATAGTTATCCGCGACGCTCAACGTGAACACGCTGGTATAGAAGTCGCTGTCGCTGTTGGTTGCATGGTCGATATCGACATCGATCGAGTTATCGAGTTCTGAATCGATGGTGCTGTTGGTATCGAACTTGTTGCCGTCTCCCTGAGCCAGCGCATAGGGCGCTACCATGAGTGTGGCGACGGCAATGGCAAGCGGAGTCTTGTGGAACGTCTTCATGGCTTTCCTCCTGGATGAACCGAATCGTTCGGATTCCTGCGTTGCGATTGCGCTACTCTCCCAGCGACATGTTCATGCGGAAGCTGTTGCGAGTAGCGTTTCCCGTGCCGGCTGACTGGTTAACCTGGATGACACCTCGGGTGCCCTCGAAGGTGGTCTCGTCGACCTCGATCCTCCGTGAAGACTTTCCCGAATCATCACCTTCGGTCCCATTCAGCCCCTGCTGATCGGCCATTACCTGCTGAAGACTGCTGTCACTCAGGTTGCTGGCCGATATGCCCAGAGCCACCTCGAAGGCGTTGCTCTGCACATTCCCCAGGCCCGCTGCCTGATTGATCGACATCCACCCTTCGGAATGTCGATAGGCGCGGCCCTCAATACTGACGCTGTCCTGCCGGTCGACGAGTGAGTCTTCGATGCGTGACCGTTGCTGTAGGGCGTTGGCCGTGGTGGCGACATCACCGATGGAGATGGCACCACTGTTGCTTTGCAAGTTGCCCTCGCCAGCGGCCAGGTTGGTGGTGCTGATGCCCGTGACCCTGCTGAGGGCGCTGCTGTCGAGGGCGCTGTTGTTGCGCGTCGTCAACTCTTGCTGTGCCATGGCCAGTGGCATGCCGGCAGCCAACAGAGAGGCAACTGCCATCAGTTTGGTGGCGACCCTCACGCCTGATGTTCGAGTGTGGCTGCCCAACTTGCCGGCCTTCTTGCCGTACCGCATCGCCATCGGTGCTGAGCCCTTTCTCACGTCTTTGTCCAGCAGTTTCATGAGGCCCATGACTATCTCCCCCCGCGGGTGGTAACGGTGGCTTCCTGATGGTTGCCGATTCCCGTGGCGCGAGACTTGACGGTACTCTTGCTGCCAGCCGCCGGGGTATCCTTCCCGCGCTCGTCCCAGAGGATGACCGAATTGCTCCTCTTGCCTTCAAGGTGCCCGGCATCGACATGGCGACCACGAACGGCCTGGAGCGAAGGGTCATCGAGAGGCTCCATTCGCACAGCATCGGATGCCTCTACAGGCTTCAGCGCGGGGGAAGAGGCCTCGACAAGCGTCGCCTCTGCTGCCTGGGCATCCTGCCGTGTATCTACGGCCACCATGGCGCCGAGAAGACCGACCATCACGGCTAGCCAAAGGCCGTAGCTGGCAGACTCGCGCATCGCTGCCGTGATCCACTGATTGCTCATGGGTCGCTGTATCTGAGTCTTAACCTTCATGCCGACACCTGCTCAACATCTCGTATGCGGTTCTTACCCTGATGGGAGCAAACGCCATGCCAAAATTTAAGTCACTGTTTTTATTGGATTAAATGCGAAGAGCTCCTCGGCAGGCCCCGTTAAGCAGGTGTAACCCTCCTCCCTCCCTCCCCGCTCAGGAGACGGATCTCAGGTCAGGAATGTTGCAAAATCAGACAATTAGCTTAATTCGAGAAGGCCGTTTCATGCATGAACCGCCTCCTTCTTCCCACAGAACTGGATCCTGGCACCAGCCATAAAAAAGCCTGATGGAAGGCCCATCAGGCAACATGCAGATCCTCAGTACAGGAGGGTGGAAAGATAATACGATCAGCCGATCAGCCCTCGGCTTCTACTCCCGGATGGGAAATATCGTGCTTCTCCATCAGCCGATAGATGGTGACATGCGAGACTCCCAACTCCCGGGCCGCCGGACGGACCCTACTCTCGTTGCGTTCCAGCGCGGCAACCAATGCCTCTCGCTCTGCCCTCTCCCTGGCCTGATCGAGCGTCATCGAATGGCGCACGATCTTGCGACGCTCGATGCCCAGATCCCTGGGCTGGATAAGGCGTTTCTCGCACATGACCATGGCACGCCGGATGCGGTTGATCAGCTCACGGATATTCCCGGGCCAGGCATACTGGCGCATGACCACCAGCGCCTCGCGGGAAAACCCCTTGAGTCGGGCGCTCTTCTCTCCTGAAAAGCGGTCGAAGAAGTAACGCGCCATCACCTCGATATCGTCAGGGTGTTCACGGAGTGCCGGCACCCTGACATGCAGCACATTCAACCGATGGTAGAGGTCCTCGCGGAATCGCCCCTCCTCGATGGCAGCCTCGAGGTCCACATGGGTGGCGGCGATGATGCGCACATCGACTCTGATCTCTTCCAGGCCGCCCACGCGCTGGATGCTCTGTGTCTCGAGAAAGCGCAGCAGGTTGACCTGAAGTTCCAGCGGCAGATCACCGATCTCGTCAAGGAAGAGGGTGCCACCGTCGGCTGCCTCGATCCGGCCGATCTTGCGATGGACCGCTCCGGTGAAGGCCCCCTTCTCGTGCCCGAAGAGCTCAGATTGGATCAGGTGGTCCGGCAAGGCCCCGCAATTGATGGCATGAAACGACGATGACGCCCGCGGTGAACGCTCATGAATCGCCTGGGCGGTCAGTTCCTTGCCTGTCCCGGATTCACCGCCTATCAGGATCGGTGCCTCCACCGCTGCCACCTTGCGGATGACCTGGAAAAGGGACCGCATCACGGGGCTGGTCCCCACCATTTCATATTCTGCCATGTCAGCTGATAGGGCAGCCTCCCTGTGACAGGGCCTGCTGTCTCCACTCCGAAGCAGTGATAGGGGCAACGCATGTCGCATCAAGCAGTCAAGTTCGGCGAGGTCGATGGTCGGTGCCACCACGGCATGACACAGCGTGGCGACCAGTTGTCGCCTGCTGGCGTCCTCGACCGCATCGTCTGCCGCGACCACCATCCAGGGGCAGTGGCTCTCGAGCAGCATTGCCTCCAGCTGAGCTAGCCGGGCATCCGCCATGCCATCGAGCAGAACCAGTCCGACCCCGCACTCTCTGTCCTCCTCCAGGCGAGAGCTGAAAAGAGGCGGAGATAGTCGCCTTACTTTCCAGCCGATCGAGTCGATCTTGGCTTCCAACTGCTCTGCTGCTGCCGGATCCTCCGCCACCAGCCAGCAACGTTGCTTCATTTCCATGGCGACTCACCTCATCCCTGCGGCAGCGAGATAAATTCAACCTGCAGACGACCAGTTCCCCGACAACGGTAACCTGGAGCCGGGAACGAGACCTTTCAGGACGATCACTGCCACTCGCTGATCGTTGACTTGAATGTATCGAGCGAACGAAGTCACCGATTTGGTGCTGAAGTATGAGATACATACTGATTACATTCCTCAGGGAGAGTGTAGCAGTCGTCACTCGGTCAACTCCGGTAGGGCAGCGCCGCCTCGGCTGCCCGACAGTAGGCTTCGACGTGGGTACGCTCCTCGGCACAGAAGCGCGCCACGGCATCGCGAAGCCGCGGGTCGGCGATATGGTGCAGCGAGGTGAGCCGGCGTGGCGCGAACCCCCGCGCGAGCTTGTGTTCGCCCTGGGTCCCGGGATCGAAGAGCGTCAGGCCGCGCGCCAGGCAGTGCTCGATGCCTTGGTAGTAGCAGGCCTCGAAGTGCAGGCAGTCGGCCAGTACCTCGCTGCCCCAGTAACGCCCATAGAGGGTGCGTGCCCCCTGCAGACAGAGCGCGGCGGCCACCGGAACGCCGTCGCGACGGGCCTGGATCAGCAGCAGTGACTCGGGCAGGGTTCGGCGCAGGCGCTCGAAGAAGTCGAGGCCAAGGTAGCCATGGCGGCCGCGCTCGAGGTAGGTGATCTCGTAGCAGCGGAAGAAGTGCGCCATCGCCGCGGCGTCGATGGCCTCGCCCTCCAGGCGATGCAGGGTCAGCCTCTGCTCGGCCACCAGGCGCCGCTCGCGGCGAATTGCCTTGCGCCGCTTCGCGGTCAGGGCGGCCAGAAAACCCTCGAAGTCGCCAAAGCCGGCGTCGTGCCACTGAAACTGCACGCCGTGGCGGGCCAGCAGCAACGGACAGGCCGCCTGCCAGGCATCGACCTCGGCCGGTTCGGCGAACAGCAGGTGCCAGCTCGACAGCGCACTGGCCTCCCAGGCCTCGGCCAGCACTCGGCGCGCCGCCAGCGGATCGATATGTGGGGCCAGGGCCAGCCGCGGCCCGGGTGCCGGGGTGAAGGGGATCGCCGAGAGCCCTTTGGGATAGTAGCGACCTCCCGCGCGCTCCCAGGCATCGGCCCAGCCCCAGTCGAAGACGTATTCGCCGAAAGAGTGGTGCTTGTGGTAATGCGGCAGGATGCCGACCAGCGCCGCGTCCTGCCACAGGGTCAGGTGGCGCGGTACCCAGCCGGTAGCGGGACTCACCGCGCCGCTGGCTTCCAGGGCATGCAGGAACTCATGGCGCAGAAAGGGATGATCGTCGCCGACCAGGGCATTCCAGGCCGCGGCGGGTACCGCCTCGATGGCGGGCAGTTCGTGCAGCACGAGCGAGGTCATGGCGACTCCTGGGAAATGCCGGTATTCAAGGCGAGAGGCGCCGGGGCAGCCTGCCGACGGCTCAGCCCCGAACCCTGCCACCTATGCGACGGCTCCGATAGCTGACAAGCCGTTGGCAGAAGGCCTACATTGTGCCCAGTGCCCGAGTCCCCTTCCATCCTCATCGACACACGGAGACGTGCATGACCGATGCCCGCGCCCTGCAGGCGCGCCTTGACCGGCAGCGCCAGGCCTTCGCTGCCGAGCCTCTCCCCTCGGCGGCGATCCGTCGCGACCGCCTTGCCCGCCTGGCGCGCATGACTCGCCATCACCGCGAGGAGATCGCCCAGGCGATCCACCAGGACGTCGGCCACCGCGCCGAGGCCGAGACACGTCTGGCGGAGGTCGTGCCGCTGCTGCTGGCCATCCGCCACACCCGCCGCCACCTCAAGCGCTGGATGACGCCCCGCCGTGCCGCCGTGCCCTGGCGGCTGAAGCCGGGCCGCGCGCGCCTCTACCGCCAGCCGCTGGGGGTCGTGGGCATCATCGCCCCGGCCAACTACCCCTGGAGCCTGGCGTTGATGCCGGCGCTGGATGCGCTGGCCGCCGGCAACCGGGTGATGATCAAACCCAGCGAACAGACCCCCACCACCAGCGCCCTGCTGGCTGAACTGGTCGAACGCTATTTCGCGCCCGAGGAACTGCAGGTGGTCACCGGGGATGCCGACATCGGCAGAGCCTTCGCCGCCCTGTCCTTCGACCACCTGCTGTTCACCGGCAGCCCCCGGGTGGGCCGCAAGGTGGCCCAGGCCGCGGCCGCCAACCTCACGCCCGTCACCCTGGAGCTCGGCGGCAAGGCCCCGGCCATCGTCGCCGATGATGCCGACCTGACGCATGCCGCCCGGCGCATCGCCTTCGGCAAGTGGCTCAATGCCGGCCGGACCTGCATCGCGCCGGACCACGTGCTGATCGATGCGGCACGCCTGCCGGCCTTCATCGAGGCGATCCGCGGGGTGGTAAAGGACTTCTATCCCCACGGCACGGCCAGCGATGACTACTCGGCGGTGCCCGGCGACGCCACCCGCAGCCGCCTCGAGCGACTGCTCGACGAGGCGCGCGACCATGGCTGCCGGGTGATCGAGCTCGGCGAGCGCCTGGAACTCGGCCACGGTGCCAAGCTGCCGCCTACGCTGGTGATCGACCCCACCGCCAACCTGGCGATCATGCAGGAGGAGGTCTTCGGCCCCTGGCTGCCGGTGATCGGCGTGCGCGACTTCGATGCTGCCCTGGCCAAGGTCGCCGACGGCCCGAGCCCGCTGGCGCTCTACGCCTTTACCGATGACCCGGGCCGCCGCTGGCGACTGCTGGAGCAGACCCGCTCCGGGGGTGTGGTCTTCAATGACACCCTCTGGCACTACACGGTGCCTGCCCTGCCCTTCGGCGGCATCGGCGAGAGCGGCATGGGGGCCTATCACGGCGAGGCCGGTTTCCTGCGCTTCACTCACCAGCGCAGCGTCTTCCTGCAGGCACGTCATAACGCCGCGGGGCTGCTCGACCCGCCCTGGCGTCGCTGGTGGCTGCGCCTGCTGGGTCTCTGAGCCGGTCTTTCGGCAACATATTGGCGGTAATAAAACTACAAAAATTGCCGAATAACGGGTAGCATGGCCGGATAACCGGACATTTTATTGGTAAGTTTACAAGACAACCGACACTCGATTTCGAGGTGAGCCATGGCCAGCATGACCCCCGCCCTCAACCCCACCGTTGAAGACGTCACCCGCCGCATTCGGGAGCGCTCTGCCGAGCGTCGCGCCCTCTACGAGAGTCGCATGGCTGACCAGCACAAGCGCGGAGTGCACCGCGGCGAGCTCTCCTGCGGCAACCTGGCCCACGGCTTCGCGGCCTGCGGCGAGACCGACAAGAATTCGCTGAAGCTGATGAATTCGGCCAACCTCGGCATCATTTCGGCCTACAACGACATGCTCTCGGCCCACCAGCCGCTGGAAACCTTCCCCGAGACCATCAAGGCCGCCGCCCGCGCCATGGGCTCTACCGCCCAGTTTGCCGGCGGCGTGCCGGCCATGTGCGACGGCGTCACCCAGGGCCAACCGGGTATGGAGCTGTCGCTGTTCTCACGCGACGTCATCGCCATGGCCACCGCCGTGGGCCTCTCCCATAACATGTTCGACGCCGCGCTCTACCTCGGCGTGTGCGACAAGATCGTCCCGGGGCTGTTCATCGCCGCGGCCCGCTTCGGCCACCTGCCGGCGATGTTCGTGCCGGCGGGCCCGATGCCCAGCGGCCTGCCCAACAAGGAGAAGGCGCGCATCCGCCAGCTGTTCGCCGAGGGCAAGGCGAGCCGCGAGGACCTGCTGGAAGCGGAATCCGAGTCGTACCATAGCCCCGGCACCTGCACCTTCTACGGCACCGCCAACTCCAATCAGCTGATGATGGAGATGATGGGCCTGCACCTGCCGGGCACCTCCTTCGTCAACCCCGGCACCGAGATGCGCGAGGCGCTGACCCGCTACGCTACCGAGCAGGCGGTCCGCAACACCGAGCCCGGCGGCGACTACCGCCCCTTCTTCAAGCAGATCGACGAGCGCGCCATCGTCAACGCCATCGTCGGCCTGCTCGCCTCCGGAGGCTCGACTAACCATACGCTGCACCTGGTGGCCATGGCCGCCGCGGCGGGGTTGACCATCACCTGGGAGGACTTCACCGACCTCTCCGCGGTCACCCCGAGCCTGATGCAGGTCTATCCCAACGGCCAGGCCGACATCAACCACTTCCAGGCCGCCGGCGGGATGAGCTACCTGTTCCGCGAGCTGCTCGCGGCGGGCCTGATCCACGGCGATCTCCCCACGGTGTTCGGCACCGACCTGACTGCCTATACCCAGGAACCCTTCCTGGAGGAGGGCAAGCTGGTCTGGCGCGAGGGGCCGGCGCACAGCCTCGACAGCGAGGTATTGCGCGGCGTGACGGATCCCTTCGCGCCGACCGGCGGGCTCACCGTGGTCGACGGCAACCTCGGCCGCGGGGTGATCAAGGTCTCGGCGGTGAAGCCCGAGCATCGCGTGGTCGAGGCACCGATCCGCATCTTCGAGGACCAGAACGACCTCAAGGGCGCCTTCGAGGCCGGCGACCTGGACCGCGACGTGATCGCCGTGGTGCGCTTCCAGGGGCCCAAGGCCAACGGCATGCCGGAACTGCACAAGCTCACCCCCTACCTCGGCGTGCTTCAGGACCGCGGCTACCAGGTGGCGCTGGTCACCGACGGGCGCATGTCCGGCGCCTCGGGCAAGGTACCGGCGGCGATTCATATCAGCCCAGAAGCGCTGGACGGTGGACCGCTCGCCAAGCTGCGCGACGGCGACATCGTGCGCCTGGATGCCGACAGCGGCAGCCTCGAGGCCAAGGTCGATGCCCACGAATGGGCTGAGCGAGGGCTGCGCGTCGGCGAGCTGGACCACTATCACGTGGGCCTGGGGCGCGAGCTTTTCGGCGGCTTCCGTCACCTGGCGATGCGCGGCGAGGAGGGCGCCGGGGTGTTCGGCGGCTTCGAGGCCGACGACCTGGCGCGCCAGGAGGGCCAGATCCACGACGAGGACGCCTGAATGACGCGCCCTGCCCTGATCGGTGACATCGGGGGCACCAACGCCCGCTTCGCCCTGGTGACGCCGGATACCTTTGCGCCCCGCAACATCCAGAGCCTGCCCTGTGCCGACTACCCGGGCCTGGTCGAGGCGGTGCGCGACTACCTGGCCCGGGTCGGGGCGGTGGACGAGCACGCGCCCCGCGAGGCCTGCCTGGCCTTCGCCTGCCCGATCCGCGGTGACCGGGTGACCATGACCAACAACCACTGGACCTTCTCCCGAGAGGCGGTCCAGCAGACACTGGGGCTCGACCTCTTCAAGGTCATCAACGACTTCACCGCCCAGGCGCTGGGTGTGCCCCACGTGGCCGACGACGACCTGGTGCACGTGCAGCGCGGCGAGGCGGTCCCCCACGCCGCCCGGCTGGTGATCGGCCCGGGCACCGGGCTGGGCGTGGCCGGGCTGTTTCCCGGCCGACACGCCTGGATCCCGCTGGCCACCGAAGGCGGCCACGTGACCTTCGCACCCACCGACGAGCGCGAGCAGAACCTGCTGCGGCACTTCCGCAACCGCTACGGCCGTGTCTCGGTGGAGCGCATCCTCTGTGGCCAGGGGCTGCTCGACCTCTACCTGGCCCACTGCTCGCTGAAGGGCGCTCCGCCACGCCATGCCAGCCCTGCCGAGGTCACCCAGGCGGCGGCGGGCGGCGACCCCGTGGCGCGTGATACCCTGCTGCGGTTCCTGAAGATCCTCGGCGACGTCTGCGGGGATGCCGCGCTGACCCTGGGGGCCCGCGGCGGTGTCGCACTGTGCGGCGGCATCCTCCCGAGGCTGCTCGAGTGGCTCCCCGAGAGCCGCTTTCTCGAGGCCTTCACCGCCAAGGGCCGCATGAGCGCCTACACCGGGGCCATCCCGGTGCAGGTAGTCACCGCGCCCTGGACGGGCCTGCTGGGCGCCGCCGAGGCCCTGCACAATGAAGAGGTCGAGTAAATCGACGCAAGAGGTCGAGTACATCGACAGAGGAGATCGAATGATTCCCGAATCGCTTGCCCGGCTGGTCGAGGAGACTCGTGGCCAGCGCCGTGCCGAGTGGGCCGGCCGCGAGGTATGGCTGGCCAATGAGGCCTGGGGGCAGCTGGCGGTATCGCTGCAGGGGGCGCAAGTCCTGCACTATCTTCCGGCGCCCGAAGCCGCGTCAGCCGCGGGCGCTGCCCCGGCCGGAGACCCGGCAGCCAACGACATGCTGTCCGACGGCTGGCTGTGGGTCACCCCCACCCCTCAGGCCCTGCCGGGGGCCATCCGTGGCGGCATCCCGCTGTGCTGGCCCTGGTTCGCAGACGAGAACACCGCCGACGAGTCCACGGATCGCTCCGGCCCGATGCATGGCCCGGCGCGCAAGGCCCCGTGGCGGCTGGATGCCGTGGATGAGCACGAGGAGGGGGTGGAGCTGCACCTCTCCCCTGAGGAGCGCCTGCACGGCCAGCTGGTCCCGCGCGCGGTGATTCAGGCCAATGCCCGACGCCTACACGTGGAGCTGATCACCGAGCATGTCGGGGAGACACCAGTGAAGATCACCGGCGCGCTGCACAGCTACCTGGCGGTCGCCGATGCCTTCGCCTGCCGCGTGGAAGGCCTGACTGGCGCCACCTACCTGGACAAGCTGGCCGACTTCGCCGAGCGCGACCAGCAGGGCGAGCTGGGCGTGCGCGGCGCGCTGGACCGCATCTACCGCAGCAATGCCGAACTGTGTCTCGATGACGGCACCCGCCGCCTGAGGATCGCCCGCCAGGGCAGCGATTCCGCCGTGGTCTGGCATCCCGGCGAAGCGCCCCCCGGGGACACCTCGATCGAGGCCGCCCGCCACTTCCTGTGCGTCGAGTCGGCCAACACCCGGCTCGACCCGGTGTGGCTGGTCCCCGGCGCCCAGCACCTGCTGGGCACCACCCTGAGCCGTGAGGAGAGCGCAACTCCATGACCCCCGTGATCAGCTTCGGCGAGGCCCTCGTCGACCTGCTTTCCAGCCGCCTCGGCGACGTCCAGGACGGACCAGCGGACGCGCCGGAGACCTTCACCCCCTATGCCGGCGGCGCCCCCGCCAACGTGGCCGTGGCCTGCGCCCGACTGGGCGTGCCCAGCCGCTTCCTCGGCATGCTCGGCGAAGACCATTTCGGGGACTTCCTGGCCGCCGAGTTGGCCGCCCATGGTGTGGACACCTCCGGCGTGGTGCGTACCCGCGAGGCACGCACGGCACTCGCCTTCGTTTCCCGCGATGCCGACGGCGAGCGCACCTTCGATTTCTACCGGCCGCCGGCCGCGGACCTTCTCTATCGCCTCGAGCACCTGCCCGCGGGCGTGTTCGCCGACCCCGCCATCGTGCACTTCTGCAGCAACAGCCTGACTGAGCCGGAGATCGCCGAGACCACTATGGCCATGGCCGAAATGGCCCGCCGCGCCGGCTGCCTGGTGAGCGTGGATGCCAACCTGCGCCACAACCTCTGGGCAGGCGGGGCCGCCGACATCAGCCTGGTCACCCGGCTGCTCGACGCCGCCGACCTGCTCAAGCTCTCGACGGACGAGCTCGATGACCTGCGTGCCGACCACCCCCGGGAGGGCTGGCTGGCCGAACGCTTCGCCGCCGGGGTCAAGGTCGCGGTGATCACCGACGGTCCGGGCGAGGTGATGCTGAAGGGGGTCGGGCTGGACGAGCGAGTCACGCCGCCCCGGGTCGAGGCGGTGGACACCACGGCGGGCGGCGACGCATTCATCGGCGGCCTGCTGGCCGAGCTCGCCGCATTCACCGCCGACAAGGGCCTCGACGGCGACTGGCACCGGGACACGGCCTTCCTGCGCCGCGCCGTGGAGATCGCCAGTCGCTGCGGCGCCCACGCCGTAACGCGCCCCGGCGCCTACGCCGCCCTGCCGGACCGCGACGACCTGGCCAGGTTACGCAGCTGATCCCACGCCCGATGCGCCTCCGGCTCATCGGGCCTGCAGGTGCACATATTCCATGCCGTTGGCCCGCTAAGCGCCAGCGCACCGGGCGAACCCCTGTGCGAAGCATCAAAAAGCCCCGGCTTAGCCGGGGCAAGGACAGCAACCCACTGTCGGGAGATCACAGGGTTAGCGAAGCCGGCAGACTGGTCAGTGGTGAAAGCGCTCTGCCGCCTCACGGGCCAGCGAACGGATGGCGTCCCAGTCCTCGGCATCGATCAGCGACGTCGGCGTGAGCCAGGAGCCCCCCACGCACATCACGTTCTTGAGCGCCAGGTAGTCCTCGGCGTTGTTGATGCCGATCCCGCCGGTGGGACAGAAGCGCGCCTCGGGGATCGGGCCGGCGAAGGCCTTGAGGGCCTTGACGCCGCCGCTGGCCTCGGCGGGGAAGAACTTGAAGCGGCGATAGCCGTACTGCCAGCCGGTCATCAGCTCGGAGACGGTCGCCACGCCGGGCAGCATTGGCACCGGGCTGGAGACGCCGTAACGATAGAGCGCTTCGGTGGTGCCGGGGGTCACCACGAAGTCGGCGCCCACTTCCTCGGCCTGACGATACTGGGCCGGGGTCAGCACGGTACCCACGCCGATGCTGGCATGCGGCAGTGCTTCGTTGATGCGCTTGATCGCCTCCAGGGCGCAGTCGGTGCGCAGGGTGATCTCCAGCACGGTCAGGCCACCCTCGTAGAGGGCGCGAGCCAGGGGCACGGCATCCTCGATGCGCTGGATGGCCAGCACCGGGATCACCTCGGCCTTGAGGCAGATGCTGTCCAGTTCGGTGGTGCGGGTCGAGGGCAGCTGCTTGTCGATGGTCATGCTTGTCTCCAGAAACTCAAGGGGCCCAGTAGGTGGCCAGCGGGCAGGCCAGGAAGGCGCGGATCGGCAGTTCGCGAACGTCGTCACCGGACAACGCTCTGGCCAGCACGTCGCGCTTGTCGCCGCCGGTGATGTGCAGCACATGACGGCGGGCCTGGTGCAGGCGGTCGGCGCTCAGGGTGATACGTGGCTGGGGCTGGCTCGGCGTGCGCACCGCCAGCGCCGGGGCATCGGTGGCCAGCGCCAGCTCAAGCTCGCGGCTGTCGGGGAACAACGAGGCGGTATGGCCATCGCTCCCCATGCCGAGGATCACCACGCTGGCCGGCCAGGCCAGCCTGGCAACCCGCTCGGCCACGGCCGCCGCACCCTGCTCCGGTGTCGGGTCGTCGCTGGTCAGCGGCACGAAGCGGGCAGCGGACGCCGGACCCTGCAGCAGATGCTCGCGTACCAGGCGGGCATTGCTGTCGACAGCGTCCTCGGCCACCCAGCGCTCATCGGCCAGGGTCACCTGGACGCGCGCCCAGGGCAGCTCATAGGCCGCCAGCGCCGTGAAGAAAGGCACCGGTGTCGAGCCACCGGAGACCACCAGCAGGGCGTTTTCCTGATGGGTCAGGTCGACCCGCAGGGCCTCGGCCACGGCCTCGGCCAGCTGGATGGCCAGCTGATCGCGGGGGGAATCACTCATCTCGTCTCTCTCGCTCTCAATAGTCTTCATACCAGCTGCGGCCATCCTGGGTGATCATGGCGATCGACGCGACTGGCCCCCAGGAACCGGCCGGATAGCGCCGCGGCGGCTCGTCGCGGTCGGCCCAGGCGGCAATCAGGTTGTCGCACCACTGCCAGGCGTGCTCGACCTCGTCGCGGCGCACGAAGAGGTACTGCTGCCCCTTCATGACCTCGAGCAGCAGCCGTTCGTAGGCATCCGGAATGCGGGTCTTGGGGAAGGCGCTGTTGAAGTCGAGATGCAGCGGGCCGCGACGCAGGCGCATGCCCTTGTCCAGACCGCTGTCCTTGGTCAGCACCTCCAGTGCGATGCCCTCCTCCGGCTGCAGGCGGATCACCAGCTTGTTGGCAGCCAATCCCCGCTGGTCGGGGTCGAAGATATAGTGCGGCTGCTGACGGAAATGAATGATGATCTGCGAAAGCTTTTCCGGCATGCGCTTGCCGGTACGCAGGTAGAAGGGCACGCCGGCCCAGCGCCAGTTGGCCACGCCGGTCTTCATGGCCACGAAGGTCTCGGTGTGGCTGTCGGTATTGGCGCCCTCCTCCTCCAGGTAGCCCGGCACGGACTGGCCCTCCGAGGTGCCGGCCATATACTGGCCCCGCACCACGTCGCGGCCCAGCATGTCGTCGGTGAACGGCTTGAGCGCCTTGAGCACCTTGACCTTCTCGTCGCGGATGGCGTCGGCATCCAGGTTGGCCGGCGGATCCATGGCGATCAGGCAGACCAACTGCAGCAAGTGGTTCTGGACCATGTCGCGCAGCTGGCCGGCCTCGTCGAAGTAGCCCCAGCGCCCTTCGATGCCGACCTTCTCGGCCACGGTGATCTCCACGTGGGAGATGTGGTTCTGGTTCCACTGGGTGCCGAACAGCGGATTGGCGAAGCGCAGTGCGATGAGGTTCTGCACGGTCTCCTTGCCCAGGTAGTGGTCGATGCGATAGACCCGGGACTCGGGAAATACCGTACCGATGGCATCATTGATCTCGGCGGACGAATCGAGATCGAAGCCGATGGGCTTCTCGACCACCACACGGCTCTGCTCATCGAGGCTGCCGCTGGCGTCGAGGTGGCGGCAGATATCGCCATAGATCTTGGCGCCCACCGAGAGGTAGACCACCATGGGGCGTAACAGACCCTGCTGGCGCCACTCGCGGATGGCGCCATAGCCTTCGGGCTTTGTGAAATCGAGCTGCACGAAGTCGAGACGGGCCAGGAAACGTACCAGCGACTCTCGTTCGAGCTCCTCCGACTTGACGTGGGTCTTGAGCGCCTTCTCGACCTGCTTGCGGAAGCTCTCCAGGTCATACTCCTGGCGAGCCAGGCCCAGCAAGCGAGTGTTGGCGTCCAGCAGCCCCTCGCGATCAAGCTGGTAGAGAGCCGGATAGAGCTTGCGCTGGGCGAGGTCACCGAGAGCGCCGAACAGCGCCAGGTCGATTTCCGTGCTGCCGGCCTCGCTGGACGTGGTCTCGCCGGCTCGATTGCGTCGTGTCATATCCGTCTCATCTGGTTAACTTACTTAAAAAATAGCGCAAAGGAGCGCTTTGATGCAAGCAATGAAGGTAAGTTTACTACAAATAGAGTAACCACCAGCGCCCCTCCCTGCAGCTCCTTTGCGCGCGGTGCCGTATAACCAGCATAATGTAGTTAAATCACCACATCACCCGTGTTTCATCTTTCCGCGCCGCCGATGGCGCCCCGTCGTCACGGAGACTTCAACGCCCATGGTCCGACACGATCTGCTCGACCGCATCCGCCGGCAGCTCGATGAGCTCAACCGCTCCGAACGCAAGGTGGCCGACGTCATCCTGGCCGATCCGGCGTCGGCCACCAGCATGAGTATCGCCAGCCTGGCCCAGCTGGCGTCGGTCAGCGAGCCCACGGTCAACCGCTTCTGTCGCAGCTTCGATGCCAAGGGTTACCCGGATTTCAAGATCAAGCTGGCCCAGAGCCTGGCCGGCGGCACACCGTACGTCAGCCAGGCGGTGGAACCCGGTGACTCCGCCACCGAGTACACCAACAAGATTTTCGGCGCGACCATCGCCGCCCTGGACCTGGCCCGCCGCGAGGTGACCCCCGAACGCATCGAGCGCGTGGTCGACTATCTGATCCAGGCCAGGCAGCTGCATTTCTTCGGCCTGGGGGCCTCCGGGGCGGTGGCTCAGGATGCCCAGCACAAGTTCTTCCGCTTCAACCTGCCGGTCACCGCCTATGTCGACGTGCTGATGCAGCGCATGGTGGCGGCGGCCTGCCACACTGGCGATGTGGTGGTGGTGCTCTCCTGGACCGGTCGCACCCGGGACCTGGTCGATATCGCCCGGCTGGCGCGGGAGAACGGCGCCGTGGTGCTCGGCATCACCGCCCCGGATTCACCGCTGGCCGCCGAATGCACCGAGACCCTGGAAGTCGCCACGCCGGAAGACACCGACTACTACATGCCCATGACCTCGCGGATGATCCAGCTGGCGCTGATCGATGTCCTGGCCACCGGGGTGACCCTGCGCCGCGGGGAGGACTTCCTGCCCCATCTCAAGAAGATCAAGGACAGCCTGCAGGCGACACGCTACCCCCTGAGTGGCCGCGATGCCCCGCGCTGAGGCGCGAGCGGACTTGCCAGGCCGACGCCGAGCCACAACAATAGCCCGCCTGTCGTCCACTGCGGAGATCAACATGCGCTGGCTTGCCGTTTCCACCTCTGTCCTGGCCCTGTTCGCCCAGGGGGTAGCTGCCGATACCTTTCGCTTCACCGCCATTCCCGACGAAGACCAGTCGCGCCTGGTCGAGCGCTTCTCCAAGGTCGCCGACTACCTCGAGGAGCGCCTCGACGTCGAGGTGGAGTACGTGCCGGTCAAGTCCTATGGCGCCACGGTCACCGCCTTTCGCAACGACCAGGTCCAGCTGGCCTGGTTCGGCGGCCTCTCCGGCGTTCAGGCGCGACGCCTGGTGCCAGGCTCGGTGGCCGTGGCGCAGGGCAGCGAGGACGCCGAGTTCAAGAGCTACTTCATCGCCCACCGCTCCACCGGCCTCGAACGGGCAGAGGAGCTGCCCGCGGCCATCGAGGGCATGAGCCTGACCTTCGGCTCGCGCACCTCCACCTCCGGCCGACTGATGCCCGAACACTTCCTGCGTCAGCGCTTCGACGAGGCCCCCGACGCGCTCTTCTCGCGGGTCGGCTACTCCGGCGACCATTCGCGCACCATTGCTTTGGTAGAAGCCGGCACCTGGGACCTGGGCGCGGTCAACTACACGGTCTGGGAGGCCGCCGTGGAAGATGGCCGAGTCAATACCGACCAGGTCGAGGTGATCTGGGCCACGCCACCCTACCCGGATTACAACTGGACCCTGCGCGGCGACGTCGACGAGCAGTTCGGCGACGGCTTCACCGACAAGGTGCGCTCGGCGCTGCTCGAGATGGATGACCCCGAGCTGCTGGAAAGCTTCCCTCGCGAGGATTTCATCCCCGCTGACAACGCCCTCTATGCCCCCATCGAGGACGTCGCGGAAGAGCTTGGCCTGCTGCGCTGATGGCGGGCGAGCCATGTCGGCCGCTGGTCGCCTTCGAGGCCGAGGATCTTGGCCATGGTAACCAGGTGGTGCTGTCTCGACTGAGCCTCGCCCTCTATCCGGGTGAGCGCGTCGCCCTGCTCGGCCCCAGCGGGGCCGGCAAATCCACCCTGCTCGGCGCCCTGCGCCGACGACTGGACGACAGCGCCGCCTGGTGCCCCCAGCAGCACGGCCTGGTGCCTCAGCTGGCGGTCTATCACAACGTCTACATGGGGCGGCTGACCGAGCATTCGACGCTGGCCAACCTGTGGAACCTGGTGCGCCCGCTGGCCGGCCCCTGGCGCGAGGTCAGCGAGCTCTGCGATGCCCTGGGCCTGACCGGGCTGATGCGGCGCCCCGTCGGCCGGCTCTCCGGCGGTCAACGCCAGCGCGTCGCCATCGCCCGGGCGCTCTACCAGCAGCGTGAGCTGTTCCTCGGCGACGAGCCGGTGGCCAGCGTCGATCCCCACCAGGCGCTGCGCCTGCTGGCGCTGATCGAGGCGCGCCATGCTACCTTGGTGATCGCGCTCCATCAGCGCGAGCTGGCCCTCAGCCACTTCGACCGGGTATGGGGCCTGCGGGATGGCCGGCTGGTGATCGATGCGCCGACGCACGAACTGACCCTGGCGGATCTGGACGGCCTCTATCCCGATGCCGATGCTTCCGCCGAGACGCCCCGTGAGGACAGGTCCCTGCCAATGCCCGACCCGGAGGCGCTGCCCTGCGCGCGGGGGCGGCCGTGAGTGAAAGCCTGATCAGAAGGCCGCGCCACGGCCGACACTGGTGGCATGGCGACACGACCGGTCTGAGGCTGGCCCGCCACAGCCTGACATTGGTGGCGCTGGCGGTGGTGCTGGTGCCCTTCGCCGATCTGGCGGTGCTGACCCGCGACCCCTGGGCAGAGCTCGGGCGCATTGCGCAGGGGCTGGCCTGGCCCGCCTGGGGGAGGCTGGAGTCACCGCTGGAGGCGCTGGGCCTGACCGTGGCCGTGGCCCTCTGGGGCACGCTGGGTGGGATCGTGCTGGGCTTCCCGCTGGCCCTGCTGTTCGCCCACTCGCGGCTGGTCCGCGCCGGCTGCGCCTTCGTGCGAGCGATCCATGAGCTGTTCTGGGCACTGCTCTTCCTGCAGGTGTTCGGCCTCTCCGCCGCCACCGCCCTGATGGCCCTGGCGATACCCTATGCCGGCATCTTCGCCAAGGTCTATGCCGAGATCCTCGAGCAGATACCCGCCGCCCCCAGCGATGCCCTGCCACAAGGCGCCGGGCGGCTATCGCGCTTCCTCTATGCCGAACTGCCGCTGGCCTGGACCCGGCTCGCCGCCTACACACGCTATCGCTTCGAGTGCGCGCTGCGCGCCAGCGTGCTGCTGGGCTTCGTCGGCCTGCCGACGCTGGGCTTCCAGCTCGAGACCGCCTTCCGTGAGGGGCGCTACCATGAGGCCGGCGCCGTGCTGTGGCTGTTCTACCTGCTGATCGCCAGCCTGCCCTGGTGGGGCCACCGGCGGATGATCCCGCTGTTGGCACTCGGCGGCGCTCTGCTGCTGGGACCCTGGCCGGCGCTGGAGGGCGGCCTGCTGTGGCGCTTCGTCAGCCAGGACATCTGGCCGCCGGCGCTGCTCGAGGGCGACTGGCGCGGCCTGATCGCGTGGCTGGCCCGCATCCCCGACCTGGGCCCGGCCATCGGCAATACCCTGCTGCTCGGCCTACTGGGCAGCGTGGGGGCCCTGCTGGTCGCCCTGACGCTATGGCCGCTGGCCTGTCGCCACTTCGGCAATCCGGCGACCCGGCTGGCCGGGCGGGGCCTGCTGGTCTTTCTGCGCTCGACCCCCGAGCTGATGCTGGCGTTTTTCTTCCTGCTGCTGCTGGGGCCGTCGCTGCTGCCCGCCTGGCTGGCGCTGGCGCTGCACAACGGCGCGCTGATCGCCTTCCTGGTGGCGCGCCATGCGGATGCCATCACCCCCGGCATGCCGGGGATCAACGCCACGGGCCGGCTGGCCTATGAGCTGCTGCCACGGCTCTACCCGGGGATGCTGGCGCTGCTTTACTACCGCGCCGAGGTAATCCTGCGCGAGACGGCGATTCTGGGCATGCTGGGGGTGGCCACCCTGGGCTACTACATCGACGCGAACTTCGAGTACCTGATGTTCGACGTGGCCTTCTTCCTGCTGCTGGTCACCGCGGCCCTCAATATCGCCGTGGACGCCCTCTCACGACGGCTGCGGCCGCAGGAGACCGCCATCATCGATGACCCCTGCCAGCGCTAGCCGCTGACAGAAGGCATCGCGGCACCCTGCCGGCTAGCGGCCCGGCACCAGGGCGGTGACGGTGATCTCCACCTTCAACTCATCGGCGGGCATGGGCGCACAGACGCAGGTGCGGGCCGGCGCATGACCGGCCGGTACCCAGGCATCCCAGACGGCATTCATGGCGGCGAAGTCATGGCCGTCCTTGAGGTAGAGGGTCGCCGAGAGCAGATGCTCGCGGCTGGAACCAATCTCGGCGAGCAGCGCATCGAGGCGCTCGAGCATGCTCTCGGTCTGCTCGGTGATGTCGCCATGGCGGGCCTCGGGGCCGGCCACCTGGCCACACAGCCAGGCCATGCCATTGTGAATCACCGCGCGGCTCATGCGCGCCTCGGTGTCATGTCGCTCGATGCTCATCGTGGTCGCTCTCCATTGGTCAGGTTGCTGCCGCGTGACGCTCGGTCGTCACTCGGCACAATCGATACACTTCAGCACCAGGAGATCCCCTTCCAGGCGCCTGGCGCCGATCCACTCCCCACACTCGATGCACTCGCCATATTCGCCCTTCTCGATGCGCGCGAAGGCCCCGGTGATGCGGCGCAACGCCAGCTGGCGCCGCTGCTCCTCGGCCTTGGCCATGGCCTGCCCCTGCAGGGCATCCATGCGCGACAGCCGCCCCACCGAGGTCTGATCCAGCATCACGGTATCGCGGGAGTCACGGCTGGCATCGCTCTGCGCGAGCAGCTCGTCGCGCAGCGCGTGCAAGCGCCTCACCACGGCGTCCATCTCCAGCTCGGGATGGTTCATCAGCGCCTCCATTGCCGGGACTATCGGGTCAGCTGGCACGCCACCGTCAACGCAGGGCTGATATCCTGTGAGGCTTTAGGCCGCGTGCGGCTCCATCTTGCCACCGTGGGCCTGCGGCCGCACTCACGTCATGCCTGTCACGACACGCCGGCCCGGGGCCGGCGTCAAATGGCGCAGGCGATGGCAATCAGCGCAGCAGCAGCACGGGCCCGCTGGCCTTGCGCAGCATGGTGGTGGTGGTGCTGCCGACCAGCAGGTGGCGGATGCGCGAATGGCCATAGGCCCCCATCACCAGCAGGTCGATGCCGTTCTCCTCCTGGTAACCGCGCAGGGTCGCCTCCACTTCCCCGGCACGGATGGCGCCCTCGGCCTCGTGACCGGCGTCACGCAGCGTCTTCAGCGCCCAGTCGAGCTGGGAGCGGTTGTCGCCGGTCTCGGCGCCGACGATCACCACGTGTACGGGGATACCGTCGAACAGCGGACTCTGGGCCAGCATCTCCACCCCCTTGCGGGTGGTCTTGCTGCCGTCGAAGGCCAGCATCACCTTCTCGGGCTTCCGGTAGCTGTCGGGCACCATCAGGATCGGCCGGTGCAGGGTGCGCACCACTCGCTCGAGATTGGAGCCGAGGTGGTCGCTCGCCTTGTGGGCCGCTTCACCACGCTTGCCCACCACCAGCAGGCGGATTTCGTCGGCCAGCTCCTCGAGCGTCTCCACCAGGGTGCCGTTGCGCTGGCGCCCGGCCGGATCGTCCACGCCGTCCTCGACGGCTCGCTCCCGGGCCGCCTTGAGCATCAGCCGGCCCTGCTCCTGGGCCACCTTGGCGCGCTGCTCGTCCAGGTGGGAGAGCTCCTCGAGCAAGTGCTCGCGAGCCCCGAGCCCGATATTGCCGGAGAGATCCGCCTCCGCGGTCTGAGGGTGGTTGTCCACCACGTGCAGGAAGGTCAGCGGTGCCCCCAGCGCCTGGCTGGCCCAGGCGGCGTAGTCGCACACTCCTTCCGAGAACTTCGAGCCGTCGATGGCGGCCATCACCTGTTCTGTCATCATCGTGTCCTGAAACTGGCGTATCGGGTCATCTGTTCACGTTCTACATCATGCCTCGGGCAGGTCAATGGCCGCCCATCAGCTTCTCGACGGCCTCGGGGTCGTCATGCACCGCATAGCGATCGACAATCGTGGCGCTGGCCTCGTTGAGGCCGATCAGCTCCACTTCGGTGCCCTCGCGACGGAACTTGATCACCACCCGGTCCAGGGTCTGGACGGCGGTGATGTCCCAGAAATGGGCGCGCGACAGATCGATGGTCACTTTCTGCACCGTCTCCTTGAAGTCGAAGGCCTCGGCAAATCGCTCGGAGGAGGCGAAGAACACCTGGCCCACTACCGTGTAAATGCGACGACTGCCCTCCTCGGCCTCGTCGCTGCCGATATAGAGGATGTTGCCCACCTTGTTGGCAAAATTCATGGCGGCAATCAACACGCCGACAAAGACGCCGATCGCCAGGTTGTGCGTGCCCACGGTGACGGCCACGGTGGCCAGCATCACGACGTTGGTGCTCATCGGGTGCTTGCTGAGATCACGGATCGACTCCCAGCTGAAGGTACCGATGGAAACCATGATCATCACCGCCACCAGCGCGGCCATGGGAATCTGGGAAACCCAGTCGGACAGGAACACCACCATCAGCAGCAGCGCCACGCCGGCGATCAGGGTCGACAGGCGACGGCGACCGCCGGATTTGATGTTGATCACCGATTGGCCAATCATCGCGCAGCCCGCCATGCCGCCGATCAGGCCGGCGCCGATGTTGGCGATGCCCTGGCCCTTGCACTCGCGGTTCTTGTCGCTCTTGGTGTCGGTCAGGTCGTCGACGATGGTGGCGGTCATCATCGACTCCAGCAGCCCCACCACCGCCAGCATCAGCGAGTAGGGCAGGATGATCATCAGCGTCTCGAGGTTGAGCGGGACCTCAGGCCACAGGAAGACCGGCAGGCTGTCCGGTAACTCGCCCATGTCACCGACGCTGCGGATCTCCATGCCGGTCAGCATGTAGACCGCGGTGAGCGCCAGGATGCAGACCAGCGGCGATGGCAGCAGCTTGCCCACTACCGGCAGGTAGGGGAAGCCGTAGATGATGGCCAGGCCGGCCGCCGTCATGGCGTAGACGTGCCAGGTCACACCGGTGAGCTCGGGCAGCTGGGCCATGAAGATCAGGATCGCCAGGGCATTGACGAAGCCGGTGACCACCGAGCGCGAGACGAAACGCATCAGTTCGGCGAGCCTGAGATAGCCCGCGAGGATCTGGAAGACGCCGGTGAGCAGGGTGGCGGCCAGCAGGTACTGCAGGCCGTGCTCCTTGACCAGGGTGACCATCAGCAGCGCCATGGCCCCGGTGGCCGCCGAGATCATGCCCGAGCGCCCGCCGGCGAAGGCGATGATCACGCAGATGGCGAAGGAAGCGTAGAGGCCGACCTTGGGGTCGACTCCGGCGATGATCGAGAAGGCGATGGCCTCGGGGATCAATGCCAGGGCGACGACGATGCCCGAGAGCGTGTCGCCCTTGAGGTTGGAGAACCAACTCAGTTTCATTTTCTCGTACATGCTGCGGTCCAGTCAGGGGGGTGGGTGGGCCATGGGGCGTCGGGTCCTGCCATGCGCTGCCCTGCCCGGCGCCGCGCTGGGGGCGATCGCCGATGGCACATTCAGGAGAGGGCGGAAGCCGCCGGGTGGCGCGCAGAGGCGGCCGCGACATCAGCGTGATGTCGCGCGATGACGCACCGGTAACGGTGGTATCGCCAGGAAATAGGGAGGGTGCGCTAGGGCGGCGTGGCCAGCCCTGCCAGGGGAGTCATCATGTTCTGCGGGTTCCCATGCTCGGCATCGGTGGGGCGTCATCGGACGAACGTCGAATCAATGCACCCGACAAGAGCGCAGGAGTCTAGCAGAGATGCCAAGGCGCTGCATCCGGGCCGCCACGGCACGGAATGCCACGACCGGCTAGCCGTGGCGGGGCAGGATCAGGAAGCGTCGGCATCATCCGGCGCCGCCCCTCCGGTGCGGGCCCTGGCAGCGGGCGAGGCATTCATGTGCTTGAAGGCCTCCATGATGTCCATGGGCAGCGGGAAGACGATGGTGGAGGCGTTCTTGTTGCTCATGTCGCTCATGGTCTGCAGGTAGCGCAGCTGCAGCGCGGCGGAGTTCTCGGCCATCACGTTGGCCGCCTCGACCAGCTTCTTGGAGGCCTGCAGTTCGCCCTCGGCGTGGATCACCTTGGCACGCCGCTCACGCTCGGCCTCGGCCTGGCGGGCAATAGCACGGATCATGCTCTCATCGAGGTCGACGTGCTTGATCTCCACGTTGGCCACCTTGATGCCCCAGCTCTCCGCGGAACTGTCGATGATCTCTTGGATGTCATCGTTGAGCTTGTCACGTTCGGAGAGCATCTCGTCGAGGTCATGCTTGCCGAGCACCGAGCGTAGGGTGGTCTGGGCCAGCTGACTGGTGGCGTTGACGAAATTCTCCACCTGAATGATCGCCTTCTCCGGGTCCACCACCCGGAAGTAGAGGACCGCATTGACCTTGACGGTGACGTTGTCCTGGGAGATGACGTCCTGCTCCGGCACATCCATGGTGATCACCCGCAGGTCGACCACTTCCATCTTCTGGATGCCGGGAATGATGATCAGCAGGCCCGGCCCCTTTACCGACTGGAAGCGGCCGAGGAAGAACACCACCCCGCGCTTGTACTCGGGCAGGATGCGGATCGACGCCGCCAGCAGCAGGACCAGCAGGACGACCGGAACGAGATAGGAAATCAACATGGCTTGCTCTCCTTCAATGTGGCCGGCGTCGGAGTGCCCGGCGCCGGGAAACGTGCCGCGGCCTCAGGACGCTGAATCGAGTGGCTCCACTATCAGGGTCAGCCCCTCGACGGCGGTTACGCGCGCCGTCTGCCCGCGGCTCAGCGGCTGTGAGCTGCGCGCATTCCAGCGCTCGCCCATCAACCGCACATGCCCCTTGCCCTCGAAGTCCTCGAGGACCAAAGCCTCGCTGCCGACGAGTTCCTCCTGGCCGGTCCGCGGAGCGCGTCGACGCAGCCCGATGAAGCGGGTCATCACCCACAGCATCAGACCCGCCGCCAGCAGGGCGATGCCGCCGATCATCGGCAGCGAGATATTCAGGTTGTCCGCGTCCATCAGCATCACCGATCCGATCACGAAGGCGACGATGCCGCCTATCCCGAGAATGCCGAAACTGGGCATCAGTGCCTCGCCCACGATCAGCCCCAGCCCCACCAGAATCAGCGCCAGCCCAGCGTAGTTGACCGGCAGCACCTGGAAGGCGAACAGCGCCAGCAGCAGTGAGATGATGCCGATGGTCCCTGGCACTAGGCTGCCCGGATTAGACAGCTCGAAGATCAGCCCGTAGAAGCCGATGATCATCAGAAAATAGGCGACGTTGGGGTTGGTGATCACGGCCAGCAGCTTGGTACGCCAGTCCTGATCGAAGCGTTCGATGACCAGATCCGCGGTAGCCAGGGTGCGCTCGCCATCCTCCATCACCACCGTGCGTCCGTCGATCTGGGCCAGCAAGTCGTCCAGGTCAGTGGCCACCACATCGGTGACGTTCTGCTCCAGGGCCTCCCGGGCGGTGAGGTTGACCGCCTCCCGCACGGCTTGCTCCGCCCAGTCGGCGTTGCGGCCATGGCGCTCGGCAAGCGAGCGGATATAGGCCACCGCGTCCTCCAGCACCTTGCGCTCCATGGCCGTCTCGCCGCGGCGGGGCTCGTCTTCAGCCGCCTCGTCTGCGGCGTCCGCATCGGCGCCTTCCTCCCCGGCAGACTCGCTCTCACCTTCCGCTTCTTCTTCGCCGCCTAGCCCAGGCAGGCCACCACCCCCCATCTGCACCGGAGTGGCCGAGCCGAGATGGGTGGCCGGCGCCATGGCTGCCACATGGCTGGCATAGAGCAGATAGGTGCCGGCACTGGCGGCCCGAGCGCCCGAGGGGGAGACATAGATGGCGACAGGAACGGGGGAGGCAAGCATGGCACTGATCATCGAGCGCATCGAGGCATCGAGCCCGCCGGGGGTATCCATCTCCACCACGACCAGCTCAGCGTCGCGCTCCTCGGCGAGTTCCAGGCCCCGCTGAAAATAGTCGCTGATGGCCGGCCCGATGGCATCGTCGACCGTCATCACCAGGGCCGTGCGCTCGTCCTGTTGCGCCTGGACCTGCCAGGCCAGCAGCGCACCGAGCGTTAGACAGAGCAGGCTTGCCAGCATCAGGATGCGCCCGGCCATGCCCCTGCGATCTGGATTTATCATCTCGTGCTCGCCCTTCAGTGCCTGCTTTTGAGAACCTCATGGGGAAGAGTGGTTCAGTCATTACCGATATCAGCGTAGGCACTTGGCCGTGGGGCGGCAACAGCTGCCGCCGGTCGGAGGAAAGGAGATGCCCTCCGCGCAGACAGCTGGGCCCACCCACGGGTGGGCCCGAAAACCGAGGCGGAGGCGAGCCGAATAGGTAGGCGCGTTCAGCGCCGCAAGCCAGGCTCAGAGATCATGCGGTTCTCCGGCGACACGCTTCTGCACTTCCACCATGTAGGCCGCCAGAGAGGTCAGTTCCTCGCTGCCCCACTCGAGCGGCTCGGCCGCCATCGGCGCTACCATGCAGATCTGCACCATCTCGTCGGCGTGAACGTCCGACATGCCGAACTGGTTGGCAGCCATCGCCACCTGATGGGGGAAGGGCTGTTCGAAGGTCGGGTTGTAGCCCATGTCCTGACCGTCACTGCCGTGGCAGCTTGCGCAGGCGAGCCCATTGCTGCTCAAGGAGGTGTCGTAATAGAGTTCCTCGCCGCGGGCCAGCATCTCCTGGGGGTTATTGCCGGTTTCGCTGTAGGCCGGCGAATACCCCTCGGGCCTTGCCACCGCGGCGCTGTCGCCACCCTCGGCCTCACCTTCGGCTTCGCCTTCCGCTTCACCCTCTGCCTGGGCCTCGCCTTCTGCCTCGCCTTCTGCCTCGCCTTCTGCCTCGCCCTGCGCTTCTCCCTCAGCTTCGCCTTCCGCCTCACCTTCGGCCTGGCCTTCCGCCCCACCCTCGGCAGCGCCCTCTGCATGATTGCTGGCCAGCATCAGGGAAGCATCATCGGGTGAGCTAAAGCCGGCAACGGCGGCGTCATTGCTTGCCGATGCCTGAAACACGGCGCCCCCGGCCACCAGGGCGAGCAGCGGTGCCGTATACGCGAGTTGACGGTTCAGACGACCCAGGAGCCTGCGGCGTTTATCGTCGTGCTGTGACATGATTTCACCCCTTGTTGTGTTTGTGCCTCGTGAGAACGCTGACGCCATCTTCAACTGATCAGCGCTATCGCTGTGTCGCACTGCCCAGCTCGGCCTTACACGCGCAGCCCTCCAAGGCGATGTAAGGAATACCCAGCTAATGCGACCATCCCTCATCGCTGGCCTACACAACGAGGAGCATCATGCCGGAGACCGCCATTCCTACCGCCTCGCCACGGGCCCGACCGGATCTTTGCCAACCACTGGGCCAGGCGCTGCGTCGCGCTGGCCACGATGCAGACATACACGCCATGCACCCGATGGCCGATACGGGCCTGGCCCATCACCATGTGTGGCTCGAGCGGGAACAGATCGACTGGGTGGCGCGATTACCCAAGCAGAGCCAGATGCGACTCGATCCCGCCGCCAACCTCGCCTACCAGGCGGCCTGCTTCGAACGCGCCAGCCAGGGCGGCCATGCCCCCTCCCTGCACGGCATCCTCCCGCCCGACCGGATGCTGCCGCGTGGCGGGCTGCTGGTCAGTGCCATCCGGGGTCGCCCGGCGCGACTCCCGGGTGACCTGCCCGACATCGCCGAGGCGCTGGCCAGCTTCCATGTACTGGACGTGCCCGATGCCGAGGCGCGCCCGCCGCTTCTCTGCCCCGCCGACCCCTGGGCGGCGATGCTGGCGGAGGTCAGGGACCAGGCACGCTTTCTCGACCAGGCCGAACTGGATGTCGACGCCCGAGCGCTGATCGAGGCCGAGCTGGCCGCCCTGCCAGAACGGCTGCCTTCCGAGCGGGGCGCCGAGCCGCGGCTGATCAGCTTCGACGCCCATCCCGGTAACTTCCTGGTCACCGAATCAGGACGCGCGGTGCTGGTCGACCTGGAGAAATGTCGCTACGGCCTGGTGGGCTTCGACCTGGCCCACGCCAGCCTCTATACCTCGACGACCTGGGACCTCAAGAGCCGAACCGAGCTGCTGCCCGCCGAGGTGGCCGCCTTCTATCGCCATTGGAGTGCCGCCGTTGACTTCGACGGCGACCTCGACACCTTGCTGGCGTGCCGGCGGGCCATGTGGCTGTGGTCGCTGACCTGGTGCGCGAAGTGGCGAGCCAGTAACCTTCGCTCCCGGGACGCCGATGCCCGCGGTGAGGACTGGGCCGCCGAGCTGAGCGACGATGCCCTGGTCGCCCACGTGCGCGACCGGGTCGACCACTACCTTTCCGTGGCCGTGATCGAGCATGTCCGGGACCAGAACCGCCAGCTGGCACGCCTGCTCTCTCCCGGTACTCACGAGTGACCCTCGCTGCATGCCCGAGCGCGGACAACATCCCTCTCAACGTCTCCCTGACCCAAGGAACCTGCGATGCGCACCCTCTTTCCCCGGCTCGCCGCCCTTGTGCCGACGCTGCTGCTCCCCGCTACGGCCCTGCAGGCCGCACCCGCCCCGGCCGACTGGGAGGCCGTACTCGACGAGGCGCGTGGCCAGGCCGTCTACTGGTATGCCTGGGCCGGCGAGCAGCGCACTAACGACTATATCGACTGGGTGGCCGGGCAGGTCGAGGAGCAGTTCGATATTGCCCTCACCCATGTCAAGGTCGGCGACACCAGCGAGGCGGTCTCGCGGGTGCTGGCGGAAAAGCAGGCTGGCAACCATGACGACGGCAATGTCGACCTGATCTGGATCAATGGCGAAAACTTCGCCGCCATGAAGGCCAACGAGCTGCTGTTCGGCCCCTTCGCCGAGACCTTGCCGAACTTCGCGCTCACCCACCCCGAGCACAATCCCGAAGTGGTCACCGACTTTACCCTGCCCACCGAGGGCTACGAGTCCCCCTGGGGCCGGGCACAGATCACCTTCTACTATGATAGCCATGAGCTCCGCGGGGATAGCCAGGAGGTTGCAGCCCCCCCGCAGGATATCCATGCCTTGCTGGCATGGGCCGAGGCCAATCCCGGGCGTTTCACCTATCCGCGCATCCCCGACTTCACCGGCAGCACCTTCCTCAAGCAGGCCCTGATCGAGCTCACCGACGAGCACGAGGCACTCTACGCGCCGGTCGCGGAGAGCGACTTTGCCGCCATTACCGCACCGCTCTGGGACTACCTGGACGCTCTCCATCCCCACCTGTGGCGCAGCGGTCGGCAGTTCCCCGCAACCGGCCCCGAGATGCGCAGCCTGATGGGCAACGGTGAACTGGCGCTGGCCTTCACCTTCACCCCCTCGGAGCCGGCGGCGGCGGTCGCCGACTTCGAACTGCCGGAAAGCACCCGCAGCTACGTGCCGGAGAGCGGCACCCTGGGCAACGTGCACTTCGTGGCGATACCCTATAATTCGCCCCACAAGGCCGGCGCCATGGTGGTCGCCGACTTCCTGCTCTCGCCCGAGGCCCAGGCACACAAGCAGGATCTCGACGTCTGGGGAGATCGCACCGTGCTGGATCTGGCCCGCCTCGATGACCAGAGCCGCGACCTGTTTACCCTGGACGACAGCAACCCGGCAATGCTGCCGGCAGGGGCCCTGCAGAAGACGCTACCCGAACCGCACCCCAGCTGGATGACGGCCCTTCAGGACGCCTGGCAGGCCCGCTACATCGGCGACTGATGGCCACCGACCATCCCCGCGACGAGGGCTCGCTGATGCTGCGCCTGGCCCCGGTGTTGATCGTCATCCTGCTGGTCGCGCCAATCCTTGCCGGCCTGACCATGGCCCTGCTGCCGGCTTTTGGCTATCTGCCGGCGCTGGGCGGTGAGCGCCTATCCCTCGACCCCTGGCGAGCGCTGTTTGCCGAGCCCGGCATCTGGCGCTCGGCCGCCATCAGCCTGGCCAGCGGCCTGCTCGCCACCGCCATTTCGCTGGCGGTGGTGCTGCTCTTCCTGGCCGCCGCGAGCGGCAGTCGGCTCGACCGCTGGATCCGTCGGCTAGTCTCGCCGCTACTCTCCATTCCCCATGCTGCCGCGGCCTTCGGGCTGGCCTTTTTGATCGCCCCCTCGGGGCTCGTCGCGCGACTCGCCTCGCCGGGGCTGACCGGCTGGGAGCGTCCGCCGGACCTGCTGATCGTCCACGATCCCTGGGGGCTGTCGCTGATCGCCGGGCTGGTGATCAAGGAAATTCCCTTCCTGCTGCTGATGAGCCTGGCAGCCCTGCCCCAGCTCGACACCGAACGACGCGTCGCCATGGCGCGCTCGCTGGGCTACCGCCCGACGCTGGCCTGGTGGAAGGTGGTCGCGCCGTCGCTGTATCCGCTGATCCGCCTGCCGGTGTTCGCGGTGATCGCCTACGCCTCCTCAGTGGTGGATGTGGCGATGATCCTCGGCCCCACCTTGCCTCCTACGCTTGCCGTCTCGATCCTCACCTGGTTCAGCGACCCCGATCTCGAGACGCGTTTCCTGGCCTCGGCCGGGGCGATCCTGCAGCTCGGCGTCACCGCCACAGCGCTGATGATCTGGTGGGCACTGGAGCGGCTCGTGGCCAGGCTGATGCGTGGCTGGGTCATTCGCGGCGGGCGGCGGCGGGGCGAAGCCAGCCTGCATATCGCCGGCAAGCTGTGGGTTGTGCTGGTCACGGTGATCGCCTTCGCCGGCATCGCCGGCCTGGCGATCCACTCCGTGGCCGGTTTCTGGCGTTTTCCCGATCTCCTGCCAACAAGTGCGACGCTCGCACACTGGGCCCGGGCGCTGCCCGCGCTCGCCGGCCCGATCGCCTCGACGGCACTGGTCGCCGTAGCCTCAACACTCATCGCCGCAGCCCTGGCGCTGGCGGCATTGGAAAACGAGCAGCGCAGCGGCCGACACCCCTCACGGGCCCTGTGGCTGCTCTACCTGCCGCTGATCGTCCCGCAGATCGCTTTCCTGTTCGGCCTGGTGGTGGTCATGGAGCAGCTCGGTACCCGACCGACCCACGCTCTGGTCACCTTTGGCCACCTGCTGTTCGTGTTGCCCTACGTGTTTCTCTCGCTCTCCGAGGCCTATCGGCGCTTCGATCCACGCTGGTCGCGCCTAGCACTGACGCTGGGTGCCTCCCGCAACGGGGCCTTCTGGCGGGTACGCCTGCCGATGCTGCTGGCGCCGATTCTCACCGCCGTGGCCGTGGGGCTCGCGGTGAGTATCGGTCAGTACCTGCCCACCCAGCTGCTGGCGGGTGGACGGGTGACCACCGTGACCACCGAGGCGGTCTCGCTGGCCGCCGGCAATAACCGCCGGGTGATCGGGGTCTGGGCACTGGTCCAGGCCTGCCTGCCCCTGGTGGGATTCATTATCGCGATCGGCCTGCCGAAGCTGCTATGGTCGAATCGCCGTGGCATGCAGGGAGCCCCATGAACGCCACTCATCGCCTACAACTTCGTGACATCTGCATCAGCCTGGAAGGCCAAACCCTGGTCGAGCTGGATGCCGAGATCGGTCCCGGCGAGGTCCTCACCGTCATGGGCCCTTCCGGCTCGGGCAAGTCGACCCTGCTCGCCTATCTCGCCGGCTTCCTCGCTCCCGCCTTTCAGGCCCGCGGTCGGGTGCTACTCGACGGCCGCGACATCAGCGGTCTGCCGGCCGAACGTCGCGGCATCGGCCTGCTGTTCCAGGACCCACTGCTCTTCCCCCACCTCTCGGTGGCCGGCAACCTGCGCTTCGGCATGCCCAGGGCCGGCGCCAACAAGACCGCTCGCGTCGAGCAGGCCCTGGGCAACATCGGCCTCGCCGGCTTCGGTGCCCGCGACCCGGCGACCCTTTCGGGTGGTCAGAAGGCCCGGGTGGCGCTGATGCGGCTGCTGTTGTCGGCCCCCTGCGCGGTACTGCTCGACGAACCCTTCTCGAAGCTCGACACCCACCTGCGTCACGAGATGCGTCGGCTGGTCTTCGACCGTCTGCACGAGGCCGGCCTGCCCAGCTTGCTGGTGACTCACGACCGGGAAGACGCCGAGGAAGCCGGCGGACGGGTGATCGAGCTGGCTCACTGAGACGCTCCGGCCCCTGACCCTCCAGATGGTCAGGCCGAGTCCTCCCAGTGCAAGGCGTGAGGGTCGAAACCGCCGTGCAATTCGGGCTTGACGACCGCGAACCAAGGGGAAAGATCGAAATCCCGCGGGGTAAACAGGGTATGGTGGCGGCGCTGGAACACTTTCGCCTCTCCCGCGACGGGAATCGGCAGGATCGGATAGCGAATCGACTGGAAAGCCTCGGCGATCAGTGTCGAGCAAATCGCCCGGGTCGGATCACCGCTGCCCAGCCCGAGCATGTGTCGCCGCCAGGGAGTGGGCAGGGGCGGCAAGGGCAGCAGGTAGCGAGCCAGGTCGAGGATGTTACGCAGGTCATAACGGTGTCCCACTCGCCCACAGGCAAAAGCGATCAAGCGCTCGAGGTCCTGATGCCCCAGGCCTACCGGACGACAGATGCGCAGCGGGTAGCCCTCGAACTCCTCGAACCCCACTACCCGTACCCCTTCGGCCAGGTCCGCCTCCACAAAGTGGCCGCCATGAGTCGGGGCTGCGACGCCGGGGCAGGCGCCCTCGCCGACATAGAGCGCAGCATGCGACCAGGTGGACTGCGTCAGGTACTTGATCACCGTGCTGATCCTCGAGGAGCCCTCGACCAGCAGAACGTCACCAGGCTCAAGGCATGCCGGTACGCCCTCGTCGACGGGAAATGGAGGGCTGAGCCAGGGCCTGGGACAGGAGAGCCAACAACCGAGACCATAGCCGCAGCGCTCAAGCATATTGGACATCGAGGGGTCCCTCCGGCGACTCAGGAGATGGATGACACCAGGACCAGCCACCAGGCGTATAGCGGCCTCATGGCCTGCCCTTCTCTTGTCCCGGGTATCGGCGGCTCTGTGTCTCTGTCGTATCGTCTAATAATGCCTTACAGGCCAGACAGCCACTGCCGCCTTGTAAGGAGGCAGCGAACGGTCCGACTCAAGGCACCAGCGCGCCGAGATACGCATCGGCCAGGAGGACTTTCGGCATGGCGGACACAGCGAAGCTCAGCATCATCATTCCAACGCTGGATGAAGCAGCTACCATCGAAGCACTGCTAGCCCAGCTGTCGCCGTGGAACGCCCAGGGCGTGGAACTACTGGTCGTGGACGGGGGCAGCCTCGACGAGACAGTATCCCGAGCATCTTCCCTGGCCTCGCGCGTCATCGTCAGCGAGGCAGGAAGGGCCCGCCAGATGAATACGGGGGCTCGCGAGGCCCGCGCAGGCCATCTGCTGTTTCTGCATGCCGATACGCGACTCCCGCGGGACGCCGATCGATTGATTGCTTCGGCCCTCTCGAGTGAACACTGCTGGGGGCGTTTCGATGTCCGTCTGGAAGGGCGTCATCCGTTGCTGCCGATCATCGCCTGGGCCATGAACTTGCGCTCGCGCCTAACGGGCATCGCCACCGGCGACCAGGCAATTTTCATGACCCGCGAGGCCTTTGCCGCCGCGGGCGGCTTTCCCGACCAGCCGCTGATGGAGGACATCGAGATGTCGCGCCGGCTCAAGCACCAATCATCGCCGTCCTGCCTGCGCGCCAGGGTGACGAGCTCAGGAAGGCGTTGGGAGCGAGCGGGTGCCTGGCGGACCCTGCTGCTGATGTGGCAGTTGCGCTGGCGATATTGGCGGGGCACGCCGGCGGATGATCTGGCTCGAGCGTATCGCCATGTGCGCTGATGCCGGTGAGGATTTTCCCTTGGCGATACTGGCCAAGGCGCCGATTCCTGGCCAAGTGAAAACGCGTCTGATGCCGGCGCTGGGCGCTGAGGGGGCCTGCCGGCTTCATGAGCGGCTGGTGCGCCACACACTGGACATTGCTCTCGCGGCGATCTCCCCGCAACGCATCACCCTGTGGACGGCCCTGGACCATGGCCATCCGCTGTTCCAGGAACTGGCCGAGAAGCATGGTATCCGGCTTCGCGCCCAACCAGAAGGCGGTCTGGGAGAGCGCATGGTCCACGCCCTGGAGGCCATGGAGGCGCCAGGACTGCTGATCGGCAGCGACTGCCCGGCGCTCACCCCGGCCCTGCTCAAACGCTGCCAGGCTTCCCTGATGAACGCCGACGCCGTCTTCCTGCCGGTCGAGGACGGCGGCTATGCGCTGGTTGGTCTGCGCCGCGCCGACCGCCGCCTCTTCGCGGCCATCGACTGGGGCACGAATCGCGTCATGTCGCAGACGCGCGAGCGTCTCGCGATGCTGGGCTGGCGACTGGCCTGCCCCGCCCGCCTGTGGGATGTGGACAGGCCTGAGGACCTTGATCGGCTGGCGAAGCTTCCCAACCCGATGTTGATGTCGGAGGGGCGTTATCGATGACAGGAAAACACTGCCCAACCACATACGCTGCCATGGTCATGGATATCCCCGAATATTGAGTTTTCATGATAACTTGATGTGGTATTAATTCGCCTTTAACAACCGAGAAATGTCAATTATAACTCCCGAATTCAACGCTCACATTGGAGCAATAAAGACACCTGCCACACCCTAGCTATGACCTAACAAATATCAAAGATTCGGCATTTTCCTCAAGAAAAAATCGGCATAACCTTGACGGCATTGACGCGGGTATTAAAGAAAAAACCCCGTACCTCCTGTAAGAAAATCCTGCCAATCACGACACAACCTGGAGAGCCTGTACCCTGGCTGATACCAGCTGCTAAACTTGGCCTGAATCCGGCCCAAGCATCAGCACAGGGAACGAGGAACTCGCAGATGAGCGAAAAAGAAGAAAGACTACAACGACTTACGGCTGTGAGGCCACGTCTGGTCTCCTTCGCCCTCATGCACTTGCGTGATCGAAGCCAGGCTGAGGATGCCGTACAGGAGGCAATGATGTCCGCCATCGAAAAGAATGAAAGCTTCGCCGGACGTTCCGGCTACGAGACCTGGGTCTTCGGCATCCTCAAGTACAAGATCCTCGACGCCATGCGCGCCCAGAAGCGTCATGGGCGCTGGCAACCCCTCGAGGAGGAGGAAGGCGACGATGCCATCGACCGGCAGTTCCAGCAGAGTGGCCGCTGGCAGGCGAGTGCTCGACCCTCAAGCTGGGGAGAGCCCGAGGCAGCGTTCGAGACCGAACACTTCTGGCAGGTCTTCGATGCCTGCATGATCGCCCTGCCGGACAATGCCGCCAGGGTGTTCTCCCTACGCGAGCTGATGGGGCTCTCCACCGACGATATCTGCAAGGAGTTAGGGATCAAGGAGAACAACTGCTGGGTGATACTGCATCGCGCCCGCCTGCGCCTCAGGGCCTGCATCGAGCAAGGGTGGCTGAAGGAGGAAACCGCATGATGATGTGCAAGGAAGCGACCCGGTTGATGTCCCTCAAGCAGGACCGACCTCTCACCTTCCAGGAACGGGTGTCCCTGAGGTTACACCTCTCCATGTGCAGCGCTTGCCGAGAGTGCGACAGACAGTTCACGCTGCTTCATGAGGCCGGCAAGCGATTCGGCCCGGAGCATGACCCCGAGCAGGACGATGACGGGCGCTGAAGGCCCGTCAATTGCATTCTTCTGCTCTCACTGGCCGGCGGCAGCGCTTGCCACGCCCTCTAGCACACCGGCAACCTTGTCCAGTGGCAGGTCGCACTCTTCCAGGGCATGGCGCTCGGCCATATAATGCGGTGAATTCCACTCCAGCCTGACACCCTCGTCTGTCTCCCTCACCACCATCTTCTGTGGCAGATCCAGCGCCATACTTCCCTGACACTGCATCATCGGCGTTCCCACCTTTGGATTGCCGAAGATGAAGGTGCGGGTCATCGGCAATGATAGTCCCACGCCCTCTGCATTGGCGGTGTGATCGACCACACTCATGAGGGTCAGCCCTTTCTCCTCGATGGCGTCACGCAGCCGCTGCTCGACATGCATGATATCGTCGCTTGACTGCAGATACCTAACGCCATGCTCCTCCGCCTGCCCCATCAGCGGCATGGCCACAACGATAGTCATCGCCGTTCCGATCAGTGTCTTCCACATGGTACCTCCTCACGCTTTCAGCGGATGTCCCGTCAGGATGGCCGAGCCCCGGTCGCAAGGCAAGGAACCCGGACCTAAAGGATCAGGTCCGGGAATGATCGCCAAGCGGCTAAGGGTTAGCGCCACCAATAGCGCAGGGCTTCACGCGTCTGCTCCCATTTCTGCCAATCTTCATCTACGTGGCGATGTTGCCCATCACCACGCTGACTGAGCTCTCTTTTGCGTTGCTGCTCGGTGGGGCGCTGCGCCTTTTGGGATGCGCCTTTGATTTCCTCATGTAGCGCCTCGTGACGCTTCTCTCGAAATTCAGAATCCATCGCTATTAGGGGGCCGGCACTCAGCATTAGGGTCATCATGGTCAACGTTACGATTTGAATTTTCATGGCTACACCTCGTGACTATCAACTAATAGAAGACCTTTAACTAGGTCTTGAATCTTGGTGTATATAGGACCATGATCCTTACGATATATTCGGCTTAAAATAATCGCTATTCACGGAAGCTAATGGAGCAACCTATCCGATGAACCGCCCCTTTGTTCCCTGCTGTCTGATGGCACTGACAACCTTGGCCACAGGGCCGGGCATCGCAGCAGATGAGCTAACGTTCTCGCCAGATGATATCCACAATTGGCCGACGCGCAGCTTCGAGGGTGAAACCGAGTATCGGGTTGTCGAGCGAGAGGGCACTCGCGTCCTCCAGGCCAGCGCTCGTCAACAGGCCTCGGCGAAATATCTGGAGCGTGAGATCGACCTTCGCGACACGCCTTATCTGCACTGGTGCTGGCGGGTATCGGGAATTCATGAAGGTCTCGACGAGACGCAAAAATCGGGTGACGATTATCCCGCCAGGGTCTATGTGGCCCGCAAGACAGGCCTCCTCCCTTGGCAGGTCGAGTCGGTGAACTATGTCTGGGCCTCGAGCCAGCCAGCAGGGTCGGACTGGCCCAATGCCTTCACGTCACGCGCTCAGCTGCTGGCCCTGCAGAGTGGTGATGCGCATGTGGGCGAATGGGTGGCGGAAGTGCGCAATGTTCGCGAGGATTATCAGCGGCTCTTCGGGAGTCGGCCGGCACATATCGATGGCCTCGCCCTGATGAGCGATGGCGATAATGCTGATGTCGATGCCACGGCCTGGTTCACGCACCTAGCCTTCTCTACAAGTTCCGAACCGCCCGCCTGCCCCTGAACATGTTCGATGCGAGAGCTCGTCAGGTAAACAACAGATCACCGTAGCTCCATATGAGGGTCCCGACCACGATGGAGAGGTAACAGATGAAGGGAACGGCGCGCCAGAAACGCGTGACCAACCTTGCCGGACGGCTGGACGCGACCAGCCAGGAGGGGGTGCCAGATTCAAGACAGCGCAGCAAGTATTTGCGGTGGTACTCGACGCCGACAGAGAACAGCACCATCAAGCCACCGGACCGCTGAAACCAGTGTCCATCACCCGTCGACAGGCTGACGTAGGCCGAAAACAGCACCGGCAAAACTGCCATCATCATCAACAGCGCCTCGGCGAGCGTCGCCTCTCGTGAGGGAACCGGATGCGGCGCCGAGGGTTCACGAGACATGACAGCCTCCGAATTCATCGGTAGGGAGCGCGCGAGGCTACTTCGGCACCTCGGCAACGCGTTTTGCAATAGCGGCAAACAGGTCATCGAGTTCGCGCGCCACCGATTCCAGTTCTTGCCCGCCCGCGTCCATGTAGGGCGACAGCAGATGAGTCGGGGTCTTCCAGGCAAGGGTGGCGCTGCCGTCGTCATTTTCGGTGACATAGAAGCGCATGGGGGCTTCGATCATCGCCGGCACGCTAAGCCGCAGAATACGAACGGCAAAGTCATTGCGAAACACACCGACGACCCGATTGCCGGGAATGCTGATGCCGCGGTTCGCGGCGGCCTCGGTGGGCCCTGCCTCGGTGACCACGAACATGCCCTCGGCCTCGACGGCTTCTCGCAACGCCGCCAGCATTTCGTCGTAGGCCAGCGAAGTGGAAGCCACCTGCCACCCCTGGTCGGGCCAGCGCGGAGCAGCGGCCAACGGGGCTGCCAGGATCAGGGTCAGCAGCCATGTTGCCAATATCACGCGTTTCATCAGGCACTCCTCCGTGAGGACAGTGCCTGCTTCACGGACGTCCGCTGCCAGTGGCGAAGGGTGGAGGGATGTACCCCAAATGACTCGGGCAGATGGATGCCCGCCTGCTCAGCCAAGAGAGCAATGATCGCCATATGGTGAATGCTGTGGCTGGTCAGGAAGGCAAGTTCACGCTCCAGGCTGGAGGCCAGGGAGAGCCTTGTATCGTCCATGGGGTAGCCCAGGGTCAGCGCGTCCGGCGCAGGCCCACTAACCATTGACGTTAGCCGTGTCTCGAGCCCCGCCAGATGGCTTGCAGCGTGCTGTGGCCATTGCTCGAGAACCGCATCGCGCCGGCGATGCTCGTAGTCGATGAACTCTTCTCCGCGGTCGAGACCGTCGAGGAGCGCATCGTAATGGTCGATGATATGGCGCACGTGCTTGCCCAGCGTATGACGGCCGTATTCGCCGAACGCCTGTTGATAGATGTCGGGGGAAAGAGACCCGACCATGTCCCTCAACTGGGCAAGGGACAGCAGGTTCTCCTCGACGAGACGCGCCGTATCAGAAGACGGCTGGGGGTGGCGTGATGTCATGACGGGTATCCTGTGAGGTCCACTGTGGGTACGTCAGTGATGGCCGCAAGGCGGCGTATGGAAGACGGCCGGGGCCAGGCCGCCACCGAGGTGACGGACCTGGTTCCATGCAGACGGGCAGCGTCAGGCTTATCCCTCCGCTTCACCTTCGCCTTCCGCTTCGCCTTCGCCTTCGCCTTCTGCTTCTTCTTCTCCTTCGGCCTCACCTTCGGCTTCGGCACCACCCTCAGCATGGGCCTCGGCCAACATCAGGGGCGCCTCCTGGCCGTTGGTGTATCCAAGCTCGGTGGCGGTCTCACCGGCCACGGCCTGGAAGGCCGCTCCGCTGGCAACCAGAGCGAGTGCCGGTGCCGTATAGCCCAGCTGACGGCTAAGACGACTCAGCAGACTACGACGCTTCTCATCTTGCAGTGTCATGATCATGACCTCCTTGATACGCGATATTCGACATGCCTGGCATGTCGTCTGGCAGTGAAGTCGGCCTGGCGGCCGTCCTCTTCATCGGTGATGCCGAAGGCATCACCGCATGCACGTGCCGCGGTCACCCCCCTCACCATGGCGGGAGGATCGACCGCGGGAGCAGTGACTGTCTGCTTGACCAGCCACTCTGTCAGCGAAGCGGCATCCGGCGCATCCGGCCCAGTCTTTATGGCAAATGCGGCCAGGGTGGCGAGCCAATCACTCAGAACCGTCACGCTGTGGCCATCCAGCACCTGGTCATCGCCGGTCAGGCAATTCGGCAACAGGGCACCCAGCGCCTCCAGCATGGCGACCGGGGCAAGGGCCTGCTCGGTAGATGCTCCGGCCGGTAGCAGCATGCCGCGCAGAGCCACGGAACCGGGCAATTCGGTCGGCGCCTCGGTAGAGAACCCCGTCAGAGGGGCGTCCAGGGGTTTGGCGATCGCTGGATTCGAGAGGTCCAGACGCACGCCGCGGGTCAACAGCCCACCTGCTGCTTCCTGAAGTCGCGCCAGTAAGGCGTGGCTATCTGCCTCGTCAGGTAGCAGGCAGAGCACCCCGTCCCCGTGAGGCGTAATCCACAGCGCCGCATCGACCACCGGATGGCCGGGTGTCGCGGCTTTTTGAACCAGATGCGCCGTCAACGTCGGGCCTAACTGAGAAAGCGTCAACCGCGATGCCAGCAGACGGTCATCGCTGGCCAGGGCATAGCCACCAGACTCGCGAAGTACCGTCAGCCGCGGCAACCGGCTCGCCGCCTTATCATCAAGCGGTGACAACCGCGCGCCGAACCATGCCGTCAAGCGCGCCATGGCGGGGCCTTTGCCCACGTCCAACGCCCAGTGACGACCGTCCAGCTGGAGCCTCATGGGCCGCCCAGATGACGAAACGGGCGGCAGCACCTGAGCGTGGCGCTCATCTTCGCGCGGCAACGCTGCCGGTGAAGTCCCCTGCTGGCAGAGCAGCCCGGTACGGCACCAGTCATGCAGGGTATTCCAGACGTCACGACGCAGGGCCGAGCGCTCCACCGGCCCACCCGCGTCGCTGGTGGCGCGCGCCAGCTCATCGGCGATGGCAGCGGGGTCCAGCCCTTCGGTCGCCAGCAGCCAGGTTAGAGCCGCCGTATCGTTGGGTAGATAGTAGCGGCCGCTGCGCGTGTCATAGAGGGCGAGACGCTCCTCATCGACCAGTTCCGCCACATGACGCCGCTGCAGCTGCAGGGCGGGCAGGGAACGCCCCGCCAGCGCCTCGGCCAGCTGCAGGTCGGCCGGGGTGGGGAGCGTGAAATAGGGCAGATAACGCTCGGGGTCGGTGGCCGGGAGCAGCCGACGGAAGCCGCCGGCACGTGCCTGCTCGGCCTCGGCATCGGCGACCAACCGTGCGGCGTCATCCGCGCCCTCTGCGGCAACGTCCGCCTCGCCGGGAATGTCGACCAGCGAGACCATGTCATGCACCAGGCCGCCCTTGACCGCCTCTTCCACGCGTCCTCCCGTTTCCGGGGCGGCACAGATACCCAGCGACGGGCTGAGGTTGCACTCCAGGATCCACGGCTTGAGGGTGTCGTCCACCAGGCAGTCGAGTCCCAGCAGCTCGTAGCAGCCGCGCGGGTCGGCACCGGCCTCGGCTGTGCGATGTCGCATGGCATCCACGGCAGAGATCGTGGTCAGGGCCACCAGATCCTCGATGCGCGCGAAGAGGGCAGCATCGTCGTGTCCCTGGTCGCGCAGCCACTGGCGATAACGTTCCAGGTCGATGAACTCCACCGGCACCTCGGCGCGGCTGTTCAGCGCGTTGATGTCGGGGTTGGTCAGCTGGCTGTAGGGATTGTCGGCATCCTCGGGATCCCACGGCTCTGAGGCCAGTTTGGCGAAGCCCTGGCGGTAAAGATAGACGCGCAGCGGCGCAAGCGAGGTGATCAGCACGTAAAGCCGCAGGACATACTTGTGGCCGCGGATGGTATGCGGGTTAGCCAGATATTCCTGGACCAGCCTGTCCCTGGCGAGCGGCGCCGCTGCGGTATCCTTGAGCACCCTCACGCCCTTGCCCTTGGAGGCATTGGTCGGCTTGAGGATCCAGCGCTTATCGGGGGCGGCCTGCGCAGCCTCCTGGAGCGCATGGTAGTCGTCGGGCATCACATAGGCAGGGGGAAAGAACGCCAGCCGCCGGGCAAGCTCATGGTCGGGCCCATGGCTCTCGTGAATCCGCTCGCGAAGCGTGGCGAGGCTGTCGTGCAGGCGGCTCTTGACCGTGAGCGCCGCATTGCCCGGAAAGTGGTTCATCTTGCGCGTCGGCGAGACCCGCCGGAACTGAGCGGCATCCGGCATGCCGGTGATCCAGCCGGCGTCCCAGTCGTGCTCGTCGCCAAGCTGCCAGCCCAGAGGTTCCAGGGCCTCACGGAAGAACCGGTCCTGCTCGGCAGCCCGCTTGCCGCCCAGCCAAAACCGCCTTGTCGGCGAATGCTGCTCCGTCATGCTCGGAATCTCCTGTCGACCCTGTTGATCGTCGTGATGTAAATCATGGTGTCTGGGTACTCTGTCGACGCTGCGACACGCACCTTACAGCCATAGCAAGTGGCAGGTGATCTGTCGCCCCTTGAATTATGGAACGATCGATACTAAATTTCTCGGCATGACACGAGGACGCCCCATCGCCTATAGCCCGGACGAGGCTACCGACGCCGCCATGCGAGTCTTCTGGGCACGCGGCTACGAAAGCGCGTCGACCCGGGAGCTGCTCGAGGCCATGCGCCTCTCGCGCAGCAGCCTCTACCAGGCCTTCGGCAGCAAGGAGCAGCTGTTCCTGAAGGCCATCGGGCGCTATCGCGAGTCCCTGGTCAGGCGCCTCGAGCGTCAGCTGGACGCCGCCCCCTCAGCGATGAGCTTTCTGGAGGCGTTGTTCCGTGACACAACGCAGGAGGCCGGCAGCGACCGCGCCGCTCTGGGCTGCTTAATCTTCAACTCCGCCAGCGAGTTGGGTCAGCAGGATGGCCTGCCCTCGCAGCATGCCCGTCAGAGCATCGCCGCCATCACGGCAGTTTTCCAGCAGGCGGTGGAACGGGCTCAGGTAGAGGGTGAGATCGCCCCGGAGCGAGATCCATCCGTCCTCGCCAGTTATCTGACAATGGGCATGGCCGGGCTCAGGACCCTGTTGAAAAGCGGGGCGGACGCCGACCAGGCCGGTCAGACAGCAGCGCTGCTGCTGAATGGGCTGCGACGCTAAGCCTTTTTTACGTCATTTATGGAACGATCATTCCATAAATGACCAACGTGCAGCACCCACCACAACGAAGGAGACACGCACCATGTCCGCCGACTATCAAATGCAACTCCCCCCCCAGACCCTGGACAACGCCGATGCCAAGGCGAAGCCGCTGCTCGAGCAGGCCAATGCCAAGCTGGGTTTCGTGCCTAACATGTATGAGGGCATGGCCAAGGCACCGGGCGTCCTGGATACCTACCTGCACGGCTACGAGCTGTTCCGCGAGGATTCCGGCTTCACACCGCCCGAGCAGGAGGTGGTTTTCCTGACCATCAGTCGCCTTAACGGCTGCAGCTACTGCATGTCCGCCCACAGCATGCTGGGTGAGAAGATGTCCCAGGTGCCGGCCGAGGTGCTAGAGGCGATTCGCAACGACCAGCCGATTCCCGACGAGCGGCTGGCGGCGCTGGCCAAGTTCACCAAGGTGATGTTCGAGAGCCGGGGCAAGCCGACGCCGTCCGACGTCGAGGCGTTCCTGGATGCAGGTTTCGAGGAGCAGCTGGTACTGCAGATCGTGCTGGCCCTGGCCGTCAAGACGCTTTCCAACTATTCCAACCACATCAATCACCCAGAAGTGGATGAAGCCTTCGCCGGTCACGCCTGGAAACCGGCCGAGTAAGCCGGCGATGTTGGCGAAGACACTTGCCGAGAGCAGCACAGGGAGGTGCGGCTTAGCTCACTACGGAATAAAAAAAATAGTATTTATTCTTTGAAGGGTGTACCCAATCCGTTGCAGCATGGGCCCACACTGCATCTACCTGACGAAGAGATAGCCCCATGCGCACTCGACTCCTTCTGGCCGCTGGCACCCTGGCACTTGCCGGCCCGGCACATGCCCTACACCCCTCCCCTCTCGTCGATGCCGAATGGCTCGATAACCAACTCGGCAGCGATGATCTGGTCGTGCTTGACGTGCGTTCTGCCATCGATGACGGTGGCGATCGCGAGAGCTTCGAGGCCGCCCGCATCCCCGGCAGCCACTACAGCAGCTATACCGATGCCGGCTGGCGCGAGAGCCGCGACGGGGTCGCCGGCCTGATGCCCGCTGTGGAAGACCTGGAGAGCCTGATCGGCGGCTTGGGTATCGACAACGACGACACCGTGGTGGTGGTCTCGGCCGGCACCGGGCCCACCGACTTCGGCAGCGCGGCTCGCGTCTACTGGACCTTCAAGGCCCTGGGCCACGACGAGGTCTCGATCCTCAACGGCGGCTTCGCCGGCTGGGAGCAGCAGGGCTTCGAAATCGCCAGTGGCACGGCGAGCGCTCCCCAGACAGCCGATTTCTCGGCCACGCTGCAGGAGCATCTGCTGGCCACTACCCAGGAAGTGGAAGCGGCGCGAGAAGCCGATGAAACGCTGGTCGACGCCCGTCCACCGGCCTTTTTCAAAGGCCAAACCCAGTCCCCTGCCGCTCGCGTGCCGGGCACCATTCCCGGCTCGGTGAACCTGCCCCATGATGGCAGTCTCGAGGCACGCGACGGGGCCTACTACCTGCAGCCGGACTCGCTGAAGGCTCGTATCGACGAACTGGGCCTCGACCGAGAGGCGCCCACCGTGGCCTTCTGCAACACTGGTCACTGGGCCGCCAGCGGCTGGTTCCAGCTCAGCGAAGTCGGCGGACTGGACAACGTCACCATGTACGATGGCTCCATGGCTGCCTGGACTCAGGACGATGAGCGCCCCATCCAACTGGCCGACCGGGGCACCGTCAGCGTTGGCGAGCTGAGCGACTAACCTCGCCGCCTGCAGGTCCATCGCACAGCGCCCCGCGGCCGAAAACCGGTCGCGGGGCGCTTGCCGTCATGCTGGCGGAACTAGCCGAGTCGCTCGGCCAGGGCCTCGAGGTCGGCCACCGTGATATCCGGCTCGATCCCCCAGGGGTCGAAGGGCGCATCGGGGATACGGCGCACCCAGGCGGCATGCAGGCCGGCATGGCGGGCGCCGATGACGTCGAAGGCATTGCTGGAGACCAGCCAGGTGTCCCCGGGCTCGCTCTCGAGCCGATAGCGCAGGTGGGCATAGACCGCCGGATCGGGCTTGAAACGCTTGATCTCATCGACGCTGACCACTGACTCGAAGTGTTCGCGGATTCCCGCTTGCGTCAGCAGGCCCTCGACCGCTTCACGGCTACCGTTGGAGAAGGCCACGCAGCGGACTCCCGCTTCCGCAAGGCGAGTCAGGGCGGCTGATGCGTCCGGGAAGGCCGGCAGACGCGCATAGACACCCATCAGGTGCTCCTTGTCGGTTTCCGAGAAGCGGGTATGGAAGGCGCGGTCGGTAAACTCCAGCGCCTCGCGGGTGCAGTGGGAGAAGTCCGCGTAGGCGCCCATCAGCCCTCGGCGGAAGCTGTACTCCAGTTGCTTGTCGCGCCAGCGGCGCGAGAATTCCGGCGCCAGGTCCGAACGATCCTGCCCGGCGAGACGCTGCTCGAGTTCGGCGACGACGCCATGGGTATCGATCAGAGTGCCATACACGTCGAAGGCCAGTACCGTTGCCATCGCTTATCTCCTTCAATCGGTTGTCATTCTCAGCCTGGGTCAGCCGAGCCGTCGAGACAAGTCGTTGCACCGCGAAGAGGCTCAGCCGGAGAGGAGTCTCGAACCTCAATATCCCGCCATCACCCGGGCCCGATCAAGGGTCTCGAGCGAGACCGCATTGCCCGAGAGGATCAACGCCACGCGCTGTCCTCGAACGTCCAGACCATGCTCCTGCATGGCCGCCAGGCCCACGGCGGCGGCGCCTTCCACCAGCTGCTTCTCGTTCTCGAGGAGTTCGACCATGGCCTCGGCGATGGCGCGCTCGGAGACCTGAACATGGTCGTCCATCACCTTGCGCACCAGGGCGAAGGTACAGCGGTTGTCGCATCCGATGCCGCCGCCCAGGGAGTCTGCCAGGCTCTCGACCTCCTCGACCGCCACCGGATGGCCGGCCTTGAGGCTCTCCCACATGGCCGCGCCACGGGTCAGGCTCACACCGGTGACCCGGCAGGCGGGCCGAATCGCTTTAACGGCCGCGCCGATGCCGCCCAGCAGGCCACCGCCGGAGAGCCCGACAATGACCCGGTCCAGGTCCGGACAGTCCTCCATGAGTTCGAGGCCGATGGTGCCCTGCCCGGCCACGACCCTAGGGTCGTCGAAGGGCGGGATCAGAATCATGCCGCGCTCACGCACCAGCCGCTCGACCTCGGCGAACGCCTCGTCCTGGCTGGCGCCGATGCGTCGTACCTCGGCGCCCAGCGCCTCGATGGCGGCGACCTTGTTGGTCGGCACCAGCCGCGACAGGCAGATAACCGCCGGCACCTCCAGCCGCGCGGCGGCGTAAGCCACCGCGCGGCCGTGATTGCCGGTGGAGGCCGTCACCACCCCGGCTGCCAGCGCCTCACGGCCGCGCGCCTCGATCAGTGCGGCGAGCATATTGGCGGCGCCACGCAGCTTGAAGGCGCCGGTGGGCTGGCAGGTCTCGAGCTTGAGCCGGATGTCGGCATCGAAGCGCGTCGATAGTGCCATCGAGCGCACCAGTGGCGTGCGCACCGCCTCGTCGGCGATGCGCCGGCGCGCCTGGTAGATCGCCTCCAGGGAAAGACCGTGCTCGTGCATGTTCTCCTCCACGCCAACGACGTCGCCGCGGGAAGGCCCGCGGCGACGCAAATGGGTAAGGCCCCGAGGGGCCAGGAGCGGACAAGCCGTCAGGCGACCGTATCCGCCACCGCCTTGGTGGCCCCCTCGTGGACCAGTTCGTCGAGTACCGTATCCACGGCGCGACGGGTCCGCGCGACGATCTCGTCGACCTCCTCGCGGTTGGTGGTCAGCGGCGGTGCGAAGCCCAGGATGTCGCCCTGGGGCATGGCGCGGGCAATCAGGTTCTCCTGCATCGCCGCCGCGGCGATGCGCGGCCCCACCTTGAGCGCCGGGTCAAAGGCCGCGCGACGGCTCGGGTCGGCGGCGAACTCCAGGGCCGCCAGCATGCCCACGCCGCGCACGTTGCCGACAATGGGATGGTCAGCGAAGGCGGCCTGCATCTGCTGCTGCAGATAGCCGCCGGTCTCGGCGGCATTGCGGGTCAACCCCTCGCGCTCGATGATCGCCAGGTTGGCCAGGCCGGCGGCACAGCCCAGGGCATGGCCGGAGTAGGTCCAGCCGTGGCCGATCGGCCCATACTCGCCGGTGCCCTGCTCCAGCACCTGCCACACGCGGTCGCCGACGATCACCCCGGAGAGCGGCTGGTAGGCACTGGTCAGGCCCTTGGCCACGGTGATCAGGTCGGGTTTGATGCCATAGAAGTGGCTGCCGAAGTCGGCGCCGATGCGCCCGAAGCCGCAGACCACCTCGTCGGCGATCAGCAGCACGTCGTACTTGGCCAGCACCGCCTGGATCGCCTCCCAGTAGCCTTCCGGCGGCGGCACAATGCCCCCGGTGCCGAGCACCGGCTCGCCGATGAAGGCAGCCACGGTCTCCGGCCCCTCGGCGAGGATCATCTCCTCGAGCCTGGTGGCGCAGTGCTTCGAGAATTCGCGCTCGCTCATGCCCTCGAGTTCCGCGGCGCGCTGGTAGTAGAACGGCGCCTCGGTGTGGCGGATGGTGTCGATGGGCAGGTCGAAGTGGTCATGAAACGCCTTGAGGCCGGTCAAGGAGCCCGAGGCGATGCCGGAGCCGTGGTAGCCACGCATCCGCGAGATGACCTTCTTCTTTTTCGGCAGCCCACGCACGTTGTTGTAGTAGCGCACGATCTTGAGCTGGGTCTCGTTGGCATCACTGCCGGACATGCCGTAGTAGACCTTGGACATGCCGGGGCCGGCGAGCTCGAGGATCTTCTCGGACAGGGCGATCTGCGGCTCGTTGGCGTGTCCCACATAGGTGTGGTAGTAGGACATCTCCAGGGCTTGCTCGTAGATGGCCTCGGCCATCTCGGTGCGGCCGTAGCCAATGTTGACACAGTAGAGACCGGCAAAGCCGTCGATGAACTCGCGGCCATCCCTGTCGACGATATGGATGCCCTTGCCGCCGGTGATCACGCGGCCCGGCGCGTCGCCATGGGCGAAATCGCGCAGGTGGGTGGAGGCGTGGAAGGTCACCTTGCGGTCGCGAGCGATCAGGTCCTGGTGCTGCTGGTTCATCGTGTTCTCTCTTCTCTCGTGCTCCCCGGCATCCCGCCGGGGAGAAGGTTCATCAATGGGGTCGGGCCATCAGCTCCCGGACACGGAGCCGAGGGCACCCAGGCAGTAGTACTTCGTCTCCAGGTACTCGTCGATGCCGGTCACCCCGCCCTCGCGGCCGAGGCCGGAGTGCTTGACGCCGCCGAAGGGCACGGGCGGGCCGGTCATCTTCACCGAGTTCACCGAGACCATGCCGAACTCCAGCGCGCGCATGATCTTCCAGATGCGACGAATATCATGGGTGTAGATATAGGCCGCCAGTCCGTACTCGGTGTCGTTGGCCATCTCGATGACCTGGTCATCGTCGGCGTAGGCGGTGATGCCGGCCACCGGCGCAAAGCTCTCCTCGTGCCAGATCTTCATATCGTGGGTCACATTGGTGAGCAGCACCGGCATGAAGAAGTTCTCGCCCGGCGCCTGGCTCTGATCGCCGGCCACCAAAGTGGCGCCCTTGGAGATGGCGTCGTCGACAATGGCCGCGGCCTTCTCTACCGCCTGGCGATGGATCAGCGGCCCCAGATCGATCTCGCTCTCCAGGCCGTTGCCCACGGTCAGCGCCGCCATGCGCTCGGCAAAGTGCTCGACGAAGGCGTCATGGATCGACTCATGGACCAGGATGCGGTCCGCCGCGAGGCAGTCCTGGCCGGCGGTCTGGAACTTGGCCGCCACGGCGGCAAAGGCCGCCTCCTTGGGGTCCATGTCCGGGCCGACGATAAAAGGCGCGTTGCCACCCAGTTCCAGCGAGACGCGCTTGACGGTGTTGGCACACTGCTCCAGGAGCAGTCGGCCGACCCGCGTGGAGCCGGTGAAGGAGAGCGCCTTGACCCGGTCCTCGGCACACAGGATCTTCGAGACCTCGGCAGGCTCGCCCAGCACCACGTTGAACACGCCGGCCGGGATGCCGGCACGCTCGGCGAGCTCCGCCAGCGCCAGCGCCGAGAACGGCGTCTCGCCGGCCGGCTTGACGATCACCGTGCAACCAGCCGCCATGGCCGCGGCGGCCTTACGGGTGATCATCGCCAGCGGGAAGTTCCAGGGAGTGATCAGCGCGGCAATGCCCACCGGCTCCTTGATGGTGCCCAGTGCCGCATTGGGGATGTGGCTGGGAATGGTCTCGCCGAAGGTGCGTTTGCCCTCCTCGGCGAACCAGCGGACGAAGCTCGCCCCGTACTCCACCTCGCCACGGGCGTCGGGCAACGGCTTACCCTGCTCGAGGGTCATCAGGGTGGCGAGGTCCTCGCGGTGGGCCTGCAAGAGGTCGTACCAGGCCAGCAGGCGCTCGCAGCGCTCGTCGGCACGCAGCGCGCGCCAATGCACGAAGGCAGTCTCGGCGGCATCCACGGCTGCGGTGATCTGGTGGGCTTCCAGCCAGGGAATGTGCCCCAGTGCTTCGCCGGTGGCCGGATCGAACACCGCCTCCTCGCGACCGCCCTCGCCATGGGTCCACTTGCCGTCGACATAGGCATACTGGCGGAACAGGCGTAGATCACTGAGTTTGCTGGACAGAATCTTGCTGGACGGTGTCATGCTGTAGCTCCCCTGACGCACCGGCGCAGATCAGCGCCGGCGATGTTCCGGCGCGGATCTGGGCGCCGAGAAAAAGGACAAAAGGCCGGGCCGCCAGCGATCACATTCCGTGGCGGCTCGATGGTGTCAGGGTACGGGTTTTGACGGGACGGGACTTTTTGTTACCCACGAAAAGCGGCACAGGATTTTTTGTCCTGTGCCGAAAATGTGCGGTTTTTTCTGTGGAGCACGGGGATCAGGCGGGAAGCGTCAGCCCGCTGCCGGGTTGCGCAGTGCCTCCTCGGTGAACACCAGGAGGCCGAGTTCCGGGCGATAGCCATGGATCTCGGTGACATCCAGGGCCTGGAGGAAGTAGAGAATCTCCTCGCTGACCACCTGCCCCGGGACCAGCACGGGAAAGCCCGGCGGATAGGGAATCACGAAGCTTGCCGACACCACGTCGCGGCCGGTGCGCATCTGGGCCTGGAGCTCGCCATTGTCGAAGCGCAGATACTCGGTGTTCTCGTCATCGTAGCTGAGGAAGTAGGCACAGCGGATATCGCCCTCCGGGGTATTGCCGTCGGCGTCGGGCCGGAAGGCTGAATGAAAGCGGCTGAAGTCCGGCAGCGGCGGCAGCTCCTTGGTCAGCGAGTGGACCCGGTTCTCGATGATCTTGCGTTCCGGGCGACTGCTCTCCTCCCAGCGATACTCGAACTCCTTGGCCAGCTTGATCAGCACGTCGAGCAAGTAGGCGATGGAACCGCGGGTGGTGCCGATGTTGGTCATGAATAGCACGGTATTGCGCGAGGTCTTGTTGATCTGGATGCCGTACTTGTTCATCAGGTATTCGTTCTTGAAGGTATCGCCATCGATGCCGGTGGCGCCGATGGCGATAGTGATGCGGCTGGGGTCGACGACGAACTCATCGTTGGCCCAGGCCTCCTCCATCTTGTTCCAGCCGGTAACCGGATCATAGAAGGTCTCGACCCCCGACTGCCGATACTCCAGCGGTACCATGTCCTTGTTGACCAGCACCCGGAAGTACTTCTGCAGCAGCGGATGGGAATAGAGCTGCTCGCGCAGCGAGAGTGCCGCCTCGACCTGGGCGTGCACCAGCTCGAAGCCTTCCATCTCGGCCTGCATGCGCCCCACGTCCAGCGAGGCGATGATCTGGTAGTTGGGCGAGGTCGAGGTATGGGTCATGTAGGCCTCGTGGAAGGGTGCCTCGACCTTCTGGCGATAGTCCTGGTCCCAGACGTGGATCATCGACCCCTGGCGCAGCGAGGTCAGGGTCTTGTGGGTGGAATGGGTGGCATAGGCCCGGATGCGCACCGCGTCGGGGTCGGGCAGCAGCGGCCGGTCGAGCCAGGTGGCATCGTCGTCGGGGTCGAGGGCGTCGAACTCCGCCTTCCAGGCAGCATACTCCTCGCGATAGGCCTCGCTGCGGTAGCGGTCGCGCAGGGTACGCGCGGCATGCATGGCGGTACGCGGGCGATAGGTGGGATTGAAGCCGGCGAAGGCGAACCACGCCTCATCCCACAGGAAGACTAGGTCGGGCTTGATCGCCAGGCACTCCTCCATCACTCGGCGCACGTTGTAGACCACGCCGTCGAAGGTGCAGTTGGTCAGCAACAGCAGCTTGACCTTGTGCAGCTGGCCCGAACGCTTGTACCCAAGCAGCGTCTTCTTGATCTCCTTGAGCGGCACCGCCCCGTACATGGAGTAGTCGTCTAGCGGGTAGGAATCCAGATAGCTGACGTGGGCGCCGGCCAGCACCATGCCGTAGTGGTGGGACTTGTGGCAGTCGCGGTCGATCAGCACGATATCTCGGGGCTTGATCAGCGCCTGCACGACGATCTTGTTGGCGGTGGAGGTGCCGTTGGTGACGAAGAAGCTCTGCCGCGCACCGAAGGCCCGGGCGGCGTACTCCTGAGCCTTCTTGATCGGTCCGTAGGGCTGCAGCAGTGAATCCAGCCCGCCGGAGGTGGCCGAGGTCTCGGCAAGGAAGATATTGATGCCGTAGAAGTCGATCATCTGTCCGGCCCAGTGGGAGCGGGTGATCGACTTGCCCCGCGAGATGGGCATGGCATGGAAAACCCCGGTGGGCTTCTTGCTGTACTCGCGCAGGGCATCGAAGAAGGGGGTGCGATAGCGGTTGTCGATGGCACGCAGGATGGTGTGGTGCTGCTCGATGTAGTCCGTCTCGCGGTAGAAGATGCGATTGAAGTGACGGATATCGCGGCTGGCCGTGGCCTCCACGTCGCCGCTGGTGACCAGGAACTGGTCGATCTCGGGGCGCAGCTCATGGATCATGGTGCTCAGCAAGATGCTGCGCTCGGCCTCGGTCTGGTTCTCGAGCGACTTCTCCGAGAGGCCCTCCAGGTAGCTGCGCAGGGCGCTGAGGTTGTACTTCGACTTGTAGGGGAACTCGTAGCGGATCAGGCAGGCCTGGATGTTGGGATTGACCAGCACCGCGATCAGCGCGTCCTCGAAGCTGCGCACCGTGACCACGTCGTAGACGAAGCGGTCCTCGGGGCGACGCATGTTGTGGAAGGCCTCGCGGACCACTTCCTCTTCCGGCGCCGAGAGGTTGTCGACGATCAGCAGCTCGAAGTAGGGCTGGGCCGAGCTATTCGACGCCGGGTGGCCACGGCGCAGCTGCGCCAGGGCATCGAGGGTCTCGAGGTCCTCGGCATCGGCGTCGGTCTCGCTGAGGTCGACGTGGCGCCGCCGGTAGGACTCACTGATCAGCGCTCGAACGAGGCGCTTGACGACCTTCTCCAGCAGCCCGTACTCCCCACGATCGAACAGCGACCAGAGATGGCGGAAGTCCTCCTTGGAGGGGAAGGCGTGGTAGTCCTCGATGATCTCGAGCCGCGTCAGCTTGATGTCGATGGCCTTGACCAGGTTCTTGGCACGGCTATCGTCTTGCAGGCGCACCAGCTGTCCGAGGTCGCGCTTGAGCGCATTCCAGGTGTCGGCACGCAGCTGGGAGATCTTGTGGTAGAAGCCCAGGGCGGTATAGGGCGTCTCTGTGTGACTGGTCTCTTGCATGGCAACACCTATCCTTGCTTGTTATTGGCGAAGAGCGGCGACCGACCGACGAGTCCGATCACCCGCTATACAACCCGCGTGTGCCGTAGCGCACGGTGATCCGCTCCTCGGGAAAGTCATCGAAACTCATGTTCAGGTTCATGCCGGGCCAGTGAAACTGGGCGCGCCCCGACCGAGGGCGATACACCGCGGTATAGACGGTGCCTAGGCCGCGCCGGTAGTCATGGCGAAACAGCGGCGGGGACGAGAAGGCCTCGATAAGACGCTCCTCGGAAGTGGCCTCGTCGTCCACCAGGATCGACAGCTGACGCTCGCGGATCAGCGTCTCCGAAGCCAGGGCATGGGCGTACCACTCGATCTTCTTCTGGTGGTTGGTGGCCACCGGCACGCGGCGGATACTGGCGCGGCGATCCGGACCGATCATTGCCGTCACGTAACGACCGGCAGCGTCGGCCACGGTGATGTTGTAGGCCATATGGGTGGGCACCCGGGCCAGCACCTCGGCTGCCTCGGGCACCGTGTCGCAGAACTCCAGCAGGTAGCGCAGGATGATCGGCGCGCCAAAGCCTACCCCCACCGCCTTGCGACCGCCGAAGGCCAGCGACACGGCGAGCCCACGATCGTTCATCCCGTCGAGCACGCCCCACAGGCAGTCGGACATGGCGATCACCCGCCGTTCGTTCCATTGCGTGTAGAGAATCGTGCCCTCACACAGCTCCGGCGGGTAATCGTAGTTGCGCGCCAGCACCGTAGAGGTCGGACTGGCCAGCACCGCCTGGGAACAGCCCGTGATGTAGGGTGGCGGCTGGTAGAGGCTCAGGAAACGCGCCGCCAGGTCACCGCCACCGGCCAGGCCGCACAGCGCGCGATAGGTCGGCAGCAGCTCCGGCATGTGCTGACGCAAGGCGTTATAGCAGGCAAGGTATCCCGGCCGCTCACGCTCACCCTCGCTGAGGTACCACTGCTCATAGGCCGGCCAGTGGTACTCGAACAGTGCCTGCCACCGGGCGCCCGCCGTTTCCTCGCGTATGGTGCGAAAATCGAGCATCTTTTCCATGTCGGCCGCCGGCACCTCCCGAGGTGAAGGGGAAAGGTTCCCGGAGCTCACAGGATCTTGAAGTTGCCGCCGCCAACGGCATGGCTCACCGCGACTTCCTCCACGACCGGATCCTGCAGTGACTGGCCGGCATATTGGCCACGAATGCCGTCGATCCACGCCTTGGCGCGCTCGGTGAGCTGGAAGTCGTCATCCATCAAGCGCCCACGGGTGATCAGGATACCCAGATCCGCCCCCTCGTAGCGGAAGTCACCCGCCCCGCTGATGCGCAGGAAGAAGCCCTCGTTATCGTTCTCGGCGGCATGCGGATGATAGCTGTAGTGGTCGTAGCTGATGCTGCCGTCACCGGCCATCTTCCAGACCCCGGTGCGCGGTGCCTTGGTAAGTAGATCGACGCTCTCGTCGGTGTGCTTGATCACCAGCTGGCTCCAGCTGTCGACGCTCTCGGGGTGCGACCAGCGTTCGTTGATCTCGTTGATGTCGAGGTCGAAGTCGACGTCGGAGAACTCCAACAGGTGAAAGAGGAACAGCGGGATGTCGGAGTGGGCAAAGGCGGCCACGTTAGTCAGCGAGCTGGCCCCGGTCACCCGCGGGTTGAGCTCGCCCAGGTAGACCTCGCCGTTGTCCATGTCGATCAGGAAGTCGAGCTCGAAGTAGCCACGGTAGCCTTCCTCGCGCAGTGCCTCACCAAACTGGAAGGTATACTCGCGCGCCTTGTCGCGGATCGACTGGTCGAAGGCACCGGCGAACATCTCGTTGCCGCACCAGCCGCCCTTGTAGGGAGTCAGCGTCTTGAAGCCCACCAGCTCGGTCATCAGCGGTCCTACCACGGTACCACAGCGGGTGGCACAGGCTTCGATGGCCGATCCACGACAGTTGATGCGCTTCATGATCTTGACCTCGGACTCGGCCTCGATCTCCTCAGCGTGCTTGTAGTAGTCGTCCTCGCTGGCGATGAAGAAGGTGGTATGGCCCGAGTCGCCGAAGGCGGTCTGCACCACCAGGTCGTCGCCGAGGTCCTTGCTCACCTCGCACAGCTCCTGATAGCTGCCCACCTTGGCCAGCACGTTGGGCACGCTGGGCACCCCCGCCTTGTTGCCGATGCGCACGGTCTCGATCTTGTTGTCCATGCGATTTCTCAGCGCCGCCGGCGGGAAGGCCACGCGCAGGCCGAGCTGCTTGCAGACCTCTTCGGTGTGCTCATCGAACATCAGGAAGGCGGCAACGCCGGCATTCTCGCCGTCCGCCCGCGACTGGATGAAGTCGATCACCTCCTTGTGCTCAAGGAGGTAGTTGTTGATGTCCTCAATGCTCTCGAAGTCGCGGGGAAACTTCTCCTTGGGCACGAAGACATTGCGCTGCTGACCCTCGAAGCAGTCGATATAGTTGATGTGGCGGAAGTTACCCACCCAGTCGCCGATCCCCAGCAGATTGAAGTTGGTGGCCGAGATGAAGTAGATCGGCTCCTTGTTGTTGAGAAAGTGGCGGCGGACATCGGCAATGGTTGTTATTTTGCTCATCGTGGTCGCTCCATCGGTGACGGGTGAGGCGCCGGGCGCCTGGTGCGCGGCAGGGGCCGCAGGCGGGTTGCGGAACAGGCGGCGCAGCATTCGAATCAGTGGCTCCAGCATGGAATCTCCTCTTCACTGCACCGCCCGCGGGCGAAGGATCAATATTCCTCGATGTCGGCGCGCAGCGGCTTCTGCAGCGGGCCGAGCGTATCGAGGAAGGGGGACGAGCCGTTTTCGCTGCGGTAGAGCGGGAAGTCGACGGACCGGTCACGAAAGCTCTTGAGTGGCTGGCCAAGGCCGCGCAGGCCGGTCTCGCGTTCGCGACGCACGCGGTGCAGGTCGACCTCGATGGGCATGACCTCTTCGCCGGTACCGGCCTGGTGAATGACGTCACCGGAGGGGCCGACCACGATCGACCGACCGTTGCCGAGGGCGCCAGCGCCGTTGATATCGAAGAAAAAGCACTGATTGACCGCCGCATTGGTACGGGCAATGGACAACTCGATATCGCGGTCGATGGTGTCGGTCATGGTCGGGTGCAGGATCACCTCGGCCCCCATGGCGGCCAGCGTACGGGTGGTCTCGGGGAACCACATGTCGTAGCAGATCGAGACGCCGAAACGCGCCACGTTGGGCACGTCAAACGTCACGAATTCGCTGCCGCTTTCCACGCCGGCCTCGTACGGACGGAAGGGGAACATCTTGCGGTAGCGGGCCACTACCTGGCCGTGGGGATTGATCACCGAGAGGGTATTGAAGACACCGTCGTCGGTCTGCTCGAACATCGAGCCCGGGATCAGCCAGATGCGATGCTGCTCGGCGATCTGGCAGAACAGGGCCTCGGTGCTGCTGGGCATCGCCTGGGCGTGGTGCGGCGAGGCCCCCATGGGCATCAGTTCGCTGAACAGGACCATCTGCACCTGAGGGAAACGGCTCATCAGCACGTCGATCCGGTGGCGCATGGCCTCGGTGTTGTCACCATGGTGCAGAGCGTGCATCTGCACACCGGCAATCGTGAAATAGGACATCGTGGTCTCTCTACGTCAGGCGATCTCGGAAACTTCCAGGGCGCTGTCGACTATCGATCAGACATGACCGGCACCATCGGGAGCATGCCGGCGGGATCGCCCGGCCGGGTGAGCAACGGCCCACCCACTGTCATCAGCTTATGCCACAAGGGCGGAGGTGACATCAACGCTGAAATTTCGCTCGATCGGAAAAGGGGATCAGGCCAGGTCTTCTGGCGAAACGCCGGGGACCGGACATTTTACCGCCTTGGTGACGATATAGGTGAAGTAACGTTCGATGCCGGCCTCTCCGGTCAGCCAGGCATCCATCCGCCGCTGATAGGCATCGATGGAGTCGGCCTCGAACTTGATCAGATAGTCGACGCCACCGCCCACGGCCACGCACTCGGTGACCTCGGGGGTAGCATGAACCAGCGCCTCGAAGCGAGCAAAGCTCTCGGCATTGTGGGCCTTGAGCTCGATCTGCACCCACACTGGCGTGCGGCGCACCAGCGCCGCGGTATTGATACGAGCACTGTAGCCCTCGATGATGCCGGCCTTCTCCAGTCGGCGAACCCGCTCCCAGCAGGGGCTGACCGAGAGGTTGATCGCCTCGGCCAGCTTGGACTTGGTGATGCGGCCATCCCGGGAGAGGATTTCGAGGATCTTCAGATCATAGCGGTCGAGTTTCATGGGTATCCCGGCATCGTCAGCCCAGCGAGTCGACCACATCGGCAATCACCGCGATGGTGTCACCCATGTTAACCAGCGCCGGATGACGGCGTGCCGCCAGCACGCCGCTGCGTCCGGCACAATAGTCCACCGGCGCGGTGCCGCTGCGCGTCTGATCATAGACCCGGGCCACCACATCGCCCTTCTCGACCGGCTCGCCCAAGGCGAAACAGAGCTCCAGCACGCCAGAGTGCTCGCTCTGCACATAGCAACTGGCATCGGGCATGTCGAGATAGACCTGGGGCTCGGCTGGCATTTCCACCTCGCCGACCATCAGTCCATAGTGGATCAGGAAATTGCGCACGCCACGCTCGGTGATCGCCATGCTGTCCGGCGTGGAAGTGCCGCCGCCACCGAGTTCGGTGGCCACGAAGATCTTGCCCTGACTCTCTACCGCGGTGTCGAACAGTGCCGCGGCGTCGAGTTCGAACATCATCATGGCATAGGGCGCAGCGAAGGCCTTGGTGCCCTCGAGGGCCTGTCGCTGCTGCTCCGGGTCGTCCAGCACGTGGGAGGCGCCGAAGGGGATGATGTCCAACGTTCGCCCGCCTGAGTGCAGGTCGAGCACCACGTCACTCATCGGCACCATCACGCGGGTGAAGTAGTCGGCGATCTTCTCGGTCACGCTGCCGTCCGGATGACCGGGGAAGCTGCGGTTGAGGTTGCCGCCGTCGAGGCCGGAGGTACGCTTGCCGGCCATCACCGCGGGCTGGTTCATGCACGGCACGATGATCACCCGGCCGCGAACATCCTCAGCGGACAGCGAGCTCGATAGCTTGAGCAGCGAGGTGATGCCCTCGTACTCGTCACCGTGATTGCCGCCGGTGAGCAGCGCCGTCGGCCCCTCGCCGTTCTTGACCACGGTGACGGGGATCATCACCGCTCCCCAGGCAGAATCATCCACGGAGATCGGCAGCTTGAGGAAACCGTGCTGGACGCCGTCGACGTCGAAGTCGACGGTGGCGGAAATGGGGCTGGGACGCTTGGTCATGGTGTACAACTCCTTGTTCTCATATGGCATCGGCGTGGTGGCCCTGATGCCACTCGGGGCTGATCTGGCGGCAGATCTTCGAGGGGGCGCTGTGAACCCATCCCTGGGCGCTACCGACGCCATCCCTGGCGTAGGACCCCCTCTCCGATCTGCCCCCAGCGCCCCTCGTTGTTCATTGCAGCAATCTTGGATTCTGTTTGTTCAGCGCACGAAGAGCTGGCGAGGGAAGTCGGCCAGGGTCTCGCAGCCGGTCTCGGTGATCAGGATGCTCTCGGTGATCTCCAGGCCCCAGTCGTCTTCCCACAGGCCCGGCATGAAGTGGAAGGTCATGCCGGGCTGCAGGATGGTCTCGTCCGAGGGACGCAGGCTCATGGTGCGCTCGCCCCAGTCCGGGGGATAGCTGATGCCGATGGGATAGCCACAGCGCGCACCGCCGCGGTCGAAGCCGTACTTGTCCATGGCCGCACCCAGCGCCATGGCGATGTCTGCGGTGCGATTGCCCGGCTTGGCGACCGCCAGGCCATTCTCGATGCCCTCGAGCAGTGCCGATTCGGCGCGCACGAACTCCTGGGGCGGCCTGCCCAGGAAGACGGTGCGCGACATCGGCGCATGGTAGCGCTTGAAGACCCCGGCGATCTCGAAGAAGGTCCCCTCACCCTCGCGAAACGGCGTGTCGTCCCAGGTCAGGTGCGGGGCGGCAGCGTCACTGCCGGTGGGCAGCATGGGCACGATGGCCGGATAGTCGCCGCCAAAGACCTTGCCGTGCTCATCTTTCCAGCCTTCGATGCCGACCCGGTAGATCTCCGACACCAGCTTGCTCTTGGGCAGGCCCGGCTCGATCACTTCCAGGATTCGTGTGTGCATGCCCTCGACGATCTTGGCCGCTACGCGCATGTACTCGACTTCCTGGGGCGACTTGACCGCGCGACACCAGTTGACCAGCGAGTTGGCGTCCATGAAGCGCGCATGGGGCAGTTCGCGGAGCAGGCTCTGGTAGGCCTTGGCCGAGAAATAGTAGTTGTCCATCTCCATGCCCACCACGCCCTCGTGCCACCCGCGGTCGGGCAGGATCGTCTGAGCGAGGTAGTCCATGGGGTGCATATCCGGATTCTGCACGTAGTAATCCGGGTAGTAGGTGATGTTGTCCGGATCGATCCAGCAGGTGCGCAGGGCCCCGTTGGCGTCCATCCGGCGGCCATACCACACCGGCTCACCCTCCAGGCCCACCAGCACGCACTGATGGACATAGAAGGACCAGCCGTCGTAGCCGGTCAACCAGGCCATGTTGGAGGGGTCGCTGACGATCAGCACGTCGATACCACGGCTGGCCATCTCGGCACGCACCTTCCACAAGCGGGTCGCATATTCCTCACGAGTGAAGGGCAGGGAAACCTGGATCATGAAGCCACTCGCCATCGCATCATCAAGTAAATCGGCCCTCTCTGCGGCGAGAGGGCCGGACCGGGGGTAACCTTCACTGCCGTATGGCGATCGGCGCTGTGCCGGGCCAGGCGGCAACGGGGGTCGCGTTGCTCGATCCGCGACTCGAGGTTACTGCTAACCCATGGTAGGCGGTCAAGCATTTCCTGATGTGCCATGAGGCTTGTCGATGGGCAGCCCCGCTCCCATGATGACGCATGGTCATTCAGGAGGAGGAGCCATGAAGGTTCTCGTACATAGCGACGACGCCGAGCAGTGGCGTGAGGCCTTGGCCGAACGCCTGCCGGATGCCGAGGTGTTCACCAGCAGTGCCCCGGCCGAGAAACGCCGCGAGGCGGACTATCTGGCGGTGTGGAAGCCGTCCGCCGACCTGCTCCGCGAACCCGAGCGACTCAAGGGTATCGTCAATCTCGGTGCCGGCGTCGATGCCCTGCTGAGCAATCCCGGTCTGCCCCGGGACGTGCCGATTGTCAAACTGCGCGACGCCGGCATGGCCGAGCTGATCGGCGACTACGTGCGCTACGGCATCCTGCACTTCCAGCGTGACTTCGACCGCTATCGCCGCCAGCAGGCACGCCGCGAATGGCGCGAGCATTCGGTGGTCGACAAGGGCGACTGGCCGGTGGGCGTGCTGGGCCTCGGCGCGATCGGCGCGAAGGTCGCCGCCATGATTGCCGCCGACGGCTTCCCGGTGCATGGCTGGAGCCGCTCGGCCAAGTCGCTGGACGACATCCATTGTCACCATGGCGAGGACGGCCTCGGCGAGGTGCTGGACCAGGCCATGAGCCTGGTATTGCTGCTGCCGGATACGTCCGCGACGCGCCATATCATCGATACGGACACCCTGGCGCGGCTGCCCGAGGGGGCCAGCCTGATCAACCCGGGGCGTGGCACCCTGATCGACGAGGCCGCACTGCTCAACGCCCTGGGCCCGGATGAAGATCGTGAGGGCCGGCTGCGCGGGGCGCTGCTCGACGCCTTCCCCACGGAACCCCTGCCCGACGAGAGTCCGCTATGGTCGCACCCGCGGGTCTGGGTCACCCCCCACATGGCCGGCCCGACCCCTCTGGGCGAGGCGCTGGACCAGGTGGCCGAGGCACTGCAGGCCTTCGAGGCAGGGGCCCCCCTCGAGACCATCGACCCCGAGGCCGGTTATTGACCCCCACCCTTCAACAAGCGACGGGGAGGCCTTACGCTGAAAGAGACGATACCCAACGACCTCCAGGAAGGTGCGCAATGACCACAACAGTGAACTATGGCTCACGCGACGTGCTGCTCGTCGTCGATATGCAGAACGACTTCTGCGAAGGCGGCGCACTGGGCGTCGAGGGCGGCGCGGCGCTGGTGCCCGGCATCAATGCCGAGATCGAGGCGGCCCGCGCTGCCGGCGCCATGGTGGTTGCCTCGCGGGACTGGCACCCCGTCGACCACGTCAGTTTCACGCATCGCGGCGGCCCCTGGCCGGTTCACTGCGTGCAGGACACACCGGGCGCCGCCTTCCATCCCGACCTGACCCTTCCCGAGGATGTCATTCGCGTCAGCAAGGCCACCGCCTTCAATGCCGATGCTTACTCCGCCTTCGACGGCACGGGACTCGGCGGCTACCTGCAGGAGAAGGGTATCGAGCGGGTGATCGTCTGCGGCCTGGCGCTGGATGTCTGTGTCCATGCCACGGTACTGGCGGCCAGTCGGGAAGGCTTCACCACCTTGTTGCTGGAGGCGCTATCCGCCGCGGTCGACCCCGAAGCCATCGAGGCGTGCCACCGTGACTTCGAGGAAGCCGGAGTCGAGGTGCGTACATGAGCGAGCCGATTCCCCTGCAGGTCGAGGAGGGCGAGCTGGCCCTGCTCACCGACCTCTACCAGCTGACCATGACCCAGGCCTACTGGAAGGAGGCGATGCACGAGCGGGCCACCTTCAGCCTGTTCTTTCGCAAGATGCCGCCCACGCGACGTTTCATGCTGGCCTGCGGCCAGCAGCATGCCGCGGCACTGCTCAGCCGCTTGCGCTTCGGCGACCAGGCCCTCGAGCGCCTGGCCGATACCGGGCAGTTCGATCAGGGCTTTCTCGACTGGCTGAGCAACTGGCGCTTCGAGGGCGACATCTGGGCCCTTCCGGAGGGTACCCCGGTGTTTGCCAATGAGCCGCTGCTGGAAGTGGACGCGCCCATCGCCCAGGCCCAACTGCTCGAGAGCCTGGTGATGAACCTGGTGCAGCCGGAAACCGTGCTCGCCTCCAAGGCGGTACGCATCGTGATGGCGGCTCGCGGTCGCCCGGTGGTGGATTTCGGCATGCGCCGCATGCATGGCGTGGATGCCGCGATGCGGGGCGTGCGCGCCTACCGCACCGCGGGACTGGCCGGGACCAGCAACGTGCTCGGCGGCCTGCGCCATGACCTGGCGATCAACGGCACCATGGCGCACAGCTATATCCTCGCCCACGACGACGAGCGAGAGGCCTTCCGTGCCTTCGCGCGGCTCTACCCCGGCACCACCCTGCTGGTGGACACCCACGACACCCTGGAGGGGGTTCGCAAGGTAATCGAGATCATGCGCGAGGAGCCCGAGCTCGGCGTCAAGTCCATCCGCCTCGATTCCGGCGACCTGGGCGAACTGGCCAAGGGCGCACGCCAGTTGCTCGACGAGGCCGGGCACGACGACATCACCATCGTCGCCAGCAGCGGCCTTGACGAGTTCAAGATCGCCGCCCTGCTCGAGGACGGCGCGCCCATCGATGCCTTCGGCGTCGGCACTCAGATGGGCGTGTCGGCGGACGCGCCGGTGATCGACCTTTCCTACAAACTGGTCGAGTATGCCGGCACGCCGCGGGTCAAGCACTCGCCGGGCAAGATCAATCTGCCCTGCCGCAAACAGGTATATCGCCGCCGGGACGAACAGGGCCGCTTTGTCGGCGATATCATTGCCCTGCGTGACGAGGCCATCGACGACGGAGAACCTCAGCTGCGGCCACTGGTACGAGCGGGGCGGCTCGATGAGGACGAGATGGCCCTGGCCGACCAGGCTCGCGAGCGGGCCGCGGATGCCCTCGAATGCTTCCCCGAGGGCGTCAGACAACTCGCGGAGGGTGAGAGCGACTACCCCGTCACGCTCAGCCCGGAGCTCGAGCGTCTGCAGTCTCGATCCTGAGCGACCAACCGGTTAACGCGCGCAACCCGCGCAACGCAACAGGGCACGGCGCATTGGCGCCGTGCCCTGGTTCGTGATCACTGCTTGCCCGGCGGCACTGGCCCTCGCCGGGCGCGACGCTTAGAGCGGCTGCTTGGTCGGGCGGATGATCAGCTCGTTGACGTCGACGTCCGCCGGCTGCTCGATAGCATAGACGATCGCGCGGGCGATAGCGTCGGCATCGATGGCCATCTCGTAGAGCTCATTCACGTTCTGCGCGGTATCAGGATCACTGATGGTAGTGGTCAGCTCGGTGGCTACCGCGCCCGGCGAGATGTTGGTGGAACGGATCTCCTCGCCGCCCTCCTGGCGAATGCCCTCGGAGAGCGCCTTGACCGCATACTTGGTGGCGCTGTAGACGGCCGAGGCGGGAAAGACCACATGGCCCGCCACCGACGAGAGGTTGATGATGTGTCCGGCATGCTGCTCGCGCATGGTCGGCAGCACGGCGGCGAGGCCGTAAAGCACTCCCTTGATGTTGACGTCGACCATCTGCTCCCACTCGTCGACCTTGAGCTGGTCGAGCGGTGAGAGCGGCATCAGGCCCGCATTGTTGACCAGCACGTCGATGCGGCCATAGGCCTGCTTGGCGGCGCTGGCCAGGGCCTCGACCTGATCGCGGTCGGTCACGTCGGTGACCTGATAGATGGCCTCGCCGCCCTGTTCGACGATGGCATCGCGCAGGGACTGCAGGCGTTCCTCACGGCGAGCGCCGAGCACCAGCTTGGCGCCGCCCTTGGCCAGACGATGGGCGGTGGCTTCGCCCAGGCCGCTGCTGGCCCCGGTAATGATCACGACCTTGCCATGGATCTCGGACATGGACTCTTCTCCTCTGGATTGCATCGGGTTATAAGGCCCGCGGTTGCCGCGACCGAAGGCTCTGAGGCTTCACGCCGGCTGCTCGGCCAGTCTCGAATCGTCTGGCGTCGCAGCGGCGACAATGAAATGCCGGAAAGCGTTCTTTCCGGATCGCTTTTTTAGACCAGTCTACTAGTTGCCAAACACGGTTAGACGAAGACGCGGGCAGGAAATCAATCGACCGCGGGAAGCTCGCTGTCCAGTACCTGGCGAAACAGAATCGCCTCGAAGGAGTCCATGGGCGCCAGCGACTTGACGGTCTTGGCACGCAGGATGGCACCTTCCCAGCCGGCCATGATGAAGCCTGCCAGCGCCTCGGCATCGAGCTCATGCGGCACCTCGCCGGCGCGGCGAGCCTCTTCGAGGCAGGCAACCAGCCGCCGCTCCCAGGCCCGGAACACCTGATCCAATCGGGCTCGGAAGACCTCGCTGCGCGCCGAAAGCTCTTGGCCCAGGTTGCCGATCAGACAACCACGGGCATGATCGCAGGAGAGCATGTCGGCCTTGCCGGCGGCGAAGTAGCGACGCAGGCGCACGAGTGGCGCCGCGTCGGTGGACTCGAAGATCGCCGCCAGACGTGCATCATACTGCTCGGCAAAGGCGTCGATCACGGCGAGGCCGAAGTCCTCCTTGCTGGCGAAATAGTGATAGAAGGACCCCTTGGGGACCCCGGCACGACTAAGCACCGCGTTGATCCCGGTGGCGTTGAAGCCCTGCTCGGCAATCAGGTCGGCGCCGATCTCGATCAGCTTGTCACGGGTGGCGTGCGTCTTCATGCCGGCCAGATTAGACCAGTCGTCTAGTGACGTCAAACCGCCGTGCCATGCGGTCTCAGTCGAGCATGGCGGCGAAACGCTTGAGCCAGGCAGGGTGAGCCGGCCAGGCGGGGGCGCTAACCAGCTTGCCGCTGGCCACCGCCTCATCGACGTTGATCTCCGCATAGTCGCCGCCGGCCAGGCGCACTTCCGGCGCACAGGCCGGATAGGCCGAGACCCGATACCCCTCGAGGGAGACCGCCGCGGCCAGCAGCTGGGCGCCATGGCAGATGGCCGCCACCGGCTTGTCATGGTCGAAGAAGTGACGAACCATCTCCAGCACCCGCTCGTCGAGGCGCAGGTACTCCGGCGCACGCCCGCCGGGAACGACCAGCCCATCGTAGTCGGCGACCTCCACCTCGGCGAAGGTGGCATTCAGGGTGAAGTCGTGGCCGGGCTTCTCGGAGTAGGTCTGGTCGCCCTCGAAGTCATGAATAGCGGTACGCACCTTGTCGCCCTCGCGCTTGTCGGGACATACCGCATCGACCGAGTGGCCCATGGCCTGCAAGGCCTGGAAGGGCACCATGATCTCGTAGTCCTCGACATAGTCACCGGCGATCAGCAATAGTCTGGCCATGGTAGTCTCCTCGAATGGGTTTGACGTTAGCGGAAGTCCCACCCCCGCATGAGCAGCCTAGCAGTCCCTCGGGCCGGCCGCCGGTGCAGCGCACACGAAACGTGCCGTCGGGAACCCCCGTTCGCGGGAAGACTCTCATCACTGCCTCATCGCTGGCCACGGAGTCCTCGCATGTCCCCACTGCAGCGCCGTTGCGCCACCCTCGCCCTGCTCCTGCTGCTGGCCGCCGGCAGCGCCCTCGCCGCACAGCCGCGTGCTTTCGATGCCCGCTACCGTCTCGAAGTCGCCGGCTGGCCCAGCACCAGCGTCCAACACCGCCTGAGTCGTGATGGCGCCCACTGGCAGAGCGACATGCGCGCCTCCATCGCGGTGGCTCGCGGCCATGAGCGCAGCCGATTCATCGCCGACGAGACCATCCGTGCGCTGCACTATGCCAGCAGCTACCGCCTGCTGGGGATCGGCAAGAACTATGAACTGGAGGGCGAGGCGCTGGCCCGGCTACCCGACCGCCAGAGTGCACTCTTCGACCTCTCCCGACGCGCCGTTGGCGACGACTGTGAAGCATCCTGCCGACTGCGCTACCTGGATCACCGCGGCCGCGAGGAGCAGATCGACTACCGCCGACTGGAACGAAGCATGCTGGAATTGCCCGCCGGACGCTTCGAGGCGATCCGGGTGGAGGTCACCGAACCGGACGCCCCCGAGCGTCGCATGGTCTTCAGTTTCCACCCCGACGTGCCGGGGCTACTGCTGGCCATGGAGTACCATCGCGACGACGAGCAGCGCAGCCAGCTGACCCTCACCCATCTGACGCTCGACGGCACCGACCTCGCTTCCTCCCCGAAGGGAAATTGACTAGAGTGGACGGCTTTCGGTCGCCGCCGGCGGCCGCTGGACGAGAAGGGAGTCTCGATGCTGAGCGGTCTGTTGATCGTGTTGCTGCCGCTGGTGCTGGGGTATCTGGTGCCGGTGCGCAACGCCCTGCTGCTGCGCCTGATCAATCGCGGCGTGAACGCGTCGATCTACGTGATTCTGCTGCTGATGGGCGTCAGCCTGGCGGGCCTGGACGACCTGGCCGGGCAACTCTCGCGCCTGGGCGGCCAGGCCCTGCTGCTGTTTGCGGTGATCTCGACCTGCAACCTGGCCGCCCTGTGGTGGCTGTCGCGGCGTCTGGGCCTTAGCGCGACCCCCACCTCGGCGATAGCGGGCGCGCCCATCAGCAAGTGGGCCGCCATGGCGGGCTCGCTGGCGCTGGTGGCGGTGGTGGTGGCCGGCGTGGTGCTCGGTCTGCTGCTGGCGTGGCTCACCGGCAGCGGGCTCTTCGCCCTGGCCGAGACCCTCGCCGAAGCGGTGCTCTACGCCCTGCTGGCGCTGATCGGCTGCCAGCTGCGCAATTCCGGCATGCCGCTGCGCCAGATCGTGCTCAACCGCTTCGGCCTGGCGATAGCCGTGACGCTGGCCGCCAGTTCGCTGGTCGGTGGACTGCTGGCGGCGCCGCTGCTGAACCTGGCCTGGAACGAGGGAGTGGCGCTGGCCGCCGGTTTCGGCTGGTACTCGCTCTCCGGCATCCTGGTCGGCGACCAGCTGGGCCCGCTGATGGGCGGGGTGGCCTTCTTCAACGACCTGGCCAGGGAACTGGTCGCCTTCGTGCTGATCCCGCTGATCATCCGCCGCCATGCGGCACTGGCGATTGGCTATGGCGGTGCCACCTCCATGGATTTTACCCTGCCGGTGATCCAGCAGCATGGCGGCGTAGCCTGCGTACCGGTAGCCGTGGTCAGCGGCTTTCTGCTCTCGCTGCTGTCGCCGCCGCTGATCCTTCTGCTGCTCTCGCTGTGAGCGTGCGCCTGTCGCTCGCGGCAAGGTGACAGAGGCTGCCCCGATACTGCACATTGCTTGCACTGTCAGTGACCGATGGCTGCACGCCCAGCGGCGATAGTGACTGACACTTTCGCCGCCTCTGCTCCTGGAGCTCTTCCATGCGCTCGCCACGCCTCCCCCGCCCAGCCGTCTCACGGCTCGGCATCAAGCTGTTCGCGATCATTCTGCTGGTCAACGTGGCCATCGCCGGGCTGGTGTTCCTGGCGGTCTCGCGCAGCCTCGACCAGGGCTTCATCGAGTACCTCGATCAGACCCAGACCCGCCGCGCCGAGACCCTGGCCGAGGGGCTCGCCGAGGAGTGGGCCAGCCGCGGTGACTGGCAGTGGCTGCGCCAGTCACCGCGGGCCTGGCACCGTCTGGTACGCCGCCAACTGTGGCCCGGCGATACGCCGCCGCCGGAGGGCATCGAGCGGCGTCTGGGGGACCCCAAGGACTTCGTGCTACACGATGCGACCGGCCTGCCGGTGATCGGTCTGCCGCCCGACGGCGACCAGGAGGCGGCAGCGCTGCGCTGGCTGCCCATCGAGCATGCGGGCGAGCGGGTCGGAATGCTTGGCTACCGGCCACCCCAGCAACTGATGGCCCGCATGGACCGCATCTTCCTCTCCCGCCAGCAGCGTAACCTGGGCATCATCGTAGCCTCACTGGGCCTGGCCTCGCTGCTGCTGGCCGGAGGCCTCTCCTGGTGGCTAGGGCGGCGCACCCGCGGCATGGCGCGGGCCACCCGCCGCCTCACCGAGGGTGACTACACGACGCGCCTGGCGGAGCACGGCCGCGACGAGCTGTCGAGCCTCGCCCACGACTTCAACGTACTGGCCGCCACCCTGGAGGCCAGCCGCGAGGCGCGCAACCGCTGGGTCTCCGATATCGCCCACGAACTGCGCACGCCGCTGGCCGTGCTGCGTGGCGAGATCGAAGCCATGCAGGACGGCATCCGCTCCCTGGACCAGGACAACCTGCACTCGCTAGCCCAGGAAGTCGGCCAGCTGGAGCGCCTGGTGGCCGACCTGCGCCTGCTTTCGCAGAGCGATGCCGGCGCCCTGGAGGTCCAGCTGGCGCCGCTGGACCTGGCGGAGAGCCTCGCCTCGCGCCTCGACGAAGCCAGTGGCTGGCTCGGCGACAGCGCCATCCGGCTGGAGCGCGATATCGAAGGACCGGCCTGGATCCGCGGCGACACCCAGCGGCTGCGCCAGCTGTGGAACAACCTGATCGACAATACCTGCGCCTATACCGCGGCCCCGGGACGGCTGCGCGTGCGCCTGTCAGCCCATCAGGGGCAGGTGCAGGTGACCTGGGAGGACAGCGCGCCGGGGGTGCCCGAGGCCGAGCTGCCACGTCTCACCGAGCGGCTCTACCGGGTCGAGGGGTCGCGGAGTCGCGCCAGTGGCGGCAGCGGCCTGGGGCTGTCGATCGCCATCGCCCTGGCCCGTGCCCACGGTGCGCGCATGGAGGCCTCCCCTTCGCCGCTCGGCGGGTTATGCTGGACCCTGACCTTTCCCGCCATCAAGGACCACCCGCTCAGGGAGGATGCCGTATGAGCACGCCGGACGCCCACCAGGACCTGGACCAGGACCAGGTCCTGATCGTCGAGGATGAGCCCAAGATCGCCCGCCTGGTTGCCGACTATCTGCAGGGCAGCGGTTTCACCAGTCACCATCTGGACCACGGCGATGCCGTGCTGCCGTGGCTCGAGGATCGCCCGACACGCCCGGAGCTGGTGCTGCTCGACCTGATGCTGCCGGGGACCGACGGCCTGACGCTGTGCCGGGAGATCCGCCAGCGCTGGCCGGCAGTGGCCATCATCATGCTCACCGCCCGGGTCGAAGAGGTCGACCGCCTGCTGGGCCTGGAACTGGGTGCCGACGACTATATCTGCAAGCCCTTCAGCCCCCGTGAAGTGGTGGCCCGGGTCAGGGCGGTACTACGCCGCAGCCGGGCTGCCAGCTCTCCCGCCGATGGCAGCAGCGACCTGATCCTCGACGAGGAGGGCTGGCGAGCCCTGGCCGATGGTCGGGATCTAGGTCTCACCGCGGTGGAGTTCAAGCTGCTGAAGGTGATGATGCACTCCCCCGGGCGCATCTTCACCCGCGAGCAGCTGATGGACCACATGTATCGCGACCACCGCATCGTCTCCGAGCGCACCGTCGACAGTCACGTCAAGAAGCTGCGCCGCAAGATCGCCGAGGCCTGGCCAGAGCGCGAGGTGATCCGCTCGGTCTATGGAGTGGGCTACAAGTATCAGCCGGAAGAGTGAGCCCTGGCGAATGCACGACCTTTGCACCGTCGCTGCATGCCGCTTGCACCCGCGGCGACGAGAATGGCAGCGTCACCCACAAAGGAGAACCGCCATGACACGCTCTTTCACCCGCACCCTGCTGGCTCCCGCCCTGCTCGCCGTCGCCATCGCCCCCCTGGCGCTTTCCGCCAGCGCCGCCCCCGGTGGCGAGGACGGGAAGCAGGGCTGGAGCAAGGAACATCGCCAGCAGCACGAGCAACGCCGCGAGACACTGCAACAGCGCCTGACCGAGCTGGTCGACAGCTGGGAACTCTCCGAGGCCGATCGCGAGGCGCTGCGCGATGCCCGCAAGGCGGTCTATGCCGATATGCAGGCGCTGCGCGAGGGCGACGTCGGCTCCCGCCAGGAACGTCGCGAGGCCGTGCGTGAACTGCGCGAGGAGCACCACGAGGCGCTCGCTGAAATCCTCAGTGACGAGCAGATCGAGGAGATGCGCACGGTTATCTCCCGCCACGGCAAGAACGCCGGCGGTCGCCAGGGCGAAGGCGACGCCAACTGACGCCTGCCCCCTCTAAAACGCTCCTGTTACTCCCTGTTTCGCCCGGCCTCGCGCCGGGCGTTTTCGTTCGAGCCTTGAAGTTCCAGCGCGGGGTCTGTATTTTATTTGAACGTTCATTCAATAAAAATTCACCGACACTGGAGTTCTGCATGTCGCTTGATCCCTCCCTCCCCGAACGACGAGACCGGCTCAACCGGGTCGTCTTCCATGGCAGCATGGCCGGCATCCTGGTCTTCCTGGTGCTGACCATGCTGTTCACCGAACAGGCCGGCGCCTTCTTCGATACTGGCCTGGCCTGGGTCAACGACACCTTCGGCTGGTACTACATGCTCGCCGCGGTGATCTACCTGGTGTTCGTCATCGTCATCGGCGCCTCTCGCGTGGGCAGTATTCGCCTGGGGCCCGACCACGCCAGACCCGAGTTCTCGCTGGTCTCCTGGGCCTCGATGCTGTTTGCGGCCGGTATCGGCATCGACCTGCTGTTCTTCTGCGTGGCCGAGCCGCTTGCCCACTACCTGGCGCCGCCCGATCTCGCCCCCGCGAGCGAGGCGGCCATGCGCGCCGCCCTCCCCCAGACCTTCCTGCACTGGGGGCTGACCGGCTGGGGCATGTACGTGCTGATGGGCATGGCCCTGGCCTACTTCAGCTATCGCCATCGCCTGCCGCTGGCGATCCGCAGTGCCCTCTACCCGCTGCTCGGCCAGCGCATTCACGGCCCCATCGGCAATGCCGTGGACATCACAGCCGTCATCTCCACGGTGTTCGGCATCGCTACCAGCCTCGGCATCGGCGTGATGCAGCTCAACTACGGGCTGACCTACATGTTCGATGTGCCGGAAAGTCTCTCCGTGCAGGTAGTGCTGATCGCGCTGGTCGTGGTGCTCGCGACCATTTCTGTGGTCAGCGGCGTCGAGAAGGGCATCCGTCGTCTCTCGGAGTTCAACATGCTGCTGGCGGCCGCGCTGCTGCTGTTCGTGCTCTTCCAGGGTGACACCCTGCACCTGCTCGATGCCCTGGTGCTCAATGCCGGTGACTACCTGGGCGGCTTTGTCGGCGCGAGCTTCGACACCTATGCCTTCGCCGGCGAGGAGGCCCAGCAGTGGAAGGGCTGGTGGACCATCTTCTTCTGGGGCTGGTGGATCGCCTGGACGCCCTTTGTCGGCCTCTTCCTGGCGCGTATCTCCCGCGGTCGCACCATCCGCGAGTTCGTCATCGGCGCGCTACTGATTCCGCTGGGCTTCATGATGGCCTGGATGTCGATCTTCGGTAACAGCGGCATCGAGATGGTGGCCGACCAGGGGCTGGCCATTCTCGGCGAACAGGCACTCAACACGCCGCAGACCACCATCTACACCCTGCTCGAGCAGTATCCCTACATCGGCCTCACCGCCTCGGTGGTGACCGTGCTGGGCATCGTTTTCTTCATCACCTCGGCCGATTCCGGCGCCCTGGTGCTGGCCAACTTCACCTCGATCCTGTCCGACGTGAACCATGATGCGCCGATCCGCCTGCGAATCTTCTGGTCGGTGATCATCGGCCTGATCACCATCGCACTGTTGATGGCCGGTGGGCTTGGCGCCCTGCAGAGCGCCGTGGTGATTACCGCGCTGCCCTTCTCGCTGGTGATCTTTGCCATCATGGCCGGCATGGCGCGAGCCCTTAAGCTCGAGAGCAGCAAGGCCGACGCGCGCCGCCAGGTCAGCGGCACCGCTCCCGGGGGCGACTGGCGTGAACGCCTCGACCGTGCCCTGGACACCTCGACCCGGGCCGGTGCGGCGGCAACGCTGGAACACGCCATCCGCCCGGCCCTGGCCCAGTTCGCCAGCGAGCTCGAAGCACGAGGACAGCGGGCCTCGGTGAGCGAGGAGCCGCTCGAGAACGAGCCCCTGCCGCGCCTGACGCTGCAGGTCGACTTCGACCAGGCCCAGAGCTTCGTCTACCAGGTGTGCGCCAGCCGTCTGCGCACGCCGAGCTTCCTGCCGGTGGACGACGACTACTATGTGCGCCTCGACGTGCATCTGGCCGAGGGCGGCACGGGACAGGACCTCAACGGCTACACCCGGGGCCAGGTGATCGGCGATGTGCTCTCCGAGTACGAACGCCACCTGCACTTCCTGGCGCTGTCGGACGACGGCGGCGCCGTGCAGGCCATGCCGGGTGCCACGGGCGAGCCGCCCGCCAGCGCTACACCGGCGTAATCACCCGGCGTAAACCCTGGTCGCATCTGACAACGGCGACGCCTCTGGCGTCGCCGTTGGCGTTTCCGGCCGACAAAAAAGCCCGCGGCATCACGGCACGGGCAAGCATCGAAGCAGCAGACAGCCAACGCCCGGCAGGCGCCGGGCGTCCCCCTCAGAACCAGACTTCGGTCTGCACGCCAAAGGTCCACTGGCTACCGGTGAACTCGTCGCTGCCGAAGGCGTCACCCGCGCTATAGTCGTTGAGCTCCTCGTCCCAGTCGCTCCAGCTGGCGAACAGACGGATCTCCGGGCGCTGCCAGAAGCCACCCACCTGAGGCTTGAAGGTCGGAGCGAGAGTGAACTTGGTGTAGTCGCCCTCGACGGCAGTGCGGCCCTCGACGCCCTGGGGATCAAGGTCCATCCACTGGTAGCTGGCCTCGTACTGCATCTCGAAGTTCTGGGTCAGCTCATTGGCCAGGCGCACGTTGAGGGTCGCCCAATCATACTGGTCGCCCTCGACGTAGCGGTCTTCGCTGGTCTCGGCAAGGATTGCCGGGGCCACGCGCCATTTGGGGGCCAGGTAGGTGGTGCCGTAGAGGGCCAGGCGGGTGGCACTGGCATCCTCGGTCAGGTCGCCACGTGCACCGATGCCCTTGGTCTCGGCGCCCAGGCCCTGTCCGTGTAGCACGGCGGCCTTGAAACTGCCCTCGCCCAGGCCGAAGAAGCTGTCGCCATGGTAGGCCACCATGGTGTGGACGCCGTTGTCGGCGGCGGTGTCGCCGCTGTCGAGCGCGCGCTCATCGAGGTCGGCGGCGGACATGCCGTTGAGCATCCACTGCCAGTTACCGAAATAGTTATTGGAGGTCAGAATAAGGTTGTCGGTATCGCCGCTGTCATCGCCTGGCGACTCGCGGGTCACGGGGAAGTCGCTGAAGCTGCGGCCGTAGAGCGAGAGGTTGGATGTCCAACTGTCGGCCAGCTGCATGTCGTAGATCCCCGCCCCGGTACCGGACAAGAATACGATGTCGCTGTCGAGCCAGTGGATATCGAAGTTGTCGCGATCGAAGCGCTTGCCGGCCCAGATGGCAGCGTTCTCAAAGACGCCGGTGAAGCTCGGCAGGTCGCTGAACTCGGCGTAGACCTGGCGCACGTTGAGGTTGGATTCATCGGCGGTCCAGTCGTTGCTGGTGGTGGTACCGTCGGCGATCATCGTCCGATAGTGGGCCTTAGCGCCGTTGTCGAAGCGCATCTTGTAGTTGAAGATCGCCTCGGCGTAGGTGTCCGGCTCGTTGCCCAGGCGTCCCACGGCCCCCCCGAGCGAACCGGCCGGGGTCACGTAGGGACCGCCTTCGGCGCTCTTGCCGTCCTCGCCGATCAGCAGGCCCGAGCGGGCGTAGACGTTGAAGGAAAAGCCTTCCTCCCCGCTGGCCTGGCGCTCGACCTTGGCCAGGCGTTCCTCGACTTCCTCCTGCGAGACTCCCTCCTCCTCGGCCTGCTGCTCGGCAAGGGCGGCGCGCTGTTCGGCGGCATCGGCCCGCTGCTCGGCGGCAGCGATACGCGCTTCCAGTTCGGCGAACCGCTGTTCGAGGGAGACGTCATCGGCGCCCGCCATCCCGGCGAGACCCAGGCTGGCGGAAGCAATGGCGATGGCGAGCGGCGTCTTGAGCGTGACAGTGTGCATTGTCGTTCTCGTCCTTTGTTGTTGTCGCGACTGGTGGTCATCACGAAGGGTAGGGGCCTGTCCCCGAGGGCCGGACCTCGGGGCCCGGCACGGATCACACCAGGAACTTAATCGATTCAGATCGCGGTCACAAAAATATTTTGTAATCTTACTACCAATGTCTAACCGATCGTCGTGAAACGCGCACATTAGCTGTAATAAAACCACAAGTCGCGTCCTGCCAAGGCGTACTCTGCCTGACAGGCGATACGACGCGGCACGTGATGAGCCCTGGACATACCTCTCCCTCATGCCGGGACATTGTCGTGCGCACAGCCCGTCGGCACGACGCCGCCTGACGGCCTGAAGAGCTGCGACCAAAGTCGCGGTTGAACTCCGGCGTAAACGGCAGCTAACTTGTCGCCACGATCTTAATCGTTTAAGTGCTTCGAGAGCCGCCGCACGTTCTGCCTGCCGGCGACCCATCGCGACCGGCTCTACTGAAACAGCGACAACAACAAGCCATGAGGAACGCCATATGCTCAAGAAGACCCTGATTACCGCCATCGCCCTGGGCGGCACCGCTGCCGGCGGCAGCCAGGCGCTGGCCGCAGAACTGACCATTTCCTGTGGTGCCGTGGGTGCCGAGCTCACCCTGTGCGAGCAGGGCGTCGCCCAGTGGGAAGAGCAGACCGGCCATGAGGTCGACATCGTCTCCACGCCCAACTCTTCCACCGAGCGCCTGTCGCTCTACCAGCAGATCCTCTCCGCGCAGTCGAGCGACATCGACGTGATGCAGATCGACGTGGTATGGCCGGGCCTGCTGGCCAACCATCTGCTGGACCTCGGCGAGACTCTCGGCGAGGAGGCCGCCGCCGGCCACTTCGAGACCATCGTCGCCAACAACACCATCGATGGCCGCCTGGTGGCGATGCCCTGGTTCACCGATGCCGGCGTGCTCTACTACCGCAAGGACCTGCTCGAGCAACACGGCGTCGAAGCCCCGGAGACCTGGGAAGAGATGACCGAGATCGCCACCGAGATCCAGGCCGCCGAGCGTGAGGCCGGCAACGACCGGATGTGGGGCTACGTCTTCCAGGGTCGCGCCTACGAGGGCCTGACCTGCAACGCCCTGGAGTGGGTCGCCAGCTACGGTGGCGGCACCATCGTCGACGCCGAGGGTGAGATCACCATCGACAACGAAAGGGCCGCCGAGGCGCTCGACCTCGCCGCCAGCTGGATCGGCAACATCTCGCCGAAAGGTGCCCTCAACTACACCGAGGAGGAGGCCCGCGGCATCTTCCAGAGCGGCAATGCGGTGTTCATGCGCAACTGGCCCTATGCCTGGTCACTGGCCCAGAGCGAGGAGAGCAACGTGCGCGACAAGGTCGGCGTGGTCAAGCTGCCCAGCGCCGAAGGCCAGGAAAGCGCCGCCACCTTGGGCGGATGGAACCTGGCGGTGTCCCGCTACACCGAGAACCCCGAGCTCGCCGCCGACCTGGTGGCCTTCCTGACCGGCGAGGCCGAGCAGAAGCGCCGGGCCATCGAGGGCGCCTACAACCCCACCCTGGCCTCTCTGTATGACGATGAAGAGGTGCTGGCGGCCGTGCCCTTCTTCGGCACCCTCTACGACACCTTCACCAACGCCGTGGCGCGGCCCTCCGCCCCCACCGGCGACAACTACGGCCGGGTCAGCAACAGCTTCTTTAATGCCGTGCACCAGGTGCTCTCCGGTGACCAGAGTGGCGCCGAGGCCGTCTCTCAGGTGGATAGCGAACTCTCGCGCATCAAGCGTCGCCGCTGGTAACCCAGGAGGTCTCCATGTCGACTCCCGTAACCGAGCCCACCCCGCAGGCGGTGCGCACTGCGACGCCCCCTCCCCAGGGGGGGTATCGAAGCACCAAGGTACGCCGTCAGCGAGTCCGCGCCGCCTGGCTGTTCCTGGCGCCCATGCTGGTGGCCCTCGCGCTGGTCGCCGGCTGGCCACTACTGCGCACCTTCTACTTCAGCTTCACCGATGCCTCGCTGTCGGACACCGCCGGGGCCGCCTTCATCGGCATCGAGAACTACCTGGTCTACGACGATGGGGTCTGGTACGGCCTGCTCACCGACCCGGTGTGGTGGACCTCGGTGTGGAACACGCTCTATTTCAGCGCCGTCTCGGTATCGCTGGAAGTGGTGTTCGGCGTCATCGTCGCCCTGCTGCTCAACGTCGAGTTCAAGGGCCGCATGCTAGTACGCGCCGCGGTGCTGATTCCCTGGGCCATTCCTACCATCGTCTCGGCCAAGATGTGGGCCTGGATGCTCAACGACCAGTTCGGGATCATCAACCACCTGCTGATGGCGATCGGCATCATCGACACCCCCATCGCCTGGACCGCCAGCGCCAGCTACTCCATGTGGGCGGTGATCATGGTCGACGTCTGGAAAACCATCCCCTTCGTCGCGCTGCTGGTGCTGGCCGCCCTGCAGATGCTGCCCAAGGACTGCTATGAGGCTGCCGAGGTCGACGGCATTCACCCGGTCAAGGTGTTCTTCCGGGTCACCCTGCCGCTGATCACTCCGGCACTGCTGGTGGCGGTGATCTTCCGCCTGCTCGACGCCCTGCGGGTGTTCGACGTGATCTATGTGCTGACCTCCAACTCCACCAGCACCATGACGATGTCGATCTACGCCCGCCAGCAGCTGGTCGAGTTCCAGGACGTCGGCTATGGCAGCGCCGCCTCGACGATGCTGTTCCTGATCATCGCCCTGGCCGTGGTGATCTACCTCTATCTCGGCCGCCGCCAACTGGGAGTGGACCAATGAACCAGTACCAGCTGACCAAGCTCGCCAAACGGGTCGGGTTCTATGCCCTGATCGCCGTGGTGATGGTCTATGCGATCTTTCCCTTCTACTACGCGGTGATCACCTCGCTGAAACCCTCGAGTGAGCTGTTCACCGTGAGCTACTGGCTGGACTCGCTGGACTTTTCCAACTACGTGGCGATCTTCAGCGAGGGCAGCTTCGTACGCGCCATCTTCAACTCCATCCTGGTCTCGATCAGCGTGGTGGCGATCGCCCTGCTGCTCGGCATCACCGCCTCCTACGCGCTGGGCCGCGTCCGCTTCCGCGGGCGTACCACGGTGCTGCTGGTGATCCTCGGGGTGTCGATGTTCCCTCAGGTGGCAGTGCTCTCGGGGCTCTTCGAGGTGATTCGTGGGCTTGGCCTCTACAACAACCCGGCCGGCCTGATCCTCAGCTACACCATCTTCACCCTGCCCTTCACCGTCTGGGTGCTGACCACCTTCATGAAGCAGCTGCCCATGGAACTGGAAGAGGCGGCAATCATGGACGGCGCCAGCCCGTGGGTGACGATCACCAAGGTGTTTCTGCCGCTGATGTGGCCGGCCATGGCGACCACCGGCCTGCTGGCCTTCATCGCCGCCTGGAACGAATTCCTCTTCGCCCTGACCTTCACTCTCACCGACGACCAGCGCACCGTGCCGGTGGCCATCGCCCTGATTTCCGGCGGCAGCCAGCACGAACTGCCCTGGGGTCCGATCATGGCCGCCTCGGTCACCGTCACCGTGCCGCTGGTGATCCTGGTGATGATCTTCCAGAAACGCATCGTCTCCGGCCTGACCGCCGGTGCGGTCAAGGGCTGACCCCATGACATCCAAGGAACCTGGCATGCAAGACAACCTGACCTGGTGGCGCGGCGGCGTCATCTACCAGATCTACCCACGCAGCTTCATGGACGCCAACGGCGATGGTATCGGCGACCTGCCGGGCATCACCGAGAAGCTGGACTACGTCGCCAGCCTGAACGTAGACGGCATCTGGCTCTCGCCGTTCTTCACCTCGCCGATGCTCGACTTCGGCTATGACGTCAGCGACTACCGCGACGTCGACCCGATGTTCGGCACCCTGGAGGACTTCAGGGCCTTGCTGGCGAAGGCCCACGCGCTGGGCCTGAAGGTGATGATCGATCAGGTCATCAGCCACTCCTCGGACCAGCACCCGTGGTTCCAGGAGAGCCGAAACGATCGCCACAACCCCAAGGCCGACTGGTATGTCTGGGCCGACCCCAAGCCCGACGGCACACCGCCCAACAACTGGCTGTCCATCTTTGGCGGCCCGGCCTGGACCTTCGATTCCCGCCGCCGTCAGTACTATCTGCATAACTTCCTGACCAGCCAGCCGGACCTCAACTTCCATAATCCCGAGGTCAGGCAGGCGCAGCTGGACAACATGCGCTTCTGGCTGGAGCTTGGCGTGGACGGCTTTCGCCTGGATACCGTCAACTTCTATTTCCACGATGTCGAACTGCGCGACAATCCGCCGGTCCCCGCCGGTGAAACCAAGACATTGGGGGCCCCGGACGCTAACCCCTACACCTGGCAGCGCCATGTCTATGACCTGAGCCGTCCGGAGAACCTCGACTTCCTGAGCGAGCTGCGTGCGCTGATGGACGCGTTCCCCGGCACGACCACGGTGGGCGAGATCGGCGACGACAACCCGCTCGAGCGCATGGCCGAATACACTGCCGGCGGCGACAAGCTGCACATGGCTTACACCTTCGACCTGCTCAATGCGCCCCATTCGCCGACCTATTTCCGCGAAGTGATCGAGCGGTTTCAGCGCCTGGCGGGCGACGCCTGGCCCTGCTGGGCGACCTCCAACCACGACGTGGAGCGTAGCGCCACCCGCTGGGGTCGGGACGAGGACCCCGTGGCCTATCCCAAGGTGATGCTGGCCATGCTCTTCTCGCTGCGCGGCAGCGTCTGCCTCTACCAGGGCGAGGAGCTCGGCCTGCCCGAGGCCGAGGTACCCTTCGAGCGCATCCAGGACCCCTACGGCAAGGTACTGTGGCCGGAGTTCAAGGGTCGCGATGGCTGCCGCACGCCGATGCCCTGGCGCCAGGCCCCGCAGGGTGGGTTCTCGCCCGTCGAACCCTGGCTGCCGGTGGAGGAGCGCCACCTTCCGCTGGCCGTCGAGGCGCAGGAGAATGACCCCGATTCGCCCCTCGCCGCCACCCGCACGCTGCTGGCCTTCCGCGCCGCGCATCCGGCGCTGGTCGACGGCGACCTCACCCTGGTCGACGTCGGCGAGGAGTTGCTCGGCTTCGTGCGCGAAGGTGACCAGGAACGCCTGCTGTGCCTCTTCAACCTCGGCGACACGACCCTGAGTACGACGCTGCCTCAGTCCGGCATCCCGCTCCAGGGGCACGGCTTCGTCTCGTCACTCAATGGCGACACCCTGACCCTGCCACCCTATCAGGCGGCCTTCCTGGCCCTCGACCACTGACAGCACACAACAAAACACAACTAAGGCCGGTCCCCGAGGCCGGCTAGGAGTCGCAAGATGGCAAGCGTGACCCTGGAGAAGCTCAACAAGACCTTCGGCAACACCCATATCATCAAGGATGTCGACCTCCAGGTCGGCAACGGCGAGTTCGTGGTCTTCGTCGGTCCCTCGGGCTGCGGCAAGTCGACCCTGCTGCGCCTGATCGCCGGACTGGAGTCGATCTCCGGCGGCGAGCTGAAGATCGGTGACGACATGGTCAATGATCTGCCGCCCCGCGAGCGCGGTGTGGGCATGGTGTTCCAGTCGTACGCCCTCTACCCGCACATGACGGTCTACGAGAACATGGCCTTTGGTCTCAAGTTGGCCAAGATGGCCAAGGAGACCGTCGATGACCGCGTGATGGCCACGGCCCGCATTCTGCAGCTCGAGGAGCTGCTGCATCGCAAGCCCAAGGCGCTCTCCGGCGGCCAGCGTCAGCGCGTGGCGATGGGCCGCGCCATGGCAAGGGAGCCGCGCATTCTGCTGTTCGACGAGCCGCTGTCCAATCTTGACGCCTCACTGCGTGTGCAGATGCGCAACGAGATTGCGCGCCTGCACCATCGCCTGGGGTCCACCATGATCTACGTCACCCACGACCAGGTGGAAGCCATGACCCTGGCCGACAAGATTGTGGTGCTGCGCGACGGCCGCATCGAACAGGTCGGCAGCCCCCAGACGCTCTATCTGCAACCCGCTACCAAATTCGTCGCGGGGTTCATTGGCTCGCCCACCATGAACTTCCTGCCGGCCGAAATGCTCGACGGTAACAAGCAGGGTTGCCGGGTGAAGACCCCTGGAATCGGCGAGCTATCACTGCCCCAGGATGCCAGCGCACAGCGCACCGGTGCCGAGCTATCGCTGGGCGTACGCCCCGAGCATCTACGCTTGGCCGACGCTGAGGGCGACAACCGCTTCGAGATTGTCAACGTCGAGTACCTGGGCAACGAGGTCTATGTCTATCTCGAACCCAAGTCAGGCGACACCCTGCTGATCCACCGCAGCGAGGCCCCCTGCCGCTGGAGCCTCGGCCAGCAAGTTGCCCTGGTGCCGGAGCTCGAGCATGTGCACCTGTTCGACGCCCATGACCAGGCCCTCGAGCTTGCCTCGAGCCGGCGTGCTGCCTGACGGCGCTGCGCGCCGATGTTCTCGAACGGCCGCCCTGGCCTTCCCCGGGCGGCTACCTTCCCCCTGGCGGTCCATGCTAGGCTGCTAACTAAATCGTTACAGCCTAATGGAGCCGCCCCTCGTGCCTTCCTCTCGTCGCATCACATTGAAGGATCTGGCTCGCGAACTTGGCGTCTCTACCGCCACCGTCTCCAATGCCTTCAATCGACCCGACCAGCTCTCCCCCAAACTACGCGAACACATCCTCACCGAGGCCCAGCGCCTGGGCTACAGTGGCCCCGATGCCCAGGCCCGCAGCCTGCGGACGGGACGTTCGCGAATCATTGCCGTCATCCTCGCCGAGAGCCTGACCTACAGCCTCAACGACGCCGTCTCCAGCGAACTGCTCTCGGGCATCGCCGAGGTGCTCGATACCCGTGGCCATACCCTGCTGCTGCTCTCGGGGCGGCAAAACGCCGCCAGCGTGCCTGGCGCATCGAGCATCGCGGATGGCTTCATCATCTATGGCCTGATGCCGAGCCTGAAGCTGCTTTCCGACCTCCCTGCCGAGCGCCCCCTGGTGGCGGTGGACTTCAGCATCGAGGACCACGCCAACGTGCATATCGACAATGAGCCGGCGTGCTATGCCATCGCCCGCCACGCACTGAAGGTGCCGACACGACGTCCGGCGGTGGTCAACCTGCGGCTGACGGAGCAGCCCTGCAACGGCCGTATCGGTGACGGCCAGACGCTACTCCCGGCCGAACGCACCATTACCCGGGCCCGCCTCGCCGGCTTCCAGCGGGCCTTCGTCGAGGCCGGTATCGACCCGGCCGAGGTGCCGATGTGGAACATCGAGGAGAACACCTTCGACGTCTGCACCCCGGTGATCGAGGAGATCCTCGATTTACCCGATGCCGAACGACCGGATCTGCTGCTGTGCATGTCCGATCGCATCGCCCTGACCGTGCTGACGCTCGCCGAACAGCGCGGGCTGCGCATCCCCGAGGACCTGCGCATCACCGGCTTCGACGGCATTGCCGAGGGTCAGTATCGCGCCCCTCAACTGACCACCGTCCGCCAGGACAGCACCGAGAAGGGCCGCATCGCGGCACGCATGATCCTCGGGATGGAACCCGCCGAACCTCGTGTCATGGCCACCGAGCTGCTGATTGGAGACACCTGTCCCTGACACACTGGTTGATCCGGCCGTATGATTGCGTCCCGATGCCAGGCGCCTCATCCTCCTGCCGCTATAGTGAAGAGAAGGCTAGTGCCCGTGACCGGCGCCCTTCGGCGCTCGCACCGCGCACGAGGATCCTGTCATGACCACACACGTCGCGGTGATCCAGACACCCCCGGTATTGCTCCAGCGAGACGCGACCGTGGAGCGAATGTTGGCGTCGATCGAGGAGGCCGTCGGTTCCGGGGCAACCCTGCTGGTCTTTCCCGAAGCCTATATCCCCGGCTATCCAACCTGGATCTGGCGACTCGCCCCGGGCGGTGACATGGCGCTGACCAGTGAGCTGCATGCCCGACTGCGCGAGAATGCCGTCGACCTGGCCGGGAACACCCTCGAGCCCATTCAGGAAGCGGCCGCCCGGCATGGGGTGACGCTGGTGACGGGCCTCAACGAGATCGACAGCCGCTACAGCGGTACCACCCTGTTCAACAGCGTGGTGGTGATCGGCCCGGATGGCCGGCTGCTCAATCGCCATCGCAAGCTGATGCCGACAAACCCCGAACGCATGGTCTGGGGCATGGGCGATGCCAGCGGGCTCAAGGTGGTCGAGACCCCTGCCGGACGCCTCGGCAGCCTGATCTGCTGGGAAAGCTACATGCCGCTGGCGCGCTACGCCCTGTATGCCCAGGACCTGGAGGTCTTCATCAACCCCACCTGGGACTCCAGCGACATCAACCTCGCCTCGCTACGCCACATTGCCAGGGAGGGCGGCTGCTGGGTGATCGGCACGGCCACCGCCCTGCAGGGCAGCGACATCCCCGCGGCCTTTCCCGAACGCGACCGGCTCTTCACGCCGGAGGAGTGGGTCAATGTCGGCAATGCGGTGGTCATTGCCCCGTCGGGGGACGTGGTCGCGGGGCCCCTCAATCGCGAGAAGGGCATGCTGCATGCCGAGATCGAGATCGAGAGCGCGCGCCGGGCACGCCGTTCGCTGGATGTCTGCGGCCACTATGCCCGGCCGGACATCTTCTCGCTGTCGGTGAATCGTGCTCCCCAGCCCCCAGTGGTATTCACGGAGACCTGACGAGCACGCAGGAAGCCATGAGCGCGCGACGCAGATCAGGCGCCGTTGAGGGTGGCGATAAGCCGTCGCGCGCCGCCTTGCTCCCGATGCTCCCCCAGCCAGATCCCCTGCCAGGTGCCCAGCGCCAGGCGGCCGTCGCGCACCGCCAGGGTCAGCTGGGTGCCGAGCAGGCTGGCGCAGACGTGGGCCGGCATGTCGTCCGGTCCCTCGAGGGTATGGCGGAAGTAGGGCAGATCCCCGGGGATCCGCTCGCGCAGGAAGGCATCCAGGTCATGGCGCACATCGGGGTCGGCATTCTCGTTGAGGGTCAGCGACGCCGAGGTGTGCAGCAGCTGCAGGTGCAGCAGCCCCATGGCGACTTCCTGCAATCCGGGCAGGCCGTCGACCACCTCGGCGGTGATAAGGTGAAAGCCACGCTCGCGCGGGGCGAGACGCAGTTCCTGCTGCTGCCACATGTCGCGTCCTCTTGAAGGGTAACGGGATACCGCCATGCTAGTGCGCTACGCCGCCAAGGCAAGGGAGCGTCGCTGCCGCCAGGATTCGACTCAGCGCGAGAAGCGCGCCACCTGGGTCGGCTGGCCAAGGTGGGCGTGCATCTCACCGATCCCCGAGAAGCGCACTCGGTAGCCGTTGCGCTGTGCCACGCCCTGTGCCCAGGCGCGAAAGCGCGACCGATGCCACTCGAACTTGTGGTCAGGGTCGCGGAACTCCCCCGGCGCCATGCCGTAGAGGGGGTTGTACTCGTGGTTGGGGGTGGTCATCACCAGCAAGTGCGGCCGCAGCCCCGCGAAAACCGCGCGCTCGACCCGGGAGAGCGCCTCGGGCGGGACATGCTCGATGGTCTCCACCATGGCCGCGGCCTCGAAGCCCGCCAGGCGCGGCTGGGGGTCGGCGAAGGAGCCGCAAACCAGTTCGAGGCGTCCCGCCCGGACGGCCGGGAGGTCTTCCAGACGCAGCTTGGCCTGGGCCAGCAGCTCGCCGGAGCGCTCCAGGCCCACCACCCGCTCGAACTGGTCATCGCGCAGAAGGTACTGCAGCAGCCCGCCGGAGCCACAGCCCAGATCGAGCACCCGTCGCGCTCCGCTGGCCCTGACCCTTGACGCCACGTACTGCAATCGCTGCTGGTGAAGGTCAGGGTCTTCGAGATCGCTCATCGCCATGCTCTCTTCGCCGGGAACCGGGCGGAAGATGATGACCCAAAGCGGCCCAGACGTGTAGCGGCGAGCCAAAAAAGGCTGTAGCGGCGAGCCAAAAAAGGCGCGACTCGCGTCGCGCCAGAGGCCTGCTCACTCCTGCTGGGGCGTCGTTCGACGCCGTCGGTCAGAAGAAGCCGAGCGGGTTGATGTCGTAGCTGACCAGCAGGTTCTTGGTCTGCTGGTAGTGCTCGAGGGCCACCTTGTGGGTTTCGCGGCCGACGCCGGACTTCTTGTAGCCGCCGAAGGCGGCATGGGCCGGATACTGGTGGTAGCAGTTGGTCCACACGCGGCCGGCCTGGATGCCGCGCCCCATGCGGAAGGCGACGTTCATGTCGCGGCTCCAGACGCCCGCGCCCAGGCCGAACTCGGTGTCGTTGGCGATGGCCAGCGCTTCCTCCTCGTCCTTGAAAGTGGTCACCGCCACCACCGGACCGAAGATCTCCTCCTGGAAGACGCGCATCTTGTTGTTGCCCTTGAGCAGCGTCGGTTGGATATAGAAGCCTTTGTCATAGGCCGGGTCGAAGCTCTCCTTGTCTCCGCCGGTGAGGAACTCGGCGCCCTCCTCCCGGGCGATCTCCATGTAGGACATGATCTTGTCGAACTGCTCCTGGGAGGCCTGGGCGCCGACTTTGACGTCGGTATCCAGGGGGTTGCCGCGGGTGATCTGGCCCACCTTCTCCATCACCTTGGCCATGAAGGCGTCGTACATGCTCTCCTGGATCAGCGCCCGGGACGGGCAGGTGCACACCTCGCCCTGGTTGAAGAAGGCCAGCACCAGGCCCTCGGCCGCCTTGTCGATGAAGGCCGGCTCGGCGTTCATGATGTCGGCGAAGTAGATGTTCGGCGACTTGCCGCCAAGTTCCACGGTGGAGGGGATGATGTTGTCGGCGGCACACTTGAGGATATGCGCGCCCACCGGGGTGGAGCCGGTGAAGGCGATCTTGGCGATGCGCTTGCTGGTGGCGAGTGCCTGGCCCGCCTCGGCGCCGTAGCCGTTGACGATGTTGACCACCCCCGGCGGCAGCAGGTCGCCAACCAGTTTCATCAGCTCCAGTATCGAGGCCGGGGTCTGCTCGGCGGGCTTGAGCACCACGCAGTTGCCCGCGGCCAGCGCCGGCGCCAGCTTCCAGATGGCCATCAGCAGCGGGAAGTTCCAGGGAATGATCTGCCCCACCACGCCCAGCGGCTCGTGGAAGTGGTAGGCGACGGTGTTGGCGTCGATGTCCGCGGCAGTGCCCTCCTGGGCGCGGATGCAGCCGGCGAAGTAGCGGAAGTGGTCGACGGCCAGCGGCAGGTCGGCGTTCAAGGTCTCGCGCACCGCCTTGCCGTTGTCCCAGGTCTCGGCCACGGCCAGCATCTCCAGGTTCTGCTCCATGCGATCGGCGATCTTGAGCAGGATATTGGAGCGCTCGGCGGCAGAGGTCTTGCCCCAGGCCGGAGCGGCCTGATGGGCGGCATCCAGCGCCTTGTCGATGTCCTCGGCACTCGAACGGGGAATCTCGCAGAACACCTCGCCGTTGACAGGGCTGACGTTGTCGAAGTACTGGCCCTTCACCGGCGGCACGAACTCACCGCCGATGTAGTTGCCGTAGCGTGTCTCGAAGCTGACCAGCGAACCGGACTGGCCGGGGTTGGCGTAGATCATGGCGTGACTCCTGAGTATTGTCGTTGTGGCGATACACCCCTCAGTGTTTGTCAGCGCCGCCTTGTGCGACATACTCCGGTGGCAGGAGAGGGCCTCCTCCTTCGGGAGGAGGCGTGACGAGCCCACGAGGGATTGCCCATGCACACCCTGATGGTCGCCGATGACCATCCGCTGTTCCGCGAGGCGATCGCGGCGGTGATCGAGGCCGGCCTGCCCGACAGCCGGCTGCTGGAGGCGGAGAGCCTGGACCAGGCCTTGCGCCATGCCGCGGCCTGCGCGGAGCTCGACCTGGTGTTGCTTGACCTCGGCCTACCCGACGCCAGCGGGCTCGAGGGCCTGCAGGCGCTGCGCGCGGCACATCCCTGGCTGCCGGTGGCGATCCTCTCGGCCGACCAGGAGCGGCGCACCATCCTCGACGCCCTCGACCTGGGCGCGGTGGGCTACATCCCCAAGTCGACGCCGCGTCGGGACCTGCTCGCGGCGCTGGCCCAGCTGCTGGAGGGCCAGGTCTACCTGCCGCCGGAGATCATGCGGCGTCCCGCCGTCCCGCAGCCCTCCATCGGGGCCGGCATGCCCACGCCGGGCCCTCGCTTCGCCGAGCTGACCGACAAGCAGCTCGAGGTGCTGCTGCGCCTGAGCCGCGGCGCCTCCAACAAGGTGATAGCCCGGGAGCTCGACATCGCCGAGACCACGGTGAAGACCCATGTCTCGGCAATCCTGCGCAAGCTTGGCGTGCCGGGCCGAGTCCAGGCGATCCTCGCTGCCAATGATGCCGACCTGGAGGCCCTGCTGGCCGAGCGCCACGCCGCGTCACGCTGAGTCACCGTCCAGCAGGTCGGCCAGCGCCATGCGCAGCCGCAGCGGCTTCAAGGGCTTGAGCAGGCAGCCATAGTCGAGCTGCCGGGTCAGGCCCTTGATCGTCGCATCGTGGTTGGCGGTGATCACCAGCACCGGGAGCCCCGGCTGGCGCTCACGCAGCCGCGCCGCCACTGCCAGCCCATCGGGCGCCTCCTCACCCAGGTGGAAGTCAACGAGCAACACGTCCGCGCGCGCACCGGCGGCCTTCTCCTCCAGGTCAGCCAGCGAGGTCGCGGTCACCACCCGGCAGCCCCAGCCCTCGAGCAGCGCGGCCATCCCCGAGCAGATGCCGGGATCATTGTCGATGACCCAGATACGCGCCCCCTCCAGGACGCTACCCTGCCCCGGCGAGACCACCCCGCCCTGGAGAGGCGTCGATGCCACCGGCAATCGGCCATGGGGGACCCGCACCGAGAAGAGCGAGCCGCGGCCCGGCACGCTGACCAGCCGCAGGGGATGGCCGAGCATCCCCGCGATGCGGTCGACGATGGCCAGGCCCAGCCCAAGGCCACGATCCTCGGCGTCGCGATTGCCGCCCAGGCGCTGGAACTCCTGGAAGATCGCCTCACGCTGGGCCTCGGGGATCCCCGGTCCACTGTCCCCCACCAGGATCTCGATCCCCTCGGGGCGGCGTCGACAGCCCAGCAGGATCTTGCCGCGCCCGGTGTAGCGGATGGCATTGGTCAGAAAGTTACGCACCACCCGGGCCAGCAGCGCCAGGTCCGAGGCGACCACCGCGTCGCTGCCCACATAGTGCAGCTCGAGACCGCGAGCCGCGGCCATCTGACGGTACTCCTCGGCCAGCACGTCGAGCAGCCGGGCGACGGGAAAGGGGGCAATATCCGGCTCGAGCACCCCGGCATCGAGACGCGAGATGTCCACCAGGGTGCCGAGCAGCCCCTCCACGTCCTTGAGCGAGCGGCCGATATGGCCCACCAGCCGGGTCGAGGGGTCGGGCAGGGGGTGTTCCTCCAGGGCGCTGGTAAACAGCCGGGCGGCATTCAACGGCTGCAGCAGGTCATGGCTCACCGCGGCCAGGAAGCGGGTCTTGGAGAGGTTGGCGGCCTCGGCTTCCGCCTTGGCGGCATGCAGCTCGGCGAGGGTGCGCTGCAGCGTCTCGGTGCGCTCGCGCACCTGCTCGGCGAGCAGCACCGCATGCTCGAAGGCCGCATAGGGCGCGCCACCCGCCACGCCCGCCGACTCCACGCGCTCCATCAGGGCGGCCGCGATCCGCCGCAGGCGAGCGTTCTCCTCAAGCAGCTCCCGCTCCCGCGGGCCGGCATCGTCAGGCGCCTGGCGTGACCGGGCGAGATCCAATGGCAACCCCGGTGAAGGTCTGGTTGATGTGCATGCCATGGTGCTGTTCCCCATAGGTATTGAAGCCGATCACCCGCGAGCGGCACAGCAGCTCCGAGGCCGACGCCACCTGTCCCAAGGCCTCCAGCTCGAGCCGGCGCAGGAAACAGTCGCAGCCGATGATCAGCGCCGGTTCACCGAGACGCGCGGTGAGCCCGGCGAAGACCGCCTCGAGGTCCTCCAGCAGCGGGGCCGGCTGCATGGCGGTGAGCACGATGCCGTTCTCTACCGCGCAATAGAAGCTAAGGCTGCCGTCATCGTTGACCCGCTGGATGGAGCGCACGAAATGCGACTCGCCCAGGCGCACCGCCAGCGGGTGACGGGCGAACACCTCCGGCGCCAGGGCCTCGACCGGCAGGCCCACCAGCCGGGCGTACTCCTCGGCGGCCGGCAAGGCGTTGAGCTCCAGTACCCGACGGCGCTCGCGGTCGGCGCGGGTGACCACCAGCTTCTCGTCCCGGGGGCGCAGGTGGTGGGTGGTGAAGACCTCGAAGGGCAGTCGGGTGTTGATCATGACCACCACCGCTGCCTGGCCGTGGAAGCGGCCGTCGGCATGCACATGGGTATGGGCCAGGCGGTTGTCGTCGCCGGCCGAGCCGCCGAAGCTGGGGATGCGTCCCAGAGCAGCATCCAGGGTCGCCAGCACCTGCTCCTCGCAGCTGGAGAGGCCATCGAGCAGGGTCAGGGCGAAGCTCTGCTCCCCTACCGGGGCCAGGGCCCGGCCGCGACAGTCGTCGAGCAGGCCATCAACCAGCCGCTGGGCACGCAGCAGGTCGAAGCCCGCCAGGTCCTCGACCAGCGCACAGGAGACGGCGAAGTGGCGGCGGTCGAAGCCGATGGCCACGATACAGCCCCGCCCGTAACCATCAGGCGTGATCTCCCCGGCGGTGGTGCAACCCGCCACCGCCACGCCCTCGAAGGCCTCATTGAGGGCCGTGGAGAGCGCGGCCAGCGGATACTCGGCGCTGCAGAAGAACAGCACGAAGCCGAGCTCGGCATGCCGCAGCGCGCTCGCCAGCTCACCGGCCACCTCGTCGGGGTCACGCCGCCGGCTCACCGCCGTGCGCAGCGGCGGCTCCGCCTCTAGCGGGCCGGGGACAACGGGGGTGTCAGAGAGATCGAGCATGGCGGCCTGCCTGTGCGGTTTCAGGCAGTGTATGTCGCCGCAGCGAGCGGCGACAATGCCGGCCTCCGGCCAGGGCCAGAGTCAGGCGCTCCCGGTGCGATCATGAGAGCCTTGGTACTTTTGGCTGATCCGGTGACGAAATTGATCGACGTCAAGGCTGGATCCGACCCTGGACGGCTACCATTTCGGACGGTGCCCGGAAGAGGCCCGGAAGACAATAAAGGAGATCGCCATGCCTGCCATCACCCCCGGGACCCAAGCCTACTCATACCCCGCGGCCGAGCAGCTGCTGCTCGCCCACGAACACGAGTCACGCGAGATGGAGCGCTATCGCGGCCTGGCCCTTAGCTTCCTGCCCGCCTACCCTCACGTCGGGCGCCTGATGGCGTCGCTGGGTATCGAGTGCGAACAGCGCAGCAGCGCCCTGGAGGCACTGGCCGAGCAGCTGAGCCTGGATCAGTGCCTGCCGACCGGCCCCTTCCGCGACTCGACGCTCGCGGGAGCAAGCCAACTGCACCTGTTCATCACCGACGACGTCATGGCCGGCCTGACGCTGAGCCATGCCCTGACATTCGCCCACTACTCGCGGCGATTCAGCGAACTGATGGCCCGCTACGGCCAGCTGCCGGCGCTCGACGCCATGCTCACGCAGTTCATCGAGCGCAAGCGCACCGCCTGCCAGCTGCTCGAGGAGGAGGCCCAGGCAGGCGCCTACGCCGTCCCTGCCCGAGCCTGATCCCCGGCATCACCCTTCAACGACCGGTCGTGGCCTTGCGCGACCTGCGCCGAGGCCTTCCGGCCCTCTCCTCGCCGCCTGACGGGCCGCCGCCCGACGGCTCGCCGCCGCGGGGGAAGTGATCGCGCACCAGCGCCAGCAGGCCCTGGGTGGAGGCATCGAAGTCCTGGCTGTGGGCGTCGATGCGTTCGCTGATCTCGCCGGCGATGCGCTTGCCCAGCTGCACCCCCCACTGGTCGAAGGAGTTGATGTTCCAGATCACCCCCTGGACGAACACCTTGTGCTCGTAGAGCGCGATCAGCGCACCGAGGTTCTTCGGCGTCAGCTCGTCGAGCAGCAGCACGCTGGAGGGGCGGTTGCCCGGGCAGCTGTAGGGGTCGAGGCGGCTGCCGGTCTGGCTACCCTCCATGAAGGCGTTGGCCTGGGCCAGCATATTGGTGAGCAGCGCGAAGTGGTGCTCCTCCATGCCCGGCTCGGGCTTGAGCGAGGCGATGAAGTCGATCGGCACGTAGCGGGTACCCTGATGCAGCAGCTGGAAGAAGGCGTGCTGGCCGTTGGAGCCGGTCTGGCCCCAGACGATCGGCCCGGTCTTGTAGTCCACCGGGTGGCCGAAGATGTCCACCGACTTGCCGTTGGACTCCATGTCGAGCTGCTGCAGGAAGGCCGGCAGCTGATGCAGCGCCTGGTCGTAGGGCACGATGGCCTGGGTCTCGGCGCCCTGGAAGTTGATGTGCCAGATGCCGATCAGCGCCATCAGCACCGGCATGTTCGCGGCGAAGGGCGCGGACAGGAAGTGCTGGTCCATCTCATAGGCGCCCTCGAGCAGCTCCATGAAGCCGTCGAAGCCGATGGAGAGCGCGATGGGCAAGCCGATGGAGGACCACATCGAGTAGCGCCCGCCGACCCAGGCCCAGAACTCGAAGACGTTCTCCTCGCGGATGCCGAATGCCATGGCCGCCGCCTTGTTGGTGGAAGCGGCGATGAAGTGCGCCCCCACGTCGGCGTCGGGGCCGGCGTTGTCCAGGAACCAGCGGCGCGCGGTATGGGCATTGAGCAGCGTCTCCTGGGTGGAGAAGGTCTTGGTGGAGACGATGAACAGGGTGGTGGCCGGGTCGAGGCGGCTGAGCACCTTCTGGATATGCGCGCCGTCGACGTTGGAGACGAAGTGGAAGCCGAGCCCCGGATGGCGGTGCTTGAGCAGTGCCCGGCAGGCCATGTTGGGGCCCAGGTCCGAGCCGCCGATGCCGATGTTGACCACGTCCTTGATGCGCTGGCCATCGAAGCCCGTCCACTCGCCGTTGCGCACCGCCTCGGAGAAGGTGCGGATCTGCTCGCGGGTGCGCTGGATCTCCGGCATCACGTCCTGGCCGTCGACCTTGAGCGGCCCCTGGCCGAGGTTGCGCAGGGCGGTATGCAGGACGGGTCGGTCCTCGGTGACGTTGATGATGTCCCCGGAGAACATCTGGGCGCGGCGCTGGACCAGCGCCGAGTGCTCGGCGAGCTCGATCAGCGTGGCCAGCACCTCGTCGGAGACCGGCTGCTTGGAGTAGTCGAGGAAGAGCCCGCCGACGCGCAGGCTCATCTTCTCGAAGCGTTTCGAGTCGGCGGCGAAGTAGTCACGGATGCGATCAAAGGCGGTCTCGGCCTGCAGGCCCTTGAGGGCCTGCCAGGTGACGCTGCGGGTGAGCTGGAACATGGGGAAACCTCTGCTGGTAATCGGTAGGCGCGCTTACGCCGCGTGGCTCAGGCCCTGGCCCCGACGGCCACGGCCTGGCTACCGCGCTTGATCGCCGCATAGCCCAGGCCCGTCACCAGCGAGCCGATGATGATGGCGGCGAGATACCACAGGACCGGGTTGATGGCGTTGGGGATCAGCAGCACGAAGATGCCGCCATGTGGCGCCATCAGTTTGGCCCCGACCAGCATCGATAACGCACCGGTGATCGCCCCGCCCACCATGCATACCGGGATGACCCGCAGCGGGTCCTTGGCGGCGAAGGGAATGGCCCCCTCGCTGATGAAGCAGAAACCCAGCGCGAGGGACGCCTTGCCCGCCTCGCGCTCGGGTTCGGAGAACTTGTGGCGCGCCACGAAGCTGGCGATACCCATGCCGATGGCCGGCACCATGCCCGCGGCCATGATCGCCGCCATGGGGCCATAGGTCTCGGAGGCCAGCAGTCCCACGCCGAACGTATAGGCGGCCTTGTTGACCGGGCCGCCCAGGTCGAAGCACATCATGGCGCCGAGCAGGATGCCCAGCAGCACGGCATTGGCCGAGCCCATGTTCTCGAGGAAGGTGGTGAGCGCGGAGAGAATCGCCGCAACCGGCTCGCCGACGATGTAGATCATGGTCAGGCCGGTGACCAGGCTTGCCACCAGGGGGATGATCAGGATCGGCTTGAGGGACTCGACGCTCGATGGCAGCTTGACGTAGCGCGTCACGGCCAGTGCCACGTAGCCGGCCAGAAAGCCCGCCAGGATGCCGCCGATGAAACCGGCACCGATCTCCGAGGCGAGCATGCCACCGATCATCCCCGGGGCGATGCCCGGTCGGTCGGCGATGGAGTAGGCGATATAGCCGGCCAGTACCGGCACCATCAAGGCGAAGGCGGTGCCCCCACCGATCTGCATCAGTGCCGCGGCCAGAGTGCCCTCCTCCTGGAAGGCCTCGATGCCGAACACGAAGGAGAGCGCGATCAGCAGGCCCCCAGCCACTACCATCGGCAGCATGAAGGAGACCCCGGTGAGCAGGTGCTGGTAGACGCCCTTCTCCTTGCCGCCCTTCCCCCGGCTGCCCGTCTTCGTCTCGCTCTGATCCGGTGACGAGGCGCCACCCGCCTGCTCCACCTCGGCCTCCTCGAGTGCCGCCTCGATGGTCGGTTTCGGCTTCTTCAGGGCGTTGCCGGTGGAAGTCCGGTAGACGGGCTTGCCGGCAAAGCGGGCCGCATCGACCTCGATGTCACAGGCCAGGATCACCAGGTCGGCCGCGGCGATCTCCTCCTCGCTGAGCTGGTCCTGGGCGCCTACCGACCCCTGGGTCTCCACGCGGATCTCGTGGCCCAGCGCCCTGCCCGCCTCGGCCAGCGCCTCGGCGGCCATGAAGGTATGGGCCACGCCGGTGGGGCAGGCGGTCACGGCGACAATCCTGCGGGCGCCGTCGCGTCGGGCGCCGGCTACCTGCGGGACAGGCTCCTGCGCCGGTGGCTGGAAGTCGCTGGCCTCGCGACTGGCCCGCTCGAGGAAGGCACGCGGGTCGGGCAGTGCCTGGTCGATGGCGGCACGGTACAGCCGCTTGCCGGCGAACCGCTCCGGCGCCGGCACGTGATCGGCGGCAACCACCACCAGGTCGGCCTCGGCGATCTGCTCGGCGGTGACCGGCGTGAGCGGTTCGAGTTCGCCGTGCATCTCGACATGGACCTGCCAGCCGAGGCGGCTGGCCGCCTGCTCGAGTCGACGGGCGGCAAGGAAGGTGGTGGCCATGCCGCTGGGGCAGGCGGTGATGATGATGGCGTTCATGCGAGAGCTCCCCCTGCGTCGACGTCGTTGAGACGGCGCACGCGGGTCTGTTGTTGGAGTTGCGGGAAATCGGAGGCACGGGGGTCGCCCACGCCCACATGACGGACGGATTCGGCGGACAGCGCGGTGGCCAGGCGCAGCACCTGCTCGGGGGGATGCCCCGAGAGCACGCCGTGCAACATGGCGGCGACCAGGGTGTCGCCGGCGCCCACGGTGCTGGCCACGTCGAGGCGCGGCGGCAGGGCCTGCCAGGCCCCGCGTCGGCTGACCCAGAGCACACCCGCCGGGCCGGCGGAGATCAGCGCCTCCTCGACGCCGTGGGCGTAGAGCCTGAGTGCCGCAGCGAGCCGGGCGTCGGCGCTGGTCAGTGGTGTGCACGCCCAGGCGGCCAGTTCCTGCTCGTTGGGCTTGACCGCCGAGGGGTGTGCCTCGATGGCCGCCGCCAGGGCCTCGCCGCTGGTATCGACCCACACCGGAAGATCGGCCGCGCGCAGGCGGGCAACCAGGGCGGCGAGGTCCTCGGGCGATATCCCCGGCGGCAGGCTGCCGGCGATCACCACCGCCTCGGGACGCTTGCGGGGATCGACGGCGCGGGCGTCGAGCCAGTCGAGCAGTCGTTGCCAGGCCGCATCGTCGATCGATGCACCCGGACCATTGATGTCGGTAACCCGCCCGTCGGCCTCGGCGACCTTGGCGTTGATGCGGGTTTCACCCGGCACCCGGATGAAGGCATCCTCCACCGCCAAGGCCTCGAAGGCACGCAGGAAGGGACCGTCGTTGTCGGCGCCGAGAAAGCCCGAAACACAGACGTCGTGGCCGAGTTCGACCAGTACCCGAGCCACGTTGACGCCCTTGCCGGCGGCGTCGAGGTGCGTCTCGCGGGTACGATTGACTTCGCCCAGCTGCAGACGGTCGAGGCTTATCGAGAAATCCAGGGCGGGATTGAGGGTGAGGGTCAGCACACGAGCCATCAGCGCACCTCCAGAGCGTCGCGGACCGCCTCGCTGGTGGCCTGGGCCAGGGCCAGCTCAGCCTGGCCACGCGCCTCCTCTAGGTCGACCTCGGCGAGCCGCGCCTTGACCAGGGGCACCTGGCGGGCGCTCACCGACAGCTCGTCGACGCCGAGCCCTACCAGCACCGGCACGGCGACGGCGTCACTGGCGAGCTCACCGCAGACTCCGACCCACTTGCCGTGAGCATGGGCGGCGGACACGGTCATCTCGATCAGCTTGAGCACCGCCGGGTGCAGTCCGTCGGCCTGGGCGGAGAGCTCGGGGTGGCCGCGGTCGATGGCCAGGGTGTACTGGGTCAGGTCGTTGGTCCCCACCGAGAAGAAGTCCACCTCGGCGGCCAGGGTCGGCGCCAGCAGGGCACAGGAGGGCACCTCGATCATCACCCCGAGTTGGACGTCGGTGGTCCGCTCGGCCTCGGGAATCTCCTCGAGCAGGCGGTCGAGGATCGCCTTGGCCGCGCGGAACTCGCTGACGTCCTTGACCATTGGCAGCATGATGCGCAGCGGACGACCCTTGCTCGAGGCGTCCGCCGCCGGAGCGCCAGCCGCAGGAGCGCCTGCCGCCGCCAGTAGCATGGCGCGGAACTGGGTCTCCAGTACGTTCGGGCGGGTCAGCGCCAGGCGGATGCCGCGCAGGCCGAGGAAGGGGTTGTCCTCCTGCGGCACCGGCCAGTAGGGCAGCGGCTTGTCGCCACCGACATCCAGGGTGCGCGCCACCAGCGGGCGCCCATCGAGGGCGTCCAGGGCTTCCCGGTACTCGGCGACCTGGGTCTCGAGGTCCGGCTCCTGGGCATGGGCCATGAACAGGAACTCGGTACGCAGCAGGCCGACGCCCTCGGCGCCGCATTCCACGGCATCGGCCGCGTGGGCAGTGTTGCCCAGGTTGGCGGCCACCTCGACGCGGTGGCCGTCACGAGTGCGCGCCTGCTCGAAGCGCGCTTCCCAGGCCTCGGCCTCGCGACGTCGGCGCTCGGCCAGACGCTGCTCGGCGGCCTCACGGCGCTCGGCGGAGGGGGCCGGGATGACCCGGCCGCGCTCGCCGTCGAGGATCAACTCGCTGCCGTCCTCCAGGGTCAGCACGCGACTGCCGCCCCCCACCACGGCGGGGATGCCCAGCGCCCGGGCCAGGATCGCGCTGTGCGAGGTGGCCCCGCCGCGGGCGGTGAGTAGCCCGCGCACCCGGGAGGTATCGAGGCGCGCCACGTCCGAGGGCCCGACATCGTCGGTGACCAGGATATAAGGGTGGGCCGGCGGCTCGGGGAGCTCCACCCGGCAGAGGATGCCCAGCACGCGGCGGCCGACGTCGCGCAGGTCGGCGGCGCGCTCGGCGAGCAGGCGGTCGGCGAGCCTCTCCTGGGCGCGGGCGGCGGTCTCAATGGCCTCCCACCAGGCGGCCTCGGCGGAACTGCCCTCCTGCAGCTGTTCCCGGGCGGCCTCGAGCAGCTCGGGATCCTCCAGCATCTCCTGGTGCATGGAGAGAATCTGTGCCACCTCGCCACCGCGGGCCTCGTGCACCAGGGCCTCGAGCTGCTCGCTACCCTCGCGAATCGCCTGCTCCAGACGACGAGCTTCGACGGAGGGGTCCTCGGCGTGCCGAGGATAGTCGAAGTGCGGCGTGCGCAGCACGAAGACCGGCGCGATGGCAAGCCCCGGGGAGGCGGCCACGGCCGAATGGGGCTGGTCGGCCGGTAGCGGCGTCGGAGCCGGCGCGTCCACGACCGCCGCCGTCTGCTCGCGGCTTTCGTCGAAGGGCAGCACCTGCTCGCCGAGCCCTTCGGCCACGGCCTGGCAGACCGCCTCCAGCGCGGCCTCGGCCCCGGCCCCCTCGGCGGAGAAGATGAGTGGCTGCCCGCGGCGCGCGCCCAGATTGATCACCTTGGTCAGGCTGCTGGCCGAGACCGCATCGAAACCGCCATCGGCCAGGCGCACGCGGATCGTCATCCCCTGGGCACGCGCGATCTGCACCAGCTGCTTGGCCGGTCGGGCGTGCAGGCCATGGGCATTGAGCACACGGGCCTGGCGGGTGCGAGCCGCGGCGGTTTCACCGGCGAAGCGTGCCAGCAGCGTCTCGGCATCGAGGCCGCGCAACTCGCCGGCACTGTCGGTCTCCAGCAAGGCGAGGAGGCGCTCCATCAGCCCGCGATGCGCATCGCCCCGGGCGGCCAGGCAGAAGACGCCATTGACCGGTTCCCCCCTCTCCTCCAGGTGCGTATCGGTGGTCGCCAAGGACAGCGCCGGCACCTCGACGCCGCGTTCACTGCTGACCAGCCAGAGCCCCTGTCCGAGCCCCAGCGGGATACGCTCGGCGACGCTGGCCACGAACTCACTGTCCACGCAGCCGGCCTGACGCAGGCGTGCCGCGCCGGCCAGCGCCAGTTCCTGGCGGTCGCGGGCCGGAAAGCCCAGGCAGAGGGTGCCGGCATCCAGGCGCGCCTCGACCACCGCCCGGGAGAGCAGCCCGGCGATCTCGCCACGCGAGTCGGCCGCGGCCAGGCGCTCGGCGACGCCTTGGCGGTCCAGCACATGGGTCAGCTGACGCAGGATGTCCAGGTGTTCGTCGCTCTGGGCAGCGATGGTCACCAGCACGTGCACGCGGTTGCCGTCGTGCCACTCGATGCCCGCCGGGAACTGCAGCACGCGCACGCCGGTCCGGCGCACGTGCCGGCGGCTGTCGGGGGTGCCATGGGGAATGGCGATGGCATTGCCCAGGAAGGTCGAGGACTGCGACTCGCGGTGGAAAAGGCCATCGCGGTAATCGCGCTCGACCAGGCCCGCCTCGTGCAGGGCCTCGGCAGCCTGGTCCAGCGCCATGCGCCAGTCGTCGGCCCGGCGGTCGAGCAGGATATCGTCCTGGCGGAGGGTCAGCATGGGTCTCTCCTGTTCGCTCGGGTGACGGACGGTAGTCGCCTCTCGCTCAGCCACTCGGAGAATTGCCGTATTCGCTGGCTGAATCGTGTCACCTGTGATGTCATTCATGCTGAATCGATTCATACTGGTTGGCAAGGCCGATAAACTACGACTTTGGCAGGGGGTACAAGCCACCGCCCGCAACGTAGCATCACCCTCTACCCGTTACCGAGGACGCTAATGACACTCGCCGAAATCGCCAGCCTGGCCGGGGTCTCACGTACCACGGCCAGCTATGTCATCAACGGTAAGGCCCGCGAGCGGCGCATCAGCCGGGAGACCGTCGATCGGGTCATGGCCGTGGTGCAGCAGCACGGCTACCGGGTCGACGCCCAGGCTGCCGCACTGCGACGCGGGGCAAGCCGGCTGCTGGGGCTGATCATCCCCGACCTGGAGAACGTCAGCTATGCGCGCCTGGCCAAGCGACTCGAGCGCGGTGCTCGCGAAGCGGGCTACCGGCTGCTGATTGTTGGCTCCGACGACGACCCGGAGAGCGAGCGCGAGCTGGCCCTGGCGCTGCGCGCCCAGCGCTGCGAGGTGCTGATCACCGCCAGCTGCCTGCCCATGGAGGACCCCTTCTATGCCGAGCTGATGGCAGCCGGCCTGCCGGTGGTCGGCGTGGACCGCAGCCTCGACCCGCGCCGCTTCGCCAGCGTGGTCAGCAACGACCGGGAGGCCGCCGAGCGGCTGACCCGCTCGGTGCTGGACGACGGGGTGACGCACATCGCCTGGCTGGATGCGGTACCGGCCCTGTCGATCAGCCAGGAGCGCCGTGCCGGCTTCCAGCGGGGCCTGGCCGACCATCCACCGGCGCAGGTGATCACCTGCGGCGCTCGGCGCTACGACCGCGTCGAGGGAGCCCGGCTGATGCGCGAGCTGCTCGATGGCCACGGCATGCCCGACGCTCTGGTCACCGCCTCCTACACGCTGCTCGATGGGGTCTTCGACGTGCTGCTGGAGGATGGCGGCCTGCCGCCGGCACTGCGCCTGGCCACCTTCGGCGACAGCCGCCTGCTGGACTTCCTGCCCCTGCCGGTCAACTCCGCGGTCCAGGACCACGACCGCATCGCCATCCTGACGCTGGCGTGTGCCCTCGCCGCGTCGCGGGGCGACTACCGGCCGGGCCAGCAGGTGGTCGAGCGCCACCTGCGCTGGCGTCTCCCCGGGCGCGTTGCCCCCCGGGCCTGAGGCGTCACTCGCCCGACGACCAGGCCTCCAGCGCCGTCAGGGTCTGGGCCAGACAGCGATGCAGAGACCCCAGGCAGAGGGCCATCTCGTCCAGCCGCTCCTCCCTGCCCAGGCGCTCCAGCCGCATGGCCAATCCGGCCACCTTCACCGCGCCGAGGCTCGAGGCCTCCCCCTTGAGCTGGTGGGCAAGATACTCGACTCGGCGTGGTGCCCCCTCTGCCACCGCCTGCTCGAGACCGGCAAGGTGCGCTTCGGACTGCTGACGGAACAGGGTAATCAGGGCGGCCAAGCCCTCGTCGCCCAGGCTCTCGCCCAGTGCCGAGAGGGTGGCGGGCTCCAGTGGCTGGTCGGCGGGCCGCTCTCCTGCCGTGGCAGCAGGGTGCCCGTAGACGGGGGAGTAGCCCGGTTGGCGCAGATAGCGCTGCAGGGTCGCCATCAGGGCGTCCTGGAACAGCGGCTTGGTGAGGTAGCCATTCATGCCAGCCGCCAGGCAGCGGGCCCGGTCGCCGCCCGGCCCGCCGGCGGTCATGGCCACTACCGGCACCTCGGCCGACCAGCCGCCGCGGGCACGCAGCCGGCGAGTGGTCTCCAGGCCATCCATGCCGGGCAGCTGTACGTCCATGAAGATCAGGTCGAAGCGCTCCCGGTCTGCCGAGCGCAGCGCCGCGTCTGCCGAGTCGGCCACGCTGACCCGACAGCCCAGCCGCTCGAGCATGGCCCGGGCGACCTGCTGGTTGACCAGATTGTCCTCGACCACCAGCAGGCGGGCGTCTGTCACCCGCTGTTCGGGGGCCGCCGCCACGGCGTCTTCCACTCCCGCGCGGGTGTCGGCAGGGCTCAGCGGCAGCACGAACCAGAAGCGGCTGCCGCGGCCCACCTCGCTCTCAAGCCCGATGCGTCCGCCCTGTGCTTCCACCAGCCGTTTGCAGATGGCCAGTCCCAGGCCGGTACCGCCGAAGCGTCGGGCGGTAGAGGGGTCGCCCTGCTGAAAGGGCTCGAACAGCTGGGTCTGGCGGCGAGGGGTGATCCCGCTCCCCGTATCGATTACCTCGAAGCGCAGCTGCTCCTCGCCCTCATCACGCACGCAAAGGCGAACCTCGCCCTGCTCGGTGAACTTGATGGCATTGGAGAGCAGGTTGAGCAGCACCTGGCGCAATCTTCCGGCATCCCCCACCACATATGACGGCAGGTCAGGGTCCAGGTCACACGACAGGCGGATACCCCGCACCTCGGCCCGGGGCATGAACAGCGAGATGGCGCTATCGATCAGCGCTTCCAGAGCGAAGGGGCGCGCCTCGAGTTCCAGGCGCTGGGCCTCGATCTTGGAGAAGTCCAGGATGTCGTTGATCAACTCGAGTAGCAGCCGGGCACTGTCATGAATGGTGTCGGCGTAGTGACGCGCGCGGTCGGGCAACGGCTGGTCCTGCAGCAGGTCGCTCATGCCGATGACGCCATTGAGCGGCGTACGAATCTCGTGGCTGACCGTGGCCAGGAACTCCGACTTGGCACGGCTCGCGGATTCTGCCCCGCGGGCGGTGATTTCCAGCTCTCGGCTCAGCGTCTCCAGGTCGCGCCGGGCGGCGGCATTGTCGCGAGCCTCGCGAAACAGGAAGGCGACCACCAGCGAGGCCGCCAGGCTCATGGCCAGGATCAGCAGCAGCAACACCCCGTAGAGGGTCTGTAATTGCTTGCGTTCGCGGGTAGTGGTCTCGGCGAGATGACCATTGATGGCGACGATCAGTCGCTCGGTCACACCGCTGAGGGTCTCGAGTCGCCGAGACAGGCTGGCGCGAGCGGCATCATCAAGGCGCTCGAGACCATGGATCTGCTGGTCCAGTGCCTGCAGGTGCCGCTCGATCTCGGGGATCAGCTGCTCCGCCACCCGGATATTGCCGAGCAACTCGGTGATGTCACCATCCTGCAGCAGGGTGAGGCGGCTGTAGAGTAGCTCGAAGCGCAGGCGCAGGGTCTGCAGTGCGTCGCTTTCGAGGTCTGAGCGCGCAAGGAAGCTGCGCAGCTGAACCGTGTCGCGGTCGAGCTTGTAGGCGTGCCAGGCGGCATTGCCCCCCACGCTCTCGGCCAGGCTGTCCTGACGCCAGGCCACCAGGCCGACTACCACCAGGGCGGCGGCGAAGAACACCAGGGCGGCGATGGCACCCAGCTTGAGACGCAGGGGATAGCGCAGCACTTCAGGTCTCCGCAGTCGGCCAGGGTCAGGGCACGATGATCCGCTCGACGTGCCACACCGAGCGGAAGCGGATGGCCTCGGTAAGCAGTTCAGGGTGGTCGTCGAAGGGGTAGAGCACGAAGAGTGGACCGTACTCACGGATGCTCAATGGCTCGCCGTCGCGGCTCATGGCCAGGATCACGTCATGTCGCCGCAAGTCTACCACCGGCACCTCGGCCTCGTAGTGGTTGAGGGCCCGGATGCGCACCTGCTCGGCATCATCGGCGCCGACTCTCTCGAGCAAGGCACGAATCAGCGGGCCTTGGTAGCGTCCATTGCCACGGTGCCAGGGTGTGTGGGTCTCGATGATTCGCGTCGGCAGGGCCTCGAGCATGGCACGGTCGAAATGCGCCTCGTCGCCCGCGTTGGTGTGGGCGATATCACCACTGAGGGTCAGCAGCACCCTACCGCTGGGCGCCGGCAGTGGCGTGGCAAGGACAGGGGAGAACGGCACCAGGACCAGATAAAGCAGTAACAGCGAACGAAGGGCGATACCGGTCAGCATCGGCGGATTCCTGCGAACGGAAAAGATGCCACAAGAGTACGCGATTCGCCGGCTGCGGTCAGGGGAGTGGATATCAAAACCCCCAGGGGGCACTTGGCGCCCCTGGGGGTTTCTCGTATCTCCCCAGCAGAAGGGGTCAGCTCGGCACGTCTTCCAGCGGCTCGATGCGCACCAGATCCTCATAGGCGTGCCAGCTGGCGTGGCCCAGTACCGGCAGGATCAGCGCCAGGCCAATGTAGAAGGTCATCACCCCGATCAGCACGCAGCCGGTGAGGATCGCCGCCCACAGCAGCATCGGGCGGAAATTATTGGACACTGAGCGAATACTGGCCTCGATGCCTTCCATGAAGGTCAGGTCCTGGTCCATCAGGGTCGGAATGGCCACGACGCTGATGGTAAAGGCACCGAACGCCAGCACGGCACCGATCGCGGTCCCCACCGCCAGCATCATCAGACCGTTGGGGGTAGTCAGCAGGGTGGCATAGAGCGTCTCGGGGCTCGGGGCCTCGAAGCCGAAGAACAGCGCAAACAGCAGGGTGGCCAGACGTATCCAGGCGAGGAAGAAGATCATCATCATCACGCCCATCATCGCCAGCTGCCCCGCATGGCCCTTCCAGGCACCGAAGGCATCACCCAGATTGGGCACCCGACCCGCCTCCAGGGCGCGGCTGACGCCGTAAGAGCCCACTGCTACCAGCGGTCCGATGAACATGAAGCCGGCCACCAGCGGCAGCAGCCAGTGCCAGAGGCCTAGCGTAAAGGCACCCGCCGTCACGGCGACGCTCAACCCCACCCAGAACATGCCATAGGCCAGGCTGACTGCCGTGGCCTGGCGAAAGTCCTCGAACCCTGCCGTCAACCAGGCTCGGGGCTTGTCCATGCCAACCGACCGGATGCTGATCTTGACATTGGGCGCGGCACCCTTGCCCTGCTCTTTTGCCGTCGCTGCATTCATGGTCATACCCCTGTTTCCACCTGTTGAGTCCCGGCGCTGCCGGGCCCGTCCAAGGCTGCACCATGGCACAAGACCATCGTACGCCCTTCTTCGTTTAACATCTGGTTAATGTAGACGAGGACAGCCATTCATGCAGGCGATGTTGCCGCACCGCACTCAACGCAGAATGTCCTGGCGGCGCAGGCTTTATCCCAGGGTCTTGCCCAGGGTCATCATCAGCACGAAGCCGGCCAGCACCAGACAGGCGGGGCTTCCATTGCGCCGTGGTCACCCTTGCCACTTGCTGTCTCGGCCGGTGGTGCAGCACCGGGGGCAGTATCCTCACGCGCGAACGCCTCCCGCAGGGGAGGCGTTCGACGGGTACGACACACAGGGGACTGCGGAAGGTAGCGGTCCCGCTCAGCGCACGATCATTACCGACATCTTGGAGTGGTGCACCACATGCTCGGCATTGGGGCCGAGCACATAGTCGGCGAACTTGCGCTTGTTATGCGATGCCATGACGATCAGATCCACCTCGAGCTTCTTCGCCGCCTTGATGATGGCCTCCCAGGGGGAGCCATCGACGATCACGCTCTGGGCCGTGATGTCTTCGGGGACGTGTTCACGAATGAACTCGTGCTGGGCCTCGGTGACCGCCTCATGGGCCTTCTTGGCGAAGTCCTTGGGAAAGTAGGAACCGACCAGCGGCATGCGGTAGTCCGGCAGCACCGTCACCACATGCAGGGAGGCGCCGAAACTTCGGCAAAGCTCCACTGCCGTCGGCAGCGCCTTGGTCCAGGAGGCCTCCTCGTTGAGGTCGACCGGCAACATGATCTTTTGGTACATGACGCTCTCCTTCAGGCTGTTGCCGCGGCGGCAGTGCGATCACGCCGCCGGCGCTGCATCACTACGATCAGGCCGAACACCAGGAAGGCCGGAATCCACATCAGCTCCTTCGTCCAGCGATCCACCGGGGCCAGCACCTCGATGATCTCCTGGTCGAAGTCGAAGCCCAGATCCGCCGCCTGACTGCCGTAAGCCACCATGTCGACCACCGCCCGCTCATCCTCGATGACCAGCTCCAGGCCCAGATTTTCCAGGCGCTCCTCGCCCGTCTCGCCTTCCGGCACGGGCAGTTGCATGTAGGTGGTCAGCGGATCACCGAAGTCCCCCTCGCCGAGGATCTGCAGTCGCAGGGTGCTCTCCTCGTCGACGTTGCCCAGCGCCTCGACGAACTGGGATGGTGGCACCGACTGGTAGGGGTCGTGGATCATGTCCATCCAGAAGCCCGGCCGGAACAGCGTAAAGGCCACCAGCAGCAGCACGATGGACTCGTACCAGTGGTTGCGGGCGATCATGAAGCCCTGGGTGGCCGCCGCGAAGATCAGCATGGCGATGGTCGACACCACGAAGATCACCACCCCCTGCAATAGCGAGACGTCGATCAGCAGCAGGTCAGTATTGAAGATGAACAGGAACGGCAGTGCCGCGGTGCGCAGGCTGTAGTAGAAGGCCTGGAAGCCGGTGCGGATCGGGTCGCCGCCCGAGACCGCGGCCGCAGCGAAGGAGGCTAGCCCCACCGGCGGTGTGACGTCCGCCATGATGCCGAAGTAGAACACGAACAGGTGCACCGCGATCAGCGGCACCAGCAGGCCATTCTGCTCGCCCAGCTGGACGATCACCGGCGCCAGCAGCGCCGACACCACGATGTAGTTGGCCGTGGTGGGCAGGCCCATGCCAAGGATCAGGCTGAGCACCGCGGTGAAGATCAGGATCAGCATCAAGTTGCCCATGGAGAGGATCTCCACCACGTCGGCCAGTACCAGGCCGACACCGGTCTGGGAGACCGCGCCGACGATGATGCCGGCGGTGGCGGTGGCGATGCCGATGCCGATCATGTTGCGGGCACCGGTGACCAGGCCGTTCCACAGGTCCAGGGCACCCTCGCGCAGGTCCGTCGCCATGTCGCTGTGCCCGCGGAAGATCGCCATGATGGGACGCTGAGTGAGGATGATAAAGACCATGAATACCGTCGCCCAGAAGGCCGACAGCCCCGGCGAGAGGCGCTCCACCATCAGGCACCAGATCAACACGATCACCGGCAGAATGAACTGCAGGCCGACCATCACCGTGGGCCGGGTCTGGGGCAACGTGTAGATGGGAGTATCCGGGTCGTCGAGCTCCAGCTCGGGATAGTTCGAGGCGACCTTGAGCAGCCCCACGTAGATCGCCGCCAGCCCCACGGCCACCACCCAGGGAGTGGCACCACCCAGCACCGGCTTGAGCCAGCCCAGGCCGTAGTAGACCACGAGTGCCGTGATCATCATCAGCAGTAGCCCACCGAGGAAACCGATCACCTTGCGCACCAGAGGCTTGGCAGGATTGCTGCTCTCCAGCCCCTGCAGACCGGCCTTGAGGGCCTCGAGGTGGACGATGTAAATCAGCGCAATATAGGAGATCAGCGCCGGCAGAAAGGCATGCTTGATCACTTCCACATAGGAGATACCCACGTACTCGACCATCAGGAAGGCCGCGGCGCCCATGACCGGCGGCATGATCTGGCCGTTGACCGAAGAGGATACCTCCACCGCACCGGCCTTCTCGGCGGAGAAGCCGACGCGTTTCATCATCGGCACGGTGAAGGTACCGGTAGTCACCACGTTGGCGATGGAGGAACCGGAGATCAGACCGGTCATGCCCGAGGCCACCACGGCGGCCTTGGCCGGGCCGCCCTTGTAGTGGCCCAGCAGCGAAAAGGCGACCTTGATGAAGTAGTTACCGGCGCCAGCCTTGTCGAGCAGGGCACCGAACAGCACGAACAGGAAGACGAAGCTGGTCGAAACCCCCAGCGCGATGCCGAAGACCCCCTGGGTGGTCAGCCACTGGTGATTGACCAGACCGAAGAGGCTGACCCCGCGGTGGGACAGGATGCCCGGCATGTAGGGCCCGGCCAGCGAGTAGAAGATGAAGATCGAGGCGATGATCGCAAGCGGCGGGCCGAGCGCCCGTCGTGTGGCTTCGAGCAGCAGCAGGATACCGGCCACACCGATGATCACGTCTTGCAGGATCGGCGCACCCGGACGCTGGGCCAATTGTTCGTAGAACATGAACATGTAGGCGCCGCAGAAGGCCGCCGCCGCCGCCAGGACCCAGTCCTGAACGGGGATCCGATCGCGGGGCGAGCGCTTGAGCGCCGGATAGGCCATATAGGCCAGGAAGAGCGCGAAGGCCAGGTGGATGGAGCGTGACTCGGTGGCGTTGAAGACCCCAAAACCCAGCATGAACGGTAGCGGGGACGCGATCCACAGCTGGAAGAGCGACCAGGCGGCGGCAATGCTGACCAGCAGCTTGCCCGGCGTCCCAGCCGGCTTGCGAGCCCCTGAATCGGAAGAGGCAACCATATCCTCGAGATCGACCTCCGATCCCGTGGTCCTCTTGTTGTTATCCTCACTCATAAGCGTGCCCTGCTCTAAGTTACGTTTGTCCTGGAAAGCCCTGTTGGTGATGCCCTCCGGCATCCCAAACAGAATGCGCGGCCCCCTCGGGTGACCGCGCATTCTTCACCGAGGTGAATACCCCTCAGACGGGTCGCATTACTCGATCCAGCCCTGCTCGCGATAGTAGCGCGCGGCCCCTTCATGCAACGGTGCCGAGAGACCGGAGGTGACCATCTCTTCCGCATCGAGGCCCTCGAAGGCCGGATGCAGACGCTTGAAGCGGTCGAAATTGTCGAAGATCGCCTTGACGGTCTGGTAGACAACCTCGTCGTCAGCCTCGGCGGTGGTCACAAAGGTGGCTGCCACGCCGAAGGTCTCCACCGGATCCGGGTTGCCCTTGTAGAGGCCACCGGCAATGACCGACTTGGAATAGTAAGGATACTCCTCGACGATCTCGTCGATGGCCGGGCCGTTCAGCGGGATCAGGCGCGCATCGACGGTAGTGGTGGCCTCCTGAATGGAACCATTGGGGTGGCCCACCACATAGACCATGGCATCGACGTTGTTGTCGGCCAGGGCCGCGGCCTGCTCAGCGGCATCCAGCTGGGAGGCCAAGGCGAAGGTATCCTCGGTCCAGCCCTTGGCGTCCATCACCACTTCCATGGTGTTGCGCTGGCCGGACCCCGGGTTGCCGATGTTGACGCGCTTGCCTTCCAGGTCGTCGAGTTCCTCGATGCCGGAATCGGCGCGGGCCAGCAGGGTCAGCGGCTCGCCGTGAACGCGGAAGACCGCACGCAGGTCCTCGTAGGCGTCGCCCTCGAAGTTGCCGGTGCCGTTATAGGCCTGGTACTGGACGTCGGACTGCACCACACCCATGTCGAGCTGACCGGACTTGATGCCGTTGACGTTGGCCACCGAGCCACCGGTCGAGGGCGCGTTGCACTTGATGTTGGCGTCTTCCAGCCGGTTCACCAGGCGACACACGGACTGGCCGACCACATAGTAGACGCCGGTCTGGCCGCCGGTACCGATGGTGATGAATTTCTCTTCATCCTGGGCCATGGCCGGCGACGCGAACATCGCGGCCCCCAGGAGCGCGCCGGAGAAGGCAGCAGCAGAGAATGCATGGCGTTTCATGAACACACCTCTTTATTGTCGACAAACGTGTTGTGCAAACAGGTTCCGATATGGCAGCCCTTGCGCGACCGCCGGCGGCCTTGGCCGCCCTTTCCTACTTTAGCGAAAAAAACGGGCGCTTGATGGGTCTTTTTCCATGAGTTCGAGTCTAGACCCCAAAGCACGTTGAGTGAGCGTTAATTTTTAGCGACGCTTCTCACGCAGGGCCTCGCATCCGGGACTATGAAACGCCTCACGACGCCTTCATGATCAACGCCTGCTTCTCGTCCTTCATGGCCGCAAACTCGGCCTCATAGAAGAACTCGCTCTCCCCCAGCGCGGGCTCCAGGTGGTTGAGCCAGGTGGCGGCCTCGTCGTACTTGGCAAAGAAGGGCCGCTGCACCCAGTCGCTGTCGCGGCCCTGGATAAAGCGCAGCACGAAGACCTTCTCGCCATGGATCTCGGTGACGCCCTGGATCTCCACCTTGCCCGGATCGGCCGACATCGAGGGCCCACGGGCGGTTCGCGCCAGCCCCGGCACCTGCTTCATGGCCTCGCGATAGAGCTCCCAGGCGCGCACCAGCGGCACCTCGAAATAGTGGCGGGCGCCGGTGTCACGCTCGACGAACATGTAGTACGGGATCATCCCCAGGCGCACCTGGGTGGTCCACATCCTCGCCCACTGGTCGGCATCATCGTTGATGTGCTTGAGCAGGGGAGCCTGGGTGCGAATCTCGGCCCCGGTGGCGCGAATACGGCGTATCGCCTCGCGGCAGATGGGCGTGTCCATCTCCTTCCAGTGATTGAAGTGCGCCATGAAAGCGACGTGCTTGCCGGCCGCAGTCAGTTCGCGGAACAGCGCGAGAATATCCTCGGCATCGGGATCGGTGACGAAGCGGTAGGGCCAGAAGGTCAGACTCTTGGTGCCGATGCGAATGTCCTGCACATGGTCCAGCTCCGGCGCCATCAGCCCCTCCAGGTACTGGCGCAGGTGTTTGGCCTTCATCACCATGGGGTCGCCGCCGGTCAGCAGCAGGTCCGTGACTTCCTTGTGCTCGGCGAGATAGCGGTGGAGTGAATCCGCCTCACTGGAGGCGAACTTCAGCTCCTTGTCGCCGACGAACTGCGCCCAACGGAAGCAGAAGGTGCAATAGCTGTGGCATACCTGGCCCTGACTGGGGAAGAACAGCACCGTCTCGCGGTACTTGTGCTGCATGCCAGGCAATGGCTCGCCGTCGAGCAGCGGCAGGTTGAGGTCCATCTGCCCCGCCGGATGAGGGTTGAGTTCGGAGCGGATTCGCTCGATCACCGGCTTCATCTCGGCGGCGGGGGCCTCGCGGCGCACCAGCGCCGCCATCTCGTCATAGTGCTCGGGACGCAGCATGCCGCGCTGCGGAAAGGTGAGCTGGAAGACCGGATCCTCGGGAATGTTGTTCCAGTCGATCAGTTCCTCGATCACGTACTCATTGACCCGGAACGGCAGCACCTGACTGACCACCCGCATATCAAAACGCAGGTCGTCGGGCAGGCCCTGGATGGCGTCGATCTTGTCGAGCTGACGGTGGGTGTAGACCTTGAACTGGCGGGCTTCGAAGGCCTCGGCCCGGGAGCCGTCGAGATCGATGTTCACGCGCTGGTTCATGCCACCTCCTGATGTCGTTGTGCAGCAGCAGGGCGGCCAGAGGCCCTGCAAGGCGGACGAGAACGTCCGCTGCGCCGGCAAAACCGGCACACCGCGAGTGGTTCGGGGGGAGGCCATTGGTACAGGCTCGCTGCTATCGCTGCAAGTTTCTGCGTCGATTTGCAACGAATGTCACGTCTATGACGGACAAATGCAACGAATGTGAAACACCAAAGACAAGGCGCGCTACCCGTGTCAGCGCTGCGCTCGGGGGTGGCGGATCAACAGGGCGGCCAGGCGCTGCAAGCGCGGCGCGCCAATCAGGATCAGCATGAAGGCAATGGGCCAGGCAATGTAAAAGGCATGCCACCAGCGGCCGGCGAACCCCTCGCCCAGGCCGGTATTGACCCAGGTGATGACGAAGGTCATCAGGGTGACCATGTAGACGGACATCAGCACGGCAAACACCAGGGGAGCGAAGCGAGGGGGAAATAGCATCGACAACTCCGGACAGGCAAAAAGACAGCGGTTAGACTCACGATTCTACGCCAGCACCCCGGTGAATGCCGTGCGGTGCGCCCATGGGTCGCAACAGGAGCCCGCATGCAGATTCTCGCCGGCCAGATCACCATTCCTGCCACCCGAAATCGAGCCGACCAGCTCAGCCACCTCAGCCGTCTGACCGAACGCATGCGTGACGCCTGCCGCCAGGGCGTCCCGGACCTGATAGTGCTGCCGGAACTGGCGGCCCAGGAGTATGGGGATGACGCCTTCGCCTGCCTCGATGATCTCGACGACGACCTGGCCGGCCCCGTCGTCACGACCTTCTCTGACCTGGCGCGGGAACTCGGCACCACCATCGCCTTCGGCATGGCGCGGCGCAGCAACGGCCGACGCCATATCAGCCAGGTGCTGGTCGGCCCCGACGGCCGCCTGGCCGGCGTCTACGACAAGCTGCACTGCGCCCAGTTCGGGGCCTCCGGCGAGGCCGCCCACTTCTCGCCGGGCGAGGGATTGCTGGTCACCGAGATCGCCGGCTGGCGGGTCGGGGTAGTGATCTGCTACGACCTGCGCTTTCCCGACCTGGCCAGGCGCCTGGCCGATGCGGGCGCCGGGCTGATCCTTCACCCGGTGGCCTTCACCCGGGACTTCAGCTTCACCAGCTGGCACGCCTTCGTCACCACCCGCGCCATGGAGAACCAGCTCTACTGGCTGAGCCTCAACCGCGCCGGCGACGACTGGGGCCAGTCGCTGTTCTGCCCACCGCTGGTGGACGGCGACCACCCTTCCCTCGCCTTTGGCAACGACGAACAGTGGCAGTGGCTGACCCTGCACAAGGACGAACTGACGGCAGCGCGCACACGCCTGCCACTGTCACGGGATCGCCGCGACGACCTTGAAGCCCTACCGCTCTGGCGACCAGACTGAACCCATCAGCCGACAGGAGGAAAGCGAGATGGGCACCATCGAATGCGTCCAGGGTGATATCGCCCGCCAGACCGACATCGACGCCGTGGTCAATGCCGCCAACGCGCAGCTGCGCAGCGGCGGCGGCGTGGCCGGTGCCTTGCATCGCGCCGCGGGCCCCGGTCTCGCCGAGGAGTGCCAGCCGCTGGCACCAATCCGCCCCGGGCAGGCCGTGATCACCGGCGCCCATGAGCTGCCCAACCGCCACGTCATCCACTGCCTGGGCCCGGTCTACGGCGTTGACGAGCCCGCCGACGAGCTGCTGGCCGCCTGCTACCGCAATGCCCTGGAGCTGGCGGAACGTGAGGGATTGCGCTCGATTGCCTTTCCGGCGCTCTCCGCCGGGGCCTTCGGCTATCCGGCCGCCGAGGCGGCCCGCGTGGCACTCGCCACCGTGCTGCAGACCTTGCCCGATTGCCCGGGCATCGAGCGGGTGCGTTTCGTGCTCTTCGATGCCGACAGCACTGTGCTCCATCAGCGGACGCTTGAGGCCCTGAAGCGTGGCAATGGGTAACCCCCTACCCCAGGTTGTAGCCCAGCACGCGCGGTAGCCAGAGGGCAATCTCGGGAAACACGGCGACCAGCGCCAGCGCGCTTGCCATGGCGGCCACGAACAGCAGTGCCCAGCCCACGGTCTGCTCCAGGCGCACCTTGGCGACCTCGGTGGTCACCATCAGGTTCACCGCCACGGGCGGCGTGAACTGGCCGATGGCGATATTCATCGCCAGCAGGATGCCGAACCATACCGGGTTCCAGCCGAAGTGCTGCATCACCGGGATCAGGATCGGCATCATGATCAGGTAGATGGAGATGGCATCCAGCAGCATGCCGGCCACCAGCACCGCCAGCATGATCAGCACCAGCAGCAAGGGGCCGCTGTCGGAGAGTCCGACGATCCACTCTGCCAGGTGACGGAAGGTGCCGAGCATGGTGCCGGCCCAGGCGAAGATGCCGGCCAGGGCGATGATCAGCATCACCACGCCCGAGATCACAGCGGCCTCGCCGAGCAGCGCCCAGAGATCTCGCCAGCGCATCTCGCGGGTCAGGAAGAGCCCCACCAAGGTGCCGTAGGCGACCGCCACCACCGCGGCTTCGGTGGGCGTGAAGAGTCCGCTGCGCAGTCCGCCGAGAATCAGCACCGGGGCGAACAGCGCCGGCAGCGCCTGCCGGAAGCTCTCGCCCACCCGAGGATGCTCCGCGCCCTCCACGGGCGTGCCGCCTTCCCAGCCATAGCGCCGTGAGACCAGCAGCGCCGGCACCAGCAGCGCCAGCCCGGCGAGGACACCGGGGAAGAGCCCGGCGGCGAACAGCGCCCGCAGATCCACCCCCGGTACCACGATGGAGTAGAGGATCAGCGCTACCGAGGGAGGGATCAGGATCGCCGTGGAGGCCGAGGCGGCGATCAGCGTCGCCGAGAAGGGCCGGGGGTAGCCCGCCTTGGTCATGCTCGGCAGCATCACCATGGCCACCGCGGCGGCATCGGCGGGGCCCGAGCCGCTCATGCCACCCATGATCATGCAGACCAGCACCGCCACCAGGGCGAGGCCACCGTGGCGCGGTCCGATCAGCGCCTGGGCGAAGCGCACCAGCCGCGCCGCCACCCCCGCCCGCTCGAAGATCAGACCGGTGAGGATGAACAGCGGAATGGCGATCAGCGGATACTTGGCGATGCTGTTGTAGGTATTGGTACCCAGCGTCGCCAGCATCGCCGGCGAGAGGCCGGCCAGTATCCCCACGGCGCCGGACAGGCCCAGCGAAAAGGCCACCGGGACCCCGGCGATCAGCAGCCCGGCGAAGGCCAGCAGCATCCACAGATCAGGATTCATCCTCGAGCCTCCCGCGCAGGCGATCCCGGGTCTGCTGCAGCTGGCGCAGCAGCATCAGCCCCGAAAGCAACGGCAGCCAGCCGAGATACCACCACTGCGGCAGCCCCAGTCCCGGCGAGAGCGAGCCCCACTGGAGCTCCTGCCAGGTCATCCGGGCGCCGTACCAGGTGATCAGCCCCAGCACGACGACCCCGCAGCCTCCCTGAAAGAGGATCAGCGCCTGGCGACCGGCGGCCGGCAGGGCCCGCTCCAGCAGGCCGATGCGGATATGGCCGTTGCGGCGCAACGCCACCGAGGCGCCGGCGAAGGTCAGCACAACCAGCAGGAACACCGAGAACTCCTCGGTGAAGGCGAAGGAACCACCGGTCAGGTAGCGCACCAGCACGTTGCCCAGGCTGATCAGGCTGATGATCAGGATCGCCAGGCTCGCCAGCAGGCGCTCGAGTCTTGCATCGGGACGTTTCATGGGTGTCGCGGCATCAGGGGGTGGGAAACGCCATCGGCCCCGCGATGGGGCCGATGGCACGGGAGCGGGAGGCGCTTACTCGCCCTGCATGTCGGCGCGTGCCGCCTCGACGATCTCGGAGCCGATACGCGGCACCCACTCGTCGTGGACGCTCTCGGTGGCCTCGACGAACGCCTGGTGCTGCGCCTCGTCGAGCTCGGTAACCGTGACGCCGCGCTCCTTGATGGCCGCCAGGCGCTCGGGCTCCTGCTCGCGGGTCATCGCGATCTCCCAGGCGCCGGCCTCCTCGGCGGCCTCCCGCAGCACGGTGCGCTCCTCCGCAGAGAGCGAGTCCCAGACCTGCTGGTTCACCGCGAAGACGAGGGGGTCGTTCATGTAGTTCCACAGCGTCAGATACTCCTGACCCACCTGATCGATGCGCGCCACGTCGAACACCGAAAGCGGGTTTTCCTGGCCGTCCACCGCGCCGGTGGTCAGCGCCGGCTTGGCATCGGCCCAGCTCATCTGGGTGGGGTTGGCGCCCAGTGCCGTGAAGGTGTCCTGAAACAGCGGTGACCCCACCACGCGAATCTTCAGACCCTCGAGGTCCTCGGGCGCGTCGATGGGACCCTGCGAATTGGAGAGCTGGCGAAAGCCGTTCTCGCCCCAGGCCAGGGGCACCACGCCGCGGGACTCGATGGCCGCGAAGACGCTCTCCCCCGCCGCGCCGCCGGTCACCGCATCCACGGCCTCCACGTCCGGCATGAAGAAGGGCAGCGAGAAGAGGTTGAGCTCCGGGACCTGGGGCGACCAGTTGATGGTCGAGCCTACGGCAGCGTCGATCAGGCCCGAACGCATGGCCGAGAACTCGCGGGTCTGGTCGCCGTTGACGAGCTGGGAGTTGGGGTAGACGCGCAGCGTCAGCTCGCCGTCGGAACGCTCGGCGACCAGCTCGGCCCACTTCTCGGCGGCCTGGCCCCAGGGGAAGGCGTCGGAGAGCACGGTGGAGACGGAGAGCTCGCGGGCCTGAACGGAAGACGAGACAGACAGCGAGAGCGAGACGACGGCGACGCCGGCCAGCGCGGCGGTCAGTCGAGGCAGGTAACGAGACGAGTTCATGGCGTGTCCTTGCGGTATCGGGCTCTGGGCAGGTCCGTGCGGCAACCTGCCCGGCGGTAGTGTCCAGATGCCTGTCGCAGGCGGCCGACCTCGCAATCGATCAGCGTCGGATCCGACAGGCATCCGAGGGGCGTCATCGACGCCCGCGCACTTCAAGATGCCCTGTCATACCATGGTCATGCAAGACAGGACGCAGGCCCGCCCTGTCCCCGGGTTCAACGCACTTGCTATGCTGGGCCACTTATCCCCTTCCAACCCCGAGGAGGCCCCTTGCCGCTTCGCGACCTGGCCCTGGGCCTTGCCGTCATCGTCATCTGGGCGCTGAACATCATCGTCATCAAACTCGGGGTGGCCGAACTGCCGCCGCTGCTGTTAACCACGCTGCGCTTCACCCTGGTGGCCGGACTGCTGGTCCCCTTTCATCCGGTGGCGCGCCACCAGTTGCCCTTCCTGCTGCTGCTCTCGCTGACCTTCGGCTCGCTGCATTTCGCCCTGCTGTTCATCGGGCTGGGCCAGGCCGAGGCCGGTACCGGGGCGCTACTGGTGCAGATGGGGACGCCCTTCGCCACCCTGCTTGCCGTGGTCTTCCTCCATGAGCGCCTCGGCCCTCGGCGGCTGGCCGGCCTGGTGCTCTCCTTTGCCGGGGTCGCGGTGCTCGCCGGCGGCCCCACCCTGCCTTCGGTCCTGCCCACCGTCCTGCTGCTGGCCAGCGCCCTGGGCTGGGCCATCTCGCAGTTGCTGATCAAGCGCGGCCCCAATGTCTCGCCGATGGCGCTGGCCGGCTGGGTGGCGCTGTTCGCCACGCCGCAGGTGGCGCTGGGCTCCTGGTGGTTCGAGCAGGGCCAGTGGCAGGCAATGACCGAGGCCGGCTGGGCCGGCTGGGGAGCGGTCTTCTATACCGCCGTGATGTCCTCCATCGTGGCCTACGGGCTGTGGTACGGCCTGCTGCGGCGCCACCCGGTCAACCGCGTGGTGCCATTGACCCTGCTGATGCCGGTGTTGGCGGTACTGCTCGGCGCGGCGCTGATGGGCGACAGCCTGGGCCCCCACAAGCTCGCCGGGGGCGGGCTGGTGATCGCCGGCCTGGCACTGATCGTGCTGCGCCTCGGCCCGCGCCGCCCTGCGGCCTGACTCACTGGACCGTGGCGCCGGTGCAGAGCCCGCCATCACCCGGCCAGCTGACGCAGTCTCCCGCCACCACGCCCATCGCCGCGAAGGCCCCGGCATTGACCTCCAGGGCCGCCCGATAGGGCACTGCGGGACGTGTCACCGGGCACTCTCCGGGCTGGGTCGCCGTGCACGGCTCCATGCGGTGAATCTCGGCGATACGCCCCGCCTCGTCGATGAAGGCGATATCCAGCGGGATACGCGTGCGGTACATCCAGAAGCCGTTGCGCGAGGACTGAGGGCGATCGTAGAGGAATAGCATGCCGGCCCCCTCGGCCAGCTGGTCGCGCTCCATCAAACCACGACTACGTTGCGGAATGGTGCGGGCCATCTCCACCGCGAGCCGCCGAGGGCCCTGCTCGGCGTGGATCACCAGGGGAGCGGTCTCGAGGGTCTCAGACTGAACATCGGACGCCGAATCAGATCCGGCCGCGGTCAAGGCACGCGGCAGCAGGGAGGCGGCGGGCAGCAGGGCCAGGCTAAGCAGCAGCTGGCGTCGGTTGGCGTTCATGGCGGTTTCCTCAGCGATGGGGACTCTCGGGATGGGTGACAGGGGCGTCGGGCATCAGGTGGATGCCGGCGGCCAGCAGCGAGACCCCGACGCCCTCGCCGCGGGCCAGCCCATTGCGCCGCGCCGCGTGGGTGGGAAGCTCGAAGCGCAGGGTATCGTCGCAGTGATCGAAGGCCAGCGCCACGGAGGTAATGCCGCCCAGCACTGCCATCTCCACCACCCGGCCCTGGACAGGATTCTCGCGCTCGCCCCGTGAGGGGCGGCCACGGCGATGGAGCACGACGTCCGAGGGTGGCAGGTACCAGCTGACCGACTGGCCAGGGGCCACGGCCGCCAGCCCCTCCGCGACCTCCAGTAGCCAGGGGCCCCATTGCAGGCGGCGCCCCTGCTCGCCCGCCACCACGCGGCCAGTGAAGACGTTGTGTCGATCGAGCAGCCTCGCCACCTCGGGGCTCGCCGGCCGTCGGAAGAGCTGCTCGGCCGGCGCCTGCTGCAGACTGCGACCGGCGTGCAACACACAGAGGCGGTCGGCCAGGGCAGCGGCCTCGTCCAGGTCGTGGGTGACCAGCACGATGGGAATACGGATCTCCTCGCGCAGCAGAGCCAGTTCGCGCTGCAGGCGGCGACGAGTCACCTGGTCCACCGCCGAGAAGGGCTCGTCGAGCAGCAGCACCCGCGGGCTCCGCGCCAGGGCCCTGGCCAGGGCCACCCGCTGGCGCTGGCCCCCGGACAGCTCACCCGGAAACCGGCCGGCCAGGCCATCGAGACGCACCCGGGCCAGCCATTGCTCGGCGACGCGCCCGCGCTCCGCGGCGGGCAGATGGTCCAGGGCCACCTTGACGTTGCCTCGCGCATTCAGGTGCGGGAAGAGCGCATAGTCCTGGAACACCAGCCCGACGCGACGCTGCTGGGGCCGCAGCGAATGCCCCGCCTCGGCATCGAACCAGGCCTCCCCGGCGCAGCGGATCACGCCCCGCGCCGGCCGATAGAGCCCGGCGATGGCCCGCAGCAGGGTGGTCTTGCCGCTCCCCGAGGGGCCGACCAGGGCCAGCAGTTCGCCGGCCTCACAGTGAAAATCGGCATCCAGCGGAATCGGGCCTGCCTGCTGCAGCGAGACCGCCAGGCGGCCATCGGTCGCGACGTGGCTTGGCTCAGGCACGGCGCCACCTCCGGCGTCCTGCCAGGCCATAGACCACGCCGATGGTCAGGAAGGAGACCAGCAGCAGCATGGCCGACATGACGGCGGCGCCGGACTCGTCGAAGGCCTGGACCCGATCGTAGATGGCGATGGCCAGGGTGCGGGTCTCGCCATCGATCGCCCCACCGACCATCAGGATCACGCCGAACTCGCCGAGGGTATGGGCGAAGGTCAGCGCCAGGGCAGAGATCAGCCCCGGCCATACCAGCGGCAGCTCGATGCGCAGAAGCGTGCGCAAGGGCGAGAGGCCGCTGCACCAGGCGGCCTCGCGCAGGTTGGGGGGAATCGTCTCGAAAGCGCGCTGGATCGGCTGCACGGCGAACGGCAGGTTGGCCACCAGCGAGGCGATCAGGATACCGGTGAAGGTGAAGTTGAGACCGCTGCCGGTCAGCGACTGCCAGGCGCTACCGAAGGGCGCCTCCACGCCAAAGGCCTCCATCATGTAGAACCCCAGCACCGTTGGCGGCATCACCAGCGGCAGCGCCACCAGCGCCTCGCACAGCGGCTTGCCACGAAACTGCGAGAGCGCCAGGGTGCGGCCCAGCCAGAGCCCTAGCGGCAGCAGCAGCAGGCAAGTCAGCCCCGCCAGGCGCAGCGAGACCGAGAGCGCTGTCCAATCCATCAGTGGCCGTCCGCCGCATCCGGCGTCTGGAAGCCGAAGCGCTCGAGGATGCTGCCCGCCTCCTCGCCCTGCAGCCACTCGTAGAGCGCGCGGGCAGACTCGCCGGCGCCCGTGACCAGCGCCATGCGCTGCGTCAGAGGCGCGTGCCAGTCGGCAGGAATCGGCACGTACTCGCTGCGCTCGGCCACGGCCGGCGCGAGCGCCAGTGACAGGGCCACCAGGCCACCTCGGGCCTCGTCCGCCAGGGCGAACTGCGCTGCCTGCGCAACGCTCTCGCCCATCACGCGCAGCGCCTCGCTGTCCTCCCACAGGCCGGCATGCGTCAAGGCCTGGCGCGCTGCCACGCCATAGGGCGCATGCTCCGGATTGGCCAGGGCCACCCGCGGGCGCTCCTCGCCTGCCCGGTAGGCAGCGATCGCCGCCTCGACGGCGGCGAGCGGTGCCTCCCCAGCGGGCAGCGGCTCGCGGCCGGAGCGCTGGATCCATGCCAGCCGACCGACGGCGTAGATTTCCCCCGCGTCTTCGGTAAAGTCCGCCTCATGCAGCGCCAGCACGCTCTGCTCGTCCGCTGAGAGGAAGAGCTCGAAGGGAGCGCCCTGGGCAATCTGTCGACGGAAGTTGCCGGAGGCGCCGTAGTTGACCCGTACCGGCGGACCACCCTGGGCCCGGAAGCGCTCGACCAGTTCGGGGAAGGCGAACTGCAGAGACGAAGCGACGGCCACGGTGGGCGCCTCGGCCAGGGCCAGCGAGGGGATCAGGGCGAGCCAGGCGACGAGGGCCCAGCGCAGGGGAGAGAACATGCAGGATTCCCGAACGGCGATATGGTCGCTGCATTGTCGACCAGGCCTACCCCGGGGGACAAGGCGATGCCGGGGAATCCGCCCCGGCCTTGTTGCACGTCAGGGGATGGCGGTGGTGGCGGTCATCAGGCCTGCTCCCTGGAGCGCCCGAGGATCGCCATCAGGTCGATGCTGGCCTCGCGAGGGCTTAGGTCCAGCAGCCCCTCGAGGCTTTCCAGGTGATGCTGGATGCCCTCTCGCGCCGCCTCGGCTTCTCCCTTCTCGAGGGACACCAGCAGCGCCGTATGGTCGCCCGCCAGAAAGCAGGAAGCCAGATTCGGCCGCTTGTAGAGTGCGATGACGATGGAAGTGCGCAGAATCAGGTCGGTTAGCATGGCCCCCAGCACGCGGTTGGGCGAATGCTCGCCCAGCAGGTGGTGGATGGCCAGCGAGTGCTCGATGCGCGCCGGCTCGTCGCCCCGCCCATGCGCCTCGATTTCACGCCGGACTTCCGCCTGGAGTTGGACGTGCGACGCCTCGTCGAGATTGCCCGCCAGCAGCGCGGCGATCTCACCCTCCACCAGGCGGCGCGCGGCGAAGGTCTCGCGAGTCTCCTCGATGCTCGGCGCGCGAATCCGCGCCACCTGGTTGGGGCGCTGGTCTACCACGTGCTCGGAGGCCAGCCGGGTCAGGGCCTTGCGCACCACCGAGCGACTCACGCCGAAGACCTCGCCGAGGGTCACCTCGGGCAGCCGCGTGCCGGGCGGCAGACGCTGCATCAGCACCGCCCGTCGCACCTTGGCGACGATATCCCGGTCGCTGATGCGACGCCCGGCCCTGACATCGGCCAGCACCTCCTCCTGCCATTCCTGCATGCCCTGTCCCCCACCTGTGTCTGCCATCAGCGTGTCATGCCGCGAGCGGAATGACACCACCAAACAGAATCATTGTATACAGGATTCAGGCTTCAGGCACGACGAGGATCTTCAGGGTGTTGGTGCCGCCATGGGCATTCATGTGATCGCCCCGGGTGAGGATCACGTGGTCGCCGGGCGCGGCGATGCCCTGCTCC
>NZ_JACHXQ010000009.1 GCF_014192285.1 Halomonas fontilapidosi | reverse complement strand
TCCTGGATGCGCCGCTCGCGCTCGGCGCCCAGGCAGACCCGGTCCATGGCTTCCACCGTCTCCACCGGGAAGTCGCCGCTGGCGGTCTCGGCGGAGAGCATCACCGCGTCGGTGCCGTCGAGCACGGCGTTGGCGACGTCGAACACCTCGGCGCGCGTCGGCAGCGGGGCGTCGATCATCGACTCCATCATCTGGGTGGCGGTGATCACCGCGCGATTGAGCGTGCGGGCGTGCTTGATGATGCGCTTCTGGGTGCCGATCAGCGCCGCATCGCCGATCTCCACGCCGAGATCGCCGCGCGCCACCATCACCGCCTCGCTGGCGCGGATGATGGCGTCCAGGGTCGCGTCATCGGCCACCGCCTCGGCGCGCTCGAGCTTGGCCACCAGGCCGATCTCGGCGCCAGCCTCGCCGAGCAGCTCGCGGGCTTCGTGCATGTCGGCGGCGCTGCGCGGGAAGGAGATCGCCAGGTAGTCGACGCCGATCGCCACGGCGGTCTCCAGGTCGGCCTTGTCCTTCTCGGTGAGCGCCGGCGCCGAGAGGCCGCCGCCCTGCTTGTTGATGCCCTTGTTGTTGGAGAGCCTGCCGCCCACCACCACGCTGGTGTGGATCAGGTGGTCGGCGACGCGGTTGACGTCTACCACCACCCGACCGTCGTCGAGCAGCAGGCGGTCGCCGGGGGCGACATCGTCGGCGAGAGTCTTGTAGTCGCAGCCGACCCGGCTGGCGTCACCCTCGTCGTTGCCCAGGCCCATGTCGAGGATGAAGGACTGGCCCTCCTCGAGTTCCACGGCCCCCGCCTTGAAGCGGGCGATGCGGATCTTGGGGCCCTGCAGGTCGCCCAGCGCGGCGACGCTCTTGCCCAGGCGCTCGGCGATCTCGCGCACCCGCGTGAGACGCTGGCGGTGATCGTCGGGGTTGCCGTGGGAGAAGTTGAGGCGCACCACATCGACGCCGGCCTCGAGCATTGCCTCCAGGGCGCCCTCCCGGTCGCTGGCGGGGCCCAGGGTGGCGACGATCTTGGTGCGACGGATGGGGGTGTGAATGGGAGCGTGCGGGGGTAGCGTCATGGGGTCCTCGGTAGTACCAGGATGGCACGGAAATCGTTGACGTTGGTGCGCGTCGGCCCGGTGATGATCAGGTCATCCAGGGCCTGGAAGAAAGTATAGGCATCATTGCATGACAGATACTCGACGGGGTCTAGCCCACGGGTCCGGGCACGCGCCCAATCCTCGGGGGCGAACAGCGCCCCGGCATTGTCCTCGGAGCCGTCGATGCCGTCGGTATCGATGGCCAGCGCATGGATGCCCTCGGCACCCTGCAGGGCATCGAAAAGCCCCAGCAGGTATTCGACATTGCGCCCGCCGCGGCCGTCGCCCCGCACGGTGACGCTGGTCTCGCCGCCGGAAAGAATCAGCAGCGGCTGCTCGAGTCCGTCCTGGGCGGAGAGCGCCATTCGCCCCTGGGCGCGGCCCAGCTCGCGCGCTTCGCCCTCCAGGTCGTCGCCGAGCAGGCGCACCTCAATGCCGTCGTGTTCGGCGGCGGCCTGCCCGGCCGACAGGGCGTCCCGGGCGCGGGCAAGGATCTCGCTCGCGTCCCGCGCAAAGCCGGCATCGCCGCGCTGGGGCGCGATATTCCGACCTTCCAGGCAGTGACGAACGTCCTCCGACACCTCGATGGCGTGACGCTCGAGAATCGCCAGGGCATCGTCGGGAGTCGTGGCGTCCGGCAGGGTCGGGCCCGAGGCCACCAGCGAGGCTTCGTCGCCGGGCACGTCGGAGATCAGCCAGGTCAGCACCCGCGCCGGATGCGCGGCGGCCCCCAGACGCCCACCCTTGATGGCGGAGAGATGGCGACGCACGGTGTTGATCTCACGTATCGGCGCGCCGCTGCGCAACAGCGCCTGATTGATGGCCTGCTTCTCGGCGAGCGAGACCCCCGGCGCCGGCAGCGTCATCAGCGCCGAGCCGCCGCCGGAGACCAGTGCAATCACCAGGTCATCCTCTCCCAGGTCCGTCACGGCCGCGAGCATCCGCCTCGCCGCCTGCTCGCTCAGGTCATCGGGCATCGGATGCGAGGCCTCGAGGACCTCGATGCGCCGGCACTCGCTATTCTGGCCCTGGAGACCCTGCCCTTGTACACCATGGCCGTAACGCGTCACCACCAGGCCTTCGAGTGGCGCATTGGGCTGTTGGATCTTCCAGGCACGCTCCAAGGCCGCGGCCATGGCGGCGGCGGCCTTGCCCGCGCCGACCACCACGGTGCGCCCGAGAGGCGGCTCAGGGAGCCGGTCGGGCAGCAGGGTATCAGGATGCACGGCGGAGATCGCGGTATCGGCCAGCTGCCGGAGCCAGGCCCGCGGCGTCTCGACCGGGCCACGCGCGACCTGGGGGCTGAGTATGTTCATGACATTCTCCTTCACGGAAAAAAGCCCGGTGACGGGAGGGTACTTCAGGGGGAACCCACCACCGGGCAAGGATCGCCAGGGGCGATCCGACAGGCGACGACCCGACGCCTGCCGTCAGGGAGCAGTCACCTCCCTGTCGTCCGCCGGCTCGGGAGAGCCGGCGAACAGAGCTCACGACCGGTCGATGGCCGTGTCATGACTCAGTCCTGGCCGATCTCGTGGTTGGCCAGAGACTCCAGGGCCCGGACCATTCCAGCGTGATCCCAGTCGGCGCCATCGTGCGCGGCACAGGCCTGAAACAGCTGCTGGGCGTTGGCGGTGCCGGGCAGCGAGAGGTTGAGGGTGCGCGCGCCTTCGAGTGCCAGATTGAGATCCTTCTGGTGCAGCTTGACCTTGAAGCCCGGATCGAAGGTGCGCTGGATCATGCGCTCGCCGTGCACGTCGAGAATCTTCGACTGGGCGAGGCCACCGAGCAGCGACTCGCGCACCTTGGCCACGTCGGCGCCGGCCTTGGAAGCGAACAGCAGGCCCTCGGAGACCGCCTCGATGGTCAGGGCGACGACGATCTGGTTGGCCACCTTGCAGGTCTGGCCGGCGCCGTGCCCGCCGATGTGGGTGATGGTCTTGCCCATCACCTCGAGGATCGGCATGGCGCGCTTAAAGCCCTCCTCGGTGGCGCCGACCATGATGGTCAGGGCGGCGTTGATAGCGCCGCCCTCGCCGCCGGAGACCGGGGCATCGACGTACTCGCCGCCCGCCTCATGAACGCGCTTGGCAAACGCCTGGGTGGGGATCGGCGCGATGGAGCTCATGTCGATCACCAGGGTGCCGGGCTTGAGACCCTCGATCACGCCGCCCTCGCCGAACAGCACGGTCTCGACGTCCGGGGTGTCCGGAACCATGGTGATGATCACCTCGGAGGCCTCGGCGACCGCCTTGGGATCGGCCAGCTCTTGCATGCCCTTGGTGGCCAGCGTCTCGTCCAGGGTGCCGCGCTTGACGGTGGCAAGCGTGTGGCCGGCGTCCAGCAGGTGTCCCGCCATGGGCCGGCCCATGATGCCCAGTCCAATAAATCCGATCTTGCTCATGGTCTCTCTCCTGTTGTCATTGGGGTGTCGATAGGGTGTTTACCGGACGTCATCTAGCCAGCCCAGCCCCTCAAGGGTGGAAGCGGCAGGCTTGTACTCGCAGCCGATCCAGCCGTCATAGCCGAGACGATCGAGGTGCGCGAACAGGAAGGGATAGTGGATCTCGCCGGTGCCCGGCTCGTGGCGGCCCGGGTTGTCGGCGATCTGGACATGGGCGATACGATCGAGGTGCTTCTCGATGGTGGGTGCCAGATCCCCTTCCATGATCTGCATGTGATAGATGTCGTACTGCAGCTTCAGATTGGTCGAGCCCACCTCGTCGAAGAGCGCCAGCGCCTGGGCGGTGCGATTGAGGAAGAAGCCGGGGATGTCGCGCGTGTTGATCGGCTCGGCGATCAGCAGGATGCCCTCGGCCGCGAGCTTCTCGGCGGCGAAGCGCAGGTTCTCGACCAGCGTCTGGCGCGCCTGGTCATCGCTGACGCCCTCGGGCTTGATGCCGGCCAGGCAGTTGACCTGGGTATTGCCCAGCACCTTGGCATAGGCGATCGCGCGATCGACGCCCGAGCGGAACTCCTCGACGCGGTCCGGATGGCAGGCGATGCCGCGCTCACCCGCGCCCCAGTCACCGGCCGGCAGGTTGAACAGCACCTGGGTCAGGCCGTTGTCGTCGAGACGCTTACGGATCTCGGCGGCCTCGAAAGCGTACGGGAAGAGGTACTCGACGCCCTTGAAGCCGGCCTTGGCGGCGGCCTCGAAGCGGTCGAGGAAATCGACCTCGGTGAACAGCATGCTGAGATTGGCGGCAAACTTGGCCATGTGCGTCTCCCTGTCTCTTTTCGTGTGTTTCAGCGTCGTCTCGGGGGCTTGCCGCCGGTCCCCACCGGCGGCGCGCCTCCTGCCCCTCAGTGAAGGGCGGCTCACCGCAGGGCGGCGATCGAGCTCGGCGCATCGGCAAGGTTCTCGGCCAGCGCCTCGAACTCGTTGATGCCGCCCAGGTCGGTGCCCATGGCGATGTTGGTCACCTTCTCGAGGATGACCTCGACCACCACCGGCACGCGATGCTCCTTCATCAGCTCGCGGGCCTCGGCGAAGGCCGGCGCGATCTGGTCGGGCTCGGTGACGCGGATCGCCTTGCAGCCCAGGCCCTCGACCACGGAGACGTGATCCACCCCGTAGCCGTTGATCTCCGGGCAGTTGATGTTCTCGAAGGCGAGCTGCACCTGGTAATCCATCTCGAAGCCCCGCTGGGCCTGGCGGATCAGCCCCAGGTAGGAGTTGTTCACCACCACGTGGAGGTAGGGCAGGTTGAACTGTGCCCCGACCGCCAGCTCCTCGATCATGAACTGGAAATCATAGTCGCCGGAGAGCGCGACGATATCGGTGTCCGGATCGGCGCGACGCACGCCCAGCGCGGCCGGAATGGTCCAGCCCAGCGGGCCCGCCTGGCCACAGTTGATCCAGTGGCGCGGCTTGTAGACATGCAGGAACTGGGCGCCGGCGATCTGCGAGAGGCCGATGGTGCTGACGTAGCGGGTGTTCTTGCCGAACGCCTTGTTCATCTCCTCATAGACGCGCTGCGGCTTGACCGGCACGTCGTCGAAGTGGGTCTTGCGCAGCAGGGTGCGCTTGCGCTCCTGGCATGCCTCGGCCCAGGCGCGGCGATCCTTGAGCTTGCCTTCGGCCTGCCACTCGCGGGCCACCTCGATGAACAGCTCGAGCGCCGCCTTGGCGTCGGAGACGATGCCGTAGTCGGGGCCGAAGATGCGCCCGATCTGGGTCGGCTCGATGTCCACGTGCACGAACGTGCGGTCCTTGGTGTAGGTCTCGAGCGTGCCGGTGTGGCGGTTGGCCCAGCGGTTGCCGATGCCCATCACGAAGTCGGACTCGAGCAGGGTCGCGTTGCCGTAGCGGTGCGAGGTCTGCAGGCCAACCATGCCCGCCATCAGGCGGTGATCGTCGGGAATGGTGCCCCAGCCCATCAGGGTCGGGATCACCGGCACGCCGGTCAGCTCGGCGAACTCGGTGAGCAGGTCACCGGCATCCGCGTTGATGATGCCGCCCCCGGCTACCAGCAGTGGCTTGTCGGCCTCGTTGAGCATGCCCAGCGCCTTCTCCACCTGGGCGCGGCTGGCGGCCGGCTTGTAGGCAGGGAGCGGTTCGTAGGTGTCCGGGTCGAACTCGATCTCGGTCATCTGCACATCGATGGGCAGGTCGAGCAGCACCGGTCCGGGGCGCGAGGAGCGCATCAGCTGGAAGGCGTGCTGGAAGGCGCGCGGCACCTGGGCCGCCTCCAGCACCGTGACGGCCCACTTGGTGACCGGCCCGGCGATCGTCTGGATGTCCACCGCCTGGAAGTCCTCCTTGTGCAGCTTGCCGGTCGGTGCCTGGCCGGTGATGCAGAGGATCGGAATGGAGTCCGCCGAGGCGGAGTAGAGGCCGGTGATCATGTCGGTGCCGGCCGGCCCGGAGGTGCCGATGCACACGCCGATGTTGCCGGCCCGGGTGCGGGTGTAGCCCTCGGCCATGTGCGAGGCCCCCTCGACGTGGCGCGCCAGCACGTGGTCGACGCCCCCGACCTTGCGCATCGCAGCGTAGAAGGGGTTGATGGCGGCGCCGGGCAAGCCGAAGGCGACATCGACGCCCTCCTTGCGCAGCACGTGAACGGCAGCTTCCGCGGCAGTCATGCGGCTCATGACATTTCCTCCTGTGAGGGGTTTTTGTTTTTGGAAAATATTTCTGTATACAGAGATTAGGCACCCCGCCGCAGGCCGTCAATATTTTATGGAAAATATTTTCATAAATTTTGATGGCAAAAAAACACCCAAGCCCCATCAGGGACTTGGGTATCAAAAAACAGCTCACCGTCACATTGCGGGAGGGCTCAGAGGGTCACGCGAAGCGCCAGCGGATGCTCGTCGCAGTTGCTCCCTTCTCCTCCGCGGTCGACCACCAGGAACTCCCCTTCCCGCTCGAGCACCGACTGGATGGCGTGCCAGGTGCCGGCACGGTAGTTGACCCCCTGGCGGCCATCGGTGACGAAGGCGCGCACCTCGGCGGGGTCGATCTCGTCGCCCGGCGGTGCGACGACCACCACAAACCTTTCTTCATGGAGCGGCATAAAGGCCTGGCTGCCCAGCCGATGGCGCTCCAGGAAGTCGAGATCCAGCGGTATCGCCACGGGCTGGCTGACGAAGATGCTGATAAGCGTCCGCGCCTCCTCCCCCAGGGTCTCGACCCTCGCCAGATCGTGATAGCGCCGGGTCCTCCCGGCGTTGATGGGAAACCACTCCGACGCCCGGGCGTCGATGACATCGCCGAAGGGGGCGAAGGCCTCGGCGGTCAGCGGTTCGGCTTTGAGTTCCAGCATATCGACCTCCTAGCGGCCACCCAGGCGCAGCTTGGGGTGGCGATTGACGTCCTTATAAAGCAGGTAGCGGAACGGGCCCGGGCCGCCGGCATAGCAGGCCTGGGGGCAGAAGGCGCGCAGCCACATGAAGTCGCCGGCCTCGACCTCCACCCAGTCCTGGTTGAGGTGGTAGACCGCCTTGCCCTCCAACACATAGAGACCGTGTTCCATGACGTGGGTCTCATCGAAGGGAATCACCGCCCCGGGCTGGAAGGTGACAATGTTGACGTGCATGTCATGGCGCACGTCGGCCGGGTCGACGAAGCGCGTGGTGGCCCAGCGCCCCTCGGTGTCCGGCATCTCGTTGGGCGCGATATCGTTCTCGTTGACCACGAAGGCCTCGGGCACCTCAATACCCTCGACCCGCTCGTAGGCCTTGCGCACCCAGTGGAAGCGCACCGGCGCCTCGGCCTCGTTCCTGATCTGCCAGTCACTGCCCGGCGGTAGGAAAGCGTAGCCACCGGGGACCAGGCGGTGGCGCTCGCCGGCCAAGGTCAGCACCATCTCGCCCTCCACCACGAAGAGCACGCCCTCGGCCTCGGGGTCGAGTTCGGGGCGCTCGCTGCCGCCGCCGGGGGAGACCTCCATGATGTACTGGGAGAAGGTCTCGGCGAAGCCGGAGAGCGGGCGGGCCAGCACCCACAGCCGGGTGCCCTCCCAGAACGGCAGGTTGCTGGTGACGATATCGCCGAAGACGCCCTTGGGAATGACCGCATAGGCCTCGGTGAATACCGCCCGATCGGAGAGCAGCTGGGTCTGGGGCGGATGGCCGCCGTGCGGGGCATAGTAGGTACGTTGTTTCATGGGCTGTCCTGAAAGACTCGGGGCCGAAGCCCGGGTTTGTACGAGTGACCCGCAAAGGTCAGGGCGATAGGCGCCGGGGACAGGCTGAAGAGGGGGTCCTATGCCATGGATGGCATCGGTAGCGCCCAGGGAGGGGTTCACAGCGCCCCCTCGATGGTCCGGCACCCCGGAGCCTGTCGCCGGATCAGCCTCGAGCGTTACGGCTGTTCAAGGGGTCAGTTACCTGGCGCCGGGTGTTGCTCCGCCCAGTGGCGGGCGATATCCACGCGGCGCGCCACCCAAACTCGGTCGTGGGCCTCGATATGGTCGAGGAAGCGCTGCAGGGCGCGGAAGCGCCCGGGGCGGCCCAGCAGCCGGCAGTGCATGCCCACCGAGAGCATCTTTGGCGACTCCTCCCCCTCCGCGTAGAGCACGTCGAAGGCGTCGCGCAGGTAGCTGAAGAAGTGGTCGGCGGTGTTGAAGCCCTGGGGCGCGGCAAAGCGCATGTCGTTGCTGTCGAGGGTATAGGGGACGATCAGGTGGTCATGCTCGCGTCCCTGGCTGTCCTTCTCGCGGGTCCAGAACGGCAGGTCATCGCCGTAGTAGTCGCTGTCGTAGAGGAAGCCGCCCTCATCGAGCACCAGCCGGCGGGTGTTGGGGCTGTCGCGGCCGGTGTACCAGCCCAGCGGTTTCTCGCCATAGAGGCGCTGGAAGATCGCCATGGCCTTCTTGAGGTGCTCACGCTCGACCTCTTCCGGCACCTCCTGGTAGTGGATCCAGCGGTAGCCGTGGCAGGCAACCTCGTGGCCCAGCTCCCGGAAGGCCTGGGCCACCTCGGGATGGCGCTCCAGGGCCATGGCCACGCCGAACACGGTGAGCGGCAGGCCGCGGCGCTCGAATTCGCGCAGGATGCGCCACACGCCGGCCCGCGAGCCGTACTCGTAGATCGACTCCATGCTCAGGTGGCGGTCGGGGAAGGCGGGAGCACCGATGATCTCGGAGAGGAACTGCTCGGAGCCTTCGTCGCCGTGCAGCACGCAGTTCTCGCCGCCCTCCTCGTAGTTGAGCACGAACTGCACGGCAATCCTCGCCCCGCCCGGCCAGTTGGCATGGGGTGGGGTACGACCGTAGCCGATCAGGTCACGGGGATAGTCGGGTGAGCGAGGGTGCGTCATGGCGAGGTGTCCTGGTTGTTCTGGCACCTTATCTCCGGCAGGAGAACCGGAATACGGCGCGCATCGTGTATACAATATAAAGATAGAGTGTGCCCATGCTATCCGCAACCCCTTGTCGAAGGCCGAGGCAAGATCCACGCGAGCAGGGACCCTGGCCTCATTAACTGTATACACTTTTTAGGAAAAAATGTCTTACAAATAACGCAAGACGCGACTACACATCGAAACGATAGCGTGGCGACACTTGCAAAGACGGCAACACACATTCCCCATCTTTTTGATATTAATAAGAAATTTTCCCTGCCACGGCACTGTCGATTCGGACTTGCGGGCTGCGCCAACGGGCGCTATTTTGTGTACAAAGCAAAAATATATTGTCCACGAAAAAATCGAGAAGGGCCCGCGCCATGCACATCCGCATCATCAACCCCAATACCAGCGCCGAGATGACGGCGACGATCGGCGAGGCGGCGAGCCGCATCGCCTCCCCCGGTACCCGCGTCTCGGCACGCCACCCCGACCATGGGCCGGTCTCCATCGAGAGCCACTTCGACGAGGCCATCAGTGCCGTCGGCGTGCTCGAGGAGGTGATGGCCGGGGAGCGCGAGGGCGCCGATGCCTACGTGATCGCCTGTTTCGGTGACCCCGGGCTGCTGGCCGCGCGCGAGCTGACCCGGGCGCCGGTGATCGGTATCGCCGAGGCCGCCTTCCACCTGGCCACCCTGATCAGCACCCGCTTCTCCATCGTCACCACCCTGGGGCGCACCGGCATCATCGCCGAGCACCTGCTCGACCAGTACGGCTTCTCTCATCACTGCCGGCGGGTGCGAGCCGCGGAGATCCCGGTACTCGACCTGGAGGAGAACGGCGATGCCGCCCTGGTGCGCATCATCGACGAGTGCCGGCGCGCCCGCGACGAAGACAATATCGGCGCCATCGTACTGGGCTGCGGCGGCATGGCCGACCTCACCGACACCATCAGCCACGAGGTCGGGCTGCCGGTCGTCGAGGGGGTGACCGCCGCCATCAAGCTGACAGAGGCCCTGGTCGGCCTGGGACTGGGCACCAGCAAGCATGGCGACCTGGCCTTTCCCCGGCCCAAGCCCTTTACGGGACGCTTCGAAGGCTTCTCCCAGTTGACGCCGGCACGCTGAACGGCACGCTTCGTGCATCCATAACCGTAACGAACAACCACAACGCATCGCGCCACAGGCGCACGCCACGCCGCAAGCCTTCCACGGCAGCCCCCTGCCGGAAGACAACCACAAGCACACAAGCGACTTGCGAGGACATCACCATGACGCAACCTACACCACAGGCCGGTACGGCAGCACCGGACATTCCAGCTGACGCGGCCGCTCATGCCACCAAGGCCCCGGGCCAGGAGAGCCTGGCTCCCCAGCAGACCCGCATCATGGGCCGGCCCTCCTACTTTCTGGCGTGGTTTGGCGGCTGCGTATCGATCGGCACCTTCGCCATGGGGTCCAGCGTGGTCGGTACCCTGAACCTGCTCCAGGCGACCCTGGCCATCGCCATCGGCTGTTTCGTGATCGGCATCGCGCTCGCCGTCAACGGCGCCCCCGGCTACAAGTACGGCATCCCCTTCATGGTCCAGGCCCGCAGCGCCTTCGGCTTCGCCGGCACCCGCATTCCGGGCCTGGTGCGCGCCGTCCCGGCCATTGTCTGGTATGGCTTTCAGAGCTGGATCGGTGCCGGCGCCCTGAACATGGTGTCGGCCACGCTGTTCGGCTTCGACAACCTGGTGTTCTACTTCATTACCTTCCAGTTCCTGCAGATCGGCCTGTCGGTGATGGGCTTCCAGGGCATCAAGTGGCTGGAGAACATCGGCAGCGCCTTCATCCTCGCCTCGCTGATGTACATGTTCTACGCCACGGTGCAGCGCTATGGCGATGAACTCTCGGCGAGCCTGCTGACCATGGAAGGCTCCTGGGGCATGCCGTTCTGGGGCGCCACCATGCTGTTCCTGGGCATCTACAGCACCATGATGCTCAACGTCAGTGACTACTCGCGCGAGCACAAGCACGGCACCGGTCCGGGACTGCTGACCACCATCTATGCCATGTCGATTCTGCCCTGCACGCTGTTCATGGGCCTGATCGGTTACATGGTGTCCGAGGCCACCGGGACTGCCGATCCTATTCAGGTATTCGCCAACGCCGTGGATAACACGCCCCTGCTGATGACCACCCTGCTGTTCATCGCCTTCGCCCAGGTCACCACCAACGTGCTCAACAACGTGGTACCGCCGACCTACGTGCTGATGGACGTCTTCAAGATGAAGTTCCAGGTCGCCACCGTGATCGTCGGCCTGCTGGCCTTCGCCACCTTCCCCTGGAAACTGGTCCAGCCGGAATCCGCCGATGGGCTGCAGCTCTTCGTGCAGACCTACTCCGCCTTCCTCGGCCCGATCTTCGCCGTCCTGGTGGTGGATTACTACGTGATCCGGCGCCGCACCCTGGACCTGGGCAAGCTCTACGACGAGACCGGGCCCTACCGGGGCGTCAATCTCGCCGCCGTCATTGCCACCGGGGTGGGTATCGCCGCCGCCCTCTCCTTCTCGGCCATCTCCTGGTACGCCAGCCTGATTCCGGCCGGTGCCACCTACTACCTGCTGATGCAGCACTGGGCACCCTGCCAGCGCTTCCGCCAGTAAATCAGGGAGGCTGCCCGGAAATCCGGGCAGCCTTTTCCAGAACACACAGCACTCCAACAACGCTAACGGTGACTTCGATGAAAGAGAGTGAGCTGGACATCCAGCGCATCGACCCCACGCTTTACAATCAGGATCTCGCCCCGCTCAAGCCCAGCGAGCGAAACTGGGGCGCCTTCGAGATCTTCAACGTCTGGTCCAACGACATCCAGAGCCTGTTCGGTTACACCCTGGCCGCCTCGCTGTTTCTGACCTACGGGCTCAATGGCTGGGCGGTGATGGCCGCCATCATCCTGGCCGGCGTGATCGTGATGTATCTGGTCAACCTGACCGGCAAGCCCAGCGTGAAGTACGGCATCCCCTTCCCGGTAATGGTGCGGGCCAGCATGGGCGTGCGCGGTGCCAACCTGCCGGCACTGCTGCGAGCCATCGTCGGCATCTTCTGGTATGGCGTGCAGACCTACTTCGCTTCCACTGCCGTCGCCCTGCTGATCACCGCCCTCTTCGGTGTCGGCGAGGGCAGCACCTTCCTGGGCCTCTCCGCCGTGGGCTGGCTCTCTTTCGTGATCGTCTGGCTGTTCCAGATCGCGATCTTCTGGCAGGGCATCGAGCGCATCAAGCACTTCCTCAACTGGGCCGGTCCGCTGGTCTATGTGGTGATGGTGGTGCTGATGATCGTGGTGTGGTTCCAGGCCGGCAGCGACCTGCTGCCCGCGGTAAGCACCATCTTCAGCGCCGACAGCGAACGAGAAGGCAGCGCCATCGGGGCCTTCCTCGCCATCGTCGGTACCATGGTCGCCTACTTCGCCGCGGTGGTGATCAATTTCGGCGACTTCACGCGCTTCGTGAAGACCGAACGCCAGATGAAGCTGGGCAACCTGCTGGGGCTGCCGCTCAATGTCGCCTTCTTCTCGTTCATCGCCCTGATCATCACGGCCGGCACGCTGGTGCTGTTCGGTGATGCCCTGACCAACCCAGCAGACATCGTCGAGCGAGTCGACTCCCTGCCGCTGACCATCGTCGCTGCACTGACGTTCTTTGCCGCTACCGTGGGCATCAACCTGGTGGCCAACTTCATTCCCCCGGCCTATGACCTGGCCAACCTCTTTCCCAGCAAGATCAGCTTCAAGGTCGGCGGCCTGATTACCGCCGTACTGGCCTTCTTCGTCGGTGCCCTCTGGGTCTCGCTGATCAGCCAGATCGGCGTGCCTGGGTTCGTCAATGCGCTGGGCGCTATCGTTGCCCCCTTCTTCGGCATCATCGTGGTGGACTACTATCTGGTGAAGCGCCAGCACCTCGACATGCAGGAACTGTTCTCCTCGGCACCGGACAGCGCCTACTACTACGTCAAGGGCTGGAACCGGCGCGCCCTGATGGCCTTTGGCGGTGCCGCCCTGTTCTCGATCTCCACCGTGCTGGTACCGGCACTCTCCGGTCTCACCGGCTACGGCTGGATGATGGGGGCGGCCCTCGGCGGACTCTTCTACTATGGCCTGATGCTCGGCCAGCGTCCGGTTGTGGCCACCAGCGGCGCCTGACATACGCCACTCCTGACGACGCGCCCCGGGTGATCACCCGGGGCGCGTTCCTTATTGCTCGCGCCGTGGCTCGACGGCGCGCCCCCACCCCTTCAACCGGGACGTCAGCCATCGCGGCTCTTGCAAAATGTCTGACATTAACTATCATAAAGTCAGATTTTTAGGACACGCTGATGCTAGACACCCTTGCCCCTCCTGCCGATGGCAGCGCCCCCGCGCTGGCCGCGGTCCTGGCCCGCGCGATCCTCTCCGGGCAGATGCCGGCCGGGAGCGACTTCCCGCGGGAGAAGGATCTCTGTGAACGCTTCGCCGTGAGCCGCAACCGGCTTCGCAACGCGCTGGCCAGCCTGGTCACCACCGGTCTTGTCGAGCGCACCGCGGGACGCGGCAGCCGGGTGCGCGACGTCACCGACTGGCACCTGCTCGATCCTATGATGAGCGACTGGCTGGCCGGGCTGGCGCATCCCGACCCGCGCCTGGTTCGCGAGATCTATGCCTTCCGTCTCTCCGCGGAGCCCCAGGTGGCCGAGCTGGCGGCCATGGCGTCGGACGGCCATGACCTGGCGCGCCTGGAGAATGCCTTCGCGGGCATGCGCGGCACCGCCGCCAGCGGCCTGCACCAGCAGCACGCCGAACATGACGTGGCCTTCCATCAGGGCATCTACCAGGCCACCCACAACCTGGTATGGCGCCAGATGGGCCACCTGCTGCGCCCCTCCATCATCGCCCTGATCCAGCACTCGCAGCACCATGCCGACTCCCTGGAAGATAGCCTCGAGCGCCACCGCCGGGTGATGGAGGCCATCCGCCTGCGCCAGCCGGAAACCGCCCGCCAGGCGGCCCGGGCAGTGCTCGAGCGCACGGCAACGGACCTGGGACTGATGCCCGAGTCCACCTCCCCGACTGAAGGATATCCCGCATGAAGATCACCCGACTCAAGACCTGGCAGGTGCCGCCGCGCTGGCTGTTCCTCAAGATCGAGACCGACGAGGGCTGCTATGGCTGGGGCGAGCCGGTCATAGAGGGACGTGCCGCCACCGTTGAGGCGGCCGTACACGAGCTCGCCGACTATCTGGTCGGCCAGGACCCGCACCGCATCGAGCACCTGTGGAACACCCTCTACCGCGCCGGCTTCTACCGCGGCGGACCCATCCTGATGAGCGCGATCGCCGGCATCGACCAGGCGCTGTGGGACCTCAAGGGACGCGACCTCGGCGTGCCGGTGCACCAGCTGCTGGGCGGCGCGGTGCGCGACCGGATGCGCATGTACGCCTGGACCGGCGGCGACCGCCCCGATGACGTAGGTGCCGGCGCCAGGGCGCTGGTGGATCAGGGCTTCACCGCCTTCAAGATGAATGGCACCCCGGAGATGCAGATCGTCGACAGCCACCGCAAGGTCGACGAGGCGGTGGCCCGGGTGGCCGAGGCCCGCAACGCCGTGGGGCCGGACGTCGGCATCGGCATCGACTTCCATGGCCGGGTGCATCGTCCCATGGCCAAGGCGCTGCTGCGCGAGCTGGAGCCCTTCCACCCGATGTTCGTCGAGGAGCCGGTGGCCCCCGAGCACCTGCCCTGTCTCAAGCAGATCGCCGGCGGCCTGGGCTATCCGCTGGCCACCGGCGAGCGGCTGCACAGCCGCTTCGAGTTCCGCGACCTGCTCGCCGACGGCATGATCGACATCGTCCAGCCCGACCTCTCCCACTGCGGCGGCATCAGCGAGGGGCTGAAGATCGCCGCCCTGGCCTCGGCCCACGATGTGGCGCTGGCCCCGCACTGCCCGCTCGGCCCGCTGACGCTGGCCGCCTCGCTGCAGCTGGATGCGGTGTGCCACAACGCCTTCATCCAGGAGCAGAGCATGGGCATCCACTACAACCGCGATAACGACGTGCTCGACTACCTGGTCGACAAGTCGGCGCTGGCCATCGAGGAGGGCTTCTGTGCCATCCCTCAGGGACCGGGACTGGGCGTGGAGATCGACGAGGCCTTCGTCGAGGAGCGCGCGCGGGTCGGCCATCGCTGGCGCAACCCGGTGTGGACACATGAAGACGGCTCCATCGCCGAATGGTAGGAGAGGCCACGATGACCATATCCATTCAGTGGCACCTGGCATGGGTCGCCGTAGACTGGGGCTCCAGTAACCTGCGCGCCTGGGCCCTGGACGCGAACGGCAAGGTGCTGGCGAAGGCCGGTTCCGAACGTGGCATGTTGTCGCTTTCCGCGAGCGACTACGAGGCCACCCTGCTGACGACGATCGGCGCCTGGCTGCCCGCCGAGGGCCATGTACCGGTGCGGATCTGCGGCATGGCCGGCGCCCGCCAGGGCTGGCAGGAGGCCGCCTACCTGCCGGTGCCGACACGACTGGACGACCTGGCTCGAGGTGCCGTCAGGCCCGCCGTCGAGGATCCACGGCTGGAGGTCGCGCTGCTGCCGGGCCTCTGTCAGCATCCCGATGAGGTCGGCAGGCGCTTTGATGTGATGCGCGGCGAGGAGACCCAGCTCGCCGGCCTCACCGCCCGCGAAGGCGACATCTCGGGGCCCGTCTGCCTGCCCGGCACCCATGCCAAGTGGGCCCGCCTCGAGGCCGGCACGATCACGCGCTTCGCCACCTTCCTCACCGGCGAGCTGTATAGCCTGCTGGCCGGGCAGTCAGTCCTCCGGCACTCACTGAAGGACGGGCAAGGCGGGAACGACCTGAGCGAGCCCGGCTGCCGCGAAGCCTTCATGGCGGCAGTTCAGGAGGTGGCGGCCGCCCCGGAGCAGTTTGCGAGCCGGCTGTTCGGCCTGCGCGCCGCCGACCTACTGGACGATGGCCTGCTCGATGGCGGCCTGCCGACAGGACAGGCACGCGGCGCGCGACTGGCGGCACGCCTCTCGGGCCTGGTGATCGGCCTGGAGCTGGCCGGCGCCCGGGTGGGGCTGGCCGAGGGCGAGCGTGTCACCCTGGTCGGTGCCGAGACGCTCTGCGCCCGCTATGCCCTGGCCCTCGAGAGTCTGGGCATCGAAAGTCGCCGCCTCGACGGCGAGGCCGCGGTGCTGGACGGCCTCGGGCTGGCCCACGCCGCCATGATTCACGACGCGCACACCCCCTGACACAACCGGAGCCCTGCCCATGTCCTTGCCCCTGATCGGCATCCTGCGCGGCATTTCACCCGACGACGCCATCGCGGTCGGCGAGGCGCTGCTCGCCGCCGGCATCAGCCGAATCGAGGTGCCGCTCAACTCTCCCGAGCCGCTGGAAAGCATTCGCCGCCTCGCCACGGCGCTGGACGACCGGGCCCTGATCGGCGCCGGTACGGTGTTGACCCCCGCCCAGGTGCGCGACGTCTTTGCCGCCGGCGGACGCCTGGTCGTCTCTCCCAACTGCCGGCCCGCCGTGATTACGGAGAGCCGGCGACTGGGCATGGAGAGCTGGCCCGGCGTGGCCACTCCGTCTGAGGCCTTCGATGCCATCGACGCCGGTGCCACCGGGCTGAAGCTGTTTCCGGCGGTACAGGTCGGCATCGAGGGCATGAAGGCCATGCGTGCCGTGCTGCCCGGAGGCACCCGGCTCTACGCGGTGGGGGGCATCGGCGCCAGCAACTTCGCCGCGTGGCGGGCCGGCGGCATCGACGGTGCCGGCCTGGGAAGCGCCCTCTACACGCCAGGTCTCACCGCCAGCGAGGTGGGCGAACGGGCCAGGTCGCTGGCCGCGGCCTGGTGCGCCGCCGATGACAACGCCTCCTGAGCGGCGCGGTGGGCAACGTGGGAGGGCAGGCCTGAGCCTCAGTCGGAGAAGATCCGGTGCAGGTCCGGGGCCTCCGCCTCCTCTTCGACGATGGAGAGCGAGGCCTCGATGGCCTTGAGGTGGCGACTCATGAAGGCCCGGGCGCGCTCACCGTTGCCGGTCTCCAGGTAGCCGATCAGGTCATCGTGGTCGTGGGACTCGCAGCCCAGGTGGCCGGGGTTGCCATAGACGGCGAGGATCAGCGAGGAGCGCGAGCAGAGCCGTTCGACGAAGTCGGCCAGGGTGGCATTGCCGGAGATGCGCGCCAGGCGGGTGTGAAAGTCCGCCGAGAGCCGGATCGCCGTGCTCTGCTCGCCGGACTTCAGCGCCTGGCGCTCGCGCCGGGCCATGTCACGAAGCTCGCGCAGATCGTCATCGCCGATACGCCGGGCGACCTCCGGCATCAGGCCGCACTCGACCATCTGGCGGGCATCGAAGACGTCCTTGGCCTCCTCGGCGGTGGGCCGGGTCACGCTGGCCCCGCGGCGCGGCGTCAGCGTGACCAGCTGCTCCAGAGCGAGCCGCTGGAGGATCTTGCGGATGCCGGTGCGACTGATGCCGAAGACATCAGCCAGGGCATCCTCGCGCAGGCGTGCCCCGGGCCGCAGACGGTGCTCGATGATGGCGTCGCTGATCGAGCGGTGAATCTCCTCGTGGCGCTCGGCACCGTCTCCGTTCTTGCCTGAGCGGTCCGCGCCGCCTCGTTCGGCAACCGTCTGGCGCTGGTTCATCGCGTCATCTCCTCCCCTGGTCGTCACCGGCATGCACGATCATTGTATACATATCGGCAGCCTGCCGGCGACCGCTCGACTCACTCCTCCCAGGCAGCGATGATCGCGCGCTCCTCGTCGGTCATCCCGGTCATGTTGCCCAGCGGCATGTAGCCGCTCGCCACGACCTCCTTGATCTTCGCCTGCTGGGTCTGGAGCTGTTCGCGGGTGTCATAGGCCATGCCGGCCGGCGGCGCATTGAAGCCCGGCTGGGTCGGCTCGCGGGAATGGCAGGTCACGCAGCGCGTCTCGACGATCGCGTGAACTTCCTCGATATCCGGCGCCACAGAGGCCGTGTCAGTGGCCTGACCGCCGCCGACGGGGGCCGCTATCCAGAATGCCACCAGAATCAGCGCCACCCCGGCCGCCGGGTAGGCCGGGCGCCTGTGACCGGCATGCATCAGCACGAAGTACTGGCGGATCAGGGCGCCGGCGAAGATGAAAAGCGACATGATCACCCAGGCCAGTTCATGGGAGTAGGCGAAAGAGTAGTGGTTGCTGATCATCAGCAGGACCACCGGCAGGGTGAAGTAGGTGTTGTGTACCGAGCGCTGCTTGCCGCGCTTGCCGTCCAGCGGGTTAGGGGTCTCGCCGGCCTTCATCGCCGTCACCATGCGGCGCTGGCCGGGAATGATCCAGAAGAAGACGTTGGCCGACATGGCGGTGGCCATCACCGCGCCGGTGAGCAGGAAGGCGGCACGCCCCGAGAAGATCTGGCTGCTCAGGTAGGCCACCACCACCATCATCACCGCGACGGCGATGCTCAGCAGGCCGTCGCGCTGCATGTCGGGGCTGATGCGCTTGCACAGCTCGTTGTAGACCACCCAGCCGGCCAGCAGGAAGACCAGCGCCACGACATTGGCCTGCCAGCCGCTCATGTTCGCCGCCCAAGCCCAGTCGCTGCCCGGGTTCACCAGGTAGAAGCTCGGGTTGACCATGTACAGGATGACGAACAGACCGAAGCCGGTGAGCCAGGTGGTATAGGCCTTCCAGAACGACCAGTGCAGGTCCTCGGGCAACTTGCCGGGGGCACTGGCGTATTTCTGGTTATGATAGAAACCGCCACCGTGTACCGCCCACATCTCGCCGAAGACACCCTTCTCCCGGTCTTCGGCGGCCTTGGGTTGGCGCAGGCTGTTGTCCAGCATCACGAAGTAGATCGACTCGCCGATCCAGGCGATGGCGGCGATGACGTGCAGCCAGCGCAGCATGAAGTTGGTGAAATCCAGCAGGTAGGCTTGCATCAGGGGGCCTCGTCTAGCGTCTTGTTGTGGAGAAAAGCGGCACTACCCCCTCAGCTGCCGCGGTAGGTGGAGTAGCCATAGGGCGAAAGCAGCAGCGGCACATGATAGTGCTGGCCGGCATCGGCCACCCCGAAGCGCAGCGGGATGACATCGAGGAAGCGCGGCTCCTGGGCCGCGACGCCACCCGCGCGCAGGTAGTCGCCGGCGTGGAAGAGCAGCTCGTACTCGCCGGTGGCGAAGTCATCGCCCTCAAGGAGCGGGGCATCGCAGCGCCCGTCAGCGTTGGTGACGACGTCCTTGAGCCGCGTGCGGCTCTCACCCTCTAGGCGGAAGACCTCGATGCGGATGCCCTGGCCGGGGCGGCCCTCGGCGGTGTCCAGCACATGCGTGGTCAGATATCCCATGGGGTTCTCCTTTGTATATCGGTTCGATCGGCGACTGGCGTAGCCCTTGGCGGGCAGACGCCATGAAGAGCGTGATGATGACAGTTTTAGCTTTTATAAGGGTACATTTCAAAGTTTTTTTGTATACACTTTACGAAGAGGGCATCGACCGCCCGCCACGGCCTGCCCGCCGCTGCGCGCGCCAACAGGCCCAGTCAGCAAACAGAGGAGCCCCAGGATGACCGATACGATTCTCACCCCGCGCCCCAGCCAACTGGACCAGCAGGCCTTCGTGGCTCACTACGGCGAGATCTACGAGCACTCCCCCTGGGTGGCCGAACTCGCCTGGCAGCGCGGCCTCTCCTCCGCCGAGGACACGCCGGAAGGGCTGGCCGAGGTGATGGGCGCCGTGCTGCGCGAGGCCAGCCCCGAACGCCAGCTCGAGGTGATACGCGCCCACCCGGACCTGGCCGGCAAGGCGGCCGTGGCCGGCGAACTGACCGACGACTCCACTCGTGAACAGGCAGGCGCCGGCCTCGACCAGTGCACGCCCGAAGAGCTGGCCCGCTTCGAGCGCCTCAACGCCGACTACAAGGCGAAGTTCGGCTTTCCCTTCGTGATGGCCGTCAAGGGCAGCGATCGCCACGCCATCCTCGCTGCCTTTGATGAGCGCCTGCCCAACGACCCAGCCGAGGAGCGCCGCACCGCCATCGAGCAGATCAACCGCATCGCCCGCTTCCGTCTGGACGCCCGCCTCGGCTGAGACAGGCCTCCGGCAGCACGCGCAAACCGGGACTGTTTCAGTGCACTAGACAGCAGCCGCACTGACGTCCAGGCGCAAAGCGAGCAGCCGAGATATCGGCTGCTCGCTTGCAGATGTGCCGGGCAAGAGCTTCGTCTAGCCGGCGTGACGGTCCGGGCCTCAGCCGCCTCGCGGGCTGCCTGCGACGCGGGCGACGCCGGTCGGCTCGTCTGCGTCAGCTCCGACCTCTTCGCCATGGCGGCGATGCCCGTCCTGGCCAGCGGCTTCGGCATCCGCCCTGGCGATCTCCTCGCGCTCCCGGGCCTCGTCGGCCAACGAGGTGCGGGGCAGCACGATGTTGAGCACGAAGGCGGTGATGGCAGCCACCACGATGGGCGCCCCGCCGATCAGGTTCTTGAGCATCGCCGGGAACTGCTCGATCGCCGCCGGTACCTGGGCGATGCCAAGGCTCAGCGCCAGCGCCAGCCCCACGATGGTCATGTTGCGGGCCGACAGCTCATCCTTGATGAGCAGCTGGATGCCGGTCATGGTGATCATGCCGAAGACGATGATGGTGGCACCGCCCAGCACCGGGTAGGGAATGGTGGTCATGATGGCGCCGAACTTGGGGCTCAGGCCGGCCAGGATCATGAACAGCCCGGCGATGGCCAGCACGTAGCGGCTGATCACCTTGGTCATCGCCACGATGCCGACGTTCTGGCTGAAGGTCGAGGTCGGCAGGGCACCGAAGAAGGCGCTCGCGGCGGTGGTCAGGCCGTTGCCCAGCAGCCCGCCGGTCAGCTCCTTCGTCTTCAGTTCCCGGTTCATGCCGCCCACGGTGGTAGCGGAGAGATCGCCGATGGTCTGCACGGAGTTGATCACGCAGATCACCACCATGGAGACGATGGCGGCGGTATGGAACTCCATCTCGAAGGGCATCACCGCCGGCACCGCGACCCACTTCGCCTCGACCACGGAGTCGAAGCTGACCATGCCCAGGGCCAGCGAGAGCAGGTAGCCCACCAGGATACCGACCATGATCGCCGACAGCTTGACCACGCCCCTGCCGAACTGGGAGGCGACCAGCACCGTGAGCAGCGTGACCAGGCCGACGGCCCAGTTGATGGGCGCCCCGAATCCCGGTGCCTCGACGTTGCCGCTGCCTGCCATGTAGCGGATGGCGATGTCGTACAGCGACAGACCGATCACCAGTACCACGGTCCCCGCCACCACCGGCGGGAAGAGGTGTCGGATGTACTGGATGAAGTAGCCCACCACCATCATGGTGATGCCGCCGACCAGCTGGGCGCCGATGATGCCCTCGATGCCGAACTGCCCCCCCACCGCGATCAGCGTCGGCACATAGGCAAAGCCCACTCCGAAGATGGCGGGAAGCCGCGCACCAAACTTCCAGACCCCGTAGAGGTGGAAGAGCGTGCAGACCCCGGAGGCCAGCACGGCGATCTGGATCAGCATCAGCTTCTCGGCGGGCGTCGCACCCACCACACCGGCGATGATGATGGGCGGCGTGATGACGCCGGCCACCATGGCGAGGACATGCTGGAGGGAGATCGGCAAGGCCTTGGCCAGCGGTGGCTTGCCGTGGAAATCGAAGATCGAGGTGTTGCTGGGATTTTTCTGCATGGGTAAGACCGCTGCTATTGTTGTCGTCATATTTTGTATACAAAATATCCTGGCATACTGTCGCGCGCTTTGAAATGCACTTGATCACAAAGTCGTATACTGCCATGGCCCGCCACGGGGTTACGGCCGGGTCACGGCAGGCCGGAACCGTGGTCGCCGCGCGTGCTAGAGATGCCACTCCAGGTTGAGGGTCAGCGCATCGGTATCGACCCCCGGCTTGCTGTGATTACCGAACTTGTTGCGCCAGTATTCATGACCAACGCCGACCCAGAGGGTGTTCTCGCCACCCCAGGTCAGCTGTCCCGCATCCAGCATCAGACGGGTACGCATCAGCTGCTCGGCCTCGGTAGGAACGCCGAAATAGTCGTCGCCCTTCTCGCCGTTGTAGTTGTAGAAGCCCTGAAACTTCATCGGCAGTGCGCCCGCCTCGAAGGAGAGTCCCCAGGCCAGATTGACCTGATAGTAGGGGTCGAAGGAGAGATCGTTGCGGTTGCCCGGCAGGCCACAGGCGTCCAGGCCACAGTGGTTCCACTCGCGACTGTAGAGCAGGCTCAGGTCGAGAAAGCCGCGCGGCACGTCGAACTTGAGGGTCGGCCCTACCAGCAGCTGACGCTTTCGGGGCGCGAAAGCCGAGTTCTTGGTATTCAGGTCGAAGCCCGCAGTGAGCGCCATGTCCTGGATCGGTCCGAAGGCGATCGGCGCGCCGAGAAGCTTGCCGGCATGCAGCTGATGGCGATAGACGAGATAGGCCTCGGTGGCGCCGCTGTCGCTGCCTTGGACCGGATCCGTACTGTCGGACTGCAACAGATCCAAGTTGAAGAAGTTCTGCCCCAGCGAATAGCCGCTGACGTGGGAGAGCTGCAGGATGTGCTTTTCCACCTTGTCAGGATTGTTGGGTTCGGTGAACTGGGTGCCATAACGATAGCCGATAGCGGTATCACTCCAGTCGGCCGCCTGGCCGGCACCGGTCGACAGCACCGCAACCAGCGCAGTGCCGGCCATGAGGAAGCGAGAGGGGTTGACGAGCATCGCGAAACTCTCCGGTTATTGGACTTGTAGAGAACGGCATCGGGTCAGCTGGCAGAGCATGCTGACGACACCTAAGCGATACACTAACCAATTATTTTGTACACAGGAAATATTTTCCAAAAAGCCTTCCCGGGCAGAAAAGCGGCGACATTCGCCGCCGCCACCGTTTCGCACCTTCCTCATGGCGGCCTACACTTGGAGGGAATTCCCCAACTCAGGAGCACCCTCATGTTCCGTGATCGCCTCGACGCCGCCGAGCAACTCGCCAGCCGACTCTCTCACCTCAAGGGGCACGACCCGCTGATCCTGGCCATCCCGCGAGGCGCAGTCCCCATGGGGCGGCTGATTGCTGATGCCCTGGAGGGCGACTTGGACGTGGTACTGGTGCGCAAGGTGGGGGCACCGGGCAACCCGGAATTTGCCATCGGCGCGGTCAGCGAGGATGGCAGCGTGGCGCTGGAGGAGACGGCGAAGCACTATCGCGAAGAAGCCGTCAATCGGCAGATACAGGAGCAGCGAGAGTTGCTTGAGGAGCGCCGCCAACGCTACACCCCGGTGCGGGCGCCCATCGACCCGAAGGGGCGAACCGTAGTGGTGGTGGACGACGGCAGCGCCACCGGGGCGACCATGGCGGCGGCACTGAGCACCCTGCAATCACGCGGGCCGCAGACGCTGATCGCCGCCATGGGGGCGGCACCGCCCGATACGGTGGCACGGCTCGAGCCCCTGGTCGACGAGGTGGTCTGTCTGGAGATCGACCGGGACTTTCGCGCCGTGGGGCAGTACTTCGCCGAGTTCGGGCAAGTGGAAGAGGACGAGGTGATTGAACTACTGGGCAGCGAACACGGCTGAGAAGACAAGGCGGCCAAAAAAGAACACGGGCGCCACCCGAGGGTGACGTCCCGTGAATGCCGGCGGGAGCCGGCGCTTGCCATGCTTGGTCGTCAGATGCCTTACTTGGCTGCCACGCCGGCGGCCTTGATGCCGTCCTCGGCGAGTTTCTGACTCTTCTGGGCGTATTCCTGGCCCAGGCTCATGATCTTCTCGGCGTCGCCACGCAGGCGCTCGCCCATATCTTGGCTGGCCTTCTGCTGGGACTCGACGACCGACTTAAGGCTATCGGCATCACGCACGTCGAGCCAACCGCGAGCCTGGGCGAGACCCATGCCGCTCAGAGCGCGCAGTGCGTCGAACTGGGCGGCCACCAGCTTCTCGGTGTAGTCGAGGTTGAGGGCGCCGAAATTACGTGCAGGCGAGACGAACATGGATTCGAACTGTTCGGTGGCCTGTTGGGGAGTCGTCTTGCTCATGAAACACCTCCATCTGTAGTGGGACACCGGGACATGACGCCCCGTGCTGCATTGCAACATAGCAGGCCTTTTTGTGCAGCGCAACATGCCTTGCCATATAAGTAACGTCGCGCTGTTCCAGGACATGAACCACGACGCCCGGCCGGAGCCGGGCGTCGCAGAAACAGACGGGGCACGTCATGCGGCGGCCCCCCTGGCGTCCTTGGCCTCAGCGATAGGCGCCCTCGATATCGGTGATGCGCAAGGCCTTGCGGCCCAGGCCGCCGTACAGGTCGAGCATGCGCTCGAGCCAGGCATGCACCGGGTCAGCATTGGAGACCAGATCGGCGGTGGAAACACAGCGGGCCCACATGAAGTTGCCGAAGACCAGATAGTCGACGCCGGCCGGCGCGTCGCCGTCGAGGAAATCGGCCTCCGTGAGCCGGCCACGAAGCGGCTCCAGCGCCGCATCCAGTTGCGCCAGGCCCTTGGCCGGGGAGTGGAACTCCTCGAGGGTGCGGCCGAAGCGCTTCTCGCGGGTCTCCCGGAAGTAGGCCCGGTCGTCGGGATGAATGGCGTTGAACAGGTCCATGATGATGGTGCGCATCATCGCCGGGGCCAGCGAACGCTCGGCGTAGTGCTTGAAGAAGCGTCCGCGCGCCTCGGCCAGCCCCTCGCCGAGCAGCGGTGCCTCGGGATAGGCACGATCCAGGTAGCGCAGGATCTCGTAGCTGTCAGTAACCACTGCGTCACCGTCGACCAGCACCGGCACCTTGTCGTGCTCGGCGAAGGCCAGTGCCTGCTTATCGGTGAAGTACCAGGGCTGTGTTTCTGCCTCTAGCCCCTTGTGGGCCAGGGCGTAACGCACCCGCCAGCAGAAGGGCGAGAAACGCAGCCCTTCGTCAATGCCGCAGAGATCATAAAGTACCCGTGTCATGCCGCCTCCTCGTTTCCGGTCCTGTATCCGCCTCGATAGTGCCAGCCTTTACAAACCATCGCCAACGTCGTTGCCAACCGGTAGTCGGGCGACAGCGAATTGTCCATTGGTCTAATGCGCCACTTGCGCCCATGGGCATGCCACCACCCGAGAGACAACGGAACTTACTGAATCATCGATTCATTTCTCGTCAGGCCGGTATTCACAAGCCGATCGACTATTGGTAATACCAATTACCCATGAATGGCCAAGCCGGACCATTGCGCTTATCGTGCGCTCTCTTCATGCCCCGGTCTTGCGGGGGAACGCTCCACGACCCACTGTTCCAACGCGAAAGGAACTTCTCATGAACGAAACGCTACTCGCGCTGCTCGCCTTCGTGCCCCTGGTGCTGGCCGGCGTGCTACTGATCGGCCTGCGCCTGCCCGCCCGGCTTGCAATGCCGGCCGTTTTTGCGGTCACCGCGCTGATCGGGCTGTTCGCCTGGGAGATGTCCTTCACCCGGGTACTGGCCTCGACCCTGCAGGGCCTGATCCTGACGGTTGCCATCCTGTGGATCATCTTCGGCGCCATCCTGCTGCTCAACACCCTGAAGCACTCGGGGGGCATCAAGGCCATTCGCAACGGCTTCTCGGGGATCAGCCCCGACCGCCGCGTCCAGGCGATCATCGTCGCCTGGCTGTTCGGTTGCTTCATCGAGGGCGCCTCGGGCTTCGGCACTCCTGCCGCCGTGGCCGCCCCGCTGATGGTGGCGCTAGGCTTCCCGGCCCTGGCCGCCGTGGTGGTGGGCATGATGATCCAGTCCACGCCGGTCTCCTTCGGCGCCGTGGGCACCCCGATCGTTGTGGGGGTCACCGGCGGGCTGGATCGCATCGGCATCACCGAGACCCTGGAGGCCGGCGGTGCCGGGTGGATGGAGTACTTCCGTCTGATCGCCGGCGAGGTCGCGGTGATTCATGGCATCGTTGGCGTCCTGATGCCGCTGATCATGGTGGTGATCATGGTGCGCTTCTTCGGCGCCAACCGTTCCTGGAAGGAAGGCCTCTCCATTGCCCCCTTCGCCATCTTCGCCGGCGTCTGTTTCGTGGTGCCCTACATGCTGGCCGGTGTGCTGCTGGGACCGGAGTTCCCGTCGATGATCGGCGCCATGGTCGGCCTGGCCATTGTGGTGCCGGCCGCTCGCCGTGGATTCCTGATTCCCAAGGACACCTGGGACTTCCCGGAGAGCACTTCCTGGCCCGACGCCTGGATCGGCAAGCTCGAGATCAAGCTGGATGACGTCACTGGCAAGGCGCCGATCTCCACCCTAATGGGCTGGGTGCCCTATGTGCTGCTGGCGGTGATCCTGGTCGCTTCGCGCACCGTCGAGCCGTTCAAGAATGCCCTGACCTCGTTCGCCCTGAGCTGGAGCAATATCCTCGGTGAAACCGGTATTTCCGGCGCCATCCAGCCGCTCTACCTGCCGGGCGGCATCCTGTTGATGGTGGTGCTGCTCACCGCCCTGCTGCACCGCATGCATGTCGGCGAGCTGAAAGCCGCCTTCAGCGAGTCCACCCGCACCATCTTCGGCGCCGGTTTTGTGCTGATCTTCACCATCCCCATGGTGCGGATCCTGATCAACTCCGGCGTCAACGCCGCCGACCTGGTCTCGATGCCGGTGGCCATGGCCCAGCTGGTGGCCGACGGAGTGGGCGGCGTCTACCCGTTCTTCGCGCCGGCAGTGGGTGCGCTGGGGGCCTTCATTGCCGGCTCCAATACCGTCTCCAACCTGATGCTCTCCGACTTCCAGTTCAACGTCGCCCAGCAACTCGGCCTCTCCACCGCCTTCATGGTGGCACTGCAGGCCGTTGGCGCCGCGGCGGGCAACATGATCGCCATCCACAACGTGGTGGCGGCATCGGCCACCGTGGGCCTGCTCGGCCGAGAGGGCGAGACCATCCGCAAGACCATCCTGCCGACGATCTATTATCTTGTCGCCGCCGGGATCATCGGGCTGATCGCCTTCTATGTGCTGGGCATCGGCGACCCGCTGCTGACGCTGGGCTGATTGCCCTCCGCCTGTGCGACACAGCCCCCGCGGTCTGCCCGTGGGGGTTGTGTCGTCTCCGGCCCTCTTCGGCGCGGCCGGGCGGCAGGCATCAGCCGATCCGCTTGAGCTCTGTCGCGTGGCGCCGGCCGCGTTCCACGTACCCCTCGGCGTTCTTCCTCAGGCCCTCGATGGCCTCGTCGGAGAGCTCGCGGACCACCTTCGCCGGCGCTCCCACGATCAGCGAATTGTCCGGAAAGCGGGCGTTTTCCTTGACCACTGCCCCGGCTGCCACCAGGCAGTTGTGGCCGATCACCGCACCGTTGAGGATCACTGCCTGAATCCCCACCAGACTGCCGTCGCCGATGGTGCAGCCATGCAGCATGGCCTGGTGGCCGACGGTCACGCCCGTGCCAACCGTCAACGGGTAGCCGGGATCGGCGTGCAGCACCGCCCCGTCCTGTATATTGCTGCCCTCGCCGACCTCGAGGTGATCGGTGTCGCCGCGCAGTACCGCCTGGTACCAGACGCTGGCGTTGCGCTTAAGGGTAATCCGTCCGATCACATCGGCCGTCTCGGCCACGTAGACATCGTCCCCGATAACGGGACGGTCGTCACCATACTGATAGATCGCCATAAGGTTCTCCTTTCGAATCAGGGGTCGCCACGCGCGACGGGGCATGAATACGCTGTTACTGCCACTCTTCGAGACGCATGGCCGAGCGCTCCAGCCGCTGGTCCTCGGCCTCGATCTCGCGCAGCTGCTCGCCCACGCTGGAGAGATGCTCCAGGGCCACGCGTCGGGCGAGAACCGGCTTGCCTTCGACCACGGCGCGATGGAGCCGTGCATGCTGGCGATTGATCCTCTCGCGCGCCGCCGGGCGGTGATAGAGATTCTTCACCGAGGCGAACACTGAGCTCAGCAGCAGGTCGGTCAGGCTCTGCAGCGTGTGGACCAGCACCGGGTTGTGGGACGCCTGGCAGATGGCCAGATGAAAACCGTGATCAAGCCGTGCCAGGCGCTCCACATCAATCGCTTCGGCCTGCGCGATATAGTCGGCCATCTCCTGGTAACGACGGGTGATCAACACCCGGTCCGACGGTGTCCCCCGGCTCGCCGCCAGGCTGGCCGACTCTCCCTCGAGCAGGGCCCGCACCTCCAGAAGGTCGAACAGCGTTCTCGGATGATCGCGAAACAGATGCATCAGCGGCGTGTCGTGCGACGCCGTGACCAACTCCGCGACTGCCGAGCCACGGCCCTGACGGGTGACGATCACGCCCTTGCTGCGCAGCGTTCTGAGCGCCTCCCTCAGCGAGGCACGCGAGACCTGCAGCCGCTCGCTCAATCGCCGCTCGGAGGGCAGCAGCTGTCCCGGGCGGAACACGCCGTCAAGGATCAGCTCCTCCAGCCTGGCCGCAATGGCGTCAGGGGTACGTGAGGTGGTGACCAGCTCATCATGATAACGGGGCATCGGCCATTCCTGCGGGGATGTTACCCGCGACTCAAGAGTGTATCTTGGAAATTCTTTCCATAATTATACTCACAACTGGTCTGACCAGGGAACCAAAGGCTGGACACACCCGTCAAGAAAGCACAGATTGGAGGCCATCACCGGTCACCTGCCCGGCCCGAGCGGGTCATGGACCATCAGCGAGGAAGCCCCATGAACATCCTCTATGACGAGCGGCTCGACGGCGAGCTGCCGGACATCGACAAGAGCGACGTCCTGGCCGACCTGCAACAGGCCGCGCCCGGGCTCACCCTGCTGCACCGCGAGGAGGACCTGCGTCCCTTCGAGTGCGACGGCCTCTCCGCCTACCGCGTGCTACCCATGCTGGTCGCCCTGCCCGAGACGCTCGAGCAGGTCGAGACGCTGATGAAGCGCTGCCGCGCCCTGGGCGTGCCGGTGGTGACACGGGGGGCCGGCACCGGCCTCTCCGGCGGCGCCCTGCCCCTGGAAAAGGGCGTACTGCTGGTGATGTCGCGCTTCAACCGCATCCTCGACGTCGACCCGGACGCGCGCATCGCGCGGCTGCAGCCCGGGGTGCGCAACCTGGCCATCTCCGAAGCGGCAGCCCCCTACGGCCTCTACTACGCGCCGGACCCCTCCTCGCAGATCGCCTGCTCCATCGGCGGCAACGTCGCCGAGAACGCTGGCGGCGTACATTGCCTGAAGTACGGGCTGACCGTGCACAACGTCATGAAGGTGGAAGTGATCACCATCGAGGGCGAGCGCATGACGCTCGGCAGCGAGGCGCTGGATGCCCCGGGCCTTGACCTGCTGGCGCTGTTCACCGGCTCCGAGGGCATGCTCGGTGTGGTCACCGAGATCACCGTCAAGCTGCTGCCCAAGCCCGAGACCGCCAAGGTGCTGATGGCCAGCTTCGACGACGTCGAGAAAGCAGGCCGCGCCGTGGGCGACATCATCGCTGCCGGCATCGTCCCCGGCGGGCTCGAGATGATGGACAAACTCGCCATCCGTGCCGCCGAGGACTTCGTCAAGGCCGGCTATCCGGTCGAGGCCGAGGCCATCCTGCTCTGCGAGCTGGACGGGGTGGAAGCCGACGTCGACGACGACTGCGCCACCGTCCGCGCTGTACTCGAGCAGGCCGGGGCCACCGGCATCCAGCAGGCCCGCGACGATGCCGAGCGTGCCACCTTCTGGGCCGGTCGCAAGAACGCCTTCCCGGCGGTGGGCCGCATGTCGCCGGACTACTACTGCATGGACGGCACCATCCCGCGCCGCGAACTGCCACGAGTGCTCAAGGGCATCGCCGACTTCTCAGAGGCGTATGGCCTGCAGGTCGCCAACGTCTTCCACGCCGGCGACGGCAACATGCACCCGCTGATCCTCTTCGATGCCAACCGTCCCGGCGAGCTGGAACAGGCCGAGGAGCTCGGTGGCAAGATCCTCGAACTGTGCGTCGAGGTCGGCGGCTCGATCACCGGCGAACATGGCGTGGGGCGCGAGAAGATCAACCAGATGTGTGCCCAGTTCAAGCCGGGCGAACTGGATACCTTTCATGCCGTGAAGGCGGCGTTCGACCCACAGCGCCTGCTCAACCCGGGCAAGAACATCCCCACGCTCGCCCGCTGCGCCGAGTTCGGTGCCATGCACGTGCACAACAATGAACTCCCGCACCCCGAGCTGCCCCGATTCTGAGGATTTCCCCATGGCCCAGACACCACACCAAGCGACCGACCAGGACATCAGCGACGCGCTCGGCGAACGGGTTCGCCGGGCAACGGCTGAGGGCCGCCCGCTGCGTATCGTCGGCGGGGATACCAAGGCCTTCTATGGCCGTCCTGTCGAGGGCGAGGCACTCTCCACTCGCGAGCATCGCGGGATTACCTACTACGACCCGGTGGAGCTGATTGTCTCGGTGCGCAGCGGCACGCCGCTGGCCGAGCTCGAGGCCACCCTGGCCGACAACGGCCAAATGCTCGGCTGCGAGCCGCCTCACTTGGGCGCGGACGCCAGCGTCGGCGGCATGGTCGCCACCGGCCTCTCCGGCCCGCGTCGCCCCTGGGCCGGCAGCGTGCGCGACTTCGTGCTGGGCACCCGGGTGATTACCCATGAGGGGCATGAACAGCGCTTCGGTGGCGAGGTAATGAAGAACGTCGCCGGGTACGACCTGTCGCGGCTGATGGTGGGTGCCCAGGGGACCCTGGGGATGATCACCGAGGTCTCGCTCAAGGTACTGCCCAAGCCCGGCGCCAGCCAAAGCCTGCGCCTCGAGATGCCGCTGCCCGACGCCCAGGCAAAGCTGGCCGAGTGGGGCCGCCAACCGCTTCCCATCACCGCCGCCGCCTGGCATGCCGGAGCCCTGCATCTGCGGCTGGAAGGCGGGCCCAGCTCGGTCGCCGCCACCCGCGAGCGACTCGGCGGCGACAGCCTTGACGACGACTTCTGGACGGCGCTTCGCGAGCAGACCCTGGCCTTCTTTTCCCGGGAGGACGCCCGCCCCCTGTGGCGCCTGTCGCTGCCCCACAACACGCCCTCGGTGGCGCTTGCCGGCGTCGAGGAAGCCGATGTGCTCCATGACTGGGCCGGCACCCAGCGCTGGTTGCGCAGCGACCTGGACGCCGACACCATCCGCGAGGCCTGCGCCCGCGCCGGTGGCCATGCCACCTGCCTGGGGACCCGTCAGGGGCCGGGCCAGGCCGACCCCTTCATGCCGCTGGAACCGGTGGTCGCGAAGTACCATCGAAACCTCAAGGCCCAGCTGGACCCGAAGGGCATCTTCAACCCGGGCCGACTCTACGCGGAGCTCTGAGATGCAGACGCACTTTACCGAGGAAGACCTCAAGAAGCCCCATATCCGGGAGGCAGACCGCGTGCTGCGCACCTGCGTACACTGCGGCTTCTGCAATGCCACCTGTCCCACCTACCAGCTGCTGGGCGACGAGCGCGATGGCCCGCGCGGACGCATCTACCTGATGAAGGAGATGCTCGAGAGCCCCGATGACGACACCCAGGTCACCGAGGAGACGCGGCTGCACCTCGACCGCTGCCTCACCTGTCTCAACTGCGAGACCACCTGCCCGTCGGGGGTGGAGTACCACAAGCTGGTCAATATCGGGCGTGCCGAGATCGAGCGACGCGTGCCTCGCTCGCTGCCCGAGCGTTCGCTGCGCTTCGGACTGCGCAAGGCGCTGGTGGAACCGCGTCGCTTCAAGGCGCTGCTCAAGCTGGGGCAGACCTTCAAGCCGCTGGTGCCGGGCACCCTCAGGGACAAGATGCCCCCGGCGCCGGTGGACGCGGGCACCCGTCCCGAGGGCAAGCGCCATGCGCGCCAGATGCTGATTCTCGAGGGCTGCGTGCAGCCGGGGCTCTCGCCCAACACCAATGCCGCCACCGCCCGGGTCCTGGATCGTCTGGGCATCGGCCTGACCCCGGCCCCCGAAGCCGGATGCTGCGGGGCCATCGACTTCCACCTCAATGCCCAGCAAGCCGGCCGCGAGCGCATGCGCGCCAACATCGACGCCTGGTGGCCCCACGTGGAGGCCGGCTGCGAGACCATCGTACAAACCGCCAGCGGCTGCGGTGCCTTCGTCAAGGAATATGGCGAGATGCTCGCCGACGACCCCGACTATGCCCACAAGGCCGAACGCATCAGCGACCTCGCCAAGGACCTGGTGGAGGTGCTGCGCGACGAGGACCTCGATGCCCTCGACATACAAGAGCGCCGCCGGCTCGCCTTTCATTGCCCCTGCACCCTGCAACACGCCCAGAAGCTCGGCGGCGCCGTCGAGCAGGTGCTTGGCCGGCTGGGCTTCGCCCTTACCCCGGTGCAGGACGCCCACCTCTGCTGCGGCTCGGCAGGCACCTACTCCGTCACCCAGCCGGAGCTCGCCACCGAACTGCGCAACAACAAGCTCGACAACCTCGAAGCCGGCAACCCGGAAGTGATCGTCACGGCCAATATCGGCTGCCAGACCCACCTGGCCGGGGCCAACAGAACGCCAGTTCGCCACTGGATCGAGATCGTCGACGAGGCACTGGCATGAACGATCGTCACGGCGCTCAATCATTCAGCTGCCGGACCCACCTGGCCGGAGCCAACCGTACCCCGGTGAGGCACTGGATCGAGATCGTCGACGAGGCACTGGCATGAACGATCGTCACGGCGCTCAATCATTCAGCTGCCAGATCCACCTGGCCGGGGCCAACCGCACCCCGGTCCGGCACTGGATCGAGATCGTCGACGAGGCACTGGCATGAACGATCGTCACGGCGCTCAATCATTCAGCTGCCAGACCCACCTGGCCGGGGCCAACCGTACCCCGGTGAGGCACTGGATCGAGATCGTCGACGAGGCATTAACCCCCTAAGGAGAACACCATGCAGACCAAGCCCGTACTGACCCTGGATGACGTCAACGCCATCCTCGATGCCGCCCAGCGGGAAGCCCAGGCCAACGAGTGGGCCGTGACCGTGGCCGTGGCCGACGACGGCGGCCATCTGCTCGGCCTGCGCCGCCTCGACGGCGCCCCGCCCTTCAGCGCCGATGTTGCCACCGAGAAGGCGCGCAACGCCGCCATCGGGCGCAAGGAAACCCAGGTCTTCGAGGACATGATCAACAACGGCCGCACCGCCTTCGTGACGGCCCCGATGCAGGCCCTGCTGGCCGGTGGCGTGCCGGTGCTCGTCGACGGCCAGGTGGCCGGCAGCGTCGGCATCTCCGGCGTCAAGCCCGACCAGGACGTCCAGATCGCCAAGGCCGGTGTCGCTGCCATCGGCTGAGCATCCCGAGCCCTGCCGGTCAACCCGGCGCATGCTCAGCCGGTCAGCTGGTCGCCGACCGGCAGGCGTCGAATGCGCTTGCCGGTAGCCGCGAAGATGGCATTGCACAGGGCTGGCGCGACCGGCGGCAGGCCGGGTTCCCCCACCCCGCCCATGGCATCATCCGGGTTGTCGATCAGGTGGACACGAACGACCCGGGGTGCGTCCGGCATTCGGGGAATCAGATAGCTGTCGAAATTGTCCTGCTGGGCCACCCCGTCCTTGAAGGTCACTTCGCTCTGCAGGGCAATCCCGATGCCCATGACGCAGGCCCCTTCCAGCTGCGAACGGATGCGTTCCGGGTTGGCCTGGGGCCCGCAGTCGAAGGCGATATCCGCCCGATGGATGGTCAGTTCGCCCTCGTCACTCACTTCCACCTCAAAAACGATGGCGGTGTAGGACACGAAGCTGTGGTGGAATGCCAGCCCCAGACCGCGCCCTTTGCCCGTTTCGCGACCCCAGCCGGCTTCTTCGGTGGCGCGCTCGATCACCCGGCGCATGCGCGCCGTATCGATCGGATAGAGGTCCGGATCCTCGCCATAATTCCAGCCGTCTCCCACCGTCAGGTTGTGCACCTCACGGTCCGGCCCCAGCAGCTCCAGGACATAGTCGCGGTGATCCCTGCCGGCGGCCATGGCCATTTCATGGGCAAAGCTCTGAATCGCCCAGGCATGGGGCAGGTTGTAGACCGAACGGAACCAGCCGATGCGAACGTGGGCCGGTGCCGGCGGATTTTCCAGTCGGATGGCCGGAATGCTGAACGGCATGGTATTGAAGCCCATGCCCAGCTCGAATTCGCCCTTGTGCTTGGGGTCTGGCGCGAACAACGAGGCGATACTGGGCGAGAGGGTCCGGTGGCGCCAAGCGATCGCCTTGCCGTCCGCGTCGAGGCCGGCTTCCAGGTGATCGACGGAGACGGCGTGGAAGTAGGCGTGCTGGATATCGTCTTCCCGAGACCACTGCAGCTTGACGGGCTGCCCCTCGAACTCTCTCGCCACTGCCGCCGCCTCGGTCACGAAATCCGGCTTGGACTTGCGCCCGAAACCGCCGCCCAGCAGGGTCTGATGAACGGTCACGCTCTCCTTGTCGATCCCCAGCCGCTGCGCGATGCCCTCACGCGTCGCCCGCGGATTCTGGACCGGCGCCCAGGCCTCGGCCTTGCCATCCCTGATCCTCACGATCGCCACTGGCGGCTCCATGGGGGACTGTGCCATATGCGGCATGTAGTAGGTCGCCGACACACGCGTGTCGGCATCTTCCAGGGCGGCCTCGACATCACCGGTCTGCCGGATGACCTTGCCAGGTGACTGCGCCGCCGCTTCCAGGGATTCCCGGTAAGGGTCGGAGGTGTAGTCGGCATTATCACCCGCCGGCGCCATGTCCCACTCGATCTCCAGCGCCCTGCGGCCCTCCATGGCGGCCCAGGTATTGGAGGCCACCACCGCGACCCCGCCGAGCGGATTGAACGCCGCTGGCTGGCCGGTGCCCTCAATACGGAGCGTTTTCCTGACCCCTGGCACCTTCAGCGCCTCGCCGTCATCGACGCGCTTCACTCTGGCGCCATACACGGGCGGGCGGGCCACCACCGCGTATAGGGTATCCTCCAGGTCGACATCGGCGCCAAACACCGCCTGGCCGGAGACGATATCCTCACCGTCGATGGCCTTGGGATGGGCGGATACCAGTTCCCCGTTGATCAGGCCGGACTCCTTGCCGATGAAGCGCAGCTCGCTGTCGGACTTCAGCACCAGGGCATCTCGACCCGGCACATCCAGGTCTCGCGCCGCTTGCGCCAGGGCGCCGAAGCCAAGCTCACGGCCGGTGGGCGAGTGAACCACTTTATGGATCTCGGCGCGCACCTCGTGTACCGGCACCTCCCATTGCTGGGCCGCGGCCTGCTCGAGCATGATGCGGGCGGCGGCCGCGGCACGACGCATGGGGTCATACCAGTGGCGCATGCTGCGCGAGCCGTCGGTGTTCTGGTTGCCGTACTTGTCCTGATCGGCATTCGCCTGCTGCGCCCGAACGCGGTCCCAGTCGGCGCCGAGTTCATCGGCGGCGACCATGACCAGACTCGTGCGGATGCCCTGCCCCATCTCGGCACGATTGTTGATGATGGTCACCCCACCATCGCTGTCGATGTGGATAAACACATTCGGGTCATCCACCCAGCCACCGGGCATGGCGCCGGCACCGAACTGGGCCGTTTCACTGGCCAGCCCCAGATCCCATCGCGCGGCCAGCAGCAGGGCCGAGCCGCCGACCAGCCCTTTCAGAAGACCACGGCGACTGACGTTGGCAAGCAGCAGCCTGTCGTTTGCGTAACTCATGAGCTGGCCTCCTTGCCCGAAGCCCGCTCGATGGCGGCCAGAATGCGATTGTAGGTACCGCACCGACACAGGTTGCCGGCCATGGCGTCAACGATGTCCTGGGTGTCAGGCTCGGGGGTTGTCTTGAGCAAGGCGGTAGCGTTCATGATCTGTCCACCCTGACAGTAACCGCACTGGGCGACGCCGAGGTCCAGCCAGGCCGCCTGTACGCGCTGGCCCACGGCATCGTCGGCCATGGCCTCGATGGTGGTCACCTCCCTGCCCTGGACAGCGGAGACCGGCGTGATGCAAGCGCGCGTCGCTGCGCCATCCAGATGAACGGTACATGCTCCGCACTCGGCGATACCGCAGCCGAACTTGGTGCCTCTCAGGCCCACAATGTCACGCAGGGCCCAGAGGAGCGGCATGTTGTCCGGAACATCGAGCTCATGTTCCCTGCCGTTGATCGTCAAGGTGACCATGTTGCCTCTCCTGGTTGATGGTGAGCAGCGCAGACCAGCGCCTTCTATTGACCTTAACGGCTCGAGGCCATTTCGCAACCGTCAGCCAGGGTGGGATATCGAGGGTCGTCCGCTTACCATGCGGTTCTTTTCGGCCCATGACCGCATGAGGCCCCGACTCAAGGTACCGAGGACACCATGCCGCTGCTCACCTTCCTGCCCCCGCTAGGCGCCGTGCTGATCTGGTCGGGCAACATGACCATCAACCAGCTCACCGTGGGCAGCATCGCCCCGAGCAGCATCGCCTTCCTGCGCTGGCTGCTGGCGCTCGCCGTGCTGACGCCCTTTCTGGCCCCGGCGGCGTGGAAGCATCGCGCCACGATTCGTCGGGAGTGGCCGAAACTCGCTGTGCTGGGCCTGCTGGGCATGGGCCTGTGGCAGGGGCTCGCCTACGTCGCCGCCGAGACCACCTCGGCCACCAACATGGGCATTCTTGCCGCCATGGTGCCGCTGCTGACCGTGCTGCTCAGCGCACTGATCCTGCGAGAGGCGCCGAGCCTGGGCGGCACCCTGGGCGGGGTGCTGGCCCTGATCGGTGTCGCGGTGCTGCTGGGGCACGGCGACCCCCTCTCGCTGCTCGAGCTGAGCGTGGCCCGGGGCGATGTGCTGATGGTGGTGGCCGCCACCTGTTACGCCCTCTACGGGGTGATGCTCAAGCGCTGGCCGCTGGAATTGCCGCCCTGGATACTCCTCTACGCCCAGGTGATCTTCGCCGTGCTCTTCCTGCTGCCTCCCTGGCTGATGGGCCCCATGACCCCGGTCGACGGCAGCAATATCGGCCTGATCCTCTACGCCGGCATTCCGGCCTCGATCATCACCACCTTTCTGTGGATGCGCGCCATCCGCCAGATCGGCGCCAGCCAGGCAAGCATCTTCATCAACCTGATGCCGGTGTTCAGCGCGCTGATCGCCATGGCCTGGCTCGGTGAGCAGGTCGCGTTCTACCACCTCACCGGCGGTGCCCTGGTGCTGGCGGGGGTCATCATGGCGCAGACCCTCACTCGCCCGCTGGGAGCGCGCCCGGCGAGGGCGACGCGCCTCGACCGTGGCCCGCGCTGAGCATGGTAGACTCGACGCATTCCCCTGACCCGAAGAAAGGACGCGCCATGGCCCCTGACGACCTTCACCTCAACCTGCGCAATCTGGAACCGGGCGATTACCCCCAGCTCCAGTCGCTGATGGATCGGGTCTATCACGACATCGGCGGCGCCTGGCCCAAGCCCACCATCGACAAGCTGATCAAGGAGTTTCCCGATGGGCAGATCGTCATCGAGGATGACGAGACCATCGTCGGCGTCGCGCTGACTGCGCTGGTGGACTACGACACCTTCTCCAACCCCCATCAATATGACGACCTGATCGGCAAGCGCGAGATGATCCTCAACGAGCCGGAAGGCGACGCCATGTACGGCCTCGACGTGCTGATCCATCCGGACTATCGCGGCTACCGGCTGGGCCGGCGCCTCTACGAGGCGCGCAAGGAGCTGTGCCGCTCCATGAACCTGAGGGCCATACTGGCCGGCGGGCGTATCCCCCAGTACCACGAGCATGCCCATGAGCTCTCTCCGGCCGAATACCTCGACAAGGTGGCGCGCAAGGAGATCCACGACCCGATCCTCTCCTTCCAGCTGGCCAACGACTTCCAGGTCAAGCGCCTGCTGCACAAGTACCTGCCGGAGGACGAGAAGTCCCAGGGCTATGCCACCCTGCTGGAGTGGAACAACATCCTTTTCGAGCCGGCGGAACGGGTGCTGGAGAACCGCCCTACGCAGGTTCGCGTCGGCGCGGTGCAATGGCAGATGCGCGAGTTCGACTCGGTGGAGTCGGTGCTGCAGCAGGTGGAGTACTTCGTCGACGCCCTGGCCGACTACCAGAGCGATTTCGCGATCTTCCCGGAGCTGTTCAACGCCCCGCTGATGGGACTGCAGGACCGCGCCGCCCAGCAGGACCAGATGGCCGCCATCCGCTTCCTGGCGGGCTTTACCGACCAGTTCAAGACCGAGCTGTCACGCATGGCGGTCTCCTACAACATCAACATCATTGCCGGCTCGATGATCGAGGCCGGCGAGGACGATCGCCTCTACAACATCGCCTACCTCTGTCATCGCGATGGCAGCATCGAACGCCAGGCCAAGCTGCATATCACGCCCCAGGAGCGCCGCGACTGGGTGATCGAGGGCGGCGACGAACTGCTGGTGTTCCAGACCGATGCCGGCCGAGTGGGTATCCAGATCTGCTACGACGTGGAATTTCCCGAGCTCTCGCGGCTGCTCGCCGACCAGGACATGGACATCCTCTTCGTGCCGTTCTGGACCGACACCAAGAACGGCTATCTGCGGGTACGCCACTGCGCCCAGGCCCGGGCCATCGAGAACGAATGCTATGTGGTGCTGTGCGGCAGCGTCGGCAACGTGCCCTCCATCGAGAACATGGAGATCCAGTACGCCCAGTCGTCGGTCTTCTCGCCCTCGGACTTCGCCTTCCCTCACGATGCCGTGCTCTCCGAGACCACGCCCAACACCGAGATGATCATGTTCTCGGACCTCGACCTGACCCGCCTGACCGTGGTGCGCGCCGAGGGCTCGGTGACCAACCTCAAGGACCGCCGCAAGGACCTCTTCGACCTGCGCTGGCGAGACTGGTCCTGGAAGTCCGGGGGCCGGCCATCCGGGGCCAACCCGGAGGAGAGCTGACGCCATGCTCGGGCGGCTGCTGCGCCTGGGGGGCCGGCGCTTCGAGGAGCGCCACCCCTTCCCCGAGGCGCTCTGGCATGAGGCCCGGCAGCGCGTGCCGCTGCTCGCCACCCTGCCCGACGACCAGGCCGAGCGCCTCGGTCATCGCGCCTGGCAGTTCGTGCATGCCAAGCGCCTGAGCCTGCACCCTGAACTCGCCGAGGCCACCGACTTTGACCCGCCCGCCCAGCTGGCCATGGCGGCCCAGGCCTGCCTGCTGACCCTGGGCTGGGAGGAGGACGAACATCGCGAGGCCTTCGCCAATGTCCACGAAATCCTGATCCTGCCATCGGCCTTCCAGCGCCAGGTGGAGGAGATGGACGAGGCTGGCGTGGTCCATGAGTATGTCGACGAGCGCGCCGGCGAGACGTCCTCCCAGGGGCCGGTGGTGGTCTCCTTTCCCGACCTGATGGCGAGCGGCGACTTCACCGGCTTCAACGTGCTGATCCACGAGCTGGCCCACAAGCTCGACCTGGGCAACTCCCTGGACGTCGACGGCTTTCCGCCGCTACCCCGGGAGATCGACCCCCGGGAGTGGTACCGGGTCTTCATGGGCGTCTGGGAGGACCTGCAGTCGCGCCTGGCACTTGGCCAGCCGACGCCCATCGACGACTACGCGGCCACCCACCCCGGCGAGTGCTTCGCCGTCTGCTGCGAATATTTCTTTACCGCCCCCAGGGTGCTCCACGACGCCTATTCCGAGCTCTACGCACTGCTCTGCCGCTACTTTCGCCAGGATCCTCTGGCCGCTGGCGGCCGCTAGCCATTATATGGAATCTGCCCCAAGGGAAGCTCTGCTGCGGGGTGACCAGGACATCTCATGGAGGAGCTCGGACCAAGGAACCCGCCAACATGCCGCCATTGGCGACACGGTGACGAGCCCTTATGCTGTCGCTTTATCAGTCGCCAAGGCGCCCGCCAGCATGCCCCGTCCGCTCCTGCTTCCGCTGCTCGCCCTCATCGTGCTCGCCGGCCTGGCTGTGGGTTGGCAGTGGCTGGCCAGCGAGGACCTGCTCACCGTCGCCACCCTGCAGCGCCTGGTGCAGGGATCCCTGGCCTGGCGCGATGCGCCCTGGGCCGTGCTGGTGGTGATGGCGGTCTATGCCGGGGCGTCGCTGGTGATGTTCCCGCTCAGCCTGCTAGTGGCCCTGACCGGGCTGCTGTTCGGGCCCTGGTGGGGCTTTGCCTACGCGCTGGCCGGTACCCTAGCGGCCTCGATGCTGACCTGGTGGGTTGGCCGCCGGCTGGGTCGCGAGGCGCTGATGCGCCATGGCGGCCGGCACCTGCGCGGTCTCTCGCGCTACCTGTCAGGACGTGGCATCCGCACCATGACCCTGATCAACCTGCTGCCGCTGGCCCCCTTCACCCTGACCAACATGATGGCCGGCGCCTTCCGCCTGCGCTTTCGCGACTACATGATCGGCTCGCTGCTGGGCATCGTCCCGGGGCTTGCCGGGGTCACCCTGCTGGGCAGCCAACTCGGCGAGCTGGCGACTGCCGAGAGCCGCGGCGAACTGCTCTGGGCCGTCGCTGGCCTGCTGGCAGGGGTCGCCCTGCTGGCCGGGCTCAAGCGCTGGTCGGACCGGCGCCGCCGCCGCTGAGCGGGCGTCACTCCCGGGGGACTTCACTCTTGCGCTTGCCCTCCGCCCGATGGCCCGGCCACCAGGCCGGACGCTCCTGCTCCCACTCCTCCTGCACCAGGTGGCGCAGCAGCCGGCCACGATAGCAGAGCATCTGCCACTCGGCCCCCAGCCGGTAGCGCATCCGCTCCCAGCCCCCCTCGTCGGCATGGGTAAAGGGACCACCGCGGGCGATGGCACGGCGGTAGACCGCCAGGCAACGCTCGGCACAGCGCGCCTCGTCATAACCAGCCGCGGTCTCGAGGGCAGCCTCGGCCAGCGGCCGGCGAATCTCGGGGTCCGCCAGGGCCCCAAGCGCTTCAGCCATGGCGGCCACGTCGTCCTCGGCGAGCAGCCGCCCGTTGCGGCCATCGACCACCACCTCACGCACGCCGGGGGCATCGACCGCCACCACCGGCAGGCCCGTGGCCATGGCCTCGGCCACCACCATGCCCTGGGTCTCGCTATGGGAGGCGAAGGCGAAGACGTCCATGGCATGGTAGGCATCGATCAGCGCCTGGCCCTGCAGGCGGCCGGTGATGTGCAAACGCTCCGCCACGCCCCGGGCCTTGGCCAACGCCTGGATATCATCGCGGGCCTCGCCCTCGCCCACCACCAGGAAGTGGGCATCGGGCTTGGACACCAGCGTCTCGGCCACCGCCTCGGCCAGGAACGCCAGGTTCTTCTCCAGCGCCAGGCGCCCCAGATGGCCAATCACATAAGCGGACGCCGGAATGCCGAGACGGTCGCGCCAGCGCTGTCCCTCACCGCTGGCAAAGCGTGCAGTATCCACACCGCTCGGCACCACGCTGATGCGGGGATTGGCCTCGCGCCCCAATAGCAGGTCACGAATGCTCTCGCTGGGCGCGATCACCTCGTCGCACAGCCAGGTGTACTGGGTGGCGAGCGCCACCGCGAAGCGCTGCATGCGCGGCGAGTCGCCGGGCACGTAATGGGTGTAGTGCTCGTAGAGGGTGTGATGGGTAAAGATCAGGGGCAGGCCGTAGGTCTCGGCTGCCCGGGCCGCGGTATCGCCGAGCAGGAAGGGGTGGTGGGCATGGACGATGTCGGGATCGAAGGCCTCGATCGCCTCGTGCAGCTGCCCGGGAATCGGCACCGGCAGCGAGAAGTCGCTGCCGTTGAAGTACTGCATGGCGACGACCCTGACCACGTCCGTCTCGTGTTCGGGCTGCCCCGACATACGGGGCGCCACCACCAGCACCCGGTGGCCGGCGGCCTGCAGCTGGCGCTTGAGCCGCTGGACTGACTCGCTGACCCCGCCGACGATGGGCAGGTAGGTGTTGGTGAACATCAGCACATTCACGGGGACGTCTCTCCACGGATCGCAGTGGCGTCATTCTGCCGGGGTGGCACGCGGCTGACCATCTCCTCTTCAAGATAGGTGACGTAGGCGCGGATACGTGCCGGCACGTGCCGGTGCTGGCGATAAACGGCATGGAAGTCGGCGCGCACTCCCTGCCAGTCGGGCAGCAGCTCGACCAGGCGACCGCGGGCCAGGTGGTCGTGCACGTCCCACCAGGAGCGCAGCGCGATGCCGTGCCCCTCCAGCGCCAGCCGCATGATCACCTCGCCGTCGTTACTGGTAAGCGGCCCGGCCACCTTCACCGCCTGCTCCACCCCGGGGTCATCGCGGCGCTGGAAGCGCCACACGGCGAAGTCGCTGTCGTTCTCGCGCAGCAGCAGGCACGCCTGCCCCGAGAGGTCGGCCGGCGAGCGCAGCGGCGGCAGGGTCGCCACCCGGGCGGGGGCGGCGCAGAGCACGCGACGGTTGGCCAGGATCCGGCGGGCCACCAGCCGGGAGTCCGGGGGCTCGCCGACGCGGATGCCGATGTCGAAGGCCTGGTCGCCCAGGCTCAGCGGGAAACCGGAGAGCTCCAGGCTCGCCTCGATGCCGGGATGGTCGCGGCAGAAAGTCGAGAGCAGCGGGGCCACGTGGCGGCGGCCGAAGCCGAAGGTGGCGTTGACCCTGAGCGGGCCGGAGAGCTCGGCACGACGCTCACCGAGGGATTCCTCGAGCTCGCTGAGCTCCTCGAGGATCATCCCGCCCCGTGCCAGGTAGCGCTCGCCCTCAGCTGTCAGCGTCAGGCGCCGGGTGGTGCGGCTGGCCAGCTCGACGCCCAGCCGGGCCTCGAGCTGCTTGAGGCGCTTGCTCACCGCCGACAGCGACAGGCCCAGCTCGCGGGCGGTGGCGGTGAGGCTGCCGGCATGGGCCAGGCGGCGGAAGAAGGCCAGGTCATCGAGAGGCGCCATACCATTCTCTACTTTTACTCAACAATAAGTTGAATGATACCCCGATTATCTTTCTTTCGTGCAGGACTAGACTGGCGGAAAACCCATGCACCCTAGGAGGAGTTCCATGACCCATCGCATCGCCGTCATTCCCGGCGACGGCATCGGCAAGGAGGTGATGCCCGAGGGGCTGCGCGCCCTCGAGGCCGCCGCCACGCGCTTCGGCATCGACGTGACGCTCGAGCACTTCGACTTCGCCAGCTGCGACTACTACGCCGCGCATGGCCAGATGCTGCCCGATGACTGGTTCGAGCAGCTCAAGGACGTCGACGCCATCTTCTATGGCGCCGTGGGCTGGCCGGAGACGGTGCCCGACCACGTCTCGCTGTGGGGCTCGCTGCTGCAGTTCCGTCGCCGCTTCGACCAGTACGTCAACCTGCGCCCCTGCAAGCTGCTGCCCGGCGTGAAGAGCCCACTGGCGGACCGTAAACCCGGCGATATCGACTTCTACGTGGTGCGCGAGAACACCGAGGGCGAGTATTCCAGCGTCGGCGGCAGGATGTTCGAGGGCACCGAGCGCGAGGTGGTGATCCAGGAGACCGTGATGACCCGCACCGGGGTCGACCGGGTGCTGAAGTACGCCTATGAACTGGCCCAGTCACGCCCGCGCAAGAAGCTTACCTCGGCCACCAAGTCCAACGGCATTGCCATCACCATGCCCTGGTGGGACGAGCGCGTGAAGGCGGTGGGCGTGAACTACCCCCAAGTGTCGGTGGACCAGTTCCATATCGATATCCTGGCCGCCAACTTCGTCATGCACCCCGACTGGTTCGACGTGGTGGTGGCCAGCAACCTGTTCGGCGACATCCTCTCCGACCTCGGGCCGGCCTGCACCGGTACCATCGGCGTGGCGCCCTCGGCCAACATCAACCCGGACGGCACCTTCCCGAGCCTCTTCGAACCGGTGCACGGCAGCGCCCCGGACATCGCCGGCAAGGGCATCGCCAACCCCATCGGTCAGATCTGGTCCGCCGCCATGATGCTCGAGCACCTGGGTCACCCAGCAGCCAGCCAGGCTATCGTTGACGCCTTCGAGGCAGTGCTTGGCGAGGGCGACAAGGCGACACTGACGCCGGATATCGGCGGCAATGGCACCACCGAGACGCTGGGCCGCGCTATCGCCGAGCGCCTCGCCGGCTGAGCGACGTCAACGTCCCGATACACGACGGCCACCGCTTCGGCGGTGGCCGTCGTCGTTTCATCCCGCGTCGTGATCTGCGTCAAGAGGACGCATGTCAAAGGAGGAAGTACCGGCAGGGCGAGGCTAAGATAAAAATTAGGATTATAAGCATATAACGCATTAACTGCCCCGACATTGCGCAGGAGTCCTGCCATGACACGCCACCTCGAATCCCCCCGGTTAGGCCGTCGCCAGCTACTCAAGCTGGGCATCGGTGCCGGCGCCGCCGGTCTTGTGCCACTGACCGGCCTCGCGGCCAACACCGTCACGACGCAGGCACGCATCGTCATCCTCGGCGGCGGCGCGGCTGGCATGGCCATGGCGAATCGCCTGGCCATGCGCCTCTCCGGCGCCCGCATCACGGTGGTGGAACCCCGCGAGCTTCACCACTACCAACCCGGTTGGACCCTGGTCGCCGCCGGGGTGTGGCAACCCGACAGAACCCTGCGCGCCAACGCCGACTTCATGCCCCGCGGCATCGACTGGATACGCCAGCCCGCCGTGGGCGTCGACGCCGAGCTGCGCCGAGTCTCGCTGGCGGACGGCAGTGTTGCCGAGTACGACTTCCTGGTGGTCGCCACCGGCCTGCAACTCAACTATCACCTGATCGACGGCATGTCACCCGAGCTGATCGGCCGTCATGGCATCGGCAGCGTCTACACCAGCCTCGAGGCCGCCACCCGGACCCGCGATGCCATCGATACATGGCTCGGCCAAGGCGGCGGTCAAGGCTTGTTCACCGCGGCGCCCACCCCGGTGAAGTGCGCCGGTGCGCCGCTCAAGATGGCCTTCACCACCCTCTCACGCATCAAGGACACGGGTCGACGCGACGCCTTCAATCTCGACTACCTGACGCCCGGGACGGCCTTGTTCAGCCAGCCCTGGATCAACGACTTCCTCAAGCAACGCTTCGACGATGAGGGGATCCGGCGTCGACACTATTACCGGCTGTCGGCCATTGACCCCGGCGCAAAGCAGGCAGAGTTCACCTTCATTGGACCGGCCAGCGAGTTCACGTCCCACCACGAACTTCGCCAGGAAGAGTTCGGTCGCGAGGGCGAAATGACCGAAGTGATGGACTACGACTTCATCCATGTGGTGCCCCCCATGAGCGCGCCGGACTTCATCCGCGAGAGTGATCTCATCGCACGGCTGGGGCCGTTCCGTGGCGAGTGGCTGGATACCGACATTCACACCCTTCAGCACAACCACTACCCCGAGGTGTTCGGGATCGGCGACGTGATCGGGGCGCCGATCAACAAGACCGCCGCCAGCGTCAAGGCTCAGGCACCCGTGGTAGAGGCCAATCTGGTGGCCCAGCTCCAAGGCCAGGCGCTACCCGCCCGCCACAACGGCTACACCTCCTGCCCGCTGATCACCGATATCGGCAAGGCCATGCTGGTGGAGTTCGGTTACGACAACGACATGGCCTTCCTGCCCTCCTTCTCCTTCATCGATCCCAAGGAGGAGTCCTGGGCGGCCTGGGTGCTGAAAGACTACCTGCTGCAGCCCGCCTACTACGCCATGCTCGAAGGTCGCGTCTAAGGAGACACGTCATGCAATTCTCGCTTGCCGGCATCCTGGCGGTGCTGTCTCACGCCGTTCCGCCCTTCCTGCCGCTAATTCTGGCGATCCTGGCGCTGCTGGTGGTTGCCCAGCTGGTCGGCCGTCTGCGCGGCTATCGATTCACCGACTATCACTGCCGCCCGGCGGCCATCATCGCCCTGCTGGCAGGGGTCTCGACCCTGTGGTGGCTGCCGCGGTTGACCGGTTCGCAGCTTGCCTTCGTGGCCACGGCCACCGACTGGGCGGCGCTGGTGGCGGCGGCGCTCGGTGTCGCCCTGCTCACCTGGCTGGTGCTGCACCCACTGAGCTACCTGGTCCGCGGACCGCGCCGGCCTTGAGGGCAGCGCAGCGAGGTTTCAAAGGGCGCTCTGCCATGGGATAGCCGGCATGGCGGGAAGCCTGTACATCGGCGAGAGAGCAGCGAAAACCGCTGCTGCCTGTCACGAAGGAAGCTCTCCCGCCTTTTTCAGGCGCCAGCGCACGAATACCGGCCCCAGCAGTTCAAAGATGATCGTGGAGCCGATGACCAGGGGCAGGATCTTGCTGCCAATTTCCGGAAACCTCTCTTCCACCAACAGGGCCAGCCCCAGGGCTACGCCGGCCTGGGAGAGAAGACACCAGCCGACATTGCGACGCACGACGGGGTCGGCGCCCGCCATCGAGGATGCCAATGCCCCGCCGCCGACGAGTCCAACGGTCCGCGACGCAATGTACACGAGTCCGATGACGCCCAGTGATGGCAGCATGTCGATATCCATCTTGAAGCCCGCCAGCAGAAAGAACATCACCATGAACGGCTCGACGGCACCCTTTATGTCGCTGAAGGGGCGCTTGTAGTGCTTGGCCCGGTTTGCCACGGTCGCGCCAAGGGCCATGCAGGCCAGCAGGTAGGAAAGATTCAGCCACAGGGCGATTCCCCCGCAAAGCAGCACAAAGCCCGATGCCTCCAGCAGGGTAGGTTCGCCTTCCCTCAGACGCCCGGTCATCCAGGACATCGGCACGCCGAGGATGACCCCCAGTGCGATACCACCGAGCACCTCCCAGAGGGAGGAGAGCATCCAGCTGACTGGTGCCATGTCACTGTCGAGAGCCTGAGCCAGCACCAGCAGAAGGCTGAAAAGAATCACGCCCCAGGCATCATCGATGGCGACCACGCCGAGCACGGTGCGGCTCAGCGGGCCACTGGCCCCCTTTTCCTGTATCACGTCGAGGGTGGAGGCCGGTGCCGAGGCAGGGGCCATGGCCGCCAGCAACAGGCCCGTGGCAGGGTCGAGCCCGATGAGCTGAGTGGCCAGAAAAACGGCCGCAGCAGCGGCCACCACCTCGCCCAGCGATATGATCAATACCTTGCGTCCTGAACGCTTCAGCTCACGGCCGATGAAACGCTCGCCCAGCAGAAAACCGACCATCGCCAGAGCGAGGTGCGTCACCTGATCAAACCAGCTGGAGACTTTCTCGGGGACCAGGTCAAGGAGGTCGGGCCCGGCCAGCACGCCGATGACCAGCAGCACCGTGACACGCGGGATTCCCGTCTTTTCTCCCGCGATATGGGAGAACCAGCCGACCAGAAGCATCGCCCCAAGAATCAGGGTGAGGGGAACAGTGTCGGATATATGGAGAATGTCCTGTTGCATCAATCAACTCCATAACCCGGTGAGCCGCTCGACACACGCCTCATATTAGCGTCGTATTTCATCGATATCCGCAGAGGGAGCGAAGGCACTCCTGACGTGGAATCAACCGGAAAGAGCAACGCGCAGCTTTCGCGACCATTACTGCAGTGCAACAAACGAGACTTCAGGCTAGACGAGTCGATCCCGTGTTTCCAGGGTCAGGCAGGCAAAAGACTCAGAAGGTCCCGGAGAGCGTGACATCCTCAGGTCGGCGACTCACCCAGAAAGCAACTCATGAAAAAGCCCCGACCCGCCTTCTCTGCCAGAGAAGGCGGGTCGGGGCCTGGCGTCTTGGCTGCACTGCGGGTCGGCGTCAGCCGGCCAGCTTCGCGGCGATGCGCGCGACGTGCTCGCCCTGGAAGCGGGCGATCTTGAGCTCACGCTCGTCGGGCTGGCGAGAGCCGTCGCCACCGGCGATGGTTGAGGCGCCGTAGGGGTTGCCACCACCGGCCTGGTCGAAGACGTACTGCTCGCCGATGCCGTAGCCCAGCGGCACGATCACCATGCCGTGGTGCGCCAGGGTGTGCCAGAAGGAGGTGATGGTAGTCTCCTGGCCGCCGCCGGTGCCGGTGGAGGTAAAGACGCTCGCTACCTTGCCGCGCAGCTTGCCGCCTGCCCAGAGGCCGCCGGTCTGGTCGAGGAAGGTGCGCATCTGGGCGGACATGTTGCCGAAGCGGGTCGGACTGCCGAAGATCACGGCATCGAAGTCGGCCAGTTCCGCGGGGCTCGCCTCGGGGGTATCGAAGGACTGGCCGCCGGCCTTGGCGAAGGCCTCGGCGTCCATGGTCTCGGGCACCCGCTTGACGGTGACCTCGACGCCATCGACTCCCTTTGCCCCCTCGGCCACGGTGTGGGCCAGGGTATCGATGTGGCCGTACATGGAGTGGTAGAGCACCAGCATCCTGGTCATTCGCTTATCTCCTGTCGTCGGTGTTCTTCGAAGACGTTCCTCGAAACAAGACCAGTCTAGGAACGAACAGGGCGAAAGGAAGCGAAGAAAATCGATGCCAACAGTCGACATGAGCGAATCATTACCCGCTGCGCCACACGCCCTCGATGATTCGCACCCGATCGGCGGCCAGGTTGTCACGCAGGTTACGCCCCATCGTCGCGAAGACCTCGCCGAAGATCAGCGCCGGCCCGGGCAGCGCCGGCCCCGACGGCGCCCCATCGCCCTCCCGCTGGCTGTGCTTGCGCCGCCAGGCGAGCGCCGTCTCAGTGACGTCCTGCACCGCCACCGGGGCGAAGCCTCCCTCGGCCAGCAGCGCCTCCAGGGACTGACGAGAGCGCAGGTGACTGGTCTCGGGGCGACGCGCCCAGGGGACCGGCAGGCACAGCGGCGAGGTGTCGCTGCCGACCACCACCTCGTGCAGCAGCAACGTACCGCCCGGCACCAGCAGCCGGCGCCACTCGGCGAGTACCGCGGCAATATCAGGCATGTTCATCAGCGCATGCTGGCACCACACCGCGTCGAAGGTGGCGCTCGCGAGCGGCGTCTGCGCCGCATCGGCGCACAGGAAGCGTGTGCGGTCATCGAGACCGGTCGCATGGCTCAGCCAGCCGGCAACCTCGATGAAGGCCGCGGTGATGTCCACCCCGGTCACTTCGGCGCCGAATTCTGCCGCCAGAAGCCGGCTCGCCCCGCCAGTCCCGCAGCCCACGTCCAGCACCCGGCTGCCGGGAGCGAGCTCACCCTGGGCTGCCAGAGAGCGACTGGCCCGTCGCCCACCCAGATGCAACTGGTCGATGCCGGCGATCTCGTCCAACGTAAGGTGGTCGGGGTCGAATCCTGCGTCGCGGAACGCCGCTCGCAGGCGCGTCAGCAGGCCCAGCCCGTTCTGTACGCCGGGCGAATCCACGCCGGGTGCGTCATAGTGGGCATCGAGGTGGCGGGCATGGTCGGTCACGGTACTCTCCTGGTGGCAGACGGCGTCGCCATTCTAGCCGGAGATGGCGCCACGCCCCATCGTGCAAAGGTCACGGCCTTGCCTCAGTCGGAAGCAACGACGAGGGGTGCTCTTGCCCGGCCCGATGCAGAGTTTCACCCTGGGCCCCGCCACTTTCATCCGACCGACCCTCGCTCTTGAGTCCGACGGCGACGAACAGGATGGTGTCAGCACGACACCACAACATCGACAACAGGTGCCCCTATGCCTTCCGAGATGAGCCTCGAGCAGTTCTTCGCCCGCCTGTGGGACGACTATACCGCCATGACGCCCCAGGCGAGCCGCATCCATGACGCTCTGGTTGCCGATGGCGAGACCATCGTCAACGATCATGTGGCCTTTCGCACCTTCGACCGCGGCCCCATTCGCCTGGCCGACCTGGAGCCTCACTTGCTGGCACTGGGCTACACGCCGCTGGAGCCCTACGACTTCGAGGCCAAGAAGTTGCGTGCCTGGGGTTACCTGCCGCCGAGGGATGACCAGCCCAGGGTCTTTCTCTCGGAGCTGAAGTGCCGTGAACTCTCGGCCAGTGCCCAGAGGATCATCGACGAGCTGGTCGAGCAGATCGACCCCGCGCGAGTCGCCTCACCCGAGGTGATGTGGGCGGGCCGCCTGTGGGAAGCGCCGACCTGGGCGGAGTACCAGACCCTGGCGGAAGAGAGCGAATACGCCGCCTGGCTATCGATCATCGGGCTGCGGGCCAACCACTTCACGGTCAGCGTCAACCACCTGCGCCATCACGATACCCTGGAGAAGCTGCTGACCAGGGTCGAATCGCTGGGACTGGGCATCAACGCCTCCGGTGGCCGCATCAAGGGCTCTCCCGAGGTGCTGCTCGAGCAGGCCTCGACGCTCGCCGACCGCATGCCCTTCACCTTCTCCGGCGGCCGAGTCGAGGAGATTCCCACCTGCTACTACGAGTTTGCCCGGCGCTATGCGGATGCCGACGGTCGGCTCTATCAAGGCTTCGTCGCCGCCAGCGCCGACCGGATCTTCGAGTCCACCGACGCTCGCCCCGACCATGCTGGCTGAGTGGCTCGACCAGGGCCTGGAAGGACGCACCCCCTCCCGCACCGGCGGCAGGGTCGCCGGGGGGGATTTCCGTCTGCTGGCCCCGGGAGTGCTCGAACTCGTGCCGGACGCCGCCTCGGCAGGCGCCAAAGCCTGTGTGCTCTCGGTCGGCATTCACGGCAACGAGACGGCTCCGATGGAGCTGCTCGGCGAGGTTCTTGCTCGCCTGGAAGCCGGCCTAGTGCGTCTGGGGGCGCCGCTGCTGGTGATCCTGGGCAACCCCGAGGCGATCCGGCGTGGCCAGCGCTATGTCACCACCAACCTCAACCGACTGTTCCGCCGCGACCTCGCGGAGACGGGTGCCGAACCCGACCGCGCAAGGGCGCTGATGGCCGAGGTAGACGCCTTCTATGGCCGTCACGTCGACCGGGAGCGCCTGCACTATGATCTGCACACGGCGATCCGCGACAGCCGCTTCCCGCGCTTCGTGGTCGAGCCCTTCGGCACGGCCCCGACGCCTGCCGAGCAGTGGCGCTGGCTGGCCGCCGCCGGCATCCAGGCCGTGCTGCACCAGCACCGCCACAGCTGGACCTTCTCGCACTACGCGAAGCACTATCACGGCGCGGCATCCTTCACCCTGGAACTGGGTCGTGCCCTGCCATTCGGCCACAACGAACTCGCCCCGCTGGCTCCCATGGGACGGCTGCTCGAGGCGCTGGTCGAGGGTCGTGAGCCGGCTGCCGGCGACGCCGGCAGCATGGCCTTCTTCCGCGCCGAACACGAACTGCTGCGCCACAGCGAGGCCTTCCGGCTCTGCTTTCCCGACGATACCCCCAACTTCACCGAGTTCCCGCCGGGCACCCGGCTGGCGGAAGATGCCATCGGCGGTGAGACTCGCGTCGGTGAGACCCCGCTGTCGGTGGTCTTCCCCAATGCCGACGTCGAGGTCGGCGCGCGGGCGGCACTGCTGGTGGCACCCAGCCCGCCGCCGGCGTGATGCCCCGCTGCCCCCGGCATCCCACAACAACAATTGCCAGGAGATTCCCCATGACCCATGCCATCGCCCTTCCCGATAGCGGTAGAATACCCGACGCGCCGCGGTCCCCTTCCGGAACGCCACCGGCCTGTTAGAATCGCCCTCTTTTCCCGGCCCGCAGCGGCCGACCCGCGATGCGGCGGACCGCCCACGATCTGGAGCCTGTTCCATGGCCGATACCCCGATTCCGCTGGAAGTGCGCAACATTACCAAGCGCTTTGGCGACGCCGAGGTCCTCAAGGGCCTCTCCCTGAAGGCTCACAAGGGCGATGTGATCACCCTGATCGGCGCCTCCGGCTCCGGCAAGAGCACATTCCTGCGCTGCATGAACCTCCTCGAGCAACCCGATGAAGGTGACCTGTTCGTCCATGGCGAGGAGATCCGCTTCAAGGAGACCAAGCACGGCCGTGAGCCCGCCGACTGGAAGCAGGTGGTACGCATGCGCGCCAGGCTCTCGATGGTCTTCCAGAGCTTCAACCTGTGGGCCCACATGACGCTGCTCGAGAACGTCATCGAGGCGCCGATACACGTGCTCGGCAAGCCCAAGAAGGAGGCCATCGCCCATGCCCGACAGCTGCTCGAGCGGGTCGGACTGGCTGAGCGCGCCGACTACTACCCGGCCCAGATGTCCGGCGGCCAGCAGCAGCGCGGGGCCATCGCCAGGGCGCTGGCGATGGACCCCGAGGTCATGCTCTTCGACGAGCCAACCTCGGCGCTGGACCCGGAGCTGGTCGGCGATGTGCTGAAGGTGATGCGCGACCTCGCCGACGAGGGTCGCACCATGATCGTGGTCACCCACGAGATGGCCTTCGCCCGCGATGTCTCCACCGAGGTGATCTACCTCCACCAGGGGCGGGTCGAGGAGGCCGGCCCGCCGCAGGAAGTGCTGGGCAACCCGCGCTCCGAGCGACTCAAGCAGTTCCTGGCGCCCAAGCACTGAGGCGACCCGGACGAGGAGACTCCCATGATCGACCTTCACGGCTACGGCCCGCGTCTCGCCGAAGGCGCGCTGATCACCATCGAGCTGGCAGTGCTCTCGCTGATCCTGGCCATCGTGCTGGGCCTGCTGACCGCCACCGCCAAGATGTCGCGAAGCTGGCTGGCCCACCGCATCGGCACCCTCTATACCACCGTCATTCGCGGCGTACCCGATCTGGTGCTGATGATGCTGCTGTTCTTCGGCGGCCAGATCGGCATCAACATGATCACCGACCAGCTCTACGAACGCTTCGGCTGGGACGTCTTCATCAACGTCAACGAGTTCGTCGCCGGGGTGGTCACCATCGGGCTGATCTTCGGCGCCTACATGGGCGAGACCTTCCGCGGCGCCTTCCTGGCGGTGGATAGCGGCCAGATCGAGGCCGGGCGCGCCTACGGCATGAGCCATTGGCTGCTGTTCCGGCGTATCCGCTTTCCCCAGATGATGCGCCACGCCATCCCGGGTCTCTCCAACAACTGGATGGTACTGCTCAAGACCACCGCGCTGGTCTCGGTGATCGGCCTGACCGACATGGTTCGCGTGGCCGCCGAGGCCTCCAAGGCCACCCGCGAGCCGTTCACCTTCATGATCATCGTCGCCGTTATCTACCTGCTGATCGCCACGGTCTCCGAGTGGGGCTTCGCGCGACTGCAGAAACGCTATGACGTCGGCTTCCGGGAGGCAGACTGATGGACGCCCTGATGACCTGGCTGGAGGCCCAGCTCGCCGACAACAGCATCTTCACCCTGCAGACCCTCGGCTACTACGGCGAGGGCCTGGTCACCACCGTGCAGCTGGTGTTCCTGTCGCTGATCATCGGCCTGGTACTGGCGGTGCCGCTGGCCATCGGCCGCGGCTCGCGCTATCGCTGGATCAGCCTGCCGATCTTCCTCTATTGCTATGTGTTCCGCGGCACGCCGCTGCTGGTGCAGCTCTACCTGATCTACTATGGCGTGGTGTTCGTCGACGGCATCCAGGAGACCTGGCTGTGGGTGATCCTCGAGAAGCCGTTCGTCCCGGCGCTGATCGCCTTCACCCTCAATACCGCGGCCTACACCACCGAGATATTTCGCGGCGCCATCAAGTCCACCGCGCGCGGCGAGATCGAGGCAGCACGGGCCTACGGCATGTCCCGGGGGCTGATGCTGCGCCGCATCGTGCTGCCCAGCGCCTTCCGACGCGCCCTGCCGGCCTATGGCAACGAGGTGATCTTCATGCTCCATGCCAGTGCCATTGCCAGCGTGGTCACCATCATGGACCTGACCGGGGCGGCCCGCTTCGTCTATGCACGGTTCTATGCGCCCTTCGAGGCCTTCCTGTTCGTCGCGGCCATCTATCTCTGCCTGACCTTCGCGATCCTCTACCTGTTCCGCTACCTGGAGCGGCGCCTGCTGGCACACCTCAAGCCCGCCAGCGGCTGACAGGTGACGACGACAAGCGTAAAACAAGCGTTGGGAACCGGCGTTTGAAAGCGACCGGTTCCCCCTTTCGACCGACCCGGGCATCCGCTATCGTGGTCACGTCATCACCCACAAGGTGAAACCACCAACAACACGGGAAGACACCCATGAAAATAAACAAGATCCTGAGTCTCGGCGTGGTCGGCGCCGCCCTGGTTGCCGGCAGCGCCAGTGCCGAGGTCCGCGACATCCGCATCGGCGTCGATGTGCCCTACGAGCCCATGGAGTACCGCACCCCCGAGGGCGAGCTGACCGGGTTCGACATCGACCTGGGCAACGCCCTGTGCGCCGAGATCGGCATCGACTGCGAGTGGGTCGTGCAGGGCTGGGACGGCATCATCCCCGGCCTCCAGGCGCGCAAGTACGACGCCATCATGTCCTCGATGACCATCAACGAGCAGCGTCGTGAGCAAGTGCTGTTCTCCGATCCCTACATCACCCCGCCGTCGGCCTGGTTCGCCCCGACAGACGTCGAGATCGGCACCCCGTCCGAGGAGACCCTCGAAGGCCTCACCCTCGGCGTCCAGCGCGGCACCCTGCAGGATAACTACGTGACCGACATGTACGGCGACGTGGCCGACGTCAACCGCTACGCCACCGCCGACGACATGGTGCTGGACATGGATTCGGGCCGCCTCGACGCGGCGTTCCTCGACTTCCCGATCGGCAAGTCTACCCTTCTGGAGAGCGAGGCGGGTGACTACAAGGTGGTCGGCGAGAAGATTACCGAGCCCAAGGAGTACTTCGGCGAAGGCTTTGGCATCGCCTTCCGCCAGCGCGATCAGGAACTGGCCGAAGCCTTCAACGAGGCGCTCGCGACCCTGCAGGAGAACGGCACCTACGACGAGATCCACGCCAGGTACTTCGGCGAGGAGTAAACCCAGCAGCAAGCGGCAAGCCGATCCGACCGGGGCCCGAGGGCCCCGGTCATGCGTTCTGCTCGCGCCCTCATGATCAGGCTCGAGCGTCGTTCTCGCGTTTCTCGATGGCCTGGCGCATGAAGGCCAGAATCCAGCGGGCCATCAGGGTGTCATCTACCGGCGCCGAGAGCGACGCCGCCCCCTCGCGAACCCGATGTTCGCCGACCAGGTCAGCCCGCAGCGCCATCAGGTCCCGGGAGTAGCCCCGGGTGAACTCCGGATGCCCCTGCACGCCCAGAAAGTGCTCACCGACCTGCATCAGATAGGTGGGGCAGAAGTCGCTGCCACCCAGCACACGGGCGCCCTCCGGCAGCCGTTCCACCTGATCCTGGTGGCTCACCACCAGGTCGAGCCCGGCCTGCCAGGGTGTCATCCAGTCGGCCCGCTCGGTGACCCGGTTGAACGACAGGCCCACGCCCCAGCCCTTGTCGCTCTTCGCCACCTCGCCACCCAGCGCCCTGGCCATCAGCTGATGGCCGAAGCAGATGCCGACCAGCGGCTTGCCCGCCGCCCAGAGGGTACGCACGAAGGCCTCGAGCTCGGCGATCCAGGGCAGGTCGTCATTGACCCCGAACTTCGAGCCCGTGGTCAGCCAGGCATCCACCGCCTCGACATCGTCGGGAATCTCGCCGTCCAGGCAGCGCCAGACCCGGAACGTCAGGCTCGGGTCGACGCGCTGAAACAGCGCCTCGAACATCTCGGGATAGTTGCCGTGGACGCCGCGCAGCGCCGGCGCCACGTCGTCACACTGCAGCAGTCCGATTATCATGTCCTTCTCTCCCGCATCGTCTTGCCCCTCTCACGCCATACGACTCGCGGCGGCATCAGCGCAACACCCGTTTGACCAGCAGCGGACCGAGGATCTCGAAGAACACGGTAGAGGCCACGACTGTCGCAAGCAGCACCGGACCGTGTTCGGGAAAACGTTCGGCCGCGAGCAGCGCCATGCCCATCGCGACCCCCGCCTGGGGCGTCAGCGCCAGGCCGATATTGCTCGGCAGTTCGGCCTGGCGCTCCCGGGCAAGGCGCACGCCCAGCAAACCCCCGAGGTAGCGCCCCGCCAGGCGCAGCAGGATATAGGCCAGGGTCAGGCCAAGCGCCTCGTCCAACTGTTGCAGATCGACGCTGGCTCCCGAGAGCACGAAGAAGAACACCAGGAAGGACCACTCGATCTGCTCGATCTCGTTGAAGGAGCGGGTATGGTGGGTGGAGAGATTGGCCACCAGCACACCGGCGACCATCGCGGCCAGCAGCGCCGAGACACCCAGCCAGGAGGACATCCCGGCCAGCAGCAGGATCAGCGCGATGGCCTCGACCTGGGTCGGCTCTCCCGGGCGCAGGCGCCCCGTCAACCAGGCAGCCGGCAGCCCGATCGCAGTGCCCAGCAGTAGCGCCCCGCCCAGTTCCCAGGTCGCATGCAGCAGCGCCACCCCCCCGTCCCCGGAGAGCCACCAGCCGAGCAGTGCCATGGCCAGGCCGAAGGCCAGGATGCCCCAGGCGTCATCGATGGCGACGATGCCCAGCAGTAGCCGAGCACGCAGCCGACTGTCGCCGCTCTCATGGATCGTTTCGCTGACCGCCGCCGGGTCGGTGGCCACCGAGATAGCGGCCAGCGACACCGTCACCACCAGCGGAAAGCCCAACGCCAGCAGACCAAGGCCGACGGACAGCACCCCGGCCAGAATCACCGACAGCGAGACGATCAGGATAAGGGGCCCGGTGCTGCGCAGGCGCTCCAGGGTCAGCTCGCCGCCGAGCAGAAAGGCCACCATCACCAGGGCCACCTGGATGAGCGGCTCGGCCAGGCCGTCGAGCGGGCGGGCGCCGGGTTGATCCAGGCCCCACTGCTGGATGACCGCCACCCCGACGCCCACCATTACCAGCAGCGAGATACGCGGCAGTCGGGTTCGGCTGGCCACCGCGTCGGCGAGGATGCTCGTGGCGAGGATCACGCCCAGCAGTATCAGGCTGACCGCGGAAAAGCTCGGGTCAATAGGCAGCCAGGCGAGTGTGTCGGGGAGCGTCACCGTATCGTTTCCTCATCGCTAGGGGACTGGTTGCCGAACACCCAGCCTAGCATGGCGGCGCCGGGCATCGTGCCCGGAGAAGCGAAGCCTAGTCGACCAGCCGGCCGATCCGGAAGCGCTCCAGCATGCCCTCGGCGAAGCTGCTGTGGGGCCGCCCGGGACGCTTGTTGTCCCACGCCTTGCTGGCGTCGCGGCCGCACCACGCCAGCATCACCGCCGCGGAGGTCGGGTGGTCGGCGATAAAACCGGTGACGTCATAGACCGAGCCGTGGATGGCCTTCCAGCAGCTCTCGGCGCTGTCGTGGCGGGCCAGCGCCTCGCGGGTGATGGCCTCGGGATCGTCAGGGGCCGCCGGGTCCGGCGAGGAGAGCGCATTGATCGAGACCAGGGTCAGCACGCTGGAGAGGAAGGCGACGAAGGCAGTGTAGGCGACGGTGTTCACAGGAAATCGAGGACCTCGCTATGGATGCGTGAGCGCGGCACCCCCTGGCCGACGAGCAGACGTCTCAGGTGGGCGTTCATGGCCGGCGGGCCACAGAGATGGATCTCCCGCTCGGCGACGTCGGGGCAGTGCGTGGCGAGGAAGGCCACGTCCAGGGCGCCCCGCTCGAGGTAGTAGTGCGCCACCACCGAGAAGCCCGGCAGCCGCTCGGCGATCGCCTCGAGCTCGTCCAGGTAGTAGGCCCGTTGCGGACGGTTGGCCAGGTAGACCAGCAGCACCTTCCCCTCCACCATTCCCCGGGCCAGCAGGTCGCGGGCCCCGCTAACGAAGGGCGTGATGCCGATCCCCCCGCCGAGCCAGAGCCGGTGGCGCCCCGACGGATGGCGGCCGAAGACGTCGCCGTAGGGGCCCTCGACCTGCACCATCGACCCCGGCGTCACCGACTGCAGGGCGTGGCTGGCATCGCCCAGGTCCTTGATGCCAATGCGCAGGCGGTCATCGGCCGGGGCCGAGGCAATGGTATAGGGATGCTCCTCGCCGCGGCCGGCCGCCAGGGTCTTATCCAACGGGGCCAGGTAGACGAACTGCCCGGGCTCATGAACCAGCCGCCGTCCCTGCGGGGCGAGCACCAGTTCCACCACCCCGCGGGCTAGCGGCTCCACCGTCTCGATGCGATAGGCCAGCCGCGCCCGATGCGAGCCCAGCTTGCGCCAGGCGATGGCCGCCAGGCCGGCCAGCCCCAGCAGCCACCAAGGCCAGGCCTCCCCCGCCAGCGGCAGGGCGTGGGCCAGGGCCAGCAGCAGGGCCGCGGCCGACACCAGGTGAAGACGCTTCCAGGTCTGGTAGCGGGGCCGGCCGAAGAAGCCGAAGGTGGGGGCGAGGAACAGCAGCATCGCCAGCCAGGCCAACCAGCCGAGCCAGACGGGGCCTCGGGATAAGGGCGGGAAGAGCACGTCCACCGCCACCGGCATTCCCAGCGGCACCGCCGCCAGTGCCAGCGCCAGAGCGTGGTGCAGGCGCCAGAGCCGGGCCAACCCGCCAAAGGGACGATCCCAGCCCGGCACCCGGATGCTGGTCGCCGCCGCCAGCAGCAGCATGGCGAGCCCCAGGATCCCCGCGGCACGGCCGACCCAGGCCAGCCAGGCGCCGGCATCATCGGCGGGCCAGCCCAGCCGCGGCAGGGCCACCACCAGCGGCAACAGCACCGCCGCCGCCAGGGCGAGATCACCCGCTCTCGGATGGTGTTTCATCCTCCCTCCCTGCCCCGGTGTCGTCCTCCCATTGTTCTCCTGACGGCGCCGGGATCAATCGAAAGCGTCACGAGTCGACGCTTCCTTGATCCCGGTCAGCCGGGGCAGGCCCGGAAACACGGAAGGCCCCGCATTTGCGGGGCCTTCCTCATGGCGGCGGGCGAACCCGGCCTACTCGAAGCTGAAGCGCGGCGCCGGGGCGTCCGGCAACAGCGCCGCGCAGTCGCGCACCCGCTCCAGCAGCAGCTCATGGGTGGGCGCCAGCAGGTTGACGTGGGCCAGCTTGCGGCCGGGGCGCTCGCTCTTGTCGTAACGGTGCAGGTGGGCATCCGGGAGGGCCAGGATCGCCGCCGGGTCACCTTCCCGGCCGATCACGTTGACCATGCAGGTCGGCATGCGCGCCGCGGTATCGCCCAGTGGCAGGCCCTGGATGGCACGCAGGTGGTTCTCGAACTGGCTGGTGACCGCGCCGTCGATCGACCAGTGGCCGGAGTTGTGCACACGGGGCGCCATCTCGTTGGCCAGCAGGGTCCCGTCGCGTGTCTGGAACAGCTCCAGGGTCAGCACGCCCACATAGTCGAGTTCATCGAGCAGCGCACGGATATAGCCATCGGCAACCTGCTGGAGCCGCGCGTCGAGGTCCGGCATCGGCGCGATGGAATAGCGCAGGATGCCGTCCACATGCTGGTTCTCGGCCATGGGGTAGAAGGCCACCTCGCCATCGCGCCCGCGCACGGCGATGATCGACACCTCGCGCACGAAGTCGACGAAGGCCTCGACGACCAGCCGCGGGTGGTTGATCGCACGCCAGGCGTCTTGGGCCTCGGTCGGGTCCTTTAGTACCGCCTGGCCCTTGCCGTCGTAGCCCTCGGTGACCGACTTGGCCACCACCGGGCAGCCCAGCTCGCGGGCCGCCGTCTCCAGCTCGTCGGCGTGCTCCACCAGGCGGTAGGCCGGCGTAGGGATGCCCAGGCGGTCGAACAGCGCCTTCTCCTCGGCGCGGTTCTGGCAGACGCGGATAGCCTCGCTGGAGGGGTGGACGGGCCTGACTTCCTCGATCGCCTGGACGAGCGAAACGGGCAGGTGCTCGAACTCGTAAGTCACCAGGTCGACCTTCTCCAGGAAGGCCTCGAGGTGCCGGCGATCGGTGTCGATCATCACGTCCCCGATGCCGGCACTGGGGTGCCCGGTGGTGTCGAGGAAGGTGAAGCGGTTGGCCAGCGGGTAGCCGGCGAGGGCCAACATGCGGCCGAGCTGGCCGGCACCCAGGACGCCGATATTCATGGTGGTCTCCTTCATTCGCTTTCAGGCCGGGGGTCGGGGTTGTCGAGCACCGTCTGCGTTTGCTCGGCGCGGAAGGCCTCCACGGCGGTGCGCACTGTCGCGTCCTGCAGGCCGACAATCTGCGCGGCCAGAAGGCCGGCATTGGTGGCGCCGGCCTTGCCGATGGCGAGCGTGCCCACGGCGATGCCGCCGGGCATCTGCACGATGGAGAGCAGTGAGTCCAGGCCCTTGAGTGCCTTGGATTCCACCGGCACCCCCAGCACTGGCAGCGCCGTCTGGGAGGCCACCATGCCCGGCAGGTGAGCCGCCCCGCCGGCACCGGCGATGATCACCTGAAGCCCTCGCTCGGCGGCGCCCTTGGCATAGTCGAAGAGCAGGTCAGGCGTACGGTGGGCGGACACCACCCGCGTCTCGCAGGGCACACCAAGCCGCTCGAGCATTGCCACGGCATGCTCCATCACCGGCCAGTCGGACTTCGACCCCATGATCACGCCGACCTTCGGCGCCTGTGTATCGGACTGCATGGCTTGCTCCTTGGCGACCGCCTACCTGCAAAAAGGAAACCGCACATTCTAGCGTTGTGGGTCCTGACAGTCATCTAGACCAACCGGACAGCTATTGCTTTCCTTGGGACTGTCGCTCTCGGAAGACAAGGGTTTGCATGCTGAATCCGCAATTGATTGCTAGGGTCATGATGAGAGGGCAGCAAGGACAAGCCCGACGGGAAACTCTCAAGGAGAACACCATGAAGCGTTCACTGATCTTTACCACGGCACTGGCCGGCTCACTGCTGCTCGTCGGCTGCGACTCCGACAGCGAACCGAGCGAGCCGACCACACAGCAGGAAGAACCGGCTGAGCAGGAGCTTGAGCAAGCCGTCGAGTCGGCAGAGCAGACCGCCGAAGAGACGGCCGAGGCCGCCGGAGAGGCAGTCGAAGCTGTGGAAACGCAAGCCGGACAGGCCGCCGACGAGGCGGGAGACACCCTCGATGCCGCTGGAGACGAGGCGGCACAGGAGGCCAGCGAGGCCGCCCAGACAGCCGATAACGTCGGCGAAGAAGCGGCAGACGAGGCCGAAAACGCCCTGGACGCCGCTCGTGACGCCACTGCCGATGCCGTCGAGTCGGCCCGCGAAGTCACCGCCGACGCCGTGGACGCCGCCCAGCAGAAGGCCAGCGAGCTGGTCGACGAAGCCAGGGAAATGACCTCGGGTGACGCGGATAGCAACGAGGCGGCGACCGACACCAACGGCGAATCGGCCGAGAATGTCGCAACAGAGGGCGAGACCGAAACCTCACCGTAAGTCACCAAGACACAATGCCTGGGCCCGTCCGGCACTGCCGGGCGGGCCCACGGCGTTCGTTCGGCGCGTCAGCCGAGCGCGGCCCCAGCCTCACGGCGACTGACCAGCCAGTTACCGGCCAGTACCAGCACCATCACGACGGCGCCGGCGACCTCTACCAGCAGGTCGGGATAGAAGACCGCGACGATCCCCGGCAGCAGCAGCGCGCGCGCCAGCAAGCCCATGCGGGTGAACAGGTACCCTTCCAGGGCCGCGGCAAAGGCCCCCAGCGCCAGCAGGCCGGTGAAGGCGGTCCACACCAGCAGGGGCAGCGGTCCCCCCATGATGATTTCCGGGTTGTAGACCATGAACAGCGGAATCAGATAGAGCCCCTTGGCGAACTTCCAGGCCTGAAAGCCGGTATCCATGGGCTTGGCCCCGGCGATCGCCGCACCGGCGAAACCGGCCAGAGCAATGGGCGGCGTGACGTTGGAGTCCTGCGAGTACCAGAACACCACCAGGTGGGCGATCAGCAGCGGCACCCCGAACTCGGCGGTCAGCGCCGGCCCCACCAGCACGATCAGCACGATGTAACTGGCGGTGACCGGCAGGCCCATGCCCAGCACCAGGCTGGCCAGCAGCACCATCACCAGTGCCAGCAGCAGGTTGCCGCCGGAGAAGGCCATCATCATGGAGGAAAACTTCAGCCCCAGTCCGGTCAGGCCCACCACGCCGACGATGATGCCGGCCACGGCACAGGCCATGGAGACCGCCACGGCATTGCGCGCGCCCAGTTCAAGGCCGCCAACCAGCTTGATCAGCCCGACCTTGCACGCCTCGCGCAGCGTCTCCGCGGTCACCCTCTGCCCCTCGCGGGGGGCGATGAACAGGAACCACACCGCAAAGCGCAGCACCGCCACGGCCAGCATGGTGAGAATGGCATAGTAGCCGACCCGCATCGGCGACATGTTCATCACCAGCAGCCATACCAGCACCAGCAGCGGCAGCAGGAAGTGCCAGCCGGCGCCCATGACGTCGCGCATCTGGGGCAGTTCGGAACGCGCCATGCCCTGCATGCCCTGCTTGAGGGCGATGATGTGCACGAAGAGATAGACGGTGGCGAAGTACATGATCGCCGGCAGGATGCTCACCTTGACGACGTCGAGGTAGGGCATCCGGGTGTATTCGGCGATCAGGAAGGCCCCGGCGCCCATCAGCGGCGGCATGATCTGCCCGCCGGTAGAGGCCGCCGCCTCGATACCGCCGGCCTGGTGGGGCTTGTAGCCCAGGCGCTTCATCAGCGGGATAGTGAAGGCCCCGGTGGTCACCACGTTGGCGATGGCGCTGCCGGAAATCGAGCCCATGCCGGCGGAGGCGATCACAGCTGCCTTGGCCGGGCCGCCGCGCTGGCGGCCCGTGGCGGCATAGGCCAGGTCGATGAAGAACTTGCCGGCGCCGGTGATCTCCAGAAAGGCCCCGAACAGCACGAAGATGAAGATATAGGTGGCCGCCACGCCCATGGGCAGGCCGAAGATGCCCTCCTGGCCCAGGTAGAGCTGGCCCACCAGGCGGTCGAGGTTGTAGCCGCGGTGCTCGAGGATGCCCGGCAGAAACTGGCCCAGCCACGGCAGGTCGCCGCGCGGTCCGGCCAGGGCGTAGAGGATGGCGATCAGGCCGATGATGGTCATGCCCAGACCCACCGCCCGCCGTGCCGCTTCGAGCACGGTGACGGTGGCAATACAGCCGATCACGATGTCGGTCTGGCTCCAGAAGCCGGCGCGGTTGATGATCTCGTCGAGAAAGAGCACCAGGTAGCCCCCGGTGATCAGCGCCCCGAACAGAAAGAGCGTATCGACCAGCCCGGTGACGAGCCCGCGATCATGCCTCGGCCCCGGCAACGGAAACATCAGGAAGGCCAGCATCATGATCAGCATCAGGTGGATGCTGCGCTGGTAGAAGAGGCCCAGCGGCTGGATACCGGCAGAATAGAGCTGGAACAGTGACAGTCCCACCGCCACCAGGGTGATCAACCACAGCACCGGGCGTGAATGGTTCGCCTGACTGCCGGGAATGATGGGAGAGTTGCCCGAATCGCTCATCGTGATGGTCTCGCAGGATTATTGTTCACTGAGGGTCGTCTATAGCGGGAGCAACGCTGGGCAGGGTCAGACGGAGGGTCACCCGCTGGTTCTCGGCCAGACGACTCAGGCTGATGCGCTCGCCGTCGACCACCAGTCGGTGGTCGACGCGCATCGCCCCCACCCTCAGCCGGTAGGCATTGCCCGGCACCGGTTCGTCGATCGCCTCGATCCAGTAGCCGCCCTCGCCGTCGGAGACCTGGCGGCCGCGCCCGGGGATATGATCAAGCCCGGCAGCAAAGTCGGGCAGGTGGCTGCGCACCAGGACCATGCGGCCCCTCCGGTGGCGATAGCAGTCCTGCACCGGGAACCCTTCGACCGAGTGGTTCCACTCCAGGCACCAGCCGTCTCCCTCGGGCATCGGCAGGCTCACCAGGCGCTTTCCGTCGGCGTCGAGCACCTCCAGCCGAGCCTCCTCGGCAGCAACCGCCGAGCCCTGCGCAAGCAGGCCCACAAAAAGCATCAGGGCGGGCAGCCAGGCCCGCCCCTTGCTCAGGCGTGATGCATGCATGCGCCTTCAGGGACGCTGATGGTCAGCGATCTCGGCATTGATCTCTTCGTAATAGCGCAGCGCGCCGGGGTGGAAGGCGATCGGCGTGGACTCGATGCTGAATTCCACGGTGGTATCGTTGGCCGCCGGATGGATATCGATCAGCTCGCCGGTGCGCTCGAAGAGCATCTTGGTGATCTGATAGGCCAGCTCCTCGTCCATCTCGCTGCTCACCGCCAGCACATTGGGGATACCGAGGGTCTGCACCGAGCCTTCCATGCCCTCGTAAAGGCCTTCGCGAAGGCTGTAGCGGGCGAACACCGGCGACTCCTCGCGGGAATTGGCGACCTCCTCGTCGCTCAGCCCAACCAGACGAATGTCGCGCGTGGTGGCCAGGTTCATGATCGAGCTGGTGGGCGGCCCCACGCTCCAGAAACCGGCGGCGATGTCGCCATCGCGGATGGCATCGGCGGTCTCGTTGAAGTTGAGACGACGCGGGTCGATGTCGTCGTAGGTGATGCCGTTGGCCTCGAGCACTGCGCGGGCGTTGAGCTCGGTACCGCTGCCCGGCGCGCCGACAGAGATGGTCTTGCCCTCGAGGTCAGCGAGCGACTCGATGCCGGAATCGGCCAGCGTGACGATCTGCACCGCATTGGGGTAGACGGATGCCAGCGCGCGGATATTCTCGAGCTGACGGCCCTCGAAATCACCGGTGCCGTTGTAGGCCTGATGCACGGTATCGGCCAGCGCCAGCGCCAGGTCGGAATCACCGCGCCATACCAGGCCCATGTTCTCTACCGACGCACCGGTCACCTCGGCCACGGCGTCGTAGCCTTCGATATGCTTGCCGATCATCTCGGCCAGACCACCGCCGAGGGGATAATAGGTGCCGCCAGTACCGCCAGTGGCGATGGAAAGCTGCTGGGCGGCAGCCAGCGGGGCCGTGGCCAGCAGGGCGGCGGCCGCGGTGCACTTGAGAAGTCGCATGGCAATCCTCCGGGTTTTCGAACCAGGTTTGTCAGGTTTGTTGTGAAGTCTTCCGGCGCCGTCATCCCTGGCGCCGGGTTTCACGCTAGCACGGTCGCTGCGTGAGAACCCAATTCCACTATTTCTACGATCCGCGGCATTTTCGGCAATTCATCCAAGGTCGATACCTCGCTCACTCCTCGACCAGGGCCTTCACCTTGTCGACGATATGCGCGCCGATGGGGATCGCCGAGGTGGCCGCCGGCGACGGGGCATTGCCCACATTGACGGTGCGCGGGGTATTCACGAACAGGAAGTCATCCACCAGCTTGCCGTCACGCGACACCGCCTGGGCCCGCACCCCGGCCGGATAGGGGCCAAGATCCTCCAGCTCCAGGCTGGGGCAGTACTTGCGCACCAGCTCAAGGTATCCGCGCTTGTGCAGCGAGTTCTTCATCTCGACAAGGCCCGGTCGCAGATTGCGGCCCAGTACCTTGAGGATGCCGGGGTTGGTGAGCATCTGCGCCAGGTCCCGGGGCGAGACGTCACGGCGGCGATAGCCCTCGCGCTTCAGTGCCAGCACGGCATTGGGGCCGACGGTGACTGAGCCGTCGATCATCCGCGTCAAGTGCACGCCCAGGAAGGGCATGGAGGGGTCGGGGATCGGGTAGATCAGGTGGTTGACGATGTCGCTGTGTTCGGCGGGAAGCTGATAGTACTCGCCGCGGAAGGGACAGATGGTAAAGCCCGGGTCCTGGCCCAGCATGCGCACCACCCGATCGGCCATCAGCCCCGAGCAGGTCACCAGGTAGCGTCCGGTGAACTCGCCGGCACCGGTCGTCACCACCACTTCCCGGCGACGCTCCGCCAGGCCAGTGACTTCGGCGTTGTAGCGAATCTCGCCACCCAGGCGCTCGAACTCCGCGGCCATGGCCCGGGTCACCGCCGCATAGTCGACGATACCGCTGGAGGGCACGAAGATGCCGCCAACCCCGGTGATGTTTGGCTCACGCTCGCGAAGCGCCTCGGGACCCAGCCACTCGCGCGTGAGGCCGTTGGCCTCGGTGCGCTCCCACAGCGCCTTCATGCGCTGCATTTCCAGGTCGTTGGTGGCCACCAGCAGCTTGCCGCAGCTGTCGTAGGGGATGCCGTGGGCCTCGCAGAAGGCCTTGGTGGCTCGATTACCCTCAAGGCAGAAACGCGCCTTGAGACTGCCCGGCGTGTAATAGACGCCGGCGTGGATCACGCCGCTGTTATGGCCGGTCTGATGGCGCGCCGCCTCGCCCTCCTTCTCCACCACCAGCATGCGGCGATCGGGATAGGCCTGCTTGAGCTGCATGGCGGTGGACATGCCCAGGATGCCGCCGCCGATGATGATGAAATCGTACATGCCGTGCTCGCTCCTCCAATGAGACGGCCACACCGTCGTCACGGCGTGGCCTCGTCAGGGTACCTCGTCGGTTGACGCAGGTCTCAGACCTGGCGCGGGTTGCGCAGGGTCTTGGCATGGGTGAAGTAGCCACGCTGGCGCATCAGCTCGCGGCGCAGGTCCGGGTGTGCCTTGAAGCGGTCGCGGCCGTGCAGCCAGAAGTGGTTGTTGATCAGCAGAAAGCTGCCCACCGGGTTGGGCACCGAGAGGATCGCCGGGCTGTTCTCGAGCGACTCGGAGAGGTCGGTCAGCCAGTTACCTTCCTCGAAGTCCTTGGGCTGCACGAACTGGTCGATGTAGGACATGATCGGCAAGCCGCTGGCGTCAACGTCGAACACCGCATGGTAGATGTCCTTGCCGACATTCTTGCTGGGCGGCGCGGTCCAGCGCATCGGCCGGCGTGCCAGCGGATGGTGATAGAAGCGCTCCAGCCCCTCCCAGTCGTCCAGGTGCAGCAGCAGCGAGTTACCGCCCTCCATGTTCTGCTCGTCGATCTTCATCATCAGCACGTAGTCGGTGTCCTGCTCGACGAAGGTCCCGTCGTTGTGCAGTTCCATCACCCGGTGGGGCTGACGCAGGTAGCTGTCGGAGTTGTCGACGTTCTTGACCACGAAGCGGGCGTAGTACTGCCCGCTCATGGCGTCGTAGTTGGAACGCCCCATCAGGTGTGCCACGGCCGTGGCGAACTTGACCATCTCGTCGGCCTGCTCGACGGCGTCGAGCCCTTCTGGAACCACCTGAAAGCCACCGGTGGCGCGATCCACCAGCGTATTCACCAACACCGGCTGCAGAGTGTTCTCGCACAGATCATCGAGGATACTCGCCACCCGAAAGCGCAGCATGGACTTGTACTCCAGCGCCTGCACCGGCCACTCGGCAACGGCCTCGAGAAAGGCCTCGACAATCTCGCGGCTGACGGTCAGCTGCAGCAGACGCGGTGACTGGGCAGACGGCGTCAGCGTGAAGCCGTGGATATCGGCAGGCAGGGGCATGGCGGTCTCGGGGAGTTGGGTCAATACGGTCATGTCGGGGACTCCATGGGGCTTCGTAGATACAGTTTCAAAATATCTATATTTTTTTATTTTGTCAAAATATATACCCTCGCCCTGAAAAATGCCAATGGCTTCGCCGGATAACAGGGAGATGGTGTATCACCCGCCTGGTCGCCGCATCCGCCATTTAATTAGCTGGTTAATAATTATATAAAAACCAATTAGTCAGGGAGATAAGAAAGTTTCGACATTATGCTAATTATGTAGAAATTATGATGGATCACGTATGGTTGTTGTGCTTAACTGAAAATGCGGACGAAAATCGTGACAGCTGGCATCACGGCCACGGGTCACAACAACGTACAAATTCAGACTGCACTGCAACGAGGTCCTATGAAGCTCTCCACTTTCGTAAAAAGCGCTCTCGCCACATCCGTCGCCACGACGATGATCGTTGGTCAGTTTGCCTATGCCGACACGGTGCGACTGCGGATGCACACCTTCTACGGCACAGAAGTCGACGAGATTGCTGAAGATCTTCGCGATCGGGTGAAAGAGGCCAGCGACGGCTCCATTCGCATCCAGTTCTTCCGTGGCGGTGAGCTGGTCGACAGCGACCAGTTCGTGGATGCCGTGGCGCGTGGCACGATTGATATCGCCCATGGCGTAGGCAGCTACTGGCCGGGCCGTGTCGACATCGGCACCATCGAGGGTGGCTTGCCGGGTGCCTGGGTCTCCGTAGAAGAAGCACGCGATATCTTTGCCGAACAGGGTCTCGACGAGCTGGTCACCGAAGCCTATGCCGAGCAGGGCGTCAAGCTGATTGGACGGGGCTTCGGCAGCGACTATGGCCTGCTGACGCGCGAACCGGTCAGCAGCCTGGAGGATCTCTCCAACATGCGTATCCGGGCCACCAGCTCCATCGCTACCGTGCTGGAAAAATTCGATATCCCCACCGTCTTCCTGCCGGGCGAGGAGCTCTATGTCGGGCTTTCCACTGGGGTGATCGACGGCGCCATCTATGGCGGCCCCGTGGAATATGAGCAGCTCAAGCTCAATGAGGTGGCGGATCACTACACCTTCATCAAGCTGCTCAACCCGGGCTGGACGGAGAATGCGCTGATCAACCCGCGCACCTGGGACAGCATGTCCGAAGAGCAGCAGGAAATCCTGACCAGCGAGATCGACCAGTACCTGCTGGATGTCCATAACTGGCTGGAAGAGGGCAACGACCGCATCGTCGAAGAAGGTGAGCTGTTCGAGTTCGCGACGCTGCCCGAAGAGGACTCCAAGAAGCTGGCCGAGGCCGCGCTGCCCATCTGGCAGGAAGAGGCCGAGAAGTCCGAACGCAACGCGCGGGCGGTCGAGATCCTGATCAACAATGCCAAAGAGCAAGGGAGAATCAGTGAGTAAGGTCACCCATTATCTCAGGGTGCAGGATGGCCTTTCCGACTGGGTCGGAAGGGTCATCTCCTGGCTGACGCTGGGAATCATTGGCGTACTGCTTTACGAGGTCGTGGCTCGCTACGTTGTCAACTCGCCCACGATCTGGGGCCATGAGCTGTCGACCATGCTCTTCGGTGCGCTGAGTATCCTGGCAGGAAGCTACACCCTCCGTCATCAAGGCCATGTGCGAAGTGACGTCATCTACCGTCTGATGCCGCTGCGGGCCCGGGCATTCTGTGATGTCGTGGTCTACACCCTCGGTATCGCCGTACTGCTGGTCTTCTTCTTCATGGCGGTGGACTTCGCCTATTACTCCTGGAGTATCGGCGAATACTCCAACAGCAGTCTCTGGCGTCCCCCTCTCTACCCCATCAAGGCCACGATTCCGCTGGCCGTCGGTCTGTTGATTCTGCAATGCCTGGCAGAGTGGCTTCGCGGTGTGCTGAGGCTGCTCGGCGTGCGGTATGACGACCCGAGAGACGATGAGTTTGGCGAGACTCGCTGACAAGACGTTCACCTGACCACTGCGAATGCGGGGCAGACAAACCACCGTTGTGACGGTAACCCCCGGCATAGCACGCAAAGGGCTTTCCTATGACTGGCCTCGAGCCCCTCACGATTACTGCCATCATGTTCTTCTCCATGCTGGTACTGATGGCAATAGGCGCCCCCCTGGCGTGGGCGCTGATGATTTCAGGCATGGGCAGCGCCTATCTGATGTTTGGACCCGGCGGGCTTGACCTGCTGCTGGCATCCGCGTTCAGCGCCATGGACAACTTCCTGCTGGTCTCCTTGCCGCTGTTCATCTTCATGGGCCTGGTGCTGGAACGTTCGGGCATCACCGATGACCTCTTCGAGATGATCCACAAGCTGATGGGCAGTCTGCCCGGCGGGCTTGGCGTCGGTACCGTGTTGATCTGCGCGCTGATCGCGGCAATGGCCGGGGTCTCCGGCGCCGCCACCGTCAGCCTGGGGATCATTGCCCTGCCGGCCATGCTCAAGCGCGGTTATCACAAGCGGCTGGTCACCGGCACCATCATGGCCGGCGGCGCCCTGGGCTTTCTCATCCCGCCCAGCGTGCTGATGATCGTCTATGCCTTCCTGGCCCGGGAGTCGGTCGGCAAGCTCTTTGCGGCCGGCCTGATGCCCGGCTTGATGCTGGCCGGCATCTACATGGCGTATATCCTGATACGTTGCAGGCTGAACCCGGCCCTGGGCCCTGCGGCCCCCGTGGAAGAGCGTTTCTCTGCCAAGGAAAAGCTGGCCTCGCTGCGTCATATTCTGGCGCCCGGCCTGCTGGTGGTCACGGTGTTGGGGTGCATCATCGGCGGCGTCACCTCGCCCTCGGAGGCCTCTGCCGTAGGCGCGGGTGGCGCACTGCTGATCGCGACGCTGCGCGGCAAGCTCAGCTGGAAGCTGATCCGCTACGTGATGCTCAACACCACGCAGATCACGGGCATGCTGCTGTGGATCGCCATCGCCGCCGTCTTCTTCAGCCGGATCTACATGGGGCTTGGTGCCGGCATGGTGATCGGCGACATGATCGAGGACTTTGCCCTCTCTCCCTATGCCGTGATCATCTTCATGTTGATCAGCTTCTTCGTGCTGGGCATGTTCCTGGATGATTTCGCCATCCTGTTCATCACGGTGCCTCTCTATGTGCCTATCGTGCGTGACCTCGGCTTCGACACCACCTGGTTTGCGGTGCTGTTCATCCTCAGCATGCAGTCGGCCTACCTGACGCCACCCTTCGGCTACAACCTTTTCTACATGCGATCAGTGGCACCAAAATCCATCACCATCGTGGACATATACCGCTCCGCCCTGCCCTTCGTGGCCCTGCAGATCATGGGGCTCGCGATCATTGTCGCCTTCCCGAGCATTGCCCTGTGGTTGCCCAACCTGCTGTTCTAGGCGTGGAATGAAAGGTCGGCGAGCGGTGACCATCTGCTTGCCGCCACCACACCACGGAATCGCTGCAAGACCCAAGGCCTCGCTCCGGCGGGGCCTTGTTGTGCACGCGGCAACGTCCCGGGGGCCTGGCGAACCGCCGACCAGGGCTTTCGCAGAGCCGACAACAGCCTACCGAGCCCGGTATGCGGCGAGGCCCCGGCTGCCCTCCAGGACGCGCCGCCGACAGGGCCTTTCTCACACCAAAGAATCACCCAATCGATACTGGCAAAATCGTCGTATAGACCCCATAGTGTGGCTGTCGAAACCGCCCACTGGAGCATCATGAGCACGGCACGTCACACCGCCCACGCGGAACTCACCGACCCCCCGCGAAGCTGCCCTGACCTCGATGTCAGGGACCTGGAAAAACGTACACGCCTCATGCGCATCATCACGCGGCTGATCGCCGTGTCAGACCTGGGGAGCCGCGAGATCGCCCGCAGCGCCGGTCTGCCGATGCAGAAGATCAGCGACCTCCTGTCGGGGAAGCTGGAGCACCTCTCCGTCGACGAACTCCGTCTCGTCTACCGCACCATCGACCCGAGCGGTCCACCGCCCTGATCGTGACCTCCCGCGAGAGGAATGCACGACAACGAACAGCGAACGCCCTGCCCTCCCGGCAGGGCGTTTTTTCTTGCCTGCCAGGACGGCAGAAAGTCCCTTTCCCTCAATGACTTGAAGGAACATTATGCCAGGATTAAGAGCTTGCTAACGATATCTTGATCGGCGTCAAGCGCCTAGACCTTGGTCGCAGGTAGCCTTCCGGTATCACCCTGACCCGACGGCGGAATCCCCGCCCCACCCAGGCCACCGGAGGCGCCATGGACCCCATTCGCCGCACCCTGCTCGGCCAGCTGGCCCGTCTCAGCGCGGGCGCCGCGATGGTGCCGCTCTCGAGCATCGCCAGCGCCGGCATCAACCAGCAGCCACCCCGCCGTGAGGGCGACCCCAGCAAGCGCTACGGCATGCTCATCGACCTGCGCCAGTGCATCGGTTGCCAGGCCTGCACCGTGTCGTGCCATATCGAGAACGCCGCCCCCCTGGGCAGCTTCCGCACCACTGTCTCCCAGTACGAGGTGGCGCACCAGGAGACGGGCGAGGTCGCCACTTTCATGCTGCCCCGCCTGTGCAACCACTGCGAGAACCCGCCCTGCGTGCCGGTCTGCCCGGTGGAGGCCACCTTCCAGCGCCGGGACGGCATCGTCGTGGTCGACAGCGACCGCTGCGTGGGCTGCGCCTACTGCGTCAACGCCTGCCCCTACGACGCCCGCTTCATCAACGAGCGTACCCAGACCGCCGACAAGTGCACCTTCTGCGCCCACCGCCTGGAGGCGGGCTTACTGCCGGCCTGCGTGGAGAGCTGCGTGGGCGGTGCACGGATCATCGGCGACATGCGCGACCCGGAGAGCCAGATCAGCCGCATGATCGCCGAGCACCGCAGTGATCTGATGGTGCTGCAGCCCGAGAAGAACACCCTGCCCCAGGTCTTCTACCTCGGCATGGACGAGCGCTTCGTCACTCGCCCCGACGCCGAACCGGTGGCCCTGGACGTCCTCGACCCCCACGGCAAGGAGATGGGCTATGAATTCCGCCATTGAGCTGCTCGCCCCGCGCTACGACATCGCCTGGTACCCCTGGGCGGTGCAGTACTTCTTCATGATCGCGCTCTCCTACGCCACCCTGTGGCTGGCCGCCCCGGCGCTGGTGTTCGGCCGGCAGCGCTGGCTGCCCACCGCGCGCCTGGCACTGCTCGCCTGCCTGACCACCACCCTGGTGGCGCCGGTGGCGCTGCTCGCCGACCTGCACCAGCCGCTGCGCTTCTGGCACTTCTACGCCTACGCCAACAGCCACTCCTGGATGTCCGTCGGCAGCCTGGTGCTGCCCCTCTACGTGGTCGGCGTGATCGTGCTTTCGTGGCTGGCCTGGCGCCCGGCGCTGCAGGCCCATCGCCAGGCCACCGGGCTCAGTGGTTTCGTGGCACGCTGGCTATCGCTGGGCGACACCCCCACCCCGCGCGCCCTGGTGGTGCTGGTGGGCCTGGGGACACTGGCCCTCTCCACCGGCATCATGCTCTACACCGGCGCCGAGGTGGCCATCGTCAAGGCCCGCCCGTTGTGGCACACCGTTTGGCTGCCACCGATGTTCGTGGCCACCGGCTTCATCGCCGCGACCGGCCTGGTCATGGTGTTGAATCGGGTCAGCGGCCTGCGCGACATGACCGTCACTCGGCAGATGCTCAAGGTGATGCTGGGGGCCTGCCTGGTCGCCGGGCTCGTCGCCGGCAGCTGGTTCCTCGACGGCATCAACGCCCACGTCGGCTCGGTGGCCGCCGCCATGGAATCCGTACGCAACAGCGCCGAGTGGCGCAGCACCGCCCTGTGGGGCGGCCTCACCGGCCTGGGGCTGTTCGGCGCGGTGCTTTTCCTGCTCACCCGCCCGGTGTCACGCCGCCCGGCCCTCCACGCCTGGGCCTGGGTGCTCGGCCTGGTGGCCCTGCACGTGGGCTGGATGTTCCGCTGGGTGGTGCTGATGGACGTGCAGACCGTGGCCCGCCATAGCGCCGGCTTCCACCACTACGGCATCCCCGCCGGCTCGTCCGGCATCCTCGGCATCGTCGGCACCTTCGGCCTGTGGCTCGCCGCCATCCTGCTGGTCGACCTCTTCGTGCCGTGGCGCCAGGCCTCCCAGGGCGGCAGCGCCGCCGACGCCTCACCCGCCGCACCCGAACACCCTGACGTCGAAGGAGCCCTCCATCATGGCTAAGTCACTCGACACCTCACGTCGCCGCTTCCTCAAGGGCGCCGCCGCCGCCGGCGGTGCCGCCACCTTCGCCGCCGGCTACTCCGACCCGCTGGTCAAGATGGCCAAGGGAGTCACCGGCAGCGCCGGCGAGACACCGGAGCACCGCATCCACGGCAACTCCCTGGCGCCGGAGTACCGCGTCGATCCCGAGAGCGGCGAGCTGACCCTCAATCCGGACCAGCGCGTGGCCTTCACCGTCTGCTACGGCTGCACCACCAAGTGCGGCGTGCGGGTGCGCGTCGACAACGCCAGCGACCAGGTGCTGCGCGTGGCCGGCAACCCCTACCATCCGCTCTCCGCCGACGAGCACCTGCCGATGCGCACCCCGGTGGCCAAGGCGCTGCGCAGCGTCAGCGCCTTCGGTGACCAGGGCCAGCAGAACCGCTCCACCGCCTGCGCCCGGGGCAACGCCATGATGGCGCAGATCGACAGCCCCTTCCGCGTCACCCACTGCCTCAAGCGGGTCGGCGAGCGCGGCAGCCGGGAGTGGCAGAAGGTGCCCTTCGAGCAGGTGATCGAGGAGATCTGCGAGGGCGGCGACCTCTTCGGCGAGGGCCACGTCGACGGCCTGCGCGCCATCCACGATGTCGACACCCCGATCGACCCGGCGAACCCCGAGTACGGCCCCAGGGCCAACCAGCTGATGGTGATGGAGGCCACCGACTACGGCCGCTCCGCGATCCTCAAGCGCTTCGCCTTCAACGCCTTCGGCACCCGCAACTACGGCCACCACGGCTCCTACTGCGGCCTCGCCTTCCGCATGGGCTCCGGCGCCGTGATGAACGACATGCAGAAGTTCGCCCACGTCAAACCGGACATCCAGAACGCGCGCTTCATCATGTACATCGGCTGCGCGCCCAGCCAGGCCGGCAACCCCTTCAAGCGCCAGGGCCGGCTGATCGCCCAGGCCCGCGCCGCCGGCACCCTGGAGTACGTGGTGGTCGACCCGGCACTCAACGCCTCGGCCTCCCACGCCGACGACCACAACCGCTGGGTGCCGATCCGCCCGGGCAGCGACAGCGCCTTCGCCATGGCCGTGATCCAGTGGCTGCTCGACCACGAGGGCTATGCCAAGGCGTTCCTCGAACTGCCCGGCCAGCCCGCCGCGGACGCCGCGGCTGAGGCGACCCACACCAATGCCACCCACCTGGTGATCGCGTCCGAGGGCCACCCGCGCCGCGGTCGCTTCCTGAGCGCCAGCGACCTGGGCCTGGCCGAGGCCGGAAGCGACGCCGACGTGCCCATGGTGGTAGCCGACGGCGAGCTGGTGAAGAGCACCGACGCCCTGGCCGCCGAGCTCTTCGTTGACCGCGAGGTGGAACTCGCCGGTGCGTCGGAAGGACCTGGCGAGAGCGTGCGGGTCAAGAGCAGCATGACCCTGCTGCGCGAATCCGCCAACGAGCACTCCCTGGCCGAGTATGCCGCGCACTGCGGCATCCCCGAAGCCACCATCGTCGACCTGGCGGAGCGCTACGCTCGCCACGGTCGGCGCGCGGTGACCAACTGCCACGGCGGCATGATGTCCGGCAACGGCTTCTACGCCGCCTTTGCGGTGCAGATGCTCAACGTGCTGGCCGGCAACCACAACCGCAAGGGCGGCAGCGCTCCAGGCGGTGGCCAGTTCAACGGCGTGGGCGAAGGCCCCCGCTATGATCTGGCCAACTTCCCCGGCAAGCTCGGCCCCCAGGGGATCTTCCTCTCCCGCTCGCGCTTCCCCTACGAGAAGTCTTCCGAGTACCAGCGCAAGGTGGCCGCCGGGGATAACCCCTACCCCGCCCGCGCGCCCTGGCGCTCGCTGGCACCGCCGACGCTGACCGAGCACCTGCCCTCGGCGCTGGATGGCTACCCCTACCCGATCAAGGCAGTCATCGGCTGCATGGCCAACCCTATCTACGGCCAGGCGGGCCTGGAGGCGCTGATCGCCGACAAGCTCAAGGACCCCAAGCGCCTGGGGCTCTACGTCGCCGTCGACGGCTTCCTCAACGAGACCAACCGCTACGCCGACTACCTCGTGCCGGACTCGGTGATGTACGAGGTATGGGGCTTCACCGGCGCCTGGCGCGGCACCCTGGGCCGGATGACCACCGCCTGCTGGCCGGTGGTGGAGCCGCGCCAGCAGAAGACCGCGGCAGGCGAGCCGGTCTCCATGGAGAGCTTCTTCATCGCCACCGCCAAGCGCCTGGGGCTGCCCGGCTTCGGCGAGGGGGCGATCCCCGACGCCGACGGCAACTTGCACCCGCTCGACCGTGCCGAGGACTTCTTCCTGCGCGCCGCCGCCAACGTGGCCATGCAGGGCGAGCCGCTGCCCGACGCCGACGAGAGCGACATCGCCCATGGGGGGATCGCGCCCCTGCTGCCCAGGCTCGAGCGCACCCTCAAGCCCGAGGAGCACGGCCCGGTGGCCTACCTCTACGCCCGCGGTGGGCGCTTCGAGGACTTCTCGGACCACTTCAAGGGCGAGAACCTCACCAGCGCCTGGAAGCGCACCCTGTGCGTCTACAACGAGCAGGTGGGCACCAGCATCAACACCCAGACCGGCGAGCCCAACCGCGGCGTGCCGCGCCATGCCCTGCCACCACTGGCCGACGGCCGTGCCATGCGCGAGGTGTTCACCGAGGAGGCGTGGCCGCTGCTGGCGTTCTCGTTCAAGTCCAACCTGATGAACTCCTACGCTATCGGCCTCGAGCGGCTGCGCATGATCAAGCCCTACAACCCGGTGATGATGCACCGCCAGGACGCCGAGCGCTTCGGCATCCGCCACGGCGATACCATCCGCATCGAGAGCCCTGGCGGCAGCGTGGCGGCCCTGGCGCTGGTCGGCGAGGGAGTGATACCGGGGGCCCTGGGCATCGAGCACGGCTACGGCCACCGCGACCTGGGAGCCACCCCCCACGTGATCGACGGCGAATCCCAGCCTGACCTCGAGTGGCTGCGCGCCGGCATCAATATCAACGACCTGGGCTTCAAGGACCCGACTCGCCGCGTGGACGGCACCTGGCTCGAGCCCATCAGCGGCGCCGCCGTGCGCCAAGGCCTGCCGATCCGGGTCACCCGTATCGACGCCTGAACAGCCTCGTGACTGCACCAACAGCGCGTGCCGGGAAACCGCCACGCGCTTTTGCTTTAGACTGTGCCGGCGCCGATCTCCCATCAACCCGGAGCGAATCCAACCATGCAGCAAGCGCGGCAACCGGTCTTGCGCGATATCGTCCTCGTCGGAGGTGGGCACACCCACGTCGGGGTACTGAAACGCTTTGCCATGCGGCCGGAGCCGGGTGTCAGGCTCACCCTGATCTGTCGCGACACCCATACCCCCTACTCGGGCATGCTGCCGGGCTATGTCGCCGGACATTACACCTATGACGACGTGCATATCGACCTGCGCCGGCTGGCGGAGTATGCCGGAGCACGCTTCTTCCGCGACGAGGCCATCGGCATCGACCACGACGCGCGCAGGGTGCTCTGCCGCTCGCGCCCCCCGGTGCCCTATGACTGGCTATCGATCAATATCGGCTCGACCCCGCGCATGGATGCGCTCGGTGGGGCCCCCGAGCATGCCGTACCGGTCAAGCCAATCCACCAGTTCAACGACCGCTGGCAGACGCTGCTTCGGCGCATCGAGGCGCACTCGGGGCGGACGCGCGTCGCGGTGGTCGGCGGCGGCGCCGGCGGCGTCGAGCTGCTGCTGGCCATGCAGTACCGGCTGGGCAGGGAACTGGCCGCCCGCGGGCGCGACCCGGCGGAGCTTGCCTTGGCGCTTTTCACCCGCGGCGAGAGTATCCTGCCGACCCACAATGCGCGGGTGCGGGCGCAGTTCCGCGACACCCTGGCTCGCCGCGGCGTCGAGGTGCATACCGCCACCGAGATCGTCGACGTCGAGGCAGGCCGCCTGCAGGCCGCCGACGGCAGCTGGTACGGCGCCGACGAGATCGTCTGGGTGACCAACGCCGGCGGCGCCGCCTGGCTCAGGGACACCCGACTCGAGCTCGATGACGACGGCTTCATTCAGGTCGACGACACCCTGCGCTCGCCGTCGGACCCGCGCATCTTCGCCGCCGGCGACATCGCCCGCCAGGTCAACCATCCGCGCGAGAAGGCCGGGGTCTTCGCCGTGCGCCAGGGCCGACCGCTGGCCGACAACCTGCGCGCCGCCGTGACCGGCCGACCGCTCACGCCCTACCGCCCCCAGGCGCGATGGCTGGCCCTGATCAGCACCGGCGACCGCCACGCCGTGGCCTCCCGGGGCCCGCTGTGCCTGTCCGGCGACTGGGTATGGCGCTGGAAGGACAGCATCGACCGGCGCTTCATGGCCCGCTTCAACGACCTGCCGCCCATGACGCAGGACACCATGAAGGCCACAGCCCCCAGCCGGGTGGTACTGGACGAGGAGGAGCACGACCAGGCGATCTCGGCCGTCGCCATGCGCTGCGGCGGCTGCGGGGCCAAGGTGGGCGCCTCGGTGCTCTCCCGGGCCCTCTCGACGCTGGCGCCGGTGGCGCGCGAGGAGGTCCTGGTCGGCCTGCATGCCCCGGACGACGCCGCCGTGGTGCGGGTACCGCCGGGCAAGGACATGGTGCATACCATCGACTTCTTCCGCGCCTTCATCGACGACCCCTATGTGTTCGGCAGGATCGCCGCCAACCACGCCCTGGGCGACATCTTCGCCATGGGCGCCGAGGCGCAGACCGCCACCGCCGTGGCCACGGTGCCCCAGGGACTCGAGGCCAAGGTGGAGGACACCGTCTACCAGATGATGGCCGGCGCCGTGGAGGTGCTCGACGAGGCCGGCTGCGCCCTGGTCGGCGGGCACACCGGCGAGGGCAGCGAGCTGGCCCTGGGCTTTGCCGTCAATGGCCTGATCGACAGCGGCAGCGTGGGGGAGAGTACCGAGGACGACGGTCGGGCCGGCATGGCCCTGATGACCAAGGGCGACCTGCGCCCCGGCCAGGCGCTGATCCTGACCAAGCCCCTCGGCACCGGCACCCTGTTCGCCGCCCATGCCCGGCTCGGCGCCCGCGGGCGCTGGATCGATGCCGCCCTCGAGAGCATGTGCCAGTCCAGCCGCCAGGCGGCGAGCTGCCTGCGCGAACATGGCGCCACCGCCTGCACCGACCTCACCGGCTTCGGCCTGCTCGGGCACCTGATCGAGATGACCCGCCCCTCGGGCGTAGATGCCGAGCTCGATCTTTCAGCCCTGCCGCTGCTGGAAGGCGCGGAGGAGACCGTGGCTGCCGGCATCCTGAGCTCCCTGCAGCCCGCCAACGTGCGCCTGCGGCGGGCCATCCGCGACCCGGCCGCGTGGGTCGAACACCCCCGCTACCCGATGCTGTTCGACCCGCAGACCGCGGGGGGCCTGCTGGCCGGCGTGCCCGCCGAGCACGCCGAGGCGTGCCTCGCGGCGCTGCAGGCCCTGGGCTATACGCGGGCCGCGATCATCGGCCGCGTCCTCGAGTCCGGCGAAGCGCAGGAACCCATCCACCTGAGGGGCTGACAACGAAGAGACCTCGTCAGCCCCTCAGCCGCGGGCGGTTCGAGTGTCATCAGACGACAGACGGCGGACCCGAAGGCCCGCCGTCTGTCGGCGTCGTTATCCGGTGAACCAGCCGATGGAACGGTGTGGTGCAACACCCCGCCCTCGGCCGGGTTCACTTGGCGGTATAACCACCGTCGATCAGCAGCTCGCTGCCGGTCACGAACTTCGACTCGTCGGAGGCGAGATAGACCACCCCGAAGGCGATGTCATCGGGTTCGCCCACATGGCCAATGGGATGCAGGCTATCGAGGTGGTGACGGAATGCCTCGACCCCATCCTCGGATTCCTTGGCGATCCCCTCCACCAGCGGCGTCCAGATGAAGCCGGGATGCACGGAGTTGACCCGGATCTTGTCCTTGGCATAGAAGAGCGCATCGTTCTTGCTCATCACCCGAACGGCGCCCTTGGAGGCGTGATAGGGCGGCAGATCGGCCGCCCCCACGATGCCATAGATGGACGAGAGGTTGATGATGCTGCCCTGGCCTGCCTTCTGCATGTAGGGAACCGCATGCTTCGTGCAGTAGAAGACGCCGTTGACGTTGACCGCCATGAGTTCGTTCCACTCTTCGGCGGTCACTTCGTGGGTCGGCTTGTTGACGCCCGAGATACCGGCATTGTTGACCAGCACGTCGAGACTGCCGAACGCCTGAACCGTCTCCTCGAAGACGCTCTTGACCTGCGCTTCGCTGGAGGTATCGAGATGCCAGTAACGTGCCGTTCCCTGCCTATTCTCGATCTCCTCGACCAGGGCTTGCCCCGCATCATCGTCGATATCCGTGACCGCCACGCTGGCGCCGGCCTCGGCCAGGCGCAGGGAGATGGCTCTGCCGATACCATGTACCCCACCCGTCACCAAGGCCACCTTGCCTTCCAGACGTTTGCCAGCGGTTGCTTCACTCATTGACCTCTCCTCACAATCGTTCGACTACCGTTTGGCCGGGCCTGTGGGTATCGCTCGACCACTGGCCAGGGGAATCGTGCAGATCTCACTCCTCGCGCTGTTCGTACGCTTCCGCAGCGCGAATGGCCTCTGCTTCGGTGTCATGTTCCGAGACCGCGATCTCGTTCTCGGGATCCGTCTCGTCGATGACATGCCACCCGATGACCGGCAGGTTCTGATCCTGGGCTTCGCGGATCGGCTCGACTCGGGCTTGCTTGGGACCGGATTTCGGCATGCTACCTCCTGTCGCTGAGTACGGTTGCGACGTTTCCGCCGCAACATCGTCCATGGCCGGATGGCAACGAGCGGCATCTCGCTGCATCGGCACCGTCTACCACCAGCATAGAAGGCCAGCCGCGAATAGTGAAAGCCCCACCCGACAGGACTGTGGCAGATAGGCCTCTCGCTCGGGGCTGACCTGGCGACAAGCCTGCGAGGAGACGTACTTCGACAGCACCCCGCGCGACCGGCCGGCGGAGGCGCTCTCGGGCCTGCGCGCGCTGAGCGACGCGGCGCCTGCACGCCTTCCCTGGGCTCGGACCCTCAGGTCCGGCGCGGAGCGTTGGGAGGAGAGGGGTGAGGCGTCTGGTGAGGAGAGCGGCGGGAAGGCGTGCGCAGCGCCTCGAAGCCGATGATGACGTCCAGCAGCTCGGTGGTGATCTCATCCTGGCGCACCGATCTCAGCTGCCCCTTCACCTCGTCCAGGCGCTCGTCCACCGACTTCTCGGCCTGCTGCATCAGGGCAAGGCGTGCAGCATTCTCGGTGACCATGGCCTCCGCCGAGGCCCGGAAGACGCTGGCGAAGATATGGCTGCGCAACAGGGCGGCAAACAGCTCGGCGCTGGGCATCGAATAGTCGGGCAGCGAGCGGGATTGCCATGGCCGGCCGACAAGCTCCGAGAGCAACGCCTGCCCCAGGGGCAGCAGCGGCATCAGCACCGGCTCGTGCTGCCCGCGCCCGGCGCGCTGGGTGAAGGCCAGCGTGACCTTGCGATGGTGAGGCTCGCCGCCGCCGATGTCGTCCAGCCGGGTGACGATGCTGCCCGCCAAGCGCCCGATACCCTCCGCCGAGGCCGGGGGTAGCAGCACGCTCTCGGGGCTGAGGCCCTGCCCCGCCAGGGCGTCATGCATCTGCGCGCCGACACACAGCACCCGAAGGGCGGCGTGTCCGGCCGTCGCCGGCACAAGTTCCGCCGCTACCTTCTCGGCGAGCAGTTCGTTGTAGTTGCCGCACAGGCCATGGTCGGAGCCGAAGACCACCACGACGCTGTCGGCCAGCTCCACGGACGGCATGGCGATAGGGCCGGTTCTGGCGACGAACGCGTGCAGTCCGCTGCGCACGGTGCGGTGATAGGCCTCGATGGAGCGGGCGGCACGCTCATAGGGTACGGCATTGATGGCCGAGATCGTCTTCATGGTGTGCACGATCCCGCGGATGCTGGTCAGCGTATCAAAGCGGCGGGAGAGGGTTTCAAGTGTCTGCGTCACGGCCGTCCTCCGGCTTGCCGAGGGCGGACCGCGCCACCGAGAGGATGGCGGCGCGGTCCTCCTCCTCCAGGGGCTCGTTGCGGGCGATGCGCGCGGCGACCCCCGTCAGGGCGTCCCCCACCGAGGCCCGGATGGTCTCCATGGCGGCCACCACCTCGGTCTCCGACAGCCCGTCGAACAGGCCCTCCATCGCCGCCAGCAGCACCAGCAGCTGCTCCACGGCCGGTACCGGGTCCCGCTCGGGCTGGCGCAATGCCGCCCGGACCGCCGCGCCCCGGCTCAGGCGGGCCCGGGTGGCGTCATCCAGCCGGGTACCGAAGCGGGCAAAGTCCTCCAGCTCCTCGAACTGGGAGAGGGTGACGCGCAGGTTGCCGGCGACGTCCCGGAAGGCGCGGTGCTGGGCCTTGCCGCCCACCCGCGACACCGACACCCCGAGGTCCACGGCCGGGAACTGGTTCTTGCGCACCAGTCGCGGCGACAGGTAGATCTGGCCGTCGGTGATCGATATGAGGTTGGTCGGGATGTAGGCCGAGAGGTTTTCCGCCTGGGTCTCCACCACGGGCAGGGCGGTGATGGAACCGCCGCCGGCCTCCTCGGTGAACTGGCCGGCCCGCTCGAGCAGCCTGGCATGCACGTAGAAGATGTCCCCGGGGAATGCCTCGCGCCCCGGCGGTCTCCGCAGCAGCAGCGAGAGCTCGCGATAGGAGCGGGCGTGGTGGGTGAGGTCATCGAAGACGACCAGCACGTCCCGGGCCTGGTCGGCGAAGTATTCGGCTATCGTCATCGCCGCATAGGGCGCGATATAGGCCAGTCCCGGCGCGTCCTCGTCGCCGGCGACGACCACGATGGTGTTGGCCAGCTGGCCGCTCTCCCGGAGCGCCTCGATGACCCTGGCCACCGCGTCCCCGCGCTGGCCGATGGCGCAATAGATGCTCAGGACCTCCGAGCGGGCCTGGTTGAGGATGGTATCCAGGGCGATGGAGGTCTTGCCGGTCTGGCGGTCGCCGATGATCAGCTCCCGCTGCCCCAGGCCGACCGGCACCGCGGCATCGACCGCCTTGAGGCCCGTCGCCAGAGGGCGCTTGACGGCCGCGCGGCTGAGGATGTCCGGCGCCCGGGCCTCCACCGGCCGTTCGGCCACGGCGGTCACCCGGCCCTTGCCGTCCAGGGGCTGGCCGGTGGCGTCGACCACCCGGCCGACCAGGCCCGGCCCGACCGGCACGCTGATCACCTTGTGGGTGCGCCAGACATCCTCACCGGCGCGCACCCGCTCCGAGGGGCCCAGCAGCACGACGCCCAGCCGGCCCGGCTCGAGGTCCAGCACCACGCCGCGAACCCCCGAGGCGAAGACCAGCAGCTCATCCGACAGGGCCCGACCGAGCCCCGAGACCACGGCGATCCCGTCGCCCACCGTGGCGACCGTCCCCACCTCGGCCAGCACCGGCGAGGGAGCGGGGCTGTCCAGCAGGAGGTCGATGAAGTCCTGCACGTCGGGCCGGTGCGTGTCATCCGCCATGGGCGTTCACCCTGCCCGACTCGCCGCTGGCCAGGCGCTCCTTGAGCAGCTCGACCAGCTCGTCGGTGTAGCTCTCGACCGTCCAGGCGAGCTCGAGGCTGCCGATGCGCAGGACCAGGCCGGGGGACTGGCTCTCATCGGTGGCGAAGCGCAGGGGAAGGCCGGGCACCCGGGCCGCCAGGGCGGCCTCGACCTCGTGGCAGGCCCCCTCCGGCAACGGGGCATGGGTGGTGGCCACCGCTTCCTCGGCATGCTCGGCGGCCGAGGCCAGCTCGTCCGACAGCGGGTCCAGCTTGCCGATCACGTGCAGGGCGATATGCTCCTCCAGGCGCTCGTTGGCCAGGTCCTGCAGCGCCCGGCCGGCCAGCTGGTAGAGCGTGTCGGCACTCGCCTGGTAGAGCTCCGACGTGAAGCGCTCCCGTTCGCGAGCCAGCTGCGCCAGGCTATCCTGGCGTTCCTGCTCCATCTTCTCGTGGGCCTCGGCCAGCAGGGCGTCCCGCTGCTGCTTCGCCTGCTCGCGCACCCGCTCCGCCAGGGCGTCCTGGTCGGCCTGCAGCTTCTGCTGGCGTGCCACGAAGTCCGCCTCCGCGGCAACAGCCTTCTCCTTGGCCCGCTTGGCCTCCCCCATCCGCTGGGCAATCTCGGCCTCGCGGGAATCGATGCCCTTGAGGATCGGCTTGTAGAGGAAGCGCTTCAGCAGCCAGACCAGCACCAGGAAGTTGGCGATCTGGGCGAGGACCGTGACCCAGTCGATCGACATGGCTCAGCCTGCCGCCGGTGGGGTGGCTTGCAGGAAGGCATCCATGAACGGGTTGGCGAACAGCACGATCATCGCCACCACGAAGCAGTAGATCGCCGTGGACTCGATCATGGCCAGGCTCACGAACAGGGTGCGCGACAGGGTGGAGGCCGAGTCCGGCTGCTGGGCGATGGCGGTCAGGGCGGCGGCCGCGGCCCGCCCCTCCCCCAGCGCCGGGCCGAGGGCGCCGAACGACACCGTCAGTCCCGCAGTGAGGATGGAGATGGCCGCAATCAGGGCTGCATCAGTCATCGATCTTGCTCCTTATGATGGTCACGTCCGCGCTCAGGTTCATGGCCCGGCGTCTTGACGGGCTTGTGGACAGGGGCCGTGGCCGACGAGATATAGACGGTCGCCAGGATGGCGAAGATGTAGGCCTGGATCAGGCCGGTCAGCAGGCCCAGCACGTCCATCACCACGGGAAAGAAGAACGGCGCCACGCCCAGCAGGATGCCGGCGATGACCGCCCCGCTCATCACGTTGCCGTAGAGGCGGATGGCCAGCGAGATCCCCCGGGAGAACTCGCTGATGATGTTGAAGGGCAGCATGACGATGGAGGGCTGGATGTAGGTCTTCAGATAGCCGCCGATGCCCTGTCGGGTGATGCCGAACAGCGGGACGGCGATCAGCACCGACAGGGCCAGGGCCGCCGTGGTCGACAGCGAGGCCGTGGGCGGCGTGAAACCCGGCACGACCAGCAGCAGGTTGGACAGCGCAATGAACAGGAACAGCGTGCCCGAGAAGTAGAGGACGTGGCGCGACGACTGCGACGAGATGTCCTCGATCTGCCGCTGGATCCCGGTGACGATCACCTCCAGGGTCGTTCGCCAGCGATTCGGCGGCACGTCCGGCCGCAGTTTCCGGGTCACGAGCATCGAGGCAACGGTCAGCATGGCCATGACGATCCAGGTATTGACCACGGTCTCGTTGATCCCGAGGCCCCAGAGGGTGAAGACCGTCGTCTCGTCGGGTGTCAGTTGCATCCGGCCTCCTTCACCCGGGGTAGCCGGGCCACTTGGGTGGCGATGAAGCGCACCAGGAAGAAGGCGAGCGCATAGCCCGCGAAAGCCCCGCCCAGGGTGCCCCCGTCGGTCACCCACCAGCCGGCCGCCAGCAGCAGACCGATCCGCAGCGCGGCACTGGGCAGCAGGACCGAGACGGGCCGAGTCAGGCGCAGCGCCAGGCGGACGCTCAGCGCCAGGCCCAGGAAGTACAGGATACTGACGGCGACACCGGCGCCGAAGCCGGTGATCACGGCGTGCCAGTCAATCGTCATCATGCTCGCTCCCCTTGTCGTTGGCTTCCTTGCTGACCCAGGCCCAGGCAATGAAGCTGCCCAGCGCCACGCCCCCCAGGATCAGGGCAATGGTCCAATTGAACGCCTGCGGCATGTGGCGGTCGAGCCACAGCCCGAGAAAGGCGCCGCCCACGGTGGGCACCGCGACCGACCACCCGATCATGCCGAAGACCCCGAGCCCCCGCAGCGGGCTCTCGCCCGGGTCGTCCCGCGCCTTCTCCCGGCGCCGTGCGCGACGACCGATGTCCTCCACCGGAGACTTCCGCTTCCGGGTCATGGCGTCCTGGGCCGCTGCAGGTCGGCAAACCGGCGCACGATGCCCGCCTCCAGGCGAGACAGGGCGGAGCGGGCCACGCGCTCCTCCTCATCCACCTCGACGAAGCTCTCCTGCACGGTCTCCCTCAACGAGGCCAGGTCGCTGCCCTGGACGCCCCGCCGGATGGCGATATCCACGTCATGCCCCTTCTTCACCAGGATGCCCTCGTCGATGCCGAAGATCCGTTCCTCGCCGTCCGCCAGGGTCAGGATCAGCACGGAGGGCACCAGCGCGGTGACGAAGTCGATATGGTTCGGCAGCATCCCGAAGGCCCCGTTTTCCGCCTCCGCAGACAGCCGGGTCGCCGGGCCCTCGTACAGGGTCCGGGTCGGCAGCCGCAGGGTCACCTGCATCTCGGCTGACAGGCTCATGCCTCCTCCTCCAGGTCGGAAATGGCTCCGATCATGTAGTAGTCGCCCTCGTCATGCGCGAAACGGGTCTGGTTCAGGATGGTGTCGCACCCCTCGAGGGTATCGTCGATGGACACGCGCTTGCCCTCGGTCCCGGTGAACGAGCCCGTGGTAAAGAAGGGCTGGGTCAGGAAGCGCTCCAGCCGGCGGGCGCGGGCCACGGTGGCCCGGTCGGCGGCCGAGAGCTCCTCGATGCCCAGCATGGCGATGATGTCGCGAAGCTCCTCGTACTCGGCCAGGGTGCGGCGCACCGCCCGGGCGATGTCGTAGTGCCGCTGCCCCACTACCGAGGGCGTGAGCATGACCGAGGAGGAGGCCAGGGGGTCGATGGCCGGGTACAGGCCCTCGCTGGCCCGCTTGCGCGACAGCACGACCGAGCCCGACAGGTGGGAGAAGATATGCGCGGCGGCGGGGTCGGTGAAGTCGTCGGCCGGCACGTAGACGGCCTGGACCGAGGTGATGGCGGCCTGGCGGGTGGAGGTGATGCGCTCCTCCAGTTCCGCCAGTTCGGTGGCCAGCGTCGGCTGGTAGCCCACCCGCGAGGGCATGCGCCCCATCAGCCCGGAGACCTCGGAGCCGGCCTGCACGAAGCGGAAGATGTTGTCGATCAGCAGCAGCACGTCCCGCTGCTGCTCGTCGCGGAAATGCTCCGCCATGGTCAGCGCGGCCTTGCCGACCAGGAATCGAACCCCGGGCACCTCGTTCATCTGGCCGAACAGCATCACGGTGTTGTCGCGCACGCCGGCCTCGCCCATCTCGCGGTAGAGCTCCTCCGCCTCGCGGGAGCGCTCGCCGATGCCGCAGAAGAGGCTCACGCCCTTGTGCTGCTGCACGGTGTTGTTGATCAGCTCGGTGATCAACACGGTCTTGCCCACGCCGGCGCCACCGAACAGGCCGGTCTTGCCGCCTCGCTCGATGGGCGACAGCAGGTCGATGGCCTTGATGCCGGTCTCCAGGATCCTGCTGCGCACGACACGGTCTTCCAGCCGGGGAGGCGCCTGGTGGATGGCGCGCCGTTCCGCGGTCACCGGTGCAGGCTTGCGGTCGATCGGCGCACCGAACACGTTGAGCATGCGGCCCAGCACGGCGTCGCCGACCGGCACACTGATCGGCGCGCCGGTGGCCCGCACCGGCATGCCGAGCCCCAGCCCCCTGACCGGCCCCAGCGCCATGCAGCGCACCACCCCATCGTCCGCCAGGCCGGCCACCTCCAGGCCGATCTTCCCGGCATGGAGCAGCTCCCGGATGCCGGGGCCCTGCCCGGCAAACCTGACGTCCACGACGCCGCCGCGAATGGCGACGATGGAACCGGTGGCCTCCTCGGCCTCCAACTGGGCTTCATGTTGCGTCATCAGCGCATCCTATGCGTCGGCCGACACCCGCGTGCCCGCCGTTCCCTCCAGTATGGCGAGGGCATCGACCAGCCGGCCGATGCCGCTGATGCCCCCATCCTCCGCAAAGTCGCAGGCGGCCGCCAGCTTCGGTCCCATGGAGCCAGCCGGCAGGGCCATCTCCCGGGCCCTGGCCACCGTCAGGGCGTGGACCGGGGAGGCGGCGTCGGTACCGTAATCCCGGTACACCGCCACCACATCGGTCAGCAGCAGCAGGGCGTCGGCGCCCAGCTGGCGCGCCAGCAGCGCGCTGGCGGCGTCCTTGTCGATGACCGCCTCCACGCCGATCATGCTGCCATCCTCCCGGCGCAGGACCGGGATCCCGCCGCCCCCGGTGCAGACCACCACCACGCCCTGGGCGAGCAGCAGCTGCAAGACCCGCAGGTCCGGGATCTCCAGCGGCGTCGGCGACGGCACGACCCGACGCCACTTGTCGCCGTCCCGGGCGATCTGCCAGCCGGCCGCCGCCGCGCGACGCTCGGCCTCGTCCCGTTCGTAGACCGGCCCGACGAACTTGGTGGGATGGGCAAAGGCGGGATCCCGAGGATCCACCACCACCTGGGTCAGCAGGGTGGCCACCGGGCGGTCATGGTCGAGCGCGTTCTCCAGCTCCTGCTCGATCATGTAGCCGATCATGCCCTCGGTCTCGGCGCCCAGCACGTCCAGCGGATAGGCCTCGTCCGGCCGATAGGCCGCGCCCTGCAGCGCCAGCAGGCCCACCTGGGGGCCGTTGCCATGGGTGATCACCAAGCGATGCCCGGCGCGCACGATCTCGGCCAACGCGCGGACCGCCAGCTGCACGTTACCGCGTTGCGCGGCGGCCGTCAGGGGCTCGCCGCGCTTGAGGAGGGCGTTGCCGCCCAGTGCCGCCACCACCAGCATGTCAGCCTCCCAGGGTCGCGACGAGAACCGCCTTGATGGTATGGAGCCGGTTCTCGGCCTGGTCGAAGACGATGGAGGCGGGGCTCTCGAACACCTCGTCGGTCACCTCCATGGCATCGAGCCCGAAGGTGTCCTGCATCTCCTTGCCCACCGTGGTCTCGGTGTTGTGAAAGGCCGGCAGGCAGTGCATGAAGCGTACCCGGGGATTGCCGGTCCTGGCCATCAGGTCGGCATTCACCTGGTAGGGCATCAGCAGCTTGATGCGCTCGGCCCACTTCTCCTTGGGCTCGCCCATGGACACCCAGACATCGGTGTAGACGACATCGACCCCGGCCACGGCCTCGTCGATGTCGTCGGTGATCATGATCCTGGCTCCGGTCTCTGCCGCGAGCGCCCTGGCCTCTTCCTGCACGGCCTGCGATGTCCAGCAGGCCCTGGGCGCACAGAGCCGCACATCCATGCCCATCTTGGCCCCGCCGATCAGCAGGCTGTCGCCCATGTTGTTGGCGGCATCGCCGACGAACACGAAGGACACCTCGCGCAGCGGCTTCTCCACGTGCTCCTGCATGGTCAGCAGGTCCGCGAGGATCTGGGTGGGGTGAAACTCGTTGGTCAGGCCGTTGTAGACCGGCACGCCGGAATGGGCGGCCAGCTCCTCCACGATGGCCTGCCCGAAGCCGCGGTACTCGATGGCATCGTAGACCCGGCCCAGGACCCGGGCGGTATCCTTCACCGACTCCTTGTGGCCGAGGTGGTTGCCGGTGGGGCCGAGGTAGGTGACGCGGGCCCCCTGGTCGTAGGCCGCCACCTCGAAGCCGACCCGGGTGCGGGTGGAGTCCTTCTCGAAGATCAGCGCGATGTCCTTGCCCTCGAGGGTCAGCACCTCGGTGCCGGCGTACTTGGCGGCCTTCAGGTCCGCGGACAGCTTCAGCAGGAAGCCGATCTCCTGCGGGGTGAACTCACGCAGCGTCAGGAAGTGCCGGTTCTTGAGATTGAATGCCATGGTGCGGTTCCTTCCCTGTCAGATCGGATCACGGCGGGTGGGGCAGCTCATGCAGCGCCCCCCACCGCGCCCCCGGCCCAGCTCGGCACCGGGAATGGCCAGCACCTCGATGCCCGCCGCCTCCAGTGCCGCATTGGTATCGTCGTTGCGGTCATAGCCCACGACGACACCGGGGCTCAGCGCCAGCAAGTTGTTGCCGTCGTTCCACTGCTCGCGCTCGCGTTCCTCCGGGGTATCGCCGCCGGTAGGCACCACGTCCAGCGCCGCGTACCCCAGGACCTCGGCAACCAGGTCGAAGAGGTGGCGCGGGTCCTGACGGAAGGCCAGCGTCTTGCCCCCCTCGCCGGGACGCAGGTCGTAGCAGACCACCGCATCGGCGACCTCCTTGAAGGCGGTCACCACGTTGCCGCCACAGAAGGTGAAGACCGTGTCCAGGTGCATGGCCGACCGGGTCTTGGGGAGCTGGCAGGCGATCACCCGGCGTACGCTGCCCTCCTCGAACAGCGACTTCGCCAGCTGGCCGATGGCCTGGGGCGAGGAGCGCTCGCCCATGCCCACCAGCACCGTGCCGTGCCCCACCGGCATGACATCTCCGCCCTCGAGGGTGGCGAGGCCATGGTCCGCCAGGGGATCCCCCCAGTGCACCTTCACCCGGCCCGCGAAGGCCGGATGAAAAGCGTAGATGGCGGCCATCAGCAGGGTCTCCGGCCTGCGTGCGCTCCAGAACATCGGGTTGAGGGTGACGCCACCTTGGATCCAGGCGCTGTTGTCACGGGTGAACAGGAAGTTGGGCAGGGGCGGCAGGACGAAGCCGAAGTGGCCGAGATGGTTGCCGAAGAGCCCCACCGGATCGAAGGGCAGGTCGCCCACCTCCAGGCCGCCGATCAGGAACTCGGCCAGGGTCACGCTCGGCAGCTCATCCATCCAGGCACGCAGGTCCGACACCATGCCCACCCCGATGTGGTTCCAGGTGATGCGATGGTCCAGCACCCAGGCGCGGGCCTCTCCGATATCGAGGGTCTCGGCCAGCAGCGCGTTGACGTCGAGGACCTCCACGCCTTGGCCCCGCATCACGCCGGCGAAGACATCATGATCCTTCTGGGCCTGCTTGACCCAGAAGACGTCGTCGAAGAGCAGCGCATCACAGTTGGAAGGGGTCAGCCGCCGATGGGCCAGGCCAGGGCGACAGACGATCACCTGGCGCAGGGTGCCGGTCTCGGAATGCACGCCGAGTTCGGGTGGGGCGTCATGGGCAGGATCAGACATGGCAACACTCCTTTCCGTCGGGCGTCACGGCCGTTCTTCACAACCCTTCATCACAGAAAGGCCCCGACACTGATGACCAGGCTGATGAACACGGTCAGTATCAGCAGCAGCGGCCAGATGAAGACCAGCCAGCGGTCGTAGGAGACGCGACCGATGGTCAGGCCGCCGATCACCACCGCGAAGGTGGGATTGATCAGATTCACCAGGCCATTGGCGGACTGGTAGGCGGTCACCACCAGGTCCCGCCCGACGTTCGCGAAGTCCGCCAGCGGGGCGAGGATCGGCATGGACAGCACCGCGAGGCCGGAGGACGAGGGCACGAAGAAGCTCATGCCCACCTCGATCCAGAACATCAGGTTGATGAAGGCGAGCTCGGGCAGCCCCCCCAGCGACGCCTCGGCACTGTGCAGGATGGTGTCGGCGATCATGCCCTGTTCCATGATCACCACGATGCCGCGTGCCAGCCCGACGACCAGGGCCACGCCCAGCAGTTCCCGGGCCCCGTCGACGAAGCTGCTGGTCAGCGTCTTCTCGCCCAGACGCGCGACGAGGCCGATCACGATGGCGGCGCCGAAGAACAGGGCGCCCATGCGCGCCATCCACCAGCCCTGGGTGGAGACGCCCCAGATCATGACCGCGAAGGTCAGGGCGAAGATCGACAACGCGATGATCTGGGTGGTGTTGAGGGTGGCGTTCTCGATGTCGTCGCCCTCCTGCCCTTTCAGGAACACCCGCCGGTGGGCGTCCCACTGCTTGGCCACCACGGAACGGGAGGGGTCGGCCTTGACGCGTGCGGCATAGCGCATGACATAGGCGATGCAGATCAGCAGGCCGCCGATCAGCAGGATGAAGCGCAGCACGATGCCATCGGTGAAGGGAATATCGGCCGCGTTGGCCGCGATGACGGTGGCAAACGGATTGATGGTGGAACCGAGCACCCCGATGCCCGCGCCAATCAGGATGATCGCCACGCCAGTGACGGCGTCGTAGCCGGCCACCAGGATCACCGGGATCAGGATGGCATAGAAGGCGAGGGTTTCCTCCGCCATGCCATAGGTCGTTCCGCCCAGGGCAAACAGCGTCATCAGGATCGGGATCATCCAGATCTCATGGCCTTCCAGGTGTCGCATGGCGCTGCGTATGCCGGTGTCGATGGCCCCGGTGGCGTTCATCACCCCCAGGAACCCGCCGAGGAACAGGATGAACAGCGCCACATCGATGGCGTTGGCAGCATAGCTGTCCGGGTCGTAGAAGCCGGCGGTGGGTGCCAGCATGACCTCGACGAACCCCTGCGGGTTGGACTCCACCGTCTGGTAGGTACCGGGTACGGCCACCTCGCGGCCGACCTCCTCGTTCATGACCCGGTCGTACTGTCCGGCCGGGATGATCCAGGTCAGGGCGGCGACGAGGATGATCAGGCCGAAGAGGATGGTGTAGGCGGTCGGGAAGCGCGAGGCGAGGTCACGTTCCGCGTCCGGGGGTGGCTTGTCGGCCTCGCTCATGGTGCGCCTCCTGTCGTCGATCGCACGCTCGAGGCCCCTGGGGCCCCTGGACACCGCGGCAGGCACCGGCACTACGAGACGCGACGCTAGCCTGCCTTGTAGCAGGATAGTCCACGCCGCCGGACCCGATGCCCGGCGATGACGTATATCAACCTACAGCTGGGGAGCACCGCGCGGCCGTGCCGGGGCCGCGCGGTGCCTGGCGGGTCCCTGCGGCAAAACGACGCAGGCCTCAGACGGGGAGGCAGCGGAAACCGAGGAGCGTCACTCCGGCAGGTCGGTCACCGCCCCGGTGGAGGCCGAACTCACCGTGCGGGCATACTTGGCCAGCACCCCGCGGGTATAGCGCGGTTCGGGCTGCCGCCAGGCGGCCCGGCGGCGTCTCAGTTCCTCGTCGGACAGGTCGACATCGATGGTATCGGCCTCGGCGTCGATGGTGATCCGGTCGCCATCCTCCACCAGCGCCAGGGGGCCGCCATCGAAGGCCTCGGGGGTCACGTGGCCCACCACGAAGCCGTGACTGCCGCCGGAAAAACGCCCGTCGGTGATCAGCGCCACCTCGCTGCCCAGGCCCCGCCCCATGATCGCCGAGGTGGGGGTGAGCATCTCGCGCATCCCGGGACCGCCCCTCGGCCCCTCATAGCGGATCACCACCACATCGCCGGCCACCACGGTGCCGTCGTTGATGCGCGCCTGCGCCTCCTCCTCGGAGCCAAACACCCGGGCGGAGCCTGCGAAGCGTGTGCCCTCCTTGCCGGTGATCTTGGCCACTGCCCCTTCCGGTGCCAAGTTGCCGTGCAGGATGCGCAGGTGGCTCTCGGCCTTCACGGGCCGCTCCAGCGGGGCGATGATCGCCTGGTCATCGGGATAGGGCGCAACGCCGGCCAGGTTCTCGGCAAGCGTCTGGCCGGTCACCGTCAGGCAGTCGCCGTGCAGGAGGCCTGCCTCGAGCAGGGTCTTCATCAGCGGCTGGATGCCGCCGATCGCCACCAGCTCGCTCATCATGTAGTGGCCGCTGGGGCGCAGGTCAGCAACCACCGGCACGCGACGGCCAATCTCGGTGAAGTCGGCGAGCGAGAGCTCCACTCCGATGGTGTTGGCCATACCGATCAGGTGCAGCACCGCATTGGTGGAGCCACCGAGGGCAATGACGACGGTGATGGCATTCTCGAAGGCCTGGCGGGTCATGATGTCGGAGGGCTTGATGTCGTGCTCGAGCAGTTCGAGCACGGCCGCCCCGGCCGCCTCGCAGTCGGCGCGCTTCTCCCCTGACACCGCATTCTGTGCCGAGCTGCCCGGCAGGCTCATGCCCAGCGCCTCGATGGCCGAGGCCATGGTATTGGCGGTATACATGCCGCCGCAGGAGCCGGGGCCGGGGATCGCCGTCTCCTCGATCTGCTTGACCTCGATGAGGTCCATGTCGCCGCGCGAGTGGGCGCCCATGGCCTCGAACACCGAAACGATATCGGTATGACCGGCACCCGGCAGGATGGTCCCGCCATAGACGAAGACGCTCGGCCGGTCGAGCCGCGCCAGCCCCATCAGGCAACCCGGCATGTTCTTGTCGCAGCCACCGATGGCCACCAGGCCGTCGAACCCTTCACAACCGGCCACCGTCTCGATGGAATCGGCGATCACCTCGCGCGACACCAGCGAGTACTTCATGCCCTCGGTGCCGTTGGCAATGCCATCCGAGATGGTGATGGTGTTGAAGATCACGCCCTTGCCGCCGGCGGCGTCGGCACCATCGCTGGCCCGACGGGCCAATTCGTCGATATGGCTGTTGCAGGGGGTGAGGTTGCTCCAGGTAGACGCGATACCCACCTGGGGTTTGGCGAAATCCTCGTCGGTAAAGCCCACCGCGCGCAGCATGGCGCGGCTGGCAGACTTGCCGACACCATCCACCACCTCGGCGGAATGGCGGCGGCGGGCATCATCGGGCGTATCGGACATGGGGCCTCCTCTGGTCGGTCATGATTGTCCCCAAAGAGTGACCCGCCTGGCCCGGCCTGACAACTCCTCAAGCCGATCGCTCGGACCCTTTCGGTTCGGCAGTCGCTACAGGATGAGGCCAGAGCGCGAGACCTCGTCTCGCTGCCCGAGCTACTCAGCGCGGCATCACGGCATCGTGGAAGGCACGCTCCCTGGCAACGGTCTCTCGGAAGCGCTCGGCCATCCGGGCGAAGGCGGCGTCATCAAGCCGCTCCGCTTCCTCGTCAAGACGGCGGCGCAGCCAGCCGACGAATTCCTGGAAGGCGTGATTGTCGTGCAGGTCGATCCACTCCCCCATCAGCGGATGCAACCCATCCACGCGAGTGACGCGCAGCGCCCATTCGAGGTAGATCCACTCGGTGACCACCAGCACCGCCAGGATCTCGGCATAGCCCCCGCCCTGGCCGGTATCGTGCAGCAGTTCACGAAACGCCAGGGTCTCCGGCAGGTAGTCCGGCGTCTCGCGCTGGGCAGCCGAGACATCGAAGGCGTCGAAGGTGCGCTGGAAGGTGCTGTTCTCGTCGCTGGTCAGCATGCCCATGAACTGCCCCAGCACCACTCGGTCATCCATGCTCGGCGCCTGGCCGATGGCATGGCCAAGCAGCGCGGTGAAGGGGTCGACGAAGCCGTAGTCCTGCACCATGTAGCCGGCAAAGTCGCCTTCCGACAACCTCCCCTCGGCCAGGGCGTCGAACAGCGGATGGACCACGGTGGCCGACCAGTCGGGCTCGCTGACCTCGCGCAGCCAATCGGTAAGGCGCGCGGCGTCGCGGCCCTCGGCCCAGGTGTTCCAGTCAGTACGCGTGGTCATCATGCCTCTCCCTTGCTTGCCAGGTGAAATCGGGTCCCCGGACGACGCCAGGCGATCAGCAGGCTGGCCAGGGTGGAGGCGAGAAGCGCCCCCAGGAAGGGTGCCAGGGTCGGGATGCTGCCCGGGAAGGTTGCCGCCAGCACCCCGGCAGAAAGACTGCCCTGGCTGATCCAGCCCGGCAGTACCGCGCCAAACAGGCCCGCCAGGCCGCCGGCCACTGCCGCCAGCGGCGACATGCGCCGCCACAGGCCCAGCAGCACCGGCACCACGATGGCCGCGCACAACAGGTCGGCGATCAGGAACAGGCGCAACACCGAGAAGCCCTGCAGGGCCACCCCGACCACCGGCACCATCAGCGCCACCGTAACCAGCCGCGCGGCACGCACCGAAAGGCCGCGCCGACCGCTGCTGGCCACCGCCATGGAGGCGATGGCGTTCTGCAGGGTATCGACGCTGGAGGCCACCAGGGTGACCGCCAGCACCAGGGCGGGCAGGCCCAACCAGGACGGTGCGGCAGAAAGCAGCGCGAAGAACGGAATCGGCGGCTCACCCAGCGGTAGCGCATGCATGGCCGCCAGCATGCCCAGGCCACCGATGGCCATCACCACCAGCAGGCTGCTGGCGGCGCCAAGCAGCGCTCCACGCCCCAGGGCGCGGTCATCCTCGGCCGCCCAGATGCGCTGCCAGTACCCTTGATGGAAGAGGTTGGCTGCGGTGACCGCGATCACCAGGGTAAGCGCCACGGAGAGCGCACTGCCGGCGGGCACCGAGGGCATCACTGCCTCGGCCGGCATCGGCGGCAGCCACCACCAGGCCACGCCGCCGACCAGCACCAGCAGCGCCAGCAGCAGCCAGGCCTGCCAGCGGTCCGTCGCCAGGCTCGCCCGTAGCCCGCCAAGCGAGGTATAGGCCAACGTGGCCAGCGCCACACCGAGGATGACCAGCGCCGGCGGCACGTCGGAAAGCAGCGCCGCGATGGCACCGATGGCAGTGAGTTCGGCGGCCAGGAAGCAGGCCATGTAGGCCACGGAGACGAAGGAGACCCAGCGCCGCACCCCGCTGCCATAGCAGGCCTCGGCGAACTCGCCGATGCTGCGTCCTTCCGGCAAGTGACGGCGGATGGCGGGGCCGTAGAGGCCCAGCACGAGAAAAGGCAGCGACGAGCCGATGGCATAGCCGGCCAGCGCCACCGGCCCCACGAAGGCGCCGATCTCCGGTGGAGCAAAGAGAATCCAGGCGCCCATGCTCGAGGCCAGGAACGACAGGCCGATGGCCTGGGCCCCCTGGGAGTTGCGGGCGGTCACGTAGTCATCGAGCGGGCCGTCGGCCCGGCGAGCCCGCAGGCCCAAGAAAGCAAAGCACAGCAGCGCCGCGCCGAGCACGGCAGACGTCAGGTAGGGCATGTCGCACTTCCTCCGCCGGTATGAACCGGATCAGGTTCCAGGGTCAGCGCCATGCGCTCTCTCAGCCCCTCCGCCACATGCGGCAACGGGACTCCCCTGGCGACAGTGAATGAATTGTGGGATCGCGCCTCAATCCTGAGCCGAAGTGGCCGATAGAGACGAGATGCAGAGGCATCATAGCGCCGCCTCGCCGTGACGACCACCCCGTGCCGGAGCCCCGAGATGCCCTACAGCGAAGCCAAGGAACATGCCCCCGGGCGTTTACATGCGATCTTCGTCGACCCCTATGGCGCCTTTGACAACACGGCGACGGAGCGCCTGCTGCATCTGCGCGTGGCCACCGAGACGCTGATCCTCGCGCCGATGCGGCAGGGCAATCTGCTACTTCGCGTCATCCACGGCTGGGCCAACGGCAGCTTCGAGCCTGCCGAGCTATGCCACAGCGACCACCGCCTGAGCTCGCTGTCGGCACTTGGCCAGGTGGCCGAAGATTACCGACAAGCCTTCGAGCGCTTGCAGCCGTTGCCCCGCGACAACGCCTCACTGCTGGCCGAGCCGCTGGTGCGCGCCATCACTGACGCCGAGACGGATGGCCACTCGCTCGATGAGGCGACCCGAACCATTCCCGCCCGCTGGCCCGCCTTTCCGCAGGGCCTGAGTCTCTATACCTTCTTCAAGGTCTACCACCGCCTCACCTACAGCGAAGATGATGCCTATCGCTCGATCTACTGCCAGACTCCCAGCGGGCCCTGCGAGATACATGAATTCCACCTGGAGGAAGGTGAATTCGCCGTGGTGGCACCTCGCGAAGGTGACAGCGGCGACAGCGTGCTGCTGCTGCACGAAAGTCAGCTGGCGCCGGTGCTGCAGCTATTGGAGGCGAGTCACGGCACTTAACACCGGCAGCATTCATGGTAGTGCTGGGCAAGTCAGTACCCAACGGATGAGTGCCGGCAGCGATGGCTGCACTCGAAAAGCCACTCGATTCACTTCTCCCGCGGCACACGCCCCATCAGATAGAACTCCTCGTTGGGGGGCGTGCCGGTCAGGGTGACCAGGCGGTTGGAGAGGCCGAAGAAGGCGGCGATGGCGCCGATGTCCCAGATGTCGTCGTGGGTGAATCCGGCCGTCTTCAGGCGGGCCTCCCACTCGTCGGTGAGCTCTCCCACCTCCAGGCCGCAGTAGAGGGCGAAGTCCAGCATGGTGCGATGGCGCTCGCTGATCGGCGCGGTGCGATGATTGGTCGCCACCTGGTCGGCGAGCAGCGGGTCCTTGCTGTAGATCCGCACCAGGGCGCCGTGGGCCACCACGCAGTAGAGGCAGCGGTTGCGGGCGCTGGTGGCAACCACGATCATCTCCTTCTCGGCCTTGGTGAGCGTATCGGATTCCCGCTCCATCAAGGCATCGTGGTAGGCGAAGAAGGCGCGAAACTCGGCCGGCCGGTGGGCCAGCATCAGGAAGACGTTGGGCACGAAGCCGGCCTTCTCCTGCACCGCCAGCATGGCATCGCGGACGTCATCGGGCAGATCGTGGATCGATTCGGTAACGGGGAAGCGGCTGATCGGGGCGGACATGGAGGCTCCAGGTGTTGTGGTTGTTGGCGACGACACCAAGATAGCAGTTAACGTCAACGTCAACATGACTGCCAAAGTCGCATGGCCCTGACCTTGGGTTCGCTACGCCGGGCGCGCCTCCTCGAAGAGTTCGGCAGGCACGGGGTACGCCAGCTCCCAGGTCATGGCGATGGGGCGATCGCCGTGATAGCTCTTAAGCGCTTTGGCTGGACCAAGGAAGACAAATGGCGCCGTCTCACCCTCGATGCGCTTGGTGAGGCGAGCGAAGAAGAGAATCGTGTAGCCGCGCTCCTCGAAGTGAAGGTAGTTCTGCCCCGTTGCACTGGCCTGACTGGTGTTCGACTGGCTCTCCCAATGCAGTAGCGTGCGACTGATGGGATAGTCTCGATAGCGCGTGGTAGGAGAGAAGTCGGTGTCATCTTTTTGAAAGGTTACCAGATGGATATAGGCACGAATGTCCTTTGCATGGATCACCCCCACGCCGGTGGCACCCGGCTTTTCCAAGCTCGCTATCCCAAGTGCCGCCTTGATCTCTGGCAAACCGTAGGCGCCATGCAGGAGTAGCCCGCAGTCGAAAGGCAGCTCACTCAGCCGTTGCAGAGGCACCTGTTGATGAGCCCGCCGCCAGGCGGCGATCTCGGCGGCATCGGCCGCGATACTTGAATTGGCGCGCCACTTCCGCAGTGATTCCTCGAGGCTGTCGACGCCAACCAGGCCCCCCTTCTGGCCCCACAGAAGATAGTGCAATGCCGTTTGCCGTGCGGTGTCATAGCGCCCCAAGGCTTCCTCGACGCCATCAGGCTGGCCCAGGGTCTCGATGGCCGAAAGCAGCTCGGGATCGCTTCGCAGTGCGATGCGCGACAGCGCCTTGCGCGCCTGGTCGATATCGGGATCCTCGGGTGGTGCTTGTCGGTCGGCCAGTGCTTTCCACTCCGACCAGCTGCGACGCGACAGCACCCGCACCGGCGTCAACCCGGTCATCTCCAGGAAGCGTCCGAAGGTGCGCGGCGTCCCGGCCTCTTCCGACCAGGTGCGCAATGTCTCGGGGATAAACTGGTTGAGATCCGCCAGCACCGAACGGATTTTGTTCAGCACACGATCTCGAGCGACCCTCTCAAGCTGGATGCTGCAGCCGGGAGGAAGACTGGGAAAGTCGGCCACCACCTCGCGGTCGAGCCGCTGGCGCCGTCCAGAGAGCAGCGCGGTGAACTTGGTATCCAACCGATAGCGCCGATGGGTCTGCCCCACGAAGTCCAACACGGTGAGGCACTGGCGCTTGCTGATCGGCGCGGTGCGGTGGTTGATGGCCACCTGATCAGCGAGCAGCGGGTCCTTGCTGTAGATCCGCACCAGGGCGCCGTGGGCCACCACGCAGTAGAGGCAGCGGTTGCGGGCGCTGGTGGCCACCACGATCATCTCCTTCTCGGCCTTGGTGAGCGTGTCGGACTCCCGCTCCATCAGGGCATCGTGGTAGGCGAAGAAGGCACGGAACTCGGCCGGGCGGTGGCCAGCATCAGGAAGACGTTGGGCACGAAGCCGGCCTTCTCCTGCACCGCTAGCATGGCATCGCGAACGTCATCGGGCAGTTGATGGATAGATTCAGGAACGGGGAAGCGGCTGATCGGGGCGGTCATGGCGACTCCATGCTTGGTCATTGTTCTCGATATCCCCAAAATAGCAGTTAACGTTAACGTCAACTTCTGTCAAAAGGTCGAAGACGGAAGAACACGCACCAGCTCTCTCGACCAGCCCGCCACTCTGCTACATTCCAATGAACGGCAGCCTTCGCCACAGGCGCCGGACAAGACGCCAACACCGCACGTTCACGACCCAGGCACCGGCGATGTGCCCGGGCTACCGAAATCCGAGGTGGAGGAAGTATCATGAGACATAAGCTGGCAAGCGCGTCGGCGGTCTTCGCGCTGACCCTGGCCATCGGGGCCCAGGCCAACGCCGATACGGCTAACGCTGAGCTGCACGATACCAACGACAAGGCGGTGGGCAGCGTTACGCTGAGCGAGGATAACGGCAAGGTGACGGTGAGCATCGAGGCTCAGGCGCTGCCCGCGGGCTTTCATGGCTTTCACATTCACGCCGTGGGCGATTGCAGCGCCTCCGACTTCACCTCAGCAAGCGGCCACTTCAATCCGTCGGGAGTCGACCACGGCGATCATGCCGGCGACCTGCCCAACCTGCTGGTGATGGGAGATGGCACCGCCGCCATGACGTTCGACACCGACCGCTTCGCCGTTGCCGACCTTTTCGACAACGACGGCAGCGCCATCATCATCCATGCCGCACCGGACAACTACGCCAACATCCCTGAGCGCTACCATGAGCCGCCGCCCGACGATGCCACCCTGGCCACGGGCGATGCAGGCTCCCGGCTCGCCTGTGGCGTGATCGAGCAGTAGTCGCTAAACGGCCCCGCCTCTCTCGAGGCGGGGCCGCGTTATTACCGAGCGGGTGTGATCAGCTCAGCGAGATGGTGCTGTTGATGCCGCTGGAGACGTTTTCCGGCTCGAACCAGCGGGCGGTAACGGTCTTGGTCTGGGTCCAGAAGGCAATGGCCTGCTTGCCGTTGGGGCCGAGGTCGCCAAGCTTGGAACCGCGCGAGCCGGTGAAGCTGAAGTAGGCGACGGGCACCGGGATCGGCACGTTGATGCCCACCTGGCCGACGTCGATATCGGTTTCGAAGCGACGCGCCACCCAGCCGGAGTTGGTGAAGATCGAGGTGCCGTTGCCGTTGGGGTTGGCGTTGATGAACTCGATCGCCTCGTCCAGGGTGTCGACGCTCAACACACACAGCACCGGCCCGAAGACCTCCTCGCGGTAGATGGTCATCTCGGGGGTGACCTCACTGAACAGCGTCGGGCCAACGAAGTTGCCGTCGGGATAGCCCTCCACCTGGCAACCACGACCGTCGACCAGCAGCTTGGCACCCTCCTTCTCGCCGGTGGCGATCAGCCGCTCGACGCGCTCCTTGGCCTGCGGGGAGACCAGCGGGCCGAGGTCGGCGTCGCGCTGGGTGCCGGGGCCAACCTTCATGTTGCGCGCGCCGTCGACGATATCGTCCAGCCACTCGCGGGCCTCGCCTACCAGCACCACCACGGAGTTGGCCATGCAGCGCTGGCCGGCCGCACCGAAGGCAGAGCCCAGCAGATTGTTGATCGCCTGGCTGCGGTTGGCGTCCGGCATCACCACGCAGTGGTTCTTGGCGCCCATCATCGACTGCATGCGCTTGCCGGCGGCAGCTGAACGGTTGTAGAGCAACGAGCCGACGTGAGAGGAACCGATGAAGGAGAGCGCCTTGATGTCGCTGTGGTCGGCGATCTGGTTGGCCACGTCCGGGCCACCATGCACCACGTTGAGCACACCCGCAGGAATGCCCGCCTCGTGGGCCAGCTCGACCAGGCGAATGGTGGAGCTCGGGTCCTGCTCGGAGGGCTTGAGCACGAAGGTGTTGCCGGTGGCGATGGCCAGCGGGAACATGAAGCAGGGCAGCATGATCGGGAAGTTGAAGGCGGTGATGCCAGCGCCTACCCCCAGCGGCTGGTTGAGGGTATAGACGTCGACTTCGCTGGCGGCATTCTCGGCCAGCTCGCCCAGCTGCAGTGAGGTGATCGAGCAGGCGTGCTCCACCACCTCGAGGCCGCGACCCACCTCACCGGCCGCGTCGGGCAGGGTCTTGCCGTGCTCTTCGGTGATCAGTGCCGCGAGCTCCTCGGTATTGTCGCGAATCAGCGCCTGCAGCTTAAGCATGATGCGCATGCGCTTGCCCAGCGGAACCTTGCGCCAGGTCTTGAAGGCTTCCTTGGCGCTGGCCACGGCCTGCTCGACTTCCTCTGCCGTGCAGAACGGCACCCGGGCCACCACTTCCTGGGTGGCCGGATTGACCACGTCGCGCCACTCCTGGCTCTGGGACTGAACGGGCTGGCCGTCGATATACATGGGAATTTCGCGAACGGACATGGTGGCATGCTCCTCTGGGCTGTTGCTGCCCCGACCCGGGTCGTGACGCTGGCCGGCTGCGGTCGAGCGACGCGCTGACGGGTCGAGGCATTAGACTTTATGTGTATCTATACACGAATCGTTATAGTGAAGAGTCTATACAGACGTCGGATGGCGTGACAACGCGCACTCGGGCACATTGCTTGTGCATTCATGCACAAAGGCGCCGACCACAAACGCCGAGCAAGACCCGCGGCCGACAAGGATAACCATGCTCGACTGGCAAGACATCCAGATCTTTCTGGAGGTGGCACGCAGCGAGCGGCTCACCGACGCCGCCCGCCGTCTGGGACTCGACCATTCGACCTTGTCGCGGCGCACCCGGCGCTTCGAGCAGGCGCTCAATACCCAGCTGTTCGAACGCAGCACCCATGGCTACCACCTGACCGAGGCCGGCCAGCAGCTGCTCGCCCATGCCGAGGAGATGGCCCGCCATGCCTTCGAGGCCGGCGAGAGCCTCACCGACAAGAACCACCAGATCAGCGGCCAGATCCGCCTCGGCGTGACCGAGGGCTTCGGCACCTGGGTCATCGCCCCGCTGCTCTCGGCCTTCTGCAGCCGGCACCCGGGCATCACGCTGGACCTGCTCGCCCTGCCCCGGGTGGTCAACCTGAGCCGCCACGAGGCGGACCTGGCAATCACCGTGGAACGCCCGGTGAGCCCGGGCCTGGTGATCTCGCGACTGTGCGACTATCGGCTGCGCCTTTACGCCAGCGAAGGTTACCTGGCCCGTCACGGCACCCCGCAGCGCATCGCCGAACTCGGCAAGCACCGCCTGGTCGGCTATGTCGACGACCTGATCTTCAGCGAGCAGCTCAGCTACCTGGAGCCGCTGCTCGACCCCGCGGTAGTGGGCCAGCCCGGGCCGCACTTCGCCATGCGCAGTACCAGCGTGACCACCCAGCATGCCGCTTGTCTCCATGGCGCGGGGCTCGCGGTGCTGCCCTGCTTCATGGCCAGCGAATCGGCAACGCTGGTCAACGTGCTCGCCGACGAAGTGGCAATCGACCGCCAGTTCTGGATCACCGCCCGCCAGGAACAGCGCCGCCTGGCCCGGGTGCGCCTGCTGTGGGATTTCCTGCGCGAAGCGCTGGAGACCAATCGTGCCTTCCTGATGGGCGAGACAAGGAAGCTGACCCTGCCGGGAGGTGACGGCTAAGCGGCACTGTCCGAGGGCCGGTGAGGAGAGAACGCGTCAGCCCTCGGTACCGCACGATGATGGCGCGGTAGCGTCCCCATCCACCATGATGGCGTTGCGACCCTGCCGCTTGGCGTCATAGCTGGCGGCATCGGCGCGGTCCAGCACCGTTGCGAGGGAGTCATCGCCTGGCCGAAAGCTGGTCAGGCCAAGGCTGGCGGTCACGAAGTAGTCCTTTCCGGCATGACGGACGCTTGCCTGGGCAATGGCCGTGCGTATCGACTCGGCAATCTTTTCAGCCTGCCTGAGGGTGCAGCTTGGCATCAGCAGGCCGAATTCGTCGCCCCCCTGGCGAGCCAGATGATCGCTGCGGCGGGTTTCTCGGGTCACCACTGCTGCCACACGGCGCAGCAGTTCATCGCCCAGGGCATGCCCACCCTCATCGTTGACCGGCTTGAAGTGATCCAGATCGAACAGGACCAGCGCCGAGGGCGTACCGATCTTGGTGAAATCGGCCAGCGCTTCCTCCAGGCGGCGCTCGAAGCCGCGCCGGTTCAGCAGGCCCGTCAGGGGATCATGCTCGGCTTCCCATCGCTGTAGCGCCTCCTGATGCCGCCGCTCGGTGATGTCCTTGACGGTACCCACGATACCCAGCGGCTTGTCACTTCCCTGTACCTGGCTGGCATGCACCTCGACCCACAGCAGCTCTCCTTGGGCATCATGGACGCGCAGCTGTCGGACGAAATCACTGCCGTGCGCCAGGGTATGGCGCCACAGGTCGAGGGCGCCCTGTCGATCTTCCTGGTGGATGCGCTCCCAGATGACGCTGGTCGGATCCTTCTCGGGCAGACCGAGCAGGCTTTCGAGTGCCGGGTTCAGGTAGGAAATCTGTCCCTCGAGGTCGGCAATGAACATCCCGGTCGGGGTCGAGCCCAGCACGGCATCGAGGAAAGTCTGCCGATCGCGCAGGTGATTCAGCGCTTCGCGACGTTCGTTTTCCAGATTATTGAAGGCATTGGAGACCTGGGTCAGCTCAGTAAGGTTGGACGAGATGGCCAGCTGGTGCCGGGTGCCGGCCCCGACCTCGTCAATCTGCTGCTCGAGTCGGTGGAGCGGCGTCAGCTGCCGGCCGACCCACCAGCGGGTGGCGACCAGCATCAGCAGGATAGCCACCAGCCAGGTCCACCACAGTCGTTCGAGGAAGGCATGCAGCGGCGCCAGCACCGCGCTGCGGGGCATCATCATGGCAACGATCCAGTCGGCCTCCCAGACCTGCCGATAGGCCACCAGCATGCTCTCGCCACCCAGTTGATGACGGGTTTCGCCCTGCCAGCCATCCAGCGCCAGCTGAAAATCCAGCGGATCCTGTCGTTGCAGGGTCTCGACCTGCCCGTTAAGGGAATGCGGCACGAAGACAGGCTCGCCGTTGGGCTGAAAGATCGCCACGTGCCCCTCGTGCTCGAAGGACTGCGAGGCGATGCTGCGGAAGAAATGGCCATGGGCCAGATTCAGGAGCCCCCCCACCATGCCATTGAACTCACCCTCGGCGGTGAACCGAGGCACCAGCATCAGCACCAGCGGCTCCTCGCTGACTCGACCGACGAAGGGCCGACTGACGAAGGGCCAGGGAGCGTGTCGCATGCTCTGGAAGAACTCACGGGACGTGGTATCCAGGCCCACCCGACCCGGCACCTCCGGAATGTCGGCCACCACCGTGCCGTCCGCCTCGATGATCACCACCCCCTCGAAATACGCCAGCAGACTCCGGTTCTCGTCCAGGCGCTCGCCGACCTCATCGGCCGGCCCGTCGGCGAGCTGTTCGGTGAAATGCGTCAGGGCATTGAAGCGCTGGCCGAGGCGGTCCTGCAACCCTCGGCTCAGCATTTCCGCCTGATAACCCAGATGGGTCAGATTGGCTTCACCCACCAGCGTCTGGCCGATGCCCCAGGCCACGCCCAGCAACAGGCCGATGATGGCCAGCCAGGTCAGCACCAGTCCGACAAGCAGCCGACCCTGCAGTGTCTGGAGGCGGCGCGCCAGGGCACCGCGCATCATCTTTTTGAACACACCAACTCCAGCCTGGACGCCAATCCCCCTCGGGTTGAGCGATGAATTCCCCGGAGGCATGTCATGCCATTTGTGGCATACGAGAGGTATCTTACTACGACATTGGCGGGCTGCTCTCAACCCGCCAATCCCGCGAAAGCGGAAGCCTGATGGAAGCCTGCCGGGATTACGAGGTCAAGTTGATAAATATTTGCTATCGATGCGGTCGGCGATCTCGCATTGTGCTAATGGACTCGGGGAGCGTAGGTTGAAGACAACCGAGCAAGAAGCCGCAATCCTCACCCTCGGAGGCTGATGGTTGATACGGCTCATTGTCTCGTCGAACCGCCATCGTCTATAAACAGGTGACGGTCAACATAACGCAGCCAGATTGGAGAGCGAGGACATGGGTGATCAGCAGAACGCCGGCAAATGCCCGGTAATGCACGGAGGCCAGACCGCCAGCGGTCATTCCAACACCAACTGGTGGCCGGAATCCCTGAATCTGGACATCCTTCATCAACATGATCGCAAGACCGATCCGATGGGCGAGGAATTCGACTATCGGGAAGAGGTCAAGAAGCTCGACTTCGACGCGCTCAAGAAGGACATGCACGCCCTGATGACGGAGAGCCAGGAGTGGTGGCCGGCCGATTGGGGCCACTATGGCGGCTTGATGATTCGCATGGCCTGGCACGCGGCAGGCACCTACCGTATCGCCGATGGCCGCGGCGGCGGCGGTACCGGCAACCAGCGTTTCGCGCCCATCAACTCCTGGCCGGACAATGGCAATCTCGACAAGGCGCGGCGCCTGCTGTGGCCGCTGAAGAAGAAGTACGGCAACAAGATCAGCTGGGCCGACCTCTTCATCCTGGCCGGCAACGTGGCCTACGAGTCCTTCGGCTTCAAGACCTTTGGCTTCTCCTTCGGGCGCGAGGATATCTGGCACCCGGAAAAGGACACCTACTGGGGTGCCGAGAAGGAGTGGCTGGCGCCCTCCGACAGCCGCTATGAAGATGTCGAAAAGCCCAACACCATGGAAAATCCGCTGGCGGCGGTGCAGATGGGCCTCATCTATGTAAACCCCGAGGGCGTCAACGGCAATCCCGACCCGCTGAAGAGCGCCGAACAGGTCCGCGAGACCTTTGCCCGCATGGCCATGAACGACGAGGAAACCGCCGCGTTGACCGCAGGCGGCCATACCGTCGGCAAGACGCACGGCAACGGCGATGCCGAGGCTCTGGGGCCGGAGCCGGAAGGCGCCGACGTCGAGGAGCAAGGCTTCGGCTGGCGCAACCCCAACATGCAGGGCAAGGCAGCCAACGCCGTTACCTCCGGCCTGGAAGGGGCCTGGACCAAGGACCCGACCACGTTCGACATGGGCTATTTCGACATGCTGTTCGGCTATGAGTGGGAGCTCAAGAAAAGCCCCGCCGGAGCCAATCAGTGGGAGCCCGTCGACATCAAGGAGGAGGACAAGCCAGTCGACGCCACTGACATGTCCACTCGCCATAACCCGATGATGACCGACGCGGACATGGCGATGAAGATGGATCCGGCATACCGGGCCATCTGCGAGAAGTTCATGAAGGACCCGGAATACTTCAAGGACTGCTTCGCCCGCGCCTGGTTCAAGCTGACCCACCGTGACATGGGGCCGAAGGCCCGCTATATCGGTCCGGAAGTACCGGACGAGGACCTGATCTGGCAGGACCCGGTACCGGCCGGCAGCAGCAACTACTCGGTCGAGACGGTCAAGAAGCAGATCGCCGATAGCGGCCTCTCCGTCGGCGAGATGGTCAGCACCGCCTGGGACAGCGCCCGTACCTTCCGTGGCTCCGACATGCGCGGCGGCGCCAACGGCGCACGCATCCGCCTGGCCCCGCAGAAGGACTGGGAGGGCAACGAGCCGGACCGCCTGGCCAAGGTGCTCAAGGTCTACGAAAAGATCGCGGCCGATAACGGTGCCAGCGTAGCCGACGTCATCGTGCTGGGCGGCAGCGTGGGCATCGAGCAGGCGGCCAAGGCGGCCGGCCACGAGATCCTGGTGCCCTTCTCGCCGGGTCGCGGTGACGCCAGCAACGAGATGACCGATGCCGAGTCGTTCGAGCCGCTGGAGCCGCTGGCCGATGGCTTCCGCAACTGGCAGAAGAAGGACTACGTGGTCAAGCCGGAAGAGATGCTGCTCGACCGCGCCCAGCTGATGGGGCTCACCGGCCCGGAGATGACCGTGCTGATCGGCGGCATGCGCATGCTCGGCACCAACCACGGTGGCAGCAAGCATGGCGTCTTCACCGGCCGCGAAGGCCAGCTGACCAATGACTTCTTCGTCAACCTGACCGACATGGGCAACACCTGGAAGCCGGCGGGCAACAATCTCTACGAGATTCGCGACCGCAAGACCGACCAGGTGAAGTGGACCGCCACCCGCATCGATCTGGTATTCGGTTCCAATTCCATCCTGCGCTCCTATTCCGAGGTTTACGCCCAGGACGACAACCAGGAGAAGTTCGTCAAGGATTTCGTCAAGGCCTGGACCAAGGTGATGAACAACGACCGCTTCGATCTCGAGAAGCTGCAGAAATCATGAGGTCGTGAACACGCCATGAGGCCGGGCGGCGAGCCCGGCAGCAGGCAGAAAGGAAGGGCCGGGATGATTCCCGGCCCTTTTTTGGTTCACGGGGTGATGCCACAGCCGATGGTAAGGTCAGTGCTGCCTTTGCCACGACCTGCCCTGCGCTTTTCCAGGGTGCCCTTAGCGCTGTCGCGGCACTCGGCGGCGAGGCGCTTTCCGGCTGGCACCTGATGCACGTCAGGGTTTTCCGCTGTCAATGCCTGCAGAACGGGGCGTTGCCAGGAAATAGCTCTGCTAAACTACAGGGCATATGCTTATTCTTAATATTCGGCCCTATGCCCATGCCCCTTTGTTGCCGACCGCTGCTCGCCCTGACGTTGGCCGTGATATTCGTGTCGTCCCCGGCAAGTGCCGCCAATGACGATCCGGCCACGGCCATTGTCACTCGTGAAACGCTGAAGGAGACGCTGGTGCTCGATGGCCTCGTGGAGGCCGTCAGGCAGAACACCGTCTCGGCCCAGACCAGCGGCCGAGTGGTCGAGCTGCCCTTCGAGGTCGGCGACCGCATCACCGCCGGGACTCGCGTCCTGCGCCTGGAGGACAGCGAGCAGCGCGCCCGCCTGGAACAGGCCCGGGCAAACCTCGAGCAGGCCGAAACTGACCTCGTGGATGCCCGACAGCGCTTCGAGCGTATCCGGGCCATCCGCAATCAGGATCTCGCCTCGGAGCAGGCCTTCGACCAGGCCACCAACCGACTGAACGCTGCCAGGGCACGCCGCCAGCAAGGCCTGGCCGGGGTGTCCGAGGCCGAGCAGCAGCTGAGCTATACCCAGGTGCGCGTGGAAAACGACGGCATCTTCGCCCTGCGCCACGTGGAGCCAGGCGAGGCCGTGCGCCCCGGCCAGCCGCTGTTCGATACCCTCGCCCCGGCACCCCTTCGGGTGGAGGCCGACCTGCCCCGTCGTTACATGGCACAGGTGCGCGAGGCTTCCCGGGCCCGGATCACGCTGCCAGAGGGGCAGCCGCTCGAGAGCGGTGCCCTGACGTTCTACCCCCGGGCCAACCCGGCAAGCGACACCGTTCGCCTGCGAGCGCGTCTCGAGTCCCCCGGAACGGACGTCGTCCCGGGCATGCTGGTCAAGGTGGCCGTGGTAGTGGCGCGCCGCGACGCGCTGTGGATTCCGGCCAGGAGCTTGATCAGGCGGAGCGAGCTGCGCGCCGTCTTCGTGCTCGATGACCAGGATCGACCGCGGTTGCGCCAGGTTCGGGTGGGCATCGAGAACAAAGGACGACTCGAGGTGCTGGCCGGTCTCGACGCCGGCGAACGCATTCTGACCGACCCCGACGCCGCTGCCCGCCTGGAACAGGCGCCGCCGGCAGACACGGAAGGGTCACACGAGCGATGAAGGCGCGTCACGCGGCCGTCGGTCCCTCCGGCGCGATTGCCCGGGTTTTCCAGGACTCGAAGCTGACCCCGCTTCTCGCCGGAATTGCCATCCTGATGGGCCTGGTGGTCATCCTGATCACGCCCAAGGAAGAGGAGCCCCAGATCGAGGTCACCATGGTGGACATCCTGGTGGCCTTTCCCGGCGCCGGGGTGTCGGAAGTGGAAAATCTGATCGCCACCCCGGCCGAGCAGGTGCTGAGCGAGGTCAAGGGCATCGAGCATATCTACTCGGTATCGCGCCCCGGTCAGGCCGTGATCACCCTCGAGTACGAGGTGGGCCTGCCGCGGCAGGAAGCCCTGGTGAGGACCTACAACCAGGTCTATTCGAACCAGGACTGGCTGCCGCCGGACCTCGGCACGCGCCAGCCGCTGGTCAAGCCGCGCGGGATCGACGACGTGCCGGTCATGACCCTGACCCTCTTCGATCCCGATGAACGCCATGGCGGGGAAGAACTCACTCGCCTGGCTCACCTGCTCGAGGTGGCCCTCAAGCGCATTCCGGGAACTCGCGATGTGTACACCATCGGCGGCATCGCCGACAGGGTGGAGGTACGTCTCGACCCGGCCCGGCTGAACGGCGTCGGCCTGACCCTGGACGACCTGCAGAATGCCCTTGCCGCGGCCAACACCAGCAGCCGCGAGACGCGGGTGACGCGCGACGGCCTCTCGCTGCCGCTTCAGGCCGGCACCCTGCTCGAGGAGGTGGTCGACGTACGCCACCTGGTGGTGGGCATGCACCAGGGGGCCGCCATTCGACTCTCCGATGTGGCGGAGATCCGCCGCGGGGGGACCGTTCCCGACCGCAGCGTGATGATGGGCTTCGGCCCGGCGCAAGACACGGACCGGCCAGAATTCTCGCCGGGCCATCTCTATCCGGCCGTGACGCTTGCCATCGCCAAGAAGGCCGGCGAAAACGCGATCGATATCACCACGGCCATCGAGAACCGGCTTGGCGAGCTGACCAACCGCCTCCTGCCGCCAGACATCGAGGTGGTGGTCTCCCGCGACTATGGCAAGACCGCCACCGACAAGACCCGGACACTGATCCGCGACCTGGTCACGGCGACCCTGGCGGTGATGCTGCTGGTGCTCGCCGCCATGGGCTGGCGACAGGCCCTGATCGTGGGCACGTCGGTATTGATCACCCTGCTGCTGACCCTGGTGTTCTCCTGGGCGTGGGGGTTCACGCTCAACCGGGTCTCGCTGTTCGCGCTGATCTTCTCCATCGGCATCCTGGTGGATGACGGGATCGTCATCACCGAGAACATCAACCGGCGCCTTGCCAGCAGCCGGGCGTCGGCCCGGCACGTCGTTCCGCTGGCCGTGGACGAGGTCGGCACACCCACCATCATGGCCAGCCTCACCATCATGGCGGCACTCATCCCCATGGCCTTCGTCTCGGGACTGATGGGCCCCTATATGCGCCCCATTCCCATCAACGCCTCGGCGGGCATGGTCATCTCGCAGCTGGTGGCCTTCGTGGTCGCGCCCTGGCTGGCCATGCGCCTGCTCGCCAGGAAACGAGACACCCAGCACCGGGACACGCAGAACCGGGACAAGAAGCCTCGGGCCATGCAGGCAACCGAGAGCGAAGACGTTGCCCCGCAGGCAACGGACGTCGAGCAGAACACGCAAGAAGAGGGTCCGGGAGACGAGGGCCCGGGAGACGAAGACACGAAGGATCAGCCGTCATCGGGGAACAACCACTCCGCCACAGGCGTGAATCCCCTCCTCCAGCGCCTCTTCCAGACCCTGCTGGGCCCCTTTCTCGGCCGGCATCCATGGCGACGTCGCCTGCTGGGCCTGGGGCTGCTGGGACTGCTGCTGGGCGCCATCGCGCTCCCAGTATTCCAGCTGGTGATCCTCAAGATGCTGCCCTTCGACAACAAGTCCGAACTGCAGGTCGTGGTGGATATGCCGGAGCACACACCGATGGAACAGACCCAGCGGCTGCTGCTGGACATGGGACGCTACCTGGAGAGCGTGCCCGAGATCGCTCATTGGCAGAGCTATGCCGGCACCGCCTCGCCGATCAACTTCAACGGCCTGGTTCGCCAGTACTACTTGCGCGAGGCGCCCTATCAGGGTGACATCCAGATCACTCTCGCCGACAAGACCTCGCGGCAACGCAGCTCCCACGCCATTGCCCTTGCCCTGCGCGATCCGCTGCAGGCCATCGGCGAGCGCCACGCGGCAAGGGTAAAGATCGTCGAGGTGCCGCCGGGCCCACCCGTGCTCTCGCCGGTGGTGGCGGAAGTCTACGCCGTGACACCCGAGCAGCGTGCCGCCCTGGCGCGCCATCTGGCCGAGCAGATGCGCGAGGTGAAAGGCCTGGTCGATATCGATACCACGCTGCATGCGCCCACTCGCAAGTGGAACGTGGTGGTCGACCGCGACCGGGCCGCGCGCCTGGGCGTCTCCCAGGCCCAGGTGGTCATGGCGCTCCAGACCAGCCTGGAAGGCAGCGCGGCAAGCTATCTGCACGACCCTCAGGCCAAGTATCCGGTGCCCATTCGCCTGATCCTCGAGGAGGGTGACAAGGCCCAGCCCGCCCGGCTGCTGTCCCTTGCCGTGCGCAGTCGTGACGGCAGCCGCGTGCCGCTGGCCAGCATTGCCGAGATCCAGGAGGTCGAGTGGGCGGGGGTGCGATACCACAAGGATCTCCTGCCGGTGACCTATGTCACCGCAGACATGGCCGGCGAGATCGACTCGCCGCTGTACGGCATGTTCCGCATGGTGGAGAGGCTTTCCGATCAGCAGAGCGCCCCGCAGCAGACCTTCATCCGCCAGCCGGTGCTGCCCGAAAGCGCGAGCCTCAAGTGGGACGGTGAATGGCAAATCACCTACGAGACCTTCCGCGACATGGGCCTGGCCTACAGCGTGGGGGTGTTCATGATATTCGTGCTGCTGGTGGCCCAGTTCCGCTCCTACCTCCTGCCGCTGCTGGTCATGGCACCGATTCCCCTGACGCTCATCGGCATCATGCCCGGCCATGCCCTGCTCGATCGGGAGTTCACCGCCACCAGCATGATCGGCATGATCGCCCTTGCCGGCATCATCGTGCGCAATTCCATCCTGCTGGTGGTCTTCATTCGCCAGCTGCGTGACGAGGGGGTCGCGCTCGACGATGCCGTGGTGCTTGCCGGAGCCGTGCGCCTCAAGCCCATTGCCCTGACGGCGGTCTCGGCGATGCTCGGCGCCTTCTTCATTCTCGCCGACCCCATCTTCAATGGCCTGGCCATCTCGCTGATCTTCGGGCTTGCCGCCTCCACGCTGCTGACGCTGCTGGTGGTGCCGCTGCTCTACTACGCCCTGGAGCGTGCCAGGGAAGGACGTGCGTCGCCATGAGGGCCGGGCGTCGTGTTGTCGATGCCTTCCCTCTCCCCCTGGCTATGCCATACCGAATACCGCACGCGGCGAGTGGCTGCCCTTCCCGCCTTTGACAGCCGGCTGCCGGTAGACGACAACTGTTGATAAGCAAGCCGCATCGTCAGCACATCTCCAGCCTGCGAACCTCCCCGTGCGAGGAGTGTCGACAATGGCCCACGCTGCAGGAGTGTGGTTACCCCCGGCCCCGGGAGAGAGCGCCTGGCAGTGTCACCGTCATCGTTCCGGAGGCCTGAACGAGCGCATTGGCCGGCTCCAGGCATTCAGCGTCTGCCTGGCAAGCCCCGTCCAGCGCCTGGAACCCCCTCGCGGCCGCGTCGCCCTGGTTATCGGCTTGGGCGACCCCATCCGTATCACTTCCCTGACCGCACCGGATACGCAAGGCACCTATGGCTCTTTCCTGGTCGGTCCCGACCACCCACCGCTGATCATTCGGCATGACGGGGAACGTACCTGTTTCGAGCTTCTCCTCTCGCCCTGTACGGCCTACGAACTGTTCGGGGGCGGCACCCAAAGGCTCGAAGATCGGGTAATACCGCTCGACGCCCTGCTTGGCGACACCGTAAAGCGGCTTACCGAACAGCTGACCATGGCGGCCTCCTGGGGCCAGCGGTTCGCCTTGCTGGAGACAACCCTGAGCCGATACCTCGAGCGGCAACCCTGGCGGGTACGTGCCGAGATCCGCTGGGCCTGGCACCGCCTGGAACAGGCCGCGGGCGCCATGACGGTCTCCGAACTCGTCAGCACCCTCGGCTGGAGCCATCGCCACTTCGTGCGCTGTTTCCGGCGTTACACCGGCATGACGCCGAAGACCGCGGCTCGCTACCTGCAGCTTGCCAGAGCGCTTGCCTGCCTCGAGCGCACGCCGGAAAAGGCACTGGCGACCGTGGCGCTGGAGTGCCATTACTGCGACCAGAGCCACCTGACCCGGGAGTTCCATGCCCTGGCCGGCTGTACGCCGGCAACCTACCGTCACCAGTGCCTTGGGTACTCCCTGTCCGCGCGTCCTCCTGGGGCGAGGTCAGGTTTCTTCAAGACGGCGCCCGCCCCCTAGACCTAGGCTAGCGGTACCGCTGAAGGGCGTGCCGCCCTGCATCGCGGCAAGAGGTGTTTCCGTCCGAATGGAGGTAAAACACGATGTACCCGAAACTGCTGACCATCGGTAGTACCACAGCGCTCATTGTCGCCAGTGCCCTGATCCCGGTCCAGGCGGACACAACATCCATCCTGACATCAACGCTGGGGGGCGTGGAGGGCATGGAGGCGAACATCGTCCGCTTCGATGTGGATGAAGATTGGGAAACCGATCGCCATATCCACCCTGGACACGTTTTCGTCTACGTGACCGAGGGGAGTATCGAGATCGATGTCGAGGGCCAGGAAGCCAGGAAAGTTGCTGCCGGCGAGGCCTTCCAGGAGCCACCCGACAGACCCATGGTGGCACGCACCCTGAGCTCCGACGGTGCGAGCTTCATCGTCTTCCAGGTGGGCCCAAAGGGCGAGCCCATCATGGTGTCCCAGCCCGAGTGAATCGCAGCTCACTGGGGAAATTGGCCGGGGACATTGCCGAGACATAACGCCCCGGCCACTCCGCCTTGCTTCCCTCATGTCCCGCAGAAGGTGCGGAACACGGCCTCGCTGGGCGGCGCCGGCCGCGTATAGGCCTCGCGGCCGGGCTGCTCGGTGAAGGGGGCGGCCAGTACCTCGCGCAGGGTCTCGAAGGGGCCGAAGTCGTCGTGCTCGGCGGCGGCGGCCAGGGCCTCCTCCACCCGGTGGTTGCGGGGGATATAGAGCGGGTTGACCGCTCGCATCCGCTCGGCGACGGCCTCCCTGCCGACCTCCTCCCTCGCCAGCCGGTCGCGCCAGCGTGGCAGCCAGGCCTCGATGTCCTCCCGCGTCTCGAACAGCTCGAGCAGCGCGGGGGCGTCCTGCTCGATAGCCTCGCTCAGATGGCGGAAGGCCAGGGTAAAGTCGGCGCGCCCGGCTCGCAGGGCCTCGAGAAAGGCATCCACCAGCGCGCGGTCGTCCTGCTCCTCTTGCATGAGGCCCAGTTTTTCGCGCGTTACCGCCAGCCATTCGGCCTCGTAGCGCGGCTCGAAGGCCTTGATCGCCGCTGTGGCCTTCTCGACCGCCTGCTCCTGATCGTCATCGATCAGCGGAAGCAACGTCTCGGCAAAGCGCGCCAGGTTCCACTGGGCGATCCATGGCTGGTTGCGATAGGCGTAGCGGCCGCCCTCGTCGATGGAGCTGAATACCTTGACCGGATCATAGGCCTCCATGAAGGCGCAGGGGCCGTAGTCGATGGTCTCGCCGGCAATGCTGCAGTTGTCGGTGTTCATCACCCCGTGAATGAAGCCCAGCCCCATCCACTTGGCCACCAGCGCCGCCTGGGCAGCAGCCACCGCCTCCACCAGCGCCAGGTAGCGTTCGCTCTCGTCCACCTCGGCAAGCTGAGGATAGTGACGCTCGATCGCCATGTCGGCCAGAGTGCGCACCGCCTCGCGGTCATCGCGGGCAGCGAAGTACTGGAAGGTCCCCACGCGAAGGTGGCTGGCGGCGACACGCGTCAGCACGGCGCCGGGCTCCGGCACGCGACGGAACACCCGCTCGCCGGTAGTCACCGCGGCCAGGGCCCGGGTGGTGGGCACGCCCAGCACATGCATCGCCTCGCTGACCAGGTACTCGCGCAGCACAGGTCCCAAGGGGGCACGGCCGTCGGCGCCGCGCGAGAAGGGCGTCATCCCGGCCCCCTTGAGCTGGATATCGCGCAGCCGGCCCGCGCGGTCGGTCACTTCGCCGAGCAGCACCGCCCGGCCGTCGCCGAGGCGCGGGTTGAAGTGCCCGAACTGGTGGCCGGCGTAGGCCTGTGCCAGCGGCTCGGCGCCTTCCGGCACGGTATTGCCGGCGAACCACTCGGCGGCCTGGTGCTCATCGAAGGCGTCCAGGTCGAAGCCGAGCTGCTCGGCCAGCGGCCGGTTGAAGGCCACCAGTCGTGGGGCCTCTACGGGCACGGGGTCGAAGCGCAGGAAGAAGTGCTCGGGCAGGCGGGCGTAGCGAAGGGTGAACGCGGGAAACATGGCGACTCCGGTCGGCGGCCGAGACAAGGCCTGGAAGATAATACCCGAGTATAACGCTCAGGATTATGCCTTTCGACCTATCGTGACCATAGCCGATCGGTGCGCTCACTCCGCGCTGGCCACCGGCGAGAGCTGCTCGCGGATCAGCTCGGCCAGGCGCCGGGCCGGCTCGGTGGGCCGCCGCGCGGCGCGGTGCAGGGCCAGCTCCACGGCAGGCAGCGGCGGCAGGCCACTCGACTCGTCCAGGGCACGCAGCTGAGGGGTCAGCATGCTGCGGGTCACCACCACGATGGCCAGCCCCGCCTGCACCACTGGGCCCAGGCCGACCATGGACTGGCTCATGTAGGCCACCCGCCAGTCACGACCGGCGGCGGCCAATGCCTGCTCGGCCACCTCGCGGAACAGATCCGCCCCGGGAGAGTAGAGCCCCAGGGGCAGCGGATCGGAGAGCGCGGGCTGGTGCTGCAGCCCCACCGCCCAGGCCAGCGGCTCGCGGCGGATCATCTCGCCGCCCGGCGAGTGACGCTGGCGGGTGACCAGCGCCAGGTCCAGCTCGTCGGCACGTACCCGCTCCATCAGGTGGGCGCTGGTGCCGCAGGTCACCTGGAGGCGCACCTCGGGGTAGAGCTGATGGAACCAGGAGAACACCGAGGTGAGCAGGCTGGCGTAGTCCTCGGGAATCCCCAGGTTGAGCTCGCCGGTGACGCGCCGCGCCCGCATGTCGGCCAGCGCCTCGTCATTGAGCGCCAGCAGCCGGCGAGCATGGCCCAGCAGGCGGTCCCCCTCGGCGGTAAAGCGCAGGCGACGACCTTCCCGTTCGTGCAGGGAGACCCCCAGTGCGCTCTCGAGGCGCTGCAGCTGCATGCTGACGGTGGACTGGGTATAGGCCAGGCGCCGTGCGGCAGCGGTCACGCTGCCGGTATCGGCGACGGCCACCAGGGTACGCAGCAGGCCGAGGTCGAGGGTCGGGGCACGCATCAAACCATCACCACTCTTGATGAATATGATCAATAAAGATCGTTATCGTGATGAATATGGCATGGATAGCATGGCGGCACCATCTCCCCCGCTCTTGTCCACACCATATCGGAGGCCACGACCATGCAGCTGCATGCCTCACGTCTCATTCGCTCCCCCTGGCTCGGTGGCAGCGCCGCCGCCCTGGCGGTAGTACTCTGGGCACTGGTGCCACTGCTGGTCGACGGAGCAGGAGAGCTTCCGCCGCTTCGTCTCTCGACCCTGGCACTGCTGGCCGGGGCACTCGGCACCCTGCCCATGGCGCGTGGCGGGCGACGCCGGGACACGGGGCTCTCCAGGGGCCATGGCCTGATGGTCCATGCCGGGGTGCCGCTGCTGATGGCCGGTGCCGTGGGCGCCTGCTTCGCCAGCTTCTCGCTGGCGCCGCCTGCCGAAGCCGCGCTGATCACCTATACCTGGCCGGTGCTCTTCCTGCTGGCGAGCCGCTGGCGGGTGCTGGGACGCCTGCCGCTGGCCACCCTCGGCGGGGCCCTGCTGGCGTTCTCTGGCGCCGCACTGCTGGTCGCGCCGCAGGTCCTGTCGGGCGGGTTCTCCGGGGCGTGGGGCGGCTACGGCCTGGCGCTGGTGGCAGCACTGTGCTGGGCGCTTTACTCCCTGGCCTGTCAGGTCCCGGGCTGGCGCCTCGGCGAGCGAATGCCACACCTGCTGCTCGTTGCCAGCGTCATGACCGGCGTCGCCAGCCTGCTGCTGGACGGAGTGAGCGAGCTGCCCTCGCCGTCGGCCCTGCTGGCCACCGCGGCCCTGGGCCTGGGCCCCTACGGCATCGCCATGCTCGCGTGGGACCGCGCCATGCGCGACCCGCAGGCACAGCGGGTCGGCAACCTGGCCCATGCCGTGCCGGTGCTGGCCACGCTGTTCTTGGTCCTGGCCGGGGTCACAGCGCCGGACTGGCGGCTGCCGGTGGCGGCCGTGCTGGTCCTCGCCGGCAGCATGACCGCCTCGCGCTGATCAGCGGGCAGGTTGCCACGCGTGCGGCTTTGCGGTCTCTGCGGGCCGAGCGACGCCGTCAGACGGCGTCGAGCTGGGCGCCGAAGCGGCGCACGCTGGAGACGAAGTCGCTGAAGCGCTCGCCCTGGATCACCACGTGCTCGCGCAGCAGACGCTCCGCCCGCTCGGCGTCGCCGTGCTCGATGGCCTTGAGGATCTCGCCATGCTCGTCCAGGGAGCGCCCCATGCGCTTGCGGACCTGCAGCTGGAGGCGGCGATAGGGCTTGAGGCGCTGCTTGAGCTGGCGCGCCTCCTCGGCCAGGAAGCCGTTGTGGCTGGCCGCATAGATGGCGTGGTGGAAGACCTCGTTCTCGTAGTAGTACTCGTCGGTATCACCGGCCTTCGCCGCGGCCTCGCAGCGCAGCAGGGCCTCGCGCAGGGCGACGAGTTCCTCCTCGGTAATGCGCCGCGCGGCGAGCCGTCCGCACATGCCCTCCAGCTCCGCCATCACCTCGAACATCTCGATCAGCTGGTCGAGGCCCACCCGGGCGACGAAGGTGCCCTTCTTCGGCGTCACCGTCACCAGGCCGCTGGCCACCAGCTGCTGGATGGCCTCGCGCACCGGCGTCCGCGATACCTCGAAGTCGCGGCACAGGGTCTCGGGATCGAGGCGCTCTCCCGGGGCTCGGCGACCATTGATGATGTCGTCCTCCAGGGCATCCCGGAGCCGCTGGGCATTGGAGCGTTTCATGCGATTTTCCTCTCCTTCCCTGCGCCGTTGCGACGCTGATCGCGATTGGGCTTCCACCTTTGTCTAGCCCGCTCGAATTGACACTAGTATAGCCAAGGGTCTATTGAAGTATACATCAGCATCGCTGATGGACATTTCATTCCACAACAACTCGCTCTACGACATCACAATTCACCACACCACAATCGACAATAACAACGTCTCTGGAGATGCCATGAAATCCTCACTCACTCCCATCGTAGCGGGCCTGGCCCTGGCCGCCGTCGCCGCGAGCTCCACTGCCTCCGCCCAGACCGTGCTGCGCGCCTCCCACCAGTTCCCCGGCGGACAAGGCGATGTTCGCGACGAGATGGTGCAGATGATGGCCGACAAGGTCGCCGAGGCCGATGTCGGCCTGGAAATCGAGGTCTACCCGGGCCAGTCGCTGTTCAAGGCACGCGAACAGTGGGCCGCCCTCTCCCGCGGGCGCCTGGACATCACCGCCCTGCCGCTCGACTACGCCAGCGGCCGCCACCCGGAGTTCTCCGCCACCCTGATGCCCGGCCTGGTGCGCAACCACGAGCACGCCCAGCGCCTCAACGACTCCGAGTTCATGGGCATGATCAAGGACGTGATCAACGAGGGCGGCGCTCGGGTGCTGGCCGACGCCTGGCTGGCTGGCGGCTTCGCCTCGAGCGTGAACTGCATCACCGCCCCGGAGACCGTCGACGGCTTGACCTTCCGCGCCGCCGGCCCGGCCTTCGAGCAGATGTTGGAGGGCGCTGGTGCCTCGATCGCCTCGATGCCCTCCTCCGATATCTATACCGCGCTGCAGACCGGGGTACTGGATGCCGCCAACACCTCGTCCATGTCCTTCGTCTCCTACCGGATCTACGAGCAGGTGGAGTGCCTCACCGAGCCCGGCGAACACGCCCTGTGGTTCATGTACGAGCCGATCCTGATTTCCGAGCAGAGCTGGGAAGGGCTCAGCGAGGAGCAGCAGCAGGCGCTGACGGCCGCCGCCGAGGAAGCCGAAGCGTTCTTCGCTGCCGAGGCGGCCGGCCTGGACCAGCAGATGGTCGAGGTCTTCCAGGAGAATGGCGTCGAGGTGGTCAGCATGAGCGAGGAGGACTACAACGCCTGGCTGGAGATCGCCAAGGAGACCTCCTACAAGAACTTCGCCGAGAACGTCCCCAACGGACAGGCCCTGATCGACGCCGCCCTGGCCGTCGAATGAGCCCTCTCTTCTCAGCCATCGACACCGGCCCAGGCGGCCGGTGTCCCTGACGTCGGGAGGACGACATGCCCCACCCCTCGACCCATTCCAGACGCTTGCCCCTGGTGCACGGCTACATCCGCCTGATGGATATCATCGCCCGCGCCTCGGCCTACCTCGCCGCGGTCATGTTCGTGGCCGGGGTCGTCGCCATCTGTCACATGGTCTTCGTACGCTATGTGCTGGGCATGAGCACCAGTTGGCAGACCGAGTTCACTATCTTCTCGGTCACCGGCGCCATGCTGATGGGCAGCGCCTATGTGCTGATGACCGGTGGCCACGTGGCTATCACCCTGCTTCCCGACATGGTCGGCGGCACCATCCGCAAGGCCATGTACTGGGTTTCCTCGCTGTTCGGCTTCGCCTTCTGCGCGGCGCTGGCCTATGGCAGCTGGATCTACGTGGCCGAGGCCTTCCACGGCCAGTGGACCACCGGCACGGTATGGAACCCACCGCTATGGCCGGCGCTGCTGCCGGTCGCCCTCGGCGCCACCCTGCTCACACTGCAGTACGTGGCCGAAATGCTGCGCGGAGAGTCCTGACATGGATCCGATCACCCTGGGTATCATCGTCGCTGTCGGCCTCATCGCGCTGATGGCCATCGGTACCCCCATTGCCTTCGCCCTGGGCGGCGTCTCACTGATCGCCCTGCTCTACGACCGCGGGATGCCCGAGCTCACCTACTTCGGCGAGACCTTCTTCGAACGCCTCGCGGAATTCGGCTTCGTGGCCATCCCCATGTTCATCCTGATGGGCGCCGCGGTGGCTTCCTCTCCCACCGGCCGCGACCTCTATCGCTCGCTGGACCTGTGGATGGGCCGCCTGCCCGCCGGCCTCGCGGTCTCCAATATCGGCGCCTGCTCGATCTTCGCGGCGCTCTCCGGCTCGTCGCCCGCCACCTGTGCGGCGATCGGCAAGATGGGCATTCCCGAGATGCGCACCCGCGGCTATCCGGACGGCGTCGCCGCCGGCTGCATCGCCGCCGGGGGCACGCTGGGCATCCTCATCCCGCCCTCGGTGACCATGATCATCTACGGCATTGCCAGTGAGACCTCCATCGGCCGGCTGTTCATCGCCGGCGTGGTGCCGGGCTTCATGCTGGCCGGCCTGTTCATGATCTGGACGGTGATCGCCTGCAAGATGGCGGGGGGCTACAACAATCCCATGAGCCAGGCCGCCGGGCAGATGAAGGAGACCATCAAGGCCAACGTCGACACCAACCTCAAGGCGCTGGTGCGCGTGCTGCCCTTCCTGGCGGTAGTGGTGGGCATCCTCTTCGCGCTCTACGGCGGAGTGGCCACGCCTTCCGAGGCGGCCGGCGTCGGCGCCTTCCTGTGCCTGGCGCTGGCCATCGTCATCTACCGCATGTGGCAGCTCGGACCGATCAAACTGATCATGCGCGACTCACTGCGCGAAAGCGTGATGATCATGCTGGTGATCGCCTGTGCCGAGGTGTTCGCCTATGCGCTCTCCTCGTTGTTCATCACCCAGACCGTGGCCGGCGCCATCGCCGACCTGGAGGTCAACCGCTGGGTGCTGATGGCGGTGATCAACGTCTTCCTGCTGGTCGCCGGCTTCTTCCTGCCGCCCGTGGCAGTAATCGTGATGACCGCACCGATCCTGCTGCCGATCATCCTCTCCGCGAATTTCGATCCCTACTGGTTCGCGGTGGTGCTGACCATCAACCTGGAGATCGGCCTGATCACCCCGCCGGTGGGACTCAACCTGTTCATCATCAAGGGCATCGCGCCGGATATCTCGCTGCGCGACATCCTGATGGGCAGCCTGCCCTATGCCCTGTGCATGGTGCTGGCGATCGTCCTGCTGTGCTTCTTCCCGGGTATCGCCCTGTGGCTTCCCGACCTGCTCATGGGCTGACGGAGACGCCATCATGAACATGACCTTCCTGCAGGAGATGTTCCAGTCGATCACCCAGCGCGACGCCCTGCTGCGTCGCCGCCAGGGAGACGGGGCGCCGCCGGATCACCGCCGTCTGGTGGACGCCTGCCACGCACTGCTGGCGAGCGACGGCGAGGCCTCGAGCATTGTCCTGGCCAGCCGCGCGCTGGGCATGTACCAGCGCCTGGGACCGGAGGAGCGACAGTCCTTCTTCGAGCGGCTGGCCAGCGACTTCGCTGCCGAGCCGGCACAGATCGACGACGCCTATGCCCGCTATGCCGAGCGGCGCGACAACCAGAGCCTGGAGGCGCTGTTCGAGGCCTGCGAGCCGCGACGCCAGGAGCTGATCCGTCGTCTCAACCTGACCAGCGGCGGCACCGTCGAGCTGGTACGCATGCGCGAGGACTTGCTCGGGCTGCTGCGCGAGCATCCCGAGCTCTCGGCCATCGATGCCGACTTCGCCCACCTGTTCGGCTCCTGGTTCAACCGCGGCTTCCTGATGCTCAAGCGCATCGACTGGGATACCCCCGCCTCGATCCTCGAGAAGATCATTCGCTATGAGGCGGTGCACGAGATCCGCGACTGGAACGACCTGCGCCGCCGGCTGGATGCCCGCGACCGGCGCTGCTTCGCCTTCTTCCACCCGGCGATCGGCGACGATCCGCTGATCTTCGTGGAGGTGGCGCTGCACAAGGGGCTGCCGGCCCGCATCCAGCCGATCCTGGCCGGCGAGGATGCCGGCGTCGACGATCCCGAACTCGCCGATACCGCGGCCTTCTTCGGCATCAGCAACTGCCAGACCGGTCTGCGCGGCATCTCCTTCGGCAACTTCCTGATCAAGCAGGTGGTGCAGGAGCTCAAGCAGGAGCTGCCCCAGCTCAAGCACTTCGTCACGCTTTCTCCGGTGCCCGGCTTCGCCCAGTGGCTGGCCGAGCGGCGCGAGGACGAGCGCCTGCCTGAGACGGTGCGCGAGACCCTCGCCGAACTGGACACGCCGCAATGGCACGAAGATGCCGAGCTGAGCGAACGCCTCAAGGCGGTGATCAAGCCGCTGGCCGCCCGCTATCTGGTCGAGGAGAAGAACGCCCGCGGCCTGCCGCTCAACCCGGTGGCCCGCTTCCATCTGGGCAACGGCGCCGAGTTGCACCGCATCAACTGGCTGGGCGACGTCTCGGCCAAGGGCCTGAGGCAGGCCGCCGGCCTGATGGTCAACTACCTCTATGTGCTCGACGACATCGAGCGCAATCACGAGAATTATACGTCCAATGCCACCGTGGCCCGGTCGAGCGAGGTCAAGGACCTCGCCCGCAAGGCCAGGAAACTGGCCAAGGGAGAAACGTCAAAATGAACCAGAACCTTTTCGCCACCTTCGCCAAGCGCATGCGCGAGCGCGGCGACGCCGACTTCATCACCACCCGCCAGGGCCGCGGCTATCGCCATGCAGAGGCGCTGGCCGCCACCGAGCGCCTGGCCGGTGCCCTGGTCGAACTGGGCGTGACGCCGGGCGACCGGGTAGCGGTGCAGGTCGACAAGAGCCCGGAAACGATCCTGCTCTACCTGGCCACGCTGCGCGTGGGCGGGGTCTACCTGCCGCTCAACACCGGCTACACCGGGGAGGAGATCCACTACTTCCTCGCCGATGCCGAACCGGCGCTGTTCGTCTGCCGCCCGGCAGATGTCGAGAGTGCCCAGAGTATCGCCGCCGACACCGGCTGCCCCCAGGTCGCCTCCCTGGGTACGACGGCCGACGGCAGCCTGATGGAGAAGGCCGAGGTGGCCGTGCCGCACGACAGCATCGTCGAGCGCGACGACAATGACCTGGCGGCGATTCTCTATACCTCGGGCACCACCGGACGCTCCAAGGGGGCCATGCTGACGCACCGCAACCTGGGCTCCAACGCCGCCACCCTGGCCAAGGCCTGGCACTTTAGTGAGCGTGACCGGCTGATCCACGCCCTGCCGATCTTCCACACCCACGGGCTCTTCGTGGCCTGCAACGTCACCCTGATGGCCGGCGCCAGCATGCTCTTCCTGCCGAAGTTCGACGCCGACGTGATCTTCGAGGAGATGCCCCGCGGCACGGTGCTGATGGGCGTGCCGACCTTCTACACCCGACTGGTGGCCGACGCGCGCCTGACCCCAGACGTCACCGCCAACATGCGCCTGTTCGTGTCCGGCTCGGCACCGCTGACCGCCGAGACCCACCGCGAGTTCGAACAGAAAACCGGCCATGCCATCCTCGAGCGCTACGGCATGACCGAGACCAACATGAACCTCTCCAACCCCTACGACGGCGAGCGTCGCGCCGGCACGGTGGGCATGCCGCTGCCCGGTGTGGAGTACCGCATTACCGACCGCGAGACCCACGAGCCGGTGCCGCAGGGCGAGATCGGCATGCTGGAGATCCGCGGGCCCAACGTCTTCGTCGGCTACTGGCGGATGCCCGAGAAGACCCGCGAGGAGCTCCTCGAGGACGGCTTCTTCGTCACCGGCGACCTGGCCATGGTCGACGAACGCAGCTACGTGCACATCGTCGGACGCGACAAGGACCTGGTGATCTCCGGCGGCTACAACGTCTATCCCAAGGAGGTCGAGCAGGTGATCGACGAGCTCGAAGGCGTCCACGAGTCCGCGGTGATCGGCCTGCCCCATGCCGACCTGGGGGAAGGCGTCACTGCGGTGGTGGTACCGGAACCGGGGGCCAGCCTCGACGAGGCGCAAGTGCTCGACCATCTGCAGGGCCAGCTGGCCAAGTACAAGCAGCCCAAGCGGGTCTTCTTCGCCGACGGCCTGCCGCGCAACACCATGGGCAAGGTGCAGAAGAATCAGCTGCGCGAGCAGTATCAGGACACCTACCGCTGAGGGACCCGAGCATGCCGCAACCGCCTGCCGCCCTGGCCGATGTCAGGGCCCTGACCTTCGATGTCTTCGGCACCGTGGTGGACTGGCGCAGCAGCGTCATCCGCGAGGGTGAGGCGCTGGGCGAGCGCCTGGACCTGACGGTGGACTGGGCGGCCTTCGCCGACGCCTGGCGCGGCGGCTATGCGCCGGCCATGGACCGGGTGCGCCACGGCGAGCTGCCCTGGACGCGCCTCGATGACCTGCACCGCATGACGCTGGACCGCCTGCTGGAGGAGTTCGGCATCGGTGATGCCCTCAACGAGGCCGAGCGGGAGCACTTCAACCGGGTCTGGCACCGCCTGGCGCCCTGGCCGGACAGCGTCGCCGGGCTGGCCCGCCTGCGCGAGCGCTACGTGCTGGCCACCCTCTCCAATGGCAACGTCTCGCTGCTGGTGAACATGGCGAAGCGCGCCGGCCTGCCCTGGGACTGCGTGCTCTCGGCGGAACTCGCCGGCCACTACAAACGCGACCCCGAGGTCTACCACATGGCGGCCCGCCTGCTCGACCAGCCCCCCGAGCGGATGCTGATGGTCGCCGCCCACCAGGACGACCTCCAGGCCGCTCACCGCGAGGGATTCCGTACCGCCTTCATCCGACGCCCGCTGGAGCACGGCCCCGACGCGACGCCTGACCTCTCCGTCGACCCCATCGTCGACCTGGTCGCCGACGACATCCAAGATCTGGCCGACCGGCTCGGCCTGCCCGGGGGCGCACGCCATTGAAGAACGCCGCACGCGAGGATGACCGGCCAACCGGGATCATCGTTGCGGAGCCTGCAACCCCGCATACCAGTCGGCGTAGGGCGTATTCTCCACCTTGCACCGGGTGTAGTCCGGCGCACCGTCTTCCCACCACACCGGGCCGCGCTCACCCAGCGCACGCTTGGCCTCGTCTACCTGATCGCGGGCCTCGCGTTCTGCCTGCGCGTCTCGATCACGCTTGGCCTGGGCCACGCCCCGCCGGGCACGCATCAGCCGCTGCACCCAGCCGTGGCGTTCCGGTTCCGGCAATGCCGGATTCGTGCAGCGCCACAAACGGCCCCGAACCACGAGGTAGCGGCCGTCCGGCGTTGTCAGTGGCGTCGATGGGGACATGGCGAGAGTAGCGTTAGGCGGGGCGAGCCACCTCGAAGAGGTCGGTGCAGCGCGCGTAGTCATTGCCGGCCATGCGCCCGATGGGCTTGAGCCCCTCCAAGCTCACATGCCGGCCATCCCAGAGGGCATCGTCGACATGGATCGACACGACCTCGGCCAGCACCAGGTTGCCGGCCAACGGCTGGTCGCCGAAGCGGATGATCTCGCGCAGCCGACAGCCGAAGGCCACCGGCGCCGATGCCACCCGTGGTACCGAGACGCCCGCCATGGCCGCCTTCTCGAGGCCGGCGTGGGCGAACTCATCGTCGCCGTGCGCCAATCCCGCGCTGGTGGCGTTCATCTCCTCGACCAGCCCCTCGCCACTGATGTGCACCACGCACTCCGCCACCTCGTCGAGGTTGCGGATGGTGTCCTTGGGGTTGGCATCGCCGTCGAGAAGCGGCGAGAAGCCCAGCACCGGCGGATTGACGCTCACCACGTTGAAGAACGAGAAGGGTGCCAGGTTGGTGTTCCCCGCCTTGTCCCGGGTCGACACCCAGGCGATGGGGCGCGGACAGATGCTGCCCGAGAGCAGTCGGTAGATCTTGCCCGGGCTCAGCCCGTGCTCCTCCAGCAGGTAGTCGCTCATGGTGTGGTTTCGCTCCTTGGATCAGGGCCCGAGAGTGTCGCCTCCGTCGGGCCCGATGTCCAAGGAACCGCTAAGCCACTATTCGAAGCTGGTGCAGACCGGTGCCTGCTCGGCAGGATCGTGGGCGACCTGGAGGCTGACCGGCTCGGTGACATCCGTCAGGGCCACGCGCCACTGGTGATCGACGTTCACAGAATCACAGCTGCCCTCGCTGCCGCCTCCGAAGTTGGAGTCGATCCAGTAGTGAACGTCATAGAGCCGGCCCTCCTCCAGCGCGCCGGGGAAGGTGAAGGAGAAGGCCGGTGGCTCCTCCGACGCCACGGTGCCGGCATCGGTAGCCACGACCTCGCCGGCCGTCACATCAAAGAGCGCTACCTCGATCGCCTGGCCGCCATGCGGGGCAACGAAGGTGCCATCACCGCTGAAGGTCAGATCGTGGCCCTCGTTGGCCAGGGCGGGCCCCGCCGCCAGTAGCAGGGCAGCGGCCAACGAGCCTAGGGTTCCCTTGGCGAAAGGAATCACGTGTGTCATGACATGCCTCCTGGGTATTTCCAATGATCGATCAGGGCCGTAACTACGGCCTGCCTCTCAGCGTAGTTTACGAGACCAGGTCGCAAGGTGACGCAGGACAACCCGCGGCTCATGCCGAGGGCTCGTCGTTCCAGGCCAGAAAGGTGCGATAGTCCTGACGCACGCAGTCGGCGTAGTTGAGCGCCAGGGTGGTCACCATGTCCACGCAGCGCTCCATCCGCCCCTCGACGCAGGCCCCCACGGCGCGGGCGAAGCTGCCGGGATCCTCCGGGTTGAGAGCGTGGGCGCCGCGCAGGTGCTCCCTGGCCAGGATACGCCCCCACTGCTCGACCAGCTTGCGATAGGCCTTGGCGCCGTCGAGCTTGTGGGTCGGGAAGTCCTCCTTGTAGGGCGAGCGCTCACGCACCGAGAACACCCGGTCGCCCAGGTGCAGCCAGCCCAGGTAGGGGTCGGGATGCTCGGCAATGGCCAGGAAAGCCGCCGCATGGCGCATTCCCTCGTGGGGGAAGGCGCGACGCCAGGCGCGCTTCTCGACAGCGCCCATCAGCCGCCAGCCCTCCGGCGGCACCTGCTGCTTGATGTCGAGAATGACATCGTCATGCTCGTGGTCCTGTCCGCCCTCGATCAGCACATAGTAGCGCTCCAGACCCAGCGAGCCGGTACCGGCATCGAGCCGCCGGGCCATGTCCTTGACCCGGAAGTGGCCCTCTTCCGCCTCATCACCCGCACTGCGCAGGGTCTGGCGATACTCCTCCTCCACCGCCTTGCGCAACTGGCTGGCCAGGTGCGCCGGCAGGGCTGCCAGCTTGTCGGGACGTTCGGCGAAGCGCCGGCCCTCCTCCGTGAGCTGCGTCCATTTATCGAGCATCTTCGCCCGGCTCTTCTTCTTGCCGACCTTCTTCATGAAGGGCCCCAGCGGCCCCGTGGCGGTGGCGAGGGTGACCGCGCCGGGCACTTCGCCTTCCGCGTGGCGAGCCAGTTCATCGTGGTAGCTGGTCACCAGCGCCTTGAGCGCCTTGCGAACCGCCTTGCCCGACAGCTCGGTATTCTCCCGGGCATCCAGCACCAGGCTGATGGCCAGGCGCCACAGGTCATACTGATAGTCGCTGACCAGGGCATCGTCGAAGTCGTCCATGCCGTAGCGCACGGCATCGTCGTGATGCCCGTAGGCACCGAAGTTGTAGGCGTGGGCGTCGCCCTGAAGCCAGGTCTGGGTCGCCGGCAGGCCGCCATAGAGGGAGAAACGCCAGTCGTACCAGACATCGTCCCAGTAGAGGTGATTGGTGCCGCGGAAGAAACGATAAGGCGACTCGGCCAGCTTGGCGTACTTGGCCTGGCGATCACCCTCGCTCAGGGTGGCATTGGCGGCCTCGATGGCGTCGAGGACCCGGCGAGGACGATTGTGGCGCGTGAGGGGTGGCGACATGCAGGGACTCCCGATGGCATCGGCTGTTTGACTGGCGAGGGCCACGATCCCGCGGCCCTCGCCAGTCAAACAGCCGATGCCGACAGCGACAAGCCCCTAAAGGCGGTACGCTTAAGGCGAGTGCCTTGATTCAGTGACTCCATGCGGTCGCCTTGGCCTCAACAGCCGTGGTCCCCTCACACTGGTCCCCTCACATCAGGAGCCAAGCCAATGAATGACGATGCCCTGGAGTATTTTCAGCCGCCGGAAAGCGACGCACTCGGCCTGATCCGCCTGCGGGCCACGGCCGGCGGGCTCACCGAGATCACCTTCGTCATGGAAGAGAACGCGCCGGCCCGACCGAACGCCCACACCGAGCGCGCGTGCACTCAGCTAGCCGAGTACTTCGCCGGCACCCGCCAGGCCTTCGATCTGCCGCTCGCCCCGCAGGGGACCGACTTTCAGCGCCGCGTCTGGCAGGCGCTGGCCACCATCCCCTTTGGCGAGACGCGCTGCTACGCGGAGATCGCCGAGCAGCTGCGCTGCAAGGGCGGCCAGCGCGCCGTCGGGGCCGCCAACGGCAAGAACCCGCTGGCCATCGTGGTGCCCTGTCACCGGGTGATCGGCAGCGACGGCCGGCTCACCGGCTATGCCGGCGGCATCGGCCGCAAGCAGTGGTTGCTGGCGCACGAGGCCGGCGAGATTCCCTTCGCGCTGGGCTGAGCCGTCGGGCGGTGGCGAGACGCAACGTCAGCATCATGCGGGCCACGAATATGGCACCATGATGGACTATCGCTTCGGCACCCAGGGAAGGAACCGCGCCATGCCCCTTGATCTTCAGGGCCCCGCTCTTGAACCCGGCTTCATGGTGATCCACGGCAACCGCCTGGAGGCGCTGCGCGACCTGACGGTGGCGTGGCTGCGCCACCACCCGCTGGGGCCGCTCGAGGACGAGGTGATCCTGGTGCAGAGCAACGGCATCAGCCAGTGGCTGAAGCTGGCGCTGGCTGCCGACCCGCCCCAGGGCGCCGGCATCGCCGCGGCCATGGACGTCACCCTGCCGGCGCGCTACCTGTGGCAGGCCTACCGCGCGGTGCTCACCCAGCAGGACGGCCCCGACGCCGTGCCGCCGGCATCCCCCTTGGACAAGCCGCGCCTCGTCTGGCGGCTGATGCGCCTGCTGCCCGAACTCACGGACGACGCCACCTTCGCGCCCCTGGCGCGCTTCCTGGCCGACGACGCCGACCGGCGCAAGCGCCACCAATTGGCCGAACGCCTGGCGGATCTGTTCGACCAGTACCAGGTCTACCGCGCCGACTGGCTGGCCGCCTGGGCCGAGGGCCGCGACGAGCTGATCGACGCCCGCGGCCAGGCCCGGCCGCTCGCCGAGGACCAGCGCTGGCAGCCGGCGCTGTGGCGGCGGCTTCGAGATGACATCGGCGAGGCCGGCCTGGCCAGCAGCCGCGCCTGGGTGCACACCCGCTTCCTCGAGGCGTGCCGTGAATTGACGCCTGAGAGCCTTCAGCGGGGTTCTGGAAAGGGACGACCGAAAGATCTGCCGCGCCGGGTGGTGGTGTTCGGCATCTCCTCGCTGCCCCGCCAGACCCTCGAGGCGCTGGCCGCGGTGTCGAAGGTCACCCAGGTGCTGCTCTGCGTGCACAACCCCTGCCGCCACTACTGGGCGGACATCATCGAGCACAAGGACCTGCTGCGGGCCGCTCGCCGGCGCCAGCGCCACCGCCCCGGCATGCCGCTCGAGCTCGACGACACCCAGCTGCACCTGCACGCCCAGCCGCTGCTCGCCGCCTGGGGCAAGCAGGGCCGCGACTACCTGCGCCTGCTCGACGAGTTCGACGATCAGGCCGCCTACCGGGCGCTGTTCGACGCCGAGGCGCTGCGCATCGACCTCTTCGATTCGCCCCTCGAGCAGGCCGAGGTCCCCGGGCTGCTCCAGCAGCTGCAGGACGACATCCTCGAGCTGCGCCCGCCCCAGGAGACCCGCGAGGCCTGGCCGGCCGTGGACCCGGCACGCGATCGCAGCCTGCGCTTTCACGTCGCCCACAGCCCCCTGCGCGAGGTGGAGATCCTCCACGACCAGCTGCTCGCCGCCTTCGACGCCGACCCCACGCTGCGCCCGCGGGACGTGCTGGTGATGGTGCCGGACATCGACACCTACGCCGCCGCCGTGCAGGCGGTGTTCGGCCGCCTGGCGCCGGACGATCCGCGCCATATCCCCTTCACGCTCTCCGACCAGACCAGCCGCCACCGCCAGCCGCTGCTGGTGGCGCTGGAGGCGCTCCTGCACCTGCCGGAATCGCGGCTGACGGTGAGCGACCTGCTGGACCTGCTGGAGGTGCCCGCCCTGCGCGGGCGCTTCGGGCTGGATGCCGACGCCCTGCCGGTGCTGCGCCGCTGGATCGAGGGCGCCGGCATCCGCTGGGGGCTTAATGCCACGCAGCGCGCCCGGCTCGACCTGCCCGGCGGGCTCACCGCCAACACCTGGGCCTTCGGCCTGCGCCGACTGCTGCTCGGCTACGCCGTCGGTGACACCGCCGACGGCCCCTGGCACGACATCGAGCCCTTTGGCGACATCGGCGGCCTGGAGGCGGCCCTGGCCGGCCCACTGATGGACCTGCTCGACGTGCTCGAGGCCCAGTGGCGCGCGCTCTCGGAGCCCGCCGACGTGCCGACCTGGTGCCGCCGCCTGCGCGCCCTCATGGCCGCGTGCTTCGCCGCCGAGGACGAGGCCGACCTTACCACCCTGAGCCGCCTGGAGGAGCTCCTGGAGGAGTGGCAGGAGACCAGCGAGGACGCCAGGCTCACGGAGGCCTTGCCGCTCTCGGTGGTGCGCGAGCACTGGCTCGGCCAGCTCGACGAAGCCAACCTCTCCCAGCGCTTCCTGGCCGGCGCGGTGAACGTCGCCACCCTGATGCCGATGCGCGCCATCCCCTTCCGCCACGTCTGCCTGCTGGGCATGAACGACGGCGAGTACCCGCGGGTCCAGCGCCCGCTCGACATCGACCTGATGGGCCACGACTACCGCCCCGGCGACCGCTCGCGCCGCGAGGACGACCGCTACCTGTTCCTCGAGGCGCTGCTCTCGGCCCGCGACAGCCTGATGATCAGCTGGGTCGGCCGCAGCATCCACGACAACGAGCCGCGCCCGCCCTCGGTGCTGCTCGGCCAGCTGCGCGACCACCTGGCCGCCGGCTGGCGCCTCGCCGGACGAGAGCATGAAGACGACGCCGGCCAGGCGCTGGTCGACGCCCTGACCACCGAGCATCCGCTGCAGCCGTTCAGCAGAAAATACTTCCGCGCGGGGTCGGGCGCGGTAGAAAGCTTCGGCGACAACGCCCGGCTGTTTACCTACGCCGAGGAATGGCGGGCGGTGCACCAGGCCGCGCCGGATGCCGTGGCCGACGGGGTACTGCCGCCGATGGAGCTCGACACCTCCCTGCCCCTGGCCCGCCTCAGTGGCTTCCTCAAGGACCCGGTAAAGGCCTTCTTCACCACCCGACTCGGCGTCTACCTCGAGCGCGAGGCGCTGGAGAGCCCCGACCACGAGCCCTTCGCCCTGGACGGCCTCGATCACTGGCAGCTCCAGCAGGCGCTGATCGAGGCCGGGCGCCGCGCCGTGGACGATGGCGCATCGCCCACCCCCGCCGTCCACGACACCCTGGCGCGCCTGGAGCGTGAGGGGCGGCTCGCCATGGGCGGCTTCGCCGAGCTGATGCGCGCGCATCTCGTCGAGCCGCTGGACGACCTCTTCGAGGCCTATGCCGAGAAGCTCGAGGCCTGGCCCCACGCCTGGGAGACGCCGGCGTCCGTGTCACTGGAGCTCGCCACCGCAGACGGCCCGCTGTCGACTGATTCTCTACGAGTGGAGGACTGGCTGGATGGCCTGCGCGAGAACGACGCCGGCGAGCGCTGCCGGCTGGTGCTGATGACCAGCAGCCTGGTCAACAAGGGCAAATATAACTGGAAGCACTGGCTCGCCCCCTGGGTCGGCCATCTCGCCGGCCAGCTCGCCCTCGGCCCCATGACCACGGTGCTGCTCTCCCGCGCCGGCGGCGGCACCCTGGCGCCGCTGGACGCGGCCGACGCACGCCAGCACCTGAAGGCCATCGCCCGCGCCTGGCGCGCCGGCATGACCGCCCCGCTGCCGCTGGCCCGGGACACCGCCTTCGCCTGGCATGAGAAGGGCGGCGACGAGAGCGCCCTGGCCCGCGTCTTCGGCAGCGACGGCTCTTCACAGACAAGCAAAGCCGAAGAGGCCGACCTCAAGGCCTGGAAGGCCGCCGCGCGCGTCTTCGAGGGCGACGACTACACCGCCGGCGAGCGCGACCGCGACCCGTACCTCGCCCGCCAGTGGCGCGACCTTGCGAGCCTCGTGCGCCATGAAGCCGCCGGCCGACGCTTCACCGAGCTGACCGCGGCGCTCTACGCCCCGCTGCACGATGTGGTGAAGAGCAAAGGCAGCGACAGGAAGAACGGCGGCAAGGGCCAGGGAGGCAAGGCATCATGAACTCGCCCGAATCCGCTCGAAACACCGCGGAAACCGTGCAGGCGGCCGAAACGCCGCGCCTCGACCCGGTGGCGCTGCCGCTCACCGGCAGCCGGCTGATCGAGGCCAGCGCCGGCACCGGCAAGACCTTCACCATCGCCCTGCTCTACCTGCGCCTGGTGCTCGGCCCACGCGACGCCGAGGACGCGGCCAGCTTCCCGCGGCCGCTGACCCCGCCCGAGATCCTGGTGGTCACCTTCACCAACGCCGCCACCCAGGAGCTGCGCGACCGCATCCGTGCCCGCCTCGTCGAAGCCGCCGATGCATTTCAATCGGGGACAGACCCAGATCACGCGGCCGAAGGGGCGCCTGGGACAGGTCGTAGCGGAGGTCCTATGCCAGGGATGGCATCGGTAGCGCCCAGGGAGGGGTTCACAGCGCCTCCGCAGAGACCTGCCCCAGGGAAAGCCCCGTCTAATGATCCGCTGATAGCACTCCGCGACAGCTACCCCCGCGAGCGCTGGCCGACCTGCGCCCGCCGCCTGCGGCTGGCCGCCGAGTGGATGGACGAGGCCGCCGTCTCCACCATCCACTCCTGGTGCCACCGCATGCTGCGCGAGCACGCCTTCGACAGCGGCAGCCTGTTCGCCCTGGAGATGTCGCTGGACCAGTCGGAGATGGACCTGGAGATCGCCCGGGACTACTGGCGCAGCTTCTACTACGACCTCGACCCCGAGGCGCTGGCGATCGTCGCCCGCTACTGGACCACGCCGGACGCCTTGAACGACACCGCCGGCCGGCTGCGCACCCACGCCGCCGCCCTGCCGGCGGCGCCGCCGCCCGCCGAGGCGCTAGCGAACTACCGCGAGCAGCGCGCCGCGGCCCTGGCTGAGCTCAAGGCGCCCTGGCCGGCCTGGCTCGACGAGCTGGAGGAGTTGCTCGATGCCGCCGCCCAGCGCAAGGCGTTCAACGGCCAGAAGCTCAACGCCAGGAGCCGCGCCAACTGGCTCGCCGCCCTGCGCGACTGGGCCCATGACCCGGAACTGGCCAAGCCAGCGCTTACCGAGGCCGCCTGGAAGCGCCTGACGCCCGAGGGCATCGCCGAAATCTGGAAGGAAGATCCGGTGCCGAATTTGCCGGCGCTGGAGGCCCTGGCCGAGCTGCCGGAGAAGCTCGCCGCGCTGCTCGACCCCTTTGCCGACCTGCTCGCCCACGCCGTGCACTGGATGGCCGCACGCCGCGAGACCGTGCAGCGCCGCCGCGCCGAGCTCGGCCCCGACGACCTGCTGCACCGGCTCGACGCCGCCTTCGCGGGCGAGGCCGGCGTGACGCTTTCCGCGCGCATACGCCAGCAGTTCCCGGTGGCGCTGGTCGACGAGTTCCAGGATACCGACCCGGTGCAGTACCGGCTCTTCGACCGGGTCTATGAACTGGCCAAGAATCGTGGCAGCGCTGGTGATGATGAAAAGAGCGCGGTGCTGCTGATCGGCGACCCCAAGCAGGCGATCTACGCCTTCCGCGGCGCCGATATCCACACCTACCTGCAGGCCCGGCGCGACACCGCCGGCCGCCACGTCACGCTGGGCACCAACTTCCGCTCCGCCGAACCCATGGTCGAGGCGGTCAATCGGGTGTTCGAGCACGCCGAGGCCAGCGACGCCGGCGCCTTCCTGTTCCGCCGCGGCGACGATAACCCGGTGCCCTTCGCGCCGGTCGACGCCAACGGCCGCAAGGACGCCCTCACGCGAAACGGCGTGACACCGCCGGCGCTGACGCTCTGGCACCTGGCCGCCGACGAGACGCTTTCCAAGGGCGCCTACCTCAGCGAACTCGCCGGGCGCTGCGCCACCGAGATGGCCGCCCTGCTGCGCGAGGGACAGGCAGGCCAGACGGGCTTTACCAAGGATGGCGAACTGCGCCCCCTGGCGCCGTCGGACCTCGCCGTGCTGGTCAACAACGGCTCCGAGGCCCGCGCCATCCGCGCCGCCCTGCTGGCCCGCGGCATCCGCAGCGTCTACCTCTCCGACAAGGAGGGCGTGTTCGAAACCGAGGCCGCCGCCGAGCTGGAGGGGTGGCTCGCCGCCTGCGCCGCCCCAGACGACGAGCGCGCCCTGCGCGCCGCGCTCGCCACACCGAGCCTGGGTCTCTCGCTCGCCGAACTCGACGCCCTGAACGGCGGCCCCCAGCAGGACGAGCTGGCCTGGGAGGCGCGGGTAATGCAGTTCCGCGATTACCACCGCCAGTGGCAGCGCCGCGGCGTGCTGCCCATGCTGCATCGGCTGCTGGCCGACTTCGCGGTGTCCGGCCGCTTGCTGGCGGTGCCCGAGGGCGAACGACGGCTCACCGACCTGCTGCACCTCGGCGAGCTGCTGCAGGAGGCCAGCGCCGAGATCGACGGCGAGCACGCCCTTCTGCGCTTTCTCGCCGAGTCCCGCGCGCATCCGCATGCGCAGTCCGATACCCACCGCCTGCGCCTGGAGAGCGACGCCGACCTGGTGCAGGTGGTGACCATCCACAAGTCCAAGGGCCTGGAGTACCCGCTGGTGTTCCTGCCCTTCATCGCCGCCTTCCGCCCGGTGAAGCAGGGCGACCTGCCGCTGCGCTGGCACGATGACGACGGGAACCTGCGCCTAACCTTGAGCGCCGACGAGGCTACCCTCGCCCGCGCCGACCGCGAGCGCCTGGGGGAAGACCTGCGCAAGCTCTACGTCGCCCTGACCCGCGCCCGCCACGCCACCTGGCTCGGCCTGGCACCGCTGGAGGCCATGGAGCGCAGCGCCGTCGGTCACCTGCTCTCCGGGGGCGAAGCGCTCTCGCCCGAGGCCCTGCGCCCGGCGCTCGAGGCGCTGGCGGACGCTGATGGTCACGACAGGGGACGGGTGACGGTGATCGACGCCCCCGAGGCCGATGCCACGCCAGTCCACCTCGCCACCGACGACACGCCGCTCGGCCATGCCCGCGCCCCGACTCGGACGATCCGCGAGCACTGGTGGATCGCCAGCTACTCGGCGCTGCGCACCGGCGCCACCCCGGAAGAAGGGGGTGATATCGCCGTCACGGCCGAGCCGGCCCCCGAGCCCGCTACCGCCATTGAAGCCACGGCGATGGAGGTGATCGACGAGCCCTTCGACGCCGGCGCCGCCACGGTAAGCGAAGGCTCGCTTCACCGTTTCCCCCGCGGCCCCTCGGCGGGCACCTTCCTGCACGGCCTGCTGGAGTGGGCCGGCGAGGAGGGCTTCGCCCGGGTGGCCGAGGACGCCGACCTGCGCTTCGACACCCTGGCCCGGCGCGCCAACCGCCGCGGCTGGGAGGGCCAGATCGCTGCCCTGGAACAGTGGCTGCCGGAACTCTTGACCACGCCGCTGCCGGTGCCGGAGCCGGGCGATGGCGAGGCCGCGCCGCTGCGCCTCGATGCGCTTTTCGGCTACCGGGTCGAGCTGGAGTTCTGGTTCGCCGCCCACCGGGTGAACACCCGCCGGCTGGACGCCCTCGTAAGCGCTCACACACTCGGCGGCCGGCCGCGGCCGGCGCTCGAGCCCGACACCCTCAACGGCATGCTCAAGGGCTTCATCGACCTGGTGGTGGAGCACGAGGGGCGCTTCTACGTGCTCGACTGGAAGTCCAACCACCTGGGCGCGAGTGATTCCGCCTACACCGAGGCGGCGATGGGCGAGGCCGTGCTCGAGAAGCGCTACGACGTGCAGTACTGCCTCTACCTGCTGGCCCTGCACCGGCTACTCGAGACCCGGCTGCCGGACTACGACATCGAGCGCCACCTGGGCGGGGCGCTCTACGTCTTCCTGCGCGGCACCCGCGCGCCCTCCCGCGGCGTGCACGCCGAGCGCCCGCCGAGCGAGCTGATCCTCGCGCTCGATGCCCTGTTCCGCGCCGAGGAGGACGCCGCATGATGCCGGATACCCCGAACCACACTGCCGCGCCCGAAGCCGCGCTGATGCAAGCGCCCGAACAGGCGCTAATTCAAGCGCCCGAAAACGCGCTAGCCGATCATGCGGCGCTGTTCGCCCTGCTCGACCGCTGGGTGGCGCGCGGCTGGCTGCGCTCGCTGGACCGCGCCTTCGCCGCTTTCCTGCATCGCGAGGCGAGCAAGGGGCATGAGGTAAGTGAGGCCTCCCCCCTGCTGCTGCTCGCGGCCGCACTCGCCAGCCACCAGCTCGGCCGCGGCCACGTCTGCCTGGACCTGGCCCAGACGCTGGCCACCCCGGACCTGGCGCTCTCGCTGCCGCCGGAGGGCGACAGCCTGGAGGACCCGCCGCCGCTGCCCAGCCGGGTGATGGCCACGCTCGACCTCGACGCCTGGCGTGCGGCGCTGGCCCAGCCCGAGCTCGTGGCCGATGGCCCCGGCAGCACGCCGCTGGTACTCGCCGGCACTGCCGCCCGCCCCCGGCTCTACCTGCGCCGCTACTGGCAGCACGAGCAGGATATCCACACCCGGATCAATGAGCGGCTCGACTCCCCTTGTAGGAGCTCAGCTCTGCTGCGCGATGGCGCCGACAGGCGCCCGATGGATCCTGCCACCCTGCGCCCGATCCTCGACGCCCTCTTCCCCAACCGCGGCGATGCCCCGCAAGCCATCGACTGGCAGAAGGCCGCCTGCGCCCTCGCCGGCCGCTCGCGCTTCGCGGTGATCACCGGCGGCCCCGGCACCGGCAAGACCACCACCGTGGTGCGCCTCCTCGCCCTGCTCCAGGCGCTGGCGCTCGGTGAAGGCCAGGGGGAAGGCGAGGACGAAGGAAAGCAGGCCCTACGCATTCGCCTGGCCGCCCCCACCGGCAAGGCCGCCGCCCGGCTCAACGAGTCCATCGCCGGCCAGGTGGCAAAGCTCGACCTCGCCGGCCTGGCCGACGATCCCGAGCGGCTGCGCGAGGTGATTCCCAAGGAGGTGAGTACGCTGCACCGGCTGCTCGGCTCGCGACCCGACACCCGCCGCTTCCGCCACGACCGCCACAACCCGCTGCCGCTGGACGTGCTGGTGGTGGACGAGGCCTCGATGGTGGACGTGGGCATGATGGCCGCGATGCTCGAGGCGCTGCCGCCCCGGGCGCGGCTGGTGCTGCTCGGCGACAAGGACCAGCTCGCCTCGGTGGAGGCCGGCTCGGTGCTCGGCGACCTGTGCGCCCGGGCCGAGGGCGGCCACTACACCCCGGCTACCGCCGAGTGGCTGTTTGATGCCACCGGCCAGCCGCTGCCCGCGAACACGCTGGACGCCGGCGGCCAGCCACTCGACCAGGCCATCGCCATGCTGCGCGTCAGCCACCGCTTCACCGCCGACAGCGGCATCGGCCAACTGGCCGCGGCGATCAACCTGGACGCCGAGCCCGCCGCCAAGCGCCGCGCCATCACCACGGCGCTCACCGCAGGCTTCGCGGACCTCTCGCATTTGAGGCTATCCGCCGACGACGAGCGCAGCCTGGCCCGCCTGGCGGTGACCGGCTGCCCCGAGCGCTTTCCCAGTGCCAAAACGGCCGACGCGCCGCCGGTGGGCTATCGCCACTTCCTGAGCGTGATGGCCGAGCGGCGCCCGGCGGACGACGCGGATCAGGAGGCCTTCGATGACTGGGCCCGCGCCGTGCTCTCGGCCCACGGCCACTTCCAGCTGCTGTGCGCGCTGCGCCGCGGCCCCTGGGGCGTGGAAGGCCTGAACGAGCGGGTGCGCCAGGCGCTGGAGCAAGAGAAGTTGATCGACAGCCAGGACGGGCGCCAGCGCTGGTACCCCGGCCGCCCGGTGCTCGTTACCAAGAACGACTACGGCCTGGGGCTGATGAACGGCGATATCGGCATCACCCTGGACATGCCACGCCCTGGCAGCATGCCCGGCGACGGCAGCCGCCGCCTGCTGCGGGTGGCCTTCCCCGCCACTGATGGCACCGGTCGCATCAAGTGGGTGCTGCCCTCGCGCCTGCAGGCGGTGGAGACGGTGTTCGCGATGACGGTGCACAAGTCCCAGGGCTCGGAGTTCACCCACGCCGCCCTGGTGCTGCCCGACGCGCCGAACCCCATCCTCACCCGGGAGCTGGTCTACACCGGCATCACCCGCGCCCGCCACTGGCTGACGCTGGTGGAAACCGGCCGCGGCCAGCTGATGGACGCAGCACAGCGGCGGGTGATGCGGGTGAGTGGGTTGGGGAGTTGATTGGCGTCTCATATTTCAAGCAAGCGAGGAAGGAAAGCCGCTTTCGGCCAGAAGCGGACTTTCTGAGAATCCTCATATGACACCTGAGCTCAGCGGCATTTGAGGCGATGCTCCTTTTTACGCTAGCAAAAATGGGTAACGGGTCAGATGTCCGCTGCAACGTGTTGTTAGCTGCTTATTTGCTACGGAATGCCAACTTCAATATCCCAAGATTTATCTGCCATGCGACAAGTCAAGATCTTAACTCCAGGCTGCACCTGCTCTGCGGTTGCAGAGTAATCCGAAAATGCCTGGTGGGAAGATAACGCCTCGTGCCTCAACCCAAGGCAAATTTCCTTGATGCTTCCTGCTGGCAAGCGATAGCAATACAACCGACGTCCGTTAGCTTCAACCACTTCAAAATGTCCGCTGGCGTTGGCTCCAGCCTCATCCCTATCGGCGATGCATTTCACAACTCGCACCTCTTCCTCATAGGCCCAACACATGGACTTATGCAAGAAGAGCCTACTCAATTTCTCGTGATGATCAACGGGATAGTGATGAGTGTGGCCGACGTTCACGGGGTCACCTTTGGGAGTAGCTGTCAGGGGGGTAGATGGGCGCGTTTGCGTGTAAATAATGCTTCCATGTTGGGCGGGAATGAGGCAGGTCTCTTCGTCGGTAAAGCCTGCCAACTGAGCATCAAACCCGATTACCGCACCGTGATGCTCATTTGCATAATGCGACCACATCAGCGGATTTTTCGCGGTTCGAGTTAGGCTCAGCACACCACTGTTTTCCGTCCATACATGACGCGATCCCCAAGAACGAATGCCATCGAATAGCTCTCCGATCGGGTTTGATGGATGGACTGGATATCCGGCGATAGTTTCAAAAGGGTCATTAAACTCGCTGGCGATTGCAAAGGCAATTGAATTGCCGTGCAAAACCTTCCTCGCCACCTCCGCGCTCATGTACTTGTAAAGGATCATGGCGTTCCTCAATACAGCTAATGTCAAAGTTGGGCAGCGTCTCTCGGATCTTCGTAGGCAATAGGTTCGCGTTCACTCCGACTTACGCGCAGCTGAAGCACTACGGCCGCATGGAAACCGGCAAGAAGCCGTACCGTCCCGAAGAGCTCCTCGAAAAGTGGACGTGGTTGCAGGACGCTTGCACATCGGCAGGAGGAGCCACGTTCTCAAAGACGACCACCTGGCCAAGCGCGCTCGACGAACAGAGGTTCCGATAGAAGGCATCCTTCACCGAGGTGGCGACCTCACCATCGTCGTCGGCGTCGGCCTCCTTGTACGGGTTCAACGGGGTATCCAGGACGACGAAGCCAGGGTGCCCCGTGTTCGCCCCGAGTGCCTCTTGCATCAGTCCGATCACGTAGCCAGCGCACATGACCGCACGCACGCCCTTGCCATGACTCGTTCGCTTCCGGCCATTCACAACGAGATCAGCGCTCTTCTCGTCGAATGCCACGGTAATGTCGTCAGCCACCCTCCATGCGATGAGGAGTGCCCTGATGCGCGAGCACACGTCGGACATGGTGTTCGCTGTGAGCTTGATGAACTCCAACTTCTCCCCCTTGTCGGGCGTGGCATCCAGGTCGAGCATTTGGCTCTTGAGCGAGTCGATCTGGTCGCGCAGTTGCTCCACCCTGACGAACGCTCCATAGCTGCCCTGGATCGCTCGGAGTTCGTTGGCCGTGGCTCGGACTTTCGGTGCGAGGGCTACCTCAATCTCTTCGGAGATCTCCTGGATCGCTGCATCGATCTCCCCCAGGCTCGCCGCAAAGACACGCTGCTCGGTGGACAGCTGGTCCGCTGCAATGCGAAGTTCCGCTCGGAGGCGCTGGACCTTCGCCGCTTCCGCCTGAGCGGCCCGGAGCGTGGACTCGGGTGCTTGCGCATCAGCATGCCGCTGATGTTCTGGTTCAGCGCCACAATAGTCGCACGACTTGTCGCCGTACATCTGCAAGAGATAGGAAGACTCTCCCATGGACTCGAGCCGAAGCAGATCAGACTCGTAGTGCGCGTCGAGCAACGAAGCACGTGCGAGCATCCCGTCGAGCTCATCCAACCGTCCGCGTTGCTCTCGTTGCTGGTTCACGAGCTTTCTTCGCTTCGACTCAGCGGCGCGAAGATCGGCCAAAGCCGTGCTCGACAGCTCGCCCAGCTCACGCAGCTTGGCTTCAAGTTCGGACACCAGCTCGGGCGTCACATCCATGTTCTCGAGGAGCTCGTCAAGCGCGGCTTGATCGCGCTCAAGCAGACCCTCAATCGCCTCCTTCCGTCCGGCCAACCGGCCCGCGGACGTCTTCGGGTCTTCTGGCTGCACGATGCCGGAGTCATCGATGCCCGTTAGCAACATCCGGATTGTGCTTGCGGCGGCGGTATTGCCGGTGTTCTGGGAACCGTAGAGGGGGGAGCGTTTCGCGATAATCCGCTCTTCATCGACGAGCAGGGCCTTGGATAGGACCCTGAAGCTGGCCTCCTGAGTCGTCCCGCTGTCGTTCTTGCGGACTCGCCTGTCATCAAGGCCACACAGGCCAAGCAAGAAGCCGGAGACAGACTCCTTGGCGTTGGTGGTCTCGCCCAGTACCTCCCACTCGTCATCGGCTCCGAGAGCATCATCAATCCGCCCACGAAAGACTCCGATCTTCCCGCCAACGAGCGCACGCTTCAGAGTGTAGAGCTGGCCGCCCGCCGCTTGGATGCAGAGATAGGCGACATCGTACAGTCGCGCTTGCGGAATCTCTTCGGGAGGCGTGCCAGAGCCCATCACGAAGTCGATACAACTCAGCGCGTACGACTTTCCCGTGTCCGACGAGCCCTCGATGACGTTGAGCCCCGACGCGAAGACGAGACTTCCGGGCACCTGACCCGGGCCACAGAGACGAAGCTCCCGAAGCTCGAACCCGCGTCGAGCGCTACCGTTCATCATGGTGTCCTCCCCAATCCACCATACTCGGCGAACTGCCCACCCCACCGATCGAGCTCGGTACTGACGTATCGGGTGATCTCGCTGGTCTCCAACTCCCCGAAGCTTGCGGCGATCCAGCTCGCGCGGCTCCGCAAGGCTTCGACATACCTGCTGCGCAGCGTGTCCAGGAAGCAGCCGCCCCGATCCGTTGCGCCGTAGCTGAAACCGTTCGCGTCCATCGTCACTGAGACAAGACCACGCCTGGCGTACAGGGCAAGGCCAGGTTCCAGCACGGCACGTCGCACGAGAACCTCAGCTCCGCGTTGTGGCACAGCAGGATGGAGGCTCTCGGGACCTCCATCCACGTCGGCCGAGTGGACCAGAAGGTAGTCGAGCAGAACGAGCCGCTGAAGGTCGTGGCGGTGAGGGTCGAGCTCGACGAGGACGCACAGCGAGCGCAGCCCAAGCTCGACTGGCGAGTTGAACACCCACGATGTTGTCGCGTCCGGCGCACCCATCACGGAACCCACTTGAGTCGAGCGTTGTCGGCGAGCTGGTGGCAGATGCCAGCCTTGTCTTTGACCCCGAGTACCTGTCGCAGAGCGTTGTTCGTCGGGTCAAGCTGCTGCGCGACTCCTGTCGCGGCCTTCACCCGCTGTAACCCATCGGCGTGGGTGATGTCCTCCACGGTGTCGATGATTGCATCGAAGAACTCCTCCTGAAGATCTTCGAACTGCCCAGGTGGAAGGATGTCGCGGGAGAAGTTACGGAGTGATTCAGCATGAAAGAATCGCTCGCGACTCCGCATCAAATGCCGATGGAGAGGCTCGCGTGCGGCCAAGTCCGCGACACTCAGGGCCACGCCGGTGTGATCGGAGTAAGCCTCTAGGAGTCGACCGATGTATGGGCTCTCGAACTTCTCCTCGTCGATGTGCGGGACTTCGGCTGGCGGCCGAGGCGGTAGGCCCCCTGGAAATCGAGCGGCATGCCAGCGCGTCAGCGCATGTTGCTCGATGAGATCCATCGGCGGGACGTAGCTGACGATGCTGAAGTCGAAGCCCTCGACGAAATCCAGGAGCTCGCCGGTCAGCGGGACCTTCTTCGTGGAGGTGATGTGCTCCTCGCACTTTGTCGCCCAGTCCTTGATGAGCCTCGCGCGGAGTTCCTCGGGCTTCTTGAAGAGCAGCGACAGACTGTTCCCTGCCCCTTGGGGAGCCACGAAGTAGTACTCGGTTGGGGCCGAAAACGCCTTCTCGTGAACGTAGTAGCAGAGCTTCCCCAGCTCGAGGACGACCTGGTTCGGTTGCAGCGGGTCCTTATAGTGCTTGCACTGGTAGTTGTGCCACTCGTCGTCGGAGACGAATGCCACAACGTCGCGACCGAGGTCGCCCGCTCCGCCGCAGCGCTCAACGCGTTGGTACCGGCTCTTCAGGCTGTGGGCCCACTCCAGAGCAAAGTCCTCCCACTGGCCTGGGGAGAAGACGCGCAGGAGGTCGATGGCGGGCACAATCGTGCTGCTCGCGGGCGTTGGCGCCACGGTGTCTACTGTGGGCTCCTTCAGCGGCTGCGTCGCTGCCTTGAAAAGGCTCATGGTCGGAGTCCTCTCTCGCTCTGCCTACGCCCGGCTGCCCAACGCCTGTGCTCAGCGGCATTTGAGGCGACGCCTGATTTTGCGATAGCAAAAGCATGTGGCGGGTCAAATGTCCGCTGCAGCGATTTGTTCGGCGTCATTTCTCACCACGCGCATTAAGCAATAGGCTAATTAGAGCGAAAAGACGATGAAACAGGTAATCAACCTGCTTCGGAGCCACAACCATAGATTGTGTGACCTCCGAGTGCCGTATGTGGAATGAGTTGCCAATATCAGTCAAGGCCCTTGCCTCATCTTCTAGAACCTGACGAAACGCTGATTCTGTAGTCACTTGATCTAGCAATGTGCCAACTGATTTCCGCTTGTTCTGTGGATCGTCCAGTGATTTCAGCCGCTCCCAACAATCCCAAAGTCGCTCGACTGCCTCTCGACGTACAGTGGGTGCTGGATTAATAAATTTGACACGGCATTCTTCGAGCATTCCGTCCAAGGTGGCGTCCCCTGTGCGGAATGCAGCAACTGCCAGGGTCTCCCTTAGCGCAGTAGGAGCCAAACGTGTAACTCGACCATCCTCTCCCAGTTCGTACGAAAGGCCATTCCTCGCGAACAGTCGATTGATGTCTCTCCTAAACTCGAACTGTCCATCGGACTCATCGAAGTTCAGATGATGATGATTGAAGAAGGAATGAAATGTTCCCTGGGTCGGTTTTGCCACGCGATCGTGAACGAATTCAACCAGATCGAGTATCAGCAATGTGTCAGGAGCATATGGCTCACGCCGTACAAGGAAGCCATCGGACTCCGAGCCTGTTGTCTCCAAGGGCCAAGCCAAACCAGGAATCTCAGCGAGCAAGGACAGTTGCAAGCTGTTTTCATCGGTTCCAATTGGCCCCTGACCATCTGGACATAGCTCGGGATACTTTGCCCCCAAAGCTCCTGTAGAAACCAAAGAATTGATTAGCCCTACAACTCCGCCCCAAACTGCGGGAGAAATCGTTTCCTCAGTGCGTGGCTGAGGCCCCCGTTCCCTATCGCTGAAATATTCCGACATACGTTGCCTATGACGCAGAAAAGGTATTATATCGCGTGCTTGACATTCCACTTGAACGTGCACGCGCGCTCAATAATGTTATGCCGCACAGTCAGCCGCCTATTATCTTATTGAAAAAACTGAAAATTAAGTACAGCCTGGCTATATAAAACCGATCTTCGTGCATACGACATACCCCAATGAACGAGCATGCCGCCACGGCCGCTTTGGGTCGATAGCGGACTTCACTCCACAATTTCCGTATTCTTGCCGGGATCGAAGTCCAGCCGACCGGGCATCGTCGATCGCGGTGTCGCCATCAAGAATGCGCACCCGGCGGATATGCGGATGCAAGGTAATGCGAGGTTCAGCGCGTTGATCGGCCATCGGCAGTTCCATTGCTATCGGCTGATTCATCAGCGTAGGGCGATAAAGACAGAATGTCAGTGCTCAGTGACAATTTTTCTTAGGTCAATTCGTCTAGTCCGCCTTCTCCAGATCACAGCGCACTCGACCCCACCGAACTATCAAGCGCTTGGCGCCTGCGCCCCTGCCCGCCATGATGGTGGCGTTTATCAGCTGCGGGAGATTCAAGGGATGAACCAGACACCACGCGCACCGGCGCCGCTGACGGCGCTCGGTGGCCGCAATATCCTCTTCGTGATGGCGGCTGAGCCTGAATACGGCCCGCATCTTCGGAAGCGTTTCACACCCTTCATGACCGGGGTGGGGCCGGTCGAGGCGGCGGTGGAGCTCACCGCGGCGCTGGCGGGACTCGAGGCGCGCGGGCGGCTGCCGGATCTGGTGGTGTCGCTGGGCTCGGCGGGCAGCCGGGCGCTGGAGCAGACCGAGGTCTACCAGGCGACCTCGGTGGCCTACCGCGACATGGACGCCTCGCCGCTCGGCTTCGCAACGGGCGTCACGCCCTTTCTCGACCTGCCGGCCACCCTGCCCCTGCCGCTGCGCATTCCCGGGATTCGCGAGGCAACGCTCTCGACTGGCGCCGATATCGTCTCGGGCGCGGCCTATGACGCCATCAAAGCCGACATGGTGGACATGGAGAGCTACGCCAGCCTGCGCGCCTGCACCCGCTTTTCGGTGCCGCTGGTGGTGCTGCGCGGCATCTCCGACGGCAAGGCGGAGCTGAACCATATCGACGACTGGACGGAGTACCTGCACGTCATCGACGAAAAGCTGGCCGGTGCCGTGGACCGTCTCGGTGCGGCGCTCGGCCAGGGGCTGGTGAAGCGCTGACGGATGGCCAAAGGGGCCATTGCCTGGTCCGGTTCGGCGTAGGCTGATGCCCCGCGCAACAGGCACTCGTATGGCATCTTCCATCTCGTTTCGCGGCACGGCGAAGGGCACGCCAAGGGGCCGGCTCCACTATAGTGATAAGGTTGGTCGACGCGTTTCGAGCCACCTCATCTTGGCCGCAAGGGGGCTCGGCTGGTAACGCTCTTGGGCCACTGCCCGATGCGGCTGGCCCGGCAACGCCGGGAGGAGAATCACATGCGTGCCATCCTGTGGGGTGGGGTGATCGTGGCGGGTCTGACGGCAGCGCCATTAATAGCAGCGCACTCGCTGCCGGACCAGGACGCGATCCAAAGCGACGAGGCGACAGCACTGATCGAATCGGTGCGCGCCGCCACGCGGCGCTTCGAGGACGTCAACGTGTCCCTGGCGGAGGGCTACGTGCCGGATCCCTCCGGGGAGTGCGTGACGGCGAAGGCCCATGGCTTGCCCGCCGAACTGGGTGCCATGGGCATCCACTACTTGCGCCCGGACCTGCTTGGCCTGACGGTCAGCGCGCCGCGGGTCGACGGCACCGGCACCCATACCGATTTCATGAACCCCGCCATCCTGCTCTATGAACCCCAGGAAGACGGCTCCCTGGTACTGGTTGGGGTCGAGAACCTGGTGTTCCGTAAGGCCTGGGAAACCGCGGGCAACGGCGGGCCGCCGGCCCTTGCCGGGCGCAGCTGGGACTATATGGTCGATGACCCGGCCACGACTACCGAGGAGGCCCACCACTTCCAGGCCCACTACGATCAACACCTGTGGTTTCGCGACAACCCCAACGGCAACCTCGAGCCGTTCAACCCGACGGTGACCTGCCAGCACCGCAAGGCATGACACCCTGCGGCCGGGCCTTGAAACCCGGCCGCTTCGCGCAGGGTGCCAGCTGCCCTGACAAGGCAAGCCGCCACGTCGCGGTGAGATGGTTGGCGGTGAATGCCGCCCCGGCCGTGCCCTCAGCCACCCGACAGGTAAAGCGCCCCATGCTCACTCGCCGCGCCTTCATCCAGCTCGCCCTGGCAGGACTCGCCGTCCCCTTCGTGCCCTCGGCGCTCGCACAGCCCATCGCCACGCTCGACCGGGCCCTGGCGGCGCTCGACCAGCTGAACTCGATCCAGGTTCAGCTCGGCGACGAGGTGATCGTGGCGGAAGCCCCGAGAGGCCCCGGCCTGGAGCGGCTGGCAAACATCAAGTCCTGCTCGAAGAGCGTGGTGGCGCTGCTGCTGGGGACCTGCATCGCCAGGGGCGAGATTCCCTCGGTCACCAGCCGCCTGGTCGAGGTATCGCCCTCGATCGTGCCCCCGGAGGCCACAGAGGGCGTGGACGAGGTGACGATGGAGGACCTGGTGACGCTGCAGGCGGGGCTCGAAAGCACCTCGGGGGAACGCTACGGCGCCTGGGTGGCGTCGCCGAACTGGGTGGCCGATGCCCTGACCCGGCCCATGGTGGCCGATCCCGGTGGCCGCATGATCTATTCCACCGGCACGACTCACGTGCTGGGCGCCGCCCTGGCCGAGGCCTCGGGGCAGAGCCTGCTGCGGCTCGCCCGACAGCGCCTGGGAGAGCCGCTGGGGTTCGAGGTGCCGCCCTGGGTGCGCGATCCACAGGGCTACTACCTCGGCGGCAACGAGATGGCGCTGACGCCCCGCGCGATGCTCTCGCTGGCGCTGCTGATGCGGGATGCCGGCCGCTTCGCCGGCCAGCAGGTGATCCCCGCCGACTGGATCCGCGCCTCCATTGTGCCCAGGGGGCGCTCACCCTATTCGGGCATGGGGTATGGCTACGGCTGGTTCATCAGCGATAGCGGCTTCGTGCTGGCACGCGGCTATGGGGGGCAGATCATCGCGGCACACTCAGAGCTCGACCTGGCCGTCGCGATCACCTCGGATCCGAACCGCCCCGCCCGCTCGGAGGGCTACTTCGGTGACCTCATGGGGCTGCTCGAGGGTCCGATAAGGCAGTTGGCGAACCAGTGACCGGGAGCATCGAGTCATGCAGCCCGTCGAGACCAATGCTCTGCCACGAGTCAGGAGTGGTCACGGCCACGCCGGGTCACCAGCGGTCATTCACTGACGCCCTGGTAAAACACCACCCTTCCCTCGATGTCCTTCAACTCCTCCAGCGGCTTTTCATAACTCCACGCTACATCCTGGTGTTCACCAAAGGAGTAGTAGCTAGCATCGCCCTTGAACGGGCAGTGGGTCACGGTCTTGGACGGGGTCAGCAGGTCCATCCGCACGTCGCCGCGGGGGATATACTGGCGAGGTGGGTAACCGCGTTCACGGAGTTCGATGGCGCGGGTGGTGTCGGCGAGTTGAGTGCCGTCGAGGACGACCTGCACGCGGCGCGCGTGCGGGTGCAGCGTAATGCGGGGCTCTGAGGCGTGCGTTGCCATAGTGCGATCCCTTGCGTCATGGACGGTGTCGTTATGCTGTTGTGAGATTCAGCCTAGCAGCAGAGAATGATTCGTCGCGTGCAGAGGGACAACGAACCGGCATGGAATGATCTTGCCGGAAGGCGATCGGCCCCCGAGGCGAACAGACCTATTCGGTATCGAGATTCACAGCGCGAGGCTCGGTCGCCGCGCTGAAGAACTGCACAGTGTTGCGGCCGGCGTGCTTGGCGGCATAGAGCGCCTGGTCGGCTTGGGCCATCAGCTGTTCCGGCGACTGGAAGGCGTCATCGTCCTGGCGGGCGACCCCAAGGCTGATCGACATCGTTACCCTCAATGGCTGGTCGTCGTCGGGCATTTCCACCAGGAAAGGGTCGGCGTCGACGCTGCGACGCAGGCGCTCGGCCAGCGCCATGGCCTGCTCATCGCGCATGCCGCCGACGAGGATGGCAAACTCCTCGCCGCCCAGGCGCACCAGCCCATCACCGGGGCGAAGCTCGTGGCGCAGTCGCTCCACCATCGTTCGCAGCAGTACATCGCCGACCAGGTGCCCATGGGTGTCGTTGATCTGCTTGAAGTGATCGATATCGAGCAGGATGACGTGGCCGGGTTCCATGGCCGCGCCGAGCGTCTCGAGGTGCCGCGTCATGCCGCGCCGGTTGAGGGCACCGGTCAGGGCGTCGAGTTGCGAGGCGGCGAGCGCCTGCTGCTCCCCCTGCTTGCGCCGGCTGATATCAAGCAGCAGGCCGGCGACAGCGACCGGCCGGCCCGCCTCGTTGTGCTGAATCTCGCCGATGATCTCGTGCCAGATCCATGACGGGCCGGCCAGCCTCACCCGCGCGTCGAGGCGGAACTGGGTGGATTCGGCCGCGCCCCGAAGCCCCCTCAAGCGCGCCCGAAGTGCAGCGCGATCGTCGGGATGCAGGCGGGCGAGCAGGCGTCGCAGGGACACCCGCGGATAGGTCTCAGGGTAGCCCAGCGCCGTCTTGAGCGCCTGGGAGCACCATACCCGCCCATTGCGAAGCGTGACCTCCCAGACGCCACAGTCGGCCACCTTGTGGAAGAGCTCGATCTGACGGGAGCGATGGCTCAGCTGGTAGCGGTAGACGGCCGCCGCGATCAGCTGGCCGGCGGCCTCGAGCAGGTCGAGGCCCGGCCCGCGCCAGCTGACGGGGCGCTCGCAATCATCGATGCCGAGGGTGCCCCACCACTGGCCGTTGACGAAAATGGGCACCGTGGCCATGGACTCGATCGCCTGGCCCTCGAGATCACTGCGCAGCGGACCCGGCGGCATGACGGGAATACAGAAGTCGTGGGACATCCCCGCCTGGCGCTCCTCGACCAGACGACAATAGATCGGGTCCTTCAGCGGCGAGGAGAAGAAGCGAAACCGCTTCTGGTTGAGCTGTCGATAGCCTTCCGACGAGGCCCATTCGAAGACGTAGTCCTGAACCACGGCATCGGGCTGCACCTCCATGAGCTGGAAGATCCAGACCCGACTCGCCCCGGTGACGGGACCGATCTCGGCCAGCAGGCGGTCGACGCCCTCTGCCCAATGGTCGGCGCTCATCAGGGTTCTGCCACCTCGGCTCAGCGCCGCCAGGCAGTCCGCGGTATCGATTGGAGCGGGGTCGGGCGCGGCCAGCTCCGGGGGGCGCGCAGGTTGGCCTGACAAAATGTAAGCATCCTGTAAAACAGGGAATGCTGGCCAGCATCGCCGATCCGGGCCAGGATGCCAAGCCTGCCTTTTCCGTCTACCGCGCCTACCGCATGACGGGGTCTTCCGCGTCTTTCATTCGAACAGCCCCCACCCCGTATGCCACCCTTGAAGTCGTGCCCCCGTCCGCTCGCGGACGGGCTATCCTCAAGCTTCCACGAACCGGAAAACGGACAGGAGTGCTTCATGAGCAACAGGGATGCCTACGAGCAGAAGCTGCAAGCCAAGCTGGATGAGCTGCAGGCCGAGGTAGACAAGCTGAAGGCCAAGGCGGATTCCGCCGAAGCCGACGCGCGTATCGAGCGGGAGAAGGAGATCGATGAACTCGAGGCGAAGCGCGAGCAGATGCGCCAGAAGCTCGAGGAACTGCGCCACTCCAGCGACGACGCCTGGGACGACATCAAGGCTGGGGCAGAGCGCGCCTGGGACTCCCTGAGCGAATCGCTCAAGTCAGCCCGCTCGCGCTTCAAGTAATCTACCTGCGCCCCTGTCGGCCGTTACCAGGCCGCGGGGGGCGCCCCTTGCCGGCTCAGCCCTGCGCCAGCGCGCGACGCACCGCCTGCTCGGCATGGATGGCGGTGGTATCGAAGAGCGGAATCTCGGTATCCCCCGCCTGGATCAGCAGCCCGATCTCGGTACAGCCCAGGATCACCCCCTGGGCACCCTGACCCGCCAGGACCTCCACCACCTCGAGATAGGCGGTTTTCGAGGCCGGTGTGGTCACGCCCTGGCAGAGCTCCCGAAAGATGATGTCGTGTATAACCTCGCGCTGCGTCTCATCGGGAATCAGCACCTCGATACCGTGCGCCTCCAGCCTCTCGCGGTAGAACGCCTGCTCCATGGTGAAGCGGGTGCCCAGCAGCCCCACGCGGTGCACACCCTCGGCGATCAACGCCTCAGCCGTGGCGTCGGCGATGTGCAGCAGGGGCACCGCGACGGCGCGCTCGATATACGGTGCGACCTTGTGCATGGTGTTGGTGCAGAGCATCAGGAAGTCCACCCCGGCGACCTCGAGCGAGTGGGCGGCCGAGCCAAGTATCTCGCCGGCCGCCACCCAGTCGCCGCTCTGCTGCAGGGCCTCGATCTCGGCGAAGTCGACGCTGTAGAGCACCAGCCGGGCCGAGTGCAGGCCGCCCAGCCGCGCTCTCACCTGTTGATTGATCAGGCGGTAATAGGTCTGGGTCGACTCCCAGCTCATGCCGCCAATCAGCCCGATGGTCTGCATGGCATGCTCTCCCTCGCCGTGTGCCTTGTGCCAGCTTGCCTCGCCGCGAGCGGGATGTCATCGTCCCAGCAGCATCCACCCACCCTGGGAGCCAATGCCTTGTACATCGCCATGAACCGTTTTCAGGTCAATCCCGAAAGACGGGAAGAGTTCGAGCAGATCTGGCTGGAGCGGGAAACCCATCTGCAGGGCCTGCCCGGTTTCGTCGAATTCCACATGCTGCGTGGCCCCGAGAAAGAGGACCACGTGCTCTACGCCTCGCACACCATCTGGCGTTCGCGCGAGGACTTCGAGGCCTGGACGCACTCCGAGGCGTTTCGTGCCGCGCACGCCAACGCCGGCCAGAGCCGTCGCGAGGGGCTCTACCTGGGCCCGCCGACGTTCGAGGGGTTCGAGGTCATCCAGACCATCGGCAACGAGAGCGGCGACTGACTCCGCGCGGAGGTTCGTCGCGAGGCATGGCTCATGTTGCCTTTCTCCACGGGCCGGCCTCACTCTCCGCCGCCGAAATCGGCGATAATGCCGGCATGAGCTATCGTATCCGCACCGAATCGATCCTTCCGCACCGGGCCACCGAGCCCGGCGACTCCGTGCTGCCCTCGGCCGCCGCCGCATACCGGGGGCCGTTGCCGACATGACGCCTGCATCACTCGCCCTTCAGGACCGGTTGCTGCCCGGCGTCTCCCGGACGTTCGCCCTGACCATTCCGCAGCTGCCGGTAGCGCTGCGCCCGGCGATCACCAATGCCTATCTGCTGTGCCGCATTGCCGATACGGTGGAAGACAGCACCGAGATGCCGGCCGACGACAAGGATGCCCACTACCGGCGTCTGCTCGCCGGGCTGAATGACGCCAGCGCGGCCCGCGACTTCTCCGACGCGCTGCTCGGCACCGGACTGGTGCAATCTCCCCTGGAGCAGGAACTGATCGCCCAGACGCCCGGCGTGCTGGAGGCCTTCGGTGAACTGCCGGCCGCACAGCAGGCGGCCCTGCGCGACTGCGTTACCACCATGTGCCATGGCATGGCCGAGTTCGAGCGCATGAAGAACCCGCATGGCCTGGCCGATGGCGGCTGCCTGCGAGACTACTGCTACGTGGTGGCCGGTTGCGTCGGCGAGATGCTGACCCGCCTGTTCGCCGAGAGTCATCCGTGCATTCGCGACCAGCAGGAGGCGCTGCAGCGGCTGTCGGTGGCCTTCGGTCAGGGGCTGCAGATGACCAACATCCTCAAGGACGTCTGGGATGACCGCCAGCGCGGCATCTGCTGGTTACCGCGGGATCTGTTCGCGGCGCACGGCGTCGACCTGGTGCAAACCGATGACTGGCAGGATCAGGCGGGATATCGCGAGGGCATCCGCTTTCTGGTGGGGGTCGCCCATTATCACCTGCGGCAAGCACAGGAGTACACGCTGCGCATTCCGGCCTCCGAGGTCGGCATTCGGCGCTTCTGCAGCTGGTCGATCGGCATGGCGCTCTCGACGCTGCGCAAGATCGCCGAGCATCCGGGCTACACCGCCAGCGAGCAGGTCAAGATCTCGCGCCGACACCTGCGCCTGATCGTCGCCACGAACAATCTTGCGGTCGGCAACGATACGCTGCTGCGCGGCGTCTTTCGGCTCGGCGGCTATCGGCTGCCAAATGTCCAGGCAGAGGAGATCGGGCAACTGCTGGCGGTGCGGGTCACGGGGGATGGCCACCCATGACCCCATGACCCTGAGGGTACGTTGGTGCGGGGCGCGTATCAGCCGGCTGGCCGGTCGGCGCCAGGCGAAAACTCAGGTCGAGACGGGGCGCCCGAGATAGGCCGCGATAGCGTCCTTCAGCGCGAGGCGCCTCTTGCGAGCGTCTTCTTCGATGTGGGTCGCAACCGGCTCGACTTCCGTTTCCATGCGATGAATTTCCCGATTCACCTCCTGGTACTCATCGGCCAGCTTGGCGAAATGGGCGTCGGACTCCTTGAGGTCGTGAATGCGCTCGGCATGATCGGGAAATTCTTCGGCAAGTTGGTGCGGCGTGTGGCTCATGGTAACTCCAGAATTGAGGGTCGTGGCTTTGCAAGTGGCTAGGCGAATCGAAATAGACCCTACCAGTAAGCGCGACCGATCGGCCAGTCTGCCACCGCGACCAGCGGTGCCCGGCAGGAACGTCGCTTGACCGACAGGTCCGCCCGGTAGTGTGATGTCAGCTGGCGTCCCCCGTGCCAGTTCCCGAATTCCGCTCCCGCCAAGAGGCCCTCATGCGAAAGATCCTGCTTGTCGATAATGGCTCCCTGCGCCCCCAGGCCACGCTCAACCTGCGACGTCTGGCCCAGGCGCTGAGCCAGACCACCGGCCACGACGTCGAAGCCGCCTCGCTGCTGCACTCCTACAAGATTCCTGCGGAAGACCTGGAAGGCCGCAAGGCGGTGTCGCTGGGCCCGCTGGCCGAGCAGCTGGCGGCACAGGGCGCCACCGAGCTGGTCATCCTGCCGTTCTTCTTCGGCCCCAGCCAGGCCCTGACCCGCTACCTGCCCGAACGGCTGGCCGAGGTGCAGGCCCGCTATCCGGGGCTGGCCATCAAGGTGGCGCTGCCGCTGGTGGATAGCCGGACGCCCCCGGACCTGCGCCTGGCCCAGCTGCTGGCCGACAACGTGCGCGAGCAGATGGAGGGTCGCGGCCAGCCCAAGGTGGTGCTGGTCGACCACGGCAGCCCGATCCCAGAGGTCACGGCGGTGCGCAACTACCTGGCCGGGCAGCTCAGCGTGCTGCTCAGCGAGGAGGCCAGCTGCGTGACCTTTGCCTCCATGGAGCGTCGCGAAGGCGAGGCCTACCGCTTCAACGAGCCGCTGCTGGAAGACCTGCTGGCCTCACCGACCCTGGCCGGCAGCGAGGTCATCCTGGCCATGCTGTTTCTCTCCCCGGGGCGCCACGCCGGCGAGGGCGGCGACATTGCGGAGATCTGCGCGCAGGCGATGGCACAATCGCCCGGCCTCAACGTCACCACGACGCGCCTGGCCGGCGAGCACGATGGCATCCTCGAGGTGCTCACCACCCGTCTCTCCGAGGGTCTGGTTGGCGCGCCGCTGCTGCTGGCGCTACCGGCGAGCGACTGAGACCCGCCTCTGGGCGTTAGCGAGCATCACCGGGGTCGCGCAATGGGGGAGACAGGGCAGCACCGTTTCGACAGCGAGCTCAAGGAGGCGCCATGCAGGAAAACCGCAGAAAATCGCTCAACCCCGTGCTGGAGCGCGCTCACCTGGTGTGGGACCTGCTGGTCATCGCGCTGGTGGTCGCCAATCTGACGCTGCTGCTGTTCGACAGCCTCTTCCTGCTGGAACCGCTGAATGTCGCCTTCGAGGCCACGGCCCCCGCCCTGCACGACGCCTATGGCCGGGTCATTCGTGCCAACTTCATCACTATCGACCTGGCCTTCGTGGCCGTTTTCCTGCTCGACGTGCTGCTGGGCTGGGCGGTGGCCATCGCCGAGCGTCGCTATCACCGCTGGTTCTTCTACCCCTTCGTGCACTGGTACGACGTGCTTGGCTGCATTCCGGTGGGCGGCTTTCGGCTGCTGCGCATCCTGCGCGTCATCTCGCTGTTGCATCGCCTCCAGCGGCTGGGCCTGATCGACGTTCGCCGCTGGTACCTCTACAGCGTGGTCGTCAAGTATTATGAGATCCTGATGGAGGAGCTCACCGACCGCATCGCCGTTCGCCTGATCGACAACGTGCAGTCCCAGATTCGCTCCAGCGACGGGCTTTCCGGGCAGATGGTGGAGCGAGTCATGCGCCCCCGCCAGCAGGCGCTGATCCACGAGATCAGCCAGCGGCTGGAGGCCATGGCCGGCAGCGCCTACGCCCACAACCGAGACGACACCCTGCGCTACGTGCGGGGCCTGGTCGGGCGCACCCTGGCGGAGAGTCCGGAGATTCGCCGACTGTCGCGACTGCCGCTCGGCGGCCAGCTGAGCCGCGGGCTCGAGGCCTCGCTCTCCGACCTGGCGTGCCGGCTGGTCAATGAGGCGCTGGCGGGCCTGCAGTCGGCGGAGTTCTCCGCGCTCGTGGAGCACCTGACCGAGAGCGGCTTTGAGGCCTGGCTGCGCACCGACCCACATACCGAACAGGTCAGCGAGCAGGTGATGGTGGACATGCTGGAGCTGCTCAAGGAGCAGATAGCGGTCAAGGACTGGAAGCAAAAGTACGCCTGATGCCCGCGCCGGCCGCGAGCGACTGAGCCGGCCACGGGTTCCGCGCCGCCAGACGGGGATCACGGAGGGTCATTCGGAGCGCTACACTTCAGTCGCCAGCCGCCATTATCGTCGCCCTTGAACGTGGCACTTGATCACGCCGTGCCCCACCGCCATTGCCGTGAGAATTCGCCATGTCACGACTCCCCCCCCTGATCGCCCTCTCCTATTTCGAGGTTGCCGCGCGAACCAGGAGCTTCGCTGCGGCCGCCAAGGAGCTCAATGTCACGCCGGCGGCGATCAGCCACCAGATCAAGTCGCTTGAGGAGTATCTCGGCGTCGATCTGTTCGTCCGCCACCACCGGCAGGTCAGCCTGACGCCGGCCGCGCGCATGGCCCTACCTGAGCTGCAGGAGGGGTTTCATGCACTGGGTCGTGCGGTTGACCAGATCCGCGCCTATGGCGAAGAGCGCCTGATCGTCACCGTGTGCGCCGAGCCCCTGTTCGCGACCAAATGGATCGTGCCACGCCTGCACCGTTTCTACGCCCGATGCCCGGAGGCCGAAGTGCGGCTGCAGGCGAGCCTGCATACGGTGGACCGCGTCCGTGATAGCGCCTTCGGTGTGACCGACCTCAAGCGCGCGGGCATCGACGTTTCCGTGCGACTTGGCTACGGCAACTACGCGGACCTGGCGCCCCAGCGGCTGATGAATCTGGATCTGGTGCCCATCGGCGCACCGGAACTGGCCGCCACCGTGGTGGATATCGACGCACTGCGCGGGCTGTCGTTGCTGTGTGACAGCACCCTCACCCGCGTCAACGAGCCCTACGGTTGGAAAGAATGGTTCAAGCAACAGGGATGTGACATCGGAACGCTGCGGGAGCTGCGATTTGGCAACGGGCTGCTGGCGCTAGAGGCGGCCATCGCCGGCCAGGGTGTGCTGCTCGGCAGCCGGAATCTCCACCAGGCGGAGCTGTGTGCCGGAAAGTTGTCGGTGTTGGCCGATCGTCCCCTGAACTCCGACCAGGCGTACTACGTGGTCAGTGCGGGGGAAGGCCTGGAGCGACCGATCGCCAGACAGTTTCGTGAATGGTTGCTGGATGAAGCCAATATCCCCTCGCCCGGCCTAGCCGGTGACGCCGCGCCGGCTTAGCGAGGGGTAGGCCGGCACCGTCCCGGTGCCGGTATCGCGGTCCATCAAATTAGAGCGGCACGGCTTCCGGGGATTCGGGGTTGAGCGCTTTCGGGTCGTCGCGCCCGGGGTACCAGGGCACGCGGCCGTCGAGCACCCCCGTCGCCTCGATGATCTCCGCCACGCTGCGCTCCTGGCGATAGGCCATGATGTGAGCGCCGCTGACGCCGGGAATGTCGCGGATTTCGTGAAGCAGATCCATGCACAGTCGCTTGCCCTCCTCCTTCTGGTTCTCGGCCCCCTCGAGCCGCGAGATCACCGCGTCAGGGATATGCACCCCGGGGACATTCTCGCGGATCCAGCGGGCGCTGCGGGCCGAGGCCAGCGGCCCGATCCCGGGCAGAATGAAGACCCGGTCGGGGCCTTCCAGCAGACCGAGGTCATTCACCTTGAGCATGAATTCGCGCAGCCGCTCGATATCGAAGCAGTACTGGGTCTGGATGAACTGCGCGCCTGCTGCCACCTTCTTGGCCAGCCGATGTGGTCGCCAGTCCAGCGGCGGCACGAAGGGATTCTCGGCCGCGCCAAGGAAAATCCGCGGGGGCATCTCGATGCGCCGCCCGCTATCGAATCGCTGCTCGTCGCGCATCCGCCGGGCAATCTCGAGCAGCGACATGGAGTCGAGGTCGAACACCGGCTTGGCCTGGGGATGATCGCCGGCCTGCACACCGTCACCGGTCAGACACAGCAGGTTGCAGGCGCCCATGGCCGCCCCACCGAGGATCTCGCCCTGAATGGCGATGCGGTTACGGTCGCGGCACGATATCTGCAGGATGGTGGCGTAGCCAACCCGGGTCAGCAGCGAGCAGACGCTGACGCTGGACATATGACAGTTGGCGCCAGAGCCATCCGTGGCATTGATGGCATCGACGTAGCCATCGAAGATGGCGGCACGCTTGAGCACCTCTGCCGGGTCGGCAGAGTCCGGCGGGTCGATCTCGCTGGTGATCGCGAACTTGCCTGCCCGCAGCACCCGCTCCAGCCGCCCGGGGGAAACATGGCCTGGCAGGATCGGCAGGGAGTAGCCCGGCACGGGCTCGTCATCGAACTTCATTTTGTTGTCTCGCTATTGTCGGTTGAAGAGGAAGACCCGTTCTGCTGACGAACCTCACGAAGCCAGGCAGACGTTCCCGTGAGCCGATAGTCGACCGGCAACTGGACAGCGTCGATGCGATCGCCATGCTTCATGCGACGACTGCCTTCCCAGGCATCGACCCAGACACACATCATGTCCGGCTTCACTTCACAGTGCCCATTGGCACGCACCCCGCCGCAGGGGCCGTTGCGCAGTGACTTGGGGCAGTTCATGGGACACGACATGCCGGTGGAAGAGAGGATGCACTGACCGCACATCTGGCAATCGAACAGCGCTCCCTTGACGGCCTTTTCCACAACCTTCACCGGCGCCTCGACGCGCTCGTGACCCAATCGCCGCCACACCGGGTCGAGCTTGACCAGCAACGGCTCGAAGCGTCGGTAGATCATCTCGAAGACGTTGGAATGGCGAACCACCCAGCGACGCATCCTGTACATGACATTTTCCTTCTTCGTCGAGGGGTAGTGGCCTCACTGCGCCAGCGCCGCTGCGTCAACTGCCTATTCCTGGATCTACTCAGTCTGAGGCGCCGGTCTCGAGCCGCTGGCGCAGCTGGAACTTCTGGATCTTGCCCGTCGAGGAGGTTGGCAGCTGGCCAAAGATGATCTTCTTGGGAACCTTGAAGCGACTGATATTCTCCCGGCAGAAACGGATCAGAGCGTCTTCACTCAGCTCGCTGCCGGGACGCAGCTGGACAAAGGCGGCGGGCACTTCGCCCCACTTGGTATCCGCCATCGCCACCACCGCCACCTGTTCGACATCGCCGTGCCGTTGAATGATGTCCTCGACTTCCAGTGAGGAGATGTTTTCCCCACCGGAGATGATCACGTCCTTCAGCCGATCGCGAATCTTCAGGTAGCCGTCCGGTTCCACCACTGCCAGGTCACCGGAGTGGAACCAGCCGCCGGAAAAGGCCTCACGGGTGGCGGCATCGTTTCGCAGATAGCCCTTCATGACGATATTGCCTCGAAACATGATCTCGCCGACCGTCTGGCCGTCGGCAGGGACGGGCTCCATGGTGACCGAGTCGAGCACCGCAATGCTTTCTTGCAGAGGATACGTCACGCCCTGGCGTCCATTGAGCCGGACCCGCTCGTCCAGGGCAAGCTGGCCCCAGCTATCCTGTTTGACGCAAATCGAGGCGGGGCCATAGGTCTCCGTCAGCCCGTAAACGTGTGTAAGTTCAATGCCGATCTTTTCCATACGATGAAACACCGATGCCGGCGGCGCCGCACCGGCGATCAGCCCACAGACCTTGTGCTCGATCGGCTCCTGCGCGGCATCGGCAGCGTCGGCAATCATGGCGTGGACGATGGGAGCGCCACAGAAATGGCTCACCCCGTGCTGCCTGATCAACGTGAGGATGTGCTCGGGGTCGACGCGCCGCAGGCAAACGTTGGTCGCGCCAATCGCCGCCAGTGTCCACGGGAAGCACCAGCCGTTGCAGTGAAACATCGGCAGGGTCCACAGGTAGACCACGGAGGGGGGCAGGTTCCAGGCCAGAACATTGCTGGTCGCGTTCAGGTAGGCGCCACGATGGTGAGTGACAACCCCCTTGGGGTTGCCGGTGGTGCCCGATGTATAGCCCAGCGCAATCGCATCCCACTCGTCGGCCGGTAACTGCCAGTCGTCCCACGCCGGTTGATCGGCCAGCAGCGTCTCGTACTCCAGCTCGCCGATGGCGCGATCCATGGCCTGGCTCGGATCGGAGACATTGATCACCGTGGGCACCGGTCCTTCCAGGCGGGCCAGGGCCTTTTCGACCACCTCAACGTACTCAGGGTCAACCAACAGCAGACGCGAGCGGCTATGGTCCAGGATAAAGGCCACCGCCTCCGGATCCAGGCGGATGTTGATCGCATTCAACACGGCTCCCACCATGGGCACGCCGAAGTGGGCTTCATACATGGCCGGGACATTCGGCAACATGACGGCCACCGTATCGCCCTTGGTGATGCCGAAATGCTTCAGCAGGGAGGCCAGACGACAACAGCGAGTATAGGTCTGGTGCCAGCTGTAACGCCTCTCGTCGTAGATCAACGCCGTCCGGTCGGGATATACGGCAGCCGCGCGTCTGATAAAGCTCAAGGGTGACAGCGGGACATAATTGGCCGCTGTTTTCTCGAGAGCATCATTGTAATGGCAGATTTCACTCACGGTCTTACCCCTTATTGTTTTAAGGAAGGGTTCATAACCCGGCCTTACGATCGGAACGACGAACGTGCCGAGCCACTGGCTGTTCGGCTTTCACCACCCCTGACACCTGCCATGACGCCATGGGACACGCGGCCTGGACGGCACTGGATGCACACGACGCAAACAGTGGCGTTAGCGACCTGGCTGTGCCCAATGGGCTTTACGTTTGGCAAGAAAGGCATCGATCCCCTCGCTTGCATCAGGGCTCATCATATTGTCGGCCATCACGTTGCCGGCAAAATCATAGGCATCGGCCAACGCCATCTGACGCTGGGGATGGAACATGGACTTGCCGAAACGCACCGCCGTCGGACTCTTGCTCAGGATCGTTTCCACCTTATCGGCCACGGCAGTCTGCAGATCGGCATCAGCGAATACGCTACTCGCCAGCCCCCACTGCAATGCCGTATCCGCATCGATAAATTCGCCTGTCACCAGCATGTCAAACGCCCGCTTGGGAGAAACGCTGCGTGACAGCGCCACCGCAGGGGTGGAGCAGAACAAGCCCACGTTGATGCCCGACACCCCGAAGCTGGCCGATCGGGCAGCGATAACGAGGTCGCAGCTGGCCGCCAACTGACAGCCCGCCGCCACGGCCATACCGTGAACCTGCGCGATGACCGGCACCGGCAGCGCGACGACGCTTTTCATCACCCGGCTGCAGTTGCGAAAAAGTTCCTGGTAATAGGAATGGTCCGGATTGGCACGCATCTCCTTCAGATCATGTCCGGCACAAAATCCCCGTCCCTTGCCGCTGATTACCACACAGCGGACCGCCGGATCGGCAGCAATCGCATCCAACTCCTTCTGCAACACAGCCAGCATGGCTTCGGAGAGGGTGTTGAATTTATCCGGACGATTCAACGTGAGATAGACAGCCCCTGCCTTATCATCCCTGAGAAGAATGTCTTCTGAAGATTGACTGTGATTCATAAAACAACTCCCGCCATAGCTGGCTGATTAAATAGCACTGATCGTCACGGTGGCGGTGATCGAGTTACGGATAAAACAGTTCTTATGGGCACCGGCGTGAATCCTGGATATCGCTTCCTGGTCCGGAACCTTATCACCACCGAAGGTGATGCGGGGTGACAGCTCAATACGTGTCACCTCCATCCCCTTTTTATCGTTGCGCTCGAGATAGCCGACTGGGTTGTCGTCATAGGATTCGACCTGATACCCCTGAAAATCGGCAATGGCCAGGAAAAAAAGCATATGGCAGCTGGACACCGCGCTGACCAGCATTTGCTCCGGGTCGGCGCAGCTGGCATCGCCCTTGAATTCAACCGACGCGGAAGCATTGACTTGCTGGCCACCATTTAACGACACAGAATGATTACGCGAGTAGGTGCTTGCATCGGTTTCGTGCGGATTGCGTTGCCATTGAATGGCGGACTGATGGACTGACATAGCGAGCCTTCCTGTCTGCGAATCCTTGAATCGTATGTGATCCGGGAAACGCCTGGAAAGCGACGATTTCTAAGCAGTAGGATTAGCCCAGCTAACGCAAGAGCTTGCCACCCTGCAAGGGCGGCAACTGTGCGCATCTTCACCCTGCGCCAGGTGCGGTCCGGCCCGGAAGACGATCACCCTTGGATTAGAAAAAATAACCCGAACACTTAGAATCTATCGCTTTACCGCTAGACAGGCCGTGGATAGCCTGCCCTGGGCTGAGGGCATTGACTCTGTCTCACTTGAAAAACGCCGCACGCTTTTGAACAGCACTTCACTGGCCGACAATTACTTGGTCGAGGGTCGAAACCAATTGTGACGCTCCTCAACCGCCAAATGACGACTTGAACAGCAAAACACCTTCTACGATGAGGCGCCGCATGAGCGAACCTGCCATGAAAACCATGAATGTTGAATACGCGATCATCGGCGCCGGCACCGCCGGGCTGGGCGCCTACTCCAAGATCAGCCGCCAGACCGACAGCTTGGTGATGATTCAGGACGGCCCCTACGGTACCACCTGTGCACGCGTCGGCTGTATGCCCAGCAAGCTGATGATCACCGCGGCCGATTACGCACACCACCTAACGACCAGCGAGTTTTTCGGGGTGACGGCGACGGGTCGCGTGGATGGCCGCAAGGTGTTCGAACGATTGCGCCGAGAGCGGGATAACCGATTTGTCGCCAACAATCTCCGCTACGTCGACAAGATTCCGGCCCACCACAAGCTTGAGGGGCGCGCCCGGTTTATCGGACCCGGTCGCCTCAGGGTGGATGAATCAGTCGAGGTCAATGCCAAGAGGTTCATTCTCGCCTGCGGCTCCAGACCTGCGATCAGCAAGGTGTTCGAGCCCGTCATGGCCCGCGTTCTCACCAGCGATACGGTCTTCGAGCTGGAAGACTTGCCCCGCTCGGTAGCCGTGATCGGTACGGGAGTGATTGCGCTGGAACTGGGGCAGGCCCTTCATCGACTAGGTTTTGTCCGAAAAGTCGAATCTGCTAATGTCGTCGATGCCGAAGCAGTATAGGTGACCCATGGCAGGACGCTACGAGATCTCCGACAACG
>NZ_JACHXQ010000008.1 GCF_014192285.1 Halomonas fontilapidosi | reverse complement strand
GAGACGCATCTCAACAGCATGATTCACCGTTTTTCGCCTGACGACCATAGCGTGCGGGAACCACCTGATCCCATGCCGAACTCAGCAGTGAAACCACTCAGCGCCGATGGTAGTGTGGGGCCTCCCCATGCGAGAGTAGGTCATCGTCAGGCACCTATCCCGAGAAGACCCCGAGTTCACTAGAGCTCGGGGTCTTTTCATGTGCGTCAGCCAAACGCACGTGATGCCAGGGCCTCCCCCCTGGACCCGTTTGTCGGGAACAAACGGGAACCGCTTTAGCGGGCCCGGAGGGCGAGTCTCAGGATGAGACGAGTAGAGTAGCGGGGCGCCGACCGCCGCAGTCATCGTCAGGCACCTATCCCGAGAAAACCCCGTGTTCACCAGAGCACGGGGTTTTTTCATTGCAGCGCATGATCCTTGTCGGATCTAGCGACACAGGCTCTCAAGGGCCTCGATAAGGCTGTCCATCTCGTCATCGGTACCGATGGAGATACGCAAGTGATTGCGCAGCACGTCGGTATTGAAGTGGCGCACCAGCACGCCGCGCTCGCGAAGGCCTGCGAAGAGCTGGGCGGCATCGAAATCGGGGTGGCTGACCAGTATGAAGTTGGTCTGCGAGGGCAGCACCTGGAAGCCGAGGGTCTCGAGACGCCCGCGGGTGCGTTCGCGGGTGGTAATCACCGCCTCGCGACAGGCCTCGAAGTGCTCGCGGTCAATCAGGGAGGCGATGCCCAGGGCGCTGGCCAGGCTGTCGACGGGATAGGAGTTGAAGGAATCCTTGATTCGCTCGAGCCCCTCGATCAGCTCGCGGGAGCCCACCGCATAGCCAAGCCGCAGGCCGGCCAGGCTGCGTGACTTGGAGAAGGTGCCGGTGACCAGCAGGTTGGGGAAGCGCTCGACCAGCGGTACGACACTCTCGCCGCCGAAGTCCACGTAGGCCTCGTCGACCAACACCACCGAGTCGGTCACCCGCTCGAGCAGACCGGCAATGGCCCCGCGTTCGTGGCCGTGGCCTGTGGGGGCGTTGGGATTGGCAAATATCACCCCTCCGGCGTCGGGATCGAAGGCGTCGAGGTCAACACGCCATTGGGCGTCGAGAGGATGGGTGCGGCGCTCGACGCCATAGAGGCGGCAGTAGACCGGATAGAAGCTGTAGGAGATGCTTGGCATCTCCAGCGGGCGTGCCTGGCGGAAGAAGGCCTGGAAGGCCAGGGCGAGGACCTCGTCGGAGCCATTGCCGACGAAGACCTGGGCTGTCGACACTCCAAGCTCCTCCGCCAGCGCCTCGCGCAGGGCGCGGGACTCCGGGTCCGGGTAGCGCCTCAGGTGATCGGCGGGGTAGTCGCGCAGCGCAGCCTCGACCCCAGGGGCCGGCGGATAGGGGTTCTCGTTGGTGTTCAGCTTGATCAGTCGTTCGCGGGGCTGCTCGCCCGGGACATAGGGGGTCAGCTCGCGAACGGCGGGGCTCCAGAACTTGCTCATGGTCACTCGCTCGGGGGTTGGACTTTGGTCATGGTGACTCGAGCAGCGTGACCGCGCAAGCCGCGGCCATGCTAGTCTCGGGGGCCGCCATCGATCATTCGCTGCCTACGGACCCTGCAATGACCGCCCAGATCCTTGCCACCCTGCTGCCCGTCTTCCTGATCGCCGGCTGCGGGACCCTCTATGGCCGCTTCCGCACGCCGGACATCCGTGGCCTGAACACCCTCAACATGGAGCTCTTCGTGCCCATGCTGGTGTTCGCCGTGCTCGCTGACCGCCAGGCGCCCCTGGCGGACTATGCGAGCCTGGCCCTGGCGGGGGCCGTGGTGGTGCTGGGGTCGGGGATCGTGCTCTGGCCGGTGGCAAAGTGGCTGAAACTCGAGACCAAGACCTTCCTCCCGCCGATGATGTTCAACAACTCCGGCAACATGGGGATCCCCCTGCTGGTGCTGGCCTTCGGCGAGAAGGCCCTGCCGGCAGCGGTGGTGCTGTTCATCATCGAGATGCTGCTGCACTTCTCGGTCGGACTCTACATGCTCAGCCCGCATACTCCCTTGTGGCGTCTGCTGCGCATGCCCATCGTGCTGGCCAGCCTGGCGGGCCTGGCCGTCAATCTGGGCGGAATTCCCCTGCCGGGTTGGTTTCTGGAGGCGCTGCACATGCTGGGCGGCGTCTGCATTCCGCTGATGCTCTTTGCCCTGGGGGTGAGGATGCTGGACATCGACTTCAGCGACTGGAAGACGGGCCTGCTCGGGGCAGTGCTCTGTCCGCTCTCCGGCCTGGTGCTGGCCGTGCCGCTGATCTGGTGGCTCGACCTGTCGGGCCTGCAGGCGGCGGCCCTTTGGGTATTTGCCGCCTTGCCGCCGGCCGTGTTGAACTACCTGGTGGCTGAACAGTATCGACAGGAGCCCCATAAGGTGGCTTCACTGGTGTTGATCGGCAACCTGGGCAGCCTGGTGGTCATGCCGCTGGTGTTGGCACTGATCTTCACCCATGTCTACCCGCTGGCCTGATGCATGGCGGAGAGGCTGTCCGCTAAGCACACGAGAGGTTATGCTGTGATGCAGGCTGCCGTGCCCCACGGCGTCATGCCCATTGGTTAGGAGGACAAAAATGCAAATCAGGAGCTTGCTGGCCGGCACCGCCCTGGCCGCCCTGTTGGCCGGCTGCGCCGCCGGACCCACCGACCAGGCCGCTGCCCCGGAGATGGAGCCGACTACGTCGACCTATCAGGGAACCCTGCCGTGTCGCAACTGCGACGGCATCGACCTGAACGTGACCCTGAACGGCGAGGAGCAGGACGCGGCCGAGGAGCGTACCTTCGACCTCGAGGCTTCCTATCGGGCGCACCCTCAGGACCCGCCGAACGAGAATTACGCGGGCAACTGGGAAGTTCTCGAAGGCACTGAGCAGGATCCCACCGCCACCGTCTACGAGCTGACCCCCGATGGTGATGGGCAGACCTACTATTTTCTGCGCGTCGACGACCAGACCCTCGAGCTGATCGACCCCAACCTGCGGCGCTTCCAGAACAGCGAGATGCTGCAGCTCCGGCGCCAGTAAACGTCTGAATGCGCAGTATCGGGGCGGCCCTCAGGGTCGCCCCTTGTCGTTGCGGGCCTGCCATCGGCAGGCGGCCCGGCGGTGTGCAGATTGCCCCGAATGTGGGAGAGAACCAGAGGGAGTGCCGCATGGCCAAAGCGAAAAGCGCCTTCGTCTGCACCGAGTGTGGTGCCGAGTATCGCAAGTGGCAGGGGCAGTGCAGCAGCTGTCAGGAATGGAATACCCTGAGCGAGGTTTGTCTCTCGGCGGCACGCCCCGGTGCCGCCACGAGCACCCCCTCGGCTCCACGCGGCGGCTATGCCGGTGGCCTGTCCCGCGAGGTGGTCGATCTGGGCAGCGTCGACCTCAGCGAGGTGCCGAGGCTCTCTTCCACCTTCGCGGAGTTCGATCGGGTGCTGGGTGGCGGCCTGGTGCCGGGGTCGGCGGTACTGCTCGGGGGGCATCCCGGGGCCGGCAAGTCGACCTTGCTGCTGCAGACCGCCTGCAAACTGGCCCAGTCTCGACAGGTCGTCTATGTCACCGGTGAGGAATCGCTCTCCCAGGTGGCGATGCGCGCCCATCGCCTGCAACTGCCGGTACAGGGCCTGAAGATGCTGGCCGAGACTAGCATCGAGACCATCCTCGCCGTGGCCGAACGCGAGCGTCCCGAGATCCTGATCATCGACTCCATCCAGACCATGCACCTGGAGGACATCGCCTCGGCCCCCGGCGGCGTGGCCCAGGTTCGGGAGTCCGCCGCGGCCCTGACCCGCTTCGCCAAGCAGAGCAATACCGTGCTGATGCTGGTGGGGCACGTCACCAAGGATGGCAGCCTGGCCGGCCCCAAGGTGCTGGAGCACATGATCGATGCCTCGCTGCTGCTCGAGGGCGGAGCGGACTCGCGCTTTCGCACGCTTCGCGGGCAGAAGAACCGTTTCGGCGCGGTCAACGAACTCGGCGTTTTCGCCATGCTTGAGCACGGCCTCAAGGAGGTGAAGAACCCCAGCGCCATCTTCCTATCGCGCAACGAGGAGCAGAGTGCCGGCAGCCTGGTGATGGTGGTCTGGGAGGGGACCCGGCCGATCCTCGTCGAGGTTCAGGCGCTGCTCGACGAGTCGGCGCTGGGCAACCCGCGTCGTGTCGCCGTGGGCCTCGATCAGAACCGCCTGGCCATGCTGCTGGCGGTGCTGCATCGCCATGGCGGGCTGTTTACCGGCGACCAGGACGTCTTTCTCAACGTGGTCGGCGGGGTCAAGGTGCTGGAGACCAGCGCCGACCTGGCGGTGCTGCTGGCGGTGGTTTCCAGCCTGCAGAACCGGCCGCTTCCTCGGGAGCTGGTAGTGTTCGGCGAGGTGGGGCTCTCCGGCGAGATTCGCCCGGTACCTAGTGGCCAGGAGCGCATCGTCGAAGCGGCCAAGCACGGCTTCACGCGGGCCATCGTGCCCCGCGGCAATGCCCCCAAGCGCTCGCCCGAGGGTATGCAGGTCGTTGCCGTGGACAAGCTTGCCGAGGCCCTTGACGCCTTGTGAGTGCTGCCCGTGCGGGGTCGAACTTGACCCACCGACAGAGAGACGGTGACGGCTTCCCCACGCTGACCTCGGCCCACGCGCCCGGCACTCAGGGCACGCTGGCTTGATGTAGAATGCGCTGTAACGAACGCCAAGGAGAACGAGATGAGCGCCATTCGCCTGACCCAGTACAGCCACGGCGCCGGCTGCGGCTGCAAGATCGCTCCCGACGTGCTCGACGGGATCCTCGCCAAGGCCGGCCCCGGCGCCAGCCATTCGCGGCTGATCGTCGGTAACCAGGGGCGCGAGGACGCCGCTGTCTACGATCTCGGGGATGGTCGCGGCATGATTGCCACCACCGATTTCTTCATGCCGATTGTCGATGACCCCTTCGATTTCGGCCGCATCGCCGCGATCAATGCCATCAGCGATGTCTATGCCATGGGCGGCAAGCCGGTGCTGGCCCTGGGCATCCTCGGCTGGCCGCTGGACGTACTCGGCGCCGAGGTCGCCGGCGACGTGGTGGCCGGTGCCCAGGCGGTGTGTCGCGAACTCGGCCTGGCCTTGGCCGGCGGTCACTCCATCGATGCGCCCGAGCCGATCTTCGGCTTGGCGGTCAACGGCCTGGTCGATCTCGAGCACCTCAAGCTCAACAAGGGCGCCAAGCCCGGCGACCTGCTGTTTCTGACCAAGCCGCTGGGGGTGGGGCTGTTGACCACGGCCGAGAAGCAAGGGCTGCTGGAGCCCGGCCACCATGGGCTGGCGCGCGAAACCATGCTCCAGTCCAATGCCATCGGCATGGCGCTTGCCAAGGTCAAGGGCGTGCATGCCATGACCGACGTCACCGGTTTTGGCCTGGCCGGACACCTCGCTGAAATGTGCACGGCCAGTGACGTGGCCGCCAGGGTCAACTTCCGCCGCCTGCCACGGCTCGCCGAAGCCGAGGCCTATCGCCGTCAGGGCGCGGTGCCCGGCGACACCCGGCGCAATCGCGACGCGCTGGGTGCCAGCCTGCCGCACATGGATGAGGCCCACTGGCAGTGGCTCTGCGACCCGCAGACCTCCGGCGGCCTGCTGCTCTCGGTGCATCCCTCCTGGGAAGACGACGTGGAGCGCATCGGCCGCGATCACGGCATCGAGCTCGTGCCCTTCGGTGAAGTCGTCAAGGCCAGCGGGCCGGCGCTGATCGAGGTGCGTGGATGAGCCTGCCGCTGGTCGAGCCCGACCTCTCGCTGCTGCGAGAAGGGCGGGTGCTGATCGATGTCCGTGCCCCAGTGGAGTTCGCCCAGGGCGCTCTGCCCGGGGCGGTCAACCTGCCGCTGATGGACGACGAGGAGCGCCACCTCGTGGGGATTGAGTACAAGGAGCGCGGCCAGGACGCCGCCATCGCCCTGGGCGAGCGGCTGGTCAACGGCGGCCGCAAGGCGGCGCGGGTTGCTGCCTGGCAGCAACTCCTTGCGGCACATCCTGACGCCATCCTCTACTGCTTTCGTGGCGGGCTGCGCTCGCAGGTCGCCCAGCAGTGGCTGGCGGATGCCGGCAGCCTGCGCCCGCGCATTCGCGGCGGCTGGAAGGCGATGCGCCAGGCCCTCTGCGCGCGCATCGACGCTGCGGCCGAGCAGCCGCTGCTGGTGGTGGGCGGTCTCACCGGCTGCGCCAAGACCTCCCTCATCCTGCAGCTCTCCAACGGCCTGGACCTCGAGGGCTGCGCGCGCCACAAGGGCTCGGCCTTCGGCCGCCACCCGCTGCCGGCACCCAGCCAGATCGACTTTGAGCATGCCATGGGCCAGCGCTTGCTGTCGCTGCCCGGTCCGCTGGTGGTGGAGGATGAGTCCCGTCGCATCGGGGCAGCCAATATCCCGCTGCGTTTCTGGGAGGGCATGGTGCCGGCGCCGCGCGTTCGCATCGAAATGCCGCTGGACTGGCGGCTCGCGCAGATCCACAAGGACTACATCGATGACCTGTGGGAGATCCATCGCCGACAGTTCGGCGACTGGCTGGGCTGGGCGCTGATGCGCAAGCAGCTCTCATCGGCCCTGGGCCGGCTGAGGAAGCGCCTGGGCAGCGAACGCCTATCGCGCCTGCAGCGGTTGCAGGCGCTGGCCTTTCGCGAGCATGAGCGGGGCAATCGACAGGCCCATGAGGCCTGGCTGGCGCCGCTGTTGACCGAATACTACGACCCTCTTTATCGCCATCAGCTGGAGAAGCACCCCGACCGCCACTTTCTTCACGTGGGGGACTGGGAGAGCTGTCTGCAGGCCGCCCGCGAGTGGTCCGCCGAGGCGCGTCGGGATGGCCGGCCGCAGCCTCAACCGGCCTGAACGGTCATGCCCCGGCCGCGCTCCTCAACCACTGGCTGAGCAGGCGGTCGAGCAGCGGGGGCAGCCGGTCGAAGCGCCTCGGGTCCTCGAGTATCGTTTCCCGGTCCTGAGCATGAGGGCTGGTCTCGTTGCCGAGAGGCGGCGCCTGATGGTCGAGCAGCGCCCGGACGCTGTCGGGGGTGGCCTCCAGGTGGCACAGCAGGGCGACCACCCGGCCGTCGTCCCAGGTGAAGCCCTGCAGCGGGCTGGCCTCGCTGCGGCCCAGCGCCAGGGCATAATCGGGCAGGGCGAAGACCTCGCGGTGCCACATGAAGGCCTCGAAGGTGTCGGGCAGGTCGACGGGACTCAGCGGGGCGAGGTCCACCTGGTGCCAGCCGGTCTCGGCCACGGTGCCGCGAGCCACGATGGCCCCCAGCGCCTCGGCGATCAGCCGGGCGCCGAAGCCGATCCCCAGTAGCGGCTTGTTGGCGTCCAGCGCCCGGTGGATCAGCTTGCGTTCGCCCCTGAGCCAGGGGCATTGGTCGGCATCGAGGTTGCCCTCGGGGCCGTCGAGCACGATCAGCGCATCGCCATCGGCCAGCCGCGGCGGCAGCTCCCCCGCATCGAGGTGGAAGATGGTGAAGCTGTGGCCCATGCTGGCAAGCCAGTCGGCGATGCGGGCCGGTCCCTGGTGAGGACTGTGCTGGAGAAGGTGAACGTGCATGCGGGCCTCGCCTTGATGAAATGCCGGGTGACGGACGGGACGGAGCGCAAGGGTACATGAAGCCGGAGCTGCGGGAACAGATACTGACCATCCTGGCTGAGATCCCGCCCGGCCGGGTGACCACTTACGGGCGCATCGCCACGATGACCGATGGCGCCACGCCGCGCCTGGTAGCCCGGGCGCTGCGTGAGCTTCCCGCGGACCACGGCCTGCCCTGGTTCCGGGTCATTACCGCTTCGCGCAAGCTGGCCGATCACGGCGGGGCCGAGGAGCAGCGCCGGCGGCTGGTCGCCGAGGGCGTGCTGTTCGATCGCCGTGGGCGTGCCCCGGCGGAGCTTTTATGGCCTTGATCTGCGAAACGTCAGCGGGGCTGATTCGTCGACAGGCCCCGACGTGTCGGACCATCGAGGAGGCGCTGTGAACCCCTCCCTGGGCGTATATGGAGTCCTTCCCTCCGGCCTGTCCCCGACGCCCTTCGCCATCCATTGAGAACTCAGACAACAGGATCCCAAGGAGACTCCATGAGCGGCTTCTTCCAGCGCCTGCAGCAGCTCGACCCGCGACGCCAGCAGGCCTTCATGGCGGCACTGTGCGAGCGGCTGCTGCCCAACTACCGCCTCTACGCCGAGACCGCCGGCCATGGCGACCCGCATGGCATGAGGGTGATCCTGGACTTGGTCTGGGAGCAGCTGGCGGTGAAGGAGGCGCGCATCGATTTTGACCGCCAGGCCGAGAAGCTCGCCGAACTGGAGCCCCCCGCCGAGGATGACAGCTTCGGCGCTCGGCGCGCTCTGGAGGCCGTGGTGGCCCTCTCGGCGCTGCTCGATATTCTGCGCGGCGAGGCTCCCGAGGCGGTACTGGAGGTCAGCCGTACGTCACGCAGCGGAGTGCGGGCCTTTATCGAGCTCACCGAGGGCGAGGAGGACGCCACGCGCCTGGACAAGCTGATTCGCGATCATCCACTGATGGCGGACGAGAACGACTTCCAGGATGCCGTGCTCGAGGCCGTGGAGGCGGGAGCGCTGGATCGCGAGGCGCTCAAGGCGCTGCGCCGGCTGGGGCGCAACGATGGCGTCAGCAACCTGGGCCTCTCCGCCGACTGAGGCGGCGCGGGGCTACAGGCGCATCTCGATGCCCCGCTCAGCCATGTAGCGCTTGGCCTCGGGGATGGTGTATTCGCCGAAGTGGAAGATGCTGGCGGCCAATACTGCGTCGGCGCCGCCCTCGATGACACCATCGACCAGATGGTCGAGGTTGCCGACCCCGCCCGAGGCGATCACCGGGACGCTGACCGCGTCGGCAATGGCGCGGGTCACGCCCAGGTCGAAGCCGGCCTTGGTGCCGTCGCGGTCCATGCTGGTCAACAACAACTCGCCGGCGCCGTAGGCCACCATCTTCTTCGCCCACTCCACGGCATCCAGGCCGGTGGGGCGACGTCCGCCATGGGTAAAAATCTCCCAGCGTCCCGGCTCGCCTTCCTCCGAGACCCGCTTGGCGTCGATGGCTACCACGATGCACTGGCTACCGAAGCGCTCGGCGGCCTCGTGCACGAAATCCGGATTGGTCACCGCGGCGGTGTTGATCGACACCTTGTCGGCGCCGGCGTTGAGCATGGTTCGAATGTCGTCGCAGGTGCGGATGCCGCCGCCCACGGTGAGCGGAATGAACACCTCGCCGGCAATTCGCTCGACCATCTCCACCGTGGTGTCGCGGTCTTCATGGCTCGCCGTGATGTCCAGGAAGGTGATCTCGTCGGCGCCCTGCTGGTTGTAGCGCTGGGCGATCTCCACCGGGTCACCGGCGTCGCGGATGCCGATGAAGTTGACACCCTTGACCACGCGGCCGGCGTCGACGTCCAGGCACGGAATGATGCGCTTGGCGAGTCCCATGGATCAGCTCCCCTTCAGACTGAGTTCGTCGCAGAGCCTCTGGCCCTCGGCCACGTCGAGGTTGCCCTCGTAGATGGCGCGGCCGGTGATGGCGCCCAGGATGCCGGGTTCCCGCGCCGCGATCAGCGCGCGCAGGTCGTCGAGATTGGTCACGCCGCCGGAGGCGATCACCGGCAGGCCCCCTTCCCGGGCCAGCGCCGCGGTGGCCTCGACGTTGACGCCGGACATCATGCCATCGCGGGCGATGTCGGTGTAGACGATGCTGGAGACGCCGTCGTCGGCGAAGCGCTTGGCCAGGTCGGTGGCCTTCACCGTCGAGACCTCGGCCCAGCCGTCGGTGGCCACGAAGCCATCCCGGGCGTCCAAGCCAACGATCACGTGACCGGGGAATGCGCGGCACATCTCACCAACGAAGTCCGGTTCCTTGACCGCCTTGGTGCCGATGATCACGTAGGAGACCCCGGCCTCGAGGTAGTGCTCGATGGTTTCGGCGCTGCGAATGCCGCCGCCGATCTGGATCGGCAGGTCGGGCCAGGCGCGGGCAATGGCGGTGACGGCCTCGCCGTTGACCGGCGTGCCTTCGAAGGCGCCATTGAGGTCGACCAGGTGCAGGCGGCGGGCGCCGGCCTCGACCCAGCGGGCGGCCATGGCCACGGGGTCATCGCCGTAGGTGGTGGCGTCGTCCATGCGGCCCTGCTTGAGGCGCACGCACTTGCCATCCTTGAGGTCGATGGCAGGAATTACCAGCATGTCAGTGTCCTTGAGTTGGCGCGGTCACGCGCCCCTGTAAAGCATGGCGCGGCCAACTAGCGCTTGCAGGGGAGCGTGGCCACGAGCGCGATGAAGGGCGGCGCAGCGGCGCGATAGCGTGGAGCAATGCTCAGGGCGTCCATTGGACGAAATTTTCCAGCAGCTTGAGGCCGGCCCGAGAGCTCTTCTCCGGGTGAAACTGCACGGCGAAGGTAGCATCGCGGCCGATCGCCACATGAGCACTCACCCGCCCGTAGTCGGTGGTGCCGAGCACCGTGGCATCATCGCTGGCGTCGACGTAGTAGCTGTGCACGAAATAGAAGTGCTCATCCTGGTCGATGCCTGCCCACAGGGGGTGGTCATGGTGCTGGTGCACAAGGTTCCAGCCCATGTGGGGCACCTTGAGGCGGTTGTCGCGGTCATCGCGCATGTCGCCGGGGAACTTTCGCACCTCGCCGCGCAGAAAGCCCAGGCAGCCGATGCCGCCGTTCTCCTCGCTGTGATCGAGCAGCATCTGCTGGCCGACGCAGATGCCCAGCAGCGGCTTGGCCTGGCGGGCCAGCAGCTCCTCGACCAGGCCGCGCAGCTCGGTCTTCTCGAGCTCGCCCATGCAGTCGCGGATCGCCCCCTGGCCGGGTAGTACCAGGCGAGTGGCGCCCCGAATACGGCGCGCATCCCGCGTCACGATCACGTTCTCGTGGGTGACGTGTTCCAGTGCCTTGGCGACGGAATGAAGATTGCCCATTCCGTAGTCGATGACGGCAATGGTCATGGAACGCTCCTCGTGTAATCGTTCGGCGGCCTCAGAGGCTGCCCTTGGTGGACGGCATCTGGCCGGCCATGCGCGGGTCAGGCTCCACCGCCATGCGCAGCGCGCGGCCGAAGGCCTTGAAGATGGTTTCCGCCTGATGGTGGGCGTTGAAGCCCTTCAGGTTGTCGATGTGCAGCGTCACCCGGGCATGGTTGACGAAGCCCTGGAAAAACTCCCAGAACAGCTGGGTATCCAGTCGACCGATGCTGGCGCGGGTAAATTCGACATCCATGTAAAGCCCCGGGCGCCCGGAGAAGTCTATCACTACCCGCGACAGGGCTTCGTCCAGGGGGACGTAGGCATGGCCGTAACGGTGGATGCCGCGTTTGTCGCCGATCGCCTGGTGGAAGGCCTGTCCCAGGGTGATGCCGAGGTCCTCGACGGTATGGTGATCATCGATATGCAGGTCGCCCACCGCCTCGATGTCGAGGTCGACAAGACCGTGGCGAGCGACCTGGTCGAGCATATGGTCGAGGAAGGGCACGCCGGTCTCGCAGGCCAGGCGCCCCTCGCCGTCGAGATTGAGGGTCACCGTGATCTGGGTTTCCTGCGTGTTCCGGGTGACCGTGGCGATACGCTCGGGCATGTCGGATCTCCAGCGCCGGTGGCGCGTGTCGATAGGTCGGTGAGGGTCACCGGCCGGCAAGGCGAAGGTGTGCCGGGCGCAGAGCCCGACGCCGTGAGCCTGCCATTATAGTGAATCGCCGGCCCCATCCGCTACAATGCGGGTCATTACAGTGGTGGCGACCCCGCTGCCCCGGCTCAAGGAGAACCACGCATGCCGGTGACCCTTCAACAGGTCGATCAGGCCGCCTGGGAAGCGGATGCCCAGGTACGCCTCGACCTTGCGCGTATCTACGCTGACGCTCCCGCCGAGCGACTGCCGTTGCCCGTGGACGAGTTCATCCGTGACCATCTCGCCAGTGGCCACCTCTTCAGCTGTGCGCGCTTCAATGACCGACTGCTGGGCGCGGTGGCGGTGAAATCCGATCACAATGCCTGGTGGCTGTCGAACCTCTGCGTGCGCAGGACGACCCGGCGTCGCGGCGTCGGCTCAAGGCTGCTGGCGCTGGTCAGCGAGAACGCCCATGCCGCAGGACGCCGCCTCTATGCCGACTCCTCCCGGTTGCCGGTGGCCGACCAGATGTTGCTCACCCGGCTGGGTTACCGCCTTACCAAGGACGGCGACTACTTCGAGCTGGACGTTCCCTCACCAGGAGGCCGGCAATGAGGCGTCTGTTGCGAACCCTGCTTGCCGCCATCGGGGTGCTCGGGCTGGTGATGGTCGGCGCCGTGGTATATGTCACCACCTTCTTCGATCCCAATGACCTCAAGCCTCGGCTGGTCGAGGTGGTGCGCGAGCACAGCGGGCTGGAGCTGAGCCTCGATGGCGCCCTGACCTGGTCCTTCTATCCCCGGCTGGGGGTCGGGGTGGAAAAGGCGGAGGCCCGCCTGCCTGATCAGGAGGATGACGCGATACCCTTCGCCGCCTTCTCTCATGCCGAGGTCAGCCTCGCTTTCACGCCGCTGCTGCGCGGCGAAGTTGCCATCGACGGCCTTACCCTTGATGGCCTCTACCTGGCCCTGAAGCGTGACGAACAGGGGGAGGGCAACTGGGAGGTGCTGCTCGAGCGCCTTGGCGAGAGCGGCAACCAGGCCGAAGCCGCCTTGGGTCCGGCCAGCGCCGGGTCCGAACCCGGCGCCGGCCTCTCTGTGGCGCTCAACATCGCAAGCGTGCGGGTCCGGGATGGGGAGATACGCTTCCGCGATGCCCTGGCGGATCGCGAACTGGTTTTCGAGAACGTCCAGGTCAGTGGCAGCAACGTCAACCCCAGGCGAGCCTTTCCGGTCGCGTCCTCCTTCCGGCTGACGGGCTACGAGGGGCTAGAGGGGCGGCAACAGGAGCGTGAGGCGCGCCTGGTCAGCGAGGTCGCCTTGGAGAGTCGCGTGGCGCTGGGCCTGGCGGAGGGCCGACACGTGCTGGAAGGGTTGAGTCTCGAGACGGTCAACCGCTTCGCCGGTCTCGAGAGCGAACAGACGCTCAAGCTCAAGGGTGCCCAACTGGTGGTTAGCCTCGGCGAGGGCAGCCTGAAGCTGGAGAAGGGGCAGCTCGATGCCAGCCTCAAGCATCCGCGCCTGGGCGAGAAGGTACTGCCGCTGTCGCTGGCCTTCACCCTGGATGCCGATCTCGCTGAGCAGAGTGCCCACCTGCGCGACATCGCGCTGACCGGCCCCGATGCCCTGAAGCTCAGCGGCAACCTCAACCTCAGTCACCTCGCCGAGGCGCCGGCCTACACCGGCCAGCTGCGCCTGGCGCCACTCTCGCTGAGGCCCTGGTTGACGCGGCTCGACATGATGCCGGTCATGGCCAATGGTGAGGCGCTCTCCGATGTGGCATTGACCAGCCCGGTCAGCGGCGATCTCGAACGCCTCGAGCTCGCCGGCCTGACCCTGGTGCTGGACGGCAGCACGTTTACCGGTCGGCTGGCGGGTCAGTTCGATGGTGGTTGGCTTGCCGCGGACCTGCAGGGTGACCGGCTCGACCTGGACGGCTATCTGCCACCCCCGGGGATGGCAGACGATAGCGCCTCGCTGTGGCGCCTGTCAGGTTTCCGTCAGGCCCATGCCGCCGAATCGGATACCCTGGTGCCCACGAAATGGCTGGCCGCGCTAAGCCTCGACGCCCAACTGGCTTTGGGTGAATTGCGCCTGGCCGGACTCGACTTCCTCGACGTCGACCTGACCCTCGAGGGGCGCGACGGTCGCCATCGCCTGACGGCCTTCGAGTCGCGCTTCTATGATGGCGGCCTGGCCGCCTCCGGGGTTCTCGATGTACGTGAAACACCGGCTCGCTGGCAGCTGGCGCCGAAGGTCGAGCGAGTGCGCCTGGAGTCGCTGCTCGAGGCTCTCGGCAACGCGCCCTCGCCCCTGAACGGTCGCTTCAGCGGCGAGGGCGAGCTCGCCACCCGCGGCAACACCCTGGTGGCCCTCAGGCGTCACCTGGGCGGCACTCTCACCACTCGCATCGAGGAGGGCGCGATACCCGGCGTCAACATCTCCCGGGAGCTTTGCACCACGGCCGCTGCCCTGGAGGGCGAGTCGCTCAACCGCGAGTGGCGCGACGAGACTCGCTTCGAGCGCATCCGTGCCACCCTGACACTCGATGAGGGCAGCGTCAGGAGTGACGATCTGGTGGTCACGCTGCCCGGCATGGAAGTGGGCGGAAAGGGCGAGCTGGACCTGGTCAGCGAGCAGTTCGATCTGCGCGCCGCGCTTCGCCTGGTCAGTGCCGAGAACGCTCCCTGCGAGATCAACCGGCGCCTCGAGCGGGTGCCATTGCCGGTGCGTTGCGAGGGGCAGCTGGACCGGGACAGCGCCGAATGGTGCCGTTTCGATCGCCAGGCCTTCCAGGCCACTCTCGCCGAGCTGCTGAGGGAGGAGGCCTCGCAGCGTGCCGGCGAGGAGGTCGAGAAGCGTCTCGAGGGCGCCGCCGAGCAGATCGACCAGCGTATTGGCGAGGAGGCCGGCCGGGAACTTCGCGATGCCTTGAAGGGTCTCCTTGATTGAGTAACACGTACGTCCAGTCCCTGCGCCGACTTCCCCAGTCGGCGCTTTTTTGCGCCCTGAGACTTTGGTGACGGGAGAGCTTCATGATGGATATGCCGCCCGCCATTCTGCCGCCGGAGCGCTTCCAGCGGCGTCTGCTTGCCTGGTTCGACCAGCACGGTCGCCACGACCTGCCCTGGCAGCAGCAGCGTAGCCCCTATCGGGTATGGGTCTCGGAGATCATGCTGCAGCAGACCCAGGTGGCCACGGTGATCCCCTACTTCGAGCGCTTCATGGCGCGCTTCCCCGATGTGGCCTCGCTGGCAGCGGCCGACCAGGATGAGGTGCTGCACCTGTGGACCGGGCTCGGCTACTACGCCCGGGGACGCAACCTCCACAAGGCCGCTCGGGTGGTGGTCGATCAGTGCGATGGGGAGTTTCCCGTCCACAGCCTCGACGAAATGGCGGCGCTGCCCGGCATTGGCCGTTCCACGGCCGGGGCCATCATCGCCCAGAGTACCGGACGGCGAGCGGTGATCCTCGACGGCAACGTCAAGCGGGTGCTGGCGCGCTTGCATGCCGTGGAGGGCTGGCCCGGACGGCCGGCGGTGGAGCGGCGGCTGTGGGCCCTGGCCGAGCACTATACGCCCGATGAGCGACTGGTCGACTTTACCCAGGCGATGATGGACCTGGGGGCAACCCTTTGTCGGCGCGGCACGCCAGACTGTGGTCGCTGCCCCTTCGAAGAGGTCTGCGTGGCCCACGCTCGCGGCGAGGAGAAGCGCTTCCCCGAGTCCAAGCCGAGGAAGGCCTTGCCCACGCGCTCGACCCTCATGCTGCTGCTGCAGGATCGAGAGGGGCGCGTGCTGCTCGAGCAGCGTCCTTCCAGCGGCCTGTGGGGCGGGCTCTGGAGCCTGCCTCAGTTCGATGACAGCGAGGCGCTGCAGGCCTGGCTGCTCGCGCGAGCACCGGACAGCGAGCTCGAGCCGACCTGGCAGCCCTTCACCCATGTCTTCAGTCACTTTCGCCTGGAGATCACCCCGCAGCCGGCTCGCGTCGGCCGGATGGATTCGGTGGACGAGGCACGCTGCTGGTACGATCCTTCTGATCCCCCCAGTATCGGCCTGGCGGCACCGGTCAAGGCACTGCTGGCGTCGCTGGCGCCGTTCGCACTGACCACCACCGCCGGGCCCTGACCCCTGCATGAGGAGAGACCCGATGAGCCAGACCGTCTTCTGTCGCAAGTACCAGAAGGAAATGGATGCCCTGCCATTCCCGCCGCTGCCCGGGAAGAAGGGCCAGGAGATCCAGGCCAGCGTATCCCGCCAGGCTTGGGAGGAGTGGCAGGCGTTGCAGACACGCCTGATCAACGAGAAGCACCTCAACATGCTCGATCCCGCCTCGCGGGAGTACCTGATGGAGCAGATGGAGCGCTTCCTCGACAACCGCGAGACCGACCAGGCCGAGGGCTATGTGCCGCCGAGCGAGTAGCCCCGCCATGTCGACGTTCACCGGCCATCTTTCTGAAACGAAAGGGGTTGACGGAAACGGCTCGCTGGGGTTTAATACGCACCGTTGGCAGCGGCCAGATAGCTCAGTCGGTAGAGCAGGGGATTGAAAATCCCCGTGTCGGCGGTTCGATTCCGTCTCTGGCCACCAATCTGCTGGGGTATAGCCAAGTGGTAAGGCACCGGTTTTTGGTATCGGCATTCCCAGGTTCGAATCCTGGTACCCCAGCCACGCCAACCTTGTTTCCGATTCTGTGACTCGAGTCGGTTCCCGAGCCGGCATAGCTCAGTTGGTAGAGCAACTGACTTGTAATCAGTAGGTCGCGGGTTCGACTCCTGCTGCCGGCACCATCAAGCACCGGGATTTCCCTGGCCCATCGCCAGGCACATCAAGAGTCGCAGCATAGAAGAGGCCACCCGTCGAGGTGGCTTTTTTCGTTGCCCTTGAAACCCCCGAGGGCGTCACCATATGGCATCGTGCGGCTCCTTCACTGGGGTCGCTCACGGCTGTCCGGCCGTTGGAATGTGTTCGAACTGAGACTGATCACGGATTCATGGGAGGTGATTGGATGTCAGTGCAGACATCGTCCTACCGCACGCTGGAACACCCTGACCTGCGCTCCGTTGTTGATTCTCCTGATCCCCAAAGCCGCGTGAAGAGTGCGCCGCGCCCGGGCCAGGACCCCTATCCCACCCGGCTGGCCGAGCCGCTGGACATGCCGTGGCTCAGCCGCTACGAGGGGGTGGTCAAGGGGCATGCCGAGGAAGGGCCACTGAGCCAGGCGCAGCTCGATGCGTTCGAGCGCCAGGGGTTCCTCTTCGAGCCCGGCTTCATCAGCGGCGACGAGCTCGCCGAGCTGCGCCGGGAACTCGGGGCCCTTCTCGACAACGACGACTTCCGCGGCCGCGACTTCAGCATCACCGAGCCTCAAGGCAATGAGATCCGCTCGCTGTTCGCGGTGCACTTCCTGTCGCGGATCTTTGCTCGCCTGGCCAAAGACGAGCGCCTGATGGGCCGCGCCCGCCAGATCCTCGGCGGCGAGCCCTACGTCCACCAGTCGCGCATCAACTACAAGCCGGGCTTCGAGGGCAAGGGCTTCAACTGGCACTCGGATTTTGAGACCTGGCATGCCGAGGACGGCATGCCGGCGATGCATGCGGTGAGCGCCTCCATCGTGCTGACCGACAACCACCCCTTCAACGGCCCGTTGATGCTGGTGCCGGGCTCCCACCGGGTGTTCGTGCCCTGTCTGGGCGAGACCCCGGACGAGAACCATCGGCAGTCGCTCAAGCAGCAGCAGGCCGGCGTGCCTGGCCGCGAGGCGCTGCGCGCGCTGATCGACCGGCACGGTATCGAGGCGCCGACCGGTGCTGCGGGTGGCCTGCTGCTGTTCGACTGCAACGTGCTGCACGGCTCCAATGCCAACATGTCGCCTGACCCGCGCAGTAACGCTTTCTTCGTCTACAATCGCCTCGATAACCGCTGCGTGGCGCCTTTCGGGGCGAGTCGCCGGCGCCCGCGCTTCCTGGCTCACGAGCCGGGCGAGCGCTGGTCGATGGAAGGGCCGGCTTGAGCCGAGTCGCTACCTCCGCGCTGGACCCACGGTGCCTCAGGGGTAGACTGAGAAATTCGTCGCTTTGACGCGGCACGCATAACGACAAGGAGAAGACTCGGCATGCGCTTTGTTCCACGTTTTACCGATGGCCAGGAGTTTCCCCACGCGCTAGGCAAGGTCGTCTGTGTCGGTCGCAACTACGCGGATCATGCCCGGGAGCTGGACAATCCGGTGCCCAGCGAGCCGTTGCTGTTCATCAAGCCGGCGACCAGCGTTGTCCCGCTGGAGCAGCCGGTCGACGCGCCCTTCTCCCAGGGGGAGGTCCACTATGAGACCGAGCTGGCGCTGCTGATCGGCGAGGAGCTCTCGCACGTCACGGGCGAAGAGGCCGAGCGCGGCATCGTCGGCATCGGGCTGGCACTGGATCTGACCCTGCGCGATGTCCAGTCGCGCCTCAAGGAGAAGGGGCACCCCTGGGAGATCGCCAAGGCCTTCGACGGTGCCTGCCCGCTCTCGTCCTTCCTGCCGCTCACCCAGGTACCCAACTGGAGTGGCCTTGTGTTTACCCTGGAGGTGAACGGCGAGATGCGCCAGCACGGGGAAGGGGCGGACATGCTGTTTCAGGTGGCGACTCTGGTGGCGGAGATGAGCCGCCACTTCACCCTGCAGCCGGGCGACGTGGTATTGACCGGCACGCCGGCCGGGGTGGGGTCGCTGGAGCGTGGCGCAACGCTGCACTTCACTCTTACCGGCGGGTTGGAAGTCACCACTCACGTGGTGGAGTAACCCGACCCGCGATGTCCCCGGACACACACGCCCCGCAGCTTTCACTGCGGGGCGTGTGTGTCCGGGGGGCGCGTGTTCACTCCAGGTAGGTGTAGCCGTCCAGGCCATCCGAGAGGTCGTCGAGGAAGGCTTGCTGCTCGGCTCGCTCCAGGCCGCTGCGCGCGAGTTGCTCAGCCAGCCGCTCGCGCAAGGCGGTGACATCGAAGTTGACGTAGCCGAGCACGTCGGCAACCCGGTCGCCCTGCTGGATCTGGCTGATCGACCAGCGGCCGTTGCCGTCCAGGGCGGCATCCGCCGAGTCGGTGTCGCCGAACAGGTTGTGCAGGTCGCCGAGGATCTCCTGGTAGGCGCCTACCATGAAGAAGCCCAGCAACTTCTCGTCGCCCTGCTGCCACTCCGGCAGCGGCAGGGTGGTCTCCACACCCTGGCCATCCACGTAGCCGTCGATACGTCCGTCGCTGTCGCAGGTGATGTCCTGGATCACCCCGCGGCGCACCGGTTCACGGTCCAGGCCAGTCAGCGGCAGCACCGGGAAGATCTGCTGGATGCCCCAGACGTCGGGCACCGACTGGAACAGCGAAAAGTTGACGAACAGCTTGTCGGCAAGTTTCTCGGCGAGCTCGTCGTCGATCTCGCGGTGGGCGCGGTTGCGGGTGTCGAGTCGTGCGCGTAGCCGGGCACAGGCGGCGAAGTAGACGCCCTCGCCCTCGGCGCGAGCAGTGATGTCGGTGAGGCCCATCACGAAGCGCTCGTGGAGTTCGCCCATGGCCTGCACCAGGTCATGCCAGGCCTCCACGAGTCCGCGCGGCTCGGTCTGCTCGTGCAGCAGCTCGTGGACGCGCCACAGCTCGTCCACCTGGGGGTCGCCCTCGGTCCGGCGCGGGGGTGCCTCGTCGCCGATGCGCTCCTCGCCGATCACGTTGGTGATCAGTACCGCGTGGTGGGCGGTGAGTGCCCGTCCCGACTCGCTGATCAGGTGGGGCTCGGGCAGGCCGAACTCCTGGCAGGCCAGGCGGAAGGCGTACACCACGTTACGGGCGTACTCCAGCATGGAGTAGTTGGCGGAACAGAAGCTGCGTGAACGGGTGCCTTCGTAGTCGACGCCAAGGCCACCGCCCACGTCCACGGTATCCACCGGTGCGCCCAGTTCCACCAGGCTCTGGTAGAAGCGCGCGCACTCGCGCAGGCCGCGCTGGATGTCGCGGATGTTGGCGATCTGCGACCCCAGGTGGAAGTGCACCAGCTGCAGGCTGGCCAGGGCATCGGCCTCGCGCAGCTGCTCCACCACCGCCAGCACCTGGCTCGCGGTAAGGCCGAACTTGGACTTCTCGCCCCCGGTGTTCTGCCAGCGCCCGCGTCCCACGGTCGCCAGCCGGGCGCGCAGGCCGATACGAGGCGTCACACCGATGCGCTCGGCTTCCTCGAGGATCAGCGGCAGTTCCGAGAGCTTCTCCACCACCAGGTAGACCCGATGGCCGAGCTTCTCGCCCATCAGCGCCAGGCGCACGTACTCGCGGTCCTTGTAGCCGTTGCAGACAATCAGCGAGGAACCGTCGCCGGAGAGCGCCAGCACGGCGAGCAATTCGGGCTTGCTGCCGGCCTCCAGTCCCACTCGGCCATGACCGCGCTCCTGGGTGCCGAGGATCTCTTCCACCACGCGCCGCTGCTGGTTGACCTTGATCGGATAGACCGCGGTGTAGCCGCCATCGAACGCCTCCTCCTGCATGGCGGTATCGAAGGCAGCGCACAGCTGCTCGACGCGATCGTGGAGGATGTCGGTGAAGCGTACCAGCACCGGCAGGCGCAGTCCTGCCTGTTTGAGCTCGGCCACCAGATCGTTCAGCGGCAGCGCCGGGCCCTCGGTCTCACTGCCCAGCGGGCGCACCAGGGCGCAGCCACTGTCGTCGACGTCGAAGTAGCCACTGCCCCACTGGTCGATGTTCCAGGTGCGTCGGGCGCGCAGGGCCGGTCCGGCCGCGCGATACTTGGACTGGCTCATTGGCTTACCTCGGGCAGCGGCAGGGCGCCATGTTCCAGGCGTGCCTTGAGGATGGTGCGAAACCGTTCGGGATCATGCGGCGTGAGGTTGTGGGCCGGTGGATCCACGTAGACCACCAGCAGTCGCGACAGCCAGTAGCGCAGGGCCGTCAGGCGAAGCATCATCGGCCAGGCATCGCGCTCGGCAGGGGTCAGCGGTCGGCGGGCCAGGTAGGCAGTGAGGATGGCATCGTGACGCGCCGCGTCCAGGCGGCCGTCCGGGCCGGTCGCCCAGTCGTTGATGACGATGGCCAGGTCGAACAGCAGATCGCCGGTGCAGCCGTTGTAGAAGTCGATCAGCCCGCCCAGGCGGTCGCCGTCGAAGAGGGTGTTGTCGCGGAACAGATCGCCGTGAAGCGCCCCCCGAGGAAGGTCCGGGCTATCGCCGAAGAATCCCTGGTAGATCTCCACCTCATCCTTCATTAACGCCTGGTCCTGCGGCGAGAGGTAGGCCAGCACCTTGTGGTGCATGGGCAGCAGCCAATGCAGGTCGCGCGGATTGGGGCGGTGGCCCGGGAAGTGGCGGGAGACCACATGCATGCGACCCAGCGCATTGCCGAGCTCGCGGCATTGCGCCAGGTTCGGGTCCGCCGGGTGTCGGCCGGGCAGTTTCGGGAACAGCAAGGCCGGCTTGTCGGCCAGGGCGTGCAGGGCGATGCCGTCGAGATCGTGCAGCGGCCCCGGGACCGGCAGGCGGTGCTCGTCCAGGTAGTCGAGCAGCTCGACGAAGAAGGGGAGCTCCTCGTGCTCGCCCTGCTCGAACAGGGTCAGCACCAGCTCGCGTCGGTCGGTGGTGACGAAGAAGGTGGTGTTCTCGGTGCCGGCAGGCACACCCTCGAGGGAGACCAGCGAGCCGGCATCGAAGCGGCTGAGGAAGTCGGCGACCTGAGGTTCGGTAAGCGGTGTGAATACGGCCATGTGTCTCTCGCCCGGGAAATGCCAAGCCGCCTATTGTAGCGACTTGGCACACCGATGCACGTACCCCGTCCTCGGCAGTCGTGGTGCCGTGGACGGGAGTCGAAAGCGGGGAAGCGGCAGGTTCAGAAGGTCTTGAGCACCCACTGGGGAACGGCGATGCGGTCGCCCTCACGGCGCTCGAAGTCGCCATCACCGTCATGGTCGACCAGATAGTAGGAGGGCCCGGAGGAGGGGCGAATCTCGATGGCATAGAGCTCGCCATTGACGCGGTACTCACGAATGGTGCGCTCTTCCTCCTGGCGGATGGTGATGTCCGGCTCGAGGTCGCTCGAGGACTGCGCCACGGCACTGCCGCCGGTGGCCAGGGCCATGACGAGGGCCAGTAGCAGGACGCTGAGCGAACGTCTCGGTATCTTCTTCATCTTGACCTCCATGGCCGCAATGAGCGGCAAAGCGGGGTTACCCCCAGTGTAGGGGCTAGCCGTCGGCTGGCCTACCTCCCACGGCAAAAGCTGGCGGCAATGCGTATCATGGACGATCAGGATCCCCTCACGCCACGCTTCAATGGATGCCCTACATGGCCGATACGCCCATCGTTCTCGTCGACGGTTCCTCCTACCTGTACCGCGCCTTTCATGCCCTGCCGCCGCTGACCACCTCCGATGGCCAGCCCACGGGGGCCATCAAGGGCGTGCTCAACATGCTCAAGCGGCTGATCAAGGACTATCCCGACAGTCCCATGGCGGTGGTCTTCGACGCCCCGGGCAAGACCTTCCGCGACGAGCTGTTCGAGGAGTACAAGTCCCACCGGCCGCCCATGCCTGACGATCTGCGCTCCCAGGTACAGCCGCTGCACGACTGCGTGAAGGCGCTGGGCCTGCCGCTGCTGTGCATCGAGGGGGTGGAGGCCGACGACGTCATCGGCACGCTGGCCCACCAGGCCACCGAGGCCGGTCGCGATGCGGTGATCTCCACCGGTGACAAGGATATGGCCCAGCTGGTCAATGCGCACATCACGCTGGTCAACACCATGAAGGACGAGACCCTGGACGTCGACGGCGTGAAGCACAAGTTCGGCCTGCCACCAGAGCGGATCATCGACTTCCTGGCCCTGATGGGCGACAAGGTCGACAACATTCCCGGGGTGCCCGGGGTCGGTGAGAAGACCGCCCTGGGGCTGCTGCAGGGCATGGACGGCGGCCTCGAGACCGTCTACGACGACCTGGACAAGGTCAAGACACTGGGTTTTCGCGGTGCCAAGACGCTGCCGAAAAAGCTTGAGGAGCACCGTGACCAGGCCTTCCTCTCCTACCGTCTGGCCACCATCAAGACCGACTGCGAACTGCCGGTGGGGCTCGATGACCTGGATATCGCCTCCCCCGACCGTGAGGCGCTGTTCGAGCTCTATCGCCGACTGGAGTTCCAGGCCTGGCTCTCCGAACTGCTGGAGGGCAAGGACGAGGGCGTCGACGATGCCGCCGGCGGCACGCCGCTGCCGGCCGAGGAGGAAGATACGGCCGACGCCAACGGCGATGCGGCCCGCCAGGACCATGTCATCCTTGCCCGGACCGACTTCGACGCCTGGCTCGAGCGGCTGAGGGCGAGCGATACCTTCTGCTTCGATCTGGAGACCACCAGCCTGAACTACATGGAGGCGCAGGTGGTCGGCGTGGGGCTCGCGCTTAGGCCCGGGGAGGCGGCTTATATCCCGTTGGCGCACGACTATCTCGACGCCCCCCTGCAGCTCGACCGCGAGGCCGTTCTCGAGGCCCTGCGCCCGCTCTGGGAGAGCGGCGACCGGACCAAGGTCGGGCAGAACCTCAAGTACGACATCTCGGTGCTGGCCAACGTCGGTATTGCGGTGGCCGGGCCACTGGAGGACACGATGCTGGAGTCCTACGTGCTGGACTCCACGGCGACCCGCCACGACATGGACTCCCTGGCGCTCAAGTACCTGGGCGAGAAGACCATCTCCTTCGAGGAGATCGCCGGCAAGGGGGCCAAGCAGCTCACCTTCAACCAGGTGGCCCTGGAAGAGGCCGCACCCTACGCCTGCGAGGACGTCGATATCACGCTGCGTCTGCACCAGGCGCTGCGCCCGCGCGTCGAGGCCGAGGGCCGGCTCGGTGCGGTGCTCGAGGAGATCGAATTACCGTTGATTTCGGTGCTGTCACGCATCGAGCGCACCGGGGTGGCGCTGGACCCTGAACGCCTTCACGCCCAGAGTCGGGAGCTCGAGACGCGCATCCGCGAGCTGGAGGCCAGGGCCTTCGAGCTTGCCGGGCGGGAGTTCAACCTCGGCTCCCCCAAGCAGCTCGGCCAGATCCTCTTCGAGGAGCAGAAGATCCCGGTGATCAAGAAGACCCCCAAGGGGGCGGCCTCCACCGCGGAGGCGGTGCTCGAGGAGCTGGCGCTGGACTACCCGCTGCCCAAGGTGATCATGGAGCACCGCGGACTCGCCAAGCTCAAGTCCACCTACACCGACAAGCTACCGCGGCTGGTCAACAAGGCGACCGGCAGGCTGCACACCAGCTACCACCAGGCGGTCACCGCCACCGGCCGGCTGTCGTCGTCGGACCCCAACCTGCAGAACATTCCCATCAGGACCGAAGAGGGCAGAAAGATCCGCCAGGCCTTCGTCGCCCGGCCAGGCTACCGGATCGTCGCTGCCGACTACTCGCAGATCGAGCTGCGCATCATGGCGCATCTTTCCGGTGACAAGGGGCTGCTCGCGGCCTTCGCCGAGGGCCGCGACATCCACGCCGCCACCGCCGCCGAGGTGTTCGGGGTGGCGCTCGACAAGGTCTCGGGCGATCAGCGGCGCAGCGCCAAGGCGATCAACTTCGGGTTGATCTATGGCATGAGCGCCTGGGGACTGGGCCGTCAGCTGCACATCGAGCGCGGCCAGGCGCAGACCTACATCGATCGCTACTTCGACCGCTACCCCGGTGTGGCGCGCTACATGGAGCGCATTCGCACCCAGGCGGCCGAGGATGGCTACGTGGAGACGGTGTTCGGCCGGCGCCTCCATCTGCCGGAGATCCATTCCCAGAACCGCACCCGTCGCCAGGCAGCCGAGCGCACCGCCATCAATGCCCCCATGCAGGGCACCGCGGCCGATATCATCAAGCGCGCCATGATCGATGTCGATGCCTGGCTCGCGGACGAGGCCTTCGATGCGGTGATGGTGATGCAGGTCCACGACGAGCTGGTCTTCGAGGTGTCCGAAGAGCAGCTCGACGACTTCATCGCGGAGGTGAAGACGCGCATGGAAGGGGCCGCAACGCTCGACGTAGCGCTGACCGTCGAGGCCGAGAGTGGGGCCAACTGGGACGAGGCCCACTGACCATCAAAAACGCCACCGCGGCAGCGGTGGCGTTTTCCTCCAGGGCTGGCCTGAAGGCTTACCGCCAGCCGACGCGATCGAAGATCCGCACGGCCTCGGGGTTGTTCTTGCCCAGCTTGCTGACGTTCAGATCGTCCTTCTTGAAGTCGCCCCAGGAGGCGATGACGCCATCGGTCTCCGCGGATTCCACGGCGGGGAACTCGTAGTTGCCGGTAGCGAAGAGGGCCTGGGCCTCGTCGGAGGCGAGGAACTCGAGGAAGCGCACGGCGTTTTCCTCGTTGGGCGCGCCCTTCACCATGCCGGCACCGCCCACGTTTACGTGCGCACCGCGACCGTCCTGATTGGGGAAGACGATCTCGACCTTCTCGGCCACTTCGCGGTCGGCCGCGTTGTCGGAGTTGACCAGGCGCACGTAGTAGTAGTGGTTGGCCACGGCGATGTCGCACTCGCCGCTGGCGACGCCGCGGATCTGGTCGGTGTCGCCGCCCTCGGGATCGCGCGCGAAGTTGTTGACTACACCCTGGGCCCAGGCTTCTGCCTCTTCCTCGCCGTGGTGGGCGACCATCGAGGCCAGCAGGGACTGGTTATAGATGTTGTTCGAGGAGCGAATGCACACCTGGCCCTCGAACTGCGGATCCGCCAGGTCCTCGTAACTGGTGATGGCCTCGGCGTCGACATCGGCGGGGTCGATGAAGATCGCCCGCACGCGCTGACTGAAGCCGAACCACTTGCCTTCCGGGTGGCGCATGTAGGCCGGCAGTCGCTCGTTGAGCACCTCCGACTCCACGCTGGCGAAGATGTCCTCCTGCTCGCCGCGCCACAGGCGGCCGGCATCCACGGTGATCATCACATCGGCGGGGCTGGCCTCGCCCTCGAGCTTGAGGCGCTGGATCAGCTGGTCGGAGTCGCCTTCCAGGACGTTGACCTCGATGCCGGTCTCTTCAGTGAAGGCGGCGTAGAGCGCTTCGTCGGAGTCATAGTGACGGGCCGAGTAGATGTTGAGCTCATCGGCGACGGCGGCCTGTGAGGCCATGGCGGAGCCGGCCACCAGGGCGGCAAGGGGCATGGCGAGACGACGGTTCAGCGGCATGGAGACACCTCTTCGTGCGGGATTGCGGTTTCGAATGATAATGCTTTGCATTACTCTTCCGACATTGAAGCGCCTGGCGCCGCCGGCGTCAAGTCTTGCTGGCGTCGAATCTGACTCAGGTCAGGCATCGTCGTGCCTTGACAGCCGATGCGGCGAAATGCGAGCGATAGTACAACGCATTCAGGAGGCTTTCGCGTTACCATGCAGGGTATACTTTTCTTTCCAATGGCCGATCAGACCTCATGACAAGCCAACCGACCCTCCCGATCGATGAGAGCGCCGCAGCGGCGCCCGTCCTCGCCATGCACCAGATCCGCCATGCCTATCAACAGCACCTGGCCGTGGAGGATGTCTCGCTGGAGGTCAAGCCCGGCGAGATCGTCTGTCTGCTGGGGCCTTCAGGGTGCGGCAAGTCCACGCTGCTGCGCATCGCTGCGGGCCTCGAGGAGGTGCAACAGGGGCATGTGGAGCTGGGTGGCGAGTCGATGGGGCGCGGCAGACGTTCCCATGTGCCGCCCGAGAAACGTAACGTCGGCCTGGCCTTCCAGGATTCGGCGCTGTTCCCGCATCTGTCGGTGCTCGACAACGTGGCCTTCGGGCTCGAGTCCCAGCCCGCTCAGCAGCGGCGCCGCCGGGCCCATGAACTGCTTGAACTGCTGGGCATGGAGCGCTATGCACGGGTCTTCCCGCACATGCTCTCGGGCGGGCAGCAGCAGCGCATCGCGTTGGCCCGGGCGCTGGCGCCGGCACCTCAGCTGATGTTGCTCGACGAACCTTTTTCCAGTCTCGATGCGCGCCTGCGTGACCGCATCCGCGACGATACGCTGCACGTGCTGAAGAAAGTGGGCGCCGGCGTGCTGCTGGTGACCCACGACCCCGAGGAAGCCATGTTCATGGCGGATCGCATCGTGCTGATGCGTGAGGGGCGAGTCGTGCAGGCGGGAACGCCGCTGGACCTCTACTGTGCTCCCACCGACCCCTTCGTGGTCACCTTCTTCGGCGAGGTGAACGAGATCGAGGGTCGCGTCATGGACGGCAAGGTGGCGACGCCGGTGGGCGATGTCTCCGCCAGGGGGATGCCAGAGGGTAGCCGGGTGCATGTGATGATCCGTCCCGAGGCGCTGCGGGTGGTCCCGCTGGACGAGCCGCCGGAGCATCACCACAGCCATGTTATCATGGCCAAGCTGCTCGGGCGTACCAGCCTGGTACATATCTGCGCCCATGCCCCCGACGGTCGGGAGACCCACCTGCATGCCCGGTCTCCGGGCGTCTTTCTGCCCCGTGAAGGCCAGCCGATCATGATCGGGCTGGACGCCTCTCAGGTGTTTGTCTTTCCGCTCGAGCCCTCAGCGGCTGCCGGGGCGGGAGCGGCGCATGGCGATACTGAGCAGTATCACCGGCAGGATGCCTACTGCCACGATGGCCAGTGACGAGGTCGAGGCCTCGGCCAGACGCTCGTCTGCGGCCAGGTTGTGGGCGCGGATTGCCAGGGTATCGAAGTTGAAGGGGCGCAGGATCACCGTGGCCGGCAGCTCCTTCATCACGTCCACGAACACCAGGATGCCGGCGGCGATCAGGCTGCCGCGCATTATCGGGGTGTGCACCTTGCGCAGCGTGCCGCCCGCCGTCTGACCCAGGGTCCGTGACGCGGCATCCATGCTTGGCGTGACCTTGCCAAGGCTTGCTTCGATGGCGTTGAAGGAGACGGCGAGGAAGCGCACCAGGTAGGCATACACCAGAATAAACGCCGAACCGCTGAGCAGTAGCCCCGCCACGACGCCGAACTGCGCCTTCATGAAGTCGTTGATCTGATGGTCCAGCCACACGAACGGAATCAGGATGCCCACGGCCACCACCGAGCCGGGCACCGCATAGCCCATGGCGGCCACGCGGGTCGCGACCCGCGTCACCTTGCCCGGGTGCAGACGGGCGCCGTAACTCAGCAGCAGCGCCAGACTGACGGCGACGATCGAGGCGAGCGACGCCAGCAGCAGGCTGTTGCCGGCAAAGTCCAGGAAGGCCGGGCCGAATAGCGCATCGCCACCCTGGACCGAGAGGTAGCCCAGCAGGCCACTGGGGATCAGGAAGCCGAGCAGCACCGGCATCAGGCATGCCAGCGTGGCGGCCCAGGCGCGCCAGCCGTGCAACGCGAATTCCGGCAAGTGCTGGTAGCGACCGGTGGTGTGGAAGTAGCGGCGCTTGCCGCGCGAGGCGCGCTCGAGCAGCACCAGGGCGATGACGAAGGCCAGCAGACAGGCGGCGAGCTGTGCCGCAGCCACCTGCTCACCCATGCCGAACCAGGTGCGGTAGATGCCGGTGGTGAAGGTGTCGACGCCGAAGTACTGCACGGCGCCAAACTCGTTGAGGGTCTCCATCAGCGCCAGCGATACGCCACCGACGATGGCCGGCCGCGCCAGCGGCAGCGCCACGCTGGTGAACAGCCGCCAGGGGCCTCGCCCCAGGGTCCGTCCCACGTCCAGCACGCAGACTGACTGCTCCAGGAAAGCCGCCCGCGTCAGCATGTAGACATAGGGATAGAGCACCAGGGTGATCAGGGCGGCCGCTCCCCCCAGCGAGCGAATGTTGGGAAAGATGTAATCGCCGGCCGACCAGCCGAAACTGTCACGCAGCCAGGTCTGGACGGGACCGGCGAATTGCAGGAAGTCCGTGTAGGCATAGGCGATCACATAGGTCGGCACCGCCAGCGGCAGCAGTAGCCCCCACTCGAACAGCCGACGTCCCGGGAAGCGACACATGACCACCAGCCAGGCGGTGCCGGTGCCGATCACGAAGGTGCCCACGCCCACCGTGACCACCAGGAAGAGGGTGTTGCCCAGGTAGCGGGGGAGCACGGTGCTGGCCAGGTGTTGCCAGATGCCCTCCGCGGGTACGAACAGATGCGCCAGCACCACGATGACCGGCAGCGCCACGATCAGGGCGATGCCGATGGTCAGGGCGTTCCAGACATTGAAGGGCAGCGACAGGCGGGCGGCGAGGGGGGCACGGGAACTGGCCGGTCTGGTCAACGAGGTCTCCTCCCAGCGGGGGTCTGGAGGCGGTATGGATGCGAGGCATTTGCGCGTGAGAATTGTATCAGCTGCACCCCTGGTGCTGCAGCCATTGCGGCTGACCCGCATCAAGATAAACGCCCGCCGCTCATCGAGCGGCGGGCGTCAAGGCGCTGACCGGTAAGGCTCAGTAGCCGAGCAGCAGGGCGGGCAGGCCGGTGACCAGTGCCGGGAAGAAAGCCATCAGCAGGCAGGCCAGCACGATCAGCGTCACGAAGGGGATCACCGCCTTGTAGAGGTCGAGGGTCTCGACCCCGGGCGGCGCCACCCCTTTCAGGTAGAAGAGCGCATAGCCGAAGGGTGGGGTGAGGAAGGAGGTCTGCAGCACCACGGCAACCATTACCACAAACCACAGCACGTCGATGCCCATGCTTTCGACGATCGGCAGCATGATCGGGAAGCTCAGCAGCACGATGCCGGTCCAGTCCAGGAACATGCCCAGGATGAACACCAGGAACAGCATCAGGATCAGCGCCCCGGTGGTGCCGCCGGGCATCGCCATCACCACCTCGTGGATGACGTCCATGCCGCCGCCGATGGAGAACACCCCGGTGAAGGCGGTGGCGCCGACCAGCACCAGCATGACCATGGTGGTCGTCTTGCTGGCCTCGATCAGGGTGCGGTAGCAGGTGGACGCCTTGCGGTCGCCGAAGATCAGGAACAGCAGGAAGGCGATGGATACGCCGATCGCCGAGGCTTCGGTGGCGGTGGCGATGCCGGTGAACAGCGAGCCCAGCACGCCGAGGATCAGCGACATGGGCGGCAGCACGTACTTGCCGAGCATGACCAGCAGTTCACCGGTAGAGACCTGAGCGCGCTCCTCGGCCGGTACGCGAGGACCATATTCGGGCTTGAGATGGCAGATGACGAGCACGTAAAGCGCATACAGGACACCCAGCATCAGCCCGGGAATCAGCGCGCCGGCGAACAGCGCCCCCACCGAGACCGGCGAGTAGCTGGCCATCAGGATCAGCATGATGCTCGGCGGAATCAGGATGCCCAGACAGCCGCTGGCCATAATCACCCCGGTGCTGAGCTGCTTGTTGTAGCCATAGTTCAGCATCGGGGCCAGGGCGATCATGCCCATCACGGCGATGGAGGCGCCGACGATGCCGGTGGTGGCGGCCAGCAGCACCGAGACCACGACGACTGTCAGGGCCAGCCCGCCGCGCAGATTGGCCAGCAGCAGGCGCATCGACTCGAACATCTTCTCGGTGACGCCGGAGTCGTTAAGAAAGCGTGCCATCAGGATGAACAGCGGGATCGCCACCAGGACGTAGTTGTCCATGGCGTTGCCGTAGATATTGTTGATCAGGATACCCAGCGTATTGGCACCGGGCCCGAACCAGGCGCCCAGGACGGCGACGCCGCCGAGCACGAACGCCAGCGGATGGCCCATGAACAGGCCGACCAGCAGGCCGCCGAACATGAACAGGGTGAGCATTTCGGGGCTCATGCGGTCTCCTCCTGGCGCAGTTGCTGAATGGCCCGGATAACGATGGCAACGGCCTGCAGTATCAGCAGTCCGGCGGCGACCACGATCACCCCCTTCACCGGGTAGACCGGGATGGCGATCATGCCGTAGGTGGTCTCGCCACGGCTGAAGGAGCGTTCGAAGAAGGCCCAGCCGAAGGTCAGCAGCATCCAGATGAAGGGCACAAAGAAGATCAGGTAGCCAAGGAGTTCGAGGGCGGCCTGCTTGCGTCTTGAGAGCAGCCGCTTGAGGACGTCGACTTCGACGTGGGCATGATGGCGCAGGCCGAAGGCCGCCATCAGCATGAAGTGGGCGCCGAACAGCATCTTGGTGACATCGAAGGCCCAGTCGCTGGGGCGTCCGATGAAGAAGCGCATGGCGATGTCGTAGATCACGATCAGCGTGATCACGGCGAGCAGCGGAGCGATCAGGCGTCCGAACCCCTCGTTGAGGGCGTCTATGACCCTGGCAATGGCGTTCATGATGTGAGCTCTCGGAATCGGGCGAATCGTTCGGGAGGGGTGTCAGCGGGTCAGTCGGCTTCTAGGGCCGGCCCCGCCGGGGGCCGGCCCGAATCGGTTACTGGTTCATGCAGGCCTCGATCTCCTCGAGGGACGGCAGGTCGTCGGTGACGCGGCTCATGTTGTAGGGCACCGAGATATCACGCCAGTTGGCGTAATGCTCCAGGTAGCTGATCATGGAGTGGTAGACCTTGGCGTGCATCGGGTCCTCGCAGGCGCCCTGGATGATCACGTCGTTGGTGATGCGCTGGATCTCGGCCAGGTCCTCCTCGGAGAGCTGATTGATCTCGGTGCCGTCCTCGATGAACTTCACCGTGCCCTCGGTGGACTCGCGCTCGGACCAGGCCAGTGACCAGGCCATTGTCGCTTGGGCGGCGATCTTCAGCTTTTCCTGGGTTTCCTCGGAGAGGGCGTTCCAGGCGTCCTGGTTGATCATCACGCCGAACACGCTGGCAGACTGGTGCCAACCCGGCACGGACCAGTAGTCGGCCACCTCGGAAAAGCCGGCCTTGTAGTCCACGCCCGGGGTAGAGAACTCGGCGCCGTCGACCACACCCCGCTCGATGGCCTGGTAGATCTCGCCGCCGGCCAAGGTGACCTGAGAGCCGCCGAGTTGTTCCAGGACGCGGCCCTGATCACGGCCCGAAAGGCGCAGGCGCTTGCCTTCCAGGTCAGCGATGCTCTCGATGGGCGTGTTGCCGCGGAAGCCGGATTCGTTGTTGGTGATGCCGTAGGGCAGATAGACCATGTTGTAGTCGCCGTAGACCTCCTGGTAGAGCTCGAAGCCGCCCCACTGGTTGATCCAGTTCAGGTAGTCCACGCCGTTGAACAGACTGGTGGTGGTCGCCAGCGGCGAAAAGGCCGGGCTCAAGCCGGCCCAGTAGCCGGGCCAGTCGCCGGCGGCCTGGATGGCGCCGGTCTGGGTGGCGTCGAAGACCTCGGTGCCGGGCATCAGGGTGCCGCCGGCGCGGAAGTTGATCTGCACCTCGTCACCGGCCAGTGTGTTGACCAACTCCGCCCAGTGGCGGTCGATCTGGATCAGATCCAGGTTGTCCGGCCAGGTGGTGGTCATGGTCCACGTTTCCTGGGCCTGGGCGGTGGAACTCACGGCGGCGAGGGCAACGCCCGCTGCCAGCCCGGTGAGGGCGAATTTGGTCATTTTCTTCATTGAGGTGCTCCCTTGTGGGTTGTTCTGCTTGTCGAGAAGTCAATGGAACGGCCGTCGGTGCCGGGCAGCGTCCACCTGCGGTTCGGGCGGGCCTGACCGTCCGGGCAACTCGGCAACAGGATTCAAGCTAGCATGGGACGCTGGACATGTTCGACCGGCGCGATGGCGGCCAGGAAAGCTCACGCAGGCCCTGCCAGACTTCCCGCTGCAGGCTGAGGATATCCCTAAAATCAATAATTTGAAACGTTTGTATGACAGCGGTGTTGCAGATCCGAAATACTCGGTAACGTTGAAAGGGCACGCCACCTTGGACCAAAGTTGAAGCCCTAGAGGAGCCCCGAATGACTCGCGACCGCCTCGCCCCCTTGCACGACTCGCGACGCCGGCTGCGGCAGCATCGCTGGCGGGGACTCGTCTGGCTGACCGGCACGGCCGAGGCGTGTCGTCGTGAGGTCCTGGCCCTGTGGCAGCAGAGCGCCTGGGAAGCGCCACTGTGGGTGGCTGCCGAGCCGGTCGATGGCATCGAAACCTCGTGCTGGCTACCGGCGGCCAAGGCCCGCACGCGACTGGGCGGGGAGCAGGACCTGGTCGTCTTCGATGCCGTCTCGGCCGCGAGCGGTTTCGACCCTGAGGCGTTCGGCGCATTGACGGGCACCTTGCGAGCGGGTGGCCTGCTGGTGCTGATGACCCCACCCGACTGGGGGGCGCGCCCCGATGCCGACTACCGCCGCCTGGCCGAACACCCCTGGCGAGTCGAGCAGCTCAGCGCCCGCTACCTGGCCCGGCTCGCTCGGCTGCTGCGTGCCGACGCGCGCGTGATCCGCTGGACGGCGGGCGAGGAGCCGTGGTGCCCGCCCTTGCCCGAGACAGCGAGGTCGGAGACGTCGCCGGCTGTCGAGGATCGGGACTGCCTGACCCGCGATCAGGCCGAGGCGGTGGCACGGCTCAGCCGACTGCGCCGCCGCCGGCCGCTGGTGCTGACCGCCGACCGCGGTCGCGGCAAGACGGCGGCGCTGGGTATCGCCTGTGCGCGGCTGCTGGCGGCGGGTGAGCGCGAGATACTGGTCACGGCGCCCCGTCCGTCGGCTGTCGACGGCGCCTTCGAGCGCATGGCAGACCTTTGTCCCGGGGGGCAGCGGCGTGGCAATGTCTTCGAGGCGGGAGAGGGATGTGTCGCCTTCCTGCCTCCCGACGCCCTGGCCCAGCGGGCCGAGCAGGGCGACATCGGCGGTCCCGGCCGGCTACTGCTGGTCGACGAGGCCGCGGCGATTCCCGCACCGCTGCTGGGGCAGTGGCTCGACGCCTTTCCGCGTATCGCCTTTGCCACCACGATCCACGGCTACGAGGGCTCCGGGCGCGGCTTCGCGCTGCGCTTTCGCGAGCGGCTCGCCCGCCAGACGCCCGACTGGCGGACCTGCCACCTGGCCGAGCCGATCCGCTGGGCCGAGGGTGATCCGCTGGAAGCACTGACCGCACGTCTGCTGCTGCTGGATGCCGAGCCCACGGCCTGCCCGGATGGGCCGGAAGAGCCGGCCCGGCGGCGACTGGACCGCGATGTCCTGGCCCACGACGAGCCCCGACTGCGCGCGCTGTTCGGCCTGCTGGTGCAGGCCCACTATCGCACGACCCCCGCCGATCTGCGTCGGCTGCTGGATGGTCCCGGGATCGTCCTCAGTGTTCTCGAAGCCGGGTCGGCGCTCTGCGGAGTGGTGGTGAGCGGCGACGAGGGAGGTTTCGAGGCCGGCCTCGCCGAGCAGGTGGCGCGGGGCGAGCGTCGTCCGCGAGGCCATCTGCTGGCCCAGTCGCTGGCGGCCCATGCCGGCGAGCGCCAGGCGCTGACCGGCCGGTTGCGGCGCGTGCTGCGCATCGCCGTGCCGACCGAGCGGCGCCGCCACGGCGAGGGGCGGCGACTGATCGAGGCCGAGGTCGAGCGAGCCCATTGCGACGGCATCGACCTGCTGGGCGCGAGCTTCGGCGCCGAGGCGGGGCTACAGGCCTTCTGGCAGGCGGCGGGCTTTCGGGCGGTGCGCCTGGGGCTGACCCGGGAGACGGCCACCGGCGAGCATGCGCTGATGGTGGCAAGACCCACCAGTCCCACGGGAGAGCGACTCGCCGAGCGCCTCCAGGCGCGCTTCCAGCGTCAGCTGCCGGGGCTGCTGGCCTTCGAGCTGGCCGAACTGGAACCGGCGGTGGTCGTGGCGCTACTCGCCGAGGCGCCCTGCGTTTCCCTGGGCGACGAGGATCGCCGCGATCTCGAGGATGTGGCCTTCGGTCATCGCGATCTCGCGCTGGCCCGCCCGGCGATCCAGGCCCTGGTGCGGTGCCGAGCGAGGAACTCGGCAAGCCGACAGGATGAGGCACTGGCACTGCTCGCCGCCTGGGCCTTCCAGGGGCGAACCGCGGCCTGGCTGGCAGCGCGCCTCGGGGTGACGGGCAAACGCAGCGTGCAGGCCCGGCTGCGCGAAGCCGTGGCAGGGCTCCTCGGCGGTGATGGCGGGCTTTCCCCCGACGAGGCCGGTCGGTAGAGTGCCCGGGTCAATCGCGAGACATACCCATCATGAACGCACATCTCGAGCAGCTTTCTCCCCGCCCTCTGTGGCGCCATTTTCGCACCCTGTGCAACACCCCGCGCCCCTCCGGCCACGAGGCGGCCCTGGTGGCGATCCTCGAGCGCTGGGCCGACGGTCTGGGGCTGGCTCACGACCGCGATGCCTTCGGTAACCTGCGCATCTGCAAGCCCGCCACCCCGGGGGCCGAGTCGGCGCCGGGCGTGATCCTGCAGGGCCACCTGGACATGGTGGCCCAGGCCAACGCCGAGCATCCCCACGATTTCACCCGGGACCCCATCGAAACCCGGGTGGGCGATGACGGCTGGCTGCATGCCCGCGATACCACCCTGGGGGCGGACAACGGCCTGGGCGTGGCGGCGGCGCTGGCGATCCTCGAGGACGAGACCCTGGAGCATGGCCCCCTGGAAGCACTCTTCACCCTGGAGGAGGAGTCCTCCATGGGGGGAGCGCTAAACCTGGCCGAGGGCTGGCTCGAGGGAAGCCTGCTGCTCAACCTGGACTCCGAGGACCGCGGCCAGGTCTACATCGGCTGCGCCGGCGGCGCCGACGTCATCGTCGAGGCACAGCTGCCTACCGCGCCGCTGGTCGACCACGAGATCGCGCTGCGGCTGTCGCTGACCGGGCTCTCCGGAGGTCACTCCGGCATCGATATCAACAAGGGAAGGGGCAACGCCAACCGGCTGCTGGTGCGGGTGCTGCGTGCCCTCGAGCCCTACGGTGCGCGGCTGGTTGACTACCGTGGCGGCACGCTGCGCAATGCCCTGCCGCGGGAAGCCTTCGCCACGCTGGTTCTGCCCGGCGACGAGCAGGCCACCGCCAGTGAGCGAGTGGCCGTCTTGCAGGCGGAACTGCGCGCCGAGTTGGCCGAGGTCGACGAGGGACTCACCCTGACGCTGTTGCCACTGGACGTCCGGCCGTCCGAGGCGTTGACCGAGCAGGCCAGCCAGCAACTGGTGCGCGCCCTGCACGTGGCGCCCTGCGGCGTCGAACGCATGAGCGTCGCGGTGCCCGGCGTGGTGGAGACCTCCAACAACCTGGGCGTCATCCGCCTGGAAGATGGCGGCTTCCACCTCTGTGCCCTGGTGCGCTCGCTGCATGACAGTGCCACCCAGGACCTCGCCGACCGCTTCCGGGCGCTGTTCGAGCTGGTCGGTGCCCGCACTCGGGTCGAGAACGCCTATCCGGGCTGGACGCCTGATCCGGGAAGCCCGCTGCTGGCGCGCTTTCGGCGCCTGCATCAGAAGCGCCTGGGGAGCGACCCTGAGGTGAAGGTGATCCATGCCGGCCTGGAGTGCGGCATCCTCGGTGGCAAGTATCCTCAGCTCGACATGATCTCCTTCGGACCGCTGATCCGCGGCGCCCACTCGCCGGACGAACGCGTAGAGCTGGATTCGGTGGCGGAATTCTGGGAATTGCTGCGCGCCTTGATCGAGGACCTGGCCAGGGGCGAGACGCCTTGATCACTCTATATTCGAGGGCGTGATGAACGAACTGCTGCAGGAGACGGTGCCGGCTTGGGCGGCCTGGGGGCTGGCCGGGTTGCTGCTGGTCATGGCCGGGGCGGGGCTGTCCTGGCGCAAACGGCTGGTTGCCGCCAAGGCTCGCCTGCTCGCCGCAGAGCAGGCGTGCGCCGAGCGCGAGGCCGGCGTGCGACGCCTCGAGCAGGAGCTGGCCCAGAGCGACGCTCAGCTGGACGGCAGCCGTGAGCGGCTGGCAGCCGCGGAGGCCGAGCTCGCCGGAACGCGTGACCGGCTGGCCGAGCAGCGCGAGCGGGCCGCTCGGCTGGAGACCGAGCGCGAGCAGATGGCGCTGCGCCATCGCGAGCAGCTGGCCCTGCTCGAGGAGGCCCGCGAGCGGCTCAAGGAGGAGTTTCGCCAGCTGGCCGGACGCATCTTCGAGGAGCGCCAGCAGGCCTTCTCGGCCCAGAGTCGCGACGGCCTCGAGGCGACGCTCAAGCCCTTCCGTGAGCAGGTCGAACAGTTCCGTCGCCGGGTCGAGGAGCTGCATGGCCAGCAGAGCCGCGACAGCGGCTCCCTCAAGGCCCAGCTCGAACAGCTTGCCGGTCTCAATGCCCGCCTCGGCGAGGAGGCCGCAGGCCTCGCCCGGGCCCTCAAGGGCGACCAGAAGGCCCAGGGCCAGTGGGGCGAGCTGATGCTCGAGACCGTGCTCGAGCGCAGCGGCCTGCGCCGCGACATCGAGTACCGCCGCGAGGTCTCGCTGCAGGGCGAGCAGGGACGCCAACGCCCTGATGCGGTGATTTACCTGCCCGACGATCGCCACCTGATCGTCGATGCCAAGGTGTCGCTGGTGGCCTGGACCCGGGTGGTCAATGCCGAGGACGAAGCCGAACGCGAGGCGGCGATGAAGGCCCACCTGCAGTCGCTGCGTGGCCATGTCGCCGGCCTCTCCGGCAAGGACTACCCGGCGCTGCCGGGGCTCCACTCGCCGGACTTCGTGTTCCTCTTCGTGCCGGTCGAGCCGGCCTTCGCCGCCGCCTTCGAGCGTGATCCCACGCTCTTCCAGGAGGCCTTCGACCGCCAGGTAGTGGTGGTCACCCCGACCACCCTGCTGGCCAGCCTGCGCACCGTGGCAGGCCTGTGGAGCCTGGAGCGCCAGAACGAGAACGCGCGCCTGATTGGTGAGCGGGCCGAGAAGCTGCTGGCCAAGTTCTCGGGCTTCGTAGAGAGCCTGGAGGAGGTCGGCCGCCACCTGGAGCGGGCGGGCGACAGCCATCGACAGGCCATGGGGCGGCTCTCCCGCGGGCAGGGCAGCCTGGTAGCCCAGGCCACCGAGCTGCAGCGCCTGGGGGTACGCATGAAGAAACCGTTGCCAACGGAGCTGGTGCGCGCCGCCCAGGGAGAGGCGGACGACGAGGCGGCCGGAAGAGACTGACCCCGCTCCATATCGATCGGCACGACAATGAAAAACGCCGCCCCTCGGGGCGGCGTGGTAGATGGTGGTGCCGGGGTGGCGTTGCTCAGCCGAGGTAGGCGCCCAGCATCCACACGGTTTTCTCCTGCTCGCGGATGTAGTCGCCGGCCTGGGCGGCGGTGCCTTCGTCGTCGGCATCCGAGGCCAGGGAGAGTAGCTCGCGCTGCAGCTCGATGAGGGTCTGGTAGCCTGTCAGCACGCCGCGCACGCAGGCCTCGCCGTCGTGGACGTTCTTGTCCTCCTGGATCCTCGCGAGCTTCACGTAGTCGCTGTAGGCGTGAACCGGCTGGTGGCCCAGGGTGAGGATGCGCTCGGCGACCTCGTCGACCTTGGTCAGCAGGTCGGTGTAGAACTCCTCGAACTTCTCGTGGAGCTGGAAGAACTGGCGGCCTTTAACGTTCCAGTGGTAGCCGCGCACGTTCATATAGAAGATCTGGTAGTTGGCCAACAGCTCGTTGAGCTTTTCTGCCAGTTGGCTGGCACTGGCCTCGTGCAGGCCGATGGTATTGGTGTCGCTCATGCAATGCCTCCTTGATCGCTATGCAGGTCGGGTAAAACGTCCGCCGGCGGTGGGTAAGTCGATTGTCGCCATGGCCACTATAGCCGTTGCACATGACGTGCGGGTTTAGGATAGGCACTTCAAGGCCGACCGCCGGCCAGTGCGACCCAGAACCGCACCAGGCTCTCGCTGCGGTCGGCCAGCAGCTCGGCGCAGCGTTCAAGGGCCTCGTCGAGCGCCATGGGCCCATCGGCCAGGGCGAAGGCCGCGGAGACGCCCTCGTCGAAAGCGGCCTGCCAGCCCGGGGCCAGGCGCCCGGCCAGCACCACCACCGGCACGCCGTGACGCCGGGCCAGCCGCGCCACGCCCACCGGCGTCTTGCCGGCCAGGCTCTGGCCATCGAGCTGGCCCTCGCCGGTGATCACCAGATCGGCGTCCGTGAGCAGGGCCTCGACGCCGGCCTGGGCCATCACCAGCTCGATTCCGGGACGCAGCTCGGCGTCGAGGAAGGCCCGGGCGGCGAAGCCCATGCCGCCGGCGGCGCCGGCGCCTGGCAGGTCGCGGTAATCCGCGCCCAGGGTCGCGGCGGTGACGTCGGCGAAGCGGGCGAGGGCGGCATCGAGGCGTCCCACCTCATCCGGCGAGGCGCCCTTCTGGGGGCCGAAGACCGCACTGGCGCCTCGCTTGCCCAGCAAGGGGTTGTCCACGTCCACCGCGGTCTCGACCCGCAGGCCAGCCAGGCGCGGGTCGATGCCGTCCAGGTCGAGCTCGGCCAGGTCCGCGAGGGCGGCGCCGCCCGGGGCCAGGTCGCGCCCCTCGCCGTCTCGCAGTCGCGCTCCCAGGGCGGCCAGCATCCCGGCCCCGCCGTCGTTGGTGGCGCTGCCGCCGAGGGTGAGCAGCAGGTGCTCGGCACCGGAATCCAGTGCCTCGCGGATCAGCTCGCCGACTCCGTAGGTGCTGCTATCCAGGGCGGTGCGTTCGTCGGGCGCCAGCGCCTGCAGGCCGCTGGCCTCGGCCAGTTCCACGTAGGCGGTGCGACTCGCGGCGTGCCAGCCCCAGTCGGCCCGGGCCGGGCGACCCAGGGCGTCGTGGACGTCAGCCGAGCGTCGCTCGGCCCCGGTGGCCGCCAGCAGGGCATCCAGGCTGCCTTCGCCGCCATCGGCCAGCGGGCATTCCCGGGCCTCGATGTCGCCACCGGCGCGCTTCGCTCCGACGGCGATGGCGCGCGCGGCATCGGCGGCGGGCAGGGCATCCTTGAAGCTGTCCGGGCAGATGAGGATCTTCATGGCCGCTCTCGTCTGGTGGAAGGGGTTTCCAGCTTAGCGCCGGCCGCCGCGGGACAGAACCCCGGGGCGCTTCATCCCCACCGGCTTCCGGCGTAGACTGCTCCAGAGCTTTCGCGGAGAGCATCCGATGCGTAGATGGCTGCTGTTGCTGCTGCCGGCATTGCTGGCTGGCTGCCAGGTGACGCCGACGACCCTGCCCGTGGCCGAGCCTGCCCCGGCCGCCGAGTGCCGCTGGCCCGCTGGGCCCGGCGACAGCCTGGCCAGGGCCGTCACCGCCCTGGAGGCGGAGGGCTTCCTGGTGCGCCACACCGATGCGGCGCTGGGGCTGGTCAGTGCCGAACGTGCCCGCAGCACCCTCTATCACGACCATGGCGTCGAGCGCCTGCCGCGTTTCGGCGGTTTCGTGCTGGGCGGCAGCGGGGGGCATGTCGCCTCCGGCGTGATGCTCGGCTTCGGCGGCGGCTTCGGGCCGGCGACCGACGAGGCCACGCGCATCGAGCGGGTCTCGGTGGTGGTGGGCGCGCAGCAGGTGCAGGTGTCCCGGGATATCCGACTCTTCGACTGGCGAGGTGAGCTGCGCGAGTCGCGCAGTGCCAGCGATACTGCCTTCTGCCGCGAGCTGCGCGATGCCATCGAGGCCGTCCCGCCACAGGAGTCTCCATGAGGCGAATCCCTGTCGTCATCCTGCTGGCCGTTTGGCTGGCCGGCTGCGCCACCCCGACCCCGCCAGAGCCCCGCGAGATTCACCTGGCGGCGACACCCGAGACCACCCTGCGCGAGGCCATGGACCTGCTGATGGAGCGCGGCTACGTGATCCGCTATGCCGACGGCGACCTGGGGCGCCTGGAGGCGGTGCTGGGCCGGATGCCGGGTTATGGCGTATCGCTGCGCGTGGCCGGCCAGCAAGACGGCAGCCGGGTCAGCGTTGTCGCCACCCGCGGGGGGCGGCCCCTGGCCCCGAGGGTGCTGGACCCGCTGCTGACCGACCTGCAGACGCGCCTCGAGCCGTTGCCCTGATATCACGATCACAACAAGGTGCCCATGTCACATTCACTTCTGCTGCGCCGTATTGGCCTGCTTTGCCTCGCCGTCGGCCTTCTCATGCCATTGAGTGCCGCGGCGCATCCCCACGGCTGGATCGACCTGCGCATGCGCCTGATACTCGATGACCAACGCCAGCTTGTGGCCCTGCAACAGTCCTGGCGCCTGGATCCCTTCTACAGCCTGGTGGTGCTCGAGGAACTCGAACGCGAGCAGGGGAGCGCGAATCTCGACGCGGCGCTGGACCAGTTGGGCAGCGAGATGCGGGACAACCTTTCGCCGCAGGGCTATTTCACCGAGTTGACCCTCGAGGGGCGCAGGCTCGAGCTCGGTGAGGTCGACGATTACACCGTGCTCGAACGCGACGGCCGGATCGAGTTCGTCTTTCTGCTGCCGCTGACCGAGTCTCGCGCCATCGCAGGAGAGACCCTGCGTTATCGGGTGTTCGATCCCACCTACTACATCGAGGTGGTTCACGAGCAGGAAGATAGCTCGCCAGCGGGCGACGCCCTGCTGGTGGGCGGTGAACTCGACTGCGAGACGCGAATCCTGTCCGCCGACCCGGATCCCGAGGCGGTCATGGAGGCCGCGATGCTCGACGTCAACGACGAGGCCGAGTCCGGCCTGGGTCGCCACTTCGCCGAGACCGGGGAGGTGACATGCCGCTGATGCGCACTCGACTGCTGTGGCTCGCCGGTGGCCTGCTGCTCGCCGGTCTGGCCTGGCAACTGCTGGTTCAGGGTGGCCTGCAGAACGTCAGCCTGCAGCTGGTGGCCTGGCAGCGCGACTTCCATCGCGCCCTGACCCTGGCGATTACCGAGCTTTCGGGGACTCCCTCGCCGGCGACCTGGATGACCCTGTTGGGCATCAGCTTCGGCTACGGCGTCTTCCACGCTGCCGGTCCCGGCCATGGCAAGGCGGTATTGACCACCTACCTGCTCTCCCAGGGCGGTGCCCGCCGTCGGGCCCTGGCCCTCTCCTTCGCGGCTTCCCTGCTGCAGGGGGCGGCGGCCATCGGCCTAGTGGTGGTACTGGTGCATGGCCTGGGCTGGCTGACGCGTCATGCCATGGGCAGTGTGGCCTGGGTGGAGCAGGCGAGTTTCATCATGGTGACCCTGCTGGGTGCCTGGCTCTGCCTGCGGGCCATCCGCCAGCTGCGTGGCAGCGCGACGGTGTCGGCTGGGCCAGGTCACCCCCCTTCCCACGATCATGACGCTGCCTGCTGCGGGGGACACCACCATGTGGATCCACAGCGGGCCGGGGATTGGCGCACAGCGCTGGCCACGGTGGTCGCCATCGGCATCCGCCCCTGCAGCGGTGCCGTGCTGCTGCTGGGCGCAGCGAGCCTGCTCGGGAACTTCGCGGTGGGAGTCGCGGCAGTGCTGGTGATGTCGTTGGGCACCGCGCTGACCGTCTCGTCCCTGGCGCTGGCCAGCGTGGTTGCCCGCGGCTGGGCGGAGCGACGCCTGGCCAGCCAGCAGCAGGCGCATCGTGTGGGTCGCCTGTTCGGTTGGGCCGCTCTGGCCGGCGGGCTGGCCATCGTGGCCCTTGGGATATCACTGAGCGTGACCGGCATCGGCCAACCAGCCAGCGCGACACTGCTGGGCGAGCCGCCGTCGCGCAGCGTGACGTCACCTCATCCCTTCGGCGGCTGATCCGCGGGCGACGTCAGGTTCAGCCCTTCCACCTCGGCCAGGATGCGAGCGCGCATGTCGGCCAACTCGTCCAGATTGTAGGCCTCTGCTTCACCATGGCCCCAGACCGGTGCCGGCCAGGCGGCATCCTCGCGTCGCCGCACGATGACGTGCACGTGCAGCTGGGCGACCATATTACCGAGGCTGGCGATGTTGAGCTTGTCGCCTCCCAGGGCCTCGAGCATGGCGCGGCCGACCACGGTCGCCTCCCGCCACAGCTGTTGCTGAGTGGACGCGTCGAGTTCGAACACCTCGCTGGCCTTGAGGCAGCGGGGTATCAGTACCAGCCACGGAAAGCGGGCATCGTCCATCAGCCGCAGCTGGCAAAGGGGTAACTCGGTCACCGGGTAGCTGTCTTGCACCAGGCGGGCATCGGGTTCGAAATCCGTCATCACGGGTCTCCTTTCGCGTCGGCTGTCCCAGTGCTCGTCATCATGGCATACCCCTGCGGCATCGGGGATAGATTCCCCCATCGAGGCGGCGCCGGTATGCTGGGCGGCCTATCTCCGCCCCGCAAACAACGGACGCTGCCATGACCCTGCTCGAGGCGCTTGCCCTGCTGGCCATCGGGACCCTGGCCGGCTTCATCAACGTGCTCTCTGCCGGGGGCTCGATGCTGACCCTGCCACTGTTGATGTTCCTGGGACTGCCCCCCCAGGCGGCCAATGGTACCAACCGGGTCTCCATTGCCTTGCAGAGCATCTCGGCGGTGACCAGCTTCTTGCGTGCCGGTGCGCGCTACCTGGGTCTCTCGCTGCGGCTCTCGGTGCCGGCGGTGGTCGGCTCGTTGCTCGGTGCCTGGTTGGCGCTGCAGACCGATGACGCCCTCTTCGAGGCGATCCTGATCACGGTGATGGCCTGCTCGGCGGTACTGATGCTGCTGCCCCAGCCGAAGCTGGAAACCCGGACGCTGACGCCGGAGCACCTCACGCCGGCGGTCTACCTGGCGATGTTTGCCATCGGCCTTTACGGCGGCTTCATCCAGGTCGGGGTGGGCATCCTGTTCCTGGTGGTGCTCTACCGCATGCTGAAGATCGACCTGGCCCAGGTGAACGTCTTCAAGGTGCTGATCGTGCTGGTCTACACGCTGCCGGCGCTGGCCATCTTCCTGGTCAACGACCAGGTGCGCTGGGGCTACGGGCTGGTACTGGCAGCCGGCAGCATGCTGGGGGCCTGGCTGGCGGTGAAGGTCAACATGAGTCCGCGCGGAGCCTTCGTCGTCAAGTGGCTGACCATCGCTGTGATCGTCGTGATCATCCTGCGCTTGTTGCTTGGCTGAGCCGTCGTCGGCTGGGCATATTCGCCGAAGCTGCTAGATTGAAGGGTGAGCTTTTTTGTTCTCTCCGTGACTGCAACGAGGATGCCATCATGAAACGAACGATATCGCTGATCCTGGTCTCGCTCTTCACCCTGTCCCTGCTCAGTGGCTGCAATACCATCCGCGGTGCTGGTCAGGACATCGAGGAGGGTGGCGAAGCCGTACAGGACGCCGCCAGCTGAGCTTTCTGCCGTCTGGCAGCTTGGGCTGGTGGGTTGCGAAGCGGTCATACTGTCCGGTATGCCTGTTGGAATCGCGGTTAGAGTATTGCCATGGCTATCGCATTGAAGCACGGACTTGCTGTGGTCGGCCTGTCGCTGATGACCGGCTGCGGCATCATCGAAACGTCCCCGGTGTCGCGCGAGCCGGCGCCCGAGCCTCCTCGCGTCACCGGGGAGGCAGACCCCTGCGGGGCAGGACGCGTCCAGGAGATGGTGGGGCGCCATTTCGATGAGTCGATGAGGGCGTCGCTGCGCCAAGCGAGCGGTGCCGGGTCACTGCGCGTGATGCGCCCCGGTGAGGCCCATACCCTCGACTACCGCGCCGAGCGCCTCAATGTCCGTCTGGACGACCGAGGTCGGATCACCGCTCTGGACTGCGGCTGAGTTCCCTCAGGGGGCGTCGTGCTCGGCCTGGGTACGACGCTCCTCTTCTTCGGCCTGCTTGCGCAGCTTCTTGCGCAGGGCCGCCTTCTCGAAACGCAGCCTCTGGAGTCGTGTCTCCAGCTTCAGGGGCGGCACCCGTGCCGGCTTGCCGCTCTCGTCCACGGCCACCATGGTCAGATAGCAGCTGTTGGTGTGGCGGATCACCTTGTTGCGTATGTCCTCGGCCACGACCTTGACGCCGATCTCCATGGAAGAACGGCCGACGTGATTGACACAGGCCAGGAAGGTGACCAGTTCGCCGACATGGATCGGCTGCTTGAACAGTACCTGATCGACGGAAAGTGTTACCACGTAATGGCCGGCATAGCGGCTGGCACAGGCATAAGCGACCTCGTCGAGCTTCTTGAGGATGGCGCCGCCGTGCACCTTGCCACTGAAGTTGGCCATGTCCGGCGTCATCAGTACGGTCATCGAGAGTTCGTGCTGGCCGCTCAGCGCTTGATCGTCCATCGTCATGTTTCCTGGAGAGGTTTCTTACAGCATAACGCCTTGCCCCCGTGAGGGGAGCAAGGCGTTCGATGCTACTGTGCCCGGCGCGATCTCAGAACCAGGTCAGGCCTGCCGCAATGATGATGCCGGTGATGAACAGCTGGATCAGGCAGAAGCCCATGATGTCCTTGGCCTTGAGGCCGGCGATGCCAAGTACCGGCAGAGCCCAGAAGGGCTGCAGCAGGTTGGTCCAGGCATCGCCCCAGGCCACGGCCATGGCCACCCGGGGGATATCCACACCCAGGGCCTGGGCGGCGGGCAGCATCACCGGGGCCTGCACGGCCCATTGGCCACCGCCGGAGGGCACGAAGATGTTGACGATGCCGGCACTGATGAAGGACCAGAAGGGCAGCGTGGTCTCGGTGGCAAAGGAGATGAGCGTCTCCGACATGCTCTCGGCCAGGCCCGACTGCACCATGATCGCCATGATGCCGGCATAGAAGGGGAACTGGATGACGATGCCGGCACCGCCCTTGATCGCCTCGTGGAGGCTCTCCAGCAGGCTGCGCGGCGTCCGGTGCAGCACGATGGCCAGCGACAGGAACAGGAAGTTCACCACGTTGAGGTTTAGGCCGCCACCCCGGAAGATGAAGTGGTCAAGCAGGAACAGCACCCCGGGAATCCCCACCAGCCAGGCCAGGGTCGTGCTGTTCTCCAGGCGTTCGGCGGGGCGGGTGATGCGCACGCGCGTTTCCTCGTCGTCACCCAGCAGCTTGGGGTCGATGTAGACGCTCTCGTTCTCGTCTGGGAGCATCAGCCGGTTGACCAGTGGCACGGCGATGAACAGGCAGCCCACGATGGCCAGATTGAACAGCGAAAAGATGGTGTTGCCGGTGCCGATCACGCCGATCTGCTCGGCAGTGAAATGGCCGTCGGTGGCGATGGTCAGCGGGATCGAGCCGGCCAGGCCGCCGTGCCAGATGATGAAACCGGAGTAGGCGCTCGCCACCAGTAGCCGGTAGTCGACGCGCACCAGGCGGGCCAGCTCCTTGGCGAACAGGGCCCCGACCACCAGACCGAAACCCCAGTTGATCCAGCTGGCGACTAGCGATACCACGGTCACCAGGATGATGGCGCTGCCGGCGTTCTTCGCCAGGCCGGCAAGTTTCTGCAGCAGTCGCTTCACGGGCGGGGAGCTGGCCAGCATGTAGCCGGTGACCAGCACCAGCAGCATCTGCATCGAGAAGGTCAGCAGGCCCCAGAAGCCGTCCCCCCAGAAGCGCATCACCGCCAGCGGGGTCTGGCGCTCCACGGCGATGGCCGCCGCGGCGGCGATGATCGTCAGCAGCAGTACGAAGATATAGGGGTCAGGCAGATAGCGTTCAACCAGCTTGACCGCCGGTCTTGATAAGGCCTTGAGCATGGGGGAGTCCCTTTTTCTGGTGTCCATTCTTGGCGTGACTTACAGAAAGTAGCGCAACGTCAATCGGTTGTGCTACCCGGCAGGCGAGATACCGTTCCCGCCCCGAACTGCGGCGTGATGCCGCCAGCGAGTGCGGCGATGGTGTCGGTAGTAGGCGACCAGCACGCCCGAGCGCACCACGGCAAAGGCCAGGAAGGCCAGCCACAGCCCGTGGTTTCCCAGCGGCGTGGTCAGCCACCAGAGCGGCAGATAGACCGCGAGCCCGGCATAGATGCTGTTGCGCATCTCGCGGATCGCCGTGGCCCCGATGAAGACCCCGTCCAGCAGGTAGCTCCATACCGCCACCAGCGGCATGACGACCATCCAGGGCAGGTAGTCGCCGGCGGTGGCCCGCACTTCCGGCAGGCCAGTGAGCAGCGCGATCAGCCATTCGCCGCCCAGCGCGAAGGCCAGCGCGGCAAGCCCCGCCGTGACCAGCGAGAAGCGGGCGGCACTGCGGACGACCTGGCCGAACTCGTCGAAGCGCTGGCGACCCACGGCGCGGCCGGCCAGTGCCTCGGCGGCGTGGGCGAAGCCATCCAGGGCGTAGCTGGTCAGCATGATGAACTGCAGCAGCACGGCATTGGCCGCCAGCACCGTATCACCCTGGGCGGCGCCGCGGGAGGTGAAGAAGGCCATGGCGAACAGCAGGCCCAGGGTACGCACGAAGAGATTGGCATTGACCCGGAAGAGCTCGCCGTAGGCGGCCAGGCGCAGTAGCCGCTCGCGCAGGAAGCGCCCCGACAGCCATCTGAGCTGGCGCGAGACCAGCCAGAGGCCGAAGGCCAGTGCCGTGTAGTCGGCGAGCACCGTGGCCCAGGCCACACCGTCGCTGTTCATGCCCAGTCCCACCACGAACAGCAGGTCGAGGGCGATGTTGACGCCATTGGTCAGTACCAGGATGGAAAGCGTGACCCGTGAGTTCTGCTGGCCGAGGAACCAGCCGAGGATCGCATAGTTGGCCAGCACCGCCGGCGCGGAGAGCAGGCGGATGCGGGCGTATTCCGCGGCCAGTTGCGTGGCCACCTCGCTGCCGTCGAGCAGCCGCAGTCCCAGCGTCACCAGCGGGCCCCCGGCCAGTATCAGTCCCAGGCCGATCACCAGCGCGAGCAGCAGTGACTGGCCGAGCAGGTTGCGTACCTCGCCGTCCGCTTCGCGGCCCACCGCCTGGGAGGTGAGGCCGGTGGTGCCCATGCGCAGGAAGCCGAAGCCCCAGTAGAGGAAACTGAACAGTGTCGCGCCCAGTGTCACGCCGGCGAGGTAGCGCGAGTCGGGCAGGTGGCCGACCACAGCGGTATCCACCAGGCCGAGCAGCGGCACGGTGATGTTGGAGAGGATGATCGGCCAGGCAAGCGCCAGGATGCGCTGTCGCGTGCCGGCGGTGTTCGTGGACGACGTCACGGCGGGACCCTTGGCGGTGAAACGGGGCAGGGTGGCGTTTCCCGCCGCGGAACGCAACGGCCCCGCCGGTTGGCGGGGCCGTCGAAGAGCCTGGAGCAGGGGCTAGAAGCGGTAGCCCAGACTGGCGGAGAAGAGGTCGATCTCGAAGTCCTCGCCGCTGTCGCTGATATCGTAGCGCTCGTATTCGGCACGCATCATGATCTGCTGTACCTCGTACTCGGCGCCGATACCGTAGTAGGGATCAGTGCCGTCTTCTCCCAGTGACGACGAGACACCACGATCGCTATCGCTATAATCCAAGTCTCCATCCCAGACCACCATGCCCAGCTTGCCATGCACGCTGAACCCGTTCTGAATGGGAAGTTTGCCGACCAAGGAAAATCCGAAACCATCGGCGCTAGCCTCTAGCTTTTCAGAGCCTGCGTTAGCTTCGAACTCACCAAAGTCCAGATAGCTGGCCTCCACGGCAAAGCTGGGATTGAACTGGTATCCGGCAAATAGCTTGTAACCCGTATCGCTGTCGTCAGTATTAGCCCCAGCTGAGTCAAGTCTATCGAGGGTGTCATTGTCCAGCTTGGAATACCCGATTCCGGCACCCAGATAGGGCCCCTCGTTGGGGTTGTACTGATAGCTCTGGGCGAAGGCGGGGCTGGCGACCAGGGTGGCCAGGGCGGCGGTGGCGATCAGGCGTTTCATCATGCGCTCCTTTGCATGGGGCGGGCAGAGCCCGTGGCGTTGGGCTTGCGGCGAAAGCCGGCTACCCTGATGTAAGATCCTGTGAAAAGATGTAACCTCGATGATTCTAGGTGCTAATTCGAATGAATGCCATGGTCCGGCGTCAGCCGGCAAGGCGACAATCCAGGCAGACAGGGCGGGGAGCGAGGATGATGAAGCAACTTGGCAAGAGCACGATGTTCGCCATGCTGGCGCTGGTGATGCTGCTGGCCAGCCTGCCGGCCGCGGCACAGGGAGAGCGCGTGGAGGCTAAGCCCAGCGGCGGGGCGATGATCGCTGATGCGGTCGTGGCCCGGCCGCTGCTGGCGGTGGCCACGGTAGGCGGTGCGGCGATCTTTCTGGTGTCGCTTCCCTTTACTGCCTTGGGGGGCAACGTCGACGGGGCGGCAGAGACCCTGATCAAGACCCCCGCCGAAGCGGCTTTCCGGCGCTGCCTGGGGTGCACGGTGAGTCGGCGCGCCGACGAAAGGTAGAGGTTGGTTGCTGGGCCCGGATGTTCGCTGATGGGTCTGTCGTGAAGACGTGCCAGATAATGACGCCCCGCTCGGTAAGCGGGGCGTCATTGGTCGTGCGGGTGGCGAGCGGTGTCAGGCAGCGGTAATGAGGTGGTACTTCTCCATCAATTCGTCCCGGCTTTCCTTGTGCGTCGGGTCCAGCGGAATGCAGTCCACCGGGCAGACCTGCTGGCACTGGGGCTCGTCATAGTGACCGACACACTCGGTGCACAGGCCAGGGTCGATGACGTAGATCTCTTCCCCCGGCGAGATGGCGCCGTTGGGGCATTCGGGTTCGCAGACGTCGCAGTTGATGCACTCGTCGGTGATCATCAGGGCCATGGGGTACCTCACGGATGTCGCTGGCCGGCAAGCGGTCTCGGGTCGGGTTCAATCCCGAGCTTCCTAGTCAGGTATTGTAATGGCTCTTCAGCGTCTCGGCGACCCTGGGATGCACGTGCTTGGAGACATCGCCGCCGAGTCGGGCGATCTCGCGTACCAGGGTCGAGGAGATGTAGGAGTTCTCCACCTCCGGCGTGAGGAAGACCGTTTCCAGCTCCGGCATCTGGGCGCGGTTCATGTTGGCCAGCTGCAGCTCGTACTCGAAGTCCGACACGGCCCGCAGGCCGCGCAGCAGCACGCGAGCCTGCTGCTGCTTCATGAACTCGGTCATCAGTCCCGAGAAACCGACCACCTCGACGTTGTCGAGGCCGGCCACTACCTCCCGGGTCAGGGCGATACGGGTATCGAGATCAAGCACAGGCCCCTTGCCGGGGCTGGTGGCGATGGCCACTACCACCTTGTCGAACAGCCGGGCGGCGCGCTCGATCAGGTCGAGGTGGCCGTTGGTGACGGGGTCGAAGGTGCCGGGATAGATGGCAGTGTTCATCATGTGTCTCCCTCGTCGAGTCGTCCGAAGGGATTGTCGACCGCCAGTGACACCTCCCTGGCGTAGCCGGGAATGCGGATGGCATCCCGGCCAACATCGAGCTCTGGTCCCTCCAGCACGCCTTCGCCAAAGCGATAGCGTACATCGAAGCGCCCGCGATCGGCGGCCTGGTGGTAGCGGGCGGCAGCCTCACGGGTGGCTTCGCGGCGCGTCTGCCAGGCGGCCACCGCGGTTTCGCCGTGGCGCTGTGCCATCAGTCGTTCGGTCACGGCGGGGGAGAGCACCACGCCGGTAGCGTTGTTGCCACCGAAGCCCTTGGCGTTGATGAAGGCGGCATCCGCGACGAAGGGCAACGGGTCGCGGAACAGCTTGAGATTCTCGCCATAAACGTCGTCGGCCACCGCATCCAGGGTGGAGATGCCCGGGAGCAGGCCGTGAGCGAAGCTGCCCAGGGCGCTGGTCAGCTGGTCGCCGGCGGCGCTGCCCTGGGAGTGGCCGACGAAAGCCTTCACCGCCACCACCGGCCATGCCGTGATGCCGTGGGCGCGGGCGACCTGATCAAAGACATGGGATTCGGTGATGCGATTCTTGGGCGTGCTGGTGCCGTGGGCATGAAGGAAGGTGCGCTGGCGCAGGGCGGTCTCGCCGAGCATGTCGCGCACCAGCGCTGCCGCCTTACCCAAGGAAATGTAGTTGCCGATGCCGGGCGCCGAGATCGAGCGCTTCCAGCCATCGGCATTGACGAACACGCCCGGCACGCTGCCGAGGACCTCGGCACCGGTTTCCAGGGCCAGGGCATCGTCCATCAGCATGACGAACTGGCTGGACTCCCCCATGGTGAAGCCGCAGTTGCGGGCGAAGGGACGGCAGGCACGCTGATAGTCGGCGTCGGTCAAAAGCTCTAGGGCATCCAGGGCCTTGAGGCTGTCGTCGTCGGCCAGCGCCCCCATGGTGCGGAAGCCCTCGATGATCTCGGGGGTGATCGGGGCGTCGGCGGTACCCACTAGCACCACGCGGCGGCGGCCGGCCCGGATGTCATCCACGCCCAGGCGCAGATTGTAGAGGAAGCTGGCGCAGGCGCCGAGTGCCGCCCCGGTGCCGCCCACGCTGCCCAGCACATAGGCATTGAGGAAGTCGGCGGGCATCTGGCCGTAGCCCAGCGGCATCTGCTTGGAGGTGGCGCGCTTGCCGGAGACGAAGCTCTTGAGCAGTCCCCCCCAGCCCTCGTCATCGAGCTGCCCGATGGAGTTGCCGGCGTACACGGCGACCTCGTCGGGGTCGAGGCGGTCGCGCAGGGTGTCCCATTGCTGGCCGCTGTCGCCCAGGCAGTCGCTGGCCGCGAAGACGGTCATCGAGAGCCCTCGCGGATGGTGCACGCTGCGGTAGAAGCGGCTGGGCTCGAAGCCCGTGGGCAGTTGGCCGGCGGCGCGTACCTGGGCCGGGCGAGTCTCGGGCAGCATCACTTCCATGTTGCCGGCGGGAACCGTGACCTCGAGGCTCTGGCGGTCCAGCTCCCGGACCTGCCAGGTGGCCGGGAGGTCGTCGGGCAGTTGACGGCGGCGGATGCGAAAGGTCAGCGGCACCTCCAGGCCGAGGCTTGCCTTGCGATTGGCCGGCAGGCCCTCCTCGTTAAAGCGGGGATCCTCGATGCGCCGGATCAGGGTGTGGTCGAGCACTTGCTGGCGTGTCTGCTCGACAATCCCGGCGGCGTCCAGCGGACGCCCCTCGGCGTCGTGCCAGGCGCCATCTGCCTGGCAGTCGGCCAGGCGCATCATCGCCGCCAGGCCCAGCAGGGTGCGGGCCTGGTCGTCGTCGGGCAGGGCGTCGAGCACGGTACGGCGAAACGCCTGGTGGCCCGAGGTTCGGCCGGCGGGATTCACGCCGCCCATGCCGACGATCACCGGTAAATGTGGCAAGCCGGATTCCTCGTTGTGCGATTGATATCGGGGCTGCATTATTCGTTGTTGTCAGGCCTTGGATCATAGCACCCGGCCCGCGGCGGCGTCATGCCGAGGCCCTGCGCGGTGGGGCTGTGGCTGGTAGAATGCGCGTCCTTTCGCCACTCCGCCGAGTCCGCTGCCATGACCGCCCGCTCACGATCCATCGTCAGCCGCCAGACCGGCCCCCACGAGGACCTGGCCCGCCGTGTGACGCGGGCGTTGGAGCATCCGCTGCGTAAACCACTCGCCGAGCACACCCGTGAGGCCTTCGCTCGGGCCCGTGACTGGCGCGAGCGTCGTGACGGAGCGTCGTTGATACTGGACGCGGGGTGTGGCGTAGGGCTCTCGACGCGTCGGCTGGCCGAGCAATTCCCGAGCGCCGCGGTGATCGGCATCGACCGCAGCGCCGACCGCCTCTCCCGTGATCATGGTCGTCTGCCCGACAACGCCCTGCTGGTGCGGGCCGACCTGGTGGACTTCTGGCGCCTGGCCCTGGCCGAGGGCTGGCGTCCGGCACGCCATTACCTGCTCTATCCCAACCCCTATCCCAAGGCCGCCCATCTGAAGATGCGCTGGCAGGGCCATCCGGTGCTGCCGGTGATCCTGGCGCTGGGGGGACGGCTGGAGCTGCGCTCCAACTGGCGGCTCTATGTGGAGGAGTTTGCCCTGGCGGTGACCCAGGTCACCGCCAGGGCCGCCGAGGCCGAGCCCTTCGTGCCGGGCGAGGCCTGCTTGACGCCCTTCGAGCAGAAGTACCACGCCAGCGGCCAGGCGCTGTGGCGGCTGGTGGTCGAGCTGCCTCACGCCCCGGGACTGGTGCCCGGAGAGGCGTTGCCGGCCGCCGGGGAGGAGAGATGATGGCATTCCTGTTTCTGGCCCTGGCGATCGTCGCCGAAGTGGTCGCTACCAGCGCATTGAAGGCCTCCGAAGGCTTCACCCGGCTGTGGCCCAGCGTCACCGTGGTGATTGGCTACGGCCTGGCCTTCTACCTGCTCGCCCTGGTGCTGCGCACCATGCCGGTGGGCATCGCCTACGCCTTCTGGGCGGGGCTCGGCATCGTGCTGGTGACCCTGGTGGGCATCCTGGTCTATGGCGAGAAGCCGGACCTGCCGGCCCTGCTGGGGTTGGGCATGATCGTTGGTGGGGTGGTGGTGATCCAGGTGTTCTCTTCCGTCGCGTCCCATTAAGCTTGGCAACGTTATGTTCCCTGGAGGTTCAATGCCCCGTCGATTGCTGCTTGGCGTCCTGCTGATGCTGCTGCCGCTGTTCGCCCAGGCGAGTGGCTTTTCCCGCCTGGGCGAACTGGCCGACAAGGGCTTCCTGATCGGCGCCGAGGCGCGTCTGCTGGACAGCGGCGAGGCCCTGGGTGCCATCGAGCCCGAGCGTCAGCTGTCGCCGGCCTCGGTCTCCAAGGTCTACTTGGCGGCAGCGGCATTGGATCGCTGGGGACCCCAGCACCGCTTCACCACTCATCTGGTGAGCCTGGCCGACCCCGATGCGGACGGCGTGCTTCACGGTGACCTGGTGCTCGACGGCGGGGGAGATCCGATGCTGACCAGCGAGGACCTGTGGCGACTCACGCAGCGCTTGCACCAGGCCGGCGTGCGCCGGGTCGAGGGTCAGCTGATCGTCAGCCAGTGGCGCTATGGCCCGGTCGAGTGCATCACCACCGACCGCTGTCAGGCCCACTCGCGGGTCGCCAATGCCTACAGCGCACTGCTCTCCTCGGCCGGGGTGAATCATGGCAGCTGGTGTGTCAGCGTGGCGCCTGCCCCCGAGCCCGGCGACCCGGCACGGATTACCAACTGCGATAGCCAGGCGCCGATCGTCGGCATCGACAATCGCGTCGTGACCCAGCCGGATGACAGCGGCACCCGGCTCAATGCCGAGCGCGTGCTGCGCGACAGCGGCGACGTCATGGTGGTGAGCGGTCAGATCTCCACCAATGCGCGGCCAAGGTCCATCTATCGGGCCAGCTCCGACCCGGCGCGTCAGAGCGCGGCCACCCTGCTGGCGATGCTGGAACAGGCCGGTATCGGCGTGCGAGACGGTGCTGGCGTATCCGCCACCCAGCCACCCGCCGAGGCCCGTTCCCTGGCCGAGGTGGAGAGCGAGCCGCTGCAGGAGCTGTTGCTGCGCACCCTCAACCACTCCAACAACTTCATGGCCGACCAGCTGGCGCTGAACCTGGTGGCATCGCCCCGCGCCGGCCTGGTGGAGGCCGGTGGGGCGCTGGAGACCTTCGTGGCCGGTCTGCCTGACCATGGCCCCGTGACGCTGCGCAGCGGCAGCGGCCTGACGCCGGAAAACCGCACCTCGGCAGCGGGCGTCACCGCCCTGCTGGAGAGCATGTACCGCCGGCCCGCGCTCTTCCCCAGCTTCGTAGCTGCCCTGCAGTCGCCGGCCAACGGCGTGATGCGTTTTCTGCGCCGTGGTTCAGCGACCTTCCAGCAGCATGTGATGCTCAAGACCGGCACCCTCAACCAGCCGGTGGCGGTGCGTGCCGTGGGCGGCTACTTCCGCACCCGCGGCGGGCAGTGGGGCGTGTTCGCCGCGCTCGTCAACGGCACGGCGACCACCCCCTGGCTCAACTGGCGGCAGGTCCTCGACCCGCTCGCCGCCGATCTCGAGGCAATGATCGATGCCCACTGATACTCCGGACCTCCCGACATGAAACCAGGATATACCGGCTGGCAGCATCTGGTGCACTCCACGCGCTACTCCATCAAGGGGCTCAGCGCCGCCTTTCGCAACGAGGCGGCCTTCCGTCAGGAGCTTGGGCTCTGCCTGGTACTGGTGCCGCTGGCCTGGTGGGTTGGCCAAGGGCCGGTGGAGTGGATCCTGCTGGTGGGCAGCTGCCTGCTGGTGCTGATCGTGGAGCTGCTCAACAGCGCCATCGAAAGCGTGGTGGATCGTATCGGCAGCGAACACCACGAGCTCTCGGGACGCGCCAAGGACATCGGTTCGGCGGCAGTGATGCTGTCGCTGTTCATTGCCGGCCTGACCTGGGGGTTGCTAGTCTGGCAGAAATTCCTCGGCTAGGCCGGGTTATGGGGCGGGGCAGGCTTCGCTATGCTGGAGGCATTCGAGAACCGGATACGAGATGCCCATGGCCCTGCCCGACGACTTTCTGCCGCTGGATGACATTCCCGACCCCCTGAGGGCGCCCCTGGCGCATGCTCGCGACCGGCTGGCTAGCTCGCTGGAGCAGGCCGACAACCTGGCCGACATGAACGGCAGCGACTCCCCGCGGGAGGACTGGCTGGCGCTTTCCGTCGCTCGGCGGCGTCAGCTGGCGAAGGTGCTGGCCGTCTCGACCTTTGCCGCCGAGACCCTGGTGCGCTACCCGGAATGGCTATTGCACCTGGACGCCAGCGGCGAACTGGATGCAACGCCCCCCGCCGACGCCCTGCGCGACTGGCTGGACGAGCGCCTGGAAGCCGCCGAGGACGAGGCGGCGCTGCATGGCGCCATCCGTCGTTTTCGTCGCGCGCGCATGCTGGGCATCGTCTGGCGTGACCTGACCCGTCCCCCGGGCATCGACATGTGGGCGACCAGCGGTGCCGTCTCGCGGCTTGCCGAGACTTGCCTGGAGGGCGCATTGGCATGGCTCGAGGCCCATTTCGCTCCCCGCTGGGGGCGGCCCGCCCCGCGTCGCGATGGCAGCGAGCAGCGGCTGGTGGTACTGGGTATGGGCAAGCTCGGTGCCGGCGAGCTGAATCTCTCCTCCGATATCGACCTGATCTTCGCCTTCCCCGAGAAGGGCGAGACCGAGGGTGGGCGCAAGTCTCTTGAGCATCAGGAGTATTTCACCAAGATTGGTCAGAAGCTGATCACCGCCCTGGATGCGGTGACCGCCGACGGCTTCGCCTTTCGCGTCGACATGCGCCTGCGCCCGCTGGGCGACGGCGGCCCGCTAGTGGGGAACTTTGCCTCGCTGGCCAGCTACTACCAGGACCAGGGGCGCGAGTGGGAACGCTACGCCATGCTCAAGGCGCGGCCGGTGGCCGGCGACCTGGACGCCGGGGCCGAGCTGCTGTCGAGCCTGCGCCCCTTTGTCTATCGCAAGTACCTGGACTTCGGCGCCATCGAGTCGCTGCGCGAGCTCAAGTCGATGATCAACCGCGAGGTGCGTCGCCGCGGCATGCAGGGCAACATCAAGCTCGGCCCCGGCGGCATTCGCGAGGTCGAGTTCGTGGTCCAAGCCTTTCAGCTGATCCGCGGCGGCCGCGATACCGAGCTGCAGGTCACCTCGTTGAAGACGGCCCTGGAACGTCTGCCCGAACTCGGTCTATTGCCTGGGGACGTGGTCGATGAGCTGATGCCTGACTATGTCTTCCTGCGCGACCTGGAGCACGTGCTGCAGTCCCTGGAGGATCGCCAGACCCAGACCCTGCCCGGCGACGACGTCGACCGCGAACGGGTGGCCCTGGCGCTCGAGACGGAAGACTGGCCGGCGGTGATGGCCCGCCTCGATGAAGTGCGGGAGCGGGTGCGTCGCCACTTCGATGCAGTGATCGCCGAACCCGAGGAGGAGCGCGACGAGGTCGAGGACGTCGGCCAGGCCTCCGGCGCCGTCGGCCTCGAGGAGTGGCGCGCGCTATGGCGCGACGAGCTGGAAGATGACGAGGCCCGCGAGCACCTGGAGGAAGCCGGCCTCGCCGAACCGGAGACTGCCCTGCGCCGGCTGCGGACGCTGCGCCAGTCCCGCCAGGTGCAGGCCATGCAGCGCATCGGCTACGAACGGCTCGAGGCCCTGATGCCGCTGCTGCTCGATGCCGTGGCCGCCAGCGACACGCCGGATATCGCCCTGGAGCGGGTCCTGCCGCTGGTCGAGGCGGTGTTGCGACGTACCGCCTATCTAGCGCTGCTTCGCGAGAACCCGGACGCCCTGGGGCACCTGATGAAATTGTGCAGCGCCAGCCCCTGGATCGCCGCCCAGCTCGCTCGCCACCCCATCCTGCTCGATGAGCTGCTGACGCCCGAGACCCTCTATACCCCGGCCGACAAGGAGCGCCTGGCCGACGAGTTGCGACAGGCCCTGGGGCGGCTTCCGGAGGATGACGAGGAGGCGCAGCTGGAGGCGCTGCGGGTCTTCAAGCATGCCCAGGTGCTGCATGTCGCGGCCTCCGATATTGCCGGTACTCGCCACCTGATGAAGGTCAGCGACTACCTCACCTATATCGCCGAGGTGGTCCTGGAGGCGGTGCTTGCCATGGCCTGGAAGCACTTGACTCGCAAGCACGGCTTTCCGGAGCGCCGTGAGGGCGGGCGCTGTGGCAGCGAGCCCGAATTCCTGGTGGTCGGCTACGGCAAGCTCGGCGGCATCGAGCTGAGTTACAGCTCCGACCTGGACCTGGTGTTCCTCCACGACGGTGCCACCCAGGGGACCACCGACGGCAAGCGCCCCATCGACAACGCCGTCTTCTTCACCCGGCTGGGCCAGCGCATCATCCACCTGCTCACTGCGGTGACACCGGCGGGTAGCCTCTATGAGGTCGACATGCGCCTGCGACCCTCGGGCAACTCGGGCCTGCTGGTCTCGACGCTTGCGGCCTTCGCCGAGTACCAGCGCGAGCAGGCCTGGACCTGGGAGCATCAGGCCCTGGTGCGGGCTCGGGTGGTGGCCGGCCACCCGCAGCTGGCCGAGGGTTTCGATGCAATTCGCGGCGAGATCCTCGGTCGCAAGCGGGACCTTGAGGCGCTGCGCGCAGAGGTGGTGAAGATGCGCCACAAGATGCGCGACCACCTGGGCAGCAAGGGGAAAGGCGATGATTTCGACCTTAAGCATGACCCTGGCGGAATGGTCGATATCGAGTTCCTTTGCCAGTACGCCGTGCTGGCCATGAGTCACGAGACGCCCGACCTGCTGGCCTACAGCGATAACATGCGCATCCTGGAGACCCTTGAGGCGACCGGGCAACTGCCCGCCGACGAGTGCCGACGCCTGCGCGAGGCCTATCTCGCCTGTCGCACCGCCGCCCACCGCGCGGCCCTGACCGGTGAGCCTGCCCGCGGACGCAACACGGATTTCCGGGAGCATCGCGACGCCGTGATCGCGCTCTGGCAGCGCCTTCTCGAACCATCAAGGAACGCGACGACATGAACAAGGTACTGGTTCTGCACGGTCCCAACCTCAACCTGCTGGGCACCCGCCAGCCCGAGGTCTACGGCCATCAGACGCTCGAGGACATCAACAACGATCTCTATCAGGCGGCAGCAGTGGGGGGCTGGGAGATCAGCTGCCGCCAGAGCAATCACGAGGGCGAGCTCATCGACCTCATCCAGGCGGCACGTCTGGATGGCACGGCGGCGATCATTATCAACCCGGCCGCCTACACGCATACGTCTGTCGCCATTCTGGATGCCTTGAACGCCTTCGACGGCAAGGTGATCGAGGTGCATCTCTCCAACGTTCACCAGCGCGAAAGCTTTCGTCACCACTCCTATGTATCGCTGCGCGCCGACGGGGTGATCGCCGGGCTCGGTAGCCAGGGCTATCGAGCCGCCCTGAAGGCGGTGATGGCGGAGTAGGACGATGTGGCGACGCCTGCTGCCTTTGCTGACGCTTCTGGCCACGCTGTTGCTGGCCGGCTGCGAGAAAACACCGACCGGGCGGTCTCAATTGGCGCTGGTGCCCGAGGGCCTGATGGCCGAGATGGGCGGCGAGGCCTTTGCCGAGATGCGTCGCCAGCAACCCATCGCGCGTGACCCTGCCGCCAACCGACTCGTGCAATGTGTGGCGAGGTTGGTGGTCAAGGCCGCCGAGGCGCGCTACCCCGACGCGGGCATGCCCGAGGAGTGGGAGGTGGTCGTGTTCGACAACCCCTCACCGAATGCCTTCGCCTTGCCGGGTGGACGTATCGGGGTGCACACCGGACTGTTGCGGGTGGCGGAGACACCCGCTCAGCTGGCCGCCGTGATCGGTCATGAGGTTGGTCACGTGCTGGCAGACCACGGCAACGAGCGCTTCACCCAGCAGCTCGGCATCAAGGCGGTGCTGCTGCTGGTGGGGTTATTCAGCGAGGGGGAGCTGGCCACAGAGGCGGCCATGCGGGCCCTGGGCATCGGCGCCCGCCTCGGCATCGCCCTGCCGTTCAGTCGTGCGCACGAGGAAGAGGCCGACCAGATGGGGCTGGCCATCATGGCTGGGGCGGGCTTCGACCCTCGGCAGAGCGTGGCCCTGTGGCGCAACATGGCCGAGGCAGGCGGCAGCCAGCCGCCGGAGTTCTTGTCGACCCACCCTGCCCATGGCTCGCGTATCGAGGCCCTGCAGCGCGACATGGAAGATGCCTTGTCAGTCTTTCGTGATGCTCCCCCGGCCAGCTGCGCCGGCTAGCACGCTACCCGTACCGACTATCAGGTTAGCTTGACGCCCGGCGAGTCCCACCACACCCATGACGCGGTACGAATCTGCTCGCCCACTCCCCGCTTCCTATGGCTTGCACCCTGCCAGACCACGACTGGCAGGTCTCCCTACTCTCCTATAGCAAGCTTTCTGGCCGCTATTTTCTTGAAATAAATCGATATTTGAGTGGCTTACGGGATTTCTGCGCAGTATTTGCCTGCGCCGGTTCGGTGCGAGCGACAAATGGACAAAATAACCAGATTGGCCATTTCTCTGTCGCGGTCGCGTTGCGCCAAATCAGGGCGCGGCCATAAGCTTCACGAACTCTGACGGCCCCCCGGTTAGTCGGTGAAAGCTACTACAACAAAGCAGGTGACAAAATGTTCTATAAAACAGCGCTAGCGACCAGTGTCATGATGCTCTCCGCGGGTCTTGCCCAGGCAGAAGAGACCTACCGGATCGGCATCACCCAGAACAATGTCGGCGTCGACAGCTATCAGACGACCTATGAAAGCGCCTTCGAAAATGCCGCCGCACAAAACGGGAACATCGACGTCGTCGTGCTCGATGCCGGCGGCGATGTGGCGCGCCAGATCGGCCAGGTTCGCAACCTGATCCAGCAGCAGGTCGATGCCATTATCATCTGGCCAACCAACGGTCAGGCAGTCATTCCCGCCATTCGGCAGGCCCACAAGGCGGGTATCCCCGTCGTGGTGACCAACTCCAAGATCGCTGAGGCGGGCATGGAGTATATCGCCGCCTTCTCGGGTCCCGACAACGTCCAGCAGGGTGCCTCATCCGCTGAGATGATGTGTGAGGCTCTCGATGGTGAGGGGCAGATTGTCCAGGTTGCCGGGCAGCCCGGCTACACCACTGCGATGGAGCGCTCGAAAGGGTTCGAGGACCAACTGGCCGACGCCTGCCCGGGGGTCGAGATTCTCGAGACCCAGCCCGCGGACTGGAACCGCGAAAAGGCTCAGCGAGTCATGGAGAACTTCCTCACCAAGTACGACGATATCGACGGCGTGTATGCCGGCGATGACAACATGGGTGTTGGCGCCCTGAACGCGGCCAGGAGTGCCGGCAGGGTAGGGGAGATCGCCTTCATCGGTGCCACCAACTTCGCCGTCGGTTACGAGGCCATCGAGCGTGGTGAGTACTACGGCTCCATCTACCAGTCCCCGGTCGATGACGCCGAAGCGGCGCTCCAGACGGCCCTTGATGTTCTGGAAGGTAAGGAGGTTCCGAAAATGAACTTCTTTGAGACCCCCAAGATCACGGCCAGCAATCTGTCCGAGTTCGACAAGCCGGTGTTCTGAAGGCCCCGCCGAGACGCATGAGGTCTCTGGATCTCATGCGCCCTAGCGCTTCGTCAAAGACAGTCCGTTGGCCCTGATGGATGGGCCGGCAGTGCCCTGCATTTTCTCCGGCATCGATGCACCGTCGGAAACGTCAGCCCACTGCACGGACACCCGGTGACCTTCGGCATAAGGTTGCGCCCATACAGGTGAGTGATATGGCTTCTGCAGAACAGACCAAGCAAGGCTTCATGCTCAGCAAGACACACAAGGCCGGTCTCCTGAACTTCCTCTCGGCCCAGGGAATCCTGGTGTTCTTCCTGATCTGCATGTTTGCTTTTTCGCTATTTTCCGAACAGTTTCTTTCCCAGTCGAACATCATGACCGTGGTTCGACAGGCCTCCATCATCGGTATCATCGCGGTCGGCGTGACCGTGGTGATCATCGGCGGCAACCTCGACCTGTCGGTGGGATCGATGCTGTCGTTCGCTACCGTCGTGGTGGTGGACCTGCATGACAAGATCGGCCCGACCGGTGCCATCTTCGCGATGTTCGCCCTGACCCTGCTGCTGGGTGCCGTGAACGGTTTCCTGGTGGGGTTCATGCGGCTCAATTCGCTCATCGTCACCCTGGCGATGCTCTCGGCCATCCAGGGGCTGGTGCTGATCTACAGCGGTGGTCAGAACGTCGACATCGCCAATCAGAGCGAGACATGGTTCGGCGTATTCGGTCGAGGCTATCTGCTGGGCATCGCGGTACCGGTGCTGCTCTTCGCTCTGCTAGCCATCATCGTGCAGGTCGTCATGTCCTTTACCGGCTATGGCCGACGCATCTTCGCCATCGGCGGCAATCCCGTGGCAGCCGTCTATTCCGGCATTCGCAAGAACTGGTGCGTGTTCAGCACTTACCTGATCTCGGCCTTCTGCGTGGCCTGTGCCGCGCTGGTGCTCGGCTCGCGCGTGATGGGCTCCCAGAACAACGTGGGGCAGGGGTACGAGTTGCTCGTGCTGGCCGGGATCATCCTTGGCGGCACCAGTCTGCTGGGCGGCGCCGGCAGCATCTGGAAGACGGTCATCGGGGTGTTGATCCTTGGCTTCATCCAGAACGGCCTGCTGCTGCTGGGCTACCCCTACTACACCCAGTGGCTTGTGACCTGGGTCATCATCATCCTCGCGGTATGGCTGGACCTTGCCAACAAGCGCAAGCGTCTGCTGACCCGCCACTCCTAACAGGGTGAACACCATGATCGATATGAAGCGTTTCATGAGCGGCGGTGCGGCCATCCAGCCAATCTGGGTCTTTGTCATCGCCATTACCATCTTCTTCAGCGTCATGTCCGACTACTTCCTGTCGTTGGGCAACCTGACGAACATCCTCGTCCAGACCTCCACCATCGGGTTGATCGCCCTCGGCATGACCTACGTGATGATCAACGGCAACATCGATCTCTCCGTGGGGGCGACCCTGGGGCTGGCGGCCTCGCTCTCGGTGGGCCTGCAGGACTACGGCCTGACCTTGGCGGTACTGGCCGCCATCGCCACGGGCGTGGCGCTGGGTGCCCTCAATGGCCTGCTCGTCTGGAAGACCGGGGTCAACGCCTTCATCGTCACCCTGGGGGCGATGATCGGGGTACGAGGGCTGATCTTCGTCTACACCGAAGAGCAGTCCTTCTATGCCAGCAACTTCGCCTTCTCGGACTTCGGTGCCAGCACGATCGGCCCTATTCCCGTGCTGGCCATCATCTTCCTGCTCTGCACCTTGGTGATGCACCTGGTGCTCAAGAAGACCGGCCATGGACGCAACACTTTCGCCGTGGGGGGCAACCCCGAGGCGGCCCTGGATGCCGGCATCCGCATCGGCCGCAACATGATGATCAACTTCATGATCGTCGGCTTCTTCGCGGCCCTGGCCGGTGTCCTGCTGGCGACCCAGATGGGTGCCTCGACACCCAACCTCGGCCGAGATTACGAGCTCTGGACCATCACCGCCGTCGTGCTCGGCGGCACCAAGCTCACCGGGGGGTACGGCAGCATCACTGGCACGCTGGGGGGTGTGTTGGCCATCGGTATCCTGCGCAACGGCATGAACATGATGCAGGTGCCCGCCTTCTACGTGCTGGTCATCCTCGGGGTGATCCTGATCTCGGTGCTGATCATCGACCAGCAGATCAACGTCAAGTCTTCCAAGGGGGTGCAGGCATGAATAATGCAGCTACAGCACACGCCTCAGGCGCACCCGGTCGCGGAGAAATTCCCATTCTCTCTCTGGTGAATATCACCAAGAAGTTCCCGGGCGTGGTCGCGCTCAACAAGGTCAGCTTCGATGTCCGGGCGGGCGAAGTCCATGCCTTGCTGGGTGAAAACGGGGCCGGCAAGTCCACGCTGATGAAGGTACTGGCCGGCAAGCACAAGCCCAACGGCGGCCAGATCCTGCTCGAGGGAGAAGAGAAGGTCTTCGAGACGCCCAAGCAGGCCAAGAAGAGCGGCATCGTGCTGATCCACCAGGAGCAGTCGCTGGTGCCCGAGATGTCGGTAGCCGAGAACATCTTCCTGGGCAGCCTGCCCAAGAAGTGGGGCAACCGCGTCGACTGGAAAACTCTCCATCGAGACAGCACCGAGATTCTCGATCGTCTGAAGTGCTCTTTTAGTTCGAAGGATATGGTGAGCGATCTGTCGATCGCCAAGAAGCAGATGGTCGAGATTGCCCGGGCGCTGGTGTTTACCCCGAAAGTGGTGGTCTTCGATGAGCCGACAGCGTCGCTGACCGACCACGAGAAGCCGGTGCTCTACGACATCATCAATACCCTGCGCGAGCAGGGTGTGGGCATCGTCTATATCTCCCACCGCATGGACGAGATCTTCCACCTCTCCCAGCGGATCTCTGTGCTGAGGGACGGCGAGTACAACGGCACGGTGAACACCGCCGACACCAGCGAGGACGAGGTCACCAAGCTGATGATTGGCCGCAGCCTCGAGCTCGACCATGCCAGCAAGCCGAAGGATTTCGGCGAGAACATGCTCGAGTTGCGCAACCTCACGGTCAATGGGGTCTTCGAGGATGTCAGCTTCACTATCCGCAAGGGTGAGATCGTCGGCATGTACGGTCTGGTCGGGGCCGGGCGTTCGGAGGTCGCCGAGACCATTTTCGGCCTGCGTAAGCCTTCGGGAGGCGAGATCCTGCTCGACGGCAAGGTCGAGTCGATTCGTTCCAGCCACGATGCCGTGGTCGAGGGGATCGCCCTGGTGCCGGAGGATCGCAAGGACCAGGGACTGATTCTCGGCATGAACTGTCGCGACAACATGACCCTCGCAGGCCTGAACACCGTCTCCTCGAAGGGGTTCATGAAGGCCGCTGCCGAGAAGCGCGTCTACGACAAGTATCAGCAGGCGATGAAGATCAAGACGCCCAGCTGGCGCCAGAAGGTCGGCAACCTCAGTGGCGGCAACCAGCAGAAGATCGTCATCGGCAAATGGCTGCATACCCATCCCAAGCTGCTGATCCTGGATGAGCCGACCCGCGGCATCGATGTGGGCTCCAAGGCCGAGATCCATGCGCTGATCAAGGAATTGGCCCGAACAGGCTACGCGGTGCTGGTGATCTCGTCAGAAATGCCCGAGGTGCTGGGTGTCAGCAATCGCATCGTCGCGATGTACGACGGGCGGGTGACCGCCGAGTTCGATGGCGATGCCGTCTCCGAGGATGTGCTGGTGCAAGCCATCACCGGGCAGGTTGTGGCAAGTGCCGATGCGCCGGTTGACCGGCCCGTTGCCTGATGCCCGCCGTGTGGCTCACCCAACCAAGGAGGACAACATCATGATGCCATTCACCTACAATGGCCTGCCGTCTCGGGTCATCTTCGGCCAGGCAACCCTGGCCCGGGTGGCTGAAGAGGTCCAGGCGCTGGGCTGCCAGCGGGTGCTGGTACTTTCCACGCCCGAGCAGGAAGGCCAGGCCCGTCAGGTCCTGGATCAGCTCGGCGAGCTAGGCGCCGACATCTTCCCCGGGGCCAGGATGCATACCCCGGTAGAGACCACCGAGGAGGCGATGCGCGTCCTGGCATCGCTGGGCGCCGATGGCGTCGTCGCCATCGGGGGCGGTTCCACCATCGGCCTCGGCAAGGCCATTGCCCTGCGCACCGGTCTGCCTCAGCTGGTCATCCCCACCACCTACGCCGGCTCTGAGATGACGCCGATCCTCGGCGAGACCAAGGAGGGTCTTAAGACGACGCAGAGGACCCTCGAGGTGCTGCCCGAGACAGTCATCTACGACGTCGACCTCACGCTCGGGCTGCCCGTCGGCATGTCGGGCACCAGTGGTCTCAATGCCATCGCCCATGCCGTGGAGGCCCTCTATGCCCAGGATCGCAACCCGATTGTCTCGCTGATGGCGGAGGAGGGCATCGCGGCACTCGCTCGCAGCCTGCCGACGATCGCCAGCAATCCCACCGACGCCACCGCCCGCTCCGATGCCCTCTATGGCGCCTGGCTGTGCGGCGCCTGCCTAGGCTCGGTGGGGATGTCGCTGCATCACAAGCTCTGTCACACCCTGGGGGGCTCCTTCGACCTGCCCCATGCCGAGACCCACACCATCGTCCTGCCGCATGCCGTGGCCTACAACGCCGAGGCCGCCCCGGAGGCGATGAGCCGCATTGCCCGGGCGCTGGGCACGGAAGATGCCGCCGCGGGGCTTTATGACCTGGCCCGCGCCGTGGGGGCGCCTCTCGCCCTGAGGGACATCGGCCTGAATGAAGATGACATCGACCGGGCTACCGAGATCGCCACCGCCAATCCCTACTGGAATCCCCGCGACATCGAGCCCGATGGCATCCATCGCTTGCTGCGTGATGCCTATGCCGGCCGACGCCCGACGACCCTGGAGGCCTTTGACGCATGAAGACCTTGCTGACCAATGCCACCGTGCTGACCCTGGACCCGGCCATCGGGGACCTGACCTCTGGCCAGGTGCTGGTGGAAGACGACCGTATCCTGGCCGTGGGGCATGACCTGTCTGCCGAAGGCGCCGAGGTCATCGATTGTCACGGCGGCATCCTGATCCCGGGGCTTGTCAATGCCCATATGCATACCTGGCAGACGGCCCTGCGCGGCGTTGCCGCCAACTGGACACTGCTGGAGTACTTCGGCCATGTGCACCGTGGTCTGGCCGCGCTATTCACCCCCGAGGACATCCATATCGCGACCCGCCTGGGCGCGCTCAACCAGCTCAACTGCGGCACCACCACGCTCGGGGACTGGTGCCATAACAACCCCACCCCAGCGCATACCGATGCGGCCGTGACGGGGTTGCAGGAAGCGGGCATCCGGGCGCTGTTCTTCCATGGCTCCCCCAAGCCGGATCCCAAGCCGGGCCAGCCCCACTTCAGCGAGATCCCGCATCCCCGCGGTGAGGTCGAGCGGCTGCTCGCCGGACCGCTCGGGGATCGTGAGGGGCGCGTGACCCTGGGCCTGGCGATCCTCGGCCCTCACTACTCGACCCTCGACGTCTCCCTGCACGACTTCGAGCTCGCCAAGGAGTTCGGCCTGGTGGCCTCCATGCACCAGGGCGGCGGCGAGGCGGTGAGTCCCGGTGGCTGGGACGTGATCGAGGAGCGCGGACTGCTGGGGCCGGACATCAACATCGTGCACGGCCAGAGCCTGGATGATGGCCAGCTATCCCGTTTCTGCGCCAAGGGCGTGACCTTCTCCATTGCCCCCGAGAACGAGATGACCCAGGGGCACGGTTTCCCGATCACCGGGCATGTCCGTCGCCATGGCGGCGTTGTGTCGCTGGGGGTAGACCTCGAATCGGTGATCTCGGGTGACATGTTCTGCGTGGCGCGGATGGCACTGGGCATGCAGCGCTCACTCGACAACGACGCCTCGCGTCGCGAGCAGGGCAGCATCCCCGCTACCTCCACCATCCGCACCCGCGAGGCACTGGAGTGGATCACCCTCGACGGCGCCCGCGCCCTTGGCCTCGAGGACCGCATCGGTAGCCTCACGCCCGGCAAACAGGCCGATCTCGTGTTGCTGGACAGCAGCCTGTTGAACATGCAGCCGGTCAGTGACCCGGTGTCGAGTGTCGTCATGCAGGCGAGCCTCGCCAATGTCGACAGCGTCATGGTGGCGGGAGAGTTTCACAAGCGCCACGGCCGGTTGCTGGCCGATGTCGCCGATGGCCTGCGTGAGCTGGAGGCGTCCGGTCATCGCATTTACGCCGAGTTGCAGAAGCGCGAACAACACGAGGAGACAGCCCAATGACAACCACACGCAAGGTGGCCTGGGTGGGCCTGGGCAAGCTGGGCCTGCCCATGGCGGCCCGCATCGCCGCGGCGGGACATGCCGTGCAGGGGTTCGACCTCAGCGCCGAGCGCCTGGCCCTGGCCGAGCAGGCCGGTATCGTCGCCCATCAAGACCTGGCCAGTGCCGTCGATGGCTGTTCCCTGGTGCTGGTCTCGATTCCCGATGACCGGGCCCTGCTGGGGCTCTGCCTGGAGGCCGGGGACCTGATCGCGCACATGGCGCCCGGCTCGACGCTGATCGAGACCAGCACCGTGAGCATCGAGGCCTCCGCGCAGGTGGCCCGTGCCGCCGAGGCGCGTGGCATCGCCTACCTGCGCAGTCCGGTGTCGGGCAACCCGGTCGCCGCCGAGGCCGGCACCCTGTCGGCCATGGTCTCCGGTCCTCGAGAAGCGCTGGATGACGCGGTTCCGGTCATGCAGAGCTTCACCAAGGCCCAGTACTGGCTGGGCGAGGAGGAGCAGGGGCGCTACGCCAAGCTGGCGATTAACCTGATGATCGCGGTCAGCGCCGGGATGCTGGGCGAGTCCCTGACCCTGGCCCGCAAGGGCAACATCGGCTGGGACGACATGCTCGAGCTGGTCGCCGACAGCGCGGTGGGCTCGCCGATGGTCCAGTACAAGGTGCCGCCCCTGCGCGAGCGCGACTTCACCTCGACGTTCTCTGCCGCCCAGATGGCCAAGGATCTCGACCTGATCCTCGGCTGTGCCCATGGCGCCGGCGTGCCGGTGCCCCTCGCCGCCCAGATGCGCGAGGCCTACACCTCGCTGATCGGCACGGGGCACGGCGATGACGACTACATCGCCACCGTCCATCACACCGAGCGCCTCGCCGGGCTGCCGGCCTTCGAGAAGGAATGACCAGATGAGAAACCTGAATGCAGAGAACATCACAGGCGCCGTGATCGAAGAGTTCTCCGGGTGTCAGGACGAGCGACTGAAGACGATCCTGAACAGCCTCGTGACCCACCTGCACGCCTTCCTGCGCGAGGTCGAGCCCACCGAGCAGGAATGGACTCAGGCCATCGATTTCCTGACGCGCACCGGGCAGATGTGCGACGACCAGCGCCAGGAATTCATCCTGCTCTCCGATACCTTGGGGGTGACCATGCTGGTCGACGCCCTCAACCATCAGACGTCGGACCCGATGGTGTCGGAGAGCACGGTGCTGGGTCCCTTCTACGTCGCCGATCCGCCGCAGGCGGACCAGGGCGCGTCGATCGACTGGAACGTCGAGGGTGAGCCGCTCTACGTCCAAGGGCGAGTCCATGATGAGCGCGGTGAACCGCTGGCCAATGTCGTCGTCGACGTCTGGCAATCGGACAGCGAAGGCTTCTATGACGTCCAGAAGGAGCTCGAGAGTGCCTCGTTGCGGGCCCGGTTCACCACCGACGATCAGGGACGCTATGCCTTCTGGACCGTGACCCCGGCGCCCTATCCGATCCCCACCGACGGCCCCGTCGGCAAGATGCTCGAGGTGACCGGTCGCCACCCCTATCGACCGGCCCACGTGCATTTCATGCTGATGGCCGACGGCTGTGAAACCCTAGTGACCCAGATCTTCGCCGAGGATGATCCCTACCTGGATTCCGATGCCGTCTTTGGCGTCAAGGACTCCCTGGTCAGGGACTTCCGGCTGATGCCGCCGGGAGAGGCACCGGATGGCCGCTCCATGTCATCGCCCTATCGCCACTTGAAATATGACTTCGGCTTGAAGGCAAGCTGACAGTCCTCACGCACTAACCCATTGTCCCAAAAGAGGTATATTAGTATGACTGCCATTGATCAGAACGCCATCGAGACCCTGTTCACCGCTGCCCGGACGCATAACGTCTGGCTGGACAAGGACGTGAGCGATGACACGCTCCGCGAGCTCTATCAGGTGATGCACTTTGGCCCCACCTCCATGAACTGCCAGCCGCTTCGGGTGCTGTTCCTGAAGAGCCAGGACGCCAAGGAGCGGCTCAAGCCGGCCCTGCTGCCGGGTAATCAGGAGAAGACCATGAAGTCACCGGTGGTGGCCGTGCTGGGCTATGACACCGAGTTCTACCAGCACCTGCCGCGCATGTTCTCCCACAACAAGGATGCCAAGTCGCTGTTCGAGGGCAAGACCGACTTCATCAACTCCACGGCCTTCCGCAACAGCTCCATCCAGGGGGGATACTTCATCCTGGCCGCCCGCGCCTTGGGGCTGAGTGCCGGGCCGATGTCCGGCTTCAACAACGCCGCCGTGGATGAGGAGTTCTTCCCCGATGGCCAGGTGAAGAGCAACTTCCTCTGCAATCTGGGCTACGGCGATGCCTCAGCGCTCTTCCCGCGTCAGGATCGGTTCGAGTTCGACGAGGTCTGCCAGGTCCTCTGACAGGGCGGAAAGGCTGACGCTTCGGTCAGCCGTAGCGGGAACCGGACACTGCAGGTTCCGCCGATTTGGGCCGTGTTTGCACGGTCCTTTTTTGTTCTCTTCGGGAACGCACGAGGCGTTATATGGTGTATGACTGGCAGTTCATTGTCCTGATGATCGTGGCGGTGTTGATCACCGGCATCTCGAAGTCGGGATTCGCCGGAGGCGTCGGGGTCGTGGCGGTGCCGCTGATCTCGCTGAAGGCCAGCCCCACCTTTGCGGTGGCCGTCATGCTGCCGCTGCTGATCGTCATGGATGTCTTCAGCCTGCGGGCCTGGTGGCGACATCGTGTCGGCTCGCTGCTGTGGCTGATGTTCCCCCCGGCGGTGCTGGGCGTCGCCGTCGGCTACCTGACATACGGGTTCTTCGATGATGACCTGCTCAAGGTGCTGCTGGGAGCATTCTCGATCCTGTTTGGCCTGTGGGGGTTGTTCAAGCCCTTCAGAGGTCGCGTGATGCCCGGCTGGATCGGTGGACTGAGTGGCGGGATCGCCGGCTTCACCAGCTTCATCGCCCATGCCGGCGGGCCGCCGCTCAACTTCTACCTGCTGCAGTGCCGGCTCTCCAAGGAGCAGTTCCTGGGCACCGCCGTGGTCTTCCTGGCTGCCACCAACCTGGTCAAGCTGGTGCCCTACGGCATGCTCGGCCTGCTGAATGTCGCAAACCTCAGCATTGCGCTGCTGCTGATTCCGGTGGCCTGGCTGGGTGTGCGTCTGGGGCTGGTCATACAGAAGCGGCTGAGCGGTGAGCGCTTCTTCATGATCATCCTGTGCCTGCTGATCCTGCTGGGCATTCGGCTGATCGTTGATGGCTGGGGATAGCCGCGTTGGCGTAGCGTTTACCGCCAGGCACGAGGCGGCGCTATCGTGTGGCACTCCCTTCATCCTGCCCCGAGGCGGCCATGAGCGACCTCACCGACGAGAGCCATCCTGAGGGGCCCTACGACAGGCTGTCCCAGACGCCCAGGTCAAAGCTCTCCAATACGGAGCTCTCTCGCTTCATCGACTTCATCGAGAAGCTCGAGGAGGAGACCGAGCATTCACTCTCCCTGAGCCACGGCTACCGGGAGATGCGCATGATGCTTCATCTCATGCGCAACCATCTGGCGGGCCGACTGACGACGCCCACCTCGCTAGCGGATGCCTCTGGTCTCTCCTACGGCACCGCCAAGCGCGGGATCGAGAGCATCATCGCTCGCGGGCTGATCCTGTCACGCCCCCGCACGAAATCGGGCAAGACCGTCTCGTTGCACCCCTCGCCGATGATGATCGACGAGTGGGAGACCTATGCGCACCGCATCAAGGGCCTTCTGGGACCCCTGTTCGGCGTGGATCCGGTATCCGAGACCGGTCGCCGGATCTTCCTTGATGCGGCCGCGACGGATCACGTGATCTCACCACCGGCGGTGCTGTCGGCACGGCTCGAACTGAAGGGCGGCCTGCGAGGGCTGATCCATGCCGATCCAACCTTCATGGCGATGCATAACCTGAAGCAGCAGCTGGAATCGATCTTCGGCCTAGAGATCCACAACTCTGCTCGGTCGATCGACGACCTGCTCAAGGCGATCCTGGCCAATGCCGGCCGCGCGACGTCTCGCTACGATCTCGTCGCCTGCGACCTCCCTTGGTTCGGCGAACTGGCCTCGAAGGGAATCCTGCAACCCCTCGACCGCTTCATGCGTCGCGATGCCTACGACCTTTCCGACTTCCATCCGGTTGCCGTTCAGAGTACGCGTTACGCCGGACAGCAATACGGCATCCCCTTGCAGACCACCCCGGAGCTGCTCTGTTACCGAAAGGATATTTTCGAGCAGGCACAGCTTGAGCCCCCGACGACGACCGAGGAGCTGGTCAAGGTGGCCAGGCGATTACATGATCCTGCCAGGGGGCGCTACGGCATCGCCTGGAATGCCGCGCGAGGCACGCCGCTGGGCCATACCTTCAGTTTCCTGATGGCCAAGTTCGGACAGCCGATCATCAATCTTCGCCGCCGCCAGGGCGGCTATGATTTCCAGCAGGCCGTGGGGGAGGAGCTGCGGCCGATGTTTCAGTCGGATGCCGCCTATCGGGCCTGCGAATACATGCTCGATATCCTGAAATATTCGCCGCCCCATATCCTCAATATGGCCTGGTACGAGCGCGCCCAGTCCTACGCGAGCGGCGAGGCCTGCATGGCCTACAATTACACGCTACTGGCGCCCCTCTTCGAGCTCAACAAGGACTCCCCGGCCTGGGGGAATACCGGGTACCTTCCCCACCCCGTCGGTAACCATGGCCGCCCGATCACGCCGATCGGCGGCTATGCCCTCGCCATTCCGGCCAACCTCGCGGAGGAGCGGGTCGAGAGCGTCTGGACGGCTCTTCGTCACCTCACCTCGGCCAACATGTCCAAGCTCTACATCCTCAACGGCAGCCTGGTGACCCCGCGCTTTAGCGTCAGCCAGGACCCGGAGGTCTCGGCGCTATCGCCGTTGATCGAGGTGGTGGATGACATGGCGAGAAAGGACATTCTGCAAGCCTGGCCGCGCCCTCCGGTGCCGGGCATCACGGACGTGATCAGTATTGCTGGGAACGAGATCTTCGAGGTGCTCGACGGCCGGCGCTCCATCAAGAAGGCCCTGTCCATGGCGCAGGACAGGGCCGATCGGGTGATGCGCGACAGGGGCTACTACTGAGCCACCCGCCGGGTTGCCGTCGGCGTCATTGCATGATCATGCCGCCGTCGATCATCAGCAGCTGGCCCGTCATGTAGTCCGATTCCGAACTGGCCAGGAATGAGGCGGTGCCGACCACATCTTCGGGGTAGGAATAGCGCTTCATCAGAATCATCTTTTCGGCGAGCTCATCCATGGACTGGCCCTGCTTTTCGAATTTGCCGATGCTGACCAGGTCCTTGTCGAGCTGCTCCCACAGCTCGGTGCGCACCACGCCGGGCCCATAGCCATTGACGGTGATGTTGTGATCGACCAGCGCCTTGGCGCCACCGTTGATCATGGCCTGTACGGCGTGCTTGCTGCAGGAGTAGGGCACCACGTCATCGAAGGCCTGGCGAGACAGAATGGAACCGACATTGATGATCTTGTAGGGGCCACCCTCCTTTCCTTGATCAATCATCTGCTTGGCGGCTTCCTGCATGCCGATCAGGCATCCCAGGGCATTGACGTCCATGATCTGGTGCCAGTTGTCCTCGGTGATATCGAGGAACATCAGTGGCTTGTTGATGCCGGCGTTGTTAACCATGACGTTGAGGCTGCCGAAGGCATCGACGGTCGCCTTGACGGCGGCCTGCATCTGGTCACGCTCGGTCACGTTGAGCTTCACGGCGATGGCATTGCCACCTTTCTCCTTGATGCGTGCCACAACCTCATCACAGCCTTCGATATTGAGATCGGCCACACACACATTGGCGCCCTGTTCGGCATAATGCTCGGCAACGGCGGCCCCCATGCCACGTGCAGCACCGGTAATCAGGCAATTCTTTCCTTCGAGTCGGGTCTTGTCCATGGTGTCACCTCGGAAATCTTGTTGTGGGTCTCTCCATTCCACCGCGGATCTGATGGCCTCTTGTCTGGGCGTATGGAGCCTGGATCGACAAGGAATCCTGTCACGCGAGCTCGGCGTAGCGATGCGTCGTGTTTCCTTGTTGATCGGTATTGTCTGCAGGCCGGGCGTCCAATGACAGTTGCCGCCATCGTCAATCTGACCAGATTGGATTTTTCGGGAGATTCTGTGACAGCTTCAGGCGGGCATGGGCGCTGGACCTTCATCTGCCGGCCAAGCAACCCTGAAGGGAATCTGGCCGATCAGCAGGAAGATCGGCAGTGTGATCGCCAATATCTCTATCACCTCGCCGTCCTTGGCGAGGCAAGTGGATCAGCTGATGCTGGCGCGAATCTGTCGGGCCTTCTCCTGCAGCAGCGGCAGGTACTGGCGCATCAGGGTGTCGAAGTCGACCCGGGCGGCATTGGTGCTGATGTTGATCGCACCGAGCAGCCGGCCGTTGGCATCGAAGACCGGCACGGCCACTGAGCGCAATCCGGAGTCGAGTTCCTGGTCGGCAATGGCGAAGCCCTGCTGGCGCACCTCGAGGATGCAGCGCTTGAGCTCGGCCTTGTCGGTGATGGTCTTGTCGGTGTGCGGCTCGAGGACCACCCGCGCCAGGAAGGCGTCGAGCTCGGCATCCGGCAGCTGGGCCAGCAGCACCCGCCCCATGGAGGTGTGGGCCGCGGGCAGGCGCGTGCCCACCGAGAGGGTGATGGCCATCAGCCGATGGCGCGACGAGGAGCGCGCCACATAGGTGACCTCGTCGCCATCCAGCACGCCCAGCGACGAGGACTCGCCACACGCGGTGGTGATGTCCTCGAGAATCTGCTGGATCACGCTGCGGTAGTTGTTGGCCGAGAGGAACGCATAGCCGAGATTCAGCACCTTGGGGGCCAGCTCGAAGTGGCGCTGCTGCTTACGCACATAGCCTAGCGCATGGAGGGTCAGCAGGAAGCGTCGCGCCCGGGCACGGTTCATGCCGGTGCGCGACGCCACCTCGCTGAGCGTCATGCGTGGGTGGGTCTCGTCGAAGGCCAGGATGACTTCAAGTCCGCTGGCTAGGGCCGTGACGAAGTCGCGGTCATCCGGTGTCAGGGTCTCGTCTTGCATGGGCACGTCATCCGCTAATGGTCCTGTGGAGTGGTCGGGTCAAGGTGCCTCAATCTACCATGATGTTCGAGATGCGAACACTTGTGCGACCGGCTCTAAAGGAATTGACGCTCGGCCGCGATGAGCGTACTTTGTTCGTAATGCAAACCTGTGTTCACATAGCGAACATTTTGCGGGCCAGCCAGGTTCCGGTCGGTGGCCTCCCGAACGCCAGCAAGCCGGCGACGAACAGGAGAACCTCCATGAGCGATATATTCCTCTGTCATCCGCGGCGCAGTGCCGTGGGCCGCTTCGGCGGCTCGCTGGCCAGCGTCAGGCCCGACGATCTGGCGGCCACCATCTTCCAGGCGGTGCTGAATGATGCCCCGGGGCTCGATCCGGCGGCCATCGACGATGTCTTCATGGGCTGCGCCAATCAGGCCGGCGAGGACAACCGCAGCGTGGCGCGCATGTCGCTGCTGCTCGCCGGCCTGCCGACCTCTGTGCCCGGCACCACGCTGAACCGCCTGTGCGGCTCCGGGATGGACGCGGTGGGCACCGCCTTCCGTGCCATCAAGGCCGGCGAGATGGAACTGGCCCTGGCCGGCGGCTTGGAGTCCATGTCCCGTGCGCCCTACGTGATGGGCAAGGCCGACAGCGCCTTCTCACGCGGCCAGAAGATCGAGGACACCACCATCGGCTGGCGCTTCATCAACCCGCTGATGAAGCAGGCCTACGGCGTCGAGTCCATGCCCGAGAGCGCCGAGAACGTGGCCGAGCAGTTCTCGATCTCCCGCGAGGACCAGGACGCCTTCGCCCTGCGCTCCCAGCAGAAGGCCGCCGCCGCCCAGCAGGCCGGCCGCTTTGCCGAGGAGATCACCGCCATCGAGATCCCGCGCCGCAAGCAGGCGCCGTTGATCTTCAACCAGGACGAGCACCTGCGCGAGACCACCCTCGAGAAGCTCGCCGGCCTGCCCACCCCGTTCCGCGAGGGCGGCAGCGTCACTGCCGGCAATGCTTCGGGGGTCAACGACGGCGCCGCCGCCATGCTGGTGGCAAGCGCCGCCGCGGTGGAGCAGCACGGCCTGACACCCATGGCGAAGATCCTCGGCATGGCCACCGCCGGGGTCGAGCCGCGCATCATGGGGGTTGGCCCGGTGCCGGCAGTGAACAAGCTGCTCGCGCGTACCGGCGTGTCGCTCGACGAGATCGACGTCATCGAGCTCAACGAGGCCTTCGCTGCCCAGGCGCTCGCCTGCATGCGCGACCTCGGCCTCGAGGATGACGACCCGCGGGTCAACCCCAACGGCGGCGCCATTGCCCTGGGCCACCCGCTGGGCATGTCCGGCGCACGCCTGCTGCTGACCGCCGCCCATGAGCTGCACAAGAGCGGCAAGCGCTACGCCCTGTGCACCATGTGCGTGGGCGTGGGGCAGGGCATTGCCACCCTGATCGAGCGGGCCTAGGCGCCTGCGGCACCGACCTTGAGATTCCTTCAACCCCTCCACAACAGCCCCTGGGCATAACGCGAGGTTCCCATGTCAAATCCCTGCATTATCTGTGTTGCCATCACCGGCAGCCTGCCACGCAAAGAGAACAACCCGGCAGTTCCGATCACCATCGAGGAGCAGATCGAGAGCACCCAAGCGGCCTTCGAGGCTGGGGCGACCATTGCGCACTGCCATGTCCGCAACGACGACCAGACCCCGACCTCGGATCCCGAGAAGTTCGCCCGCCTGCTCGAGGGACTGCGCAAGCACTGTCCGGGGATGATCGTCCAGCTCTCCACCGGCGGCCGCTCAGGTGCCGAGCGTGAGCGCGGCGGCATGCTACCGCTGAAGCCCGACATGGCCAGCCTGTCGGTGGGCTCCAACAACTTCCCCACGCGGGTCTACGAGAACTCCCCCGACCTGGTGGACTGGCTCGCCTCCGAGATGCTGGCCCATGACATCAAGCCCGAGATCGAGGCCTTCGACCTGTCGCATATCCATCAGGCGGTGAACCTGATGAAGCAGGGCAAGATCAAGGCGCCGCTCTACGTCCAGTTCGTGATGGGCGTGAAGAACGCCATGCCGGCCGATAAGCCGACCTTCGACTTCTACATCGAGACCCTCGAACGCCTGGCGCCGGGTTCCCAGTGGTGCGGGGCCGGTGTCGGCGCCAACCAGCTCAAGCTCAACGAGTGGTCGATCGCCGCAGGAGGCCACACGCGCACCGGCCTCGAGGACAACGTCCGCTGGGACAAGGAGAGCCTGGCCCCCTCGAATGCCGCCCTGGTCGAGCGGGTGGCAGCGCTTTGCGAGAAGTACGAGCGCCCGGTGGCGACCTGGCAACAGGCTCGCCAGATCCTGGGGCTCGAGGCGGTGTAACGACTCGCCATCGCGTCCATTGCGGGGCCACTGACGGGCGGTCCAGACCGCCGTCGGGGGGGACAACATTGCATTTTGACGTACGGCGTCAGGAGAGACTTCCATGGCATTTCTGAACATCAACGGCCGCAGCGTGGCCTATCGCCTGCTCGGTGCCGAGGCCAACCCCCTGGTGGTGCTGGCCCACCCGCTGGGCATGAGCCAGGCGGTGTGGGACGACGTCCTGCCGGGGTTGCTGCCGCGTTACCGGGTGCTGACCTGGGACCTGCCCGGCCACGGCGCCAGCCAGGCCTGGGGCGAGGGGCCGATCATCCCGGCCGACCTGGCCGCCGAGGCCCTGGCGCTGGCCGACCACGCCGGGGCCGGCCGCTTCCACTTCGCCGGCACCTCCATCGGCGGTGTGGTGGGGCAGCAGCTGGTCGCCGAGCATGGTGAGCGGCTGCTCTCCGCCACCCTGACCAACACCGGGGCGGTGATCGGCAACGCCGAACTGTGGACGACCCGTGCCGGCCGCGTGCGTCAGGAGGGCCTGGCGGCGATGTCCGAGGAGATCGTGCCACGCTGGTTCGCCCCCGCCTGCTTCGAGGCCGAGCCGGCCCTCAAGAACGGCTGGTGCATCCAGATGGGCCGCGGCGACGACGAATCCTATGCGCTGCTGTGCGAGATGCTGGGGCGCGACGTCTTCACCGGCAAGCTGTCCGGGAAGGACGTGAAGGTCCAGCTGTTCGGCGGCAGCGAGGACATGGCGACCCCGCCGGCGACCCTGGAGGCCCTGGCGGGCGAGTGCGACGGCGCGCCGCTCGAGATTCTCGAGGGCGTCGGCCACGTGCCTTCCGTGGAGGTGCCGGACCTTTTCGCCGAGAAGCTGCTGGCGGTGATGGCGGTGGACCTGAGCGACGTGGGCACTAACGGCGTCGACTAGGCCGCCTGCCTCGAGACCCGCCAGTAGAACATCCCGGATGCTTTTCCCAGAATCGTTGCGGAAATATGGCGATCACTGGGCTTTCCCGCCATGCCGTAGCAGACATGCAGCGGGAGTAGATGCTCCTCGCGAGGATGGCAGAAGCGGGCATAGGGGGCTCGATCCCAGTGTCGAAGCCGTTCGGCACGTTCCGCTTCATCGATCTGTGCGTCGCAACAGGTCTCCTCCAGCCAGTCCTCGAATGCCTGGTTACGGGCCTGGGTCTCCGGGGTGTTGGGGGCAAAGAACGCCTGCATGTTGTGGAAGGAGAATCCGGACCCGATGACCAGCAGGTCGTCGACGTCCAGCGCCTGCAGCGCCCTGCCGATAGCCAGGTGCGCTGCAGCATCCAGACTGTTTATCAGTGACAGCTGCACGCACGGTATATCTGCCTTCGGGTACATTAGCTTAAGCGGTACGAAGGTACCGTGATCGAAGCCCCGCCGATCATCGAGCCGTGCTGAGATGCCGGCCTGCTCCAGTGCCTGGTGGATCTGCCTCGCCAGCGCCGGCTCACCTGGGCAGGGATACGTGATCTCGTAGGACTCGGGCGGAAAGCCATGGTAATCGTAGATCAGCGGTGGGTTGGCACCCGAGGTGAGCGTCGCTACCGCTTCCTCCCAGTGGGCGCTGATGACCAGGATGGCGGAGGGCTTGCGCAGTCGGTCCGCAATCTCCTTGAGCCTTTCCACCATCTCACGGTGGCCCGGGTCCCCCAGCAGCGGCATCGGGCCGCCGCCATGGGAGATGAAGAGTATATCGGTGGGGGTGGTCATTGTTGTCGCTCCTGGGGTCACGCCAGATCTCGTCGGATCCTGACGGCCGATGCCGTCAGGATTCCATGAATCGATCCGGCTAAGCGGGGTGCCCGCGAGTCGATGATGGCCGCGTCAGTATCAGGCTGACGCGCTTTCGGTGACAGCGCCCTGTGCGGTCCGGCCAGCCGCGAAGCGTGCCAACAGCAGGGTATCCAGTGAAAAGCGGCCGGCGCCTTGAATCGTCAGGGCGACGGTGGCGGCCAGCAGAGCAAGGGCGAACTCGTAGCCGTTGTTGGACATGAACAGGCCATTGCCGATATGCACGGCGAAAATGGCCACCAGCATGGTGAAGGCCGATACCAGCGCTGCGGGACGGGTCAGCAGGCCAAGTACCAGTGCCAGCCCGCCGAAGAACTCGGCGCTACCGGCCAGCAAGGCCATCAGGGTGCCTGGCGCCAGGCCGATGCTCGCCAGCCACTGCCCGGTCCCCTCCAGGCCGTAGCCACCGAACCAGCCAAATAGTTTCTGTGCGCCGTGGGCGGCCAGGATCAGTCCCACCGGCACCCGCAGGGCCAGTGCCGCAAGGCCAGCGTTGGTGCCGAACAGTGCTTTTACAAATTGAGTCTTCATGGCGTTTACCTCGTGTCATGTCATCGGGGTTGTCCCTGAGGCGCTGAATGGCCGTCAGGTGATGGAGACACCTTACTACCACCAAAGAGAAGGAATAACGGCGTTTCCGTTGCGTGATTATCAATATTTCATTGATAATTAAATGAACCCACCCCCGGAGCTACCGATGGACCGACTCGATGCTATGCGCGCCTTCGTCACCGTCGTGGCCGAAGGCAGCTTTACCCGTGCTGCCGGGCGACTGGATATATCGCCGCAGTTGGTCAGTAAATACGTGTCGCAGCTCGAACAACACTTGGGGGTGCGCCTGCTCAACCGCACCACGCGCCGGATTCACCTGACCGAGGCGGGAGCCACCTATCATCAACGCGCCCAGCAGGTGCTAGCCGAGATCGATGACATGGAGAGCCAACTGGGTAATCTGCAGACCCAGGCTCGGGGCCGGCTGCGGATCAGCGCGCCGGTCTCCTTCGCCATTCGTCATCTGGCCCCGCTGCTGAGTGACTTTCAGCGCGCTCATCCTGCCGTCGGCATCGACCTGCAGCTGAATGACCGCAAGGTCGACATCGTCGAAGAAGGCTTCGATATCGCGCTGCGCATCGGTCACCTGAAGAGTTCCTCGCTGATCGCCAAGCGAATCGCACCAGTACGCCTGGTGTTGTGCGCCTCGCCAGCGTACCTCCAGCGGTACGGCACACCTCAACGCCCCGAAGACCTCGAGTCGCATCGTTATTTGCGCTACAGCTACATGGAGCAGGAATCCGGCGAGTCGGTCTTCCGCTGGTTGCCAGGGCGTGGCCAACACCACCATGGCAATATGGTCAGCAGCGACTTAGTCAGCAACGACTTAGTCAGCAGCGACTTAGTCAGCAACAACGGCGATGTATTGGTCGAAGCCGCCATCGCCGGTGCCGGCATCGTCTTGCAGCCTACTTTCATCTCGAGCGCCGCGATCAAGGCGGGAAAACTGCGGATCATCCTGCCGGAGCATGAGCCCGAGCCGATGTCACTCTATGCGGTGTACGCCCACCGACAGCTGCTGGCGAGCAAGGTACGCTGCTTTGTCGACTTCTTGGAGGGCTATTTCGGCGATCCGCCTTTCTGGGACAGGTTTGACGAAAGGCAGGATCCCGGATGACGGCTATATGTGCATTTCTCACCTCAGGTAGGCGAGGGCCCCGGCGGCCATGGCCTCGATGCCGGTGCGCAGCGTGACCGCATTGCCCGGAAAGTAGTAGGGCGAGTGGGGCATCTCCAGGTGGCGCATCTTCTCCGCCACGCTCGTCCCCGGCGTCTCCACCCAGCGTGATTCTGGCGTCGCGCCGATAAACCAGTAGACATAGGGGATGTCCTCGCCGCCGAAGCCGCCGGCCTCGGCGCTGCCGAAGAACGGGAAGTCCTCGCTGCCGTTGAGGCGCGGCATGGCGTAGAGGTTGGCCTCGCCGAAGTGCTTGGCGTGGGCCCGGCGCACCCGCTCGACCGTCGCCGGGTCGTTGTGCAGGGCGAGGGTCTCGTTGAGCACGCGGAATTCCGGCGGCGTCGGGGAGCGGCCGGCCTCGCACTCGGCGCGAATGATGCGCTCGATACCTTCCACCACCTGGCGGTGCAGGGCGTTGTCGAAGCTGCGGATATTGATCTCGAGCTCGGCCGAGTGGGGGATGATGTTGGCCTGGGTGCCGGCGTGCAGCTTGCCGACGGTCACCACCACGGTCTCCTCCGGCGGCACCTCGCGGGAGACGATGGTCTGCAGGCGGGTGACCACATGGGCGGCGATCACCACCGGGTCGACCGTCTGCGCCGGCATGGAACCGTGGCCGCCGGCGCCGTGGATCGTTACGGCCAGGTTGGTACAGGCGGCCATGGCACTGCCGGGGCGATGGCCGACGGTGCCGGCCAGCGCCGGCATGTTGTGCTGGCCAAGGATGACATCGGGCCGGGCGAAGCGGGTGTAGAGGCCGTCATCGAGCATGGCCCTGGCGCCGCCGAAGATCTCCTCGGCGGGCTGGCAGATCAGCATCAGGGTGCCGGACCAGTGTTCCCGAAGTCCGGCCATCACCGCGGCGGCCCCCACCACGCAGCTGCTGTGCAGGTCATGGCCGCAGGCATGCATCAGCGGCACGGTGCCGCTCTCGGTCTCAGCCGTGCGGGTGCTGGCAAACTCAAGCCCTGTGTCCTCCTTGATGGGTAGGGCATCCATGTCGCCGCGCAGCATCACCGTGGGGCCGTCGCCGTTCTCGAGCAGGGCCACCACGCCGGTGCCGCCCACGCCGCGGGTCACCTCGTAGCCCAGCGCTTCCAGGGCCTCGGCCAGGCGGGCGCTGGTCTCATGCTCCTGGAAGGGCAGCTCGGGATGTTGGTGAATCTGGCGGTACAGCGCCTGAACCTCCTCGAGGGTCGCCTCCACCTGGGCGCCAATGGCGCCCTTGAGATCCGGCATATTGGTTTGCGTCGTCATTGTGGTCTCCCGGGGCTTAGTGGCTGTTGCGGATCTGGGGCTGGTGGGCCTGGGTGGCGTAACTGAAGCGCTGCCAGACGGCGACCGCCGCCACGTTGAGCAGCATGGCCCAGACCCCGGCGTGCCAACCCAGCGGCGAGCTCCAGACGAACTCCATCATCAGGAAGGCCAGGCTGCCGATCAGCGCACCCGACATCACACTGGCGCGGCGCAGCCGTGGCAGGAACAGCGCGCCGATCACCATCGGGAACAGCTGGATGATCACGCCGTAGGCGGTGAGCAGGATCATGACCAGCGAGCCGGGGTTGAGCAGCGCGATCAGGTAGGCCGCCAGCGACAGCCCCAGCACGCTCCAGCGTGTCACGCTGACCGTGGTCGTCTCGCTGGCACCCTTCATCACGGTGGGGCCCATCACGTCACGCACCAGTACGATGGCGGCGGTGTGGGCGAGGTTGGCCCCGGTGGACATGGCGGCTGCCAGGGCGCCGGAGAGCATCAGGCCGATGACCCAAGGCGAGAAGTTGGCCACCTCCATCACCATATTCAGCAGCACGGTGTCGGCGCGCTCCAGCGGCGTATCGGCGAAGGCCAGGATGCCGGCGAAGCCGATGAACAGCAGCGGCACCAGCAGGTAGGCGTAGAGGGGGTAGAAGACGCTGACCTTGCGCAGGGTCTTGCCGCTGTCCGCCGAGTAGAACTTCATGAACAGGTGCGGCCACATGGCGCCGCCGAACGCACTGACCAGCACGGCGGTGCTGAAGTAGCCCCAGCCCATGCCGGTGGCCCCGGGCATGGTCAGGTACTCCGGTGCCTGCTGCTGGAGCTGGGTGAACATCTCCCCCACGCCGCCGTAGAGGCGCTCGGAGATGGCCAGTCCCAGGAACCAGGCGATGGCGATCATCATCACGCCCTGTACCAGGTTGGTCCAGCCGATCCCGCTCAGGCCGCTGCAGAACACGTAGGCGGCCACCACCACGAAGGCGAGCAGCCCACCCAGCCAGAAGGGCACCATGCCATCGGTCGCGGCCTGGAACAGCAGGCCGGCGCCGGCGATCTGGATGGTCAGGTAGGGCACCAGGGCGACCACGCCGATGATGCCGGCCAGCATGCCGAGCGGCTTGCTGCGATAGTGATCGGCGATCATGTCGCCCTGGGTCAGGTAGCCCCGCTCGCGGCCCAGCTTGGCCACCCGCGGGCCCAACGCCCAGATGGTGATCGGCACCAGCGACAGGTAGGCGAGGATATAGAAGGCCGGCGCGCCGTGCTTGTAGGCCCAGCCCGGCGTGCCGAGGAAGGCGAAGGCGGAGAAGATTTCGGCGCCCAGGATGAAGAACAGGATCACCACGCCCACGTGGCGGCCGCCGGCGACATACCCTTCCAGGCTGGAGCTCGACTGGCCGCGGGCGCGTAGGCCCACCACCAGCACCATGATCAGGTAGACGAGCGTAATGCCGATGATGATCACGGAATCACTCATGGCGGCCACCTCCGTGACGAACGACGAAGGCGATCCACATGCCGGCGAAGAGCACCAGCATCCACAGGGTGTACCAGAAGAACAGGAAGGGCAGGCCCAGCACGATGGGCTCGATACGGTTGGCGATCAGGGCGCCGGGCCAGATCATGGCCAGGGTGCATACCGCAAAGTGCAACCCCGTCAGCAGGTGATAGGTCTTGTTCATGGGGAGAGTCCAGCTCGCCGTGGCGAGTCTTGTTGTGGGTTGTCCCTAGACTATGGAACGCCTTTCTCGATAGAAAAAATATAGGTTTGGCATTGCTGACATGCCGGATTGATATGGATAGAGTGAGAGATCCCCACCCGGATGAGACGAGAGGGCCCGTGGAATTCCGCCAGCTCAGCTATTTCATTGCCGTTGCGGAGACCGGTTCCATCTCCGCGGCCAGCCGCCGGGTGCATGTCGCCCAGCCGGCACTGACCCGGCAGGTTCGACTATTGGAGGAGGACCTGGGCACCCGGCTGCTGGAGCGCCATGCTCGTGGAGTCAGCCTGACGGTGGCCGGCCAGGCGCTCTTTGAGGAGGCCGTCCAGCTGCTCGACAGGCGCACCCAGATCCGGACGCGACTCACCTCGCTGGGCCAGGGGCTGATCGGCAAGGTCAGCCTGGGGGTGACGGTGACGCACCTCTGGGTGCCGGAGGTGGCCAACCTGCTGAGGCGCTATCGCGATCGCTACCCCAGGGTCGCCTTCGAGGTCTTCCCGCTGCTCTCGGGGCCCCAGCTGGAGCGGCTGCGGGAGGGCTCCCTGGACGCCGGCATCCTCTACCTGGACAGCGCCGACCAGCCGGGCCTGGAAACTCGCCTGCTGCAGCACGACCACCTGATGCTGGCCGTACCCGAGGCCTCGCCATGGGCCTCGGCGCCGCCGAACTGCCTGAGCGTGCTGAAGGAGGCCGACTTCGTATGGGGCTTTCGCAGCGTTTCACCGGTCTACTACGACCGCGTGATGGCCCACTTCCAGCGCCTGGGCTTCGAGCCGCGGGTGGTGCAGTACGGCGCCGACAACATCACCATCCTCAGTATGGTGGCGGCCGGCCTGGGGATCGCCATCGTCCCTTCGGCCAGTAGCGCCCATCCCATGCCGGGTATCCGCTTCCTTCATCTGGAGGAGCTCGCTGCCTGCGACATGCCGCTATGGCTGGCCTGGCGATCAAGCAACGACGCGCCGGCCCTTCACAACCTGATTGGCCTGGTCGAGGAGGTGTTCGGGTGAGGTGCGCTGTCGGTAGCGCCGCCAGGGGAAGTCACTCATGACGCCGGCCTTTGGGGCGTAAATCCGCCGCAGCGGGTGGATCCCCTCCGTCGACGGGCGGGCAATGCCAGCGACCCGTGAGATACTATGGTGGTAAGTGACTCCCTTCCTTGAGGCCTGGAACTCCCCTATGCCATCACCCAGGAAGAACGAAACCATCCTCTGGAGTGCCCTGTTCGAGCACTCCTGGGATGGCATGGTGGTCCTGAGGCTCGACGGCAGCCTCTACCGAGTCAACCATCGTTATGCCGAGATGCTCGGCTACACGCGTGAGGAGCTGGAGGCCCTGCACGTGTGGGATCTCGATGCTCGCCTCAGCAGGGAGGAGGTCGAGGGAATGCTGCGCAGCGTCGACAGCACTGGAGCGCATTTCGAAACCCAGCAGCGCCGCAAGGATGGCACCGTCATCGACGCTGAACTCAGCAACAATGCTGCCACCTACGAGGGTGACAAGCTGATCTTCTGCATCGTGAGAGATATCACGTCACGCAAGGCGACCGAAGAGAAACTTCGACGGAACGAGGCGCTGCTGCATGGCATCGCCTCCCAGGTGCCGGGAGCGCTCTACCAATACCGCATGGCACCGGATGGTTCACGCAGCTTCCCCTATTTTAGCGAGGGAATCGTCGCACTGGGTGGCCTGCCGTTCGAAGCCATTTCGGGGCCCGATACGGATCCGGTCATGTCGCGGATTCTTCCCGAGGATGCCGAGCGCGTCGAAGCCCAGACCCAGAACAGCGCCGCCACGATGGCTCAAGTTCACGTGGAGTTTCGAATTCTCCATGGTGACGGGTCGATTCGCTGGATCGAGTGTCGCGCGACACCACAGAAGGAAGCCGACGGCGGTATTCTGTGGACCGGCATCCTTCTGGATATCACGCAGCGCAAACGGGCGGAAGAACGCGTGAACACCATGGCCATCACCGACGGCCTCACCGGTATCACTAATCGCCAGGCGTTCGGCCAGCTGCTGGAAAAGGAGATGGAGCGTGCCACCCGGTACGCGTCCCCGCTTTCGTTGATCATGTACGACCTCGATCATTTCAAACGAATCAACGACTGCTTCGGCCATAACACCGGTGACGATGTACTTAAGACGATCGCCAGACTGGTCAGCAGCAACATTCGCGGCATCGATCTCCACGGACGGTGGGGCGGCGAGGAGTTCATGGTGCTACTGCCACATACCGGTCTGGAAGCAGCCAGTGAGGTCGCGGAAAAACTGCGGAGCCTGATCGCCGGTCACTGCTTCGAAAAGCTTGGCACTATCACCGCCAGCTTCGGCGTGGTGGAGCTCGCGCCTGGCGAGAGCTCCCGCTCGCTGGTTCAACGCGTGGATGATGCCCTCTACCGGGCCAAGAAGCGTGGCAGAAACCGGGTGGAGACTTAGAGGACGCCGCACCCGGCAGCCCCCTTGGGCTCCACGACCTCGCGCCTTCTCACCCGAGGTCATGACGCCAGTAGGCCTCATCGAAGCCCCCACCTCGAAGACAGTATCGTCGTCGTACGCCAGTCGAGCGGTACCTCGTCGGCGCAACTCGGTAGGTCTAGCGGTTCGGCTGGGTGGGACTCACCCCCTGGCGCATTGGCACGCGGCTGCGGGGCTTCATCGATTGGGTGGTCGAGCCGCTTACGAGCTGAGAATCCCGGCGCCTCAGGGATAGCGGCCGCTACGGCGGTTCTCCACCAGCACCTCGAGGATGGCGTTGGCTTCCTGCATCACCGGGGAGGGGGCCTCTCCGCGTCGGCGGCTGCAGATGACGGGGGTGGTGATGCTCTTGTCGGCCAGGTAGACATAGCTGATGCCGTCGCGTTGCACGCGGCGCACCTGCTCTGGCACCAGGCTGATGCCGATTTCCGAGGCCACTAGGCCCAGCGCCGTCTGCAACTCGTTGGCCTCCTGTACCACTTCTACCTTCAGCGCCTGGCGGCGAAATAGCCCGAGCACCATGTCGGCCATGCTGGGGCGGGGCTTGGCGGGAAACAGGATCAGCGGATAGCGGGCGAGCTGCTCTAGGGTGGGGGTGGTGCCTTCCAGCGGGTGGCCGGTCGGCACCACCGCCATCAGCGGCTCGTCGAACAGCACCTCCTGCGCCACGTCCGGGTCGTCGATTCTGAGACGACCGAAGCCCATGTCGATACGACCCGCCTTCAAGGCCTGGATCTGCTGCACCGTGGTCAGCTCGGCCAGGCTCAGTTCGACATTATCCTTTTGTCGTAAGTCGCGGACCAGCAGCGGCAGCTGCCCATAGAACACCGATGGCACGAAGCCAATGCCGAACATGACGCGCTTGCTGCGTGCCATGCGCCGTGTTGCCTCCAGGGTGGCGTCCACCTTCTCGAGTATCTGGATAGCGTGCTGCCGGAAGAACTGCCCGGTAGTGGTCAGGCGCAGGCCACGGGATCCGCGCTCGAACAGCTCGGCCCCGACCTCCTTCTCCAACTGCTTGATCTGTCTAGACAAAGGCGGCTGCGACATGTGCAGCCGCTCGGCAGCACAGGTCAGATTCAGCTCCTCTGCGACCACGCAGAAGTACCTAAGGTGGCGCAGTTCCATGATACCTCCTGGGTATGGCAGGGCACCCAAACAATATTGGTTCGGTCTTCCCGCTGCAATCAGACTGCCATGCAATCACCAGATTCCCGGACTTCGGAGCCCCCATGTCATCCGTGATCGAAAGCATCGAGACGCTGCTGGTCGACCTGCCGACCATCCGCCCGCACAAGCTCTCCATGACCACCATGGCCTGCCAGACCATGGTCATCGTGCGGATGCGCCACAGCGATGGCATCGAGGGCCTCGGCGAGGGCACCACCATCGGCGGGCTGGCCTATGGCCCTGAGAGTCCCGAAAGCATCAAGACCAACATCGACACCTACCTGGCACCGCTGCTGGTGGGCCAGCCCTCGGGCAACGTCCATGCATTGCGTGCCCGGCTAAATCGCCATGCCCGTGGCAACGCCATCGCCAAGTCGACGCTGGAGACCGCGCTGCTCGACGCCCAGGGCAAGCGCCTGGGCCTCTCGGTGGCTGAGCTGCTGGGCGGCGCCCGCCAGACGCACCTGCCGGTGCTCTGGACCCTGGCCAGCGGTGATACCCGAAAGGACATCGACGAGGCCCTGCTGCGTCTCGAACAACGTCGCCATTGCGACTTCAAGCTGAAGATCGGTGCCAACCCGGTGGACCAGGACGTACGCCACGTGGCCGCCATCAAGGAGGCCCTGGGTGACCGGGCAAGCGTGCGGGTCGACGTCAACCAGGCCTGGGATGAGCCCACCGCGGTGCGCGGCATCCACGCACTGCAGGATGCCGGCATCGAGCTGATCGAGCAGGCCATTCCCGCCCGTGAGCATGCCGGCCTGATTCGCCTGGCCAACCGCTTCAACGTGCCGATGCTGGCCGACGAGGCGGTGCAGGACGCCCGCGACGGGCTCGACCTGGTGGTTGGCGGCTTCAGCGGCGCCTTCGCCCTCAAGATCGCCAAGTCCGGCGGGCTGCACGGCGTGCTGGAGCTGGCCCACGTGGCCCAGGCCGCCGGCATCGGCCTCTACGGCGGCACCCTGCTCGAGGGCACCATCGGCACCGCCGCCTCCCTGCACGCCTGGGCGACACAGGACGAGATGGCCTGGGGCACCGAGATGTTCGGCCCGCTGCTGCTCAAGGACGACATCGTTGCCGAGCCGCTCAACTACCGCGAGTTCGGTGTCGACCTGCCCCAGGGCGCGGGGCTCGGCATCACCCTGGACGAAGACAAGCTGGCCCATTACGCGCGCCCGTAGGTCCGCCGGCATTTCGCCAGGACCGGGGTCGCCATCAATCGTTATCGGGCCAGTCCCGAAGAGAGGAGGAGAACATCATGCTGTTTCAGGTGGAAATGACCGTCAAGCTGCCGCCGTCCATGCCGGCCGAACAGGCCGCCGAGATCAAGGCGACCGAGAAGGCCTACGCCCAGGAGCTGCAGCGTTCCGGCAAGTGGCGCCACCTGTGGCGCGTGGCCGGCAGCTACTCGAACGTCAGCATCTTCGACGTCGAGGACAACGCCGAGCTGCAGGAGCTGGTCAGCAACCTGCCGCTCTTTCCCTACATGGAGATCAGCGTCAAGCCGCTGTGTCGCCACCCGTCCTCCATCCGCGAGGACGACGCCTGAGTCACGGATGAAGCACGCCAGTCCGCTGCGGGACTGCACCAAATAACGATCGAGGATAACCGACCATGACCGTGAAGATATTCGACACCCCCGAGGTCCAGGACTTTCTGACCACCGTCGCCGGCTTCGACCAGGCGGGCGGCAGCGAGCGCGCCAAGCAGATCATGCACCGCCTGCTCTCCGACCTGTTCCGGCTGATGGACGACTACGACGTCAGCGCCGAGGAGTTCTGGTCCGCCGTCAGCGTGCTCAACGCGCTGGGCAATGGCACCCAGTTCGGCCTGCTGGCCCCGGGGCTGGGCTTCGACCATTACCTGGACATGCGCATGGACGCCGACGACCGCGAACGCGGCCTGCTGGGCGGCACTCCGCGCACCATCGAGGGCCCGCTCTACGTGGCCGGCGCCCCGGAGGCCGAGGGCTTCGCGCGCATGGACGACGGCGAGGACCAGGACGGCGAGACCATGTGGCTGACCGGCCAGGTGCGTGACGTCGACGGCAACCCCGTTCCCGGCGCCAAGGTCGAGATCTGGCACGCCAACTCCAAGGGCGGCTACTCCTTCTTCGACCCGACCCAGTCCGAGTACAACCTGCGCCGCAGCATCGTTACCGATGCCGAGGGCCGCTACACCGCGCGCAGCATCATCCCCTCCGGCTACGGCTGCCCGCCGGACAGCCCGACCCAGCAGGTGCTCGACCTGCTCGGCCGTCACGGCCAGCGCCCGGCGCATATCCACTACTTCATCTCCGCCCCGGGCCACAAGCACCTGACCACCCAGATCAACCTGGCCGGCGACCCCTACACCTTCGACGACTTCGCCTTCGCCACCCGCGAGGAGCTGGTGGTGCCGGCCAACCGCATCGAGGACCCGGCCGAGATTGCCCGGCGCGAGTTGGACGGCCCCTTCTCCGAGGTGGTGTTCGACGTCGAGCTGGCGAAGACCGACGCCCCCGAACTGCAGCATCGCCACGCCCGCCCGCGGGCCAAGGAAGACGAGCAGGACCAGCACAGCCAGCTGGCCGGCACCGCCAAGGTCTGAGCGAGCCGTCGCCCCTTCACCCCCTGATCAACGGACGGTCCGCCCCGGGGCGGATCCTCCCCCGCATAACAATCGAGGAGATGGATCATGACCACCCAGCTTGACCAACTCGAGGAACGCGTCCGCGGCGCCGTCGTCGACGACGCCGACCACGGCATCTTCCGCTGCCATCGCAGCATGTTCACCGACCCGGCCTTCTTCGACCTGGAGATGAAGCACATCTTCGAAGGCAACTGGCTGTTCCTTGCCCACGAGAGCCAGATCCGCGAGCCGGGCGACTACTACACCGTGACCATGGGCCGCCAGCCGGTGGTGATCACCCGCGACAAGCAGGGCGAGCTGCACGGCCTGATCAACGCCTGCGCCCACCGCGGCGCCACCCTGTGCCGGCGCAAGCAGGGCAACAAGGGCACTTTCACCTGCCCCTTCCACGGCTGGACCTTCAAGAACGACGGCAAGCTGCTCAAGGCCAAGAACGAGAAGAACGGCGCCTACCCGGAGGGCTTCAAGCAGGAGGGCTCCCACGACCTCAAGCGCCTGCCGCGCTTCGCCAACTACAAGGGCTTCCTGTTCGGCAGCCTGAGCGATGACGTCCAGCCGCTGGAGGAGTACCTGGGCGAGACCACCAAGGTCATCGACAACATCGTCGACCAGGCGCCGGAAGGCCTGGAGATCCTGCGCGGCACCTCGTCGTACACCTACAACGGCAACTGGAAGCTGCAGGCCGAGAACGGCGCCGACGGCTACCACGTGAGCTCGGTGCACTGGAACTACGCCTCGACCATGGAGCGTCGCAACTACGACGCCGGCGGCACCAAGGCGGTGGACGCCGACGGCTGGTCGAAGAGCCAGGGCGGCTTCTACTCCTACGAGAACGGCCACATGATGCTGTGGACCCGGCTGCTCAACCCCGAGGTGCGCCCGGTTTACACCCGCAAGGATGAGATCGAGGCTGAGCTTGGCGAGGCGCGGGCCGACTCCATCGTCAACCAGACCCGCAACCTCTGCCTCTACCCCAACGTCTACCTGATGGACCAGTTCTCCACGCAGATCCGCGTGCTGCGTCCGCTCTCCGTCGACAAGACCGAGGTCACCATCTACTGCTTCGCGCCCAAGGGCGAGTCCGCGGAGAACCGCCGGGTGCGCATCCGCCAGTACGAGGACTTCTTCAACGTCTCGGGCATGGGCACGCCGGACGACCTCGAGGAATTCCGCGCCTGCCAGGACGGCTACAACGGCCAGCTTGCCGAGTGGAACGACCTCTCTCGCGGCGCCAAGCAGTGGATCGAGGGGGCCGACGAGAACGCCCAGGCAATCGACATGAAGCCGCTGCTCAGCGGGGCCTCCCCGGAAGACGAGGGGCTCTACGTGCTGCACCACCAGCACTGGGTCGAGGAGATGTTGCGCGCCATCGACAAGGAACGCAGCCAGTTCATCGCCACCGAATCGGCCTGAGCCGAGCGACCTGACAGGGGAGAGAGACCATGAGCACCAGCTACCACGACATCCAGGCCTTCCTGTACCGCGAGGCGCGCCTGCTCGACGACCGCCAGTGGGACGAATGGCTGGCGTGCTACCGCCAGGACGCCGAGTTCTGGATGCCGGCCTGGGACGACGACGACCAGCTGACCCGGGACCCCGAGGCCGAGATCTCGCTGATCTACTACCCGAACCGCGAGGGGCTCGAGGACCGGGTCTACCGGATCAAGACCGAGCGCAGCGGGGCGAGCACGCCGGAGCCGCGCACCACCCACCAGATCACCAACCTCGAGGTGCTGAAGGAGGAAGGTGACACGGTGGAGCTGCGCTTCAACTGGCACACCCTGAGCCACCGCTACAAGAAGACCGACAGCTACTTCGGCAGCGCCTTCTACACCCTGGACGTGTCGGGGGAGACGCCGCTGATCACCAGAAAAGTCGTGCAACTCAACAACGACTACATCCACCAGGTCATCGACATCTATCACATCTGACCTGGTCACGCTGACCCGGTGCGGGAGGAGATTCGACCATGAGCTATACCATTGCACTCAACTTCGAGGACGGCGTCACCCGTTTCATCGGCTGCAAGGAGGGGGAAACGGTCCTTGACGCCGCCTATCGGCAGAAGGTCAACCTGCCGATGGACTGCTCCGACGGCGTCTGCGGCACCTGCAAGGGCCATTGCGAGCAGGGCGGGTTCGACATGGGGGACGAGTATCTGGAAGAGGCGCTCTCCGACGAGGAAGCCGCCGAGGGCCAGGTGCTGACCTGCCAGATGGTGCCGTCCTCCGACTGTGTCATCCAGATCCCGGTGGCCTCCGCCGTGTGCAAGACCCAGGTCGGCAAGATCGAGGGCACCCTGGCCGTGGTCGAGCAACTCTCCGAGGACAGCATCGAACTGGGCGTGGACCTGGATGACGAGGCAGCATTGACCTTCCTGCCGGGGCAGTACATCCACATCGATGTGCCCGGCAGCGGAGAGCACCGCTCCTACTCCTTCAGCTCGAAGCCCGGCGACCGGCGTGCGGCCTTCCTGATCCGCAATATCCCCAACGGGGTGATGAGCGGCTATCTGACCGAGCGCGCCAAGGTCGGCGACCGGCTGGCCCTGACCGGGCCGATGGGCAGCTTCTACCTGCGCGAGATCTCCCGCCCGGTGCTGATGCTGGCCGGCGGTACTGGACTGGCCCCTTTCCTCTCCATGCTCGAATTGCTGGTCCAGAAGCGGGCGGAAGGGACGCCTTGCGAGCATCCGATCCATCTGATCTACGGCGTCAACAAGGACGACCACCTGGTCAAGGTCGACGCTCTGGAGCATTTCACCGCGGAGCTGCCGACCTTCAGCTACTCCACGGTGGTGGTGGACGAGGCGAGCCAGCATCCGCGCAAGGGCTATGTCACCCATCACATGGATGCCGAGGTGCTGCACGACGGTGACATCGACGTCTACCTGTGCGGGCCGCCCCCGATGGTCGATGCCGTGCTCAAGCATTTCGATGCCGAGGGCATCGTTCCGCAGAGCTTCCATTACGAGAAGTTCACCCCCAACCAGGCACCCAAGGAGGCGTCATGAGCATAGCACCCGTCAACGGCTCGCGGTTCCAGGGGCGGGTGATGGTCATCACCGGCGCAGCCCAGGGCATCGGGCGGCGGGTTGCCGAGCGGGCCGGCGCCGAGGGCGCCCGCCTGGCCCTGGTGGATCGTGCCGACCTGGTCCATGAGGTGGTGGCGGGGCTCGCCGAGCAGGGCGTGGACGCCATCGCCCTGCAGGCCGACCTCGAGACCTGGGAGGGGGCTGAGGAGGTGATGGCCCGCACGGTGGAGCACTTCGGCCGGATCGACATCTTGATCAACAACGTGGGCGGCGCGATCAACTTCAAGCCGTTCACCGAGTTCACCCAGGCCGAGATCGCCGCCGAGGTCCAGCGCTCGCTGATGCCGACGCTGTGGTGCTGCCGGGCGGTGCTGCCGACCCTGGTGGCGCAGGGCGGTGGGGTGATCGTCAACGTCTCCTCGGTGGCGACTCGGGGCATCCACCGGATCCCCTACTCGGCGGCCAAGGGGGGCGTCAATGCGCTGACCGAGTCCCTGGCCTTCGAGGTCGCCGAGCACGGTATCCGCGTGGCGGCCGCCGGCATCGGCGGCACCGAAGCGCCGCCGCGGAAGATCTCCCGCGGCACGCCCGAGCCCCAAAACGAGACGGAGCGAGCCTGGTTTCAGGCGCACATCGACCAGACCAAGCAGAGCTGCCTGATGCAGCGCTACGGCACCCTGGACGAGATGGCTGCGCCGATCCTGTTCCTGGCCTCCGACGAGGCGAGCTACATCACCGGCAGCGTGTTGCCGGTGGGCGGCGGCGACCAGGGCTGACCCCTGCGCCAGGCGGGCTTCGGACCGCCCCGTTCGCCTTGCCCCTGACCATCCGTGGCTTCCGACAGCAACGACAACAAGCCCCTGGAGCACAGCATGAGACACCTCGAGAAAGGCGCCGGCCTCGCATCGGCGCCGCGGGACTTCCTGCGCGATCTCAACGCCGACAACCTGAGCGCCGGCGTGGTCGCCGGTATCTTCGGCCTCAGTGCCGGCATCATCCATATCAGCGCCGGTACCGCGGCGGGGCTGCCCAAGGATTTCACCCTGCTATGGGTGATCAGCTACCTGTTCATCAACGGCCTGTTCGGCCTGATCCTGCCGGCCTATTACCGGCTACCCCTGCCGGTGGCCAACTCCATCCCCGGCGCCCTGCTGTTCGCCGCCATCATCCCCGTGGTGGGGCTCAATGAGGCCTTGGGGGCGACGCTGATGGCAGGCGCCATCTCGGTGGTGGTGGCCCTGGCCGGCTGGATGAGCCTGGTGATGCGGCTGATCCCCATGCCCATTGTCATGGGCATGGTGGCCGGGGTGCTGCTCAAGTTCGGCACCAATATGGTGATGCCGCTGCAGAACGCCCTGATCCCCGCGGTGGTGATGATCGCGGCCTTCTTCCTCTCGGCGCGCTTCCTGCGCCGGATTCCGCCGTTGGTGGTTACCCTGGTGGTGGGCGTACTCTACATGGCGCTCTCCGGTGCCGACTTCGCAAGCGTGGAGTTCTCCTTCCGCATGCCCGAGTTCATCATGCCGGCCTTCTCCATGGACGCCTTCCTGGCCTATGGCCTGCCACTGGCACTGATCCTGGTGGGCATGGAGACGCCCGCCGGCGTGGGGCTGGTCAAGGGCATGGGCTACAAGGAGGCGCCGGCCAATGCCATCACCTTCGTCGGCGGTATCGGCACCATGGTGTCGGCCTTCTTCAACCTGCACAGCACCTGCATCGCCGCGCCGATGACCGGCATTTGCTCCTCCCCCGAGGCGGGAACCCACGATAAGCGATGGGTGGCGGCGGTGATCGTCGGCATCATCTTCGTGGTCGGCGCCCCCTTCTACGGCTTCGTGTTCAGCCTGATCGAGGCGATGCCGAGCTACTTCATCGCCATCATCGCTGGCCTGGCGCTGCTGCGGGTGATCAGTTCGGCGATGCACATCACCTTCTCCGGCAAGCATGAGGTTGGGGCGATGTTCTCCTTCCTGATCGCGGTGTCGGGCCTGCAGATCTTCGGCATCGGCGCCTCCTTCTGGGCACTGATCCTGGGGGCTGCGATCTCGATGCTGGTGGAGTTCCGCGACTTCGACTTCTCCCGTGAGAGCAAGGCTGCCAGGGTCGCCGGCGAGGCGACCTGATACTGCCGGCGTCGCACCTCTCCTCCTTGGCCTGAATCTGCTTCGGTAGTTCAGGCCCTTTTTATTGTCGATAGAGAACCATCAGGACGCTTTACCATGTCGTTATTAAAGGACGTCTCGATACCCGCGATCACCGCCGGCTTCGTGGCGGTGCTGGTCTCCTACTCCGGCCCCCTGGCGATCTTCTTCCAGGCGGCCCAGAGCGCTGAGATCTCGACCACCATGATGACCTCCTGGGTGTGGGCGATCTCCATCGGCGCCGCCGTCTCAGGGATCGCACTCAGCCTGTGGCTGAAGGTGCCCGTGGTCACCGCCTGGTCGGCCCCGGGCACGGCGCTGCTGGTCACGCTGTTCCCCGGCTTGTCACTGAACGAGGCGGTGGGGGCCTACCTTACGGCGGCGGCGGTGATCTTTTTGATCGGCATCACCGGCTCCTTCGACTGCATCATCCAGGCGATTCCGCCGGGCATCGCCAGCGCCATGATGGCGGGCATCCTCTTCCAGTTCGGGGTCGGGGTCTTCGTCTCCTTGGAGGCGGTGCCGGCGCTGACCCTGGGCATGATTCTGACCTACCTGGTGTTCAAGCGGCTGACGCCCCGCTACAGCCTGGTGGCGCTGCTGTTGGTCGGCGTAGGTCTGGCCGTGGCCGTCGAGGATGCCAGCCTCGAGGGCGTGACGCTGAGCCTCGCAAACCCCCAGTTCATCCGTCCCGAGTGGACCTGGAATGCGACCCTGAGCCTGGCCATCCCGCTGGTGCTGGTCAGCCTGACCGGGCAGTTCCTGCCGGGCATGGCGATCATGCGCAGCGCCGGCTACAACACTGCGGCCAGGCCGATCGTCACCCTGACCAGCCTGACCTCCCTCGTCACCGCCTTCTTCGGGGGGATCACCACGGTGATCGCGGCGATCACGGCGGCCATCTGCACCAGCAAGGAGGCCCACGAGGATCCCGACAAGCGCTACGTGGCCGGGGTCGCCAACGGGGTCTTCTACCTGATCGGCGGCACCTTCGCCGGCACCATCGTGCTGCTCTTCACCTCGCTGCCCGGCGAGTTCGTCGCGGTGCTGGCGGGCCTGGCGCTGATCGGGGCCATCACCAGCAACCTCAGCGCCTTCGCCACTCACAAGGACCACCTGGAGGCCTCGGTGATCACCTTCATTGCCACGGCATCGGGGATGAGCTTCCTGGGGCTAGGGTCGGCTTTCTGGGGCGTGGTGGTCGGCGCGCTGGCCCATGCCCTGCTGCACCGGCCGCTGCCCGGCCTGGATCGCCGGGCCGCGCGGGATCCGGCCCGCAGAACGTCCTGATCCTCACCCCTAACATGTCAACAACAACGCGATCCAGAGGAGTCCGATGATGGACAAGATGCATGTGGCGATGGACGAGAGCGATGCCTCCCTGCGGGCCCTGTCGGTAATGTCAGCCGTCAGGAGCGGTCGGTGTCCTTTCGCTCCCCGTCCTTGACTTCATAGTCGCCCTCCAGCACCTGCTGTTCGCGGTAGCGACCGTCCGCGTCGCGGCTGTCGCGATAGCGAGTCTCGCGATAGTGGACGCTGCCGTCCACGTCCTCGGCCCGGTCGGCGCGCATCCTTTCCATCCGCTTCTTCATGCGGTGGCGCAGGAAGGGCATCATCGCCCAGCCGACGAGCAGGAAAAACAGCCCCAGTACGAGGGCGACGATCATCATGACGCCGAACAGCAGCCAGATGAACAGCAGCTTCAAGCTGCTCAGGGGGCCGCTGGGGCGGGTCTGGCGGGCGCGGGCCTGCCACTCTTGGGCGGCGCGCCAGGCGGCATTCTGCTGTGAGCCGCGGCGCGGGTCATGGGGGTCGGGCATGCGGGACTCCGATGTCTATGAAGGGGCGTCGGCCCGGCCGACGCCCCGTGAATGACTGCCCCTTGGAAAGCGTGCGGGGCGCTTCGTTCCGAGGCGGGATCAAGATGCGACCAGGCGCCACAGCGCGGCGGTCAGGATCCCCGCGGCGATCGCCGGCAATGGCTTGCGCAGCACCAGCATCACCCCCGCTGTGGCGACCAGGGCCATGCGGGCCCCGCCGTCGCCGTGCACAGCCATGGGGGTGATGACCGCCACCAGCACCGAGCCGGCCATGGCGTTGATAAAGCGCTCGACCCGTGGGCCGATGGGTACTCGGGCCATCACGAAGACCCCGCCGGCGCGGGTCAGGTAAGTGACCAGCGCCATGATCACGATGGCCAGCAGCACGCCACCGTTTGCAGCCGACAGGGTCATGGCGAGGCCTCCTTGCGCGCTGTGGGCATCAACAGGCCTACTACACCACCCGCCAGCGCCCCCACGATCACGTGGGCGTGGGGCGGCAGCCAGGCCATCGCCGCCAGGGCCGCCAGCGCCGCGGCGCCCCAGGGCAGCAGCACGCTGAGGTCGCGCTTGTCGCCCACCAGCATGGCCAGCAGGAAGCAGCCCATGATGGCATCCAGCCCGAAGCGGTCGGGCTCGCTGATGCCGCTGCCGAAGGCCACGCCAAGGCCGGTACCGATCATCCAGGTGGACCATAAGGCCAGGCCCCCGCCGACCAGGATGCCCAGGCGCGCCGCCGTGGTGCCCCCGCTCATGGCCATGGCCCAGTTGGCGTCGCTAAGCAGCAGCAGGCTGGCGTAGCGCCGCCCGCTCGACAGGTCACGCAGGTGCGGATAGAAGGCGGCACCCATCAGCAGATGACGGGCGTTGATCGCCAGGGTGATGGCGACCAGCGGCAGCAGCGGGATGGTGTCGCCCCACAGCTCCAGGGTCGCGAACTGCGCCGCCCCGGCGAACACCAGGCCACTCATCAGCAGGGTCTCGGCCGCGGAGAGCCCCTGCTGCAGGGCCGCCACCCCGAAGGCCAGCCCGAAGACGATCACGAACAGCGACAGCGGCGCCATGCGCCGGAAGCCGTCGACCAGATGGCCAAGGGTCGGTCGCGAGGTGTCGGGGCGGGTCATGAGCGCCACATCTCGGCGACGATCTCGTAGCTTCGCCGCCGGTCCTCGGCCGCGTAGACATCGGTATTGAGCATCAGCTCGTCGGCGCCGGTCAGCTCCAGGAAGCGCTCCAGGCCCTCGCGCACGGTCTCGGGCCCGCCGATCACCGCGGCGCCCAGGAACTGCTCCACCTGCGCCTGCTCCCGGGGCGACCAGTCCACTGCTTCCACCGGCGGCAGGGCCTTGGTGCGCTGGCCGCGGATCATGCCCAGGAACTTACGGCGGGCGGTGGAGGCGAGGTAGTCCGCCTGGAGGTCGCTGTCGGCGGCGATCACCGGCAGGCCGACCATGGCATGGGGCCGGTTCAGCACCGCCGAGGGCCGGAAGTTGTCGCGATAGAGCTTGAGCGCCTCGAACAGCTGGGCCGGGGCGAATTGGGCGGCGAAGGCGAAGGGCAGCCCCTCCCGGGCCGCCAGGCGGGCGCTGAAGTCGCTGGAGCCGAGCAGCCAGAGTGGCACCTGGGTGCCTTGGCCGGGCACCGCCCGCACTCGCTGGCCCGGCCGCTCGTCATCGAGATAGCCCTGCAGCTCCGCTAGTCGCTTTGGGAAATCATCGACGCCGGCATAGGGGTCGCGGCGCATGGCGGCCATGGTGGGGCCGTCGGAGCCCGGTGCGCGACCCAGGCCCAGGTCAATGCGCCCGGGGTAGAGGGTCTCCAGGGTGCCGAACTGCTCGGCCACCACCAGCGGTGGGTGGTTGGGCAGCATGATGCCGCCGCTGCCCACCCGGATGCGCTCGGTGGCCCCGGCGAGATGCCCGATCAGCACCGCGGTGGCGGCGCTGGCGATGCCCTCGATGCTGTGGTGCTCGGCCAGCCAGTAGCGCGTGAAGCCAAGCCGCTCGGTGAGCCGCGCCAGCGCCACGCTCTCCCTGAAGGTGTCGGCGGCGCTGCCGCCCTCGCGAATCGGGGCCAGGTCGAGCACGGAAAGCGGCGTGTCGGCGAGTCGGGACATGTCGTGGATAACTCCGGAAACAATTAGCCTGCTGAGTTTCTCCTAGCATCAGGGCGCCCGGGGTGGAATGCAATGCCGATGCCGCCCGTAACAGGTGTCCCTGTATTTCGCCACTGTACCCTGCCACGTCAGCAACGCAGCAAGCACTGAAGCGTACCGTTGGCGGCAGCGTCGATGTCGGTGGCCAGGTGCCGCGGCAGACCGTAAGCTCAGGGGATGATGGTGAAATCGGACTTCGACCATGACACGCATCCGCACCGGCCGCGACGCGTCCCGCCGCGGTGCCACCCGCCGGCGCCAGCGGCGTCGGTTCGACTGGGCCTGCTTCGATCGCTGGCTGGATCGGGTGGTGGTGGCCGCGGTGATCATCGCGCTGCTGGTGGGTGGCGTGGCCCTGTTCCTTACACTTTTCCTCTAAGTGTCGCTCTGATAAGTGTTTCTCTGACGTATATAAGGATGGTCAGCCCCATGCTGGGATTCCTCCAGGGATTTTCCTACGGCCTCTTTCTGACGTGTCTGCCATGGCTGCTGGTGGGCCTGATCAATCCCCGCCTGGCCGTGCCGTTCGAACCGCCCGGCCGTCTGCAGGTCATCCTGCGCTATGCCCTGATAGTGCCGTTCATCAGCATGCTGCTGTGGCTGACCTCGCTGTGGGGCGGCTTCGGGCCGACCCTGACAGGCTGGCTGGCCGGTCTGGTGGCGATTCCGGTGGCGCTACCGCTGGAGCGTCGGCTGCGCGGCTGGTTCGCTCGGCGGCGTGACAAGCGCCGGCAGGCGACGTTGGCCGCCGAGGCCGCACGTCGTCGTGCACAGCAGCAGCGCGACGCGCACGAAGCCAACCTGGCGGAGCTCGACCCGTCACATCCGCCGGCGGATGCCGATGACCTGGTATTGGCGCTGTGCCGCGCCAAGCAGCGGCTCATCGACGCACGGCGCCCCGACCTGGCGGTCCAGGCCGACCGGGTCTACAGCCGCTATTGTCATGTGCTGGGCGTGCTGGGGAGCCGCTTCGACAGCGGCGAACTGGCCTTCGCCCGCGCGCGTGAACTGGTCATCGAGGTCTGTCGCGGGGTGGTGGATACCCTGGATGCCATGGCCTCCCGGGCCCGCGGGGTAGCGAACGTGGACGGTGACTTCGTGCGGCGCCGCCTGAGTCGCGAAGGCCGCCAGTTGGGGACACAGGAGCGAGCCGCCCTGGTGCGGCGACTGGAACTGATCGAGGAAACCGAGAAAGGGCTGCGCGAGTTGGCCGCGCGCAATGAGGCGGCGCTGACCGTCCTCGACGACACGGCCGTGTCCCTGGCGCGCATCGAGACCGGGCGTCCACAGGCCACGGTCAGCACCGACCAGGCGCTGGAGGCGCTGCGCCATTTCGCTTCCCGTGCCGACCGCTATGAGCGTGGCAGGTCCTGATGCCAGCCCTTCCTTCCCTCCGAGCCTACCCTTCGACGAGGTGCCCATGACCCAGCAACCCGAACGCGACGCCGACCTGTCGCTGCCCCCCGTGGAGGAGATCGCCCGCCAGCTCGACGACAGCGAAGCGCACGGCGGCACACAAGACGCCGCCTTGGCGGCCCAGGCCGATGCCTTCGTCGACGAACTGGTCGATGACGGCGAGGCGGATGCCTTGGCGCGCAAGCGACGTGCCATCGACGAGCTGGGGCTGGAGCTGCAGCAGCAGGCCGCCCATCAGAGCGCCATGCTGCAGACCCCGCTGCGCCAGCTGGCCCACCACGGCGATGAGGGCGGCCCCGTGGCCAAGGCGCTGGTCGACCTGCGCGGCCGGATGCAGGAACTCGACCCGGCCCGACACCGCCTGTCGCCCGGTCCGCTGGATCGCGTGCTGGCCCTGCTGCCGGGTGCCAGCAGCCGTCTGCAGCGCTACTTTCGCAAGTTCGAGACGGCTCAGCAGGCGCTGGACTCGATCATTGCCGACCTGGAAGGGGGGCGCGACATGCTGCATCGCGACAACCTCACCCTGAGCGACGACCAGCAGGCCCTGCGCGACAGCCTCGCCCAGCTGGAGCGTCAGGTCGCCCTGGGTCGGCTGATCGACGAGCGGTTACAGGCCACCATCGCCCGTCGCGATGAGGAAGACTCCCAGCGGCGCTTTCTCGAAGAGGAGCTGCTGTTCCCGCTTCGCCAGCGCATCGTCGACCTGCAGCAGCAGCAGGCGGTGAGCCAGCAGGGCATCCTGGCGCTGGAGGTGATCATCCGCAACAATCGCGAACTGATGCGCGGGGTCGATCGCGCCATCAACGTCACCGTCTCGGCCCTGACCGTCGCTGCCACGGTTGCTCTGGCCATTGCCAACCAGCGGCTGGTGCTGGACCGCGTCGAGGCACTCAATGCCACGACCTCCGAGATGATCGGCGGGACGGCGCGGGCATTGCGCCAGCAGGGCGTCGATATCCAGCAGCGGGCCTCGTCGGCGATGCTCGACATGCAGGCCCTGGAGCAGGCCTTCGACGAGGTGATGGGCGCCATTGACGACCTGTCCCGCTATCGGCAAGAGGCGCTGCCGCGGCTGGACGATCAGATCGATCGGCTGGCGACCCTGGCCGGCCGGGGTAGCGAGGCCATCGGCCGCCTCCACCGCGGCCGCGAAGCAGGCGATGTCATCGACCCCGATCGCCACGGCTGACCCTTGGTGTCGCGCGCTGGACTATGCTGCTCGAAGGCGCCGATTCCGGCGTTCCACAGAGGGGCTAGGCAATGGCCGCAGTCAAGAACATCTTTGTAGTGGGACTCAACGACTTCAACCGCCAGCGTCTCGAGACGCTACATGGTGCAGAGGGTTGCCGGTTCCACGGGGTGATTGCCCCGGAATTGGTCTACGATACCGAGGAATTCGATATTGCCGCCATGCTCTCGGAGGCCACGGCGCAGCTCGAGGCCTTCGAGGGCTCCATCGACGCCATCGTCGGTTACATGGACTTTCCCGTCTCGACCATGCTGCCGATTCTCTGCGAACGCTTCGATGTCCGCAGTACCTCGCTTTCGAGCCTGCTGAAGTGCGAGCACAAGTACTGGAGTCGCCGCGTTCAGCGCGAGGTGATCCCCGACCACATCCCCGGCTTCACCGCCTTCGACCCCTTTGATGATGAGGCGATGACGCGCATCGGTGAGGCGGGTCTCTACTTCCCCTTCTTCGTCAAGCCGATCAAGTCCTCCGGCTCACGACTGGGCTTTCGCATCGATACCCCCGAGGATTTCTATCAGGCCATCGCGCAGCTTCGCGAATCGATCGGTACCATCGCGGATCCCTTCAATACGGTGCTCGAGCAAGCACAGCTGCCGCCGGAAATCGCCGCCGTGGACGGCCACTTCTGCATGGCCGAGGAGATCATCGGCGGCTGGCAATGCACGGTGGAAGGGTATGTCTTCGAGGGGAAGGTAGTCAGTTACGGTATCGTCGACTCGCTGCGCTACCCGCAGGTGCTGAGCTTCTTCCACTACCGGTATCCCTCCGGACTGCCCGAGGATATTCAGACCACCATGGTCGAATTGACCGACCGCATCATGACCCATATCGGTTATGACAACGCCGCCTTCAACATTGAGTACTTCTGGGACGAGGTCCAGGGACGCATTTGGCTTCTGGAGATCAATACGCGCATCTCGCAGTCGCATTGCGATCTCTTCGAGAAGGTCGACGGCGTCAGCAACCAGCAAGTCACCATCGATCTGGGGCTGGGACGACGGCCTGACATGCCGCATCGCGAGGGCGAATTTCCCGTAGCCGCCAAGTTCTTCCACCGGGTATTCTTTACCGATGCGGTGGTGACAAGGGTTCCCACCGACGCGGAGCTCGCGGAACTCGTGACCGACTTCCCCGGTTGTCATGTCGCCGTGCAGGTGGAGGAAGGGCAGCGGCTCTCCTCACTCCCCGAGCAGGACGCCTACAGTTTTGCCCTGGCGCATGTCTATCTCGGTGCGTCATCGGTCGAGCAGTTGCTCGCTGACTTCGACCGTCTGGTGGCGCGACTGGCGTTCGAGTTCGATGACGTTCAGGGCTGAGGTGGCCGGGAGTGGCACGCGGAGCACAAGGAATGAGGAGTGCAGCACCATGCGTATCGTCAATGATTTTCCCCGCCGGGTCATGGAAGAAGAGACCTGGATTCCCCTGCCTGATGGCAGCCGGCTGGCGGCGCGCATCTGGCGTCCTGTGGATGCCGAGCAGCAGCCGGTACCGGCGATTCTCGAGTACCTGCCCTACCGCAAGCGCGACCTCACCGCCGAGCGTGACATCCAGATGCATCCCTACTGGGCCGGTCATGGTTACGCCGGGGTACGGGTCGACATTCGTGGCACCGGCGACTCCGACGGCGTGCTCACCGACGAGTACTTGCCCAGTGAACTCGAGGACGGTCTGGTGATCCTCGAGTGGCTGGAGGCCCAGCCCTGGTGCACCGGCGATGTTGGCATGATCGGCATCTCCTGGGGCGGCTTCAATGGCCTGCAGATCGCCGCCCTGCGTCCTCCGCAGCTCAAGGCAGTGATCACGCTGTGCTTCACCGACGACCGCTACGCCGACGACATCCATCATATGGGTGGCTGCCTGTTGGCCGACAACCTCTCCTGGGCCTCGACCATGTTCGATGGCAACGCCTGCCCGCCCGATCCCGAGCTGGTAGGGGAGCGCTGGCGAGAGATGTGGCTCGAGCGCCTGAGGGGTAGCGGCATGTGGCTCGGCCAGTGGCTCGAGCATCAGCGCCGTGACGAGTACTGGAAGCATGGCTCGGTGTGCGAAGACTATTCACGCATTCAGTGCCCGGTCTATGCCGTCAGCGGCTGGGCCGACGGCTACTGCAATGCCGTCTTCCGGGTGCTCAAGGGACTCTCGGTGCCGCGCAAGGGGCTGGTCGGCCCCTGGGCCCACAAGTACCCCCACCTTGGCGTGCCGGGACCGGCCATCGGTTTCCTTCAGGAGACGCTGCGCTGGTGGGACCAGTGGCTGAAAGACGAGGAGACCGGCATCATGGACGAGCCCATGCTGCGGGTCTGGATGCAGGATTCGGTGCCGCCTTCGGCGCGTTACGATGAGCGGCCTGGGCGCTGGATTGCCGAGCCGGAATGGCCATCGCCGAATATCCTGTCAACCTCGTTCCAGCTCACCGTTGGGCATGACCTGTTGCCCGAAGTCGACGGTGTTGCAGATGACGATGAGGCCACTCTGGACATTCGCTCACCGCTATCGGTGGGGCTCTATGCCGGCAAGTGGTGCTCCTACAATGCGCCTCCTGACCTGCCTCATGATCAGCGCGATGAGGATGGTGGTTCCCTGATCTTCCAGACACCTCGTCTCGAGGCCCCGCTTGAGATCTGCGGGTCGCCAATGGTGGAGCTCGACATCGCCGCCGACCAGCCGGTCGCCATGGTGGCCTTGCGTCTCTCCGACATTGCCGAGGATGACAAGGCCACGCGAGTCTCCTATGGGCTGCTCAACCTCACGCACCGTGACAGCAACGAGAACCCCGAGCCGCTGGTGCCGGGCCAGCGCTACCGGGTCAGGATTCCGCTCAAGCATATTGCGCAGCGGTTTGCCGAAGGGCATGCCGTTCGTCTGGCACTTTCCACTAGCTACTGGCCGCTCGCCTGGCCGGCGCCTCGGCCGGTCAGGCTCACCATCCATCCGAGCGGCTGCCGCCTGGTCCTACCCGTGCGTGCGCCGCGGCCCGAGGAGGAAGCTGCCTTGCGGGCCTTTGACGAGCCCGAAGGGGCGGCGCCCATGGCCAAAACGCTGCTTCAGCCGACCCAGGAGAGCTGGCAGGTGATCCGCGATCTGGCCAACGATCGCACCACTTTGGAAGTGATCAATGATGAGGGGCGCTACCGCATCGACGATATCGACCTCGAGATCGCTGCCCGGGTCACCGAACGCTACCAGTATTCCTACGGCAGCTACGACAGTGTGAGCGGTTGGACGGAGTGGCAGCGCAGTTTCAAGCGCGGTGACTGGGCGGTCAGCACCCTGACCCGCACCCAGTTGACCAGCGACGTCGACAACTTTCGCATCCGTGCCACCCTGGATGCCTGGGAGGGAGAGACCCGGATCTACGCGCAGACCTGGGATGAGACCATTCCTCGCGATCTCGTCTAGGCGGGTAGGGGCTGCTATGGTGACGGGCTGATTCCAACCGGGACGCCTGCATGAGCCTGATCCCCGCTGCCGTGCCGACGACCCCTCGCGCCTCGCGCAAGGAGATCCTCGGCTGGGCGATGTTCGACTTCGCCAACCAGGCCTACACCCTGTTGATCATCACCGTGGTGTTCGGCGAGCTATTCACCACGGTGATCGTCGGCGATCGTGGCGACGGCTACCGCCTGGCCAACTTCCTGTGGAGCCTGGCGCTGTCGATCAGCTACCTGCTGGTGGTGGTGACCGGCCCGCTGTGCGGGGCGGTGATGGACTACCGGGCCGCCAAAAAGGAATTCCTGTTCATCAGCTACCTGGCCACCGTGGCTACTACCGCCATGCTCTACTTCGTGGCGCCGGGCTACGTGGTGCTGGGGCTGCTGCTGATCGTGGTCTCCAACTATGCCTACTCCATGGGCGAATCCTTCATCGCCGCCTTCCTGCCCGACCTGGGACCACCGCAGGATCTGGGCAAGATCTCCGGCTTCGGCTGGGCGCTGGGCTACGTTGGCGGGCTGTTCGCCGCCGGCTTCACGCTGGTGGTGCTGGGCGAGGCCACGGCGGAAAACTTCGAGCGCATCCGCTGGGTCGGCCCCTTTGCCGCGGGGTTCTTCCTGGTCACCGCCATTCCCACCTTCCTGTGGGTCAAGGAGCGCGGCACGCCCCAGCCGCCGGGCAAGCCCTATCGGGAGATCGCCTGGCAGCGGGTGGCCACCACCCTGCACGAGCTGCGGCGCTTTCGTGATCTGGGCGTTTTCCTGGTCTCGCTGCTGTTCTCCATGGCCGGTGTCTACATCATCATCGCCTTTGCCTTCATCTACGGTGCGCAGGTGATCGGTTGGGACGAATCGGTGCGCAACATCATGTTTATCATCGTGCAGATCACCGCGGCGGCAGGCGCGCTGGGCTTCGGCTTCATCCAGGATCGCATCGGCACCAAGGTCACCTACCTCTTCACCCTGGGCCTCTGGGTGGCGGCGATACTCGCCATCTGGGCCACGCCGGAGGTCACCGCCTTCCTGCATGCCCGTCTCGGGCTCGACTGGGAAGCCCAGCACCTGTTCCTGGTGGTGGGCTGCCTGGCGGGGCTCTCGCTGGGCTCCAGCCAGTCCGCGAGCCGCGCCCTGGTGGGACTCTTCTCGCCGAGCCGCAAGGCCGCCGAGTTCTTCGGCTTCTGGGGGCTGGCCAACAAGCTCGCCGGGGTGATCGGCATCATCGGCCTGGGCCTGCTGCAGTCGCTGGTGGGGCTCAAGGCATCGATTCTGCTCTGTGCGGTGCTGTTCGTGCTTGCCATCCTGATCTGTCTGGGCGTGAACCAGTCCCGTGGCCAGCAGGCGGCACGCGACTGGGAGGCGCGCAACGGGCACCGAGACCTCTCGGGACCGTCGCGGAATGTCCCTGTGGCATGATGGTCTCAAGGGGCAGTCGCCGAGAGGAAAGATCATGAGCGAGGAGCGAGCCACACGCCGTGCCGGCCTGGGCATGATGTTGCTGTTCTGGGTGTTATTCCTGGGGGGCGGGGCCTGGTACTTCCACGATTACCTGGAGGCGCAGCGCAACCCCAATGCCCACCTCGCCGATGTCTCGATAGGGGAGGGCGAGCCACTGGTGCTGGAGCGCAACCGCGCCGGCCACTTCGTGGCCACCGGACGTATCAACGGCGAGCCGGTCGAGTTCCTGCTCGATACCGGCGCCACCTATGTGGCCGTGCCGGCCGAGCTGGCCGAACGGCTGGGGCTCGAGAGCACCGGCAGTGCCTGGTTCAATACCGCCAACGGTCGAGTGCGTGGCGAACTGACGGTGCTCGACAAGGTGAGTCTCGGCGGCTTCACCGCGCGAGAGGTTCGCGGCTCCATCAGCCCGGGTCTCGCCGGCGACGCGGCCCTGCTGGGCATGAGCTTTCTCGGCCGCTTCGACATCGAGATCCGCGACGGACGCATGGTGCTGCGTCCCCCGCAGCGGTCATGAGGTCGACATGACGGTTCGTTCGCTGCTGCGACGTCTCCCCGAGGCCCTGCATCTCTGGGTGCTCATCGCCCTGCGGGTCAGGCAGGCGGTGATCGACTATCGAGTGACCATTCTGGCGGCCGGCGTGGCCTTCTACGCAATGCTGGCGCTGTTTCCGGCGATCGCCGCCATCATCTCCCTGTGGGCGCTGGTATTCGACCCCCAGGACATGGCGCGTCAGATCGGCGAGGCGAGCCGCCTGATCCCTCCCGGCGCCGCGCGGCTGGTGCAGGAGCAGGCCCGGGAGATCGGCGAGCATACCCAGGCCGGTCTCAGCGTCACGGCCGTGGGCGGTCTGTCGATTGCCATGTTCGTTGCCTCCAAGGGCGTACGCGGCCTGCTGGTCGGGCTGGCGGTGGTGCATGGCGAGACAGAACGGCGTGCCCTTTGGCACCGCGGCGTGATGATCCTGGCCCTGACCCTGGGGCTGGTCGTGACCACCCAGGTGGCGATCGCCTTCGTGGCGCTCTTCCCCCTGGCCATCTCGATGATGGGCCTCGAAGGACCGCTCTTCACCCTGATCAGCCTGCTGCGCTGGCCGGTATTGCTGTTGGCCATGATGGCCGTCATCGCCGTCTTCTACCGTTTTGGGCCCTATCGGCAGACCCCGCGCTGGGAGTGGATCCGCGTAGGTACGCTGGGCGCCACCCTGCTGTGGCTGATGGGCTCCGGCGGGCTGTCGCTCTATGCGCGCCACGTTGCCAACCTCGGCCAGCTCTATGGCTCCCTCGGCGCGGTGGTGGTATTGATGCTGTGGTTCTGGCTGTCGGCCTTCGTCGTCCTGCTCGGCGCGCTGATCAATGTGGAAATGGGCCGATCCCCCCTCACCGACGCCGAGGAGCGCACGACATGAAGACGCTGCTGCAACGCCTTGATCTGGATCTCCCGATCCTTCAGGCGCCAATGGCGGGCGCCCAGGGCAGCGAGTTGGCCACGGCGGTCTCGCGCGCCGGCGGCCTCGGGGCACTGCCTTGCGCGATGCTCTCGCCCGCGGCCATGGAGGAGGAGCTTGACGCCTTCAGAGCCGGGACCGCGGGGCCGATCAATGTCAACGTCTTCTGCCACGCCCCGCCCGCACCCGACCCCGAGCGGCAGGCGCGCTGGCTGGAGGCGCTGGCGCCCTGGTATGCCGAGTTCGACCTCGATCTCGAGGCGGTGCCGGCCGGGGCCGGGCGGCGTCCCTTCGATCATGCGGCCTGCGACGTCCTCGAATCCTTTCGTCCGGAGGTGGTGAGCTTCCATTTCGGTTTGCCGGCAGCTGAGCTGCTGGCACGGGTCAAGGCCTGGGGTGCCACGGTGCTCTCCACGGCCACCACGGTGGAAGAGGCACGCTGGCTCGAGGCCCATGGCGCCGACGCCGTGATCGCCCAGGGGCTCGAGGCCGGCGGCCATCGCGGGCTTTTCCTGACCGAGGACCTGACCACCCAGATGGGGACCCTGGCGCTGCTGCCTCAGGTTCGGGAAGCCGTGGACGTGCCGGTGATCGCCGCCGGGGGTATCGCCGATGCCCGCGGCGTGACGGCGGCGCTGGCCCTTGGCGCCGAGGCTGTTCAAGTCGGCACGGCCTTCCTCTGCTGTCCGGAGTCCCGCGCCTCGGCCATCCATCGCCGGGCGCTGATGAGCGAGGCGGCCCGCCATACGGCCCTGACCAACCTCTACAGCGGCCGCCCGGCTCGGGGCATCGTCACCCGGCTGATGCGCGAGCTGGGGCCGATCAGTGACGCGGCGCCGGCCTTCCCGCTGGCCACCGCGGCCATCGCCCCGCTGCGGGCCGCCGCCGAGGCGCAAGGCAGTGGCGATTTCTCGCCGCTATGGGCCGGGCAGAACGCCAGCCGCTGCCGCGAGGTTCCCGCCTGCGAGGTAGTGCGTGATCTGGCGCTCGGCCTGCTGCGCTGACGCTGGCTCATCGGCCCTGATATCATGGATGCATGAACAGTATTCCCGCCGCCGCCTCGGTCACCGCGCCCCTGGACGACCCACGCTACTACCTGGCGAACTTCCGCTTCGTGCTGGCGTGGGTCGCCGAGCGCCATGGTGATCTGCTGGACGCGACGGAGCATGACTTCCTGACCGCGTTCGCGGCCCTGCCCGAAAGCTCGCAGGCGCTGCTGGTGCGCATGGTGATGCGCAAGGGGGAGCACTTTCGCACCTCGCGCTTGCGCTATCCCGAGATCGGCGACACCGAGTCGGCGCTCGCGCCGCTGGTCGAGGCGGGCCTGGTTGAGCCCGCCCCGGCGCTCGACCTCGAGGAACTCTTCCGCCAGCTGCGCCTTCCCGAACTGCGCCGTGCCCTGGCCGGCGAGATCGCCGCCGCGGGGCTGCCCGCCGCCACCGGCAAGGCCGCGCTGCTCGAGGCGCTCGCGGCGCGGCTCACCAAGCCCCGCCCGTTCACCGAGTGGTGGCCCGCAGCACCGGACCGGGTCGTGCGCCTTGCCGTGATGCCAACCTGCGACCGAATGCGGCTGATGTTCTTCGGCAACCTGCGTCAGGACTGGGCCGAATTCGTGCTCACCGAACTCGGCCTGCAGCGCTTCGAACGGGTGGCAATCACGGCCGGTTCGCGGGCTTTTCGGCAGCGCACGGAGGTGGATGCCTATCTCGCCCTGCACCGGCTACGCGAGCGTCTCGAAGCCGGAGAGGCAGCGTCGGCACTGTACCGCGAGCTGCCCGCCCCCCTGACCGACAACACCTGGCTGGCGGCGCGGCATCGGCGGCTCTGCGTGGCGTTGGGACGCCAGGCGGAGCGCGAAGGCCAGGGTGAGACGGCGCTTGCCCTCTACGCGCGGGCCGGCTGGCCGGACGCGGGCCACGCCGGCAGCGTCGAGGGGCGCATCCGTCACCTGCGCCTGCTGGAGCGCCGCGGGGCCCACGCCACGGCTCTGTCGCTGGTGGAACCGCTGATGGACGCCCCGGCCAGCGAGGAGGAGGCACAAGCGCTGAACCGGCTTGGGCCGCGGCTGCGCCGCCGGCTGGGGCTTGCCCCGCAGGCGGCAACGCCCGAGCCCGTCCCTCGACAGTGGACCCTGACCCTGGCAGCCGGCCCCGTGGAAGCCGCGGTGCGCGACCACTTGCACGATGATGCGGCGCCGGTCCACTACGTGGAAAACAGCCTGTTCACCGGGCTCTTCGGCCTGCTCTGCTGGGAGGCGCTCTTTGCGCCGCTGCCCGGTGCCTTCTTTCATCCCTTCCATGGCGGACCGGCCGATCTCTACCGCGAGGACTTCGTGGCTCGCCGTCGTGACCTGTTCGATGCCTGCCTCGCCCGGCTTGAGAGCGGCGACTATCGCGAGATGATCCGCGCCACCTGGCGAGAGAAGTACGGGCTGGCCTCGCCCTTCGTGCACTGGGGAGCCCTCGACGAGGCACTGCTCGAGCAGGCGCTGGCCTGCCTGCCAGCGACTCACCTGCGCGCCTGCTTCGAGCGGCTGCTCGTCGACCTCAAGGCCAACCGTGCCGGCCTGCCGGACCTGATCCAGTTCCTGCCCGAGGCCCCGAAGGGCGAACCGCGCTACCGAATGATCGAGGTAAAAGGGCCCGGCGACCGGCTGCAGGACAACCAGCGGCGCTGGCTGGCCTTCTTCCAGGCGCGGGAGATGCCGGCGGTTGTCTGCCATGTGCGCTGGACGTTGGACGGCGAATGAGGGCGGGGGCGCGCTATCGCGTGGCGGTGCGCACGCTGTGCGACTTCACCGCCCGAGAGGGGGACCTGGACCATCGCTTCACCCCGGCCCCCAGTGCCCAGGAGGGTATCGAGGGCCATGCCCTGGTATCACGGCGGAGGGGCGAGGGATACGAGGCCGAGCTGCCGCTTTCCGCCGTCTTCGAGGGCCTGACGGTGAGCGGTCGCGCCGACGGCTTCGACTCCGCGGCGGGCCGGCTGGAGGAGGTCAAGACCCATCGTGGCCGGCTGGAGCGCATGGCCGACAACCAGCGCGCCCTGCACTGGGCGCAGGTCAGCGTCTATGGCGCGCTGCTGTGTGCCGAGCGTGGCCTGGCGTCGTTGACGCTGGCGCTGGTCTACCTGGACATAACCACCGGCCGCGAGACCGTGCTGACCCGCGAGGCGAGCGCCACCGAACTGCAGGCCTTCTTCGCGACCCAGTGCCGCCGCTTCCTGGCCTGGGCCGCGCAGGAGGCCCGGCATCGCGAGCGGCGTGACGGGGCGCTCGGCGAGCTCGCCTTTCCCCACGCGCGCTTTCGTCCCGGCCAGCGCGACCTGGCGGAGACCGTCTACAAGGCCGCCAGCACCGGCCGCTGCTTGCTGGTCCAGGCGCCCACCGGCATCGGCAAGACCCTCGGCACCCTGTTTCCGCTGCTCAAGGCCATGCCTCGCCAAGGGCTCGACCGCGTGGCCTTCCTGACCATGAAGACGCCGGGGCGCAGGCTGGCCCTGGATGCGCTGGCCACCCTTGGTGGCGACGACGGAGCCACGGCAAGCCCGGACGCCGAAGGCCCGGGCATCGGCAGCCCGGATGGCAAGCCCGCGCCGCTGCGGGTGCTGGAACTCACCGCTCGGGACAAGGCCTGCGAGTATCCCGGCCGGGCCTGCCATGGTGAGGCTTGCCCGCTGGCGGCGGGGTTCTACGACCGGCTGCCGGCAGCGCGCCAGGCTGCCGTGGCGAGGGGCTGGCTGGATCGCCAGGCGCTGCGCGAGGTGGCCCTCGATCACGGCGTCTGCCCCTACTACCTGGGGCAGGAGCTGGCGCGCTGGTGCGACGTGGTCGTCGGCGACGTCAACCACTGGTTCGATGCCAATGCACCGCTGCATGGCCTCGCCCGAGCCAACGGCTGGCGGCAGGGCCTGCTGGTGGACGAGGCCCACAACCTGGTGGAACGGGCCCGGGGCATGTACAGCGCCGAGCTGGATCAGCGCCGCCTCGCGGGGTTGCGGCGTGAGGCCCCTTCCGCCCTGAGGCGCCCCCTGGGGCGCCTGGCCCGGCAGTGGCAGGCGCTGGTCAAGGCGGCGGGGATGAGCGAGGCCGGCGAACCGGGCCGGTCGGCCTACTGCGTGCTCGACGATCTGCCCGAGGGGTTGGTCGCGGCCCTGCAGGGCGTCGCCAGCGCCATCACTGAATACCTGGGCGAACACCCCGACCAGGCCTCCCTCGCCCTGCAGGAGCTGCTCTTCGAGGCGTTGGCCTTCACTCGCCTGGCGGCGTCCTTCGGCGAGCATTCACTGTGCGACCTGGCCCGCCAAGGCCGTGGCCGCGCCGTGTTGGGGCTGCGTAACCTGGTGCCGGCGGACTTCCTGGCGTCGCGCTTCGTGGCGGCCCACTCGGCCGTGCTGTTCTCGGCGACCCTGAGCCCTGCCCACTACCATCGTGACCTGCTGGGCCTGCCGGTCAACACGGTGTGGCACGAGGTTATCTCGCCGTTCGCCGCCGAGCAGCTCGAGGTTCGCATCCGGGCCGACATCTCCACCCGACTGCGCGATCGAGAGAGGTCTCTTGCGCCCATCGTTGCCGAACTGGCCGGGCAGTACCGCCGACGGCCGGGCCACTACCTGGCCTTCTTCAGCAGCTTCGCCTATCTGGAGGCGGTCCTGGCACGACTGCAGGCGGCCCATCCGGCGATTCCCGTGCGCGCCCAGACCCGTGGCATGCGCGAGGAGGCTCGCGATGCCTTCCTGGCCGGTTTCACGCCGGGCGGGCAGGGAATCGGCTTCGCGGTACTGGGTGGGGCCTTCGCCGAGGGCATCGACCTGCCGGGCGAGCGGCTGATTGGCGCCTTCATCGCCACCCTGGGGTTGCCGCCCTTCAACGACTTCAACGAGGCCCTCAAGGCGCGGCTGCAGGCCCGCTTCGGCCTCGGCGACGATTATGCCTATCGTGTCCCCGGGCTGATCAAGGTGGTGCAGGCGGCGGGGCGAGTGATCCGGGGGCCCGAGGACGAAGGCACGGTCGTGCTGATGGACGACCGCTTCGCGCGCCGCGAGGTTCAGGCCCGCCTGCCGGGGTGGTGGGCGGTCGAGTGATCGCGCCTCAGCGCGGCTGTTTCGGAATCTCTTCCACGCGGGTGGCGATGTCCTCGTCTGCCTCGTAGAGCGCCTCGAGTTCCCGGGCGGCTTCCTGAATCGTCTGGATCTGCTGCGTCTCGTTGCCGAACACCTCGAGCTGGCGCAGCAGCGCCTGCTCATCGTGGGGGCGGAAGGTATCGATGGTGTGCTGGGCCTGCTCGCGGGGGATGCCCAGGCCGATCAGGGCCTCGCGGGTCAGCTCGAGACTGGCCGGCAGCAGCTCACGCACGATGTGAGTGATCCCGGCTCGCATCAGCAGGTGAGCATGGTGGCGGTTGCGTGCCCGGGCATAGAGCTGAAGGTGGGGAAACTGACGCCGCACCTGGCCGACGATGCGCATCGAGGCCTCGGGGTCGCCCACCGCCACCACAAGCACCCTGGCCCGGTCGGCGCCGGCGGCCTTGAGCAGGTCGATACGCGAGGCATCGCCGTAGTAGACCTTGTTGCCGTAACGGCGCACTACCTCGACCTGGTCGGCGTTGATGTCGAGCACCGTGTAGGGGATCTTCAGTCCCTGCAGCGCGCGCCCCATGATCTGCCCGAAGCGGCCAAATCCGGCAATGATGATCTGCGGGGCATTGTCGGGCAGGGGGTCATAGGCGCGCTTCGCCCGGCGGGGGGAGAAGAGCCGGCGAAGGCCCCGCACATGCAGCAGGAAGAGCAGCGGGGTGGTCGCCATGGAGAGCGAGATTACCAGAATCAGCAGGCTGACCAGCGAGGGGTCAAGCAGGGCAGCCGTTGCGGCCGCGGAGAGCAGCACGAAGCCGAACTCGCCGCCCTGGGAGAGCAGTACCGCCAGGTTGAGTCCATCCTTCCACCCCGTGCCGTGGACTTTCGCGGCAACCAGCATGGTCAGCGCCTTGAGACCCACCAGCCCCAGGGTCAGGCCGAGCACGACCAGCGGCATCTCGCCGAGCAGGCGGATATCGGCGGTCATGCCCACGGCCATGAAGAACAGCCCCAGCAGCAGGCCGCGGTAAGGCTCGATATCGGCCTCGATGTTATGGCGGTAGCTCGAGTCGGCGAGCAGCACGCCGGCGATGAAGGCCCCCAGGGCCATGGAGAGCCCGGCCAGCTCCATCAGCAGGGCGGCGCCGATCACCACCAGCAATACCGTGCCGGCAAAGACCTCGCGGCTGCGGGTGGCCGCCGCATAGTGGAATAGCGGTCTCAGCAGGTAGCGGCCGCCGACGATCAGTCCGAAGAAGGCGCCGACTGCCACCAGAAGCTCCCGAAGCAGCGGCAACAGCCCCTCGGCCAGCAGGCTCTCGGCGGCCAGCATGGGAATGATGGCCAGCACCGGGATCGCCGCCAGGTCCTGGAACAGCAGCAGGGCGAAGGCATTGCGGCCGTGACGGGTCTGCAGCTCATGGCGTTCACCGAGCAGCTGCAGCACCAGCGGTGTGGAGCAGAGCCCCAGACTGAAGCCGACGACCAGCGCCGCGGCCGGGGAGAGTCCCAGCCACCAGGCGGCCAGCGAGAGCAGGGTCGTGGTGATGGCGACCTGCAGGCTACCGAAGCCGAACACCGCCTTGCGCATCACGCGCAGGCGGGAGGGCTTGAGTTCCAGGCCGATCACGAACAGCAGGAAGACGATGCCGACCTGGGAGAACTGCAGCACCGCCTCGGCGTCGGCCACCAGGGCCAGCACGGACGGACCGATCACCACCCCCGCGGCCAGGTAGCCCAGCACCTCGCCGAGCCCCAGGCGCTTGAAGACCGGCACGATCAGCACCGCTGCCACCAGGAAGATCAGCGCATTGAGCAGCAGGTCGGTAGCCAAGGGGCCTCCTTGCGAATGGCGATGAAGGTCTCCATTCTACCTGAGGGAGATCATGCAGTGATCATGCAAGCGTCGGGCCAGGTGAGCGGGCCCGGCCTCGAGAGGCCCCTTTCGGAGGCCCCATCAGAAGGAGAGCGTCATGCGACTCAATGCCGACTTCAGCCGCCGCGCGGTGGTCACTCCCGACCAGTACCGCTGGGTGGCGTCCCCGACCCCGGGGGTGGAACGGATGATGCTGGACCGAGTCGGCGACGAGGTGGCCCGGGCCACCTCCCTGGTGCGCTATGCGCCTGACAGCACCTTCCCGACCCACGAGCACGGTGGCGGCGAGGAGATCCTGGTGCTGGAGGGCGAGTTCGCCGATGAGCATGGCCGCTATCCCGCGGGGCACTACCTGCGCAACCCCATCGGCACTGCTCACGCGCCGCGGGTGGGCGAAGAGGGGGCGTTGATCTTCGTCAAGCTGCACCAGTTCGCGCCGGACGATACCCAGCAGAAGGCCATCGACACCCGCGCCGGCGGCTGGCGCCCCGGGCTCGTCGAGGGTCTCGAGGTGCTGCCGCTTCATGATTTCGAGGGCGAGCACGTGGCGCTGGTGCGCTGGGCGCCCAACACCCGCTTCCAGACCCATGCCCACTGGGGCGGCGAGGAGATCCTGGTCCTCGAGGGCACCTTCCACGACGAGCATGGGGCCTATCCCGCCGGCAGCTGGCTGCGCAGCCCCCATCGCAGCCAGCACACGCCGTTCACGCAGGAGGATGGCGCGCTGATCTACGTCAAGGTCGGCCACCTGCTGCCCGAGTGATGGCGGTGCCCGTTCAGCCAGGCCCAGAACGGGCAGTCGGCCACGATTGTGTGTTTTGCGGCTCCTGTGCTACCTCTAGGCATGGCATTTCGCCGAATGGAAACCGACAAGGAGGCGTCGCATGGGTATCGAGGTAGGCGGTCTGCTGGGCCTGATCTGGCTGATTATCGTCATCTGGGCGATCGTCAAGGTGGCCCAGAGCTCGGCTGGAGGACTGGCCAAGCTGATCTGGATCCTGGTGTTGCTGTTCTTCCCGCTGATCGGGCTGATCATCTGGCTGCTGTTCGGGCCGAAGGGATAGCGGGCTTCCCTGATCATGGCTTGCTTGAACGATAGGCGCCCGTGGTCCTTGCGGACCGCGGGCGCTTCGCACGGTATGCCGGTTTTCACCGGTTCAGCGCTCTTGCTGTCCTTCCTCGGCGCGGATCTCCTCCAGCGTACGCCCCGATACCACGGATTCGGGTTCGGTGGACGTGGGATTGCGTCGTGCATCGGCGGCCTCGTCCTCCATCTTCACCAGCAGCCACCCCTCCCCCTGCTCCAGGTGCGTGCGGATCAGCGCATAGCCCCCGCGTAGCTTCTCGCCCTCCAGCCAGACGGTAGCATGGCCCTCCTTGAGCTGTTCGGCGATCGATGGCCGGTCGTCGCCCTCCTTGAGGTTGCGATAGTCGCCGCGGTCCCAGATCAGCACGGTACCGGCACCATATTCGCCCTTCGGTATCACGCCCTCGAAGTCGGCATAGGCCAGGGGATGATCCTCGGTGGGAATGGCCAGGCGCTTGTCGCGCGGATCGGTAGAGGGGCCCTTGGGCACTGCCCAGGACTTGAGCACGCCGTCGACCTCCAGGCGAACATCGTAGTGAAGGGTTGAGGCATCATGCTGCTGGATGACGAAGCGCGGCCGCTGACCTTCTCTGCCGCCCTCGTCGGGTTCGGGTGTGCGGTGCAGGTCGCGTTTTTCGCGGTAGCGCTTCAGGTTGTCGCGAGATGTCGCCATGGTCGCCTCTTGGCAGGTGAGGGCCTGTCGACCAGTCTAGTCGCTGCAGGGGATTGTCCCGAGGCGCATTGCCGTCCACCTTGAAGGAGGGAATGGCACCGGAAAAGGAGTGACGGATGGGACGGGACCTGGAGCGACTCAACGTTGGCCGACCCGGTGGGATGTCGGTGGTCACGCTGCTGCTGCTGGCCAACGGCCTGATTTTCCTGGTCGAACTGGTCATGCCGCGGGTGATGTTCCAGCTTTTCGCCCTCTGGCCTCTCGGCGAGGCCCCGGCGGCGCTGCCGCTGTCACTCGACATGCCGGTGGGTGAGTTCCATCTCTGGCAGTTGCTGAGCTACGCCTTTCTCCATGGCAGCCTCTTCCATCTCTTCATCAACATGTTCGTGCTGTGGATGTTCGGCAGTCCGCTGGAGCGCGACTGGGGCAGCCAGCGTTTCGCGACCTACTACGTCCTGTGCGCGCTGGGGGCAGGGGCCGTCCAACTACTGGTGGTCTCGATGGGCGAATTCGCCCCTACGGTGGGCGCCTCGGGGAGCGTCTACGCGCTGCTGCTGGCCTTCGGCATGCGCTACCCGAACCAGTACATCCTGCTGCTGATCCCGCCGATCCCCATGAAGGCCAAGTACTTCGTGATCGTCATCGGCCTCATCGAGCTATGGTCCGGTATCGCCGGCACCCAACAGGGGGTGGCGCATTTCGCTCACCTGGCGGGAATGGTGGTGGGCCTCTTCCTGTTGCTGAGTTGGCGGCGGCCGCCGCCTTCCCGGGGTGGGTAGCAAGGGGAAGAGGCGCAGGGCGACGGCCAGGACCGGAGTCAGGACTCGGCTGGTTGCCGCTACTGCCGATCAGTCCAGTCGCGGCACGGGATTGTCGCGAGGCTCCTTTCGATCGCACTTCACACACTCGAGCGCGAGGCCGAGTCGCGAACGGCGACCCGCCTCGGTGATCACCCAGGGTCGCTCGGTCCAGGGCGGTTGATGGCGCACGTGCTGGTTGTGGCCGCAGGCGAGTTCCGCGACCCAGTGGTCCTCCTCGTCGCGGTGATAGCCGATGATGGGCTGCTGCATGCGTCAATCCCAGCTCAGTGCACCGCCCACCTGGTACTCGGTGACGCGGGTCTCGAAGAAGTTCTTCTCCTTGCGCAGGTCGATGATCTCGCTCATCCACGGGAAGGGGTTCTGCGCGCCGGGGAACTGCTCCTTCAGGCCGATCTGCGCCAGGCGGCGGTTGCAGATGAAGTGCAGGTACTCTTCCATGATCGCCGCGTTCATGCCAAGTACGCCGCGGGGCATGGTGTCGCGGGCATAGGCGATCTCGAGCTCGGTACCCTCGAGGATCATCTGGGTGACCTCGTCCTGGAACTCCGCGGTCCACAGCTGCGGGTTCTCGATCTTGATCTGGTTGATCATGTCCACGCCGAAGTTCAGGTGCATGGACTCGTCGCGCAGGATGTACTGGAACTGCTCAGCCACCCCGGTCATCTTGTTGCGCCGGCCCATGGAGAGGATCTGGCTGAAGCCGCAATAGAAGAAGATGCCTTCGGTAACGCAGTAGAAGGCGATCAGGTTGCGCAGCAGTTCCTGGTCGGTCTCGGTGGTGCCGGTATTGAAGTCCGGACGCGCTAGCGACTGGGTGTGCTTGAGGCTCCAGGCGGACTTGGCGGCCACCGAGGGCACCTCGCGGTACATGTTGAAGACCTCGCCCTCGTCCATGCCCAGCGACTCCACGCAGTACTGGTAGGCATGGGTATGGATCGCCTCCTCGAAGGCCTGGCGCAGCAGGTACTGGCGGCATTCGGGGTTGGTGATCAGGCGATAGAGCGCCAGCACCAGGTTGTTGGCCACCAGCGAGTCCGCCGTGGAGAAGTAGCCCAGGCTGCGCTCGACGATGCGCCGTTCGTCCGCGGTGAGGCCCTCGGCACTCTTCCACAGCGCGATGTCGGCGTTCATGTTCACTTCCTGAGGCATCCAGTGGTTGGCGCTGCCGTCCAGGTACTTCTGCCAGGCCCACTCGTACTTGAAGGGCACCAGCTGGTTGAGGTCGGCGCGGGCGTTGATCATGCGCTTGTCGTCGACCTCGATGCGCGCCGCGCCCATCTCGAGCTCCTCGAGCCCGGCCGCCACGTCGAGGGCCTCCAATGAGGCCCGGGCACGGGCCAGGCGGTCACCCTCGGCGGCCTGGTAGCTGCTGCGGTGCTCGGCAACGGCCGCGTCGTCGGCCTGGGACTCGGCAGCGGGCTGCGGGGCGGGCGCCGGCTTGGGCTGCTCGGCGACGGTTGTCTCGTCCTCGTGGAATTCGTCCCAGTTCAGCATTCTCGCGTTCTCCAGATCGTCTTTCAGACGAGGCTGGCACCGGAGTGTGTGCCAGCGTGGTATGTGAGTCGGCAGGAAGCCGGTTTTGCTTGAAGCTTCCAGCTTCCGGCTTACAGCTTTATTGACAGGCCTCGCAGCCCAGCTCGTCGATCTCGCCGGCACTCGGTGCCCGCTGGCCGCCCTTGCCCTGCAGGAAGTCGTCGATGCCGCGCGGCTCGCGGCTCGACCCGGCAGAGGGCTCTGGCGCCGGTGCCTGCCCCGGGGCGGCGTTGCTCACGGCATTGAGGGTGCCGCGATCGACGGTCGACTTCTCCACCGAGGTGGCGCCCAGGGCGCGCAGGTAGTAGGTGGTCTTGAGGCCGCGGAACCAGGCCATGCGGTAGGTCACGTCGAGTTTCTTGCCGGAAACTCCCTTGATGTAGAGGTTCAGCGACTGGGCCTGGTCGATCCACTTCTGGCGCCGCGCAGCGGCCTCCACCAGCCACTTGGGCTCCACCTCGAAGGCGGTGGCGTACTTGGCCTTGAGATCGTCCGGGATGCGGTCGATGGGCTGGGCCGAGCCGTCGTAGTATTTGAGGTCGTTGATCATCACCTCGTCCCACAGGCCGCGCGCCTTGAGGTCGTTGACCATGGGCGCGTTGACCACCGTGAACTCGCCGGAGAGGTTCGATTTCACGTAGAGGTTCTGGTAAGTCGGCTCGATCGACTGGGTCACGCCACAGATGTTGGAGATGGTGGCGGTCGGGGCAATGGCCATCACGTTGGAGTTGCGCATGCCCTGCTCGGCGATCTTGTCGCGCAGGCGATCCCAGTCCTGGGTCGCGCTCTCGTCGACCTCGAGGTACTTCTCGCCGCGCTCGGTCTTGAGCTTCTGCAGGGAGTCGATGGGCAGGATGCCCTGGCTCCACAGCGAGCCCTCGAAACTCTGGTAGCGGCTACGCTCGGCGGCGAGGTCGGAGGAGGCCTCGATGGCGTGGTAGCTGACCAGCTCCATGGAACGGTCGGCGAACGCGACGGCGGCTTCCGAGGCATAGGCGATGTCCTGGGCGTAGAGGGCATCCTGGAAGCCCATGATGCCCAGCCCGACCGGACGGTGCTTGGCGTTCGAGTGGCTGGCCTGGGGCACCGCGTAATAGTTGATATCGATGACGTTATCGAGCATGCGCACGGCGGTGCGCACGGTCTTCTTGAGCTTCTCGCCGTCGAGCCGGCCATCGACGACGTGCTGGGCCAGGTTGACCGAGCCCAGGTTGCACACCGCGATCTCGTCGGCCGAGGTATTGAGGGTGATCTCGGTGCAGAGGTTGGAGCTGTGCACCACGCCGGCGTGCTGCTGCGGGCTCCTCAGGTTGCACGGGTCCTTGAAGGTGATCCAGGGATGGCCGGTCTCGAACAGCATCGAGAGCATCTTGCGCCACATGTCCTTGGCGCGGACGCGCTTGTAGAGCTTGAGCTCCCCGGTGCGGGTCATCGCCTCGTACTCCTCGTAGCGCTGCTCGAAGGCAGCGCCGTAGAGATCGTGCAGGTCCGGGCAGGTGGCGGGGGAGAAGAGCGTCCACTCGCCATCATCGAAGACCCGCTTCATGAACAGGTCGGGCACCCAGTTGGCGGTGTTCATGTCGTGGGTGCGGCGGCGATCGTCGCCGGTGTTCTTGCGCAGTTCCAGGAACTCCTCGATATCAAGGTGCCAGGTCTCGAGGTAGGCGCAGACCGCGCCCTTGCGCTTGCCACCCTGGTTGACCGCCACGGCGGTGTCGTTGACCACCTTGAGGAAGGGGACGACGCCCTGGGACTTGCCGTTGGTGCCCTTGATCCAGGAGCCGAGCGCGCGCACCGGCGTCCAGTCGTTGCCCAGGCCCCCGGCCCACTTGGAGAGCAGGGCGTTGTCGCGGATGGCGCTGTAGATGCCGTCCAGCTCGTCGGGCACGGTGGTCAGGTAACAGCTGGAGAGCTGGCTGCGCACGGTGCCGGCGTTGAACAGGGTCGGCGTGGAGGCCATGTAGTCGAAGCTCGAGAGCAGCTCGTAGAACTCGATGGCCCGCCCCTCGCGGTCGTCCTCGTTGAGGGACAGGCCCATGGCGACCCGCATGAACATCACCTGGGGCAGCTCGTAGCGCACCTCGTCGCGGTGGATGAAGTAGCGGTCGTAGAGGGTCTGCAGGCCCAGGTAGGTGAAGGCGTTGTCGCGATGGTGGTCCAGCGCCTCGCCCAGGCGGTCGAGGTCGAACTCGGCAAGCCGAGGGTCGAGCTGCTCGAACTCGATGCCCTTGGCGATATAGGCCTTGAAGGCCGGCGCGTAGAGCTCGGCCATCTCGCCGTAGGTGGCCTCGTCGGCGATACCCAGGAAGGCGAGGGCTTCACGGCGCAGGTTGTCCTGCAGCAGTCGGGCGGTGACGTAGGTGTAGTCGGGGTCCTTCTCCACCAGGGTACGCGCGGTCATCATCAGCGCCTGGGAGACGCCGTCCACGGTCACGCCGTCATAGAGGTTCTTCAGCGAGTCCTCGACGATCTTCCCGGCGTCGACGTTGGCCAGGCCCTCGCAGGCATCCGCCACCAGGGTCTCGATGCGGCCCAGATCGAGCGGTCGGGTGGTGCCGTCGGCGAGGGTGACGTTGAGGCTGGGGTGGGGCTTGACGATGTCGTCGCCGGCCGCGGCCCGCGCCCGGGCATGCTCCTCGCGGTAGAGCACATAGGCGCGGGCGACCCGCTGCTCGCCGGCGCGCATCAGCGCCAGCTCGACCTGGTCCTGGATGTCCTCGATATGCAGGGTGCCGCCGTCGGGCATGCGGCGCAGGAAGGCCTGCTCGATGCTGTCGGTGGACTGGCGGACGAAATCGCGCACCCGCGAGGAGGTGGCGGCGTTGTCGCCTTCCACGGCGATGAAGGCCTTGCTCATGGCGACGGCGATCTTGTCGCCGTCGAAGGGCACGACATCGCCGTTACGCTTGATGACGCGTAGGGCCTTGGGTGCGGTGACGGAAACGGACGGCTCGTCCTGGGTGACAATGGTATCCATGGCGCCGGAGTCCCTGACTGGTGGTTCGAATGGCCGCAGGCCGCCTTTGTGGCGACGGTTGACAGGCATGGTCTCGATTGCTAAGGCACACGATGTAGTATCCGTGCCAGACCGAGACACAAGATAGTGTGCTTTCCGGGGTCCATCAAGTGGATAAGTTGTGGACCGTCTGTGGCCATCCGTGGGACAGAATGGTACCCGTCGCCAGGCCCCTGTCGTGGGGCCTGGGAGACATTCAGTGTCGTCGTATGGCGACGGGAAGGCGCAGTGACGGATTTCGGGTATCCTTTAGCCATTAACCTTGTCTCCCGCGCACGGGAGCCCCGCGACCGCTCACCTGCCCGTCAGGATGGAACAGAGGATGGACGACAGCTTGCAAGCCCAGGAACAGGATCATGTGCTGATCATCGAGGATGACGAGCGGCTGGCCGGCCTGACCCGCGACTATCTGGAGGCCAACGGCTTCCGGGTCACGGTCGAGGCCGATGGTGCCCGTGGGGTGGAACGGATTCTCTCCCTGCAACCGGACCTGGTGATCCTCGACCTGATGCTGCCGGGCGAGGATGGTCTGTCGATCTGCCGCCGGGTGCGCAGCGAATACGCCGGCCCGATCATGATGCTCACCGCCCGTACCGATGACATGGACCAGGTGCTGGGCCTGGAAATGGGCGCCGACGACTATGTGCCCAAGCCGGTGCAGCCGCGGGTGCTGCTGGCACGCATGCGTGCCCTGCTGAGGCGCGCGGAGCCGATCGAGGCCGGCGGGGAGACGCGCCTGACCTTCTCCGATCTGGTGATCGACAACGCCACCCGCGAGGCCTGGCTGGATGGCCAGCGCATCGACCTGACGAGTGCCGAGTTCGACCTGCTGTGGCTGCTGGCCAGCAACGCCGGCCGAGTTCTGACCCGCGAAGAGATCTTCGACCGCCTGCGCGGCATCAAGTACGACGGTCAGGATCGCTCCATCGACGTTCGCGTCTCGCGCATTCGCCCCAAGATTGGCGACGATCCCAACCAGCCGCACCGCATCAAGACGGTGCGTAGCAAGGGCTACCTCTTCGTCAAGGATGGCTGAGCATGCGTCGGACTCTGGCCGACAGCACCTTCCTGCGCGTCTATGTGCTGCTTGCGCTGGCGCTGCTGCTGACCTTCGGGCTGGCCCTGCTGGGGCTGGCCATGGTCGACCAGGTGCGCCGCGAGCACTATCGCGAGCAGCTGGTCGACCCGCCCATGCGGGTGCTGACCGCCTGGGTTGATGCGCTGCCCGAGGCCGGGCGCCAGGCCTGGCTGGCGAGCCGCGCCGAGCAGCTCGACATGACCCTGCGGCTGGTATCGGTTGATGACCTGTCCCTGAACTACTTTTCCCGCTCGCGCCTCGAGCGCGGCCGCGTCCTGGTCATGCCGCGAGGCGAGCATGGCTGGCGCCTGCAGCGCCTGCTGCCCAGTGGCGAGCAGCTGCTGGAGGTCGATCTGGCGAGTCTCAGCGAACAGCAGCTGCGCGGGCTCACCGAACTGCTCGCCGAGTGGCTGATCCGGGTGCCGGACGACGGCGCGCAACAGGCCCGGCTCGCGCGGGTCACCGGCGAGGGCATTCCCCTGCAGCTGAGCGACGCCCCGCCCGAGGGGCTGGACGCTCGCCAGCTGGCGCGCCTGGCCGAGGGCGAGGTGGTGATCCGTCTGCTGCCCGGGCGCTGGTCGATGGCGATGTATCGTCTGCTGCCCGGCAGCGAGGCGCAGCCTCGCTGGCTGGCCATCGGCCCGGTGAAGGCCTTCGAGCCGCTGCCGGTCTCGCTGCTGCTGCTGCTGCTGGTGCTGCTGCTCGGCGTGCTGGCAGCGATCATCTACCTCATCGTGCGCGGCGTGGAGGCCCGCATGGCGCGACTGGAGCTGGCGGCGACGCGCATTGCCGGCGGCCGCCTGGATACCCGCGTCAAGGTCGAGAGCGGCGACTTCCTGGGGCGCCTGGGGATGGCCTTCAACGGCATGGCCACCCAGGTACAGTCGCTGCTGCGCGCCCAGCAGGACATGATTCGCGCCGTCTCTCACGAGCTGCGCACCCCGGTGGCGCGCATTCGTTTCGCGGTACAGATGGTCGAGGACATGACCGACGACCCGGCGATCCGGCGTCAGCTGGAGGGCGTCGATGGCGACATCACCGAGCTCGACGAGCTGATCGACGAGATCCTCACCTATGCCCGACTGGGCAGCGAGACGGCCAACGGTGCCGAATTCGAGACCTCGCTGGTCGATTGTCGCGCCATGGCCGAGCGGGTCATCGAGGCGCTGCGGCCGCTGCATCGCGATATCCACATCGCGCTTGACGAGGGGCCGGAGGTGGAGGTCCAGGCGGAGCCGCGCTACCTGCAACGGGCGCTGCAGAACCTGGTGGCCAACGCCTGTCGCCATGCCCATGGTCGAGTCGTGATCCGCCTGCAAAGCGAACCCCGGCTGGTGCGCCTGGACGTGGAGGACGACGGCCCCGGTATCCCCGAGGCGGCGCGCAGCGAAGTCTTCAAACCCTTCGCTCGCCTGGACGACAGCCGCGCCCGCCGCTCCGGGGGCTATGGCCTGGGGCTCTCCATCGTGCAGAAGGTCATGGCATGGCACGGCGGCAGCGTGATGGTGGATGCCAGCGTCGCGCTTGGCGGCGCGCGTTTCACCCTGCTGCTGCCGCGGCGCAACGCTACGCGGGCCTGATCCCTTCCAGTACCGCGAAGGAGGTCTCCCGGGCGGTGCGCAGGAAGTCCTCCATCCAGGGCGCGCCGCGGGTCTCCTCGCGGATGGCCGCGAACAGCGTGCTCCACACTCCCTTCTCGCCCAGCGCCACGGCCTTGACGTAGTCTCGCTCCAGGTACTCGGTGAGAGCCCAGTTGGGCAGGGCGCAGACGCCGCGTCCACTGGCCACCAGCTGCATCATCATGATCGTCAGCTCGGCGGTGCGGACCTCCTTCGGCCGCACCCCGGCGGGGTCAAGGAACTGGGTGAAAACGTCCAGCCGGGCATGTTCCACCGGATAGGTGATCAGGGTCTCCTCGGCCAGTTCCTCGGGGGTGACGAAGGGGCGCCCCGCCAGGGGATGCTGGCGAGCCACGGCCAGCAGGCCCTCATAGCGGAACAGCGGCTCGTAGTGGATGCCGGGCAGCGGCTGAGGGTCGGCGGTGATCACCAGGTCGAGCTGTTCACGGGCCAGCGCCGGTAGGGGGTCGAAGTGATGGCCGCCGGGGATGTCGATCTCCACCTCCGGCCAGTGGTCGCGAAAGTGGTCGATGGTGGGCATCAGCCACTGGAAGCAGCTGTGGCACTCGATGGCCATGTGCAGCCGCCCCTGCTCGTTGCCGGCCAGTCGGGCCAGGTCGCGCTCGGCCATGCGCACCAGAGGCAGGATCTGCTCGGCCAGGGTCAGCAGGCGCGTGCCGGCCCGGGTGAATTCCACCGGCTTGGACTTGCGCAGGAACAGCGGGCTGCCCAGGCGCTCCTCCAGGTCCTTGATCTGGTGAGAGAGGGCCGACTGGGTCAGGTGGACGCGTTCAGCGGCCTCCACCAGGGAGCCGGCATCGCGCAGGGCGACCAGGGTGCGCAGGTGACGGAGTTCGAGCATTCGAGTGAGCCTGATTCATCTTCAAGATTAATAAGTTTAGTTTGATTCACATCGGAGGGCCAGCGAGACTTCCCGGCATCATTCATGCAGAAGGGACGTCATCATGACGCTGGCTCATGTCATCGGCTATCCGCGCGTCGGCGCGGATCGCGAACTGAAGCGTGCCACCGAGGCTTACTGGCAGGGCGACATCGACCGCGAGGCCCTGGAGGCCACCGGGCGCGCACTGCGCCTCGCGAACTGGGCGGCCCAGCGCGAGGCCGGGCTCGACCTGGTGACGGTGGGGGACTTCGCCTTCTACGATCAGGTGCTCGATGTCTCGGTGCTGCTGGGGGCGGTGCCGGAGCGCTTCGCGGCCGAGCAGGAGGTGGCAAGCGGCGAAGTCTCACTGGACACCGCCTTCCGCATGGCCAGGGGGCGGGCCCCCAGTGGCGAGCCGGCCGCGGCCTGCGAGATGACCAAGTACTTCGATACCAACTATCACTATCTGGTCCCTGAGCTGCACGCTGGCCAGACCTTTCGCCTGGCGAGTACACGCCTCTTCAACCAGGTGGATGAGGCCCGGGCCGCCGGCCATCCGGTCAAGGTAGCCCTGACCGGCCCGCTGACCTGGCTGTGGCTGGGCAAGGAGCGCGGCGAGGCCGGCGACGATGTCGACCGGCTTTCGCTGCTCGAGGGTGTCCTCGATGTCTATGCCGAGGTGCTGGAGCGGCTGGCCGGGCAGGGCGTCGAGTGGGTCCAGCTCGACGAGCCGGCCCTGGTGCAGGACCTTCCCCTGGCCTGGCGGCAGGCCTACGAGCGCGCCTACCATCGGCTGCAGGCCACCCCGGTCAAGCTGCTGCTGGCCAGCCCCTTCGGCGGTCTGGGCAACAACCTCTCGCTGGCGGTGGGCCTGCCGGTGGATGGTCTGCACATCGACGTGGTGCGTGCCCCGGCGCAGCTGGAGGCGGTGCTGGATCGCCTGCTGCCCCACAAGGTGCTCTCGGTGGGGGCCATCGACGGGCGCAACGTCTGGCGAGCCGACCTGGCCCTGCTGCGAGAATGCCTGGCCACGGCGCGCATGCGCCTAGGCGAACGGTTGTGGATCGCCACGAGCTGCTCGCTGCTGCATGTGCCGGTGGACCTGGCCGCCGAGACCACGCTGGATGCCGAGCTCAGAAGCTGGCTGGCCTTCGCTCGGCAGAAGCTCGATGAGACGGCCACCCTGGCGCGCCTGCTGGACGGCCGCGCCGGCGCCGCCGATCGTGATCGCATGGAAGCTGCCAGCCGGGCCCTGCAGTCGCGTCGCGAGGCGCCTCGCCTGCATCGCCCCGAGGTGGCCGAGCGGCTGGCCGGGGTCACGACGGCCGATACCCGGCGCGCGCATCGCTTCGCCGAGCGTGCCGTGGCCCAGCAGCGCCATCTCGCGCTGCCACTGTTTCCCACCACGACGATCGGCTCCTTTCCCCAGACCGCGGAGATCCGCGCCGACCGGCGCGCCTTCAAGGCCGTCGAGCTCTCGCGTGAGGGCTATGAGGCCCGGATGCGTGAGGAGATCGCCCGAGCGGTCGCCCGCCAGGAGGCGCTGGACATCGACATGCCGGTGCACGGCGAGCCTGAACGCAACGACATGGTCGAATACTTCGGCGAGCAGCTCGATGGCTACGCCTTCACGCGCTTCGGCTGGGTGCAAAGCTACGGGACACGCTGCGTCAAGCCGCCGATCCTCTTCGGCGACGTGGTGCGCCCGGCGGCGATGACGGTGCGCTGGAGCGAATATGCCCAGTCGCTCACCGACAGGCCGATGAAAGGCATGCTCACGGGGCCGGTGACCCTGCTGCAGTGGTCCTTCGTGCGCGACGACCAGCCCCGCGAGACCACCTGCCGGCAGCTCGCCCTGGCGCTGCGCGACGAGGTCCTCGACCTCGAGGCGGCGGGCATCCGCGCCATCCAGATCGACGAGCCGGCGCTGCGCGAGGGACTGCCGCTGCGCCGCGCCGAGTGGCAGGGCTACCTTGACTGGGCGGTGGCCTGCTTCCGGCTGGCCGCCTCGGGGGTGCGCGACGAGACCCAGATCCACACCCACATGTGCTATGCGGAGTTCAACGACATCATCGAGTCGATTGCCGCCCTGGACGCCGATGTGATCACCATCGAGACGTCGCGCTCGGCGATGGAACTGCTCGACGCCTTCCAGGATTTCGCCTACCCCAACGCCATCGGGCCGGGGGTCTACGACATCCATTCGCCCAACATCCCCGAGGTGGCCTGGATGGTGGCGCTGATGGAAAAGGCTGCCGAGCGCATCCCGGTCGAGCGGCTCTGGGTGAACCCGGACTGTGGCCTCAAGACCCGTGGCTGGGCCGAAGTGGCGCCGGCCCTGGCCAACATGGTCGAAGCGGCGCGGGAGCTGAGGCGACGCCATGGCTGACGCTCTGCGTTGAGCCGGTAGCCGGCGCGCCGGGGCAGGGTGGCTGGTATGCTCCCGGGGAACATCGCCGACACGCAAGGAGCCGCCATGTCTCGTTACACCGCTTCCGTCACCCGCCCCCTCGTCCTGCTGGGGACGGCCCTGTGGCTTGCCGGCTGCGCCGCCACCCCCGACGGCACGTCGACGCGCCCTGAGATCAGCGATCGCGGGGCACCCCGCGATCAGGAAACCCCCGAGGCCCAGCCTACCGCGCCGCTGATGCCGTCGCTGTTCTTTCCCGGGGAGGCTCAGTCGCTCACCGCCTGGCGCTGCACGCCGGCCCAGGACCTGGTCACCGCGGCGGCCGAGGAGGAGCTGCGGCTCTGGTCGGCCCATGGGGCCTATCGGCTGCTGCCGGCGGTGGTGGCCAGCGGTGCTCGCTACCAGCAGGGCGAGCTCAGCTTCTGGAACAAGGGTGACGAGGCGGTGGTGGAGAGCGCCACCGGGCGGCTCGACTGCACCCGCGACCTGACCCAGAAGGTGCTCACCCGTCGCCAGCGGCCGGGTACCATGTTCCACGCCCGCGGCAACGAGCCGGGCTGGATCGTCAATCTGGCCAATGACCGGCCCCAGGCGACCCTGGTGCTGGACTATGGCGAGCGCGAGATGACCCTGCCCTACCGCGTGACCACCCTGGACAACGCCGAGGGGCGCATGATCCTGGCCAGTGGCCGGGCCGACACGCCCTTCGAGCTGCGCCTCGAGGCGCGGGCCTGCTTCGACAGCATGAGCGGTCAGCCCTTCCCGGCGCGGGTCACCCTGAGCATCGACGGCGAGCAGTACCGCGGCTGCGGCCAGGGCATCGCGCCCTGAACGCGCGCAACGCCAGTAACATGCTGGACATGGCGATGCCGGACGCGGCAGCCGTCTTCAGCACTGGCCGGGCGTGCTGATCAGCCACCGGCGTGGCACGAAATCGCTGGTGCATAGTGCCGGTTCCGGGCTGAGGATGCGCGATCCCAACCGTGATAGGGCATCCCGATTGCCGCGGGTGGCAGCGGACAGCTGCGTCGAAACTTCGACCGGCTCCCAGCCATCGTCGTCGCGGGTGGCCAGCGTGAAGGCGAAGGGATGAAAGCCGGGGAAGCCGAGCCGCAGGTCGGTGGCCACCAGGGTCTCGCGGCCGTCGAAGTAGCGAGTCTCGTAGCGCAGGAAGGGGCCGGCGAACCAGTCGAGTCGTCGGCCGCGGGCGGTGTCGAGCGCCGTCGGCTCAAGGTCGGCGCCACGCGCATAGGTCTCCAATGCGGGGCGGCGGTCGCCGTCGAACAGCCCGACCAGGGCCTCGTGGTGGTGCGCGCCGTCGGCCACCGTGACGCGCCACAGCAGCGTATTGAAGGGCGTCGGCTGGACCAGCCGCGGCGCCTGCTGCAGCCCCTGCTCGGCCAGCACCGGGGCGATGCGCGCCTCGACCAGCTGCTTGGCCCCGACAGCGAACACCAGGTAGGCACAGGAGAGGGCCAGTCCCCAGTGAGACGCCCGCCGCGCCTTGCCGGTGATCAGTGCGACGGCCACGCCAGCCAGCAGCGGCAGGCTGTAGAGCGGGTCGATGATAAACACGATGGGCCAGGCTGTTGGTCTTACCTCCATTGGCCACCACAGCTGTGTGCCATAGGTGGTCAGGGTATCGAGCAGCGGATGGGTCAGCAGGATGAGCCCGAAGAACAGCCCCCAGCGACGCAGGGAAATGTCCCGGGCCGGGGCGAAGCGCCACGAGAGCATTGCCAGGGCAATGGCTAGCCCCGCCAGCACGAACAGCGAGTGGGAGAAGCCGCGGTGCTGGGTGACGTTGGCCACGGCATCGCCGTAGTCGATGACCACGTCCAGGTCGGGCAGGGTGCCGAGCGCCGCGCCGAGCAGGACCGCCTTGCGGCCCAACCGACGCCCGAGCACGGTGCCGCCGATTGCCGCGCCCAGGGCGGCCTGGGTAATCGAGTCCATCAGGAGGTCCTTGGTCAGCGATGAGACTTTCCTGTGACGTTCCGGTGTGCCGAGGGTTCCCCCAGGGCGGCGCTCAGCTCAACTGCGTCCAGGGCGGCCCCGCGGCCAGGATGCACGCCTGCACCGGGCAGTCGTCGCGGTGGGCGCCGGGCAGGTAGCCGGTGCTCATCAGCAACTCGCCGACGATCTCCGGCCCGGTGAAGCGGAAGGTGCGCCGGAAGAGTCGCACCCAGGCGGCATGCCCCAGCGGATGGTGGTGATCGAGCCAGGCGCGCAGGCTGCCGTGTTCGGCTTGCAGGGCCTGCGCCACCCCGGCATTGTGAATCACGGCATCGACCTTGAGGCGGTTGCGAATGATGCTTGCATCCGCCAGCAGCCTCGCCCGCTCGGCCTCGCCATAGCCGGCAATGCGATCGATATCGAAGCCCTCGAAAGCAGCCCGGAAGGCCTCGCGCTTCTTCAGCACGGTCAGCCAGGAGAGCCCCGCCTGGTTGATCTCCAGCACCAGTCGCTCGAAGAGGGTGCGGTCGTCGTCGACCGGGAAGCCGTATTCGTGGTCGTGATAGGGCCCATGGAACGGATGCCCGGGGGCCAGGTCGCAGTAGTGGCTCACGCTGTTGCTCCGGGGGTGGCAGTGGGGTCGGGAGGTGGCCGACAATCGTGCCGATACCTTATACCGGGGAGTACCCGTCATGACATCACCGCTACGCCAGACCTTCGCCGGCGCCTTGCTGGCCGTCATTGCCATTCCCGCTTGGGCCGAGACGCCCGTGGTGGAGATGCACAAGGACCCCAACTGCGGATGCTGCACCGCCTGGGCCGAGCACCTGGAGGCCGAGGGCTTCGAGGTCACACAGCACGAGACCCGCGATATGCGGGCGGTGAAGATCGAGCATGGCGTCTCGCCCGAGCTCGCCTCCTGCCACACCGCGGTGGTGGACGGCTACGTGATCGAGGGCCATGTCCCGGCGGCCGACATCCGCCGCCTGCTGGACGAGCAGCCCGAAATGGCGGGCCTCGCGGTGCCGGGCATGCCCCACGGATCTCCGGGCATGGAGACTGGCCGTCAGGACGACTACGCGGTGCTGGGCTGGCGTCATGACGACCGCACGCCGGCCATCTTCTCCGAATACACCCATTGATCCGAACTGACCCAGCAATAGAGAGGGGCGCTGGGGACAAGCCTTGGAGGAGGTCCTACGCCAGGGATGGCGTCGGTAGCGTACAGGGAAGTATTCAAAGCGCCTCCGGAAAGGCTTGTCGCCAGTAAAGCCCCCGTTCCACTAGATAGTTTCGCTCTAAACGACAAGGAGTTGGCCATGCAGTACCTGCATACCATGGTGCGCGTCAGCGACCTCGACGCCTCGCTGCACTTCTACTGCGACCTGCTCGGCCTGAGCGAGGTGCGTCGCAAGGAGAGCGAGAAGGGCCGCTTCACCCTGGTCTTCCTGGCCGCGCCGGAGGACGAGGCCCGCTCCGCCGAGCTCAAGGCGCCAGAGCTGGAGCTGACCTGGAACTGGGATCCCGAGGAGTACAGCGGCGGGCGCAACTTCGGCCACCTGGCCTACCGGGTGGACGACATCTATGCCCTCTGCGAGCACCTGCAGGCGAATGGGGTGACCATCAACCGTCCGCCCCGGGACGGCCACATGGCCTTCGTCAGAAGTCCCGACAATATCTCCGTCGAGTTGCTCCAGAAGGGGGAACCCCAGGAACCGAAAGAGCCTTGGGCTTCCATGGAAAACACGGGTACCTGGTAATCGCCAGGGCTCGGTGTCCGGGTGGCAGGCTCAGTCCGGTCGCCAGGCCATCCGTCCGCTGCCCAGGAAGACCAGCGCCAGGGCGCCGAACAGGAAGAAGCCCTGCAGCTCCAGGGCCCAGCCGCCGTTGTCCTTGAAGGCGGTGACCTCCCCCATGTGTACCAGGAAGATGGCCACCACCATGTTGGCGGCCATCAGCAGCCCCGCCACACGGCTTCGCCAGCCGACCAGCGCCATCAGCGGCGCTACCACTTCGCCGATCAGCACGCCGTAGGCGAGTACGGTCGGCAGGCCCTGGCCGGTCAGGGTGTTGCCAATCCCGGTCAGGCTGCCCGGGTCGAGCAGCTTGGTCAGCCCATGGGGCAGCAGCAGGCCGGCCACGGTGAGTCGCAGGATCAGCTTGCCGAGGGCATCGTTGTGGAGCGCGTGAAGCATGCGGGGCCTCATGGGGGAACAAGGAGCGGTGGAGCGGGGGAATTGTCTCGTTGCCCCAGCTGGGGCAAGCTTGGTGCCTGGGCAATCGCCTCATGCCTCAAGGAAGATACCATGATGATCAAATCGTTACGCAACACGCTGCTGCTCGCGGCTGGCGCCCTGCTGCTGGCCGCCTGCAGCAGCCGTCCGGCTCCCCAGATCGATGACCCCACGGCCCGGCTCGAGGGGCCGGTAGTCGACCAGCGCTGGAACCTGCTGCTGGTGGGCACCAACGAGCGTCTCGAGATGCCGGAGCGTCCCCATTTCGTGATCGACCGCGATGGCCGGGTGAGCGGCAGCGACGGCTGCAACCGACTGATCGGCCGGGCCGCGCTGGGCGAGAACAACCGCATCGAATTCTCGGAGCTGGCCACCACCCGGCGTGCCTGCCCCCGGGCCGAGGACGCCGCCCGCGTGACCGGCATGCTGGAGAACGCCTATCGTTACCTGATCGACCACGACCGGCTGGTGTTCTTCGGTCCCGACCAGCGGGTGCTGGGCGGCTGGCGACGCGTCGACTGATCCCGTAGCGACCGCCCCCTGAACGACAAGGGCCCGCCGTTGGCGGGCCCTTGTGGCTGGGGGGAGTGGGCAGCGATCAGAGCGCGGCGATCTTGTCGCGCTGCTCGACCAGCAGTCGGCGAGCCGCCTGGAAGTCCGCGAGCTTGCCGCGCTCCTTCTCGACCACCGCCTCGGGGGCCTTGGCGACGAAGCTCTCATTGCCGAGCTTCTTCTCGATGCCGCCGATCAGCTTGTCCTGCTTGTCGATCTCCTTGGCCAGACGGGCGAGCTCGGCCTCCTTGTCGATCAGGTCGGCCATGGGCACCAGGACTTCCATCTCGCCTACCAGCTGAGTCGCCGACAGCGGCGCCTGCTCGGGGTCGTCGAGCCACTCGACGCGCTCGAGCTTGGCCAGCTTGGCCAGGAACGGCCGGTTGGCCGCCAGGCGCCTGGCGTCTTCCGCGCTGCCCTTGGTGAGCAGCACCTCCAGCGGCTTGCCCGGGGGGATGTTCATCTCGGCGCGGATGTTGCGCACCGCGACGATCACGCCCTTGAGCCACTCGATATCGCGGGTCGCCGACTCGTCGACCTGGCTCTCATCGGCCTGCGGCCAGGGCTGGACCATCAGCGAGTCCCCCTCGCCCTGGCAGGTGCCGGCCAGCGGCGCGACGCGCTGCCAGATCTCCTCGGAGATGAAGGGCATCATGGGGTGGGCCAGGCGCAGGATCGCTTCCAGCACGCGGACCAGGGTGCGACGGGTGCCACGCTTGGCCTCCGCGGAGGCGGCCTCGTCCCACAGCACCGGTTTGGAGAGCTCCAGGTACCAGTCGCAGTACTCGTTCCAGACGAAGTCGTAGAGCGCCTGGGAGGCATGGTCGAAACGAAACTCCTCCAGGGCCCGGGTCACCTGGGTCTCGGTCTGCTGCAGGCGCGAGATGATCCAGCGGTCGGCCAGCGACAGCTCGACCGGTGATTCACCCTGCCCGTCGAGAGCGAGCCCGGTATCCTCGCCCTCGGCGTTCATCAGCACATAGCGCGAGGCGTTCCACAGCTTGTTGCAGAAGTTGCGATAACCCTCCAGGCGGCCCATGTCGAACTTGATATCGCGCCCCGTGGTGGCCTGGGAGAGGAAGGTGAAGCGCAGCGCGTCGGTGCCGTGGGGCTCGATGCCCTCGGGGAACTCGGCGCGGGTGGCCTTGGCGATGGCCTTGGCTTTCTGCGGCTGCATCATGTTGCCGGTGCGTTTCTGGACGAGGCTCTCCAGGTCGATGCCGTCGATCAGGTCGATGGGATCGAGCACGTTGCCCTTGGACTTGGACATCTTCTGGCCCTGGCCGTCACGCACCAGGCCATGCACGTAGACCTGCTTGAAGGGTACTTCGCCCATGAACTTGCCGGTCAGCATGATCATCCGCGCGACCCAGAAGAAGATGATGTCGAAGCCGGTAACCAGCACGCTGGAAGGGTGGAAGGTCGCGAGTTCCGGGGTCTGTTCCGGCCAGCCCAGAGTGCCGAAGGTCCACAGCCCGGAGCTGAACCAGGTGTCTAGCACGTCCTCGTCCTGGGTCAGCTCGAGGTCGGCCGCGAGGCCATGTTTTTCTCGGGCCTCCGGCTCGCTTCTCGCCACGTAGACGTGGCCCTCCGCGTCATACCAGGCGGGGATGCGGTGGCCCCACCACAGCTGGCGGGAGATGCACCAGTCCTGGAGGTCGCGCATCCAGGCGAAGTACATGTTCTCGTAGTTCTTCGGCACGAACTGGATATCGCCCTGCTCCACGGCCTCGATGGCGGGCTTGGCCAGCGCTTCGACGGCCACGAACCACTGGTCGGTGAGCAACGGCTCGATGACGTCGCCACTCCGGTCGCCATAGGGCAGGGTGTTGCTGACGGTCTCCACCTGCTCGAGCAGGCCGGCGGCCTCCATGTCGGCGACGATGCGCGCCCGCGCCTCGAAGCGGTCCAGGCCGGCGTAGGCCTCGGGCAGCGTCGGGTCGATATCGGGCAGGGGGCGGCCCTGGATATCGAAGGCCTCGGCGCGGGCAAGGACGGCGGCGTCCTGGGTGAAGACGTTGATCAGCGGCAGGCCCTGGCGGCGGCCCACCTCGTAGTCGTTGAAGTCGTGGGCCGGGGTGATCTTCACGCAGCCCGAGCCCTTCTCCATGTCGGCATGCTCATCCGCCACCACCGGGATGCGACGCCCGACCAGCGGCAGTTCCACGAACTTGCCGACCAGCGACGCGTAGCGCGGGTCCTCGGGGTTGACCGCCACGCCGGTGTCGCCGAGCAGGGTCTCGGGGCGGGTCGTGGCGACGACCAGGTGATCCTGGCCGTCGTCGGTGGTGACGCCGTCGGCCAGCGGGTAGCGGAAGTGCCAGAAGCTGCCCTGCTGGTCGCGGTTCTCGACCTCGAGGTCCGAGATGGCGGTGTGCAGGGTGGGGTCCCAGTTGACCAGCCGCTTGCCGCGGTAGATCAGGTCCTCTTCAAAGAGGCGCACGAAGACCTCCTGCACCGCCCGGTAGAAGCCATCGTCCATGGTGAAGCGCTCGCGCGACCAGTCGACGCTCGCCCCCATGCGCCGCAGCTGGCGGGTGATGTGTCCGCCCGACTCCTGCTTCCACTCCCACACCTTGTCGATGAAGGCCTCGCGCCCCAGGTCGAAGCGGGTCTTGCCCTCCTCGGCGGCGATCTTGCGTTCGACCAGCATCTGGGTAGCGATGCCGGCATGGTCGGTGCCGACCTGCCAGAGGGTGTTGTGGCCCTGCATGCGCCGCCAGCGGATCAGGGTGTCCATGATCGTGTCCTGGAAGGCATGGCCCATGTGCAGGCTACCGGTGACGTTGGGCGGCGGGATCATGATCGAGTAGGGCTCGCCCTCGCCGGAGGGGGCGAAGCGGTTGTCGGCTTCCCAGCGCTCGTACCAGCGGGATTCGATCTGCTCGGGTTGGTAGGTCTTGTCCATGGGCGTTCCGGGTCGAGGAGGTGGCACCGACCCATGGCCGCGCGCTTGCGGGCGCTGCCAGGGTGCCGGGGATACTGAAAAAATGGGCCCGATTATAGCGTGACGCCGGGGGAGGCGTCAGCCCGACTGGCCCTTGAGCTGGTGTGGAGTAACCGGGTAGCCGCGCTTGCGGTAGGTCTGCCAGCACTCGCGCTTGGCGGTGAGCACGTCCTGGTGCTGGTTGATGATCTCGGCGACCCGCTCGAAGCGCGAGAACCATTCGGGAATGCCGGGATGCAGGTTGAGCAGCGCCTGGGGCGGTTCGCCGACCATGGGCAGGTCTTGCCAGCCGATGGTCACCGGTACGCTGTCTGCTGCCTCACTTCCCGACAGGGCGTGTGGCACGTAGGCGTCGTCCCGGAAGGTCCAGAGCCGGTCGTCCAGGTCCCGGGCCATAGCCTCGTCCTCGGCATGCAGGTGCAGCCGGTAGCCCTTGCGATAGATCGTCTCTGCCAGCCGGCAGGCGAAGAGCAGGCGGGCCTCGAGCGTGGTATCGGGAAGGATGTAGAAGTCGACTTGGGTCATTCTGAGTCTTCCCGGGGCTTTCCCTTAGGGCAGGCCTTTGCGGAGGCACTGTGAATACGTACCTGTACGCTACCGACGCCATCCCTGGCGTCGGACCTCCGCGTCGGCCTGCCCTTAGGCACCCCTCGCCGCGGTGGTGATAGCCGGGGCCCTGGCGGACCGCTGCAGTGGCCTCGCTGTCATACCAGCCGGGTCAGCCAGCCTCGCGTATCCTCGCTGCGACCATACTGCAGGTCGAGCAGGCGGGTGCGCAGACGCTTGGCCATCTCATTGTCGCGCTGGGCGGAGAGGCGGATACGGTCGCTCTCGGTGACCAGCTCGCCCACCGGCGTGATGACCGCTGCCGTGCCGCAGGCGAAGATCTCGGTGATCTCGCCGGAGGCGGCCCCTTCGCGCCACTCGTCGATGCTGATCGGGCGCTCCTCCGGGGTCAGGCCCTCGTCCTTGGCCAGGGTCAGCACCGAGTCGCGCGTCACGCCCTCGAGGATGGTGTCGGTGAGACGCGGGGTGACGATGCGGCCGTCGCGGAACACGAAGAACAGGTTCATGCCGCCGAGTTCCTCGACCCACTTGTTCTCGGCGGCGTCGAGGAAGGCCACCTGGCTGCAGTCGTGGGCCGCGGCTTCCTTCTGGGCCGCCAGGGAGGCGGCATAGTTGCCGCCGCACTTGGCGAATCCGGTGCCGCCGGGCGCGGCGCGCTTGTAGTGCGAGGAGAGCCAGATGGAGACCGGCTTTACGCCGCCTTGAAAATAGGCGGCGGCAGGCGAGGCGATCACGTAGTAGTCGACCTCGTGGGACGGGCGTACGCCGAGGAAGGTCTCGCTGGCGATCATGAAGGGCCGCAGATAGAGGCTCGACTCGTCGGCCTCGCTGGCGGGCGTGGGTACCCAGGCCTGGTCCTGGGCCAGCAGGGCGCGCAGGGAGTCAACGAAGTCCTCGTCGGAGAGCTCCGGCAGGGCCAGGCGACGCGCACTGCGGCGGAAGCGCTCGGCGTTCTTCTCGGGGCGGAAGGTCCACACTGAGCCGTCGGCATGGCGGTAGGCCTTCACGCCCTCGAAGATCTCCTGGCCGTAGTGCAGCACGGCAGCGGCGGGGTCCAGGGTCAGCGGGCCGTAGGGGCGCACCTCATGACCATGCCAGCCGGCATCGAGGGTCCAGCGGACATGTGCCATATGATCGGTGAAGTAGCGACCGAAGCCAGGATTGTCGAGGATATCGTCGCGGATCTGCGCCGCGGTCGGCTGGGTGGAAGGACTCACGGAAAAGCGTTCGATGGACACGGCAAGGGTCTCCGCTACTGGCGGGGCGCATCCGGGCGCCCTCGGCACAAAACTGGGTGCCGGGCCGGCAAGGGCCCGGAGCATGGAAGTCGACAACTCATATGAAAAGGTCACCATCGGCAAAAGGCAACCCTGACGGGGCGAATCAGTCCTCGCTGATCTCGACCTCGTGATCGGCCTCGCGGTCGAGCAGGTACTGCGTCAGCAGCCCCACCGGCCGACCACTGGCGCCTTTCTCCTTGCCAGAGGCCCAGGCCGTACCGGCGATGTCCAGGTGAGCCCAGGGAAACGTGTCGGCGAAGCGCGAAAGGAAGCAGGCGGCGGTAATGGTGCCCGCCGGGCGCCCGCCGATGTTGGCCAGGTCGGCGAAGTTGGAGTCGAGCTGTTCCTGGTATTCGTCCCACAGCGGCAGGTGCCAGGCCCGATCCCAGGCGGTTTCGCCGGCGTCCAGCAGATCCAGCGCCAGATCGTCGTCGTTGGCAAGCAGACCGGTGGCATGATGACCCAGGGCGATGATGGCGGCGCCGGTGAGGGTCGCGATGTCGATCACGCTGGCCGGCTCGAAACGTTCGGCGTAGGTCAGGGCGTCACATAGCACCAGGCGCCCCTCGGCGTCGGTATTGAGCACCTCCACGGAGAGGCCCTTGAGCGTCTTGATGATGTCGCCGGGCTTGGTGGCACGGCCGTCGGGCATGTTCTCGGCGGCGGCGACGATGGCTACCAGGTTGATCCTGGGCTTGAGGGCCAGGATGGCGGTGACGGTGCCAAATACGCTGGCGGCCCCGCACATGTCGAACTTCATCTCGTCCATGCCCTCGCCGGGCTTGAGCGAGATGCCGCCGGTATCGAAGGTGATGCCCTTTCCGACCAGCACATGCGGCGCGTCGTCAGGGTTGTCGGCGCCCTGGTAGCTCATGACGATGAGTCGCGAGGGTTGCTCGCTGCCGCGGCCGACGGAGAGCAGGCTGTGGGCGCCCAGGCGCTCCAGGGCCTCCTCGTCGAGAATCTCCACGGACAGCGCACCGCCGCTTCCCTGACCCAGGGACTCGGCCTGCTCGGCCAGGTAGCGCGGGGTGCAGACATTGCCCGGCAGGTTACCCAGGGTACGCGTGGTGGCCACCCCCTGGCCGATGGCATCGCCGATGCGTCCGCCCTGACGGGCCGCTTCGGCAACGCCCTGCTCGTTGACCAGCAGGGTGACGCGGGCGAGCTGAGGCGCCGGGGCTTTGTCCGACTTGAAGGCGTCGAAGCGGTAGACGGCGCGATGGGCCGCCTCGGCTACCATGCGGGCCTTCCAGTCGCAGGCGCGCTCCGGCACCGGCACGTCGGTAAAGGCCACGGCGACGTCTTCAACGGGCAGCGCTGCCAGGGCGCTGAAGGCGGCATCGAGCGCCTTGCGGAAGGCGCGTTCCCGGCAGCTTTCGCGCTCGCCAAGCCCTACCAGCATCAGACGATCGGCATTGAGCCCCGGGGCGAAGGGAACCATCAGCACATTGCCCAGCTTGGCATCGAAGTCGCCGCGCTCGATCAGCTGGCCGATCAGCCGCTCGCTGACATCGTCAAGCTTGGCGGCGGTGGGCAGCAGCGGCCCGTCCTTGAATACCGGTACCACGAGACAGGCCGTCTCGGCCTTGGCGGGATTGGCCGTCTGAACAGGGAATTCCATTGTGGCTCCACGAGACAAGCGAAGAGGGATTCTGGATAATGCCGGCACGTTGCCGAGTCGTCCCAGTGTACCCAAGGCAAGGCGTCATTGCATGGAAGATGGCCGGGCCCCGCGGGGGGCCGAGCCGGGAGACAGCGTTGATCATATTCCGTTATCTGACCCGCGAGATCCTGCTGACCATGGCCGCCGTGGCCGGTGTGCTGTTGCTGGTGATCATGGGCAGCCGCTTCATCCGCTACTTCTCCAATGCCGCCGAGGGCGACATCCCGGCGAGTATCCTTGGCACCCTGATGCTCTTCCATTTGCCGGGGTTTCTCGAACTGATCCTGCCGCTGGCCTTCTTCCTGGGCATCCTGCTGGCCTATGGTCAGCTCTACCTCAACAGCGAGATCACCGTGCTGGTGGCCTGTGGCACCAGCCCCAATCGCCTGCTGCAGGTCAGCCTGGTGCCGGCTACCCTGGTGGCGGCGCTGGTAGGGCTGTGCAGCCTCTGGCTGACGCCGGCCGGTGCCCTGCACAACGAGGTGCTGCTCGAGGAGCAGCGCAGCCAGCTCGACTTTTCCGCTCTGGCACCGGGGCGCTTCCAGGGCTTCGGCGGCGGTCGCACGGCCTATATCGAGGGCATCAACGAGGACCAGAGCCGCATGCAGGAAGTCTTTATCAGCGAGCGGCAATCTCGCGGCGATGGTACCCCGGAGAGCGCGATCACGCGTGCCGAAACCGGCTACCAGACCGTCGACCCGGAAACGGGCAGCCGCTTCCTGGTGCTCGCCGACGGCCAGCGCTATAGCGTCGACCCCGGGCGGGCCGAGGCCGAGCGACTGGTGTTCGGCACCTACGCAGTGCGCCTCTCGGGGGCGGTCGAACAGGCCGACCTCGACTCGCCTGAATATGCGTCTACCGTCGCGCTGTTTGCCGACGATGCCCTGCCGGCGCGGGCCCAGCTGCAGTGGCGGCTGGGCCTGCCGCTGATGGTCTTCATCCTGACGTTGCTGGCCATGCCACTGTCCCGCGTCAACCCTCGTCAGGGGCGTTTTGCCAAGCTGTTGCCGGCCATCTTCCTCTATGTGGCCTACCTCAGCCTGCTACTGGCGGCGCTGGACGCCATCGGCCGCGGCAGCTGGCCGGTGACGGTGGGGATGTGGCCGATTCATGGCGGCTTCCTGGCCATCGGCCTGGTGATGATGGTTCGGGCTCAGCACAAGGGGATGAGCGGATGATCATCGACCGGCTTGATGGCTATATCGCCCGTAACGTGCTGGGCGCGATCATCGTGGTGCAAGTGGTGCTGCTGGGCCTCGATCTGGTGATCACCTACATCAACGATCTCGGCGACGTGGAAGGCGACTACGGCGCCTTTGAGGTATTGCTCTATCTGCTGATGCGTCTTCCCTGGCGCTTCTACCAGTATGCCCCGGTGGGCGTGCTGATCGGGGCACTGATCGGCATGGGCAGCATGGCATCGAGCAACGAGCTGACGGTGATGCGCGCCGCCGGACGCTCGCTGGTCCGCATCCTCTGGGGGGTGATGAAGCCGATCATCCTGGTGATCCTGGTGGTGCTGGTCATCGCCGAGTTCGTCAGCCCGCGCACCGAGCAGTTTGCCAGTGCCTGGCGCCTCGAACAGATGCAGGGCGAGGGCGCGGTGCTCACCCAGCGTGGCGGCTGGCAGCGCGAAGGCGACAGCTTCTATCGCTTCGGGGCGATCCGCGCCGATGATACCGTGCTCGACCTGACCCGCTACCGCTTCGAGGACAAGGCCCTGCGCGAGGCGATGAGTGCCCGGCGGGCGGTATGGCGCGATGGCCACTGGCAACTGCAAGACGTGGCGGTGACACGCTTCCATGAGGCGCGCACCGAGGTCGAGCACCACGCTACCCTGGGCTGGGAGACCGCCATGACGCCGTCCCTGCTCGACCGGCTGCTGCGCGACGTGGAGAGTCAGGCGCCCAGCGAGCTGTGGGCCTACGCGCGCTACCTCCGCGACCAGGGCCAGCAGGCAACCCAGCCGCTGCTCTATTTCTGGCAGAAGATGCTGATGCCGTTGACCATGGCGTCGCTGGTGCTGGTCGCCGCCTCCTTCGTGTTCGGCCCCCTGCGCAGCGTGGCCGCCGGCACGCGGGTCTTCTACGGTGTGATTACCGGCCTGCTCTTCAAGTACCTCCAGGACCTGCTGGGGCCCGCCTCCACGGTATTCGGCTTCTCGCCGGTCTGGGCGGTGCTGGCGCCCACCCTGCTGTGTGCCGGAGTGGGGTTCTATCTGTTACGCCGTACCGGCTGAACCGAGGTCTTCATGCAACGACGTTTCGACCAACTCGACGATGTCTGGCCGGCCGGCCTTGGCCGGCGGCTGGGCGCCATGCTCTACGATGGATTGCTGGTATTGGCGCTGTGGATCCTCATTGCATCGGCGCACCTGGCCGTGGTGCGGCTATTACTGGAGGTGCCGGCGGATCAGGTCGGCACGGGAATCGCCCAGGTGGTCTCGCTGCGCCTGCTGATGGCGGTGACGGCCTTTGCCTTCTTCGCCTACTTCTGGACCCGCGGGGGCATGACGCTGGGCATGCAGGCCTGGCGCCTTCGCGTGCAGACCCCCGACGGCTGCTCGATCACCGGCCTCCAGGCGCTGCAGCGCTTTCTGGTGGCCGGCATCTCCCTGGCGGCCTTTGGCCTGGGCTACCTGTGGATTCTTGTCGATGGCGAGAAACGTGGCTGGCCGGATATCGCCTCCGGTACCCGGGTGGTGGTCCTGCCCAAACGCCGTTGAGGGGAGGCTGATGCATCAGGCGTGACCGAGGTCAGGTTTTCGTGGGATATGCTTGCGATTACCCATGCGAATCATTTACATTCACCCTAATGGCCAGCGCGAGGTGATGTGATGTACGTCTGTATCTGCAAGAACGTGACCGACCACCGGATCCGTGAAACCGTCGAGAATGGCGCGCGCAGCTGGCGCGAGGTTCAGCAGCTGACGGGGTGCGGTACCCAGTGTGGCAAGTGCGCCTGCACCGGCAAGGACATCACCCGCGAGGCGATCCGGGATGAGCTGAACGCCGCAGCCGAGGGGCTCGCTTACGCCGTTTGATGACAATCGCTATCATTTGCTTTTATCTTATCAAGTATATGATTTGATTGAGCTATACGTGGCATTGCCTAGACTGAAGGGGTATCGGCTGGCCAGATTGTGTTGGTCATGCCAAGCTGGCAATCCAGCTCTCTGACAACCCTAATCGAGGTATTGTGATGAAAGGCGACAGCAAGGTCATCGAACACCTGAACACCGCGCTCGGCAACGAACTGGTAGCTATCAACCAGTATTTCCTGCATGCCAAGATGTACAAGGACTGGGGCCTGAAGGCGCTAGCCAAGTGGGAGTATGACGAGTCCATCGAGGAGATGAACCACGCCGACAAGCTGATCGAGCGGATCCTCTTCCTCGAGGGTGTCCCCAACCTGCAGGACCTTGGCAAGCTGAACATCGGCGAGAACGTGCGCGAGATGCTCGAGTGCGACCTGAAGATCGAGCACGAGGGTCGCAACGACTACATCGCGGCCATCACCTACTGCGAGCAGGTCAAGGACTACGTGAGCCGCGACCTCTTCCGCGATATCCTCGCCGACGAGGAAGGTCACATTGACCATATCGAGACCGAACTCGGCCTGATCGACAAGGTCGGCATCGAGAATTACCTGCAGCGGCAGATGCAGGAAGCCGGCGAAGAGTAACGGCTACCCGGCGCACTGCCGGTCAGTTTCGACGCGAGAACTCCAGTAACGCCCCGTGGCCTGTCGCCACGGGGCGTTCTTCATGTAAAGGCTTTTTCCAGGGCGAAACGGGGTACCGGCTCGCCCCTGACCTCGACGGTCTCGAGGAACATGTCCAGAGGACGCGTCCAGAGCCCGTAGTCGCCATAGAGGGCACGGTAGACGACCAGCGGCTCCTCGGTCTCGCTGTGCCAGGCAACGCCGATCACCTCGTAGAGCGGGCCCTTATAGTGACGGTAGATGCCGGGGCGAGGCAGGTGATGTTCCATGGTGCTGCTCCTAGGTTCTCAACCACAGGGTTTCAAGGACAGGGTTTCCAGGACAGGGTCTCAGGGACAGGCGCTCAAGCTCGAGCATCGAGGGCGTAGTCTCGGGCGTCGATCTGAACCGCTATCTCAGGGCGTGACGCGAGCCTGTTTTGCCAGCCGAGTCAGCACCCGGGCAGCAGCGGTAAAGCCGAAGCTGCCGGTAACGAAGCTAGCGGCGCCGAAGCCGGAGGCGCAGTCGAGGCGGGTAGCCTCCCCGTCGGCGGGCTTCTGGAAGCACACCTCGCCGTCGATGCCGGGATAGACCAGCTGCTCGTCGGAGTAGACGCACTCCACTGAGAAGCGCCGCCTAGGGTTGCGCGAGAAACCGAAATCGCGACGCAGCCTGGCGCGGACCTTGGCCAGCAGCGGATCGTGCTCGGTGCGCGACAGATCAGCCACGCGGATACGCGTGGGGTCGGTCTGGCCGCCGGCGGCGCCGGTGACGGTGAGCGCCAGCTTGCGACGCTTGCACCAGGCGATCAGCGCCGCCTTGGCGACCACGCTGTCGATGGCATCCACGACATGGTCGGCGTCGTCGGGAATGCGCTTGGCCAGGTTGGTCGGCGTGACGAAAGCGGTGTCGACAACGACCTCGATGCCCGGCTGAATGGCCCGGCAGCGCTCGGCCAGCACCTCCACCTTGGGGCGTCCGATGGTGCCATCCAGGGCATGCAGTTGGCGGTTGACGTTGGAGACACAGACATCGTCGAGGTCGATCAGCGTCAGCCGGCCGATACCCGAACGGGCCAGGGCCTCCACGGTCCAGCTGCCCACGCCGCCTACGCCGACCACCACCACATGGGCGTCGCGGAAGCGTTCGAAGGCGCGTGCGCCATACAGCCGGCGGATGCCGCCGAAGCGGGTATCCTCGTCCGGTACAGCAACAGGGGAGAAGGCGAAATCGGTCATGGCATCACGCTCGGACGGTCGGGGTGTCGAGGCGCCGGCAGGTGACCCGACCAGCCGAAGCGCTCGAAGAGTCTCGTCATGCAGGCATCCAGCGGACAGCAGAGATCGAGGCGCCGGCCGCTCACCGGGTGGTCGAAGGCCAGACCCACCGCCGCGAGCAGCAGGCGCGGGCATTCCAGGTGCTCGGCGAAGAAGCGGTTGTGATTGCCCTTGCCGTGCTTGGCATCGCCGATGATCGGGTACCCGCGCCGTGAAAGATGGCGGCGGATCTGGTGGCGACGACCGGTCTGCGGTCGTGCCTCCATCAGCGAGTAGCGGCTCTGCGGGTAGCGATCCACCTGGACCGGCAGCTCGACGCTGTCGAGGCGGCGGACCTCGGTCATCGCCGTCATGGCCGGCATCTCGGCCTTGGGACGACGACCCTCTTCGGCGCGCAACGGGTAGTCCAGCCGCTCGTGTTGCGGGCCAAGGCCACGCACCACCGCCAGATAGCGCTTCTCCACCCGGCGGGCGGCGAAGGCCGCCTGGAGGCTCGCGGCGGTCTCGGGGTCGAGCGCGAAGACGATGGCCCCTGAGGTCGGGCGGTCCAGACGGTGTACGGGATAGACGCGACAGCCGAGCTGGTCGCGCAGCCGTTGCAGCAGGAATTCGCGCTCGCCGCGGGCAAGCGCGCTGCGATGCACCAGCAGGCCGGCCGGCTTGTGCACGGCGACCAGGTGATCGTCCTGATGGAGAAGGCTCAGCGGGGCAGTCATCGAGGCACCGTTGGGGGCAAGGGCCGCCATTGTCTCTGGGGCGTAGCGTGCTGTCATCCCGTCCGGCAACCGTCGTGCGTGCAAAAGTCCTGTGAGAGCTCGACATCGCCGCTAGTCTGGTCGACATGAGAACACGTCGACGCCTTGGGACTCTGTTGATGGCGCTGAGCCTGCTCCCCCTTCTGCTGTCTGGCTGTGCCAGCCTGAATCGCCACCACCAGGCCCTGCTGGTGCTGGGTGACCTCTCGGCGGGCAGCGAGACAAGCCGGCTCAAGCGTCGCACCGAACCGCCGCGCCGGGAGGGACTTCATTATGAGCACCAGGGGCGCGCCTACCAGGCAGACCTCTATCATCCGCCGACGTTGAACCGGGGCTCGCTGATCCTGGTGCATGGCTTCACCGAGCAGGGCCGCCGCGACGCGCGCCTGGTGGCATTGGCGAGGACCCTCGGCCGGGTGGGCTTCAGGGTGATGGTGCCGGAACTCGACGGTCTCAGGGACTACTCCATCAGCACGCGCGAGGTGACGGCGATCGTCGATGCCATTCGCTATGCCACCCGTGAGGGGGCCGAGACGCCATCGCAGACGGCGATAGCAGCGGTCAGCTTTGCGGTGGGGCCGACGCTGATCGCCGCCATGGACGAGGCGGTGGCCCATCGGGTGAGCTTCGTGGTGGCCGTGGGCGGCTACTATGACATGACGGACATGCTGCGCTATGTGACCACCGGCGAGGACCGCGGCGGTATCGGCCGGGCGGCGCCGCCACCGCAGCGTGAGGCGCGCTGGGCCGTGCTGCTGAGCCAGCTGCACTGGTTGCGGGATGAGCAGGATCGCACGCTGCTCGAGAGCATCGCCAGGCGCCGGCTGGCGGACCCCGACGCCTCGGTGGCCGACGATGTCCGCCGGCTTGGGCCGTCGGGGAGAGCGCTCTACGCGCTGGTGACCAACCAGCAGCCAGACCGCGTGGAGGCGCTGATCGGCAAGTTGCCGCCAGCGCTGGTGAACGAGCTCGAGGCGCTCGACCCGTCACAGCGTTCGCTCGACAGGTTGCAGGCCAGGCTGGTGCTGATTCATGGCCCTCAGGACAGGGTGATCCCGATAAGCCACAGCCGGCGGTTGCGCGATGCCTTGCCCGCCGGTCAGGCGCGTCTGTTCGAAACCGAGGCCCTGAAGCATGTCGCCGTATCACCGGGTTGGCGGGATGGCTGGGCGCTTTGGCGCGCAGTGGAGCATGTACTGGCCCTGGGCGAGAGGCAGCAACAGGGCCTGAAGCCCCACGGGTCACCGCCTTGATCGGCTCGCCTTGCGGTGCTCAATTCGTCATGCTGGGGGGGAACGATCCCCGGAGCTTGAGCTGAACATGAAGCATTCACCCGCCTATCACCTCGCTGCCACCGTGCTGCATGGCTTCGACGAGTACCGCTCGCGCTTCAAGCAGATCACCGCGGATGCCAGCCGTCGCTTTCGGGATGCCGCCTGGCGCGAGGCCCAGCAGGCCTCGGCGGAGCGCATCAACCTCTATGACGAGAAGGTCCAGGACACCCTGGCCAGGCTGCGGCGCACCTTCGACGATGACCTGCTGACCCACTGCGAGCACTGGGGTGAAGCACGGCAGCACTATGCCGAGCTGATCGACCAGCGGCTGGACTACGAGCTGGCCGAGACCTTCTTCAACTCGATGTTCTGCTCGTTCTTCCATCACCGGCACATTCACAACGATTGGATGTTCGTCTATAGCTCCCGGGATCAGGCGGCGCATCACTCCGGCCTCGAGCTGTGTCGCCGGCAGCGGGTGGGCGGTGATTGGGCGGCAGGGTTGCGCTGGGCGCTGGGCGAGGGACGCTTCGAGACCCCCTTCGTCGATCTCGCGCGGGATGCGGCGCTGGGCAGCGACATGCTCCAGCGGCTGCTGCCCGCGGCCATCCGCGAGGATCCCGAGGCAGAGATCGAGCTGATCAAGAGCGTCTTCTACCGCAACAAGGGCGCCTACCTGGTCGGACGGGTGCTGGGCGGTGGCCAGCAGGTGCCGCTGGTGCTGCCGGTCTTGCATGCGAAAGGCGAGGGGTTGCACCTGGACACCGTGCTGATCGAGCCCGACGAGGTTTCGATCATCTTCTCCTTCACCCGGGCCTACTTCCAGGTGAAGGTAGTGGTGCCCAGCGAGTTCGTGCACTACCTCCAGGAACTGATGCCCGACAAGCCCCAGGGGGAGCTGTATGCCGCCATCGGCTTCTTCAAGCATGGCAAGACCGAGTTCTTTCGCGCCCTCAATCGCCAGGTGGCACGCCGCGAGGACAGGTTCGTCATCGCCCCCGGGGTTCGCGGCATGGTCATGGCGGTCTTCGTGCTGCCCTCCTTCCGCACCGTGTTCAAGATCATTAAGGACCGTTTCGACCCCAGCAAGGACATGTCGCGCGAGAACGTCCGCGAGAAGTACCGCCTCGTCAAGCGTCACGACCGGGTGGGGCGCATGGCCGACACCCAGGAGTTCTCCAACTTCATTGCCCGCCAGGACCACTTCGACCCCGACTGCCTGGCGCACCTGCTGGAGGTGGCGCCCTCCACCGTCTATCTGCGCGGCGACAAGGTGATCATCAAGCACTGCTACACCGAGCGCATGATGACCCCGCTTAACCTCTACCTCGAGCAGTGCGACGCGGACGAGGCGCGCGCGGTGCTCAAGGACTATGGCAACGCCATCAAGCAGATGGCCGCCGCCAATATCTTCCCCGGCGACATGCTGCTCAAGAACTTCGGGGTAACCCGCCACGGCCGGGTGGTGTTCTACGATTATGATGAGATTTGCTATCTCACCGAGTGCAACTTCCGGCATATCCCGGAGCCGATGTACCCGGAGCAGGAGCTTGCCGACGAGCCTTGGTACTCGGTGGGGCCCAATGATATTTTTCCCGAGGAATTCGGGCCTTTCCTGTTCGCCGACGTCAGGTTGCGCAAGCTGTTCTATCAGCTGCACCCGGAGCTGTTCGATGCCGACTACTGGAAAGGGCTGCAGCAGGCGATCCTCGATGGCCGCGTGATCGACGTCTATCCCTATCGCAACAAGCGTCGCTTCGCCGGTGAGGACGATAACGGTCTGACATACTGATGGCGACGAGAGACTCCCAGCAAGCATGAGGCGGCCCATGGGTGAACCGAGACGCCCCCACCTGGTGGTCTTCACCGGTGCCGGCATCAGCGCCGAGAGCGGTATCCAGACCTTCCGCGCCAGCGATGGCCTGTGGGCGGACCACCCGGTCGAGGAGGTCGCCACGCCTCAAGCCTGGCGGCGGAACCCCGAGCGCGTCCTGCGCTTCTACGACCAGCGTCGCGAGCAGGTGCGCCGCGCGCGCCCCAATGCGGCCCACAAGGCCCTGGCGGCGCTGGAGAAGCAGGGCTTCCGGGTCAGCATCATCACCCAGAACGTCGATGACCTGCATGAGCGCGCCGGGTCGCGCCAGGTGCTGCACCTGCATGGCGAGATCCTCAAGGCGCGTTCCTCGGTCGACCCGCGCATGCACTACCCGCTGCCCCGTGGCGGTATTCGACTGGGGGACATCTGTGACAAGGGCAGCCAGCTGCGCCCGGACGTGGTGTGGTTCGGCGAGAGCGTGCCGCACTTCGCCGAGGCCTGCGAGATTGCCGCCCAGGCCGATCTGTTGCTGGTGGTGGGCACCTCGCTCGCGGTCATGCCGGCGGCCTCGTTGCTCGAGCATGCCCCTCTGGACGCCCCCTGCATACTGGTCGACCCCGAGGCCGATGATCTGGCACCGCCGGGTGTGACCCGCCTGGGTCAGCCGGCGGGGAAAGGCGTGCCGGCACTGGTGCGCCACTGGAAGCGTGAAGGGCGGCTGTGGCTGCCGGAGACGGTGCTCGAGTAAGCGCGTTCGCAATGACGAAAGATGAGGCTTGTCCCCAGATCAGCCCCGAGCGATGAGCGCTATCTGCGATAGCCCTGCTGCGCTAGCCCTGCGAGTAGAGTAGGCGGGCAGCAAGGCGCGCGAGGCCTATGCTAGAATGCCGCCCCTTTCGGCTCCCGGACCATGGCATACATGCAGGACGACACCCTCCACGACGGCGTCATCGAGCGCGACCCCGCGACCGGGCATCCGCGGCCCCCGCGTCGCGAGTTCAAGGCCCGGGGCAGCTTCGTCACCCGCTGTGAGAGCTGCAATTTGCCGCTGCTCAACTGCCTCTGTCCCTATCGGGTCACCGCCACCAGCGAGGCGAGGGTGTGGCTGATCACTCACCCGCTGGAGCACCACAAGCCCACCAATACCGGGCGGCTGATCGGCGACGTCCTGCCCGACACCGAGGTCTTCACCTGGTACCGCACGGCCCCTGACGAGCGGCTGCTGGCGTTGCTCGAGGACAGGCGCTTCGCGCCCTTCGTGATCTTTCCGGATGACCAGCCGGACTATGCCGACCGGGTGGTGGGCATGGAGTCGGTGACGGCGGCAACAGAGGAGAACAGGACCCCGGTCTTTATCATCCTCGACGGGACCTGGCGGCAGGCCCGGCGGATCTTTCGCAAGAGTCCCTACCTCGACCGCTTGCCGGTGCTGCCACTGGCCACCGAGCGGCTTACCCGCTACCGGTTGCGCAAGCCGGCCTCCGCCGCCCACCTCTGTACCGCCGAGGTCGCCACCGAGCTGCTGCGGCAGGCCGGAGACGCCCAGGCAGCCGACGTGCTCGACGACTATTTCGACGCCTTCAACGACAGCTACGCCGCCAGTCGACGCCACAGCAAGCTCGAGGTGCCGACGGCAGCGATGCGGCGCCTACTGGAACGTGCGCGTCGCTGAGCCCGCACCCTTGCCTCGCCCGCCGTGCGGAGGCTCACTTCTCGTGCTTGCTCAGGATCCAGTCGACCAGTTGCCCGGCCTCCTCCTCGCTGACCTCGGCACGCTCGTCGGACTCCGGCATGGTCGCCGATCCCCAGTGATCTTCGCCCCCCGTCATCACGACATCGACCAGGTAGCCTCTCATTTCGCTCCCAGCGTACTTGGCGGCGATGCTGTTGAAGCCCGGCGCCCGCGGGGTGTCATCGTCGCTGGCGTGGCAGCTCAGGCACTGTTTCTCCTCTGCCAGCTTTTGCATGTCGCCATGCATGTCGGCAGACACAGGAAAGGCGCCCAGCAACAGGCTGGTCAGCGCCATGGATGCAATGGCTGTTTTCATCTCCTCGCTCCCCTCTAGTGCGCCCGGAGACCTTCATCCGGATGCTTGCCATGGTGGGTCGTCAAAAACACTGCAACCACAATGCTCAGGGATCGATGCGATAAGCGTTGCAGCTGCTTTGAACATAGCCCGGCGATCACACCATGGCCATGGTGTGGGCTCTGCTTTTTCTCATGTCGACGCCCGCCACTGTCTGGATTGCGAGCACTAGGGGCGGTGGCGGGCACCGTCACGGCGCTCGCCCTTGCGGGGGCGGTCAGCCGCCGAACAGCGCCCCGGCGATGCGGAAGCCGGCGATCCAGGTCCCGGCGGCGGAGCCGAGCGTGGCGGTCAGGAAGACCAGCAGGGTGCGCGAGACCCGGTTGCGCCACCAACCCTTGAGCTCAGTGACGTCGTGGCGCAGGGTCGAGAAGTCCCGCACCTTGGGCTTGCGCATCCACAGCTCCACCCCGGCGGCAACGAAGCCGGCGCCGATGGTGGGGTTGAGCGAGGTCAGCGGGGCGGCAACGAAGGTCGCCGCCACCGTGACGGGGTGCGCGAGAGCCGCTAGCGTTGCAGCCCCGGAGAGCACGCCGTTGATCAAAAACCATTCCCCGACCAGCTGCCAGCCCAGCTGGGTGTTGCGCGAGAAGCCGATAGCGAAGCCGGTCAGCACCAGCAGCGTGATCACCCAGGGCAGCGCTCGCCAGATCCGCGAGGGCGGCGGGGTCACCTCGAGCTGCTCACGTTCCGGCGTGGGGTCGGCGGGCAGCGGCTGAGCCAGTTGCTCGGCCATGCCCTTCATGTGGCCGGCACCGATCACCACCAGCACGTGGCGATAGCGCCCGGGGCCGGCGTCCTCTGCCAGGCGCAGCACCATGTAGCGGTCGCGTTCGCTGATCAGCGGCATATAGAGGGAGGCGGACTCGGCGGCGAATTCGCTGAAGGTGGACTCCAGGACGTCGCCCTCCTTGAGCCGTTCGATCTCCTCGGCGGAGACCTGCTGGCGCGACAGCACGCTGCCCAATAGCCCGGAGAGCAGCGAGAAGCGTTGCCACCAGGGCACGTTGTGATAGATGCGCTTTAGGGTGATGCCCACGTCACGGTCGATCAGCAGCAGCGGCAGGTCGGCCTCGCGGCTCTCTTCCAGGGCGGCTCGCATCTCGGCTCCGGGTTCGATACCGGACTGCTCGGCCACGCGCTGCTGGAAGGCGCCCAGCGCCAGGCTGGCCGCCACCATGCCGGCCTTGCCCTGGCGAAAGATCTGGAACAGGTCCTGCTCGCCCATGGCATCAGGGTTGGTGAGGCTGTGGTGGCGCGAGTCGCACAGTTCGATGGCCACGGCGTCGAAATCGCCGGAGCGGATCAACGCACGTACGTCCGCGGCGCTCTCCGACGACACATGGGCGGTGCCCAGCAGCGTATAGCGGGTCTCGCCCACCTGCAGAACCTGGCGAGGGCCGCTGGTGGTATCGCTCTGGCGAGCGGGGGTCACGGAGTCCTGGGAGTCGGTCATGGACGCTCGAGCAGTAGGAGTGAAAGGCGATTATCCACGAAGCCAGCCGGCGGGCAACCCCGCCGCGATGCTTGCTGGGGTTGGCTACTTGCGCCAGAAGGCCGGGGTGAACAGCACCAGCACGGTGAAGATCTCCAGGCGACCGAGCAGCATGGCCATGACCAGGATCCACTTGGCCAGCACGGGCAGTTCGCCGTAGTGGGCGGAGGCCTCGCCCAGCGCCGGCCCCAGGTTATTGAGGGCCGAGCCCACCGAGGACCACGCCGTGACCTGGTCTACCCCGGTGGCCATCACCCCCACCAGCATCAGGAAGAACAGCATCACGTAGGCAGAGAAGAATCCCCACACCGCCTGGGCGATGCCATCCGGCACGCTGACCTTGCCGATCTTCACCGTGATCACCGCATTGGGGTGGATCAGGCGCATCACCTCGCGCATGCCCTGCTTGAGGATCAGGATGATGCGGATCACTTTCATGCCACCCCCGGTCGAGCCCGAACAGCCGCCGACGAAAGCCGCGACGAACAGCAGGAACGGCAGGGCACCGGGCCAGGTGGAGAAATCGGCCACGGCGAAGCCGGCGGTGGTGGCCACCGAGACGACCTCGAACAGGGCATGACGCAGTCCACGCTCGGTGCCATAGGTGCCGGTCAGCCACAGCGAGATCACCGTGATCACCGTCAGGCCAAGCAGGAAGAGCATCAGGAAACGTGCTTCCGGGTCCTGGAAGTAGTGCGTGATGCTGCGCTGGCGCCAGGCCAGAAAGTGCAGGCTGAAGCTCACCGCGGAGACCAGCAGGAAGAAAACGCAGATCATCTCGATGGTGGCGCTGTCGAAATGGCCGATGCTGGCGTCGTAGGTGGAGAAGCCGCCGATGGCCACGGTGGAGAAACTGTGGCCGAGAGCATCGAACCAGTCCATGCCGGCCGCCATGTAGGCCAGCATGCAGGTCAGGGTCAGGGTGGCGTAGATGTACCAGAGGGCCTTGGCCGTCTCGGTGATCCGCGGGGTGAGCTTGGAGTCCTTCAGCGGGCCCGGGATCTCGGTGCGGTAGAGGGCCATGCCGCCGACCCCCAGGGTCGGCAGGATGGCCACGGCGAGGACCACGATCCCCATGCCGCCCAGCCACTGCAGCTGCTGGCGGTAGTAGAGGACAGCCTTGGGCAGGTGTTCGATGCCGGTGATCACCGTGGCACCGGTGGTGGTCAGGCCCGAAAAGGACTCGAAGACGGCGTCCGTCAGGGTCAGGGCCGTGTCCCCGGTGAGCATCAGCGGCAGCGCGCCGAACAGCCCCAGCACGCTCCAGAAAAGCGCCGCGATCAAAAAGCCGTCGCGGGTACGCAGCTCCTTGCGGGCGTGGCGGTTGGGCAGGTACATCACCGCCCCGGTGACCACGGTGATAGCGATGGCCACCGCGAAGGCCTCCCACATGCCGTCGGCGTACAGCAGCGAGATCAGGATCGGCGGCACCATGGTCAGGCTGAACATCATCAGCAGCAGGCCCAGGATGCGCAGGATCATGCGCAGGCTCATCGGTCGCTTCTCCTCGGGTCACCGGGGGTCGTGGGCCGTGCCATCAGAAGAACGTCAACCCGACCTGGAAGAGTCGCTCCACGTCGCGCAGCCGGCGCTTGTCGATCACGAACAGGATGACGTGGTCGCCGGATGCCACCACCACGTCGTCATGGGCGATCAGCACCTCCTTGCCACGCACCACGGCGCCGATGGTGGCCCCCTGGGGCAGGTCGATCTCGCCGATGGGGCGCCCCACCACCTTGGACGACTGGGTGTCGCCGTGGGCGATGGCCTCGATGGCCTCGGCCGCACCGCGCCGCAGCGAGTGGACGTTGACGATGTCGCCGCGCCGCACGTGCGTCAGCAGGCTGCCGATGGTGGCCTGCTGGGGGGAGATGGCGATGTCGATCTCGCCGCCCTGCACCAGGTCCACGTAAGCGGCGTTGTTGATCAGCGTCAGCACCTTCTTGGCGCCCATGCGCTTGGCCAGCATCGACGACATGATGTTGACCTCGTCATCGTTGGTCAGCGCGCAGAAGATGTCACAGTCCTCGATGTTCTCCTCTTCCAGCAGCCGCTTGGCGGTGGCGCTGCCGTGCAGCACCACGGTGCGGTCGAGGCGCTCGGAGAGCTGGGTGCAGCGCTCGAGGTTGTGCTCGATGATCTTGACCTGGTGGCTGTGCTCCAGGTGCTCGGCCAGGCGCTCGCCGATATTGCCGCCGCCGGCGATCATCACCCGGCGGAAGTCGCGATCGAGGCGGCGCAGCTCGCTCATGACCGCGCGGATGTCGCGGCGGGCGGCGATGAAGAAGACCTCGTCGTCGGCCTCGATCACGGTGTCACCACGCGGGATGATCGGCCGGTTCTGGCGATAGATGGCCGCTACCCGGGTATCGACGCTGGGCATGTGACGGCGCAGAAAGCCCAGCTCCTGGCCGACCAGCGGGCCGCCATAGAAGGCCTTTACCGCCACCAGCTGAACCAGGCCGCCGGCGAACTCCAGCACCTGCAGGGCGCCGGGATGCTCGATCAGCCGCCGGATATGGTCGGTGACCACCTGCTCGGGGCTGATCAGCACATCGATGGGTACCGCCTCGTGGGCGAACAGCCCCTTGCGGGTCAGGTAGGCGGTGGCACGCACCCGGGCGATCTTGGTCGGCGTGCGGAACAGGGTGTGGGCCACCTGGCAGGCGATCATGTTGACCTCGTCGGAGTTGGTCACCGCGATCAACATGTCGGCATCCTCGCCACCGGCCTGGCGAAGCACCATGGGGTAGGAGCCGGCCCCGGTCACCGTGCGGATATCCAGGCGCGTATGCAGCTCGCGCAGGCGTTCACCGTCGGTGTCCACCACCGTGATGTCGTTCTCTTCCCGGGCCAGGTGCTCGGCCAGGGTGCCACCTACCTGACCGGCGCCGAGGATAATGATCTTCATGGTCGTTACGTTCCGCTCCGGTCAGACGGCGGGGGATCGAGAGCGGCGCACCTTGTGCGCCGCAGCATGATGTGGCAAGCCTAAACCAGCCGCCGTGAGATGAACAGGTCGTGGCGGGGCTCAGTCCAGGGTAAAGCCGACCTTGAGGGTGACCTGCCAGTGGGCAACCCGCCCATCCTCGATATGGCCACGCGTGTCCGTGACCTCGAACCAGCGCATGCCGTGCAGACTCTCGGACGCCTTGGTCAGGGCGCTCTGGATGGCATCTTCGATGCTCTTCTCCGAGGAGCCGGTCAACTCGATATGCTTGTAGGTATGGTGGCTCATGAAACCTCCAGTGATGGGGAGTGTGATGCCCGCCATCAGGCGGGACGCTTCTCCAGTCTGGCATAGAAGAAGCCGTCTTGGCTGTCGGGCTGCGGCAGCAATTGGCGTCCGGCACCTGCGGCACGGCCCCAGGCCATGTCGGCCGGGGTGGTCGCCACCGCGTCAGGCGTGCGCGACAGGAAGCGGTCGATCTGTTCGGCATTCTCCTCGGGAAGCACCGAACAGGTGGCGTAGAGCAGCGTGCCGCCGGCATGCAGCAGCGGCCACAGGTTGTCGAGCAGCCGGGCCTGGAGTTCGGCCAGCCTGGTGATGTCCGAGGGACGGCGCAGGCGCTTGATGTCGGGGTGGCGGCGGATCACCCCACTGCCGGAGCACGGGGCATCCAGCAGGATGGCATCAAAGGAGGTGCCATCCCACCAGCTGCGCTCGGTGGCGTCCCCCTCGGCCAGCGTGGCACTGAGCCCCAGGCGTGACAATGTATCCTCGACCCGGGCCAGACGTGAGGCATCGCTGTCGACGGCCTGCAGGTCGATGTCGAAGAGCTCCAGCAGGTGGGCGGTCTTGCCGCCCGGAGCACAACAGGCATCCAGTACCCGAGCGCCGGGACGCGGCGCCAGCGAGGGGCCGAGCAGCACGGCCGCGAGTTGGGCGGACTCATCCTGGACGCTCACATGGCCCTCGGCAAAGCCCGGCAGTTTCTCGACATCGCTGGGCACTTCGAGCGTCAGGCCATCCGGCGCATGCGCGCAGAGACGCGCCTGGATGCCCGCGGCGGCGAGGCGGTCCAGGTACATCTCACGGTCGCCATGGCGGCGGTTGATGCGCAGCGTCATGGGGCCTGGCGTATTGTTGGCCTCGCAGATGGCACGCCAGTCATCGGGCCAGGCCTGGCGCAGGGCCTTGAGCCACCAGCGGGGATGCAGCAGCGCCACGGCCGGGTCGCGGTCGACCTCGGCGAGGAGTTCCTCACTCTCGCGCTGCAGACGGCGCAGGCAGCCGTTGAGCACACGGGTGGCCCACTCCTTGCCCAGCAGCCGAGCGGCACCGGCGGTCTCGCTCACGGCGGCATGGGCCGGGATGCGCAGGTAGAGTTGCTGATAAATGCCGAGCAGCAGCAGGGCCTGGATGTCGGCGTCACGGGCCTTGAAGGGCTTGACCAGCAGCTTGCCGGCCAGTGCCTCGAGTCGAGGCAGGGTACGGCAGGTGCCGAAGCACAGGGCCTTGAACAGGGATCGATCGCGGGCCACCACCTGATGGTCGTCGAGGCCGGTGAGCGAGCCCTTGCTGGTGATCACCGGGGCCAGGGCACGGGCGGCGGCAGCCCGCACGGCCAGGCCATTGTCGCGATTGTCCTCGCGGGAGCGGTGCACGGGGGGATCCTGGCTCATGGTGTGGCCTCCTTATCGATGTGTCCCAGTCGGGTGCCGGGCGCGAAGCGCTCGGCGCGGGCCTTGAGCAGTTCGCTCACCGCCAGGGGCTTGCCGCCGGGCAGCTGGGCGCGGGTCACCTCCAGCACCTGATCGCCGGCCTCACCGCAGGCGATGCGCATGGCGTCAGCGCCGTGGGCAAGCAGCGTGCCAGGTGGCACCGGGACCTCGCCCGCGGAGGGCAAGCCAGTGCGTGCCATCAGCAGGCGCAGGCGGTCACCCTCCAGGGCGCACCAGGCGACCGGCCAGGGGTTGAAGGCGCGGATTCGGGCGGCAAGCTCGACCGCCGGGCGCCGGAAATCGAGTTCCGCCTCGGCCTTGGTGAGCTTGGCGGCATAGGTGACGCCTGTGTCGGGCTGGGGCGTGGCGTCGAGTCCTTCGCCGGCCAGTGAGTCCAGGGCTTCGACGATCGCCTCGCCGCCGAGACGCGCCAGGCGGTCGTGGAGTTCGCCACTGGTGGTGGTAGCGGAGATCGGCGTACGCTTGACCAGCAGCATGTCGCCGGTGTCGAGGCCCGCGTCCATCTGCATGATGGTCACGCCGCTCTCCTTATCGCCCGCCTCGATCGCTCGCTGGATGGGTGCCGCCCCGCGCCAGCGCGGCAGCAGCGAGGCATGCACGTTGAGACAGCCCAGTGGCGGGGTCTCGAGCACGGCGCGGGGCAAGATCAAGCCGTAGGCCACCACCACCATGATGTCCGCGGCGTGGCCGGCGAGCTCCTCCCGTACCTCTGAAGCCTTCAGCGTGGCCGGCTGGAGGACCGGCAGGTCGTGCTTCAGTGCCAGCGCCTTCACCGGGCTCGGGGTCAGCTTGCGACCGCGACCTGCGGGACGGTCGGGCTGGGTATAGACGGCAACGACGTCGTGGTGGCTCGCCAGCAGTGCTGCCAGGCTCTCGGCGGCGAAGTCGGGGGTGCCGGCGAAGATGACGCGCAGGGGTGGGGACATGTTCAGGGCCTTGCCAGTGGGCGATGTCCTTAATGATAACGGAGGTGGCCGAAAACGCGGAAGGCCGACACGTCGGTGTCGGCCTTCATGGGACGGCGTTACGCTGGGATCGGCAATGGGTCAGGCGGGCTGCATCTGCCGGTGGCGCTTCTGCATCTTCTTCATCACCCGGTCGCGCTTGAGCACGGAGAGGTAGTCAACGAACAGCACCCCCTCGAGGTGATCATATTCGTGCTGGATGCAGTGAGCGAGCAGGCCATCGGCCTCCAGCTCATAGGGCTGGCCGTCGCGGTCCAGCGCCTCGAGGTGCACCCTCAGGGCACGGGGAACATCGGCATAGTATTCGGGTATCGACAGGCAGCCTTCCTGCATCGGCTCACGTTCGTCACCGATGGGCGTGAATGTCGGGTTGATCAGTACCAGCGGGCGTGACTGATCGTCGCTGACGTCCATGACGATGACCCGGCGGTGAATGTCTACCTGAGTCGCGGCCAGTCCGATGCCGCGCGCGTCGTACATGGTCTCGAGCATGTCATCGACCAGTCGGCGCACCTCGTCGTCAACCGTCTCGACCGGCGTCGCGATCGTGCGCAGCCGCTCGTCGGGAAATTCGAGGATGGGTAATTTGGCCATGGCGTTGGAATCACCGTTATGCTGTCATTTACAGGATGACACTATTCTAGAAGTACGCGCTTGATGGCGAAACTGCCAGGTGCGCATCATTTCAATAGTATCTGACTATACCACGTCGCCGTCGTTCCTTGGCGTCGGGCGTGTGGCCAGCAACGTGGGGGAAAGCAGGGATGGGACAGACAGCATGCGCCTTGGGCTGGCGCCAACGACTGAAAGGCGGGCTCTCTTCCCTGCTGGTGGGCGCTGCCCTGGGTCTTGCCAGCACCCTGGCCCAGGCCCAGGGACTCTCCTGGGAAGATGGCTTGCAAGGCGACGCGCCGGATCGCTACACGGTGGTAAAGGGGGACACCCTCTGGGACATCTCGGGACGTTTCCTGCAGCATCCGTGGCAGTGGCCCGAGGTGTGGCAGGTCAATCCTCAGATCAAGAACCCGCACCTGATCTATCCCGGCGACGTCGTCTACCTGTATGACTGCAACGGGCGTCCCTGCCTGGGCCTCGAGCGTGGCCAGGGCATCGTCCGGCTGTCACCGGAGGTTCGCACCACTCCACACCGCGAGGCCATCGAGCCGATTCCCCTGGATACCGTACGCCACTTCCTGCGCGATCATCGCGTGATCGAGGATGCCGAGGCGCTGGACGAGCTGGCCTACGTGGTCGCCGGGGATGATGGTCGTCTGGTCAGCGGTGCCGGCGACCGTCTCTACGCCCGGGGTCGGGTCGCGGGTGGCGGCCGCTTCGGTATCTATCGAGTGGGTGAGCGCTACGTCGATAGCGCCAGCGGCGAGTCGCTCGGCCTTGAACTGGAGAGTGTCGGTCAGGCGCGCCGCCTGCGTCAGGAGGATGACATTGCGGTGCTGGAGGTGACCTCTGCCAGTCAGGAGGTGCGCAACGACGACATCGTGCTGCCGCTCGAGGATCGCCGGCTGGTCACCGAGTTTCTGCCCCGGGCTCCCGACCGGGAGATCGATGGGCGTATCCTGGCGGTGCCCGGCGGTGTGCGTTTCATCGGCCGCCTGCAGGTGGTGGCGCTCGACCGTGGCCGTCGCGACGGCCTGAAGGCGGGCCATGTGCTGATGGTCGAGCAGCGCGGCGAGCTGGTCAGTGACCCGCGTACCGGCGAGGCCCTGCGCCTGCCCGGCGAAGATGCCGGCCTGGTGATGGTCTTCCGTCCCTACGAAAAGATGAGCTATGGCCTGGTGATGCAGGCCCGTCGCACGCTCTCCGTGGGCGATCGCATCCATAGCCCCGAGCGGCTGCTGGACACGGCGCTGCGCTAGGGCGGGACCCTGACGGTGCAGGCGCGGGAATGGCTGGCGCTCGTCCGGTTACCGGGCATGGGAGCCGCGCGCCTGGCCGAACTGACGGCATCGCGACCCGAATGGCCGGGCGGCTGGCTGGCCATACTGCCGCGTGAGGCCGGCATGGCCTTGCGGCTGTGGCTCGACCATCCTGCGCGCAGCCCCCTTTCCACCGAGCTGGCGGCCGACGAGGCCTGGCTCGCTGCCGAGTCGGGCCGGCACCTGCTTCACCCCGACCATCCGGCCTGGCCGACACTGCTTGGGCAGATTGCCGATCCGCCGCCGGTGCTGTGGGCGCTGGGCGACCTCGGTGCCCTTGGCCCGCCGCGGCTGGCCATGGTCGGTTCGCGGCGGCCAACCCGCGAGGGGCTCACCAATGCCGCAGGCTTTGCCCGGGAGCTGGCCGAGCGTGGCTGGTGCGTGGTCAGCGGCATGGCGCTGGGCATCGATGCCGCCGCCCAGCAGGCCGCCCTCGACGCCGGTGGTGCAAGCGTTGCGGTGCTCGGCTGCGGGGTGGATGTCGTCTATCCGCCGCGCCATCACCGCCTCTATCGGCGCCTGCAGGAGCCCGGTGGCCTGCTGCTCTCCGAGCATCCGCCGGGCACGCCGGCACGCGCCGGCTTCTTCCCCCGCCGCAACCGTATCGTCACCGGCCTCTCGCTGGGCGTGCTGGTAGTAGAGGCGGCCGAGCGAAGCGGCTCGTTGGTCAGTGCCCGGCTGGCCCTCGAGCAGAACCGTGAGGTCTTTGCCCTGCCCGGATCGATCCATAACCCGACAGCGCGCGGTTGCCTGCAACTCATCCGCGATGGTGCCGTGTTGGTCCGTGACCTGAATGACATCCTCGCAGAACTCAGCCAGTGGGCCGTGGCCGTTTCTGCCGGGCCCGATCCGGCCCCTGCACCCGTCGAGGCGCGCGAGGACTCGTTGCTGCGTTGGCTGAGCGATACGCCTACGCCGGTGGATGCCCTGGTGACGTTGACCGGCCGAGGCGTTGCCGACTGTCAGCGCGGCCTGCTCGAACTGGAGCTGGAAGGCGCCGTGACCCACGCCGCCGGCGGCTGGATACGCCTGCCGGCCCGGCGGGGAGCGTGATAGGATAGCCCTCCGAGGCCGGTCACCCGGCATGTCGCGTTCAGACGAGGAGACCCATGATCGAGGCCAGTGATCTTGAGCAGGCCCTAGACGCCCTGCGTGCGGGAGGCGTGATCGCGTATCCCACCGAGGCCGTCTGGGGCCTGGGGTGCGACCCCGATGACGACCGGGCACTGACACGCCTGCTGCGCCTCAAGGGCCGGGAGCCTGCCAAGGGCATGATCCTGGTGGCGGCCAGCATCGGCCAGTTCGCGCCCTGGCTCGAGGGGTTGCCCATGGCGTTGCATGCCCCGCTGGTGGCCAGCTGGCCGGGCCCCACGACCTGGCTGGTCCCCGACAACGGACGCGCCCACCGCCTGGTGCGCGGCGACCACGACCGGGTCGCGCTGCGGGTCTCCGACCACCCGCTTGTCGTGTCACTTTGCGAAGCCTTCGGTGGCCCCGTGGTCTCGACCTCGGCCAACCGTGCCGGGGAGCCGCCGGCAATCAGTGCCGACCAGGTCCTCGCGACCTTCGGTGCCGACCTCGATGCCGTCCTCGACGGCCCGCTGGGCGGCCTCGAACGCCCCAGTACCATCCGCGACCTGGTCACCGGCCGGGTGCTGCGTTCCTGACGCGCTCGCTTTCCCGCCAATCCTCTTCCAGCCCAGGAGGCCCCGTTGGCCCACGCCAATCTCGATGACGTCAAGACCTACCTGCTCGACCTCCAGGAGCGCCTCTGTACGGCCCTGGCCGCCGAGGATGGCGGCCGCTTCCGCGAGGACGCCTGGGACCGGCCCGAGGGTGGCGGCGGCCGCTCACGGGTGATCGAGCACGGCCGGCTCTTCGAGAAGGGCGGCGTGAACTTCTCCCACGTGTTCGGCGAGCGCCTGCCGCCCTCGGCCACGGCGGCACGGCCGGAGCTCGTCGGGCGCAGCTTCCATGCGGTGGGGGTCTCCTGGGTGCTGCACCCGGAGAACCCCCATGTGCCCACCAGCCATGGCAACGTGCGCTTCATCATCGCCGAAAAGGCGGGGGAAGCCCCCGTCTGGTGGTTCGGCGGCGGCTTCGACCTGACCCCCTTCTACCCGGTGCACGAGGATGTCGTGCACTGGCACCGCGTGGCCCGCGATGCCTGCGCGCCCTTCGGCGACGAGGTCTACCCTCGCTACAAGGCCTGGTGCGACGACTACTTCTATCTCAAGCATCGCGCCGAGACCCGCGGTATCGGCGGGCTCTTCTTCGATGACCTCAACGAGGGCGGCTTTGCGCAGTGCTTCGCCTTTCAGCGCGCCGTGGGCGACGCCTTCCTCGACGCCTACCTGCCCATCGTACGGCGGCGTCGTGATATACCCTGGAGCGAGCGCGAGCGTGACTTCCAGCTCTATCGTCGTGGACGCTACGTGGAGTTCAACCTGGTGTGGGACCGCGGCACCCTCTTCGGTCTGCAGAGCGGCGGACGCAGTGAATCGATCCTGATGTCGCTGCCGCCCCTGGTGCGCTGGGAATACGACTGGCACCCCGAGCCGGGTAGCCCCGAGGCTCGGCTCTATGAGGACTACCTGCGGCCCCGCGACTGGCTCGGCGAGCCGCAAGAGGAGGGAGGAGCATGACCGATCGCTACTGCGTCTTTGGCCACCCGGTCGGCCATTCGAAGTCGCCGGCCATTCATGCCGCCTTTGCTGGCCAGACCGGTGATGACATCGAGTATGTCGCGATCGAGGCGCCACTGGACGACTTCGCCGGCGCCTGGCGGCGCTTCGTGTCCGAAGGCGGTCGCGGCGCCAACGTCACCGTGCCCTTCAAGGAAGAGGCCTTTCGCCTCTGCGATACCCTCAGCCTGCGTGGTCGGCGAGCCGGAGCGGTGAACACCCTGATCCTGGGCGGCAACGGCCTGAGCAACGATTTCAAGGTCTATGGCGACACCACCGACGGGGTAGGCCTGGTGCGTGATCTCAGGCGCCATGGCGTGGAACTGGCCGGGGCGCGGATCCTGGTGCTGGGCGCCGGCGGTGCGGTGCGCGGTGTGCTGGAGCCGCTGCTGGTCGAAGGACCGGTGAGCGTGCGAGTGGCCAACCGCACGGCAGCCAAGGCCGAGGTCCTGGCTGCCGACTTCCGCGACCTGGGCGAGATCGCCGGCGGTGGCTTCGACGCCGTGGAAGGGCCCTATGACCTGGTGATCAACGGCACGAGCGCGAGCCTTGCCGGTGACCTGCCGCCGCTGCCCGACGACCTCTTTGCGCCGGAGGCCACCGCCCACGACATGATGTACGGCGCCGAGCCCACGGTCTTCCTGCGCTGGGCCGCCGAGCGCGGCGCACACACCGTGGATGGCTTGGGGATGCTGGTCGAGCAGGCGGCGGAGTCGTTCTTCCAGTGGCGCGGCAGGCGCCCCGATACTGCGCCTGTGCTGGAGATGCTCAGGCAGGCGCTTTAAGAAAGTGTGATCGACGGCCGGTGGCCCTCAGCGCTTTTTGACGTACAGCCCCACCATGCACAGCGCCACGCCTGCCACCGAGGTCAGCATGCCACCGTTGACCAGCCAGGGATGACGGTCGACCCAGGGCACGAAGGGCTGGGCCGTGTCGCGGCAGACACCGGCTCGGTAGTCCCAGTGTCCCTCCTGAACGAGCAGGCAGTCGCGGACGTCACTCAGTTCCATGAAGTAGGCGCCCATCAGCACCAAGATGGGCAGTATCAGCAGCAGTAGTCCGAGTTTCAGCATGCGAATCGAGCCTGTCGTCAGGGGCGTGGGCAGTTGGGCGTGCGGCCGGCGTTGCGGGCGCGTTCGTAGCGGGCCATGGCGTTGCCCATGGCCGCTTCCAGGCCGCCGATGCGCTGACCGTGACTGGGGTGGGTGGACATCCAGGCGGGTGGCCGAGCACCGCTCCCGGCGGCGCCCATGTTGTTCCATAGGGCAATGCTGGCACGCGGGTCGAAGCCGGCTTCGGCCATCAGGTCAAGACCCAGGGTGTCAGCCTCGCTCTCGTGACGCCGCGAGAAGGGCAGCAGGATGCCATACTGGGCGCCCATGCCCAGCGCCGCCATCATGGTCTCGCCGCCGGCGCCCTGCATGCCGGAGGCGGAGGAGATCACCGAGAGGCCCAGCTGGGTCGCCGTCTGAGTGGAGGCGCGCTCGTTGGCGTGACGGGCCAGCACATGGGCGATCTCATGGCCGATCACCGCCGCGAGCTGGTGCTGATTCTCGGCGATATCGAGCAGGCCGGTATTGATGCCCACGTAGCCACCCGGCAGCGCGAAGGCATTGGCCTGCTCGGACTGAAATACCCTGACTTGCCAGTTCTGGTTGCGCTCCCGCTCGGGCAGGGCGCGGACCACGGCCTCGGTCACACACTGCACGTAGCGCAGCGGGGCGCCGCCGACGGTCGGCAGCTCCTGCTGATACTGAGCAAAGGCCCGGGCCCCCATCTGGTCGAGCTGCGCGTCGGACATCAGGGTCAGCTGCGAGCGTCCGGTGGGCGAGGTGGTACAGGCGGCGAGGCTGACGCTCAGGGCGCCAACGGCGAGCAAATGGGTCCAGCGCATGGAGAGCTCCTGTCGGTTCCAGATCACTGAGACTCTGGACGGGGCGTCGAGGTTCGCCACAAGATACCCCGACGGTGGATCAGGTCAACCGCGAAACATGGATACCCGGAGGAAGCCCCATGGACGCCGAGCTGTCGCGTCGTTTGCTCAAGCTGCTGGATCACGTCGAACACTGGCTGCCGCCTCCGCCGGTGGAGGTGGACTGGGAGCGCGATGTCGCCGCCCTCTGGCAGCGCCATGCGCTGGGCGGGCGGCTGCTGCCTGTCCCGCCCCGCGATGCTCTTTCGCTTGATGACCTGCTGGGCATCGAGCGCCAGAAGCTGGCGCTAGTCGACAACACCCGTGCCTTCCTGCATGGGCATCCGGCCAACCATGCCCTGCTATGGGGATCGCGAGGCAGTGGCAAGTCGTCGTTGATCCGTGCGCTGCTCAATAGCCTGTCGGATGAGGGGCTGCGCCTGGTGCAGGTGGATCGTCACGACCTCTCGGCGCTGCCGATGCTGGTGGAGCAGCTGCGCCCCCAACGTCAGCGCTTCGTTGTCTACTGCGATGACCTCTCCTTCGAGGGACACGACGATGCCTACAAGGCGCTGAAGAGCGTGCTCGACGGGGCCCTGACCGGGCCGCCGCCCAACGTGCTGCTCTACGCCACCTCCAACCGTCGCCACCTGCTACCGGAGACGATGAGCGACAACGAGGGATCGCGGCTGGTAGGCGACGAGCTCCATCACGGCGATGCCGTGGAGGAGAAGATCTCGCTCTCCGACCGCTTTGGCTTGTGGCTGGGCTTCCACCCCTTCAACCAGGATGTCTACCTCGAGGCCTGCTGCCATTGGGTCAGTCAGCTGGGCCATCGCGAGGACTGGAACGCCGAAGCGCGAGCGGAGGCGATCCGCTTCGCCACCCTGCGCGGCGGCCGCAGCGGTCGCGGCGCCTGGCAGTTCGCCACTCAATGGGTGGGCAAGCGTCGGCTGCACGGCAGCTAGCTACCGCAGCGCCGTCAAGACGGGACGAGCACGCTAGCGGCGGCTCTTGCGCGCTTCCTTGGTGCGGCCCAGCTCGCGCTTCTTGGCCTTTTCGCGATCGCTGGCGCCGGCCAGCTGGTCGTAGGGGTTCTCCCCCGAGCGGAACTCGAAGCGCATCGGCGTGCCGCGCACCTTGAGCACCTTGCGGAAGGTGTTGGTCAGGTAGCGCTTGTAAGCCTCGGGCAGCGAGCCGGTCTGGTTGCCGTGGACCACGATGATCGGCGGATTGCTGCCGCCTTGGTGGGCCATGCGCAGCTTGATGCGTCGCCCACGCACCAGCGGCGGCTGATGGGCCTCCACGGCATCCTGGAGGATGGTGGTCAGTCGATTGGTGGACCAGTGGGCGTTGGCCGAGGCGAAGGCGCGCTCCAGCGACGGGTAAAGATCCCCCACGCCGGTGCCGTGCAGCGCCGAGATAAAGTGCAGGTCGGCATAGTCGGCAAAGCCCAGGCGGCGCTTGATCTCGGCGCGCATCGACTCCTTGGCCTCATGCTCCAGGCCGTCCCACTTGTTGACCGCCAGCACCAGGGCACGCCCGCTGGTCAGCACGTAGTCCAGCAGGTGCAGGTCCTGCTCCACCAGGCCGCTGCGGGCATCCAGCACCACGATGGCCACGTGGCACTCCTTGATCGCCTCCAGGGTCTTGATGATCGAGAACTTCTCGGCCACCTCGCGGACATTCTTGCGCCGCCTGACCCCGGCGGTGTCGACCAGCACATAGGGCTTGCCGCGCCGCTCGAAGGGGATCTCGATGGCGTCGCGGGTGGTGCCGGCCTCGTCGAAGACCACCACCCGCTCCTCGCCGAGCAGGCGGTTCACCAGGGTTGACTTGCCCACGTTGGGGCGACCGATCACGCCGATGCGGATGCCCTTGGTGCCTGTGTCCGCGGGAATGCTCTCGTCGCGCGCGGGGAAGGGCTCGAGCACCTCCTCGATCAGCGCGGTCACGTTGCGACCATGGGCCGCGGCAACGGGGTGCGGGTCGCCGAGCCCCAACTGCCAGAAGTCGGCCATGGCGCTGTGCTCTTCCAGGCCGTCGACCTTGTTGACCACCAGCCAGGTCTTCTTCTGGTTGACCCGCAGGTGGTTGGCGATGGCCTCGTCGGCGACGTTCAGCCCGGCGCGGGCATCGACCAGGAACAGCACGATATCGGCCTCATCGATGGCGACCAGCGACTGCTCGGCCATGGCCGCATCGATACCCTCCTCGTCACCGCTGATGCCGCCGGTATCGATCACGGTGTAGGCCTTGTCACCGAGCATGCCGTTGCCGTACTTGCGGTCGCGGGTCAGTCCCGGGAAATCCGCCACCAGGGCGTCCCGCGAGCGCGTCAGGCGGTTGAAGAGCGTCGACTTGCCGACGTTGGGGCGGCCGACCAGGGCGATCACCGGCGTCATTGACGAAGCTCCAGCGCTTCCAGGGTGCCGTCGTTGGCCAGCGCGTAGATGCGCCGGCGGTCGGTCAGCGGCCGCACGCCGATGCCCGAGCCATCGACGCGGGTACGGCCGACGATCTCGCCCGCGCGGGCATCGATCAGGTGCAGGTAGCCCTCGACATCGCCCACCACCAGGTGGTCGGTGGCAAAGGCCGGCGCGGTGAGCGAGCGCCCTTCGAGGGCCTCGTTGCGCCAGATCTCGTTGCCGGACCCGGCATCCACGGCGATGACGTGGCTGGCCTCGTCGACCACGAACAGGTAGTCCCCCACCAGGATCGGGGTGTGGTAGCTGGAGAGCTCTCGTGACCACTGCACCTCACCGGAGGGGGCATCGAGGGCCGCCAGGCGGCCGTTGTAGCTGGTGACGAAGAGGCGGCCGTCCTGGGTGAGGACCGGCTGACCGGCCAGATCGACCAGGCGCTCGATCTCGCTGCGCCCCTCGGGAATGGCGATGCGACGCTCCCAGAGCGGCTGGCCACTGCGGTTGTCCAGCGTCACCAGGCGGCCGTTGGCAAAGCCGGCGAAGGTCACCGGATCGATCACCGTGGGCGTGCCGGTGCCGCGCAGGGTCAGCGAGGGGCGCGGCCCGCTGTAGACCCAGCGCTCGTCGCCACTCTGGCGATCCAGGGCCGTGACGCTGCCGTCGACGGCCTGGACCACCAGCAGCTGCTGGTTGGCCTGCGGCGCGGCCAGCACCTCGCTGGTGACCCGCGCCCGCCACTGGATCTCGCCGTCGGCCTGGTCCAGGGAGAGGATCTCGCCGTTGCGGGTGGCCAGGAAGAGGCTGCCGGCCACGGCGGTCAGGCCGCTGGAGACCGGCGTGTCGAGCTCCACGTCCCAGCGGCTCTCGCCGCTGTCGGCATCGAGAGCCTCCACCAGGCCACGGCCATCGGCGGCGAACAGGGTGTCACCGTCCTGGGTTGGCGCCACCGGGTAGCCGGCATCACCCAGCCCGTCGCCGACGCGCTCGCGCCACAGGGTCTCCAGCTCGGTGGTGGCCTCCAGCGACTGCAGTTCGCGCGGCGTATATTCGGGCTCGACCTTGCCGGCGCAGCCGGCCAGCAGGGCCAGAGCGGTGGTGGCGGCAATCAGCAGGGTGGGTCTCATAGGGTGGCCTCCTCGGCACCGAGATCGTCCAGCTTGAGCTGGACGCCGTACAGCGGCTGGTCACGTTGATCGGCAAGGGCCAGGGCCTCGCGCCAGGCATCGCGGGCCTGGGCATCGCGTCCCAGGGCATGCTGAGCATTGCCGCGGACGTTGGCGCGCTGGGCGGCCAGGGCCTCGGGCACGCCTTCCAGGGTCGTCAGGGCCGTCTCGGCACTGCCCTCGGCAAGCTGCAGGCGGGCCAGGCGCAGGCGCGCCAGGCCCTCGAGGTAATCGCGTTCGCTGTCCTCGATGACTGCTTCGAGCGCGGAGCGGGCCCGGCTCCGGTCGCCGGCCTCGACGGCCAGGCGGGCATCGAGTAGCCGTGCCAGGTCGGCATAGAGGGTCTGGCCATGCTCGTCGGTGATCTCGCCGACCAGCTCGGTGGCGCGCTGTCGGGCCTGCTCGTTCGAGTTGTCCTGGCCAGTGAGGTCCAGCAACTGCTGGTAGCGCATCGAGGCGGCCTCGGCCTTGTTCGCCTGGTAGTCCTGCCAGGTATTCCAGCCGAACACGCCGGCGGCGGCGATCGCCACGCCAGCGATCAGCGAGGTGCCGTTCTCCTTCCACCAGCGCTTGATGGCTTCCAGCTGTTCTTCCTCAGTTCTCAGCTCCGCCACGGGCGGTCTCCTCTCACGCGGTGTCCGTCAGGCGAAGGATTCGCCTGTCAGCAGGGATGTCAGGGTGTCGGCGAGCCCCGTCTGGGGGACGCGCTGCTGTTCGCGCTCCTCGCGAAGGAATTTCAGGGTCACGCTGCCCTCGGCGAGCTCGTCCTCGCCCAGCAGCAGGGCCAGGCGGGCACCGCTGCGGTCGGCTTTCTTCATCCGGCTCTTGAAGCTGCCGCCGCCGCAATGCAGCTGCAGGTGCAGCGCGGGGAGCGCCTCGCGCAGGCGCTCAGCGAGCAGCAGGGCAGCAGGCTCGGTGGCATCGCTCATCGGCAGCAGATAGACGTCCAGTTCACCACGGGCCGCCTCGGGAATCAGGTCCAGCGTGTCGAGCAGCAGGATAAGGCGCTCGATGCCCATGGCGAAGCCCACCGCCGGCACCGGCTTGCCGCCCAGCTGCTCGACCAGGCCATCGAAACGGCCGCCGGCACAGACGGTGCCCTGGCTGCCCAGGGCCGTGGTGGTCCACTCGAAGACGGTGCGCGAGTAATAGTCCAGGCCGCGAACCAGGCGCGGATTGATCACGTAGCTGATGCCGGCGGCGTCGAGCATGGCGGTGAGCCGCTCGAAGTGCGCCTTCGACTCGGCGTCCAGGTGATCCATCAGGCGCGGCGCATCGGCCAGCATGTCGGCCATGGCCGGGTTCTTGGAGTCGAGGATGCGCAGCGGGTTGGTGGACAGCCGCCGGCGGGAATCCTCGTCAAGGACCTCATGGTGCGCCTCGAAGTAGCGAACCAGCGTGTCGCGGTAGGCGGCACGGGCTTGCGGTGAGCCCAGCGAGTTGAGTTCCAGGGTGACCTGGTCGAACAGGCCGAGCTGCTTCCAGAGGCGCGCCGAGAGCAGAATCAGTTCGGCGTCGATGTCCGGACCCTCGAGGCCAAAGGCCTCCACCCCGACCTGGTGGAACTGGCGGTAGCGACCCTTCTGCGGACGTTCGTGGCGAAACATCGGGCCCTGATACCACAGCCGCTGCGTCTGGTTGTGGAGCAGACCATGCTCCATGGCGGCGCGCACGCAGCTTGCCGTGCCCTCGGGGCGCAGGGTCAGGCTGTCACCGTTGCGATCATCGAAGGTGTACATCTCCTTCTCGACGATATCGGTGACCTCGCCGATGGAGCGCTTGAAGAGCGCGGTCTGCTCGACGATCGGCGTGCGGATCTCGGCATAGCCGTAGCGCCGCATCAGCGCCTGGATCTGACGCTCGACATACTGCCACAGCACCGACTGCTCCGGCAGCAGATCGTTCATGCCGCGGATGGCCTGGATCTTCTTCTGGCTTGTCGCGTCGCGACTCGCTTGGGACGTGCTCAATGCTTGCTCCTTGTCTGCTCGCCGGAGGCCACCCCTGGATCAGGCGTCCCGGGCGATCACATCCTGTTCGGCCTGCTGCTTTTCCCGAACCTTGTCGCGGATCAGCCGCTCCAGGTCGTCCACCAGGTGGTCGTTGCGCAGCTTGCTCGCCGGTTTGCCGTCGATGTAGACGAGGTTGGCGGGGCTGCCGCCGGTGAGGCCGATATCGCTCTCCTTCGCCTCGCCCGGGCCGTTGACCACGCAGCCGATCACCGAAACGTCCAGTGGCGTCATGACGTCCTCCAGGCGCTCCTCGAGGGCGTTCATGGTGCCGATGACGTCGAAGTTCTGGCGCGAGCAGCTCGGGCAGGCGATGAAGTTGATGCCCTTGCTGCGCAGGCGCAGGCTCTTGAGCATGTCGTAGCCGACCTTGATCTCCTCGACCGGGTCGGCGGCGAGCGATACGCGGATGGTGTCGCCGATGCCGTCCATCAGCAGCATGCCCAGGCCAATCGAGGACTTGACGGTGCCCGAGCGCAGCCCACCGGCCTCGGTGATCCCCAGGTGCAGCGGCTGCTCGATGCGCGTGGCCAGATCGCGGTAGGCGGCCACTGCCATGAAGACGTCGGAGGCCTTGACGCTGACCTTGAAGTCGGGAAAGTCCAGGCGGTCGAGGTGGTCGATATGGCGCATGGCGGACTCGACCAGCGCGGCGGGCGTGGGCTCGCCGTACTTCTTCTGCAGGTCCTTCTCCAGCGAGCCGGCATTGACGCCGATGCGGATCGGAATGCCATTGTCGCGCGCGGCCGAGACGACCGCCCGGACGCGCTCCTCCTTGCCGATGTTGCCGGGGTTGATGCGCAGGCAGTCGACGCCGAGCTCGGCGACGCGCAGGGCGATCTTGTAGTCGAAGTGGATGTCGGCGACCAGCGGAACCTCGACCTCGCGCTTGATGCGGCCGAAGGCCTCGGCAGCGTCCATGTCGGGGACCGAGACGCGCACGATGTCGGCGCCGGCCGCCTCGAGCTGGCGGATCTGCGCCACGGTGGCGGCCACGTCCAGGGTATCGGTGTTGGTCATGCTCTGGACGGAGATGGGGGCATCGCCCCCGACCGGCACCCTGCCGACATGGATCTGGCGTGACGTGCGGCGAACGATGGGGGATTGTGCGTGCATGATGACGGAATCATTCTCCCAGGGTGAAGCGGGCGACGTTGTTGGCACCGGCGCGAGCCGTGAGGTCCACGCTCTCGCCGGCCCATCTCAGCTCGACGCCGGTGGCGTTGCCCACGGTCAGGCGGAACGGCGGTTCGCCTTCGACGCGTGCCGTGGTGCCGGGTTCCTGGAGGCCGACAAAGATACGCTGGTTGCTGGCATCGAAGATCTCGGTCCAGGACTGCTCGTTGAAGGTCAGCTCTAGCACCCGCGCATCGCGGGCCTGTGCCTCGGCGGTCTGCTCGGTCTCGGCAGCGGCCTCTTCAGCTGTATCGGGTGCGACTTCTGTGGCCGCTTCGCCGTCGCTGGACGCCAGGTCGTCGGCGACGCTCTCGTCCTCGCCAGGCGTCGGCTCGTCGGCGCTGTCGGCAGGCGGTTGCGGGGCCTCATCGCCCGTCGCCTCATCGCCGGGGGCGTCCTCGACCAGGCCGAGGTCGCTCTCCTCTTCAGGCAGCGGAGGCAGCGCGGTGTCGTTGCTGCTGCCGTCCTCGGTGATGGTGGTGCTGCCATCCAGGCTGTCCACCGATACCGGCCCGCTGTCGCCTGGGGAGGGGGGCTGGCTGCCGCCCCGGCTTTGCCACCACATCAGCGTCAGGCCGATAAGGCCGGCGATCACCAGCACGGTGACCAGGCGGAACAGCCAGGCGCCGAGGCGCGACGGCGGCCGAGTGACCTGGACGGGGGTGACGCGGTGTTCGTTCTCCTGGCTGCCGAAGCGCGCCTTGTAGGCCTGCAGCACGGGACCATCTTCGATGCCGAGCAGGTTGGCATAGCTGCGTAGGTAGCCGCGGCGATAGGCTGGCACCGGCACTTCTTCGTAGCTGTCGTTCTCCAGTCCCTGGATTACCGCCGGACGCAGGTTCAGGGCGGCGGCGACCTCTTCGCGGTCGAGGCCCTGTGCCTCGCGCTCGTGACGCAGCATCTCGCCCGGGGAGGCCTGGCGTGGCGCGGTCTCGGCGGCATCATCGGTGTGAATGTCGCTCATAACTGAGCATCCTTCGTCAGAAAACGGTGGTCGGGGCCCGGCACGGAATCACTCCAGCTGATCGGCGTAAAAGCTGGCAGTGGCCGGGTCGCCGCGATCTCGGGCAATGTCGCGGGCCAGCCGCAGGGCCTCGGCCTGCGGGCCGGCCAGGCGCATGTAAGTCTCGATCTGCTGCTCGGCGCGTCCGAGGTTGCCCTGGGCATACTCGAGCTCGGCCAGCAGCAGGTAGCTGCGCGGACGGCGCGGGGCCATGGCCTGGGCGCGACTCAGGCTCTCGCGAGCGGCGTCGATATCGCCCATCTCGAGTCGGCACTGGCCGAGGTTGGCAAACAGCTGCGCCCGGTTGTCGTACTGGGTATCGCGGGAAGCCTCTTCGAGCTGCTCGCAGGCCTCTCTCAGACGGCCACGATCATACAGGAATGCAGCGTAGTTGTTACGTGCCCGGGTGAACGCGGGGGCGTTGTCGATGGCGCGCTGGAAGGTCTCGTCGGCGAGCCTGGACTCGCCCTGGCGCTGGTGGACCATGGCCATCGCCTGCAGAGCCTCGGCGTCACTGGGGTCGATCTCCAGTGCGCGGTCGAGGGCATTCATGGCGCGCGGCAGGTTGTCGCGTTCCAGATAGGCGACGCCGAGACGCGTATAAGCCTCGGCGGCATCACTGTCGCTGCTTCCCGGCAGGTTGGTCTGGGTCGCGCAGCCGGCCAGCCAGAGCGCCCCCAGCAGCACGGTGGCAGCGGGTAACTGCCTCAGGCTGATCAAGCGCGGGCGACGATTCATGGCATCCCCTCCGGGTGGGCACGAAACCCACGGCCGCGCGGTTCTCGGTTCGCGGCCGATAGTGAAAAAAGGCCCGTCCATCAAAGCGCCGCGCCCGGTTGAAGTCAAGGTGGCCCCGGCTCAGTCGGCGTCGATCTGGATAGACTGGATATAGCGCGCGTGGCGCTTGGTGCGGTCCTTGACGCGGCCCACCAGCTGACCGCAAGCGGCATCGATGTCGTCACCGCGGGTGGTGCGGATCGGCGCCGTGTAGCCCAGCTCATAGAGCCATTGCTGGAAGCGCATTAGCTGATTGCGTGAGGGCTTCTCATAGCCCGAGTGCGGGAAGGGGTTGAACGGGATCAGGTTGATCTTGCATGGCAGTTCCTCGAGCAGGGTGGCGAGCTGCTCGGCGTGCTCCTGCTGATCATTGACGTCCTTGATCACCGTGTACTCGATGGTCACCATGCGCGTGTCGTGGCACTTGGCCAGGTAGCGGTGGCAGGCATCGAGCAGGCTACGGATGTTGTACTTGCGGTTGAGCGGCACCAGCTCGTTGCGCAGCTCGTCATTGGCAGCATGCAGCGAAATGGCCAGGCTCACGTCGAGCTCGTCGCCGAGCCTGTCGAGCATCGGTACCACGCCGGAGGTGGAAAGCGTGACGCGGCGCTTGGAGAGGCCATAGCCGTCGTCGTCGAGCATCAGCTTCATGGCCGGCACGACGTTGTCATAGTTCAGCAACGGCTCGCCCATGCCCATCATCACCACGTTGGTGACGGGGCGATTGGCGGTGTCGCGGCGCGGGCCCACACTGCGCTGGGCGACCCACACCTGGCCGATGATCTCGGCGGCGGTGAGGTTGCGCTGGAAGCCCTGCTTGCCGGTGGAGCAGAAGCTGCAGTCCAGCGAGCAGCCGACCTGGGAGGAGACGCACAGCGTGCGACGTTTGCCGTTGTCGGCGGGAATCAGCACCGTCTCCACATAGCTGCCGTCCTCCACCTCGAGCACCCACTTGCGCGTGCCGTCGCTGGAGCTTCCCTCGTAGACCACGCCCGGGCCGCGAATTTCGGCGACCTCGGCCAGGCGCGTACGCAGCGCCTTGGAGAGGTTGGTCATGGCCGCGAAGTCATCGCAGCCCTCGATATGAATCCACTTCATTACCTGGGCGGCGCGGAACTTCTTCTCGCCGATGGAGAGGAAGAAGGCTTCCATCTCCTCGCGGGTCATGCCGAGCAGGTTGGTGAGACGGGGAGCAGTGGTGGCGGTCATGGCGATCAGCGCGTCGTGGGCAGTGGGGGTGGCGGGGGCAGTGCCCCCGCTCGGCAGAAAACGCTGCCTGAGTGAGCTGCTGATTTATGTCGCAAGCGAAGAAACGTCGGTCGACGCCGGGGCGCAGCCATAAATCAGGGTCGGCTCAGCGCGGGCAGATCTCGTCTGCCGCGAAGAAGTAGGCAATCTCGCGCTCGGCGGATTCCGGGGAATCGGAGCCATGCACGGCGTTGGCATCGATGGTCTCGGCGAAGTCGGCACGGATGGTGCCCGGCGCCGCTTCCTTGGGGTTGGTGGCGCCCATCAGGTCACGGTTCTTGGCGATGGCGTCCTCGCCCTCGAGCACCTGCACGATCACCGGGCCGGAGGTCATGAAGCCGACCAGGTCCTTGAAGAAGGGACGCTCCTTGTGCTCGGCATAGAAGCCACCGGCCTTCTCGTCGGAGAGCTGGAGCATCTTGGCGGCCACGATCTTCAGGCCTCCCTTCTCGAAGCGGCTCTCGATCTCGCCGATCACGTTCTTGGCGACGGCGTCCGGCTTGATGATGGACAGGGTACGCTGGTTGGCCATGGGGGCATGTTCTCCGGTTGGCTGGATGATGGTGTGATGAGTGCAGTCGTGATGGACAGCGTCACACCGCCCTTGTCTCCGCGAGGGAGAGGGCGGCGCGGCGATTCACGGGAATCGGGCCGGCGCCTCGGCAGCTGGCGCCCGGCGATTCGGCAGCTTGCCGCCGAACGGGCGAGGAGTATAACGCTGCGGGACGGCGTTGAACAATCGTTCAGACACTGAAGCTCTCGCCGCAGCCGCACTCATCCTTGACGTTGGGGTTGTTAAAGCGGAAGAAGCGGTTAAGCCCCTCCGAGACGTAGTCGACCTCGCTGCCGTCGAGCATCTCCAGGGCTTCGGGGGCCACGAAGACCGTCACGCCGTGCTCTTCGAAGGTCACGTCGTCATTGGCCGCCTCGTCGGCGAAGTCGAGCACGTAGCTGTAGCCAGAGCAGCCGCTGGGCTTGACCGAGACCCGCAGGCCAAGGCCGTGGCCTCGCTCGTCGAGCACCCGATGGATCTGCTCGGCGGCGGCAGTGGTGATCGAAAGGTGCGCCATGGTCTCTCTCCTGAACGTAGTAGGGTCAGACCGCCCGGCGACGCAGCCCGTTCAGGGCATGTCGCAGGGCATCCAGTGTGCGGTCGATATCGGTTTCGCTGGTGAAGCGGCCGAAGCTGAAGCGCAGCGAGGCCAGCGCCAAGGGGCGCGGCACGCCGATGCCCTTGAGCACATACGAGGGCTCGACGCTTGCCGAGTTGCAGGCTGAGCCGGTGGAGAGCGCGATATCGCGCAGCGCCATCAGCAGCGACTCGCCTTCCACGCCCTCGAACGCCAGATTGAGGATGTTGGGAACGGCGGCGTCGACAGCGGTGTTGTAATGGATGCCGCCGAGATCGCCGAGGCCCTCGAGCAGGCGGTCGCGCAGCGCGGTGATACGCGTCTGGTCGGCCTCACCCTCGGCGGCGGCGAGGGCAAAGGCTTCTCCCATGCCGGCGATCTGGTGCGTCGGCAGGGTGCCCGAACGCATACCGCGTTCGTGGCCGCCGCCGTGGATCAGCGCTTCCAGTCGGAGTTCGGGGCTGCGTCGCACATAGAGGGCGCCGACGCCCTTGGGGCCGTAAGCCTTGTGGCCGGAGAGCGACATCAGGTCGATGCCCATTCGGCCGACATCCAGCGGGATGCGGCCCACCGCCTGGGCAGCATCCACGTGGAAGCTGGCGCCGAAGGCATGGCTTACCTCGGCCAGCGCCGCCAGGTCGTGGATCACGCCCAGCTCGTTGTTGACGGCCATCAGCGAGACCAGCACCGTATCGTCGCGCATCGCCTCGCGCAGCTGCGCCGGACTGATCCGCCCGTCGCGGTCCGGCGTCAGCCAGGTCACCTCGAAGCCCTCCTTCTCCAGCGCCAGCGCGGTGTCGACCACCGCCTTGTGCTCGACGAGGGAGGTCACCAGGTGGCGACCACGGGCCCGATTGGCGCGCATGAAACCGGTCAGTGCCAGGTTGTCGGCCTCGGTGGCGCCACTGGTCCAGACGATCTCGCGGGGGTCGGCGGTGATCAGGTCTGCCACCTGGCGGCGGGCGCTCTCCACGGCCTGTTCCGCCTGCCAGCCCAGCATATGGCTGCGCGAGGCGGGATTGGCGAAGATGCCGTCGCGGGTCAGGTAGTGACTCATGACCTCCGCGACCCGCGGGTCAACCGGGGTGGTGGCGGCATAATCGAGGTAGACGGGTACGCTCATGGGCTCGCTGTTCTGGTTGTCGAATCGGGCTGCGGTGACCGGGCTATGGTGAGCGGCTGTCAGGCGCGGCGGCTCTCAGGTGGTGGAGGCCAGGATACCGTCATCCCAGCGGCCGCGTTGGCGGCTGGCGATGGCCTGGATCTCGCCGCGCCCGGCCAGCTGGGCGAGGGTGACGTCCTGAAGAAAGTCGTGGATATGCTCGGAGAGCTCGCACCATAGATGGTGGGTCAGACAGGTATCACCCTGCTGGCAGTCCGAGAGGCCGCCACAGCGAGTCGTGTCCACGGACTCATTTACTGCCTCGATGACCTGGGCCACGGTGATGCCCTCGGCAGCCTGGGCCAGCAGGTAGCCGCCTCCTGGGCCGCGTACGCTATCCACCAACCCTGCGCGCCGCAGCCGGGCAAACAGCTGCTCCAGGTAGGAGAGCGAGATTTCCTGGCGCTTCGAGATGTCGGCGAGGCAGATGGGGCCGGTGTCGGCATTCATGGCCAGGTCGAGCATGGCGGTGACGGCGTAGCGTCCCTTGGTGGTCAGGCGCATGAGGAACTCACCTCGGCACCGACACGCGGGTCGGCAGTCAATGAACGAGACTCGCCATTATGATAAAGACCCAGTATCCCGGTCAACCATTGCGCCGCCGAGGGGCGTCGCCGGCCCCCCGCTCGCCCGGCGTTGTCTGCTCGGTAGGCGCCTCGCCCTGCTCATCCCGGGGCGGGCAGCAGCTGTCGACGTCGGCCAGGATGTCGGCGAAGTCCTCGTCGCGCAGCTCCGGCAGGCGACCATCGCGATAGCTGGCATCGACCTTGCGCAGGGTCGTGCACATGCGTTCGATGCGCTCGTCCACGGCGTGCATATGGTCGAGCATCGCCTGGATGGAGCGGGCCACCGGGTCGGGCATGTCCTGGCTGACGCCGTAGGCATCGAAGCCGAACTTGCGGCGCATCGCTTCGCGACGCGCGGGGTCCACGTTCAATTCCTCGGCCTCGTCCGGCTCGACGCGCTGCACGACCTTGCCGGGGATGCCGACCACCGTGGCGCCGGCGGGCACCTCCTTGGTGACCACAGCGTTGGAGCCGATCTTGGCCTCGGTGCCGACGCTGAAGGGACCCAGTATCTTGGCGCCGGCGCCAACGATCACGCCATCCTCCAGGGTCGGGTGGCGCTTGCCCTTGTTCCAGCTGGTGCCCCCCAGGGTCACCCCCTGGTAGAGGGTGACGTCGTCGCCCACCTCGGCGGTCTCGCCGATCACTACGCCCATGCCATGGTCGATGAAGAAGCGTCGGCCGATGGTCGCCCCGGGGTGAATCTCCACGCCGGTGAGCCAGCGCGAAAAGGTCGAGAGCGTGCGCGCCAGCCACTTGAGGTTCTTGCGCCACAGCCAGTGGCTGACACGGTGGATGAGCAAGGCATGCAGGCCCGGGTAGTTGGTCAGCACTTCCAGGAAATTGCGTGCCGCCGGGTCGCGGGCGAATACGCTGTTGATGTCTTCGCGCAGACGTTCAAGCATGCAACGGTCCTTGGGTGGCAGGGCGGTAAGGGGATGGCCTCATAGTGGGGGCGCGGAGAGCCGGCTTCAAGCGGCTTGCATCATCTACTTATGGCGCTCGGCCTGCTGCTCGGTGGCGGTGAGGATGCCGCGCAGGATGTTGAGTTCCATCCGCTCGGGACGGGCCCGCAGGGTGAAGCGGCGCAGCCGGGCCATCAGCTGGCGTGGGGTGGCCGGGTCGTGGAAGCCGATGGCGACCAGGGTGCGCTCCAGGTGTGCGAAGTAGTGCTCAAGTTCTCGGTGGCTGGCCAGCGGCTCGGCCGCAGGCATCTCGGCAGGACCGCTCGCTACCTGCTGACCAAGCCAGGCCTGTCGGCACTCGTAGGCCACTACCTGCACCGCAGCGGCCAGGTTCAGGGAGCTGAAGTCGGGGTTGGTGGGGATATGCACATGGGCATGGCAGCGCTGCAGCTCGGCGTTGGTCAGGCCGCTGTCTTCGCGGCCGAAGACCAGGGCGACGCGCGCCGCGGGGCTGGCAAGCTCTGCGGGCAATTGTTCGCCGAGGGCGCGGGGCGTGATCATCGGCCAGGGCAGGGTTCGCGAGCGGGCGCTGGCGCCGACGGCCAGGGTGCAGTCGCCTACCGCCTGTTCCAGCGTTTCCACCGTGTGCGCGCCGTGGACGATGTGGTCGGCCCCCGACGCACGGGAGACGGTATCGGCGGTGAGCGGTTCGCAGCGTGGCGCCACCAGCGCCAGGTCGGATAGACCCATGTTGTGCATGGCGCGGGCGGTACCGCCGATGTTGCCGGGGTGGCTGGTGCCGATCAGGACGATGCGGATGCGCTCGAGCATGGTGGGCCTGTAGATCCTGGGAGAAGGTGGGCGATTCTATCACGCCGGCCCGATGCGTCGAATGGCGCGCCCCGCGTGCTTCTGCTAGGATGCGCGCCGACCCGTTCTTTAACACCACCGACTCCCCAAGGCCCGATCATGCATCCGATGGTCCAATTCGCGCTGCGTGCCGCACGCAGCGCCGGCGAACAGTTCCTGCGCATCCGCGAGCGCATCGAGAACGCCCATGAAGAGCACAACCTCGACCGCCTGCTCGAGGACGCCGCCCGTAATGCCGAGACGCTGATCGTTCGTCAGCTCTCCCGCGGCTACCCCCAGCACGGCGTCCAGGGTCGCTTCACGCCTCACCGCGCCGGTGAGGGCGAGGGTGCCGACACCCTGTGGAAGATCGAACCCTTCCACGGCTACTCCAACCTCAGCGTCGCTGCCCCCGGCTTCGCGCTGTCGGTCGTGTGTCTCGTCAAGGGCCGCCCGGAGCATGCGGTGGTGATCTGCCCCTTCAATGATGACGAATATCTGGCCAGCCGCGGGCGCGGTGCGCAGCTCAACGGCAAGCGCCTGCGGGTATCGAAGAATACCGCCGTGGCCGGCACCCGCATCGCCATGAGCCTGCCCGAGACCTGGCTGCGTTCACGCTTCTTGCCGTCCTACCTGACTCTGGTGCAGCAGCTCGGGCCGCAGATCGAACTGCAGCGTGCCTCGGGCAGCGGCCTGCTCGACATCGCCGAACTGGCGGCAGGGCGAGTGGATGCGGCCTTCGTGCTGGGCCTCGAGGAGCAGGACCAGCAGGTCGGCTCGCTGCTGCTCAAGGAGAGCGGCGCGCTGATGGGCACCCCCGACGGTCAGCCCAGTGTCGAGATCGAGGGACGCCTGATGGCGGCTGGCCCGCGTCTCTACAAGGCGCTGGTGCAGCAGCTCAAGCCGCATTTCTAAAAGCCGTAAACTGAAAGCCTGAAGCGGGAAGAAAAAATCCGCCCCCACAGCCAGGCTGTGGGGGCGGATTCGGTTCAGGCTCTGCACTTCCAGCTTCCAGCTTCCAGCTTCCAGCTTCCAGCTTCCAGCTGTCAGGGCAGCTCCTCGGCCTCGGGGTCTTCCTTCTTCGCCGGGATCAGGTCCTCGCGATCCAGTTTCACCGCCAGCAGCAGGGCCGCCGCCACGTAGATGGAGGAGAACGTACCGACCACCACGCCGGCGATCAGCGCGATGGAGAAGAAGTGGATCATGTCGCCGCCCAGTATCAATAGCGCCAGCAGGACCAACAGGGTGGTGCCGGAGGTCGCCAGGGTGCGCGACAGGGTCATGTTGATCGCCTCGTTGAAGATCGTCGGCATGTCGTCGATACGTGACTTGCGGATGGTCTCGCGGATGCGGTCATAGACCACGATGGTGTCGTTGAGGGAGTAGCCGATCACCGCCAGCAGCGCGGCGAGCACGGTGAGGTCGAACTCCCACTGGAACAGCGCGAACAGGCCGACGACGATGATCACGTCGTGCATCAGCGCCAGCAGTGCGCCGATGGCGAACTTGTACTGGAAGCGGAAGGCCACGTAGAGCATCACGATGCCCAGCGCCACCAGCAGGCCCATGCCGCTCTGGTCGCGCAGCTGGTCACCCACCTGGGCGCCGACGAACTCCGCCCGCACCAGCTCGACGCTGTCGCCCGACTGGCGCAGCAGGTTGACGACCTGCTCGCCGACATCGGGGTCGAAGGCCTGTTGCAGGCGGATCAGCACCTCGGTGGACGCCCCGAAGGTCTGTACCGAGACGTCGCGGAAGCCTTCGTTCTCGAGGAGCTGGCGAATCGCATCCAGCGAGGGCGCCATGGCATAGCGGACCTCCACCAGCGTGCCGCCGGTGAAGTCCAGCCCCAGGTTGAGCTGCTGGAACAGCAGCGAGGCGATCGACACCAGCAGCATCACGCCCGAGATCGCGAAGGCGATCCGGCGTTTGCCCATGAAGTCGAGCTGTCGATTGACAAGGGATTTCATGGCTACCTCTTATATCCAGAGCTTCTTGACCGGCTTGCCGCCATAGGTCAGGTTGACCATCGCTCGCGTCACCAGCAGGGCGGTGAACAGCGAGGTGATGATCCCCAGCGAGAGGGTCACGGCGAAGCCCTTGACCGGCCCGGTGCCGATGGAGAACAGGATCACCGCTACCAGCAGGGTGGTGATGTTGGCATCGATGATCGAGGTGAAGGCGCGCTCGTAGCCGGCCGAGATGGCCTGTTGCACCGACAGCCCCGTGCGCAGCTCCTCCCGTATGCGTTCGAAGATCAGCACGTTGGCGTCCACCGCCATGCCCAGCGTCAGCACGATGCCGGCGATGCCGGGCAGCGTCAGGGTGGCGCCGAGCAGCGACATGGCCGCCACCAGCAGGGTCAGGTTAAGGGCCAGCGCCACGTTGGCGAAGACGCCGAACACCTTGTAGCGCACCAGCATGAACAGCACCACCAGCAGCAGGCCGATCTGCACCGACATCACGCCGCGCTCGATGTTCTCGGCGCCCAGGCTCGGCCCGATGGTGCGCTCCTGCACGAAGTAGATGGGTGCCGCCAGCGAGCCGGAGCGCAGCAGCAGGGCGAGCTCTGCCGCCTCGGTGGGCGAGTCGAGCCCGGTGATGCGGAAGCTGTTGCCCAGTGCGCTCTGGATGGTAGCCAGGCTGATGATGCCGCGCTCGGTGTAGGGCTCACGCTCCACAACCTCCTCGCCGTCCTCGATCACCGTGCGTTCGCGGGTCTTGTGCTCGATGAACAGCACCGCCATGTTGCGGCCGATATTGGTGCGGGTGGCCCGGTTCATCAGGGTGCCGCCGGTGCCGTCCAGGTTGATGTTGACCTGGGGGCGGCCGTTCTCGTCGAAGCTGTGGTTGGCATTCGAGACGCTGTCGCCGGTAATGATGACATCGCGCATCAGGTCGGCGCTGCGTGATGGGTTGTTACGAAACGGGAACGACTCGGTCTCGCTTTCCGGGGTGTCGGGGCGCGCCTCAAGGCGAAATTCCAGGTTGGCGGTGGCGCCGACGATGCGCTTGGCCGCCACGGTATCCTGCACGCCCGGCAACTCGACCACGATACGCTCCGGCCCCTGACGCTGCACCAGCGGCTCGGCCACGCCCAGTTCGTTGACGCGGTTGCGCAGGGTGGTGAGGTTCTGGTTGATGGCGTAGTCCTGGAGTTCGTTCACCGCCTGGTCGGTCATGGTCATGACCAGCCGGGCGCCGCGATCACCTTCCTCGCTTGCGTAGTCGAACTCGGGGAATTCTCGAGCGATCAGGCCACGCGCCTCGTCACGGTCCTCGGCGTTGGCGAAGGCCATGGAAACGGTGCGCTCCTCGATCTGGGTATCGCGGTAGCGGATCCGTTCGCTGCGCAACTGCTCGCGCATGGCGCTGGCATTGACCTCGAGGCGCTGCTCCAGGGCGGCGTCCATGTCGACTTCCAGCAGGAAGTGCACCCCGCCGCGCAGGTCGAGGCCCAGAGTCATGGGCGAGGCGGAGAGCGACTGTAGCCAGGCTGGCGTGGATTCGGCCAGGTTCAGCGCCACCACGTACTCATCACCCAGCAGGTCACTGATGCGGTCGCGAGCCCTGATCTGGTCGTCGGCATCGGCGAGGCGGATCAGCATGCTGCTGGTGTCCTCCTGTACGGCCTGGATGTCGATGTCGGCCTCGCCGAGGGAGGCGCGAATGCGCTCCAGCTGGCGTTCGTCGATGGTGCTGTCGCCCCGTTCGCTGCTGATCTGGACCGCCGGGTCCTCGGGGAAGAGGTTGGGGAGGGAGTAGACCAGGCCGGCGAGGAGAACGACGAGTATCAGCAGATACTTCCACAGGGGATAACGGTTGAGCATGGGAGCCCTGCCCTCAGATTGCGGACGTTGGAGACGGACAAGGCGACCGGTGAGGGCGGGAGCCGGTCGCGCGGCTCCTGCCGCACCGGCCGCAGGGCAGCCCCGTCACGGCTCGTTAGTAGTCGCGGCGGGGCGGCAAGGTGCCCGGGTCAGATGGACTTGAGCGTGCCCTTGGGCAGTACGGCGGCAACGGCGTTCTTCTGCACGCTGACTTCGGTGCCTTCGGCGATCTCCATGCTCAGGAACTCGCTGTCGTCGCTCACCTTGGTGATGCGGCCCAGCATGCCGCCGCCGATGACGATCTCGTCACCCTTGGAGAGGTTGCCGATCAGCTGCTTGTGCTGCTTGGCGCGCTTGGCCTGGGGGCGCCACAGCAGGAAGTAGAAGATGGCCACGAAGCCGACCAGCATGACGATCTGGGCGATGCCGCCACCGGCAGCGCCGGCATCCTGGGCCATGGCCGGGGAAATGAAGAAGTCCAGCATGTATGACGATCTCCTGAGTGATGAAAGCGTGATATTCGACGGCCGGCCATGGGGCCGGCCGTGGGTCAATTCGGTGCGGGAGGAACCGGCAGGCCGCGCTGCGCATAGAAGCCTTCCACGAAGTTCGCCAATGTACCCGCTTCGATGGCACCGCGCAAACCGGCCATCAGGCGCTGATAGTGGCGCAGGTTGTGGATGGTATTGAGCATCGAGCCGAGCATCTCCCCGCAGCGATCGAGATGGTGTAGGTAGGCGCGTGAGAAGTGCTGGCAGGTATAGCAGTCGCAGCCCGCCTCGAGCGGCCCGGTGTCGTGGCGGTGCTTGGCATTGCGAATCTTGACCGTGCCCTCGGCGGTGAAGAGGTGGCCATTGCGGCCGTTGCGGGTGGGCATCACGCAGTCGAACATGTCGATCCCGCGACGCACGCCCTCCACCAGATCCTCGGGTTTGCCCACGCCCATCAAGTAGCGCGGCGTATCATCGGGCATCCAGCTCGGCAGGTAGTCGAGTACCCGGATCATCTCCTCCTTGGGCTCGCCCACCGAGAGCCCGCCGATGGCCAGGCCGTCGAAGCCGATCTCCAGCAGACCCTCGAGCGAGCGTTCGCGCAGCGCCGGGTACATGCCGCCCTGGATGATGCCGAACAGCGCCGAGGGGGAGTCGCCGTGGGCCTCCCGGGAGCGCTGCGCCCAGCGTAGCGAGCGCTGCATGGAGAGCTCGGCCTCTTTCTCGGTGGCGGGGTAGGGGGTGCACTCGTCGAAGATCATCACCACGTCGGAACCGAGCGAGCGTTGCACCGCCATGGACTCCTCAGGGCCCATGAACACCTTGGTGCCATCCACCGGCGAGCGGAAATGCACGCCCTGCTCGGTGATCTTGCGCATGGCGCCCAGTGAGAACACCTGGAAGCCCCCCGAGTCGGTGAGGATCGGCCTCTCCCACTGGGCGAAGTCGTGCAGGTCGCCATGCGCCTCGATCACCTCCATGCCCGGCCGTAGCCACAGATGGAAGGTGTTGCCGAGGATGATCTCGGCGCCGATCTCCTCGACCGACTGGGGCGTCATGCCCTTGACGGTGCCGTAGGTGCCGACCGGCATGAAAGCGGGGGTCTCCACCGTTCCACGGGGGAAGGTGAGGCGGCCGCGGCGCGCCCGGCCATCGCTGGCCAGGTGCTCGAAGGTCATGAAGCTTTCGTCACGCATTGGAATCTCAATTTCTGGCAAGGGGCGCGGAGGAAGATCCGGCATGGCGGGGGCACCCTACGCCGCATCATCGATCTCAGCGTTCCTTGCGGGTCAGGAACATCGCATCGCCATAACTGAAGAAGGCGTAGCGCTCGGCCACCGCTTCGCGATAGGCCGCCAGCGTCGTGTCGAACCCGGCAAAGGATGCCACCAGCATCAGCAGGGTCGACTCCGGCAGGTGGAAGTTGGTCACCAGCGCATCGACGCAGCGCCATGCGTAGCCCGGGTAGATAAAGATGTCGGTCTCACCGCTGAAGGGGGCGATCTCGCCGGCCGCATCGCTGGCGCTCTCCAGGCAGCGCACGCTGGTGGTGCCCACGGCGATGACGCGGTTGCCTCGCGCCTTGGCGGCGCGAACCTGCGCGCAGGCGGTCTCGTTGACCTCGATCCACTCGCTGTGCATCTGGTGCTCGCGGATGTCGTCGGCGCGCACCGGCTGGAAGGTGCCGGCGCCCACGTGCAGGGTCACGTAGGCGCTTTCGATGCCCCTGGCGGCCAGGGCCTCGAGCAGCGGCTCGTCGAAGTGCAGCCCGGCCGTGGGGGCGGCTACGGCCCCGTCGCGGCGCGCGTAGACGGTCTGGTAGCGCTCGCGGTCGGCCAGCTCGTCCTCGCGGGTGATGTAGGGCGGCAGTGGCATATGGCCGTGTTGCTCCAGCAACGCGATCAGCGGCGTCTCGCCGAGGAAGCGCAGCTCGAACAACGCCTCGCGGCGACCTTCCACTACCGCCCGGATGCCCCCCTCGAAGACCAGCTCGGTGCCGGGCTTCGGCGACTTGCTTGAGCGCAGGTGGGCCAGGCCGCGGTGCGCGTCCAGCGGGCGCTCGAGCAGCATCTCCACCTTGCCACCGCTGGCCTTGTGGCCGTGCAGGCGAGCGGGGATCACCCGGGTGTCGTTGAACACCAGCAGGTCGCCGGGGGCGAGCAGTTCGACAAGATCGGGGAAGCGGCGGTGGGCGAGCGCGCCGGTGGCGCCATCGACGCACAGCAGGCGGCAGTCGCTGCGTTGCTCGGAGGGGTAGCGGGCAATCAGCTCGTCGGGGAGCTCGTAGTGAAAGTCGGCGCGCTGCATGGTGGATGTCGGTCCGGCTCTGGGGCGTGGCGGGCGGCTCGGCGAGCCGCGCAAAGCCCGAAAGGATACCGTTTTGTGTCAGGGAAGTCAGCCGGCCGATTGACCTGGCCCGGTGCCCACGTATAATGCCTGCGCGTTGCCGGCGTGGCGGAATTGGTAGACGCAGCGGATTCAAAATCCGCCGGGTGCAAGCCCTTGTCGGTTCGAGTCCGACCGCCGGTACCAGCCTGACGCCAGATCTGAAACAGCCGCCTTCGGGCG
>NZ_JACHXQ010000007.1 GCF_014192285.1 Halomonas fontilapidosi | reverse complement strand
CGAGTCGCTTGCCTTGAATGTTTCAGTGACTGGTCACCGACATCCCGACAAGCGCCCACATGAATTACCTGATCGATTGTTAAAGAGCGGCTCCGGACTCTCGTAAGAGAGAGGAGCGTCTCGCTGTTGCCGTCGTGCCAGCTGCATCAATGATGCGGCGGTCTCGCCGGCGCCCTGCGAGGAAGGCGTATTCTACGTGATCGGCGCTCGATGTCAACCCTGTGTGGCGCTCCGAAGAAGCAAAGCGGGTGACCGAACTCTCACCTCGCCGAAGCGACGTGAGTGCCGATCCAGAGCCCTCAGCTGATCCAGGAAAAGCCGTCAGCGGGTCTCTGTCACGAGTGGCGAGCATTCTACCGAATGCGGCGAGTTCGTCAAGCGGGAATTTTCCAAGCGTTTCGAAAAACCCAAATGGAAACAAGCACTTCTGCCACTATCACCGCCTGCAACGTTTTCCCGTCGCCGGCAGCGGATGCGCACTTTACGGCCTGAAGCCGAAGCACGCAACCCCTGCCCGCAGAAAAATATAGCTCAGCATTCCACAGCACGCCATAACGATCGCCACATGACATCACGGCGTTGTTGCAGCCCCGCCCCGGCGCACGAAAAAGAAAGGGGCGGAACGGGTAACGCTTAGATGACAAAGAGATCGACGAAGCGATTGACCGGAGTGCTCTCCAGGCGCACCGGCTCCTCGCATAGCGTCAGGATCTCGTCGCAGCGACCTGCCGGGAACCGCGTTGCGAGGTTACGCCGGAACTTGTCAACCAGCAGCGGAATCCCCTCAGCTCGACGGCGGCGATGCCCCACCGGGTATTCGACTTCGACCTTCTCCGTGGCGCTACCGTCCTTGAACAAGACCTGGATAGCGTTGGCGATGGAGCGTTTCTCGGGGTCGTAGTAATCCCTGGAGTAGGTCTCGTCCTCGACCACTTCCATCTTGGCGCGAAGCTCATCGATCAGCGGATTGGCCGCGTGGAATTCGTCCTCGTAATGCTCGGCGGTGAGGCTGCCGAATATCAGGGGGACGGCGGTCATGTACTGCAGGCAGTGGTCGCGATCCGCCGGGTTGGCCAGGCTGCCCTCCTTGGAAATGATGCGTATCGCCGAGTCATGGGTGGTCAAGACAATTCGGTCGATCTCCTGCAGGCGGTCCTTGACCTCAGGGTGGAGGGTGACGGCAGCCTCGCACGCCGTCTGGGAATGAAACTCGGCCGGGAAGGAGATCTTGAAGAGGATGTTCTCCATCACGTAGGTGCCGAAGTCGCGCTGGAAGCTGAACTTGCGCTCCTCGGCCGGCTTGAGAGCCAAATCCCGGTTGGTATGGCTGAAGAGGATGTCGTAGAACCCCCACTGCGGCGCCGAAAGGACACCGGGAATGCCCATCTCGCCGCGCATGGCGATATCGGCCAGACGCACGGCACGCGAGGTAGCATCCCCGGCGGCCCAGCTCTTGCGAGAGCCGGCATTAGGGGCGTGACGATAGGTGCGCAAGCTCTGCCCGTCGACCCAGGCATGTGACAGTGCCGAGAGCAGCTGCTCGCGATCGGCGCCCATCAGCTTGGCCACCACGGCGGTCGACGCCACCTTGACCAGTACCACGTGATCGAGGCCGACGCGGTTGAAGGAGTTGTCGAGGGCCAGGACGCCCTGGATCTCATGGGCCATGATCATGGCCTCGAGCACCTCGCGCATCATCAACGGCGATTCGCCCAGGGCCAGACGCTTCTGGGAGAGGTGGTCGGCGATGGCCAGGATCCCCCCCAGATTGTCGGAGGGATGGCCCCACTCGGCAGCCAGCCAGGTGTCGTTGTAGTCGAGCCAACGAATGGTGGCCCCGATATCCCAGGCGGCCTTGACCGGGTCCAGCCGAAACGAGGTCCCCGGCACGCGAGCCCCGTTGGGCACTACGGTGCCTTCAGCCAGGGGACCCAGGTGCTTGGTACACTCGGGAAAGCGCAGCGCCAGAAGGCCACACCCCAGCGTGTCCATCAGGCAATAACGGGCGGTGTCGAACGCCTCGCTGCTGTTGATCGTGAAGCCGAGGACATAATCGGCAATCTTCTGCAGCTCGCTGTCATAGTCGGGCCGCACATTGGCTTCCACTGTGCTCATGTTCGCCTCCGGTCACACCTTCATGGGATTACCCACACTATATAAAAAACGCCCCGAGTCCTGCGAACCCGGGGCGCTCCTTCCGCTCGGCCGGCTTGTGCTCAGAAGCTGTCACCGGGGATGCGGACCCAGCCTTCCATCAGCACGCGGGCACTGCGACTCATGACCGCCTGGTCGATCACCCAGCGACCGTCCACCAGGCTCGCCTCGGCGCCAACGCCCAGCGAGCCGGAGGGATGGCCGAAGGTCACCGCATTACGCTTGCCGCCACCGGCGGCCAGGTTGACCAGGGTACCCTCGATAGCCGCTGCGGAGGCGATGGCCACCGCCGCTGTGCCCATCATGGCATGGTGAAGCTTGCCCATGGAGAGCGCCCTCACCACCAGATCGACCTCGCCACTGGTGACCTGCTTGCCACTGGAGGAGAGGTAGTCGGCGGGCGGGGCGACAAAGGCCACCTTGGGGGTATGCTGGCGGGCCGCCGCCTCGCTGACGTCAGCGATCAATCCCATGCGGACCGCACCGTGGGCGCGGATGGCCTCGAACATCGCCAGCGCCTGGGGATCGCCGTTGATGGCTTCCTGCAGCTCGGTGCCGGTATAGCCGATGTCGGCGGCATTGACGAAGACGGTCGGGATACCGGCATTGATCATGGTCGCCTTGAGTGTACCGCCCGGCACCACCTCAGCGGGCACCTCCAGGTCGTCGACCAGATTCCCCGTGGGGAAGATCGCGCCCTCGCCGTCCGCCGGGTCCTTGAAGGCCACCGGCACTTCGGCGGCCGGGAAGGTCACCCCATCCAGCTCGAAGTCGCCGGTCTCCTGGACCTCGCCGCCGCTGATGGGCACCCGCGAGACGATGGTCTTGCCGATATTGGCCTGCCAGATGCGTACCTCGACTTCACCGTTCTCCGGGATACGCGACGGGTCTATCAGGCCGTTGCTGATCGCGAAGGGCCCCACCGCCGCTGAGAGGTTACCGCAGTTGCCGCTCCAGTCGACAAAGGGCTTGTCGATGGAGACCTGACCGAACAGATAGTCCACATCATGCTCAGCGCTCTCGCTTTTCGACAGGATCACGGTCTTGCTGGTGCTGGAGGTCGCTCCCCCCATGCCATCGATCTGTTTCTGGTAGGGATCGGGGCTGCCGATGACTCGCATCAGCAGACGATCACGGGCCTCGCCCGGTACCTGCGCGGCCTCCGGCAGGTCGCTGAGCTTGAAGAACACACCCTTGCTGGTCCCGCCACGCATATAGGTAGCAGGAACGCGAATCTGGGATACATGTGCCATGGAAATCGACTCCGAAGGGAAAGCTGCCGCGCCTGGAGGCGCGGCAGAAAGGAAGGATGCAGCTGCCCACAGAGAAGGGCGCCGGGGGCTTAGCTAACCGCTTCGACCTCGGACTCCAGGAAGTCCTTGGCAAAGCGCTGCAACACGCCGCCAGCGGAGTAGACGGTCACCTCCTCGGCGGTATCCAGGCGGCAGATCACCGGTACGCGATCGACCTCACCGGTCTTGCGGTGAATCACCAATTCCAGCTTGGCGCCCGGCGCCGGCTTGCCTTCGACATCATAGGTCTCGGTGCCATCGAGCTGCAGGGTGTGTCGAGTTGTGCCCTCCAGGAACTGCAGCGGCATCACGCCCATGCCGATCAGGTTGGTACGATGGATACGCTCGAAGCCCTCGGCAACGATCGCCTCGACCCCGGCCAGCGCCACGCCTTTGGCCGCCCAGTCACGCGATGAGCCCTGGCCGTAATCGGCACCGGCGATGACGATCAGCGGCTGCTTGCGCTCCATGTAGGTCTCGATGGCTTCCCACATGCGCGTCACCTCGCCTTCCGGCTCGACCCGCGCCAGCGATCCCTGCCGCACCTCGCCGTTGTCGTCCCGCACCATCTCGTTGAACAGCTTGGGGTTGGCCAGGGTCGCCCGCAGGGCGGTGAGGTGGTCACCGCGGTGCGTGGCGTAGGAATTGAAGTCCTCCTCCGGGAGGCCCATCTTGTGCAGGTATTCACCTGCTGCACTGTCCATCATGATGGCGTTGGACGGCGACAGGTGGTCGGTGGTGATGTTGTCGGGCAGGATCGCCAGCGGCCGCATCCCCTTGAGCGCCCGCACCGACGCCATGTTGCCTTCCCAGTAGGGGGGCCGGCGAATGTAGGTGCTCTGGGGGCGCCAGTCGTAGAGCGGGCTCTCGGCCTTCTCGACGGCATCCAGGTCGAACATCGGAATGTAGACCTGCTTGAACTGCTCCGGCTTGACGAACTCGCCGACGATGGCATCGATCTCTTCGTCGGAGGGCCAGAGATCCTTGAGGGTCACCGGATTGCCCTGCGGATCGGTGCCCAGCACGTCCTTCTCGATGTCGAACCGCACCGTTCCGGCGATGGCATAGGCGACCACCAGCGCCGGCGAGGCCAGGAAGGCCTGCTTGGCATGGGGATGAATGCGTCCATCGAAGTTGCGGTTGCCCGAGAGCACCGCGGTGGAGTAGAGATCTCGGTCGATGATCTCCTGCTGGATCTGGGGATCCAGGGCACCGGACATGCCGTTACAGGTGGTGCAGGCATAGGCAACGATGCCGAAACCAAGCTTTTCTAGCTCGGAGAGCAGACCGGCCTCTTCCAGATAGAGGCGCGCCACCTTGGACCCCGGCGCGAAGGAAGACTTCACCCAGGGTTTGCGCGTAAGCCCGAGCTCATTGGCCTTCTTGGCCAGGAGAGCAGCGCCCACCACGTTGCGCGGATTGGAGGTGTTGGTGCAGCTGGTGATGGCGGCGATGATCACCGCGCCATCGGGCATCTTGCCCGCCTTCTCTTGCGCCTGAGCCTGATCGTAATCCACGGCGACGCCACGCTCATGCAGGGCGCTGGTGGGCAGGCGGCGATGCGGATTGGAGGGGCCAGCCAAGTTCCGCTCGACGCTGGAGAGGTCGAAGGTCAGCACCCGCTCATACTTGGCCTCGGCCAGGCTGTCGGCCCACAGGCCGGTCTGTTTGGCATAGGTCTCGACCAGCTCGACCTGCTCCGGCTCGCGGCCGGTGAGCGTCAGGTAGTCGATGGTCTGCTCGTCGATGTAGAACATCGCCGCGGAGGCGCCATACTCCGGGGTCATGTTGGAGATGGTGGCGCGGTCGCCGATGGTCAGGCTCTTGGCACCTTCGCCGAAGAACTCGAGGTAAGCGCCAACCACGCGCTGCTTGCGCAGGAACTCGGTGATCGCCAGCACGATATCGGTGGCAGTAATGCCCGGCTTGGGTTTGCCGGTCAACTCCACGCCGACGATGTCGGGCAGGCGCATCATCGAGGGGCGACCCAGCATCACCGTCTCGGCCTCCAGGCCACCCACCCCAACAGCGATCACGCCCAGGCAATCGATATGCGGGGTGTGACTGTCGGTGCCTACACAGGTATCGGGGTAGGCCACGCCGTCACGTGCCTGCACCACCGGCGACATCTTCTCCAGGTTGATCTGGTGCATGATGCCGTTGCCGGCGGGGATCACATCGACGTTCTCGAACGCGGTCTTGGTCCACTCGATGAAGTGGAAGCGATCCTCGTTGCGACGATCCTCGACGGCGCGGTTCTTGTCGAAGGCATCCGGATCAAAGCCAGCATGTTCCACGGCCAGCGAGTGATCGACGATCAACTGCGTCGGGACCACCGGGTTGACCTTGGCAGGGTCACCGCCCTGCTCGGCAATGGCGTCGCGCAGGCCGGCCAGGTCGACCAGCGCCGTCTGGCCAAGAATGTCGTGGCACACCACCCGCGCCGGATACCAGGGAAAGTCCAGGTCTCGGCGGCGCTCGATCAGCTGTTTGAGGGCGTCGGTGAGCAGTTCGGGTTCGCAGCGGCGAACCAGCTGCTCGGCGAGCACCCGGGAGGTATAGGGCAGGGTGTCATAGGCACCAGGCTCGATATCCTCGACGGCCGCACGCACGTCGAAGTAGTCCAGCTCGGTACCGGGAAGCGGTTTACGATAATCGGTGTTCATGGCGTCTGGGGGTCTCTCACTGACGACTGGCGCGGGGCGCGGGGATAGAGGCAAAGCAGGACGGCCCCATGGAGCCGTCCAGATGACAGCAGGCGATCAGTCGCGCTGTTCGATGGGCACCCACTCGCTCTTCTCCGGGCCCACGTAGTCGGCGCTCGGACGAATGATGCGGTTATTGGCGCGCTGCTCGAAGACATGCGCCGCCCAGCCGGTGAGGCGCGAGCAGACGAAGATCGGCGTGAACAGCTTGGTGGGAATGTCCATGAAGTGGTAGGCGCTGGCGTGGAAGAAATCCGCGTTGCAGAACAGCTTCTTCTCGCGCCACATGACCTCCTCGACCCGCTCGGAGACCGGATACAGCACGCTGTCGCCCACGTCCTCGGCCAGCTTCTTCGACCAGTGCTTGATGATGGCATTGCGCGGGTCGGAGTCGCGGTAGATCGCATGACCGAAGCCCATGATCTTGTCCTTGCGCTCGAGCATGCCCATGATTTCGCGCTCGGCCTCTTCCGGCGAGGTCCAGTTCTCGATCATCGCCATGGCCGCCTCGTTGGCACCACCGTGCAGCGGGCCACGCAGGGTACCGATAGCGCCGGTCACACAGGAGTGCATGTCAGAGAGCGTGGATGCACACACCCGCGCGTTGAAGGTGGAGGCATTGAACTCGTGCTCGGCGTAGAGGATCAACGAGACGTTCATCACCCCGGCGTGGAGCTCGGAGGCCGGCTCGCCGCGCAGCATGTGCAGGAAATGGCCGCCCACGGAGGCATCGTCGGTCTCGGTCTCGATGCGCACGCCGTCGTGGCTGAAGCGGTACCAATAGCAGATGATCGAGGGCAGCACCGCCAGCAGGCGGTCGGAGACATCCTGCTGCTCATCGAAGCTCTGCTCGGTTTCCAGATTACCCAGCATGGACGCGCCGGTGCGCATCACGTCCATGGGGTGGGCGTCCTTGGGGATCTGCTCGAGCACGGTCTTGAGCGCATCAGGCAGACTGCGCAACCCCTTGAGCTTGGTGATATAGGCATCCAGCTCGCCTTGGTTGGGCAGCTTGCCCTTGAGCAGAAGGTAGGCGACTTCCTCGAACTTGGCCTTCTCGGCCAGCTCCTTGATGTCGAAGCCGCGGTAGGTCAGGCCTGAGCCAGTCTTGCCGACGGTACACAGCGCGGTAGTGCCTGCACTCTGGCCGCGCAGGCCGGCGCTGCTGTTGGTCTTCTCTGCCATGTCGTATCTCCTTTGCTGTCTCGTGTTCCGGTTTCGCCAAGCGCGCTGGGCTCAGGCGTCGTCGCCCTTCTCGGCAAACAGCGCGTCGAGCTTGCGTTCGAAGTCGTGATAGTTGAGGAAGTCGTAGAGCTCGTCACGGGTCTGCATGAGGTCGACCACATCGCGCTGATGGCCCTTGTCATGAATGCTCTGGTAAACCTTGAGCGCTGCGGCATTCATGGCACGGAAGGCGGACAGCGGGTAGAGCACCATGCGACAGCCCACTTCGCCCAGCTCCTGCTGGCTGAACAGCGGCGTGGCGCCAAACTCGGTAATGTTGGCCAGGATCGGTGCATCAACGCGCTCACAGAACGCCGTGTAATCGTCCAGCGTATGTACTGCCTCGGCGAAGATAGCGTCGGCGCCGGCTTCGATACAGGCATTGGCCCGATCGATGGCGGCATCCAGGCCATCCTTCTGGAAGGCATCGGTACGCGCGATCAGGTAGAAATCCGGATCGATCCGGGCATCGGCGGCGGCTTTGACGCGGTCGACCATTTCCTGCTGTGAAACGATCGCCTTGTTGGGACGGTGGCCGCAGCGTTTCTGCGCCACCTGGTCCTCCAGGTGCACGGCAGCCACGCCGGCGCGCTGCATCTCCTTGACGGTGCGGGCGATATTGAAGGCACCGCCCCAGCCAGTGTCGATATCCACCAGCAGCGGCACATCGGTCGCGCCGCAGATGCGATGGGCGTCCTGCACCACGTCGTTCATGGTGGTCATGCCGAGGTCGGGCAGGCCGAAGGAGGCATTGGCCACGCCGCCGCCGGAGAGGTAAATCGCCGGGTGGCCCACCTTCTCGGCCATCATGGCGGTATAGGCATTGATGGTGCCTACAATGGACAGCGGCCGGTTGGCCTCCAGTGCGGCGCGAAAGCGGGCGCCAGGCGTGGCTTGGGTCATGACAGTGCTCCTTGGTTGATCGGCTAGCCTTGGGTGGTGGACGTGACGTGCGGCGTGAGAGTGGCGGCATAACGCTCGACGACATTGGCCCGGGACGCGCTGACGTGGCGGCGCATCAGCAGCTCCGCCAGCTCCGCGTCACCGGCCTCGATGGCATCGACGATGCGGTGGTGTTCGACGAAGGCGCGCTGGGGACGCGTTCCGCTGGCACTGAACTGGGTGCGATAGAGTCGCACCAGATAGTAGAGGTCATCACAGAGCATGCCCGTCAACATCTTGTTATGGCTGCCCTGGACGATGCGGAAGTGAAAATCCAGATCCCCCTCGCGCTGGTAATACGCCTCACCGCGGCGCAGGTCGGCCTGCCGCTCATGCAAGGCCAGCACGTCACGCAGCCCGGCGATCTCGGCAGCCGTCATGTTCTCGGCGGCGAGCCGGGCCGCCATGCTCTCCAGGGCCTCGCGCACATCAAAGAGCTCGAGCAGCTCTTTCATGGAAAGCTTGACGACACGGGCTCCCACATGGGGAACTCGCTCGATCAAGCGATGCGCCTCGAGGCGACGCATGGCTTCTCTCAGCGGTCCGCGAGAGATCCCGAAGGACCGGGAAAGTCCCGGCTCGGTGATCTTGCTGCCCGGCGCCAGTTCGCCCCTGACGATGGCGTCCTGCAACTGCTGGAAGACACGCTCCGCCAGCGTGCGGACTTCGGGGGTCGTGACCTGTTCAGGTGCGGCTGAATTCATGGTAATTGTCGACAATCATGTGATGGGTGAACTGTAGACATTGCCTCACTTGGGGTCAACAGGCCAGCCCAGCGAAGAGCTTAACCTTTGGTTGTAGACAACCACGGCGCAAAACTCACCAGTGTCGACAATGATAAGGCGCTTGAATGGCCATTAACGGGAAGAGAGTTGGCAGCGGATGGGACAAGTCGGCTCTCGAGTCCTAGAATGGAGCGCCAGTTTCGGAAAGATGCCGCGATGACACCACCGATCGAGATCGCCCCCCTGCCCTATCACGTGGATCCGCTGTGCTATTTTGCGGCACTGCGCGACAGGCCCGGTGCCGTGCTGCTCGATACCGGTCGGCCATCGGCCCCGGGTGGCCGCTACGACATTCTCAGCTGCGATCCGCTCGCGCTGCTCGAGGTTGATGCCGACGGCCAGGTACAAGGCGACCCGGCATTGTCGGCACTCTCCCCCTTCGCCGCCCAGCAAGCACTGCTCGAGCGGCTGCCGAGCAACGTGCCGGATAGCCAACTGCCCTTCCTCGGCGGACTCATCGGCTACTGGAGCTACGACCTCGGGCAGCGACTCGAGCCGGTGAGCGGACAGGCACAACAGGCGGTCAAGCTGCCGGCCAGCCGGGTCGGCCTCTATGACTGGGCATTGATCCAGGACCATGAGTGTCAGCAAAGCTGGCTGGTGGCAAGTGCCTCACGACGTCGCCAGGTGCTCAAGTGGCTGGAAAGGTCACCGCGACCAGCGGCTGACTTCCGCCTGACCGCCCCTTTTAGCGCCGAGATGAGTCGTGACGATTACCTGACACGCTTTGACACCGTGCAGGACTACATCCGCGCCGGCGACTGCTACCAGATCAACCTGGCACAGCGCTTCAGCGCCCCGTTCGAGGGTGATCTCTGGACCGCCTACCGTCGACTGCGCGCCACCACGCCCACGCCCTTTGCCGGCTACCTGGCCTGGGAGGACAAGGCGATCCTCTCACTCTCACCGGAGCGCTTCCTGCTCTGCCGGGAAGGTCGGGTGGAGACCCGGCCGATCAAGGGCACGCGACCCCGCGGCGCGACGCCCGAAGAGGATCGCCGGCTGGCCCGGACGCTGACCGCAAGTCTCAAGGACCGTGCCGAGAATGTGATGATCGTCGACCTGCTGCGCAATGACCTGGGCCGGGTATGCCGACCCGGCAGCGTAAAGGTCCCGCAGCTCTGCGGCCTGGAAAGCTATGCCAACGTGCATCACCTGGTCAGCGTGATAACCGGCGAGCTGGCCCGAGGCGCCTCGCCGCTGGACCTGCTGGCCGCTGCCTTTCCCGGCGGCTCCATTACCGGCGCCCCCAAGGTGCGGGCCATGCAGATCATCGACGAGTTGGAGCCTAGCCGTCGCAGCGCCTACTGCGGCAGTCTCGGCTACGTGGATGTGCGCGGCCAGATGGACACCTCCATCGCCATTCGCAGCGTGGTGGCCGAGGGGGGAGCGCTGCACCTCTGGGGTGGGGGCGGTCTGGTCGCCGACTCGCGCGGCGAAGACGAATACACCGAGACGCTGGACAAGATCCGCCACCTGATGCACGCCCTGATGGCCGCCAGCGACGATCCGTCATGGAATAAAGAAAGGCTTTCTTTAATTCAATAAAGAATAGATATCCAATGAATCGGTATTGGGGAAGCGCTCACCGGCTCTGCTAGGGTACGCCAGACACACGACCACCTGTCCGGGAGCCCCTCATGGAGCCGCAACTCGACGTCATCAACCGGGAGCTTGGCAACGACCCCGAGGCCTTGATCCGCTGGGCGCTGGAACAGGGACAACGGCCAATCTGCACGACCAACTTCCGCCCTTTCGAGGCCGTTATTCTGCACATGGTCACTCGCCAGCAGCCGCATATCCCGGTCGTCTGGATGGACAGTGGCTACAACACCGACGCCACCTACCGGTTTGCCGACGAGTTGATACAGCGCCTGAACCTCAATCTGGTGAGCTACCTGCCACGCCGCTCGCGAGCGCATCGCGAAGCACTCGAAGGCCCGGCCCCGGGGATCGAGGAACCAGGCCATACCGCCTTCACCCGAGAAGTGAAACTCGAACCCTTCGAGCGAGCCCTGCACGAGATGTCACCCGATGTGTGGTTCACCGCCCTGCGGGCCGAGGACACCCCCGAGCGTGCCCAAATGACACCGGTGAACCGCAGCAGCGACGGCCTGCTCAAGGTCTCGCCGCTCCTGCACTGGACGGCACGTGATCTCTATCACTACCTGCAGACCCACGACTTGCCCAACAATTTCGACTACTTCGATCCCACCAAGGTGGAGGAGAAGCGCGAGTGCGGCCTGCACCTCCAGCACTGACGATCGCGACGGCCGGGAGAAAAGCAACGGCAGGATATCGAGCCGTCGCTCAGCGAGACGGCAGCTCGATATCCTTGAAGAGCATCTCCTCGTGACGCGGGCCGGCGACCAGGGCCGCGTCGACCAGATCCCGTGTCAGGTGACTGGCAAAGCCTTCCAGGAAGTCATACATGTAGCCGCGCATGAAAGTGCCGCGGCGAATGCCGATCTTGGTGGTAGAACTCGCGAAGAGGTGGCCAGCCTCCACCGCCACCAGGTCGGTGTCGTGCTCGGCATCCACGGCCATGTGGGCGACGATGCCCACCCCCATCCCCAGACGCACGTAGGTCTTGATGACATCGGCATCGGCCGCGGTGAGCACCACGTTGGGCGTCAGGCCACGGGCGCGGAAGGCATCGTCGAGCTGGGAGCGCCCGGTGAAGCCGAAGACATAGGTGACCAGTGGATAGTCCGCCAGGTCCTCGAGCGTCAGCGCCTCCAACTGGGCGAGTGGATGGCCCTGAGGCACCAGGATGCAGCGGTTCCATCGATAGCAAGGCAGCAAGACGAGGTCGTTGAAGAGCTCCAGAGACTCGGTGGCGATAGCGAAATCGGCCTGGCCATCGCTGACCATCTGAGCGATCTGTTTCGGGGTACCCTGCTGCATGTGCAGCGCCACGTCGGGATACTTCCGGGTAAAGTCGCTGATTACCGGCGGCAGCGCATAACGCGCCTGGGTGTGAGTGGTAGCGATCGCCAAGCTGCCGCGACGCTCGTCGCTGTGCTCCTGAGCGACCTCCTTGATGTTCTCGGCAAGCCTCAGCACCTGACCAGCCAGTTCGATGATCGCCTGACCTGCCGGCGTTACGCGGGTGAGGTGCTTGCCGCTGCGGGCGAAAATCTCGACACCGAGTTCGTCCTCGAGCAGGCGAATCTGCTTTGAAATGCCCGGCTGAGAGGTAAAGAGGCTTTGAGCCGTCGCCGAGACGTTGAGGTTGTGACGCGAAACCTCCCAGATGTAGCGAAGCTGCTGAAGCTTCATGACTGCCCTCCCTCGCATGTCGTGGGCGCTTTTAAATACCTGCAAGACATAAGAAAATTATTCATGATCACTTTATAGCATAGCCTGCCCAGCGCGGTGCAACCGCTTTCCCTGCGCCCTCCCCTACCGAGGGGATTTGCCAGCACTCCGGTCGGCCGCTAACATCGTCCGACCGGGCATGGCTCGCATGCCCCCCCATCCGCTCGATGCAGCGCAACGAAACTGGAGAATCACATGGCCAATAACGTCGATGTCACCAATGCCAACTTCGAGCAGGAAGTCCTCAAGGCCGACGCGCCGGTCCTGCTGAAGTTCTGGGCCCCCTGGTGTGGTCCCTGCAAGGTGATGGCACCGGTGGTCGACGAGGTCGCCGAGGAACGTAACGGCAACCTCAAGGTCGTCAGCATCAATGTAGACGATGCCCCCGAGATCGCCGCCGAGCAGGGGGTGCGCGGGGTCCCGACCGTGATGCTGTTCAAGTCCGGCACCAAGGTCGCCTCGCTGGTCGGCGCGCAGTCCAAGTCGCAGCTCAGCCAGTTCATCGACCAGAACGCCTGATCGCGCCGCGACGCCCTGACGCTTCATCGCCTCGGCCCCGGCCGGGGCGATGTCGTTTCACGCCCTACTCTTCCTCGCGCTTCGACGGCGGGCGGTCGGCCTGGTCGATGGGCGCACCGTCGCCCGGCCCCAACAGGTGGGCGATCCAGCGGGTCTCGGGGTGACTGTCCAGAGCGATCTTCAAGGTCATCGTCAGCACCACCGAGAGCAGCATCCCCGCCGCGCCGAAGATCCAGCCCCAGACCACCAGCGAAAGGAAGGCCACGAAGGTCGAAAGCCCCAGCGCCTTGCCCATCACACGCGGCTCGACGAGATTGCCCATCACGAAATTGATCCCCAGATACGCCGCGGAAAGTATCAGGGCCTCGAACAGACCGCCTTCCGGGGACACCAGCAGCAACATGACCGGCGGCAAGGCCGCGATGGCAGAACCGATATTGGGAATGTAGTTCAGGGCAAAGGCCAGTACCGCCCACAGCAGGGGGAACTCGACGCCCACCAGTTTGCAGGCCACCCAGATGAATGCACCGGTCACCAGACTGATCAGTGTCTTTACCGCCAGATAACGCTTCAACGTGAGACTGAACTCGCTGAAGCGGCGCAGACTGGGTGCCGGGTTGACCAGGGCACGGGATAGCTTGTCGCGAAAATTCAGGGTTTCAAACAGCAGAAACATCACCAGCAACGCCACCACGATGCTCTGCATCATCATGTTGCCCACTTCGCCGAGCACCGCGGGAATCCAGTTGCCCAACTGTTCCGCATCCAGCAGGTCGGCCAGTCGGTCAGTATCGATCGCCAGCCCCATCCCGGCCAGCCCGTCGAGAAGCCCCAGGTAATACTGATAGAGCTTCTGCTCGATGCCCGGAAGGGCATCGACGAAGGTATCGAAACTGTTGACCAGCAGCAGACCAAGCAGGGAAAGGAAGACACCGATTACCACCAGCGTCAGCCACACGGCCAGCCGTCGGCTAAGCCCCAGGCGGTGCAGCCACTCCACGGGCGCGGTACAGACGACTGCGATGAACAGCGCCAACAGAAGCGGCACCAGTAGGCTGGAGCCCACCCGCATTCCCGCGACGATGACCACCAGGGCAGCCAGTGTCAGGGTCAGATTCAGAGGGATAGTACTCGGCTCACTGTCGTTGGAGTGCAGCATGCACGGACTCACGGCCATTGAAAGTTCGCTCATGATGCCGGGGCGCAAGGCAATTGCATAGCACGGAACCATCCCCGGCACGCACGCTCCAAGCCGGAACACTCGCCATGCGACAAGGAGAGCGCCATGCCGATTGCCCGCGCACTAAGACCGCTATGCTTGCCGGCCCTGGCCGCATTGATGGCCATAGCATCGTTGCCGATGTTACCCCGCGCTCTGGCCGCGGACACGCCCGGCCGCGTGGATGTCCAGGCCGAAGCCGAGCTGCAGGTAGTGCCGGATCGTGCCACGCTCAGTGCCCGCCTATGGGAACACACGCCGGCCATCGCCCGAGGCGACTCGCCCGAGAGCGATCCGGATGCCCTGCGCGAGGCTCGGGACCGACTGGAAGCGCGGGCCGCCAGCCTGATTCGGACCCTGGAAGCCGCAGGGCTCGAGCGAGAGGCGATTCGCGCCGGTTCCCTGAACGTGCACCCCGAACACCTGCCCGGAGAGCAGCGCGACACGGCCGAGCGCGAGACGCTGGTCCGCACCCGACTCGAGCGCCCCGTTCGCCTTCAGCTCGACGACCTCGAGCAGCTGCCTGCGGTGCTCGACGCGCTAACCGAGGCCGAGGTGGATGCCCTCGACGGGGTGAGCTACGACCTGTCCGACCGCGCTGCCGCAACCGACCAGGCACTGGTCAAGGCACTGGAGAAGGCGCGACACAAGGCCACCCTGATGGCCGAAACGCTGGGCATCGACCTGGGTAAAGTCATCAATGTCAGCGAGACCCGCTCACCGGTCTTCCAGCCGCGGATGATGGCCATGAGTGCCGAAGCCCAGGAGAGCCGGCCCCAGGCCGAGTACCGTCCCGGCACCGTCACCATCGAGGCAGGCGTCAGCGTCAGCTGGAAAATAGCGCCGTAAGCCAGGTCAGACGTTAATGGTATCGACGCCACCCATGTAGGGGCGCAGCGCGTCGGGAATGCGGATCGAGCCATCAGCCTGCTGGTGGTTCTCCATCACCGCCAGCAGGCAGCGCCCTACCGCCAGACCGGAGCCATTGAGGGTGTGCAGCAGCTGCGGCTTCTTCTGCTCGGGATGGCGGAAACGCGCCTGCATGCGCCGTGCCTGGAACGCCTCGCAGTTGGAGACCGAGGAGATCTCGCGGTAGGTCTCCTGGCTGGGCAACCACACCTCCAGGTCATAGGTCTTGGCCGCTCCGAAGCCCATGTCGCCGGTACACAGCGTCACCACGCGATAGGGCAGCGCCAGCGCCTGGAGGATCGCCTCGGCGTGGCCGCGCATCTCCTCGAGGGCGTCATCGCTGGTCGTCGGGTCGACCAGCTGCACCATCTCGACCTTGTCGAACTGGTGCTGACGGATCATGCCGCGGGTATCGCGACCGTGAGAACCCGCCTCGCTGCGAAAGCAGGGGGTGTGGGCGGTGAGCTTCACCGGCAGTGCGCTGTGATCGATGATTTCGTCGCGGGCGAAGTTGGTCAGCGGCACCTCGGCAGTCGGAATCAGATGGTAGCCACGCTCGTCGTCGAGACGAAACAGATCCTCACCGAACTTGGGCAGCTGGCCGGTACCGAACAGGGAGGTCTCGTTGACCATGTAGGGGACATAGCACTCTTCATAGCCATGCTCGAGGGTCTGCTTGTCGAGCATGAACTGGGTCAGCGCCCGGTGCAGCCGCGCGATGGGGCCACGCATCACCGCGAAGCGGGCACCGGTCAGCTTGGCCGCCAGATCGAAGTCCAGATCGCCCCTGAGCGCCCCCAGGTCGACATGATCGCGCACGGCGAAGTCGAACGCTCGTGGCGTCCCCCAGCGGTGGAGCTCGACGTTGTCGTCCTCGCTCTCGCCCACCGGCACACTCTCCTGGGGCAGGTTGGGCAGACCGCTGACGAGTTCATCCCACTCGCTCTGTATCTCGGCGAGGCGTGCCTTGGCGGCGTCCAGACGCTCGCCCAGATCGGAGACCTCATCGAGCAGCGGCTGGATGTCCTCGCCCTGAGCCTTGGCCTTGCCGATCGCCTTGGAGCGGGTGTTGCGCTCGTTCTGCAGAGACTCGGTCTGTGCCTGCAGCTCGCGCCGCCGGGACTCCAGCGCCTCGAGACGGTCGGTGTCGAGGGCGAAGCCCCGCTTGGCCAGTCGTTGGGCGACCGCATCGAGGTCGCTGCGCAGCAGTTTGGGGTCGAGCATGGAATCCGGTCCGTTGCAGTCGTGAAATCGGGAACCGCCAGCGCCGGGCGTCCCGGCGATGGCATCGGCAAACAGGGCGCCTATTGTAGGCAAAAGGCTACAGCGGCGCCACGCGCCACCCAGCCGACGCCACCAGACGTTGGCCCCCGGGGGTAGGATGCACGATACCGCCCTCTCACGGTAAAGTAGTGACACTCTCTCCTCCCCAGACAAGAGCGCCATGATCGCACGACTGGATACCGCCGACTCGCGCCGGCTCGAGGGCCTCGACGCCCACTATCTGCGCTTTCTGGACGCCCTGCGCGAGGCAGGATTCGAGGGCGAGATCGCCCCGGACTATGCCGCCCGCACGGTGCTCGCCACCGACAACTCGATCTATCAGCGCCTGCCCCAGGCGGTGCTCTACCCCCGGCACGGCGCTGACCTCGAGCTTATCGCCCGGCTGGCCGGCCGCGACGAACACCGCCAGGTGGCTCTTGCCCCGCGCGGCGGTGGAACCGGCACCAACGGCCAGTCGCTCACTGATGGCCTGGTGGTGGACGTCTCGCGACACATGAATGCGATCCTCGACATCGACGTGGAGAATCGTCGGGTACGCGTCCAGGCCGGCGTGGTGAAGGACCAGCTCAACGCGGCGCTCAAGCCGCACGGTCTGTTCTTCGCCCCGGACCTCTCCACCTCCAACCGCGCCACCATCGGCGGCATGATCGCCACCGATGCCAGCGGCCAGGGCAGCTGCGAGTACGGCAAGACCCGCGATCATGTGCTCGAGCTCGAGACCCTGCTGCTGGGCGGTGAACGGCTGGTGAGCCGGCCGCTGGAGGAGGCGGAGCTCGCCCGCCAGTGCGAACGCCAGGACGTCATCGGGGAGGTCTATCGCACCGCACGGGACATCATCGATACCCAGGGTGCGCTGATCGAGGCCAAGTTCCCCCCGCTCAACCGTTGTCTGACCGGCTATGACCTGGCACACCTGCGTGATGCCAAGGGTCGCCTCGACGTCAACAGCCTGCTGTGCGGTGCCGAGGGTTCGCTGGGCCTGCTCGATGAGGCGGTGCTCAACGTGCTGCCGATCCCCAAGCACTCGACCCTGGTCAACGTGCGCTACGCCGGCTTCATGGACGCCCTGCGCGACGCCAAGGCGCTGATGGCAAGCAGTGACTCTTCACAAGCCAAGCCGCAGGCGCGGCCCACCTCCATCGAGACGGTGGACGACACCGTGTTGATGCTGGCCATGGAGGACTTCGTCTGGGACAGCGTCGCCGAGTTCTTTCCCTCGGGCGAGACGCCGGTGCGCGGCATCAACCTGATCGAGTTCAATGACGACGACCCCGAGCGGTTGGCCGAGCGCGTCGACGCCTTCTGCCGCCACCTGGAGGCCGATGCCAGCGTGCCCCGCCTGGGCTATACGCTGGCCGAGGGGCGCGCACAGATCCAGCGGGTCTACGGCATGCGCAAGCGCGCCGTGGGCCTGCTCGGCAACGCCAAGGGCGAGAAGCGACCGATCCCCTTCGTCGAGGACACCGCCGTCCCGCCCGAGCACCTGGCGGACTATATCGCTGAGTTCCGAACCGCCCTGGATGCCCGCGGCCTCGCGTACGGCATGTTCGGCCACGTGGATGCCGGCGTGCTGCACGTGCGACCGGCCATCGACATGAAGGACCCCGAACAGGAGGTGCTGATCCGCGAGGTCTCCGACGAGGTGGCCGCGCTGACCAGGAAATACCATGGCCTGCTGTGGGGCGAGCATGGCAAGGGCGTGCGCTCGGAGTATTCCCCGACCTTCTTCGGTGAGCTCTACCCCAGCCTGCAGCGGGTCAAGGCGGCCTTCGACCCTCACAACCAGCTCAATCCCGGCAAGATCGCCACGCCGCTGTCTACCCCGCCCGAGGCCGCGGGGGAAGCCGAGGAGCAGTCGATCAAGTGGGTCGATCCGAACCTGCTGACCATCGACGGCGTGCCCACCCGGGGCCAGTTCGACCGCCAGATCGACGAGCGAGTCTGGCGGGCCCATGCGGCCACGGTCTACTGCAACGGCAATGGCGCCTGCTACAACTACGACCCCGACGATGCCATGTGCCCCTCCTGGAAGGCCACCCGCGACCGGGTTCACTCGCCCAAGGGGCGCGCCAGCCTGATTCGCGAATGGCTGCGGCTGCAAGGCGCGTCCGGCGTCGACCTGGTCGAGGAGTCGAGGAAGAAGAAGGCCGAGGGCGCCTGGGGCTTCGTCAAGGATTTCCCGCTGCGGCTCAGAAACACCCTCGCCAAGCGGCGCGGCGAGACTGACTTCTCCCATGAGGTATACGACGCCATGGCGGGATGTCTGGCCTGTAAGTCCTGCGCCGGCCAGTGCCCGGTGAAGGTCAATATCCCGGACTCCCGCTCGCGCTTTCTCGAGGTCTACCACGGCCGCTACCTGCGCCCGCCGCGCGACTATCTGGTGGGCGGCATGGAGTTCCTGGTGCCGACCCTGTCGCGCATCGCACCGCTCTATAACGCCGCGCTGGGCAACCGCCTCGTCGACCGGCTGCTGGCCGGCCCGCTCGGCCTGGTGGACAGCCCGCGTCTCTCGCGCGCCAGCCTGAAGAAGCAGCTCGCCGCCTGGGGCGTGGCGGAAGCAACGCCGACAGCGCTCGGCTTGCTCACCGAAGCACAGCAAGCGCGCAGCGTGGTGCTCATCCAGGACGCTTTCACCAGCCACTTCGAGGCCAGGCTGGTGATGGATATCGTCGAGTTGCTGTCTCGTCTCGATATCAAGGTGTTCGTGGCACCTTATGCGCCCAACGGCAAGCCGCTCGATGTCCAGGGCTTTCTGGGCGCCTTCGAGCGCACCGCTGCCAAGCAGGCCCGTCATCTAACGACCCTCGCCGACTTTGGCGTGCCGCTGGTGGGTATCGACCCGGCGATGACCCTGACCTATCGCCAGGAGTACCTGAAGGCGCTGGGGCCGGACGCCGTGCCCGAGGTTCTGATGCTGCAGGAGTGGCTTGTCACGCATGCTACCACCCTGGCACCCCGCAGCCCCAGGCTAGACGACCCCGGCTACAAGCTGCTTTCCCACTGCACCGAGAAGACCAACGCGCCGGGCAGTCCCAGAGCATGGCAGCAGGTATTCGCCGCCTTCGGCCTGGAGCTCGAGCTGCTCAGCACCGGCTGCTGCGGCATGTCCGGCACCTACGGTCACGAGGCACGCAACCGCGAGACCTCGCGGACCATCTACGCCCAGTCGTGGCAGCCGGTGGTAGACGATGAGACGCATTCGGGCAGGCTGCTGGCCACCGGCTACTCCTGCCGCAGCCAGGCCAAGCGATTCTCTGCGACCGCCCTGCCCCACCCGCTACAGGGACTCTTGCAGCAGCTGCGCCTCGCACAGCGTTGAACGCAGCGTGTCGAGGCCGAGGGAACTCGAGATGGTGCCTCGGGACCAACCACTCGTTAATTCCCGGTGGGGAGAGGCAGGTAGCCGCCCGACTGCACAAGGAGAGCCGACACCATCAACCGCGCCACGCAATGCTTCCTCGCCATCGTCCTGCTGCTCGGGCTCACCGTCCCGCTGTCGGCCCAGGATGCCCTCGTCACCCTTGCCAGGGTCGAAGAGCGCATTATCGTCGAGACGCTATCTCTCAACGGCAGCGTGGAGGCGCCGCGATCCGCGCGCCTCTCCAGCGATGTCGAGGGACGTGTGACCGAGCTGTCGGTGTCGCTCGGCGACCGCGTGCAGGCCGATGCGCTGCTGTTGCGCGTCGATGACCAGGACGTAGCGCTCCAGGCACGCAGCGCCGCTGCCGATGTCAGCGAAGCGCGGGCCACCCTCGACAACGCCCGCCGTCGATTGCAGGAAGGCAGGCGCCTGCGCGAGGGTCGCAACATCGCCAGCAGCGAGCTCAGCCAGCGTGAGACCGATGTCGCCATCGCCGAGGCCGTTCTCGAGCGCCGGCGTGCCGAGCGCGACCGCCTCGAGGCACGCCTGGCGCGTCACAGTCTGCGCGCACCCTTTGCCGGTCGGCTCACCCACCGCGACGTGGAACTCGGCGAGTGGGCAACGCCGGGCACCCCGCTGTTGACGCTGATCGACCTGACGCAGCTGACCCTGGACTTCAACGTACCCCTGGCGGTGCACCATCGCCTGGACGGTGCCGACCTGGAGGTCCGCCCGTCGGGACACGATGACTGGCTGCCCGCTCGCCCGCTCACCGATGTCCCTCTCGACGAGACGCGCTCTCGCCAGTTTCTGTTACGCGCCGTGCTCGACGACGCCCCCGACCTGCTGCCGGGCATGGCCGTGCAGGGACGACTACTGCTCAAGGATGACAAGGGCCCGGTGGTGCCACGCGACGCCCTCATTCGCCGCCCGGACGGCAGCGTCAGCCTGTGGCTGGCCCGCCAGGAAGAGGAGGAATGGCGTGCCCGCGAGCGACAGGTCACCCCCGGCGCCAGCCACGAGGGCCGAGTCGCCATCCAGGGCATCGATGCCGGTGAGCGCGTCGTCGTAAGGGGTAACGAGCGCCTGGAAGAAGGCCAGCGGCTCACGCTGGGCGACGAGTGAAGGAGCGCTGATCGCATGTTTGCGGCCATCATTCGTCACGGTGTTCTGGTCAGCGTCGCGGTATTGATCCTGCTGGTGCTGGGTGTCGCCGCCATCTGGCGGATTCCGGTGCAGATGATCCCCGACCTGGAGGTCCGCACCATCGGTGTCGAGACCCGCTGGCCCGGCGCCACGCCCCAGGACATCGAGAAGGATATCCTGATCGAGCAGGAGGAGTACCTGCGCAATGTGCCCAACCTGGTGCGCATGGAGTCCACCGCCACCAGCGGCGCGGCCGAGGTCGAGCTCGACTTCCCGTTCGGCATCGACCTCACCGAAACGCTGATTCGCATCAACAACGCCTTGAGCCAGGTGCCCTCCTATCCGGCCAACGTCGACCAGCCACGCATCGTTGCCACATCCTTCTCGGCCAACGCCTTCATGTATTTCAACGTGGCGCCCCACGAGGGAAATCCCCGCGATCTCGACATGGCCGCGCTGCGCGATTACCTGGAGGACAATGCCCGCCCACGCCTGGAGAGCGTCGAGGGTGTCTCGGAGGTCACGGTATCGGGCGGCGCGGCGCGGCAGATGCAGCTGCTCATCGACCCCGATGCCCTGGCCGACCATGCGCTAGGCATCGAGGACATTCGCGACGCCCTGCAGGCCCGCAATCAGGATGTCTCCGGCGGCGACCTGGAGAGTGGCAAGCGGCGCTACCTGCTGCGCACCGTGGGTCGCTTCCGGGATATCGCCGAGCTCGAGGCGCTGATTCTGACGCGCCGAGGCGACGCGGTCGTGCGCCTGGCCGATGTCGCCGAGGTGCGCCTCTCCCACGCCGAGCTGACCTCGCGCTCCTACAATGGCGACGGCGACCCCGTGCTCAGCGTTCAGGTACGCCGCGAGCCCGGCTCCAACGTCATCGAGATCAAGCGGCGAATGCTGGCCGAGGTCGAGTCGCTCAACAACGGGCTGCTCGGCGACCAGGGGCTGCACATGAGCCTCTCCAGCGACGACGCGCGCTATGTCGAGGCGTCGATCGCCAACGTCTGGACCAACCTCGGCCTGGGGGCGCTGTTCGCCACCCTGGTGATGTTCGCCTTCCTGCGCTCGCCGCGCGCTACCCTGGCCGGCGTCATCGGCATCCCCATCTGCACCATCGCCGCCTTCCTGGGCCTGCTGCTCGCCGGGCGCACCCTCAACGTCATCTCGCTGGCCGGCGTCGCCTTCGCCATCGGCATGACCATCGACAACACCATCGTGGTGCTGGAGAGCATCGAGACGCAGCGGCGTCGCGGCCGGAAGCGCTTCGAGGCCGCCGTGACCGGCGTGCAGCAGGTGTGGCCGGCGGTGCTGGCGTCGACCCTGACGACCGTGCTGGTCTTCGTGCCCATCTTCTTCATCGAGGAGGAGGCTGGCCAGCTCTACTCCGATATCGCCGTGGCCATCGCCACGGCGATCCTTGCCTCGCTGGTCGTTGCCATTACCGTGATACCCACGCTGGGCGCTCACCTCGACTTCCACGGATCTGGGGCCAATGACCAGGAGGCACCGCGCTGGATGCGGGCCACCCTGGGCCTGGTCGACAGGCTGATCGCCTCCCCAGCGCGACGCGTTGCCGCCATGGCGCTGACGATCGGCGGCGGGCTGGCGATCTTTCTCTGGCTGACGCCGCCGGCGGCCTATCTGCCGGAGGGTGAAGAGGCCAAGACCTTCGCCAGCATGAACGCCCCGGCAAGCTACAACCTCTCGACCATGACGGCCATCGCCGATGAGCTCAAGGCCGAGCTGCTGCCTCACGTGGGCGCCGACCCCAGCGACTTCGAGGAAGGCCGAAGCGAGGTTCCCGCGATGCGCACCCTGGGCATGCAGGTCGAGGCGCAGGGTCTGCGCATCATCGCCGAGACCCGCGACCCGGATCATATCGACGCGCTGATGGACGCCCTGACCGAACGCTACGAGGCCTACCCCGACATGCGCGCCTTCGCCGCGCGCGGCTCGATCATCTCCAGCAACGACGGCGGCACGCGCAGCATCACCCTGGACATTGCCGGCAACGACCTCGCTGAACTCTATGCCGCCGCCAACCGACTCTATGACCGCGCCGAACAGGTCTTCGACAACCCGCGTATCCAGTCGCGCCCCGCGGCGCTGGATCTCGGCCAGCCGCTGATCGAGGTTCTTCCCGACTGGGAGCGCGCCGCCGAAGTCGGTCTGGATGCCGACGCCCTGGGCACCACCGTGGCGGCGTTGACCAACGGCACCTACCTGGACGACTTCTATCTCGATGACCAGAAGATCGACCTCTACGGCTACGGACCCGGCGTCGGCAACACCGACCTGAACGACCTGGTTGATCTGCCGGTTCACACGCCGCTCGGCATCACGCTGCCACTGGGGGAACTCGCGGAGATTCGCGAGACGGTGGCGACGGCCACGTTGCGTCGCGTCGACGGCCGCCGCAGCGTGACCCTCGACATCATTCCGCCGGGCGACGTCCCCCTCGAGGCGGGCATCGCGCGGGTCAACCGCGAGGTGGTAGAGCACCTGCGCGCCAGCGGCGACCTGCCGGGGTACATCGACGTCACGCTCACCGGCGCCGGCGATCAACTGGATGCCACGCGCGACTCGCTGCTGGACAACGGCGTAATCGCCGGCATCATCGTCTATCTGCTGCTGGTCGCGATCTTCGCCCACTGGGGCTATCCGCTGCTGGTGCTTGCCACCATCCCGCTGGGGGCCGCCGGCGGCATTGTCGGTCTCGCCCTGATGAACCTGGTAGGCGGCTGGCTGCCGCGCCTGGGGCTCGCCGAGATCCACCAGCCCTTCGACATGATCACCATGCTGGGCTTTCTGATCCTGATGGGCACCGTCGTCAACAACCCCATCCTGGTCGTGCACCAGGCCCGCGAGAACCTGCGTCACGCCCCTGGTGACGTGCGCCAGGCCGTGCGCGACGCCGTGGCCAGCCGCCTGCGCCCGATTGCCATGACCACCCTGACCACGCTGGGCGGTCTCTCGCCGCTGGTCTTCCTGCCCGGCGAAGGCACCGAGCTCTACCGCGGCGTGGGCGCCATCGTGCTGTTCGGCCTGCTCGGCACCGCCTGCGTGACGGTCACCTTCCTGCCGGCGCTGACCGTGAGCGTGCTGTCGGGAACTGGCCGAGGCGAGCTCGGTCACTCGAAAACCGCCTGAGCATGGCAGGTCGGACCTAGACAGACCTGGAAGAGGAGACCCGCCCAATGTCTCGCGCCCTGATCCTGATCGGCCTGGTCATCGTCGCCATCGGCCTGCTGTGGCCGTGGCTCTCGCGATTGCCACTGGGCCAGCTGCCCGGCGACATCATCATCCGCAAGGAGAACGTCTCGTTCTTCTTCCCTATCACCACCATGATTCTGGTCAGCGTGGTGATCTCGGCTATCCTGTGGCTGTTTCAGCGCTAAGCTGAAGCCGGACCCAAGATCGGGATGAGCCCAATGCCATACCGCATCACGCTTCTGCTGCTGGCCTGTTGGAGCCCACTCGTCTGGGCACAGGCAGCCGAAGGGCGCGACAATGCGCAGGATGCGCGTCGCCCCTCGGCCAGCGACACCCTGCCCACCATTACGGTGACCGCCCCGCGTCTCGCCCGAGACCTCTACGACACACCGGCCGCCGTCACGGCACTGACGCGCGAGGATATCCAGCGCGGCCAGCAGGGCGTGCGGCTGGATGAGTCCCTGGTGACGGTGCCCGGCGTCTTCCTCCAGAACCGCAACAACTTCGCCCAGGGCCAGCGTATCGCCATCCGCGGCTTCGGTGCCCGGGCGCCCTTCGGCATCCGCGGCATCCACGTACGGGTCGACGGCTTCCCCTTTACCCTGCCCGACGGCCAGGCCCAGGTCGATGCCGTGGATCTGGACAGCGCCGAGCGCATTGAGGTCATTCGCGGCCCCTCATCGGTGCTCTACGGCAACGCGGCCGGCGGCGTGGTGGACATCCAAACGGGCGACGGCAGCGAGCTGGTGCGCTCCCCCCAGCTCAGCCTGCAGGGCGGCAGCCACGATTTCTATAAGCTCGGCGTGCGCCAGGGCGGCGAGAACGGCCGGTGGACGCACAGCGTCAGCGTCTCGGCACTGGATTTCGACGGCTATCGTGAACAGAGCGCCGTGCAGAAACGCCTGCTCAATGGCCACCTGGGTTACCGGTTCGATGATGACCGGACGCTCTCGGCGCTGATCAATGTGCTCGACAATCCGCGCGCCGAGGATCCCAGCGCGCTGACCGCCGAGGAGGTTGCCGAGGACCCCAGCCAGGCGCGCGATCTCGCGATTGACCTCGACTCGCGCCAGGAGGTCGAGCAGCAGTTCCTCGGGCTGCATTACCAGGACCTCGCCCTGGGCGATGGCGAGTTCAACGCCCGAACCTTCGTCAGCTGGCGCGACTTCTTCCAGCAGCTGCCTTTCCCCGGCAGTAGCCGGATCGACTACGAGCGCACCTACTATGGCGGCAGTCTCGACTATACCCTGCCGCTGACCCTGGCGGCGCGCCCGCTGCGCACCGTAGTGGGGCTCGACCTGGCTCGTCAGGAAGACGACCGCGGCCGCCGCAGCGTCGATGGATCAGGCGAGGTGACAGGGATTACCGGAGACGAGCAGCAGAACGCCACCGCATCGGGGGCCTTCCTGCAGGCCGAACTGGGGCTGACCGAGCGACTCGACCTGAGCGCCGGCGTCCGCCACGACAGCGTGCGCATGACCATCGACGACCGCCTGGTGGCTGCCGATGACCCGGACGAAAGCGGCAGCCGAACCTTTCGCGAGTGGACCGGGAGCCTGGGGCTGAGCGTCCGCTTCCATCCTGACCACCAGCTCTATGCCACCCTGGGTAGCGCCTTCGAGACGCCGACCTTCACCGAGTTTGCCCCGTCGGACGGCAGCGGCGGCTTCAACCCCGACATCGAACCGCAGACCTCGCTGAACCGCGAACTCGGGCTGCGTGGTCGGCTAGGCGGCGAGCTGAGCTATCATCTGGCGGCCTTCTCGGTGCTCGTCGACGACGAGCTGATCCAGTTCCAGGCCTCGGATGGCCGCGACTACTTCGAGAATGCCGGGGAGACGCGCCGGGAAGGCATCGAGCTGGGGCTGGAGTGGAATCCCAGCCTGGACTGGCGCCTGACCAGCGCGCTGACGCTCGCCGACTATGCGTTCGAGCGCTTTCGCGACGAGAATGGCCGCTACGACGGCAATGACCTTCCCGGGCTGCCCAGCCGACTGTGGATGAACCGCCTGACCTGGTACGGCAGCGGCGAGCGCTTCACCACCCTGGAAGCTCACTACACCGGCTCGTTCTACGCCGACAACGCCAACGAGGTTCGTATTCCCGGCCACTGGCTGGTCAACCTGCGCGCCGGCGACGCCTGGAGCCTGGGCGGCGGCAGCACGCGACTCGGGCTGCACGTCGGTGTCCGCAACCTGCTGGACGAGGATTACATCGAGAACGTGCGGATCAATGCCTTCGGGGGGCGCTACTTCGAACCGGCACCCGGCACCACCTGGTACGCCGGGCTCGAGCTCGGCTTCTGAGCCATTGCCAAGGCGCGCGCTGACAAGACGGGCAGCCCGCAGGCTGCCCGTTATCGTTGGCGCGGAATGATCAGAAGAACAGTCGCCGCAGGGCCTGGCCGGGGTCTTCCTCGCGCATGAAGACCTCGCCGACCAGGAAGCTGTTGACGTCATGCTCGCGCATGCGCAGCACGTCGTCGCGGGTATGGATGCCGGACTCGGTGACCACGCTGACGCCAGCGGGAATCCGCGGCAGCAGCTCAAGGGTGGTCTCGAGCCGGGTGTCGAAGGTGTGCAGGTCGCGGTTGTTGATCCCCACCAGGGCGAGGTCGAGCTTGAGGGCCCGCTCGAGTTCCAGGGCGTCGTGCACCTCCACCAGCACGTCCATGCCCAGCGCCGCGGCCTGGCGATGCAGGTCCGCCATTCGGGCATCGTCCAGGGCGGCGACGATCAGCAGGATGCAGTCGGCGCCCAGGGCGCGCGCCTCGCTGACCTGGTAGCCGTGGGTGATGAAGTCCTTGCGGATCACCGGCAACGTACAGGCCTCGCGGGCCTCGATCAGGAAGTCCTCGTGGCCCTGGAAGAAGTCGGCATCGGTAAGTACCGACAAGCAGGCCGCACCGCCCTCGGCGTAGCTCGCGGCGATCTCGCCGGGGCGAAAGTCCTCGCGGATCACTCCCTTGGAGGGAGAGGCCTTCTTGATCTCGGCGATCACTGCCGGATCTCCGGCCTGAATGGCGCGCTCGAGGGCGGCGATGAAGCCTCGCGGTTCGGGCTGCTCGGCGCCCAGTCGCAGCAGCTCCTGCTCGGAGACGACGCGGCGCCGCTCGGCGACCTCCTCCTCCTTGCGGGCCAGGATGCGCTCGAGGATGGTGGGCAGGGAACGAGTCTCGGACATGTCGGGCCTCACAGGTTAAACACGCGAGTGAAATTGGCGAGTTCCTTGAGCTTCTCGAGGGGCAGCTTGGATCCCTGGGCGTCCTGGGCCATGGCCACGCCCTCTTTGAGGCTGTCAGCCACGCCCGAGGCATAGAGGGCCGCCCCGGCGTTGAGCGCGACAATGTCCGCCGCCGGGCCTTCGCCCACCAGGGCCTGCTCGACCAGGCGCAGGCTGTCCTCGGCGGTCTTCACCCGCAGCGGGTCCAGCGACTGGCGAGCAATGCCGAAGTCCTCGGGCGCGATGGTGTACTCGCGGATCTCACCGTCCTTCAGCTCGGCCACCAGCGTCGGCTGCGCCAGCGAGATCTCGTCGAGGCCGTCCTCGGCATGCACCACCAGCACGTGCTCGCTGCCCAGGCGCTTGAGTACCTCGGCCATCAGCGGCACCAGTTCCGGCGCATAGACCCCCAGCACCTGATTGGGGGCGCCGGCGGGGTTGGTCAGCGGTCCCAGGATATTGAACAGGGTGCGCACCCCCATCTCGCGACGCGGGCCCACGGCGTAGCGCATCGCCGGATGATGGTTAGGGGCGAACATGAAGCCCACCCCCACCCGCTCGATGCAGCGTCCTACCTGCTCGGCGTCCAGGTTCAGGTTGATGCCGGCGACCGCGAAGAGGTCGGCACTGCCCGACGACGAGGAGACCCCGCGGTTGCCGTGCTTGGCGACATGAGCCCCACCCGCGGCCACCACGAAGCTCGCCGCGGTGGAGACGTTGAAGAGGTTGGCGCCATCACCGCCGGTACCGACGATGTCGACCACGTTGTCGGCCTGCAGCCGGACCGGGTTCATCAGTTCGCGCATCACCTGGGCGGCGGCACTGATCTCCTCGGCGGTCTCGCCCTTCATGGCCATGCCGACCAGGAAGGCGGCAATCTGGGGATCGCTGGCCTCGCCGGTCATGATCTGGCGCATCACCTCGTGGGTCTCGGCGAAGTTCAGATTCTCACGGCGCATCACCGCACCGATGGCCTCTCGCATCTGCATGACGTTGCTCTCCTCTGGCATGGGCACGGTTCAGCGACGTTTCAGGAAGTTGGCCAGCAGCTCGTGGCCCTGGCGGGTCAGGATCGACTCCGGGTGAAACTGCACCCCCTCGACATCCAGTTCCCGGTGGCGCAACCCCATGATCAGCCCCGGGGTGACATCATCGTCGTCACACCAGGCGGTGACCTCGAGGCAGTCCGGCAGGCTCTCGCGCTCCACCACCAGCGAGTGGTAGCGCGTCACCTCCAGCGGGTCCTCGAGGCCCGCGAAGACGCCCTGGCCGAGATGGCGGATGCGCGACGTCTTGCCATGCATCACCTGGGGCGCGCGGACCACCTTGCCACCATACACCTGGCCGATGGCCTGGTGTCCCAGGCAGATGCCCAACACGGGAATCCGCCCGGCGAAACGATGGATGGCCGCCATGGAGATGCCGGCCTGGTCGGGCGTGCAGGGCCCCGGCGAGATCACCAGATGGCTCGGCGCCAGGGCCTCGATCTCCTCCAGGGTGATGGTGTCGTTACGGTGGGTGACCACCTCGGCGCCCAACTCCCCCAGGTACTGCACCACGTTGAAGGTGAAGCTGTCGTAATTGTCGATCATCAGCACGGACATGGCAGGCTCTCCGGCACGCGCCCGGCCAGCGCCGGACGACAGGAATCAGGGGTCACTCGAGGTTATCCAGGCCACGTTCGGCCATGGCCACGGCACGAAACAGGGCGCGGCCCTTATTGAGCGTCTCCTGCCACTCCATCTCGGGCACGGAGTCGGCGACGATGCCCGCCCCGGCCTGGACGTGCAGCTGGCCATCCTTGATCACCGCCGTGCGGATGGCGATGGCGGTGTCCATGTTGCCGTGCCAGGAGAGATAGCCCACCGCGCCGGAGTAGACGCCACGCTTGACCGGCTCCACCTCGTCGATGATCTCGAGTGCCCGGAACTTGGGCGCGCCGGACACGGTGCCCGCCGGAAAGGTGGCGCGCAGCACGTCCATCGCGGAGAGGCCCGGCTTGAGGCGCCCCGCCACGTTGGAGACGATGTGCATCACATGGGAGTAGCGCTCGACCACCATCCGGTTGGTCACCTCCACCGAGCCGGTCTCGCTGATGCGGCCGACGTCGTTGCGTCCCAGGTCAATCAGCATCAGGTGCTCGGCGAGTTCCTTGGGATCGGCCAGCAGATCGGCCTCCAGGGCGCGGTCCTCCTGCTCGCTGTGGCCGCGCTTGCGCGTGCCGGCGATGGGCCGCACCGTGACTTCGCCGTCTTCCAGCCGCGTGAGGATCTCCGGCGAGGAGCCCGCCACCTGATGATCACCCAGGTTCAGGTAGAACATGTAGGGCGAGGGGTTGAGGCTGCGCAGGGCGCGGTAGAGGTCCAGCGGCGGCGCCTGGTAGGGGATCGACATGCGCTGGGAGGGAACGCACTGCATGACGTCGCCGGCCAGCACATACTCCTTGATCGTCTCCACGGCCGCCTTGAAGCCCTCTTCGGTGAAACCCGAGGTGAAGTGCCCCTCCTCCACCGCCGCGCGACCGGTGCCGGGACTGATGGTATTGAGAGTGGCACTGCGCAGGCGGATCTCCAGCCGTTCCAGCCGGTCCAGGGCGCGCGCGTAGGCCTCCGGCTCGGCGGGGTCGGCATGCGTCCAGAGCGTCAGGCGCCCGGACAGATTGTCGAACACCACCAGGTCGTTGCAGACCATCAGCAGGATGTCCGGTACACCGATCGGGTCGGGCTTCTTGATGCTCCGCAGGCGCGGCTCGATATAGCGGATGGTGTCGTAGCCGAAGTACCCCACCAGGCCGCCGTCGAAGCGCGGCTGGTCATCGAGGCGCGGCACCTTGAAGCGGGTCTGGAACTGCTCGATCCAGGCCAGCGGATCCTCGACGTCCGCGGCGCCATGTAGCGCGTCATCGACGAAATGGCTGACGGTGAAACCGCGAATTTCGAGACGCTCGCGACAGGGCAGTCCGATGATCGAGTAGCGGCCCCACTTCTCGCCGCCCTGGACGGACTCGAGCAGGAAGGTCCAGGGTTCGTCGGCCAGCTTGAGATAGGTGGAGAGCGGTGTATCGAGATCGGCCAGCACCTCGCGGGTGACCGGGATGCGGTTGTAGCCGGCGTCGGCCAGCTGGCGGAAGCGTTCGGGAGTCATCATGCCCGGGTCCTCGTTAAGGGAAGAACGACGATGGTGAAAGGCATCACGGCCGGGAAGCCGCGTCAGGGAGCGAGCGTCACCATCGCCAGTCGCCGCGTAGGCCGCGGGGCGAACGAGAACCGACGCGAGCCTGGCAGCGGCCGGCGGCGGGGCATGGAGAAGCAACCAGCGTCATGCGACTGTCCATCGAGGCGGGTCCAACGAAGACGAAACGATCTGCCACCGGGAAATAGCGAAAACTTATCGGTTTCGCCATGGTCATAGCAGGGATTGAATCACACTAAACGAGTTCCCACAGCGATTCAACCACGGCGTCGGGGCGGCTCAGGAGCACCGGCTCGCCGTGATTGTAGCCGTAGGGCACGGCCAGCGTCCGGAACCCCGCGGCGCGTCCGGCCTCGATGTCATGGCGCGAATCACCGACCATCAGGCAGGCCGCGGGCAAGACGCCGAAGTGGGCCGCTACATGGCGCAGCGGCGCAGGATCGGGCTTCTTCTGCGCCAGGCTATCGCCCCCCAGGCAGAGGCCGAAATGCCCCTGCAGGCCCAGGGCCTCGAGGATCGGTGCGATGAAGGCACTCGGCTTGTTGGTCACCAGCGCCAGGGGCAGGCCCCAGTCGCGCAGCGCGTCCAGCGCTTCACGCACGCCGCCATAGAGCCGGGTATGGGCGCTAGGGTCGCGGGCATAGTGGTCGAGGAAGCCCTGATGGGCCCGGGTCAGCAGGGCGTCCGAGGACACCCGGCCAAGGGCGTCTTCAAGGGCGCGCTCCATCAGCTTGAGTGAGCCATTGCCCACCCAGTCACGCACCCTCGCCTCGCCCGGGGGCGGCAGACCGAGGTCGGTCAGGGCGGCATCCACCGCCATGGCCAGGTCCGGCACGGAGTCGACCAGGGTGCCGTCCAGGTCGAAGGTGACGAGCTCGATGCCGTCAAGAATGGGGTGCATGTATTCTCCTTGTGCTGCTCACTCGTCGCGTCCGGCCTGTCGGCCTGCCAGCCAGGCCCGCTTGCGTGCGGCGGAAAGCCGCTTGATCTCGGCCTCGAGGCGCAGCGCCTCGCTCTGGCTGCCCACCGGCTCGTGATGGCACAGGCTAAGCGGCCCCTTGCCGCGCAGCGCCTTGGCCCCTCGACCGGCACGATGCTCGGCCAGGCGTCGGGCCACGTCAGTGGTAATCCCGGTATACAGGGCACCGCCCGCCGTCTCCACCACATAGAGATGCCAACGGGGAGCGGCAGCCGCCTCTTCCACGGCGCCTATGCCCGGGCCAGGCGATCGCGGAACTCGCGCATCACGCTGTCGTAGCGGTTCGGATCCGCGTCGTTTCTCGCCTTGAATACCGCCGAGCCGGCCACGAAGGTATCGGCGCCGGCCCGGGCGATCTCGGCGATATTATCCACCTTGACCCCGCCGTCGATCTCCAGGCGGATCGGGCGACCCGACGCGTCGATTCGGCGGCGCACTTCGTGCAGCTTGTCCAGGGTCCCGGGGATGAACGACTGCCCCCCGAAACCCGGGTTGACGCTCATCAGCAGGATCATGTCGACCTTGTCCATCACGTAGTCGAGGTAGGAGAGCGGCGTGGCCGGGTTGAAGACCAGGCCCGACTGGCAGCCCGCGTCACGGATCAGCTGCAGCGAACGGTCGATATGGTCAGAGGCCTCAGGGTGGAAGGTGATGTAGCTGGCCCCCGCGTCGGCGAAGTCGCCGATCAGCCGGTCCACCGGCCTGACCATCAGGTGGGCGTCGATGGGCGCCGTCACGCCGTGCTTGCGCAGGGCTTCGCAGACCATCGGCCCGATCGTGAGGTTCGGAACGTAATGGTTGTCCATCACGTCGAAGTGGACAATGTCGGCGCCCGAGGCCAGGACATCATCCACTTCCGCGCCCAGCCGGGCGAAATCGGCGGAGAGGATGGAAGGCGCGATGAGGAAGTCGCGGGTCGTGTCGTTCATGGGGTCATCCGTCATCAGGGTATGGAGGCAGTGGCACGATCGCGAGGCATTCTACCAGAGCGCTGCGAGGGTCAGGACCTCACCCCTCATGCCGGTTCGCGCCACCCCACAGCGCAGACGGATACGCGTTCGCGACCATGCCCCCTGTCGTCAGCGAGACCAGGCCATGAACGACTCCTGCTCCCCGGTCTCCGCGTCCTCCCGCTCATCGACGACGCTGAAGCCCAGGCGTCGGTAGAAGGAGACGGCGCGCACGTTACGGGAATAGACCCACAGGGTGATGTGCCGATGACCTGCCATGGCGTGGGCCATGAGGCCAGAGCCATGCCCGAAGCTCTGCACCTCGGGGTCGATGAACAGCGCCTCGAGGTGCTCCCCGCGCATGGCACAAAAGCCGATCACGCGTCGCCCGGCCTCCAGCACCTGCACCTTGCAAGCCGGCAGGCGGCGACGCGCCATGTCATCGGCCCGTGCGTTCCAGAAGGCCTCGGCGATGAAGGGATGGGCGCGCTGCGAGGCACGCAGCCAGATATCGACAAGCTGCGGAAACTCCTCACGGGTGGCGGTTCGGATCATGGGCGACTCCTGTGGCACTCCCTGAAGTGTAACCTCTCGAAGGGGCGGGAGCGCCACCGGTTCCCGCCATCGGTTCCCGCCACCAGGACCGGGGGATATACTCTGGGCCCTGCCACCCTCGGGAGACCTTCCATGCAGCGTCGTCACGTTCTGGGCGCCTGTGCCCTGCTTCTCGCCAGCGGCTGGCTGGCCGGCTGTGCCAGCCCCCACTACCTGCAGCTCGACCCCAAGCGCACTGCGCCGGTGCCACAGACCGGCAGCGGTCAGGCGGTCACTGTGACGGCCGTGGATGGTCGCGACAGCGAGGTGATCGGCACCCGCACCGGCAGTGCCATGTCCACGGCCGTGATCACCGTCGAGGCCCACCAACTGGTACCGCGGCTGCAGGCAGAAGCGGAACGTGCCGTGCGCGAGATGGGCTTTACGCCCACCACCGAACACGCAGAGGACCGCCCCAGCCTGACGCTTACCCTCGATCACCTGGGCTACGAGCGTGGCGAGAGCCGCCCGCTCATCGACGAGGCGAGGCTCGAGGCGGTGCTGATCGCCGAAGCCATCAACGACGGTGATACCTATTCCGGCACCTATACCTCGCGCCGCACCCAGAGCTATGCCGTGCGCCCCGACAAGGAGGCCAATACCCGCATGGTCAATGGGCTGCTCGCTGACGGTCTCGACCGCGCCTTCCGCGACCCGGAGCTGGGGCGCCTGCTGGCGCGCTAGGAGGCCAGCGGGCCGCGGCGCTCCAGCGCCCAGGCGCTCTCGCGAAATCCATTGGGTTCCGGCTCGCCGTCCCCCAGGTGGGTCACGCGAAAGTTCGGGGCGAACAGCTCGCGCACCTCGTCGGCCGACACATGGAAGGGTGGTCCACCAGGGCCACGCGTCAGGCTGATCAGCAGCCCTCGAACGCCGGGGGGAATCAGCTGGGCCAGGTGGAAGGCATAGCGCTGTCGGGTGGCTGCCGGCAGGGCGATCAAGGCGGCACGGTCATAGAAGGCGCCGACCTCCGCCGCCTGCTCGATATGGAAGTGAAAGAAGTCACCGTGCCATAGCTCCACACTGCCCTGGCGGCAGATGTCGAAGCCAGCCTGGCGGTAGCGGGCCACCTCTCCCATGCCCTCGGCGACGAACGCCTCGATGGCCTGCCCGGCCAGCTCGATGCCCAGCACAGGATGGTCATGGCGCGCCAGCCAGCGCATGTCCAGGCTCTTGCCACACAGCGGCACCAGCACCTTGCTGCCGGCCCGCACGCCCAGGCCAGGCCAATGGCGAACCAGCGCCGGATGCGGTTGGTCACGGTGAAAGCCGATGCGCCCCTCGCGCCAGCGCTCAAGCCATTCGTTGGCCATCATGCCCCCTGCCCTAGCGGCATCAGAACCAGCGATCGCGCTTGCGCCGACGACGCGGCAGGTGCGGGACGATCAGCCCCACCAGCAGGCCGGCACCGGCGACGCCGCCACCATACATGAAGTAGCGCATCAGCAGGTCCTCCTCCTGGGTATCCAGGCGGGCCTGGAGCTCACGAATGGTGGCACGCGACTGATCGGTCTCCCTGGCCAGCGCGGCATTGCGCGACTCGAGTTCGGCGATGCGCTGCTCACGGAGCTCGAGAGTCTCGGTCATCGATGCGGTGCGTTTCTCCCAGGTGGCGTTGATGCCGGAAAGCTCCTCGGTCAGCGCTTCCACCCGGGCTTCCAGCAACGGCAATTGCTCCTGGGCGCTGGGATCCTCCTGCAACTCGCGGGTGAGCACCCAGACGACATCACCGTCGGCATCCTCCACCCGGCTGTAGTCGCCGCTGGTCTCCAGTACCGTCACCGGCTCGCCGGCCGTCAGGGTGCCAATGATCCGGTAACCATCGGTGGGGCCGCTGCGCACGTATGTCGTCAGTTCGTCCGACACCCAGGCGGCGCCGTCAGGCGCCTGCTGAGCGGGCAACAGGGTCGGGAGCGTCGCGAGTGCCACACCCACTGTCAGAATCTTGAGTCTGTGTATCGTCATGCCGTTGTCCTGGCTGTGCAATGCCCGCATGTCGCGGCTCTGTGGCGGGAGGCATGCCACCTGCGGCCGTCCCTGCCGGCCGCGGCAGCGGTGCAGTGATTCATGGTCTCGGGTTACCCACAGCGTCTGTGGACAACCATCGGGAAAACCGCTGGAAAGCCATCGGCAACCGGCATGCCAACCGCCCCTGGCCGCTGCCGGTCACTTTCTGACCAGGGCGCGCCGCCGCGCCCGCTGCTTGAAGGCACAAGCGTACCATAGACGGGCCGGACGACCGCTGGCCCCGGTGGCGGCCGGGGCGTATAATTATTGGTCCTGTCCCAGGTGGCCGTTCGGTCACCTGCCAACGTCCATCCACCGGTGCATCGTCGCGCCATCTGCCGCGACCTATTCTTATGGCGAAGAAACTCTTCATCAAGACACACGGCTGCCAGATGAACGAGTACGACTCCGCGCGCATGGCGGATCTGCTCGGCGAATCCCACCAGCTCGAGCTCACCGACGACGAGCGCGATGCCGATGTCATCCTGCTCAACACCTGTTCTATCCGCGAGAAGGCCCAGGAGAAAGTGTTCCATCAGCTGGGGCGCTGGAAGAAGCTCAAGGAGGCCAACCCCGACCTGGTGATCGGCGTAGGGGGCTGCGTGGCCAGCCAGGAGGGCGAGGCGCTGCGCAAGCGCGCCCCGCATGTCGACATGGTATTCGGGCCCCAGACGCTGCACCGGGTGCCCTCAATGCTCGACTCGCGACGCCAGGACCAGATCTCGGTGGTCGACGTCACCTTTCCCGAGATCGAGAAGTTCGATCACCTCCCCAAACCGAGCTCCGACGGCGCCACTGCCTTTGTCTCGGTGATGGAGGGTTGCTCCAAGTACTGCACCTTCTGCGTGGTGCCGTATACCCGCGGCGAAGAGGTCTCACGCCCCTTCGAGGCGGTGATGGACGAGGTGATCCATCTCGCCGACCAGGGCGTGCGCGAGATCAACCTGCTGGGCCAGAACGTCAACGCCTACCGAGGCGAAAACCAGCTGGGGGACGAGATCGATCTGGCCGAGCTGATCAGCTGCGTGGCGGCCGTGGAAGGCATCGACCGGATCCGCTTCACCACCTCCCACCCGGTGGAGTTCTCCGACAGCCTGATCGAAGCCTACGGCGAGATCCCCGAGCTGGTCAGCCACCTGCATCTGCCGGTGCAGGCCGGCTCGGATCGCGTGCTCGCCGCCATGAAGCGTGGCCACACCGTCGAGGCGTATGTGGAAAAGATGGAACGTATCCGTGCCCTGCGCCCGGACATCAGCTTCTCTTCGGACTTCATCATCGGCTTCCCGGGCGAGACCGAGGCGGACTTCGAGGCCACCATGGACCTGATCCACCGCATCGGCTTCGATCACTCCTTCAGCTTTGTCTACTCGGCACGTCCCGGCACGCCGGCCGCCAACCTCGAGGATGACACGCCGGAAGCGACCAAGAAGCAGCGCCTGGCGATTCTCCAGGAGCGCATCAACCAACAGGCCATGCAGATCAGCCGGCGCATGGTGGGCACCACCCAGCGCATCCTGGTCACCGGCTTCTCGCCAAAGGATCCGGGCCAGCTCTCCGGGCGCACCGAGAACAACCGCGTGGTCAACTTCCGGGCCGCCAATCCGGTCGAGCTGATCGGCTACTTCGTCGACGTCGAGATCAGCGAGGCGCTGCCCAACTCGCTGCGTGGCGAGCTGGCCTCGCCCGCACGCTTCTGAGTGCCACGATTGCCCCGGCCAGTGCCGGGGCAGTAAGCTGAACCCACATTCACTCAGCACGGATTTCCCTGACTTGAGCCAGCCATCTTCCACGGCCAATCGTATCGTCACCCTGAACCTCGAGCCCAACGACCCGCGTCGCCTGGCCAACCTCTGCGGCCAGCGTGACGAGCATCTCAAGCTGGTCGAGTCGCGCCTGGGCATCACGCTTCGCAATCGCGGCAACATCTTCCAGCTTGCCGGCCCGACACCCCGCGTCAAGGCGGCCGCCAATGTGCTGGAACACCTCTACCGTGAGACCGAGGCCAGCGACCTGGAACCGGACACCGTTCACCTCTTCCTGCAGGAGTCCGGCCTCGAGGCACTGGACGAGGAAGAGGGTGGCGAGCCGGACGATGAGGTGCTGCTGCGCACCCCACGCACGCTGATCAAGCCTCGCGGCCTCAACCAGCAGGGCTACGTGCAGAGCATCCGCGCCCACGACATCAATTTCGGCATCGGCCCGGCGGGTACCGGCAAGACCTATCTGGCCGTGGCGGCGGCGGTGGAGGCGCTCAACCAGCAGGAGGTGCGCCGCATCCTGCTGGTGCGCCCGGCCGTGGAAGCCGGCGAGAAGCTCGGCTTCCTGCCCGGCGACCTGGCCCAGAAGATCGACCCCTACCTGCGCCCGCTCTACGACGCCCTGTACGAGATGATCGGTTTCGAGCAGGTGGCCAAGCTGATCGAGCGCCAGGTGATCGAGATCGCCCCGCTGGCCTACATGCGCGGGCGCACGCTCAACAATGCCTTCATCATCCTCGATGAAAGTCAGAACACCACCCGAGAGCAGATGAAGATGTTCCTGACCCGCATCGGTTTCGGCTCCACGGCGGTGATCACCGGTGACGTCACCCAGGTCGACCTGCCCCGCGGCCAGACCTCGGGACTGATCCAGGTGCTCGAGGTGCTGAAGGAAACGCCGGGCATCGGCGTGACCCACTTCGCCGCCAAGGACGTGGTACGCCACCCCCTGGTGCAGCGCATTATCGAGGCCTACGACCACTTCGAGGCCGAACAGGAGGCGTCCGAGCGCGCCCGTCGCGAAGAGCGCGAAACACTGCGCCAGGAACGCCTGGAGCGCGCGCGGCATGACAAGCCGCGTCACGACGACCCGGGAAGCACCGAGTCATGAGCTCTCCTCTCATCGACCGCCAGGTTGCGCTCGAGGCTCACGACCTGCCCACTCAGGCCGATCTGGAGACCTGGGTGGCCGCCGTGCTGTCGCACCACGCCAATGAAACGCGCCAGGAGCTGACCATCCGCTTCGTCGATGACGCCGAAAGCCAGGCCCTCAATCGCGACTATCGCGGCAGGGACAGGCCCACCAACGTGCTCTCCTTTCCCTTCGAGAGCCCACCCGGCATCGATCTAGCGTTACTCGGCGACCTGGTCGTCTGCCACCCGGTGGTGACTCGCGAAGCTGCCGAACAGGCAAAATCGCTGCGCGCTCACTACGCTCACATGGTGGTGCACGGCACGCTCCACCTGCTGGGCCATGACCACCTGGAGGAGAGCGAGGCCGAGGCCATGGAGGCCCTCGAGCGTGACATCCTGGCAGGCCTGGGCATCGACGATCCGTATCTCCCCCCCAGTCCGGCATACCGTGATTCCGATACCGAGGACGAGAGAGCCGACGCATGAGCGAAGACCGATCGAGCAGCCAGGCCAGCAAGTCCTGGCTCGACAAGCTGTTCAGCGCCCTGTCCAGCGACAGCGATGAACCCAGTTCCCGCGACGAACTGCTGGAGTTCCTGCGTCAGGCAGGCTCCCGTCTCAAGCTCGACCAGGACGCCATGATGATCATCGAGGGCGCCCTCAACATCAGTGATCAGCAGGTACGCGAGGTCCTCATCCCGCGTTCCCAGATCACCGCCATCGCCCTCGACCAGCCACTCGAGGAATACTTGCCGGTGATACTGGAGACCGGTCACTCCCGCTATCCGGTGATCGGCGAGAACCTCGACGAGGTCAAGGGTATCCTGCTGGCCAAGGACCTGCTGCCGCTGCTACGTGCCGATCAGGGGAATGGCGCGCCCTTCCAACTCGACGAAGTTCTGCGCCCGGTGATGTTCGTGCCGGAATCCAAGCGTCTGAACAGCCTGCTGAAGGAGTTTCAGGACACCCATAACCACATGGCGGTGGTGGTGGACGAATACGGTGGCACGGCAGGCATCGTCACCATCGAGGATATCCTCGAGGAGATCGTCGGCGAGATCGAGGACGAGCACGATATCGACGAAGAGATCGATATCCGCGAACTGGGCGACGAGCGCTATGCGATTCGCGCCCTGACCACCATCGAGGACTTCAACGACCGCTTCGGCACCCGCTTCTCGGACGACGAGTTCGATACTCTCGGTGGCCTGGTGATGCAGCGCTTCGGCCACTTGCCGGGCCGCGGCGAGCACACCGAGATCGGCGGCTGGCGCTTCACGGTGCTCAATGCCGACAACCGTCGCATCCGCCTGCTCGAAGCCGAACCCTGCGAGGAGACTAGCGAGGAGTGACGCGGCCCCATGACCACGGATGGACACCATGGCTGACGCCCGGCTGACCGCGACGCTGGGCTGCCTGGCCGCCCTGCTTGCCGGCGGCCTGACCACCCTCAGCGCCGCGCCTTTCTCGCTCTGGTGGCTGGGCCCGGTGGCTGCCGGTCTCGTCTATGTCGGATTGCCTGCGCTGACACCCGCCCAGGCGGCACTGCGCGGCTGGTGCTACGGGCTGGGACTGTTCGGCTCGGGGGCCTCGTGGGTCTACGTCTCGATCCACGACTACGGCTATACCGGCGTCCCCCTGGCACTGTTTCTGACGGCGCTGTTCGTTGCCGGCCTGGCACTCTTCTTCGCTGCCACGCTATGGCTCTATCGGCGGCTGTGCGGATCGCATCTGGCGGCGCTGAGCTTTGCGGGCGCCTGGGTACTGGGCGAGTGGCTACGCACCTGGCTGTTCACCGGCTTCCCCTGGCTACTGCTGGGCACCGCCCAGATCGACTCCCCCCTCGCCCCCTGGGCGCCGGTAGGCGGCGTCTATCTGCTGAGCCTGATCACCGCCCTGACGGGCAGCCTGGGCGTCGAGCTCCTGCGCCGTCGCTGGTGGGCCGCCGCACCCATCGCCCTGCTGTGGCTGGTACCGCAGCTACTGCCTGCCCAGTGGACCCTGCCCGCCGGCGAACCGGTGCGTGTCGCCCTGCTGCAGGGCAACTTGCCTCAGCTGATCAAGTGGACCCCGGAGGGCCAGCGACGCGCGGTCGACACCTACCTCTCGATGACGCGCACGCTGGAGGCGGAGGTCGACCTGGTGGTCTGGCCCGAGGCGGCCCTGCCCATGTTCGAGGACCAGGCCGCCCCCTACCTCGACCGCGCCCGGGCCAGCCTGCCGGCGGGCACCGAACTGCTCACCGGCATCCTGCAGCGTGATGACAGCGGCCTCTACTTCAATAGCGTCGTTGGCCGAGGCGACGTCAACGGCGAATATCGCAAGGCCCATCTGGTGCCCTTCGGCGAGTACCTGCCGCTGGAAAGCCTATTGCGTGGGGCCATCGCCTTCTTCGACCTGCCGGCGCCGACCATGACGCCGGGACCCGCGAATCAGTCACCGATCCGCGCCGGTGAACTGGTGCTCGGTAACGCCATCTGCTACGAAATCATCTATGCCGACCTGGTGGCATCACGCGCCCGCGAGGCCGATGCGCTGCTCACGGTCTCCAACGACACCTGGTTCGGTGCCTCCATCGGGCCGCTGCAGCACCTGCAGATGGCCCGGCTGCGCGCCCTGGAGAACGGACGTCCGGTGGTGCGCGCCACCAGCAATGGCGTCACCGCCCTCATTGACCCCCGGGGCAGGATCACTGCCCGGGCACCGCAATTCGAGACCACGGTTCTCACCGGGGAGATCACACCCATGAAAGGCCTGACGCCCTTTACCCGCACCGGCAGTTGGCCGAGCTGGCTGCTGGCCGCCCTGCTGGTGGTGCCAGGGCTGCACCTGCGGCGAGAGACGTAAGCGCGAACCTCGAACCTCGAACCTCGAACCTCGAACCTCGAACCTCGAACCTCGAACCTCGAACCTCGAAGCCAGCGTAAACCGAAAACTGTCTACGCAAACGCCCCCGCCGGGATGACGACGGGGGCGTTCTTCTTACGGTTTACAGCTTATCGCTTCAAGCGTCCGGCGAAGCCGGGGCTTCGCCCAGCACCTCGGGAATGGTCATGCGCACATAGCGACCCGGCGCCGGCTCGAGGATATCGAGTTCGCCATCCCCCGGCTGTCGCGCCGGCACCAGCTTCTCGGTGTCCACATAGCCGTTCTCGGTAATCCACTGCTGCCAGTGCGGCCACCAGGAACCCTCATGGGGCTCGGCACCCTCCAGCCACTCATCAGCAGTATCGGGAAGTGCGTCATTGGTCCAGAAACCGTACTTGTTCTTGCTCGGCGGGTTGACGATGCCGGCGATATGGCCGGAACCACCCAGCACGAACTTCACGGGACCCTTGGGCAGGAGCGCGCCGTAGTAGGTGCTGTTCCACTTGGCGATGTGGTCCTCGCGCGTGGAGATGAAGTAGCTAGGCGTGGAGATCTTGCGCAGGTCGATCTTGACCCCGTCGAGCTCGATGCCACCTGGCTGGACCAGACGGTTTTCCATGTACATGTGCCGCAGGTACCAGGCGTGAGTCCCGGCCGGCAGGTTGGTACCGTCGGTGTTCCAGTAGAGCAGGTCGAAGGGCGCCGGCGCATTGGCCTTCAGGTAGTTGTTGATGTAGAAGGACCAGAAGAGGTCGTTCTCGCGCAACAGGTTGAAGGAGTAGGCCATGACGCGGCCGTCGAGATAGCCGTCACGTTCGAGCTTGGCCTCGATCCCCTCGAGCACCGGCTCCGAGAGGAAGACGCCGATCTCGCCGGGGTCACGGAAGTCCTGCAGGGTGGCCATGTAGGTCACCGACTTGACCTTGCGCCCGCGCCGGGTGCTGGTCAGGTAGGCCATGGTCGAGGCGGCCAGGGTCCCGCCGATGCAGTAGCTCATCAGGTTGACCGACTTCTCGCCGGTCGCCTGCTCGATGGCCTCCATGGCCGCAATGGGGCCCATCTGCATGTAGTCGGCCCAGGTCAGGTCACGCTGCTCGGGGCCAGGGTTGCGCCAGGAGATCAGGAAGACGGTATGCCCCTGCTCGACCAGCCAACGCACCAGGGAGTTGTCCTTGCGCAGGTCGAGAATGTAGTACTTGTTGATCCAGGGGGGCACCACCAGCAGCGGCGTCTTGTAGACCTCTTCGGTGGCCGGCGTGTACTGGATCAGCTGGATCAGCTCATTCTCGTAGACCACCGCTCCCGGGGTCACGGCGATGTTATCGCCGATCTCGAAGGCGCTGCGATCGGTCATGGTGACATTGAGGCCCTCGGCGGAGTTGGCCAGGTCCTCGCGCAAACGCGCCAGCCCCTCGACCAGATTCTGACCGCGGGTTTCCATGGTCTTGCGCATCACCTCGGGGTTGGTGGTGACAAAGTTGCTCGGTGCCATGGCATTGACCAGCTGGCGCGCGTAGAAGCCCAGGTTTCGCTTCTGGTCCTCCGAAAGGCCCTCGAGGTTCTCGATCAGCTCTTCCACCATGCGCGAGAACAGCAGGTACTGCTGCATGATCGCCAGGTAGTAGGGGTCATCGCGCCAGGCATCGTCCTTGAAACGGCGATCTCCCTTGTGCGGGGTGATCAACGGCTCGACGTCCTCACCGGCGGCGCTGCGCAGGGATTGCTGCCAAAGCTGGAACTGGTCCTGAAGCAGCCGCGACTGGGTCTGCCACAGCAGAGGCGGGTTCTGCATCAGCGACTGGGCACCGGCCTGGAAGCTCCGGTGCATGTCGTCATAGACCGATTCCGCAGCATCGCTGGGCACCATGCGCTCCAGCAGATCCTGCATCAAGGCCTTGTATTCCTCGCTGATGGCGGCCAGCTGGGCGTTCCACGCCTCGAGCTCGACCTGTGTCGGTGCTTGCACCCCTGACTGCATTGACCCCTCCTATTAATCCTGACGGCCGGACATCCTGACGGCCGGACATCGGCACCGAGCCAGGGTTGGATCCGGCAACTGCCACGCCACCTTGCGCCGGCCAGGGCATGGCCAACAACAGCACTGCCCGGCCCCCGGGAACCGGGCACCGGACAGGCGCAATGAGAATAACGTGATTTCAGCGCTTGCGCGACGTGGACTGGCTGGTCGCCTTGGCGGGCTCGTCGGACTTCGCTGCCTCGCCCTTGGCTGCCTGGCCGGCCTTTTCAGCCTGCTCGGCGAGCTGCTGGCCGGATTCGGCGTAGAGCTTCTCGAGCTCGGCCTTGAACTCCAGGCTCATCTCGCTCATCGCCTTGGCATCCTCGAGCATCTGCTTAGAGAGCTCGTTCATCATCTCGGCCTGGCGAGTGCCAAAGTCACGCATGCTCTCGGCATCGGTAACCTCGCTGGCGTCCCGCATGCGCTCGGTGCCCATCTGGCTGTAGCGCTTCATGGACTCCATCTGGTACTGCGTCATCTTCTCCATGTTCTTCAACATCATGGAGTTGAGCTTGCGCATCGGCTCAAAGAACTGACGGGTCTGCTCGTTCAATGCCTCGGTCATCTTGTCCTGCATGTCAAATCCCTCCTCGAGAATCGGTGATGCACAATTTGTTGCACTGCACAAAGCCTAGTCTGCCACCTTTCCCATTGCAAACGTATTACCCTTTCCCCCGGCGAAGGTCGAACACGGCCGTTGACACAGGGCCCTGCCGCGATCAGCTGTCGCGCTTGCTGCGAGAACGGGCCGTCGCCGTGGACTTTCGGGAACTGCCGCCGGAGCCAGACTTGTCAGCGGAACCAGAAGATGACGTTCCCGAGTTGGAGGTCCCCTCCTCTTTGCTCTCCTGAGCCTTGCTCGCTGCTCCGCCGCCACTTCCCACGGAGCTGGCCGCCTTGGTCAGCATGTCGAGCATCATCTGCTGATAGTTGCCAAAACTGGACAACCCCTGCGAGAGATTCTGCGACAGACCGGGCTGCTGCAGGAAAGGCTGCATCAGGCTCATCGGGTCGTACCCCTCCGTACCCGACTCCATCTGCTTGTAGATACGGTTGAGCAGGTCCTTCTGAAAAGCCTCCACGTCGGGCAGGCCAAGCGCCTGGCGAAACTCCTCGGGGGTCAGGTCAAACTCGACGTTGATCTTCATGGCGTTACTCTTGTCGATGGTCAGGGAAAGTGTAGCAGCCATTCCAGCGCGCGCGGTTCAGCGCAGCCGGGGAGTCGACACCCGAACGTCGGCATTCTGGCCGCGGTGACGCAGCAGGTGGTCCATCAGCGTCAGCGCCATCATCGCCTCGGCGATGGGGGTGGCCCGGATACCCACACAGGGATCATGGCGTCCCTTGGTGACCACCTCGACCGGCTCACCGTGGACGTCGATCCCGCGTCCCGGCGTGGTGATACTGGAGGTGGGCTTGAGCGCCAGGTGGGCGATGATCGCCTGGCCGCTGGAGATGCCACCAAGCACGCCGCCGGCATGGTTGGAAAGAAAGCCCTGCGGGGTCATCTCGTCGCGATGCTCGCTGCCGCGGCTGGCCACGCAGGCAAAGCCGTCGCCAATCTCGACGCCCTTGACGGCATTGATGCTCATCAACCCATGGGCCAGTTCGGCGTCGAGGCGGTCGAACACCGGCTCACCCAGCCCCGGCGGCACACCCTCGGCCACCACGCTGATGCGTGCCCCCACCGAATCCTGGTCGCGCCGCAGCTGGTCCATGTAGGCCTCGAGCTCCGGCACGCGGTCCGGGTCGGGGCAGAAGAAGGGGTTGTCATCCACCGCCTCCCACTGCTTGAAATCGATGCCGATCGGACCGAGCTGGCTCATGTAGCCTCGAACGGTAATCCCCCGGGCAGCAAGGTACTTCTTGGCGATGGCACCGGCGGCCACGCGCATGGCGGTCTCGCGGGCACTGGAGCGCCCCCCGCCGCGATAGTCACGGATGCCGTACTTGTGGTGGTAGCTGTAGTCGGCATGGGCCGGGCGGAACTGATCCTTGATCTTCGAGTAGTCCTTGGAGCGCTGATCAGTGTTCTCGATCATCAGGCCGATGGTCGTGCCGGTGGTCACCCCCTCGAAGACGCCGGAGAGGATCCGCACCCGATCGGCCTCGCGCCGCTGAGTGGTATGGCGGGAGCTGCCGGGGCGACGGCGATCCAGGTCGTGCTGCAGATCTTCCTCACTGAGCGACAGTCCCGGCGGGCAGCCATCGACGATGGCGCCTAGTGCGGGGCCATGGCTTTCGCCGAAGGTAGTAACGGTGAACAGCTTGCCGAAGGTGTTGCCAGACATGGGCGCTCCTCCTGGGTCGGGGGATGGGAATCAGGCGAAGGACGCCGCATGGGCGTCGAGTTCAGCGGCACCAAGGGCAAACACGCCCTGTCCGCCGCGCTCGAATTCAAGCCAGAGGAAGGGTACCTCGGGGAAGGCAGCCTCCAGATGGTGGTCGGAGTTGCCGACCTCGACAATCAGCACGCCCTCATCGGTGAGGTAGTCGCGGGCCTCGCGCAGGATGCGCCGCACGATATCCAGGCCATCGGCGCCGGCGCCCAGCGCCAGAGACGGCTCATGGCGAAACTCGGCGGGCATGGTGGTCAGGTCGCGAGTATCTACATAGGGCGGGTTGCAGACGATCAGGTCATAACGCTGGCCGGCAAGCCCATTGAAGAGGTCGGACTCGACGGCACGCACCCGCTCGCCCACATCGTGACGGGTGATATTCTCACGGGCCACGGCCAGGGCCTCGCCACTGATGTCGGCCAGGTCGACCTCGCAGCCGGGCAGATACAGTGCCGTGGCAATGCCGATGCAGCCCGAACCGGCGCAGAGGTCGAGCACCCGTGCTGGCGGCTCGTCGGGGAACCAGGCGGCGAAGCCATGTTCGATCAGCTCGGCGATGGGTGAGCGGGGAATCAGCACCCGCTCGTCGACGCTGAAGGGGAAACCGGCGAAGAAGGCCTCGCCCAGCAGGTAGGGCAGCGGACGTCGCGTCTCGATGCGGGCGCGCACAAGTGCCACGATGCGGGCGCGCTCCATGGGCAGTAGCCGCGCCTCGAGCACCGCCGGGTCGACGTTCCAGGGCAGGTGCAGGGCGCCCAGCGTCAGCGCCACGGCCTCATCCCAGGCAGAACCGGTGCCATGACCGTAGAACAGGCCCGCCAGGTGGAACTCGCTGGCGGCCCAGCGCAGGCAATCACGCAGGGTGATCAGGCCCTCGGCGAGGGCCTCGTCGCTCAGCACCAGGGTGGAGGAAGACGCATCAGGGAGAGATTCAGCCACGGGGCATCCTGGAGTCGGAGAATTCGGAGGAAAACAAAGGCCGATTGTACCCGGGCCCGCGCTTCACAGCCACGGCAGGGGCGGTATACTGGCGCTTTGCGTCATAAGCCGAATACCCCATGAGTCGAGATCGCCAGCCACCGGACGAGGACGAGATCAGCGCCTTTCGCCAGGCCCTGCGCGAGGCCGGCGTGCGCCCGATCGCCCGCAACCGGGCCGACCCCGGTCGCAGGCGCCGCCGTGACCTCGCCGCGGCCGAGCGTCGGGCCGCGGCAACGTCGGCCAGTGACGATCTCGCGGCCAGCGGTCGCACATCGGACGGCCGGGTCGAGCCGGTGAGGCCTTCCGAGTTTCTCGACTTCGCGCTGCCCGACCTGCCCTGGCGCACCCGTCAGCAGCTCAAGCGCGGCCGCATCGGCTGGGAGGAAGGGCTCGACCTGCATGGCCATACCCTCGAGGAAGCCCGCTCGGAGCTGGAGGCTTTCCTGCGCGACGCCACGGCCCTGCGACGACGCTGCGTACTGGTCGTGCACGGCAAGGCGTGGGGCACGACCAGCGACTATCCGGTGATAAAGAGCCACGTGAATGCCTGGCTGCGGGAATGGCCCAGCGTACTGGCCTTCTGCTCGGCGACTACGATCGACGGCGGTACTGGGGCGGTCTACGTATTGCTCAAGCGCCGGGGCAGCCACGCCTGACACCGGTCAGGTCAGGTCAGGACACGTCCTCGCCTTGCTGGCCTTGCTGGGTCGGCGCCTCCACGACGATGGAAGAGCTGCCCCAGCCCGGGTGGGTGCGCCCCTCGAAGCGGTCCAGGGCCTCCACGGCCAGATGCCTGCCGAGGCTGATCAGCGCTTCGGCACGGTAAAACTCGTAGGCACCGCACACCGTCTTGGGCACCTCGATCAACACGTCCGGCGGGTACCCTGCCACCTTGTATTTGGCCAGGGCCGCCTGCGTGATGTCGAAGGAAGCCAGCACCATATCCAGGCGCCCCCACTCGCGGCGGTCACGCTCCAGCGCCTCCTCCTCGCTGTTGCCCCTCTGGGTGTCGGCATCGCTGTTGCCCAGGCCATCGATCAGCCGTCGGGCCGCCCCACGGACCCCATGGATCCAGCTGGCGAAGTCGACGCCATCGGCGTCCCGGGACTGCTCGCGCGCCTGCTCTTCGGCCACCTCCTCGGGGGGCAGCAACTCCTCCAGGCTCACCGGGCGCGGGCTATGCGCGGTCACGTTGACCGCCAGCACGAAGTCGGCCTGTGCCGACACCGTGGGAATGATGGGCAACGGATTGAGCAGCCCGCCATCCACCAGCACCTGGTCGCCGCGATGGACCGGGGTGATCACCCCGGGCACGGCGATGGAGGCACGGATCGCCTCGAGCAGCGAGCCGCTCTGGAACCACACCTCGCGCTGACGGGTCATGTCGGTCGCCACCGTGGTCACGGGAATCGTCAGGTCCTCGATGCGGGTATCGCCGATCAGGCTCTCGAGCTTGCCCATGATCTTGTTGGCGCGCATCGCGCCCATGGGGCTCCAGGTGACATCGACCAGCCTGAGCACGTCGACGTAGTCCAGCCGACAGACCCAGTCGCGATAGGCGGCCAGCTTCCCCGCCGCGTAGACGCCGCCCACCAAGGCCCCCATGGAACAGCCGGAGATCGCCACCACCTTGTAGCTGCGCGCCTCGAGCTCCTCGATGACCCCGATATGGGCGTAGCCACGGGCGCCTCCGCTGCCCAGCACCAACGACACACTCTTGTCCCGTGAATGATCGGGTTCCTGCTGCTGGCTCATCCCGCGCCTCCCTCTCTCATCTAAGCGTCAATGGTCATGCCAATCAACGATGGCCTCGGCGACCTCAGCGACGGCCGACGGCTCAAGGTGCAGGTGATGGCCGCCCGGCAGCACGCGGCGGGTCAGCTGCGTCACCGCTGCCCGGGCCTGGCGCGCCCGCGGCCGCTCACCGAGAATGCCGGTTTCTCCCTCCACCAGCAGTATCGGACACCGCAGCGCCGTCAGCATGGCCACCACCTGCTCGGGAGCGAACCGCACCAGCGAGGGGCGCAACAGGCGGGCATCGGTACGCAACCGCACATGGCCATCGGGCAGTGCCTCCAGGTTGCGTGACACCACCGGACGCGCTGTCTCGGCATCGATGGGCGTCGCCCCGCCGGCGACCCGTGCCGCCACTGCGGCCTCACTATCAGGGTAGCGCGGTGCTCGCGAGACAGGACGTCGATCGGCGAGCAGGCCCTTGCGCAACTGTTCGGGTGCCTTGTCGGTCTCGGTCGTCAGGGCCCCCAGGCCGTCGAGCAGCACCAGCCTCTCGACCCGCTCCGGCAGGGCGGCGGCCGTCAGACAGGCCACTCCGGCCCCCATGGAGTGGGCCAGCAAGGGCACCCGCGAAATGTCCAGCGCGTCGCAGGCGTCGAGGATGTCGTGACAGTAGTCCCACAGCGCATAGTCGCCGTGACGATGACGAGACAGGCCATGGCCGGCAAAGTCGATGGCCACCACCCGGATGCCGAGGGCGTCGACCAGCCGAGGAGCGAGGCGAGAAAAGCTGGCGGCATTGTCCAGCCAGCCGTGGAGTGCCAGCCAGGTAGGCGCCTGATCATCGCCCCAGACCAGTGCGGCCAGGCGCCCGGCGGCCAGCTGGAGGGAGCGAGGCTCCGTCATGCCGGGCGCTCCAGCAGGCCGTCGAGCATGGCCAGCAGGGCCGAGCGGGCCTGGTCGGGATACTCCATGGGGAACATGTGCCCGCCCGGAACCTCTGCCAGGCTCACGCCGCGCTGCGTCAGACGGCGACGTCGGCGCCGGGTGAGCAGGTCGGACTCGTCACCGGCCAGCACCCCCAGAGGCACCCTGACCCGGCCGGGCAACTCCCCCAGGTGATCCGGCAGGTGGCGAAAGATCTGCACCTCGATGTCGGGGTCATAGAGCAGTACCACACTCCCGTCATCCAGCTCACGGGTGCCACCATCCACGTAGTCGTGCAGGGCGGCCTCGGTGAAGCGCCGAAAGAGCCCCCGTCGGCGCAGGTAGTGGACCATGGCCTGGCGATCGGGCCAGCTGTCGCGACGCCCCAGGCTTCTGCCTGCCGGGGTCACCCGGTCGGCCAGGCCCAGGCGCTTGGCCAGCTTCATGAACTGGGCGTCCAGGCCCAGCATCAGCGGCGGGTCGAGCATCACCACACAACGAAAGTAGTCGGGTGAGTGCTCAGCGGCCATGGCCATCAGCACACCGCCCATCGAGTGGCCGACGCCGACCACTGGCTCCGGGAAGCGGGCCAGGTGTTCGAGTAGCTCATCGCGCAGCGCCAGCCAGTTGTGCCCGACGGGAAAGTCAGGATGATGGCCCAGACGGTCCAGCGGGTGAACATCGAAATGCTCGGCCAGCGGCGCCAGGAAGCTACGGTAGCTGTGCCCCGGAAAGCCGTTGGCGTGGGCAAAGACGAGAGGAATGCGTGAGGCGTGGTCGGTCATGCTCTTGGACTCTTGCGGCTGGCGGGCGCCCAGCCGGCACCCTTCTGGCGATAGCAGGCTAACGGGATTACCATGATCCGCCAAGTCGCCCGTCGGCGGCAAGCCAACCAACCGGAGCTCCTCATGGCAGACCCTCGCAAGCCCGTGCGTGATACGCGAACCCGCAACCGCGTGTTCCTGGTGACCGTCGTGGCGGCCATACTCGTCGGCTTCTGGCTGGCGCGTTAGGTCAGGCCGCCCATGGAGCTCTCCGCCCTCTTCCTGCAGACCCTGGAGACCACCCTGCCGGTCTTCGCCATGGTGTTCATCGGCCTTGGCCTGAAGCGCGCCGGCTGGATCGACCGGGCCTTCGTCGCCACCGCCTCGCTGCTGGTCTTCAAGGCCACCCTGCCGACGCTGATCTTTCTTAGCATCATCCGTGCCGACCTTGCTGCCACCCTGAATCCAGCCCTTCTCGCCACCTTTGCCCTAGCGACGCTGGCCACTTTCCTGTTCAGCTGGGGCTGGGCGATCCTGCGGGTGCCCCGCGAGGAGCGCGGTGTCTATGTCCAGGGCGCCTTTCGCGGCAACTGCGGCATCGTCGGCCTGGCGCTCGCCGCCGGCATGTACGGCGACTATGGGCTCTCCGCCGGTGGCCTGCTGCTGGGGGTGGTGATCCTCACCTACAATGCCTTCTCGGTGATCGCCCTGGCCAGCTACCAGGAGGGCCAGCACACTGACTGGCGCAGCATGCTCGGGCATATCGCCACCAACCCGCTGATCCTCGCCGTGGTCGCCGCCGTGCCCGTCGCCGCTGTGGGGTTGCCCCTGCCCAGCTGGCTGATGACCTCAGGTGACTACTTCGCCTCGCTGACCCTGCCGTTGGCGCTGATCTGCATCGGCGCCACCCTGTCGCTGGGCGAGATTCGCGACTCGGGACGGCTGGCGATCAGCGCCAGCCTGATGAAAATGGTCATCCTGCCGGCCCTGGCCACCGGCACCGCCTGGCTGGTCGGCTTCGAGGGCCGCGAACTCGGCGTGATGTTCCTGTTCTTTGCCAGCCCCACCGCTGCCGCGGCCTTCGTGATGGCCAAGGCGATGGGCGGCAATGCCGCCCTCACCGCCAACATCGTCGCCCTGACCACGCTGATGGCCAGCCTGACGATCACCCTGGGCGTCTTCGGTCTCAGGGCAGCCGGGCTTATCTAAGCTCATCAGCCGGACTGATGAGCCCGTGCAGCCGAGCGCAGCCCGCTGCCCACACCTCGGCGTCGAGTTCGGCCAAGGCGGCCGTTGGGAAGCCGGGGCCGCGATCGCCGCGCCCTTCCACCAGCAGACCGGTCAGCGCTGCGACCAGCGGCATGTGGCTGACCAGCATCATGGGCCGGCCATTGGCCTCGCCGAGCAGCCACTCGACCACCGCCTCGGGAGGATCGTCGGGGGTAATCAGCGGCAGGGGCTCGATTTCCACGCCCAGTGGCTCGGCGATGCGCACCGCCGTCTGCCGTGCCCGCACATAGGGGCTGGCCAACAGGCGCAGATGCGTGAGATCCAGGTCACGTCGCTCGGCAAGCCAGCGCCCCATGCGGGCCGCCTCCTGCTCGCCCCGCGCCGTGAGGGTCCGGGCGGCATCAGGCATCCCCTGGCCGGCCTCGCCATGTCGCATGATCAGCAGCCGTTCAGCCATGAGGCTCCCCCCCCTCGCGACGATCCTGCTGCACGTCCTTACGGGGCAGCACGAACTCCACGTCGCTGCTCTGCTCACCGAGCATCAGCAAGCGCGCCATGTCCCGGGCCGGCACGCCCTTGAACAGCACCTGGTAGAGGCCCTCGGCCAGCGGCATGTAGACACCGTCCTCGTGGGCCTTGTCGCGCACCAGGCGCACGGTATTGACCCCCTCGGCAACCTGGCCCAGGGCCTCGACGGCCTCTTCCAGGCTCTTGCCCTCGCCCAGCGCCTGCCCCACACGGTAGTTGCGTGACAGCGCCGAGGAGCAGGTGACGATCAGGTCGCCCACTCCGGCGAGCCCCAGGAAGGTCATGGGGTTGGCGCCCTGGTCCACCGCAAAGCGGCTCATCTCAGCCAGCGCGCGGGTCATCAGCATGCTGCGGGTGTTCTCGCCCATGCCCAGCGCCGCTGCCATGCCGGCGGCGATGGCGTAGATGTTCTTCAGTGCTCCGCCCAGCTCCACACCATAGCGGTCGTTGCTGGCATAGACCCGGAAGTAGTCGCAGCCCAGTGCGGTCTGCACGCGTGTCCGGGTCTGCGGGTCGTCGCTGGCGATCACTGTGGCGGTCAGCTGCTTGTCGGCAATCTCCGAGGCCAGATTCGGGCCCGAGATCACGCCGATATGGGCAAAACCGGTCTCCTCCTCGAGGATCTGGCTCATCAGCTTGAAGCCCTCCTCCTGGATGCCCTTGGTGGTACTGACCAGGATCTGTGCCTCATGGAGGAGGGGCCGCGCCTGACGCACCACCTCGCGAAAGGCCTTGGAGGGAATGGCCACCAGCACCAGCTCTGCGCCCTCGAGGACCTCGGCCATCTGGGTGGAGGCCACCACCGCGGCATTGATGGCGTAGTCGGGCAGGTAGCGGCCGTTACGATGCTCGTTAGTGATCTGTGCGGCCAGTTCGGGATCGCGCATCCATTGGCGCACCTCGGCGCCGTTGTCGGCCGCGATGCTGGCCAGGGCAGTACCGAAACTGCCGCCACCGAGCACCGCCACGCGCAGGGATTGATCTGACATGGTCGCCCCGGAAAAAGTGAATGAATGAGAGAGAGTGTAACGAAAAAACGCCCCATGAAGGGACGTATCAGGGTAGGCAGAGGCCCGGGCCAACAATCGGCCCGGGCGCGACCGGGTCAGTCGATCAGGTGCAGCAGCGAGTCGATGCTCGACCTAGCATCGCCGTAGAACATCCGCGTGTTCTCCTTGAAGAACAGCGGATTCTCGATACCGGAGTAGCCGGTACCCTGGCCACGCTTGCAGACGAAGACCTGCTTGGACTCCCAGACCTTGAGCACCGGCATGCCGGCAATCGGGCTGTTGGGGTCCTCCTGGGCGGCCGGGTTGACGATATCGTTGGAGCCGATGACGATCACCACGTCGGTAGTGGGGAAGTCGTCATTGATCTCGTCCATCTCCAGCACGATATCGTAGGGCACCTTGGCCTCGGCGAGCAGCACGTTCATGTGCCCCGGCAGGCGACCCGCCACCGGGTGGATGCCGAAGCGCACGTTCTTGCCGGCGGCGCGCAGCTTGCGCGTCAGCTCGCTGACCGCATTCTGGGCCTGGGCCACCGCCATGCCGTAGCCCGGCACGATGATCACGCTGTCGGCATCGTTGAGTGCGCTGGCCACACCGCCGGCATCGATGGCCACCTGCTCGCCCTCGATCTCCGCCGCGGGGCCCTGGCTGCCGCCAAAGCCGCCGAGGATGACGTTGATGAAGTTGCGGTTCATCGCCTTGCACATGATGTACGACAGGATGGCACCGGAGGAGCCCACCAGCGCACCGGTGACGATCAGCAGGTCGTTGGAGAGCGTGAAGCCGATGGCCGCCGCGGCCCAGCCGGAGTAGCTGTTAAGCATCGAGACCACCACCGGCATGTCGGCACCGCCGATGCCCATGATCAGGTGATAGCCGATGAAGAAGGCCAGCGCCGCCAGTACCAGCAAGGTCCAGAAGCCGGCCCCGTTGAGATAGAGGATGGCCAGCAGCAGCGACAGGGCCGCCGCCCCGGCATTGAGCATATGCCCGCCGGGCAGCTGCTTGGGCTTGCCGTCGACCTTGCCGGCCAGCTTGCCGAAGGCGATCACCGAGCCGGTGAAGGTCACCGCGCCGATGAAGATGCCCAGCACTACCTCAACCTGCAGGAACGTCAGTTCGGCGGGCGTCTTCTCGGCCACCAGGGCGGCGAACGCCGAGAACTCTTCCATGGAGGCATCCATGGCCCGCGCCGCCGCGACACGACGGCGCTCCAGGTCCGCGCTCCAGGCTACGAAGACCGCCGCAAGGCCGACGAAACTGTGCAGCGCGGCGACCAGCTGGGGCATCTCGGTCATATCGACCTTGCCGGCCACATAGACACCCACGCCTGCCCCGATGAGCATCATCGGGATCATCCACCAGTAGCCGCCAATGCCCGGTCCGAAGGCGGTGAAGAAGACCGCCACGGCCATGCCCACGATGCCGTACCAGACGGCCCGCTTGGCCTTCTCCTGGTTGCTCAGCCCCCCCAGCGAGAGGATGAATAATACACTTGCCGCGATCGCCGCGGCAGATACGAATCCTTGACCCAACATGTCGTGTCTCCGCCGCTCAGGATTTCTGGAACATGGCCAGCATCCGGCGTGTCACCAGGAAGCCACCCACGATATTGATGGACGCAATCAGCACCGAGATCGCCGCGAGCACGCCGACCACGACGCTGCCGGTACCGATCTGCAGGATCGCCCCGAGAATGATGATGCCGGAGATCGCATTGGTCACCGCCATCAGCGGCGTGTGCAACGAGTGGCTGACGCCCCAGATCACCTGGAAGCCGACGAAGCAGGCCAACACGAAGACGATGAAGTGCTGCATGAAGGAGGCCGGGGCCACCTGCCCGAGCAACAGCATCAGTGCGCCGCCCACGGCGAGCAGGGTCACCTGGCGCTTGGTCTGCGCCTTGAAGGCGGCATGCTCCGCGGCCTTCTTCTCCTCCGGCGTCGGCTCCTTCTCCTTGGGCTTGGCCTTGGCCGCGCCGATCGCCTTGACCTTGGGCGGCGGCGGCGGGAAGGTGATCTCGCCCTCGTGGGTCACCGTGGCGCCGCGGATCACATCGTCTTCCATGTTGTGCACGACCTTGCCGTCCTTCTCGGGCGTAAGATCGGTGAGCATGTGGCGCACGTTGGTGGAATAGAGCATCGAGGCCTGGGTGGCCATGCGCGAGGGGAAGTCGGTGTAGCCGACGACCGTCACGCCATTGTCGGTCACCACCTTCTCGTCGGGCTTGGTCAGGTCACAGTTGCCGCCCTTCTCGGCGGCCAGGTCGACAATCACCGAGCCGGGCTTCATGGCCTCGACCATGTCCTCCAGCCACAGCTTGGGCGCCGGCTTGCCGGGAATCAGCGCCGTGGTGATGACGATGTCGACGTCCGGAGCCTGCTCGCGGAAACACTCGAGCTGCTTCTCACGGAATTCGGGACTGGAAGGCGCGGCATAGCCGCCGCTCTCCGACCCGTCCTGGCTCTCGTCGAAGTCGAGGAACAGGAATTCGGCCCCCATCGACTCGATCTGTTCGGCCACCTCGGGACGCACGTCGAAGGCGCGCACCACCGCACCCAGGCTGGTGGCGGTACCGATGGCGGAGAGCCCCGCCACACCGGCGCCGATCACCAGCACCTTGGCCGGCGGCACCTTGCCCGCGGCCGTCACCTGGCCGGTAAAGAAGCGTCCGAAGTTGTTACCCGCCTCGATGACCGCCCGGTAGCCGGCAATGTTGGCCATCGACGACAGCGCATCCATCTTCTGCGCCCGCGAGATACGCGGCACCATATCCATGGCGATCACGGTGGCACCCTGGGCCTTGCACAGTTCGAGCATGGCCTCGTTCTGGGCCGGCCAGAAGAAGGCAATCAGGGTCTGCCCCTCGCGCAGCAGGTGGGCCTCCTCCTCGGAGGGCTCGCGGACCTTGATGACCATCTCGGCCTCGTGCCAGAGCGCCTCTGCCCCATCGACGACGGTCACCCCCGCCTGGCGATAGGCCTCATCGTTGAAGCCCGCAGCCACCCCGGCCCCGGCCTCGATCAGGCATTCATGCCCCAGCTTCTGGATCTGTTTCGCGCTCTCGGGGGTCAGCGCGACGCGCGCTTCCCCCCGGGCACTCTCCTTCGGTGCGCCTATCTTCACAATGGATCCCCCATGTGGCCAACGTTTGTTACGATTGATTGTCAGAGTGAGGTTTTGATCAAGCTCATCAGTGTTACCTTTTGCGGCCTCCCGACACAAGGCCCGAGCCCAGGTTTTTGCTGCATCGCAGCACGAAACAAGCCGCTGTTATACCCGGAAAGAACATTTGTGCATGACAGCAGCCCGGGCGGCATCGTACCCGCTGCGGTTCGCCAGAGGCCGGACCCGACACAACGACGCCACCCGAAGGTGGCGTCAATAGGCGTAGCCGCAGAGACGGTCAGGCGCTCAGCAGGGCGTTGAGCCGCTTGACGTGTCGGCGGATAATCGAAGCCCTCACCCTTGACTTGATCGAGGCCAGATGACCCTGGCCCCATCAAGCAATGCGCATTAGGGTTCGAAACTGCAATTTTTCTGCGCCAGCACCCGGTCGATCCAGTTACGATCGCTGTTGCCCGCGCGGATCTGCCCTAGTTCTTCTAGCTCGGCACGCTGCTTGGCCTGCGCCGCCTCGAGGAGCTCCTCCGCCTGAGCTTGAGGGACACAGAGCACACCGTCCTCATCACCAATGATCAGATCACCGGGCATCACCACCATGCCATCGACGGAAACCGGTACGTTGATCTCGCCGGGTCCGTCCTTGTAAGGCCCCCGGTGTGTCACGCCGGCCGCATATACGGGAAGACCGAGCTGACGAATCTCGTCCAGGTCTCGGATAGCGCCATTGATGACGATGCCTGCAAGACCCAGTGCTGCTGCATGGTGGGCCATCAGCTCGCCCATCATGGCGTTGGTCAGATCTCCGCCAGCGTCCACGACAATGACATCACCAGGAACGGCCATGTCCAGCGCTTTGTGGAACATCAGGTTGTCACCCGGCCGTGTCTTGACCGTCAACGCCGCACCGGAGAGACGCCTCCCTCCTCCATGATAGGGACGCAGTCGGGTGCCTGCAGACGTCATCCGAAACATCGAATCACTGACATTGGCAACCGGAACCTCATCAAAGGCTTTGGCCAGTTCGGGGGCTACTGCAGCTGTGCGCGCCAGTACGCGAAATCCTATGCTCATCACTTTATCACCTTGTTTTACTGTCTGGCGCCGGGCGCCGAGATCCGGGGACCAAAAGGCCCATGTCATTCGACACCGAGTTGTGCCAGCACCTTGCTGACGACCTCCAATCCCGTTCTTCGCAACCCTTCATGGGTCGACCCCCCGATATGGGGAGTGGCGATGAATCCGGGATGCTGAAGTAGGGGAAGATCCGGCGAAGGAGGCTCCTGCTCGAACACATCGGAAGCTGCTCCGCCGAGATGGCCGTTCGCTAACGCATTAGCCAAGTCGGACTCATTAACGACCCCTCCCCTTGCGCAGTTGATGAGGAAAGCACCCTCGGGAAGCATCGCCAGCTCTGCGGCGCTAATCATGCCTCGAGTGGCATCATTAAGGCCGACGTGCAGGAAAAGCAGCCGACTGGCGGCAAGAATCTCGTGCAAGCTGTCGGCACGCCCGATATTTTCCGGCCAATCCGCATCGGCAATGCCTGGATCATAGGCTTTCACCGTGGCGCCGAAGCCACATCGCAATCGCGAGGCGACCGCCTTTCCAATAGCACCAAGCCCGATAATGCCGGCCGGCAGTTCCGCTAACTCATATCCCACTCGCTGTCGTCCGGTGAGTGGAACACCATGCCGCAAAGCCTCGGTATGTCCGACCAGGTTCCGTGACAGCGATAGCGCCATAGCAAGAGCAAGATCGGCGACCGAGGGCGCATTGACCCCTGGGGTAGAGATCACTGCAACACCTTGTCTCGCTGCCGCCTCCACATCGATGGTGTCCGTTCCTGCCCCATGCTTCCCGACCACTTGCAATCGGCTTGCCAAAGAAATGTCAGCAGCACTCACCGGGTGGCTGCGAACAATGATCGCGTCTGCACCCTCGTGCCACCGGGAGACCTCTTTCTCCTCCCATGTGACCAGATTTACCTTTGCACGCAACCCCTCCACAGCCTCTTCGTGGATGGGCTCCAATACGTAAACGGTGGGTTTTCCCGCCTTATCGGGGCCATTCATCTAATGGTCTCCTGTCGTGCTCGAGGGGAGAGGCTGGGGCGAGGCCGTCTCGCGGCCTGCCGAACCTCTGCAGATCATCGGGCATGGTTGATCAATCTCCATTGGCTTCGCGTCAGGCGCGAGCGGCACCGAACACTGACCGTTCGGTACGGGATGGCGATCAAAAAACCACCTGAATGAGTACAGAAAAAATACATACAGAACGGGCGGGCGACAAGAGTATTTTTGTACATAAGCCATTATTCATGAATAATACTAAAGAATATAAACGTTTAAATTACTGTTTTTTATTATTTTTTTATTAAAAAACACCTAGACACCGCTCCGAGAAGCTTTTCCGCTTGACGAGGAAGCACCATAGAATCACTGTTCTCTGTATCCAAAGACTGGATGCCCAATCTCTCGCTACTAAGGTATAACTCCAATGAAAGCCCAGATGCCCATTACCCTCCTCACAGCAGGTCTGCTAGGAATGGCAGGCATGAGCAGCGCCTTGGCTGACTACCCTGAACGTCCGGTCACCATGATCGTTGCCTACAGCGCCGGTGGCGGAACGGACGTTGCCGCTCGCACCCTGGCCCCCTACATCGAGGAGAATCTCGGCCAGTCCATCACGGTGCTCAACAAGCCGGGAGCCGGCGGGGAAATCGGATTCACCGGCCTCGCACAGGCAGAGCCGGACGGTTACACGTTTGGCTTTATCAACATTCCCAATATGCTGGCCATTCCCATTCAGCGGGATGCCCGCTATTCCATGGCGGATATCGATCCGATCGCCCAGATCGTCTACGACGCCGGTGCCCTGAGTGTGCGCACGGACAGCGAGATCGATTCGCTCGCGGAGCTGGTCGCAGAAGCGAAAGAGAACCCGGGTGCCGTCACCTATGGCACCACCGGCATTGGATCTGACGACCATCTGGCAGTGCTTTCCTTCGAGCGAAAGGCCGGTATCAAGCTTCGCCATATCCCCTTCCCCGGGGCAGCCGACCTGCGTGCTGCCACTCTGGGGGGGCACATCACCATGGCCAGCATGAACATGAGCGAGTCCGTCGACGATATGGAAGCCGGGAACCTGAGAATTCTTGGCCAGATGGCGGAAGAACGCTGGGAAGCAGCTCCCGATGTGCCAACGTTCCAGGAGCTGGGCTACGACCTCGTCATGGGCTCACACCGTGGTATCGGTGCCCCGGCGGGACTGCCGGAGGAGGTATTCACCACGCTGAGTAACGCCGTGGAACAAGCCGTAGCCGACCCCGAGTTCCAGGAAAAGTCACTGGAGCAGGGCCTGCCTATCGCCTATCAGGGGCCGGCCGAGTTCGCCGCTCAGCTGGAAACGCTAAATACAGAACTGCAGGAGCTCTGGAAAGAGCAACCCTGGGCGCAAACCAACTAAGTCTGAAAGGTGAGCGCATGCCGAGATATCGGCCTGCGTTCACCCCCCCCTCTGGAAACCTGGAAACCACTATGCCAAGGCCCTTGATTGAGCTGATATGCGCGCTTCTCGTAAGCGGACTGTGTATTGCGGGATTCGTGGAAGCCACGAAATATATGGGACCTTCGGGATACCTGCCGAAGGCTGTCATGCTTCTAGCGCTACTTCTTTCGTTGATCTGGGCACTCCAGAGCGTCTTGTGGCTGCGAAAGAGCGAGAGCGAATCCACTGCGGACTCGGCAAGCTTGTCGAGAATAGCCGTGTTCACAGGTGCCTCCCTTGCTTATGTCGTGACGATTCCCTTCATCGGCTATTTCACGACCACGCTGGTATTCATACCCGCCGTCTCGAGTGCCCTAGGCTACCGAAAGCTTCGCATCTTGCTGGGAGCCCCCATAATTTTCGTGCTCGCCTTGTACATCCTGTTCAGTCTCATCTTGCAGGTTCAGCTGCCTGACGAGCCACTGCTGCAACTTATCGGTATTCGCTAATGGACATACTCAATCATATCCTGTCGGCTTTGCCGCTGATATTTTCCATCGACGTCATCATCGCCATGATCATCGGCACGGCCGTCGGCATTACGGTAGGCGCCTTGCCAGGCCTATCGGCGACGATGGGAATTGCCGTGCTGATCCCCCTGACCTTCAGCATGGAGCCCTTGGTGGCGCTCGGCATGGTCGCCGGTATTTATAATGGGGCCATGTACGGGGGTTCCATTCCTGCCATTCTCCTGCGCATTCCCGGCACGCCAGCAGGCATCGCCACCGTTTTTGACGGTTATCCCATGGCGCAGAAAGGCCAAGCGCCTCTGGCGCTGAAGATATCGCTTATCTCTTCCGCCATCGGCAGTGCCGTCAGCGCTATCGCTCTTCTAGCTCTGGCACCTCCCCTGGCAGCTATCGCCCTGAAGTTCAGCCCAGCCGACTACTTCTGGCTCGCCCTCTTCGGCATGACGACGATAGCGGTTCTGCTCAGCAGCAACCCCGTCAAGGGACTGCTCAGCACCTGCCTGGGCCTGGTGGTCGGCATTGTCGGAATCGACGCCATGACGGGAGCGGAACGATTCGCCTTTGGTAGCATGGATCTTCTGAGCGGCATCAACATCATTGTCTTGCTGACAGGCCTTTTCGCCATACCACCGGCTATTGACCTGGCGGTGCAGCACTTATCCCAGCAGAAAGAGGCCCCGATCGAGAACAAGAAGGCCCGCATTCGGTGGCGCCCCTTCATCCCGGTCTGGATCAAGTCTTCCATCATGGGTGTCGTGATCGGCATCATTCCAGCGCTGGGCGGCAATATCGCCGCTGTCCTGGCATGGAATGAGCAGCGCCGCTCAGACCCCGATAACGATCAATACGGCAAAGGCGAGCCCAAGGGGGTTGCAGCCCCGGAGTGCGCAAACAACGCTGATACGGCGGCTACGCTGATCCCTGCGCTCACGCTTGGCATCCCGGGAAGTGCCGTTGCCGCCGTGATCCTCGGCGCCCTGCTGGTGCACGGCCTTCGCCCCGGCCCTCAACTCTTTCGGGATGATCCGGAAATCGTCTTCGGCTTCATGCTGACCATGTTTGTCACGGCAATCCTGATGTTCGTGATCGGCCGTGTGGGCGCCCGAGCCTTCGTTCATGTGCTCAAGGCACCGACGATGCTTCTGGCGCCGATGATCATTGCCCTTGCGGTGGTTGGCATCTACTCGATTCATAACAGCATGTTCGAAGTCTGGCTGATGCTCTTCTTCGGCCTGCTCGGCTATGGCATGGAGCGCCTGAATATACCGACCGCACCCGCCGTACTGGCCGTCATTCTCGGCCCCATGGCAGAAGAGTCACTGCGCCGGGCATTACTGATCTCCGGCGGCTCCTTCGACTACCTGGTACAGAGCTGGATCTCATGGATCATCATCGCCATGACGGCGATGACGCTTATCGTGCCGATGTGGAAGCGATTTCGCAGGCTTAAGCCCTCCCGTGGCGATCAGGAGTGACGCCGATGAGGGAGTGAGAGCCTCAGTGGACACATCGGTCAAGGTGCCCGGCGGCGACAGGTCAGTTACCATCTTGGGCTGGCCGCTTTCACTCCGGCTTCCATTTTTCCCTTATGCGTCGAGCCTGCAATGAAAATCGGTGAACGGGTCTATCAGACGCTTCGGCGTCAGCTCATGGTCAATCATTACGAACCCGGCGCACATCTTCGTGAGGAGGTCGTGGCAGAGCAGCTAGGGGTGAGCCGGACCCCGGTGCGCAATGCCTTTCAGCGGCTTATCTCCGAGGGACTTCTGAGCCACGAAAAGACACGTGGAGCGATCGTTACCGGCTGGCGGAAGTCGGACACCGAGGACATCTTCAAGCTGCGCATCCTGCTGGAAGGGCATGCCGCGGCACTTGCCGCACACCAGATCACCTCAGAGCAGTTTGCCGACGTCGTCGCCGCCAACGACCAGATGCGGGAAGCTATCGCGGGCAACCGCAGCGACCGCATCGAACGAATTGCTCGGGCGAATCAGAGCTTCCACGAAGGCCTGCTTGATGCGTCAGGCCAGGGTTATCTGCGCATGTTCGCGCGCACCCTGCTGCACCTTCCCATGGTAAGCGGTTTCTTCATTTACAGCCGCGAGGAAATGGATGAGAGCGTCCGCCAGCACCAGGAAATCATCGCGGCTCTCCAGGCTGGCAATGAGGAATGGGCTAAAGCGGCGATGACCAGCCATTTGAATGGCGCCCTGGAAAGGTTTCGTCGATCCCGTTGACGCGACTACCGGTTTGAAGCAATCAAAAACCCCACCGGCCTCTAGGGCCGGTGGGGTTAGTGGCGACTCACTTAAAGAACGCCTGGGCGCCGAGTATATCAGGCGCTCAGCAGGGCGTTGAGCCGCTTGACGTAGGCAGCGGGGTCATCGAGATGACCGCCCTCGGCGATGATCGCCTGGTCGAGCAGGATCCGCGCTAGATCATCGAAGCCCTCACCCTCGACGCTCTCGAGGCGCGCGACCAGCGCATGGTCGGGGTTGAGCTCGAGGATCGGCTTGACCTCGGGCATCTTCTGACCGGCGGCCTCCATGATACGGCGCATCTGGAAGCCCATCTCGTGCTCGGGCAGCACCACGCAGGCCGGCGAGTCGGTAAGGCGATGCGTCACCTTGACTTCCTGGACCTCGTCACCCAACGCCGCCTGTACACGCTTGACCAGGTCTTCCTTGGCCTTGGCGGTCTCCTCCTGGGCCTTCTTCTCTTCCTCATCCTCGACATCGCCGAGGTCGAGCTCGCCCTTGGCCACATCGACGAAGTGCTTGCCCTCGAACTCGTCGAGATGGCTCATCAGCCACTCGTCGATGCGGTCGTGCAGCAGCAGCACCTCGATACCCTTCTTGCGGAAGATCTCCAGGTGAGGGCTCGACTTGGCCGCATTGAAGCCGTCGGCGACAATGTAGTAGATCTTCTCCTGCCCTTCCTTCATGCGCGAGACGTAGTCGGCCAGCGACTGGTCTTGGATGGCGCTGTCGGTATGGGTGGTGGAGAAGCGCAGCAGGCCGGCAATCTTCTCGCGATTGGCGTGGTCCTCAGCCGGACCTTCCTTGAGCACGCTACCGAAGGTGTTCCAGAAGGTCTGATAGGCCTCATTGTCCTTGGCCAGCTTCTTGAGCATGTCCAGCGCGCGCTTGGTCAGTGCCGACTTGATCTTGTCGACTTTGGGGTCCTGCTGGAGGATTTCGCGTGAGACGTTGAGCGAGAGGTCGCGCGTATCCAGCACGCCCTTGATGAAGCGCAGGTAGAGCGGCAGGAACTGCTCGGCGTCGTCCATGATGAACACGCGCTGGACGTAGAGCTTTACGCCACGGGCGCCGTCGCGCTCGTAAAGGTCGAAGGGCGCCCGACCGGGCACATAGAGCAGGCTGGTGTACTCGAGCTTGCCCTCGACCTTGTTGTGACTCCAGGTCAGCGGGTCGTTGAAGTCGTGGGCCACATGCTTGTAGAAGGCCTTGTACTCGTCGTCGGAGATCTCGCTCTTGGGCCGCACCCAGAGGGCGGTGGCCTCGTTGACGGTCTCCCACGTCACGGTCTCGCTGCCCTCGATGTCGTTGCCGTCCTCGTCCTTGGCGGTCTCGACCTTCGGCATGCATACCGGTACCTCGATATGGTCGGAGTACTTGCGCACCAGACTCTTGAGGCGGAAATCGTCGGCGAACTCTCGGGCGTCCTCCTTGAGGTGCAGCACGATCTCGGTGCCGTGCGCCTCGCGCTCGATATCGGCGACGGTGAACTCGCCCTCGCCCTTGGAGCGCCACTCGACCCCTTGCGACTTGTCGCTGCCGGCCTTGCGGGTACGCACGGTGATCTCGTCGGCGACGATGAAGCCGGAGTAGAAGCCAACCCCAAACTGCCCGATCAGCCGGGCATCCTTCTGCTGCTCGCCGGAGAGCTGCTTGAGAAACTCGGCGGTACCGCTGCGCGCGATGGTGCCGAGGTTCTCGATCACGTCATCGCGGCTCATGCCGATGCCGTTATCACGCACGGTCACGGTACCCGCTTCGGCGTCGTGATCGATCTCGATGCGCAGTTCGCTGTCGCCTTCATAGAGCGCGTCGTTGTCCAGGGCCGCGTAGCGCAGCTTGTCGCAGGCATCGGCGCCGTTGGAAATCAACTCGCGCAGGAAGATCTCGCGGTTGGAGTACAGCGAGTTGATCATCAGGTGCAGTAGCTGCTTGACCTCGGTCTGGAAGCCGAGGGTTTCCTCATGAGTCGCGGTCGTCATCTGGCTGGGACCCCTCTTTCGACGTGACAATGGTGGCCTGGCCACCGGTTCAGGATTGACGTCGATATGGGGCCCGCTGACGGATTTTCAAGCGCCTGCATCGCCAGGATCGCCCAGCACGAAATGCAGCCGTGCGGTAGCAACCGGCGTCGTCTCGCTCTCCTGCCAGGCGCAGACCCGCACGTTGCCCATGCGCCGCCCCTCGCGCTGCAGGCTGCAGCGGGCCAGCGTCGGCGCCAGCCGCGCCGTGCGCAGATAGTCGATGGAGATGTCGACGATGCGCGGCAGGCGCGGCATGCGGGTCGCGAGCATCAGGTCCAGGGTCGCCGCGGTCTCCATGAAGGCGGCTACCACGCCGCCATGCAGCGCCGGCAGCAGGACATTGCCGACATTGCCCTCGCGGGGATCGAGGCGAAACAGCAGCCCCTCGCCCTGCGGATCCGGGAGCGTCGAGACCCCGATGCGCCGCGCGTAGGGTATCAGGGCCAGCCAGGCATCGACGTCGCCCTCGGCGCGGGTTCTCTCCAGCCAGTCGACATTCTCGAAACCTTCACGCATGGTCGCCCTCCTCATCGATCGCCACATCGGCGAAGAGCGCCTCGGCGAAGCCCGGGGGCGTGTTGCGGGGCCCCAGGCGCACGAAGTTGCCGATACCCCGCGCCAGCGGGCGGCCCGTTTCCTGCCAGAGGCTGCCCTCGGTGAAGACGACCGATTCGGTGACCCGGACCACGCGCGCCTCGGCGAGAATGGCCAGGCCTGCCACGCCCGGCCGAAAGTGGTCAACCCGAAGGTCCAGCGTCGGACAGACCTCCGGCGCCGGCAGGGCCGGCAATACGGCCGAGCCGCAGACGGTATCCAGCAGCATGGTCAACACCCCGCCGTGCACCAGACCACGGGCGGTGTCACCGAGCAGGTCGTCACTCCAGGGCAGGCGCATGGTGGTCACCTCGGGGGTGACCTCGAGCACCTCGAGGCCCAGCTCTCGAGTGTGCGGGATCACGGTGACGAAGCGCGTCAGGGCACGACGCCAATCAGCGTCACCGGGAGTCTGGCCGTGGATCATTCGGGTCTCGCAGGCAGCGGCAAAAGGAAGATTTCAAACGATCGTATCAGGACGGTGGCAGGTCGTCGCCTCGACCTTTGCCGGAGGCTGGACTCTTTTCCTCACCAGGCTCGCGCCAGGCACGATAGCCCGCCAGATGCCGATCCACCCGAGTCAGCAGCCAGCCAACGATCACCGCATCATCCACCAGCCCCAGCAGTACCAGCATGTCGGGAATCAGGTCGAGCGGCGAGACCAGATACGCGAGGGCCGTCAGCATCCACAGGAAGGCGCCCCATGGCACCGGGCGGTAGCGTCCCAGCAGCACATCGCGGGTCATGGGCAGGAACAGCTTCAGGGCGCGGCCGATATGGCCCAGTACGCGGGCGCGACGCCGCAGTCGCGCCACCAGGAAGCCGCCGCGGAATCTGGCCATCTCGATCTCCTTGCCGACAGACGAGAATACCGCTAAACGATAGGGTATCCCCACCCTGACGAACAATCGCTGCCTGTCGGGCGGCGACGACACTACTCAAGAGAGCCGCCATCGGCCACCATGGCAGATTGACGAGCGCGAACCGCAAGAGGTCACGATATGTCCCTGTCATTGGGTCGCTGTAAGGCCCTGATCGCCGCGGCCCTGTGCTGCCTGCCGCTGGCCGGCCTGGCCGACGACCGCGCCATGCGAGATGCCCTGGAGGCGGCCCGCAACGCACAGTGGGAAGAGATCGACCGGGAGGCCGTCGAAACGCATGTGCTCGCCGGCTACGTCGACTACCACCGCCTGCGCCAGCGCCTGCCGGACGTGGAGCCCGAGCGGGTGCTGGCCTTCATAGAACGCCATGCGGACTCCCCGCTCAGCGACTGGATGCGCGGACAGGCCATCGCCCAGTATGGCCAGGCGGGGCGGCCGGCTAGCCTGTTGGCGGTCGCCGATAGCGTGCCCGAGGGCACTGCCCGCCAGTGTTACTACTACACCGCGCTGCTCGATCGCGTGCCGGAGGATGCCGCCCAAGGCGGACGAGAGCTCTGGCGCGTCGGCCACTCCCAGCCGGATGCCTGCGATACCCTCTTCGACACCCTGCGCGCCCGAGGCGAGATCGGCCAGGCCCATATCTGGGAACGCATGATGCTCGCCTGGCAGGCCGGCGAGACCGGGCTGATGAGCTACCTGGGCCGGCAGCTGAGCACTGACTGGCAGTCCGCCAGGGCCAGCCTGGCGCGGCTACGCAAGGATTACTCGGCGGTGACCCGGGTGCCGGCCTGCATCGGCCCCGGCTGCCAGGGCAGCGGTCCGCTGTTCGCCGCGACCATGCACGGCTTCACTCGCACCAACACCGAGGCGGCGCTCGAGGCCTGGCGCAAGGTCGCGCCGCACCTCGCACTGGAATCGGATCAGCGTGACGCCATCGAGCATGACCTGGCCTTCTACGCGATGGTGCGCGACATCGACCAGCATGGCGCCTGGCGTGACGACGTTGTGGCGCGGCTCGGGGATACCGATCTGCTGGAGCTTCGCGTACGCTCGGCGCTGGCCGAACGGGACTGGTCAGGGGTCATCGACTGGGTCCATCGCATGCCCGACGCGACCCGTCAGGAAGCGCGCTGGCAGTACTGGCTGGGTCGTGCCCTGGAGCAGCTCGGCGACCCGGCCACGGCGGAAAAGGCCTACGCGGCGGCCGCCGATGAGCGAAACTTCTTCGGTTTTGCCGCCGCCGACCGGCTGGGCCGCCCCTATGCGCTGAACCTGGAGCGCAACGTCGTCGATGCGGCCACTCGACAGCGCATCGCCGACTGGCCGGTGGTGCAGCGCACCGAGGCACTGCGGCGAATCGACGAACCTGGCCTGGCCAATAGCGAGTGGTACCGGGCCGTGGCCCGGGCAACGCCCGACGAGGCACGCGCGCTAGCCGACTATGCCGCGCAGCAGGGCTGGCTCGCGGAACTGGTGCAGACCACCATCGTCGGCCAGATGTGGGACGCCTTGGCGTGGCGCTTCCCTGAAGCCTATCGTGATGACTTCCTGCATTGGGGCGGTGAGATGGACGTCGACCCCTACCTGCTGATGGGGATCGCCCGGCGCGAGAGCGCCTACAATCCCGTGGCCCTCTCCCCCGCCGGCGCGCGAGGACTGATGCAGCTGATGCCGGCCACCGCGGCCCAGCTTGGCCGGCGTCTGGGCATCGGTGACCCCGGTCCCTACGGTGTCCTCGACCCCGAGGTGAACATCCGCCTGGGCAGCACCTACCTGGGCGAGCTGATCGACCGCTACAGCGGTAATCGCCTGGCGGCGGCGGCCGCCTACAATGCCGGCCCCAGTCGGGTCGACCGCTGGCTGCGTGACGCACCGGAAGCGTTCGACCTCTTCGTCGAGAGCATCCCCTTCCGCGAGACCCGCAACTACGTGCAGGCGGTGCTGGCCTATCGGGTGATCTTCGAGAGCCTCTCCAGAGACGGCGAGAGCGAGGGCGTCAGCATGCTGAGCCCCGCGGAGAAGACGGTGCGTTACGACCGCTCGCTGCTCGCCAGAAACTGAGCCCCTGCAGCGCCTCCCGCGCAAGCGGCCCTGGTGATGCCAGGGCCGCTTGCGTTGCGGCAACTCCTCAGCCCGGTTGACGCGTCAGTGCCAGCTTGATGCCGAAGCCGACCAGCACCGCGCCGGTGATGCCATTGAGCCAGCGCGAGAACGCCGGACTCGCCAGCCAGCGGCCGGCGCTTCCCACCATCAGCACGATGGCGATCTGCCAGAGGTTGGCCACCACGAAGTGCACCCCGGCAAGCCACAGCGACTTGGCCAGCGCCGGGTCACCGGGCGCAATGAACTGGGGCAGAAAGGCCATGTAGAAGATCACCGTCTTGGGATTGAGCACGTTGGAGAGCAGCCCCTCGCGCAGGGGTCGCCACAGCGGCACGACCTGCCGCTCGGCCTGCACGCCGCCCACGGGAAGCCCCTGGCCCCGTCGAGCCGCACGCAAGCCATTGATGCCCAGCCACACCAGGTAGGCGGCACCGGCCAGCTTGAGCAGGCCAAACGCCCAGGCCGACTGCAGCAGGATCAACGAAATGCCCAGCGCCGACACCGCCGCGTGAACAAAAAGCCCGCAGCAGATGGCCAGGCTGGTCGTCACACCGTCGCGCCAGCCCCCGCGAGCGGTATTACGAATCACCAGCAGGGTGTCGACCCCCGGGCTCATGCTCAGCAGGGTGATGGCCACGAGGAAGGGCCAGAACTGCGCATCGAAGAACATGGGGCCCTCTCAGTCGTTGAAGATGCCGCGACGGGCATGGCGCATGGAGATCTGGTCGTTGAGGGTCCAGAAATCGTAGAGCACGCCGAGGCCGAAGAGACCGAAAGTCAGCAAGTAGAGCAACCCGGTCAGCCACTTGCCGAGGTAGAAGCGATGAATGCCGAATACGCCCAAGAAGGTGAGCAGCAGCCAGGCTAGGGAGTAGTTGGTCGGGCCAGCCTGGAAACGCAGGTCAGCCTGACGGTCCATGGACGGGATCAGGAAGAGGTCGATCAGCCAGCCGATGCCCAGCAGCCCCAGCGTAAAGAACCAGATCGTGCCGGTCACCGGCTTGCCGTAGTAGAAGCGATGAGCACCGAGAAAACCGAACAACCAAAGCAGGTAGCCGATCAGCTTGCTGTGGGTGTCTCGGGAGGCGATACGGGTGTGGGTCATGGGTCTCTCTTTCTTGGGGAAACAGCCAGGGTGGAGGCTGGACGCTTACCGGCTTTGCATCTACAGTGACTTTGCGGGCATAGCGCCAGTCTCCCTGTGACACTCGGTTGACGCAACTCTGGCGCTGTTGCACTATCCGCTGCGTTGGTCAGCAAGCAGAAAAGTCGTCTGTTGTACTTCGATTTCTTCGATACACCCGGTGCGCACTTCCTTCTTGCCTTGCCCACGCATTACGGGTCTATGGCGAGGGCATCACCTGCCTGACCCAGCACCATATATTTAGTTAGTAAAGGAAATCGACGATGGCAACTGGCACTGTCAAGTGGTTCAACGATACCAAGGGCTACGGCTTCATCTCTCCGGACGACGGCGGTGATGACCTGTTCGCTCACTTCTCCGAGATTCAGGCTGAAGGCTTCAAGTCCCTGCAGGACGGCCAGAAAGTCACTTTCGAAGTGACCCAGGGCAAGAAAGGCCTTCAGGCCTCCAACATCCGCGCCGCCGACTGATCCTCGGCTGACACGGAGGCGACCCACCGGCCTTGCTGTCCGGTCGCCGCAGAGAAAGGCCCGCCATCCGGCGGGCCTTTTTCATTCCAGCATCGGCAGGCAGCGCGTCACTCGCCAGCGCTGCCGGTGCCGTCGAGTTCAAGCGAATCGAGCTCCGACGAGGCGCCGGGTGCCTGCCGCTCGGCCTCCTCGAACTGCTCGTCGATCTGGCGACTCGCCTCCTCGAAGCGCTTTTCGGTCTGCTCGAGAATCGCGTCGATATCCGAGCGGGTGCTTTCCCCCGGCATCGCATCGCCTTCGGCCATCTCGCTTCCCGGCGAAGTATCAAGGCCGATCTCCGACTCGAGATCGGACGATTCCATGGGCTCAAGCTCGGGCGTTTCCATCGGCTCGAGCGCCGGTGAGGATTCCATCGGCTCGACCCCGGGTGCCGTTTCCTCGGCGCTCTCGAACTGCTCGTCGATCCGGCGACTCGCTTCCTGGAAGCGCCGCTCGGTCTCCTCGATGATGGCATCGACATCGGAGCGGGTTGTCTCGCCGGGCAGCGCTGCGCCCTCTTCCAGGGTATCGGCCGGCGTTTCGCCGAGGGTCTCGGCTTCGGCGTCAACCTCGCCTTGCGTGCCGATATCTAGCTCGCCAGGTTCCTCAAGATCGCCGCCTGCTTGATCCGCTGCGGACGCTTGCCCCTCCTCGGATGCCTCGGCGGATGAGCTCTGATCGTCGCTGACGTCCGCCTCATCGGGCTCGGCGGCCGGCTGATCCGTCTCTTGCTGACTCTCCGCTACCTCGGCCGGCTGCGCGGCCGCTTCCTGCGTCTCCTCGACCTCGGCCGGCGCTGGCTCGTCATCACCGTTGCCGCAACCGGCGAGCCCCGTGGCCAACGCCATGGCCGCCACCAGCGGCATCCAGGGTTTCATTGCCATTGTCTTGCTCCTGACGAAAAGGAAGCCATTGCACCAGAGCCCCTACCCGCTCGCAAGGCGGCGTCACCACTCAGGTGGCAAACAGCTGGCCGGCGATGTCACGGAACGCCTTGAATTCGATGGCGTTGCCGCTGGGGTCGCGGAAGAACATGGTGGCCTGCTCGCCGGGTTCGCCACGAAAGCGGATATAGGGCTCGATCTCGAAGCGCACGCCGGAGGCCGTGAGCCGGTCGACCAGGGCTTCCCAGTCAGCCATCTCCAGCACGACGCCGAAGTGGGGCACCGGTACACCATGGCCATCCACCGGATTGCGATGATCGTCGATGCCCTTCTCCCCCAGGGCGGGATTCAGGTGACAGACAAACTGATGGCCATAGAGGTTGAAGTCGACCCAGGTATCGCTGGAACGCCCTTGCGGGCAACCCAGCAGTTCACCATAGAAGCGGCGTGCCTCGGCCAGGTCGCGGACCTGCACGGCCAGATGAAAGGGGGTAAGCATCACGGAGTCCTCCGGTGGGTCTGAGTATCGGAATGCTTCATCATGCCGACCCGACTCCCGTCTGGCCAGCCGCTCCCTGCGTGGACGGCAGCGGGCACCCCAGGGTCCAGGCCACGGCACTCAACAGCTCCCCCTCCTCGGGCGCGATCCGACCGTCATGTTCCACGCAACAGGTCATGGCCGCCAGCAAGGGGGCACGCTCGGCCTGAACCAGGCGCACCAGCCGTGCCATCGCCCAGTCGAGGTCCGAGGCCAGGGCAGGTTCACCCACGAAGTCCAGCGGCACGCCCAGCACCGAGCCGAGCCGCTCGACGGCGGCCCGGGCCTGCCCCTCGTCCTGCTGGCCGGCCCGCGCCAGCGTCGAGAGCAACAGTGACAAAGGCCCGCCCAGGTCCGCCAGATGACGATCGCGGCGCGCTCGCCGCGCTCCCTCGATGCCCTGCACGACAAGCCGGTGCAGAGCCCACTGCAAGGCACCGGCGTGCACTTCCAGGGCCATCAGCCGGCGCAGGCAGGCCTGGAAGCGAGCATGCTGCGCCGTGGAGAGTTGGCGAAGTGCTGGAAGGGCCAGTTCGATCAGCGGCAGACGCTGACCGGGGGTCAATCTGGACAGTGGAGCCTCGAGCGTCTTGAGCTCGGCCAGCACCTCCGGCAGCGCCTGGCCTTGCAGGGCATCACGCTGCGCCTCGCGGCTGCGGGGATCGGCACCCATCAGGATGCCATAGACCAGTGCCCGGGCGGCAAAGGGCTCATGGGCCGACTCGAACAGGCGCGCATCGATCTCGCCGAGACGGCGACGGGCACGGGCGATATCCTCGCTACTCGGCCGCCCGACACTTGCCACCACCGCAGCGGCGAGCGCCCCGGCGGCCAGGCGCTCGCCGCCTTGCCCCCCATCGGATGAGGCGGGCTCGGCCTGGCGTCGCGTCGACCGGACCGGGGGCGCTGGCGGCAGGCTGCCGTCCCAGTGAGGCAGCACTCGTTGAATCCGTGCCGTCACCGGGGGGTGGGTCGCGGTCAAGCGCGACAGGGAACGGACACCGCTGCCGAAGTAGAGGTGGCTGAATTCTGCCGCCTGGCTGGCGAGCAGACGCGAGCCCAGGCGATGGGCGGCCAGCAGCTTCAGCGCCCCGCCGATACCCTCGGGGTTGCGGGTATACTGTACGGCGCTGGCATCGGCAAGAAATTCGCGCTGGCGACTCACTGCCGCCTTGATCAGGTTACCGCACAGCGTACCGGCATAGCCCACCACCATCAGCCCCGCGCCCAGCCCCAGCACCGCGACATGTCCGCCACCCTTGCGAGAGCGAGTACGACGCCCGCTCGTCGAGGCATGCAGCAGCATGCGACCGATAAGGCCGATCACCACAATGCCATGGAGCAGTGCCACCAGCCGCAGGTTGAGACGCATGTCGCCGTGCAGGATGTGGCTGAACTCATGGGCGATGACCCCCTGCAGCTGGTCGCGGTCGAGCGTCTCGATGGCGCCTCGCGTCACCCCGATGGCCACGTCGTCGAGCTCGTGCCCGGCCGCAAAGGCATTGATGGCCGGATCCTCGAGCAGATAGACCAGCGGGACCGGCATGCCGGAGGCGATGGCCATCTCCTCCACCACATTGAGCAAGCGGCGTTCGTTGGCATCGCGGGTTTCCAGGTTGAGCGAGCGGCCCCCCAGGGCCTCGGCGACCGCGCTGCCACCGGCCCTCAGCTGAAGGTGGCGAATGAGGCTACCCAGCCCCACCACCAGGATCACCACCATCGCCACGCCGGCGAGCAGTTGCGGCTGCAGCGCCCGCGCCAGCGTCTCGCCGGTGAAGGAAGCGCCGTCGAGGAACACCACGGCCAGCGCCACCACTAGGGAGGTAATGCCGATCAACACCACGATCGCCAGGGCCAGCAGCAGAATCAGCCGTCCGGTCAGGCGTCTGGCGCGATCCTGAGCCGTGAAGAAATCCATGCGGGCCGGCTCAGAAGCTCACCCGAGGCGCCGTCTGGATCTCGGCGCTGTCGGCAAATTCCAGCAGGGCCGCATCCTGCTTGTGGCCGAAGGAGCCGGCCAGCAGCACGGGCGGAAAGCTCTGCCGGTAGGTGTTGTACTGCATCACCGCATCGTTGAAGGCCTGACGGGCGAACGCCACGCGGTTCTCGGTACTGGTGAGGGTCTCGGAGAGTTGCTGCATGTTGTCGGAGGCCTTGAGATCGGGGTAGGCCTCCATGACCACGTTGAGGCGCCCGAGGGCCGAACCCAGTGCGCCTTCGGCGCCAGCCAGCTCGGCCATGGCGCCAGGCTCGCCGGGATGCGCTGCTGCCCGCTGCAGGCCGACCTCCGCGGCATTGCGCGCCTCGGTCACCGCCTGCAGGGTCTCGCGTTCGTGACTCATGTAGGCCCGCGCGGTCTCGACCAGATTGGGAATCAGGTCATGGCGACGCTTGAGCTGAACCTCGATCTGGGCGAAGGCATTCTGGAAGCGATTCTTCAGCGTCACCAAGCGATTGTAGATAGAGACGCCGTAGACCAGCAGGGCGCCCAGCAACACGAGGGGAATGATCAGCGAGAGGTCCATGGTGTGGTGATTCCTTGTCGATAGGGGAAGAGTTCGCTGCCGTTAACCTTAGGTCTGACCGCGCCCCCTTGCCTCATGGCGGGCGCGAGAAAAGCGCGCAATCCCGCGGCGCCGCCAGCATCAGGGCGCCGGGGCTGATGCCCACCTGCAACCCGTGCCGATGCAAGGGTTCACCATCCAGGGTCACCGGTAGCCTCTCCTCTGCCTCGAAGGCGAGGCCCTCGGTGCGGAAGACATCAACGTAGTGGCCCCGAGCAGGGCGCGTCGCAAGCTCACGGCGCATCGCGCGAAGCCCCGCCACGGAGGCAACATCGTGCAGCAGCAGCACATCGAGCAGGCCATCATCGAGGGTGGCCTGTGGCGTCAGCGCCTGGCCACCGCCCGACTGACGTCCGTTGCCGATGGCCAACATGAAGACCTCGACGCGACGCTCACCCCCCTCCCAGTGAAGCACCCCGGGGTAGAGCTGGAAGTTCCATGCCTTGACGGCGCCGATCAGCGAGTAGGCGCCGCCGCCAAGCAGCCGCTTGAGGGTCTTGGGCGTGGCGGACGAGATCTCGGCGCCGAACCCGCAGGTAGCCATGTTGAGGAAGTGCCAGTCGTCGACTCGCGGCACGTCGATACGCCTCAGCGGGAGATCCAGAGCCGAGGCCAGCGCCGGCTCACTCTCCAGCGGCAGGCCCAGCGAGGTGGCCAGGTCGTTGGCGCTGCCCAGCGGCAGGATCCCCAGCCCGGGGCGCCGCTCGGGCGTCAGCCCCATCAGGCCATTGACCACCTCGTTGACCGTGCCATCCCCACCCCCGGCGATCACTCGCTCGACTCCGTCGTGCCCGGCCTGTTCCGCCAGGCGGGCGGCATCGCCTCGCTCCCAGGTGACGCGAACCTCGATCTCGTTCCCGCACTCGCGGCATGCCAAGACGGCCTCTCTCACCGACGGCAGCTGCGCCGATTTACCATTGAGGATCAGCCTGGCCATTCACGCTCCTCTCGCCCGCTTCGTCCTGTCCCGACCCTGGGACCGTCAATGGATAACGGCATACGCCCAATCTTCAATGCCAATCACCTTACGACTTCCCTACACTATCTGTCTCGTCGACGCGTGCCGAACAGGGAGTGTGCATGATCGAACCGGCTTTTCTGCTTGCCGCCTTTCTGGGCGGCCTGGTCGCCATGGTGCTGCGTCTGCCCCCCATGGTGGGCTTTCTGGTTGGCGGCTTTGTGCTCAACGCCCTGGGCTTCCATGTAACACCGCTACTCGGGGTGATCTCCGACATCGGCGTGACCTTGTTGCTATTCACCATCGGGTTGAAACTCGATGTGCGCACCCTGCTCCGGGGAGACGTATGGGGAGGTGCCTCCCTGCACATGCTGACCTCGACGCTGCTGATGGTGGCATTGCTCTCGCTGCTCAAGTGGCTGGGCCTGGGGTTGCTGGAGGGCGCGGGCTGGCAAACGCTGGGCCTGCTCGGCTTTGCGCTATCGTTTTCCAGTACCGTCTTTGTGGTCAAGGTTCTGGAGAAGCGCAGCGAGACCCAGACCGCCTATGGTCGCCTGGCCATCGGCGTGCTGATCATGCAGGACATCTTTGCGGTCATTTTCATCACCGCCTCAACCGGGAAATTACCCATCCCCTGGGCCTTGGGCCTGTTGCTGCTGATTCCCCTGGCGCCAGCCCTGCGTGCCCTGCTCGACCGGCTTGGCCACGGCGAGATGCAGATGCTGTTCGGCGTGCTGCTGGCGCTGGTGCTGGGCTACGCGCTGTTCGAAGCGGTCGGCGTGAAGGGGGACCTGGGAGCCCTGATCATCGGGCTATTGCTGGCCCCCCATCCGGCGGCGCAGACCCTGGCACGCTCGATGTTCAGCCTCAAGGAACTGCTGCTGGTGGGCTTCTTCCTGAGTATCGGGCTGACGGCAATGCCCAGCATCGAGATGCTGGGAATCGCCATGCTGCTGGTACTGATCCTGCCGATCAAGAGCCTGGCCTACCAGCTCGTCTTCATGCGTTTCCGGATGCGGCACCGCACCTCGCTGCTGGCCACCCTCAGCCTGACCAACTACTCGGAGTTCGGTCTTATCGTGAGCGCTATCGCGGTCTCCAGCGGATGGCTCACGGCTGAGTGGCTGGTGGTCATTTCACTGGCGGTGGCACTGAGTTTCGGCTTCTCGTCGGTACTCAACGGCTTTAGCGAGCGGGTCTATCGCTGGCTTGAACCCCGCCTCCCGCCGATCGACATTGAAGAGTTATCGCCGAGTGACCGCCCGATCGAGGTAGGCAGCGCCGAGGCCGTCGTGCTGGGCATGGGCCGTATCGGCCGCAGCGTCTATCGTCGGCTGCAGAAGGAGTATGGCCTTCGCGTACTGGGCATCGACAGCAACCCACAGAGCGTCAAGAAGCTGGGGGCACGGGGCTTCAATATCCTCGAGGGCGATGCCGTCGACTCGGACTTCTGGGACAAGCTACTGATGTCCACCGGCGTCAAGATGGTGGTACTCGCCATGCCCCACCATGCCGGCAACCTCTTCGCGTTAAAGCAGCTGCGCTCCAGGAAGTTTCCCGGTCGTATCACCGCCGTGGTGGAATACCCCGAGGAGATCGAGCCAATCCGTGAGCTGGGTGCCAATGCCGTCTTCCACGTCTACGACGAGGCGGGCCGAGCGCTGGCGGACAGCGCCGCCGAAGAGGCCGGGATCGTTTCCCGCGCCAGTCAACTGGGGTGAATGACTTGCCTCGCCGTGGCCCTTCTCGCGATACTCGGTACCGGAGATACCCCCGCCCATCCCCTCAAGCATGAAGCATGCCGCAGGGGCTCCAACACGACCGTTCGCTCTCAGACTGGAACTCGCCACCCATGGACGACGCCTTCGCCTTTATCGGCTCCGCCTTCGGGGAATTCATCCGCTTTATCGTCGATGGCCTGACCGGCTTCTTTGCCAATATCGGTGGCGCCGCGCGCAGCTTCATGCAGGGCCTTTCCGAGTCGCTGGGCATTCCGCTGACCCTGATCAACCTGGTCGTGCTGGTGGTCGGCCTGTGGTTGCTGTGGAAGGGGTTGGCCGCCCTGATGCGTCGCGCCTTCGTCGCCACCCTGATCTGGTGGCTGCTGGGGGTGACCGTGCTCAGCTGGCTGATCCGATGAGCGTCGCCGCTCACTGACCGCAAGGCGCCGCCCATTGAGGCGGCGCCTTGCGGTCGGGCAGGCTATCGCCCTTTCTCAGGCGAGGGCCTTCTCGACGACCTCATACACGTTCGGCGAGAGATCCTCCTCGGCACGGATACGCTCGAGCTCAGCCTTCATCAGCTCCTGGCGCGTCTCGTCGAAGCGCGCCCAGCGCGTCAAGGGAGTGACCAGACGAGCAGCGATCTCCGGATTGAGGCGGTTGAGCTCGATCACGGTATCGGCCAGCAGGCGATAGCCTGACCCGTCAATACGGTGGAAATTCACCGGGTTCTGATTGGCGAAGGTGCCGATCAGCGCCCGCACCTTGTTGGGGTTCTTCAACGAGAAGGCCGGGTGCTCCATCAGGAAGGCGACGCGGTCAAGCACGTCCGGCTGCGGACGGGTCACCTGGATGGCGAACCACTGATCCATCACCAGCGGGTCGTGGGCCCACTTCTCGCCGAAGACCTTGAGCGCCGGGTCGGCAATATCACCGCGCGAGCCGTGCACCATCAGGGTCAGCGCATGGCGCACATCGGTCATGTTGTCGTCGGCCTCGAACTGCGCGCGGGCAAGCTCCAGGCCTGTCTCGTCCTCGATGGCCATGAGGTAGGAGAGCGCCACGTTCTTCAAGCTGCGTGCGGCGATCTGCTCGGGTTCCGGCGCATAGGGGGCATCGAGGCGGTTCTCCTCGTAGAGGCGCAGGAAGTCATCACGCAGCGCCAGGGCCAGGCTCTGCTTGACGAAGGTGCGAGCGGCATGAATGGCATCCACGTCGACCAGCGGCTGCTGCTCGGCGATATAGGCCTCGGAGGGCAGCGTCAGCATCTGGGCCAGCACCGCCTTGTCGTCGATATCCGCCGCCAGCAGCGCGCGAAACGCCTCGACCACTCGCGCATCCATCACCTTCTCGACGCCGTTGCGGTGGGCTGCGATCAGGTCGTCCAGGGCCAACAGGGCAAGGCGCTGCCCGGCATCCCAGCGATTGAAGCCGTCGGAATCATGGGCCTGAAGGAAGGCCAGATCCTCGCGGCTAAAGGGAAAGTGCAGCTTGACCGGCGCCGAGAAGCCGCGCAGCAACGACGGTACGGGGGCCTCGCTGACATCGGTGAAGAGAAACTCCTGCTCTTCCTCGCGCAGGTGAATCACCGTATCGCTGCCCAGGCTCTCACCCTCTAGGGTCAGCGGCAGATCACGACCGGACTTGGTGCCCACCAGGCCCAGGCGCACCGGGATATGCAGGGGCTGCTTATCCGGCTGCCCCGGTGTCGCCGGCGTCCGCTGGCGCAGGATCAGACGATACTCGGCGTTGGCGTAATCGTACTCGCCGTGGGCATCGATCTCCGGGGTTCCCGCCTGGGCGTACCAGCGCATGAACTGCGAAAGGTCCTGGCCCGAGGCTTCGGCCATGCAGTCCACGAAGTCTTCGATGGTCACCGCCTGGCCATCGAAGCGCGCGAAGTAGAGATCGCTGCCGCGGCGAAAGGCCTCCTGCCCCACCAGGTTCGAGAGCATGCGCACGATCTCGGCGCCCTTCTCGTAGATCGTCAGGGTGTAGAAGTTGCCGATCTCGATGTAGTGGTCGGGTCGCACCGGGTGGGCCGTGGGGCCGGCGTCCTCAGCGAACTGGGCGGTGCGGAAGAAGGAAACATCCTCGATGCGCTTGACGGGCGCCGAGTTGATATCCGCCGTGAAGCACTGGTCACGAAATACCGTGAAGCCTTCCTTCAGGGAGAGTTGGAACCAGTCGCGGCAGGTGACCCGATTGCCGGACCAGTTGTGAAAGTACTCGTGGGCGACAATCCCCTCGACGCGCTGAAAGGCCGCGTCGGTAGCGGTCTGCGGATGGGTCAGCACCGCGGCCGAGTTGAAGATGTTGAGCCCCTTGTTTTCCATGGCCCCCATGTTGAAGTCGTTGACCGCCACGATCATGAAGCGATCCAGGTCGTACTCGCGCCCGTAGGCTTCCTCGTCCCAGCGCATGGCGCGCTTGAGCGAGGCCATGGCATGTTCGGTCTTGTCCAGGTTCTCTTCCTCGACCCAGATCTGCAGCGTGACGTCGCGCCCACTCATGGTGGTGAAGCTATCCTCGACGTTCTTCAGGTCCCCGGCCACCAGCGCGAAGAGGTAGCTGGGCTTGGGATGAGGGTCTTCCCAGGTGACGAAGTGACGGCCGTCGGGAAGCTCGCCGCGCTCCACCGGATTGCCGTTGGAGAGCAATACCGGCTCCTGCTCCGCGCGTCCGATCAGCGTGGTAGAGAAGGTCGCCATGACGTCGGGACGATCGGGATAGAAGGTGATGCGGCGGAAGCCCTCGGCCTCGCACTGGGTGCAGAACATGCCGCTGGAGCGATAGAGCCCCGACAGCGCCGTGTTGGCGTCGGGGGCGATCTCGACCTCGGTGTCGAGCAGGAAGGCTGCCGGCACCCGATGCACGACCAAGCCGGCCTCACCGACCTCGTACTCGCCCGGCGCCAGCGGCTGGCCATCGATGGCGATGGCCTTGAGCGCAAGCTGCTCGCCGTCGAGCTCCAGGGGGCTTTCTGCCTCACGATCCGGATGACGCTCGAGGTGCAGGCGCGCCTTCACTCGGGTCGCGCTCGGGTCGAGATCAAAGGTCAGTTCGGTGCGAGTGACACGGTAGGCGGGAGGGCGATAGTCACTCAGATAGATCGGCTGCGGTTCGGACATCAAGGATGGCTCCTGTCGGTGATTGCCATCCATTGTACGGCGCCCCGCGCCAGTAGCTCAAAGCAATGCGATGCGTCGTCGCGATCAGCGCGCCACGACCGGCTCAGGGCGCGACAGGATCCAGACGCCGACCAGGCATAACCCGGCGATAAGCGACAGCTTTAGCCACCAGAGGCTCACGGTAAGCGCCAGCACCAGCATCGAGACGATCAGCATGGCGGAGGCGAGCCACTTGGCATGGCGGGGAATGGCCCGTTCACACTCCCAGGCCACCACCGCAGGACCAAAGCGCGGATGTTCGCGGATCCAGGCGGCGAAACGCGGCGAGCCCTTGGAAGCCGCCCAGACCGCCAGCAGCATGAAGCAGGTGGTCGGCAGCAGCGGCAGGAAGGCACCCACTACGCCCAGCCCGAAGCTGACCCAGGCCAAGGCAAGGAAGGCGACACGACGAACGACGGGCATCAGGGGCTTACTCCCGATAGTCGGTTATCACTCACATTGAAGAGCATTCTGCCACGCAATGCCAATCGCAGTCGGCTATGGACGCCATCGGACTGACCTGGATCAGGGAATCCAAGGCGACGCTCAATCGCGGAAATTGTCGAACTGCAGCGGCAGATCCGGACCGCCCTCCCCGCGCAGCAAGGCCATGACGGCCTGGAGATCGTCACGCTTCTTGCCGGTGACCCGGACCTTCTCGCCCTGGATCTGGGCCTGGACCTTCAGCTTGCTCTCCTTGATGCGCTTGACGACGTCCTTGGCCTCCTTCTGGTCGAGCCCCTGCTTGAGGATCACCTCCTGGCGGGCCCGAACCCCGGAGAGCTGCGGTTCCTGGACGTCCATGCAGCGGGCATCGATGCCGCGCGCGATGAGCTTGTTGCGCAACACGTCGAGCATCTGCTTGAGCTGGAAGTCGACCTCGGCCTCCAGCGAGACGGTCTCGCCATTGAGCTCGAAGCTCGCGGTCACGCCCTTGAAATCGAAACGGGTCTGAATCTCCCGGTTGGCCTGATCCACGGCGTTGCTGGCTTCGTGCTTGTCGAATTCGGAAACGATGTCGAACGAGGGCATGGAATATCCTGGTAGAAGGTGACGGGTAAAGGAAGACGCTCAGGCATGATTCTATCAGCCCTCAAGTGCCCGCGCGGCCTCCTGAACGACGCCCAGCGGCTTGGCCATCTGCCAGCCCGCACAGCCGTCCTCGTAGTAGTCGCTCAACCAGCGCTCGGGGCGAAACCCCATCCGCCGGTAGAGTCCCAGCGCCACGCGGTTGTCGACGCGTACCTCGAGGCCCAGCACCTCGACATCACGCGTCAACGCCTCGGCCTCCAACGCCTCAAGCAGCCGCCGGCCCAGGCCGCTGCCGCGCGCATCGGGGTGCACGCAGAAGGAGTAGAGCCGGGCACGGCGGGTGCCGCGACGGAACAGCAGGGTAGCGTAACCCAGCAGCCTCGGAAGCCCGCCATCGGGTGGCCGCTGCTCGACTACCAGCGTCAGGGCATGCGCGCGGTTGAGCAGATGCCATAGCTGGCGGCGACTGAAGCGATCGCCGCTGAAGGCCACCTGCTCCAGGCGGTAGAGGGCATCCAGATCATGGCCGAGGGCACGGCGCAGGGTGGCGGTCATCGCGACTCTCCAGCAAGTTCGAGACGATTGTGATCATGGCCAATATCGCTGTCACCGGCGTTGAAGATGAAATCTTTTCACTCGAATTCCGGCTTGTCCGGGCGCGGGCTCAGGCGCATGCTGGCCGCATTCCGGCGGCACGTCGCCGCCCCAATCGGACCCCCAACCATGTGCCCGCTGCGCATCGTCGTCGACCGACCAGAAGATTGGCGACCCTACTACCCCTCCGAAGACCTGGTCACCGCCGACGACTTCCTCGCCCAGGACCGACAACACCGCAGCGGCGAGGAGCAGGATCGCACCACCCACGTGATCAACCTGTGCGGCGAACTCGACTACCTTGGCACGGGCTACTATGTCTCGCTACTGGCGCAAGCGCGGGGACAGCGAGTCCTGCCCGCGGTCGAGACCCTCAACGCCCTGGGGCGCAAGGCGCTGGTCGACCTGCAGCTGGATGGCCTGGTCCCGCTGCTGGGTGACCTGGCCCGCCGAGGCTCGTTGCCTGGCGACCAGCTGACGCTGCGGGTCCTGTTCGGCGAGTGCCGAGAGCCGGCCCTGGCACCGCTGGCGCGACGGCTCTTCGAGCGTCTGCCCTGCCCCTTGCTCGAGGCACGCCTGGTGCGTCGCCACCAGGTATGGCGCCTGGCGCGTCTCAAGCCACTGCGACTGCGCGACCTGGCGCGCGAGGAGCAGGACCTGTTCGCCACGGCCCTCAACCGCCACTCGCGCAAGGTCTGGCGCACCCCCAAGGCGCGGCGCCGCTACCGCTTCGACTTGGCGGTCCTGATCGACCCGCAGGAGGCCCTGCCGCCCAGCAACCGCGGGGCGCTGAAGGCCTTCATCCGCGCCGGACGCAAGCTCGGCATCGATGTCTCGCTGATCACCCGCAAGGATGCCGGTCGGCTCGCCGAATTCGACGGCCTGTTCCTCCGTGAGACCACGGCCCTCGACCACCACACCTATCGCATGGCGCGGCGGGCGGAGCACGAGGGGCTGGTGGTAATCGATGCGCCCCGCGACATCCTACGCTGCACCAACAAGGTCTACCTGCACGCCCTGCTGCGCGCGCGCGGCGTGCCGGCGCCGAGAGGCATCCTGCTCAAGCGCGGCGACCGCCGCCCGCTCGACGAACAGATCGCCAACCTGGGCTTTCCGCTGGTCCTCAAGATTCCCGACGGCGCCTTCTCACGAGGCATCGTCAAGGTCGAATCCATACAGCAGCTCGAACACGAGGCCGAGCGTCTGTTCGCCACCTCGGCCCTGCTGCTGCTCCAGGAGTGGCTGCCGACCGAGTACGACTGGCGAATCGGCGTACTCGACGGCCAGGTGCTCTTCGCCAGCCGCTATTACATGGCCCGCGGCCACTGGCAGATCTACGATCATTCCGGCGCCCGGGTGAAGAGCGGCGGCTTCACCACCCATGCCCCCGACGAGGTCCCCGCGGCCGTGATCAAGGCGGCGCTCAAGGCCACTCGGCTGATCGGCGACGGCTTCTACGGCGTGGACCTCAAGCAGGCCGGGGAGCGGGTGGTGGTAATCGAGGTCAACGACAACCCCAACGTGGATGCCGGCATCGAGGATGCCGTGCTCGGCCGTGCCCTCTACGAGCGCATCATGCGGGTCTTCCTGGCGCGCATGGAGGCCCGCGTAGGCGAACGGACGTAAGCCGCGGAGGCTGACGCCCGTGCGATTGTGACGTATGCTATCGCTTTCCTCGACAAGCCTTGTACAAAGAAGGGAGCTCCGATGAGCGATCGCGATACCCGCCACCAGCAGGCCATGCAGAAGCTCAAGTCTCGCGTCGATGAGAAAGTCGCCGAGGCCACCGAGCAGCGCGGGCTGATGCTGGTCTTCACCGGCAACGGCAAGGGCAAGACCACTGCCGCCTGGGGCACCGTGACCCGCGCCCTGGGCTACGGCTACAAGGTCGGCGTGGTGCAGTTCATCAAGGGCCTGTGGGAGTGCGGCGAGCGCGAGCGGCTGGTCGAGGATCCCAACCTCGAAGTCGCCATCATGGCCACCGGCTTCACCTGGGACACCCAGAACCGCGAAGCGGATACCCAAGCCTGCCGCGAGGTGTGGGCCGAGGCCGAGCGGATGCTCGCTGACCCGGGCGTCTATCTGGTGGTACTCGACGAGATCACCTACATGCTCAAGTTCGGCTATCTGGACATCGCCACCGTGAAGCAGGCGCTGGCCGAGCGTCCCGCCGAGCAGACGGTGATCATTACCGGGCGCAATGCCCACCGGGAGCTTACCGGCATGGCCGATACCGTCACCGAGATGCAGGAAGTGCGCCACGCCTTCAACAACGGCCTCCAGGCCCGCCGCGGCATCGATTTCTGAGCAACCGCCACCCGAACGCAGGAAGGCCCCACCTGAGGTGGGGCCTTCCTGTATCTGCGACTTCGCGAGCCGCCGCGCCGTCGGTCAGCCCTCGAAGGGATTGCGCAGCACGATGGTCTCGTTGCGGTCCGGGCCGGTCGAGATGATGTCGATTGAGGTGCCCACTCGCTCCTCAAGGAAGCTGATGTAGGAGCGCGCATTGGCCGGCAGGTCCTCGATGCGACGCGCCCCCAGGGTAGACTCGCTCCAGCCCGGCAGATCCTCGTACACGGGCTCGATGGCGGCGTAGCCCTCGGAGTCCACGGGAGTATCGAGTACTTCGCCATCCTTGCCGCGATAGCCCACGCAGACGCGGATATTCTCCAGGCCGTCGAGCACGTCGAGCTTGGTCAGGCAGATGCCGGAGACCGAGTTGATCTGCACCGCGTGACGCAGGGCCACGGCATCGAACCAGCCACAGCGGCGCGCGCGGCCGGTGGTCGCGCCGAACTCGTGCCCTTTCTCGGCCAAGTGGCGGCCGTGATCGTCAAACAGCTCGGTCGGGAAGGGGCCGGAGCCGACCCGAGTGGTGTAGGCCTTGGTGATGCCCAGCACGTAGTCCAGGTAAAGCGGGCCGACGCCGGAGCCGGTCGCGGTGCCGCCGGCGGTGGTGTTGGAACTGGTCACGAAGGGGTAGGTGCCGTGGTCGATGTCCAGCAGCGAGCCCTGGGCCCCCTCGAAGAGGATGTTCTCACCGGCACGGCGATACTCGTGCACCAGGGAGACAGTATCGCAGACCATGGGGCGCAGTTCCTCGGCCATGGCCATCGCCTGGTCTAGGACCTGCTGGAAGTCCACCGGCTCTTCCTCGCGGTGATACTTGGTCAGCACGAAGTTGTGATAGTCAAGCAGCTCGCCGAGTTTGGAGGCGAAACGCTCGCGGTGCAGCATGTCGCCGAGACGCAGGCCACGGCGCGCCACCTTGTCCTCATAGGCCGGGCCGATGCCGCGGCCGGTGGTGCCGATCTTGGCCTCTCCGCGAGCCTTCTCGCGGGCCTTATCAAGGCGCACGTGATAGGGCAGGATCAGCGGGCAGGCGGGCGACAGGCGCAGGCGCTCGCGCACCGGCACGCCCTTGCTCTCCAGCTCGCGGATCTCCTCCATCAGCGCCTCGGGCGACAACACCACGCCGTTGCCGATCACGCAGGTCTTGTCATTGCGCAGGATCCCCGAGGGGATCAGATGCAGGACGGTCTTCTCGCCGTCGATGACCAGGGTATGGCCGGCATTGTGCCCGCCCTGGAAGCGCACCACCGCCGACGCGGACTCGGTGAGCAGGTCAACCACCTTGCCCTTGCCTTCATCACCCCACTGGGTGCCCAGTACGACTACGTTCTTGCCCATTGGTCTCTCGTCTCTCGTTGCGGCACCGCGCCCGTGAAAAGGCCCAGGGCCGAGGTCATTGACCGCGGGCCTTCAGGCCCGGTTGTGTAGCGTCCCCAGGAGGCGCGGCTCCCAGCGACCGTCGATACGTTCCATCTGGCGATCGCAGCGGTGTTCCGCCGGCCCGGTACGCTGCCCGGGCAGCGCCTGCACGACCCGCTCGCCCTGCTGGCGCAGCGCCTGCAGGGCCTCCGTCAGCCCCTCGCCGTCGGCCGGGGCCCAGATACCATCCGCTGCGGGCTCCGCAGGGGCCAGGGTGGCCAACAGCTTGAGGTCCATGGAGAAGCCGGTGGCGGGCCGGGCGCGGCCGAAGGCGCGGCCGGTATCGTCGTAGCGCCCGCCCTTGGCCAGCGCCTGGCCGTAGCGCGGCACATAGGCGGCGAACATCATGCCGGTGTGATACTGGTAGCCGCGCAGCTCGGCCAGGTCGAAGTAGGGCGCGATCCCGGGGTACTCGGCGAGCACCCCATCGACCAGGGCGCGAAGCTGGTCCAGCGCGGCCCCCACGGGCTGTGGGGCCTCCTCGAAGACTTCACGGGCCGCCTCCAGCACCTCAAGCCCGCCGTGCAGGTCTCCCAGGGCGCGGAACATCGCCGCGAGCCCCGGGTCGCGCACGCTCTCCTCCACGCGTGCGGCAAGCTCGCCCGGCGACTTGAGGGCCAGGGCGTCGAACAGCGCGCGCTCCTGGTCGGCGTCGAGTCCCGCGACCTGCACCAGGCTGCGGTAGATGCCGATATGGCCCAGCGCCAGGTGGATCTCCGTCGCCCCGGCGGTCTCGAGGCTGGCCAGTGCCAGGCGCAGGATCTCGAGGTCGGCCTCCAGTCCGGCATGGCCAAACAGCTCCACGCCAACCTGAACCGGACTGCGCCCGCCCTGATGCTGATCGGCCTTGGCGCGCAGCACGTTGGTGCAGTAGCAGAGCCGCACCGGACCCTGGCGACGCAGGGAGTGGGCATCCATGCGCGCCACCTGGGGCGTGACGTCGGCGCTGACGCCCATCATGCGGCCGGTCATCTGGTCGGTCAGCTTGAAGGTCTGCAGATCGAGGTCGGTGCCGGTGCCGGTGAGCAGGGAGTCCAGGAACTCCACCGGCGGTGGCATCACCTGGTCATAGCCCCAGCGGTGATAGAGGTCGAGCAGCGCACGGCGCAGCTCCTCCATGCGGCTGGCCTGAGGCGGCAGTACCTCGTCCATGCCGTCGGGAAGCAGCCAGCGGTCAGCGATGGTCATGTCGTTCATCCTGCAAGACGATGGTTGGCCTGCGACGATGCCCGAGTCGCGCGAGGCGTGCTGGCGAACGGGAGCGCCGGGGATGGAGAGGCCACAAAAAAACCGGGCCACGCCCGGTTGAAGGATTCTACCACGTTTACTGGCGGGTTGAACCCCGACCGGCGGGCGGCGCACCGCCCGCCGAGTGGGTCACTCGTCGGCGCCCTGCGGGCTCTTGAGATACTGGAAGAACTCGCTGGAGGGATCCAGCACCAGCATGTTGTCATCAGCCTCGAAGCTCTCGCGATAGGCATTGAGGCTGCGCCAGAAGCTGAAGAACTCCTCGTCCTTGCCGTAGGCATCGGCGAAGATTGCGGCGGCTTCGGCGTCACCTTCACCGCGCAGGGTCTCCGAGCGAGCGCGGGCCTGGGCCAGAAGCACCTGGCGACGGCGTTCAGCGTTGGCGCGAATGCGTTCGGCCTCTTCCTGACCCTGGGCACGCCATTCGCGCGCCTGGCGCTCACGTTCGGAGCGCATGCGCTCGTACACCGCCGACGAGACATTGTCCGGCAGGTCGATGCGCTTGACGCGGATGTCGCGCACCGCCACACCCAGTTCCTCCCGCATCAGCTGGTCGAGGTCTTCGGTGGGGCCCGTCATCAGGTCATCGCGACGCTCGGCGATGATCTGCTGCAGGTTCAGACGGCCGAACTCGTTACGCAGGCTTTCGTCGACCCGCGGCTGGATGAGTCGGCTGGCCATCAGCTCATCACCGGCCGTGGCCTCATAGTACTGGGTCGGGTTGACCACCTGCCACTGGACGTAGGAGTCGACGATCACCGCCTTCTGCTCCAGCGTCAGGTAGCGGCTGGGGTCGGTATCCAGCGTCAACAGGCGCGTATCGAAGGTGCGTACCGTCTGCGTGATCGGCACCTTGACGTGCAGACCGGGCTGGATGTTCTCCTGGACGATCTCGCCAAAGCGCAGCTTGACGGCGCGCTCGGTCTCGTCCACCACGTAGAGGCTATTGCTGGCCAGCCACGCCACGGCGGCCAGGCCACCGACGATGAGCAGGGAACGATTATTGATCATTTAGCGGCCCTCCCTGCTGATACCACTGTTGCTGTTACTGCTGTTACTGCTGTTCGACTGGCTTGAGCGCATGCGTTCGAGCACGCGGGGATCCAGCCCCTCGTTGCTACCCGACTGGGCAGCACCACCGGCCGTGCCGGCGCCATTGAGGCGATCCAGCGGCAGGACCATCAGCGGACTGTTCTCGGAAACATCGACCATCACCTTGGCGGTATTGCCGAACACCTCGCTGAGAGCATCGAGGTAGAGGCGCTCGCGCATGATCGACGGAGACTGTTCATACTGCCCGAGTAGCGCGTTGAAGCGGCTGGCCTGACCTTCGGCCTCGGCGACCACCGATTCGCGATAGCCCTGCCCCTGCTCGACGAGACGCTGGGCCTGACCCTGAGCCTCGGGAATGATGGCGTTGGCGTAGGCGATGCCCTGGTTGATGGTACGCTGGCGGTCCTCACGGGCCCGGATGACGTCATCGAAGGCGTCCTGAACCGCATCGGGTGGCGCGGTGGACTCGACGTTGAGCGTCTGCAGCAGAATACCGGTACCGTAATTATCCAGGTAGGACTGCAGGCGGCTGGCCACCGAGCTGCCGAGAATCTCGCGCCCGGAGGTCAGGATGTCGATCATGTCGGTCCCGCCGACCACGTGGCGCAGCGCGCTGTCGAGGGCGTTCTCGAGGCTGAGTTCGGGATTGCGAACGTTGAGCACGTAGTTGCGCGGATCGGCCACCTGGAACTGCGCCGAGATCTCGACAGAAACGATGTTCTCGTCCTGGGTCAGCATCGACTGTGTCTGGGTGACCGAGCGAACGCGGGTCACGTTGACCATGCGCACGTCATCGACCAGCGGCGGATTCCACTGCAGACCGGGCGTGACGACTTCCTGGAATTCGCCGAAGCGCAACACCACCCCGCGCTCAGACTGATCGACCAGATAGAAGCCCGAAGCCGCCCAGATGGCCAGGGCGACCACCACCAGCAGGCCCGGCAGCGTGAAGGGATTACGCGGCTTGCTGCCGCCCCCCTTGCCACCGCCGGAGCCACCGCGTTTGCCGCCGCGACCGCCCAGCATGTTGTTGAGTTTGTCCTGAAACTTCTTCAGGGCCTCATCGAGGTCGGGCGGCCCCTGATTGCCACCGCCCTTGCCTCCGCCGCCACTGCCACCGCGGCCGCCCCCACTCCAGGGGTCGTGCTGGTTGCCACCACCAGGCTCATTCCAGGCCATACGTCGTCTCCACTATGCGTTGCATCCCTCTACCGGACGTGCCGGCGACGGACATCGGTTGCGAACCTGCGGGTATCGCCCGGCGTGGCCCGGCGCCCCTGTCATCGTGTTGTGGCTACTGGCCTCACGCCTCCCACACCGGCGGCGCCTGTAGCGTCGCGGGCAGATAGTCGTCGGCGTGCTCGCCCAGTCGCGCCATCAGTTGCAGGAAGTCGCGCCGTGGCAGGCGCACTTCCAGCAGCGTATGTCCCTCGTCATCGAAACGTTCTTCGCGCACGGCGCCCAGCTCATGCAGGGCAGCACGCAGCTTACCCTGCTCCGGCGCCAGACTGAGCTCGAAGTCGATGATGTCATCGGCCAAGCGCTCCGATAGCGCCTGCTCCAGCAGGTCGAGGCCCTTGCCGTCGCGGGCCGACAGCCAGACAACCTCGGGCCGACCCTCACCGTCGCGTTCGATGCGCGGTGCGCTGTCGAGCAGGTCGATCTTGTTCATGACCTTGAGGCTGGGCACCTCGAGAGCGCCGATCTCGTCGAGCACCGCCTCGACCTGAGCGACGTTGAGCTCGCGGTCAGGGTCGGCGGCATCGATCACGTGCACCAGCAACGACGCCTCGGCGGCCTCCTGCAGCGTGGCGCGAAAGGCCTCGACGAGCTTGTGGGGCAGGTGACGGATGAAGCCCACGGTATCGGCCACTACCACCGGCCCCACGTCCTCGATCTCGAGGCGACGCAGCGTGGGGTCGAGGGTAGCGAACAGCTGGTCGGCCGCATAGACCTTGGCGGACGTCAGGGCGTTGAAGAGCGTGGACTTGCCGGCGTTGGTATAGCCCACCAGCGAGACGCTGGGAATCTCTGCCCGGGAGCGGGCTCGACGGTTCTGGCTGCGCTGGCTGCGCACCTTGTCGAGCCGCTTGTGAATCGCCTTGATGCGTGCCCGCAGCAGGCGGCGGTCGGTCTCGAGCTGGGTCTCGCCCGGTCCGCGCAACCCGATGCCGCCCTTCTGGCGCTCCAGGTGGGTCCAGCCGCGCACCAGTCGGGTCGACATGTACTCGAGCTGGGCGAGCTCGACTTGCAGCTTGCCCTCATGGGTTCGGGCACGCTGGGCGAAGATGTCGAGGATCAGGCCGGTGCGGTCGATCACACGGCACTTGAGCTCGCGCTCCAGGTTACGCTCCTGAGAGGGGCTCAAGCCATGATTGAAGATCACCAGCTCGGCCTGGTGCACCGCCTTCGCCTCGCGCAGCTCCTCGAGCTTGCCCGAGCCCACGAAGGTGCGAGAATCGGGGCGCTTGCGACTGCCGGTGATCAGCGTCGCCGGCTCAGCGCCAGCCGAGCGCACGAGTTCGAGGAACTCTCCCGCATCCTCGCGCTCCTGCTCGTCCTGGAAGTCGACATGGACGAGGACCGCCGTTTCGCCGGCGTCGGGTCGTTCAAAAAACAATCAATACCTCACGCGTCATGTTCCGGCTGCGCCGCCGCATCCGGGGCCGGAAGACGCACATTGCGCGACGGCACCACGGTGGAGATGGCGTGCTTGTAGACCATCTGGCTGACGGTGTTGCGCAGCAGGATGACAAACTGGTCGAAGGATTCGATCTGGCCCTGCAGCTTGATGCCGTTGACCAGGAAAATCGATACCGGAATGCGCTCCTTGCGCAGGATGTTCAGGTACGGGTCTTGAAGGGACTGCCCTTTGGACATGTTGCTCTCCCTGAAGTGTCTCTTGGGGTTGATGTTATGTCGGTCTTGGTCGCGCCCGCCAGGGGGCAACGCTGGATACCCGGAGGGGCCTTTTCACCCGGCCACCGAAAGGCCCATCTTACGCTAAGTGCCGAATTCACGCACCAGTTTCAGCACCTCCCCGAGGGGAGCAGCGCCCAGACTGTCGACCCACTGCAGTCCCGGCCAGCGGCGCATCCAAGTCAGCTGGCGCTTGGCCAGCTGGCGCGTGGCGATGATACCGCGCTGTTCGAGTTCGCCACGCTCGAACGCCCCCTCAAGGTAGGCCCAGACCTGACGATAGCCCACACTCTTCATGGCGGGCAGGGACGCGGCGAGATCGTCACGCGCCTTGAGGGCTGCCACCTCGTCGATGAACCCGGCATCGAGCATCGCCGTAAAGCGCTGAGCAATCCGCGCATGCAGCACCCCGCGATCCGCCGGTGCGAGGCCTATCGACAGCGTGCGCCAGGAAAAGGTTTCGCGGCGCTGCTCGCCCCACAGCTCACTGAGCGGCCGCCCGGTCAGCCGATAGACTTCCAGCGCCCGCACCAGGCGTTGGGGGTCGTTGGGATGGATGCGCGCTGCCGAGGCCGGATCGACCCGGGCCAGCGCCTCGTGCAGCGCCGCCAGCCCCTGCTCTGCCATCGTGCGCTCCAGCTCAGCGCGCACGATGGGGTCCGACGCGGGCAGGTTGGCCACCCCCTCGAGCAGGTGCTTGAAGTACAGCATCGTGCCCCCCACCAGCAGCGGCACCCGGCCGGCCGCGCTGATCCGCCGCATCTCGCGCAGGGCATCCTCGCGAAAGTCGGCGGCAGAGTAGGGATCGACCGGGTCACGGATGTCGATCAGCCGGTGCGGCGCCCGGCCCAGCTCCTCGGGCGAGGGCTTGGCGCTGCCGATGTCCATGCCGCGGTAGACCATCGCCGAATCGACGCTGACCAGCTCGCAGCCCAACCGTTCGTGGAGCTCGATGGCCAGGTCGGTCTTGCCGGCGGCGGTAGGCCCCATCAGCAGGATGGCGGGGGGTCGCGAATCGATCATGGGGCTACTGTCCCCTCAGGAAGAGGCGGTCCAACTCCTTCATGCTCATTTCGGTCCAGGTGGGACGGCCATGGTTGCACTGGCCACTGCGCTCAGTGCGTTCCATGTCGCGCAGCAGAGCATTCATCTCCTCGAGCCCCAGCTGGCGATTGGCCCGCACGCTGCCGTGACAGGCCATGGTCGCCAGCAGCTCGTTGATGCGCGCCTCGAGCCGATCCGAGCGGCCGTAGCGCTCCAGGTCGGCGAGCATGTCACGCACCAGCGGCTCGACATCAGCATCGGCCAGCAGTACCGGCACCTGGCGCACCAGCAGGGTCTCAGGGCCGGCCACGTCGAGCTCCACGCCGAGGCGCGCGAAGGCGTCATGTTCGGCCTCGGCGGTGGCGACCTCGGCGGGACTCGCGGCCAGCGACACCGGCACCAGCAGCGGCTGGGCCTGTAGCCCCCTTTCGGCTCCGGTGTCACCGTGGACCTGGGTCTTCATCCGCTCGTAGACGATGCGCTCATGGGCGGCGTGCATGTCCACTACCACCAGGCCGCGCTCGGTCTGCGCGAGGATGTAGACCCCATGCAGCTGAGCCACGGCATAACCCAGCGGCGGCGCACGGGTGGCGTCCTCCTCGGCCATTGCCGGGCGCGGAGCCCGAGCCGCCTGCGTGGCGCGACGCTCCTCGAGGGCCACGCCCGCAGCGCTGCCACCCGGGGGCGGGGCGGCCGGCTGCGGGGTGAGCAGGCTCTCCTCGTGCTCGGGATGCAGCGCCCGGTAGCCTTCCATAAAGGCGCGCACCCGGTCGGGCGTCACGCGATCGCGACCGCCATCATCGGCCCCGCCACCCGCATCTTGACGGCCGGGCAACGACATCGGCTGCTGTTGCCAGACCGGCGCCGCCTCTTGAACCCCTTGGGCGGCCTCGGACGCCTCGGCTTGACTCTCGCGCTCGCTCCCTTCGCCGGGCCGAGCATCACCCAGCGCGCGATGCAGGCTCGAGAACAGGAAATCGTGGACCATGCGCCCGTCGCGGAAGCGCACTTCGTGCTTGGTGGGATGGACGTTAACGTCCACTACCCGAGGATCGACCTCCAGGTAAAGCACAAAGACCGGGTGGCGGCCATGGAAGAGCACGTCGCGGTAGGCCTGGCGAATGGCATGCGCCACCAGCCGGTCGCGCACCACGCGACCGTTGACGAAGAAGTACTGCTGGTCGGCCTGGGCCCGGGAGTGGGTCGGCAGCCCTACCCAGCCCCATAGCCGCAGACCGCCTACCTCCAGATCCAGGTGCAGGGCATTCTCCAGGAACGCCTTGCCGAGCAGCGACTGAAGACGTCGCTCACGAGCCACCGGCTCATCGCCGGGCGGCAGCTGGTGGAGCGTCTTGTGGTTGTGGCGCAGTACCCAGCCGATATCGAAGCGCGACAGCGCCTGGCGTCGGAAGGCCTCCTCGACGTGGCCGAACTCGGTCTTCTCGGTGCGCAGGAACTTGCGGCGTGCCGGGGTGTTGAAGAAGAGATCCCGCACCGTCACCGAGGTGCCGCGAGGATGCGGCGCCGGAGTCACGCGGGGCTCCATGCGCCGCCCCTCGGCCACCACGCGCCAGCCGCTGCGCGGGTCCTGGTCGGTATTGGACGTCAGCTCGAGGCGCGCCACCGAGCTGATCGAGGCCAGCGCCTCGCCGCGAAATCCCAGGCTGGCCACGCCCTCGAGCTCCTCCAGGGAGATGATCTTGCTGGTGGCATGGCGCGACAGCGCCAGCGGCAGGTCCTCCTCGCCGATCCCGCTGCCGTCGTCCCTGACCCGGATCGTGCGGGCGCCGCCGTTTTCCAGCTCAACTTCGATGCGCCGGCTGTCGGCATCGATGGCGTTCTCCACCAGCTCCTTGACCACCGAGGCCGGCCGCTCGACCACTTCGCCGGCGGCGATCTGGTTGGCCAGGCGGGGATCGAGGATCTGGATGTGTCGCTTCACTGACATGGGACTCCAAAATTAAGCCGTAAGCCGTAAGCCGTAAGCCGTAAGCCGTAAGTGAGTCTGTTGCCACCCAAACTCGCAACAAGGTTTTTCTTACAGCTTAAAGATTACAGCTCCCCGAAGGGGTCATGAGCGGGGGATGCGCAGCACCTGGCCGACCCGGATCACGTCGCCGTTGATCTCGTTGGCCTGCTTGAGCTGGGCCACCGGGACACCGTGACGGGCCGCGATCTCGGAGAGGGTGTCGCCGGGCTGAATACGATACTCGTTGCCTTCGGGGCTGCGATTGCGGTCGCGCCGCCAGGCCAGCAGGCTGGCCGGCGGCGGGTTGCGCTGGAAGTGGCTGCGGATCCCGCCGAACACGGCTTCGACCATCCGCTGCTGATAGGCCCCATCGCGCAGCCGGCGCTCCTCGTCGGGATTGGAGATGAAACCGGTCTCGACCAGCAGCGAGGGAATGTCCGGCGACTTGAGCACCATGAAGCCGGCCTGCTCGACCCGCGACTTGTGCAGCCGGTTGACTCGTCCGAGCTGGTCGAGCACCTGCCCGCCGATGGTCAGGGAGTCATTGAGGGTCGCCGTCATGGTCAGGTCGAGCAGCACCCCGCGCAGCACCTCGTCCTTATCGTCCAGCGACAGGCTGCCATCGACGCCGCCGATCAGGTCGGCCTGGTTCTCGCTGGCAGCCAGCCACTGGGCGGTCTCGGAGGTGGCACCCCGCTGAGACAGCGCATACACCGAGCTGCCGTTGGGCCGCGGGCTATTGAAGGCATCGGCATGAATCGACACGAAGAAGTCGGCCTTCTGCTCGCGGGCGATGCGGGTCCGCTGGCGCAGCCCGACGTAGTAGTCGCCATCGCGGATCATCACCGCCCGGAACCCCTCTGCCGCGTTGACCAGCCGCGCCATGCGCCGCGCCATCTCCAACACGACATCCTTCTCACGGGTGCCCGAGGGACCGATCGCCCCGGGGTCCTCGCCGCCATGGCCGGCATCGATGGCAATGATGATGTCGCGCCTGGGATGCGGCTTGGCCTTCTCCAGCACCGGGGCGGCGGCGACATCGGCCGGGTTGCGGCCCTGCGCCACGGCTTCGCTACGGGCGCGGTCGGCGGCGATCTCCTGTTCGCGTATCATCGCCTCGATAGGGTCGATAGGGTCCTCGACGGCGCTCTCGCCGGGATATTCCAGATCCACCACCAGCCGGTGACCGTACTGGTCGTTGGGGGCCAGGGTGAAGTGGCGGGGCTCGACCTCCCGCTCGAGCTCCAGCACCACCCGCAGGCCATTACCGTTGCGCACCCCGGTTCGCAGGGTACTGATGGCGCTGCCCTCGAGGTCCAGGCGGTCGGCGCTGGCATTGAGCTGGCTGTCTTGCAGGTCAATGACCAGGCGGCGCGGATTGTCGAGGCTGAACACATTGGCCTGTGCGGGAGAGGAAAGGTCGAAGACCAGACGGGCGTGGTCGGGTGCCGCCCAGAGGCGCAGGTTGTCGACGCTGGCGGCACTGGCCAGGCCGCTCGCCAACCCCAATAGCGCCACTCCCAGCCCCGCCAGCAGGCGTGCTCCTGGTCTCATGCATTTCCTCGCGATGCGTCAACTGCTTGTTCGTCCACCACCCAATCGGCCAGCGCCGGCACCGCCGCCAGCCGCTCGAGCACCGCCCGGCCATGGTCGCTGCGCGCCTCGAGCGACGCCTCGCGCCCGCTTTGGGCCAGCCGCAGGACCACGTCCAGGTCGGGGGGCGGCAGCCAGCCCTCGCCCCGCTCCGGCCACTCGATCAGACAGAGCGCCTCCTCGGCGAGCAGGTCACGGCCGCCGATGAACTCCAGTTCCTCGGGATCGCCCAGGCGATAGAGGTCGAAATGATGCACCAGCACTCCGTCCAGCTCATAGGGCTCCACAAGGGTATAGGTAGGGCTCTTCACCGCGCCCCGATGGCCACAGGCGCGCAGGATGCCGCGTGCCAGGGTGGTCTTGCCGGCTCCCAGCTCGCCGCTGAGATGCACGCGACCCTGCCCCCCCAGGGCACGGCCCAGGCATTCGCCGAGGGCAACCTGGCATTCTTCGTCATCGAGTCGCAGCAACATCGTCTTGGCCCGTCGTCGGGTTGACCAGAATTTGCGCACAGGATGCCAGATCGCCGGCCAGCAGACCACGCTCCCCTGCCTGTCGTGCCGCCATATCGGCCGCCAGGGCATGCACCAGCACACCGAGCCGGGCCGCCGTCTCGAGCGGCAGGCCCTGGGCCACCAGGGCCCCAAGGATACCGGAGAGCGTATCGCCCATGCCGCCGCTGGCCATGCCCGGATTGCCGAAGGGGCAGACGGCGAGCCCCTCGGGGCCAGCCACCAGGCTGCCGGCGCCCTTGAGCACCACCACCCCACCATAGCGCCGCTGCAGGGCCAGCGCTGCGGCGGGTCGGTCGGCCTGGACGTCGCTGGCGGAGAGGTCCAGCAGACGCGCCGCCTCACCGGGATGCGGCGTCAGAATCCAGTCATCGCGATACTGGCCACTGAAGCGAGTCGCCAGCAGGTTGAGGGCATCGGCATCCACCACCAGCGGCCCGTCGCCGGCCAGCGCAGATTGCAACATGCCCTGGCCCCAGCTGCCCTGGCCGAGCCCGGGCCCCACCACCACTACATCGGCTTGCTGGGGCAGCTCGCCGAGATCACCGGCGCCACGCACGCCGTGAACCATCACCTCGGGACGCCGCACCAGGCTGGCGGTCACATGCTCAGGCGCCGTGGCCAGGCTTATCTTGCCGACGCCCAGACGTGCGCAGGCCTCGGCGGCGAGCAGCGCCGCCCCGCCGAAGCCCGGGGCGCCACCCAGCACCAGCGCATGGCCAAAATCGCCCTTGTGAGCGCTGCGGGCTCGTGGCGGCAGCCAGGCGCTGATCATGCCGGCCTCGAGCAGATGGGCGGCGGGCTCAAGGTCCGCATTATCCTCGGCCTCTACGCCCAGTGCGCGGAAATCCACCTCTCCCGCCCACTCCGGTGCTGCGCCAGTGTGCAGCCCCAGCTTGTCGCCAATAAAGGTCGCGGTGCGACACGCCCGGACCGCCGTGCCGAGAATGGCGCCCGTATCGGCATGCAGCCCGGAGGGGATATCGATGGCCATCACGGGCAGGCCGCTGGCATTGACGGCCTCGATCGCCTCGCGGGCCTCGCCACGCACTTCGCCGCCCAGGCCGGTGCCCAGCATGGCATCGACCAGCAGTTCGCCGTCGAAGGCCAGCTCCGCGTGCCAGGCCACGGCTTCGACCCCGGCCGCCGTGGCCATGTCGGCGGCGCGCCTGGCGTCGCCGGAGAGCTCCTCGATCGGCTTGAGCAGGATACGCTGCACGGCGACGCCTTCGGCGGCGGCCAGCGCCGCCAGCACATGGCCGTCGCCGCCATTGTTGCCGCCACCGCACAGCACGCTGAGCGAGCGCACCTCGGGCCAGCGGGCCTTGAGGCTCTGCCAGGCGGCCGCGGCGGCACGCTGCATGAGGGCAAAACCTTCGATGCCGGCGGCGATGGTGCGCTTGTCGAGCTCGCGCACTTGCTCGGCGCGATACAGCGGCCGCGATGGGGTCGCGGCGTGTGGGGCTTCCCGGCTCATTCGATGCCTCCTCGTTCGGGATGCTTTACCATACGAGTGTAAAGTCTCTGCGCCCCACGCCAAGTCGTGGGGCCGATCTGCATGGTGTTTTCTCGATAATGACCGCAGTGTCCGCGCCGGGTGACACACCCGACATGAACGCCCTCGCCGAGCAGATCAAGGCCTGGGGCCGCGAGCTCGGCTTTCAGCAGCTGGGTATCAGCGATGTCGACCTGGCCGACCACGAGCGCTACCTCGAGCGCTGGCTCGCGGCGGGCTACCACGGCGAGATGGGCTTCATGGCCAAGCATGGCACCAAGCGTACCCGACCGGCGGAACTGGTTCCCGGCACGCTGCGGGTGATCAGCGTGCGCCTGGACTACCTGCCCGCCGAGGTGGAGACGACGAAGGTGCTCGGCCAGCCGCAGACCGCCTACGTCTCGCGCTATGCCACCGGCCGGGACTACCACAAGCTGATGCGCAAGCGGCTGGCGACCCTCGCCAAGTGGATGGAAGCCGAAGTGGGCGCCTTCGGCTATCGCGCCTTCGTCGACTCGGCGCCGGTGATGGAACGCGCCCTGGCCCGCAAGGCGGGGCTCGGCTGGTTCGGCAAGAATGCCATGCTGCTCAATCCCCGGGCCGGCTCGCTGTTCTTCCTGGGGGAGCTCTACACCGACCTGCCCCTGCCGGTGGATGCGCCCTTCGAAAGCGACCACTGCGGCAGCTGCAGCGCCTGCCGCAGTGCCTGCCCCACCGGCGCCATCGTCGAGGACCGGGTGGTCGATGCGCGGGCCTGCATCTCCTACCTGACCATCGAGCTTCACGGGGCCATTCCCGAGCGCTACCGGGAGGCCATGGGCAACCGGGTGTTCGGCTGCGACGACTGCCAGCTGGTCTGTCCATTCACCCGCTTCACTCGCGCTTCCCGCGAGGCCGACTTCGCCCCTCGTCACGACCTGGACCGAGCGAGCCTGGTCGCGTTGTTCGCCTGGAGCGAGGAGGAGTTCCTGGAGAAGACCGCCGGCAGCCCGATCCGACGCATCGGCTACGCGCGCTGGCTGCGCAATCTTGCCGTAGGACTCGGCAACGCGCCCTGGAGCGAGGCCGTGGAAGCCGCCCTGTGGGCGCGCCTGGCCTACCCCTCCGACCTGGTGCGCGAGCACGTGCGCTGGGCACTGGCCCGCCAGCGGGAGAAGCGCCAAGAGCTGATAGCCGTAAGCCGTAAGCCGTAAGCCGTAAGTTGGGAGCTTTATTCTTCCTCGTCGGTCTCGTCGTCGGTCAGACGCAGGAAGGTGCGGCGATAGTGCGCCAGCTCGGCGATGGACTCCTTGATGTCCTCCATGGCGAGGTGCACGTTACGCTTCTGAAAGCCGACCAGCGCCCCCGGGTTCCAGCGCTTGGCCAACTCTTTCAGGGTCGAGACGTCCAGATTCCGGTAGTGGAAGAAGGCCAGCAGCTCGGGCATCTCCCGCTCCAGGAAGCGGCGATCCTGATGGATGCTGTTACCGCACATGGGCGACGTACCGGGCTCGACATGCGCCTTGAGGAAGGCCAGCGTCTGCCGCTCGGCCTCGGCGGTGTCGACGGTGCTCTGCTTGACCCGCTTCACCAGGCCGGAGTCACCGTGGGTCCGGGTGTTCCAGTCATCCATCGCGCCGAGAAGGGTATCGGACTGATGCACCGCGATGACCGGCCCCTCGGCGATGATGTTGAGCTCGCTGTCGGTGACCAGGGTCGCCACCTCGATGATCCGCTCGCGGTTCGGGTCCAGCCCGGTCATCTCCAGGTCGATCCACACCAGACGCTGGCGGCGGGTGTCCTGGCTATCGGAGGTCGCGGAGGAGGAGTGCTCTGCCATAAAGGTTCCTTGCCTGGCGCTCGCTGACGACAGCGAACACCTTGGGTGAGTACAATGCCCCCATTGTAGCGAGCCTTAGGCCCCCATGAGCAAACGCAAGTTGAGCCGCCAGCAGCGCTGGCGCATCGAGAAGGTCCAGGCCGAGCGCGCCAAGCGTGCCGACCGGCGCGACTCTCAGGACGGCGAGAAGCTGGCCGCAGGCGAGTACGGGCCAGAGCAGAGCGGCCGGGTAGTCGCCCACTTCGGACGCACCCTGGACGTACGGCCCGAGCAGGGCGGCGCCGCCGTGCGCTGTCACCTGCGCGCCAACCTCGAGGGTCTGGTGACCGGCGACCGGGTCATCTGGCGCGCCGCCCACGACGCCAACGACGGCGTGGTGGTGGCCCGCGGCGAGCGTGACAGCGTGCTGGAGCGTCCCGACGTGCGCGGCCAGCTCAAGCCGGTGGCCGCCAACATCGATCAGATCCTGATCGTCTTCGCGGTGGAGCCGGCGCCCCACGCCAACCTGATCGACCGCTACCTGGTGGCCGCCGAGGCCACCGGCATCGCCCCGGTACTGGTACTCAACAAGATCGACCTGCTGCCGGCGCACGGTGGCGAGTTGCGCGACCTGCTGGGACGCTACGAGGCCCTGGGCTACCCGGTGGTCACTACCACCACCGAGCGCGAAGACGGTCTATCGGCCTTGCACGCTCGGCTGGCCGGACGCACCTCGGTCTTCGTGGGCCAGAGCGGCGTGGGCAAGTCCTCGCTGATCGACCGCCTGCTGCCGGACGAGGAACTGCGCATCGGGGCGCTGTCGAAGGACACGCGCAAGGGCACCCATACCACCACCACCGCGCGCCTCTATGATCTGCCAAGCCCCGCCACGGGGGAGCCATCCACGGTCACTGGCGGCGAGTTGATCGACTCGCCCGGGATCCGCGAGTTCGGCCTGGGCCATCTGGACGCGCAGCAGGTCACCGAGGGCTTCATCGAATTCCGCGACCATCTCGGCCACTGCCGCTTTCGCGACTGCCGCCACCGCCATGAGCCAGGTTGCGCCCTGCTCGCCGCCGTGGAACGCGGCGACATCCACCCCGACCGCTTTGCCAGCTATCGACGCATCCTCGAGAGTCTCGAGGAGACCTGATGCCAGGCGCCTGCTCCGGATGCCTGAATCCGGGGTCGACGTTAAGGAGCTGAATTTAAGGAGAGTGCACCATGAGTTCCGAAAACAACCTGCTCCCGCTGGTCATCGAGCCCGACCAGCTCGCCGACCACCTCGATGAGCCGTCGCTGCTGATCATCGATGTGCCGCTCAGGGCCGAGAGCTACGACCAGGGGCATGTTCCCGGTGCCGTCTTCCTGGATCATCGCCGGCTGATGCGCGGCGAAGAAGCGGACGGCGGCAGCGTGGCCAACGACGTGCCCACGGAAGAGACGCTCTCCCGACTGTTCTCGTCACTCGGCCTGACCCGCGACACCCATGTGGTCGCCTACGACGATGAAGGTGGCGGCTGGGCCGGACGCCTGCTGTGGACCCTCGAGCTGATCGGCCACACTCGCTACTCCTACCTTAACGGCGGCATCCACGCCTGGCGTGAGGCCGGCCAGCCCGTTTCCAGCGAGCCACACCCGCCCACGCCCAGCAACTACGAGGCGGAGATCCTGCACCCCGAGGTCGCCATCGATCGACTGGAGCTAAAGGAGCGCCTCGGCGAGAAGGGCTTCGCGATCTGGGATGCCCGCTCCCGCGCCGAATATGATGGCGAGAAGGGCGACAATGCGCGCCTGGGCCACATTCCCGGGGCGGTGAACATGGAGTGGACCGACGCCATGGACCGCGAGAACGCCCTACGGATTCGCGACTATGCCGAACTCGTGACCGAACTCGAGGCCCTGGGCCTGACCCCGGACATGGAAGTGGTGACCCACTGCCAGAGTCATCACCGCAGCGGCTTCACCTGGCTGGTGGGCAAGGCGCTAGGCTTCGAAAAGATGCGCGGCTATGCCGGCTCCTGGAAGGAGTGGGGCAACCGCGACGACACGCCCATCGAAAGGTAAGCCGTAAGCCGTTAGCCGTTAGCCGTTAGCCGTTAGCCGTTAGCCGTTAGCCGTTAGCCGTTAGCCGTTAGCCGTTAGCCGTTAGCCGTTAGCCGTTAGCCAGAATGTAGTCCCCAAGCCATGCAATAAGGGGGTTGCTTACAGCTTCAAGCTTATGGCTTACAAATACTGAGCTGATAGCTCGCTTTCTAATTCCCCGCTCCCCCTGAGGAACCATTCCTTCGTGACCCTAGCCAAGCTGTTTTCCCTGATTCAGTACCCCCTGCCCCACCACCTGCTCTCGCGGCTGGTGGGTGGACTCGCTGACTGCCGGTTGCCCTGGCTGAAGAATGCCCTGATCAAGGCCTTCATACGGCAGTTCAAGGTCGACATGGACGAGGCCGCCGAGCCCGACCCCACGGCCTATGCCAGCTTCAACGACTTCTTCACCCGCGCCCTGGAGGAGGATGCCCGCCCTATCGGCGAGGGCCTGATCGCGCCCGCCGACGGCACCCTCTCGCAGTTCGGCGCCATCGAAGCCGGCCAGCTGCTGCAGGCCAAGGGCCATCGCTTCTCGATGATGGAGCTGCTCGGCGGTGACGGGGAGGCCGCCCGCCGCTACCTGGGCGGCAGCTTTGCCACCGTCTATCTGTCGCCGAGCAACTACCACCGGGTCCACATGCCGCTCTCGGGCACCCTGAGGGAGATGGTCTATGTGCCGGGCCGGCTGTTCTCGGTGAACGCCGCCACCACCCGGCATGTGCCCAACCTGTTCGCTCGCAACGAACGGCTGGTGTGCCATTTCGATACCGAACAGGGCCCCATGGCGGTGGTGCTAGTTGGGGCGATGATTGTCGCCGCCATCGAGACGGTGTGGGCCGGGCAGATCACCCCCCTGCCCCGCGGTGACGTGCAGCGTATCCGCTTCGATAAACCGATCCGGCTGGAAAAGGGCGAGGAGATGGGCCGCTTCAAGCTCGGCTCCACGGTGGTGATGGCGCTCGCCGAGTCGGTCAGCTTTCACGATGACGAACGGGTGCCCGGCGACATGGTGCTGATGGGGCAGTCGCTGGGTAGCCTCTAGCAGCGCGGCGTGGCAAACGCCATGACCTCCGCCACGCTCGCCTTGCCCAGCGCCAGCTGGACCAGCCGGTCGAAGCCCAGCGCGACGCCGCTGCCCTCGGGCATGCCGTGCGCCAGGGCCGCCAGCAGGCGGGTATCCACATCCACCTCGGGCAGGCCCGCGGCCCGGCGGTCAGCGTTGTCCTGCGCGAAGCGCGCCGCCTGCTCCTCGGCATCGGTCAGCTCGTCATAGCCGTTGGCGAGCTCCAGCCCTTCCAGATAGAGCTCGAAGCGCGAGGCTACGCTGGCGCCGTCCTCGGGGTCGCGATGGTGACGGGCCAGCGCCGCCTGACTGGCCGGATAATCCACAACCACGTCAAGGCCCTCGCGCCCGAGGTGGGGCTCGATTGCAAGGCCCATCAGCAGGTCGAGGCAGCCGTCGCGGTCGCTATCCGCCATCTCCAGACCGCCCCGCTCGCCGGCCAGGCGGCGAAGCTCGTCGAGGGGGACGGTGAAGGGGTCGATGGCCAGGTGTTGGCGGAACAGCTCGCGGTAGCGGCGGCGGCGCAGCGGGCACGGCGTATCCCCCCATTCTCGGCCCAGCAGGGTACGCACCATGTCAGCGGTCTCTTCGATCAGCGCATCGAGGTCAAGGCCGGGGCGATACCACTCCAGCATGGTGAACTCGAGGTTGTGGCGCCGCCCCACCTCGCCGTCGCGCACGCTTCGAGCCAGCTGGAAGATCGGCCCTGAGCCCGCGGCCAGCAGCCGCTTCATGTGAAACTCCGGCGAGGTCTGCAGCCATAGCCGCTCGCGCCCGGCCGGCGTGGTGGCCTCGGCGCAGAGCGAGGCCAGATGCACCTCGGTACTGCCGCCGTGGCCCAGCACCGGCGTCTCCACCTCCAGCACGCCGCGCTCGGCGAAGAAGGCGCGCACCTCGGCGAGCAGGCGCGCCCGCTCGCGCAGGGTCTCGATCGTCGCCGTGGGGCGCCAGTCAATCGACATCGCGTTCTTCTCCAGAAACGACGAAGGCCACGCCTTAATCAGCGTGGCCAACGTAGCCGTAAGCCGTAAGCCGTAAGCCGTAAGCCGTAAGCCGTAAGCCATAAGCCGTAAGCCGTAAGCCAAGAGGCTGCAACCAGCCCGGTTCTTCGTAAAGCTTACAGCTTATCGCTTCAAGCTCCGGGCGAAGCCCGGTTCAGGCGCGGGAGACGTACTCACCCGTGCGCGTATCCACTTTAAGAACCTCGCCCTCGTTAATGAACAGCGGTACGCGGACCACGGCGCCGGAGGAGAGGGTCGCCGGCTTGGAGCCCCCCTGGGCAGTGTCGCCCTTGAGGCCGGGGTCGGTCTCGGTCACCTCCAGCTCGATAAAGTTCGGCGGGGTGACGTTGATCACGTTGTCATTCCACAGGGTCACGGTGTAGGGCACCTGCTCCTTGAGCCACTTCTCGGTGTCGCCCAGCGCCTTCTTCTCCACGGCGTACTGCTCGAAGGAGCCGTCGGTCTTCATGAAGTACCACATGTCACCGTCGGTATAGAGGTACTCCATCTCCAGCTCGAGGACATCGGCGGCCTCCAGGGAGTCGCCGGACTTGAAGGTGCGCTCCCAGACGCGGCCAGTCATCAGGTTGCGCAGCTTGACGCGGTTGAACGCCTGCCCCTTGCCCGGCTTGACCAGCTCGTTCTCGACGATGGTGCAGGGATCGCCGTCCAGCATCACCTTCAGACCGCCCTTGAATTCGTTGGTAGAATAGTTGGCCATGATGTCTTACCCATATTCGAGCGCGCCACCGGCACTGGCCGGGGCGCGCGCAAGCAGATGAAATTCGACGGGGGTCACTCCCCCGTTCGCATTGACTGGTGTGCCGCATGATAACCCGAAGCAGCGCCCTTTTGCAGCGTCCCGACCGGGAGGCTCGTCCCCTGCCCCTCCAGGCACGCTGGCAGACCCAGCTGGCCAGGGCGATCCGTGACCCCCGCGAGCTATGCCGTCGCCTGGGGCTCGACGAGACCTGGTGGCCGGGGGCCGAGCGTGGCCACGCCCTCTTCGAGGTCAGGGTTCCCGAGGCCTACCTGGCGCGCATCCGGCCCGGCGACCCCGCCGATCCCCTGCTACGCCAGGTGCTGCCGCTGGCCGAGGAGGCGCTGCCGACGCCCGGCTATGTGGCCGACCCCCTCGAGGAGGCCGAGCATGCGCCCGCGCCCGGGCTGATCCACAAATATGCCGGCCGGGTGCTGCTGATCGCGAGCCCCGCCTGCGCGGTGAACTGCCGCTACTGCTTCCGCCGCCACTTCCCGTACGAGGAGAACGCCCCCTCGCGAGCGCAGTGGGAGCGCACCCTCGACACCCTGCGAGACGACTCCTCGCTCCACGAAGCGATCCTCTCCGGCGGCGACCCGCTGGCCGCCAGCGACCGCCAGCTGGCCTGGCTGGTCGAGCGGCTAGGCACCATCCCTCACCTCAAGCGCCTGCGCCTCCACACCCGACTGCCGGTGGTGATTCCCGAGCGCATCGACGACGCCCTGCTGGGCTGGCTCTCCGCCACCCGACTGCAGAAGGTGATGGTGCTACACATCAACCATGCCAACGAGATCGACGAGGCCGTGGTCGCAGCCTGCCGCCGGCTCAGCGATGCCGGGGTGACCCTGCTCAACCAGAGCGTGCTGCTGCGCGGGGTCAACGACTCGGTAGAGGCCCTTGCCGCGCTCTCGGAGCGGCTGTTCGAGGCCGGCATCCTGCCCTACTACCTTCACGTGCTGGACCCGGTGGCCGGCGCGGCACATTTTGACGTGAGTGACGACCAGGCCCGCGAGCTGGTCGCGGGCCTACGGAAACAGCTCCCGGGCTTCCTGATGCCGCGCCTGGTGCGGGAAATTCCCGGCGAAGCCAGCAAGACAACGCTGTAGCGACGAGCATCAAGGTAAGCGGCGCCGGAGACAGGCCGAAGCGGGGGTCCTATGCCATGGATGGCATCGGTAGCGCCCAGGGACGGGTTTACAGCGCCCCCGCGAAGTGCCTGTCTCCGGATCAGTCACGCATCGCTTACTTGGCCACCTCAAGACTCTCCTCGGTCACGTTGGGTGCCGGGGCGCGGGTGGAGAGATGACGGTTGAGGGCGCTCATCACCGCCTTCATGGAGGCGCTGGTGATGCTCTCGTCCGTGCCGACCCCGAACACCGCCTCGTTGCCTGCTCGAACTTCCACGTAGGCGATCGCCTCCGCGTCGGAGCCCTGGCCGCGGGAGTGCTCGTGGTAGTCGATGATCTCCACGTCATGGCCGGCCGCCGCCAGTGCCTTGATGAAGGCCGCCAGCGGGCCATTGCCTTCCCCCTGGATGGTGCGGTGCTCGCCCTTCTCCTCGATGGTCGCCTCGAGGTGGACCTTGGGGCTGTCGGGCTCGGAAGAGAGGCGGTGGCTGACCAGGTTAAAGGGCGAGACCTTGGCCAGGTACTCGTCGACAAAGGCCTGGTAGATCATCTGCGAGGTGATCTCGCGTCCCAGGCGGTCGGCCACTTCCTGCACCACCTGGCTGAACTCCATGGAGAGCCGGCGCGGCAGCTCGATACCGTGCTCCTGCTCCAGCAGGTAGGAGACCCCGCCCTTGCCGGACTGGCTGTTGACGCGAATCACCGCCTCGTAGCTGCGCCCGACATCCAGCGGGTCGATGGGCAGGTAGGGCACGGCCCAGACATCATCCGGATGTTCACGACGCTCGGCCATGCCCTTCTTGATGGCATCCTGGTGGGAGCCGGAGAAGGCGGTGAAGACCAGATCACCCACATAGGGGTGACGGGGATGCACCGGCAGCTGGTTGCAGTGCTCCACCTCGCGCATGACCGGCGTGATGTTGGAGAAGTCGAGCCCCGGATGAACGCCCTGGGTGTAGAGGTTCATGGCCAGCGTCACGATATCGACGTTGCCGGTCCGCTCGCCGTTGCCGAACAGCGTGCCCTCGACCCGGTCACCGCCGGCCATCATGCCCAGTTCCGCGGCAGCCACACCGGTACCGCGGTCATTGTGCGGGTGCAGGCTGACGATCAGGCTCTCGCGGTCGGCCACGTGGCGGCAGAACCACTCGATCTGGTCGGCGTAGTGGTTCGGCGTGCCGATCTCCACCGTGGCCGGCAGGTTGACGATCATCCGCTTGTCGACGGACGGCTGGTAGATGCCGGCCACCGCCTCGACGATCTCCACGGCAAAGTCCATCTCGGTGGTCGAGAACAGCTCCGGCGAATACTGGAAGGTCCAGTGGGTCTCGGGTGCCTCTTCCATGCGGCGGCGAATCTGCGTGGTGGCATCCACGGCGATCTGGATGCACTCCTCCTTGCTGACGTGGAAGACCACGCGACGGAAGACCGGGTCGGTGGCGTTGTAGACGTGGACGATAGCGTTCTTCGCCCCCTTCAGCGCCTCGAAGGTGCGGTCGATCAGATGGGGCCTGGCCTGGGTCAGCACCTGGATGGTGACGTCGTCGGGCACCTTGTCCTGCTCGATCAGGTTACGCACGAAATCGAAATCGGTCTGGGAGGCCGAGGGAAAGCCCACCTCGATCTGCTTGAAACCGACCTTGACCAGCAGGTCGAAAAGGCGCTGCTTGCGCTCCTGGTCCATGGGGTCGATCAGTGCCTGGTTGCCGTCACGCAGATCGACGCTGCACCACTGCGGCGGCGTCTCGAGGCGACGGTTCGGCCACTGGCGGTCGGGCAGGTCGACGGCCACGAAGGGACGGTACTTGGTGGCGGGGTTATCGAGCATCATGGTGGCGTTCTCCCTGGTGTGCGGCGGCATTCAGAAACGACGACACCCCGCCGGCCGAAAGGCGTGCGGGGTGTCGTGAGATACGGTGCCGCTGACCATATTCCGGCGACATACCCGGGGGCATGCGCGGACCATGGCAACGGCATCAGTGATCATGGGGCGGGTAATGCGGGTGGTGGACATCGTGCTACCTCGTTTCGACCGGGACTCTCTAACTGCTGGCTCTAACTGCTGGCTCTAACTGCTGGCGAATCAGCCAGACGACGGCGATGCAGCAACATCGCCCGTCGCGCTCAGCGGCAGGATAGGGGTAGTCGTAGGTCGAAAACGAAGTGGCAGGATGTGATGTTCATGCCCCTAGAGAATCAGTCTTCAACGCGCCTGTCAACTCTGGCACCGCGCTGTCTGTCGCCGAGGGCGGCTTCCATGCGGTCGAGCTGGGCACTCAGCTGGCGCACATCATGGCGCAAACCGTGCAGTTCGGCGGCCTCGCCCTCACCGCTCTCGATCTCCATCTGCGCGCTCTCCTTCTGCATCACGTCGAGCACAATGCCGATCATCATGTTGAGGAAGATGAAGGCGGTGAGAAAGATAAAGGTCAGGTAGTAGATCCAGCTCCAGGCATAAAGCTCCTGGGTGGCGTACATCACGTCGGTCCAGTCCTCGAAGGTCGCCACCCGGAACAGGGTCAGCATGGCCGTGGAGATGTTGGCCCACAGAAATTCATCCACCTCGGCGAACAGGAAGCTGCCGATCGCCGCGTAGATGTAGAAGATGATGAACATCAGCAGGGCCACATAGCCCATGCGCGGGATCGACTTGACCAGCGCCGCCATCAGCATGCGCAGTTCAGGGATCATCGACACCAGGCGCAGCACGCGGAAGATGCGCAGCAGCCGCGCCAGCAGCACCATCTCCGAGTCATCCAGCGGGATCAGGCTGGCGGTGACGATCAGGAAGTCGAAGATGTTCCAGCCCTTGCGGAAGAAGTCGCGCAGGCGCTTCTCCGCGGCCATGCGGATCAGGATCTCCACCAGGAAGAACACCGTCACCGCCACGTCCATGACCAGCAGCCACTGCTGGAAGCGGTTGGTCTCCTCGTAGGTCTTGGCGCCGATCAGCAGCGCCGAGACCACGATGATGGTGATCACCGTCAGCTCGAAGGCCTTGTGGGCGCGCAGCCGCTCGAAGCGGTCGCGACAGATCTCGAAGGTGGTACTCATGTTGCTTGGAATCTCACAATCAACTGATAATACTGGGTATTTACCGAAACAAATGGAAGGCGCTAACGGGCTGACAGCGGCTAGCGCACGGCGCTACGTACAATTCGACGTACAAATAGCCCCCATAGCGTCCTTGGGCCGCGAGATGTTATCACGCGAGCAGGTGGCCATACGCGAAATCTGGAGAGTCTGCCGGGGGTAACCCGCTCGTTTTCAAGGAGCGGGGGGCAGCGATGGGCTACTTCAACTCGGCCAGCTGATCGGCCTGGCGGCGGGTGGTCTCCACCGTCACGCTGTTGCCGTCGGTGAAGACGAGATCGGTATAGTAGTTGGTGCGGCGGTAGAACGAGCCGACGATGCACAGCACCAGGGCGATGATCAGACCCAGAGGCCCGAGGAACAGGAACCCCAGGCCGCCAAAAATGATCAACCCGAGCAGAAAGGTAAGCACAGCAAACCGCCTCTCGCTTTCACGGCGGGCATGAAGGGTGGCGAGCTGGCTGGGGAGATAGGTGAGCGTCCGGGCACCGCGCACGGTGATGCCGTGTTTGCCGATGTCGATCTTGCCGCGAGTGCCGAACGAGCCGCCGATAATCCGCATCTTGCCTCCTGCTGTTGAGTGACCTCCTTGTCGGCCTGCATCAGCCGGCGCATTCTGCCAGCATAGCACCCGCCGGGCCCTCCTGGATGGAACCCATGGACGACGCCACCCGCTACCGCCTCACCATCTCGCGCAAGCGCCTCAAGCGACGTGGCTGGGTAAGCCTACGCCAGCGCCAGGGCCACTCTGGCGGATCTGCACACATCGCCCAGGACATGCACACCAGTGACCGGCACAGCCTGCGCTGGCTCGCCGACCAGTTCCACAACAGCGACCTGTTCAAGCGCCTGGCCAGCAAGACCCAGGAAAGCTACAGCTATGCCCGTCTGGTCCTCGAGCGCACCACCATGCGGGCCGAGTCGCGGATCATCGACCTCAACTGCCACCGCATCACCCCTGACATCGTCCAACGGCTGGCGGATCGCATAGCCCAGGAAGGCACACCCGCCAAGGCGAATCACGTCGTTGCCTACCTGCGCCGCATCTACCGCTGGGGCATGAACCGTGGCCATTGCACCGACAACCCCGCCTGGACAATCGAACCCGCCAAGGAACGCGCACGCCATCGCCTCCCCGAACGCTTGGTGCTCGCCCTGGTCACCCAGTTCTGCCAGGCACGCGGCCAAGGCAGCACGACCGCATCCAGCGTCGTCGCGCCCTATCTGTGGGCCCTGATCGAGACCGCCTATCTCTGCCGGCTGCACGCGATCGAAGTGCTCACCCTCACTTGAGGTCAACGCCACCGAGGCCTGCATACGCACCAATCGCCGCAAGGGCAGCCGCGACAACCTGGTGCGCTGGAACGAGCGCCTACGCAGCGCCGGGCATGCCGCCATCGCCGTGCGCAACGACCTATGAGAGAAGAACGGCCGAGAGGTACCGCTGGACCCGGCACGCCGCCCGCTGTTCATTGGCGGTGGCGCCCTAACCCGTGGCGGCCTCGACGGTGCCTGGTATCGCATGATGGAAGCCGCCGTCGACGCAGGCGTGATCACCCAGGAAGAGAAGTTCGGCCTGCACGACCTAAAGCGCCGAGGCATCACCGACACCGAAGGCAACCGCCATGACAAGCAAGAAGCCAGCGGCCACCGCAACGAACACATGCTCGTCGTCTACTACCTCAGCCTGGCCGAGGTCGATCCGAGCAGTAGGTAGGCGTGGGCTAGGGATCTTCTTCGGGAGAGGTTTCCGACGTGCGTCTCACGCCGACAATATAGCCAATGACGCCGCCGATACCGCCGCCACCGAACAAAGTGACCAAGGTACGCAACACTTCTGTTGCCAGCTCTGCCTTATCATTGAGGGCAAGAATCACCAGCACCAACGCCACGATGACGAAGATGATGACGCCTGCAAGAAGCAGGCCGGTCAACATCTTGCGATTCGACCTGCGCTGATCTTTGAGGTCTTCGGCGAATAGGTCATTTTGCTGCTTGGCCAAGTCCATGTGCTGAGCGTCACGCTGCGCTTCCACCTGCAAGGCCCGGCTGTTCTGCTCCAGCTTACGCTCCTCAATGTCGAGGAGCCGATTCAGCAATTGATTGCGATCGTTGTTACCACCTGGCTCTGTTGGCTCTGTCGGCTCCATTAGCCCAGAATCCGTCCGATGCGGCTATAGGTGCGATCTGTCTCCCGGCGAGGTGTCAGCTCGAAGTAGCCGAACCGGCGCGAACCCAGTTTGGGTAACTTAAACTCGACATGGTATGCCATGCGCTCTTCACGCGGCATCGCCATAAACTCCTTGCTGCTCAGTCGCTTGACGCCAGGCAGCATATCAATTGTGACACTCCTGTTGCGTTGATCTCTCGTTTGCATCATGTGCCTGTTCTCCCTATAGGTAGCCAGCATTGTCCTCAGGCAACCGGCCGGGTCGGCTTCTACGACCGACTTTGTGTAGCCCATGAGATTAAGATAGCGGGTAAACTGAATCAAGCGAGGCGAACCGGACGGATCTAGAAATCCTACGCACAATACGCGTGCAAGTGGTTGATTTAAAAATCTGAAACCACCTGCACTACGTACATTAAATAAGCGTAAGCAATTGTTTTCTATGCAGCAAAATCCTGTTGAGCACGCAGCCGCTCGAAGCGGTCGCGCCAGATCTCGAAGGTTGTACTCACTGAACCGGCTCCTCCAGGTCCCCCTGGCGATAGCCGATCAGGTAGAGCACGGCGTCGAGCCCCAGGGTGGAGATCGACTGCCGGGCCTGGGCCCGAACCAGCGGCTTGGCCCGGAAGGCGATGCCCAGCCCGGCGGCGGCCAGCATCTTGAGATCGTTGGCGCCGTCGCCCACGGCGATGGTCTGCTCCATGGCCAGCCCCTCGCGATGGGCGATCTCGTGGAGCAGTTCGGCCTTGCGGTCGGCATCGAGGATCGGCTCGCGCACTTCGCCGGTGACCTTGCCATCCTCGATCAGCAGTTCGTTGGCGTGGACCTCGTCGAAGCCGAGCCGCTCCTGCAGGTGGCGAGCGAAGTAGGTGAAGCCGCCGGAGAGAATCGCGGTGCGATAGCCCAGCCGCTTGAGGTGGCGCATCAGCCGCTCGAGGCCATCCATCAGCGGCAGTTCCTCGGCGATCTCGACGAGCACCGACTCGTCAAGCCCCCTGAGCTTCGCCATGCGCTCGCGGAAGCTCTGCTGGAAGTCGAGCTCGCCGCGCATGGCCCGCTCGGTCACCTCGGCCACCTCATCGCCCACGCCGTGGCGCCGGGCAAGCTCGTCGATCACCTCGGTCTGGATCAGGGTGGAGTCCATGTCGAAGCAGACCAGGCGGCGATGGCGACGCCAGATGGAGTCCTCCTGGAGGGCGATGTCCACCCCGTGCATGGCACCCAGCGCCAGCGCCTTCTCGCGCAGCGCCTCGAGGTCGACCTCCTCGCCGCGCAGCCAGCACTCTACACAGGCACCGTGCTCGGGCATGCCGCCGTCCAGCGGTTCACGGCCGGAGAGGCGGTGGATCAGTTCCACGGTCAGGCCATGCTCGGCGGTCAACGCCCCCACCTCGGCCAGGATGCCGGCCGGCAGATGGGGCGCCAGTAGGGTCAGGATCAGCCGCGGCTGGCTCGCCTGCACGCTCCAGCGCTGGTAGTCCTCGGCGCTGACCTGGATCGCCTGGATGTCCAGGCCCAGGCTGTCGCCCGTTGCCGCCAGGGCTCCCTCCAGGTCGCTCTCCTGGGCGAGCCCTACCAGGGCCTCCAGGGAGAGAATGCCGAAGGTCACGCTCTGGTTGATGTCCAGCAGCCGGGCGCCGCTGGTCGCCAGGGCCTTGCCCAGGCCGGCCAGCTGGCCGGGACGTGCTACACCGGTGGCACGGATCAATACGCGTCGTGTCATTCCGCAATCTCCAGCCGATCAACCTTCTGCAGGCCGCGAGGCAGCTTGCTGCCGCGCCGGCCGCGCTCGCCACGATAATAGTCCAGGTCGCCAGCCTTGAGGGTCAGGTGGCGCTTGCCGGCGTGAACCACCAGCGCCGCGCCGGCGGGCAGTACCACCAGGTCGCGCATGAACTCCTCGCGGCGGGCGGCGCGGGCGCCGGGAATATCGATCATCTTGTTGCCCTTGCCCTTGGCCATCTCGGGCAGCTGATCCATCGGGAAGACCAGCAGCCGTCCCTCGTTGGAGACCGCCGCCACGCTGGCACCCTCCTCGGCCGGCACGTCAAGCGGCGGCAGCACGTTGCAGCCCTTGGGCACGCTGAGAATCGCCTTGCCCGACTTGTTCTTGCCGGTCAGCTCGTCGAGGCGGGCGACGAAGCCGTAGCCGCCGTCGGAGGCCAGCAGGAAACGCCTCTCCGGCGGCGCCAGCATGAGGCCGGCCATGTGGGCCCCGGCCGCCACGTTGACCCGCCCCGTGACCGGCTCCCCCTGGCCCCGTGCACTGGGCAGGTTATGCGCCGACAGGGTGTAAGCCCGCCCGGTGTCGTCAAGCAGCACCAGCGGCTGATTGGTCTTGCCCCGCGCAGCGAGGTGAAAGCGGTCGCCGGCCTTGTAGGAAAGCCCCGCAGGATCAATCTCGTGGCCCTTGGCGCTGCGGATCCAGCCCTTTTCGGAGAGCACCACGGTGACCGGGTCGGCGCCGACCAGCTCGACTTCGGAGAGCGCCCGGGCCTCCTCGCGCTCAACCAGCGGCGAGCGGCGGGCATCGCCGTGCGCCTCGGCGGCGTCGCGCAGCTCCTCCTCGATCAGGTCGGTAAGCTTGGCCTCGCTGCCGAGCAGCTCCTGCAGGCGCTTGCGCTCGGCCTCGAGCTCGTCCTGCTCGCCGCGGATCTTCATCTCCTCGAGCTTGGCGAGGTGGCGCAGGCGCAGTTCGAGGATCGCCTCGGCCTGGCGGTCAGAGAGCGCGAAGGCCTCGATCAGCGCGGGCTTGGGCTCGTCCTCCTCGCGGATGATGCGGATCACCTCGTCGATGTTGAGGTAAGCGGCGAGCAACCCCTCGAGGATATGCAGGCGGTCCTCGACCTTGCCCAGACGGTGCTCGAGACGCCGGCGCACCGTGGCGCGACGGAAGCGCAGCCACTCGCCGAGCAGGTCGGGCAGCGCCATCACCCGCGGGCGGCCATCCAGGCCGATCACGTTCATGTTGACGCGGATGTTCTTCTCGAGGTCGGTGGTAGCGAAGAGATGCGCCATCAGCGCCTCAATATCGACCCGGCTGGAGCGCGGCTCGATCACCAGCCGCGTCGGTTCCTCATGGGTCGACTCGTCGCGCAGGTCGGCCACCATGGGCAGCTTCTTGGCCTGCATCTGGGCGGCGATCTGCTCCAGCACCTTGGCTCCGCTCACCTGGTAGGGCAGCGCGGTGACCACCACGTTGCCCTCCTCGCGCACATAGCGGCCACGCAATTTCACGGAGCCACGACCGCTCTCGTAGAGCTTTCGCAGGTCGCTGTGCGGCGTGATGATCTCCGCCTCGGTGGGAAAGTCGGGGGCCGGCAGGTGCCCGAGCAGGTCGGTCGTGGTGGCCTCGGGGTGGCGCAGCAGATGGCAGGTGGCCTCGACTACCTCGTTCACGTTGTGCGGCGGGATGTCGGTGGCCATGCCCACGGCGATGCCGGTGCCGCCGTTGAGCAGCACGTGGGGCAGCCGCGCCGGCAGCACCACCGGCTCGTTCATGGTGCCGTCGAAGTTGGGGGTCCAGTCGACGGTGCCCTGCCCCAGCTCGGCGAGCAGTACCTCGGCGAACTTCGACAGTCGCGCCTCGGTATAGCGCATGGCAGCGAAGGACTTGGGATCGTCGGGACTCCCCCAGTTGCCCTGGCCGTCCACCAGCGGGTAGCGGTAGCTGAACGGCTGGGCCATCAGCACCATCGCTTCATAGCAGGCGCTGTCGCCGTGGGGGTGGAACTTGCCCAGCACGTCGCCGACGGTGCGCGCCGACTTCTTGTACTTGGCACTGGCACCCAGCGCCAGCTCGCGCATGGCGTAGACGATGCGCCGCTGTACCGGCTTCATGCCGTCGCCGATATGCGGCAGCGCCCGGTCGAGGATGACGTACATCGAGTAGTCGAGGTACGCCTTCTCGGTGTATTCGCGCAGCGAGAGGCGCTCGACGTCGCCCTCCGCCACCTGGATATCCATGGTCATAGCACGTTGACCTTATTCGCGATCGTGGAATCGTCGAGGGCTCACCCCTCTGCAACTAGGTGCCAGTGGCTTCGAATCGCGGCTGTTCCGGGGTCAGCTCTTCGGGGAGGCGCTGTGAACCCCTCCCTGGGCGCTACCGATGCCATCCCTGGCATAGGACCTCCCCTCCGACCTGCCCCCGGCGCCGCTCGCCCTTGGCGCTTTTGGCTTGTGGCTTGGCGCTATACCTCTATGTCAGCGAGGTTGCCGTAATCCTCCAGCCAGCTCTTGCGGTCGCTGGCACGCTTCTTGGCCAGCAGCATGTCCATCATCTCCATGGTGCCGTCGCCGACCTCGCGGGTGAGCTGCACCAGGCGGCGGGTTTCCGGGGCCATGGTGGTCTCGCGCAGCTGCAGCGGGCTCATCTCGCCCAGGCCCTTGAAGCGCTGCACGTTCACGGTACCGCGCCGGCCCTCGAGCTTGCGCTGGATGGCCGCCTTCTCGCTCTCGTCCAGGGCGTAGTGCACCTCCTTGCCCAGGTCGATGCGGTAGAGCGGCGGCATGGCCACGAAGACGTGGCCGGCATCCACCAGCGCCGGGAAGTGGCGCACGAAGAGCGCGCACAGCAGCGTGGCAATATGCAGGCCGTCGGAGTCGGCATCGGCGAGGATACAGATCTTGTGGTAGCGCAGCTTGGTGAGATCATCGCTGCCCGGGTCCATGCCCACGGCCACAGCGATGTCGTGGACCTCCTGAGAGCCATAGATGTCATGGGACTCCACCTCCCAGGTGTTCAGAATCTTGCCGCGCAATGGCAGGATCGCCTGGGTCTCGCGATTGCGCGCCTGCTTGGCGCTGCCGCCGGCGCTGTCGCCCTCGACCAGGAAGAGCTCGCTGCCGGCCGGGTCCTGACCCGAGCAGTCGGCCAGCTTGCCGGGCAGCGCCGGGCCCGAGGTGACCTTCTTGCGCGCCACCTTCTTCGAGCTCTTCTGGCGACGCTGGGCGGCGCTGATCACCAGTTCGGCCAGCGCCTCGGCCTGGTCCACATGGTGATTAAGCCACAGCGAGAAGGCGTCCTTGACCACCCCGGAGACGAAGCCTGCCACGGTGCGCGACGAGAGGCGCTCCTTGGTCTGGCCGGCGAACTGCGGGTCGAGCATCTTCACCGAGAGCACGTAGGCGACCCGCTCCCAGAGGTCTTCGGCGGTGAGCTTGACGCCCCGCGGCAGCAGGCTACGGTACTCGCAGAACTCGCGCAGGGCGTCGAGCATGCCGGCCCGCAGGCCGTTGACATGGGTGCCGCCCTGGGGCGTAGGAATCAGATTCACATAGCTCTCGAGCAGCGGCTCGCCCCCCTCGGGCAGCCACTGGATGGCCCAGTCCACGCCGTGCTCGTCGTCGGCGAAATGGCCGATGAAAGGTGAGGACGGCAGCACCTCATAGCCGTCGGTGGCCTGGGCCAGGTAGTCGCGCAGGCCATCGGCGTACTGCCAGACGTTCTCGTTGCCGTCGGGTTCGACCAGGGTGACCTTGAGGCCGGGGCAGAGCACCGCCTTGGCGCGCATCAGGTGCTTGAGGCGTGAGAGCGAGAGTCGCGGGCTGTCGAAATAGCTCTCTTCGGGCCAGAAGCGCAAGATCGTGCCGCGCGCCCGCTTGGGGACGCTGCCGATCACCTGCAAGGGGGAGGCCTTGTCACCGTGCTCGAAGGCCATGCCGTGGCGGCTGCCATCGCGCAACACCTCGACCTCGAGACGCTTCGACAGGGCGTTGACCACCGAGACCCCGACCCCGTGCAGACCGCCTGAGAAACGGTAGCTGGACTGGGAGAACTTACCGCCGGCATGCAGCCGGGTCATGATCAACTCGACCCCGGAGACGCCGTGCTCGGGATGGATGTCGATGGGCATGCCGCGACCGTCGTCGGCCACCTCCACGCCGCCATCCTCGAACAGCCGCACGCTGACCTCACCGGCGTGGCCGGCCAGTGCCTCATCGACGCTGTTGTCGATGACCTCCTGGACCAGGTGATTGGGCCGCGAGGTGTCGGTATACATGCCGGGGCGCTTGCGCACCGGCTCGAGGCCCGAGAGGACCTCGATGGAGCTGGCACTGTATTGCGTCATGCATCACCCAAAATGGTTGCGATCGTTCGTGTCGTCCGGGAGGCCGATGCCCGCTGTTCCGGGGGCCTTGCTGCCGGCCCAGCCCGGCGGCAGGCGCAGGCCGCCGTGGGCGAGGAGTGCCGGCAGGTGGTCGGCCAGCGCCGCGAAACCGTGATCCCCCTGCGGGTGCAGGAGCGTCCTGGCGCCGCGATACAGGGCGAAGGCCTCGGCCGGGTCCAGCGTCTCGTCGGCGGTTCCCAGCAGCAGCAGGTAGCGCTCGGCCACGACCCGCTCGGGCGTCAAGGCGTCGAGTTCCTCGAGGTGCGCGGCCTCGATGGTGAAGCGCTCGCCGGTGTAGACATTGTCGAAATGTTCGCCTATCCAGCCGGCCACCAGCCTTGCCGGGGCCACCGCCGGGTTGATCAGCGCGCCTGCCAGGTCATGGCGCTCGGCCACCAGCGTGGCCAGAAAGCCCCCCATGGAGCTGCCCGCTACCAGCGGCCGCGGCCCCAGCCGAGCCAGCTGCGCCTCGGCATACGCCAAGGCCGCCATCGGCCGATGAGGCAGCTGCGGCGTGATGCAGGGCAGCCCCAGCCAGGCACAGGCCTCACGCATCAGCACGGCCTTTGGCGAGCCGCTGCCGCTGTTGAAACCGTGGAGATAGAGGACCCCGCTGGCAGCCGGCGGGAGCCAAGCCGCACCTAGCATATCGCAACCCCTGTACATGCAGCCAGTATCATCGGGCGTCGCGCTCCGCCGCCCAGACGGCCTCGATCAGGCCCCGGGTCGAATCGTCCATCGCCGCGATGTCCGCCTGATGCTCGAGGATCCGCCGGGTCTCGCCGGCAATCTGCTTGCCCAGCTCCACACCCCACTGATCGAAGGGATTGATGTCCCAGATCCTCGCCTGAACGAAGACCTTGTGCTCGTAGAGCGCGATCAGCGCCCCCAGGGTCCTCGGCGTCAGCCGATCGAGCAGTAGGGTGCTGGAGGGCTGGTTGCCGCGATAACGCTTGTGCACCGGGCGTGGGCCCTCCTCCTCGATGGCCTCGTCGCCCAGCATCAGCACCCGCGATTGGGCAAAGCAGTTGGCGAGCGTCAAGCGGTGCTGGCCCATCAGGTGGTCACGGGTGGCGGGATCCTCCACGTCGTCATAGCGCACCTTGGGGGCGATGAAGTCACACTCCACGGCCTGCGTGCCCTGGTGAAGCAGCTGGTAGAAAGCGTGCTGGGCGTTGGGTCCCAGCTGGCCCCACAGCACCGGACAGGTCGAGTAGCTGACCTCGCGCCCATCGTGGGTCACCGACTTGCCGTTGGACTCCATCTCGAGCTGCTCGAGGTAGGCGGCAAAGAACTCCAGGCGGCCGTCGTAGGGCAGGATCGAGTGGGCGCGGATATCGAGAAAATTGACGTTCCAGATGCCCGCCAGGGCCAGCAGTACCGGCAGGTTGTCGGAAAGCGGCGCCTCGCTGAAGTGGCGATCCATCTCATGGGCACCGGCAAGCAGCTCGCGAAAATGCGGCATGCCCACCATCAGGGCAATGGGCAGGCCGATGGCGCCCCACAGCGAGTAGCGGCCGCCGACCCACTCCCAGAACGCCAGCTGCTGATCCTCGGCAATGCCCCACTCGCTCATCTTCTCGGGACTCGCCGAGACCCCGATGAAGTGCTGGCGCATGACCAGTTCGGCGTCGACCCCCTCCTCGCGGTGCTCGCCCATCAGCCGGGCCATCAGCCAGTCCCGCGCGGTGCGGGCATTGGAGAGGGTATCGATGGTGGTGAAGGACTTCGACGAGAGCACGAACAGCGTGGTCTCGGGATTGAGCCGTGCCAGGTAATCGGCCAGCTGGGAGCCGTCCATGGTCGAGGCGAAGTGCACGTCGATGGTGTGCACCCCCTCCGGCCGGTAGTCGGCGAGCGCATGGGTCACCATCAGCGGCCCCAGGTCCGAGCCGCCGACCCCCAGGTTGACCACGTCGCGGATCGCCCGGCCGGTGGCGCCACGCCACTGGCCGGCGTGGAAGCGCTCGACCATACGGGCCATGCGATCCAGCGTCGCATGCACCGAAGGCACCAGATCCTCGCCCTCCACCACCAGGCTCTCCTCCGGTGGCAGCCTCAACGCGGTGTGCAGGGCCGGCCGGTCCTCGCTGCGGTTGACCCGCTCCCCAGCGAGCAGGGCACGAATCGCCTCGGGCACCTCGGCTTCCCGGGCCAGGTCGAGCAGGCGAACCAGGGTCTCGTCACGCCAGCGCTGTTTGGAGAGATCCAGGGTCAAGCCCGCCGCCTGACGAGTAAAGGCGGCGTGGCGACCCGAGACCTCATTGAACAGCTCACCCAGATGGGTGTTGCGCATCTCGCGGGCATGGGCTGACAGGGCCTGCCAGGCATCGCGCTGGTCGATCGTGGGGGGCGTCATCGCTTCCTCCTGGACGTCCTGTCGTGCAGCCGGCGTGAGCGAGGCGTAGAATGTGGGCCCTTTCTCATCCTATCCGGCCAGTTCCATGAGTGACGCATCTTACCGTGACGCGATCTTTTCGACACCCCTGGACCGGGTGGCGCGCTTCTCCTTCGACGAACGAGTCGTCGCCTGCTTTCCCGACATGATACGCCGCTCGGTGCCCGGCTACGGCCAGATTCTCGGCATGCTGGGGCTGATTGCCGCCCGCCACCTGCGCCACGGGGCGCGCGTCTACGACCTGGGCTGCTCGCTGGGCGCCACCGGCCTGGCGCTGGCGGGGACGCTGTCGCCGGCGGCCTTCCGCTATATCGGCGTGGACCTCTCCCCGGCCATGGTGGCCCGCGCCCGGGAGACCCTGACGGAGGAGTGCCCCGACCATGCCATGGAGGTCATCGAGGGCGACATCCGCACCCTGGAGTACGCCCCCGCCGGGATGATCGTGCTCAACTTCACCCTGCAGTTCCTCGCTCCCGAGGACCGTGATGCGGTAATCCAGCGGCTTTACCAGGCGCTGGAACCCGGCGGCGTGCTGGTGCTCTCGGAAAAGGTCAAGGCCGCCGACGAACAGGAGAACGCCTGGCTGGTGGAGCGCTACCACGACTTCAAGCGCGCCAACGGCTACAGCGAGATGGAGATCAGCCAGAAGCGCACCGCCCTGGAGAACGTGCTGATTCCCGACACCCTGGAAGGCCATCACGAGCGCCTGGCCCGGGCCGGCTTTGCCCGCATCCATACCTGGTTCCAATTCCTCAACTTTGCGTCGCTGATTGCCTTCAAGGACTGCCGCTAACAAGGAGCCCTCGTGCCGATCGCACCGGAACATCGCGACCTTTACCAGGCCTTCCTCGACCAGGGCCTCGACACCTGGCTGGCCCGGCTTCCCGACCAGCTGGCGCGTGGCCTGGATCGTCAGCGCTACGGTGACCTGCCGGCCTGGGAAAAGGCCGTGGCCAAGCTCCCTGCCCTGCCGGCCGACAGGCGCGTGGAGCTGAATGCCGATACCGTCTCGGTCGATATGGACCTCAACGACAGTCGACGTCGTCAGTGCCAGGCCCTGCTGGGCAAGCTCGCCCCCTGGCGCAAGGGGCCCTACCGGCTCGGCGGTATCACTATCGACACCGAATGGCGCTCGGACTGGAAGTGGCAGCGCCTGGCACCGCACCTGGCGCCGCTGAACGAACGCCGCGTGCTCGACGTGGGCGGCGGCAACGGCTATCACGCCTGGCGCATGGCCGGCCAAGGGGCGGACTTTGTGCTGGTGATTGACCCCTCGCCGCGCTTCTTCTGGCAGTTCCGGGCGGTGCGCCACTTCGTCGGCGATGCCGACGGCGGACGCACCAACTTCCTGCCGGTGGGCATCGAGGCGGTGCCCGAGTCGCTCGGCGTCTTCGACACGGTGTTCTCCATGGGCGTGCTCTATCACCGCCCCTCGCCCCTGGAGCATATCCAGCAGCTCAAGGAGGCCCTGCGCCCCGGCGGCGAGCTGGTGCTGGAGACCCTGGTGGTGGAGGGCGACGCCACCACGGTACTGCTGCCGGGCAGCCGCTACGCCGCCATGCCCAACGTCTACTTCCTGCCCTCCTCGGCCGCGCTCTGCCAATGGCTCGAGCGCTGCGGGCTGATCAACGTACGGGTGGTGGACGAGGCGATAACCACCACGCAGGAGCAGCGTGCCACCGAGTGGATGACCTTCCAGTCGCTGGCCGACTTCCTCGACCCCGACGACCCGACGCGAACCCGGGAAGGCTACCCCGCGCCGCGGCGCGCGGTGATCATCGCCAACCGGCCAAGGTGATGCCCGCCGTCCACGTGGCCGGCCTGGCCGCCAGCCACCGTGGCAATGCCGCTAAGGCGCTACAGCGCTATGGCGGGCTGGGATTGATGCCGGCCCGTTGGGTTCTATACTGAGGAACAGCAGGGTGCCAAAGCCGCCTTTGGGCGTCGCCGACACTCGTTTTTCAGCAATGCGTCAGGAGGCCTTCATGCCGGACCCCAAGACCGTGATCAAGAAAGAGCAGCGCAAGAGCCTGTTTATTCTGTTGATCATGGCGATCTATAGCCTGCTGTTCGGTACCGCGATCGTCATCGGCCTGAGCCGTGGCAATCCTCAGATGGCCTCCAACGCCGGCTGGATCATGATCGGTATCGGCATACTGAGCATCGTGCTCTATGTCTCCGCCCGCCGCCGACCCACCAAATATAACGAGCCCCCTTCCTGAGCCGAGTGGGCAAAGGCCGCGACGATCAGGACGGATCGTTGCGCACGGCGGCCACATCACGCCGTACGGCGGCCAGCCCATGCAGGGAGATAAAGCCGCGCGCCTGGGCATGCTCCGCCATCAGTACGCTGTCGGGCGCCAGCACCAGCTCGCAGCGGGTGTGGCGGATCTGGTCGCATAACCGCTGAATGTCGCGCTGTCGATCCTCTCGCTGGTCCACGCGACGGATATAGATCGCCTCGATGCGGCCGGGGTGGGCCTCGACGATGTGGGTGTAGATTTCGGGGTCGTGCTGGCCGCTGTCACCGATCAGGACACAGGGTACTCCCTCGAACAGCGCCAGCATGCGGCTGATCATTCGCTGCTTGTGATCCTCGGCCCGGCGCGGCCACGGATGGCGCGCCGAGATGCCCCACTCGCGCAGGAACAGGATCGGTCCAACCGGAATGCGATTGAGCTGGAAGAAGGTCTCCAGCATCTCGTAGATCGCCCACGGCCCCCGCGACACATAGAGGATGGGACGTTCGCCCCGGTCATCAGCGCCGCGGTGCAGCGCCTGATACAGCGAGGCCACGCCGGGAAAGGCCGTGCGCTTGTGGGGCTTCTCGATGAAGAGCCGGTAGAGCATCCGCAACTTGTCGGCCACACCGGTGTACATCACCGTATCGTCGATATCGCTGATCACCAGCAGGTCAGTCTCCGGGGGCGGGATATAGACCTCCACGCGGGTGCGAACGGGCGCCTGATGGCCAGCCGACACCTTCAATCTGGCATGATGCCAGCAACGATCGTGGGGCAGCGAGGCATCGAGCGGCAGGTGGGCGTCGAAGTAGCCGTCGCGGTCGGTGGTCACGGTAATGCAACTCCCGGCCAGACAGATCTCGACATGGGCGCCGGCCACGCCGCGACGGGCGATGCGCCTCACCACGTCGGCCAGGTCGCGCAGAAAGCCGCGGCGAGGTATCCGCTTGCCCAGTCGCGCCTGATGAAACACGCGGCCCATGAGGAAGGCTTCTCGATGCGAGCCGTATCCCCGATAGGGCGTCACGGTGAGCCCGCCGAAGCCGTGGTCGCGCTTCATCGGCCTGGCCACAACGCCCACCAGCCGCTTCACAAACAGAACAGCCTGTCGAAATGCCTGCTTCACCCGCGCCACCCCGTCAGGCAGACCGATCGAAATTTGCCGTTCATGCTCAGATGCTCCAGGTCAAAGTGCCTCAGCTGCGGATGCGGCCTAGCGCCGCAGGATCACCAGCCAGCGGCCCAGGTTGAGAATGCTGGCCAGGGAGGCCGCCACATAGGTGAAGGCACAGGCGGTGAGCACATGGCGGGCGCCCGCCATATCGCGGGCCGGGATGTACTCCTTCAACAGCGGCAGGGCCCGCTGGAAGCTGGCATCGAACTCCACCGGCAGGGTCACCAGATGCACCAGCGCCGCGGTGCCGAAGCTGATCACCGCGGCCGCCACCACGATAGCCAGTCCGCCCGGTAGGCGGGTCAGCACGAACAGGAAGGGCGCGGCCATCATCAGCAGCGCCCCGACCTTCTCGGCCTTCTGGGCCACGCCTACCATGCGTGCCCGAGCGATCAGCGGCGCGTAGCCCTGATGGTGCTGAATGGCGTGCCCCACCTCGTGAGCTGCCACCGTCACGGCGGTCAGCGAGCGGCCCTGGTAATTGTCGGGGGAGAGGCGCACACGACGCGCCTCGGGATCATAGTGATCGCCCTGGTCGGTCATCTCCACCCGGACGCCCTCGAGCCCGAGACGCCGGATCAGATGGTCAGCAAGCTCGCCTCCGGTGCCGGGATACTCCTCGCGCCCACGGGCGTGGCGCGCCAGCACCCACTTGGCCCAGATGTTGGGCAGCAGGAAGAGGGCCAGCAGCAGGCCGATTGCCAGGACAATGATCATCGGGGCAGGCTCCGGGGAGGGTTAGGTCATTGGACCTAGCCTACCAGAGCCGGTTTCCTCATCGGTGAACGTCTTGCCCCAAAACCACAACGAGCCCGGCGAAGAGGTCGCCGGGCTCGTTGACGGCCTTATTGAAGCCGGCCTACTTGAGCAGCTCGCGGATATCCTTCGCCTCCCAGTGGGGGAAGTACTTGCGCACCAGGGCGTTGAGCTCCAGCTCGAAGCCGGCCCAGTCCACCTCGCCCGCCGCTCGGTCACTCCCGCGCGCGACCCCGCGGATCATCCCCGCGCCCACCGTGACGTTGGAGAGCCGGTCGATGACGATGAAGCTGCCGGTGCCCGGGCTCGTGCCGTAGTCATCCAGCGGCACCTCGGCGGTCAGCTCGACCCGACAGCGGGCAATGGCGTTGAGCTCGAGATGCTCGGCCGGATGGCGCTCCAGGCTGTTGACGTCCACCTGGTGGAGAATCTCGCCGACCTGCCCCGACACGGAGCGCCCGGCCAGGCGGATGTCGACCTGGCGTCCGGGGGCGAGCGCCTCGTCGTGCATCCAGACGATATCGGCCTCGAAGGCATCGGCCATGGCCACCTCGGCATCGGCGGCGACGATCCAGTCACCCCGCGAGACATCGATCTCGTCTTCCAGGGTCACGGTAATCGCCTGACCCGGCCAGGCGGCTTCCAGGTCGCCGTCGAAGGTGACGATACGCTCCACGGTCGATGCCTTGCCGGAGGGCAGCACCTTGATCGCCTGGCCCGGGCGCAGGATCCCCGCCTCGAGAGTGCCGGCATAACCCCGGAAGTCCAGGTCGGGACGGTTGACGTATTGAACCGGCAGGCGGAGGTCGGTCAGGTTGCGATCGCGACTGACCTCGATGCCTTCCAGCAGCTCGAGCAGCGGCGGTCCTGGTTCTCCATCGACTGAATACCAGGGCATGCGCTCGCTGCGGTTGACCACGTTGTCGCCCTCGAGCGCCGAGAGCGGCACAAAGTGGATGTCCGGCGCGGCCAGTTGCCCGGCGAAGTCGCGATAGTCGGCGACGATCTCCTCGAAGCGCGCCTGGTCGAAGCCCACCAGGTCCATCTTGTTGACCGCGATCACCAGGTGCTGGATGCCCAGCAGGTCGGCGATGAAGCTGTGCCGTCGGGTTTGCGTTTGAACGCCGTAGCGCGCATCAATCAGGATGATCGCCAGACTCGCCGTGGAGGCGCCGGTGGCCATGTTGCGGGTGTACTGCTCATGGCCCGGGGTGTCAGCGATGATGAACTTGCGCTTGTCGGTGGAGAAGAAGCGGTAGGCGACGTCGATGGTGATGCCCTGCTCCCGCTCGGACTGCAGGCCATCCACCAGCAGCGCCAGGTCCACCGCCTCGCCGGTGGTGCCGCTCTTCTTCGAGGCCTGGGTGATCGCCGCCAGCTGGTCGTCAAAGATCATCTTGGAATCGTGCAGCAGCCGGCCGATCAGGGTCGACTTGCCGTCATCGACGCTGCCGCAGGTGATGAAGCGCAGCAGGTCCTTGTTCTCGTGCTCGTGCAGGTACTGCTCGATGTTGTCGGCGATCAGGTTGGACTGGTGTGACATCAGAAATAGCCCTCGCGCTTCTTCTTCTCCATGGAGCCGGCCTGGTCGTGGTCGATGGCGCGGCCGCTGCGCTCAGACGTGCGCGTCAGCAGCATCTCCTGGATGATCTCGGGCAGGGTATCCGCCCGCGACTCCACGGCGCCGGTCAGCGGGTAGCAGCCCAGGGTGCGGAAGCGCACCCACTTCTCCTCGGGCACTTCGTCCTCGGCCAGCGGCATCCGCTCGTCGTCGACCATGATCAGCATGCCGTCGCGCTCGACCACCGGACGCGGCGCAGCGTAGTAGAGCGGCACGATGGGAATGCCCTCGAGGTGGATGTACTGCCAGATGTCGAGCTCGGTCCAGTTGGAGAGCGGGAAGGCGCGGATCGACTCGCCCTTGTTGACCCGGGCGTTGTAGAGATTCCACAGCTCCGGCCGCTGGTTCTTGGGATCCCAGCGGTGGTGCCGGTCGCGGAAGGAGAACACGCGCTCCTTGGCGCGGCTGGCCTCCTCGTCGCGGCGCGCCCCACCGAAAGCGGCATCGAAGCCATACTTGTCCAGCGCCTGCTTGAGCGACTGGGTCTTCATCACGTCGGTATAACCGCTTGAGCCATGCTCGAAGGGGTTGATGCCGGCGGCACGCCCCTCCTCGTTGATGTGCTCGATCAACTCCATGCCGGATTTCGCGGCCATGTGATCGCGGAACTCGATCATCTCGCGGAACTTCCAGGTGGTGTTGACGTGCATCAGCGGGAAGGGCGGCGGCCCGGGATAGAAGGCCTTGCGCGCCAGGTGCAGCATCACCGAGGAGTCCTTGCCGATGGAGTAGAGCATCACCGGGTTGGCGAACTCCGCCACCACCTCGCGGATGATGTGGATCGACTCCGCCTCGAGCTGCTGAAGATGGGTCTGACGCTGGGGCGACGGGGCCAGCGCGGCCTCGACGGCGCTATCGCGGGAGGGTGCGTGAAGACTGCTCATGGCCCGGCTACCTCGCATGACGTTGGGCGGGAGAGATCATGCGGATCAGGGTAACGCCGAGCTGATAATAACCCAAAAGAATTAATAACTATCTTTTTATAGCCATTTTGGCTATTTGCGCATCAGAGGTCGACGCGCTCCACCCAGGTGTCCAGATCGCCGTCGCTTAGTTCAATGATGCGATAGCCGGGAGGCGCAAGCTCGTCGAGGGCGAAGTTCACCGCCCCGGGCAGGAACTGGTCGATGGTGGCGGGACAGCCGTAGACCGGCACCTCGCCCTCCTTAAGGTAGCGAACGCCCTGGAAGGCCTGATGGACGTGACCGAAGAACACCGCGCGAACCTGGCGGTGTGGGGCGACGACTCGCCAGAAAGCCTCGCCGTCGACCAGGCCGATCTCATCAAGCCAGGCCGTTCCGACGGGCAACGGCGGATGATGCATGGCCAGCAGGGTCGGCCTGGCGTCGGCCGCGAGGCGCTCGGTCAGCGCGGCCAGGGCCTGCTCACCCAGTTCGCCGTGAGGCTGGCCAGTGACGTGGGTATTCAGCAGCAGCGCCCGCCAGCGTCCCAGATCCAGTTCGTCATGCAGCGCGCGGCACTCGGCCATCAGCGCCGGCCGATCATGATTGCCGGGGAGCCAGAACCAGGGCGCATCAAGGCGTGACAGTGCCTGTTTCGCCAGCCGATAGGTCGCCGCCGTCTCGTCCTGGCTGATGTCGCCGGTCACCAGCACCCGCGCCGGCCGTGCCCGGTTCACTGCGTCGATCACGGCCTCCAGCTGGCGCAGCGGAAACCCCGTCCGCGCACGAGCGCTGGGGTCGGCCTGGAGGTGGCAGTCGGAGATCTGGACCAGGCGCATCAGGGCAGCCTTCTCGTCAAGGCAATTGGGGCAAGTGGAGAGAATGGCCGTGGGCCAGACCATGATCCAGCCATTCGCCGAGGAAACGGTTGAGCTGCAGCTTCTCGTCGGGCTGATGCATGCGCGAATTAGGGTAGCGATAGCGACCGTCGAAATGGCGCTGCTGCTGGAAGTCGGTGACCTCGGCCATGCGCACGTCGTGGTAGAGGTGCACGCGCATGCGCGGCGTATCGATCAGCGAATCGAGGATACCCCGTTGGGAAACGCGTACCACGCTGGTATAGGGCGCTCGCTCCTGGAGCTTTAGGCACAGGGCCCCCAGGCGACGCCCCTGGTTGAACAGCTCGACCTCGCGCGTCTCGCCGACTTCGAGGTCGCCCAGCAGCCGCGTCAGGCGGATGAAGTTGGCCGTGCACTCGCCCTGCAGGGTCTTCAGGTCAGTGACATAGGCGTTTCTCGGCACGCTACCTCCTTGCTCGCAACGATGCGCGTTCGCCGATCAGCCAATAGAAGGTGATCAGGCACATGGCACTGTCGAGTCGCCCGGCCTGCAGGAGTTCCCAGGCTCTCGTAAACGGCAACACGTGCACGCGGATGTCCTCATGTTCCTCGTCGAGCCCGTGTACGCCGCCAAGCCCACGGCTGTCGACCAGCCCACAGAACAACGTGACCCGCTCATTGCAGGCACCGGGGCTCGGGTAGTAGGTGTGCAGTTCGATCAGCTCGCCCACTTCGCAGCCGGCCTCCTCCATCACCTCACGGCGCGCCACCTCGGTGGCACTCTCGCCCTGCTTGACGAGTCCGGCCACCACCTCCACCTTCCACGGCGATTCGGGATCGTCGACGGCACCGGCGCGAAACTGCTCGACGAGTGCCACCGTGTCCCGCTCCACGTCGTAGAGCAGCACGCCCACGGCGTCGTAGCGATGGTGCACCTCGCGCACCATCTCGGCGCTCCAGCCGCCCTCGAAGAGGCGATGACGTAGATGCAGTTCCTCCAGCCGGAAGAAGCCCTGATGCAGGCAGCGGCGCTCGGCCAGTTCCACATCGACGGCGGTAAAGCGCGGCGAGAGCGTCAGATCCTGATCATCTGCGGGCGGGCGGTTCTCGCTCATGCGGATCTCCGAGTCGCACAAAGGCTTCATTATCGTTACCGGGGACGGGAATGCCAACCGTCCTGCCCAGCGAGGCGCCTCAGAGCCGCTCGAGCAGCGCCCGCGCCTCCTCGCGCAGTGCCTCATCGGAGGCCACACGGGCCTCCCTGGCCTGACCTTCCACGGCGCGCCGGGCATGCTCGCGGGCCTCGTCGTCGCGCCCCTCATCCAGCAGGAAAGCAGCATAATAATAGTTGACGTCGATGCCCTGAGAGCGAATCGCTTGGGCACGCTGGAACATCTGGTCCGCGGTCTCGGCGTCGCCAAAGGCCACCGGCCAGCCCGGCGCACGGTGGTACAGTGCCCCCAGCGTGACCCAGGCGGAAGCGTTGTGCCCCTCGGGGTCAAGTTCAACGGCACGTTCCAGCACCTTGCGCGCCTCCTTGGCCGAGCCGAGCGCCGAGAGGCCGCCGGCTTCGCGGGCATGCGAGGCGAGGATGATGCCCCGCCAGACCAGCACCCGGCTCTGCTGCGGATGAGATTCGGCGAGTTCGGCGCTCTCCTCCGCCAGCGACGCGAGCGCGGCCTCGCGACGCGCCGGCGCCACCTCGGTGGTAACGCGCTCCCAACGGTGACGCAGGGAGAAGAGCTCATCCTCCCATGCCAGCGCCTGGGCCAGACTCTGAGAAAGCGGAACGGCAGCCAGGGCCAGGCAGAGGGCGGCGGCAAGCGATGGGCGTCGCAGCATAGGGCATGCTCCTTGTCATGATGGTGTTGGAATCGACGGACATCGACAATGTAACGAACGTTTGAATGATGCACCAGCCGATCCATGACTTGGCCAGGTCGCCCGCGTGACGTATGTTCGCCGCCAGGCAACAGACTGCGAGGCACACCATGAAAGGCCGCAACATGACACGCTGGCGGGACCCAGCCAAGGACCCGCGCCAGGAACCCAAGAGCAACCTGATCACCGCCGAGGGCGCCGAGCGGCTACGCGGCATCCTCGACCACCTCTCGCGGGTCAAGCGCCCTGCCCTCTCCACCAAGGTGGGCGAGGCCGCGGCGCTGGGCGACCGCAGCGAGAACGCCGACTACACCTACAACAAGAAGGAGCTCAACCGGGTCATCGCGCGCATCCGCTACCTGACCAAGCGCCTCGACGAGCTCACCGTGGTGGACCGCCTGCCGGCGGATACCGGCAAGGTCTTCTTCGGCGCCTTCGTCACCCTGGAGGACGAGGAAGGCGAAGAGATGCGCATCCGGCTGGTCGGCCACGACGAGACCGATACCACCAAGCGCTGGATCAGCGTCGACGCCCCGCTGGCGAAGGCCCTGCTCGGCCGGGCACTGGACGACGAGGTGACGGTGGCCGCCCCGGGCGGCGAGACCAGCTACGTGATCACCGAGATCGTTTATCGCGACCCGCAGGCTTGATCAGCCCTTCATGGCCCGATAGACCCGGAAGCGCCGGTCATCGGCCAGGACCTCGAAGGCGCCGAAGGCACGCTCGAGCAGGTCCGGATAGGGCAGGAAGGCATTGGCCACCAGCAGCAGCTGGCCACCGGGACTCAGATGCTCGGGCGCCTGCAGGATCAGCCGCCCTGCCGGGCCATAGTCGACCGACCTCTCCTGGTGGAAGGGCGGATTGCTGACGATGGCATCGAAGGTGCTCTCCCCCAGCGCCGAGTAGACGTCGCTGGCCACGACCTCGCCTTCGAGACCATTGGCTGCCAGAGTGCGTCGGGTCGCTTCCACCGCAAAGTGACTCACATCCGCCGCAGTGACCCGCGCCCCGCGCCGCGCCAGCCAGGCGGCCAGAATGCCGTCGCCGCAGCCCAAATCGAGCACATTGCCGAGCACATCGCCAACCCCCTCGCGCCCTTCCGCCAGTTGAGAGCGGAGCTGCTCCAGCAACAGCCGAGTGCCGTCGTCCAGCTTGCCATGGCCGAACACGCCCGGATGGCTGACCAGGCGCAGCGTATCGTTACCCAGATCAGCCTCGAAGCGGGTCCAGGCCTCGTCCGGATCAATGCCCACGCGATCCAGGCGAGTGGCGTAGAGGGCACAGCGCCGGGCGCTGTCGAGCTTGCGACAGCCCAACCCCAGGGCCGCCAGCGCCTTGAGGACCCGTTTGATACCGCCCTGGTTCTCGCCCACCAGCTGCAGCGGGGTCCCCGGTGGCAGGTGGGCACACAGCCACAGCAGCCACCACTCGCCCAGGGCGTGACTCTTGGGCCAGAACAGGACCGCCCCGGGTGGGGTCGGGCCAGCGCCCTCGAAAGGCGAGTGAGCCAGCTTCCCCAGCGCCCGCCAGGCCGCGAGCACGCCCTGATCGGCGGAGAGCAGCTGTCCCTCTGCCCCTTCCAGCCAGCCGTCCCGCGGTGGCGCGACCCACAGCCAGCCGCGATAGTCGGCATCCTGTCGCGCCAGCAGCTGGCAGACGGGCGTCTCGGCATTCATGCAGTGGCCTCCTCAGAGGAGCGTAAGGGACGTTCCAAGGTGTAAAGCAGGTAGCGGCCCAGCCGCCAGTGGGGGTCGACGCGGCAGTAGCGCTGCTCCAATGCCAGCAGCTGCTCGCGGTCGGCCTCGCTCTGGGGCGGTTCACGCAGGTAGTCGGCAAAGACTCGGATGCCCGCCACCTCGCGGATCGCCAGGCCACTCTCGGCACTCCAGGCCTCGACCTGGGCATGGGTCAGCGGTGAGATCGGCGTCAACCGCTTGCGCAGCCCCTTGCCCTCGAGCCGGTCGGCCAGAGCCTTCTCGAGATTGCCCTTGACCACGTTGGAGAGCCTGAGGGCATCACGGTTGAACACCATCAGCGAGAGCTGCCCGCCGGGTGCCATAAGGCCGGCAAGGGTCGCCAGGGCACTGCGCGGGTCCGCCAGCCACTCCAGCACGGCATGACAGGCGATCAGCGGCCAGGGGCCGGGCGCCAGCTGGGTCAGTTCCTGGAGCGGGGCCTGCAGCAGGTTCACCTCATGTCCCGCCAACGACGCCCTCGCCCGCGCCAGCATCTCCCCGGAGGGCTCAGCCAGGGTCACCGCGTGACCGCGGACGGCAAACCAGCCTGCCTGCTGGCCCAGGCCGCCGCCCACGTCGAGCAGCGGCTGGCCGTGCAGATCGAGCATCTCGGGCAGCAGCCGGTTGAGCAGTGCCAGACGCAGCTCGCCGCGGGCACCGCCATAGAGACTTGCAGCAAACTTGTCGGCAAGGCCGTCAAAATGACGATCACCGGCCGGAGAAAGCGTGGAAATGGGGTCGGACATGCCGGTTACCAGTCGCGAGGTTGCTGCGCATTCTACCCGGGAATCGCCTCGGGCTCATGGCCAAGCCACTACTCAGGCCAGATCCTCCTCCGACGTGCCGGGAGCCAGGAGGTTGCACGGCAGGCCTAAGCGATAGCGCCTATCGGCCGGTCATGCGGGAGAGCTTCCTGTCGAGGCAGGTGGCGTCCCCATTCGCTGTCGGCCTCGAGCTGGGCGGCCAATGCCAGCAGACGCCGCTCTTCCCCCATGGGCGCCAGCACCTGCACTCCCACCGGCAGGCCATCGGGAGTCACATGGAGAGGAACCGACATGGCGGGCTGACCGGTAAGGTTGGCCAGCTGGGTAAAGGGCGTCTGGCGCAGCGAGTCGGCGGCCAGGCGCTTGAGAAGACCGGCCTTCAAGGCCAGATGCGAAGCACCGGGAATCGCCAGCAGCGACATCAGCCGTTCCCGGCTGCGGCTCGGGTACAGGGCACCGCGACGCGGTGCCGGCGTGGCCGCTACCGGCATCAGCAGCAGATCAAAGCGGCGATGAAAGGCAGCCATGTCCCATGCCACCTGATTCCAGTAGCGTTTGGCGATCTCGTAGTCGCGAGCCGGCAGGCATCGCCCCAGTCGGCCGATGGCTCGGGTGGCGGGCTCGAGTGCCAGTCGACAGACCGGTACATCGGTCTGCTCGCTGATCCAGACCAGGTCCGCCGCCAGCTGTCCCAGGTAGAGGGTCAAGTAACTGTCGGCCAGGGCACCGCCCTCGACGGGTGGATCGACCCACTCGAGGTGGTGGCCGAGCGCCTCCAGTCGCCGGCCGGCCTGCTCGACAGCTCGCCGCACCTCGGGGTCGAGCCAGGTCCCCAGCGGCGCTCCCAGAGGGTCACCCAGTGACACCGCTATCCGCATCGTCCCTGGAGGCCTTTCCATCGCGGCCAGAAACCCCTGCTCCCTCGGCAGCGGCCAGGGGCTGCCGGCATCCATGCCGTTGATGACATCCAGCAGCGCCGCACTGTCACGCACGCTGCGGGTCAGGGCGTGCTCGACCACCGCGCCTTGCCATACCTCGCCGAACAGAGGCCCCAGCGGCACCCGCCCGCGTGAGGGCTTCAATCCGAACAGCCCGCAATGGCTAGCCGGAATACGCAGCGAGCCGCCGCCGTCACCGCCCATGGCCAACGGAACCAGACCACCGGCCACCGCGGCCGCAGCCCCGCCGCTGGAGCCGCCGGGCGAATGCTCGGGATGCCAGGGATTGACCGGGTGCGAAAAGGCACGGGGCTCAGTGATGCCCATCAGCCCCAGCTCGGGGGTGACGGTCTGACCCAGGATGGTCAGGCCTGCCGCGCGCATGCGGCACACCAGGGTCGCGTCTTGCGGAGCTCGCCAGTCGGCCATGGACGCACTGCCGAAGGCCAGCGGCTCGCCGGCGAGAGTCATCAGCAGGTCCTTGGTCAAGGTAGGCACCCCGGCAAATGGCGCAGCCGGATCCGTGCTCCGCCCCTCGCGGGCGGCCTGCTCGAAGCGGGTGCGCACCACCGCGCCGAGGGCAGGGTTGTTTTCCTCGACCGTGGCACAGGCGGCGGCGAGCACCTCCTCTCGGCTCACCTTGCCCTGGCGGATCAACGCTGACAGACCCAGCCCGTCGCAGGCGCGATACTCTTGCACCTCCATGCACGCATCTCCCTCGGCGATCTCCGCTTCAGCATACCGGAACGGCCCTGGCCACCGCGTATGCCGCCGCCGCTGGGTACCCCGGTTCCACTCGGCGGCGCATTTCCCTATAATGCGCCGCCAACGCCCCCATAGCTCAGCTGGATAGAGCGTCCCCCTCCTAAGGGGAAGGTCTCAGGTTCGAATCCTGATGGGGGCGCCAGTTACCCCCTGATTTTCCTTGCTTTTCACCTTTTCTCTGACAGCATCCAGAGAAATCAGCTTTCCAGCGTGACCATTTTGTGCGGGTTTCAGCCCGTTGACAGCTTCTCTCAAGGCATCGGGATGCAGGTGGCTATAACGCTCTGTCATCTTGACAGTGCCGTGACCAAGCATGTCACGCACCTCGATCAACTCAGTGCCCGACATGACCATCCAGCTTGCCAGAGTATGGCGTTGGTCGTGCTGTCTGAAGTCTATTATCCCGGCCTCCCGTCGGGTGGTAGCGGATGCATCAGGACAGTGCTCCTGGCACCGGTTCCTTCGGCACTTCAAAGCCTCGAGAGCCTTCGGGTGGAGGGGTACTACCCTCCTCTTGCCGCTCTTCGTCATGCAAGCGTCGAGCACGATGAGACAGCTCGTGAAATCGACATGTTTCCAGATCAAGCTGGTGAACTCACCGTGGCGTAATCCCCTGTACAGGCAGAGCTGTGTAGCCTCCAGAACGGGTCGCACGCAACCGTCTTAGACGAACACCCGGGGGCCATCAGTAATCCAGGTCCTGGGGCCTGGCCGGCCAAGGTCTGCAATGTTTCCTCGCTGGAGATGACCTTGCCCGGCTCCTCTCCCCACAGATAGATGACTTCCATGCGGCCGGCCAGGGAGTCCTGTGCCTTGGGAAGCAACAACAGGTTGGCAGAGCCGGTGAGCAGGAAGCGGCCCGGCTGGCGATCACGGTCCACCACCGACTTGATCGCCAGTAGCAGTTCCGGCGCCTGCTGCACCTCGACCAACATGACGCGTTCGGGCAGCCCCTCGATGAAGCCAAGCGGATCCTGTCGAGCCGCTTCCAGGAGCATCGAGTCATCCAGGTTCAAATAGGCACGCTCGGGGTCGATGCGCCGGGCCAGCGTCGTCTTTCCCACCTGCCGGGGCCCCAGCAGGCAGACCACCGGCGTATCGGCGAGGGACGCAAGCACTCGATCACGAATCAGCCGCGGAAGATAGGGGAATGCCATGTCGCGCCTCTACTAGCGTCCATTTGATGGATAGATAAGCGTCCAATTGCTGTCATTTCTATCGCCCAGTTGCTTTCAGGCTACTCGTCTAATTGCGTTGCCTGCCTGACAATGCGTCGCTCAGGACTGGGAATTTCGGGCCTGACGCCGGCTTCGCTACCATCGAAAGCACTTATCGGGCTTTGCAGCCACGGCATGGCAAGTGGCAAGGATACGGCCACCGATAAGCCCTTCATCGGCCAGCTGGTAAGCCGGTCTGGAAGTACCTAGCGGGCTCAGTGGACGACCCCGCCGCCGTCGATGAAGTGATGTACCTGGACCGCTCGCTGCACGAGGCGGAGCTGTTACAGGCCATCGCCAGGGTGAAGGAGCACGCGCTCGCTCTGCTCTCTTACCACCCGGCGGGCCTCGGGAGACCTGTGACGTGCGCCGGGTTGGTATACCCTTGGAGGGACGAATCCGGACGACAAAAGACCCTACACCTACGGGAAAGCGAATCTTCCATGCGGTTCAGGCAAGAAGAGGTGATACGAAGGACGAGCATGACCGGTCTTCTGGTCTTGGCCTTGGCTGTGCCTTCATCGGTGCCGCTTGCCGCACAGATTCCACCGCCGCCGGAACAGATCCCCGATCCGCTGGTATTTGCGGGTTCCAACGACTACCCGCCCTTTCAGTGGCTCGACAGCAGCGGCGAACCGAAGGGATTCGTGATCGACCTTCAGGATGCCATCGCGCATCAGCCGGGGCTCGAGGCCGAGCACCGGCTGATGGCATGGGACAAGGCTCTCGAAGCCGTCGAGACGGGCGAGGCGGATGTGGTGGCGCTGTTCCATTCCGAGGCGCGAGATAAGCGATTCGACTTCACCTCACCGCTCTATCATGTGGCACACGGCATCTATGCCCCCTCTGCCGACTCGGTTCAGAAGGACCCCGATGACCTCTCCGGTATGCGGGTGGCCCTCGTGGAGGGGGGCTATGCGCAGAATCGCCTGATGGATAACCAGGCCGGTGGCGAGCTGATGCCCCACCAGGACATCCGCAGCGCCCTGCTGGCCGTCTCGCAAGGCCGGGCGGATATTGCCCTCGTCGCCGCCCACACGGCGCGTCATGTCATCGCCGAGGCAGAGCTGGAACTCCACCAGGTGAGCCCGCCCTTCTGGCCCAAGGCCTATGCCTTCGCCGTCAGGCAGGGGCGCGCCGAACTGCATGCCTGGCTCGAGGAGCAGGTGGGTCTACTGCAGGCCAACGGCACCTATTTCGAGATACACGCCGACTGGCTCTCCAAGCTGGAGTGGCAGCCGCCGACCTGGTGGGACCACCTGCGACCGCTGGCCTGGTTGGTACTCCCGCTGCTGCTGCTGGCGGCCGCCGGCTACCTGTGGTCCTGGTCCCTGCGCCGGCAGGTGGCCCGCAAGACTCACCTTCTCTCCCGGGAGCTCGAATCGCGTCGCTCGCTGCAGGGCGAACTTCAGTATCGACTCGAGCACGACATGCTCACCGGGCTGCCCAATCGCAGCGCCTTCATCCGCAAACTCGACGCCTTGATCCAGGCCGAGCCCGATTGGTCGCCCACGGTCGCCAAGATTCAGCTGGTGAATCTGGATCAGTTGATTACTGCCTTCAGCCACTCCGTGGCGCTGGAGTTGCAGAAAGCCTTCGCCGCTCTGCTCGAGGCTCAGGATTTTCGCCTGGTTGGCCACTTCGGTTCCGGGCTCTTCGCCATTGCGTCGAGAAAGCCGCTGGAAGGTCATCTACTCGTCCAGCGCTTGACCGCACCGCTGAACCTCGGCTCGGCCGACCTCGACCCCGTCTACGTGGTCGGCATCGTCAACGAGGCAAGGCTTGAAAAGGATGACGGCGCCGACGAAGTTCTTCGCCGTGCCCTCCTGGCCGTCTCGAAGGCCCGCGAGGAGCAACGCCGCTGGGTGAGCTACAGTGCCGAGCTCGAGCCGGTTCCCGATGACCTGCGGCTCCTTCAGGACTTCCATCGACACGGCACCCGCGACATGTTCCTCGAGTATCAGCCCAAGCTGGATCTGGAGACCGGAGACGTGCAGGCGGTCGAGGCGTTGATCCGCTGGAAGCACCCCACCCTGGGGCTGGTGCCGCCGGGGTGCTTCATTCCCCTGCTGGAACAGGCCGGGCTGACGCACCGGATCACGCGCTGGGTGATCGAGGAGGTCAGTGGCATGTTGAGTCGCACGGGTCTCGCTGCTTCGGGCTTCCAGGTCAGTATCAACCTGGCGCCACAGGACCTCATGGAACCCGATCTGGTCGACTTCATCGCCCGGGCGGTGGCGCCGCCGATGCCGGCCCATTGCCTGTGGCTGGAGATCACCGAGACCGGCTTCATCCGCGACCCCTCGCGCATCCGCGAAGTGCTCCACGCCCTCCGCAAGGTGGGCTACGGCGTCTCGGTGGACGATTTCGGCACCGGTTACTCCTCGCTCTCCTACATGAGCGAGTTCCCCGTCGATGAGGTCAAGCTGGACAGGAGCTTCGTGGGTGACATGCTGGAGGAAGACCGTCATTTCCTCATCGTGCGCTCCACCATCGCCCTTGCCCACGAACTCGGGCTGACGGTGACGGCCGAGGGGGTGGAGGACTGGGAAACCCTTCGCGCTCTCGTGGCCATGAACTGCGACACCATCCAGGGTTACTTCCTCTCCCGGCCGCTGGAGGAGGAGAACCTCCTCGCCTTCCTCGACAAGGATCTGGAGGGCATGCTTTCGGGCGTGACCACTAGCAAGCCGTAAAATCGGCATAGCCGATGTCAGCGGGGCCTGGCGGTGTCTGCGTCGAGGCGCGCGCTATTGACGAATGCAATGCGGAGGAGCTGAAGGATGCATCACGCCCTGGAGGCCCTTTCCGAGCAAGCGCGCGCGAAGCTCAAGAAAGCGTCGCAGCCCGGCTTCGTCGAGCCGATGAAGGCGACACTTGTGCACGAGCCGTTTTCCGACCCCCACTGGATCTACGAGCGCAAGCTCGACGGCGAGCGCTGTCTGCTGCACAAGAAGGGGCGCACGGTGACGCTCTACTCGCGGAACGAGAAGCGGAAAAACCACGTCTACCCCGAGATCGCCGAAGCGATGGGCAGGCTCGACGGAAGCGTTATCCTCGATTCGGAGATCGTGACCTTCGACGGGAAAGTGACCAGTTTCAAACGACTGCAGAAGCGCATCCACCAGAAAGCACCCAGCAAGGCCCTGCTCAGGGAGTTCCCGGTTTACGCCTACGCCTTCGACATCCTCTACCTCGACGGCTACGACCTGACCGACCTTCCCCTGCGAGAGCGCAAGAGGGTCCTGCGAAGGGCGTTCGTGTGGGCGTCGCCCCTGCGCCTCCTGCCGCACCGCAACGAGCAGGGAGAGGCCTACCTGGAGGAAGCCTCGAAGAAGGGCTGGGAAGGCCTGATCGCCAAGGATGCGCGATCCGGCTATGTGCATAAGCGCTCCAGGAGCTGGGTAAAGTTCAAGTGCGAGAACCGTCAGGAAATGGTCATCGCTGGCTACACCGAGCCAGAGGGCGAGCGTGTCGGCTTCGGTGCGCTGCTGCTGGGTTACTACGAAGATGGCGAGCTGCGCTACGCGGGCCGCGTGGGCACCGGCTTCGACGATGCGTTTCTGGCCTCCTTCCACCGCAAGATGCAGCGCCAGGAGCGCAAGACGTCGCCCTATGCCAACTATGCGGAGGAGGACGACGCCATCCACTGGATCACGCCAACCTTCGTCGGCGAGGTGGGGTTTACCGAATGGACACAGGATGGCCGTCTTCGACATCCGCGTTTCCTCGGCCTGCGCGACGACAAGGCCCCCAAAGAGGTCAGGAGGGAGAGCGCCCCATGAAAGCCAACGAGATCGAGATATCCCACCCCGACAAGGTGCTATTCCCCGCGGCGGGCATCACCAAGAGCGACCTGGCCGATTACTACCAGCGAATCGCCAAGCGGTTGCTGCCGTTTGCGGAGGGGCGCCCGCTGACGCTGCGCGCCTTCCCGGAAGGCATCAACGAGGAAGGGTTTTTCAACAAGCATGCGCCCGAGCATTTTCCCGGCTTCATCACACGTATCGAGGTGCCCACTCGCGAATCCGGCAGCAAGGCCGTGCTCATGTCCAGCGCCGATAAAGCGGCCGACCTGGTGTACTTCGCCGGGCAAAACGTGATCGAGATGCACGCGGCGCTGTCGACGAAGACGGATCTCGAGAAGCCGGACCAGCTCATTGTCGACTTCGATCCTTCCGATGACGATTTCGAGAAAGTGCGCAAGGTCGCGCTGGGTTTTAGCGAGTTGCTGGATTCGCTGGGACTCAACGCCTTCTGGAAGACGACGGGCTCGCAGGGGCTGCACGCCCACCTGCCGATTCGCCCCGAGCGGGACTTCGCCACGGTCAAGGAGTGGGCGAAGGCGCTTGCCCGAATGCTGCACGACAAGATGCCCCAGGAAACCACGCTGGAACTGCGCAAGGACAAGCGGGGAAACAAGGTCTTCATCGACGTGCTGCGCAACGAGTACGGACAGACGGCAGTCCTGCCCTATTCGGTGCGCGCCAGGAAAGGCGCCCCAGTCGCAACACCGATCCGGGCGGACGAGCTGGAAGGCGACGACCTCCTCCCGGACCGCTATACCCTGAAGAACATCTTTCAGCGACTTGGCCAGATCGAGGATCCCTGGAGGAACTTCACGCGCCATCGCATCGCGGCGCAGCGGCTGGCGGAGGCTGTCAGCTGAGGAGCATCGCACTTCCTTGCTGCCCAGGCATGCCCACCCGCCATGTCACCCCGTCAAGCGCCTAGAAGACATAGTCGACGCCCACCCAGAGGCTGCGGCCCGGCTCGTTCAGGGGCAGATCCAGGCTCTCCGGATCCTCGGCGAGGAAGGGGTCGCTGGCGCTGCGGTTGCGATTGAGGAAGTCGCTGTAGGTCTTGTCAAGCAGGTTGCTGACGCCGGCGCGCAGGGTCATGGCCTGCCAGCGCCAGGCCGCCTCGGCATCCAGCACCACATACCCCGCCGTGGCGACCTCGCCCGGTCCCAGACGGTCCTGGGCATCGGAGAAGCGAGCCGTGATGCCGGCTTCCCAGGCCTCACGCACATGAAACTGCGATAGCTGGCCACGCAACGGGGCGATATCCGCCAGGGCACCCCCGTCATCGAGGTTGTCACCGCGCACCCAGCTCAGCTGGCCGCGGGTCTCCCAATGGTGGGCCCAGCGCAGGTCGCCGGAAAGCTCCACGCCGTAGAGGGTGGCGTCGATATTGCGATAGACGCTGACGCCCTCCACGGTGTCGCGGAAGATATAGTCATCGACGCGGTCGGCGAAGGCCGCCACTTCGACGCTACCACTGGCCAGTCGCCGCTCCAGCCCCAGATCCAGCTGATGGTGAACCTCGGGGTCGAGGCCGGGATTGCCTACCCAGTCGCCCTTGGCAAAGTAGCGCTCGGTGGCATCGGCGTCGCGCTCGGCACGGCTCAGGCTGGCGTAGAGGGTGTCGGTGTCGTTGAGGCGCTGCTCGCCACGCACAAAGCCCCCCACCAGCCAGGTCTCATGGGCCAGGTCGCCCGCCACGCCATACTCGCGCCGGTAGAGATCAGCCGCCACCACGCCGGTGTCGCTGGCCTGGTCGGCGGCATCGGCGCTGGCCTCGGAGTAGTCCAGTCGCAGGCCACCGCTAAGGATGGTGCGCTCGCCCAGGAAGTGGTCCAGTTCGGCGAACACCCCGGACTGGCGTGTGGTCACGTCGGGCCAGGAAAGAAAAGCCACCTTCTCGGCGGTATCGTTGATGATCTGCGCGTCGCGCCCGTTCTGCAGCACGTTGAGCCCGAACCGCAGGTCGCTGTCGGCCAATTGCGTAACGACCATGCTCTTCCAGGTGAGGGTGTCTGACTCGGTGGGCGAGCGCATCTTCATGGCCATTCCCATTTTCACGGGCGGCTCGCGCAGCGAATAATTATCCATCACATGGTCGATGGTGGTGAACTGCAGGCGATTCTCCACCCGCAGGGTGTCAGAAAAGCCGTGATCGAGCCGGACCCGCAGGGTGTCGTTGTCGCTTTTCGGGGAGTCCATGCCGGCGCCGGCGAACGTGACATCACGTTCGCGCACGCCCTCGTAGCCGAATGCCAGCTCGGTGTCGGCCGTGGGCGCGACGCCCAGGGTCAGGCCGCCGCTAGTGGTCTCGAAGCCGCTGTGAATGCGCCGGCCATCGCCATCCTCGTAATCGTTGGCCTGCTGGCCCTCGCCGAACAGCCGCCAGTAGCCGTTCTGGTTGCCGGCCACCAGGTTGGCGTAGAGGCCAGCCCGTTCGCCATTGTCGTCATAGCTTGCACCCAAACTGCCTTGCCGCTGCACATCGCCACCCACGAAGGCCGGCGCTAGGCGCTCGAAGCGCACGGTGCCACCGCTGCCGCCGGCACCGTGCTGCACGGTGGTCACACCCTTGCTCACCGTCACACGGTCGAAGCTGTGCAGCGGCGCATAGGCAGTGGGCGGGTCCATGCGATTGGGGCAGGCGCCGAACACGTACCCGCCATCCACCAGGATATTCAGCGCGTTGCCCTGCTGGCCGCGGATCACCGGATCGAGGCCGTGCCCGCCCATGCGCACCGCCTCGATGCCGTTGATCCGGCGCAGCCATTCGCCGGCGTCGGCCGCCGGCGCGGGTGACTGGCGCGGGCTGAGCGAGAGCTCACCGGGCACGCCGGCACTCCCCTCGACGACCATGGTGGCGAGGGTCTCGGTCTCGGCCTGCGCAGCACCGCCCCAGGCGGCGGCAATGCAGGCCACCACTGGCAGGCGACGAAGGATTGACGTAGTCATGGTCCCGTACTCTTTCGCATCAGGTTATAAGGCACGGGAATATTAAATCGAGATGAAATGACCCGGAATGGGTCAGGATGCCGCATGGGCATCACGCCGACAGGCAAGCGCCCCTGCGGGGTGCGCTTCAGGAAACAGGGTTGGCAGGCACCCGCAGAGACAAATCCTTCTCGCTCAGCGGCGGGTATCGCCCTGCTCGGCCAGGGCTTCCAGGGCGGGCAGGTCCAGCAGGCTCACCTCACGTCCCTCGATCGCAATCAGACGACGCCGCTGAAAGCGACTCATCAGGCGGCTGACGGTTTCCAGCGCCAATCCCAGAAAGCTGCCGATGTCGGCCCGCGACATGGCCAGCTGGAAGCCGAAGGGGGAATAGCCACGCTCGGCATGGCGGGCGGACATGTCGAGCAGGAAACTGGCCATACGCCGCTCCGCGGTCGCGAAGGAGAGCAGGCAATGCAGGCGCTGATCGCGATGAAGCTCCTGGCTCATGCAGCGATAGAGCGCGCCGCGCAGAGCCGGCAGGCGGTCGCTCAGCGCCTCCAGCGAAGTGAACGGCAGCTCGCAGACGAAGCTGCTCTCCAGCGCCACCACACTGGTCGCATGGATCGCCTCGCCCACCGCATCCAGCCCTGCCACCTCGCTGGGCAGCAGGAAATGCGTCACATGCTCGCGATAGCCACTATCCACTACCACCTGCTTGAAGCTGCCCGAGCGCACCACATAGAGGCTGGTGAAGGGCGTTCCCTGTCGCACCAGGAGCTCACCACGCTTGAGCGGCCGAGGGCGGTCAATGATGGCAGCGAAGCGTTTCAGTTCTTCCGGGCCAAGCCCCAGGGGCAGGCAGTGCGTGCAGAGGCTACAACCTTGACACTGCAGTTGGCCTGTCGGCGGCGACGCCTGATGGGCGGAATGATCGGTCATGATGAACTCCCTGTTCCGGACGTGCGGATCGCTCGTGGATCGGCCCGACGCCTCGGCGCCGAATTCTCCTTGACACTGATCAAGCGTAGTTGAGGAAGCGGCGTGACAAAAAGGCGGCCGTCCTCCTTGCCTTTCATGGGTCTCAGTCTCCCGTGCGGCAACGCCCGATCGCCGCGCAGCGGCATGTAACAGCAAGATGGCAGAGAAGGTTCCTCATCCTTTTGTCGTAAAAACGTCATGTCCGATTGTCAGCTAATCAGGGGATCGTTATGTTGAGCTTTGACGTTAACGTAAACGTTGCTCGTCATGACTTACGCTTACGTCAAAGTCAATACAATAAACGATCTGACTCCTGCAGGAGCAGTCACGCATCGAAAGGAACAGCCAGTGACCCTTCAACAAAACCTCAAGCGGACCACCATCTTCACTGCCAGCGCCCTGGCCCTCGCCGTGGCCAGCGCTTCCCATGCCGTTGATTTCGAAGTGGGTGACACCACGGCCAGCGTCTACGGCTATGCCAAGCTAGATTTTATCTACGACGTGGATGCAGATCTCGGAGAGTTTGTATCTCACGGCAATATCCGGCTCGACGGTGATGACGGTTCTGATGGTCATACGACCATGAATGCACGACAGAGCCGCATTGGCTTCAGCACCGCCACGCCGCTGGAAGGCAGCACCCTGACTACCAAGATCGAAGGCGATTTCTATGGTAGCGGCAACAAGACTTTCCGCCTGCGTCATGCCTACGGCAGCTGGAACGGCATCCTGGCCGGCCAGACCTGGACCAACTTCTACGGCTTTGTCGCTGGCACCCCGGTCATCGACTTCAACAGCACCTTCGGTACCGGCAACCAGTCCCGCCAGGCGCAGCTGCGCTATACGGTAAACAATTTCTCGATTTCGCTGGAGGAGCCCGAGGCACTCGGCAAAAGAGTAACTTTCGACGGTGATGCAGTATCAAAGAGTGCGCTGCCCGATTTGATCGCCCGCTATACTGACACCTCCGGCCCCTTCAAGTACTCCGCCTCCGCAATGGGACGACAGCTCGAAGTCGAGACAGATACCTTTGATGACTCCACCTTGGGCTGGGGCATTGCCCTGGAAGGCGCCATGGACCTCAGCGAGGCCCTGACCCTGCGCGCAGGCGTCACGCATGGTGATGGGATCGGCGGTTATCTGAATGTCAGCCCCATCCAGCCACCGGCTTACATTGATGGTGACGGCGATATTGACACACTCGAAGGCACTGGCGGCACTGTGGGCGCCAGCCTAAAGGCCGGCCCAGGGGCCATCAACGCCGCCTACAGCATCGCTACCGTCGATCTGGATGATGAAACCTACGGCGACGATGACACCAACGAGACTTTCGAGAGCGTGCACCTGAACTATATCTGGTCGCCGGCCCAGCGCATCAGCTACGGCATCGAAACCAGTTGGCACAGCCGTGAAGTCGCGGATGGCCGCGATGGCGACGCCGTCCGCGTCCAGGGCATGGTGATGTACAGCTTCTAAGCTGACCCGTTGGCGGGCCCTGGCCCGCCTTCATGGCGATAGCACCCGACAGCAAAGGCAACTGTATATTCGATCCTTGCGCCCCGGCCTCTCCTCGGCCGGGGTTTTTTCGTTATGCCTGGCCTGCAGAAAGGTTGCCCGGCGTGAACGCTCTCGGCTGTCGCCGCCATCTAGCTGGCCGCGGCTCGTCACAGCTCCACAAGGAATTTCCATCGCCGTGTAAGTGTGAGCAACGCCGCGACACCAAGCATCAGGACCTGACGCCAGGTCTGTTCCATATCAAATGCTCAAGAGGTGTCACCATGAAGATGAAGCTACTGACCGCCGGCCTGCTCACCAGCCTGATGATGGCAGGCTCCGCCCTGGCCATGGATTCTGAAACCATCGAAAAACATATGGACAAGATCAACGATCAATACGTCCAGACCAGCGAGGAGGAAGGCAAGGTCGAGGCACTCGAGGAAAAGGTCGAAGCACTGGAAGAGATGATCCAGATGATCATCGAGGATCAGGAGGCATAACGACCCTCCCTCCCGCATGTCCAGACGACACAAGGCCCCCGGCGCGAGCGCGCCGGGGGCCTTGTGTCATCACAACGGAACTCTGCATCGGAACGCTTACCGGCGATCCAGCTGCTGCACCTTGAGTTCGTAGTTGTTGACGCCCGTCATGGCCGAGCCGAACTTCTGGCCCTGGACGCGAATGCGGTAGCGACCGGGTGCCAGCTTGGTGGTCATGTCGACATCGCCATCGAAGCCTTCACCGGCGCCCTCGGCCACCACGCGACCGTTCTCGTCGAGTACCTCGAGTTCGATGCGGTAGGTATCCTCGTAGCCGGTGGGATAGGTCGAAGTGGTAATGGCCACGGTGCCGCGCTCGGCCATTTCAAACGTCAATACCTCGCCACGCGCGCGAATCTTGACGTCGGTGACGATGGTCTCGAAGCTGCGCGGTGACGCCTCAGGGGCCTGTTCTGCCGGGACGGGCGCCGGCTGGGTAGCAGAGTCGGCGGCGTCACTCGCTCCGCCTTCAGCGGGAGCCGTCGCGGCCGCCGTCCGGTCGGCACCTGCCGCTGCGGTACCCGCCGCCGCTTCCCCGCTCGAGGCGCCAAGGGTCGCCACCTCATCCTGGCCACGCACGAAGACGCTGCGGCTGCTCTCGCGGCCGTTGCCGGTGAAGGCAACCCCCTGGCCGTCGCTGACGCCGTCTTCCAGGCGACGGCCCTGCTCGTCCAGGCCCGAGACGGTGATATAGAAACTATTGCCCGAGCTGCCGCGGGTGCCGAACTTGCGGCCCTCCACGCGCAGCGTGTAGTCCCCCGGCGGCAGACGCTGGCGCATGGCCAGCCCACCGTTCTGACCCAGCGCCTCGCCGCGGGCGATCTCGCGACCCTGGTCGTCCAGCAGCACGGCGGCCACGCGGTAGTCCTCGGAGAAGCCGCCCGGCACCCGGCTCTCAAACAGGTACTGCCCGGTCTCCTTGACCGTGAAATCGTGTTCATGCGGGCGGCCGTAGAGAAAGCTGCGGCTGCGGGCATCGCTCTCGGCCTGCAAAAACCCGGTGAGGTCGAGCGCCTTGCCCTCCTCACGGAAGCGTTCGTGCATTTCGCTGGCCAGCGCCGCCGCACTGCCGAGGGACAGGCCCAGCGCCAGCAGGCTGGCGGTAATCATCGACTGTTTCATGGAACCTCGCATCGGAAATGAAAAAGCCGATCCCGGGGGATCGGCTTTCGGTGTTCCACTTATCCAGCAGGAATGCCCTGCTAGAGAATTTAGAACAGGTAGGTCACGCCGACACCGTAGCCGTTGTCTTCGTCGTTCTCACGGTCGTACCAGGCGGCCTCGGTCCACACATACATGGCATCGGAGATGTTGTAGTTGGCGCCGAGAATGACCTCATTGTAGGTCTCGTCACGATCCTGATCGTCCTGGAGAGTCTCATCCAGCTCGGACAGGAAAGTACCCGCGCCAACATCGACGTACTGATAGGAGGCGTAGATATCGCCCATGCCGTAGCCGTAGCGGGCACCCAGGCCGTAGAAGTTGGTGTCGTCGCCGTCACTGATTTCGGAGTCGAAGCGCTCGAGCTTCAGTGCCACGCGCAGGGTATCGACGGTGTACTGAGCGGTCAGACCGTACTGGTCGCCAACGCTATCGACATCGCCGTTGGTATCGATGAATTGGGTATTATCCATATTGTCGAAGACTGCGGCGATGGAGAATGCCCCAGCGGTGTACTTGGCGCCACCGAAGAAGGAGGCATTGCCGGAATCTTCGAGGTTTTCAATCTCAGCATCGCCCTTGTACTGAGTACCCACGGCGAACTGCATGCCGCTGAAGGAGGGTGAGGTGTAGGTCACCTTATCGGTTTCCCGCATGCCGGTACCACCAGCAGCCAAGGAGGAATCCGAGACATCGAAACGCTCGTTGTTGGTGATCGGATCCTGGATCCAGTCATCAATCAATGCATCATAGGAACCCACGCGAGCATCACCGAAATTACCCTTCAGACCGACATAGGCCTGATCACCGGAATCGCGACCCGCGGTCTTCATCTCGTCGGCCTTGATGTCGTCGAACTCGAGCTTCAGGTAGCCGGTGAGGCCCTCGCTGATGACGTGCTCGGCGGCAAAACCGAAGGTGGTGCCGTTATCGGCGATCTGGTCATCAGAGTCCTGGCTAATGACATTCAGGTCATCATCCAGGACGGCAGCACCTTCAATGTCAGTGTAAGCAATCTGAATGTTGCCGTAGATGTCGAGCTTGGTACCGTCCTGGTTGTAGACGGTGGCGGCCTGGGCGCCGGAAGCGGCCAGGGCACCGGCGATAGCAGTCGCTAACAGTGTCTTTTTCATTGCGATGATTCCTTATTGACTAGCTTGCTGTTTCGATCGTGGCTGCCCGGTCTTGATGAGCGGGTCAGCGGCTTGGCCGGTCTTGGTGCCGGTTCTCGTGCCTGCGGGCTCCCTCCCGGGAGGTGGCAGGTCGCGAGCCAGACCTCGGCTAAGCCTTGTTATAGTCCAATGCTCGCAAGAGGAACTCTATACCGGGATATACGGGAACGCAACAAGAAAAAACACTGTTTTCCTTCCCTGCGAACACCGTTCTCCAACCTGTCCTCCCGCCTTGCGGTTCGGGCGCCATCCCGGCGAGCCCGGCCCCCCTTCCGCCAGCCACGGCGATCCGGCAAGCGAATCAGCCACCTGGCGCGATGAGCAGGTTTATCATGCCGCGCGAATATGACGAGAGCAAGTCAGCCGCTCAACGCTGGTTGTGCTTGGCAAGCAGCGCGGAGAGCTTCTCATCCAGGCTGGCGGGCCCCGGGGTCGGGGCGTCGTCATGCGCGGTGGTAGCGGCCGCGGGGGAGCCTCGGCGCAAGGCGGGGCCGGCCGGCTTGTCGCTGTCCGGGCGCTTGTCGGCCGAAGGGGGTCTGCCCTTGGCGGTATCGCCCTTCCTGGCTCCGCGCTGGCGGGTCGGGGTCCCCCGCTGGCGGCGCTCGGCCTGCAAGCGTTCGAGCTTCTTGCGGGCATGCTCGGCCGCCGCGGTATCCACCCGGCCGGTCGGTTCGCCGGCCAGGTCGAGGCGCTCGGCGCCCTCACGAACCGACTTGAGATAGCGCGGCAGGTTGACGTAGCAGGCCAGCGCACGCCGTACGAGCTTCTCGGGCCAGGGCTCGCGAGCGGAGAGCGCCTCATGAATGCCGACCATCAGCGGCCGGGTATGGCCCTTGAAGAAGGTCGACGGGTAGCGCTGGTACCACTCGTCCAGCAGCGCCTGGGGAGAGGGTGCTTGCTCGGGAGAGAGCTCACCAGGACCCGCCTCCTTGGGCGCGCTCGAATGCGCGGCGGGCTCGGGCGCCGGCGCCGACGGTTCTCTCGCCTCGGCGGTGACAGGCGGCTGGGGAGCGGGGGCGCTGGCGTCGGGTTGCCTGGGCCGATGCCCGATCAGCGCGGAGAGTCCCTGGGCGCGGCGTGCCTGGCGATGGAAGAGCGGCGCACCAGCCTCGACTGGCTCGTGCTCCAGCAGGCGACGGTTGTGGGCCTCGAGCTCGCGGTTCTGCTCGTCGAGCTCGCGATTCTCCTCGGCGAGCTCCAGGCGGGTCGCCTCCAGCTCGACAAGACGCCTCTCGAGTTCGCCGCAGCGCTGCACCAGCGCCGCCCGGCCGGCCTGCTCCTCGCGGACCTCGGCGGCCAGTTCGGCATTGCTCGCCTCCAGCTCGACACGACGGCGCTCCAGCCCGGCCAGCCGCGAGTGCAACGCATCCTGCTGGACGCGGGATTCCCGCAATACGCCCAGCAATGCCGCAGCGCGGTGCTCCAGCTGCTCCAGCAGGCGAGTTGAGCGTTCCTCGATCACGTCCTGGTCCTCCCGTGCGCCTTCCTGGTAGTTGTTCGAACCACAGCCGACGGTAGCCGGCCCTGGCCTCTGCTGATCAGTCTGTGCCAGGCGTGGCGTGGTGACAAATGTCGCAGGCCGGCGACGCCATCAACGGCGATGCCCGTAACATCGCGGCCCTTAATAGCGATGCCCTTAATACCGACGATACTGCACGAAATGATAGGCCGGTTGGCCCTCGGCGGGCTCGCCGGGCACGCGCTGCACCTCCTCCCACTCGGCCATGTCGAGCGCGGGGAAGCGAGCATCGCCCTCCACCTCGACATCGACCTCGGTGAGATAGAGCTGGCTGGCGAAGGGCAGCGCCTGGGCGTAGATCTGCGCGCCGCCCATCACCATGATCTCCTCGACGCCGTCGATAGTAGCCTGCTGATCGGCGAGTCGCAGCGCGGATGCAAGGTCATGGCAGACCCGCACGCCCTCGGGATGAAAGTCGGGGTCGCGGGTCACCACGATATTGAGCCGCCCAGGCAGCGGCCGACCGATCGAGTCGAAGGTCTTGCGCCCCATCACCAGCGGCTTGGCCTGGGTCATGCGCTTGAAGAACCTGAGGTCCTCCGGCAGGTACCAGGGCAGCTGGTTGTCCACGCCGATCACCCGGTTCTTGGCCATTGCGGCGATCATCGCCACAGGCACGAGGGTCTCGTCGGTCATGGCACTGGGCTCGCTCATACCGCCACCTCGGCCTTGATATGGGGATGCGGGTCGTAGCCCTCGATGGCGATATGCTCGAAGCGGAAGGCGAAGAGATCGTCGACGCCGGCGTCGAGCACCAGGCGCGGTGCAGCGCGCGGCGGGCGCGAGAGCTGCTGCTCGGCCTGCTCGAGGTGATTCAAGTAGAGGTGCGCATCGCCCAGGGTGTGCACGAAATCGCCGGGCTCGAGCCCCGAGACCTGGGCGATCATCCGGGTGAGCAGCGCGTAGCTGGCGATATTGAAGGGCACGCCCAGGAAGATGTCGGCGCTGCGCTGGTAGAGCTGGCAGGAGAGCCGCCCCTCGGCGACGTAGAACTGGAACAGGCAGTGGCAAGGCGGCAGCGCCATCTCGTCGACCAGCGCCGGGTTCCAGGCCGAGACGATCAGCCGCCGCGACTGGGGATTGTCGCGGATCTGCTCGAGGAGTTTGGCGATCTGGTCGACGTGGCCTCCACGGGGGTCGGGCCAGCTGCGCCACTGGTAGCCATAGACCGGACCGAGATCGCCGTTCTCGTCGGCCCACTCGTCCCAGATGCGCACCCCGTTCTCCTTGAGATAGGCGATGTTGGTATCGCCGGCCAGGAACCACAGCAGCTCGTGGATGATCGAGCGCAGGTGCAGCTTCTTGGTGGTGACCAGCGGGAAGCCGCGAGAGAGGTCGAAGCGCATCTGATGGCCGAACAGCGAGCGAGTGCCAACGCCGGTGCGATCGTCGCGCTCCACGCCGCGGTCGAGCACCTGGCGCATAAGATCAAGATAGGGTTGTTCCAGTGCGGGCAAGGTATCGTCGGTCACGGCGGTGCCTGGCTGATATAAATTGGGGCGAGAAGTTTACACATCAGACGCCCCCTTACGCCAACCGAAGCGTGGATCACGTGCGCGGGGGCTCATCTGCTCCTTGCTCCTTGCCCCCTTGTCCCTGCCCTTCATTCTTTTACATCCACCGGCTGACGACGCGACCAGGCGATCAGCGCAACACCGGCGACAATCATCGGCAGCGTCAGCAGCATGCCCATGGTCACCCAGCCGAAGGCAATGAAGCCGATATGCGGATCCGGGAGGCGCACGAACTCCACCAGGAAGCGGAAGGCGCCGTAGAGCACGAGGAACAGACCGGAAACCAGCCCGCGGCGCTGCGGCCGGGCCGAGACCCACCACAGCACCACGAAGAGCACGGCTCCCTCCAGCAGCGCCTCGTAGAGGGACGAGGGGTGGCGCGGCTCGGGCCCCATGCCGGGAAAGGGCATGCCCCAGGGCAGCCCGGTGACCCGGCCGGGAAGCTCGTGGTTGATGAAGTTGCCGATGCGCCCCGCCCCCAGGCCGATGGGCACCAGCGGGGCGACGAAGTCGGTCAGGGTAAAGAAAGCCAGCCGCTTCTCCCTGGCGAACCACAGGGCGGCGAGCAGCACCCCCACCAAGCCGCCGTGGAAGCTCATGCCGCCGTCCCAGACGCGTAAGATCCACAGCGGGTCGGCGAGCCACTGGGAGAGGCCATAGAAGAGCGCGTAGCCGAGCCGGCCGCCGACCACCACGCCAATGGCGGCATAGAACAGCAGGTCGCCCACGTCGTCCCGGGTCAGGCCGATGCGCTCGGCCCGCCGGCGCCCCAGCAACCAGGCGGCGACGAAGCCGACGACGTACATCAGGCCATACCAGTGGACCTGGAAGGGACCGAGGGAGATGGCCACGGGGTCGATATCGGGATAGTTCAGCATGCAAGGCCCTTGGGTAACGAGAAGATCAGAGGAGGAACTTGAGGCCCACCGCCGTCAGCAGGGCGGCGAAGGAGAGGCGCAGCGTCCGGGACGAGAGGCGATGGGCCAGCAGCACGCCGAGGCGCGCGAAGGGCACGCTGGCGAGCACGATGCCCAGCAAGGCCGGCAACATCACGAAGCCGGCGGCCCCGGCGGGCAGCAGCGGGTTGCCCCACCCCACCGCCACGAAGGTCGCCGCACCGAACAGCGCGATGGGCAGTCCGCAGGCCGAGGAGGTGCCCACGGCCTGGGTCATGGTGGCCCCGCAGCGCGACAGCCAAGGCACGCTGAGGGTACCGCCGCCGATACCGAAGAGCGCCGAGACGCCACCGATCACCGCACCCGCCACGCCCATCACGGCACGCCCGGGCGCCACGCTACCGGGCCGGGGTCCGCGCCCCAGCGCCATCTTCAGGGCGACCAGGATCACGAACAGGCCGAACAGGGTCCCCAGCCGCCCGCCGGAGAGGCTGCCGGCGACGAAGACCCCGGCGATCGCGCCGAGCATCAGCCCCGGCAGCAGGGCCAGGAACCAGTCGCGGCGGATGCTGCCGCGCCGGTAGTGGCCCCAGGCGGAGGAGGCGCCGGTGACCACGATGGTCGCCAGCGAGGTGCCCACTGCCAGGTGCATGGCGACCTCCGGGGCCACGCCCTGCAGCCCGAAGGCCAGCGTAAGAGCCGGCACGATGATCAGTCCGCCGCCCACGCCGTAGAGCCCGGCCATGGTGCCGGCCAGCGCCCCCAGCACCAGGTAGCCCGTCAGGCTTGCCAGCAGGCTCATGCCGAACCGGGCGCCGAGATGCCGTTCAACCAGCGCCGCACCAGCTCGACCAGTGCCTGGGGGCGATAAGGCTTGGCCAGGTAGTCATCCATGCCGGCCTGCTGAAAGCGCCGGCGATCCACTTCACTGGCGTTGGCGGTCAGTGCCACCAGGATGCTGCGCCGAGGGGCTGAGTCTTCGGCTTCCCGAGCACGCCAGTGCCGACTGGTCTCCATACCGTCCATGCCGGGCATGAAGATGTCCATCAGCACCAGGTCAAACGCCGCACTCTCCAGCCGGGAGAGCGCCTCCTCGCCGCTGGTGGCCGTTTCGACGTCGAACCCCTGGCGTTCCAGCACCTGGCGCGCCAGGGTCAGATTGACCGGGCCATCATCGACAATCAGCACTCGCCCCTTCGCGCCAGCGTGCGGGCGCGCGCCACCCACGACCGCGTCGGAGGACTCGCCGAGATTGTCGAGCAGCACGACCGCATCGGCCAGGCGCTCACGCAGCGCCGGCAGCGCAGCATGGTCTCGGTCGCCGCCGCACTGGCGCAGGGCATCGCTCTCCAGCACCTCGGAGAGAGAGGCCATCAGCGGCCCCAGCGACTGCTGCAGGTGGGAGAGATAGCCGGACTTGAGGCGCGACTCCTCGCGGGCCCGCACCCGGCCGGCCTCCAGACGCTCGAACTCGGCGTGACAGGCCTGAAGGTCACCCGCCAGTCGCCGCTCCGCGGACCGGCTCTCCTCGAGCTCGCGCTGCCAGCCCGCGACCAGCGACTCGCAATCCTCCGCCAGGGTCTGGAGGCGCCGCGGCAGCGGCGGCTTGTCGCCAGGCTGGGGACGATGGTGGCGAGCCAGCCAGGCCTCGATACCGGCCAGGGCATCGTCAACCTCGCGCTGGATGCCGCTCAGACGCTGACGCAGCAGCATCAGAAAGACCGCCACATTCAGGCTGCTGCCCAGCAGCAGCGCCAGCAGCAGCCAGAAGGTGGCGCCCCAGGAGGCGTAGGCGGGCATCATCGACCACAGCATGATGCCGACCACCAGGCAGAGCACCACCAGGGTGGCCTGGGCAAGCAGCACCGGCCAGAGGATGGGCCAGATCAGGCGCGACCAGAGGCGGTCCAGGCGAATGTCGTCCTGCATTGTCATCCCTGTGCAAGCACGATAGTCAACAGAGTGTACGCGGCCAGGCCGAGACTGTCATGACGGCGCCTTCCCCCCCGCCGATAGGGCGGCTAAGCTGGCCCCATGTGCCTGATCGCCTTCGACCATCGCCCCGGCAGCGCCTGCCCGCTGCGCCTGGTGGCCAACCGTGACGAATTTCATGCCCGCCCGGCTGCTCCGCTGGGTGCCTGGGACGATGCCCCCGAGATCGTCGGTGGCCGCGACCTGGAGGCCGGCGGTACCTGGCTGGCCGTGCATCGCCGCGGCCGCGTCGCCGCCGTCACCAACGTACGCGATCCGCGCCTCAAGGTCCCGCCGGGCGCCCCCAGCCGCGGCGCGCTGGTGCGCGAGGCCCTGGAGTGCGACGACCTGCCAGCCTGGCTGGACCGGCTCTCCAACGGGGCCGCGGGCCACTATGCGGGGTTCAACCTGTTAGCCGGTGACGGTGAGCGCTTCTGGCATCTCCACCGGGGGTTCGATGGCATCTGGCTCAGGCAGGTCCCGCCGGGTCTGCACGGGCTTTCCAATGCCAGCCTGAACACCCCCTGGCCCAAGCTGATCGCCGCCCGTCAGGGGCTTGCCGCCAGCCTGCGCCATGGACAATGGCCGGAGGACGCCTTGGCCGTGCTCGGTGACGCCCGCCCCGCCGATGACAGCCAGTTGCCGGAAACCGGCGTGGGGCTGGAGGTGGAACGCCGTCTCTCGCCGCCCTTCATCGTCGGGCGGGACTACGGCACCCGCGCCTCCACCTGGCTGGCCTGGCACGACGACGGGCGAATCGAGCTCGGGGAACGGCGCTTCGGGCCGGAGGGGGTCAGGCTGGGCGAGACCCAGCTTCGCTTGGAGCTGAAAGCTGAAAGCTGAAAGCTGAAAGCTGACAGTAGCCTGATCTTGCCGCCCAAGGCACAAGGCCTTTTCTTCCAGCTTCAGGCTTCCAGGCGCGAAGCGCCGCTCTTTCCGCTTCAAGCTCGAGTCCGGCGAAGCCGAATCAATCGCTGGGCGGCAGCAGATGGGCGAGGTCCCAGTCGCCAAGGCGCTTCGCAAGGTGGCGGCGCACCTCCCCGGGAGAGTCGAGCCTGAGGGTTTCGGCGACCAGCTCGCGGGCGCTGTCGAGGGGCACCCGGCGAATGGCCGCCCTCACCCGCGGCAGGCTCGGAGCGTTCATCGACAGGGCGTCGAAGCCCATGCCCATCAGCAGCAGCGCGCCGGCGGGGTCGCCGGCCATCTCTCCACACACCGAGGTGGGCATGTCCAGTCGCCGCGCATCCTCGGCGAGCCGGGCCATGGCCGAAAGCACGGCGGGGTGGCAAGCATCGTAGAGGTCGGCGACCCGGGGGTTGTTGCGGTCCACGGCCAGCAGATACTGGGTCAGGTCGTTGCTGCCCACCGAGAAGAAGTCGGCCCGCCGGGCCAGGGCATCGAGCTGATAGAGGGTCGCCGGCACCTCCAGCATCACCCCCACCCGGGGCCGATTCACTGGCACCCCCTCCTCGCCGAGTTCAACGATGGCACGCTCGAGCAGGCGCAGCGCATCGTCGACCTCGTCGACATTGGTGACCATCGGCAGCAGCACCTGCAGGTTGTCCAACCCCTGTGAGGCGCGCAGCATGGCGCGCAACTGCACCATCAGCACCTCGGGATGGTCGAGCGTGACGCGGATACCCCGCCAGCCCAGGAAGGGGTTGGCCTCCTCGATGGGAAAGTAGGGCAGGTCCTTGTCGCCGCCGATGTCCAGGGTGCGCATCACCACTGGCAGGGGCGCGAAGCTCTCGAGCTGCTCACGATAGAGCCGGGTCTGTTCCTGCTCGCCGGGGAAGCGCTCGGTGACCATGAAGGGCACCTCGGTGCGATAGAGCCCTACCCCGCCGATCCGCGACTTGAGCGAGGCCACGGCGTCCACCGTCAGGCCAGTGTTGACCATCAGCGGCATGTCGTGGCCATCCGGCGTGCGGCTGGGCAGGTCCTGCTCATGCTCCAGCACCGCCATCAGCGCCCGCTCCTCATCGATCAGGCTCTGATAGTGGCTCTCGAGCTCCGGCCCCGGGCGCACGAAGAGGCGACCGCGATGGCCATCCAGTACCACCCGGTTGCCGCCGAGACGCGGCAGCGGCAGGTCGACCATGCCCGAGACGGTGGGAATCCCCATGGCGCGGGCGACGATGGCCAGATGGGAGGTGCTGGAGCCACGCACCGAGACCAGCCCGGCCAGCTTCTCGCGGGGCACCTCACCGAGCATCGCCACGCTGATCTCATCGCCCACCAGAATGGTGCTGTCGGGATAGACCGACGGGGTCTGGGGTGTCTCCTCCTGCAGGTGGGCCAGCACTCGCCGCCCCAGGTCACGCACGTCGGCCGCCCGCTCGCGCAGGTAGTTGTCGTCGACCCGCTCCAGGTACTGAACGTGGCGACGCACCACGTCGGCCAGGGCGCCGGGCGCCCACTGGCCTTCGCGGATGCGCTTCTCGACCTCCTGAGAGAGCGCCGCCTCACCGAGCATCTGCTGGTAGACGTCGAACAGCGCCAGCTCCTGGGCGGAGATACGGCTGGCCAGGCGCTCGCCGGCGGCGCGGATCTCGTCGCGCACCCGTCCGATGGCCTCCTTGAGACGGGCGATCTCGTACTCCACGTCGGTGGGGATGAGATCGGGCACGCTATTGAGATCCGCCGGCGCGGCGATCACCACCGCCTCGCCGATGGCCATGCCCGGCGAGGCCGCTACGCCGGTGAAGCGCGCCTGCCCCCCCGGCATGCTCGGCCGGTTGAGCCCGCCCGTCGCCAGGGCGTGGGCCAGCACGCCCGCCAGCTGGGCCGCCATGGTGACCAGGAACGCCTCGTCTTCCTCGTCGAAGCGACGCTTGTCGGACTGCTGCACCACCAGTACGCCGAGCATGCGCCGCTGGTGGATGATGGGGACGCCAAGAAAGCTCGAATAGCGCTCCTCGCCGGTGGCCTCGAAGTAGAGGAACTGGGGATGGACGTGGGCGTTTTCGAGGTTCAGCGGTTCCTCGCGCTTGGCCACCAGGCCCACCAGGCCCTCACCGACCTGCAGGCTCACCCGGCCCACGGCCTGGGTTCGCAGGCCAATCGTCTCCATCAGCACCAGCCGATCGATGCTCCGGTCGAAAAGGTAGAAGGAGCATACGTCGGTGCGCATCGCCTTGCGGATGCGGCGCACCATGGTGGCCAGGGCCGCTTCCAGGTTGCGGGCCCCGTTCACCTCCTGAATGATACGTCGCAATACCTCGAGCATCGGCGTCTTCTTTTCCATTGTGGTTGTCTCTCGCCTCGCTGAGGAGTGGCGCGGCCGTCAGGCCTTCGGCTTATCCATGTCCGAGGGCCAGCCGCTGTGCCCGGGGCGACAGCTCGCGCAGGGCGCGGCGGTAGACCTCCCGCTTGAAGGACACCACCTGCCCCAGGGGATACCAGTAGCTGACCCATCGCCAGCCATCGAATTCCGGCTTGCCGGACATGTCCATGCAGATCCGGCTCTCCTGACAGCATATCCTCAGCAGGAACCACTTCTGTTTCTGGCCGATGCATATCGGCCTCGAATGCGTACGAACCATGCGTCTCGGCAGGCGGTAGCGCAGCCAGCCCCGGGTGCAGGCAAGGATCTCGACGTCGTCGGCGGTCAGGCCGATCTCCTCGTGCAGCTCACGAAATAGTGCCTGTTGCGGAGTCTCGTTCGCCTTGATGCCTCCCTGAGGAAACTGCCACGCATTCTGTCCTACCCGACGCGCCCATAGCAGCTGCCCCTGCTCGTTGGCGATGATGATGCCAACATTGGGGCGAAAGCCGTCAGCGTCGATCACGGACTTCACCTTATGAATCCAATATTGAGGCCATTCTTCCACAAGGCCGCAAAGCGCATCAATACGACCAAATTGAAAGCCGCAAAAGCGTCGCGTTCGGCGCCGGCCCGGCACTCGTCGCCCAGGGCCACTTCTGACATAATCGCCGACCTTGTCACGACCTTGAAATGCTCTTGAGCGACACCATCAGAGAGGTATGCAGTGAGCCTGGCCATCTTCGACCTGGACAACACCCTGTTGTCGACCGACAGCGACCATGCCTGGGGCGAGTTCCTGCTGGAACAGGGCGCCGTGGACCCGGTGGCCTACCGCGAGGCCAACGACCGCTTCCTGGCCGACTACGAGGCCGGCACCCTGGATATGCAGGCCTTTCTGGAGGTCGCGCTGCGTCCGCTCGCCGAGCACAGCCCCGAGCAGCTGGCCGCCTGGCACCAGCAGTTCATGGCCAGCAAGATCGAGCCGCATATCCTGCACAAGGGCGAGGAACTGGTGGCCCGCCACCGCACCCGCGGCGACACCCTGATGATCGTGACCGCCACCAACCGCTTCATCACCGGCCCCATCGCCGAGCGCCTGGGCATCGACGAGCTGATCGCCGTCGAACCCGAGATGGTCGACGGCCGCTATACCGGTCGCGCCAGCGGCATTCCCAGCTATCGTGAGGGCAAGGTCGAGCGCCTGGAGCAGTGGCTCGCCGACAGCGACCTGACCCTGGACGGCAGCTGGTTCTACAGCGATTCCCACAACGACCTGCCGCTGCTTGAGAAGGTCGACCATCCGGTGGCGGTAGACCCCGACCCCACCCTGCGGGACGTCGCCGAAGCCCGCGGCTGGAAGATCATCAGCCTCAGAGACTAATTTCCCCCGCTGCCGCTGCAAGACAAAACCCCGCTCAGGCTGAACCTGGCGGGGTTGCTTTTTCTTATCGCTTAACGCTTACGGCTTACAGCTGGCGATCAGCCCAGCAGGTGCTCGACGGCGGCGCGCTCTTCGCGCAACTCGTCTTCGGTGGCCTGCATGCGGCCGCGGCTGAACTCGTTGACATCGAGGCCCTGGACGATCTCGTACTTGCCGTTCTGGCAGACGACCGGGTAGGAGTACATGATGCCCGGCTCGACGCCATAGCTGCCGTCAGCGGGAATACCCATGCTCACCACCTCGTCGGTGCCCAGCGCCCAGTCGCGCATGTGGTCGATGGCCGCGGAGGCGGCGGAGGCCGCGGAGGATGCACCGCGCGCCTTGATGATGGCGGCACCGCGCTGCTGAACGGTGGGGATGAAGTCGTTCTCGTACCAGTCACGCTCGACCAGGTCGAAGGCCGGCTTGCCGTCCACCTTGCAGTGGGCCAGGTCGGGGTACTGGGTCGCGCTGTGGTTGCCCCAGACGATCATCTGCTCGACGTCGGTGACGTGCTTGCCGGTCTTCTGGGCCAGCTGGGTCTTGGCGCGGTTGTGGTCCAGACGCATCATCGCGGTGAACTGGCCGGCATCCAGGTCCGGCGCGTTGCAGGAGGCGATCAGGGCGTTGGTGTTGGCCGGGTTGCCCACCACCAGTACGCGGACGTCGCGGCTGGCGTTATCGTTGATCGCCTTACCCTGCACGGAGAAGATCGCCGCGTTGGCTTCCAGCAGGTCCTTGCGCTCCATGCCGGGGCCGCGCGGGCGAGCACCGACCAGCAGGGCGAAATCGGCGTCCTTAAAGGCGACGTTGGCATCATCGGAGGCGACGATGTCCTGGAGCAGCGGGAAGGCGCAGTCGTTGAGCTCCATCACCACGCCATTCAGGGCGTCCATGGCCGGCGGGATCTCCAGCAGCTGCAGGATGACCGGCTGGTCCTTGCCCAGCATGTCGCCGGAGGCGATACGGAAGACGAGCGAATAGCTGATCTGGCCGGCAGCACCGGTAATGGCAATACGAACGGGGTCTTTCATGGTGGCTCCTTGGGTTGTCAACGCGCGGGTTGTCGCCATGAGGATGAGCCGGGCCGGCATGCCGCCTGCCCAGGCTAGGATGCGAATCGCCAAGATGTTATGCCTGCACTGCACAAAACTCAATTCGACCTGAGCATAGGGGCAAGGGGAAGGGATGATATGCTGACGTCCCGATGTTTCGCTGCAAGGAAATGTTTGCATGCATCGCCGTTTCCCACTGCCGCCTCTCTCCGTCCTGATCGCCATAGGACTGGCCTGCCTATTAGTGGTCTGGCTGGCGCTCGGCGACATCGAGGGATTCCGCGACACCCCACCCGAGGGCGGCGCTGCGGAAGGCGCGGTACTGACCCGAGTCGAGGTGGTCGAGCGCCAGGCGCAGGCTTTCTCACCGCGGCTGGTGCTGCAGGGCCAGCTCGAGGCGCATCGCGAGGTGGAGCTGCGTGCCCGACAGGCGGGGCGCGTGTCGGCCTTGCCCGTCGCCCTGGGCGAGCGGGTCCGCCAGGGTGAGACGTTGCTGGCGCTAGACCGCGAGGAACTGCCGGCGAGGCTCGCTCAGGCCGAGGCCGAACTGGCCCTGGCCCGCGGCGAGCTGGCCGGCGCCGAGCAACTGCGGCGGCGCAAGCTGATCTCCGATACCGACTATCTGCGCCGACAGAGCGCCGTCCGCCAGGCCCAGGCCCAGATCGCCACGCTGCAGCGCCAGCTCGACGACACCCGCCCCGAGGCACCCTTCGACGGGGTGCTCGACCGCCTGGACGTGGAACTCGGCGACCTGGTCCAGGTCGGCGAAGCCTGGGGCCGGCTGATCGACGACGCGCGCCTCACCGCCAACGCCGCGGCGCCCCAGCGAGATGCCCTGTCGCTGACTCCCGGCTTGCCTGCCGAGATCCGGCTGCTCGACGGCACCCGCCTCAGCGGCGAGCTCAGCCACGTGGCCAGCCGCGCCGAGGAGAGCACCCGCAGCTTTCCCGTCGAGGCGATGCTGGCCAACCCCGAGGGGCGCCGCCTGGCCGGTGCCAGCGCCACCCTGACCATCCGTCTGCCCGAGCGCCAGGTACATGAGCTCTCCCCGGCCCTGCTCGAACTCAATGGCGAAGGTCGCCTGGCCGTCAAGCACCTGGACGATGACGACCGGGTGGTACTGACGCCGGTCGAGCTGGTCAGCGCCGATGCCGACACCGCCCGGGTGGCCGGGCTGCCCGACCACATCCGGCTGATCACCCTGGGCGGCGGTTTCGTGGACACCGGCGAGCCGGTGGACGCCGTGCCCGTCGAGCCGGCCACCCCGCAGGCGGGTAGGGACGCTCCCGGGGACATGCGCTGACATGCGCACCCTGATCGAAGCGGCGCTGGATCGCTCGCGCACCACCCTGCTGCTGCTGGTCGCCCTGCTGCTGGCAGGACTCGCCGCCTGGCAGGCGATCCCCAAGGAGGCCAACCCCGACGTCACCATCCCCATCATCTACGTCTCGATGTCGCTGGAGGGGGTCAGTCCCGAGGATGGCGAGCGGCTGCTGGTGCGCCCCATGGAGCAGGAGCTGCGCAGCATCGAGGGGCTGCGCAAGATGACCGCCCAGGCCAGCCAGAGCCACGCCGCCATTACCCTCGAGTTCGATGCCGGCTTCGACCCCGACCAGGCGCTCACCGACGTGCGCGAGAAGGTCGACATCGCCCGCGCCGAGCTGCCCGCCGAGGCCGACGAGCCGCGCGTCACCGAGGTCAACGTGGCGCTCTTTCCGGTGCTCTCCATCGGCCTGTCCGGGCCGCTGGAGGAGCGTCAGCGGCTGGCCGTGGCACGCCGCCTGCAGCAGGAGATCGAGGGCATCCCGGAAGTGCTCGAGGTGGAGATCGGCGGGGGACGCGAAGACCTGCTGGAGATCGTCGTCGATCCGCTGGTGCTCGACAGCTACGGCGTCGATTTCGCCACCCTGTTCAACCTGGTCAACCGCAACAACCGTCTGGTGGCGGCGGGCAGCCTGGACACCGGCGCCGGGCGTCAGGCGCTCAAGGTGCCGGGGGTGATCGAGCGTCTCGAGGACGTCATGGCGATGCCGGTGAAGATCGACGGCGAGCGGGTGGTGACCTTTGGTGACGTGGCCTGGATTCGCCCGACCTTCAAGGATCCGGAGGGCTTCGCCCGCATCGACGACCAGCCGGCCCTGGTGCTGGAGATCTCCAAGCGGGCCGGTGCCAACATCATCGCCACCGTGGCCCAGGTGCAGGGGCTGCTCGAAGAGGCGGCCGGCCTGATCCCCGAGGCACTCGAGTTCACCACCATCCTCGATCAGTCGGAGACGGTGCGCGACATTCTCTCGGAGCTGCTCAACAACGTGGTCACCGCGGTGGTGCTGGTGCTGGTGCTGATCCTGGCGGCCATGGGGATGCGCTCGGCGCTGATGGTGGGGCTGACCATTCCCGGGGCCTTCCTGTCGGGGATCCTGATGATCTGGGCCCTCGGCTACACCCTCAACATCGTGGTGATGTTCGCGCTGATCCTGGTCGCCGGGATGCTGGTGGATGGCGCCATCGTGGTCAGCGAGCTGGCCGACCGCCACCTGCGTCAGGGGCTGACGCCCAGAGCGGCCTGGACCGAAGCCGCCACGCGCATGAGCTGGCCCGTCATCGCCTCCACCGCCACCACCCTGGCGGTCTTCGTGCCGCTGCTGTTCTGGCCCGGCGTGGTCGGCCAATTCATGAAGTACCTGCCGATCACGGTGATCCTCTGCCTGCTCGCCTCGCTGGCCATGGCGCTGGTGTTCCTGCCCACCCTGGGCGGTGTGTTCGGCGCGCGCAGTGCCCAGCCCGCCCGCGAACGCGACATGGTCAGCGCTGGCGGACGGCTCTACCGCCACCTGCTCGGCCGGCTGCTGGCCTGGCCGGGGCTGACGCTGCTGGCCGCCCTGCTGCTGATGGCACTGATCTACACGGCCTATGCCCGCTTTAACCATGGCGTCGAGTTCTTCCCCAGCGTCGAGCCGGACACCGCCCAGGTGCTGGTCCGCGCTCGGGGCGATTTCTCCGCCGTGGAGACCGATGCCATCGTGCGTCGGGTCGAGTCGCGGCTTACCGGCATGAGCGAGGTCCAGGCACTCTATGCGCGCTCCTTCGCCGTGCCCAACCAGCAGCTCGGCGGCGATGTGGTGGGTGTGCTGCAGTTTCAGCTGATCGACTGGCAGCGTCGCCGCCCGGCCAGCGCGATCCTCGCGGATATGGCCGAGCGCACTCGCGATCTGCCGGGCATCCGGCTGGAATTTCGCGAGCAGGAAATGGGGCCGGCTGGCGGCAAACCCATCGTGCTGGAGATCAGCGCCGAGGACCCGGCCCTGGCCGACCGCGCCGTCACCGCAGTGCGCCGCACCATGGGCGAGCTGGGCGGCTTCCGCGACATCGAGGACAACCGCAGCCTGCCGGGCGTGGAGTGGCGGGTGAAGGTAGACCGCGAGGCCGCCGCCCGCTTCGGCACCGATGTGGCCAGCGTCGGCAGTGCCATGCAGCTGGTGACCACCGGGCTGCAGGTGGCGAGCTACCGCCCGGCCGGGGTCAACGACGAGGTGGATATCCGGGTACGCCTGCCGCGGGAGGCGCGCTCGCTGGACCAGCTGGGCCGACTGACGCTGAATACCCGCCGCGGACAGGTGCCGATCTCGCACTTCGTATCGCTGGAACCGGCCCCCAAGGTGGGCACCCTGCATCGCATCGACGGGCGCCGGGCCATTACCCTGGAGGCCGACGTTACCGCCGGGAAGCGCCCCGACGAGCGTCTGGCGGCGCTGATGGCGGCCATGCAAGCGCCGCCCGACGGGGTACGAGTCAACGTGGCCGGCGAGCAGCAGGACCAGCAGGAGGCCACGCGGTTCCTGGCCAGCGCCTTCCTGGTGGCGATCTGCCTGATGCTGCTGATCCTGGTCACCCAGTTCAACAGCCTCTACCAGGCGGCCCTGGTGCTCTCCGCTATCGTCTTCTCCACCGCCGGCGTGCTGCTCGGGCTGCTCGCCAACGCCCAGCCCTTCGGCATCGTCATGGTGGGCATGGGCATCATCGCCCTGGCGGGGATCGTGGTGAACAACAACATCGTGCTGATCGACACCTACAACCAGCTGCGCGGCGAGGGGCTCGCCCCCGGGGAAGCGGCCCTGGAGGCCGGCGGCCTGCGCCTGCGCCCGGTATTGCTCACCGCGGTGACCACGGTACTGGGCCTGGCGCCCATGGTGCTGGGCATCAACGTCGACCTGCTCACCCCGAGCCTGGGACTGGGGGCTCCTTCGACCCAGTGGTGGACTCAGCTCTCCAGCGCCATCGCCGGCGGCCTGACCTTCGCCACCGGCCTGACCCTGCTGCTCACCCCCTGCATGCTGGTGCTGGGCGCGCGGCTCGACCGCCGCCTGTAGGCCGCACCGTCGTTGCCGTTATTACCTAGGGAGTGGCAAGGTCGCGATCGTTCCAGCGCCCGCAACGACACCGCCCCGTCGACCACGAGGGCCGACGGGGCGGGTCATGAAGGCAGGGGTGATGAAAGCAAGGCGCTTGTCATCGCGTATCGCCGGCAGTGCGCTCAGACGCGGCTGTCGGCTTCGGCGCTAGCGGCATCCGGCGCGTGGGCCGCGTGCAGACGGGCGATCAGCTGGTCCTCGAGGGCGAAGCGTTCGCTAAGCCCGCGATTGAGGCGGTCGAGCCAGGCGGGCAGCCGCCGCAGATGGTGCTCGGCGCGCGCGGGCGTCTCGTAGTCGCGGTCGAAGGAGAGCACCAGCTCGGTGGACATCTCCAGCCGCTCGAGCAGGCGCTCGGCGAGTTTCAGGGCCTGGTGGTCGTCGAAGGCTCTGGCCTCTTCGCGCAGCTGCGGATAGACCTCGAAGTGGCCGGCACTGATGTAGTCCATCAGCCGTTCACTGAAGGCGTCGATGCTTGCCTTGTCGACCGTCTCCAGTTCGGCATCACAGGCCTGGTTCAACGCAGCAAGATGAATCAGCAACTCGCGACGCTCGTGGAGCCAGCGATCGATCAGCTCATGCACGCCACCCCAACGCTCCAGGGCATTCTTGCAATCTTCCAGCATGGTGCCTCCCTTGCCCGATGCGGCCAACCACTCGGGGAACTCAACCTGCGAGTTGCCAGACTCGCGCCTGCCGGACGCGCTGTCAATCCCGTTGCCACTACCGCCTCCCGGGCAGGCTGGGTCGCCGCGGCTGGCCCGCCTGGATGGACAGGGCACGCGGGGCGTCTGGCACCGCAGGTCGAGCGTGGAGACGTCATCGCCGCATTCATCGGGCGATTCGTAGTACCGTGGGCGCATTACCCTGGACCAGCGGCGGCCGCTACCCTGCGGCCCCACACATGCGAACAAGACTCAGGAGGGATCCCCATGAACACCTTGACCCGCGCCGGCCTCGGCCTGCTGATGACGAGTGCCGTGGCCACGGCCCAGGCCGAGGAGGTCAGGATCGGCATGATCACCACGCTCTCGGGCGGTGGCTCGCACCTCGGCGTCGATGTCCGCGACGGCTTCATGCTCGCCATCGACCAGGCGGAGCGCAACGACATCGAGGTATTGATCCAGGACGACGCCCGGCGCCCCGACCTGGCCAAGACGCTGTCCAACGAGTTCATGCAGCGCGACGAGGTCGACATCATGACCGGCATCATCTGGTCCAACCTGGCCATGGCCGTGGTGCCCTCGGTGGTCCGCCAGGGCACCTTCTACCTCTCGCCGAATGCCGGCCCCTCGGCCCTTGCCGGCAGGATGTGCCACGAGAACTACTTCAACGTGGCCTACCAGAACGACAACCTGCACGGCGCGATGGGCGCCTACATGCGCGAACAGGGCTTCGAGAATCCCCTGCTGATGGCGCCCAACTATCCCGCCGGGACCGATGCCCTGGCCGGCTTCAAGCATCTCTATGAGGGCGAGGTCGCCGACGAGATCTATACCCAGCTGGGCCAGACGGACTACGCCGCCGAGATCGCCCGCATCCGCGCCAGCGATGCCGATAGCCTGTTCTTCTTTCTTCCCGGCGGCATGGGTATCTCCTTCCTGAAGCAGTGGGAGAACTCGGGGGTGGAGATGCCGGTGTTCGGAGCGGCCTTCTCGTTCGACGAGACCATCATCAAGGCGGTGGGCAGCGCCGCGATCGGCGCCGTGAACACCTCGCAGTGGGCCTATGACCTGGAGAACGCGGCCAACCAGGCCTTCGTCGAGGCCTTCCGCGAGATCCACGAGCGCACCCCGACGCTCTACGCCGCCCAGGGCTATGATACCGCGCGCCTGATCCTGAGCGCCCTGGAAACGGCCCACCCCGAAGACCAGGACGCCTTCCGCGAGGCCCTGCGCGAGGCCAACTTCGACTCGGTGCGCGGCGAGTTCCGCTTCGGCCCCAACCACCATCCGATCCAGGACATCCATGTCCGCGAGGTGGTCGAGGGCGAGGATGGCGAACCGACCAATCGCCTGGTCGGCCTGGCCGTCGAGGACATCCAGGACGTCTATGCCGAGCAGTGTGAGATGTGAGCCTTCCGTGCCGCTAAGTCGTCAGCGCTTCGCCTGCGAGGGGGGAGCGTTGCGCTGGTGAGGCCTCCCACTCACGCCTCACCCTTCACCACTCATGCTTTTCCCAGAGACTAACTGACGTGTCCGTTACCCTGCTGATCGAGCAACTGATCAACGGCCTGCAGCTCGGCACCATGCTGTTCCTGATGGCCAGCGGCCTCACGCTGGTGTTTGGCGTCATGGGGCTGATCAACCTGGCGCACGGCTCCTTCTACATGGTGGGGGCCTATGTCACCGCCCTGACCACCGCCTCGACCGGTTCCTTCCTGCTGGGGCTGGCAGCCGGTGTGCTGGCGGCTGCCGCGGCGGGCGCCATCGTCGAACTGCTGGTGATAAGGCGCCTCTACGGCCGCCAGCACCTCGACCAGGTGCTCGCCACCTTCGCGCTGATCCTGATCTTCTCCGAGGGCACCCGCTGGCTGTTCGGCTCCTCGCCGCTATGGCTCAGCCCGCCCGAGGCGCTCTCAGGCTCGGTGGCGCTGCCCGGCGGCGCTCGCTATCCCGTCTATCGGCTGGTGATCATCGCCGTGGGCGTGGCGGTGGCCGCCGGGCTCTACCTGCTGATCGCGCATACCCGGCTGGGCATGCGCATCCGCGCCGGCGAGAGCGACCGCGAGATGATCGGCGCGCTGGGCGTCAACATCCGGCGACTCTATACCCTGGTGTTCGCGCTGGGTGCCGCGCTGGCGGGCCTGGCCGGCTCCCTGGTGGGCGCCCTGCAGGCGGTGCAGGTCGGCATGGGCGAACCGGTGCTGATCCTGGCCTTCGTGGTGATCGTGATCGGCGGCATCGGCTCGATCAAGGGTGCCCTGCTCGGCGCCCTGCTGGTCGGCCTGGTGGATACCCTGGGCCGGGTCCTGCTGCCCGCCCTGTTCGGCCAGTTCATGGCCCCGTCGGAGGCCGCCGGCGCCGGCACCGCGCTGGCCGCGATGCTGATCTACATCCTCATGGCGGTGATACTCGCCTTCAAGCCGCAGGGACTCTTTGCCGCCCATGACTAGGCCCCACCTTTCGCCCCTCCACTCCCCTGCCGCTGCGACCCCGGCCGGCCCACGCCGCTGGCTGGACCGTCGACGGCTGGTGCACGGCGCGCTGCTGGCGCTGATGCTGCTGGCGCCCGTCGCCGCCGACCTGCTGGGCGAGGTCTACTACGTCAACCTGGCCTCGCGGATTGCGCTGGTGGCCATGGCCGCCGTGGGACTCAACCTGGCCATCGGCTTCGGCGGCATGATCAGCTTCGGTCATGCGGCCTACTTCGGGCTGGGCGGCTACGTGGCCGGCATCAGCGCCTACCATGCCTTCGACGGCAGCCTAGTGATGGGCCTTCCCGGCAGCGACGACATGCGGGTGATCTGGCTGGCCGCCGTGCTGCTCTGCGGCCTGCTCGCGCTGGCGATCGGCGCCATCTCGCTGCGCACCACCGGGGTCTACTTCATCATGATCACGCTGGCCTTTGCCCAGATGGTCTACTATTTCGCCACTTCCTGGCCCGACTACGGCGGCGAGGATGGCCTGCCGATCTACCTGCGCAACAGCCTCCCCGGGGTCGATACCCAGGACGCCCTGAGCTTCTTCCTGATCTGTTTCGCGGGCCTGATGCTTTCCCTGGCGCTCACCTCGCGACTGATGAAATCCCGCTTCGGCGCGGCCCTGACCATGGCCCGACTCAACGAGACGCGCCTGGCCACCGCAGGCATCTCGCCCTTCCCCATTCGCCTGGTGGCCTTCGTCGTCTCGGCGATGATCACCGGCCTGGCCGGGGCCCTCTACGCGGACCTCAACGGCTTCGTCAGCCCCTCGATGCTGAGCTGGCAACTCTCCGGCGAGCTGATGGTGATCGTCATCCTGGGGGGCGTCGGGCGACTCTACGGGCCGCTCGCGGGCGCCATCCTGTTCGTGATGATGGAAACCCTGCTGGGCGGACTGACCGAATACTGGACCTTCTTCCTCGGCCTGGTACTGCTGGGCGTGGTGCTGTTCGCCCGGCAGGGCGTGATCGGCTGGCTGGCCGGGAGCGAGCGCCATGGGTGAGCGCGTGCTATCGATATCCGGCATGAGCAAGCGCTTCGGCGCGCTGCAGGCCACGCAAGACGTTTCGTTGGACCTCCACGCCGGCGAGATCCATGCCCTGATCGGGCCCAATGGCGCCGGCAAGTCGACGCTGATCGCCCAGATCGCCGGCAGCCTGAAGCCCGATGCCGGCGAGATTCGCCTCGGCGAACGCGACATCACCGCCCTGGGAGTCGCCCGGCGGGCCCGCCTGGGCCTGGGACGTAGCTTCCAGGTCTCGTGCCTGGCCGAGCCGCTCAGCGTGCTGCGCAACGTGATGATCGGCGCCCAGGCGCTGCAGGGACACAGCTTTCGCTTCTGGCGGCCAGTGGATAGTGACCCGCGCCTGCTGGCCCCGGCCCATGCGGCCCTTGAGCGCATGCACCTCGCCCACCGCGCCGACACGCCGGTGGCGGCGCTCTCCCACGGTGAGCGTCGCCAGGTGGAGGTGGCCTGCGCGCTGGTGCTCGAACCGCGGGCCCTGCTGCTCGACGAGCCTATGGCCGGCCTCGGCCCCGAGGGGTCCGCGCGCCTCACCGAGCTGCTCGAGACCCTGAAACAGGAGGTGCCGATCCTGCTGATCGAACACGACATGGACGCCGTCTTCCGGCTGGCGGACCGCATCTCCGTGCTGGTGGCGGGCCGCGTCATCGCCCACGGCGACGGCCCGACCATCCGCCGCGACCCGCGCGTCCGCGACGCCTATCTGGGAGACTGAGATGCTCGAGATCACCGACATCGAGACCTTCTACGGGCCCTCCCAGGCGCTGTTCGGCGTCAGCCTGCGGGTCGAGGCCGGCGAGATGGTGGCCCTGATGGGGCGCAACGGCATGGGCAAGACCACCACGCTGCGCTCGCTGTTCGGGCTGACCCCGGCCCGTCGCGGACGCATCGTGTTCGAATCGCGCGACCTGCGACGCCTGCCGGCCTACCGCATCGCCCAGCGCGGCCTGGGGCTGGTGCCCGAGGGTCGCCGCTGCTTTCCCAACCTCTCGGTGCGCGAGAACCTGATCGCCACCGCCCGCCCTGGCCCTTGGCACCGCGAGCGCGTCGAAGGCCTCTTTCCGCGGCTCGCCGAGCGGCGCCGCCAGATGGCCGCCACCCTCTCCGGCGGCGAGCAGCAGATGCTCGCCATCGGCCGCGCGTTGATGACCAACCCGCGACTGCTGGTGCTCGACGAGGCCACGGAGGGCCTGGCCCCGGTGATCCGCCAGGAGATCTGGTCGGCCCTGCGGCTGCTCAAGGCGCAGGGGCAGTCGACCCTGATCGTCGACAAGTCGCTCGGCGAACTGCTGCCGGTCGCCGACCGCTGCACCATCCTCGAGAAGGGACGCACGGCCTGGACAGGGCCGCCCGAGGCCCTGGACGCCGGCGTCCGCGACCGCTACTTGGGCGTATAGCTCTTAGGGCTGACGGCTCAGCAGTGGAAAGTGGTGATCGCCTCGACGAAGCGCCCGCCGGGTCGGTAGTGCTCGAGGAGGGAGAAATGATCGTCACCGGCCAATAGCTCGGCGGTGACTGCCAGGCCTTGGGCATCCAGATGGGCGGCCTGGTCTTGCATCTGGCGGGCGAACTCGCTGGACTCCTCACCGCCGGCGACCAGCCGCACCTTCGCCGGGACACGGCAGGGCTGCTGCACGGGACTGTAGTCGATCACATCGCGGCCGGTGAGCTGCAGCTTGGGCTGCAACCATGACCAGGGGAAGGGCGACAGGTCGTAGAGGCCACTGACGCACAGCGCCCCCTTGATCAGATCGTCGGGCAGGCCGTAAGTCTCCTGCCAGTCGGTGGCCAGCAGCATGGCGCAGAGGTGGCCGCCGGCGGAGTGGCCCGAGACGCTGAGTTGGTGCGGGTCGATCCCCCATGACGCCGCATGACGATAGACCCATGCCAGCGCCGCTCGGGCCTGGCGCACCACCTCGCCGAAGGCCACCGTGGGGCAGAGCGCATAGTTGACCACCACCACCGTGACCCCCGAGGCCACCAGCCCCTCCACCACGAAGCTGAACTCCTTGTGGCTCAGGGAGCGCCAGTAGCCGCCGTGAAAGAACAGATGGCAGGGCGCAGGCGCGTCGTCGACCGCGCCCTCGGCACGAAAGAGATCCAGGCACTCGGCACGTGTCGGGCCATAGGGCAGATCGAGCGCCACCCGATGGCATTCACGGGCTGCCAGGCTGCGCGCCCGCCACGCCTCGAGCAGCGCCGCGGGATCGCGCCCCCGCATGGGGTCGTAGGCGCGGTCGATCGCCTCCTGGGTGGTCGGCTGGCGATAGCGCATGGCGCCGATCTAGCCCTGCCAGCGGTAGCCGTGACGCGGACGATTGGCCGCCAGCAGCAGGCCCAGCGGCGCCAGCGCGAGCAGCACGAAGCCGGCCAGGGTCCAGCCGGGCAGCGAGATGCCGAGCAGCAGGAAGTCGATCTCGGCACACTCTCCCGAGCCGGAGAGCACCTGGGCCAGCACCTGCTGCAGGGGCAGGATCTCCAGCATGTAATCGAGCCCGGGGCCGCAGCTTGGCACCTGGTCGGCTGGCAGCGACTGCAGCCACAGGTGACGTCCCGCCAGGGCGATCCCGGCCCCCACGGCAGCCAGCGACAGCAGGCCGTAGATCACGGCTCCGGCACGCCCGACGGGGTCATGAATCGCCGCGACGAGAAACACGGCGGCGGCCGCCAGCACGGCGAGGCGCTGGAGGATACACAGCGGGCAGGGCTCCAGCCCGACGAGGTGCTCGAGCCCCAGGGCCACGGCCATCATCAGCACGCAGAAGGCGAGCCCGGCAAGGCTCCAGGTGCGAACCGGCAGGCGCCGAAGGTCGTCGATCATGGGGTCTCTCCCGTCTGCAACGGCGTGATGGCCCGCACCTCACGCGCGCGCTCGAAGTAGCGTTCCAGGAAGGCGTCGAAATCCTCGGTATCGCGCGCCTCGATATCCTTCTGCTGCGCCAGGGAGGTCGCCACCAGGTCATCGAACAGGGCTTCGCGGGACGCGTCCATGGGGGTGTCACGGAAGGCTTGCGCCTGTTCCCGGGCGAGGCCCATCATGGCCTCGACGAAGGATTCGCCGGTCGCCTCGAGACGCGCCAGCAGGCGGGCGGAGGGCGTCAAGGCAGGATCGTCCAGCAGTGGCGACAGCGCCGCCAGCGCCTCGCCATGGGGTTCGCCCTCCTCCAGGCGGTCGAGCAGCGCCGCGACCGCCTTCATCTCGGCGACGATCTCGCCGCCCCAGTCGGCGATAGAGCGGTGCCGGCCGTCCTGCAGCAGGCGCAGCGCCGGGTCCCGGCCGCGCTCGACCACCAGGCGACGGTTGTCGTCCAGCCGGTCGCACTCGTCATCGGGAATCCAGGGACTTTCGCTGAGCAGGCACCACATCAGGAAGGTATCGATGAAGCGAATCTGGGGCTCGTCCACGCCGAGCGGCAGGAACGGATTGAGATCCAGGCAGCGCACCTCGATGTACTCCACGCCGCGCGCCTCCAGCGCCTGGCTGGGCGTCTCGTCATGGCGCGCCACCCGCTTGGGACGGATGTCGCTGTAGTACTCGTTCTCGATCTGCAGGATGTTAGCGTTGAGCTGGCGCCACGCCCCCCCTTCCCGGACACCCCGCTTCTTGTAGTCCTGCCACGGCGTGGCGATGGCATGACGCAGGGTGTTGACGTAGTTGGAGAGCGAATTGAAGCAGATCTTCAGCTGCTCCTGGACCTTGTTCTGGTAGCCCAGATCCGACATGCGCAGGCTGGTGGCATGGCGCGACACCAGCGTATCGTCACCATGCCACTGAAGCTTCTCGGGCACCCTGCCGTGCGGCAGGAAGCTGCTGTCCAGGGCCGGCGAGGCGCCGAACAGGTAGAGCAGCAGCCAGCTGTGGCGACGGAAGTTGCGGATCAGCCCGAAGTAGCGCGCCGACCGGTAGTCGGGCAGCGGCGTGTCGTCGTCGCCCTCGAGCTCGCGCAGCAGCTGCCAGAGCTCGTCAGGCAGCGAGACGTTGTAGTGCACGCCGGCGATGGACTGCATGATCCGTCCGTAGCGCAGGTCCAGACCCTTGCGGTAGACGGTCTTCATGGTGCCTACGTTGGAGCGGCCGTAGTCGGCGATGGGCACGCTGTCGTTGCCGGCCAGGCGCGCCGGCATGCTGGCCGGCCAGATCAGCTCATCATTCAGGTGGCGATAGCTGAAGCGGTGCAGGTCGGCGAGGAAGTCCATGGCATCGCCCGGTCGACAGGTGACCGGGGTGATGTACTCCAGCAGCGCCTCGGAGTAATCGGTGGTGATATGCGGATGGGTCAGCTTGGAGCCCAGCGCCGCGGGGTGCGGCGTGGCGGCGATACGCCCCTCGCTGTCGACGCGCAGCCCCTCCTTTTCGATGCCACGGCGCAGACGCCCGACCCGCCCCTGGTCGGCCAAGGCGGTGAGTCGATCGACGCGGCTGGTGAACGATTCGGACAAGATGGTCACCCCATGTGTAATAAAGGCGGGCGCCATGGCGCCCGGCAAACGTCAGAGTATGGTGCCGCCAGGCGGCGCTTCAAGGTCAGCGACCCTTCTTTGCCTCGAGCAGGGCCGCGCCCAGGGCGCCCATCTGGCCCGCCGGCTCGGCCGTCTTGCTGCCGCGGCCGGCCTTGGCCTTGCCCCTGCCTTGCCCTCGAGCATTGCCGCGCCTGCCGCGCGGCGCGTCATCGCCCCGCTCACCGGTCTGATCGTCCGGCTGGTCATCGAGGCGCATGGTAAGGCCGATCCGCGCGCGCGGCAGATCCACGCTCATCACCTTGACCCGCACGATATCGCCAGCCTTGACCACCGTGCGCGGGTCTTCGATGAACGTATCGGAGAGCGCCGAGATGTGCACCAGGCCATCCTGGTGGACGCCGATATCGACGAAGGCCCCGAAGTGGGTGACGTTGGTCACGCTGCCCTCGAGGATCATGCCCGGCTCGAGGTCCTTGAGGGTCTCGACCCCCTCGCGGAACTCGGCCGCCTTGAACTCGGGGCGCGGGTCACGCCCCGGCTTGTCGAGCTCGGCGAGGATATCGGTCACCGTGGGCAGCCCGAAGTGCTCGTCGGCGAAGTCCGCCGGCTTGAGTGCCTTCAACGTTGCGCTGTCGCCGATCAGCCCGGCCAGCGGGCGCCCGCTGCGCTGGGCGATGCGCTCCACCAGCGGATAGGCCTCGGGGTGCACGGCGCTGGCGTCCAGCGGGTTGTCGGCGTTCATGATGCGCAGGAAGCCGGCGCACTGCTCGAAGGTCTTGGGGCCGAGGCGACTGACGTCGAGCAGCGCCCGACGACTGGTGAAAGCGCCCTCGGCGTTGCGACGGGCGACGATGTTATCGGCAAGCGCCGCGTTGAGGCCGGCAACCCTCGAGAGCAGCGCGCTCGACGCGGTGTTGAGATCCACCCCCACGGCGTTGACGCAGTCCTCGATGACCGCTTCCAGGCTCCGCGAGAGCTGCAGCTGCGAGACATCATGCTGGTACTGGCCCACGCCGATCGACTTGGGCTCGATCTTGACCAGTTCGGCCAGCGGGTCCTGGAGCCGCCGGGCGATCGAGACCGCGCCGCGAATGGTCACGTCGAGGTCGGGCAGCTCCCGGGAGGCGTACTCGGAGGCGGAGTAGACCGAGGCGCCCGCCTCGCTGACCATCACCTTGGCGAGCGGGCGCTTGCCCTGCCCTTCCTGTGAAGAGAACCGCTTGACCAGCTCGCCGGCAAGCTTGTCGGTCTCGCGGCTGGCGGTGCCGTTGCCCACTGCAATCAGCGCCACGTCGTGCTTCTCCACCAGCCGAGCCAGCTCGGCCAGAGCGGCATCCCAGCGATTCTGGGGCGCGTGCGGGTAGATCGTGGCGTGCTCCAGAAACTGGCCGGTGGCATCCACCACCGCCACCTTGCAGCCGGTACGCAGGCCGGGGTCGATGGCCAGCGTCGCCTTCTGGCCGGCTGGGGCGGCCAGCAACAGATCCTTGAGGTTGGCGGCGAACACTCCGATGGCCTCCAGCTCGGCGCGCTCGCGCAGGCGCCCCATGAGCTCCGTCTCCAGGTGGGTATACAGCTTGACCCGCCAGGTCCAGCGCACCACCTCGGCCAGCCAGCGGTCGGCGGGGCGGCCCTGGTCGCTGATGCCCACATGCCGCGCGATGGCCACCTGCGCCGGATGGATCGGGGCCTCTTCCTCGCCGGGCAGGCGCAGGGTCAACCCCAGGACGCCCTCGTTGCGACCACGGAACATCGCCAGCGCGCGGTGCGAGGGCACCTTGGCGAGCCGCTCGTCATGCTCGAAGTAGTCGGAGAACTTGGCGCCCTCCTGCTCCTTGCCGGCGATCACCCGCGAGCAGAGCTCGCCCTCGCTCCACAGTCGTTCACGCAGCTGGCCCACCAGTTCGGGATCCTCGGCGAAACGCTCCATGAGGATCTGCTTGGCACCGTCCAGGGCGGCCTTGGCATCCGCCACGGCGGGCGTTTCGCCCTCGGCCGCGCGAAGGTAGTGGGCCGCCTCGGCGTCGGGTTCCAGGCGGGGATCGGCCAGCAGGGCATCGGCCAGCGGCTCGAGCCCCGCCTCGCGGGCGATCTGGGCCTTGGTGCGCCGCTTCTTCTTGTAAGGGAGGTAGAGGTCCTCGAGGCGCTGCTTGGTGTCCGCGGCACGAATGCTGGCGGCCAGTGCGTCAGTGAGCTTGCCCTGCTCGTCGATGGCGGCCAGCACCGCCGCGCGGCGTTCTTCCAGTTCGCGCAGGTAGGCCAGGCGCTCATGGAGGGCGCGCAGCTGGATGTCATCGAGCCCGCCGGTGACTTCCTTCCGGTAGCGGGCGATGAAGGGCACGGTGGCCCCGCCGTCGAGCAGTTCCACCGTCGCCTTGACCTGCGGTGGGCGAACGGCGAGTTCCTCGGCGAGGCGGCTGATGATCTTGTCGTGTGCGTCCATGAAATCCTTGGCAATCAAACGTCCAGACGATCGCGACAAGGTATCACAAACCGCATTCAGGCGGGGACGAATCGCAGCGCCAGGCCGTTGTTGCACCAGCGCAGACCGGTGGACTCGGGACCGTCATCGAAGACATGGCCCTGATGGCCGCCGCACCGCGCGCAGTGGTATTCGGTGCGCGGGAAGACCAGGAAGTAGTCAACGCTGGTCAGCAGGTGGCCCTTGACATGCGTGAAGAAGCTCGGCCAGCCGGTCCCGGAGTCGTACTTCATGTCGCTGGTGAAAAGCGGCAGATCACAGCCGGCACAGCGGTATTCGCCCTCTCGGGTCTCCTTGTCCAGCGGGCTGGAGAAGGCCGGCTCGGTGCCCGCTTCGCGCAGGATCTCGAACTGCTCCTCGCTCAGGCGTTCCCGCCACTCGGCTTCGGAGAGCTCCAGCACCTCGAGTCCCTCGGCACGCTCGAGATCGGGCTTGGGCCGCGCCGCGGCCAGCCCCGGCAGCAGGCCGGCAAGGCTGCCGACGCCCAGCACGCCAAGAAAATGCCGTCGTTTCATGGTCTGTCTCCGTCGATGGTCTCGGCCCGGCGCCCCGTCTCAGGAGGCAGCACGGACGCAAAAGCGGGGAAAGGACCCCAGTCCTCTCCCCGCTCAGACCGCCGATACCGCCGACGGTTCGCCATGAATCCCCTAGGGTGCTCGCCCCAGGCGATTACCTCAGACCAGGCTGGGCCCCGCCATGACGATCGCCTCGTTGACACCCTCGAACTTCTTGAAGTTGTCGACGAACTTGGCGGCCAATTCCTGGCGCTTGCGGTCGTAGGCGGTCTTGTCCTCCCAGGTCTCGCGCGGGTCGAGCAGGCTGGAGTCGACGCCCGGCACGGCGGTCGGCACGGCCAGGTTCAGGCCCTCGACCATGCGCGTCTCGACGTCGCGCAGCACGCCGGACTGGATGGCGCTGATGATGGCGCGGGTGGTAGGGATCGAGAAGCGCGAGCCGCCCTCCCCGTAGGCGCCACCGGTCCAGCCGGTGTTGACCAGATAGACCTGGGCGTCCTTCTCCGCCACGCGCTTGATCAGCAGGTCGGCATATTCGCGCGCCGGGCGCGGAAAGAAGGGGGCACCAAAGCAGGTGGAGAAGGTCGCCTCGAGGCCGGCCGAGGAGCCCATCTCGGTGGAGCCCACTTTGGCGGTGTAGCCGGAGAGGAAGTGATAGGCGGCCGCTTCCTTGGAGAGCACCGAGACCGGCGGCAGCACGCCGGACATGTCACAGGTCAGGAAGACGATGGCGTTGGGCTCACCGGCGCGGTTCTCAGGCACGCGCTTGTCGACATGCTCCAGCGGGTAAGCGGCGCGCGAGTTCTGGGTCAGGCCATCATCGGCATAGTCCGGCTCGCGGCGGTCGTCGAGCACCACGTTCTCCAGCACGGTGCCGAACTTGATGGCCCGCCAGATGATCGGCTCGTTCTTCTCGGAGAGGTCGATGCACTTGGCGTAGCAGCCGCCCTCGATGTTGAAGACAGTGCCCGGTCCCCAGCCATGCTCGTCGTCGCCGATCAGGTAGCGCGCCGGGTCGGCGGAGAGGGTGGTCTTGCCGGTGCCGGAGAGACCGAAGAACAGCGTCGTCTCACCGTCCTCGCCGACGTTGGCGGAGCAGTGCATGGGCAGCACATCGGCGTCCGGCAGCAGGAAGTTCTGCACCGAGAACATCGCCTTCTTCATCTCACCGGCGTAGCGCATGCCAGCGATCAACACCTTCTTCTGGGCGAAGTTGAGGATCACACAACCGCTGGAGTTGGTGCCGTCGCGGGCCGGGTCGCACGCGAAGAAGGGCGCATTGAGGATGGTCCACTCGTCCTTGACGGACGGGTTGTAGGCCTCGGGGCGCACGAACATGGTGCGGCCGAACAGGCAGTGCCAGGCGGTCTCGGTAGTGACCCGCACCGGCAGGTAGTGATCCGGGTCGCTCCCCACGTGGAGCTCGGAGACATAGTGCTCACTACCGTCGAGATAGTCCTCGACCCGGGCCCAGAGCGCATCGAACTTCTCGGCGTCAAACGGGCGATTGACGCTGCCCCAGTCAATCTGGCCGCTGGTGCTCGCCTCGTCGACGATGAAACGATCCTTGGGCGAGCGCCCGGTGCGCTCGCCGGTGTTCACCACCAGGGCACCATTGGCAGCCAGGCGCCCTTCCCCGCTGGCCACCGCCCGCTCGATCAGCTCGGCGCTGCACAGGTTGACGTGGGAAATGGCGGTTTGCTGGGAGGCGGCTTGAGTCGTGGTCATGTCGTGTCCTGGGCCTTGCGGCCGTTTCTCTCTCGTGTGCCAGGCGTCGGTGACGCAACGTGGGTCATGCCATTATCGCCCTGTGCGGCTCACGGCCGTTCTTGTGGCAGGGCGATAGACCGGGAAAAGCGGCGCCATTATGGCAAAAAGCCAGGCGCCGGGAAACGCCGTTATTGGGCGAAGTTCATGTAGTTTTACTACTACATCGGCGCCGTTCCCTACCGCTTGCTCGACGCCACATGCTGCTATGCAGCACCCGGGCACACCACACCTCAGTGCAGCGTCGGCGGTGCCCCTTCAGGGTCGTCGAGCATCGCCTCGACCTCCGTCAGCGGGAAATGGTAGCGGGTATGGCAGAAGTGGCACTGGGTGTCGATGCTGCCCTGCTCGGCCAGCACCTCGCGAAGCTCCTGCTCGCCCAGGGTCATCAGCGCGGAGGCGATGCGCTCGCGCGAGCAGGTGCAGCCGAAGTGCAGCGCCTTGGGCGTGAAGACCCGTACCGTCTCCTCATGATAGAGGCGGCGCAGCAGCGCCTGCGGCTCGAGGCCGAGCAGCTCCTGCTCCTTGACGGTGTCGGCCAGGTGCACGGTGCGCTCCCAGGCATCGGCATCCTGGTTGCGGGACTCATCGGGCAGGCGCTGCAGCAGCAGACCCCCGGCACGCTGGCCATCGGCGGCCAGCCACAGCCGCGTCGGCAGCTGCTCGGACTGGGCGAAGTAGGCCGCCAGGCAGCCGGCCAGGCTGTCGTGCTCGAGCGCCACGATGCCCTGATAGCGTTGGCCGTCGGTGGGATCCAGGGTGATCATGATCTGTCCGCTCCCCACCAGCTCGCTGAACCCGGCGCCCTCGGCGGGAATCGCCGCGTCCTCGGCCAGGCGCGCGATGGCGCGCAGCTCACCGCCGGGATTGGACTCGGCCATCAACAGGGCGAGCGCGCCCTTGCCCCGCACCTCGATGCTCAGGGTGCCATCGAGCTTGACGGTGTCGGTGAGCAGGGCCACCGCAGCAAGCAACTCGCCGAGCAGGCGGTTCACCGCGGCGGGATATTCGTGGCGATCGAGCACGTCGCCGTAGGCACGCTCGAGGGTCACGAGCTCGCCACGCACGTTGGTATTGTCGAAGAGGAAACGTTGAATCTGGTCGCTCATGGGGTCTCTCTGTCTAATCATCCTGCTGGCGCTGAAAGCGTTGTATCTCCCGACGCTGCTTCTTGTCGGGCCGCTTGATCGGATGCTGCATGACCTGGTTGTTGAGGCGCCGGACCTCGGCCTCGCGTTCGCGCCGTGTCACGCTCTCCTCGGTCTCGCGATAGAGGGCGCGCGCCTCGGGCGCGCCGCGGCGCTGGTCGGAGAGCGCCAGCACCTCGACCTCCAGGATGTCCCAGCCCTGGGGCACCCGGATGATGGCGCCGACCTCAACGGCCTTGCTGGTCTTGGCCCGCCCGCCCTCGTAGTGGACCTTGCCGCCCTCGATGGCCTTCTTGGCCAGGGCCCGCGTCTTGAAGAAACGCGCCGCCCACAGCCACTTGTCGAGTCGAACACTAGCCACGGGCGTCCTCCTTGCTGTCGTTACCCGTTGCAGATGCCTGACCCGCCGCAGGCGCCTCGCCGGTAGCCGGCGGCAGGTTGTCGGGCAGGATGCTGGCGAAGCGGTCCAGGGCGATAAACTCCTCGAGCTCCTTCTCCGGTCGGCGACTGTCGGGCTGCTTGATCCCCAGCAGATGGCGAATGCCGAACTCCCGAGCACTCTCCAGCACCGCGGCATTGTCATCGATGAACAGCGTACGCTGCGGGTCGAAGGGCTCTACCTCCTGCAGGCCAAACCAGAAGGCCTGCTCTTCCTTGGGGACTCCCAGATCCGCCGACGAGACGATGGCGTCCAGATATGTCTCCAGCCCCGTGAGCGGCAGCTTGAGCTCCAGACTCGCCCGGTCGGCGTTGGTGGCCAGCACCACCCGGGGATGGGCTTCCTTGAGCCAGCGGAGGAAGTCCAGTGCGTCGCTGCGCAGGCCGATCAAATGCTGCACCTCGCGCTTTAACGCCACCACGTCGACGCCCAGCTCGCGGCTCCAGTAGTCCAGACTGTACCAGTTGAGGGTGCCCTGTTCGCGAATGATGCGGGCACGCAGTGCCTCCTGGGTGGCCTCGTCGAGGCGATGCAGTTCCCCGTAGCGTCGCGGCAGGTGCTCGAGCCAGAAATGGCTGTCGAAATGCAGATCCAGCAGGGTCCCGTCCATGTCCAGCAGGACGGTGTCGATAGCGCGCCAGTCGATCATCGTTACTCCGGGGGTGAGTCGAGGGCCGTTGGGACGTAGTATTGTAGCGAATCGCCAACACGGAATCCCGTCCATGTCCGACCCGCAAGACGCCTCCCGCTCCTGGCCCGTCAAGCCGCAGATCCTCGACCGACGCAGCGTGGCACGCAGCCGTCTCTTCCACGTCGAGGCGCTGGACCTGCGCTTCGCCAACGGCGCCGAACGTACCTTCGAGCGGCTCTCCGGTACCGGCCAGGGCATCGGCGCGGTGATGATCGTGGCCATGCCCGACCCGGAACACGTGCTGCTGATCCGCGAGTATGCCGCCGGCTTCGAGGACTATGTGCTGACCCTGCCCAAGGGACTCGTCGATCCGGGCGAGGACATCGTCACCGCGGCCAACCGCGAGCTGATGGAAGAGTGTGGCTTCGGCGCCCATCGCATCGAGCCCCTGGTGGAGCTATCGCTGGCGCCCAACTACATGAGCCACCGCATGCAGGTACTGCTGGCCAGCGACCTCTATCCGAAGCGCCTGCCCGGCGACGAGCCGGAGCCACTGATCGTCGAGACTCACGCCATCGACGAGCTCTCGGCCCTGCTGGCCCGGGAGGACTTCCACGAGGCCCGCGCCATCGCCGCGCTGTTCATCGCCCGGGACAGGCTGCGCAGCGAGGCGCCCGTGGATACCGGGCTCTGGTGAACCCCGCTCAAAGCAGTCATCGCACGGTGTGCTATCGTTCACCGGGCTTGAAACTAGCGTGAGTGAAGCCGCCGCAGGGCGCTGCTGCCGTCCTTGAGCTTCACCCAGCGGCCCTGCCGATAGCTGTCCAGCCCGGTCTCGAGCAGGGTCATCACCTCCAGGGCCGACTCGCTGGTCACCGGTGGCGGAGCGCCCTCGAGCAGGGCGGCGGCGATGCCGGCATAGAAGGCGGGGTAATCCCCCGCCACCATCGGCGCCTCGCGACTCGTCAGGGCGAGCGTCTCGCCCTCTCCCGTGTCGAGCGTCAGGGTGCCGGGCGAAGCATCCACGCCCCAACCCGAGGTCGGGGCCTGTCCCGCCTTGAGCCAGGCCTCCTGGGGGTCGACCCCGTACTTCACGAAGCTGCCACGGGTGCCATGGACGCGGAAGCGCGGCGTCGGCTCGGCCACCAGCGAGCTGGCCTGCAGCGTCACCCGCAGGCGGTCGTACTCCAGCAGTGCCAGGAAGTCGTCGTCCACCTCGGCCCCCTCGCGAGAGGTGGCGAGCTCGAGCAGCACCGCCTTGGGCATACCGAAGAGCTGGCGGACCTGGTCAAGCAGGTGCGGCCCGAGGTCGTACCAGATGCCGCCGCCCGGCTTGTGATGGTCTCGCCAGCGGTCGGTGACCGCGGGGCGGAAGCGGTCGAAGCGCGATTCCAGTGCCACCACCCGCCCCAGCGTTCCCTCCTCGAGCAGCGCCTTGAGGCTCAGGAAGTCACTGTCCCAGCGGCGGTTGTGGAAGACGCTCAGCAGCCGCCCGGCACCATCGGCCTGGCTCTTGAGCAGGCGGGCCTCGGAGGCGGTGACACTGAAGGGCTTGTCAATCACCACGTGCCGGCCGGCCGTCAGCGCCGCCTTGGCCAGCGGAAAGTGGGTGTCGTTGGGGGTCGCGATGACCACCAGGTCGATGTCGCGCCGCGCGAACAGCTGGGCCGCCTTGGACAGCACCTCGACCTCGGGGTGGTCGGCCTGAACCCGCTCGGCATGGCGGCTGACCACAACGGCCAACTCCAGGCCGGGAGCCGCCTGAATCAGCGGGGCGTGGAGGGAGCGCCCGGCCATGCCGTAACCGACCAGGCCGACGCTTAGGGTCTGTGTCTTCATCGTGCGGGCTTCCCTGCTGATGACACGGGCCCCGACGCCGGCCGGGGTGCGCATACGTACTAGGCTGTTTCCAGTCTAGTTCCTCCAGCTTAGTCCAGCTTCGTCAGGTCGCGCACCGCGCCCTTATCGGCAGAGGTCGCCAGCAGGGCATAGGCCTTGAGCGCCGCCGAGACCCTGCGCTCGCGCGTAATGCTCGGCTTCCAGGCCTCGGCGCCCTTCGCCTCCTCCGCCTGGCGACGCCGGGCGAGCTCCTCGTCGGAAAGCATCACGTCGATGCGGCGGTTGGGGATGTCGATGCGGATACGATCGCCGCTCTCCACCAGCCCGATGGCGCCCCCGGCGGCGGCCTCCGGCGAGGCGTGGCCGATGGAGAGCCCCGAGGTGCCGCCCGAGAAGCGCCCATCGGTGAGCAGCGCGCAGGCCTTGCCCAGTCCCTTGGACTTGAGGTAGCTGGTCGGATAGAGCATCTCCTGCATGCCCGGGCCGCCCTTGGGCCCCTCGTAGCGGATGACCACTACCTCGCCCTCTTTCACCTGGCCAGCGAGGATGTGCGCCACTGCCTGGTCCTGGGACTCCACCACATGCGCCGGCCCCTCGAACACCAGGATCGACTCGTCGACGCCGGCGGTCTTCACCACGCAGCCGTCCTCGGCGATGTTGCCCTTGAGCACCGCGAGGCCGCCCTCGCGGGAGAAGGCGTGCTCGAGATCGCGGATGCAGCCGCCGGCCCGGTCACCGTCGAGGCTCGGCCAGCGGGCCGCCTGGGAGAAGGCCTGCTGGGTGGGAATGCCACCGGGACCGGCCTTGTAGAACTCCACTACCTCGGGGCTCGGCGAACGCATGATGTCCCAGGCGTCCAGGGCCGCCTTGAGGCTATCGCCATAGACGGTCGGCACCCGGCTATCCAGCACGCCGGCACGGTCCAGCTCGCCGAGGATGGCCATGATGCCGCCGGCGCGGTGGCAATCCTCGATATGGTACTGCTGGGTGTTGGGCGCCAGCTTGCAGAGCTGCGGCACCTCCCGGGAGAGACGGTCGATGTCGGCCATGGTGAAGTCCACCTCGCCCTCCTGGGCGGCGGCCAGCAGATGCAGGATGGTGTTGGTGGACCCGCCCATGGCGATGTCCAGGGTCATGGCATTCTTGAAGGCCGCCTTCGAGCCGATGGCCCGCGGCAGCAGGTGCGCCTCGTTGCCCTCGTAATAGCGCTTGGCGAGCTCGACGATGCGGTGACCCGCCTCCTCGAACAGCCGGCGGCGATCGGCGTGTGTCGCCAGCACCGTGCCGTTGCCCGGCAGCGCCAGGCCCAGCGCCTCCATCAGGCAGTTCATGGAGTTGGCGGTGAACATGCCCGAGCAGCTGCCGCAGGTCGGGCAGGCACTGCGCTCGATCTCCTCGATCTCCTCGTCGCTGTACTTGTCGTCGGCGGCGGAGATCATCGCATCGATCAGGTCGATGCCGTGATCGAGCAGCTTGGTCTTGCCGGCCTCCATGGGGCCACCGGAGACGAAGATCACCGGAATGTTCAAGCGCATGGCAGCGTTGAGCATCCCGGGGGTGATCTTGTCGCAGTTGGAGATGCACACCAGGGCATCGGCGCAGTGGGCGTTGACCATGTACTCGACGCTGTCGGCGATCAGGTCGCGGCTCGGCAGCGAGTAGAGCATGCCGTCGTGGCCCATGGCGATGCCGTCGTCCACGGCGATGGTGTTGAACTCCTTGGCCACCCCGCCGGCCTTCTCGATCTCGCGGGCCACCAGCTGCCCCATGTCCTTCAGATGCACGTGGCCCGGCACGAACTGGGTGAAGGAGTTGGCCACGGCGATGATCGGCTTGTGGAAGTCGTCATCCTTCATGCCGGTGGCGCGCCACAGGGCGCGGGCGCCGGCCATGTTACGGCCGGCGGTGGTGGTGCGGGAACGATACTCGGGCATGGTGTCCTCGTTTCTTGCTGGCCGCCTTGTGCCGGCGGCTCGAGTGTCCGGTGGGCCCGTGATTCTGGCACGCGACCGCCTGCCAGGCCAGCGACTCAGGTGACAGGCAGCAGCCGGCCACCCTCTAGCCGGCAGCGCCGGTCGGCCAGGGCCTCGATATCGTCGCGGTCGTGGCTGACCAGCACCACCGCGGCCCCTGACGCTCGCTGGCGACGCACCAGGGCCCAGAGCCCGCCGCGAGTCGTCTCGTCCAGGCCGGAGAAGGGCTCGTCGAGCAGCAGTATCCGCGAACCACGCAGCAGCGCACGCAGCAGCGCCACGCGCTGGCGCTGTCCGCCGGAGAGCTCCCCGGGCAGGCGATCGTGCAGCCCCTCCAGTCCCACCTCGGCCAGTCCCGAACGGATACGCGTCTGCTGGTCGCGGGTGAGCTTCATGTCCGGCGCCAGCCCCAGCCCCACGTTCAGCCAGACCGGCAGCTGGTCGAAGAGGTTGTGCTCCTGGAAGACGGTCGTGATACCGCGCTCCCAGGGCGGCAGCGCCAGCAGGTCCTGTCCCTGCCAGGCAAGCGTGCCACCAGCCGGCTCGAGAAACCCCGCCAGCAGCCCCAGCAGGGTGCTCTTGCCGGAACCGGACGGCCCCTCCACCGACAGGCACTCGCCCGGGGCGAGCCGGAAGCTGAAGTGAAAGTCCGGCATCTCGCCGGGCTCACAGCGGTCGTAGTGGAAACTCAGATCACGACACTCGAGCATGGCGCTCCTCGCGGGCATTGTGGTTAGAGGGGTAGCGAGGCGGCCGGCGGGTCAGCCAGCCCAGCAGCGCAAAGATCAGCACCACCAGCGTCAGCAGCACCAGTGCCGTGGCGGCGGCGCCCTGCCAGCGATAGCCGCCCAGCTGCTGATAGAGCAGCATTGGCAGGGTCGGCGCCGAGGGACTGCCGAACAGGGCAATGACGCTGAAGTCCCCCAGCGACAGCGTCATGGCGTAGGCCAGGGCCAGGGCCAGCGGTCGACGCAGCCGAGGCCAGACCAGCCAGCGCAGCCGGGCCCATCCGCGGATACCGAACTGGTCGGCCAGGCGCTCCTCGGGCGCCGACAGGCCCGGCAGCGCCCCGCGCACCACCTGCATGGCGAACGGCAGTGCCATCAGGGCATTGACCAGTACCACCAGGGCATAGCCCTGCCAGCCGCTGCCCAGGGTCGGGCGCAGCAGCAGGAAGAGCCCGGTTCCCAGCACCAGAGAGGGGATCACCAGGATCAGCTGACCGCCTCCCTCCATCAGCAGCGCCGCCCAGGCACGCCGCCTCGCCCTCAGCCAGCGGCTGCCCGCCAGCAGTGCCATGGCCAGCAGCAGGGCCCCGGCGCCCGCGCCCAGGGCCATCACCAGGCTGCGTGCCGCTGCCGGCCAGAGGCTACCACTACGCGGAAGGTCGGGCAGGCCGGTGAGCCCTGCCAGCACCACCGCGATCAGCGGCGGTAGCAGTAGCGCCGCCAGCGCAGTGAGCCAGACCGCATCGGTCAGCCGGGAGACGCCGACCCCGTCGCGGCGATGCCAGCGCCCACCCGCTGGCAGGGCGGCACTGCTGACCACCAGCGAGGGTGTCCCGCCCCGGGAGAGAGCCAGCAGCCACAGCGACAGGCAGATGACCAGCTGGGTCAGCGCCAGAAGGGCCGCGAGCGCGAGGTCGTGGTCGAACTTGAGCGCCTGGTAAAGCGCCACTTCCAGGGTCGAGGAGCGTGGCCCGCCGCCCAGCGTCATGACGATGGCGAAACTGGTGAAGCACAGGGTGAACACCAGCGCCGACAGGCGCGGCAGTAAGGGTTTCAGGCGCGGCCACTCGAGGGTGCGCCAGAGCGTCGTCCGCGTCAGTCCCAGCTGGGACGCCAGCCGCCAGTGCGCCGCGGGGGCCGTTTCAAGGGACTGCAGCATCAGGCGGGCCGAGAGCGGCAGATTATAGAAGACGTGGGCCAGCACGATACCGGAGAGGCCATAGAGATAGCCCGACTCCGCGCCGACCAGCCACTCCCAGACCGGCGCCGCCCAGCCGCGCCGGCCGTGGACCGCCACCAGGCCAAACAGACCGATCAGCGTCGGCAGCACCAGCGAGAGCTCCATGGCGCGCAGCAGCACGGCGCGTCCCGGGAAGCGCGGACGCCGCGCCAGCGCCAGGGCCACCGGCACAGCGAGCCCCACCGCCAGCAGGGTCGAGAGGGTTGCCTGCCAGACCGTGAAACGCAGCACGGCCGCCAGCCATGGCTCCTGCCAGAGCATGGCGGGCTGCACCACCCGGGCTTGCCAGAGCAGCGCCCCCAGGCTGCCGAGCCCCAGCCCGACCACCGCCGTCAGGGCGGCAAGGCCGAGCCCCGGCGGCCAGCGTGACAGCGTGGCCCAGCGCGAGGCCATCGACACCTCGCTCAGCGCACGCTGGCGTTGAGCCACTCGCGAATCCAGGCGCGACGGTTCTCGCGTACCTCCTCGGGCGTGAAGGTCAGGCTCTGCGGCTGGATCAGGCGATCGAACACCTCGGGCAGCTCGTCACCCAGGTCGATGGCCGGGTTCATCACGTTGCCGAGCGGGATATGACGCTGAAACGCCGGCGTCAGCATGAAGGCCAGGAAGTCGCGTGCCAGGCCGGGATGCTCGGTGGAGCGCAGCATGGCAGCGGTCTCGACCTGCAGGTAGTGGCCCTCCTCGAACTCGGCGGCCTGGTAACGGTCGGTCTCTTCCACGGCCATGTGATAGGCCGGCGAGGTGGCATAGGAGAGCACCATGGGCGCCTCGCCATTCATGAACAGCGAGAAGTAGGCCTGGCTCCAGCTGCTGGTCACGGTCAGCACCCGCTCGTTGAGCTGTGCCCAGACGGCCGGGGCCTGGTCGCCGTAGACGTGCTTGATCCACAGCAGCAGGCCCTGGCCGGTGACGCTGGTGCGCGGGTCCTGGAGGATCAGCTGAAGCGCGTCGGGGGCATCGAGCAGTTCGCGAAAACTGCCCGGCGGCTCCTCGAGCTGCTCGCTGTCGTAGACGAAGGCGAAATGCCCCCAGTCATAGGGCAGGAAGGTGCCGTCGTTCCAGTCGATCGGCAACGCCAGGGGCGCGGTGTCGACCCGGTGGGGCGCCAGCAGGTCGAGCTGACGGGCCTCGGCCATCAGGTTCATGTCCAGGCCCAGCACCAGATCCGCGCCGCTGCCCTCCCCCTCCAGGCGCAGGCGCTGAAGAATGTCCACACCGCCATCCAGCGCCACGAAGCGCAGGTCGCAGTCACCGCAGCGCGCCTCGAAGGCGGCCTCGATACCGGGCCCCGGCCCCCATTCGGAGACGAAGGAGTCGTAGGTGTAGACGGTCAGAGTGCGCTCGGCGGCGGATGCCACACTCGACGTTGCCAGGCCCAGGGCCAGGACGAGCAGATATCTCATGGGTTGTTCCCGTTGTCGGTAATGACCCCGGCACCGGTTCAGAGTCCGGCCCGGGGTCATGTGGGGCTGACCGCGTGCGGCGTCGGCGATACCGATCAGCCGAAGACCACCTTGGCCACGTCACGATAGCGCCCGGCGAAGTGCACCGTCATGCCCTCCTTCAGGAAATCGGGCAGCTCATCGTAGTCGCGCCGGTTGGCCTCGGGCAGGATCACCTCGAAGAGGTCGCTGCGCCGGGCGGCGATGATCTTTTCGCGAATGCCGCCCACCGGCAGCACCTGGCCGGTCAGGGTCAGCTCGCCGGTCATCGCCAGCGGCCGGTCGATGGCCTGGTGCCTGGCCAGCGACAGCAGGGCCGTGGTCATGGTCACCCCCGCCGAGGGACCATCCTTGGGCGTGGCGCCCTCCGGCACATGCAGGTGCACGAAGGCCGAGTCGAAGAAGTCCGCATCGGCACCGAATTCGCTCAGATGGCCGAGCGCATAGCTGTAGGCGATGTTGGCCGACTCCTTCATGACGTCACCGAGCTGACCGGTGAGCTTGAAGCCGCGATCCAGGGCATGCACCTTGCCGGCCTCGATGGAGAGCGTGGCGCCGCCCATGGAGGTCCAGGCCAGCCCGGTGACCACGCCCTCGCCCTTCATCACCTGCTCCTTGCGGAAGATCGGTGGCCCCAGGTAGTCCTCGAGATTGTTCACCGAGACCCTCACCGACTGCTGGTCATTCTCCAGCAGCTTCACGGCCGCCTTGCGCACGATGCGGTGCAGCTGCTTCTCGAGCTGGCGTACCCCGGCCTCGCGAGCATAGCCCTCGATGACCTGGCGCAGCGCCGCCTCGGTGAGGTTGATGCGCTTCTTGGGCATGCGATCGCGGTTGAGCAGCTTGGGCCAGAGGTGATGCCGGGCGATGGCCATCTTCTCCTCGGCGATATAGCCCGACAGGCGGATCTGCTCCATGCGATCCAGCAGCGCCGGCGGGATCGAATCCAGAGTATTGGCGGTGCACACGAAGAGCACCTTGGAGAGGTCGAGGCGCACGTCGAGATAGTGGTCGAGGAAGTCGACGTTCTGTTCCGGGTCGAGCACCTCGAGCAGCGCCGAGGCCGGGTCGCCCTGGAAGGACTGCCCCATCTTGTCGATCTCGTCGAGCATGATCACCGGATTCTCGACCTCGACCTCCTTGATGGCCTGGGCGAGCTTGCCGGGCATGGCGCCGATGTAGGTCCGCCGATGCCCCTTGATCTCGGCCTCGTCACGCATGCCCCCCACCGAGAAGCGATAGAACTCGCGACCCAGCGCGTCGGCGATAGAGCGCCCCACCGAGGTCTTGCCGACCCCCGGCGGGCCGACCAGCAGCAGGATCGAGCCGCCCACGTCGCCCTTGAAGGTGCCCTCGGCGAGAAACTCGACGATGCGCTCCTTGACGTCCTTGAGGCCGTCGTGGTCGCGGTCGAGCACCGTTCGGGCATGGGCCAGGTCGAGGTGGTCCTGGCTGCGCACCCCCCAGGGCATGGCGGTGAGCCAATCCAGGTAGTTGCGGGTGGTGCCGTACTCCGGCGAGCCGGTCTCCAGCACCGACAGCTTGTCGAGCTCGTCGTCGATGCGCTCCATGACCCGCTCCGGCACCACGCGCCCCTCGAGACGCGCGCGAAAGGTGTCGACATCGTTCTCGCGGTCGTCCTTGGAGATGCCCAGCTCACGCTGGATCACCTTGAGCTGCTCGCGCAGGAAGAACTCCCGCTGGCGCTCCTGCATCTGGGCATTGACCTGGTCGCTGATCTCGCTCTGCAGCTGGGCGACCTCGATCTCCTTGCGCAGCAGCGGCAACACCTTCTGCATCCGTGTCATCACCGGCAGGGTCTCGAGCACGTCCTGCAGCTCGGGGCCCTTGGCCGAGGTGATGGCCGCGGCGAAGTCGGTCAGCGGACCCGGCTCATGGGGGCTGAAGCGGTTCAGGTAGTGCTTGAGCTCCTCGCCGTAGAGCGGATTGATCGGCAGCAGCTCCTTGATGCCGTTGATCAGCGCCATGGCATAGGCGCGGGTTTCCTCGTCCTCGGCATCGACCGGCTCGCGGGGGTAGCTCACCTCGACCAGGTAGGGCGGCTTGCGGGAGAGCCAGCGCTGGATGCGGAAGCGGCGCACGCCCTGGGCGATGAACTGGATCTGCTGCTCCTCGCCCTGCAGCTTGTGCACCTTCACCGCGGTGCCGATCTCGGGGAAATCCTCGTCGCCGAGTTCCTCGACGCCGTTCTCACCGACGAAGGCCAGCCCCACGGTATGGTGTGGCGTATTGCCCACGCGACGTATGGTCTCTTCCCAACGCTCGCGGTTGACCACCAGCGGCTGGACCTGGGCAGGAAAGAAGGGCCGATTGTGAATCGGCAACAGGTAGATGCGCTCGGGCAGCGAATCGCTGGCGGGGACTACCGCGTGATGGCTCTCTTCGGCCGGAAAGTCGTCGTGCTGGGCATCGTCGGCGTTGGCCTGGATCCAGTCCAGGCCCTCCTGCGTCTCGTGGTCGTCGCTCATGCGTTCCTCGTCCTGAATCGTCGGGATGAATTTCCCGGTGCTGCCCCATGGAATGCGGGCACCGGCATCCGACTTCAAGTCACTGTAGCCGCTCGAAGACCGGCGGCAGGGGGCGACCGTTGACCCGCACCCGGCCACCCACCACGTCGATCTCGAGGTCGCGGGTATCCAGTGGCAAGCCGAGCCACAGGGCCACCACCTTGGGCACCTCGTGCCAGGTCAGGTCGCCGTAGAGCCGCTCCCGCCAGCGCGCCTGTTGCCGAGGATCATCGAGCGCTGCCAGGCTCAGCTCCGAGAGTTGGCGCGAATCGAAGAACAGCGCCCCGTCGCCACGCGCTTCCAACCCCAGCATGGGGCTGTCGAGGGCGATGGCATGGATATCCAGCCGCGGGGAATCCCGAAGCATGGCCAGCAGCTCGGCCTCGAGGCCCACCAGCAGGTCGTGGCCATCCTGGACGGCGTCGCCTCGCGCCGCCTCGTCGCGCAGCTCGGCCAACGCGCTGCGTAACGCATCGGCGTTGATCCGTGACAGCTCCAGGGCAATGCGGCCGGTTAGCAGCACCTGCTCAGCCGTCACCAGCCGGTCGAGCGTCAGCTCGCTCTCGACGCGCAGTTCCTGATCGTCGAGCTCCGTGCGGCTGTGAAGGAGCAGCTCATGGGCCACCAGGTCGCGGTCCGGCTGATGCCAGGCCAGGCGCTCGACCTTGAGCAGGTCCTGCTGGGTGAAGTGGTAGGCCTCCTCGGTGTAGGCATAGCGGCTCTCCAGGGTGGTCGGCCCCACTTCCAGCGTGGCCGGACCATCGCTGAGCCGCCAGGGCGCGAGACTGGCCTGCAATCGCCAGTCACCGTAGACCCCGCCGAAGGTGATCCGACCGCCGCGGAATTCGAGTTCGCGACCCGCCTGGCTGACGACGAAGGGCGCCAGCTGAAAACGCCCCTGCAAGGTAGCGCTGAGGGTGCTGTAGCGGGCCTGCCAGGTAGGGGGAGACGACGGCAGGGTATCGCCGAACAGTGACTGGTCGCCGGGCCCGAGATGGGGCTTCAGTTCGCCGTCGATGCGCGTGCTGATCACCCCGTGACGGGCCACATAGGGCAGCTCGAGTGACCAGGCCTGACCGAAGCGGGGGGTCAGATGAAGGGTCCCGCGGGACTCGAGCCAGCCCTGGTCAACATCGCTGCGCGTCACCGCGAGTTCTCCCCGGGCAGCGAGGTCATCCAGGGCGCGAGCGAGTTCGCGCTCGAAGAACACGCTGGAGAGGTACTGGGCGATGGCCCACAGCAGTGCCAATCCGACCAGCAGCGGGACGATCAGTCGTTCCTTGCGCATCATACCGCTCCTTACCCGCGCCTTTTCCGTTCATCCCTTGGGTCGTCGGGATGCGGGAGACCTTTCAGTGCCGCCAGATCAGTGGAGCCAGAACCACAGGTGCATGGTACTCCAGGCATACACCGCCGCGAGGATATCGTCGATCATGATGCCGAAGCCCCCGGCCACCCGCCGGTCCGCCCAGCGAATCGGCCAGGGCTTGAAGACATCGAAGACACGAAAGACCACGAACCCCCAGAGGGCGGCCTCCCAGGAGAAGGGCACCGCCGCCATGGTCAACCAGTAGCCGACGAATTCGTCCCAGACGATCCCGGAGTGGTCGTGGACCCCCAGGTCACGTGAGGTCTTGTCGCACAGCCAGATGCCCCAGAAGAAGGTCACCGCCACCAGCCCCAGGTACCATCCCAGCGGCAACTCGGACATCAGCCAGTAGAAGGGAATCGCGGCCAGAGTGCCGAAGGTGCCGGGGGCGAAGGGCACGCTACCACTGCCCAGCCCGAAGGCCAGGAAGTGCACGGGGCGTCGCCAGACGCTGGCGGGGGCCTGATTCATGGCGCCGCGTCTCCCGTGAAGTGCTGCCAGCCGCGCGCGCCGGTCATCGCCACGCCCCGTATGCCGGGTTCAGCGCTGAAACGACCGATCACCGTCAGGGGGAGGTCCAGGGCGGCCAGCCGAGCACGGGCCTCGTCGAGGTGGTCGGGGGGGAATCCAAGCAGCAGCTCGTAGTCGTCGCCGCCGTGCAGCCCTGCCTCTCGGGCCGGCTCTTTGCCCAGTGCCGCCACCAGGCCCTCGGCCAGGGGCAAGGCCGCGGGCGTCAGCTCGGCCCCGACCCCGGAGGCCTCGAGAAGGTGCCCGAGGTCGGCGAGCAGGCCGTCGGAGATATCGATGGCGGCGCTGGCCAGGCCGCGCAGGGCCAGGCCCGCCTCGAGGCGCGGCAGCGGGTGAAGATAACGCCTGAGCAGCGGATGCTCGAGCGCCCGCTCGCCGCGCCGCCATAGCGCCAGCCCCCCGGCGCCACCCCCCAGCGCACCGGTCACCGCCAGCAGATCACCCGGCCGGGCCCCGCCGCGGGTCAGCGGCTGCTCGGGCGGTACCTCGCCCATCACCGTCACGCCTATGGCCAACTCGCCGCGGGTCACGTCGCCACCCACCAGGGCCGTACCGGTGGCCGCGCAGAGCGCATGGAAGCCGCGGGCGAAGTCCGCCAGCCAGGCATCGTCGTCGGCCGCCGGCAGGGTCAACGACATCAGGCACCAGCGGGCACGGGCGCCCATGGCAGCAAGGTCGCTCAGGCTGACGGCCAGCGCCCGGTGGCCGATCGCCATGGCCGGGGCATCCTCGGGAAAATGGCTACCGGCCACCGAGGTGTCCACGCTGACCGCCAGCCGCTGCCCGGGCGTCGGGGCCAGCAGCGTGCAGTCATCCCCCACGCCCAGGGCCACGCCGGCCTCCGACCCCGGCGGGTCGGGCGTGAAGAAACGGGTGATGAGTTCGAATTCGCTGTGCATCACGGCTGACCTTCAGCGGCGGCGAGCTGAAACCTCGGCAGACCGCAGTCGACTGGCAAGCTTGTCGAGGATGCCATTGACGTACTTGTGGCCATCGGTGGCGCCAAAGGACTTGGCCAGTTCGACCCCCTCGTTGATCACCGCGCGATAGGGCACCTCGAGGCGCCGAGAGAGCTCGTAGGCGCCCAGGCGCAGGATCGCCAGCTCGATGGGGTCGAGGTCCTCGAGGCGCCGGTCGAGCAGCGGCGCGATGGCGGCATCGAGCTCGCGACGCTGGTCCGCGACGTTGTGCAGCAGCTCATGGAAGAGCGCCAGGTCGGCGATCTCCATGACCTTGTGCCAGTTCTCGTGATCCTCGAGATCCTCATCGGCCACCTGACTGCGAAACTCGGCCTCCACGGCAGTGATCGACTTGCCGGTCATCTGCCACTGGTAGAGGCCCTGCACCGCCAGTTCCCGCGCCGCATGGCGAGACTGCTGGGCCTTCGACGGTGCCCGTGAGCGCTCGCCGCTCATGCCTCACCCCCGTCATCGTCATCGTCGCTGAAGCAGCGCAGCAGCGAGACCATCTCCATGGCCGCCATGGCCGCCTCGGCGCCCTTGTTGCCGGCCTTGGTACCGGCGCGCTCGATGGCCTGCTCGATGGACTCGACGGTCAGCACGCCGTTGGCCACCGGAGTATCGAACTCCAGCTGCAGGTTGCCCATAGCGGTGTTGCAGCCGCCGGCCACGTACTCGAAGTGGGGGGTGCCACCACGGATCACCGCACCCAGGGCGATCACCGCCTCGGGGCGCGCCACCTGCAGCACGCGCTTGATGGCCAGCGGCAGTTCCCAGGCACCGGGCACGTGGACGATATCAATGCCCTGCGGGTCGACGCCGTGGCGCACCAGGCTATCCACGGCGCCCTCCACCAGGCTGTCCACCACGTGATGATTGAAGCGGCCGACCACGATCACGTAGCGGCCATCGACGTCGACGAAGCTGCCTTCGACTTGGGAAATCGGTTGCATGATTCTATGTCCTGAGCGATCCGGGAATGGAGGATCCAGAAGGCATGGCCGCGAGGGCCATGCCGTGATGTGAGAAACGCCTGCGCTAGTCGTCGCCCTGCTCGCCGGGTTCCAGTCGTTCCACCACCTCGAGGTCGAAGCCGGAGAGCGCCGAGAACTTCCAGGGCGAGCTCAGCAGGCGCATCCTGCCCACGCCCAGGTGGCGCAGGATCTGCGAACCGGTGCCGATGGTCAGGTAGTTGCCTGCCCCGTCGGAATCACTGGTGCGCGGCGACCGCCGGCGCTCGAGGAATACCTCGAGCAGGTCATGGAGGTCCTGATGCGGGCGCCCGTCGTCGAGCAGCACGAAGACCCCGTGCTCGGCACGTGCCACCTCGGCGAGCGATTGCTGGGCGGTCCAGCTCGGCGTGTTGCCCTTCTGCAGGGCGAGCAGGTCGCGCATGGTGTTGGCCAGGTGCACGCGCACCGTGGTCAACGCCTCGGGGTGGGGGTGCCCCTTGACCAGCGCCAGGTGGTGCGCGCCCTGGATGCTGTCACGGAAGACGTGCAGGTTGAGCTCGCCAAAGGCGGTCTGGACCGGCGTCGACTCTACCGGCTGCACGGTCTGCTCGTTGTGGATGCGGTAGTGGATCAGGTCGGCGATGGTGCCCATCTTCAGGCCATGCTCGGCGGCGAAGCGCTCGAGCTCCGCCCGGCGGGCCATGCTGCCGTCCTCGTTCATGACCTCGCAGATCACCCCGCTGGGGTCGAGGCCGGCCAGGGCGGAGAGGTCGCAGGCCGCTTCGGTGTGGCCGGCGCGACGCAGCACACCGCCGGGCTCGGCCATCAGCGGGAAGATGTGACCGGGCTGGACGATGTCGTCGGCAACCGCGTCCCGCGCGACCGCCGCACGTACGGTGCGCGCGCGGTCAGCGGCGGAAATGCCGGTGGTCACCCCCTCGGCCGCCTCGATGGAGAGGGTAAACTTGGTGCCGAAGCCGGAGCCGTTATCGCGCACCATCAGCGGCAGCTGGAGACGCTCGCAGCGCTCACGGGTCATCGGCAGGCAGATCAGCCCCCTGGCGTGGCGCGCCATGAAGTTGATGTGCTCCGCCTCGACCTTCTCGGCGGCCATGATGATATCGCCTTCGTTCTCGCGATCCTCGTCATCCATCAGGATGACCATCCGGCCCTGACGAATATCCTCGACCAGTTCTTCGATGGGGGCCAGGCCCCCGGATGAGGAGTGCACCATGGAGTCTCCATTGATTCAGCGTGGTGGCTGTCGTCGCCCGACGACGCGCGAGTCGCCAACGGGCGTCGCCACCTCGAAACCGCGTCAGGGTACCGTGGCGCGTCGTTGGGCGCCAGTAAACAGCCGCGTCGTCGGGCGCAAGTTCATCCGCTCGGAGCTGACCCGGCAACAGGTCCCGAAGTGTCGGACCATCGAGGAGGCGCTGTGAACCCATCCTTGGGCGCTACCGACGCCCTGGATACGCTCTCGCGTCCCGCTCCGCTTGCAGGGCCGGTGCTGGCCATCCATGGCCAGCCCGTTCGGAGCGGTGCTCCTCACCCCTAGCGTAGGACTCCCTCTGCGACCTGTCCCCGGCGCTCCTCGCCCAAGGTCACTGCGCTGCCTGTACGCCGCCGGGGCCGGGCGGTAATGCGCCAGTCCTGGCCCACGGCGCGGATATCGTGGACCTCTAGCCCCTTCTGCTGGGCCATCAGCGACAGGCCCGGCAGTTCGAACAGCGGACGCGCCTCGCCGCCGAGCAGGGTCGGCGCCACGAACAGCTGCATCTCGTCGATCAGGCCGGCCTCAAGCATGGCGCCGGCCAGCGTCGCGCCGGTCTCCAGCAGCACCTCGTTGGCCTGCTCCATCTCGGCGAGGTGCTGCAGCAGGGCATCGAGGTCGACGCGGCCATCGGCGCCCGCCGGCATCGCCACTACCTCGGCGCCGGCCTCCTCGAGTCGCTCGCGTCGCTCGGGCTCATGATCTTCCAGGGTGGCCACCAGGGTGCGGCCGGGTTCGCGCAGGCAGGCGGCGGCCAGCGGCAGGCGCAGCCGGGAGTCGACCACCACGCGCAGCGGCTGGCGAGCGGCAAGCGCCTCACCCTCGGGCAGCTCAAGCTGCTCGGGGCGCACGGTAAGCCGGGCGTTGTCGAAGATGATCGACTCGACCCCGGTGAGAATCGCGCTGGAGCGGGCTCGCAGGCGCTGCACCTCGCGGCGCGCCTGGGGCCCGGTGATCCACTGGGACTCGCCGGAGCGCATGGCGGTGCGGCCGTCGAGGCTCATGGCCATCTTCAGGCGCACGAAGGGGCGGCCATGGGACATGCGCATCACGAAACCCGGATTGAGTGCCAGCGCCTCTTCCTCGAGCAGGCCCACCGAGACCTCGACGCCAGCATCGCGCAACAGGGCAATTCCCCGGCCGGCGACCTGCGGGTTGGGGTCCTGCATGGCCACCACCACCCGCGTCACGCCGGCCTCGACCAGCGCCAGGGCGCAGGGACCGGTGCGGCCCTGGTGGGCGCAGGGCTCCAGGGTCACGTAGGCGGTGGCGCCGCGGGCGGCGTCTCCCGCCACGCGCAGCGCGTGGATCTCGGCATGCGGCTCGCCGACCCGCTCGTGCCAGCCCTCACCGACTACCCGGCCCTCCTTGACCAGCACGCAGCCCACCCGCGGGTTGGGGTCGGTGGTATAGCGCCCGCGACGTGCCAGCGTCAGGGCACGCGCCATCCAGGCCTCGGGGAAGGTATGCTCTTCTATGAAGGGCTCGGCCATCAGCTCGCTCCCGACGGATCCGAAGAGAAGCCGGGCTCCTGGGCCAGGCGGTCGATCTCGGCGCGAAACTCGTCGATGTCCTGAAAGCTGCGATAGACCGAGGCGAAGCGAATATAGGCCACCTGATCGAGACGCTTGAGGGCCTGCATGACCTCCTCGCCGATGTCCCGGGCGTGGATCTCGCGCTCGCCGCGGGCGCGCAGGTTCTGGCGAATGCGCTCCACCGCCGCCTCGATGGATTCGGCACTGACCGGACGCTTCTCCAGCGCCCGCAGCATGCCGGCGCGCAGCTTGGCCTCGTCGAAAACCTCGCGCGTGCCATCGGACTTGATCACACGCGGCATCAACAGCTCGGCGGTCTCGTAGGTGGTGAAGCGCTCACCGCAGGCTGCACACTGGCGCCGCCGCCGAACCTGGTCGCCATCCGCCACCAGGCGAGAGTCGGTCACGCGCGTGTCGTTGGCGCCACAGAAGGGGCAATGCATAGAGATAACCCGAGGTCGATGAAAAAGGATACCGATGCATTGTAACGGTTAGCATGCAAGGCGCCCAGCGACGGCCAGCCCCGGCCAATCAGTGGTTGCCGTGCTGGCCATCGCCCTGCATGTCCATGGGCTGCACCCGCTTGACCGGGGCCTCGACGCTGAGCGTCTCGCCATTGTCGAGGGTCAGCGTGAACGCGACGCGCTCGCCCTCGACCGGGGGTCGCGCCAGGTCGAAGAGCATCAGATGCCAGCCGCCCGGTCCCAGCCGCACGGTCTTACCGGCCGGCACCGGGATCTCCTCGACCTGGCGCATCTGCATCACGCCATCCACCATCACGTGGTTGTGAAGCTCCAGGCTGCCGGCCAGTGGCGAGCTACCCCCCACCAGCGCCAGGTCCGTCTCGCCCGGATTGGTCAGGTCCATGAAGGCCGCCGTGGTGGGCGAACCCGGCGGTACCGAGCGTACCCGAGGGTCGTCAACGGTCAGGGACTGGGCCAGGGCGGCGGCACTGACCAGCGAGATCAGCACAAGGGGTAAGGCAGCGATACGCATGTTGTCGGGCTCCAGCGGTTCAAGGGTGGAATCCGAGCTTACCCTGCCTCGCCGTCGACGGGGAGCGGGCTGCGACATCGCGTCCCGCCGGCAGGCGCAACGCATAATCCACCGCTAATGGGCGCCTGGCAGGATGGGAACTCGCTGGCCCCTAACGGGTCCCCACCTCATCCTCACGACAACCCCCATCGACAGGACACCGCCATGCGCCCTTTCCCCCTCTCCCTGACGGCCGGCCTGGTTGCACTCTCTTTCAGCTCGCTGCTCCTGGCCGAAGAGCACTGGCCCGCACCGCTCCAGGCGCTGGTAGAGCAAGGCCTGGAGATCCACGGCGAATTCGCGGCACCGGGCGGGCTCAGCGGTTATGCCGCCAGCCACCGCGGCCGCGAGATGGCCGTCTACCTCACGCCGGACGGCGAGCATGCCGTGGTCGGCACCCTGATCGATGCCGAAGGCAATGACCTCTCCGCGGCGCCTCTGGACACCCACGTTCGCAGCGGCCAGGAGGCCGAGGTGTGGCAGCGGCTCGAGAAGAGCCACTGGATTGCCGATGGCGACCCCGAGGCAGGTCGGGTGATCTACACCTTCACCGACCCTAACTGCCCCTACTGCGCGCGCTTTCACGACCAGGCCCGGCCCTGGGTCGAGGCCGGCGAGGTGCAGCTGCGCCACATCATGGTCGGTATCCTGCGCAACGACAGCCCGGCCAAGGCCGCCGCCCTGCTGGGTGCCGAGGACCCCGCCGCCGCGCTGCGGGCCCACCAGGCCAGTGAGAGCGGCATCGACGGTTCCGCCCAGCCCCGCGAGATCGAAGAGCAGGTCTATGCCAACAACCAGCTCTTCGAAGGCCTGGGGCTGATGGCCACGCCCACCAGCTACTACCGCAACGCCGAGGGTCGCCTGGAGAAGGTCGAGGGAGCGCCCGACGCGGCACGCCTCGAGACGATGATGGGCGCGCCTCGCCCCTGAAGCGACAGCGACGCGGCGCCTAGCCGGGGAACGAAACGGGCCCCGCTGCCGATCGCAGTGGGACCCGTCATTGGCGTGGCAACAGCGTCGTCAGTCCTCGAGGTTCTCGAAACGCCCCTGGCCGACGTTCCAGGGCACGATATCGCCCTTCTCGCCCCAGTTGGCATGGTCAGCCAGGCGGTGGCCGTCGTGCTCGCGCACATCGCCATAGCTGGAGTGCTTGTGGAAGGTCGGACCGAACTGCTCGAGCACCTGATCGACGCTCTCAGTGAAGCGCGGGTCCTGGGGGCGCTCCTGCCGGGTCATGTAGTAGGCAATGTCCCAGGCCTGCTGATCGGAAAGCGACAGCGGCTGGCCCAGCGGCATGTTGTTCTTGATGAACCCGGCCGCGGTATGCGTGCGCACGATGCCGGCGCCCCAGTTGTTGGACCCGTCGCCCCAGGTCGCCGGGAAGACGTACTCGCCATCCTCGTAGAGACCCGAGCCATCCTCGCTGTGGCAGATCGCGCAGTTTTCAACGAAGAGAGCCTCGCCGTTTTCATAGCTCAGCGTCTCGGGGCGCTCGGGCGCCGGGAAACCGCGCCCGTAGATCGGCTGATCCGGATACACGGGCGCCCCCGTCGCCAGCCACCGGTGATAGGCGGAGAGGGCCAGCATATCGTCGCTGCCGTAGGCCGGCGGCGTGCCGTTCATGGAGTAGGCGAAGCAGCCGGCAATGCGCTCCTCGAGGTTGTTGACGTGCTGGTTCTTGCCCCGGAAGTTGGGCAGCGTGACCGCCGCCGGCCAGATCGGCGCGCTGAACGGCTGGCGACCCTCGCCGAGGTGACAGCTGGAACAGTTCATGTCGTTGAAGACATTCTCACCGCGCAGCTGCTGGGTGTTGGTGAAGAGGTCATAGCCGCGGCGAATGACCTGCTTCAGCTCGGGGTGGAGGTCGGCCTCCTCGAGGTCCGCCATGGTCGGCGGCACGTGTACCAGTTCCCCTTCCTGGGGGGCGGGATAGCCCATCTCGACGAGCGTCTCGTATTCCGCCCAGGCGGCCATGCTGATGCCGGCGGCCAGGGTCGCACTGGCCACGGCCAGGGTTGTCTTCTGAATGTTCATGCGCTGCTCCCCCTTAGTCGGACGCCACGGACTGATTGGCCAGCCAGGCCGAGACGGCACGGATATCCTCGTCGCTCATGCGATCGGCGATCGCCCCCATCAGGTTCTGCGGGTCATTGCCCCGCTCGCCTGCCTGCCAGGCGCGCAGCTGGGTCGCGATATAGCCGGCATGCTGGCTGGCGATGCCGGGGAAGGTACCCCCCGCTCCGGTATTATCCGGGCCGTGGCAGCTCTTGCAGGAGACGATGTAGGCATCCCAGTCGCCGCGCAGGGCCAGCTGTTCGCCTCGCGCCAGCAGCGCCGCGTCGGCACCCTCGCCCCCCTGCGCTTCGGTCACCGGCATCTCGCTGTAGTAGACCGCCACATCGGCGATCTGCTGGTCATCGAGCATGTTGGCGAAGGGCATCATGCTGGCATTCTCGCGGCGTCCCGCCTTGAAATCATGCAGCTGCTTGGCGATGTATTCCGCCGGCAGCCCGGCCAGTCGCGGCCACGATTGGCCGCCCGGGACGTTCATTCCGCTGCCATCGGCCTGGTGGCAGGCCACGCAGGCACCGGCCGCCTGCTGGCCGCGCTCGGCATCGCCCTCCAGGGCCTGGGCGTGACCCGCGGCCAGGCCCAGGCCCAGCAGCAGGCCAAGCCCGCTCGCGATCCTCATGGTTGTCATGTCGGCTCACCCTCGTCGTTGTCGTTGATCCCTTGCGGGGTTCCTTCCCGGGCCGGCCCTGCCGGTCCCGCCGACCTCGGCATCAGCGGCAGCGTCAGCCGGGCCTCCAGCCCGCCCCCCTCGGGGCGAACAAATGCCAGTTCTCCGCCGAACCGCTCGGCGATGGCCGCCACGATGGCCAGCCCCAGGCCACTGCCCTGGCGACGGCTGGCCCGCCAGAAGCGCCGCGACAGCTGTTCGAGCTGTGCCTCGTCGACGCCAAGGCCATGGTCCCTGACCGCATAGGTCAGCCGCTGGCCATCCGCGTCGATGCGCGCCGAGAGCTCAACGGGGCTCTGCCCCGGGCCGTGGCGCAGGGCGTTGTCCACCAGGTTACGCAGCGCGGTGATGGCCAGCTCCCGCGGCACCGCCAGTTCCTCGCCGGGCCAGGCCTCGGGTAGCGTGACGCGTTGCCGATCGCTGGCCGAGGCGTCGCGCAGCGCCAATTCCGCCACGTCGGCAACGCGGCTCGCCTCGCCGTCCTCGAAGTGTAGCCGCCCCTCCACCCGCGCAAGCATCAGCAGCTGGTCCAGGGTCCGCGAGAGTCGCGCCACGCCCTCCTCGGCATGTGCCAGGGACTGGCGTGCCGCCTCGCCCTCGACGCGACGCGCCACCTGCAGGTGGGTCTTGATGGCCGTCAGCGGGGTGCGCAACTCGTGGGCGGCGTCGTTGGTAAAGCGCTGCTCGCGCACGATGGTCTGCTGGATGCGCGCCAGCAGACCGTTGAGGGTCTCGACCAGCGGGCGAATCTCCCCCGGCACACCATGAGTCGCCACCGGCGCCAGGGCATCGGGGTGACGGCGCGCCAAGGCCTCGCGCAGCCGGCCCAGGGGCCGCAGCCCCCTCACCACACCGAACCACAGCGCCAGCAGGCTGCCGGCCAGCGCCACCACGAAGGGCACCACCGCCACCTGCAGCACGTTGCCCATCAGCTGATCACGCTCGTCCATGCGATCCGCGGTGGTGATGGTCAGCCCGCCCCGTTCATAGGTGAACACCCGCCAGGTGACTCCGCCTTCCTCGCGGTAGGCATGGCCCGGCTCGCGAGCCTGCAGGATGCCCTCCATATCGGTATGGGTGCGCGCCATGATCTCGCCGCGCGGCGAGTGCACCTGGCAGGCCAGCCCCTCGATGGGCGGGATGGAGAGCGCGCGACGATCGGCCTGCTCCCACACGTCCAACGGCAGTTGCGCCATCAACCCGGCCACCATGCGCGCCGACTGGGCGAGTCGCTGATCCAGGGTCTTTTCTACCTGCTGATGCAGGTCGCGCATCAGCCAGGCAGCGGCCAGGCCCCAGAACAGCAGCAGGGTCAAGCCCAGGGTCAGCACCAGACGCGAACGCAGGCTCATGCCTGGCGACCTGGGTGACGCAGCGCCGGCTCCACCGCGGACGGTTTGCCCAGCCGGTAGCCCAGGCCGCGCACCGTCTCGATCACCCGGCTGCCGAGCTTGCGGCGCAGATGATGGATGTGCACGTTGAGCGCATTACTCTCCACCTCCTCATTCATGCCGTAGAGGCTGTCCTTGAGCTGACCGGCGGTCAGCACGCTGCGCGGGGCCTGGAGGAAGGCCTCCAACAGCACCAGCTCACGGCGCGAGAGATTCACAGGCCGCCCATCGACGCTGACCTCGCGGGCCAGCGGATCCAGGCGTAGCGGTCCGTGTTCGATGAGGGTGCGGGAGCGCCCGGCGGCTCGCCGCAGCAACGCCTGCAGGCGAGCCACCAACTCGTCGAGATCGAAGGGCTTGACCAGATAGTCGTCGGCCCCGACGTGCAACCCCTCGATCCGATCGCACACCGCATCGCGGGCGGTGAGGATCAGCACCGGGAGGTCGACTCCCGCCCGGCGCCACTCCTCGAGGAGCAGCATGCCGTCGCCGTCGGGCAGGCCCCGGTCGAGGATGACCACATCGCTCGACACCGTTTCCATGGCCGCGCGCGCCTCGGCCATGGTGGTGACATGGTCGACGACGAAGTCATGGACGGCGAGTCCGGCCTGGATGCCCGACGCCACCAGGGCATCATCCTCGATGAGCAGTACGTGCATGACAGGAAATCCTCGTGATGTGCGACATCGTGTCACCCGACCATTAAGCAGGCGTTAAGCCGTCATAAAGCTAGAACGATTCGTGCTGGTCCATTGGTCGCAGATTCAGGCTCGGAAAATCAGGCTCGGAAACAAGATCCCCCGGCGGCAGGGCCGACGGGGGACGATGGCAAGCGTTGAGGCGGTGTCATCCCCTGGCCGGGATTGCCCGGGCCAGGAACCAGCCGACCACCATGGCCACCAGCATGGCCAGCAGCGGAAGAGTGAGCCCGCCGATCGAAGCGAAGGCCGGCCCCGGACAATAGCCGGAGAGGCCCCAGCCAATGCCGAACAGCGCAGCACCGCCGATCAGACGGCCGTCCAGGTCGGTTCGCGTCGGCAGCTGGAAGCGCTCGCCGAATACTGGGTGGGGACGACGCAGCACCAGCCGATAGCCGATGAAGTTGGTCACCACGGCGCCGCCCAGCACGAACATCAGGGTCGGGTCCCAGGCACCGAAGAGGTCGAGAAAGCCGAGCACCCGCGCCGGGTCGGTCATGCCGGAGACGGCGAGGCCGAGGCCGAACACCAGCCCCGCGATATAGCCCATGAGTGTCTTGAGGGTCTCGGTCTTCATGCACCACCTCCGATCATGTGCCGCACCACGAAGACGGTGACGATCGCCGCCACCAGAAAGGTGATGGTGGCCACCAGCGAGCGCACCGAGAGCCGCGAGAGGCCGCAGACACCGTGGCCGCTGGTGCAACCGCTGCCCAGGCCCGTGCCCAGGCCGACCAGCAGGCCGGCCAGCAGCATCAGCGGCACGCCGCCCGCCGGCTGGCCGATCACCTCGCCGGTCACATCGACGCCGCTGCCAGCGACATTACCCAGGCCGCCGCCCAGCAACATCAGTGCCACAGGGCCGCTGATCAGTCCCAGCAGGAAGGCCAGGCGCCAGGCGCTGTCGCCCCTGGGCCGGGCGGTGATCAGATTGCCGATGATGCCGCTGATGCCGGCGATACGGCCCAGGGTGGCCATCAGCCAGGTGGCAGAGAGGCCGATGAGAATGCCACCGGCCAGTCCCTGCAAGGATGAACTCCAATCCACGTACTATCCCCTCTTTTATGTTCAAGAATACCGTTACGCAACGTATTGCCCGGTGCGCTGTCGCGTAACGGGCCTACGGCCAGCACATCGCCCCCAGACTGGGTAGGCCCGATAAGCCGAAGGCGCATCGGGCGTGGCAAGCCTGCCACTACCCCGGCAACTCGGCACAGCGCTCTGACGGCGTATCGTCGACCTCGCCACGCAGCTCACGCCAGGCGTCAAAGGTGCTCAGGAACACCTGCCCGGTGAGCTCGCGGCAGAACGCGGTATGCTGCAGCCGATCCATCACCGGCCCCTTGACCTCGGCCAGGTGCAGGCAAACCCCGGCGTCCTTGAGGCGGCCGTTGATCGCCTCCAGGCTCTCGAGCGCCGAGGCGTCGATGACGTTGACCGCCTGGCAGGCCAGCACAATGTGCTCGAGGCCCGGCTGACGGGCCGCCAGCGCCATGACGGTATCCTCGAGGTAGCGCGCGTTGGCGAAATACAGGCTCTCGTCGACCCGCAGGATCGCCAGCCGATCATCGGTTTCCACCGTATGGCGACGCACGTTGCGGAAGTGCTCGCTGCCCGGCACCCGCCCCACCACGGCGCTATGCGGGCGGCTGGTCCGGTAGAGGTGAAGGCCGAGCGACAGCACCACGCCGACCAGGATCCCGCTCTCCACGCCATGCACCAGGGTCAGCACCAGGGTGGCCAGCATGGCCACGCCGTCGGCGCGGGAATAGGCCCAAGTCCGCCGAACGGCGGGCAGGTCGATCAGGGTACCCACCGCGACAATGATCGTCGCGGCAAGCGTCGCCTTGGGCAGGAAGGCCAACGGGGTCGTCAGGGTGAGGGTCGCGACCGCGATGCCAACCGCCGTGAAGGCGCCGGCCAGCGGCGTGGCGGCACCGGCCTCGAAGTTGACCACCGACCGCGAGAAGCCGCCGGAGACCGGCGAGCCGCCGCTGGTACCCGCGCCGATATTGGCCAGCCCCATGGCGATCAGCTCCTGGTTGGGGTCGATGCGCTGGCGCCGCTTGGCGGCCAGGGTCTGGGCCACCGAGACCGACTCCACGAAGCCCACCAGGCTGATCAGCACCGCCGCCGGCAGCAGGCTCGACCACAGCGCGGGGTCCAGGCTCGGCAAGGCCAGGCTGGGCAGACCGCTGGGCACCTCGCCGACCAGGGCAACACCGCGCTCACCAAGCCCCAACCCCCAGGCCAGCAGCGTGGTGACAACCACCGCCGACACCGGCGCGGCCTTGGCCACCAGGTCGGCGACCGTCGCCGACAGCCCCAGCTGCCTCAGGCCGCCCTTGAGATGGCGCCGGCAGACGAGAAGAAAGCCCCACACGCCCAGGCCGATCGCCAGGGTGATGACGTTGATGTCGTCAAGCCCTGCGACCAGCGCCGAGCCCATCTCCACCAGGTTGTGGCCGGACGCTTCCACGCCCAGCACATGCCGCAGCTGGCTGGCGGCGATCAGGATGCCCGAAGCAGTCACGAAGCCCGAGATCACCGGGTGGCTGAGAAAGTTGGCCAGAAACCCCAGGCGCAACAGGCCCATGGTTACCAGCACGACCCCCGACAGGGCCGCCAGCACCAGCGCCGCCCCGACATACTCGGCGCTGCCGGGCGCAGCGATGCCGGCGAGCGCCGAATAGGTCATCAGCGAGGCGACGGCCACCGGCCCCACCGCCAGGGTGGCGCTGGTGCCGAAGAGGGCATAGAGCACCAGCGGCAGCATGCTGGCGTAGAGCCCCACCTCCGGCGGCAGGCCGGCCAGCAGGGCATAGGCCAGCGCCTGGGGTACCAGCATCAGGGTGACGATCACCGCCGCCACCAGGTCACGGGCCAGAAGATCGCGCCGGTAGCCTTGCAACCAACCGATCAGGGGAATCCAGCGTGAAGGGATCATGAGCGTCTCGTCATCTGCGGTGAAGCCTGCTCAAGGGCGCCGAGCCGGGCGGGCCAGCCACTCATGGCCCTTGAGCATGCCGTTCCAGTACAACCAGGGCAGCTGCTTGGCCTTGAGCCACCAGGCGCGACGGGTCGCCCGGGTACCGTCATTGACCCAGCGCGGGAAGGTGGGTTGAAGGGCGCCGCCGTAACCGAATTCGGCCAGCACAATGCGCCCCCGCTCCACGGTCAGCGGGCAGGAGTCATAGCCCAGGTAGGCCGCCGCCAGTGGCGCTTCGTCCAGGGACGCCAGTAGGTTCTCGGCGACCACCGGCGCCTGCTTGCGCACCGCGGCCGCGGTCTTGGCGTTGGTCGTGCCGCTGGCGTCGCCCAGGCCGAACACCGCCGGATAGCGGACGTGCTGCAGCGTCTCGGGGTCGAGGTCCAGCCAGCCGCCGGCATTGGCCAGCCGCGAGTCGGCAATAAAGGCCGGCGCCTTCTGGGGCGGCACCGCATGCAGCATGTCGAAGGGGCGCTCCACTGTGCGCTCCCCCGCCTCGCCGGCCACGGCGAACTGTGCCGTGCGCGAGGGGCCGTCGACGGCCACCAGGCGCTCGCCGAAGGCCTTCTCGATACCGTAGTGCGCGATGTACGCCTCCAGCGCCGGCACATAGTCCGCTACGCCGAACAGCACCTCGCCGGCATTGCAGAAGCTGACGTCGATCTCGGCCAGGCGCCCGCGGCGATGCCAGTGGTCGCAGGAGAGGTACATCGCTTTCTGTGGGGCACCGGCGCACTTGATCGGCATCGGCGGCTGGGTAAACAGCGCCCTGCCCTTCTCCAGCGACTGCACCAGCGACCAGGTATAGGGGGCAAGATCGAACCGGTAGTTGGAGGTCACACCGTTCTTGCCCAGCGTCTGCTCCAGCCCCTCGATGGCCCCCCAGTCGACCACCAGCCCCGGCGCCACCACGAGTCGGGAATACCCCAGGCGACGGCCGTCGCCCAGCACCACCTCGCCGGCCTCGGGGTCGACGCGCTGCGCATCGACCGCATACCAGCTGGCCCTGTCGGGAATGACATCGGCCATGAGGCGGCGGGTGATGGCGGCCGAGAACACACCACCGCCCACCAGCGTCCAGCCAGGCTGGTAGCTATGCATCTCGGCAGGGTCGACGATGGCGATATCCAGATCCGCGCGGCGCTTCAGCAGGCTTGCGGTGACCGCAATGCCCGCCGCGCCACCACCGATCACTACCACGTCGTGGCGGCGATTCGTCAATTCAGGGATCGAATCTTGCATGGCGTACTCCAGGAGCGATGTTGTGATTGTTATGGAAAGCGCCGGTCAGGCCTTGAGCATCTCGCGGATCGGCTGAGGGTCGTGGCCGGCCTTGTGGGCGGCGGCAAGAAGGGCCGGAATATCGCAGCTTGCATCACGGCTACGGGCGTGGGCCCAGAGGTGCACGGCCCGCTTGCCGGTCTTGCAGAAGGCCAGGATGGGCGTGGGCAGCCCCTCGAGGGCCTCGCCGAAGGCCTCGATATCGGCCTGCGAGTATTCGCCCGGGGTCACCGGGATACAGCGCCATTCGAGGCCCAGCTCGGCGGCCCGTGCCCTCAACGGACGGTCGTCGGGATGGTCCTCGGCTTCGCCGGGACGACGGTTGCAGATCACCGAGCGGAAGCCGCGACGGGCGACCTCGTCGAGATCGGCGGGGGTCACGGCATCGGTGATGGCGAAGCCGGGTTCGAGTTCATGAATCTGCATGGGCACTCTCCAGGAAAGTTCAGGGCGGGAAATCAGCGGCCTCAGAACTTGTTGATCGGCACCTTGAGATAGACCTGGCCGTTGTCTTCGGCCGGCGGCATGTGGCCGGCACGCATGTTGACCTGCACCGAGGGCAGGATCAGTCGCGGCATGTTCAGGGTCGCGTCGCGTTCGGTGCGCATCTGAACGAACTCGTCCTCGCTGACCCCCTCGTGAACGTGCACGTTGTGAGCGCGCTGCTCTGCCACGCTGGTCTCGTGCTGGTACGCCTCGCGACCCGGCGCCTTGTAGTCGTGGCACAGGAAGAGGCGCGTCTCGGCCGGCAGCGCCAGCACCTTCTGGATGGAGCGGAACAGGGTGCGGGCATCGCCGCCCGGGAAGTCGCAGCGTGCAGTGCCGTAGTCGGGCATGAACAGGGTGTCGCCGACGAAGGCGGCATCGCCGATCACGTAGGTCAGGCAGGCCGGGGTATGGCCCGGGGTGTGCAGCACCCGCCCTTCCAGGTTGCCGATGGTAAAGGTGTCGCCCTCCTCGAAGAGGCGGTCGAACTGGCTGCCATCCCGGGCGAACTCGGTGCCGGCATTGAAGGCCTTGCCAAAAACGTCCTGCACCACGGTGATATTGGCGCCGATGCCGGTCTTGCCACCCAGCGTTTCGTGCAGATAGGGCGCGGCGGAGAGGTGGTCGGCGTGGACGTGGGTCTCGAGGATCCACGCCACCTCGAGGCCGCTGTCACGCACGAAGGCGATGATCTCGTCGGCGGAGCGCACATCGGTACGCCCGGCGGCATAGTCGAAGTCGAGCACCGAATCGAGGATCGCGCAGGTGCGACTGTCGGGATCCTGCACCACGTAGCTGAAGGTGTTGGTGGGCTCGTCGAAGAAATGGGTCACGATGGGATGAGACATGGCAAACGCTCTCCGTCTGTGTGCTGTCTTGCAGCGATGATCACAGCTTAAAGCAAACTTATGTTCTAAGCATAGATTGTTTAAGAATAAAAAAGACTGCGGTAGATACCGCTTCCAAGGATAGCGGGCTCGCGGGTCAGACCCCGGCGGTGGGGAATACCGCCCGCGCAGCGCTCCGTGATGGGCATGAGAAACAGGCCCGAGTCTGACCAAGAGTGCCTCTAACCCAAGCGTGCCTCCACGGGTTGCAACGACCACCGACGTTTGCCCCAGCCTTACTCCCAGGCGGCGCCTTCCAGGGCGTCCAGGGGGATTTTCAGGTAGCGCTTGCCATTGGCCTCGGGCTCCGGCAGGCGGCCGCCTCGGGTGTTGATCTGCAGGGAGTGCAGAATCAGCTTGGGCATCGGCAGCTCGCTGTCACGCTTGTCGCGCATCGCCACGTAATCTTCCTCGGTGACGCCACCCGCCAGGTGCTTGTTGGTCTCGCGCTGCTCGCGCACCGTGCTCTCCCACTCGGGCTCGCGGCCATCGGGCATGTAGTCATGGCCGGTGAACACTCGAGTCTCGTCGGGCAGCGCCAGAATCGCCTGGATGGAGCTCCACAGCTGGTGGGCGTCGCCGCCGGGGAAGTCGGCCCGGGCGGTGCCGAAGTCCGGCTGAAAGAGGGTGTCATGCACGAAGGCGGCATCGCCGATCACGTAGGTGATCGAGGCCAGGGTATGGCCCGGCGAGAACATCACCCGCGCCTCGAGATCGCCGATGCGGAAGGTATCGCCCTCGGCGAACAGCCGATCCCACTGGGAGCCATCTGCCGGGAAGTCGGGCCAGTGGTAGAGCTTCTTCCAGAGTTTCTGTACCTCGACCACCTTCTCGCCGATGGCGGTAGGCGCCCCGGTCTGCTCCTTCAGGTACTGGGCGGCAGAGAAATGATCGGCGTGGGGATGCGTATCGAGGACCCACTGCACCTCGAGCCCCTGCTCCTTGATGTACGACAGCAGCTCATCGGCATGGTGGGTCGCCGTGGCGCCGGACTTCTCCTCGAAGTCATGCACTGGATCGATGATCGCGCACTGGCGCGTTGCCGGGTCGCTGACCACGTACTGCACGCTGAAGGTACGCGGGTCGAAAAAACCGGCCACGTCGGGGCTACCGGCACCGCGGTTCGCGGAGAGAGAGAAGGTCTTCATGGGGTCACCTCCTGATGGCACCCGGCATCGACCGGGCATGATTTGCGAATTCGGAATAACCTTAGCACATTAAGCTCTATAACCCGATTGACGCCGTGCATGGTCCCGATAGTGCCAGGCTGATCCGCATGCCACTGTCACCGCCCTTGATCGGGTAGGGGCCGGGGTTGCCCCCGGCGCCCTCCCACACCACCAGGCATACGGTTCCGTACCACGGCGGTTCACGAAGAACGGCTAAGCCTTCTTGACCGTATCGAGTACCGAGATCAGGCCCAGACGGTCGAACCACTTCCGCGGCAGAGCCTGATTCATATGCGAGGCACCGGCATTCCACCAGGGGCCTCGCCCATTTCCCGCTGACTTCCACGCCCGATGGTCGTCCAGACCTAGTGCCAAGAGCTTGCGGCGCCGGGTTCGCGGACGCTTCCATTGCCGCCAGATCACGTCGCGCAATCGGCGGCGTACCCATTGATCTAGCGCTTCCAGCGGTCGCTTCACGTCGACGAGGGAGAAGTAGTTGGCCCAGCCCCGCAGGACGGGGGCCAGCTCTCTGGTGACGCGACGAATATG
>NZ_JACHXQ010000006.1 GCF_014192285.1 Halomonas fontilapidosi | reverse complement strand
GACCTGCCTCCCTCAATAGTGGCTCTGTGTTGGTGCCTCAACCTCAACGTAACCCACGACGTTGAGGAGGGGCAGGTCAATCCATGATGTCTACAGGTGATCCGTGGCCGCCTGCGCGGGGCCCGGATGGTCGGCCCCGGGCAGACTGGCTCCGGGAAAGCCCAGCTGGCGCCAGGCCTCGAAGACCACTACCGCGCAGGCGTTGGAAAGGTTCAGGCTGCGGCTCTGTGCCAGCATGGGAATACGCAGGCGCCGGGATTCGGGCAGGGCATCGAGCAGCGCCTGGGGCAGGCCGCGGGTCTCGGGACCGAAGACCAGGGCATCCCCCTCGCGATAGGCGGGCTCATGGTAGCCGGTGCGCCCGCGGGTCGAGACGGCAAAGACTCGTTCGGGCGCCACGTCCTCCAGGAAGGTCGCCCAGTCGGCATGCACCTGAACCCGCGCCCACTCATGGTAGTCGAGCCCGGCGCGCCGCAGACGCTTGTCATCCAGCGCGAAGCCCAGCGGCTCGATCAGGTGCAGGCGAAACCCGGTGTTGGCGCAAAGGCGGATCAGGTTGCCGGTATTGGGGGGAATCTCCGGCTGGTAGAGCACCACGTCGAGCATCAACGACTCCTGATATGAAGGACACGCAACGCACTCGGGCCCCGATGGGGGCCCGAAGAAAAAGCGCCAGGCGCCGGCGGCTGGCGTGACGCTCAGCCGCCTCCCACACCATAGCGAGCGCGGTAGGCGCGGATCGCCTCGGCATGGGGCTGCATCGCTTCGCCGGCATGGGCTTCGAGGTACTCGAGCACCAGGTCCAGGGTGACGATGCTGACCACCGGCATGTCATAGGCGGCCTCGACCTCCTGGATGGCACTTTGCGGCTTGATGCCACCCTCGGCCTGGCCGCGCTCCTGGCGATCCAGGGCGATCAGCACGCCGGCCGCCCGGGCGCCAGCACCCTCGATCAGGCCCATCACCTCGCGGATGGCGGTACCGGCGGTGATCACGTCGTCGATGATCAGCACCCGCCCCTCGAGTGCGGCTCCGACAATGTTCCCCCCCTCACCGTGATCCTTGGCCTCCTTGCGATTGAAGGCATACGGCAGGTCGCGGTCATGATGGTCGGCCAGCGCCACAGCGGTGGTGGCCGCCAGCGGGATGCCCTTGTAGGCCGGGCCGAACAGAACGTCGACCTCGAGACCGCTGGCCTGGATGGCCCGGGCATAGAAGCGCCCCAGCCGCGCCAGGGCACCGCCGGTGCGGAACAGGCCGGCATTGAAGAAGTAGGGGCTGACCCGACCGGACTTCAGGGTGAACTCGCCGAAGCTCAACACGCCCTGCTCGATGGCAAACTCGATGAACTCCCGCTGGTAGTCTTGCATGCGCTGCGCGCCGGGCTGGTCCGCCACGGGGCCTCCTATCTCCACGCTCTAGGGCCTATATCACGTCGATCGACGGGGGCCATTTACCCAAACATCGAAACGTCGGGTATCATACACGCGCGACGCAAAAGGGACCATGTATGAAAATCGCCACCATCAATGTCAACGGCATCCGCGAGGCCGTCGGTCGAGGCTTTCTCGACTGGCTGGCCGGCCAGGACGCCGATGTCGTCTGCGTGCAGAACCTCAAGGCCAAGAGCTTCGAGCTGGACGACAGCATCCTCTACCCGGAAGGCTACGAGGGCTACTTCCTCGATGCCGAAGAGGACGGTTTCTCGGGGGTCGGCCTCTATTGCCGCAAGATCCCCAAAGCGATCATGTACGGGCTGGGCTTTCCCCAGTGCGACCATGAGGCGCGCTTCCTGCAGGCCGATTACGACCGCTTCAGCATCGCCAGCTTCCTGATGCCGGATGGCAGCGACGTTGCCGCCAAGCAGACCTTCATGGCCCAGTACCAGGAGTATCTGTCGAAGATGGCCCGCAAGCGGCGCGAGTACATCATCTGCGGCACCTGGCACATCGCCCACAAGACCATCGACCTGGAGAACTGGGCCGACAACCAGACTACGCCCGGTTTCAAGCCGGAGGAGCGCGCCTGGATGGACCAGGTGTTCGGCCCCACCGGCTTCATCGATACCTTCCGCGAGATCAATCGCGACGCCGGCGAGTACACCTGGTGGCCGAAGCTCGACCAGGAAGTGCCGCGCTCCCGACAGGAAGGCTGGCGGATCGACTACCAGATCGTCGGTCCCGAGTTTCGTCGCCACGTGGTAGACGCCTGGATCGACTACGACGCCACCTTCTCGGAGTTCGCCCCGCTGATCGTCGAGTATGATCTGACGATCTGAGTAAGATCCCTTCGTCGCCGTTCCGGCTTGCCCGGAACGCATCGCGCCGGCCCTCGGGCCGGCGCGATGCGTTTTAGGGGGCGAGACGAGGGCTCGACAGCACCTCAACCAACAGGACGGGTCAGCCGCGAATCCCCAAGGCCGCACGCTGGTGCTCGAACAACTCGTTACCGGCCTTCTCGGCCAGGTCGAGCATGGCGTCGAGCTGGGCACGACTGAAGGTGCCGGCCTCGGCGGTGCCCTGCACCTCGATCAGCCCGCCCCCTTCGGCCATCACCACGTTCATATCGGTATCGGCGCTGGAGTCCTCGGGGTAGTCCAGATCGACCACCGGCAGCCCCTTGAACAGCCCCACCGAAACCGAACTCACCAGCTGGTGGAAAGGGTCGCCCTTGATCAGCTTCTCGCGCTGCAGGTAGCGGATGGCATCGATCAGCGCCACACAGCCGCCGGTGATGGAGGCGGTACGGGTGCCGCCATCGGCCTGGATGACGTCGCAGTCCACGGTGATGGTGAATTCGCCGAGCTTCTTGAGATTCACTGCCGCCCGCAGCGAGCGACCGATCAGCCGCTGGATCTCCAGGGTACGACCGCCCTGCTTGCCGCGGGTCGCCTCACGGCCGCCGCGGGTGTGGGTGGCCCGCGGCAGCATGCCGTACTCGGCGGTCACCCAGCCCTGCTTCTTGCCACGCAGCCAGCGCGGCACGCCAGCTTCGACACTGGCGTTGCACAGCACCTTGGTGTCGCCGAACTCGACCAGCACCGAGCCCTCGGCGTGGCGGGTATAATCGCGGGTGAGACGGATCTCGCGGGACTGGTCGGGGGCGCGTCCGCTGGGACGCCGGATCTCCGAAGACATGGCACCTCTCTTGAACCGGAATGATGACGGGAAGTCGTGCTGTGGAATGGCGGCCATTCTACACGCTCTGGTCTACACGGTCTGGCTGCGGAATCGGTTACAATGCGGGCCCTAGCACATAACGCGTCATCGGGAGGCTCCATGGCCCACAGCATGACCGCCTTTTCACGTCAGGATCGCGACATCGCGGCCGGCACGCTGCAGCTCGAGCTGCGCTCGGTGAACCAGCGCTACCTGGAACCCCACTTCCGTCTGCCCGAGACGCTTCGCGACCTGGAGCCGATGTTCCGCGAAGAGCTGCGCGCGCACCTGGCCCGAGGCAAGGTCGAATGCACCCTGCGCTTCGATCCAGCCGAGACCGACACCAGTCTCGAGGTCAATCGCGAGCGACTCGAGGCACTGATCGACGCGCTCGCCCAGATCCACGAGAAGGTGCCCCAGGCGCCGCTGCCCGATGCCCTTAGCCTGCTCGGCCACCCGGGCATCCTGGAGAGTCGCAGCCCCGACATTGAGGCCGTCAAGCAGGAGGCGCTGGCGCTGTTTCAGGACGCCCTGGACGACCTGGTCGCCGGCCGCGCCCGGGAGGGCGAGAAGCTCGCCGCGCTGATCCGCGAGCGGATCGCCGCGGTTAACGACCAAGTGGCCGAAGTGCGTCGGCTGATGCCGCAGATTCTCGAACGCCAGCGGGCCCAGCTGCTGGAGCGGCTGGAGGCGATCCGCGCCGAGCTGGACCCCCAGCGGCTCGAGGCCGAGCTGGTGCTGCTCGCCCAGAAGGCCGACGTTGACGAGGAGCTCGACCGCCTGGCCACCCATGTCGCCGAGGTAGAGCGCCAGCTCGGTCAGCCGGGCCCGGTGGGGCGCCGCCTGGATTTCCTGATGCAGGAGCTCAACCGCGAAGCCAACACCCTGTCGTCCAAGTCGGTGGTGGCGGCCACCACCCGCTGCGCCGTGGAGCTCAAGGTGCTGATCGAGCAGATGCGCGAGCAGATCCAGAACATCGAGTGATGCCCACGGACATCCATCATCATAAAGTCGTTCACCGATCGCTTAACGCGGGCAGGTGAGCGCACACCAAGCGGCCTTCATCCCTTCGCCCCCTGGACGCCCGAGGAAGAACGGCCTGGTGGAGCGCTTCAATGGCCGCATCAGCGACGTGCTGGCGACTCGGCGCTATACCTCCGGCGAGGACCTGGAGCAGACGCAAAAAAACACTACACCTGGCTGTACAATCACTATATCCCCCAGAAGGCGCTGCACCATCAATCACCGATTGCCGCGATGATAGAATGGGAGGCTAAACGGCCAGCGCCATTTATCAAGCGAGTAGTCAATCACCCGGGACCCTACATCTACCACTGCGTGACTGTTCAACCCGGCTGAATACGGACATATCACAGGAACACCACATAAAAGTGGATACCTCCCATGCGTGATTGGCTGGAGCGACATCAATCCTGGCTCTATTTATTCAGTGCCCTGGCAGGCCTGGCCATCGGGCTGAGCCAGCCGGACATGACCTCCCGGTTGGAAACGATCCTGTGGCCCCTGCTTGGGGGATTACTCTATGCCACCTTCACGCAGGTACCGCTGATACGAATCGGCCAAGGCCTCACGGACTGGCGCTTTCTAGCGGCCCTGTTGCTCGGCAACTTCGTGGTCATCCCCCTCATCCTGGGTGGGCTAATGGCGCTCCTTCCCGTGTCCCCCGTTGTTCAGGCCGGCGTGCTACTCGTTCTCCTGGTGCCCTGTACAGACTGGTTCATCAGCTTCAGCCATCTCGGTAAGGGGGATGCCGGCCGCGCCATTGCCGCGGCACCCCTTCTTCTTCTCGTGCAGCTGGTAGCTTTACCCCTCTATCTCCGGCTCTTCCTGGGCGCGGAGTGGTTTCAGGCGGCTATCAGCGCCCACCTCCTCAGTGCGTTTGCCGGCTTAATTCTCACCCCCTTAGCCCTGGCCTGGCTGACCGAACGTTTGGCCGAGCGCAGCCTCCATGCCAAGCGTCTGGTTCATGGCCTTGGCATACTGCCCGTGCCGCTGCTGGCGTTGGTAGTCTTCGCTATCGCGGCATCACAGGTGACGACCGTCACCGGCCGCACCGAGATATTGATACAGGTACTGTTGATCTTCGTCGGCTACTTGATCTTCGCTGCCTTGCTTGGCAGGACCTTCGGTAGACTGTTCCAGCTTCCCACGCCCTCGGCCAGAACCCTGACTTTCAGCTTCGGTACACGAAACTCTTTCGTGGTGTTACCTATCGCCCTGACGCTGCCCGAGGCATGGCAAGCGGCCGTGGTCGTCATCGTCTTCCAGTCGCTGGTCGAGCTGTTCGGCATGGCGGCCTACCTGCGCTGGGTGCCGGGTAAGTTGATCCCAGATCGCTAGCCGCACGGCTCAGTGGCGCCACCTCTCGACACGCCTGACAATCTGTCATCATGGCGCTGACCAGAGGGTGGTTCACCGGCCCGAGCACCCTTCAATAGCGTTGCGCTTGGAACTTGAGACCGCCGTGCATCATCAATCACCGATTGCAGTAATGCGGGAATGTCAGACCAAATGCCCTGTGTTATTTACCAAGCGGATGGTCACTCACACGGGACCCAACACCTACACGCAAAGAGCGCTTACGGCCGCGGCAGCACCTCGGCCAAGGCTCCCAGGCAGGCATCGATTTCCTCAGTGCTATTGTAGTGAGCCAGCGAGATACGGGTGACCGCCTTCAGCCCCAGCGGACGCAGGATATTGCCTGAGAAGACATCGTCGCTGCGTGCGTGGACGCGTATTCCCCGTTCGCCGAGTTCGGCAACGATATGCTTGGCATCGACTCCCTCGACGGCAAATGACACGACCCCCTCACGCTGTGGCGCATCCGCCGGTCCAATCAGATGCAAGCCGGGATAGTCGCAAAGCCCCGGCAGGGTCATACCACCGTGTAACAGCCGGTACACCAGGGCACGTTCATGGGCTTGCATCGCCTGTCCCGCAGCCAGCAGGCGTGCGCGGCGAGACGCCACGTCAGCAAAGTGGGTACCGAGCCAGTCGAGATAGTCGACCATCATGCTGACTCCGACCAGGGCCGAAGGGTCACGGCTGCCCAGTTCCCAGGCATCGGCAGGCTTACCCGACAGCCGGTCATGCTCGACAACGCTCAAGCGACTGGAGAGCCAGGCATAACCGTTGTTGAAGCGGCAATACGCCTTGTAGGGAGAAATCACGTAGGCGTCGACTCCGTACTCATCGACGGCTAGGAAACCATGTGGCGCATGCTGGATGCCGTCGACGATGATCATGCACTCGGGGGCCACGGCCCGAATGGCCTGTGCGATCTCGGCAATATCCATGCTCATGCCGGTGACCGGGCTGGTATGCAGGATCGTGGCTATGCGGGTGTCGGGACGCACGCAGTCAGCGTAGTGCGCCGCCGTCACGCGGCCAGTATCAACATCGAAGGGTACTTCGATCCAGTCGCGCTCGGTACGCCGCGCCCACTGCGCAGTCGCATCGAACGTCGCCGGGTGCTCCACGGCACTGGAAACGATACTGCCGCCTGCCTCGGCGGAAAGCGCTGCTGCACGAATCACCCGGAACAAACACTCGGTTCCTGACTCACCACCGAAAATGACCCCGCTGCTGGCGCCGAAGAACGTCGCTAGATCTTCTCGCCCAGCGGCGACAATCTCCGACATGGCACGGGAGGCCGGATTATCACGGTGCTCGTTGTCGGGAATGCCAGCGACCTCTGCGCCACGTGTCACCACCGACGCGAGTGTTAAAGAGCCACCAGCATTTTCGAAGAAGATACGCTTGCCGCTATAAGGGCAGATATCGACATGCAAGAAGCGTTGCCGCACCTGTGCCAGCAACTCTTTAGGAAGGAAGGCGCCTTCCGGCGGATAGGACTGCATGGGGGTCGTAAGGGAAGTTGGCTTCGGTGTCATGTTGTGTATCTCAAGTGTCAGGTACAGGTATGCCCAGGTCTGCGAAAAGGCCGTGAGAATCAGCGCTGGAGCTTTCGACGTCGCCATTGAATCCAGAGCGGATAGGCCACCGCCAGAACCACCAACAGGCATAGCGTCAATGACAGCGGACGGGTGAAGAAGGTGGTGAGGTCCCAGTGGGCGATCTGCATGGAGCGGCGGAAGTTGACCTCGAGGATCGGCCCCAAAATGAGGGCAATCACTAGGGGAGCGGCCGGATAGCGCCAGCGTTCCATGAAGTAACCCACCACGCCGAAGGCAACTGCCAGCCAGACATCGAAGACCGCGTTGCGGAGCGCATAAGTGCCTATAACACTGAACACCAGGATCATCGGCCCCAGCACAGCGCCCGGCACTTTAGTCACCACCACCAGGTAACGACACAGCCAAAGCCCCAGCACAGCGAACAAGACGTTGGCGAACAGCAGCGAGAGGATCAGTGTGTAGGTCGTCTCGGCATGATGGGTGAACAGACTCGGCCCCGGAATCAGGCCATGAATGGTCAGCCCGCCGACGAAGACCGCCGTGACAGCGTTACCGGGAATACCCAGCGTCAGAGTGGGAATCAGCGTGCCGCCGGTCACAGCGTTATTGGCCGATTCCGAGGCTGCCACCCCTTCCAGTTCTCCCTTACCGAAGCGCTCTGGGGTCGACGAGTGTCGGCGCGCTTCGTTGTAGGAGATGAAGGAGGCGATGCTGGTCCCGGCACCGGGCAGTATCCCCACCACCGAACCGATCACCGAGGAGCGTAGCATCGTGCGCAAACTGCGCCGGATATCGTGCCATAGCGGCAGGCCGCGTCCCTTGAGCTTTTGCTCCTTGCTCGTCAACACGCCTCCGCCGGCGGGCACGCAGAGGTTGAAGGCCTGGGAGACCGAAAAAAGTCCTATCAGCACCGGCAATAGCGGCACTCCCTCGAACAACTCGCTCTGACCAAAGGTGAAGCGCTGCACGCCGGTAAAGGCATCCAGTCCCACGGTGGCCAACACCAACCCCACCGCTGCCGACAGCACGCCCTTGAGCGGCCGGTCTGACGCCACGCCGACGATGGTCACCAACCCGAAGATCGCCAGTACGGTATATTCCTGGGGACCGAACGCCAGCGCGACCGTGGAGAGAGGCGGAGCAATCGCAATCAGCACGATCACACTGAACAGCCCGCCGAAGAGAGAGCCTAGTGTCGCCATGCCAAGCGCTTCCCCTCCACGGCCAGCTTCGGCCAAGGGATAACCATCGAGCGCAGTGGCGATGGAAGCGTCGGTGCCTGGCGTGCGCAGCAGGATCGCCGTCACCGAACCTCCATAGACGGAGCTGACGTACACCGCACCCAGCAGGATCAGCGCCAACTCCGGCGGCATGCTGAAAGTGATCGGAATGCACAGCGCAACGCCCATCGTGGACGAGAGCCCCGGCAGCGCGCCGATGGTCATGCCGGCCAGAGTGCCAAGAAGCAAAGTCAAAAGAGCCATCGGCGCCATCACGTTGCCGAGGGCGGGGAGCAATACATCCATGGGTATCTCTCGAAGTGATCTCGGCTATCGCTAGTCAACCAACCAGCCGGCGGGCAGCGGCACGGTCAGAAGGTGCACAAAGACCACATAGATGAGGGCAGAAAAGGTGATGGCGATGGTCAAGGCCGCCGCCCACCGCAAGTGACCCAGCCACCGCAAGCTGGTAAGCAGGAATAGCGGTAGCGCCACGAACGTTCCGACGGTCACCATCAGCCCCAGTAGTCCTAGAATACACAGGCTCCAGACGGTGAAGCGCTGCCAGGGCAGGGTAGGAGGTAGTTCGTCGGGGGGCCGGCTGCGCAAGGTGTCCAGGCCAATTCCCAGACAGGCCAGGAGTCCTAGCGTGCCAGCGATCGCGGGGAAGAGCCCCGCGTCGCCGCGCATCCCAAGGCCCACGACCACGACAACGCCGCATAAAACACCCATCAGCATTGCCACGCCACGGTCGATAGTGTCGAGGGTCATGGAACAATCCTCTTGCTAGCCGCCGTTCACTGCTCGATCCAGGGATCTTTCTCCCAGAGCGACTTCAGTCGATCATGGCTATCGTTGATGAAGTCGACGTAGTCCTGCCCGTAGATGGCATTGATCGGCATGTTGAGCTGATCCATCTCAGCCTGGAATTCCGGGTTCTCGACGACGTCGCGCGTAACGGCCAGAAGCATGTCGTAGACCTCCTGGGGCACGCCCGCCGGCACGGCGAACCCGCGCGATGCAGCGGCCTGAACGTCATAGCCCTGTTCCTTGCCGGTGGGCACGCCGGCGATGGGTTCGACCCGCTCGTCGGCCCATACCGCCAGCCCACGCACCTTGCCATCCTGGATCTGCGCCGCCGCTTCCGACATGTTGCCCTCGAAGGCACTGATATGGCCGCCCAGCAGCGAAGCGGTCGCTTCCGCATTGCCGTTGTAGGCCACGAAGCTGAGATCGATACCGGCTTCCTCGGCAAAGTTCAGCGCGGCAAGGTGATCATCGCCACCAATCCCCTCGTGGGAAATGATGACGGACTGCGGATCATCCTTCACCGCCGCGACCAGGTCATCCAGAGTCTGGTAGGGGCTATCGGCAGAAACCGCCAGCACGCCCGGGTCAGTGATCACGTTGGCCAAGGGCCGGATCTCATCGAGGGAGTAACCGACGGTTTCTTCACGAGTAAAGGGGTAAACTTCCACCACCGGCGAGTTGATAAGGCCAATGGTGTAGCCGTCAGGGTCGGCGTTGGCCAGGTGCACCCAGCCTATTTCGCCGCCGGCGCCAGGCCTGTTGACCACCACTATCCGCTCGCCTAGCTCCTCCTCGGCATATTTGGCAAAGATTCGCGCCATGGTATCGGTGCTGCCGCCAGCGCCGAAGGCAACGATCATCTCGATCGGCTTGGAAGGGTAGTCTGCCGCCATGGCCGACGTACTCAGGCCACCCACCAGGGCCGTCGCGACCGCTCCCACCAGTACCTTTCGCATCAACTTGGATTGCACCTTCATCGCCTTACTCCTTGTTACTGTTATCGTTTCCGAGCCATACAGGCGACCCGTCGTGGCCACATCCACTGCCTGACGCCTCAGAGCATGCCCCAACCAATTAATAACAGCCCAAAGTTTCAAAAAAGCGAATAATTTTCATAAAATATCAGTCGTAATTTTCATGAAAGGTGTTGCCATGCTGACTCTCACGCAGCTCGAATCCTTCATCCAGGTCGTCGAGCTCGGCACCTTCGAGCGAGCCTCCCAGCGACTTAATGCGACTCAGTCCACCGTTTCCAAGCGTATTTCCGAACTCGAGCAGGCCACCGGCCTATGTCTTTTCGACCGTTCGCGGCGCAACGCGCGACTGACTGAGGAAGGCGAGCAGTTGCTGGAACTCGCCTACAAGTCGATGGAAAACGCAAAACAGATTCTTGAGCTCAATGCACAGTCGGAGCGTCGCCTCCACCGTGTACGTATCGGCTTCACCGAGCTGACCGCCCTGACCTGGCTCCCGGACTTTCTTCGGGACTACACCCTCGAGCGTCCTGACATCCGCTTAGATATCACCATCGACATGAGCCGCAGCCTTTATCAACAGTTTCAGGACGGCGAGTTGGATCTGGTGGTAATCCCGCTGGTCCCAGAGGCTTTCTCTCAACCGGGTGTCGAGACACGACTGTTGGAAGAGGTGGAAATGGCCTTCATGGCAAGCGAGTGCCTGGTGGATGATGGTAGCGGGCCGTTGCCCATCAGTGCGTTGGAGCGTTACCCCCTCATCGGTCAGGGCAAGCACTCCTTGTTCGCGCAGAACATCAATCGCTGGCTCTCCCACCAAGGCATGCCCACTGCCACCTTGACCACCGACAACCTGCTGGCGCTGGTCGGCCTTGTGACAGCGGGGAGGGGCATCAGCGTGCTACCGCAACGCTGCGTTCAACACCTCACCCGGGCACAGGGACTGCAAACCTTAGAGACCACACCGCGAGTGCCCTCAGTCGGCTACTACGCGCTCTACCACGGTGGGGTGCGCATCCAACTGTTCGAAACACTAGCCCGACGACTCGCCGAGGCAGCCGACTTCACCCGACCCTTCTTCATCTCCAGCGTAGATCTGGCTCACCATGTAACGGGCCTTGCCCGTAATGACTGAACGGGTCTAGTCAACAGCCAAACAAGCCAGCGGTCGTGCAGCAATGCGCTCAATCCCTAACGTCGGCAAGGGTGTTCCCGGAGGATGACTCCGGCGCCCCTCGATACCGTCAGTGCTGCGCTGACTGCTTGATTTCAGGCTACAAAGGCGTCCGACATACTTGGTTGCGGCCCTCACGCTTGGCGTTATAGAGGCAGGCGTCGGCGCGTTCCATCAGCGTCAAGGCGCCCTCAGCCGGTCGCAGGCTCGCCACCCCCAAGCTGATGGTGATGGCGAGCCCATCGAGTGGGGTTTGCGCTACCAGCTGACGCACCCGCTCGGCCAAGGTGCTCGCGCCCTCCAGGTCAGTTGCAGGCAGCAGCAGACAAAACTCCTCGCCACCCCAGCGGTAGAGGCTATCGCTGGCCCGCAACCAGGCCGAGACCCGCTGAGCCAGCTGCCTCAGGATCTTATCGCCGCGTTCATGGCCATGGGTGTCATTGACCCGCTTGAAGTGATCTACATCGAATAACACCACCGACACCTCGCTCCCATCGCGTCCCGCCGCCCGCAGGCACCGCGCCATGTCGTGGTCAAAGGCGCGGCGGTTCCCCGTACCAGTGAGATGGTCATGCAGGGCCTGTCGGTTGAGCTCAAGCTCGCGACTCTTGCGCTCGCTGATGTTATGGAACATGGCCACATAGTTGACCAGCTCCCCGCTGTCATCCGTCACCGCGGTGATCGATTCCCACACTGGGAAGATGTTGCCCTGGTGATCCAGGTTCCATATCTCACCCTGCCAGTGGCCACGCTCCTCCAGCTCTTGCCACAGGCGAGCATAGAAGGCCTCGTCATGGCGGCCGGACTGAAAAAGGCGCGGCGTCTCACCGACCACCTCCTCGGCGTCATAACCGGTAATCTCGCTGAACGCCCGATTGACGCGCACGATGCGCTGTCGGGCGTCGGTGACCAGCGCCGCCTGGCCAGTCTCGAAGGCGGTGGCCAGCAGGCGCAGCTCATGCTCCTGCTGCTTGCGCTGGGTGATATCTTCCTTGACGGCCACGAAGCTGACGATGTCACCAGCGGCATTGCGCACCGGGGTGATAATCTCGTATTCCCAATAGAGCTCACCGTCCTTGCGCCGATTGAGTATTTCACCCTGCCAGACCTGGCCGGCACGCAAGGTGGACCACAGCGACTCATAGACACGGGGATCGGTGAGACCGGACTGGATGACCGCCGGGGTTCTACCTATCAGCTCATCGCGCCTATAACCAGTTACCTCGAGGAAGCGCTGATTCACGAACAAGATCACGCCCTGGGTATCGGTAATCGCCGTGGCGGCCGGGCTCTGCTCCACCGCGGTATAGAACTCCTCGAACCAGCCGTTTACCTGGGGAGGCATTTGCATACTCATTCCTTCATCCAGCAGCCCGGCATGGCCGCATGATTCACGTTGCACCGCTTGCTTCGGGCAATGCCATCGGCAGTTGGCGCAGTTCCCGGGGCTCGATGCCGTCGGTCACCACCATGTATTCCATCGGGTGGGCAAGGATGATCATACCTTGAACGATCGCCACCCTGTCATGGCTGTTCAATATGTGCTGTACAAGGTTTAGCCAGTTTAAGCGACCTGTTTGGTAAACCCCTCAAGATAGGTTCGAGTCGGCTCCGGCTACAGTCCGGGCGCCATTATGTGCGATACTCCGCCCTTTGCGCAGCCGCTACACCAGCTCACCATCCGTTGTAACGTCGGGGACCCCTGCTCATGGCCCAAGGTACGCTGTTCATCGTTTCCGCTCCCTCCGGTGCCGGCAAGACCAGCCTGGTACGCGAGTTGATCGAAAGCCTCGACGGCATCCAGGTCTCGGTCTCCCACACCACCCGCGAGCGCCGCGAGGGCGAAGTGGACGGCGTCAACTACCACTTCGTGGACGTGCCGGCCTTCGAGGCGATGATCGAGCAGGGCGACTTCTTCGAGTACGCCAGGGTCTTCGACAACTACTACGGCACCTCGCGACGCACCGTGGAGAAGATGCTCGCCGCCGGCCAGGACGTGATTCTGGAGATCGACTGGCAGGGCGCCCGCCAGGTTCGCCAGCAGTTGCCCGATGCCGTCTCGGTGTTCATCCTGCCCCCCTCCCGGGAAGAGCTGGAGCGCCGGCTGTCCAGCCGCGGCACTGACGAACACGCGGTAATCGCCCGACGCATGCGCGATGCAGTGGAGGAGATGTCCCATCATGACGAGTACGACTACCTGGTGGTCAACGACGACTTCACCACGGCCCTGCGCGAGCTGCAGTCGCTGGTCATCGCCCGTCGCCTGACCCGCGAGAAGGTGAGTGAGCATTATGCCCCGCTGCTTGCCGCGCTCTTGTCATAACCTCAGCAGCGACACTTGCCTTGACATCGGCAGCAGCGACTGTCGTGACTCGAGGAGCAGTGCCTGTCCTGCCCTGCCATGGCGCTTGTCAGGGCAACCAGGCGTCGAGTAATCTATCGGGTCTACTCATCGGTAAAATTTCCGGGGCGTCACGACGCCGGCCGGACTTTTGCCCGTCAGCACTGTTCAGGAAGGCATCCATGGCACGTGTCACCGTCGAAGATTGTCTGGAAAACGTCGAAAATCGCTTCAAGCTGGTGATGATCTCCACTCACCGTGCCCGCCAGCTGGCGCGCGGCTCCCGCGACGCCCTCTTGCCCTGGGAGAACGACAAGCCCACCGTCATGGCGCTGCGCGAGATCGCCGACGGGCTGGTCGACGCCAGCGTGCTCGACGAGCCCGTCGAGGCAGCGCCGGTGCGCGTTCGACCCGAATTCGAACCGGGCAGCCACGTCGAGGAGTGATTCTGCTCCTCCCGGCGCAGGAGCACTTCCCCTCAGGGCCCTCACGCAGCAGTCAAGGCGCGTCGCATGTTCACCATCGATGACCTGGCCGACCGACTCGGCGGCTACCTCCCCCAGGATGAGATCCGCCAGGTCAGGCGCGCCTTCTATTACGCCGAGCAAGCCCACGATGGCCAGCGCCGCCGCTCCGGTGAGCCCTACGTCACGCACCCGCTGGCGGTAGCCAACATCCTGGCCAATATGCACATGGACTATCAGAGCCTGATGGCCGCCATGCTGCATGACGTCATCGAGGATACCGGGGTCTCCAAGAAGGCGCTGGGCGAGCAGTTCGGCAAGCCGGTCGCCGAGCTCGTCGACGGCGTCTCCAAGCTGACCCAGATCACCTTCGAGGACAAGGCGGTCGCCCAGGCCGAGAATTTCCAGAAGATGGTGCTGGCGATGTCCCGGGACATCCGGGTGATCATCGTCAAGCTGGCCGACCGCCTGCACAACATGCGCACCCTGGGTGCCCTGCGCCCCGAGAAGAAGCGCCGCATCGCCCGCGAGACGCTGGAGATCTACGCCCGCATCGCCAGCCGGCTGGGCATCAACACCATCCGCGTGGAGCTCGAGGACCTCTCCTTCCAGGCGCTCTACCCGATGCGCGCCGAGCGCATCAAGCGCGCCGTCTCCAGCGCCCGCGGCCATCGCCGTTCGACCATCCGCCAGCTGCAGAGCAGCCTCCAGCAGAGCCTCGACGACGAGGGGTTGCCGGGCACGGTGATCGGCCGACAGAAGCACCTGCTGTCGATCTACCGCAAGATGCGCGACCAGCGGAAGTCCTTCGCCGAGATCATGGACGTCTTCGGCTTTCGCATCATCACCGAGGACGTCGACAGCTGCTACCGCATCCTCGGCGTGGTCCACAACCTCTACAAGCCGGTGCCAGGGCGCTTCAAGGACTATATCGCCATCCCCAAGGCCAACGGCTACCAGAGCCTGCACACCACCCTGTTCGGCCGGGGCGGCATGCCCATCGAGGTGCAGATCCGTACCCGCGAGATGGAGGCCCTGGCCAACAACGGTATCGCTGCTCATTGGCTCTACAAGGCGGGCCAGACCGAGCACCCGATTGCTCAGGGCAGCCATGCGCGTGCTCGTGCCTGGGTCAAGGGCCTGCTGGAGATGCAGCGCCATGCCGGCGACTCTCTGGAGTTCATCGAGCACGTCAAGAACGACCTCTTCCCCGATGACATCTACGTGTTCACGCCCAAGGGCGACATCATGGAGCTGCCCCAGGGCGCCACGGTCATCGACTTCGCCTACAGCGTGCATACCGACATCGGCAACAGCTGCATCGCCTGTCGCATCGACCGCCACCTGGCTCCGCTCTCCACGCGTCTGGAGAGCGGCCAGACCCTGGAGATCATCACCGCCCCGGGCGCACGCCCCAACCTGGCCTGGCTCAACTTCGTGGTGACCGCCAAGGCGCGTTCGGCGATCCGCCACGCGCTGAAGCACCAGCAGCATACGGAGGCGGTTCAACTCGGACGTCGCCTGCTCAACAAGGCCCTGGCGCCGTTCGAGACCAGCCTGGAGGAACTGCCCGAAGGCCTGCTCGACAGCCTGCTCAAGGAGCATTCGCTCAAGGGCGAGGAGAGCCTGCTGGAGTCCATCGGGCTGGGCACGCGGGTGGCCCATGTGGTCGCTCGCCGACTGATCGACCTGCAACAGGGCAAGACGGGCGAGCCTGCCGAATACCTGGCACGGGCACAAGGCCCCATCGTGATCAGCGGCGCAGAGGGCATGGTGATCAAGTTCGCCCGCTGCTGCCGCCCCCTGCCCGGCGACCCGGTGGTTGGTCATCTCTCGGCGGGCAAGGGCATCGTCGTCCACCGCGCCGAGTGCCGTAACCTCGCCGAACTCAGGAACGACCCGGACAAGCTGTTTGCCCTGGAGTGGTCCGACGACATCGATGAGGACTTCCCTGCCGCGCTGCGCCTGGAGATGGAGAGTCGCCGTGGCCTGGTGGCGGAGCTGGCCGCGCTGGTCACCGACGCCGGTGCCAACATCGAGCGCATCGGCATCGAGGAGCGCGACGCACGACTGTCGATCGTCAACCTGATCCTCGCGGTACGCAACCGCGTGCATCTGGCCCGCATCATCAAGCGCTTACGCAATCTCGCCCATGTAGGCCGCATCACCCGCCTCGGCAACTGAACCCTTTTCGCCCGCCCGCCGCTCGAGGCGGCGGGCGGGCTATTTCCCTTTCACGACGCTGGACCGCAAGGAGAATCACCATGAGCAACAAGGCTGTGATCAACACCGACCAGGCCCCCGCCGCCATCGGCCCCTACTCCCAGGCCATCAAGGCCGGCAACACCGTCTATCTCTCCGGCCAGATTCCACTGGACCCGACCCGCATGGAACTGGTCTCCGACGACTTCGAAGCCCAGGCTCGCCAGGTTTTCACCAACCTCAAGGCCGTCTGCGAGGAAGCCGCCGGCACCCTGCAGGACGTGGTCAAGCTCAACCTCTATCTGGTCGACCTGGACAACTTTGCCGTGGTCAACAAGGTGATGGAGGAGTTCTTCGACAAGCCCTACCCGGCCCGCGCCGCCATCGGCGTCAAGGCGCTGCCCAAGGGAGCCCAGTTCGAGGCCGAGGGGGTCATGGTCATCGGCGACTGAGGCCAGGGCGTGAGACTCTTCCTGGCGCTGACGCCGCCTGACGGACTACGCGCGCGGCTCGGCAAACTGGCCGAGCTCGCACAGGCCCACTGCGGTGGCCGGCGCGTGCCGGAAGACAGCCTGCATCTGACGCTGGCTTTTCTCGGTGAGCAACCCGCCGAGCGGGCCAAGACGCTCGGCGACTGGCTTCGCCAACAGGCAGTCCGCCCGGGAAGCTGGCACCTCGACCGCTGGGGCCATTTTCAACGGCCAGGTATCGTCTGGGTGGGAAGCTCACGGCCGACAACGGCCCTGCAGACCCTTCAGGGTGAGTTATGGACCGGGCTGGAGGCACTCGGCGTCAAGGGACGTCCCGAGCGGTTCATCCCGCACATTACGCTGCTCCGCAAGGCCACACGCCCGCCGGGCCCTGAACTTCCCTGCATCGACATGCCATGGGTCTATACTCGAGTAGAGCTAATACACTCTGTCGTTACGCAACAGGGCAGCCACTATCGCACTCTTGCACGGAGCATCCTGCCCGAGGAGACGCCATGATGCCTCGACTTCGCCATCTCCCGATACTTGCCGCCCTCACGGCCTGTCTCGTTGTACCTCCCGCCAGCGCAGCCCCCAGTCTCGAGCTGGGTTCCACCAGTGAAGGTACCCCGGCAGTTGGCCTCAAGTTCGACTGGATGCATGACCTCAGCGACTGGCACCCGGCCCTCGACCTGCGCCTGGCCACCGGCCTGCTGCTGCTGCCAGGCGATGATGGCGATGACAATGCCGCCTGGACGCTGACACCGGCGCTGCGCTACTCCTTTGCCGGTGGCAGTGCGTTCCTTGAGGCAGGTGTCGGCGCCGGGCTGTTCCTCGAGACACAGCTGGAATCACAGCGGCTCTCGACCGCTTTCCAGTTCGAGAATCGCCTCGCCCTCGGCATGCGCTTCGCTTTCGGCGGAGAACTCGGTGCCAGTGCCGCGCACTACTCCAATGCCCGGCTTGACCTGCCCAACGAAGGGTTCGAGATCTATTCACTGATCTATCGCCAGCCGCTCTAGCTCAGGCATCCGCTGGCGCGTGAAAAAGTGGCTCGCGTTAGCTCAGCGCGGGGTCTGCCGGCAGGAAACCGCCCTCGCGCAGCACGTGGCTGTAGCCCTCCCGATAAGTGGGATAACGGAAGCGATAGCCGCTTTCGATCAGCCGGGTATTGTCGCAACGCTTGCTGGCGCGGCGTCGCAACGGTGACTGGATGGTCTCGGTGGCCTCGACCTTGAGCTGCGTTGCCAGCCAGGCCATCACCTCATGCAGGGGCGCCGGTTCGCAGTCGCTGCCGAGGTAGAGTGCCTCGAGCGACTCGCCGGCGAGGTGCCGACCGATCAGGTGGGCCAGCACCCCGGCGCAGTCATCGCGGTGAATGCGATTCGAATACATGACGGGGCTCGAGGGGGCGATGCGCCCCTCACCGACCTGGCGAATCAGGCGGTCACGGCCCGGGCCGTAGATGCCCGAGAAGCGCACCACGGTGCCCGGCAGGTCATGATGGATCAGCGCCTGCTCGGCCTCGTGCATCAGCAGGCCCGAGAAACCCGAGGGCTCGATGGCGCTGGTCTCGTCGACCACCTCGCCATCACGCTGGGCGTAGACGCTGGTCGAGGAGACGAAGAACACCCGCCCGGGCGGCGAATTGCGGCCGGCGAATTCGGCCAGTACCGCGGTCAAGCCGTCAAGGTAGGCGGCGCGATAGGCTGCCTCGTCGAAGCGGTCGGCGCTGACCACGTAGACCAGCGTCTCGGCGTCCGGCAGCCCGACCAGGGTGGCAGGATCGTTCAGGTCGACCGCCACGGCCTCCAGTCCGCTGCCTTCCAGTGCGCGCGGATGGCGGCGCGCCCCGATCACCCGGTGCCCTGCTTCGCGCAGTTCGCGTCCCAGGGCCATGCCAATGTCACCGCAGCCCAGAATCAGTGTCGTCGTCTTCACCTTTTGCTCGCCCCCTGATAAAAAGTCCCTATTGGCATTATTGTGTCCCTGTGCATTGGGGCGAGATCATCGGAACCTTCACCCATTTCGCAAGAGGATGCCTGCCGGCACCACAATGACTCTAACAGAACTCCGCTACATCGTGACACTGGCCCAGGAGCGCCATTTCGGACGCGCGGCGGAGCGCTGCTTCGTCTCTCAGCCGACCCTCTCGGTGGCCGTCAAGAAGCTCGAGGAGGAACTCGGCGTGGCGCTGTTCGAACGCTCGAAATCCACCGTGCAAGTCACTCCGCTGGGCGAAAAGATCGTCGAACAGGCCCAGCGCGTGCTGGAACAGAGTAGCGTCATCAAGGAACTCGCCACGGCCGGCCGTGACCAGCTGGCGAGCCCCCTGCGCATTGGCGCCATCTACACCATCGGCCCCTATCTCTTCCCTCATCTGATCCCCGAGCTCTCCCGGCGTGCCCCGCAGATGCCGCTCTACATCGAGGAGGGCTTCACCGGCAACCTGCGCCGCAAGCTGCGCAGCGGCGAGCTGGATGCCATCATCATCGCGCTGCCCTTCACCGAGACCGACGTGGTCACCAAACCGCTCTACGACGAAGCCTTCGAGGTACTGCTGCCGGCCGACCACCGCTGGGCCTCGCGGGAGAGCATCGACAAGGAGGACTTGCTGGAGGAGCGTCTGTTGCTGCTCGGCGAGGGCCACTGCTTCCGTGACCAGATCCTCGAGGCCTGTCCGGCGATCAGCCACCAGCTCGCGAGCCCCTCCAACACCCTCACCGCCGAGGGCGGCTCGCTGGAGACCATCCGCCACATGGTGGCCTCGAAGCTCGGCATCACCGTGCTGCCCCACTCGGCCATCGGTACCGGCCACTACGAGAGCGGTATGCTGATCAGCCGACCCTTTACCGCCCCGGCCCCTTCGCGGACCGTGGCCATCGCCTGGCGCGCCAGCTTCCCGCGGCCCCGGGCCATCGATGCCGTTACCGAGGCGATCGCACACTGCCGCCAGGCAGAGCTCGACACGGCATGAGCACCGACCCGACGTCTCTTGATGCCCCCGTCACCGACCTCAAGGGCGTTGGCGAAGCGCTGGGGGCGAAGCTGGCCCGATTGGGCATCGAGCGCGTCAGTGACCTGCTGTTCCACTTGCCGCTGCGCTATCAGGACCGGACCCGGATCACACCCATCGCCACCCTGCGCGCGGGCCATGAAGCCGTGGTGGAAGGCGAGGTGGTCGCCGGCGAGATCGTGCAAGGGCGGCGGCGCAGCCTGCTGGTGCGCCTGCGCGACGGCTCCGGGATCCTCAGCCTGCGCTTCTTCCATTTTTCCCCGGCACAGCAGCAGCAGTTCCAGGCCGGCGTTCACGTGCGCGCCTTTGGCGAGGCCCGCGCCGGGGCCACCGGCCTGGAGCTCTACCACCCGGAGTACCGCCTGCTGGCCGGCGGCGAGGCCCCGGTGGAGGACCACCTGACGCCCATCTACCCGGCCACCGAGGGCCTCCACCAGACCCGACTGCGGGCGCTGATCGACCAGGCCCTGGCCCGCCTGGATGCCGCCCCGGGCGCCCTCCCCGACGGCATTCCCGCCCCCCTACGCCAGCGCTTCGGCCTGCCCGAGCTTCACCACTGCCTGGATACCCTGCATCGTCCGCCGCCAGAGGCCGACGCGGAGCAGCTGGCAGCTGGCCGGCACCCGGCGCGGCGCCGCCTGGCCCTGGAAGAACTGCTCGCCCATCGGCTCAGCCTGCAGGAAGTGCGCCAGCGCATTCAGGAGGACGGGGCCCCGGCGCTACCCGGCGGGCGCAGCCTGCAGGCGCGCTTTCTGACCCAGCTGCCCTTCGCGCTGACCGGCGCCCAGCGCCGGGTGCTCGACGAACTCGCCGCCGACCTGGCGCGTCAGGTGCCGATGCTGCGACTGGTGCAGGGCGACGTGGGCTCGGGCAAGACGGTGGTCGCCGCCATGGCGGCGCTCTCGGCCATTGCTGCCGACTGCCAGGCGGCGATGATGGCCCCCACCGAGATACTGGCCGAGCAGCACTACCGCACCTTCAGCGCCTGGTTCGAGCCGCTCGGCATCGAGGTGGCCTGGCTCTCCGGCAAGCTCAAGGGCAAGGCGCGCCTCGACACCAAGGCGGCCATCCAGGACGGCCGGGCGCGCATGGTGGTGGGGACCCACGCGCTCTTCCAGGGGGATGTGCACTTCCAGCGCCTGGGGCTCGCCATCATCGACGAGCAGCACCGCTTCGGCGTCCACCAGCGTCTGGCGCTGCGCGAGAAGGGCGAGGCCGGGGGCCTCACGCCCCACCAGCTGGTGATGACCGCCACCCCGATCCCGCGCACCCTGGCGATGAGCGCCTATGCCGACCTGGACGTCTCGGTAATCGACGAGCTGCCCCCGGGTCGGACCCCGGTGAAGACGGTGGTGATGCCCGACGAGCGGCGCCCCGAGGTGATGGCACGTATCCGCCACGCCTGCGCCGAGGGGCGACAGGCCTACTGGGTCTGTACCCTGATCGAAGAGTCCGAGGCGCTGCAGTGCCAGGCCGCCGAGGCGACCCACGACGAGCTCGTCGAGACCCTGCCGGAGCTCGCCATCGGCCTGGTCCACGGGCGCATGAAGGCCGGCGAGAAGGCCGCGGTGATGGCGGCCTTCAAGGCCGGCGAGCTGGACCTGCTGGTGGCCACGACGGTGATCGAGGTGGGAGTCGACGTGCCCAATGCCAGCCTGATGATCATCGAGAACCCCGAGCGCCTGGGCCTCTCCCAGCTCCACCAGCTGCGCGGCCGGGTCGGGCGCGGTGCCGTCGAGAGCTTCTGCGTGCTGCTCTATCACCCGCCGCTGTCGGCCCACTCCCGGGAGCGCCTGGCGGTGATGCGCGAGACCACCGACGGCTTTCGCATTGCCGAGAAGGACCTCGAGATTCGTGGCCCCGGCGAGGTGCTGGGCACCCGCCAGACGGGGCTTGCGCAGATGAAGATCGCCGACCTGGAGCGCGACGCCGACCTGCTGGATCGCATTGCCCCCCTGGCTGAGGCGCTACTCGTTGAACACCCTGAGGCCAGCCGCCCGCTGATCCGGCGCTGGCTGGGAGAGGAAGCGGGACGCTACGGACAGGTGTGACGGCCCAAAGCTGCCAAGCTGCCAAACAGAGGATCAGGGTAGGGACGTTAGGGAGTAAACGGTCAGGGGTTTCCTTGGCGCTCGGCGCTTTCAGCTCGGTGCTTAAAGGTGCTTGAGAAGCCGCTGCAGCTTCTGCAGGTCGCCGGAATCGCCGACCAGACGCACGCTGCCGGCCATCATGCCGTCGAGAAAGGCCTGCTGGGTCGGTTTCTTCAGCACCTTGATGGCCGTGGCTTCATCCTCGAAGCGCAGTTCAAGGTCGAGATCCACCGGCAGGCCACGAGCGGTGTGGATGCCACACGGCGACATGCGATAGTGGCGGGCGATGGAAAGGTCCTCGGTGGCGATTCCCCAGTCGAGGCCACGCATTTCGCCGAGCAGTTCACGAAAGCGCGCCTTGCGGCGCAGGGCGCGCTTGAGCATCAGCCCGAGCAGCCAGAGCATCAATCGCAGCTTCATAACGGCTCCGCCACCGAAAGGGAGAGTAGCACGACCCGCACGCGACGGGCCGCAATGCCTTACTTCGCGACAGCGTCCTTGAGACCCTTCCCCGGTTTGAAGGCCACGGTCTTGCTGGCCGGAATGGTCAGCGGCTGGCCGGTCTGAGGATTCTTGCCGGTGCGCGCGGCTCGCTCGCGCACGCTGAAGGTACCGAAGCCGATCAGGGTCACGTCCTGGCCCTGGGAAACGCTACCGGTGATCTCGTCGAGGATGACGTTGAGCACCTGGCTCGCCTTGTCCTTGGAAAGATCGGCACGCTCGGCAATCGCCGCGGCGAGTTCTGGCTTGCGCATACAGCCCTCCTGGTATTGGCATCATGCAGCCGGTGATCACCACCGGCGATGTTGTGATGGCATGGTTGTTATGGCAACTGACCTGTCAGTGCATCACGCGCATGCCGACTCGCGATCCCGAGGCCTTGTGCGCCAGGCAGGGAGGTTTCGGGAAACGACATGCGGATGATACTGATCCTCAACGACGCGACCTGAGCGGCTCGCTGGCCGCGGCAGGCCCCGTCGTTGACGAGACTAGCCTAGCAATGGCGGCGCTACTCGCGCCAGTTCGACTTTGCGACGCACGCAGCGCCCCGTCAACGCAAATCCGATCAAACGTCCGTCCTCGGCCTCGGCCAGGGCGGTCAGGTCCTCTCCCTCGCCCTCGATGCGCCAGCGCGACGGCGGGAAGGCCGGCGGAAGCGCCACCACCGGTAACAGCGGCGTCTTGACCAGTACCGGCCAGGGGCCATAGGTCACCGCCGTAGGGGTGCCGGTCAGGGTACGGGCCAGGGCCTTGGCACTGGCCAGCAAAGGCTGCACGTACATGGCATTGACGCCATCGACACAGGCCGCATCGCCGAGGGCGTGAATACCCGGCACAGAGCTCGCCAGCTGCCGGTCGGTATGGATACCCGCCGCGCTGACCGCGATGCCGGCCGACTCGGCCAGCGCGGTGCGCGGCCGCAGCCCTGTGGCCACCAGCACCAGATCGGCCGACAGCGAGGCGCCATCGTCGAGTTCCAGACCGATGGCGGTACCCTCGGCGCCCAGGGCTACCAGCTGACGCCCGGTATGCAGCACCATGCCCGCCTCGCAGAATGCCTCGCCCAGGGCGCGGCCCAGCGGCTCCGGGACCAGGCGTGGCAGAGGGGCAGGCTCCGGGGCCACCAGCTCGACGGCGTGGCCGCCGGCGACGAGGTCGTTGGCAAACTCGCAGCCCACCAGACCAATGCCGATCACGGCCACACGCGCCGGCCGGTCCAACGTCTCCAGGGCCGCATGGAAAGCGCGATAGTCGTCCAGGTCATTGACGCTGAAGACCCGGTCGGCTACAGCGTCGGGCACCGTGAAGGGGCGCACCGGCGCGGCGCCGGTGGCCAGCACCAGCTCGCTCCAGAGCAGCGTCTCGGTGCCGATGGTCAGGGTGCGCTCCACCGGGTCGATGGCTTCCACGCGGGTGTGGGTGCGCACCACGGCGCCGAGGTCGCCGGCAACCTCCAGGGCCGAGCGGGCCGCCAGGCGCTGGGGCGGCAGGCGCTTGGCGAACCCGGTGGAGAGCAGCGGCTTGGAATAGTCGTCACCGCTGTCGGCGGTGATCAACGTCATCGGTCGCGCCGGGTCCTGCGCGCGCAGCTGCCGCAGCAGGCCCAGTCCCGCCATGCCGGAGCCGATGATGGTCAGCGGAGCGTTCATGAAACTCCTCGCTCGGGGGGAAGGGATGACACCGCATGTTACACTAATCGACCCTTTCATCGACGCGGAGCCAGACGGTGTTCGACCTGCCACCTGCCGACACCCGCGCCCTGGCGCACTGGATTCCCCTGGCGGCGGCACGTCCCGCCATGAGCCCTGCCTGGTGGCCCTGGGTCGCCTCCCGCGACTCGCTAACTGCCAGGCTGATAAGTGCCGGAGGCCATCGCCCCTTCCGGGTCCGCCTGGTGAATCAGCATCTCGACCGGCCACGCCGTGACGAGGCTTTAGCCTTGGGCCTGCCCCCGGCTCGCCTCGCCTGGGTGCGCGAGGTGGCGCTGTGCCTGGACGAGCGGCCCTGGGTGATGGCCCGCTCGGTCGTGCCCCTGGATTGCCTGCACGGCCAGCGGCTCGACCGCCTGGGCGAGCGGTCGCTGGGCAGCTGGCTGTTCCGTCAGCCTGACCTGGTGCGCGGCCCCCTCGAGGTCAGCGCCGACCCGCCCCCCTTTCAAGGCGTCTCGGGCCCATGGGCACGCCGCTCGCTGTTTCGCCACCGGCGCTTCGTCGTGCTGGTTCAGGAGTTCTTCCTCGACCGCATGGCGGATGACCTCGGGCTGCCTTCGCGCTAGGCTCGCATGCAGCCAAACTGGATATCATGAGGACGAGATGGACCGATCCCTGATGCACCCCAAGGGCCTCGCCCGGGTGCACGACTTCCTGCAGCTGATGCGCCTCAACCGCCCCATCGGCACCTGGCTGCTGATGTGGCCCACCCTATGGGCGCTATGGGTCGCCGCCGAGGGCATACCCGGCCGCAAGGTGCTGCTGATCTTCGTCGCCGGGGTCTACCTGATGCGCGCCGCCGGCTGCGTGGTCAACGACTACGCCGACCGCCACTTCGATGGCCACGTCAAGCGCACCAAGCATCGCCCCCTGGCCACCGGACGCATCAGCGAGGGGGAGGCCCAGGCGCTGTTCCTGATGCTGGTGATGGCCGCCTTCGTGCTGGTCTGGTTCACCAATCTCTTCACGGTGATGCTCTCGGTGGTGGGGGTAGTGCTGGCCTGCATCTACCCCTTCATGAAGCGCTACACCCATCTGCCCCAGGCATTTCTCGGTGCGGCCTTCTCGTGGGCGATTCCCATGGCCTTCGGCGCCGTGCTGGGCACGCTGCCTCCGGTCGCCTGGCTGCTGTTCGCCGCTAACGTGGTCTGGACGGTGGCCTACGACACCGAATACGCCATGGTCGACCGCGACGACGACCTCAAGATCGGTATCAAGTCTACCGCCGTACTCTTTGGCCGCGCCGACCGGCTGATGATCGGCCTGCTGCAGGGCCTGACGCTGGTGCTACTGGCCTGGGCCGGCGGGCTGTTGGCGCTGGGCGGCTTCTTCTGGCTGGGGCTGGCCGCCATGGCCGCGACCTTCGTGCACCAGCAGTGGCTGATCCGCGAGCGGGATCGGGACCGCTGCTTTCAGGCCTTTCTCAACAATCACTGGTCGGGCCTGCTGGTCTTCGCCGGCATCGCGCTCTCCCTGTGGCCAGCGGTGAACAGCGGCTGAACGGCGACAGACCCGGCCTGTCACGCTATTGTCATCTCGACGTGCTGTCATCGTCATTGATCTGTCATTGACCACGAGGCTCCGGGATGACCGCCAAGACCGTATTGATCGTCGATGATGAGGCGCCGATTCGTGAGATGATCGCGGTGGCGCTGGAGATGGCTGACTATCGCGTCCTCGAGGCGGACAACGCTCAGGATGCTCACGCCCTGGTGGTAGACCATCAGCCTGACCTGGTGCTGCTCGACTGGATGATGCCCGGCACCAGCGGCATCGAGCTGGCACGACGGCTCAAGCGCGAGGAGGCCACCGCCGAGCTGCCGATCATCATGCTCACCGCCAAGGGAGAAGAGGACAACAAGATTCAGGGACTCGAGGCCGGGGCCGACGACTACATCACCAAGCCCTTTTCGCCGCGTGAGCTGGTGGCACGCCTCAAGGCGGTGCTGCGCCGCGCCACGCCGCGCGGCGTCGAGGAGCCGGTGGAGGTCGGCGGGCTACTGCTCGACCCCGTGAGCCATCGGGTCAGCGTCGATGGCCGCTCATTGGAAATGGGACCCACCGAATACCGCCTGCTACAGTTCTTCATGACCCATCAGGAACGCGCCTACACCCGCGGGCAGCTGCTCGACCAGGTATGGGGCGGCAATGTCTATGTCGAGGAGCGTACCGTGGATGTGCATATCCGCCGCCTGCGCAAGGCACTGGGCGAGCCCCATCACCAGCTGATCCAGACCGTGCGTGGTACCGGCTACCGGTTCTCCGCCAAGGGCTGACGTGGGGCGGCTCTGGCGACGCGAGTTCTGGCGCCTGACGGCCCTGGTGGGTGCCGGCGGGCTGGTCGGCTGGCCCTTTTCCGCGATGCCGGCCGGCATCGCCGTCGGCCTGCTGATGTGTCTGGCCTTCCACCTGCGCCAGCTGCGTGCTCTCTATCAGTGGCTGACCTTGCGCCCCCAGGAAGAACCCCCCGTTGCCAGCGGCCTGTGGGGCGAACTGTTTGACCGCCTCTACCGCTACCAGAAGCGCCAGGCCCTGACTCAAAAGCGACTGCGGGCGACGCTGCAGCGTATCCAGGAGTCCTCCGAGGCGATGCGCGACAGCGTGGTGATGCTCGACCGTCATGGCGACCTGGAGTGGTGGAACAGCGCCGCCGAGCGGATGCTCGGTCTCAAGCCCCAGCTCGACCGCGGCCAGCACATCACCAATCTGCTGCGCGACCCGCGCTTCGTCGACTACTTCCATGGGCGTGACTATCGCGAGCCGCTGACCCTGCCCTCGCCCATCGACGAGACGCTGATCCTGCAGTTCCAGATCACTCTCTATGGCGATGACGAGCGCCTGGTGATGGCCCGCGATATTACCCGGCTACACCGCCTGGAGCAGATGCGCCGTGACTTCGTGGCCAACGTCTCCCACGAGCTGAGAACCCCGCTGACCGTGCTGGCCGGCTATCTTGAGACCTATGAAGACATGGCCGGGCAACTGCCGCCGCGCATGGGCCGCGGACTGTCGCAGATGAAGGCCCAGACCGACCGCATGCAGAACCTGGTCAACGATCTGCTGCTGCTGTCACGGCTGGAGATCGACCAGGGCGGGCGCGATGATGCCCCGCTGGCGATGGGCGACCTGCTCGAGGCCGTGAAGAACGATGCCGCGGCGCTCTCGGAAGGTCGCCAGTCGATCAGCGTGGAGATCGACGAGGCTCGCGCCCTGGTCGGCAGCGAGAAGGAGATCCGCAGTGCGCTCTCCAACCTCGCCTTCAATGCCGTTCGCTACGCCGGCAAGGATCGCCATATCGTGCTGCGCTGGCGACCCCACGGCGAAGGTGCCTGCCTGGAGGTGGAGGACGACGGCGAAGGCATCGACCCGATACATCTGCCACGCCTTACCGAGCGCTTCTATCGGGTCGACAAGGGCCGCAGCACCGCCACCGGCGGCACCGGCCTGGGGCTGGCGATCGTCAAGCATGTGCTGCTGCGCCACGCTGGCCGCCTCGAGATCAGCTCGCGTCCAGGACAAGGGGCCACCTTTCGCTGCCTGTTTCCCGCCGAGCGCCTGCGCGACACGACCCCGAACGCTCAGCGCGCCTGAGGCGGCCTACCACCTGCCCTGTCGGTCTCGAGGCCTCGGTAGTGGCGCTCCCACATCAGCACCGCGGCGGCCACCGCACCCGGCAGCAGGAAGAGGTTGGCCAGGGGGATCCAGGTTATCAGCATCACCCAGCCGCCATAGCTCAGCGTGGGCCACCAGCGGGCCTTCAGGCGGCGGCGCATCTCGGCGAAGCTGACCATGTTGTTGTCCATGGGGTAGTCGAGGTAGGTGATCGCCATGATCCAGGCCGAGAAGGCCGCCCACAGCAGCGGTGCCACCAGGTTAAGCACCGGAATCCAGCTGAGCACGAAGAGCAGCGCCATGCGCGGCAGGATATAGCCCAGCTTGACCAGCTCGCGGCCCAAGGCATCGACAGCGGTTTTCGCCAGCCCGCGATCATCCAGCGGCGGTCGCCCCGTCGCCTCTACCTCCACCCGGGCGGCCAGGAAGCCGTAGAAGGGCGCGGCGATCAGGTGGGTCACCAGGGTGAAGGTGAAGAAGACGATCAGCACCAGGCTGAGCACGAAGAGCGGCCAGATCAACCAGGAGAGCCAGGACAACCATTCGGGGACCATGGCCATCCAGCGGTCCAGCCAGCCACCGAAATGGCCCAGCACGTACCAGAGCATCCCCGAGTAGACCAGCAGGTTGACGAGGATCGGCAGGAACACATAGCGCCGCAGGCCGCGGGAATAGACCAGCCGGGTTCCGCGGGTCAGGGCTGAAAAGGCATTGAGCATCCGTAATATCCTCATCTCACAAAAACAGGCCGCCGCCCATCGGGCGGCGGCCTGCGCTATTGAGGGTCAAACGACGCTTGCGGTCAATCCTTGCCTTCGAGCATGTCCTTGTCGAGGTCTTCAGGGTCGGTATGGCGGATATCGAGTCCCTTGACCAGGTAGACCACATACTCGGCCAGGTTGTTGGCGTGGTCGCCGATACGTTCCAGGGCCCGCAGGATCCACATCACGCTGAGGACCGACGAGATCGAGCGGGCATCCTCCATCATGAATGTCATCAGCGAGCGCATGGCGCTGCGGTACTCGTTGTCGACTTCGTCGTCCTCGTGGACCAGCTTGAGCGCCAGCTGGGTATCGAGACGGGCAAAGGAGGTCAGGGCATCGCGTACCATGCGTCGTACATGCTCGCTGATCATGCGGACCTCGACGAAGCCGCGGTTGCCGTTGTCGGCCTCGATCAGGTCGATGGCATTGCGGGCAATCTTGCTGGCCTCGTCGCCGATCCGCTCGAGGTCGGACGCGGCGCGAATCACCGCCAGCACCAGGCGCAGGTCGGAGGCGGTGGGCTGACGCCGCGCCAGCACCTGGGTGCACTCCTCATCGATCTTGATCTGCATGTCGTTGACCGCGCGGTCATTGTCGACCACCCGCTCGGCCAGGGAGGAGTCGTGGTCGAGCAGCGCGCCCACGGCGTCCTGGACCTGCTTCTCGACCAGGCCGCCCATGGCCATCAGGTGAGTCTTGAGCTCGTCCAGCTCGTGGTTGAACTGCCGCGAGATGTGCTGGCTGTGGATGTCGTTGGTAATGTCCATGGAAGCTCTCCTTGGGCCGGCCATCAGGCCATGCGCCCGGTAATGTAGTTCTCGGTACGCCGCAGGCGCGGGTTGGTGAACAGGGTGTCGGTGGGGCCATACTCCACCAGTTCGCCGTCCTGCAGGAAGGCGGTGTAGTCGGAGACCCGCGCCGCCTGCTGCATGTTGTGGGTGACCAGCACCAGGGTCAGGTGCGTCTTCAGGTTGCGGATCAACTCCTCGATCTTAAGCGTGGAGATGGGGTCGAGCGCCGAGGCAGGCTCGTCGAGCAGCAGTACCTCCGGCCCCACCGCCAGGGTCCGGGCGATCACCAGGCGCTGCTGCTGACCCCCGGAGAGCGACCAGGCCGAGGCGCGCAGCCGGTCCTTGACCTCGTCCCACAGCGCCGCAGAGCGCAGCGCCCACTCGATGATGTCATCCTGTTTGCGCTTGCTCAGCCCGCCCTGCAGGCGCAGGCCGAACGCCACGTTGTCGTGGATCGACATGGGGAAGGGGTTGGGCGCCTGGAAGACCATCCCCACCCGCCGGCGCAGTTCCGCGACTGCTACCGCGGGCCCATGGATCTCCTCACCCTCCAGCCGTACCTCGCCGGTGCGCACCACCTCGTCGTTAAGATCGTGAAGGCGATTGAACACCCGCAGCAGGGTTGACTTGCCACAGCCCGAGGGCCCGATAAAGGCCGTGACACGGTGCCTGGGAATTCTCAGGGTGAGATCCCGCAGTGCCGGCTTGTCCCCGTAGGCGAGGCTGAGTCCCCGGATGGCCAGGCTGCTGGCTTCGGGGGAGAAGTCGATCAACGCCGCCGAGTCGGGCGACGAAGACAGGTCCTGGACAAATGACATCGAGGCTCCCGGGTGACGCGACGCTGCTAGGCTCATCGACGGCTGAGCGCCCCGTGGCGCGTACTGAGATGATGACGCAGAAATATTGCAGTCAGGTTAAGCACCAGAATCACCAGCACCAGCAGCAGCGCCGTGGCGTAGACCAGCGGCATCGCTGCCTGGACATCCCCGCCGTGGAAGGCCGCATCGAAGATGTGGTAACCCAGATGCATGAACTTCCTTTCAAGATGCAGAAAGGGGAAGTCCGCGTCCACCGGTACCTGTGGCGCCAGCTTGGCCACGCCCACTAGCATCAGCGGCGCCACCTCACCGGCGGCGCGCGCCACGGCCAGGATCACGCCGGTCAGCATGGCCGGTGTGGCCATGGGCAGCACGACCCGAGTGAGCATCTCCAGGCGGGTGGCGCCCAGGGCCAGAGCGCCTTCGCGCTGCTGATCGGGAATTCGCGCTAACCCCTCCTCGGTCGCCACGATCACTACCGGCAGGGTCAGCAGCGCCAGGGTCAAGGAAGCCCACAGCAGCCCGCCGGTGCCGAAGGTCGGCGACGGCAGCGCCGCATCGAAGAACCACTCGTCCAGGCTGCCGCCGATGCCATAGACGAACACCCCCAGGCCGAAGACGCCATAGACGATGGAGGGCACCCCGGCGAGGTTGCGCACAGCAATCCGCACCAGCCGCGTCAGCCGCCCCTGATGGGCCACCTCATTGAGATAGATCGCCGCCAGCACCCCGAAGGGGGTCACCAGAATCGACATCAGCATCACCATCAGCACGGTGCCGAAGATCGCCGGCCAGACACCGCCGGCGGTATTGGCCGCCCGCGGTCCCTCCGAGAGAAAGCGCCAGACCCCCTCGCCCCAGACCACCAGCTTGTCGAGCGGTGACATGGCATTGGGGTATCGCACCCGCAGTATCTGGTCCAGCGGCACCTGCCATCGCTCGCCACTGGCGGTCTCCAGGGTCAGGTGGCCGGCCTGCATGGCGGCCTGCAACTCGCGCAATCGGGCATTGGCAGTCGCCAGTTCTCGCTCGACGTCGCCCCCTTCTTGCAGGGCTTGGACCCGCGGCAGAACGACCTCGTCGCGCAGGGTGTCGCGAGCCTGACGCAGCGACGCCAGCTCGGTCATCCGATTCTCGAGGACCGCTCGGGCCGCCTGTCCTTCGAGGCGCTCTCCCGTCTCGCTCTCCACCGCCACCAGCCGGCCGATCGCCTCTCCCCAGCGGTGGCGTTCCAGCACCATCAGCTCGGGCGGATGGCTCACCGCTGCGATGGCCGACACCGGCACCCACGCCCAGCGTGTGCCATCCAGGTCACGATTGCCGATGCGATAGAGCCGTTCTCGCCCCGTGCCATCAGGCAGCGGCACTTCTCGAACCTGCTCACCGGCGAGCTGTCGGCCGTCGTCGAGCGCCACCAGGGCAATGGAAGCCGGCCAGAAATGCCCCAGGCCACGAATCGCCAGCAGCGAGAGCAGAGCCAGCAGCGCCAGCAGCGAGAGCGCCACGCTGCCGGCCGCCAGCCAGGCGCCTGCGCCCTCGCCGCGAGGCAGCCGCGCCCGTGAGCGCTTGGCCAGCCTCATGCCACGCCACCGAGGCGGCGGTAGCGACGGGTCAGGCGGGTCCGCACCAGCTCGGCCAGGGTATTGACCAGGAAGGTGAAGAGGAACAGCAGCAGCGCCGCCAGCAGCAGCAGTCGATAGTGCAGGCCGTCAGGACCTGCCTCGGGGAGTTCGATGGCAATCGTCGCCGCCAGGGAACGCAGCCCGTCCAGCGGGTTCCAGGTCATCAGGGCGGCATTGCCGCTGGCCATCAGCACGATCATGGTCTCGCCCACCGCGCGTCCGGCGCCGATCATTACCGCCGCAAAAACGCCGGGAGACGCCGCCGGCAGCACCACCCGCCACAGGGTCTGCCAGCGGCTCGCACCGAGTGCCTGAGCGCCCTCCGACAGGCTCCGCGGCACTCCCGAGAGAGCATCCTCGGCCAGCGAGTAGACGCTGGGCATCACCGCAAAGCCCATGGCCATGCCAACGATAATGGCGTTACGCACGGCAAGATCGAGCCCCAGGCGCACCTCCAGCCATTGACGCAGGTCGCCGCCAAATGCCCAGGCCTCGAGCCAGGGCGATAACCACAGCGCTACGGCCAGCACCAGCAACAGCCAGGGCAGCAGCCACAAGCCCGCCCAACCCAGTGGCAGTGCCTGTTGCAGGCGCGGGGGCAGGCGCGACCAGAGCGCACCGGCGAGCAGCAGCCCGGGCACCAGCAGCACCAGCATGGCCAGCCCATCCGCCAAGTGGCGCTCCAGCCAGGGGGCGAGCACCAGGCCGGCGACGAAGCCGATCACCACACCGGGCAATGCCTCCATCAGCTCCAGTGTCGGTTTCAATCGGCTGCGCAGGCGCGGCGACATGAACAAGGCCGAATGCGCGGCCGCGCCCAGGGCCAGGGGCACGGCGATCAGCAGGGCCCAGGCCGCGGCCTCCAGCGTGCCCCAGGCCAGCGGTAACAGGCTGACACGGGCCGGTTCCTCTGTCCCCAGGGTCGCCGTGGGATCCCAGCGATAGCCGGCCAGGTCATCTTCTGCCTGCAGGGGCGACCAGAGGGCCCGCGGACTGACCGTCTGTGTGTCGCCGCCGGACCAGAACAGCGGCACCACCTCGACCGCCAGGAAGACCCCGATGGCCAACAAGGCAGCGATCACGCCGATACCGCCCGCGGTGACCAGGACGGTGGCCAGGCGATCGCGTCCTTGCCGCAGGCGGCGACGAACGGGAGACGGCGGAAGGGAGTCGGGCATGACCGGGCCTACGCGAAACAGGGTCTAGCGGAATCATACGACAGTGTGATGACAATCAGATGACAGCCTCAGCGGCCGGCATCGCCTAGCCCCAGCTCGCGTCGCTGTCGCAGCCGCCTCGCCTCGGGCAGCGCCACGAATCCCAGTTCCTCGACAACCGCTTGCCCGGTCGCTGATAGCACCAGGTCGAGGAAGGCGCGCTCGGCGTCCGGCAAGGGTTCGCCGGGGGGCAGGTTGAGATAGAGGTAAAGATCGCGGGACAACGCATAGTCGCCGCTGCGCACCGCCTCGGCGTCAGGATAATGGCGCGTTCCATCGGCATCACGCCGTGCCAGGGCCTTGACGCCCGGCGTGAGGTGGTTGAGTCCGGCATAGCCCATGGCCCGAGGGTCCAGCGTCACTGCCGCGACCACCGCAGCGGACCCGGGATGCTCGTTGATCTCGGGACGAAAATAACCGTCACACAGCGCGACCTGCCGGAACAGCCCATGGGTACCGGACGCCGCATTGCGACCGTGCAGGCGGATGCTCCCCACCGGCCAGTCGAGCCCCAGCTGTTGCCAGCGGTGGATCCCCTCGTGCGCCCCGCAATATCGCGAGTCGGAAAAGATGGCATCCAGCTCGCGGCGCCCCAGGCTCTCGAGGGGATTGTGACGGTGCACCACGACCACCAGGGCATCCCGGGCCACCGCCAGTTCGCGCGGCGGATAGCCATGCCGTTCAATGAAGGCCCGCCGCTCGGCCTCGTTCATGGGGCGGGACATGGGCCCCAGCCGGGTGGTACCGGCGACCAGCGCCGGCGGTGCGCTGGCCGACCCACTGGCCTGCAGTTGCAGACGAATACCGGGATGCTGGCGGGTCAGCGCCTCGCCCCAGCGCAGCATCAGGCCCGACATGGTATCGGAACCGACGGTGCCCAGCGTACCGGCAACTGGCTCGGCCTGGGTCTGGGGTGCCACGAGCATGGCCATCAGCAGCCAGGGGGCCAGGCAATGACGCAGGACGGCAGACATCTCGACCTCCTCCATGACGGGGTTAACCGGACCGGCAGCGGGGCATCTTGTCGCAATGGTGGTGAATCGATGGCCTCGCCGTATACCATGTCAAGCCATTCAACACCCCACAACAACAACCCGAGTCGCTCAGGCTTCCATGACAGACATCGACGATATCCCCGCTCCCCAGGGTCAATTGACCCTCAAGCTGCTGGCTAGCCGCCAGGATACCAACCTGCATGGCGACATTCCCGGCGGCTGGCTGGTGGCCCAGATGGACCAGGCCGCCGAGGTAGCCGCTGGCCGCGAGGCGCGAGGCCGGATCGCCACCGTGGCCATCGAGGCCATGGACTTTCTCTCCCCGGTGCGGGTGGGCTCGATGGTCAACATCTTCACCCGCGTCAGCGAGATCGGCCATAGCTCGATCAAGATCGACGTGGAGGTGTGGATCCGTGCCCCTCACGAACGTGACCCCGACGAATTGCACAAGGTCACCGAGGCCCGCTTCGTGATGGTGGCCCTGGACGACAACGGCCGGATACGGGCCGTCCGCCAGGTCGGCTGACGACATCCGTCGCGCCGCCTTTCCCAGAAGGGCGATGGGCGCCACGAGGCGCCCATGGCGGGGGGAAGGTTAGGCCAGACCTCAGCCGCTGACCTTCTCCCGGGTCTTCAGGTAGGCAAATTCGCCCACATCGGTGAAGCGCCGCACCTTCTGCTGGAAGGCGGTATAGGAGTCATAGACCTTGCGCGACTCCTCATCGGCTTCCACCTGCTTCTCGAGCACCTTCTGGGAGGAGGCGTAAAGCGCTTCCAGCACCTCATCCGGGAAGGTGCGCAGTTCCACGCCATGCTCGTTGACCAGGGTGTCCAGCGCCTCGGCATTGCGTACCGCGAACTCGCTGATCATCGCCAGGTTGGAGGCCATGGCCGCCTCGCTGACCACCGCCTTGAGGTCGTCGGGCAGGGCATTCCAGGCCTCCAGGTTGACTGTACCCTCGAGGATGGCACTGGGTTCGTTCCAGGCCGAGGTGTAGTAGTACTTGGCCACCTGGTGCAGGCCGAAGGCCAGGTCGTTGTACGGGCCGACCCAGTCGGCAGCATCCAGCACGCCGGTCTGCAGGGAGGTGAAGATCTCGGACCCCGGGGTATTCACGGTGGTCACCCCGATACCGTTCATGGCATCGCCGGCCAGCCCCGGCAGGCGCAGCTTGAGGCCCTGCATGTCGGCAAGCGAGTTGATCTCCTTCTTGAACCAGCCGGCCATCTGGGTGCCGGTATTGCCCACCGGGAAGGGCTTGAGGTTGTGCTTGGCATACACCTCGTCCCATAGCTCCTGGCCGCCGCCGTAGTAGAGCCAGGCGTTGGTCTCGGTGGTGTTCATGCCGAAGGGCACAGCGGTAAAGAACTGGGAGGCCAGGGTTTTGCCGCGCCAGTAGTAGGAGGCGGAGTGGCCCATCTGGGCAGTGCCCGCGCCGACGGCATCGAACACCTCCATGGCCGGCACCAGTTCACCTGCGCCGTGAACGCGGACCTTCATGCGGCCGCCAGAGAGGCGCTCGACGCGCGCGGCGAAATCGTTGGCCCCGGTGCCCAACGCCGGGAAGTTCTTGGGCCAGGAGGTCACCATGTCCCAGGTGATGGTCTCCTGGGCACTTGCCGTGGAGATGAAGGGCGCGGCGGCACCGGCAGCGGCACCCGCACCGAGTGTCTTGAGGCTGGTCTTGAGAAAGAGGCGACGTTGCATGCGAGCATGACTCCAGATTGATTATTATGCCCGCAAGCGTTGCGGGCTTTAGCGTGTCCGCTCACGAGTATGCGTCAAGGCCGAATTGCCCGGCAAGTATCCGCACTTGACGTCAACGTCAACGAAAATCACAGCGGCGTCAGCTTGGCAAACCCCAGTACCAGCCACTTGTCGCCTTCGCCCTCGAAGCTGACCTGCACCCGGGCACGCTCACCTTCGCCCTCGGCGTTGAGAATCACCCCCTCGCCGAACACCGGATGGCTGACCCGCTGACCCAGCGAAAGCGAGGGCAGCGCCGCGCCCCCGTCGACAGAGCTCTGCCTGGAGAGGCCCGCGGCCGGGCGGGTGGTCACCGGCCGGGATATCTGGCCACGCAGCCGAACTTCCTCGAGAAACTCCTCGGGCAGCTCACGCAGGAAGCGCGAGGCGCGCTGGAAGGTCTCCTTGCCATGCAGGCGACGCAGCTCGGCATGGGTCAGGTAGAGCTTGCGCATGGCGCGGGTCAGGCCCACGTAGCAGAGCCGCCGCTCCTCCTCCAGACGCCCCGGCTCCTCCATGGACATCTTGTGCGGAAACAGCCCCTCCTCGACCCCGGCGATGAACACCACCGGGAACTCCAGCCCCTTGGCCGAGTGCAGGGTCATCAGCTGCACGCAATCCTCGAACTCGTCGGCTTCGTGGTCGCCAGCATTCAGCGCGGCCTCGGAGAGGAAGGCCTCCAGGGCCACTGCGCCCTCGCCGGCTTCAGGAGGCTCGAAGGTCTCGCCCTGGGTGAAGGCCTTGGCGGCGGTGACCAGTTCCTCGAGGTTCTCGACCCGAGCCTGCCCCTTTTCGCCCTTCTCGCTGCGATGGTGCTCGATCAGGCCGCTACGCTCGATCACATGATCGATGATCTCGTGCAGCGCCAGGCCGGCGGTGTCGTTGTCGAGGCGCTCGATCAGCTCGGCGAAGGCGCGCACCGCCGTAGCGGCTCGTCCCTTGAGCGAAGCATCCAGCAGGGCATCGTGCAGCGCCTGCCATAGCGGGACCTCGGTCTGCCGGGCGCGGTGGCGCAGCACCTCCACGGTGCGGGTGCCGATGCCCCGCGCCGGGACATTGATTACCCGCTCCAGGGAGGCGTCGTCGTCGCGGTTGAGCAGCAGCCGCAGATAGGCCAGGGCGTTCTTGATTTCCAGGCGCTCGTAGAAGCGCTGGCCGCCGTAGATGCGGTAGGGCACCCCTTGGCGGATCAGGGTCTCCTCCAGCACCCGGGACTGGGCGTTGGAGCGGTAGAGGATGGCGATCTCGCGCCGATTGGTGCCCTCCTCCACCTTCTCGCGGATGGTATCGACGATGAAGCGCGCCTCGTCGAGGTCGTTGAAGCCCGAGTAGACGGAGATGGGTTCGCCACGCGCGCCCTCCGTCCACAGCTCCTTGCCCATGCGCTCGCTGTTGTGGCGGATCAAGGCATTGGCAGCACTCAGGATGGCGCTGGTGGAGCGGTAGTTCTGCTCCAGTCGCACGGTCTTGGTGCCAGGAAACTCCTGCTCGAAGCGGCGGATGTTCTCGATACGCGCGCCACGCCAGCCGTAGATCGACTGGTCGTCGTCGCCGACCACGGTCATCGGGATCTGCATGCCGGTGAGCAGCTTGAGCCAGGCGTACTGCAGGGTATTGGTGTCCTGGAACTCGTCGACCAGCACATGGCCGAAGCGCTCCCGGTAATGGGCCAGCAGCGCCGGATTGTCGCGCAACAGCTCCAGGCTACGCAGCAGCAGCTCGCCAAAGTCGACCAGACCGCCCCGCTCGCAGGTCAGCTGATAGCGATCAAAGAGCTCGACCATCTGGGCCAGGTAGGCATCACCGTGCGCATCGACCTGATGAGGACGTAGCCCCTCCTCCTTGCAGCCGGAGATGAACGACTGCACCTGACGCGGCGGGAAGCGCTCATCATCGATGCGATGGTCCTTGAGCAGCCGCTTGACCAGCCGTAGCTGGTCGTCGCTGTCGATGATCTGGAAGTGCTGGGGAAGCCGGGCATCCTGCCAGTGGGTCCGCAGCAGGCGATGGGCGATGGAGTGGAAGGTTCCGACCCAGACATTGCGCAGCGAGATCCCCAGCAGGGCCTCCAGGCGGGTACGCATCTCGCGGGCGGCTTTGTTGGTGAAGGTCACCGCAAGCACCGCGTAGGGCGAGAGCCCCTCGGCCTGCATCAGCCAGGCGATGCGGTGCACCAGCACCCGGGTCTTGCCGGACCCGGCCCCGGCCAGTACCAGCATGTTGCCCTGGGGCGCACTGACGGCCTCGCGCTGGGCCGGGTTCATGTGGTCGAGAATCGCCGTGACGTCGTCCATGGGGAAGGCATCGCTGCTCGGAAAATGGGCAGACAGCTTAGCATAGGGGCGAGGGGCGAGGGGCGAGGGGCGAGGGGCGAGGGGCGAGGGGCGAGGGGCGAGGGGCGAGGGGCGAGGGGCGAGGGGCGAGGGGCGAGGGGCGAGGCAGTGTGATGAGCCCCCGAAACCAGTAACAGGGGGTTTCCTTGTCGCTTGCTCCTCGTACCTCGTACCTGAACCGATTAGGGCTTGTCCTCCTGCTCCGGGAAGCGCAGCGGATTGAGGCTCTTTTTCACCTCGCGAAGCTGCTCGGCGAGTTTCGGGCCGCGGGTCTTGGCCACGCCCACCGCCAGCACATCGACCAGCACCAGATGGGCGATACGCGAACTCATCGGGGTGTAGATCTCGGTGTCCTCATGGACATCGATGTAGAGCGGCAGGGTAACCTCCTCCGCCAGCGGCGAACCGCTGGGGCAGAGGCCGATCACGGTGGCGCCGGCCTCGCGGGCCAGGCGCACGCTAGCCACCAATGCCCGGGTGCGGCCGGTCTGGGAGATGGCCACCACCACGTCACCTTCCTTGAGGGTGACCGCCGACATGTTCTGCATGTGCGGGTCAGTGTAGGCGGCAGTGGAGATCTGCAGGCGGAAGAACTTGTGCTGGGCATCGGCGGCCACGGCCCCCGAGGCGCCGAAGCCGTAGAATTCCACCCGGTTGGCCATGGCCAGGGCGTTGATGGCCTGGCTCAGCGCCTCGTTGTCGAGCCGGTCGCGAACCGACAGCAGGGTGCCCACGGTGGAGTCGAAGATACTCTGCGAGAACTCCACCACCGAGTCGCTATCGTTCATTGAGAACTGGGCGAACTGGCTACCCGAGGCCAGCATCTGCGCCAGCTGGAGCTTGAAATCCTGGAAGCCGTTGCAGCCCAGGGCACGGCAGAAGCGCACCACGGTGGGCTCGCTGACCTTGGCCTCGGTGGCCAGGTCGACGATGCGCATGTGGATCACTTCCTCGGGCTGGCGCAGCACGAAGCGCGCGACCTTTTGCTCGGAGCGGCGGAAGTGCTCCATGCGACGTCTCATCTCATCGAACAGGGCGCGGCTCACGCGGGACTCCTTGCGAGTTGGCCGTCCCGCAACAGGGGCGAGGCGGCGGTGAGGGTGTCGGACTCTTGCCCCTAGTATGCCCCAAGCCAACAACCGATGCGCCCTTCGGCGCCGACACATGGCCGCTTACCTTGGCGTTCAGAGAGCGTTGGCCCAGCGTTGTCGGTTCGCAACATGCGCCGTCATCATTCTGTCAAGTGGGGTATAGTAAGAATTGCAGTGTCGCGAATCTTTCAGGAGAGTCGAACATGCGCAAAGTCGAACGGGTATCCTCGCTCAAGAGTGAGCTTCTCGACATCTTCATGAGCATGGAAGTCGTCGAACACGAGCAGCGTTCACGCACCGCCGCCCAGCGCAACTTGCGTGCCCGGCGCGGCATCGAACTGCACAACGAATTCAAGCGGCTGACCCGGGACATCGCCCCGCTTACCGACGAGGAACTGGTAGAAGACGAGATGCACTGACCCCCATCATGCAACGAGCCCCGCCGGGGCGGGGCTCGTCGAGAGGTCTAGGCGCCGGGTTCCTGCGGCGCTCTCGGCTCAGAGGCTCAGAGGCTCGAGACAAAGACCAGGATAACACCGACCGGGGCCACGAAACGTGAGACCACGGTCCACAGCGTCGCTTGCCCGCCGGAGAGGTTCAACTCGGCAGCCACACTGTCGCGGTCCAGCCGCCAGGCCACGAACAGGATGGCACCCAGGCCGGTCAGCGGCAGCAGGAACTTGCTGGTCAGGGTGTCCAGGAAGTCGAAGATGTTCAGGCCGGCAATCGACAGCTCGCTCCAGACGTTGAACGACATCAGTGCCGCGATCCCCAGCGCCCAGACGGCCACGCCGCCGACCAACGTCGCTGTCACACGGGACAGCGGGGTGCGCTCTTCCATCAGTTCGACCACCGGCTCCAGCAGCGAGATCGCCGAGGTCAGCGCGGCAAAGGTGAGCAGCAGGAAGAACATCAGGCCGAGGATCATGCCACCGGTCATATTGCCGAAGGCCAGCGGCAGGGTGACGAAAATCAGGCCGGGGCCCTCACCCGGGCTCAGGCCGTTGGCAAAGACGATCGGGAAGATGGCCAGGCCGGCCAGCAGGGCAATGGCGGTATCGAGGATGATCACCGTGCGGGCCGTGCCGATCAGGTTGACGTCCTCACCCAGGTAGGAGCCGTAGGCCATCATGATGCCCATGCCCAGTGACAGGGTGAAAAAGGCCTGGCCCATGGCGGCCAGTACCACCTCACCGGTAACCGCACTCCAGTCGGGGCTGAACATGAAGGCCAGCGCCTCGCCGAAATGGCCGGTGGTCATGCCGTAACCCACCAGCACCAGCATCAGTATCACCAGCGCCGGCATCAGGGTGCGCACAGCACCCTCCAGGCCCTTGGTAACGCCACGCGCCACGATCCAGATCACCAGTGCCATGAAGCCGGTATGCCACAGGGTCAGGGCCACGGGGTTACCCAGCAGGCCATTGAAGATCTCGCCGATACCGTCGGAATCCTGACCGCTAAACGCGCCGGTCACCGAACCGAGGGTATAGGAGAGCGACCAGCCACCGATCACACTGTAGAAGGAGAGAATCAGAAAGGCGGCCAACACCCCGCTAGCCCCGACCAGCGCCCAGGCGGGCAATCGGTTATTCTTGCGGGCCAGGTCGACCATCGAGTTGATCGGGTTTTCCTGGCCGCGGCGGCCGATCAACCATTCGGCTACCAGGATCGGCAGGCCGACCAGTGCCACACAGGCCAGATAGATGAGCACGAAGGCCGCGCCCCCGCTGTCACCCACCATGTAGGAAAAGCGCCAGATATTGCCCAGCCCCACCGCCGAACCGGTGGCTGCCAGGATAAAGGCCATCTTTGATGACCACTGTGCGTGGGAGAGTTTCGACATGTTTCACCCTGAGTGTACGTGTCGCCAACGGCCGATCTGGCGCGATGACGGCTTGTGCTTGTCATTGCCACGTCCAGGGCGCCGTGGTTCACACGACGCCGTCCAGAGCATGGCAGGATCCAGGCAGGATCGCTGCCGTGTCACATCTCACGCGTCCCGGGCCAGTGCGGCAAGGACGAGAGACGCCCGGGTGCAAGATATTAGAAGGATCTGCGCACATATGGCGCAGTGTTCAGTCAATATCGTGGGTAATAGCACTCCGACCCGCAAAACTATCTGATCAAGCGCTCGATGACCAGCCAAGCCAGCAAGATTCTGAGTGCGACTTTGGGCGTAGAGAAACGGCCCGATGCTCGACTAGAAGAGCGACGTCTGGCGCTCGCCGGCGAAGGCCCCGAGGGATGGCAAGGAACACTGCTGGCGAAGCCGGGCATAGAGGCGACGCGCCAGTTCCGGGGCCCCGCGATTGTCCGGTGTGTGCACCATCAGATAAGGGGTTTTCCCCTGATTTATCCACAGGATGAGGCGTTCGATCCAGGGGCTGAAGCAGCGGTTGTTGAGGTCGTCGTCGAGGTGGCCGATGAAGCGCACCAGCGGGCTGTCTCCCGTGGAAAGCACGTGTAATGGGACTCTCGGCTTCTCGGCCTGGGCGTGCTGGAATCCTGGGTGCCCGTCAGCGACAGTGGCAAAGAGCGGGCGCACGTCGAGCATCACACGGTTCGCGCCATAAGTTATCAACATTCGGTTGAGTGCCTTCTCGGCCTCGCCCTTGTGGAAAAACGCCCTGTGACGCACCTCTACCGCACAGGGAATTCCTGCCGGCCAGCGTGCCAGCAGATGGCCCAGCCGGGGCAGTTCGTCGGGACCGAAATCACGAGGCAGCTGGACCATCATCGGGCCAAGCCGGTCATGCAGCGGTGAGAGCACCTCGAGAAAGGCATCGACGTCGGACTCGACGGCGGCGAGACGCCGCTCGTGGGTCAGGCTCGCCGGCAGCTTGAAGCAGAAGCGAAAGCCCGGCGGTGCCTGGCGGGCCCAGCCCGCCACTGTCGCATCGCGCGGAGCGCCACTGTAGAAGGTAGTGTTGCCCTCCACGCTGGAAAATACGCGGGCGTAGTCGGCCAGCCAACCCTCGCTGCCGCCATGGGGCGGATAGAGACCGCCGCGCCAGTCAGGATTGGCCCACATGGGCAGGCCCAGGTGAAGGCGCGGCGGGGCATCCAGCGGACTCACTCCACGGTCACGGACTTGGCCAGGTTGCGCGGCTGGTCCACATCGGTGCCCTTGAGCACCGCCACGTGGTAGCTGAGCAGCTGCAGCGGCAGGGTATAGAGAATCGGCGCCAGCGCCTCGTGCACATGCGGCAGATGAATCACCCGGATGCCATCGGCTTCCTCGAGGCCGACGCCTTCGTCGGCGAAGACGAAGAGCTCGCCGCCGCGGGCCCTGACCTCCTGGAGGTTGGACTTGAGCTTGTCGAGGAGCTCATCGTTGGGCGCCACCGAGATGACCGGCATTTCGCTGTCGACCAGCGCCAGCGGACCGTGCTTGAGCTCGCCCGCCGGGTAGGCCTCGGCGTGGATGTAGGAGATCTCCTTGAGCTTGAGTGCGCCTTCCAGGGCAATGGGAAAGAGAGCCCCGCGCCCCAGGAAGAGGGCATGGTGCTTCTCGGCGAAGGCCATGGAGAGCGCCTCGATCTCGGGATCCAGCTCGAGCACTCGTGCCACCAGGCCAGGCAGTCCACGCAGTGCGGTCACCAGGTCGGCCTGGACGCGCTCGTCGAGCCCCTTGACCCGGCCCAGCGCCAGGGTCAGCAGCATCAGGGCCGTGAGCTGGGTAGTGAAGGCCTTGGTGGAGGCCACGCCGATCTCGGGCCCGGCCTGGGTCATCAGGGTCAGGTCCGACTCGCGCACCAGTGAACTGCCCGGCACATTGCAGATCGCCAGACTGGCGAGATAGCCACGCTCACGGGCGAAGCGCAGCGCCGCCAGCGTATCGGCGGTCTCGCCGGACTGGGAAAGGGTCACGAAGAGGGTTCCCTCGGGAACTACCACCTGGCGATAGCGATACTCAGAGGCCACCTCGACCTGCACCGGTATCCCGGCATAGCGCTCGAGCCAGTAGCGGGCCACCATGCCGGCATGATAGCTGGTGCCGCAGGCGACGATATGGACCTGGCTGGCCTGGCGGAAGAGAGCCTCGGCCTCGGGGCCGAAGCTTTCCACCAGCGCCGAGCGCTCGCCCAGGCGCCCCTCCAGCGCGGCCGCGATCACCATCGGCTGCTCATGGATCTCCTTGAGCATGAAGTGGCGATAGTCGCCCTTGCTGGCCGCCCCGTCGCCATGCTCGAAGACCTGGATCTCGCGCTCGACCGGGAGGCCCGTCGCATCGAACACCTCGATGCGCCCGCCGGCGGAGAGGCGCACCGCATCGCCCTCCTGGAGATAGATGAAGCGGTCGGTGACCTGCAGCAGGGCCAGGGGGTCGGAGGCCACGAAGGCCTCGTCGATGCCCACCCCCACGATCAGGGGGCTGCCCTTGCGGGCCCCGATGACGACATCGGGCTCCTCGGCATGGATCACCCCCAGCGCATAGGCGCCGTCCAGCCGATCCAGCACGCGCCGAACGGCGGCGAGCAGGTCACCGGCCTGGCGGCTCTCGCGCTCCAGCAGGTGGGCGATCACCTCGGTATCGGTCTCGGAGGTAAAAACGTAGCCCTCGGCCTCGAGCTCGCGCCGCAGCGCCTCATGGTTCTCGATAATGCCGTTATGTACCACCGCCAGGCGCTCTCCAGACTGGTGCGGATGGGCATTCTGCTCGCTGGGGCGGCCATGGGTCGCCCAGCGGGTATGGGCGATACCGCAGCGGCCGGGCAGCGGTTCCCTCGTCAGGCGCTCCTCGAGGGCCGCCACCTTGCCCAGCGCACGCCCGCGCTGTAGGTGGCCCTGGAGGTCGAGCACCGCCATCCCCGCGGAGTCGTAGCCACGATATTCCAGGCGTTTCAAGCCCTCCAGCAGGATACCCTGGACGTTACGTTCGGCAACGGCACCGACGATTCCACACATATGACCTCTCCTCAGGGTTCCTGGCGCTTGGTGGTTCGCGGCCAGTCGGCCTTGCTGATCTGGCGGCCACGGGAGACAGCCAGGGCGTTATCGGCGACATCCTTGCTGATGGTCGAGCCGGCACCCACGGTGGCGCCCTTGCCGACGCTGACCGGCGCCACCAGGGCCGTATTGGAACCGATGAAGGCCTCATCGCCGATCTCGGTGCGGTGCTTGTTGACGCCATCGTAGTTGCAGGTGATGGTCCCGGCGCCGACGTTGACGTCATGGCCCAGCCGGGCGTCGCCCACATAGCTCAAATGATTGATCTTGCTGCCCTCGCCCACCTCGACATTCTTGGTCTCGACGAAGTTGCCGACCTTGGCACCCACCGCCAGTCGCGAGCCGGGCCTCAGTCGAGCGAAGGGGCCGATGCGGTTGCGACCGGCCACCACCGCGCCATCGAGAACGCTGTGGGGCTCGATCACGCTCTCGGCGCCGACATGACTGTCACGGATCACGCAGTGGGGCCCGATGCGCACCCCCTCGCCCAGTTCCACGTCGCCCTCGAAGACACAGCCCACGTCGATCTCGACGTCATGGCCGCAGGTCAGGCGACCGCGGACGTCGAGACGCGCCGGGTCGGCGAGCGCCACCCCCTGCTCCATCAGCCGCTCGGCAATATCGTGCTGATGGGCGCGTTCCAGGCGAGCCATCTGAGCCCGATTGTTGACCCCTTCGACCTCCAGAGGTCGCGCCGGCTGCACGGTCGCGATCTTCACCCCCTCGGCGGCCGCCATGGCGATAATGTCGGTCAGGTAGTACTCGCCCTGGGCGTTGTCAGCGGAGAGGCTCGGCAGCCAGCGCCGCAGCTGAGCGGCGGTCATGGCCATGATGCCGGTATTACATTCGCGCACGACCCGCTCGGTCTCGGAAGCATCCTTGTGCTCGACAATGGCCACCACCTCGCCGGCCGCGTTGCGCAGGATACGCCCGTAGCCGGTGGGGTCCGCCAGGGTCACGCTAAGCAACCCCAGGTGCTGCTCGTCGACCTGGGCCAACAATTCGACCAGGGTCTCGCGGCGGATCAGCGGCACGTCACCGTAGAGCACCAGCACCCTGCCCTCGCCGATGGCCTCCAGGGTCTGCGCAACGGCATGACCGGTGCCTTTCTGCTCGGCCTGCAGGACAAAGTGCGCCTGACAGTCGGCCAGTGCCTCGCGAACCTGCTCGGCGCCGTGGCCGACCACCACATGGGTGCGCTCGGCCTCGAGCGCCCGGGCGGTGTCGATCACGTGACGCACCATCGGCTTGCCGGCCAGACGGTGCAGCACCTTGGGCCGAGTCGAACGCATGCGGGTTCCCTGCCCCGCCGCCAGTATCACCACGTCGAGCGTCATCATGACTCCTTGAGCTGGTTCTTCTGATCCCGCCTATTCTAGGGGTCGCTCTCATCGGTCGCCATGCTCTGCCGGTTCATCGACCACGGTGACCTCGAGCGTATCGACGACCTCGCGGCCGAAATGGTCCACGAAGGCCGGGCTGACGAGGCTCCTCCAGCCCTCATCCTGACGCACCAGCATCAGCACCGCGAGCGAGCGTTCCCGGGCCAGCGCCATACCAGCCTGCTCGCCGAGTACCAGCAGGGCAGTCGCCCAGGCATCGGCCCAGGCATCGGAGGGGTGGACCACGGTCACCGAGGCCAGGCGATGGTCAATGGGCCGGCCGGTGCGCGGGTCCAGAGTGTGGGAGTAGCGCTGGCCGTCGTGTTCGAAGTAGTTGCGATAATCGCCCGACGTCGCGACCGCGATATTCTCCAGAGGCAGCACGTGCTGAGCCTGCTGGGGGCCATCGCGGGGAGTCTCGATACCGATGCGCCAGGGCTCGGACTCGGCGTCACGATGACCGCGAACCTTGAGCTCCCCCCCCAGGTTGACCAGGAAGTGATCGAGTTGCTGATGGCTCAGGTAGGCCGCCACCCGGTCGGTGGCGTGTCCCTTGGCCACACCGGAGAGATCAACGAAGACATCTCGCAGGCGTCGCGCCCGGCGCGCCTGCTCATCGACTTCCAGGCTGTCGGGGCCAGTCTCGGCCAGTCGAGCGGACAGGCTGGCTGCGCTCGGTACCTCGCGGGGACGCGCCTCGGGGCCGAAGCTCCACAGGTTGACCAGGCCGCCGATGGTCATGTCGAAGGCGCCATCGCTGGCCTCGGCCACCGCCTGACCGATGGCCAGCACCTCGATCAGCTCGTCGGAGAGCGGCTGCCACTCGCCCAGCGGCGCCTCGTTGAAGGCCATGAGCTCGGAATCCTCACGCCAGGTGGACATGGCCGCATCCACCGCCTCGAGTTCGGCCTGGACGCCTTCCTCCAGCGCATTGGCCTCTCTCTGGGTCAGGGTGTCGGCGATGGTCACCTGGTAGAAGGTGCCGAAGATCTCGCCCTGCAGGGTCACCGGCGAGTCCAGCGGCCGGTCGCGTTCGGAGCAGCCTGCCATGAGGAGGATCAGCAAGAGCAGCCAAAGGGGACGCCAGACGCTCATGACGGGGAACCTCCGAATAGCCAGATCAGCGCTACGCCCAGCAGCAGGCGGTAGACCACGAAGGGTTGCATGCCGATACGCTTGATGAAAACCAAGAAGAAGTGAATGCACAGATAGGCGCTGATGCCCGAGAGCAACGCCCCCATGACCAGAGCCCCCCAGTCTACCGGTCCGGAAGTGCCGGCAAGGCCGACGATCTCCAGGCCACCGGCCAGCACGATCACCGGGATCGACAGCAAGAAGGAGAAGCGCGCCGCGCCTTCCCGGTTCAGGCCCAGCAGCAGCCCCGCGGTCATGGTGATGCCGGAACGAGACGTGCCGGGGATAAGCGCCAGGGCCTGGGCCAGGCCTATCCACAGGGCATCCCGCCAGCTCAGCTGATATTCGTGTCGCGAGCCGCGATGGCGCCAATCGGCGTAGGCGAGCAGCAGGCCGAAGCCGATCAGGCCGCCGGCGATGACCAGCGGCGAGCGCATGATCCCCGCGATGGTGTCCTGAAGGGCCAGCCCCGCGAGTCCCACCGGGATCGTGGCGAGGATCACCCACCAGGCCAGTCGAGCGTCCTCGTCACAGCCCTTTCCCGCCACACTGCGACACCAGCTGGCGGTCATCCCGACCAGTTCATGGCGAAAGTAGAGCACCACTGCGCTCAGGCTACCGATATGCAGGGCGACATCGAAGACCAGGCCCTGGTCGGTCCAGTCGGTGAAGACCGGTACCAGGATCAGGTGGGCGGAGCTGGAGATCGGCAGGAACTCGGTCAATCCCTGAACAATCGAGAGGACAACGATCTGTAACCAGTCCATCAAAGGGTCCATGTGGGTGGGAGGGGCCGGCGCGTCGGCGGAGCCAGAGGATACACATCCGCGGCCCGGCTGTCCGCCGCCAGGGGGTCAGCCCCCCGACAGCATGGCGGTAGCGAAGCCGAAGTAGATCACCACGCCCGAGGCATCGATCACGGTGGTCACCAGCGGTGCCGAGGCGGTGGCCGGGTCCCAGCCCAGACGATCCAGCACGAAGGGTAGGCACATGCCCAACAGGCTGCCGAACAGCACGATACTGACCATGCTGACCGCCACCACCATCGCCACCGCCTCGCCGCCGCGAATCACCCCGATCGGCGCCACCGCCAGCGCCATGGTCAGACCCAGGGATCCGGCCACCAGCAGTTCACGGCCCAACAGCTTGCCCCAGTCCTTGACGCCCACGTCGCCGGTCGCCATGCCGCGCACCATCAGCGTGGCGGCCTGGGCGCCGGCATTGCCGCCACTACCAATCAGTAACGGCAGGAAGAACACCAGCGCCACCTGGGCGGCGATAGTCTCCTCGAAGTAGGCAATGCCGGCCCCGGAGAAGAGGTTGCCGAACACCAGCAGCACCAGCCAGGTGACCCGCTTGCGGTAGAGGCTCCACAGCGGTACCCGGCTGACGCCATCCTCCAGCGCGCCGATCGACATCCCCTTGTGGATATCTTCGGTCGCCTCGGACTCGACCACATCCATGGCGTCATCATGGGTGACGATGCCCACCAGGCACCCCTCGGCATCGACCACCGGCAGGGCCAGCAGATCGTAGCGCGCGACGGTCCGCGCCACCTCCTCCTGGGGCTCGTCGACGCTGGCGCTGATCACGTCCTTGATCATCAGCTCGTCGATCAGCGCCCCGGGACGCGCCACCATCAGCTGGCGCAGCGACATGGTACCCGCCAGGCGCCCCTCGGCATCGACGATATACAGCTGGTAGACCGTCTCAGCATCCGGGGCTGTCTGGCGCACCCGCATCAGGGCGCGGGAGACGGTCATTCCCGTCGGCACAGCCACGTAGTCCGCGGTCATGATGGCCCCGCCGGTGCCCTCTTCGTAACTTGCCAGCCGCTTGAGCTCCTCGCGCTCGCGGTGCGCCATGCGTCGCAGCAGGGCCTCGCGACGATCCTCGTGCAGTACCTTGAACAGGTCGGCCCGTTCGTCAGAGCCCATCTCCTCGAGCAGCAACAGCAGCGGCTTGTCCTCCATCGCCTGTGCGACCGCCCGCTGCTCGTCACCGGGCAGGTAGCCCAGCACATTGGCACGCCGCTCGAGGGGCAGGCCGTCGAGCAAGGCCAGGGCCACCGGTAGCCCTTCACTCTCCTCACCCAGGGCGTCCTCGACGACCTCGCCGATGTCCGCCGAACGCAGCTCGCGCAGCAGCACGCCGAGCCGTTCGCTGTCCTCCTCCTCCAGAGCGCGCAACAGCGCGGCATGATGCGGCTGAAGGGTGTCATCGGGGGACATGGCTATCCTCCTTTAAGCGCCGTCTCAGCGGCCGGAATTACAGGCAACCCCCTAGAGACGACAACGCCCCCCGAACGCTGGGCACGGGGGGCGTGGTCGACGGCACGAGACTGAATCAGCTCTTGCCGGCCTTCTTGCGCAGCTGCTGGATCGTTCTCAGCTGGGCCACGGCCTCGGCGAGTTCGGCCGACGCCCGGGTATAATCCAACTCGGCGGACTTGTCGTTCAGGTTCTTCAGCGCCTGCTGACGTGCCTCTTCGGCCGCCGCCTCATCGAGGTCATGGGCACGGGTGGCCGCGTCGGCCAGGATGGTCACCACGTCCGGCTGGACTTCCAGGAAGCCTCCCGAGACGTAGTAGTTCTCCTCCTGACCGCCATCATGAAGCACGCGCACCGGGCCGGGCTTGAGCTCGGTCAGCAGCGGGGCGTGGCCGGGGAGAATCCCCAGCTCGCCCATGCGCCCGGTGGCGATGATCCGCTCGATCTGGCCCGAGAAGATTCCCTCCTCGGCGCTGACGATCTCGCACTTGAAGCTTTTCGTCATGACGACGTCTCCCAGGTAGACGGGATTACTTCATCTGGTTGGCTTTCTCGACGGCTTCGTCGATGGTGCCGACCATGTAGAAGGCCTGCTCCGGCAGCTCGTCGTATTCGCCGTCGAGGATGCCCTGGAAGCCGCGGATGGTGTCCTTCAGGGACACGTACTTACCGGGCGAGCCGGTGAACACCTCGGCCACGAAGAACGGCTGCGACAGGAAGCGCTGGATCTTACGCGCCCGGTTCACGGCCAGCTTGTCCTCGTCGGACAGCTCGTCCATGCCCAGGATGGCGATGATGTCCTTGAGCTCCTTGTAGCGCTGCAGCACGTTCTGCACACCGCGAGCGGTGTTGTAGTGCTCCTCGCCCACGACCAGCGGGTCGAGCTGACGCGAGGTGGAGTCCAGCGGATCGATGGCCGGATAGATACCCAGCTCGGCGATCGAACGCGCCAGCACCACGGTGGCGTCCAGGTGCGAGAAGGTGGTCGCCGGCGACGGGTCGGTCAGGTCATCCGCGGGCACGTAGACGGCCTGCACGGAAGTGATCGAGCCGGTCTTGGTCGAGGTGATGCGCTCCTGGAGCACGCCCATCTCCTCGGCCAGCGTCGGCTGGTAACCCACCGCCGACGGCATCCGGCCCAGCAGGGCAGAGACTTCGGTACCGGCCAGGGTGTAGCGATAGATGTTGTCGACGAACAGCAGCACGTCACGGCCTTCATCGCGGAACTTCTCGGCGATGGTCAGGCCAGTCAGGGCGACGCGCAGGCGGTTACCGGGCGGCTCGTTCATCTGGCCGTAGACCAGCGACACCTTATCGATGACGTTGGACTCGGTCATCTCATGGTAGAAGTCGTTACCCTCACGGGTCCGCTCGCCGACACCGGCGAAGACCGAGTAGCCGCTGTGCTCGGTGGCGATGTTACGGATCAGTTCCATCATGTTGACGGTCTTGCCCACGCCGGCGCCGCCGAACAGGCCGACCTTGCCGCCCTTGGCGAACGGGCAGACCAGATCGATGACCTTGATGCCGGTCTCGAGCAGCTCGTTGGACGCCGCCTGGTCGGCGTAGCCCGGCGCCTTGCGGTGGATCGGCATACGCTCCTGCTCGCCGATCTCTCCCGCCTCGTCGATGGGCTCGCCAAGCACGTTCATGATGCGACCCAGCGTCTCCGTGCCTACCGGCACGGAGATGGCGGCGCCGGTGTTGGTGACATCCATGCCACGCTTGAGCCCTTCGGTGGAGCCCATGGCGATGGTCCGCACCACGCCATCACCCAGCTGCTGCTGGGTTTCGAGAATGGTCTCGACATCCGAGACCTTCAGCGCGTCGTAGACCTTGGGAACATTGTCCCGCGGAAACTCTACGTCAATCACCGCGCCGATGATTTGTACGATACGTCCGCTCATCTTGGTTCCTCTCAAATACCTGAAAATGAAACCTGCATGCCGGGAGGGCCATGGCCTCCCTGGCGCTATACGGCGGCGGCACCACCGACGATCTCGGAGATTTCCTGGGTAATGGCCGCCTGACGGGCCTTGTTGTACACCAGCTCCAGGTCGTCAATGAGGTTACCGGCGTTGTCGGTGGCACTCTTCATGGCGATCATCCGCGCGGCCTGCTCGCAGGCCCCGTTCTCGACCACCGCCTGATAGACCTGCGATTCGATGAAACGCACCAGCAGGCTATCCAGCAGCGCCTTGGCATCCGGCTCATACAGGTAGTCCCAGCTACCGGGACGCGTGTCTTCTTCGTCGTTCGATTCCGTTCCCATATCGGGCGACAGGGGCAACAGCTGACGGACCACCGGCTTCTGGGTCATGGTGTTGACGAATTCGTTGTACACCACGTAGAGGCGGTCCAGCTCGCCCTCGTCATAGGCATCCAGCATCACCTTGACGCTGCCGATCAGGTCTTCGACCTCGGGCGCCTCGCCCAAGCCGCTCTTCGCCGCAACGAGGTTACCCCCGTAGCTCTTGAAGAAGCTGCCGGCCTTGCTGCCCAGGGCACAGAAATCGAGGTCAGCCCCCTGGTCGCGCCATGCCTTGGCATCCTTGACCACGGCCTTGAACAGGTTCACGTTCAGGCCGCCACACAGGCCACGGTCGGTGGATACCACGATATAGCCGACCCGCTTGGCGTCACGTTCAACCATCCAGGGGTGGCGGTACTCCGGGTTGGCATCGGCGACATGCGAGACCACGTTGCGGATCTGGCGGGCGTATGGCTGGCTGGCCTTCATCAGGTCCTGGGCCTTGCGCATCTTCGACGCCGCGACCATTTCCATGGCGCTGGTGATCTTCTGCGTGTTCTTGATGCTCCCGATCTGGGTGCGTATCTCTTTTGCAGCTGCCATAGCGATCTACTCCGTTCGTGGCACTCAGAAAGCTCCAGGGCCCGCCCCGCTGACGGGGCGGGCCAACGGGATTACCAGCTCTGAGTGGCCTTGAACTTGTCGAGACCCTCTTTCAGCCCTTCCTGGATCTCGCTGCTGTAGTCGCCGGTCTGGTTGATCTTATCGAGCAGCTCGGCGTATTCGGCCTTCATGAAGTCGCGCAGGGCACGCTCGAAGTCCAGCACCTTGTTGACCTCGACCTCTTCCAGGTAGCCCTCGTTGGCGGCATACAGGGAGAGCGCCATCTCGGCCACGGACATCGGCGAGTACTGGTTCTGCTTCATCAGCTCGGTAACGCGCTGACCGTGCTCCAGCTGCTTGCGGGTGGCCTCGTCCAGGTCGGAGGCGAACTGGGCGAAGGCCGCCAGCTCGCGGTACTGGGCCAGGGCCAGGCGCACGCTGCCGCCGAGCTTCTTGATGATCTTGGTCTGGGCCGAACCACCGACGCGGGAGACCGAGAGGCCGGCGTTGATCGCCGGACGGATGCCCGAGTTGAACAGGTCGGTCTCGAGGAAGATCTGACCGTCGGTGATGGAGATCACGTTGGTCGGCACGAAGGCCGAGACGTCACCACCCTGGGTCTCGATGATCGGCAGGGCCGTCAGCGAGCCGGTCTTGCCCGTCACCTCGCCGTTGGTGAACTTCTCGACGTAGTCGGCGTTCACGCGAGCGGCACGCTCGAGCAGGCGGGAGTGGAGGTAGAAGACGTCACCCGGGAAGGCCTCGCGGCCCGGCGGACGGCGCAGCAGCAGGGAGACCTGGCGATAGGCCACGGCCTGCTTGGAGAGGTCATCGTAGACGATCAGCGAATCTTCGCCGCGGTCGCGGAAGTACTCGCCCATGGTGCACCCGGAATAGGCCGCGAGGAACTGCATCGGGGCCGGGTCGGCGGCGCCGGCCGCAACCACGATGGTGTGCTCCATCGCGCCATGCTCCTCGAGCTTGCGCACCACGTTGGCAATGGTCGACTGCTTCTGGCCGATGGCCACGTAGACGCAGGTGATGCCCTTGCCTTTCTGGTTGATGATGGCATCGATGGCGATGGCCGACTTACCGATCTGGCGGTCACCGATGATCAGCTCACGCTGGCCGCGGCCGATTGGCACCATGGCATCGATGGACTTGAGACCGGTCTGCACCGGCTGGTCGACCGACTGGCGGGTGATGACGCCGGGGGCGACCTTCTCCACCGCATCGGTCATCTTGGCGTTGATGTCGCCCTTGCCATCGATGGGGTTACCCAGCGCATCGACCACCCGGCCGATCAGCTCGGGGCCCACCGGGACCTCGAGGATGCGGCCAGTACACTGGGCGGTCATGCCCTCTTCGAGCTGCAGGTAGTCGCCCAGTACCACGGCGCCCACGGAGTCGCGCTCGAGGTTGAGCACCATGCCGAAGATGCTGCCGGGGAACTCGATCATTTCACCGAACATCGCATCCTCGAGGCCGTGCACTTTCACGATGCCGTCGGAGACGCTGACGATGGTGCCCTGATTACGGGCTTCGGATGCGACATCCAGCTTCTCGATACGCTGCTTGATGATGTCGCTGATCTCGGAAGGATTCAGTTGCTGCATGCCATGTCCCTCAGACTCAGGCGGTAAGGGCTTCGGAGAGGCGCGTCAGTCGACCACGTACCGACCCGTCAATGACGGTGTCGCCGGCACGCAGGATGACGCCGCCAAGAAGCGCGGAGTCCACCTGAGTGGTAATGGAGATTTCGCGATTCAGGCGCTTCTTGAGCGCACCGGCGAGCTTGTTCTGCTGCTTGTCGTCGAGCGGGTAGGCCGAAACCACGGTGACATCGACGCGTTGCTCGAGCTCGGCGCGCAGCCGCTCGAACTGTTCGGCGATGGCCGTCAGGGCCGGCAGGCGGCCCTTAACACCCAGGGTGTCGAGGAAACGCCGCGCCGCGTCGTCGATGTCGATCTCCGCCAACTCCAGCAGCAGGGCCACCTTGCGCTCGGCGGCCAGGCCCGGATGGGTCAGAAGCTTCTCGACATCACGTACGGCAACGACGCGACCCAGCGAGACCAGCCAGTCAGACCAGGCATCGAGTGCCTGCTGATCACGGGCGTAGTCAAACGCTGCCTTGGCGTAGGGTCGTGCGACGGTAGACAGTTCCGCCATGGGTCACCTCCTCACAGTTCGGCAGCAAGCTCGTCGAGCAGCTTGCGATGTGCCTTCTCGTCAACGGAGGCTTCAAGGACCCGCTCGGCGCCGGTGACCGCCAGGTGTGATACCTGAGCGCGCAGATCATCCTTGGCACGCTGGACTTCCTGGTCGATCTCGGCTCGCGCGGATGCCACGATGCGTTCGCCTTCGGCGCGAGCCTGCTCGCGGGCCTCCTCGATCATCTGCGAGGAGCGCTTGTTGGCCTGCTCGAGGATCTGGGAAGCCTGCTCCTTGCTCTCGCGCAGGGTGGCGTCCGCCTTCTCCTGAGCGAGCTCGAGGTCGCGGGAAGCCCGGCTGGCCGCATCGAGGCCATCGGCGATCTTGCGCTGCCGCTCGTGGAGCGCATTGCTGATCGGCGGCCACACAAACTTTATGCAGAACCAGACAAAGATCGCGAAGGCGATCGTCTGCCCGATTAGCGTCATGTTGATATTCACAGGGATGTACCTCTGACTGGTTCGTGGCGACCGGAAACAGGCAAACCGAGCGCGGCGCGCCCGGTATGCAGCACGTTAACCGGCGACGACGAAGATCAGGTACATCGCGATACCGACACCGATCATCGGCACGGCGTCCAGCAGGCCGGCCATGAGGAAGGTCTTGGTCTGCAGCTGGTCGCCCAGCTCCGGCTGGCGCGCCGTGGATTCCAGCAGCTTGCCACCGAGGATGGCGAAGCCGATGCCGGTGCCGAGGGCGCCCAGACCGATCATGAGGGAGGCAGCAATGTAGACGAGTTCCATGGTGGTGCTCCTAGTTTCTCGAGTTGAGGTTCAAGGTTGGGGGTTGATCAAGTGTTGCGCGTTTCAGTGATGTTCGTGCGCCTGGCTCAGGTAGACGACGGACAGCACGGTGAAGATGAAGGCCTGGAGGGTGATAACCAGGATGTGGAAGATCGCCCAGGGCACGTTCAGCGTCCACATGACCCAGAACGGCAGCAGGGCGATGAGGATGAAGATCACCTCGCCGGCGAACATGTTGCCGAAGAGACGCAGGCCGAGGCTGAGCGGCTTCACCAGCAGGCCGATCACCTCCATGATCAGGTTGAACGGGATCAGCGACCAGTGGTTGAACGGGGTCAGGGAGAGCTCCTTGGCGAAGCCGCCCACCCCCTTGACCTTGAGGCTGTAGTAGATGATCAGCAGGAAGACGCCGATTGCCATGCCCAGGGTGGCATTGGGATCGGTAGTGGGCACCATCTTCATGTAGTCGATGCCGAGGCGCACGAAGATCTCGGGCACATAGTCCACCGGGATCAGCTTGAGCAGGTTCATCAGGAAGATCCAGACGAACAGCGTCAGCGCCAGCGGCGCAATGACCGGGTTGCGGCCATGGAAGGCGCCGTGAACGGTGTTCTCGACGAACTCGAAGATCATCTCGACGACGTTCTGCAGGGTGCCCGGCACCCCGGTGGTTGCCACCTTGCCCGCCTTGCGGAACAGCCAGATGAACAACACGCCCATGGCAATCGACCAGCCCATGGTATCCAGGTGCAGGGCCCAGAAACCCATCTCCTGCGCCTCGGCGGCGGAGTGCGCCATCGACCAGCCATTCTCGGGGTGATAGCCGAAGGTCAGATTCTGCAGATGGTGCTGAATATACTCGGTCGGCGAGGGGTTGTTGCCAGCCATGGATCTGCCTCTCGTTGGGGTCGGTCATCCGCGCAATAGCCAGGGAGCCAGCCAGTGCATGAAGTGGACCGCCACGTATGCGCCAAAGAAAAAAGCCAGGTTTGAGGGGGGTACTGTCGCGAACACCAGGGCAAACAGTGCCACCGTCAAACCGAGCTTACCTGCCTCGGCCCGATAGAAACTGGACACGAAGCGTCTCGCCTGTCGACCTCCTCCCAGTACACCGAGTCGCCAGACGAAGTACACGTTGGGTAGAAGACAGACAAGCCCGCCAGCTAGTGCCGATAGGGCTGCCTTCTGCCCGTCTGCTGCAAGGCCGAATAGCGCCAGGATAGCAACACATCCTGCCTGAGCCTGCAGTAGTCGGCGGTAATTTGGCCGCCGTCTCACCGGGGAGCTGGTCATGTGCCCCTCGCATCAGGCGACAACCCACAGGCAAACAACCGCGGATTATAGGGAACCCCCCCCGCCCCTTCAACCAGAGCGGCGGCGATTCCGGCGATTATAGGATGCGTCTTCGACCAAAGGGGGACCGATTGTCGACAGGACTGTCGGTGACCCACGGCACGATGCCTCACCGAATATGCTCCAGGATGCCGTCCAGCTCGTCGAGGCTGGCATAGCGAATCGTGACCCGCCCCTTGCCCCCGCGACCGTGCTGGATCTTGACGGGAGCTCCGAGCACCTCGGCGAGCCGCGTCTCGAGCCCGGCCACGTCCGCGGACGGCGCCTCGCGCCGAGGCCTGGCGGGTTCCCCGTTGGTCAGGCGCTTGACCAGCGCCTCGGTGTCACGAACTGTCAGGTCCTTGTTGACCACCTCATGGGCGGCCTTGCGCTGCTTGGCGCCGGACAGCGCCAACAGGGCCCGGGCGTGGCCCATGTCGAGGTCACCGCGCTCGAGCAGGGTCTGCACCTCGGGGTCCAGCGTCAGCAGCCGCAGCAGGTTGGCCACCTGGGCACGCGATCGGCCCACGGCATCGGCCACCTGCTGCTGGGTCAAGGAGAACTCCTCGAGCAGCCGCTTGAGCGCCATCGCTTCCTCGACGGGGTTGAGGTCCTCGCGCTGAATGTTTTCGATCAGTGCCAGCGCCAGCGCCACCTCGTCGCTGACCTCACGAATCACCGCGGGGATCACGTCAAGCTCGGCAAGCTGGGCGGCCCGCCAGCGCCGTTCGCCGGCGATGATCTCGTAGCGCGCCTCTCCGACCGGACGCACCACGATGGGCTGCATCACGCCCTGAGCGCGAATCGAGTCGGCCAGTTCCTCGAGGGCCTCGGGCTGGATGTCACGTCGCGGCTGATAGGTGCCCCGCGAAAGCTGCCCCAGCGGCAGCCGCTCGAGTCGCTCTTGAGCGGGGCTTTCCGGGGCTTCCACGACCGGCGTGGCCTCGCTCGTATCGACCTCGGGCAGGTCGAGGCTTTCACGACGGCGGGCATTGGCACCGATCAGGGCATCCAGGCCGCGTCCTAGGGCGCGTTTACGCGTCATCGACATTCCCTCATCACTACCAGCGGTATTCGGCAGCCGGCCTACAGCGACAGGCGCCGGATCAGTTCCTTGGCCAGCACCCGATGGGCCTGGCTGCCACGCGAAAAGCGGGCGTACTTGGTGACCGGTAATCCGTGGCTCGGTGCCTCGGCCACCCGCACGTTGCGCGGAATCGTGGTCTTGAGCAGCGCATCGCCGAAGTAGTCGCGCAGCTGCTTGCTGACATCGCGGGTGAGGCTGTTGCGCGCATCGAACATGGTGCGCAGGATCCCATATATCTCGATCTGGGGGTTCACGCTGTCCTTGATCTGCTCGACGGTATCGAGCAGCGCCGACAGCCCTTCCAGGGCGTAGAACTCGCACTGCAGCGGGATCAGCACACCATCGGCGGCGGTAAGGGCATTGACGGTGAGCATGTTCAGCGACGGCGGACAGTCGATCAGCACCACGTCGTATTCGCCGTCAACCTCCTCCAGGGCCTTGACCAGGCAGCGTTCACGCCCCTCATTGCCGTCCAGCAGCTCCACCTCGGCAGCGGTCAGGTCGCCATTGCCGGGCAGCAGGGCATAGCCCGCCTGCGGGCAGTCGAGGATCACCTCGGTGGGGCGCTTGCCTCCCAACACCACGTCAAGCACGCTGCCCTCAAGATCATGCTTGTCGGCGCCGCTACCCATAGTGGCATGGCCCTGGGGATCCAGGTCGACCAGCAGCACGCGGCGATCCAGGGCCGCCAGGCTGGCAGCAAGATTGACGGCGGTGGTGGTCTTGCCCACACCGCCCTTCTGGTTGGTCAAGGCTATGATCTGGGTCACGGGCAACTCCCTTGCTGGGGAAACAGACGCCTCTGGGTCATGCCTGGGTCGCATCCCGGCGCTGAAGGACCACGAGCTGCCGGCTGCCGTTCTGGTAGGGCACAGCGAGAATATGGCGTTGTGACACGACGATTTCCTCGGGCAGTCCGGCCAACTCATCATCCACGGCAGGCCCCTTCATGGCCAGCCACTCTCCGTCGGTCGCCACCAGCCTCGTCGTCAGCGCGATGAAGTCGCCCAGGCTCGAGAAGGCCCGCGAGATCACCTGGGCATAGCCTCCGGAGACGGGCTCGAAGGCCTCGACCCTGGCCTGTATCGGCGTGACGTTGCCAAGGCCCAGTTCCATCACGGCCTGGCGCTGGAAGCGCACCTTCTTGCCGTTGCTGTCGAGCAGCGTGAGCGAGAGATTCGGTGCTAGGATCGCCAGCACCAGACCCGGCAGGCCCGGTCCTGAGCCCACGTCGAGCAACTCCGGCCCGTGCACGAAGGGCAGCACCGCGGCACTGTCGAGGAGGTGGCGAGTCACCATCTCCTCCGGCGTACGTACCGCGGTGAGGTTATAGGCGCGGTTCCACTTGTGCAACAGTTCCACCAGCGCCAGAAGCTGGCGACGCTGCTCTCCATCCGCGGCAATCTCCAGCGCCGACAGTCCGTCGTCGAGGCGCGCCTCGACGATCCGCTCGCTCGAGGTCATGCGCTAGCCGCCCGGCTGTCATCGAGCAGCCGCCGCTTCTTGAGATGGATCAACAGGATCGAGACTGCCGCCGGGGTCACCCCGGAGATGCGCCCTGCCTGGGCCAGGGTCTCCGGGCGCGCCTCCTGGAGCTTCTGACGGATCTCGTTGGATAGCCCTTCGACGCGCTGGTAGTCGATATCCTCGGGCAACGGCGTCGCCTCGTGGCGCTTGAGCTTGTCGATCTCGTTCTGTTGGCGCTCGATATAGCCCTGGTACTTGGCCTGGATCTGCACCTGATCGGCCACCGCCTCGTCCTCGATCGCCTCTCCCTCGATACCGGGCAGGTCGGCAAGATCGCCATAGACCACTTCCGGGCGTCTCAGCAGGTCCATCAGGCTGTATTCGCGAGACAGTGACGTCCCGGTGACGGCCTCGATCCTGGCGGCTGCGGCAGTTCCCGGCTGCACCCAGCTGGCCTTGAGCCTCGCACTCTCGCGCTCCACCGACTCGCGCTTGGCCGCAAAGGCCGACCAACGGGCTTCATCGACCAAACCCAGTTCGCGACCGGACTCGGTGAGTCGCATATCGGCATTATCCTCGCGCAGCAGCAGGCGGTATTCGGCCCGCGAGGTGAACATGCGGTAGGGCTCCTTGGTGCCCATGGTGATCAGGTCATCGACCAGCACGCCAAGGTAGGCTTCATCGCGACGCGGTAACCAGGCCTCCTGCCCAAGGGCCCGTCGTGCCGCGTTGAGTCCGGCCAGCAGTCCTTGGGCCCCCGCTTCCTCGTAGCCGGTGGTGCCGTTAATCTGACCGGCGAAATACAGGTTGTGGATAAACTTTGTTTCCAGCGAGTGCTTGAGGTCACGCGGATCAAAGAAATCGTATTCGATGGCATAGCCCGGCCGGGTGATATGGGCGTTCTCCAACCCGGTGATGGAGCGCACCACCTGCAGCTGCACATCGAAGGGCAGTGAGGTGGAGATGCCGTTAGGGTAGAGCTCGTGGGTATCGAGGCCTTCCGGTTCGATGAACACCTGGTGGCTCGCCTTGTCGGCAAAGCGATGCACCTTGTCCTCGATGGAGGGGCAGTAGCGCGGTCCGACCCCTTCGATCACCCCGGAGTACATCGGCGAACGGTCGAGGTTGGCGAGGATGATCTCATGGGTGCGCTCGTTGGTGTGCGCGATATGGCAGCTCACCTGACGAGGGTGCATCTCGCGATTACCCAGGTAGGACATCACCGGCGTCGGGCTGTCACCGGGCTGCTCCTCGAGATGCGAGAAATCGACGCTCTTGGCATCGAGCCGGGGTGGTGTTCCCGTTTTCAGGCGATCAACCCTGAACGGCAATGCCCGCAGCCGTTCGGCCAGGGCGTTGGAGGGCGGGTCACCGGCACGGCCGCCGCGGCTGGTGTCGAGGCCGATATGGATCACCCCGCCGAGGAAGGTCCCGGTGCACAGCACCACGGTCTCGGCCTTGAAGCGGATACCGGTCTCGGTGACCACCCCGCGCACGGTATCGCCCTCGACGATCAGATCACCGGCCGCCTGCTGGAAGAGGGTCAGGTTGGCCTGGGTCTCCAGCATGCGGCGAATCGCTGCCTTGTAGCGGACTCGGTCGGCCTGGGCGCGGGTAGCGCGTACCGCCGGGCCCTTGCGGGCATTGAGCACACGGAACTGGATGCCGCCGATATCGGTTGCCAGGCCCATGGCACCGCCCAGAGCATCGATCTCCTTGACCAGATGGCTTTTGCCGATCCCGCCGATGGCGGGATTGCAGGACATCTGGCCAAGGGTCTCGATGTTGTGGGTCAGCAGCAAGGTCCGGCAGCCCGTGCGGGCCGAAGCCAGCGCAGCTTCGGTTCCGGCATGGCCGCCGCCGATGACGATGACGTCAAAGCGGTCGGGATACTCCAAGGGTCACCTCTTGGCGCAGGGCGCCGATGTTGCAATCACAAGAGTAGAAATCAGCGGGGCAGTATAAACCTCCTGTGGGTAATCGTCAGGGTTTTCCACACATGGATTTCGCATCCTGTTGCAGCGCTCGCTACTCCTAAACAATAAAACAGAATATAAAGAGAAGTTCTGTTGTGGTAGTTACTACTGGTGTGGACATTTTTCGTGGATAACCAGGGAAAAGTGCTTTTTTACATCAACTTAGAGTGTTGACGCCTGGGGGGAAAGCCAAGTGACCACCTGCGGATGAGGTGTTGGGAGGCTGTGGATGTAAAGGCGTCTTGTCCACAGCGTGACTCGGACACGTCTTGTCCACCGTCAGCTACCGGGCTTGTCACCGTGGCTGTGAACAACCCGCGAGAGATCCTTCCGCGCCGCCAACGACGGGGCTTGCAGGCGGATTTCGCGCAGCTCCACGAACTTTCTGTCCACAGGCAAAAAAAGGCCCTGTCGATAACGACAGGGCCTTTTTCGTGACGGTGCTGTAGGGGCTGGATCAGTGCTTGAGCACCCTCGACAGGAACTGCTGGGTCGGCTTGTTGCGGGGATGATCCAGGACCTCCTCGGGTGGCCCCTGCTCGGCGATTTCCCCTTGATGAATGAAGATCACCCGGTCGGCGACATCTCGGGCGAAACCCATCTCGTGCGTCACGATCATCATGGTCATGCCCTCTTTCGCCAGTTCGCGCATGGCGTCGAGGACTTCGCCGATCATTTCCGGGTCGAGTGCCGATGTTGGTTCATCGAACAGCATGAGGCGTGGCTCCATCGCCAGGGCTCGCGCCAAGGCGACACGCTGCTGCTGACCGCCGGAGAGCTGCCCTGGATACTTCGCCGCCTGGTCGCTGATACCCACGCGCTCAAGCAGCCGTTCGGCCGTCTCCATGGCATCCAGACGACTCCAGCCACGCACCTTCATGGGCGCCAGCGTCACGTTGTCGAGCACGCTCAGGTGAGGGAAGAGGTTAAACTGCTGAAAGACCATGCCGACCTCGGTACGGATCTTCTGCAGTGCCTGGGCGGCCTTGCCATGCGGCAGCAGCTCGTTGCCATCGACCTCGATATGCCCCTGCTGGAACTCCTCGAGGCCATTGATGCAGCGGATCAGCGTCGACTTTCCCGAGCCGCTGGCACCAACGATCACCACCACTTCCCCGGGCGAGACCTCCAGGTCGATGTCCTTCAGTACGTGCAGGTCGCCAAAGAACTTGTTGACCTTATCGAGGCGCACGATGGGGTTGGCGCTGGAAGAGGACTTTTCTTGGTTCATGTCGCGCTTTCCTTATTGTCCGGCCAGGCCCTTGCGTTCGATGATGCGTAGCACCAACGACAGGGAGAGCGTGATCGCCAGATAGAGCATGGCGACCATCAGGTAGACCTCTAGGGCAGTGAAGGTGGTGGCGATGTAGACCTGGCCCTGACGGACCAGCTCGCCGACCCCGATTACCGAGAACAGCGAGGTGTCCTTGATGCTGATGATGCCCTGGTTGCCGAGTGCCGGGATCATGCGCCGGAAGGCCTGGGGCCAGATGATGTAGCGGAAGGTCTGGCGGCGCGAGAGACCCAGCGAGAGTCCGGCCTCCTTCTGGCCTCGGTCGATGGACTGCACGCCGCCGCGGACGATTTCGGAGATGTAGGCGCCGGAGTTGACGGCGATAGCCGCGATGCCGGCCACCAGGGCGTTGATCGGGCCACCCAGCAGCTGGGGCAGGCCGTAGAAGATGAACAGCACCTGAACGAGTACCGGGGTGCCACGGAAGATCTCGATATAGGTGATCGCAGGAATCCGCAGCCAGCTGACGGGACTGATCCTCAGCAGGCCGAAGATGATGCCGATGATGAAGCCGATGGCCAGGCCCACGAAGGAGATCAGCAGGGTGTAGGGGATCCCCGGCAGCAGGTGGGGAATGGAGGCAAAGGCCGCCTGCCAGTCGAATTGGAAGGTGACGTCCACAAGGTTTCTCCGTCAAGACGCAGGGGTGACGACAGGGGGGAACGAACCGGATTCGCAACGCAACGGGGCCGGGCGCTTTGACCCGGCCCCGCGATCAACAGGCGAGCGACATTACTCGCCGCTGGCGCTACCGAACCACTTGGCGTGGATCTCGTCGTAGGTGCCGTCTTCCTTCATTGCGGCCAAGGCCTCGTTGACCGGCTCGACCCACTCACTGCCATCGGCGAAGGCGATGCCGTACTGCTGGCCTTCGTAGAGGTCCCCCACGACCTTGACGCGGCCTTCGCCGCGGGTCTGGGAAAAGTAGCCGACGTTGGGGGCATCGTAGAAGACCGCATCGACGCTGCCGCCGAGCAGGGCCATGTACATGTCACTGCTGCCCGGATAGGGGGTGATGTCGGCCTCGTCGCCGAGGTTCTCGTCGAGGAAGTCATAGCTGGTGGAGCCAACCTTGGTGCCGATCTTCTTGCCCTTGAGGTCCTCGAGCCCCTGGACGCTGTCGTCGTTGGCACTGACCAGAATCCGCAGGCCGCTGTCGTAGTAGGGGTCAGAGAAATCGACGACTTTTTCGCGCTCTTCGGTAATCGTGATGCCGGCGATGGCGATGTCGACGTTACCGGTCTGCACTGCAGGAATGATGCCGTTAAAGTCCATGGTGCGCAGGTTGTACTCGAAACCGGCACGCTCGGACAGCTCACTGATGATGTCCATGTCGAAGCCGACCATCTCGCCGGTCTCCTGGTCCATCATCTCGAAGGGCACGAAGCTCGGGTCGGTAACGACTTCCAGGACGTGGTTGTCGGCGCTGGCGACACTGGATAGCCCCAGCCCGAGAGCGACGCTGGCGGCCAGGGAGGCGGTCTTCAGTTGACGTTTCATACGATTCCCCATGGAAGAATTTATTCTGGATTACGCCATAAACCATGGCGAGTTCCCGGGGAAGCGTCAAGTGAAGGAAAAAGGCGGTCGTCGTCGCTGAACCAACGGTTGTGGTCAGACCATGAAGGAGGCACCGCAGCCGCAGGTGGTGGTGGCGTTGGGGTTCTGCACCAGGAAACGGGCGCCGGCAAGCCCCTCTTCGTAGTCGACGGTGGAGCCGACCAGATACTGGTAGGAGAGCGGGTCGACCACCAGGGAAACGTCGCCGAACTCGATGACGGTATCGTCATCAGCGACCTCTTCGGCAAAGTCGAACCCGTACTGGAAGCCTGAGCAGCCACCCCCGGTGACGTAGACCCGCAGCTTGAGCCGGGGGTTGTCCTGTTCCTCGATAAGCGTCGCCAGACGCGTGCGAGCCCCGTGCGAGAGCAGCAAGGGGGTAGGAGCGAAGGATTCGGCACCGCTCATGGGTGACCTCCCCTGGATCGATGAATGTTGCGCTGAGGGGGATTATCCACAATCCCCAGTAAAACAGTCAACTTTGTCGGGAGCGACTAACCCTCCGGCGCCTTTGATGCTTGGATCTGACGGACGCTATCAGGGCATGATCGCTGGGGCGTCGAGGCCGGCCAGCTCATCGAGGTCGAACATCAGGTTGAGGTTGTGCACGGCCTGCCCCGATGCGCCCTTGACCAGGTTGTCGATCACCGAGAGCACCACCACGGTGTCTCCGTCGCCGGGCCGGTGGACTGCCAGACGGCAGAGGTTGGCGCCCTTCACGCTGCGTGTCTCGGGATGACTGCCGGCCGGCATCACGTCGACGAAGGGCTCGCTGGCGAAGCGCCGCTCGAAGAGCGCCTGCAGGTCGCCGGGGTCTGTGGTCAGACGTCCGTAAAGCGTGGCATGGATACCGCGGATCATCGGCGTCAGATGGGGCACGAAGGTCAGGCCCACCGGGCCTTTCGCCGCATCGGCCAGCCCCTGGCGGATCTCCGGCAGGTGGCGATGGCCCGAGGCACCGTAAGCCTTCATGGACTCGCTGGCTTCGGCCAGTAGCGAGGGAACCTTGGCGCCGCGGCCGGCACCGGTGACGCCGGACTTGCAGTCGGCGATGATCCGGTCGGCATCGATCACGCCCGCTTCCAGCAACGGCAGCAGGCCGAGCTGCACGGCGGTGGGATAGCAGCCAGGGACAGCGATCAGTCGTGCTTGCCGGATCTGTTCGCGGTTGACTTCGGGCAGCCCGTAGATGGCATCGTCGAGCAGCTGGGGGGCGCCGTGGGGCTGGCCGTACCAATGGGCCCACTCCTCGGTGTCGCGTAGCCGGAAATCGGCCGAGAGGTCGATAACTCGCGTGCCCTTGTCGAGTAATTCGCCGGCCAAGGCATGGGCTACCCCGTGGGGAGTGGCGAAGAAGACGGCATCGCAGCGGGCCAATCGGTCGGCGTCGGGCTCACTGAAGGCCAGATCGTCATAGTGGCCGCGCAGGTTGGGGTAGAGCTCGCTAACGGCCATGCCGGCCTCCGAGCGTGAGGTGATGGCCTCCACCGCCACGTTTGGGTGACGGGCCAGCAGCCTGAGCAATTCGACACCGGTGTAACCGGTACCGCCGACGATTCCAACCTTGATCACGGTGGCCTCCTGAGGTTCGTAACGTGATGCTGGGACCTGTGTCCCCGGATATGATACACAAGAGAGACATGACCTACCCAGGCCTGGCTGGGTGGGTTTTCCCGCAAGGCCGAACAGGATCGTCGCTGTGCCGCGTCTCTCGCTACCCGACTTCAGCCTGGAAGGCTTCCGTCGCCAGTTGGCCAATGTCGATGCCTTGCCACAGCTTTGCGTGTTGGGGGTGGTGTCGGGTCTGGTGACGGGCGGACTGATGGTGCTGTTCCGCCTGCTGCTGTCGCTGGGCGGTCTGCTGCTTTTTCCTGACGGGGATCCCGAGGCCTTCGAGGCCCTGCCGCCGGCCCTGCGAGTGCTGATGCCGCTCGCCGCGGCGGCGCTGATCGGCCTGTGGCTCTATCGCCTGCCGCCCGAGGGACGGCGGATCGGCGTGGTCCATGTCATCGACCGGCTGACGTATCATCAGGGCCGCTTTCCCCTTCGCAATTGGCTGACTCAGTGGTGGGTGGGGGTGGTCTCGGTGATCGGGGGTCTCTCCGCCGGTCGCGAGGGAGCGGCGATCCATCTGGGGGCAGCGGCGTCCACCGGCCTCGGTCAGTATCTGCGGCTACCGCATAACAGCCTCAGGGTGCTGGTGGCCTGCGGAACGGCGGCGGGTATTTCGGCTTCGTTCAATACGCCCATTGCCGGGGTCATCTTTGCCATGGAAGTGGTGATGATGGAGTACACCATCATCGGCTTCATGCCGGTGATCCTGGCCTCTTCCATGGGCGCCGTGGTGGCTCAACTGGTCTATGGGCCTGAACCTGCCATCGGTATTCCTGACTTGCACCTGAGGTCCTTGCTGGATATTCCCTGGATCCTGGCCAGTGCCCTGCTGATCGGGCTGCTGGCGGCACTCTTCGTGCGTGTGGCCCGTGGACATGCGCGGCTCAAGGCAATGCCCATGACGTTACGCTTCGCCATGGCGGCGTTGGCGGTGGCCGGCGTGGCGTGGTGGTACCCCGAGGTGCAGGGGATGGGCTACGACACGCTGCAACGGGCGCTGGGAGGGAGTGCCGCGGTTGACGTGTTGCTGGCGGTGGCGATCGGCAAGCTGCTGCTCACGGCCTTCACGGTGGCCTGTGGCATTCCGGTCAGCATCATCGGTCCTGTCCTGGTGGTCGGTGGTGCGGCCGGCGCCCTGTGCGGTCTGGCGGGCCAGGCACTGTTGCCGGTGGGGGCCTCGGCGCCCGAGGTCTATGCCTTGCTGGGCATGGCCGCCATGATGGGGGCGGTGCTTCAGGCGCCCCTGGCAGCCCTGATGGCTCTGCTCGAGCTGACTCACAATCCCGCCATCATCATGCCGGGCATGCTGGCAGTGGTGGTGGCTGGCCTCACGGCGCGACAGTTGAGCCGCAGCCAGGGGTTCTTCCTTACCCAGACCCGTCAGGGCCAGCACCCCCTTCAGCAGCCGCTGATGCAGGCGCTGTCTCGGGTCTCGGTGCCGGCAGTGATGGAACGCAGCCTGGTGCGCACGTCGCGCATGGTAACCCGTCACCAGGCCAGCGTTCTGCTCGAGTCCAATCCTGTCTGGGTGCTTATCGAACGTTCCACGGACGACAAGCCGACCCTGGCGCTCAAGGCAGCTGACCTCGCCCGCTGGCTGCTGGAGCACGACAAGCCCGATTCGGAAGACGATGGCGCCCTGCTCGACCTCCTTGAGATACCCGGTCAGCGCCTCGACATGGCGCCGATCCACCTGCAGGCGACGCTTTCCGAGGCGTTCATGCGGCTCAATGACAAGGCGCTGGATGCCCTCTACGTGGAGCACGGTAACCGGCCGAAGCAGAAGCGGATTTCCGGTATCATCACCCGGGATGCCATCGAGCGCTATTACCGCTTTTCCGATTCGACCTACGGCTGAGGAGTCGTCATGTATCTGTGGATGAAGGCCCTGCACCTGGTGGCCATGGTGACCTGGTTCGCCGCCCTGTTCTATCTGCCGCGTCTCTACGTTTACCACGCCATGGCCCGGGACAAGGGCGAGCAGCAGGCTATCGACCACTTCCTGGTGATGGAACGCAAGCTCTACCGGGGGATCATGACCCCGTCGATGATCGCCGTGCTGCTTTTCGGGGGTGCGCTGCTGGTGCTCAACCCCGCCTGGCTCACTCAGGGCTGGATCCATGCCAAGTTATTGCTGGTGGTGCTGCTGGTGGGTTACCACCATGTCTGTTTGATCTACCTGAAGCAGTTTGCTGACGCGCGCTGTCGACGCGGCCATGTGTTCTTTCGGTGGTTCAACGAGTTACCGGTGATCGCACTGCTGCTGATCATCTTCCTGGCCGTGTTGAAGCCGTTCTGATGGCCGGTTTCCCTGAATTGAAGCCTCACCTGCCGACCGTGCTGGTGCTGGCGGGCCATGATCCCACCGGTGGTGCAGGTCTTGTGGCCGACAGCGAGTCAGTAGCGGCCTGCGGTGGCTGGGCGCTGACCCTGCCCACGGCCCTGACGGTGCAGAATTGCCGCGACGTGAGCGCGATCAGGCCCGTTTCCGCCGATGACCTCTATGCCATGTCGGCAGCCTTGGATGACTTCGAGGTGGCGGCAATCAAGATCGGTCTGGTGCCGGATGTTGCCGTTCTGGATGTGGTCGTGGATATCCTGCGTCGTCGACCGGGCGTGCCGGTGGTGGTGGATCCGGTGCTCAGGGCCGGCGGAGGAAGCGACTTGTCCACAGCCGAACTCGGCGATGCCATGCGTCGTCAGCTGCTGCCGCTTGTGGATATCCTGACCCCCAACCGGCAGGAGTTGGCCCGGCTGGCCGGCGCCGACCTTGACGACGATACCCAACGAGCCGTGAGGCTGATGTCTCTAGGCTGCCAGGCACTGCTGGTCACCGGTACCGATCACCCTGAAGCCCGGGTTCCTGCCGATCGGGTCGAGCATACCTTGCATGCGCCAGAGACGAGTCGCCAGTGGACCTGGCCGCGACTGGAGGGCAGCTTCCACGGCTCCGGCTGTACCCTGGCCAGCGCCCTGGCGGCCCGTCTGGCGGTGGGCGAGTCACTGATACAGGCCTGTGAGCAGGCGCAGGCCTTCACCTGGCAGGCGCTGGCGCATGGCTGGCAGCCGGGACAGGATCAGCAGCTGCCACGGCGTCTCTGGCAGCTGCCGATGATGCCGTCTTGTCTCCCTGCTAGTGCCGAGATGCCGCGGCGATGAGGCAATGGGCTGGCCATCGCGCTTCCGGGAGACGAGAATGGGGCGAAGTCGGCAGAGCGCAGGCGAGCGTTGTTCGACGATGTTCACTGTCGCTTCACTGCCTGTCACAAGGTTGTCAAGAGAATTATCCACAGCCCGCTTTCGGGCATGCATTAACAGGGCAAGAGGTTGACATGACCACATCCGCACAGCTCTTCGAGCAGGCCTGCCGCCACATTCCTGGCGGGGTCAACTCGCCGGTTCGCGCCTTCAAGGGGATGGACCGCCCCCCGGTGTTCATGGAGCGTGCCCGCGGCGCCTATCTGTTCGATGTGGAAGGCAAGTGTTATGTCGACTACGTCGGCTCCTGGGGCCCCATGATCACCGGCCATGCCGACCCCGACGTGCTCGGTGCGGTTCGCGAACGGCTCGACAACGGTCTCTCCTTCGGCACGCCCACGGCGATCGAGACCACCATGGCCGACCTGATCTGCGACATGATTCCCAGCATCGAGATGGTGCGCATGACCAGTTCGGGGACCGAGGCCACCATGTCGGCGATCCGTCTGGCACGGGGCTTCACCGGCCGTGACAAGATCGTCAAGTTCGAGGGCAACTACCACGGCCACTCCGACTCGCTGCTGGTCAAGGCCGGCTCGGGTGCCCTCACCCATGGCGAGCCGAGCTCACCCGGGGTGCCGGCCTCGCTGGCCGAGCATACCGTGACCCTCTCCTTCAATGATCCCGATGCCGTCGAACAGTGCTTCGAAGAGATTGGCAGCGACGTGGCCTGCATCATTGTCGAGCCGGTGGCCGGCAACATGAACTGTATCCCGCCGCAGCCGGGCTTTCTGGAGACCTTGCGCCGCGTCTGCGACCAGCATGGCAGCGTGCTGATCTTCGACGAGGTAATGACCGGTTTCCGCGTGGCGATGGGGGGCGCCCAGGCGCACTTCGGCGTCGAGCCGGACCTCACCTGTCTGGGCAAGATCGTTGGTGGCGGCATGCCGGTAGGCGCCTTCGGCGGTCGACGAGAGATCATGGAGGTGATCTCGCCGCTCGGTCCTGTCTATCATGCTGGCACCCTCTCGGGTAATCCGCTGGCCATGGCTGCCGGCACCGCGCTGCTCGGGAAGCTTCGCCAGCCGGGCTTTCATGATGCCCTGGCACAGCGGGTCGAAACCCTCTGCCATGGTCTACAGGAGCGGGCCGACGCCGCGGGTGTCGACATGATCACCCAGCGTGCCGGGGGCATGTTCGGTGTCTTCTTCACCGGCCAGAGCCGTGTCGACAACTTCGCCCAGGCCACTGCCTGCGACGCCGATGCCTTTCGTCGCTTCTTTTCACTGATGCTCGATCAGGGCGTCTATCTGGCACCATCGGCCTTCGAGGCGGGTTTCATGTCCAGTGCCCACGCCCCTGAAGACATCCAGCTGACCCTCGACGGTGCCGAAAAGGCATTCGCGGCGATGCAGCATAGCTGAGACTCCATCACGCCATAGCGAGAGACCCCCCAGATGAGCCCCACACATGCCGAATACGCGGCTTCCTGCGAGGAGGCGCTGCAGCTTGATGAGCTGGTCGACCGCCTGGTGGCCTTTCATCAGTGCTCTGCCGTAGCGGCCGCCCCCGAAGATGCCGGGCTGGTTGCCATTCGGGCACAGCTTGAAGGGGAAGTAGCGGACATCGAGCCGCTGCTTGTCGGGGAAGAGGACCGCCATCGTCTGGCCTGTCTCCGCCAGTGGCTCGAGGAGGATCTCGAGCGGTTAGCAGCAGTCTTCCTGGCCCGACGTGAGCGTCTTCTTGAAACCAGCTGGGCCGTCGTGCATCCGCACAGTCGTCTCTGTGACAAGGGCCGAGTGCTGTTGGCCAATGCCATCGGCCGGGATCTCCAGAGCGCCAGCGGTGATGGCATTGCCGATCCAGGCAGCGACCTGGCGTCGCTGCTCGTGGGGCTCGAGGCCCGCGGTGAGACAGTGTTGGCTCGCCAGGCCCTCGATGGCTACCTGCGCCAGTCTGGAGACTACGAGGTGGCCCGCCTGCTGTCGGTCTTCGCTTTCGTCCAGGCCCTTGCCGGCGCGCGCCGCGCCCTGCAGCGCCATCAGTCGGCCGGTGAGGACGGCGAACGACCTGCTCTGCTGGCCGAGACCATGCGCGAGTGTCGGGGTTACCTGGATCTGGCCGAGGCCCATGCCGAGTTCCGCTTCCCCCCCTTGCTAATTGGCATCGGTGTCTCGGGCAGTGGCAAGAGTCGCTTCACCCGCACCCTGGTCGGCCGTCTGGGAGCCGTGCGTCTCTGTTCGGATGTAGAGCGCCACCGTCTTTTCGCTATCGATCCACAGGCGACCTCGATAGACGCTCCTGTGGATATGTTCTCTCCAGAGGCTACCGAGCAGACCTATCGTCGACTTGCCGAGTGTGCCGGCACGCTGCTGGAGGCAGGATTTCCCACCTGCGTCGATGGCACCTTCCTAAAGCGGGAGCAGCGCGATCTCCTGCGCCATCAAGCCGAGGCTCGGGGTCTGCCGGTGCTGCTGGTCAGCTTCGAGGCTGACCAGGCTACCCTGCGCCGTCGTATCGACAAGCGCGCCCGGCGCCAGGGTGTTCCGGTTGAGGAGAGCCTCGCCGTCCTGGCTCGTCAGCAAGCGGATATCGAGGCCTTCGGTGACGAGGAACGTCTGCACCTGCTGCATCTCGATACCACGGCCGACAACGCCGCCGAGACGCTGGCGGATTTGATTCAGCATCACGTGAAATTGACGTGACACTCGGTCAGTTGGGGGCAGCAGGGATCTGATAGTGCGCATTGCGTGGATGGCGTTTTACCAGTGGTGGCGGGGCGCCGAGGTTCTGGCGGGCCCAGTTCACCGCCTGAAGTCGATTGTGCACCTTGATCTTGCGAAAGATGTTGTAGAGGTGGGATTTAACGGTGTGCTCGCTGACAAACAACTGGTCGGCAATCTCGATGTTCGAAGCCCCTGTGCCCAGCATGGCAATGATCTCCAACTCCCGGTGGGTCAAGCCGCAGACCGGCCGGTAGGAGTTGAGCTGCTGGCGGCGAAAGAACTGGATCATTCGCGTCATCAACGAGCGTGACATCCACAGGTTGCCTTCCAGCAGGATTGAGAGCCCCTTGCAGATCATCTCCAGCGAATCGCTGCGGTAGAAGACGCCCTGCAGGTTCATTGCCGAGAGGACCTCAACGGCATGCTCCTCGTCCCGCAGGTTGAAAGCGGCAAGCGACATGTCATCGACTTCGGCCGCCCTGACATGCCACTGCTGCATGGTTGCTTCGTCGATATGATCTGCATCGAGCAGCACCACGGTCGGCGAAGCATGCTTGTCCTTCCACTCCGTTCCCGGTGAGACCACTGAGACCGAGCAGTCGAGCTGCTCGTGGAGATAGTTAATGAAGAGTTGTGACTGAGGGTTGTTGGCGGTAACCAGCAACACCAGGCTCTTCCCCTGTTCCATGGTGTGACCCCTTCGCAAGCCGCGGTTAACTTTAATGATGAAGTAATCAGGCATTTTCGGCACAAGTAACACACTGGTTCTTAGTCTTGATCAGAATGTAACTTTCCGTTACTAACTTATGGTCATATCGATATTCATTTTAATTTTTTATAGCTGGCTTATGTCCCACATGATCAAGGACTTGGCGTCTATGTATGGAGCTTCTGCTTCGCCTGTTGAGAGTCTCCACCAAGGAAATTCAGCCTGATGCTCTCGGGTTTTCGATTCGAGATCTCACTATTATGTATGAGAAAATTCATCCTTATGAACGGAATGTCCCGCATCTCTTCGGCCTGGCCGTTTTCCCTGCTAGTCACGGCTCGTAGAATGGGTCCTTTAAGATCGTCTGGAGAAACGACCATGACGCCAGCCGAGCTGGTTCTGGCCAGCGGCAATGCCGGGAAGCTGCGAGAGTTCCACCAGCTACTCGCCCCGCTGGGCTTCGACGTGCGCCCCCAGGCCGATTTTGGCGTGGCAGACGTCGAGGAGACCGGTCTGACCTTCGTCGAGAACGCCCTGCTCAAGGCTCGCGAAGCGAGTCGCCTCAGCGGGCTGCCTGCGCTGGCCGATGATTCCGGCCTGGAGGTCGATGCTCTGCATGGGGCACCCGGCATCTACTCCGCACGCTACGCCGGGGAACCGAAGAGCGATGCGCGTAACAATGCTCGGCTGCTGGCGTCCCTGGCCGAGGTGCCACAGGGTCATCGTCAGGCACGCTACTGGTGTGTTCTGGTGTTGTTGCGTCATGCCGAGGACCCCGTGCCCATTATCGTCCAGCGCAGCTGGGAAGGTGAGATCCTTCAGTCTCCACGCGGTGAGGGTGGGTTCGGCTATGATCCGCTGTTCTGGCTTGCTGATCAGGGTGCGAGTGCTGCTGAACTCAGTGCTGAACAGAAGAATTGGCTCAGTCATCGAGGGCGGGCCATGCAGGCGCTGGTGGCGGAAATGGGTATTGGCCGGGGTCAGCGATGAGCATCACGTCTTCGGTTTCGGCCTGCATGCCGCCGCTCTCGCTCTATGTCCATGTGCCCTGGTGCGTACGCAAGTGTCCCTACTGTGACTTCAACTCTCATGGTGTGGGGCGTAGCGCCGAGCTGCCTGAGGCAAGCTACCTCGAGGCGCTGATCGCCGATCTTGAAGTCGATCTGTCGTTTGCTGCTGAGCGTGAGGTCACAAGCATCTTCATTGGGGGGGGGACGCCGAGCCTGATGTCCGCTAGCTTCTATGAGCGGCTTCTGCGGGCCATAGCGAGCCGGCTTCCGCTGGCAGCCGACATCGAGATCACCCTGGAAGCGAACCCCGGAACCCTCGAGCGAGGACGCTTCGCCGGCTATCGGGCAGCGGGGATCAATCGCCTGTCGTTGGGCGTGCAGAGCTTCCAGGATGCGCAGTTGTCCGCTCTGGGGCGTATTCATGGCGGTGATGATGCCGTGGCGGCCGTCGAAGAGGCGCGCCAGGCGGGTTTCGACAACCTCAATCTCGATCTGATGCACGGCCTGCCGCAACAAACGCCGGATTTGGCGTTGGCCGACCTCGAGCAGGCACTGTCGCTCTCCCCGGAGCATCTCTCCTGGTACCAGCTAACGCTGGAACCCAATACCGAATTCCACCGTTTTCCGCCTGACCTGCCCGCGGAGGAGCTACTGTGGGACATTCAGGACCTGGGGCACCAGCGCCTGGAGGCCGCTGGCCTGGAGCGTTACGAGATTTCCGCCTATGCGCGACCCGGGCGAGGTTCGCGACATAATTTCAACTATTGGCGCTTCGGTGACTATCTGGGCATCGGCGCCGGTGCCCATGGCAAGCTGAGTGTTGCGGGCCCTGAGGGGCTCGAGATCCAACGTCGCTGGAAGTCGCGGCGGCCCGAGGACTACCTGCGTCGGCTTAACGACCCACGGGGCTTCGTGGCCGGTCGCGCCGTTATCGATGAGCATGAACTGCCGCTGGAATTCGCCATGAATGCTCTGCGTCTGGTCGGTGGGGTGCCGATGTCGACCTGGCAGGCGCATACCGGCCGAGATCCACAGCAGTTGCTTGGAAGGCTGGTTGAGGCCCGTGAAAAAGGACTTCTTGTGGAAGATGCCAACTGGCTTAGGGCATCGCCTCAGGGTCTACTATTCTTGAACGAAGTGCTGGCTCTGATCGATGATGAGCAAGCCAGTGAAGGATGACACTCGTCAACCCAAGGAGAAGAGGACACCATGATCAGACCCATCCGACTGATTGCACCGCTGGCGGCCGCCGTGCTGCTGGTGGGCTGTACCACGACCGATCCTTACACCGGACAGACTCAGCGTAGCCAGACCGGGACGGGGGCGGCCATCGGCGCTGCCGTCGGTGCTGCGGCCGGTGCCCTCAGTGGTGACGGCAGCACCAGTCGCCGCGATCGTGCCCTGATCGGCGCCGCTGTCGGGGCCGCTGCCGGCGGTGGCATCGGCGCCTACATGGATCGTCAGGAAGAGCAGCTGCGTCAGAGCACGCAGGGCACCGGCATCGGTGTCGATCGTCGCGGTGACGATATCGTGCTCAACATGCCGAGCGAGGTGACCTTCGGCTTCGATTCCAGCGACCTGACGCCGAACGCGCGCAATGCCCTCAACGACGTGGCAGCGGTGCTCCAGCAGTACCCCGACACCCTGGTCAACATCGGCGGCCATACCGATAGCACGGGGGATGCCGGCTACAATCAGCGTCTTTCCGAGCGTCGTGCCCAATCGGTGGGTAACTATTTGGCTCAGACCGGTGTATCACGCAATCGCTTGAACATGCGCGGCTATGGCGAGAGTCAGCCGGTGGCCAGCAATAACACCGAGCAGGGTCGAGCCCAGAACCGTCGGGTAGAGATTACCCTGTCGCCCATCGAGGACCGCTTCCAGCAGCAATAAGCCGGCACTCTGGTCCAGTACCACTCTGACCCGTCACTGTCCTGCAGTGGCGGGTCTCTTCGTCTTGACGTCTCACGGACTCTTTCATGCTTTCCTATCAGCATGCCTATCACGCGGGCAATTTCGCCGACGTTCACAAGCACATAATGCTCTTTGCGGTCATTGACCATCTTTTACGTAAGGAATCGCCAGTTACGTACATAGATACCCATGCCGGGCGTGGCCTCTACCCACTGGCGGCCGAAGAGACGGCGAGACTCGGGGAGTATCGTGAGGGCATAGCCCGGCTATGGCAGGCACGTGAACACCTGGTTAGCGATACCCTCCTCGCCGACTGGCTCGCTGCTGTCGGACGTGTCCAGGCGAGAGAAGATCGACTCGACCATTACCCCGGTTCGCCCTGGTGGTTGTCGGACCGATTACGTGCCGAGGATCGCCTGGCGCTCTTTGAATTGCACCCTGGCGAGCATGGGCACCTGAGCCAACAGGCACTGCCCGCCAATGCCCAGCGCATTTACGGTGACGGCCTGCAGGGGCTGTTGAAGCGACTGCCGGTGTCGACGCCTCGGCTTTGCGTTCTGGTTGACCCCAGCTACGAGCGCAAGACGGAGTATGGCGAGGTAGCCGAGACACTGCTCGAGGCCATGCGCAAGGCGCGCCATGCGGTGGTGCTGGTGTGGTATCCCCTGCTGCCCACGGGCCGCCACAGTGAGCTACTGGAGGGGTTGCGCCAGGGGGGATTGCGCAAGATCTGGCGTAGTGAGCTGAGGCTACGCGAACCTCAGGAGTCCGAGCGGGGCATGATCGGCAGCGGCATGCTCGTAATCAATCCTCCCTGGGGGCTCGATTCCCGGCTGGAAGCCGCCATGCAGCACGTCACGCCGCTACTGGGCACGAGCTGCCATCACCGTGGTGACTGGTGGGTCGGGGAATAGGCGGAGTTACTTGCCGATGCAGAAGCTGCCGAAGATCTCTCCCAGCAGATCGTCTGCGCTGAACTCCCCAGTGATCTCGCCCAGCGCCTGCTGGGCGTCACGCAAGTCCTCGGCAAGCAGCTCACCGGCCCCGAAGCCTGCGAGCTGTGCTTCTCCGTTGGCAAGTGCCCGTCCGGCCCGGTCCAGGGCCTCCAGGTGACGGCGGCGAGCCGAGAAACGTCCCTCGGTGGTAGTGGCATAGCCCATAACCGACTTCAGATGTTCCTTGAGATCATCCACGCCCGCCCCGCTTGTGGCTGAAAGCCGGATTACCGGGGTGGTGGCATCGGCATCGAAGCCAGGGGCCTCGTGACTGGCATCGATCTTGTTGCGGACCAGCGTCAGCCGCGAGGGATCACGAAGGCGAGCCACGAACTCGGGCCAGATGGCCATGGGGTCGATGGCCTCGGTGGTTGCGGCATCCACCATCAGCAGCACCCGATCGGCCTTCTCGATCTCTTCCCAGGCCCGGGCGACCCCGATCTTCTCCACCGCATCTGGCGTGTCGCGCAGACCGGCCGTATCGATGACATGCAGGGGCATGCCATCCAGGTGGATATGCTCCCTGAGCACGTCCCGGGTGGTGCCTTCGATGTCGGTGACGATGGCGGTGTTCTGCATGGTCAAGGCATTGAGCAGGCTCGACTTGCCGGCATTGGGACGACCGGCGATCACCACGCTCATGCCCTCCCGCATCAGGGCGCCCTGAGCGGCCGAGGCACGCACCTCAGCAAGTTCCGCCTGAATCGCGGCCAGCCGGCTGGCGACATGCCCGTCAGCCAGGAAGTCGATCTCCTCCTCGGGGAAGTCGATGGCCGCTTCGACGTAGATGCGCAGCTCGATCAACCGCTGGACCAGAGACGCCACGCGATGCGAGAACTCACCCTGAAGTGAACGCAGGGCGTTCTCGGCGGCTCCTCGGGAACTGGCTTCGATCAGGTCGGCGATGGCTTCCGCCTGAGCCAGGTCCAGCTTGTCGTTGAGGAAGGCGCGCTCCGAGAATTCACCGGGACGAGCAAGTCGCGCCCCCAGCTGAACGCAGCGCTCGAGTAGCAGGTCCATAAGCACCGGGCCACCGTGACCCTGAAGTTCCAGGACATCCTCGCCGGTGAAGGAGTGCGGGCCGGGGAAGAACAGCGCGATGCCCTCATCGATCACCGTGGATTCCCCGCGGAAGGAGCCATAGTGGGCGTATCGTGGGGTAGGGCAGTGGCCCACTACGGTTTCGGCGATCGTCGCGCAGCCGGGTCCCGAGAGGCGGATGATGCTCACTCCGCCACGCCCCGGCGGTGTGGCCAGGGCGGCGATGGTGTCCTGATCATGGAGACTGGCAGTCATCGACGGCTCCTATGCGGGAAGGGGGTATTGTCCGGGGCGGACCCAGCAAACGCTAGACCCCCGCCGGGGCGGGGGTCTAGAGAGGGATGAGACGGGTGGCGCTACTTGGTCTTCATACCCTTGCCGATATTCGGATCAGCTTCGATCTTGCGGGTGATCATGTACTGCTGAACGATGGACGTACAGTTGTTGACCACCCAGTAGATGACCAGGCCGGCCGGGAACCACAGGAAGAAGAAGGTGAAGACGATCGGCAGCATCTTCATGATCTTCGCCTGCATGGGATCCGGAGGCGTCGGGTTGAGCATCTGCTGGACGAACATCGAGCCACCCATCAGAAGCGGCAGAATGAAGTACGGATCCTTCACCGACAGGTCCTGGATCCAGAAAATGAAGGGCGCGTGACGCAACTCCACGGATTCCAGCAGCATCCAGTAGAGGGCGATGAACACCGGCATCTGTACCAGGATCGGCAGACAGCCACCCAGAGGATTGATCTTCTCCTTCTGGTAGAACTTCATCATTTCCTGGGACATCTTCTGGCGGTCGTCGCCGAACTGCTCCTTCAGGCGCTGCATCTCGGGACCCAGCTTGCGCATGCGGGCCATGGATTTGTAGGCCTTGGCGGAGAGTGGCCAAAGGGCCAGCTTTACCAACAAGGTCAACAGCACGATGGACCAGCCCCAGTTGCCGATCAGGTCGTGAATATGGTCCAGCAACCAGAACAGCGGGTTGGCGATGAACCACAGCCAGCCGAAGTCCACCGTCAGCTCCAGGTTGGGTGCCACGGCTTCCAGGCGCTCCTGTACCTTGGGCCCCATGTAGAGGGTCGCGCCAAGTGTTGTCTCACCATTGGCTGCCACGCTGCTGGTAGGGCCGGCGAAGGCGGCGACGTTGCGGCTACGTGAATCGGTGGTGGCGTAGAACAGGTTCTGCTGGTTCTGCGGTGGCACCCAGGCCGACGTGAAGTAGTGCTGGATGATGGCAACCCAGCCACCCTCGACGTCGCGGTTGTTGAAACTGCCTTCCTGGATTTCCTCGAAGTCGACCTTCAGGTAGCGATCCTCCGGGGTGGAATAGGCGGCACCGAGGAAGGACTGCATGCCCAGCGCCGGGCCGCTGGAGGGGTCGCTGCTGTTGTCGCGAGCCAACTGGCCGATGAAGCGAGCCGTGACCGGCTCCTCGGTGTTGTTGGCGAGGAAGTAGTTCACGTCGACCGCATAGCTGTCACGCTCGAAGGTAAGGCGCTTGATCACTTCCACGCCGTTCACTTCGGCGGTCAAATCGACCTCGAGACGCTCGTCGTTCTCGCCAAGACGATATTCGGTCGCCTCGGGAGAGAAGGTGATGCGGCCCTCGTGGCCCTCCAGCTGTAGCCCGGAGCGTGCCACGTAGCTGCGACTTTCGCTGTCGGAGAGCAGCACGTAGGGCCGTTCGGAGTCGAGGCTGAAGCGATGCTGGGGCAGCGCCGCGTAGACGATATCCCCCCCTTGAGGGTCGATGCGGACATCGAGCACGTCGGTGACCACGGCCACCAGGTCGCGACTTCCCGACATGGAAGCGGCTTCGCCGGGAATCTCCCCGGTGATGTCGTCTGGTGCACCGGCGCTTGCGGGGACCGAGAGGTCATCGCTACCCGAGGATGCCGGGTCCTGTCGAGCTCCTTCCGGGGCATTGCTGGTGATGCCGGGAGCTTGCGGCTCAGGGGTTACCTGCCCGTAGTCCTGATTCCACTGGACGATCAGCAGATAGGCGAGAACCGCCAGAGGAATCACGAGGAGAAGTCGTTTTACGTCCATGAGGAGTCTGCCCGATGGGTAGTGAACATTCCGATGGCGCAACGCAGGTCGCACGCCCGAGACATACGAAAGCCTGCCGGTGGCAGGCTGTACAACGCGTGCTGGTTGGCTGCATCCGAGGCAACAGCAAGGAGGGGCCCTGCGGGGAGGGCGGTGGTGGGACCCATGCTGGCACCGGTTCGCACCGATACGCTGAAGCGCTGGTCATCGTGCGCGGCCCGCGTCACCGCTATCCATGCTGGACGCGTCTCCTCCGCAGGACGCTCTGCGCGTCTCTCGCTCCAGGCGACGCCACATCCCGTGGAGCTGGCGATGCACGGTGGCATTGTCCAGTTCATGGACTCCTCGTCTTGCCAGTACCACGATATCCACCGAAGGCAGGCGATGTTGCTGAAGACGGATGGACTCTCGCACGATGCGCTTGAGGCGGTTTCGGTCGACGGCTCTGCGGACATTCTTCTTGCTGAAGATCAGGCCGAGGCGTGGATGATCTCGCTCATTGGGCGAGGCGAGGGCCATCAGCCCTTTGCCGTGGATCTTGAATGCAGCCGTTTCGAAGACACGTCGATAATCCCCGGCAGTCAGCAGTCGCAGTTGCCGGGGATAGCCCTGATTGACCACGTAAGAGCCGCGGTCAGGCGCTCAGGCGCTTGCGGCCCTTGGCACGACGACGTGCCAGTACAGCTCGACCATTCTTGGTGGCCATGCGCGCACGAAAGCCATGCACGCGCTTGCGCTTGAGTACGCTGGGTTGAAAAGTACGTTTCATAACTCGTTATTCCCACATGGTTTTTGGAACGAATCGATCATTCGGAGGCATCCGGATGCCGCTGACGGACCCGGGGGTATTCGGTTCAAGACCGGAAATTGTAGTGATTTCAGCGTCGCGGTGCAATTCTTCCCTGCGTCTCGATGCGGTCTGCAAGGTATGTGGCCCAGCTTCTCAGTCCACTGTCGTCGCGGCAGGTTCGCTGCCATGGATTGGGATCCTGTTATCACTATTGGGGACAGATATTGTGGAAAAGTCTTTTATATAATTTAATATCAATGATTTGTGGCTATGTCCTTGCTGTGTACAAGGTGGGGATGTGGTGGGGATGGCCGGCAACGGGGTCAGTCACAATGGAGGCATGGTCTGGCTTGGATCTTGAGGCCTGTGCCCACTTCAGGGTTGCCGAAAGGTTTTCCACAGGTAGTGTGGCTGCCGGCGCCATGTGGATAACCCTGCCACTGAACGATACAATAGGCGGCCGTTTTCGATGCAATGGTGAGGTCGCGTGTCACTGGCTCTATGGCAACAATGTCTGGATACCCTTCAGGATGAACTGAATTCCCAACAGTTCAATACCTGGATCCGCCCGTTGCAGGCGGAAGAAGGGGACTCCAACCAGTTGCGCCTGCTGGCGCCTAATCGCTTTGTGCGTGACTGGGTCAGCGACAAGTATGCCAAGCGAATCAATGAGCTGATGCGTGAACTCTCGCCTGCCAAGCCGCCCAAGGTGGTGTTGGCCGTCGGCAGTCGCCGCGCTGCTCCAAGCCCGCAGCCTCGAGAACTGGGCAATCCCGTCTCGGCAGCACGGAGCCCTGCCGCTCCGGCGGTCCAGGTACCTCCTCGGGGAGACGTGGCAGACGAACGCGAGATCGATCAACTTCGCGAGGAAGGCCCTAACCAACGGCGGGGCGGCGAGCGCCAGGTGCAGGTAGAGGGAAGCCTCAAGCACAGCAGTGGCCTCAACCCCAACTTCACCTTCGAAACCTTTGTCGAGGGCAAGTCGAATCAGCTGGCCAGAGCGGCTTCCCGCCAGGTGTCCGAGAATCCCGGGGGTGCCTACAATCCGCTGTTCCTCTACGGTGGGGTGGGGCTGGGCAAGACCCACCTGATGCATGCGGTAGGCAATGCCCTGGCAACGCGCCGCGAGAATGCCCAAGTGGTCTACCTGCATTCCGAACGTTTCGTGGCCGACATGGTCAAGGCCCTTCAGCTCAATGCCATCAACGACTTCAAGCGCTTCTATCGCAGCGTCGATGCGCTACTGATCGACGATATCCAGTTCTTCGCCGGCAAGGAACGCTCCCAGGAGGAGTTTTTCCATACCTTCAATGCGCTGCTTGAGGGCGGCCAGCAGATGATCCTGACGTCTGATCGATATCCCAAGGAAATCAGCGGAGTAGAAGAGCGTCTGAAGTCACGTTTTGGCTGGGGGCTGACGGTAGCGATCGAGCCGCCCGAATTGGAGACCCGAGTCGCAATCCTGATGAAGAAGGCGGATCAGGCCAAGGTCGATCTTCCTCACGATGCTGCCTTCTTTATCGCCCAGAAGATCCGCTCCAATGTGCGCGAGTTGGAAGGCGCCCTGAAGAAAGTGATCGCTGACTCCCACTTCATGGGCAAGACGATCACTCAGGATTTCATCCGCGAATCCCTTAAGGATCTGCTGGCGCTGCAGGATAAACAGGTCGGCGTGGATAACATTCAGCGTACCGTGGCCGAGTATTACAAGATAAAGCTTGCTGACCTGCTCTCCAAGCGTCGCTCTCGCTCGGTGGCCCGGCCTCGTCAGGTTGCCATGGCCCTGGCCAAGGAACTGACCAACCATAGCTTGCCGGAGATCGGTGACGCCTTCGGTGGTCGGGATCACACCACCGTGTTGCATGCCTGCCGCAAGGTGAAGTCGCTGCAGGAGGAGAGTTCGGATATCCGCGAGGACTACAAGAATCTGCTGCGGCTGTTGACCAGCTGAACGCAATACCTGCGGTCGGGTCGCCGGCCTCAACCTCTCCAGGACAAGTAGTGGAGCCGACATGAAATTTACCATCTCCCGAGAAGCGCTGCTGCGCCCGCTGACGCTGGTGGCCGGCGTGGTGGAACGACGCCAGACGCTCCCGGTACTCTCCAATGTGCTGATTCAGGTTGACCAGGATCAGGTGTCTCTTACGGGTACGGATCTCGAAGTCGAACTGATCGGCCGTACCGCCGCCAGCCTGGTGGAAGAGCCAGGGTCCGCTACCTTGCCGGCTCGCAAGCTCATGGATATCTGCAAGTCACTGCCGGATCAGTCCGAGATACAGCTTTCGGTCGAGGAGAGCAGGGCGGTGTTGCGCAGTGGTCGTTCGCGTTTCACGCTTTCGACCCTCCCGGTGGCCGAGTTTCCCAATATCGAGGACGATCCCGGGAAGGTAGAGCTCAGTCTGCCGCGAGGCACACTGAAGCACCTGATCGATGCGACGTCATTCGCGATGGCTCAGCAGGATGTCCGCTATTACCTCAATGGCATGCTTCTCGAGATGGGCAACAACCTGGTGCGCACGGTGGCTACTGACGGCCATCGTCTTGCCGTCTGTTCGCGCTCAGCGGACATCCGGGTGGAGCCTTCTCAGAAACTGATCGTGCCGCGCAAGGGTGTCCTGGAGTTGGTGCGCCTGCTCGATGACGGCGAGGAACCCGTCAGTCTGACGCTCGGTGCCAGCCATGTGCGGGCCCACACAGGCGACTTCACCTTCACCTCCAAACTGGTCGATGGCAAGTTTCCCGACTACGAAAGGGTAGTGCCGCGCGGCGGTGACAAGGTCTTCATCGCCGATCGCGCCGAGTTACGGCAGGTGCTGTCGCGCACGGCCATCCTCTCCAATGAGAAGTACCGCGGGGTACGCCTGAATCTCGAGGAAGGCAATCTTAGGGTAATGGCCAACAACCCCGAACAGGAAGAAGCCGAGGAAAATGTTGCCATCGAGTACAGCGGGCCGGCCATGGAAATCGGTTTCAACGTCGGCTATCTCGTCGATGTGCTCAGCGTGCTGGACGAGGATCGGGTGCAGATGACCCTGGCCGACCCCAATAGCAGTGCGCTGATGGAAGAGCCCGGCGGTGGCGACGCCATGTATGTCGTCATGCCGATGCGCCTTTGAGGTGTCGGCAGGTGGTACCCTCGCCGGGTGCCACCGGCATGATGGTCGTTCCTGTCTGATGTCTGTCGAACGTCTCTCTTTCCATGGCCTGCGCAACTTCGAGGCTGTGGACCTCTCCCCGGGTCCACGCATCAACCTTTTGATTGGCGCTAACGGCAGTGGCAAGACCAGTCTGCTGGAGGGTATCTACGTTCTTGGCATGGGGCGTTCCTTTCGCGTTCGCCAGCTTCGTCATGCCATCGCTCACGATGCCGAGGTCATGACGCTTCATGGCCGCCTGGTCGGCGATCCGCCGACGACCATCGGCATACGCCGCTCTCGCGAGGGCAGCGATCTTGAAATGCGCTTGGGGGGTGAGCGTCTGGAGCGAGTCTCACGCCTCGTCGAGACCCTGCCACTTCAGTTGATCAACCCAGATGCCTTTCGTCTTCTCGAGGGGCCTCCGTCCGGACGACGGGAGTTTCTGGACTGGGGTGTGTTTCACGTGAAACATGGCTTTCTCGATGTCTGGCGGCGTTTTCGACGCGCGCTGAAACATCGGAATGCCCTTCTCAGGCATGGTAGAATGGACGTTGTTTCTCTGGATGCCTGGGAAAAGGAACTGGTGCTCTGGAGCACCCGACTGGATAGCATGCGTCGCGAATGGGTCGAGGCATTTATCCCGGTGTTCGAGGATACGCTAGCTGAGCTGATCAGATTGCCCGGGCTGAAGCTACGCTATGCTCGCGGCTGGGACCGAAAGCGAGAACTCGTGCATATTCTTCGCGATGCACGTGACACCGATCGACAGATGGGCTTTACCCAGCAAGGGCCGCAGCGCGCCGAGCTGGGGATCCGTCTCGGCAAGCGACCGGCGGTAGAAGTACTGTCCCGGGGTCAACAGAAGCTGGTGGTGAGTGCCCTGAAGCTGGCCCAGGGACGTCTGCTGGAGCAGGCCACTCGACGTACCTGCATCTACCTGATCGACGACCTTCCTGCCGAACTGGACCTGGAACATCGCCGGGTTTTCTGTGATTGGCTGGAGCGTATGCGCTGCCAGGTGTTCATTACCAGCGTCGATCCCGATGCTCTTACAGGTCTCTGGCAGACGGACACCCAAGTGGCGATGTTCCACGTGAAACATTCCGAATCGGGGCAGGGACAGCTGCTGCCAATGGACAGAAAGACTTCATGACGGAGTGGTCAATGAGCGAACAGGCTTACGACTCATCGAGCATCAAGGTTCTCAAGGGGCTGGATGCCGTACGCAAACGGCCAGGCATGTACATCGGGGACACCGACGACGGCACGGGCCTGCACCATATGGTGTTCGAGCTGGTGGACAACTCCATTGATGAAGCTCTGGCCGGATACTGCAGCGAGATTCGCGTCATTATCCATCCAGATGAATCGGTTACCGTGACCGACAACGGCCGGGGCGTTCCGACCGATATTCACGAGGAAGAGGGTGTGTCGGCAGCCGAAGTGATCATGACGGTGCTGCATGCCGGTGGCAAGTTCGACGATAACTCCTACAAGGTGTCCGGCGGCCTCCACGGCGTGGGGGTCTCTGTCGTCAATGCCCTGTCCGAGGAGCTGAAACTGACCATCTGGCGTGCTGGCCAGGTGTATGAACAGCTCTACCATCACGGTGTTGCCGATGCACCGCTTTCAGTGGTGGGCAAGACGGAGCAGAGCGGAACCCGCGTTCACTTCCGCCCCTCCGCCGAGACCTTTCACAATATCGAGTTCCATTACGATATTCTGGCCAAGCGCCTCAGGGAGCTCTCCTTCCTCAACTCTGGCGTGGCCATCCGCCTGATGGACGAGCGGAGTGGAAAGGAGGAACTGTTTCATTACGAAGGCGGTCTCAAGGCCTTCGTCAACCACCTGAATACCAATAAGACGGTGCTCAACCCCGTCTTTCACTTCAACGCTGAGCGTGAGGATGGTGTCGGCGTTGAGGTGGCGATGCAGTGGAACGATACCTTCTCAGAGAACATTTTCTGCTACACCAATAACATCCCCCAGCGGGATGGCGGGACCCATCTGGCCGGTTTCCGCGCGGCTCTGACGCGCTCGCTCAACCACTACATCGAAGCCGAGGGCCTGCTCAAGAAGGCCAAGGTCAATACCTCAGGAGACGATGCCCGCGAGGGGCTGACGGCGATCATCTCGGTGAAGGTGCCGGATCCGAAGTTCTCCGCGCAGACCAAGGATAAGCTGGTCTCCTCGGAGGTAAAGACGGCGGTAGAGCAGGAGATGGGACGGCTTTTCTCGGAATACCTGGTCGAGAAGCCCAACGAAGCCAAGGCCATCGTCAACAAGATGCTGGATGCGGCTCGAGCCCGCGAGGCCGCGCGCAAGGCACGTGACATGACCCGGCGCAAAGGGGCTCTAGACATCGCTGGCCTGCCGGGCAAGCTGGCCGACTGTCAGGAGAAAGACCCCAGTCTCTCGGAACTCTTCCTCGTCGAGGGCGACTCGGCCGGTGGCAGTGCCAAGCAGGGCCGGGATCGACGCACACAAGCCATCCTGCCGCTCAAGGGCAAGATTCTTAACGTCGAGAAAGCCCGCTTTGACAAGATGCTCTCCTCGGCCGAGGTTGGCACGCTGATTACCGCCTTGGGCTGTGGTATCGGGCGAGAGGAGTTCGATCCCGACAAGCTCCGCTATCACTCCATCATCATCATGACCGATGCGGACGTGGACGGATCACACATCCGGACCCTGCTGTTGACCTTCTTCTTTCGCCAGATGTCTCAGCTCATCGAGCGTGGTCATGTCTTCATCGCCCAGCCGCCGCTCTACAAGATCAAGCGCGGCAAGCAGGAGCTCTATCTTAAGGATGAGCAGGCGATGATCGATTACCTGACGACCACCGCTCTTGATGGAGCCCGTCTGCATGTCAACGCGGATGCCCCCGGCATCGGTGGTGCCCAGTTGGAAGCCCTCGTCAATCAGTATCGTGATGTGATGAAGCGTATCGATCGCCTGTCGCGCGTCTACCCCAACGTGGTGCTGCGCAAGATCGTCCACGCGGCACACCTCGATGGCGAGCAGAGTCTGCGCGATCGCGTCACCATGGAGAACTGGATCGAGTACCTCCAGGCCGAGATGGATGCGCTCGTCTCCTATGAAGGGGGGCCGCGATACACTTTCCGCCTCGAGGAGGATGGAGAGCGCGGCATCTTTCTGCCGGCGGTGACGCTGACGGCACATGGCGTCACCACCGACTATGTCTGGGGGATCGAGTTCTTCACCAGCGTCGACTATCGTGCCATGGCGAGTCTCGGCGAGACCCTGGATGGTCTGCTCGAGGCTGGAAGCTACGTGGCCCGTGGGGAGCGGAAGAGGTCCGTGGCAACCTTCTACGATGCGCTGGAATGGCTGATGGCCGAGGCCCAGCGGGGTCTTTCCATCCAGCGCTACAAGGGGCTCGGTGAGATGAACCCCGATCAGCTCTGGGAGACGACCATGAACCCGGACACTCGGCGCATGCTGCGGGTGTCCATCGAAGATGCGGTTGCCGCCGACATGATGTTCAATACCCTGATGGGTGACGAAGTTGAGCCCCGGCGCGACTTCATCGAGCGCTTTGCCCTGGTGGCCAACCTGGATATCTGATGGCGTAGACAGGATGTTCCACGTGAAACATCACAGCGCCTGAGAGGCATCACGACGACAAGGCCGGCCATTGAGGCCGGCCTTGTTTCATGTGTGCCAGGCATGGCGCGCAGCGCCTAGCCGTCGCGGCCATTAAGACCCATGTTACCGCCGGCCACCGCCGGGTGGTCGACCTCGACCTGGAAGCCTTCTTCGACCGAGTGAACCACGACCTGCTGATGGCGCGGATCGCGCACCGCGTCCGCGATAAGCGGCTGCAGCGCCTGATGCAAAGTGTCCGCGAGATCCTCAAGCGTGGCAGGGACGTAACCTCCGAGGGCGATCAAGGAGTTGACCCCGGTCCCCCGGGGCTGGGCCAGCTATTTCGCCCTCGTCGTCGTGAAGCGCCCGCTGGAAGCGCTAGATCAATAGGTACGGCGCCGACCGCGTTGCCTGATCTGGCGGCAATGGAAGCGTCCGGCGACTCGGCGCCGCAAGCCTCTGGCGCTGGGTCTGGACGACCAGCGTGCCTGGAAATCAGCGGGGAATGGGTGGCCCCTGGTGGAATGCCGGCGCTCTGCATATGCGCCATGCCTTGCCTAACAGTTGGTTCCGTCAGCAGGGAATGGTCTCGGTACTCGGGACGGTAAGAGGGCTTCGTCGTTCTTCATGAACCGCCATGGTACGGAACCATATGCCCGGTGGTGTGAGAGGACGGGGGAGGCAACTCTCTCCTACTCGATCCAGCGAGGGGTTTTCCCGAGAGTAGTGTCTGGCGTGTTGCTGCTGTTCTTCGACAATAGCCATTCTACGAAGGCAGTCAGGTCATCGAAGAGCATCACGCCTCCGAGTCCATCTCCCTTCTTCTCCGTCCGACGTCCCTTGCCGGTGCGAACCAGTACCGGCCGGCATCCCATTGCCTTGCCGGCCTGCAGGTCTCGTAGGCTGTCACCGACCATCCAGCTGCCGTCAAGGCTGTCCAGTGCCAATGCCTCCTGAACCTCTTCCAGCAAGCCGGGCAGGGGCTTGCGACATTCACAGCCGTCATCCGGGCCATGAGGGCAGTGGGCGATGTACGCTATTTCTCCGCCTGCTTCGTGAACAATCTCTGTGAGCCGATCATGAATCGCATGCAACGTCTCGGTGTCATAGTAGCCGCGGGCAATGCCGGATTGATTGGTGGCCACGGTCACCGTCCAACCGGCACGGCTCAGCCTGGCGATGGCCTCGATGGCGGCAGGATAGGGGATCCATTCATCGAGAGACTTCACATACTCATCCGAGTCTTGGTTGATGACGCCATCACGATCAAGGATAACGAGTCGGTCGGCTGTGAACATAAGGGGCAGACTCCCTGGAAATGTCTTTTCTCCAGGGGAGGAGTGTTTCACGTGGAACATACCCTGCCAAGCGGCCAAGCGGCCAAGCGGCCAAGCGGCCAAGCGGCCAAGCGGCCAAGCGGCCAAGCGGCCAAGCGGCCAAGCGGCCAAGGTAGGACGGGAAGGGGGGAGAGGGGAAAGGGAAGGAGAGAGCGAAAGGAGAGTGCCGTGTAAGCCCAAGGCCGGCTTTCCTCGCACCGAACTGGGTGCCGCTGTCTCTTGCACATACAGATGTTCCACGTGAAACATCAACAATCGACATGAAAAAGGCCGGCGATCGCTCGCCGGCCTCGATCTCACCAGACGCTGCGTTACTGCTGCAGCAGGGCAATATCCGCGACTTCCAGGAAGAGGGCCTGGAGGCCGGCGAGCAGGGCCAACCGGTTACGGCGAACCGCCGGGTCCTCGGCCATGACCATGACTTGGTCGAAGAAGGTGTCCACTGGCTCGCGCAGGCCCGCCAGGGCATCCAGCGCCTCGCTGTAGCGCGCTTCGGCGAAGAGCGGCATCACCGCTTCACGGCGAGACGCCAGGGCCTCGTAGAGCGCCTGCTCAGCGGGCTCTTGGAGCAGGTCGGCTTCCACTTCGGTGCTGCCGTCGTGCTGTTGCTTGCTGAGGATGTTGGAGACGCGCTTGTTGGCAGAGGCCAGGGCGGCGGCCTCCTCGCGACGAGAGAAACCCTGGACGGCGCGCAAGCGACGAGCGAAGTCCAAGGGCTGGGTCACCGGGCGTGCCCGAACCGCCAGGTAGACCTCGGTATCGATACCCTCGTCGCGTGCCCAGGCGCGGAAGCGGTCGAGCATGTAGGTGAGCACCTCGTCCACCAACCCTTCGGCGTAGGGCAACTCCTGGTGCTGCGCTGCGGCCAACTCCAGCAATTCACGCAGGTCGAGGGCAAGCTTGCCCTTGACCAGGATGTTGATCACCCCAATGGCGGCGCGCCGCAAGGCGAAGGGGTCCTTGGTGCCGCTGGGTCGCTGGCCGATGCCGAAGATACCGGTGAGGGTATCGAGACGATCGGCCAGTGCCAGCGCCAGGCCGGTGCGGGTCCGGGGGATCGCGTCGCTGGCGAAGCGCGGCAGGTACTGCTCCTCCAGGGCCTGGGCCACCTCGGCGGCCTCGCCGTCGTTGGCGGCGTAGTAGCGTCCCATGATGCCTTGGAGTTCCGGGAACTCGAGGACCATCTCGGTGACCAGGTCGCACTTGCCGAGCTCAGCGGCGCGCCGTGCCTGAGCCACGTCACCGTCGATGCGACCGGCGATGAAGGCCGCCACGGCGGCGCTGCGATGCGCCTTGTCGGCCAGGGTCCCGAGCTTCTTCTGGAACACCACGCCGGCCAGCTCCGGAGCTCGGTCCGCCAGCGGGCGGCGGCGATCGGTGTCGTAGAAGAAGGCGGCATCGGCCAGGCGTGGGCGGATCACCTTCTCGTTGCCCTGGATGACCTGTTCCGGCTCGTGGCTGTCGATGTTGGCGATGGTGATAAAGAGCGGTTTGAGCTGATCCTGCTGATCCAGCAGGTGGAAGTATTTCTGGTTGGCCTTCATGGAAGAGATCAGGCACTCGGCAGGCACCTCGAGGAAGCGCTCGTCGAAGCTGCCGGTCAGGGCCACGGGCCACTCCACCAGACCGCTGACCTCGACAAGCAACTCCTCGTCAATCACTGCGGTCGCATCCTGGACCTCGGCCTCGGCCAGCACCTGCTCGCGAATGCGCTCACGCCGTTTGTCGCGGTCGGCCAACACCCAGGCCTGTTCCAGGGCACCAAGGTAGTCGTCGGCGTGAGCCAGATCGATAGGCGCTGGTGCGTGGAAGCGGTGGCCACGGGTGGTGCGTCCCGACTGCAGACCCAGGGCACTGGCTTCGACGACCTCGCTGCCGTAGAGCATGACCAGCCAGTGAACAGGACGGGAGAACTCCACTCGCGAGGCACCCCAGCGCATGTTCTTGGGTACCGGCAGGGCACCGATGGCCTTCTCGACGATGGCGGGGAGCAGGGTCGTGGTGGCTTCGCCCTGCTGCTGCTCGCGGTAGCCGAGCCAGGTGCCCTTGTCGTTCTCCAGGTGGATCAGCTCATCGACGCCGACACCGCAGGAGCGAGCAAAGCCTTCGGCGGCGCGCGTCGGCTGGCCATCCTTGAAGGCGGCGGCCAAAGCCGGGCCACGACGTTCGACCTCGCGGTCGGGCTGCTTGTCGGCCAACTCGCGCACCTGCACAGCCAGGCGACGCGGACCGCCCAACGCGAGGGTCTCGCTGAAGTCGATCTCGGCCTCGGCGAGACCCTGTCGAATGCCCTCGGCAAGGGCATCGGAGAGGTTGTCGATGGCGCCTGGCGGCAGTTCCTCGACGCCCAGTTCGACCAGTAGGGTAGTGGCAGCCATCACGCGTCTCCCTGTTCGGCAAGCAGTTCGTGGCGCAAGGCTTCGGGGGCCAGCGGGAAGCCGGCGGCCTTGCGCGAGTCAAAGTAGGCCTGGGCCACGTCACGGGCCATGGTGCGCACGCGCAGGATGTAGCGCTGGCGTTCGGTCACCGAGATGGCGTGCCGGGCATCCAGCAGATTGAAGGTGTGCGATGCCTTGAGCACCTGTTCGTAGGCAGGCAGCGGCAGGCTGGCATCCAGCAGTTTGGTGCATTCGCGCTCCTGGTGGTCGAAGGAGGCGAAGAGGAAGTCGACGTCGGCGTGTTCGAAATTGTAGGCAGACTGCTCGCGCTCGTTCTGCAGGTAGACATCGCCGTAGGTAACGCGGCTGCCATCCGGCGCCACCGTCCAGACCAGGTCATAGACGCTGTCGACGTCCTGCAGGTACATGGCAATGCGTTCCAGACCATAGGTGAGCTCGCCGGTGACCGGGTAGCACTCCAGGCCGCCGGCCTGCTGGAAGTAGGTGAACTGGGTCACTTCCATGCCGTTGAGCCAGACTTCCCAACCCAGGCCCCAGGCGCCGAGAGTGGGAGACTCCCAGTTGTCCTCGACAAAGCGGATGTCATGGACCAATGGATCGAGACCCAGGTGCTTCAGAGAGCCCAGGTAGAGCTCCTGCAACTCGATGGGGGAGGGCTTCATTACTACCTGAAACTGGTAGTAGTGCTGCAGGCGATTCGGGTTCTCGCCATACCGGCCATCGGTGGGGCGGCGGGAAGGCTGAACATAGGCCGCGTTCCAGGTCTCGGGGCCGATGGAACGCAGGAAGGTGGCGGTGTGGAAGGTGCCGGCCCCCACCTCCATATCCAGGGGCTGAAGGATCACGCAGCCTTGATCGGCCCAGTACTGCTGCAGGGCAAGGATCAGGCCCTGAAAGGTTGTCACGTCTGGCGACGACTGAGTCATTGGTAGCACCGTTGGCCATGAATTCACGGGCCGTCAAGTATACAATCACCGGAAGATCGGTTATAGGCGCAGGCCCGGAGACGAGAGGATTCCCATGATCGTAGTAACAGGCGGGGCCGGCTTTATCGGCTCGAATCTGGTCAAGGCACTCAATGCCCGTGGCCGCGAGGATGTGCTGGTGGTCGATGATCTCAGCGACGGCAGCAAGTTCGTCAATCTGGCCGACTGCACCCTCGGCGACTACCTCGACAAGGATGACTTCATTGCCCGTGTGAGGGCTGCACTGAACGGCGAGACGTCTCACCTGCCACCCATTGAGGCCATCTTCCACGAGGGGGCCTGTTCGGACACCACCGAATGGGACGGCCGCTTCATGCTCGAGAACAACTTCGAGTATTCCAAGGTGCTGTTGCACTTCTGCCAGCGTGAGGGCATTCCCTTCCTCTATGCCTCCTCGGCGGCCACCTACGGGGGGAGCGAGGTGTTCTTCGAGGCCGCGGAGCACGAGAAGCCGCTCAACGTCTATGGCTACTCGAAGCTGCTGTTCGACCAGTATGTGCGTGCCCGCCACGATGACTTCACCAGTCAGGTAGTGGGCTTCCGCTACTTCAATGTCTACGGGCCCCGGGAGCAGCATAAGGGCAAGATGGCCAGTGTTGCCTACCACCACCATACCCAGATATGCGCCGGTCAGAACGTGAAGCTGTTCGGTGCCTGGGAGGGCTACGAGGCCGGCATGCAGAGTCGCGACTTCATCTATGTGGGTGACGTGGTGGACGTCAACCTCTGGTTCCTGGACCATCCCGAGGCCTCCGGCATCTTCAACCTGGGCACCGGCCGCGCCGAACCCTTCAAGGCTATCGGCGAGACGGTGGTCGACTACTATGGCCGCGGCGGTATCGAGTACATCGATTTTCCCGAGGAGCTCAAAGGCCGCTACCAGAGTTATACGCGTGCCGACATCAGCCGCCTGCGCGAGGCCGGCTACGACCGCGAGTTCCGTACCGTGGCTGAAGGGGTGCGGGAATACCTGGAGTGGCTCAATGCCTGAGGCCCGGCATATGTCGCTCGGCGATGAGCCTCGCATCCTCGTGGTGGGGCCTTCCTGGGTTGGCGACATGGTCATGGCCCAGAGCCTCTTCAAGACCCTGAAGGCGAGGCAGCCGAGCAGCCGAATCGCCGTGGTGGCGCCCGCCTGGTCGCGACCGATCCTCGAGCGAATGGACGAGGTGGACGAGGTGGTCAGCCTCAGCGTGGGGCACGGCCAGTTCGGCCTGGCAACACGGCGGCAGCTTGCTCGCTCCCTGCAAGGGCGCTTCGATCACGCCATCGTACTGCCACGCTCCTGGAAGTCGGCCCTGGTGCCTTTTCTGGCGCGCATCCCTCGGCGTACCGGTTTCACCGGCGAGCAGCGCCTGTGGCTGCTCAATGACCGCAGGCGACTCGACAAGACAGTGCTGGATCAGACCGTGAAACGCTTCGTGGCGCTGGGCCTACCAGCAGAGGCGGCAGCCAATGGCGACATTCCTATCCCGCAGCCCCGGCTGCGTCTGGACACCGAGAATCTCGTCGAGCGCCGCGTTGAGCTCGGGCTGTCGTCGCGCCCGGCCATCGGCATGATGCCGGGGGCGGAATATGGTCCCGCCAAGCAGTGGCCGCTGGCGTATTTTCGGGAACTGGCGAGATCGCTGGTGGTAGAGGGATTCGAGGTCCGTGTGCTGGGAGGCCCAAAGGACAGGGAGGCCGGCGAGGAGATCGCCGATGCGCTGCCCCATACCCACAACCTGTGCGGCAGGACACGGCTGGCGGATGCCGTCGACCTGCTCGGCGACTGTCGGCAGGTGGTGACCAACGACTCCGGACTGATGCATGTGGCGGCAGCGGTCGGAACTCGCGTGCAGGCCCTCTACGGCTCATCATCGCCGGCCTATACGCCACCCCTGACCGAGAATGCCGAGGTCCATTACCTGGCCCTCGATTGTTCCCCCTGCTTTCAGCGCACCTGCCCGCTGGGACATACCAATTGTCTGAAGCAGCTCATGCCCGAACGGGTCCTGCAGGCGATGCTGGCGAACGGCGATTAGGGTAGTGCCTCTGGTGGCGCCTCCGGCGCCTGGTCCCCGGGTGTTTCGACGATCTGCTCGACGGCTGGTTGTGGGGGCGTAGGAGGACCTTGCGGCGGCTCCAGCCCCTCCCACAGGCGCTCCTGGAGGGCTGTCTCCTCACGCATGCGCGCATTGAGCGTCTCGCGTCCGTGTTCCTCGACCAGGGTTGGCTCGCCCGAGAGCAGTGACACCCCGAGCCCGGCTCGATGCCAGTCGATGACGAAGCCCATGGCCTCGAGAACCGTGGGCAGAATATCCATGGTCGATGCCTCGACATCCTCATGGTGCGGCTCGAGATGCTCCCCCAGCAGCATGAAAGTATTGTCCCGCTCCCCGGCGATCAGCTCCTCCCAGGCGGAGACCCGCATGGTCAGGTGGTCACTGGCGATCACTACCAGGGTATTCTCCAGCAGGCCCTCTTCCTCCAGGCGCTCGACCAGCCGGCGGACGAGCCAGGCAGAGCACTCCACGGAATACAGGATGTCCACGCCGTCGAATTCACCCTGTCGCTCCCGGCAGTCGCGCGCCGGGTAGCCATTGGGAGCATGGCCGGTGATGCTCAGGTTGACGAGTCCCCAGGGGCCGCCTTGGCGCTCCAGGCGGTGGATCTCCTCGACGGTGAAGTCATAGAGTGTATCGTCGTAGAGACCCCAGCTGTTCACGTAGCCGGGCTCTTCCAGCCGTGGTTCCAGTTCCTCCCGCCCGAGTACCCGGTCGAAACCGTGGTCCCGATAGAAGACGCCCTTGCCGGCGAAGCGCGTGCTGGCGCCGCCCATGTAGGAGAGGGTGTAGTCCCGCGCATCGAGCAGGTCACCCAGGCAGTCGACGCCAGGCACGACCTTCCCAAGCGGCTCGAACTGGCTGTCATGCAGCAGGCCGGCCGGCATCAGCGGTGTGCCACACTGGCTGGCGATCATGCCCGCCATGGTCCAGCCGGTGTTGCCCACCTGGCGCACGCCATCGAAGACCACGGCCCTCTCGCCCAGGTCCTCCAGCGGGGCATAGGCATTTCCGAAGCGCGCCTTGTCGGCATAGGTGCGTTCGATGCTCTCTAGGTAGAGCAGCAGCAGGTTGGGTGGATCGCCAGGGGCCTCGAGAATGACCGGCTCCACATATTGGCGATCCAGCCAGGCGCCATCCTCGGTAACGATGGCCGCGCCGCGCTGCCCGATGCCATACAGCAAGGGGTTGGTGACGAGCAGTGCCACCGCCAGCAGCCGTTCTCCTCGTCGCCAGCGATGATCCATCCGGACTAGCCAGGTGAAGCAGGCCAGCAGCAGTATCATGCTCAAGGTGTAGAGGAGGGCGGTGACGATACGCTCCCCGCCGCCATGTGCTTCCATGCCGGCCTGGAGATGAAAGAAGACGGCGCCGAGATCGACTATGCCGAAGCTGTTGGCAAGATAGACATAGAGCCCCCAAAGGGCGATCGGCAACAGCGACCATGGCCAGGCGCGACGCGCGGGACGTCGATGGGCGCGCGCTCCCCAGCCGCACCAGCGGGCCACCAGCAGCCAACCTGCGGCGACCGGCACCATGCTCCAGGGTGGAACATGGGGCAGGGCGGCAATGGCAAACCCCAGCCACAGCCCGATCACGAGCAGGGCCCACCAGCGAAGCTGGCGAAGCGAGGGCGGCAGGAAACGGCTGATCATGATGGAGCGACGCGGAGCTGAGTTCTCCACCAGCTTACCAAGGGTCGGGAGGCGAATGCACCGGTGGACCGTGGAGACGCTAGCCGAAGCTACCCGCTGCCTTCAGGCGCCGACGCCCCGACCAAAGAGACTCGCCATCTGGGCGCCGACGCGTCATGACGGACCAGAGGGGCCGTCTCTTTCCTGCTCGTGGAGTTCATTGAGCTTGGCGTACTTCATGTAGGCATGAAAGGCGGTTGTCACGGCGACCGTGACCCCGTCCGAACCCTGGAACAGGCCCCCCTTGAGAACCAGTTTTCTCAATAAAGCGCTCAGTGCATGCCAGGCGGGACGGGAGCGGGAAGGCGCTTTCCCGCGCTGCTTCATCGCCCAGGCATCCCGGCTCGAGAGCTGGTCGATGCGGATGATCCAGTGAGAGAGGTCGCGGTAGGTGAAGTGCCGGATATGGCCCCCCGTATCGAGGACCTTCGGTGCCTGCACGGAGGAGTGGGCCTTCTTTGGCAGGTACCCCGAGGTGGTGCGGTTATAGAGTCGCGTCACGGGATCCGGATAAAAACCGGCGGCCTTGATCCAGTGATGGCCGGCAAAATTGCGGCGCTTGAAGCGATAGGCCGTATCGGGATCCTCCAGCGCCAGTCCCTGGATGGCGGTGACAGCATCTTCCTCGAGGCGCTCGTCGGCATCCAGGGCCAGGATCCAGTCGTTGCGCGCCCGGGGCACGGCGAAGGCCTTCTGGGGACCGTCTCCCAGGTAGGGCTGATGAATGACGGTGGCACCCTCGCGCTCGGCGATCGCCACGGTATCGTCGCGGCTCCCCGAGTCCACGACGATGATCTCGTCGCAGACGGGGCGCAGCGAGGCGATGCAGTCGGCGATATTCTCTGCCTCATCGAGGGTGATGATGATTCCGGTGATCGGCGTCATGGTGTCGTCTCGCGGGTCGGGAAGTGGCCCAGGTGGCCGGCGATCCGGCTCGCCGCGGCCTCCAGGTCGATGCTCTTCATGTCGCGCTCACCGGCCCCCGGGGGCGGACAGAAGGCGAGCCGGTGGGCCTCGGCGTTGCAGGTCTGCCAGCGCAGCGGGGTGGCAGAGCGGCGGGACGGATAGAAGCCCGCGGTGGGGCGGTCCAGGCAGCCGGCGATGTGCAGGGGGCCGGTGGAGCCGGCGATGAACAGGTCGGCGGCCGACAGGCTGAGGGCGAAGTCATCGAGCCCGTGGCGGGGTGGCAGCAGGCCTGCCGTCACTCCTTCGCCGACCAGGCGCTCGCGGAGCCTGTCGGCCGCGGTCTCCTCGCCCGGGCCGGCGGTGAGCACCCAGGCCGGGGCGGGGCGACTCGCCGCGGCCAGTCGCGCCTCCACGCCCAGCACCAGGGTGGCATAGCGCTCGAGGGTGAGGTTCACGGCCGAGCCGCCGCTGCCGGGATGCAGGAAGAGCCAGGGGCGCGAGTCGTCCAGGCCCAGCTCATCGGCAATGCGCGCCCGCTGCGCCGCACGGGTCCCCTCGGGAAGCGGCCAGTAGGGCGGCTCGGGGCGTGCCGGCACCGCAAGCCCGAGTTCTGCCAGCAGGGCCTCGGCCAGCTCCAGGTTGTAGAGGTACTCAGGTTTCTCGGAGCGCGACCTGCGCTGCACGATGCGTCGGTTGTAGAATAGCTGGGCCCACTTGGTGGCCGGGGCGAGGCGCAGGGGAATGCCGGCCCGCCAGCCCAGCCAGCCGATGCGCGGGGTGGAGAAGAGTGTCAGCAGGGCATCGAAGCGCGCTTCGTGCAGGCGCTTGAGCAGCGTCCGGCGCCCCGCTCGGCCGCCGGCATCACCGGGGTCGATCAGCACCTCGTCGATCCAGGGGCATTGCCTGGCCAGCGGCGCAGTGTAGGCGGGAACCAGGACGCTGACACGGGGCGCCGGATCGACGGCCTTGAGGCAGGCAAGTGCCGGCCAGGCGAGCATGAAATCCCCGAGCTTGTCGTTGCGAACCACCAGCAGGCGAGGGCGGTCGCCGTCCTCGCTGGCAGGGCGAAGTGTCATCATCCGGGCTCCCGAGCCCCGTCACCGCAAAGGAGACCCCCTTGTCCCGCAAGGTCATGCATATCTGCCTCTCGAACGGCTGGGGCGGACTGGAAATGTATTCATCGCGCATTATACCCGAGCTGAGGCGGCAGGGGTGGGCGGCCCATGGCCTGGCGATGGCGGGCTCTCGAGTCGCCGACAGTCTGGTTGAGGCCGGCATCGCTCCGCTGACCGTGGCCTCCCGTGGCCAGGCCCTGCTGAGGGTGGGGCGCCTGCTCCGATACCTGAAGGCCCACGATATCCGGATACTGCATTGCCACAAGTCCAGCGACCTGTGCCTGGGGGCCCTGCTGGTGACCCTGCGTCCCTCGCTGCGGCTCTTCTTCACCGACCACATGGGCGTCACGCGTCCCAAGAAGGATCCCTACCACCGCTGGGCCTACGGCAAGGTATCGCGTCTCCTTTCCATCAGCGAGACAACGCGACAGCGTAATCTGGCGGCCTTCCCGCTACCCCCCGAGCGTATCCGCCGGCTGTATCTCGGCATTGACCCCGTGCCATATGCGCCGCGCCTCACCGGTTCAGAGCGGCAGGTGCTGCGCGACGCGCTCGGTATCCCGTCGGGGGCGGTGGCAATCGGCCTGCCGGGGCGATTGACGCCGGGCAAGGGGCAGGGCATCTGGATCGAGGCGCTGGCCGGGCTCCGCGAGCGCTATCCGGCGCTGGCCTGGCACGGGGTGCTGATCGGCGGGCTGACCGCCGCAGAGGGCAGCAGCGAGGCCTTCGTGGCCGAGCTGCGCGACCGCGTGGCCGAACTCGGCCTGGGCGAGCGCGTGACCTTCGCCGGCTTCCGGGCGGACCTGCCGAGGCTGTTCGAGGCCTTCGATATCGTCTGTGTGCCGTCACGCAACGAGGCCTTCGGCTTGACGGTGATCGAGGCCATGGCCGCCGGCAAGGCGGTGATCGGTGCCGACAGTGGGGCCATTCCCGAGCTCATCGATGGCCAGACGGGCCGCCTCGCTGCGCCAGATGATTCCCTGGCGTGGTGTAACGCCATGGCCGAGCTTGCCGGCGATGCCACCCTCAGGCAGCGACTGAGTGAAGCGGCGCGCAAGGAAGTGAGTGCTCACTTCACTCTGGAATCCCATGTCACGGGGCTGGTGAAGGCCTATACCGACACCTTGGATGAGCCAGCATAGCCGTCTTGGATCGTCGCCATGACGTCAGTGGCGCCGAATTTCGCCAGTGAGCGTTCCAGCCGCGCCAGGTTGTCCGCCTGCCAGGTGCCCTTTGGGCGCAGCCGGCAGCGATCCAGGTCGATCAACCACACCTTGCCCTGCGAATCGATCAGCAGGTTGCGGGCGTTGAGATCGACATGGTCGAGGCCGACATCGTGGAAGCGCCGGATAGTCGAGCCGACACCCTCCAGCAGGGCATCACCGGCTTCGTCGTTCTCCACCAGGCTGGCCAGGGCACGGGCGCCGGGAATGCAAACGGTGATCAGCGCCGCCCGGTAGGTGAGTCCATGGCGAGTTACCCGAGCGGCCACCGGGCGCGGCACGGGCAGGCCGCGCGCATACAGTTCGGCGGTCAAGCGACACTCGCGAAATGCGCGGGTCCGCTCAAGGCCGGTCCACAGGTAGCGGTCGTCGCTTAGCCGGGCGACGAGGCCGCCGCGACGATACGGCCTGAGCACCCATCGGGCGCCCCGCTCGAAGGAGCTGGCGTCCAGAAAGAGGCTGGCCCCTCGCCCGGGGGCCTCGCCGACGACCCGGCCGGCATCGCGCCAGTAGTCGGGATCGAAGCTATGAGGAGGGAGGGGCGGCGCCATTTGTGACGGCCGGCCGGCGTCACATAAACTGTCCGCATCATATAGAATGAAAATCTTTCCCGCTCGATACGTTGCCAACCGCATGAAGCATCCTCTTCCCGACCGACCCCAGCATATCTGCGTACTGCGGCTCTCTGCCCTGGGCGATGTCTGTAACCTGGTGCCGACGGTACGTGCCCTGCAGCGCCAGTGGCCCGCGGCGAGGATCACCTGGGTCATCGGCAAGGGCGAGCACAGTCTACTGGCGGGCCTCTCCGGGGTCGAGTTCGTCGTCTACGACAAGGCGACGGGGCTTGCGGGCATGCGCGCCCTGTGGCGCGAGCTGGCCGATACCCGCTTCGACGTGCTGCTGCACATGCAGCAGGCGCTGCGGGCCAGCGTGCTCTCCCTGGGGCTCAAGGCCGACGTGCGGGTGGGCTACGACAAGGCCCGTGCCAAGGATGCCCAGCACTGGTTCACCCAGCGCCATCTGGCGCCCCACCCCCGGGCCCATGTGCTGGAGTCGTATCTCGACTTCGCGCGCCTGCTGGGCGTCGAGGACCTCTCGCTGGCTTGGGACCTGCCGGTACCCGAAGCGGCCGTCGAGGAAGCCCACCACATCACCGCAGCATCGCCTTACCTGCTGATCAGCCCATGCGCCAACCCGCGCCTGCGCAACTTCCGCAACTGGTCCGCCGAGGGCTACGCGGCGGTAATCGAGCATGCCTGGCGCCAGCATGGGTTGAAGACGGTACTCACCGGGGGTGGCAGCACTCAGGAGCGCCAGCTCGGTGAGCGTATCCGGGCCCTCTGCCCCGAGGAGGTAGTGATCGATGTCATTGGCGAGACCTCGCTCAAGGGCCTGCTGGCGCTTATCCGTGATAGCCGGGCGGTGGTCGCTCCTGACTCGGGCCCGGTGCACATGGCCAATGCCCTGGGTGCTCCGGTGGTGGGGCTCTACGCCACCACTAACCCTGAGCGTGCCGGCCCCTACCGGTGGCGTGACTTCGTGGTCGATCGCTATGCTGATGCGGCTCGCACCTTCCTGCACAAGGAGCCCGCGGAGCTCTCCTGGGGCCAGCGAGTCCGTCATCCCGATGCCATGTCGCTGATCGGCGCCGAGGACGTGATCGAGCGCCTCGAGGCAGTGCTGGCCCACCCCGAGATCCCTCAGGACATGGAGTCCCCCGATGAAGCTTGACCTGACCGCGCTGGAGCACTCCCGCCTGCTGGTGGTGGGCGATGTCATGCTCGATCGCTACTGGCATGGCGGCACCTCGCGCATCTCTCCGGAGGCGCCGGTGCCGGTGGTGCGGGTCGACGAGTCGGAGGACCGCCCCGGGGGGGCCGCCAACGTGGCCCTCAACATCGCCTCGCTAGGCGCCCATGCTGCCCTTGCGGGCCTGGTGGGCGACGATGACAATGCCGACCGGCTGGCTTCCCGCCTGGAGGCGGTCGGAGTGAGCACTCACTTCGAGCGTAGTCCCGGGACGCCGACCATCACCAAGCTGCGCGTGATGAGCCGCAACCAGCAGTTGATCCGCCTGGACTTCGAGCAGGGCCTCGGCGACGTGGACACCACCGGATTGCTGGCACGGGTCGAGGCGGCCCTGTCCGACTGTGATCTGGTGATTCTTTCCGATTACGGCAAGGGAACCCTCAACCGCGTCGAGGCACTGATCCGGCTGGTCAAGGCCGCCGGCAAGCGGGTGCTGGTGGATCCCAAGGGCAGCGACTTCAGCCGCTACCGTGGGGCCAGCGTGATCACCCCTAACCTGGGCGAGTTCGAGGCGGTGGTGGGCCACTGCCGAGACGATGCCGAGCTTGCCGCCAGGGGCGAGACGCTGCGTGCCGAGCTCGAGCTGGAAGCGCTGTTGATCACCCGCAGCGAGAAGGGCATGACGCTGATTCGCGAGGGACACGAGCCGCTGCACCTTCCCACTCGGGCCCGCGAGGTCTTCGACGTCACCGGGGCGGGCGACACCGTGATCGGCGTACTGGGCCTGGCGCTGGCGGCCGGGCACGGCTTCGCCGAGGCGATGACCCTGGCCAACCTGGCCGCTGGCCTGGTGGTGGCCAAGCCCGGCACCGCGACACTGTCGATTGCCGAGCTCTATACCGCCCTGCACGGCGACAAGCTGGCCGAGTTCGGGGCAATCGAGGAGCCCGCGCTGATCGAGGCGGTTCGCGCCGCCCAGGCACGGGGCGAGCGGGTGGTGATGACCAACGGCTGCTTCGACATTCTGCATGCCGGCCATGTTGCCTACCTGGAACAGGCCCGACGCCTCGGTGACCGGCTGGTGGTCGCGGTCAACGACGATGCCTCCATCGGCCGCCTCAAGGGCCCCAAGCGGCCCATCAATCCCCTGGCGCGGCGCATGCAGGTGCTGGCCGGTCTGGGCGCCGTCGACTGGGTGGTGCCGTTTGGCGAGGACACTCCCCAGCGACTGATCGAGGCGGTGCTGCCGGACGTGCTGGTCAAGGGCGGCGACTATCGTCCCGAAGAGATCGCCGGCGGCGCTGCCGTCCGTGAGGCAGGGGGCGAAGTCAGGGTGCTGGGCTTCGAGGATGGCGTCTCCACCACGGCGCTGATCTCCACCATCCTCGACCGCGAGAGCTGATGCCGGCGCCACGCCCCTGGGTCCGCCGGGTCTATGCGGCGGCCCTCTACCTCTTCGCGCCGCTGATCTGGCGACGCGTCTGGCGCGAGCAGCTGCCCGGGCGGTCGCGTCGCGAGCGGCTGGGCTGCATTCCGCCTTCCGCCGCAGGAGAGTACACCCTCTGGCTGCACTGCGCCTCGGTGGGCGAGGTGCAGGCCGCGCGGCCCTTGGTCGAGGCGCTCGGGCAGCGCTGCCCCGGCTACCGCCTGGTCATCACCACCATGACTGCCACCGGGGCGGAGCGGGTGCTAGCGCTAGCAGAAAGCCGCCGGAATTCAGAGGATAGCGCCGAAGTGAGCCATCACTTCGTGCCCCTGGATTTCCCCGGTTCGGCGCGCCGCTTCGTGGCACGGTTACGCCCCGACCTCGCCATCTTCTTCGAGACGGAACTCTGGCCCAACCTGCTGGCGTCCTGCGAGCGGTCGGGCGTGCCGGTGGCGGTGGTCAACGGCCGCCTCTCGCCACGCGCCTTCCGGGGCTATCGCCGCCTTCGTCCCCTGATGGCGGAGGCCCTGAGCCATGTGGCCTGGCTGGCGGCTAAGTCCGAGGCCGACGCCCGGCGCTTCATCGAGTTAGGCATGGCGCCGGCGCGCACCACGGTGGTGGGCTCGCTGAAGTTCGATATCACTGCCAGCGGGGATCAGGAGGTGAGTGAGCGTTTGCGCACCCGATTCGGGAGGCGGCCGGTCTGGATAGCAGGCTCCACTCACCCCGGCGAAGACGAACAGGTGCTGGCCGCTCATGCCCGCCTGCGCAAGCGGCTTCCCGATGCCCTGCTGGTGCTGGTGCCCCGCCATCCCCGCCGCTTCGACGAGGTGGCCTCGCTGTGCCGCCAGGCGGGCCTGACGCTGGCGCGCCGCTCGCGCGACCAGTGGCCCGGGGACGACACGGCGGTCTACCTGGGCGACTCCATGGGGGAGTTGCTGGCGCTCTATGGCGCGGCGGACCTGGCCTTCGTCGGCGGCAGCCTGGTGCCCATCGGCGGACACAACCTGCTGGAGCCGGCCGCCGTGGGCACGCCGGTGCTCACTGGGCCCGCGCTGGCCAACTTCGAGGATGTGGCCGAGGCAATGCGCGCGGCCGGCGCCCTGGTGGAGGTCGACAACGCCGAGGCGCTGGCTGCCGCGCTGTGGCGCTTGTTCGGCGACCGGGAGGCGCGGCACCGCCTCGCCGCGGCGGGCCGCGAGGTGGTCGCGGCCAACCGGGGTGCCCTGGCGCGCACTATGGTGGGGCTGGAAGGGCTTATGCAGGCGGAGTGAGTGCTCGCTACTGAAAGCGGAGTCAGGCCGGCAGCTGGCGCTCCACGCCCTGCTCGGTGCCGAGCAACAGCACATCGGCGCCGCGGGCCGCGAACAGACCATTGGTGACCACGCCGACGATGGCATTGAGACGTGCCTCCATGGCCACCGGGTCGTCGATCATGAACTCGAAGCAGTCGATAATCTGATTGCCGTTGTCGGTGACCACTCCCTGGCGATAGACCGGATCGGCGCCCAGCTTGACCAGCTCCCGGGCCACGTAGGAGCGGGCCATGGGGATTACCTCCACCGGTAGCGGGTAGCGGCCAAGCCGCTCGACCCGCTTGGAGGTGTCGGCGATGCAGATGAAACGCTCGGCACAGGCGGCGACGATCTTCTCCCGCGTGAGGGCCGCACCGCCCCCCTTGATCATGTGCAAGTGAGCGTTCACTTCGTCGGCGCCGTCGATATAGAAGGGCACGGTGCCGGCCTCGTTGAGCTCGAAGACCTCGATGCCGTGGCTCCGCAGGCGTTCGGCGCTGGCCTCCGAGCTGGCCACGGCCCCACGGAAGTCATGGCGCAGCGCCGCCAGCCGGTCGATGAAGCGGTTCGCGGTGGAGCCGGTGCCGATGCCAAGGATGGTGTCGCGCTCGAGGCGAGGGCGGATCTCGTCGATGGCGGCGGCGGCCACGGCGTCCTTGAGTTCGTCCTGGGTCATGTCGTGCTCGCTAACGGGTGGATGGCGAATGCCGCGCCATTATAGGCGATGCCGGCGGCCGGTGCTGGACGCCATGGCCACCGCAATGCTACCAATAAGGGTTACTTGCGGCGCCGTTCACGGTGCCCCTCGCGTCACTTCTGGGATATCAGGATGCTCGAAGCTACCGTCAAGAAGATTCTCCAGGCCCGGGTCTACGAGGCCGCCCGGGAAACCCCCATCTCCCCGGCCCCCTTTCTCTCCCGCCGCTTCAACAACCAGATCCTGATCAAGCGCGAGGACCTCCAGCCGGTCTACTCCTTCAAGATTCGTGGGGCCTATAACAAGATGGCCCAGCTCGATGAGGCGCAGAAGGCCAAGGGCGTGATCGCCGCCTCGGCGGGTAATCATGCCCAGGGACTGGCGATGGCGGCCAAGCTGATGGGCGTCAAGGCGGTGATCGTGATGCCGCGCATCACCCCGGAAATCAAGGTCGCCGCGGTGCGCGCGCGAGGCGCCAAGGTGGTGCTCAAGGGCGATGCCTTTGCCGAGGCGGCGGCCCATGCCCAGGAACTGATCGCCGAGCACGGCTACACCTACATTCCGCCCTTCGACGATATCGATGTCATTGCCGGCCAGGGCACCATCGCCGTGGAGATCCTGCGCCAGCACGGCGGGCCGATCGACGCCATCTTCGTGCCGGTGGGCGGTGGCGGTCTGCTGGCCGGCATGGCCGCCTACATCAAGTACCTGAGGCCCGAGATCAAGGTGATCGGGGTGGAATCCGAGGATAGTGCCTGCCTCAAGGCGGCGCTGGCTGCCGGGGAGCGCGTGGTACTGGACCAGGTCGGCGTCTTCGCCGAGGGCGTCGCCGTGGCGCAGATCGGCGAGGCCCCCTTCGCCGTGATGCGCGACCTGGTGGATGACGTCATCACCGTCAACACCGACGAGATGTGTGCCGCGGTCAAGGACATCTTCGAGGATACCCGAGCGGTCTCCGAGACCTCCGGGGCGCTGTCGCTGGCCGGGCTGAAGAAGTACATCCAGCAGACGGGGGCCGAGAACCAGACCCTCATCTGTATCAACTCCGGGGCCAACACCAACTTCGATCGCCTGCAGCACATCGCCGAACGCACTGAGTTAGGCGAACAGCGCGAAGCGATCCTCGCCGTGACCATCCCCGAGAGGCCCGGCAGCTTCAAGAAGTTCTGCCGTACCATCGGCAAGCGGATGGTCACCGAGTTCAACTACCGCTATGCGGATCCCGAGAAGGCCCATATCTTCGTCGGCGTCCAGGTGAAACCCGGCGGCGAGGACCGCCAGGCGGTGATCGACAAGCTCCGGGGTGCCGGCTATCCCGTGGAGGACCTCACCGACAACGAACTGGCCAAGCTGCACATCCGCCATCTAGGGGGTGGCCGCCCGAAGGAGCATTTCGACGAGGAGGTCTACCGCTTCGAGTTTCCGGAACGCCCCGGAGCACTGATGAACTTCCTGACCCACCTGCCACACGACTGGAACATCTCATTGTTCCATTATCGTAACCACGGGGCCGCCTATGGTCGGGTGCTGGTGGGCATGCAGGTGCCCAATGGTGACCGTTTCCATGTCGAGGAGTACTTCGACGCCATCGGCTATCGCTACTGGAAGGAGAGCGACAACCCGGCCTACCGGCTCTTCATGGCCTGATGCGCGCGTGTCGTCATCATGGCGAGTGAGCGCTGACTCGCCGTGTAGCTCCGTGCTCCCGCGTGTTTAAAAATGTAATACTGCCGGTATGCTGGTTGTCATGCGTGGGTAGGAGCCCCTATAGTCAACGCGTTATCGTCACCTCCGCGGTGACAAAACAACAACATTCATCCCGCCCTTCGGGGTCCTGTCTCTACGGAGTTCACAATGAAGCGCAAGCCCGATCTGGTCATGACACTGGTGCTGGTCTTCGGCATCGGCGTTGTGGCGACTGGCTATGCCCAGGCGTTGGCGGGTGGCTGAATCCCACTGAGCCGAAGGGAGAACGTCACGCTGGAACCGCCTGATGACAACGGCCGATGCGCGCATGCATCGGCCGTTGTCATTAGTGTGCCATGGCATTAAGGACGTATCACTCGGGCGTCGCTGACGATGGCGTCCAGCGGCACGTCCCACGGGGCGGCGGGAAGGCGCTCGACCCGCTGGCAGTCATGGGCCAGGCCGATCAGGCGAGGACGTGGTCCGGGGCGGCGAGTGAAGGCCAGCGTGCGGTCGTAGAAGCCGCCGCCCATGCCCATGCGTTGCCCCCGGTCGTCGAATCCCACCAGGGGCAGCAGGATCACGTCGAGCGCCCAGGCCGGCGTGCGCCTTGCGCGATGGGCGCCGAAACGGGTTTCGGGTTCCGGGATGCCGTATCGGTTGACCACCATGGGTGTCCCCGAATGGTAGTGCACGAACCATAGCTGGTTGAGAGTGAGCGGCTTGAGGACCGGCAAGTGAATGCGGGTGCCGCGACGTTCGAGCCAGGCAATCAGCGGGGTGGGATCGATCTCGCCGTCATTGGGCAGGTAGAGAGCCATACGACGGGCGCGACGAATTTCCGGGAGTTGCCGCAGGTGCCGGGAGAGGCGTTCGGCGGCTAGGCGTCGCTCGGCGGCGCTCAACTGGCGCCGACGTTGACGTAACTCACGTCTGAGCCGGCGACGGGCGTCGTCGGTCAAAAGGTGGGCGGCGGTATCCTGCATGTGGCTCATGTCGGATGAGGTTCCCCAGAGTGCCGCTGTCGTTCTGGCCCTTGAACCCAGTGGTTCAAGGTGGGTGGCCGCAGCCGAACCGTCAGGCTTTCCGACGCACGGACATGCACACGGGTCCGGCTAGCATTTGGCCCCCTGGGTAATGCGCATAGGCTCGAGGGACGATAACGACTGGCAAACACCCCAGGGAACGTCTTTATCCTACCAGAGCCAGAGGCGGTGCCAAAGGGATGATTGTTTGGCTCAGCGCTCCGGCATGGCGTCCAGCGCCTTCTCGAGGCGGGCGTTGAGCGCGTTGAGGCTCTGCTCACCGGCGCGCTGATCGTCCAGGGCCTCGAGTAGCTCGTGGGCGATGTTGAGGGCCGCCATGATGGCGATCTTCTCGCGGTCGATCACCTTGCCTCGGGAGTGGATACCCTGCATGGCGCGGTCGAGGTAGCGGGCTGCCCGCTCGAGCTTTTCCTGCTCTTCTGGCGGGCAGGCGATGGCGTAGCTGCGCTCGAGAAGGGTGATCTCGGTGGTGGGCCGTTGAGGCTCGGTCATGGCAGGCTCCGGAAAGGGCCAGGGGAAAGGAGTCGCACGCCGGGTGCGCGTCATGGGGAGCCGATGCGTTAACATCGAGGCCACGGAATGAACGCCAGTCACTATAAGAGAGCCGTTTGCGGGCGGTCAACGCGCCCGGCGGCCCCACCAGCGGATCTTGCCATGTCACTGATCAACGAACGCCAGGACTTTTCGACCATTGCCGACACCTTCCTGCTCCACGGCAGCATGCAGTCGCCGGCCTTTCTCGACGGGCGCCTCTGCGCCGAGCTTGCGCTGCATGACCTGGCCCCCGAGGCCTGGCTGGAAGAGGTCTGTCTTAGCCTCGGCGTCGACCAGCCCCGCGACGAGCCCAGCGCCGAGCGACTGCTGGGCTGGCGCCGCCAGACCCTTGAAGCCCTCTCCGCCGCCGAGCTCAACTTCGAGCCGCTGCTGCCCGACGAGCTCTTCTCTCTCGCCGAGCGCGCCCTGGGCCTGCAGGAGTGGACCCTCGGCTTCCTCGAGGTAGTGGCCGATGCCGGCGAGGGGCCCCGGCGTGCCTGGTCGCCGGCGCTGCGCGAGGCGCTCGAGGATCTCGAGGGCCTGACGAGCATCGAGACCGATATCGAGGACAGCCCGGAGAATGAGAATGACCTCTTTGCCCTCACCGAGCACGCGCGCATGGCGGCCATGCTGCTCTACACCGAGCAGCACCCCGGCAAGCCACAGGTTGAGCAGGTCGATGAGCCCACGCAGCATTGACACCGGTCGAAGCGCCCACCCATACAGGAGCCGTGATGCCCTCCGAGACCTTGCCCCGCCCCGCCCCGATCAGCAACGACGAGTACCGTGCCCGCCGTCGCAGGCTGATGGATCAGCTACCCGACGACAGCGCTATCCTGCTGCCCGGAGCGGCCCTGGTCACGCGCTCGCGTGACAGCGAGTTCCCCTTCCGCCAGGACAGCGACTTCCACTACCTGACCGGATTTCCCGAACCGGATGCTCTGCTGCTGCTGCTGCCCGGCCGTGATGCCGGGGAAAGCATGCTGTTCTGCCAGGACCGCGACCCGACCCTGGAGGCATGGACCGGCATTCGTCTGGGGGCCGAAGGCGCCGTGCGCGTTCATGGCGTCGATCAGGCTTTCGAGAATGCCGAGCGCGACGCGAGGCTGGCCGAACTGCTGGACGGGCGTCATGCGCTCTACCTGCCACTGGGTGATAGCAACGCGCTGGCGCTCGCCGAGGAAGTGCGCGGTGAGCTGGCCGGCCGTGCACGTCGGGGTGCGGTGGCGCCATCGGCCTTTGCCGACGTTAGCGAACTGCTCCACGAACAGCGCCTGGTCAAGAGCAAGGCGGAACTGGCCCTGATGCGCCATGCCGGGGCGATTTCCGCCCGGGCTCATGTTCGGGCCATGGGCGCGGTTCTCCCGGGCCTCATGGAGTGGCAGCTTCAGGCCGAGCTCGAGCACGAGTTCCGCTGGCAGGGCGGCAGTGGCCCGGCCTATGCCAGCATCGTCGGTGGCGGCTGCAATGCCTGTGTGCTGCACTACATCGAGAACCACGCCCTCCTGGAGGATGGCGCCCTGGTGCTGATCGATGCCGGTGCCGAGTTCGATCTCTATGCCGGCGACATTACCCGTACCTTTCCGGTAAACGGTCGCTTCAGCGAGGCTCAGCGGGCCCTCTACGAGGTGGTGCTGGTCGCTCAGGAGCGAGCCGTCGGTGCGATTCGCCCCGGCGTTACCCTGGCGATGATCCACGAAGGAGTGGTGCATGACCTCACCGCCGGCCTCATCCAACTGGGGCTGCTGGAAGGCGATGTCCAGGCGCGTATCGAGGACGACAGCTACAAGCGCTTCTACCTGCATTCGACCTCCCACTGGCTGGGCCTCGACGTGCATGACGTGGGGAGCTATCGCCTTGAGGGCCAGCCCCGTGCTCTGTTGCCCGGCATGGTGCTCACCGTGGAGCCCGGTCTCTATGTGCCTGCTGACGATGACGTGCCGGAAGCCTTCCGCGGTATCGGCATCCGTATCGAGGATGACGTGGCAGTGACGGTCGACGGCCACGAGGTGTTGACCGCAGGTGTGCCCAAGCGGGTGGCAGATATCGAGGCCCTGATGAGCAGGAAATGACCGGTCAAGGCGCGTCTCGACGTGCCTTTATGTAATGTACGTTATGAAAAAAGGGAGGCCTGCCATGAGTTCGACATCGCCGTCGCAGGTGGATATCGCCATCATCGGGGGTGGCCTTGTGGGGGCCAGCCTGGGCTGTGCCCTGGCCGCGCTGGTCGAGCAGGCGGGGCTCAGGGTGGCAGTCATCGAAGCGGCGCCGATGGCGCCTCAACCGACCGCGCCCTGGCAGCCCAGCTTCGATGCCCGGGCGAGCGCCATCGCCGCCGGCTCGGCCCGGCATTTCGCCAGCCTGGGCGTCTGGACGCACATGGCCGAGATGGCGGCCCCGATCCGCACTATCCATGTCAGCGAACGGGGGCGGCTGGGCGTCACCCGGCTGCGAGCCGAGGAGCTCGACGTCGAGGCGCTGGGCTACGTGATCCCCAACGCCTGGATGGGTCGCGTGCTGCATGGCCGGTTGAGCCAGCTGCCGCTGACCTGGCACTGCCCGGCCAAGGTCGAGGCGATTCAGCCCGTGGCCGAGGGGTACCGGCTGCAGCTGTCGAACGGCAGCGAGCTGGAGGCTGGACTGACGGTGCTCGCCGACGGCGGACGCTCGGGGCTCAAGGAGCGACTTGGGATCGAGAGTCGCGAGCAGCCCTACGACCAGGTGGCGCTGATTGCCAGCGTCGAGGTCAGCCGTCCCCACCGGGGTGTTGCCTACGAGCGGTTCACGCCGGCGGGACCGATCGCCTTGCTGCCTCTCCAGGGCCAGGCCATGGAGCTGGTCTGGACCCACACGCGGGGAGAGGAAGATCGCCGCCTGGCGCTCTCCGACGCGAACTTCCTGGCCGAGCTGCAGCAGGCCTTCGGTGACCGGGCCGGACACTTCCGTCGGGTGGGTCGCCGCCATGCCTATCCACTCTCGCTGATCACTGCCCGCGAGACGGTGCGCCCCGGGCTGGCGGTGCTGGGCAATGCGGCGCATGCCCTGCACCCGGTGGCCGGTCAGGGCTTCAACCTGGCGCTACGCGGCGTCATGGACCTGGTGGCTGCCATCGAGACCGGCATCGAGCGGGACCAGCGCCCGGGGAGCCCGGCAGTCCTGCAGGACTTCGAGGCGCGTCGAGACGCGGACCGCGATACCGTCATCCGCTTCAGCGACGGCTTGATCCGCCTGTTCGGGGTCGACCTTCCCCTGCTCTCCCATGCTAGAGCGGCCGGCCTGGTGGGGCTTAACCTGACGGGCCCCTTGCGTCGTGGCTTGGCCCGCCGAGCTATGGGGCTGGCGCGATAGCGGTCGGAAAACAGCTCCTGCCAGGTCACAAGGTGTCCTTTGGCAGCGGGCAGGGTGAACAGAAGGCTTGGCCATGGGAGCCAACATGAGGAGCAGAGGGAATGAGTGCAGAACACGGACAGGCGTCGGCGCCGTTCGAGGTGATCATCGTCGGCGGTGGCATGGTGGGCTCGACCCTGGCCTGCCTGCTGGGCCGGGCCGGCATGGCGGTGGCATTGCTGGATGCCCGCGAGGCCCCGCTTGACCGCGACACCGTGGGTGAAGGAGCGCCCTCCCAGCGGGTCAGTGCCTTGACGCCGGTATCGCGACAGCTGTTGGAGGGGCTGGGGGCCTGGGCATGGATGGCCTCGCGGCGGGTGAGTCCCTATCGCTTCATGCGGGTCTGGGATGGCGAGGGCAGCGGCGAGGTGAATTTCTCCGCGGAGCAGGCCGGCCTGCCGGTGCTCGGTCATATCGTCGAGAACGATGTCATCCTGGCAGCGCTGGAGGCATGTCTGGCCGAGCTACCGAGCGTCGAGACGCGCTTTGCTGCTCGCGTGTCGGAGATCGAGGAAGACGCCGCCGGGCAGACGGTAAAACTGGAGGACGGCCGCCGATTGACGGCGCCTCTGGTGGTCGCCGCTGACGGCGCACGCTCACCGTTGCGGGCGATGGTCGGCATCGATGTCCGCGCTCGTGATACCGGCCAGGTGGCCGTGGTCACCACGGTGCGTACCCGCCTCGCCCATGGCGGCGTGGCGCGCCAGGTCTTCCTTCCCACCGGGCCGCTGGCTTTCCTGCCGCTGCGCATCGAGGGCGATACGCGTTACTGCTCGATCGTCTGGTCCACCACCCCGCAGGAAGCCGAGCGTCTGGTGGCCCTGCCTCGGGACACGCTGGGTGTGGAACTGGCAGACGCCATCGAACACCGACTAGGCGAGGTGACGGTGACGGACCGGGCGCTGGCGGTGCCGCTCACTCAGCGTCATGCCGAGCGCTACGTGCTGCCGGGCTTCGCCCTGGTGGGCGATGCGGCACACAGCATTCACCCCCTGGCGGGCCAGGGGGTGAATCTGGGGCTGATGGATGCCGCGGTGCTTGCTGAGGAACTGCTGACCGGCCGGCAGCGGGGGCTCTCCCTTGGAGATGCGACGCTGCTGGGCCGCTATGCTCGGCGGCGGCGCGGTGACAATGCCAACATACTGACACTGATGGACGGCTTTCGGCTGCTGTTCGGGGCGCGCCATCCGGCCTTCATCCTGGCGCGCAACCTGGGGCTCTCGGGGGTGGACCGGCTGGGGCCGCTCAAGCGCCTGCTGATGCAGCAGGCGACAGGGCATCGCGGTCGCCTGCCTCGCGCCTGCCGGCCGCTCAGTCGCCTCGACGCTGGCTGAGCACGTTGAGCGCCTTGAGCAGGTTGAGCGCCTCGCCGAGCTGGTAGTCCTCGCGCAGGCGTTCGCTCATCTCGCGGCGAGTGCGCTGCTCGCGCTGTGAGCCCAGGTGGCCCTCCAGGTCCGACTCACGCACGTCCAGGCCGCTGCCCTCGGCGACTTCCAGGCGGCCGCGGATCACCTCGACATCGGGCTCGATGCCCAGCGCCTGAATCGAGCGGCCGTCGGGCGTGAAGTAGAGCGCCGTGGTCAGCTTGAGCCCTTCGCCGTTGCCCAGCGGCATGATCTGCTGCACCGAGCCCTTGCCGAAGCTCTCGGTACCCATCACCACGCCGCGACGCTGGTCCTGCAGGGCGCCGGCGACGATCTCCGCCGCCGAGGCGCTGCCGCCGTTGATCAGCACCACCAGCGGCACATCCGCCGCCGCCGTATCTCGGCCGGCCGAGAAGCGCATCTCGCTGTCTGGCAGGCGCCCCTCGGTATAGACGATCAGCCCTTCGTCGAGGAAGGCGTCGGCCACGTCTACCGCGGCCTGCAGTACGCCGCCGGGGTTGTTGCGCAGGTCAAGCACCAGGCCCTTGAGCGGTGCGTCGCGTTCCAGGCGGCGGATGGCGTTATTGACCTGCTCGCCGGTACGGGTCTGGAACTGGCTGACCCGCAGATAGCCGTAGCCTGCTTCCAGCAGCTCGCTCTTGACGCTCACGGTGCGGATGATCTCGCGGGTCAGGGTGACTTCCAGGGGCGCGCTCTCGCCCTGGCGCAGGATGGTCAGGCGAATCTCGGTACCGGGGTCGCCGCGCATCAGGTTGACGGCTTCCTGCAGCGAAAGTCGGTCGGTGGGCGTGTCGTCGATGCGCAGGATCTTGTCCCGGGACTGCAGGCCGGCCCGCGAGGCGGGTGTGTCGTCGATGGGCGTGATCACCGTCAGCTGGCCCTCTTCCATGCCGACTTCGATGCCCACACCACCGAACTCCCCCTGGGTCGACTCGCGCAGGCTCTCAAACTCCTCGTCGTCGAGGTAGGCGGAGTGGGGGTCCAACTCGTTGAGCATGCCGCGCATGGCGTTGCGCAGCAGGTCGGCATCCTCGACCTCCTCCACGTAGGCACGCTTGATGCGCTCGAATACCTCGGCGAAAGCCTGGATCTCGGCGACCGGTAGATCATCCGACGGGCTCTGGTCCTGTGCGGCGGCAGGCAGGGGAGCCAGCGCCAGCAGGGCGGCCGGCAGCAGCACCGACAACAGGCGGCGCGTCACGTTGGGCAGAGCGTCGGGGCTTGGGGACATGCAGACTCTCGCGGTTCCGGTGGTGGCCGCCCAGCATAGCCCGCGCCCGGGCGTCTATGGAATAGCCGGACCTTACGGTTGGCGGGCGATCCAGCGCCGTGGATCGATGGGATCGCCGCCGCGGCGCACCTCGAAGTAGAGCCCAGGCTGCTGCTGACCGCCGCTGTTGCCCACCGCGCCAAGGGCGTCACCGCGAGAGACGGCCGCGCCTACGCCGGCGCTGAAGTGTTGCAGGTGGGCGTGCAGGGTCATGACGCGGTCGCCGTGATCGACGATCAGCAGGTTGCCGAAGCCGCGCATCCAGTCGGCGAATACCACTCGGCCGGCGTGCACGGCCCTGACCGGAGTGCCCGCGGCAGCCTGGATCAGCAGGCCGTTGCGATGCACGCCGGCCCCTTGGTGAAAGGTGGACGTGATGCTGCCGTGTACCGGCCATGGCAGCTCACCCCTTGTCTGCTCGATGGCCGTGGAGGGAGGCGGTCGCTCGAGGCGAGCCAGCCGCTCCTGCACGTCGCGCAGGGTGCGCTCGGCATGAGCCCGGTCCTGGGCGAGCGTGGCCAGGCGAGCCTGTTCGCTGGCGAAGCGCTCGTCCAGTCTGGCCACCAGGGCGGAACGCTCACTGATCTGCTCGGCCAGGGTGGCGCTGCGCGCGGCAAGCGCCGTGGCCACGGCCTCGAGACGCTCGCCGCGCTGCGACAGCGCCTGGCGGTTGTCCGCCAGTTCCGCATCTAGCCTTGCCAGCTCGTCGAGGCGCTCGTTGCGCGCCCGGGCCAGGCGGTTCAGGTAGGTCTGCAGACGGTCGAGCCGTGCCGGGTCGTCCTGGTTGAGCAGCAGCTTGAGCTGGGGCGTGAGGCCGAGGCGATAGAGGGCATCGAGCTGGGCCGAGAGGGCCTCGACCTGCTCGGCGCGTTCGGCGGCCAGCTGCTCGCGGCGTGTCTCGAGGCTGGCGATCTCATCGTCGAGCGTGCGTCGCTCGGCCTGCAGGGCGTCGAGGCGGCGGTGGGTCTCGGCCAGTGACGTCTCGACCTCGCGCAGCGCCTCGCTGGCTTCGTCGCGGACCTCGCGGGTGGTGGAGAGCTGTGCGGTGGCCTCCCGAATCTGCTTGCCGAGGGCATCGAGTCTCGCCTGGGCCTCGCGCTCGGAGGGCTGGGCGCAAAGCGGCGAGGCCAGGCCCAGCAGCAGGGCCAGCGCTGGCAGCCATGTGCCGAGTCTCGCGACGCCTCTCGCCATTCCCTGGCCTCCCCGCCTGACTCAGTCGTGCTCGATCAGTACCCGGCCGGTCATCTCATCGGGAATCGGCTGATCCATCATCGCCAGCAGGGTCGGGGCGATGTCGCACAGGCTGCCGTCGTCCACGAGCCGCGCCGGGCGCTCGCCGACATAGATCAGCGGCACCGCGAAGGTGGTATGGGCGGTCTGCGGTTCACCGGTCTCGGGATTGACCATCTGCTCGGCATTGCCGTGGTCAGCGGTGACCAGGCAGGCGCCACCGGCACGCTGGATCGCCTCGACCACTCGGCCGACACAGACGTCTACCGCTTCGATGGCCTTGACCGCGGCATCGAAGTCACCGGTGTGGCCGACCATGTCGCCGTTGGCGTAGTTGCAGACGATCAGATCGAACGTGTCGGCATCGATCGCTTCCACCAGCCGGTCGGTGACTTCCTCGGCGCTCATCTCGGGTTTCTCGTCATAGGTCTTCACCTCCTGGGGGGAGGGCACCAGCACCCGAGTCTCGCCGCGATACTCCTCCTCGCGGCCCCCGGAGAAGAAGAAGGTGACGTGGGCATACTTCTCGGTTTCGGCGATGCGCAGCTGGGTGAGGTCGCGCTTCTCCATCACCTCGCCCAGGGTGTTGACGAGCTCTGCCGGTGGAAAAGCTGCCGGGGCCGGGATGTCGGCGGCGTACTGGGTCAGCATCACCAGGCCGTCGGCGGCGAGCCTTGGTCGCGCCTGGCGCGCGAAGCCGTTGAAGCCGTCCTCGGCGAAGGCGCGGGTCAGCTCCCTGGCGCGGTCTGCGCGGAAGTTCATGAAGATGGCGGCATCGCCATCGGCCATGGCCACCGCGGCGCCGGCGGGGCGGATGCTGGTGGCGGTGACGAACTCATCGGTCTCCCCACGCGAGTAGGCTAGTTCGAGGCCCTGCTCGGCGGTATCCGCCGTGAACTTGCCCTCGCCCTCGGTCATCAGGCGGTAGGCCTGCTCGACGCGATCCCAGCGGTTGTCGCGGTCCATGGCGAAGTAGCGCCCGATGATCGAGGCCACGAAGCCGTTCTCGGCGCCGACCAGCTCGGCGAGGCGCGCATTGGCGCGCGTAAGCGACGCCATGGCGCTCTTCGGTGCCGTGTCGCGGCCGTCGAGGAAGGCGTGGACATGGATGCGCTTTGCCCCGCGGCGGGCGGCCAGCTCGGCCATGGCCAGGATGTGATCCTCGTGGCTGTGCACGCCACCCGGCGAGAGCAGGCCCAGCAGGTGCACGGCCTTGCCGGCGGCTACGGCGGTATCGATCGGCTGGGTCAACGCGTCGATGGTATCCAGATCACCGTCTTCGACGGCCTTGGTGATGCGGGTGAAGTCCTGATAGACGACGCGGCCCGCCCCCAGGTTCATGTGACCGACCTCGGAGTTGCCCATCTGACCGTCCGGCAGGCCCACATGGCGGCCGTCGGTATGGATCAGGGTATGCGGCCGTTCCTGCCACAGGCGGTCCATTACCGGGGTTCGGGCGGCGAGCACGGCGTTGTCACTGGCATCTTCGTTATGGCCGTAGCCGTCGAGGATGATCAGTGCTACCGGGCGCGGGGCAGGGGTGCGGGGTTCGGTCATGGAAAGGGCCTCTATTGTCGTTGTCTGACCCGGCAGACGTGCAGGCGGTCACCGGGGTCGCGACTTGCATCAGCTTGCGGCATCATATCGCAGCGCACCGCCGGACGTCATTTGAGCGGCCCGCGGGCCGCGGCTTGCCGTGGCTTCATGTATACTGGATGCCGCCGCGACTCGCCGGCTCCTTCACCGTGCACCCGAGACAAGAGTTAGCCGAACCCATGATCGATCAGCTGTTCGAATTCGTGCAGAATCACCCGCTTCTGGTGGGGGCCTTCCTGCTGGTGTTGACCGCCTGGATCGCCTACGAGGTCCGCAACAGCAGCAGCGGAGGCGTGACCTCCGGCGAGGCGACCCAGCTGATCAATCGCGAAGACGCCGTGGTGCTGGATCTCCGTGAATCCGGTGATTTCAAGGCGGGTCACATCGCCGGGGCGCGCAATATTCCTCAGAGCAAGCTCGACGAGCGCATGCGCGAACTCGACAAGTTCAAGGACAAGCCTATCATCGTGGCCTGCAAGCATGGCCAGAGTGCTGGTGCTGCCCAGGCCAAGCTGACCAAGGCGGGTTTCGAGCGAGCGCTCAAGCTCAAGGGCGGCATGGCCCAGTGGCAGGCCGATGGCCTGCCGGTCGTCAAGAAGTAAATCTCGTTCATCGAATCAAAGGATCTTTCCCATGGCGGAAGAGAACAACCAGAACGCCGGCGCCAATGGCCAGGCGGCCGGCGAGCAGGATAAGCCCCAGCTGCAGTTCGCCCTGCAGCGTATCTATGTCAAGGACCTCTCCTTCGAGGCCCCCAATTCGCCGTCGGTCTTCCAGCAGCCGTTCAAGCCCAAGGTCGGCCTGGACCTGAACACCACCAGTCGCCAGGTCGGGGAAGGCCTCTACGAGGTGGTCGTCAAGGTCACCGCGCAGGTGACCCACAGCGAGGAAGGCACCACTTCCTTCCTGGCAGAGATCGAACAGGCCGGCCTGTTCCGTATCAGCGGCATCGAGGGCCAGCAGCTCGACCATACCCTGGGTGCCTTCTGCCCCAACATGCTCTTTCCCTATGCCCGCGAGTGCATCGACAACCTGGTCAATCGCGGCGGCTTCCCCCCGCTGATGCTGGCGCCGGTCAACTTCGAGGCGATCTACGCCCAGAAGAAGAAGCGCGAGGCCGAGCAGGCCCAGCAGTCGAGCGAGCAGGCGACCCAGTAAGCGTGAGGGCGCCGCGCATCCACGTCGCCGCCGACCTTAGCGTCGGCGGCGACGTTGTTCTGCCCGAGGGGCCGGCCCGCCACGTGGCGCGGGTGCTGCGCCTGGCTGAAGGAGCGTCCCTGCGGCTCTTCGATGGCGCCGGCCTGGAGGCCCAGGCGGTGATCGTCGACGCCTCCCGCAAGCGGGTGGTCGCGCGCATCGAGGCCGTGGCCCCCGGCAGTGGCGAGTCACCACTCGCCGTGCACCTGGGGCAGGCGATCTCCAAGGGCGATCGCATGGACTATGCCATCCAGAAGGCGGTCGAACTGGGTGTGGCAGCGATCACCCCACTCTATACCGAGCACGGCGATGTTCGCCTCAGGGGCGAGCGCGAGGCGAAGAAGCTCGCGCACTGGCAGGCCGTGGCTGCCAGCGCCTGCGAGCAGTGTGGTCGAGCGACCTTGCCGCCCGTACACCCTCCCATAGGTCTGACCGACTGGCTGGCCAGCCGCAGCGAGGCGCTGCGGCTGGTGCTGCATCCCGGTACTGCCGGGGCCCTGACAGGCAGTGAGAATCCGGCTAGCGCCGCCCTGCTGATCGGCCCCGAGGGCGGATTCTCCGAGGCCGAAGTCGAAACGGCCCTGACCGGCGACTTTGTTCCCCTGTCCCTCGGACCGCGTATCCTGCGCACCGAGACCGCGCCGGTGGTGGCGCTGTCGCTGCTGCAATCCCGCTTCGGCGACCTGTGAGCCTCGCTGCCTTCCCGACGCCTTGCGCCCGTTCTCTCATCGGAGGTCCTGATGTCTGATTCCCGAGATCGTCGCCCAGCCAACGCGACTCGCCCGGCCGGCACACGCAACTATCGTGCTCCCAAGGCGTCGGTCGGCGACGTGGCCTACCTCGAGGTGGTCACTGTCAACGACATCGGGGCCTTCCTCGACTGGGGCCACCCCCGCGACTTGCTGCTGCCCTATGGAGAGCAGCGCTTTCGTCCCAGCGTGGGCAAGCGGGTGCTGGTGATGATCTACGAAGATCAGCAGGGCCGGCCGGTGGCCTCCCAGAAGCTCGAGCGTTTCATCGCCGACGAGGCCGTGGGTCTGCAGGCGGGCGACGAGGTGTCGCTGGTGGTCGCCGAGGCCACCGACCTGGGCGTCAAGGCCGTGGTAAACCACCGTTTCTGGGGCCTGCTCTATCGCGATGAGTTGAACCGGCCGCTGCGCCGTGGTCAGCGTCTCTGTGGCTATGTACAGCGCCGGCGCGATGACGGCCGGCTCGACCTGTCGCTGCTGCCGCCGGGCGAAGCGCGGTTGGATGTAGTGGGCGAGCAGGTGCTCAAGGCGCTACGCGCGAGCGGCGGCTACCTGCCGCTGGGCGACAAGAGCGACCCGGCCGAGATCAAGGCGCGGCTGGGGGTAAGCAAGAACGCCTTCAAGCAGGCCATCGGCCGCCTCTACAAGCGCCAGCAGATCACCCTGGAGCCCGGCGGAATTCGCCTGGTGCCGAACGGGGAGTAGTCCGTCGTCGGGATAGCCTCGAGCGTTACTGCCATGGTTCGAGGGGGGCTAACTGCCTTGGTGGAGGCGATACCCCTGCGGCATACTGACTGCATTCACTCCTCAGACCGGAACCCCGACGCCATGAGCGAACGCGCGCTGAAGATCGGCGTGGTGATGGATCCCATCGCCGATCTCACCTACAAGAAGGACACTAGCCTGGCCATGCTGTGGGCCGTGCGAGCCCGCGGCTGGTCGCTGCACTACCTGGAGCAGGAAGACATCTTTCTGCGCGAGGGTCGCGCCTTCGGCCAGATGCGCGCGCTCGAGGTCCATCGGGATCCCGAGCACTGGTATGACCTGGGCGAGCCCGAGGTGGCGCCGCTCGCCGAGCTCGACGTGATCCTGATGCGCAAGGACCCGCCGGTCGATGGCTACTTCCTCAACGCCGTCTACCTGCTGGGCTTCGCCGAGCGCGAGGGCGTGCTGGTGGTCAACCCGACGCAGGCGCTGCTGGAGTGCAACGAGAAACTCTTCGCCCAGCAGTTCCCCCAGTGCTGTACCCCGACGCTGGTTTCCTGCAACGAGGCGGTGCTGCGCAACTTTCATACCGAGCACGGCGATGTGATCTTCAAGCCGCTGGATGGCATGGGCGGCACCGGGATCTTCCACGTGCGTCCCGAAGGTCGCAACCTGGGCGCCATCATCGAGATGCTGAGCGAGCGCGGCAGGCGCCAGATCATGGCGCAGCGCTACATTCCCGAGATCAGCGAAGGCGATACCCGCATCCTGCTGGTGGATGGCGAGCCCGTTCCCTTTGGCCTGGCCCGCGTGCCCATGGCCGGCGAGACGCGGGGTAATCTGGCGGCCGGTGGCACGGGCGTCAGTCGTGAGCTCACCGACCGCGACCATTGGCTGATCGAGCAGGTCCAGCCGATGATCCGCGAGAAGGGCCTGATGTTTGTCGGCCTCGACGTGATCGGCGATTACATCACCGAGATCAACGTCACGAGCCCGACCTGTGTGCGCGAGATCGATGATCAGCGCGGCACCGATATCGCCGGTCAGCTGATGGACGCCATCCAGCGCCGCCTCGGCGAACGGCGCTGATCTTGGAGGCCTGCCGTCCATGACCAGCAGCCCGCTCAGCGACCCCATCCAGTATGCCCCGGTCACCCGGCCGTACCGGCACTGGCTGGCCTGGTCGCTGGCGCTGCTGCTGCACCTGGCGGTCATCGGGGTGGTGGCGAGCCGCCAGTTCGCGCCGGCGCCCGTTGAGCACTCCAGCATCGATGTGGTGCTGGTGAGCCGGCCGTCGTCTCAGGCCGTGGACGCTGCGGCTATCGCTGAGGCCGACCAGCGCGCGGCCGGCACACCCGAGGAGCAGGCCCCGGCGGAAGCCCGCGCGGCGCCCATGGACGAGCTGCCTGAACGGCAGGCGGCAGAACCCGAGGTGGATCCGGCCACGCCGGCCGAGCTGGAGGCGGCGGCCCGCCCCGACCCCGAGCGTGCCAGCGAGGCGGACGAGCCTCCCGCGGCCGAGGTCTCCCGCGAGGCCGAGGCGACGCCCGAGCCCCGCGACAGTGCCCCCCAGTCGGCCGATACCTCGGCACCGCCCACCGCTTCCGCTCCTTCCGCCTCGGGACGCGACCTGCTCGCCCAGGCCACTTCCAGCATCCGCGAGCAGGGGCTATCGCCCGACTTCGCCGGCGAGCAGCCGGGGCAGGGGCGCCAGGCCGCCCAGCAGGCCGCCGAGGCGCGCTACATCGATGACTGGACCCGGCGGGTCGAGGATTACGGCAACCGAGTGCATCCGGCACCGCAGCATCTGTCGGGGCAGCTGCGGATCCGGGTGGTGATCGGAAGCGACGGTCAGGTTCGCCGGGCAGAGGTGATACAATCCTCGGGACATGCCGAACTCGACCAGGCGGCACTGGACACGGTGCACGGTGCTGGCCCATATCGTCCCTTCGACCGGGGCATGGGCAACCTGGATAGCCTGTCCATTACCCGGGTCTGGCGGTTCGGCCAAGGCAATCATTACGGCGTGCAATAGGTCCGCCGGGGAGTCTCATGCAATCCGTGCAACACTTCGGTTTGAAAAACCACTTCCTGATGGCGATGCCGCACATGGAAGATCCCAATTTCGCCGGCAGCCTCAGCTACCTCTGCGACCATGACGAGAACGGCACCATGGGCGTGATCGTCAACCGACCGCTGGAGCTGACCCTGGACGCCCTCTTCGAGCAGCTCGAACTGGGCGGTGACGAAAGCCCCCATCGCGATGCGCCGGTCTATTATGGCGGGCCGACCCACAAGGATCGCGGCTTCATCCTGCATCGCGGCGAAAGCGATGCCTGGGATTCCAGCATCCAGGTCGCCGACGACATCGCCCTGACCACCTCCATGGATATCCTCCAGGCGCTGGCAGACGGCAAGGGACCCGAGCAGTTCCTTATCTGCCTGGGGTGTGCCGGCTGGGAGTCGGGTCAGCTGGAGAGCGAGCTCAAGGAGAATGCCTGGCTCACGGTCGAGGGGCGCGCCGACATCCTCTTCACGGTGCCGCCCGAGCAGCGGCTGGGCGCTGCTGCAGGCATCCTGGGCATCGATCTGAACCTCATGACGCGCGAGGCCGGCCACTCCTGATGAGCGGACGGCACAGCAGGGTGGAGCCGAGCCGATGGTCGATTCCGGCAAGCGTCTGATTCTGGCCTTCGATTTCGGCACCCGACGCATCGGCGTGGCGGTGGGCAACGAACTGCTCGCCAGCGCCCGGGAGCTCGAACCGTTACCGGCCCGCGATGGTATCCCCGACTGGGCGCAGGTGGCGCGGCTGGTGGACGAGTGGCGTCCCGATCTTTTCGTGGTAGGGCTGCCGCTCAATATGGACGGCAGCGAGTCGGTCATGAGCACGCGGGCGCGCAAGTTCGGCAAGCGCCTCTACGGCCGCTATGGCATCCCCTGCGAGATGGTCGACGAGCGCGGCTCCACCCGCGAGGCCAAGTCGATCGCCCGAGAAGCCGGCCACCGCGGCAATTATCGCGACCAGGGGGTCGACGGCATCGCCGCGGTGCTGATCCTGGAAGGTTTTTTTGCCCGGCGCGAGGGCCTGCCTGCGCGCTGAGCTTGAGCCTTCAGGCCGGGTTGACGTCGTTGTCGCGGTACTTGCTGACGAAGTCGCTCACCGAGAGGCAGGTGAACTTCTCGATGAAGAACGCCAGGGTTGCCGGGCAGCGGAAACGCTCCTCGAAGGCCTCGATACTTCCGTCCCGCTCTCGCTCTACGCTGGCCAGGTAGGCGTCTCCCATCTTGCTGACCTTGACGGTTGCCTGGCTGTCAGCGGCCTGTTTCTCGACCCACAGCTCGCGCTGGCGCTCGAGCAGCTCTCCCAGCATCTTGCCTCCCTCGCGCTCCTCGGGTGTTGCCCACAGGGACTGGTCACGGTCGCCGTAGCGATACAGGAAAATCATCGGCAGCACCGAGAAGATGGCCGTGGTGAGGGTCCAGGTCATCGCCGTGGCGGAGAGGTGCGCCGTGAACACCGCGATCAGCTGGATGACGATGCCCACTGCCAGCAGCCCCGCCAACGGGCGCCACATGCGGGGGTTCATGAACCCCCTGCCCAGGAAATAGCCCCACAGCCCGATCACCACCAGCGCCCCTATGCCCAACTGGATCGCAGCGAGCAGCGAGCCTCCACCCGCCAGCAGGGCAATGGCGCCGATCAGGATCAGCAGGGTGTAGAAGCCACACAGCAACAGATACGCACGCTTCAGGTTCATCGGTGTCATGTCTCCAAGCCAGGGTCGCCACGCTCGGCGACGCGTGTTGTTGTTCTCACCAGCATAGGCGAGCGGACGCGACCTGCCTTCCGCTCAGAGGGTGGTGTCGTCAACGCCCAGGCGCTCGGGGACGAACCAGGGCACGTCGCGCAGGTCCTTGTCGATGAGCGCCTCGACCCCGAGCAGAGTGGCAAAGATCGCCATGCGCACCGGGATGCCGTTGTCGGTCTGGCGGAAGATCGCCAGGCGCGGGTCACCGTTGAGGTCCACGTCCAGGTCGTTGGCCTCGGGGCGACTATCGCGGGGTAACGGGTGCATGACGATGGTGGAGGCGTTACAGCGGCTGTCCAGGAAGGCGCGATCCACGGTGAAGTCTCGGGAGAGGTTGAAGCCCTCGCTCATCTCGGCGGTGAAGCGCTCTTTCTGGATGCGAGTGGTGTAGACCACGTCCACATCGGAGAAGTCGCCGGCCAGGCTCTCGCGGATCTCCACGCTGAGCCCCTGGCGGCTGACCCGCTCGATCAGGTGGCTCGGCATCTCGAGGCCGGGCGGCGCCACCAGGGTGACGCGCATCGGGGCGTAGCGTGACAGCAGCTTGATCAAGGAGTGCACGGTGCGGCCGTACTTCAGGTCGCCGGTCATCAGCACATGGGCGTCCCTGAGCGCCTTGCCCTGCAGGGCGAACTCCTTGTCGATAGTGTAGAAGTCCAGCAGCGCCTGGCTGGGGTGCTCGCCGGGGCCGTCACCGGCATTGATCACCGGCACATTCGTCGCCGCGGCGAACTCTGCCACCGAGCCTTGGTCCGGGTGGCGCATGACGATGGCGTCGCAGTAGCCGCTCATCACCCGGCTGGTGTCGTAGAGCGACTCACCCTTGGCCATGGACGAGAAGGTGAAGCCGGTGGTGTCGCAGACGCTGCCGCCGAGTCGGCAGAAGGCGGCGTGGAAGCTGACACGGGTCCGGGTGCTGGCCTCGAAGAAGAGGTTGCCGAGCACGGCCCCTTCCAGCACACGGGTGATCTTGCGGCGGCTGGCGATCGGCTCCATTCGCGCAGCAACGCGCATCAGATGGTCGATGTCGTCGCGGGACAGGGAGTCGATGGAGAGCAGGTGGGAACTCATCACAGGCCTCGGCTGGTGGCTGGTGGCTGGGGGACGGGCGCTAGTGTAACCCTCCGGCGTAAGGGCTTCACGGGCGGGACGCCGCCTGTCATTGGCCGATCAGCTCGGCGAGCTGGTCGGCATGGGACATCACCTCGCGGATGGCCGTGTCGGTGTCCAGGTCATCCATGGCGACCACGCCGACGCAGGCTTCCACCCCGGACCGGCCCTGCGGCGAGGCGATGGCACTCGCCACGCCGACGGCACCGCGCTGCAGCTGACCGCGGGTCAGGCTGAAGCCCTCGGCTCGGGCCCGGCAAACGGCCTCGTCATCCTCAGGCTGTGGGGGGCGAGCGGCCAGGATGGCGATGCCGGCCGCGCCACGTGTCAGCGGATGGCGGCTGCCCACCCGATAGCCGACCCGTAGCAGCCCCTCCTCGGGTTGGGCCTCCATGATGACCACGCACTCCGTTCCTTGAGCCACCGAGATGAAGGCCGTGGCCCGGGTGGACCCGGCCAGCGTCCGCAGCAGCGGCTGCGCCACGGCACGCAGTTGCGGTTCGAAGCGAGAGGCCAGCAGCGAGATGCCCGCGCCCAGCCGCACCGGGCCTTCAAGGGTCCGCGTGATCAGGCCATGCCCCTCAAGGGTCGTGACGATGCGATAGGCGATGGCGCGATGCACGTCCAGCTGCTCGGCAAGGTCGGCCACGCTGATGCCCTCGGCATGCTCGGCGATGATCTCCAGGGCATGCAGGCCGCGATCCAGGGTTTGCAGGGTGGTGGCCATCGAACGATCTCCCTCGAGTCGGGTGGTAGTGACGGGGTAGGGCGGCACCCTTGTTCAGGATTGACGCCCTCGTCGAAACGGCCTATGTTCAGCCAATTGTTCGTTAAACGATACTATGTGTGCGATAAAAGTAACAACAAGCATATTCCCCTCATGACCGCCAACATCTCGGACATTAGCCCGCGGGAGGCCCCATGAATCCCACCACTCACCGGTCCGCTTCCGGCGCGGATGGCTGCCCCTTCTCTGCCTCCAGCGAATGGCCGGAAACCCCCACCGGCTGCCCCGTATCTCCCCGGGCCGCGGCCTTTGATCCCTTCGACCGACCCTACCAGCTCGATCCCGCCGAGGCGTTGCGCTGGTCGCGTGAGCAGGAACCGGTGTTCTACAGCCCAAAGCTGGGTTACTGGGTGGTCAGTCGCTACGCCGACATCAAGGCGATCTTCCGCGACAACCTGACCTTCTCGCCGTCGATCGCGCTGGAGAAGATCACCCCGGCGAGCGACGAGGCCCAGGCGGTTCTCGAACGCTACGAGTACGGCATGAATCGCACCCTGGTAAACGAGGACGAGCCGGCCCACATGGCGAGGCGGCGGGAGTTGCTCGAAGCGTTCTCTCCCGAGGCGCTGGAGGCTCATGCGCCGATGGTGCGCCGGCTGGTGCGGGAAAAGCTCGATGCGATCATCCACCTTGGCCGTGCCGACCTGGTGGCCGAGATGTTCTGGGAGGTGCCGCTGACCGTGGCGCTGCACTTCCTCGGCGTGCCCGAGGAAGACATGGAGCAGCTGCGCCGTTTCTCGGTAGCCCACACCCTCAATACCTGGGGACGCCCCTCGCCCGAGCAGCAGGTCGAGGTGGCCGAGGGCGTCGGCAAGTTCTGGCAGTACTCCGGCCAGGTGCTCAAGAAGATGCAGGACCAGCCCCGCGGCCACGGCTGGATGTACGACATGATCGAGAAGAATCGGCAGAAGCCGGATGTCGTGACCGACAACTATCTGCACTCGATGATGATGGCGATCATCGTCGCCGCTCACGAGACCACGGCACTGGCCACTGCCAACGCGTTCCGCCAGCTGCTCTCGCGCCCCGCGGTGTGGGCCGAGCTGTGCGACAACCCCGAGCTGATCCCCGCAGCGGCTGAGGAGTGCCTGCGCCACTCCGGCTCGGTGGTGGCGTGGCGACGCATCGCCATGCGTGACGCCTCGGTGGGTGGCGTCACCATTCCCGAGGGCGGCCGGATCCTGATGGTGACGGCATCGGGCAACCATGACCCAGGCCACTTCGAGAATCCCGACGAGCTCGATATCTATCGCGACAATGCCGTCGATCACCTCACCTTCGGCTACGGTAGCCACCAGTGCATGGGCAAGAATCTCGGTCGGATGGAGATGCGCATCTTCCTCGAGGAATTCACTCGGCGCCTGCCGCAGCTGGAACTCGAGGAGCAGGAATTCACCTTCCTGCCCAATACCTCCTTCCGCGGCCCCGAGGCGCTGTGGGTGCGCTGGGACCCGGCGTGCAACCCCGAGCATCGCGAACCGGCAGTGCGCCGCGCCCAGCGTGACTTCCCGGTGGGAGCGCCGGAGGCCCGCACCATCGTGCGCCGCGTCAGGGTTGCCAGCGCCAAGCCCGAGGCCCGGGGCGTGCTCGGCGTGTCCCTGGTTGACCCCGTCGGGCGTCAGCTGCCGGCCTGGTCACCGGGTTCGCACCTCGACGTGATGCTGCCCGATGGCGAGTCACGCAAATACTCGCTGTGTGGTCCAGCGGAGGCCGGCGACTGGCGTATTGCAGTACTGCTCGAAGAGGCGGGCCGCGGCGGCTCGCGCTGGATGCATGACGCGGTCCGCGAAGGCATCGAGCTACGTGTGCGCGGGCCCAAGAACCACTTCCGCCTGGATGAATCGGCAGGTCGCTATGTGCTGATCGCCGGTGGGATCGGCGTCACGCCGATCATGGCCATGGCGGATCGCCTCAAGCAGTTGGGCAAGCCCTACGAGGTGCACTATGCCGGCCGTTCACGCGAGAGCATGGCATTTATCGAGCGGCTCGAGCGTGATCATGGCGAGGTGTTGCGGCTCTATCCCAAGGACGCGGGAAAACGCCTCGATCTCGCTGCCCTGCTCGCCGAGCCGGTGGAGGATGCGCTGATCTACGCCTGTGGCCCGGAGCGTCTGTTGACGGCCCTCGACTTCGACACGGCCCACTGGCCGGAGGGCAGTCTGCACGTGGAGCATTTCACGGCCGAGGGCGCCCTGCTGGACCCGGAGCACGAGCATGCCTTCGAGGTCGAGCTTGCCGACTCCGAGCTCGTCGTCGAGGTGGCAGCGGACCGCACTCTGCTACAGACGCTGCGGGCTGCCGGCGTCGATGTGCCCAGCGATTGCGAGGAGGGCCTGTGCGGTTCCTGCCAGGTAGAGGTCGTCGAGGGCGAGATCGACCACCGCGACAAGGTTCTCACCGCCGCTGAACAAGCCAGCCAGGACCGATTGATGAGCTGCTGTTCGCGGGCGCGCGGCAAGAAACTGAAACTCGCGCTTTGACCAACGACAAAAAACCACCACAACCCACGCACGCCAACCGTGACTCACGAGGAACGACAATGAAAATGCACAAGCTCGCGACACTGACGACACTCACCGCCCTCTCCCTTGGTGCCTTCCATAGTGCGGCCGCCACCGAACTGCAGGTCAGCACCTGGGCGGGCCCCAACCACGGCGTCAACACCATCGTCTGGCCGACCTGGGGGCAGTGGGTGGAAGAAGCCACCGACGGGCGGGTCACCGTCAACGTGGTCCATGACCTCGGGCCGCCCGATGCCCAGATGGAGCTGATTGCGGACGGCGTGGCCGACGTTACCTGGCTGTTCCATGGGCTGATGCCGGGGCGGTTCGAGCTGACCAAGCTGCCCGAGTTGCCCACTTTCGAGGACTTCTCCTCGGAAGCCGCCTCGGTCGCCTATTGGCGCACCCACAACGAATATTTCGCGGATGTCGGCGAGCATCGTGGGGTCGACGTGATCGGCCTGGGCGTGCATGGCCCGGGCTCGCTGTTCCTCGATGAAGCCATCGACGGCCTCGATGATCTCGACGGCAAGCGGGTGCGCATCGGTGGCGGGACGATGGCCGATATCGCCAGCGCGCTGGACCTGACCGGGGTCGCCTTGCCGCCAGGGAGCACCTACGAGGCCGCGACGCAGGGCGTGATCGATGGCGCCATGCTCACCCTGGAAGGACTCAAGAGCTTCCGGCTTGCCGAGGTGCTGCCCTATACGGTGCAGATGCCCGGCGGCTTCTATCGCGGTAGCTTCTCGCTGGTCATCAATCCGAACACCTGGGCATCGCTCTCCGAGGAGGATCGAGCGGCGATCGAGGAGGTCTCGGGCGAGCGGCTCTCGCGGCTGTTCGGCTACATGATGGATGTCGTGGACGTGCGTGGCGTCGAGTTTGCCAAGCAACAGGGTAATACCTTCATCGAGTTGCCCGCCGAGGAAGTGGAGCGCTTCCAGCAGATGGCGTCAGAATTGCCGGCGGCCTGGTTCGAGGTGGCCAGCGACAAGGGCGTAGATGGTGAAGCCGCACGTGACTACTTCCTCGAGCAGCTCGATAAAGCCGGTGCGGAGGACGGTATTTCCGCCGCTGAAGTGATCGACCCCGAGGCCTGATTCCAGCCGGTGATCGGCGTGTTGGCGAGCTCGGCCACGGCTGTGCTCGCCGCCGCAGGGCCGAAACTTCTCGTCTAGTTTCAATTGAAACTATTTTGACCCGCGTCAAGGCGCCTTGGCGCCCCCGGATCGATACTGGTGGCGACATCGAGATTACTTCACGGGGGAGCCATCATGGCCACTGCACAGACCAAGCCTGCACTCGGCTGGTGGGAGCGCCTGACCGAACGCTGCTATGCCACCTCCACGGCTCAGCTGGTGCGTGACGTCCAGCATGAAGCGGGCCCTACCTATGACGCACTGCTGAATGACCTGGCAAGCCCCCTGGAACCGGGCTTCGAGCGCGAGATGGCACGCCAGCTGGCATCGGGTCAGCCATCCTCCTTTGCTCCGGCCATCACGCTGATGCCGGTGATGATGCAGCGCTTCGGCTTGCAGGCGGCGGAGGTGGCAGTCGATGCGGGCTACACCGGGATGCGTGAGACCTGCAATGCCTGTCCGGCTGTCGGGCAATGCTGGAAGGCCATGCGTGCCGGTGCCGACGTCGAAGCGTGTCGCGGCTTCTGCCCCAATGCCAAGGCCTTCGATCGTCTCGCGACAGGCTGAGGCGCGTCGATGAAAGAGGTCTTCAAGCCCTGGCCATGACATGTGCTGGGGCTTTTACATTTCGGCGCTAGCCCCTTCGGCACAGCGCCACCAGCCGTGCCTTGGAGCGCACGCCCAGCTTGGCGTAGGCGCGCTTGCGGTAGGTCTCGGCGGTGGACAGCGCGATATCAAGCTCGGCGGCCGCCGTCTTGAGGGTGTGGCCGCGCAACAGAGCGAGGCATAGCTGGCGCTCCCGCGCGGAGAGCCGCTTGAGGACCTCGGCTTCCTCGTGACTGGCGGGCAGGGCGGCCGGGCGTGCCTGGCGATAATGGCGCCGTATCAGGCTGGCCAGCAGCGGCATCAGGGCCTCCAGGCGCGCCATGTCCCCGGGGCTGAAGGGGCCGCGCCCGAGGTCACGGTAGAGGTTCAGGTAGTAGACCGTGCCGTTGGCGGGAATCACCACCGAGACCTTGTCGGCCAGGTCCGGGAAGGCGAACAGGTGGCTGCGGTAGGCCGGCGACATGACGTCGGTCTGCATGGGCATCAGCTCGGCGTCTGCCTGCTCCGTGCTTGTCTCGAGCAGCTGGCGTAGCCGCGGATAGTTGGGATCTTCGCGGAACAGCCCGTCGGCATAGAGCGTGGCCAGGCGCCCGGCGACCTTGGGATAGCGGGAGTTATCCACCAGCAGGGTGCCCATCCGCTGCCTACTGGTGTAGGCGAACAGAATGCACTGCTCGATGCCTACGCCTCGGCGCAGCAGCGCGATCAGCTGACCATCGAAGTGCTCCGTGCCCAGTTGCGTCACACACTCCGCCATGACCGCCAGCAGCGCCGGGCAGCCTGGAGAGACGCCTGTGGAAGAGCCTGTTTCCAAAACCGCTACCTTTGTCGTAGAGAGTGGCGTTGTTGTCCCATCTTTGACGGGACAGGTGGCAGCCCGTCCCGGGATTACTCTGCCGGCAGCTTAGCCAGCAACATCGTGCCCCCTGTCAGGAGAGAGGCCATGCGACCCGCCGGACGCGCCGAGACCGATTCGCTCTACTTCGATTATCCGTATTTTCCCTTCGTTCGTCCGCCCGAGCTGGAGGGCCAGGCGCTGCGCCACCGCGTGGCCATCGTCGGTGCCGGGCCGGTGGGGGTGACCGCCGCCCTGGAATTGGCCCGCCACGGCATTGCCTCGGTAGTGCTGGACGACAAGGCCACCGTCAATGACGGTTCACGGGCCATCTGTATCTCGCGTCACAGCCTGGAGATTCTTCAGCAACTCGGCGTCGACGTGCCCTTCGCAGAGAAGGGGCTGGGCTGGACCCAGGGCCGCACCTATTTCCGCGACCGCGAGATCTACCGTTTCCGGATGCCGCACTCCGACCAGGAGCGCTTCTATCCGATGGTTAACCTGCAGCAGCAGTACATCGAGCAGTTCCTGATCGACAAGGCCGAGGAGAGCGAGCTGATCGAACTGCGCTGGCAGCAGTCGATCACCGGCGTCACCCAGGGCGACGCGGGCGTGACGCTCACGGTCAGCACTCCCGAGGGGGACTATCGGCTCGCCGCCGATTACCTGCTGGCTGCCGACGGGGCGCGCAGCGCGGTGCGCAAGGCCTTCTCCCTCCCGCTGCGAGGTGAGGCCTATGAGGGTCGCTACGTGATCGCCGACGTGCGCCTTGCTTCCGTCTTCCCCACCGAGCGCCGCGCCTTCTTTCATTCCCATGCGCTGCCCGACACCACCATCCTGGTACACAAGCAGCCCGACGACATCTGGCGTATCGACTACCAGCTCGGCCCCGATGAGGACCCCGAGCAGGCGGTGGAAGAGGCCAATATCCGCGCGAAGGTCGAGCTGATCGTGCGCGAGGTGATGCACGAGAGCGACGCCTGGGAGCTGGAGTGGTGGAGTCTCTACAAGGCCTACACCCTGGCCCTGGACGATTACCGTCATGGACGCGTGCTGTTTATCGGCGACAGCGCCCACCTGGTGCCGATCTTTGGCGTTCGCGGCCTCAACAACGGCCTGGCGGATGCCGCCAATGCCGGCTGGAAGCTGGCCTGTGTCCTCAATGGGCAGGCGTCGGATCGGCTTTTGGACAGCTACAGCCCGGAGCGGCGCGGTGCGACCCTGGATGTCTTCGCCAATGCCGGCAAGAGTACGCGTTTCATGACCCCGCCCACCCGCGGCTATGCCCTGATGCGCGATGCCGCCCTGGCGCTGGCCTACCATAACGACTATGCGAGTGGCTTCGCCAATCCGCGTCAGGTGACCCCCTACACCTATGCCGAGAGCCCGCTGACCCTGGCCGACGATATCGGCTTCGAAGCCGGGCCGGTGCCCGGCGCGCCCTTGATCAATCGCCGTCTGGGCGAGAATGACTTCCTGCTCGACCACCTCGCTTCGGGCTTCACCCTGCTGCACTTCAGCGGGACAGGCGAAGTTGAGCCGGCGCTGCTCCAACGCATAGAGGCGCTTCGAGCCAAGGGGTTCGACCTTACCCTGCTGCGTATCGCCCGAGAGCCGGGCGACGAGGACGCGCTGCTCGACCCCGATGGCCGCCTGTTCGCCGGCTATGGTGCTGCCTCCGGTACCGCTTATCTGGCGCGTCCCGATCGCCATGTCGCGGCCCGCTGGAAAACGCTCGACCCCGCTGCCCTCGACCATGCCCTGAACCTTGCCCAAGGTTGGGCCCTGGGAGGAGAATGATCATGACTGATGAGACACTGCCCTTTGCCGACCTGGAGCACGTCTACGAGCGGCTGGCCGAGACCCTCGATGCCCTGCCCGAGGCGCAGGAGAGCCATTTTCTCGCTCAGCTGGCGCTGGCGCTGGCCCACCGCGTGCCCGAGGTCGAGCGAGTGATGGCGGCGATCGACGAGGCGCGAGAAGGTACGAGGGCAGACTGACCCGCCTCCCGCTATTCCAGGCGGGATTGCTCGGGCGGTCAGGGTGCCGGTACCCCGTAAGCGTCCAGCATGGCGTCCAGTTCCATCGGCCTGGCGAACAGGAAGCCTTGTACCTCGTCGACCCCCAGCGCGCCCAGCCAGTTGGCCTGGGCGCGCTCCTCGACGCCCTCGGCAACGACCTTCATGCCCAACTGGCCGGCAAACTGCACCATGGCGGCATAGGCATCGCGTCCCTGGCGATGCTGGTCGGCGGCGAGCAGCAGGCTGCGGTCCATCTTGATCACGGTGAAAGGCAGGCGCTGGAGCAACCGGAAGGCGGTATGGCCGGTTCCAAAGTCGTCCAGCGCCAGCCGCACCCCTTGCCGGCGCAGATCGCTCATGTGGTGCTCCAGGGTATCGAGATCGCTGAAGTCGGCATGCTCGGTGATCTCAAGCTCGACCATTCCCGGTGACAGCCCCTGTGCCTGTAACTGTTCCATCAGCGCTTCGCGGAAGCGCGTCGTCGACAGCGTGGCCAGGTTGACGTTGATGGAGAGATGCTCCAGCTCGGGCAGGGCATCCCGCACGCTGGCCAGCCAGGCGAGGCTATGGGTCATGACCCAGTGGTCCAGGGCCCACGAGTGGTCGAGGATCTCGACCGTGGGCAGAAACTCGACGGGGGGAATCTCCCCGAGCGTGGGGTGGTACCAGCGCAGCAGCACCTCGGCTCCCCTTAGCCGACCATCATGCGGGGATACCTTGGGTTGAATGACCAGGCGCCATTCCGGTTCGGGGTGGGCGATCACCCGCTCGATCGCCTCCGAGAGCTGACGGAAACGCGTGGCCCGGCGGCGTTCCATCGGCTCCACCCGGATCACCGGCTGACGCCATCCCTGGCGCTCGAGTCGAAACAGACCGTCGTCCAGCGCTGCCTGGCATTGAGCGAAGTCTGTCTCGCTGCCGGACCAGCGCAGCAGGCTGCCGTACCAGGCCAGGCGTCTCGGCTCCGCCTGGTCCGGGTTATGCCCCAGTCGTGCGATGAAACGGTCGAACGCCGTGTCGCCGTCATCCCCGTCACGGGAGGGCAGGCGACCGATGACGCCCAGGTCAGCATTCAGGTAGAGCCGGGCATCGCCTGGCAGCTGGGCGCGCAGGATACCCAGCTGTTCCCGGAATACCGCCTGAGCCGCGGGAAGGCCGGCATGACGCCGATAGTCGCGCAGTCCCGGAGACAGCAGGGCAAACAGCCAGCCGCCGGCTTCCCTGTCGCACAGCGTCTCGAACTCGCTCTCGAGCACCTGGCGCGTCGGAAGCCCGCTGGCGGGGTCGATGGCGAGACGGCCCTGGGCTTGCCGCGCGCGGCGGCGTGAGAGCCACAGCAGCAGCAGGCCCGACAGCAGCACGCCGGTCACCAGGATGCCGCCCCAGAAGAGGCGCAAGATGCGGCTGTCGGCGGTGGCCAGGCTGCCTTTCACGCCGAGCCATTCCACCTCCTCGCGGCGTGTCTCGGGTAGGCGCTTGTAAAAGGTGGCATGCAGGGCATGGCGTCCTGCCCCGACTTCCTGTATCGACGGCAGGGAGGTGAAGGCCGGGCTGATCAGCGACTCCACTGCCAGTCCGCCCAGACGCCGTGTATCCAGCAGGGCGCCGCCGGCGCAGCCCAGCCGAACCTGATAGGGCAGGTGGCAGAAGACCCGGACGCCCCGGTCGGCGAGATGTTCGAGCCAGTGGCGTGCCTGGGGGGCCAGATCTGCCGCTCCGGTGGTCTGGCCCTCGATAAGATACACGCGGGTGTCGTTTGGCAGACGGGAGAGCGTCGCGAGGACCTTTTCGGGCGTCCAGTCCCGGAGGAGCCGCGTCGCCGTGACGCCCGGCACTGTCTTCACGCTGTTCAGGAAGGTTTGCGTCAGGTGCTGGCCGCTGCCGGTAGTGTCTCCGAGTACCAGAAGTGGTAGCGGCTCGCCGAACAGCGTCTTCAGGAAGGCGAGGGACTGCCGCTCCACTGCGGTGGTGACAATCACCTTCACCCCCTTGGCCACGGCGCGCTGCCGAAGCTCGGGGTCGTTGATGCCGATCGCGACCACTCGCGGAGGATTGCCCAGCAGCTCGGCATGACGAAGATAGAAACGCAGGGCGGCATCATCGATCAGCAGCAGGCGCGAAGCCGGGTCCACGGCTTCGCGCCCTGCCAGGCGGCGTCGCTCGATCTCGAAGGCGGTCGATTCGTCGAGGCGGCGCGCATCCAGGTAATCCACATGCATGCCATCCGGCCACTCGAGGCGCTCTACCGCCTCGCTGATTCTGTCGACGAGCTCATCGGACCAGGGGCTGCCGCGATGGTAGGACGCCAGTACCTGGATGGATTCGCTATAGGCGCGATCCTGCGCCGCCAGCCCAGGCGCCCAAGCGGCCAATGCCAGCATGAGCCAGGTACCCCGGATGCCGTTTCGGAGATTTTGGAGGATCGAGGTAAGCATTCCAGGCGGCTTCTCTTCCGGCTCAGTTCGGCGCATGGGGCGGTCAATACCGTCATCTTCATCGCGCTCACTCCAAGGCGCTGAACGGGTTGACGCGTAGAGCCGCTCTCTGAACGTTGCTCAGATACCCCGCGTCAGCGAATCGGAATGCCCGTCACGTTCTTGATCTTTCGCAGGACGACGTGGGAACCCCCCTGGGGAAACCTCCACCAGGGCGGAGAGTTGCTCATTGAAGAAGCGATCATAGGCGGTCATGTCTGCGCTTGCCACCCGTGGCACGAGGTCAGCGTTGCCGGTGGTGGTGGCCTGGCAGTGCCGTACTTCCGGGTGCCGTTTCCCGCCCGGGCCTTGACCCGTCGCGAGCCGCAGCGGGACGGTGGCCTTGTCGCCGGTCAGGCGCACGCTCAGTGACGCCGGTGAGGCAATTCCTGGCGGCGGAGGATTCGGGTACCCGCCGTCGGGGCACGGCGGTACTGTTTCCAGGCCTGGGTCATGGCTGTCTGTCGGCGGCGGACCGCGTGCGATTGATGCGCTCGGGGGCGCGATGAATCAGTAGCAGGTAGGCGCCGAGCGCCACGAGGCCCCCCAGGGCAATGGCCATGGCCATGGTGCGCGAGGTGCCGTCATGGAACTGGCCGACCAGGGCGCCGCCCAGGGCGGCGATGGTCATCTGCAGAAAGCCGAACAGCGACGAGGCCGAACCCGCGCACTGCGGGTTGGGGGCCAGGGCACCGGCCATGCTCTGCGGCATGACGATGCCGAAGCCGAACAGGAAGACAATGTGAGGGCCGATCACGGCCCAGGGCTGGTGGGCGCCGACCAGAGCCAGCGTGGCCATGCTGCTTCCGGACAGCGCGCACAGCAAGGTCGCCAGCAGCAGCAGCCGGTCGCGTCCCAGCCGATGGCTGTAGCGGCCGCTGAACAGGGTGCCCGAGAAGAACCCCGCCACAATCAGCGTGAAGCCGATCCCGTACTGGAGCGGCGACAGGCCCATGTACTCGATGAGCACGAAGGAGGAGCCAGAAAGGAAGGCGAAGAGGCCGGCGAAGCCGCTGGCGTTGATCAGCGTATAGCCGACAAAACTCCGCTGGGTCAGCAGCATGCGGAAGTTGGCCAGTATCACCCCGGGGGCCACCGACTGCCGGCGTTCGGCAGGCAGTGGTTCGGGCATCAGCAGGGCCAGGATCAACAGCATGACCACTGCGTAGAGCGACAGCAGCATGAAAATCGACTGCCAGCCGAAGAACATCAGCAGCCCAGCACCCACCACGGGCGCCAATGCCGGTGCCATGGCCATGGTGCTGGCCATGTAGGAGAGCACACGGCCGGCCTCTGTCGGTGCGTAGATGTCGCGCACTGCGGCACGTGCCAGTACCGGGCCGGCAGCACCGCCGAAGGCCTGCAGGAAGCGCCCCGTCAGCAGCCACTCGATGCTGGGAGCAAAGGCACACAGCAGGCTGGCCGCCAGGAAGAGAATGAAGCCGCCGATCATTATCGGGCGGCGGCCGAAGCGATCCGAGACCGGTCCGCACAGCAGCTGGGCCAGGGCGAAGCCTGCCATGTAGAGGCTCAGGGTCAGCTGGACCTGGTCGGGACCGGTGTTTAGCGCCTCGGCCATTTCCGGCATGGCCGGCAGGTACATGTCGGTGGCCAGGGGTCCCAGCGCGGTCAGTGCCGCGAGTACCGCCACGGTGGCGGGGGAGGTCAGCTTCAGCACCCGGTTCTCCTCGGTCGTGTTGTCCCGATACAAAAAGCGGACACGGCACCGGCATGTTGCCGTGAGCCGCGCCCGCTTTGTTAGCCCGCTTATTGTATCAGTGAGCGTCCGGCTGTGTCTCCGGTGCGGCCTGCTGAAAGGCCGGTAGTGCTCGACAGTTGCCGGTGATGCGCTGGATCGCCGGGTAGGCACTCAGATCACAGGCGAAGCGTTCGGCATTGAAGACCTGTGGCACCAGGCAGAGGTCGGCCAGGGTCGGTGTGTCGCCATGGCAGAAGTCACCGCTGCCGGCTTCACGGGAGAGCTGGGCCTCCAGGGCGCTGAAGCCTTCGGCGATCCAGTGCCGGTACCAGGTGAGCTTGGCGTCTTCGTCCACGCCCAGCTCACCTACCAGGTACTTGAGCACCCGCAGGTTGTCGAGAGGGTGGATCTCGCAGGCGACCAGCTGGGCCAATGCGCGGACCCTGGCGCGCCCCGCGGCATCCGACGGCAGCAGCGCTGGCTCGGGGTGCGTCTCGTCGAGGTACTCGCAGATCGCCAGGGACTGGTTCAGCACCCGTCCATCCTCCGTCACCAGGCTGGGCACCAGCCCCTGGGGCTGGCGGGCGAGATTCTCCTTGCTGCGCTGCTCACCCGCGACCAGGTTGACCGGGGCCTGTTCATAGGCCAGGCCCTTGAGATTCAGGGCGATTCTGACCCGGTAGGCCGCCGACGAACGAAAGTAGCCGTAAAGCGTCGTCATGCCGCCCTCCTTCACTTGGCCTGGTACTTCACCACCTGCTGGTCGATGGCGCCGAAGATGCTTTTGCCGTCACGGTCGAACATCTCGATGCGTACCCGATCCCCGAAGCGCATGAAGGGGGTCTTGCTGTCGCCATGCAGGATCTTCTCGACCATGCGCACCTCGGCCAGACAGCTGTAACCCACGCCGCCATCGGCCACCGGCTTTCCGGGGCCGCCGTCGGGGTCCGGGTTGGAAACGGTACCCGAGCCAACCACCGCGCCGGCGCCCAGGTAGCGGGTCCTCGCGGCATGGGCCACCAGCTGCGGGAAGTTGAAGATCATGTCCGGACCGGCTTCGGGCGCGCCGAACTTCTCGCCGTTGAGGTGCACGGTAAGCGGCAGGTGGACCTTGCCGTCCTGCCAGGCATCGCCCAGTTCGTCAGGCGTCACGGCGATCGGCGAGAAGGCGGAGGCGGGTTTCGCCTGGAAGAAGCCGAAGCCCTTGGCCAGTTCGCCGGGGATCAGGCCGCGCAGGCTGACGTCGTTGACCAGCATGATCAGCTTGATGTGCTGGGCCGCCTGCTCGGCACTGACCGCCATGGGCACATCGTCGGTGACCACGGCGATCTCGCCCTCGAAATCGATGCCGTGCTCCTCGCTGATCGCTTCGATATCCTCGGTGGGGGCTAGGAACTTGTCGCCGCCGCCCTGGTACATCAGCGGATCATGCCAGAACGTCTCGGGCATCTCGGCGTTGCGCGCCTGGCGAACAAGCTGGACATGATTCAGGTAGGCGGAGCCATCGGCCCAGTGGTAGGTGCGCGGCAGCGGCGAGTGCAGAGCGCTCTGGTCGAGGTCGAAAGCGCCCTCGGCCTTGCCCTCGTTGAGCTCGGCGTAGCGGACCTCGAGCGTCGGGCTCACGGCGCCCCAGTTCTCGATCGCCTGCTGGAGCGTCGGGGCGATGTCGGCGGCGCTTACGGCGCGGGAAAGGTCGCGTGAGACGAGGATCAGCTCACCGTCACGGCCTTTCTTCAATGTTGCCAGTTTCATTCGAATTCGGTCCTTTCGTCAGGGGCGGGGCTCGAAAGCCCCGCCATGGTGCATCAGTCCGGGTCAGCGCTGATCGGGCGTGAAGTTTGAACGCAGGGTGGACCACACATCCACATAGTCGCGTTGGCGATACTCGGTGGCGAGAGCGGCCTCGGTGGGATGGAAGACGTAGCGACTCTCGAACATGAAGGCCAGGGTATCACCCAGATATTGCGGCTTCAGCTCGGCATTGGAGGCCTTGTCGAAGGTCTCGGCGTCGGGGCCGTGGGGCGACATGCAGTTGTGCAGACTGGCGCCACCGGGCAGGAAGCCCTCTGCCTTGGCGTCGTACTCGCCGTGGATCAGGCCCATGAACTCGCTCATCAGGTTGCGATGGAACCAGGGCGGACGGAAGGTGTTCTCGGCCACCATCCAGCGCGGCGGGAAGATGACGAAGTCCAGGTTAGCCGTGCCCGGTGTGTCGGAGGCCGAGGTAAGCACGGTGAAGATCGAGGGATCGGGATGGTCGAAGCTTACCGTATTGATGGTGTTGAAGTTGGCCAGGTCGTACTTGTAGGGCGCACAGTTGCCGTGCCAGGCCACCACATCCAGCGGCGAGTGATCGAGGCGGGTCTCCCAGAAACGCCCGGAGAACTTGGCCACCAGCGAGATGTCGCCTTTACGGTCCTCGTACGCGGCGACGGGACTCTGGAAGTCGCGGGGGTTGGCCAGCCCGTTTGCGCCGATGGGCCCCAGGCCGGGCAGCTCCATCGGGCTGCCGTAATTCTCGCAGATATAGCCGCGCGCGGCATCGACGCCCTCGGCGCGACGCACCTGAAACTTCACGCCACGGGGAATCACCGCAATCTCCCCGTTGTCGACGTCGATGTCGCCGAACTCGGTGCGCAAGCGCAACCCGCCCAGCTGAGGCACGAAGAGCATCTCGCCGTCCGCGGTATAGAAGAAGCGGTCGGTCATATCCTGGTTGAGGGCGTAGATATGCACGCCGACACCGGTCTGGGCACCGGCGTCACCGTTGACGGCGATGGTCAACAGGCCGTCGATGAAGTCAGTGGGCTGGTCGGGCAGTGGCGCCGGGTCCCAACGCATCTGGTTGGGGTCGGCCGCCGGCTTGTCCAGCGGCGAGGTATGCACCTGGCGATTCTCGAGCGGCTGATAAGCGCTTTGCACCACGGAGGGGCGAATGCGATAGAGCCAGCTTCTCAGGTTCTGGTGACGCGGTGCGGTGAAGGCAGAGCCGGTCAGCTGCTCGGCATAGAGGCCGTAGGGACACTTCTGCGGTGAGTTCTGGCCCACGGGAAGTGCACCGGGCAGCGCCTCGGTGGAGAAGTGGTTACGAAAGCCGCTCTGGTACTCGAGTGTCTCGGTGGTCATGGAAATATCCTCGTTCAGCGCTGTTGTTGTTGGGCGGGCTGGTCCTGAGCCGGTGTCGACTCGGTGGCCTGGCCGGCAATGGCCAGGGCTTCCTCGAGGACCTGCTGATCGCCGACATGGTTGGCCAGCAGCAGGATCAGCCTGGCGTTGATGCGTTCGCTCTGCGTCTCGCTGCGCTCGCGATGAACCTCGGTCAGCGCCGCGTAGAAAGCATCCGGATCGGTGAAGTTGGGGTCGAGCTCAAGCCGTGGCATGGCGGTCTCCCTGGTTGTCTCGAGGCGTTTCGCGACGAGGGATGGCAAGATGGGTGCCCAGTGCGCACTCCAGCGCCTCATCCACTGCCTTGGCGGTTACCTGATTCCAGCGGGCGGTAACGTGCTGGTCAGGGCGAATCAGGTAGCCGGCACCGGCGGCAAGGCCGTAGCGCTCGCCAATCAGGTTCTCGGCATCCTCGAGCTGCGTGCTGCGCGGCAGCTCGGTCAGGGCGTGGGGCGTGGGGCCGACCGTCACCAGGTCGAGGTCGTCACGACGCGCGAGGAGCGGCTCGAGCTCGCTCTTGAGGGTCTCGGCGCGGGCGCTGTCGACGCGGCCGTCGAGCAGCAGCACGAAGCGGTCACCGAGCTGGTTGAGCAGCCAGGCGTCGCGGCCGGCAAGGTGCACCGGGGCGTCCTTGGCCGGGCTGCCGGGGCGCAGCTCGAGCGGGAAACCCTCGCCGACCTCGCCGTTGAGTGGCGAGCCGTCATAGCGGCAGGGTTTCGACAATCGACCGCTGTTAACCAGGCTGCGGGCAAAGGGATACGACTCTGCGAGTTCCAGAGTGGTGTCGCGGAACACACGGCTGATGTGGCTCTTGGGCGTGATGAAGTCGGTGGCCCGGGTCGAGTTGAGGATGTTCTCGGCCGCGCCGTGCTGGCGCTCGATGTCGTAGGTTTCCAGCAGCGCAGTGGGGGCCTGGCCCCTGAGCACCCGCGCCAGCTTCCACGCCAGGTTCTCGGTGCTCTGCAGGGCGCCATTGGCGCCGCGTGCCCCGAAGGGCGAGACCTGGTGGGCGGCGTCGCCCATGAAGAACACCCGGTTGTGAATGAAGTCGTCCATCTTGCGGCAGCGAAACGTGTAGACGCTGGCCCACTCCAACTCGAACTCTACGTCCTCGCCGAGCATGGCCTGCACGCGGGGACGAATGTTCTCCTCCTTCTTCTCCTCCTCCGGGTCGGCGTCCCAGCCCAGCTGGAAGTCGATGCGCCAGACGTTGTCCGGCTGCTTGTGCAGCAGCACCGACTGGCCCGGGTGGAAGGGCGGGTCGAACCAGAACCAGCGCTCGGTCGGGAAGTCAGCCTTCATGACCACATCGGCGATCAGGAAGTGATCCTGGAAGATCTGCCCCTTGCTCTCCAGGCCCAGCATGTCGCGGATTTTGCTGTTGGCGCCGTCGGCCACCAGCAGATAGTCGCAGGTGAGGCGGTAGTCGCCATCCTCCGTGGTAACCAGAACTTCGCTGCGCTCGGGGCGGCTGTCGATCTCGACCACCTTGTGCTTCCAGCGCAGGTCGATGCGGTCGGAAAGCGCATCGGCGCGGTCGACCAGGTACTCCTCGAAGTAGTACTGCTGCAGGTTGATGAAGGCCGGCATGCGGTGGCCCTCCTCCGGCAGCAGATTGAAGTCGTACACCTCCCGCTCCTGGAAGAAGACACGGCCGTGCTGCCAGGTCACACCCTTGTCTACCATGGGCTGGGCACAGCCCAGGCGGTCCAGGATCTCCAGGGTGCGCTTGGCGAAGCAAATCGCTCGCGAGCCGACGCTGACGGTGTTGTTGTCGTCGAGCACCACGCTCTCGATACCCTGCTGAGCCAGGTCGATGGCCGCGGCAAGGCCGCTCGGGCCGGCGCCAATGATCACCACCGGGCAGTGTCGTGTCTCGTTGAGGTCCAGTTCCGGCGGGCGTCGATAGGGATAGACAGGGTTCTTGTAGGTCTTGGGCATGAAGGGCTCCCACGGCTTCGCCGGGCGGCACCCGGCGAGCTTGTCGTGATCCGGACGGGATCCGGACGGCAGTTACTGGTTCTCGACGGCTTCCTGCAGCGAGTGCCACATTTCGTTATCACGTTCGGCGGTCCAGATGCGCGGATCCGGGTACTCGCCACCGGCTTCGTCGTAGCAGCGGGTGATATCGAAGGGCAGGCAGTGATCGAAGATCACCCAGTGGCCGTACTTGGGCTTGAGCTTGGCGTAGGTCTCGGAATAGCACTCGGAGAGCGACTTGCCGGCGGCCTTGCCCGCCTTGACGCTCTCGTACATGTCGGCGAGGAAATCGCGGGTGCCCTGGATGGCTTCCTGGCACTGTTCGGGGGTCTGCAGAGCCTCGCCGCGGCCGGGTACCAGCTTCTCGGGCCCCATCGCCTGCAGGCGATCGAGGGTAGTGGGCCAGTGCTCATGGTAGGCATCGCCGGTGTAGGGCGTGGCACCAAACTCCACCAGATCGCCGGAGAACATCACCTTCTCCTCGGGCAGCCAGACGATGGTGTCGCCCTTGGTGTGACCGCGTCCCAGGTGGATGATGCGCACCTCGCGCTTGCCCATGAACACCGTCAGCTCTTGCTGGAAGACGATATTCGGCCAGGTCAGGCCGGGCACCGAGTCGACACCCTTGAACAGGCGCGGGAAGCGGCCGACCTCAGACTCGTAGTCCTGCTGACCGCGCTCGACGATCAGGTCATAGGTGTGCTGGCTGGCGATGATGTTCTCGGCCTCGTAGGCGGAGGCACCGAGCACGCGCACGGCATGGTAGTGGGTCAGCAGCACGTGCTTGATCGGCTTGTCGGTGATCTCGCGGATACGGCGAATCACGTCCTGGGCCATGATCGGGGTGGCCTGGGTGTCGATGACCATCACGCTGTCATCGCCGATAACGATGCCGGTGTTGGGATCGCCTTCCGCGGTATAGGCGTAGAGGCCCTCCGCCAGCTTGTCGAAGCTGATCTGTTTCTCTTCGGTATCGGCGTGGGACGCGAACTTCTTGCTCATGATTCCTCCAGGTGCATCAGGGGGCGTCACGCTTCGGACGCCTGGCCAGAGTAGGATTGATGGCGGCAGCATAGTTGTTAATGAAACTATATGTCCAGCAAATCACGGACCAGGTTGCGAAGCAAGTGCGCCGTGATTGGCAATAAATTGCTCCTTATCATGCATTTTTGACGTTTTTACTACCTAAGTATAATCCCTGCTTTCGCCAAATTAGTTGCAGGGGAGAGTAACTGGCGGCATGGTGATAGCGTGAAAACGACGGGCTGTTGCGCTCTTGCTTCTACTTACTGCCGGTGAGACCTCAGCCGTAATACAACAATCTCAGGTACACAACGTGGCGCGAGCACGCCTCTCCGTGACGACCTAGGAGCATGAAATGAAAATCACAAATCGCCTCATGATCGGCGCCGTAGCGGCGTTCGGTGTCAGCCTCGGCACGCCCGCCCTGGCTCAGGAAACCATCACCGTCAGCACCTGGGGTGGCCCCAATCACGGCATCAACACCATCGTCTGGCCCACCTGGAAGGCGTGGATCGAAGAGGCCACCGAAGGCCGCGTGAGTGTGGAAGTCGTGCACGACATGGGCCCGCCCGCCGCGCAGATGGAGATCGTGGCCGACGGTATCGCCGACGCCAGCTGGATCTTCCATGCGCATATGGCCGGTCGTTTCCTGGCGACCCAATTGCCCGAGTTTCCGACCTTCGAGGAGTTCTCCTCCGAGGATGCCGCCGCCGCCTACTGGGACACTCACCAGGAGTACCTGGCCGAGGCGGGCGAACACCGTGGCGTCGACGTGCTGGCCATGGGCGTGCACGGCCCGGGGCAGATCTTCACCGCGGAACAGGTCGACTCCCTCGATGGGCTCGATGGCAAGCGTTTGCGGGTAGGGGGCGGGGTCATGAGCGACCTCGCCGAGGCCATCGGCTTTACCGGTGTTGCCCTGCCGCCCACCGGCGTTTATGAAGCCGCCTCCCAGGGCGTGGTAGATGGCGCCATGTTGACCCTGGAAAGCCTGCGCAGCTTCCGCGTGGCAGAAGTGGCGCCGCACACGCTCACCGTTGACGGCGGTTTCTATCGCGGCAGCTTCGCCATCGTCATGAACCCCATGTTCTGGGACAAGATCTCCCAGGAGGACCGCCAGGCCATCGAGGCGGTATCGGGCGAGTCACTGTCGCGCCTGTTCGGCTACATGATGGACGTCTCCGATCAGCGTGGCGTCGAGTTTGGCAAGCAGCACGGCGCCACCTTCACTCAGGTGCCCGAAGAGGACGTCGAGATGCTGCGCGGTGTGACCGAAGAGCTGATTGCCGACTGGACCCGTGACGTGGCAGAGCGTGGTGTTGATGCCGAAGCGGCACTGGCCCACTTCCGCGAACAGCTCGCGCTGGCCGCGGAAGATGAAGGCATTGCCGATCGCGTCGTGTCGCAGTAACCCTTGTCGACCCTTGGAGGCTTGACCATGCCGACCCCGTCCACTCGCTGGCTGAGGGTCGGCCGTGCCATGCAGTTGACGCTGGAGGGGGTGGCAGGCGCCACCCTCTTCGCCATGATGCTGCTGACCACGGCCGATGTGACCGGCCGCTTTTTCTTCAACTCCCCGATCCTCGGCAGCGTGGAGCTGACCCAGCTGATGCTGGCGGCAGTGGTCTTCCTGTCATTGCCGGTGGCCTGCTGGCGCGAGGAGCACGTGAGCGTCGACCTCCTCGACGCGATCTTTCCTCCCCGCTGGATCTGGCTGCGCCAGATGATCGTCAACCTGATCGTGACGGCGGCGCTGTGGGTGATGGCGGGGCGCGTCTGGGCGCTGGGCTCACGGGCCTTCGCCTGGGGCGATGTGACCGAATTCCTGCGTCTTCCCATCGGCTACCTCATCTACCTGATGGCGATCATGCTGGCCCTGTCGGCATTGCTGACCGTCATGCGCGCCGGAGCCTACCTGCTGGAGGGCGTTGGCGTGCTCGAGCGGGGCGGCCCACTGAGCAAGGGAGGCGACAATGACTGAAGCGCTCTACGGCTTCGCCGCTCTGTTGATCCTGGCGTTCCTGCGGGTACCGCTGGCGTTCGCCATGGGGATCGTCGGCTTCGCCGGCTTCTATTACCTCACCGGCAACTGGAACGCCGCCGAGGCCATGGCCGCCCGTCGAGTGATCGATACCGCCATGGATTACGGCCTGTCGGTGATCCCGCTGTTCATTCTGATGGGCAACCTGGTGTCCCATGCCGGACTGTCGGATGCCCTGTTCCGTGCTTCCAATGGTTTCCTCGGTCATCGCAAGGGCGGCCAGGCGATGGCCACCATCGTGGCCTGCGGCGGCTTCAGCGCCATCTGCGGTTCGAGCCTGGCCACCTGTGCCACGATGGGCCGTGTGGCCATGCCACAGATGCGCAAGTACGGCTACAAGGACTCCCTGGCGGCGGCGTCGATCGCCGCCGGCGGTACCCTGGGTATCCTGATTCCGCCCAGCGTGATGCTGGTGATCTACGGTATCCTCACCGAGACCAGCATTCGTGAGCTGTTTGCCGCGGGCTTTATCCCCGGGATTCTAGGTATCTTCCTCTATCTGGGTGCGGTGAAGTGGGTGCTGTGGCGTGACCCCGACGCCGGCCCGGCCGGCGAGGCGGTGCCGTGGTCGGAGCGCTTTGCCGCGCTCAAGGACGTTGGCAGCACCCTGGCACTGTTCGTGCTGGTGATTGGCGGCATCTATCTTGGGGTGTTCACCCCCACCGAAGCCGCCGGTATCGGCGCCATGGGGGCTTTCGTGATCGCCCTGCTGAAGCGGGCGCTGAATTTCCAGGTGCTGATGAACGTGCTGATGGATACCGTGCGTACCACCGCCATGCTGTTCGCTGTGGTGCTGACGGCGCTGATCTTTGCCAACTTCATCAACCGTGCGGGGCTGCCCAACGATCTGCTGGCCCTGGTCAGCGGCCTGGATGTGGCGCCCTTCGTGGTGATCCTGGTGATCATCGCCATCTATGTGGTGCTGGGGTGTGTGTTCGAAAGCATGTCGATGCTGCTGCTCACCGTACCGGTGTTCTTTCCGGTGGTGGCAGGACTCGGCTATGATCTGGTGTGGTTCGGCATCCTGGTGGTGATCGTGATCGAGATCAGCCTGATCACCCCACCGGTGGGAATGAACGTCTTCGTGCTTCGGGCTGTCCTGCCAGACGTCTCCACGGGGACAATCTTCCGCGGGGTGACCCCGTTCTGGGTGGCCGGTACCGTGCGTGCCCTGATGGTACTGGTGTTCCCGAGTGTCGCACTCTTCTTGCCGCAACTGCTCTATTAGGGGAAGGATGGAAATGGAAGGGCCACCAAATGTGTTTCAAGAGCCGACGAGTGCTGATGAAGACGTCGTCGGGGCGGGTCTTCCCCCCAAGCCTGAGCTCGACCTCAACCAGTTCCTGCCCTATCGGCTCAACCGGCTGGCCGACCGCATCAGTGATGAGCTGGAGCGCATGTACGCACAGCGCTACGGGCTCAACGTGGCCCAGTGGCGTGTGCTGGCCTGGCTCAGCCACTGCGATGACCTGACTGCCAAGAAGGTCTGCACCTATACCAACATGGACAAGGCGCGAGTCTCCCGGGCGGTGCAGGCGCTGGTTGATCGCGGCCTGGTGACGCGAACGCCCTCCGCCAAGGATCAGCGGGTGCATGACCTGCACCTGACGCGCGAGGGTGTAGCGCTGCTTTCGCGCCTGATCCCCGAGGCCCAGCACTGGGAGGCAGAGCTCGTGGCGACGCTGAGCGCGGGCGAATACCGTGACCTGCTCAACGCCATGGGCAAGCTCGAACGGCAGCTGGAGCGCATCGGTTAGGCTGACCCTGAAGGCGAATCCGCCACACGACTGCGCCCGGCCATGGCCGGGCGCAGTCGTGTCGGCCGGGCGCTGGCGATCAGATCGCCGGCACCTGGCCGCCCAGCCGGGCGGTGATCTCGGCGGCAGTATCCCGCACCAGTTCGCCCAGTTCGGCCAGTCGCGCCTCGGGGATGCGCGCCTTGGGGCCGGAGACCGAAATGGCGGCCAGCGGGGTGCCGTGCTCGTCATGGACGCAGGCGGCCACGCACTGCAGGCCGATGGCGTGCTCCTCCCGGTCGCAGGCGAAGCCCTGGCGGCGAACCTCGGCGAGCCCCTCGCGCAGCGATGCGGCGGTGTGCAGGGTGTTCTCGGTGACGCGCGCCAGGCCACGTTCGTCGAGGACGCGCTCGAATTCGTCTTCCGGCAGCCAGGCCATCAGCGCCTTGCCAACCCCCGAGGCATGCAGCGGTGCCCGGGAACCGAGCCGGGTGATCATGCGCATCATCTGCGGCGACTCGCTCTGGGCCAGGAAAACCGCCGTGCCGTTGTCGCGCACGCCAAGGTTGGCCGTCTCGCCGGTCACGGCGGTAAGGCGGCGCAGGAAGGGGCGGCTTGTGGCGACGAAGTCGCGGGCTTCCAGGAAGCTGTTACCGATGCGGAAGGTCTTGACGTCGATCTTCCATACGCCGAGCTCGCTGTCCTGGGTGACGAAGCCCTGGCTCTGCAGGGCCTGCAGCAGCCGATGAGTGGTCGAAGGCGCAAGATCCGCCTGCTCGGCCACCTCGGACAGGGCCAGGCCGCCGGGGTTGGCCGCCAGACGCTCGAGCAGGTTGAGCCCGCGTACCAGCGACTGGCTGTGACCACTGGTACTCTTGCCCGACCCCGCGGGCCGTCCCGCTGTCCTGCGCTTGCCTTCGCTCACCCGTACTGTCCTCCTGCCGCGTTCTGACGAAGCGACAGGATACCGTGTCGGTCGGGCATTGTCGCGGTTGCGGAAATGGCTTCCATCCAGTGTCGACGCCTGCTCTCGAGCGCTGTCGTCGCGCTTTTAGCGATGTCGCCACTGGGGCGGGCGCTTCTCGATGAAGGCGTCGATCCCTTCGCCGGCATCTTCGGCCATCATGTTGCAGGCCATCACCTCCCCAGCGTAGGCGTAGGCCTCGTCCAGCGGCATGGCAAGCTGGCGGTGGAACATCGCCTTGCCGGTACGCACCGCAACCGCGCTCTTGGCGCAGATGCTGGCGGTGAGCTTGCCAAGCACCTCGTCGAGGGCCTCGTCGTCGGCGACTCGGTTGACCAGGCCCCAGTCGCGGGCCTGGTCGGCGTCGATGAATTCACCGGTGAAGAGCATCTCCATGGCGCGCTTGCGGCCGACATTACGCGACAGCGCCACCGCCGGCGTGGAACAGAACAGCCCGGCATTGATGCCCGAGACGGCGAAGCGCGACGAGCGCGCGGCCACCGCCAGGTCGCAGCTGGCCACCAGCTGGCAGCCGGCCGCCGTGGCGAGGCCCTGCACCCGGGCGATCACCGGCACCGGCAGCTCGACGATCGCCTGCATCACGGCCCCGCAGCGCGTGAAGAGCTGCTGATAGTAGGTTTCTTCAGGATTGGCACGCATCTGCTTGAGATCGTGGCCCGCACAGAAGGCGCGACCCTCGGCGGCGATCACCACGCAGCGCACCTGTGCGTCGTCGGCCAGGCGGTCGAGCTCGACGCCCAGCGCTTCGAGCATCTCCTCGGAGAGCGCGTTGAAGTGCGTCGGCCGGTTTAGCGTCAGAGTCGTCACGCCGTCGGCTTCATGGCGGCGGACCAGGGGGTTGTCATCGTGCATCGTGGGGACTCCGGTGGAAAGGCACAGGCCTCCAGCCTAGCGCCCCGGGCAGCGCATTCGATAGGCTTGCGACCAAAGACGGTCCCTGGCGAGGAGTGCCCATGAGCGACGTGTCCCCCGAGTCCACCGCCTTCCTGGCGGACCCCGAACGCGCCGAGCACAAGGGGCTGCCCGAGATCGGCCCTCGCCTGCTGGCGGACGTGAGCCTGCCGGCGGCAGTGCTGCACGAGGCAGCGCTGTCCCATAACCTGGGCTGGATGCAGGCCTTCTGCGATGCCCACGGCGCCCTGCTGGCGCCCCACGGCAAGACCACCATGGCCCCGGCGCTCTTTCGCCGCCAGCGGGAAAGCGGCGCCTGGGCGATCACCCTGGCCACGGCCCCCCAGTGCCGGGCTGCCTTCGCCCATGGCGTGACGCGCCTGCTGCTGGCCAACCAGCTGGTAGGGCGCGCCAACATGGCCATCGTGGCGGAGCTGCTCGAGGCCGGCGCTGAGCTCTGGTGCCTGGTGGACGCCGCTGACAACGCCCGCGAGCTGGACGCCTTCTTCGCCGGGCGTGGCCTGCGCCTGCCGGTGTTGATCGAGCGCGGGGTGCCGGGCGGGCGCTGCGGCTGTCGCAGCCGCGAGGAGGTGCTGGCGCTGGCCGCCGTGGTCGACGCGGCGGCGGGTCTCGAGCTCTGCGGTGTGGAGGGCTACGAGGGGCTGGTTCAGGCAGAGGGAGAGGCGTCCCCGGAAGCGGCGGTGGCGGCTTATGCGGCCGATCTGGTCGACACCCTTTCCGCCCTCATGCAGGCCGGCCTGCTGGCGGGGGCGCGACCGCTTGTCACCGCCTCCGGGTCTGCCTGGCACGACATCGTCGCCGAGGCCTTCCGCGATGCCGGGCTGGATGAGCGGGTCCGCCGGGTGATGCGTCCCGGCTGCTATGTGACCCACGACCACGGCCTCTACGGTGAGGCCCAGGCCAGGGTGCTGGGGCGTCGGCCGGCCCTCGGCGAGGGGCTACGACCGGCCCTGGAGGTCTTTGCCCAGGTGCAGTCGCTGCCGGAGCCGGGCCTTGCCATTGTCGCCATGGGACGCCGCGATGTCGGCGGCGACCGCCTGCCGCGGGCGCTGCGCCGCTATCGCGAAGGCGGGTCGGCGGACCGAACGATGCCGATCGATGGCTGGCGGGTGGAAAAGCTCATGGACCAGCATGCCTTCGTGCGCCTGCCCGAGACGCCGGGCCACCATCGTGGGGAGGAGGTGCGCATCGGCGACATCGTCGCCTTCGGCATCTCCCATCCCTGCCTGACCTTCGACAAGTGGCGACGCCTGTGTCGGGTCGACGCGTCGCTGGCGGTGGTCGAGGTCCTCGAGACCTGCTTCTGACGTCCCGAGCATGCTACCCCGCCACCTCCTCGAGGCGGCGGGGCAGGCGCGGGTCAGCTCAGACATCGCTGCGGAAGGGGCGCTCCTCGCGAGGCAGGATCAGGTTGAGGACGATGGCGCAGAGCGCACCGGGAATCAGCCCCGACTCGATGATCGCCTGGAGGTTGTCGGAGAGGTCGGCATAGAGCCCCTCCTGGGCCGGCAGGCCGATGGCCGCCGACAGCGAGACGCCGATGATCACCATGTTGCGCTTGTTGAAGCTGATGTGGGAGAGCATCTTGATGCCGGCACTGGCGATCATGCCGAACATGATTACCACCGCCCCGCCGAGCACGGCATTGGGAATGCTCGAAACGATGGCGCCGAGCTTGGGCAGCAGGCCGGCGATGACCAGAAAGCCGCCGCCGATCGCCACCACGAAGCGGCTGACCACGCCGGTCAGCGCCACCATGCCGACATTCTGGCTGAAGCTGATCTGGGGGAAGGCGTTGAAGATGGCGGCGAAGACGCTGGCCAGGCCATCGGCCATCACCCCGCCGGAGAGCTCCTTGGGGGTCGGCGCACGATCCAGCCCCCCGGCGGTGGTCCCGGCGATGTCGCCGATCGACTCGGCGCAGGTCACTACGGCCAGCAGCACCACCGGCAGCACGGCGGCCCAGTGGAACTCCAGGCCGATGGCCAGCGGCGTGGGCAGCGAGACCCAGGCGGCGCCACCGATGGCGGAGAAGTCCACCAGGCCGAAGGCCGTGGCCGTGGCATAGCCGGCCAGCAGGCCGATCAGCGGGGCGGCCTCCGACCAGATGCCGCGCCCGAACTGGTGCAGGCCCAGGGTGATGACCAGCACCAGCCCCGCCAGCAACAGGTGGTGTGAGGCCCCGAAGTCCTCGGCGCCGAAGCCGCCGCCCACATAGGCCAGCCCCACCGGCATCAGCAGGGTGCCGAGCATGATCACAAAGGTCCCCGTGACCACCGGCGGGAAGAGGAAGCGGAACCAGGGCAGGAACAGGCCCACCAGGGCCATGGCGACCCCGCCGCAGAGCGCCGCCCCCAGGGCCGCCGGCAGCCCCATGCCCACGGCGATGGGGATCAGCACCGGCACGAAGCCGAAGCTGGTACCCATGACGATGGGCAGGCGGGCGCCGATGGGGCCAAGCCCCAGCGACTGCACCAGAGTGGCCACCCCGGCCACGAACATCGCGGCCTGGATCATGAAGGTGGTCTGCTCGGCGGAGAGGTCTGCGGCACCGGCGATGATGATGGGCACGGTGACGTTACCGACGAACATCGCCAGTACGTGCTGCAGTCCCAGGGGAATGGCGCGCCCCAGGGGCGGCATGGCGTCGACGTCCTGGGTGCTGCGCACCCCGGTTTCCGTCGCCTCGGGGCGGGACTCGGTGGTCATGAGGTGTCTCCTGTTGTCATTGTTGGAGGTGGTGGGAAATCGCGGGCAGCGGGAAAGGCATCACACTGAGCCGCGTAGCTTGCGCGCGGCCTGGTCATGTCGAGCCAGCAGGGCGTCGAGGTCGACGCCCACCGGCCGGCCTTCGGTGACGCGCCACTGCCCGGCGACCATGACCCGGTCGGCGCGATGGGCACCGCACAGCAGCAGGGCGGCGATGGGGTTTTCCGCGCCGGAGAAGCGCGGCTCGTCGAGGCGGAAAAGCGCCAGGTCGGCCTGCTGGCCGGGTGCCAGCCCGCCGATATCGCTGCGCCCCAGGCAGGCCGCCGAGCCACGAGTGGCCCAGCGGATCACGTCGTCGTGGGTCACCCGACTCGGCGAGTAGCGTAGCCGTCCCAGCAGCAGGGCCTGGCGCATCTCCTCGGCCAGGTTGGAGTGATCGTTGGAGGCTGAGCCGTCCACCGCCAGACCCACCGGGCAACCGGCGGCCTCGAGCTCCAGCGTGCGGCACATGCCGGAACCCAGCACCATGTTCGACGACGGGCAATGGGCGATACCGGTGCCGGCCCGCCCCAGGCGAGCGATTTCCTCGTCATTGAAGTGAATGCCGTGCGCCAGCCAGGTGCGCGAGCTCAGCCAGCCGGTGGCTTCCAGGTAGTCCAGCGGGCGCATGCCGAACAGCCGCTCGCAGTAGGCGGTCTCGTCGGCAGTCTCGGCGAGGTGGGTGTGCAGGCGCACGTCGCGTTCCTCGGCCAAGCGGGCGCTCTCCTGCATCAGCTCGCGGCTCACCGAGAAGGGCGAGCAAGGGGCCAGGGCGATAGTGGTCATGGCGCCCTCGCCGCGCTGGTGATAGGCGCCGATCAGCCGCGCGCTCTCGTCGAGGATGGTGCGCTCGTCCTGTACCACCGACTGGGGCGGCAGGCCGCCATCGTCCTGGCCCACGCTCATCGAGCCGCGGGTTAGGGCGGCACGCACGCCGAGGCGGCGGGCGGTCGCCACCTGAACGTCGATGGCGTTTTCCAGCGCCCCGGAGAAGACGTAGTGGTGATCGGCCACGGTGGTGCAGCCGGACATCAGCAGCTCGACCATGGCGAGCTCGCTGGCGAGTGCCAGCTGGCGCTCGGTGAGCTTGGCCCAGACGTCATACAGGGTGGTGAGCCAGGGGAAGAGTTCCTTGTTCAAGGCCGGCGAGTAGGCGCGGGTCAGGGTCTGGTAAAAGTGGTGGTGGGTGTTCACCAGCCCGGGTAGCAGCACGTGCGACGAGGCGTCGAAGACCTCATCCACCGGCGTTGTCGGTGTGGTGCCGAAAGGCACCGCTTCCACGATACGTCCGTCCTGAATCACCACGCCGCCGGCGGCACGCGCATCGCTGCAGGCACGGGGGGCTCGGATCCACAGGGTCTGCGATGTCGGTGTCATGCTGTTCTCCCGGGGATCCCGCGGCGGGGCCCCTGTCGTAGGCAAAGGGTTACCCAAGTCTCGTAGCAGGTTGGATCCTTGGTTCAGGTGCCTTCGACATAGTATGTGTACTTTCAGTGTTGCCCAGGCGGCATCATGTTTTGTGTACAAAATGGGAGGCTTTGGGGCAACTGTCAAGACCGGGGTGCTTGATCCGCGTGCGCTCGAGGCTTGCCGCCGTCGAGCGGTCGGCAGCGGCGCTCCTCGGCATGCAAAGGGTGGCGGCAGGCAGCCCGGCTGAATGGGCGGCGTTCATGAAAAGAGCCGCCGCATCATGGATGCGGCGGCTCCGTCCTGCCGGTCGGAGACGGGCTCAGTCGGCGTAGCTGCTCTCGGAGTAGAGCACGCGTACCCGCAGGGTGTGCTTCACCTGGCGAAGGGCCTCGAGCGCCCGAGCGCCGTAGGCCTTGTCCACATCGATGACCACGTAGCCGATGCGCTCATTGGTCTGCAGATACTGGCCGATGATGTTGATATCGTTCTCGGAGAGCACGCGGTTGATCTCGGAGAGCACGCCGGGCACGTTCTCGTGGATGTGCAGCAGGCGGTGCTTGCCCGGATGGGCCGGCAGAGCGACCTCGGGGAAGTTGACCGAGCTGACGGTGGTGCCGTTGTCGGAGAAGGTGACCAGCTTCTCGGAGACCTCGATGCCGATGTTCTCCTGAGCCTCGAGGGTGGAGCCGCCGATATGCGGGGTGAGGATGACGTTCGCCAGGCCGCGCAGCGGGCTTTCGAACTCCTCTTCGTTGCCCTTGGGCTCTACCGGGAAGACGTCGATGGCGGCGCCGTTGAGGCGGCCGGCCTTCAGCGCCTCGGCCAGGGCCTCAATCACCACCACGCTGCCGCGGGAGGCGTTGATCAGGATGCTTCCCGGCTTCATCAGGGCGACCTCGGGCTCGCCGATCATCCAGCGGGTGGAGGGCAGGTCTGGCACATGCAGGCTGACCACGTCGGCACGCGCCAGCAGCTCCTCCAGGCTGGCCACCTGGCGGGCATTGCCCATCGCCAGCTTGGTCACTACGTCGTAGTAGATGACGTCGAAGCCCAGTGACTCGGCGAGCACCGAGAGCTGCGAGCCGATGCTGCCGTAGCCGATGATGCCCAGCGTCTTGCCGCGCGCCTCATGGGCATTCTTCGCCGACTTCAGCCAGCCGCCCTGGTGGGCACGGGCGCTCTTCTCGGGAATGCCGCGCAGCAGCATGATCGCCTCGGCCAGCACCAGCTCGGCCACCGAGCGGGTATTGGAGAAGGGGGCGTTGAAGACCGGGATGCCGCGTACCAGGGCAGCATCGAGATCCACCTGGTTGGTCCCGATGCAGAAACAGCCGACCGCCACCAGCTTCTCGGCCGCGTCGAAGACGCGTTCGTTGAGTTGGGTGCGCGAGCGGATGCCGATGAAGTGGACGTCGCGGATCTTCTCGATCAGCGTCGCTTCGTCCAGCGAGGTCGGCAGGTGCTCGATGTTGGTGTAACCGGCATTGAGTAGGTTGTCCACCGCGCTCTGGTGGACGCCCTCGAGCAGCAGGATCTTGATCTTGCTCTTGTCCAGGGACGTTTTGGCCATGGTCGATTCAACCCCTTCGTCGGCGCGAGCCGCATGCATGTGTCATGAAGATGGTGATGAGCCTGGAGCCCGCCGGAGACGCTTCGCGCGGGGCAAGAGCAGGCTCGAAACAGGGTCGATATCTTACCACAGCCGGCATGAACGAAGATGAAAATGCTGAGCGTCCTGGGTGAATGGCGTGCAAGTTGCGTGGGAGCCGGGCGGGGCAGACGACCCCCCGGGGAGAGCGTGTATACTGGTCGCCCAATGATCAGTCACCAGCGAGAGAGGCGATGGCGGAACAGCAAGGTCAAGGTAACGACGAGCCACCGGCACCGGCCGACTTTGCCGCCACCGTCGAGCGGCTCGAGCAGCTCGTCGAGCGACTGGAGTCCGGCGAGTTGTCATTGGAGGGGTCGCTGGCCGCCTTCGAGCAGGGGGTTCGCCTGACGCGCGACGCCCAGCGACGGCTCGACGAGGCAGAGCTGAGGGTACGCACCCTGACCGAGGGCGAGGCCGGCGGTGTCGATCTGCAGCCCTTCGATGCGCCTGCCGCGGAGGACGATGGTGAGCGATGATTCCCTGGTCAGCCGCCTGGCTTCGGATCGTGCGCGGGTCGATGACCGCCTGGAGGCCCTCTTTGCCGAGCGCTTGGCGCCTGCGCCGCGTCTCGAGGCGGCCATGCGCCACGGCCTGCTGGTGGGCGGCAAGCGGCTGAGGCCGGTGCTGGTCTATGCGGCCGGTCGTGCCCTGGGTGCTGCGGATGACGACCTGGATGCCCCGGCCATGGCGCTGGAGCTGATTCATGCCTATTCGCTGGTCCACGATGACCTGCCGGCCATGGACGACGACGACCTGCGGCGCGGGCAGCCGACGGTGCATCGGGCCTATGACGAGGCCACCGCAATTCTCGCCGGTGATGCCCTTCAAGCCTTGGCCTTCGAGGTGCTGGCACGGGCCAGCCATCCCCGCTTGGCCGCCCTGGTGGCCACGCTGGCTGATGCCGCCGGGCGCGACGGAATGGTGGCCGGCCAGGCGCTGGACCTCGCTGCCGTTGGCGGACATCCCGATGTAGCGGCGCTGGCGGCCATGCACGGGCACAAGACGGGTGCGCTGATCCGCGCCGCGGTCCGCCTCGGCGGTCTGGTCGCCGTCGATGAGGCCGATCCTCGGCTAGCCGCCCTGGACGTCTATGCCGATGCCATCGGCCTGGCGTTTCAGATTCACGACGATGTCCTCGACGTGACGGGTGATACCGCCACCCTGGGCAAGACCTCCGGCGCCGATGCGGCTCGAGCCAAGCCTACTTACCCGAGCCTGCTGGGCCTCGAGGGGGCTTGCCGGCGGGCCGACGAGCTGGTCGAGACCGCCGTGGCGGCCCTGGCGCCGCTGGGCGCGGACGCCACGCCGTTGGCCGGCCTGGCCCACTACATGATCGAGCGAGATTACTGACACTACAGGGCCCACATGAAGCTGTTCGATGACATCCCCGTCGAGCGTCCGGCCACGCCGCTGCTCGATACCCTGGATACCCCGGCCGCACTGCGCGCCATGAATGCCGGCCAGCTGGCCCAGGTGGCCGACGAGTTGCGCGCCTACCTGCTCTACAGCGTGGGCGTTTCCGGCGGTCATTTCGGCGCCGGTCTGGGCGTGGTGGAGCTCACCGTTGCCCTGCATCAGGCGCTGGATACGCCGTTCGATCGCCTGGTGTGGGACGTGGGCCACCAGGCCTATCCCCACAAGATCCTCACCGGGCGGCGCGAGGCGATGACCGGCATCCGCCAGTATGGCGGCCTCGCCGCCTTTCCGCGACGCGCCGAGTCGGAGTACGACACCTTCGGCGTCGGCCACTCGAGCACCTCGCTCTCGGCCGCCTTGGGCATGGCCCTGGCCGCCCGGACCCGCGGTGAGCAGCGCCGAGTCTGCGCGGTGATCGGCGATGGCGCGCTGACCGCCGGAATGGCTTTCGAGGCCCTGGCGCATGCCGGCCATGTGGACGCCAACCTGCTGGTGGTGCTCAACGACAACGAGATGTCGATCTCCGAGAACGTCGGCGGCATGGCCAGCTATCTGGCACGCATCCTGACCAGCAAGCCCTATACCAGCATGCGCGAGAGCGGCAAGCGCGTGCTCTCCCACCTGCCCGGCGCCCTGGAGTTGGCGCGGCGGACCGAGGAGCACATGAAGGGCATGATCAGCCCGGCCACGCTCTTCGAGGAACTGGGTTTCAACTACATCGGACCCATCGACGGTCACGACCTGCCGCTGCTGGTGCAGACGCTGCGCAACATGCGTGATCTGGACGGCCCTCAGTTCCTTCACGTGAAGACCTGCAAGGGCAAGGGCTTCCTGCCCGCCGAGGCGGACCCCATCGGCTATCACGCCATTACCAAGCTGGAAAAGAACGAGGCGGAAAAGAGTGCAAAGACGCCTCCGCCGCTCAAGCCTGCCAGCCACAAGCAGAAGTACTGCCGTGTCTTCGGCAACTGGCTGTGCGACATGGCGGCGGTAGACGAGCGTCTGGTCGGCATCACCCCGGCCATGCGCGAGGGATCAGACCTGGTGCGCTTCTCCCAGGAGTACCCCGAGCGTTACTTCGACGTGGCGATCGCCGAGCAGCATGCGGTGACCCTGGCCGCGGGTCTGGCCTGCGAGGCCATGAAACCGGTGGTGGCGATCTACTCCACCTTCCTGCAGCGTGGCTATGACCAGCTGATTCACGACGTGGCCGTGCAGGAGTTGGACGTGACCTTCGCCATCGATCGCGCCGGCCTGGTGGGCGAGGATGGGCCCACCCATCACGGTGCTCTGGACCTCTCCTACCTGCGCTGCCTGCCGGGCCTGGTGGTGATGGCCCCTGCCGATGAGGCCGAGTGTCGAGCGATGCTCAGCGCCGCCTACCACCACCCCGGCCCTGCCGCGGTGCGCTACCCGCGTGGCACCGGACCGGGAGTCCCCACCCCTGATCACCTCGAGCCGATCGAGATCGGCCGTGCCGAGTGGCGTCGACGTGGCACCGGGGGCGAGACACGGCTGGCCCTACTGGCCTTCGGTAGCCTCAATGGCCCGGCGGCCGAGGTGGCCGAGCGCCTCGAGGCCAGCCACCTCAACATGCGCTCGGTCAAGCCACTGGATCGTGATGCCGTGCTGGCCGCCGCCGACGAGCACGACCTGCTGGTGACCCTGGAGGAGAACGTGGTCGCCGGCGGTGCCGGCAGTGCCGTCAACGAGTTGCTGATGGCCGAGGGGGTCCAGGTGGAAGTGCTCAATCTCGGGCTGCCCGATGCCTTCGTCGAGCATGGTAAGCCTGCCGAGCTGCTCACCGAGTGCGGCCTGGACGCGGACGGCATCGAGGCCTCGATCCGCGCCCGGCTGTCCTGATACGTCACGTTTCTCTCATGAGGTTGCGATGCTGTTTCTGATACTGATCGGTGCCCTGCTGGGGCTGGCCATTGGCGGGCCCATCGGCCTGCTGGTGGGCGGGGCGCTGGGCTACTGGCTGGGCAGGCGGCTGCGCAAGCGCCTGGTCGACAAGCTGGTCGGCGCCCAGTCGCAGTTTCTGGAGTCGACCTTCGCCGTCATGGGGTGCCTGTGCAAGGCCGATGGCCAGGTCTCCGAGGATGAGCTGGAAGCGTCCCGCAAGCTGTGGGATCGGCTGCGGCTGAACGAGGCCCAGCGCGCCAAGGCCCGCGAGGACTTTACCCGTGGCAAGAGTTCGGACTTCGATCTGGACGCCGAGCTGGCCAAGATTCGCCACATTGCGGCCCATCAGCCCGCGCTGCGTCAGGTCTTCCTGCAAGTGCAGCTGGCGGCGGTCGCCGCCGATGGTCAGCTGCACCCCGCCGAGCACGAGATGCTGATGCGGGTGGTGCGGGGCCTGGGCTGCTCCGAAGCCGAGATTGCCCAGATCGAGGCCATGCTGCGCGCAGGTCCGTCGGGGGCGGACGAGCAGGGCCTGTCGCTGGAGGATGCCTACCGGGTGCTGGGGGTCGACCAGGATGCCAGCGACGCCGAGGTCAAGAAGGCCTACCGGCGCCTGATGAGCGAGAACCATCCCGACAAGCTCGCCGCCAAGGGCCTGCCCGAGAGCATGCGTGAGGTCGCCAAGGAGCGCACCAGCGAGATCGGCAGCGCCTACGAGCGGATCCGCAAGGCCCGTGGCGCCTGACCCGCCGAGCCGGCATGAGACGCGCTCAGGCCGTGAAGGGCAGCACTGCGGTGTAGACCGCGAAGTAGTGGCAGGCACTGCCGCCCATGACGAACAGGTGCCAGATCACGTGGTTGAAGGGAATGGCATTGACGGCATAGAAGGCCACGCCAAGGGTATAGGTGACGCCGCCGGCGACCAGCAGGGTCAGGCCGGTCGCGGATAGCCGCGCCGCCAGTTCGTCGCCGGCGAAGACGATCAGCCAGCCCATCACCAGGTAGATGGCGACCCGCAGCGCGGCAAAGCGCTGGGGCCAGGCCAGCTTGCAGGCAATGCCGGCCAGCGCCAGGGACCAGACGGTGACAAACAGCGTCCAGCCTGTCGGGCCGCGCAGGTTGACCAGCAGGAACGGCGTATAGGTGCCGGCGATCAGCAGGTAGATTGCGCAGTGGTCGAGCAGCTGGAACAGGCGCTTCAGGCGCGGGTGGCGGACGCCGTGGTAAAGGGTGGAGGCCGTGTAGAGCAGCACCAGGCTGATGCCGTAAAGACCGATGCCGGCGAGCTTCCAGGGGTCGGCACGGGCGGCCAGGCTGGCCACCACGAGCAGCACCACGACGCCGGCGAGGCTGAGCGCTGCGCCGATCCCATGGCTGATGCTGTGAAGGCGTTCCTCCAGGACACTGAAAGGCGTCTCGTCTAGGTAGCTGTGATGCGTCATCGGGGCCTTCTGCAGGGAGCCAGCCCGATGTCGGGTCGGGAGAGGCTCAGGGCTTGCGTTCGATATCCACGTCGCTGGCCTGCGTGAAGTCGTCCAGCGCCATCATGTGGCCCAGCTTGCCGGCCTTGGTGGTGAGATATTGCTCATTGTGGGCATTCAGACCGGTGGTCAGCGGAACGCGTTCCATCACCACCACGCCGGCCTGGGTCAGGGCATCGACCTTGCGCGGGTTGTTGGTCATCAGGCGCAACGCCTGGACCCCCAGATGATCGAGCATCGGCACGCAGAGGTCGTAGCGGCGCAGGTCGGCGGCGAAGCCCAGCTGCTCGTTGGCTTCCACGGTATCGGCGCCGGCATCCTGAAGATGGTAGGCGCGGATCTTGTTGAGCAGGCCGATGCCGCGCCCCTCCTGGCGCAGGTAGAGCAGCACGCCGCGGCCCTCCTCGGCGATGCGCTTGAGCGCCTCCTGCAGCTGAAATCCGCAATCGCAGCGCATGGAAAAGAGCGCATCGCCGGTCAGGCATTCGGAGTGGACCCGTCCCAGCACCGGGGCGACGTCGGCCACATCACCCAGGGTCAGGGCGATGTGGTCCTTGCCGGTGGCGTCGTCCTCGAAGCCGTGCATGGTGAAGGTGGCCCAGGGAGTGGGCAGCCGCGAGGCGGCGATGAATCGAATCGTCACGATGTACCTCGGTGGAAGACCACGGCGTTGCCGACGGGTGAAGGGACATTCTATCAGGAAGGCCCGGTCGGCTCACCGTTGCGTCACGGGGCTCATCCTCGAGCCGTTCGATGGGGTACAATGGCGCCCACATTTTCCGTGGACGAGCTGCCCGCATGGAACTCAAGAACGACCGCTTTCTGCGCGCCCTGGCGCGTCAACCCGTCGACCGCACGCCGGTATGGATGATGCGCCAGGCCGGCCGCTATCTGCCGGAATATCGTGAGGTGCGGGGGCACGCCGGCAGCTTCATGGACCTGTGCCGCAATCAGGAGCTGGCCTGCGAGGTGACGCTGCAGCCGCTCGAGCGCTACCCGCTGGATGCGGCCATTCTCTTCTCGGATATCCTGACCATTCCCGATGCCATGGGGCTGGGGCTCTACTTCGAGACCGGCGAAGGCCCGAAATTCCGCAAGCCGGTGCGCACCGCGGCCGAGGTAGAGGCGCTCGAGGCGCCGAATGCCGAACGCGACCTGGACTATGTGATGCGGGCGGTCTCGACCATCCGCCGCGAGTTGAACGGGCGGGTACCGCTGATCGGTTTCTCCGGCAGTCCCTGGACGCTGGCCACCTACATGGTCGAAGGGGCCTCGAGCAAGGACTTCCGCCACGTCAAGACGATGCTCTACGATGCGCCGGACACCATGCATCGGCTGCTCGATACCCTGGCCCAGGCCGTCACCGACTACCTCAACGCCCAGATCCGTGCCGGCGCCCAGGCGGTACAGATCTTCGATACCTGGGGTGGCGCGCTCTCCACGCCGGCCTACCTGGAGTTCTCGCTGCGCTACATGGAGCAGATCGTCGCCGGCCTGATCCGCGAGCACGAGGGGCGCCGAGTGCCGGTGATCCTGTTCACCAAGAACGGCGGCCAGTGGCTCGAGGATATCGCCGCGGCCGGCTCCGATGCCGTCGGCCTGGACTGGACCACCGAGCTCTCCGACGCCCGGGCGCGCGTCGGGAATCGGGTTGCCCTGCAGGGTAACCTCGACCCCCACGTGCTGTTCGCCCGTCCCTCGGCGATTCGTGCCGAGGTGGCACGTACCCTCGACAGCTTCGGCCACGGGCCCGGCCACATCTTCAACCTGGGGCACGGTATCAACCAGTTCACCGACCCGGATCATGTGACGGCCTTCATGGAGGCCCTCCACGACCTCAGTCCGGCCTACCATCGCAATATCGCGCATGGCTGACTGGCTGTACCGGCTGGCCTCAGGCGAGGACCGACGCTGGCGCCGCCGCTGGGCGGTGCTGGCCAGTCTGGCATTGCTGGTGATCGCCTGGGGCAGTCTGACGCCAAGTCATGAATTGCCGGAGACGCTGCCCTGGGACAAGGCCAGCCACTTCATCGGCTATGGCGGCCTGGCGGGCCTGATCGGTCTTGCCGGCATTCGCCTTCCGTCCGCCTTCCTGGCCGCGCTGCTGCTGGGCATTGCCTTCGAGTTTGCCCAGACCCTGGTGCCTGGGCGCGTCGGCGGTGACTGGGTGGATATCCTGGCCAACGGCCTGGGTGCCGCCGTGGCAGCGCTGATACTGTATGCGCTGCGTCGAATCTGTCGGCGACGTCCGACGCGGCGCGTGTCACGCCTCTAGAGGCGCAGAGGGCGGCTGGCATCGGCCGCGTATCTCCCGGTTGACCAATGCGACCCGTCTTGCCAATGTGCAGTTAGCGGCGGAAGCGGCTGTCCCCCTGGGGAGGGCTTCCGTCAATTCACCAGCATCAAGGAGCGGCTATGACAACGTATATCGTGGTGGCTGATGCGGCGCGGGCTCGACTCTTCACCCGCGATGGACTCAAGGTCAGCGAGAAAGACAGCCTCGTTCACGCCGAGGGGCGCATGCACGAGGGGGATCTGGTGACGGATCGCGGTGGCGATGTCCATGAGTCGACCGCGACCACGTCGCGCAGTGCCGGCGGAGAGAACGTCGCGACCCAACACCACGAGGAGATCTTCGCCCGAGAAGTTGCCGAGCGGCTCTATCGTGCCCGCGTCGATAACTCCATGGAGAAACTGATCCTGGTGGCTCCGCCGCGCTTCCTCGGCCAGCTGCGTGACAAGATCGATGGCCCCACTGCCAAGCTGGTGATTCACACCCTGGCCAAGGACCTCACCAAGGCCTCCCTGGCGGATATACAGGAGGCCGTCAGCGACCTTCGCTAGTCGCTCTCGTCCTCCATGCGGCCCGGCCTTCGTGGCGGGCCGCGTTACGTCAGGTCACCTGGGGCAGATCGATCTGATCGCTTCGGCGAATGCCCTCCGTCATCTGCCGGCACAGCTTGAGGAACTCGCGCATGCCGGTGGCCAGGTACTTGTGGCGGTGCCAGATGAAGGTGAACTGGCGACTCAGGTCCAGGTCGGGCGTGGCAATGGGTACCAGGCTGCCGCGGCGGAAGGCATCGCGCAGGGCCAGCTTCGAGATGCAGCCGATGCCGAGCCCCGACTCCACCGCCCGCTTGATGCCCTCGGTATGCTCCAGTTCCAGCAGGATGTTGAAGCGTCCGCGTCGGTGCCGGGCGGCCTGTTCCAGGGTCAAGCGGGTGCCGGAGCCCTGCTCGCGCATGATCCAGGCCTCGCGCAGCAGACGGTCCAGCTCCACCGGCCCGGCCGTGGCGAGCGGGTGACGAGGTGAGCAGAACACCGCCAGCTCGTCCTCTACCCACGGCTGGGTAATCACATCTTCCTCCTCGCACTGTCCCTCGATCAGCCCCAGGTCGAGCTCATGCTGGCGCACACTGTCGATGATGGTCCGGGTATTACGCACCGAGAGGCGTACTCGGCTGCCCGGGTGGCGCTGCATGAAGTCGCTGATCAACAGGGTCGCCAGATAGTTGCCGATGGTCAGGGTGGCGCCCACGTCCAGGGTGCCGATGCCCTGCTGGCCGCGCAGCAGTTCCTCCACTTCCTCGGCACGGTCGAGCAGGGCGACCGCCTTGGGCAGCAGCTGGAAGCCCAGGGCATTGAGTTTCAGGCGCTTGCCGAGACGGTCGAGCAGTCGGCAGTCGAACTGCCGTTCCAGCTCGGCGAGCGCGGTACTGGTCGCCGACTGGGAAAGCGCCAGGGCGCGAGCGGCCCGTGAGACGCTCTCGTGCTGGGCGACGGCGACGAAGACCTCCAGCTGACGCAGGGTGTAGCGCATGACATGCCTCGGCGAACTTGATATTCACAGTATAGATAAGTGTTATCCATACAATTCATTTAACAGATATTGCCCCGGCTCTTAGAATTGCCCTCAAAGATTGGCTATCCGATCTATTCTTTTAGGGAATATCAAGGAGTCGGCATGAGCAAGTTTGCGCTTGAGGACGTTCTGAGTGTGCACCACTGGAACGATACCCTTTTCAGTTTCCGGACCACCCGAGAACGCAGCCTGCGCTTCAAGAACGGCCAGTTCGTGATGATCGGCCTCGAGGTGAACGGCAAGCCGCTGATGCGGGCCTACTCCATTGCCAGCCCCAATTACGAGGACCACCTGGAGTTCTTCAGCATCAAGGTGCCCGATGGGCCCCTGACCTCGCGCCTCCAGCACCTCCAGGTCGGCGACCAGATCATGGTCAGCCGCAAGCCTACCGGCACCCTGGTCACCGACGACCTGCTGCCGGGACGCAATCTCTATCTGCTTTCCACGGGTACCGGCCTGGCGCCATTCATGAGCCTGATTCAGGACCCCGAGGTCTACGAGCGCTTCGAAAAGGTGGTGCTGGTGCACGGCGTGCGCAACGTCAGCGAACTGGCCTATGCCGACTTCATCCAGAAGGACCTGCCTGCCCACGAGTATCTCGGCGAGGAGATCAGCGAGAAGCTGGTCTACTACCCCACCGTGACCCGCGAGACCTTTCACACCATGGGGCGACTGACCGACCATATCCGCAGCGGCAAGCTGGCCGAAGATACCGGCCTGCCGGCCATCGACCCGAAGCAGGATCGTGCCATGATCTGTGGCAGCCCGGCGATGCTCGACGACACCAGCCATCTGCTCGACGAGCTTGGCTTCAATATCTCGCCGCGCATGGGCGAGCCGGGCGACTACGTCATCGAGCGGGCCTTCGTCGAGAAATAAGCGCCGAGCCTCAAGCACCGAGCCGCCAAGCTGTTCGGTGACGGGCGGTAGGTAGCGAGGCAGAAACGTGAAACCCCACCGTGCTAACCGCTGGTGGGGTTTCTTGCTACTGGCTACCTGGCTTTAGGCTCCGCTTGGCCGCTTGGTGCTTAGACCGCGTCCTTGCCGGTCTCGCCGGTACGAATGCGGATCACCTCATCCAGCGGGGTGATAAAGATCTTGCCGTCGCCGATCTTGCCGGTATTCGCGACCTGGGTGATGGCGTCGATCACCTTCTCGGCCATGTCGTCGTCGACCGCAACCTCGAGCTTCACCTTGGGCAGGAAGTCGACCACGTACTCGGCGCCGCGATAGAGCTCGGTGTGGCCCTTCTGGCGACCGAAGCCCTTGACCTCGGTAACGGTGATGCCCTGGACGCCGATCTCGGAGAGCGACTCCCGTACGTCGTCGAGCTTGAACGGCTTGATGATGGCGGTCACCAGTTTCATGGTCTTGATCCTCGTCCTGTGCGTTGGTCGGTGGCGCTGGCCGCCACTCCTGCTGTGTTCATTGTGCCAGAGCATACACCCGGTGCGGGAGGAATAAAAAAGGCCCCCGTAAGGGGGCCAGTGAGAGCACATCGGCTTGCTGGGAGCCTACTTCACTTCTTGGAGGCGCTGAACTCGGGATAGGCTTCCATGCCGCATTCGGCCAGATCGACGCCCTCGTACTCTTCCTCCTCGGTGACCCGGATACCCATCACGGCCTTGAGGATCAGCCAGACGATGAGGCTGGCCACGAACACCCAGAGGAAGATGCCCAGGACACCGATGATCTGCGGGCCGAAGCCTGCCTCGGCGTTGGAGAACGGCACTGCCAGCACGCCCCAGATACCCACCACGCCGTGGGCGGAGATGGCACCCACCGGGTCGTCCAGCTTGAGCTTGTCGAGCATGACGATGGAGATGACCACCAGCAGCCCGCCCAGCGCACCGATGACTGCCGCGCCCAGCGCGCTGGGCGACAGCGGATCGGCGGTGATGGCGACCAGGCCGGCGATGGCACCGTTGAGGGCCATGGTCAGGTCGGCCTTGCGGAACCACAGCTTGGCCAGTACCAGGGCGGCAATCACGCCCCCGGCGGCGGCCGCATTGGTGTTGACGAACACCTGGGCCACGTTGTTGGCGGAGCCGACGTCGGACATCTTCAGCTCGGAGCCGCCGTTGAAGCCGAACCAGCCCATCCAGAGGATAAAGGTCCCCAGGGTAGCCAGCGGCAGATTGGCGCCGGGGATGGCAAAGATGCTGCCGTCCTTGCCGTACTTGCCCTTACGGGGTCCAAGTACCAGCACGCCGGCAAGGGCTGCGGCGGCACCGGCCAGGTGGACGATGCCGGAACCGGCATAGTCGGAGTAGCCGACTTCAGCCAGCCAGCCGCCGCCCCAGGTCCAGTAGCCCGAGACCGGATAGATGAAGCCGGTCATGACCACGGCGAAGGCCAGGAAGGCCCACAGCTTCATGCGCTCGGCCACGGCACCGGAGACGATGGACATGGCGGTCGCCACGAATACTACTTGGAAGAAGAAGTCCGAACGCATCGAATAGTAGGGGGCGTCCTCTCCGCCGGCCAACACCGCGTCGACGCCGTTTTCTCCACCGATCAGCACGCCGAGGCTCGGCAGGAAACCGCCTGCGCCGCTGGAGTACATCAGGTAGTAGCCCACCAGCAGGTACATGGTGCAGGCGATGGCGAACAGCGCGATGTTCTTGGTCAGGATCTCGGCGGTGTTCTTGGAGCGCACCAGGCCTGCCTCGAGCATCGAGAAGCCGGCCGCCATCCACATCACCAGGACGCCGCAGATCAGGAAGTAGAAGGTATCGAGCGCGTAGCTCAGCTCGGATAATTCGACCATGGGGGTCTCTCCACGTCAGGAATGGGAAGGGGGCGTCGGTCAGACGGCATCGGCGCCGCGCTCACCGGTGCGAATTCGGATGACGTCCTCGAGCGGCGTGATGAAGACCTTGCCGTCGCCGATCTTGCCGCTGTTGGCCGAGCTGCAGATGGCATCGAGCACCGTCTCCAGTCGTGAGTCGTCCACTGCGACCTCGACCTTCACCTTGGGCAGGAAGTCGACGACGTACTCAGCACCGCGATAGAGCTCGGTATGGCCCTTCTGGCGACCGAAGCCCTTGACCTCGGTGACAGTGATGCCCTGGACGCCATTGTCGGCGAGTGCCTCGCGCACATCGTCGAGCTTGAATGGTTTGATGATGGCAGTTATCAGCTTCATCCCGGATCTCCCCTACTGGATGTCGGCGGCTTGATGCCGCGCGATGAGTGACTGTCCTGCCCAAGCGTAAAGCGTGCCAACTCCAAGAATATGGCTTTTATATCAGTATGTTGGGGTGTATTACGGGATGGCGTTTCGGTAGAGGGAAGTGTGCTGTCGTCGTGACCGCCCTGTTGTGGTGCGCTGTCGTGGTGCGCATGCTCCACAAGAGGGCGATGGTGGAGAATGCGCCGGGCCAGTGCCTTGCGTATCCTGTGGGGAGGCATTCCATCACGATTCAGGAGGGACACCATGGTGAGCCATGATCGCATCAGCCGCCTGGCCCAGCAGATCGGCGACCGTCTGCAGGGCGCTTCCCAGGCGCCTGAGGAGGTTCAGAAGGGCGTTCAGCAGGTAGTGAAAGGCGCCTTCGATCGCCTGGAGCTGGTCTCGCGGGAAGATTTCGACATCCTCATGGATGTCCTGCAGCGCACCCGGGCGCGGGTTGAGGCGCTGGAGACACAGGTAGCGGCTCTCGAGGCGGCGCTGGACACCGATACCTCGCAGGACGCAACGCCGAGTGAGCCACCGGCCGCGCTGCCGGACGTGCCGCGCCCCGAGGAAGACGCCGGCGCTGGCGAGACCGACCGCTGATTCCCCGCTTGGCATCGGGCGCATCCCGTCGGGCTGGGCTAGCCTGAGGTCAGACGGGCTGCGAGGGAGCGCCGATGACGCTGGCAATCATCCACACCCGGGCTGGCCTCGGCCTTGAGGCCCCCGAGGTGCTGGTCGAGGTGCACCTGGCCAATGGACTGCCCGGCATGACCCTGGTGGGTTTGCCGGAAGCCGCCGTCAAGGAGAGTCGCGAACGGGTACGCAGCGCCCTGGTCAATGCCGGCTTCGACTTCCCGCTGAAACGCATCACCCTCAATCTGGCGCCCGCCGACCTGCCCAAGGAGGGGGGCCGTTTCGATCTGCCCATTGCCCTCGGCCTGCTGGTCGCCTCCGGCCAGGTGCCGCCCGAGGCGCTGTCGGGCGTCGAGTGCGCCGGCGAGCTGGCCCTGGATGGCCGACTGCGCCCGGTGGCCGGCGTTCTGCCGCTGGCCATGGCGACGCATCGCGCCGGCCGTCAATTGATCGTCCCTCAGGCAAATGCCGACGAGGCGGCCCTGGCCGGTAACCTCGAGGTGCTGCCCGCGGATCACCTGCTGGAGGTCGTGGCCCACCTGCTGGGCCAGGCACCCATCGCACCGCATCGGCCCCCGAACATCGCCCCGCTACCCGAGGCGGGCCCCGACCTGGCGGAGGTGCGTGGCCAGCATCAGGCACGGCGCGCCCTGGAGGTGGCCGCCGCCGGCGGACACAACCTGCTGTTCGCCGGTCCGCCCGGGACCGGCAAGACCATGTTGGCCAGCCGCTTGCCGGGGATCCTGCCGCCGCTCTCCGAGTCGGAGGCCCTCGAAGTGGCGGCGATCCGCTCGGTCAGCGGGCTTTCGCATGCGGAGGAGTGGGGCGTGCGCCCGTTCCGTGCCCCGCACCATACCGCCAGTGCCGTGGCCCTGGTGGGCGGCGGTTCCCGGCCGCGTCCCGGCGAGATTTCCCTGGCCCACCGCGGGGTGCTGTTCCTCGACGAACTGCCGGAGTTCTCGCGGCACGTGCTGGAGGTAATGCGCGAGCCCATGGAGTCGGGACAGATCCATATCGCCCGGGCCAGCCACGAGCGTCGTTACCCGGCCGGCTTCCAGCTGGTGGCGGCCATGAACCCCTGCCCCTGCGGGCACCTGGGCGACCCGCGCCAGGCCTGCCACTGCACGGCGGCCCAGATCCAGCGTTACCAGGCGCGCCTCTCGGGACCGCTGCTCGACCGCATCGACCTGCAGGTGGAAGTCCCGGCGCTGTCGCCGGAGCAGCTTACCTCCCGCGAGGCAGGGGAATCCTCGGCGGTGGTCCGCGAGCGGGTCATGGCGGCGCGGGCGCGTCAGGCCGCCCGCGGCGAGTTGAATGCCCGGCTGGCCGGCCAGGCCCTCGAAGAGGCCTGCGCGCTGCAGGCGGCGGATCGCGCCTGGCTAGCCGGCGTGCTGGAGCGTCTCAAGCTCTCGGCGCGGGCCTACCATCGCGTGCTGCGGGTCGCGCTGACGCTCGCCGACCTGGCCGGCGAGGCACATCCCGGTCGCGATCAGCTGATCGAGGCAATCGGCTATCGGCAACTCGACCGCCTGCTCAAGGGGTGACGGCCTGCTCGTTCACAGGGCGGTGGCGTCCAGGGCCCCGCTGATCTCGCCGCGCCAATCCGGCGCGTCGCTCCCGGTGCGTCGCAGTTCCAGGCTGAGGCGATAGGGCAGCAGCTCGCGGTCGGAGAGCGCTAGCCGAGGACCGTTCGCCGCGAGTCGGCTCTCCAGGCGCCACTGGTTGTCGTTGCCGCCCTCGGCCATGGCATCACGCCACTCCAGCACCTGGGGGCCGTCGGAAACCGCCAGCAGGGCGCGGGTCAGGCTTTCGAGTACGCGCTCGTCGCTGAGTCCCAGCGCATGGTCGACCTCTGGCCTGGCCAGCAACAGGACCTGGTCGACTGCCGGACTGGGCATCGGCGGTGACGCCATGAGCTTTTCGGCGGCGCGTTCGGCCAGGCCAAACAGGGCCTGGCGCAGTGTGGTCGGCTGCTCCGGCGCGGCGGCACAACCGGCGAGCAGAAGGATCGCCAGCACCACCATCAGCCGTGATGTCATGGTGCGATCGTCTCGCGTGGCGGTGTGTCGACCGGTTCCAGTCCGGCGATGAAGCGGTTGAGCACCGTGAACAGCTCGCGGCGAATCGGCTCGGCCTCGTTGACCAGATGGTGACGTGCCTCGGGGTGGCGATGGATCTCGGCATCGGGGAACTTGCGTGCCAGGACTTCCAGATTCCACTCCCAGTCCACCGTCAGGTCCTGCTCGCCCTGCAGGATCAGGGTAGGAATCGGGCTTGGCGGCAGCGCCAGCAGCTGCGGCATCCAGCGGCGCATGGCACCCACCCAGTCCATCGCCAGGCGGTCGGCCTGCAGGGGGTCGCCCTCGCGCAGGAAGTTGGCGAAGTCGGCATCCGTGGAGTTGGCGCGGAACTTGCGCGGAATCGATTCCACGAAGGGCTCCACCAGGCGGTGCAGCCAGCTCGACTGGTTCCACCCCCAGGGGCGCACCAGCGGTGCCAGTAGCGCGAGGCCCGACCAGGCGCCATCTTCGCCGCGGGTCAGGGCGTCGGTGGCGAGAATCGCTGCCCCGGTGCTCTGACCCACGCCGAGCCACGGGCGGGGGGCCAGGCCTTCGTCCTCGAGATGTTGCTGCAGCTGGTGCAGGCAGCTGCCATAGTCGTTGAAGTCGTCGATGGAGGCACGGCGGCCGCTGGAGAGCCCATGGCCGGGCAGGTCCCAGAGAACGACCCGCCAGCCCCGTGCGAGCAGGCACTCGAGCAGGTGTCGGTAGAGGCCGAGATGGTCGAAATAGCCGTGCACCACGAAGGCCGTGCCGATGGGCGCCGCGGGACTCCACACCTGGGTCCAGAGACGGAAGTCACCGGCCTCCAGGTAGCCCACATAGAGCCCTACGTGCTCGGCAAGCAGAGGCGCCAGGCCGTAGTGGCCCAGGTAGCGCTCGAGGTCCTGGCCGGACAGGTCTGCCGGGGCCAGGGGCCCCAGGGCCTGCAGGGGGGTGAAATCGCTCATCGGTTCCTCCGCAATGACCGTTCATGCTAGCGCCAAGCCGCCCGCCCGGCCAGCGATGCCTCGGCGCCCAGCCTCGGCCTCATCATTTGGTCTAGCGCCGGGTGGCAGGCGGCCGCGACGGCTTTACATGTGGAAGTATTTTCCACAAAATTGGTGCTACGCAGTCACTATTCCCTGTCCGGCCGGTCGGTGCCAGGGGGCACCGAGCAGCCAAGCATGAGGAGCACGACCCATGACCCAACGCATCACTCGCCATCGCCTTCAGGTGGCCGCCGAGCTGGACCGTTTCATCAACGAGCAGGCCCTGCCGGGCACCGGTGTCGACCCCGAGGCCTTCTGGGCCGGCGTCGACGCTCTCTTCCATGATTTGACCCCAAAGAACCGCGAACTGCTCGCCGAGCGCGACCGTCTGCAGGAAAAACTCGATGCCTGGCATCGCGAGAACCCTGGCCCGATCCGCGACATGGCGGCCTACCGCGCCTTCCTCGAGGAGATCGGCTACCTGGTGGAGGCCCCGGCCAGCGTCAGCGTGACCACCGCCAACGTCGATCGCGAGATCGCTTCTCAAGCTGGCCCACAGCTGGTGGTGCCGGTCAACAATCCGCGCTACGCACTGAACGCCGGTAATGCCCGCTGGGGCAGTCTCTACGACGCCCTCTACGGCACCGACGTCATCTCCGAGGAGGGCGGTGCCGAGAAAGGGTCGAGCTTCAATCCCAAGCGCGGCGAGAAAGTCATCGGCTATGCCCGCGGCGTACTCGACCGCGCCGCGCCGCTGGCCACCGGCTCCCACCACGATGCCGTGAAGTATGCGCTGCGTGACGGCCACCTGGTGGTCTCGCTGGACGGCGGCCGTGAAACCGGCCTCAAGGACCCGGGCAAGCTGGTGGGTTTCAATGGCCCGGCCGAGCTTCCCGAGTCTGTCCTGTTGGCCAACCATGGCCTGCACCTGGAGATCCAGATCGATCCGAGCCATCCGATCGGCAAGACCGACCCGGCCGGCGTCAAGGACGTGGTGGTCGAGGCGGCGCTGACCACCATCATGGACTGCGAGGACTCCGTGGCCGCGGTGGATGCCGAGGACAAGGTCGGCGTCTATGCCAGCTGGTTGGGCCTGATGAAGGGCGACCTGGAGGAACAGGTCGAGAAAGGCGGCAAGGCCACCACGCGTCGCCTCAATGCCGATCGCACCTGGCACAACACCGAGGGTGGCAGTGTGACCCTGCCGGGCCGCTCGCTGATGTTCGTGCGCAACGTCGGCCACCTGATGACCACCCCGGCGGTGCTGGATGCCGACGGCAACGAGCTGCCCGAAGGTATTCTCGACGGCATCGTGACCGGCCTGATTGCCCTGCATGATCTGAAGAAGGGCGAGGATGAGCCGCGCAACTCTCGCACCGGCTCCATGTACATCGTCAAGCCGAAGATGCACGGCCCCAAGGAGGTCGCCTTCTCCAATGCGCTGTTCGAGCGCATCGAGGACATCCTCGGCATGGCCCGCGATACCCTGAAGATGGGCATCATGGACGAGGAGCGTCGCACCTCGGTCAACCTCAAGGCCTGCATCGCCGAGGCCAGCTCGCGGGTGGTATTCATCAACACCGGCTTCCTCGACCGCACCGGGGACGAGATGCACACCGCGATGGAAGCGGGCCCGATGATCCGCAAGGGCGACATGAAGGGCGCCGCCTGGATCCAGGCCTACGAGAAGAACAACGTCCAGATCGGTCTGGCCTGTGGCCTGCGCGGCCACGCCCAGATCGGCAAGGGCATGTGGGCCATGCCGGACCTGATGGCGGCCATGCTCGAGCAGAAGGTCGGCCATCCCAAGGCCGGGGCCAACACCGCCTGGGTGCCGTCGCCCACTGCGGCCACCCTGCACGCCCTGCACTACCATCAGGTGGACGTGGCGGCCGTGCAGCGCGAGATGGAACGTCAGGGCGATGTGGACTTCCTGAATGACCTGCTCACCATTCCGGTGGACGAGTCACCGCAGTGGAGCGACGAGGAGCGCCAGCAGGAGCTGGACAACAACTGCCAGGGCATCCTCGGCTATGTGGTGCGCTGGGTCGAGCACGGCGTGGGCTGTTCCAAGGTGCCGGACATTCATGACGTGGCCCTGATGGAGGATCGTGCTACGCTGCGCATTTCCAGCCAGCACATCGCCAACTGGCTGCACCACGGCGTGGTTGATGCTGGCCGGGTCCAGGAGACCCTGAAGCGCATGGCCAAGGTCGTCGACGAGCAGAACGCCGGCGACCCGGAATACACGCCAATGAGCGCCGACTTCGATGCCTCGACCGCCTTCCAGGCCGCCAGCGACCTGATCTTCAAGGGCTGTGAACAGCCTGCCGGCTATACCGAGCCGCTGCTTCACCACTGGCGTGCGGTGCACAAGGCCAAGTAAGGCCTTCGCCCGATGATCGGGCACCGGCCTGCGCCGGTGTCGAGTAGCAACGCCCCCGCGGCTTGTGCCGTGGGGGCGTTGTCGTGATGGGCCGACGTTGAAGCGCTCGACGTTCGGTCACTGTCGGCCAGCGCCGAGCTCGGCTATCGTGAGCTCTGCCTCGCCATCACCACCACCGCAAGGAGCCTGCCGATGACCGTGATGACCGCCGCCGCCATCGAGGACTTTCTCGACGAGATCTTTCCCCAGCGGACCGGGACCATCGAGGGCGTCGACGAGATGCGTGCGACCATGAGCCTGGCCATCGAGGATGAGCACCTGCGGCCCGGCGCCAGCGTCTCCGGCCCCACCCTGATGGGGCTCGCCGACGTCTGCCTCTACGTGGCGATACTGGCCCAGATTGGCCCCGAGCCCATGGCCGTGACCAGCGATCTGCATTGTCGTTTCCTGCGCCGGCCACGGGGCGATCGCGATATCATCGCCAACGCCCGGATCCTCAAGCTGGGGCGCCGCCTGGCGGTGGGTGAGGTGCAGCTCTTCTCCGACGGCGACGAGCGGCCGGTAGCTCTGGTCACTGCCACCTATGCGCTGCCTGACGGCGATTGACCTTCCGGTCGGGCGCGCAACACCGCTACCGCCAGGGCCAGCCAGCCGCCGATCATCAGCACCCCGCCGAGGGGCGTGATCATTCCCAGGCTCGTCACGCCGGTAAGCGCCATGGCGTAGAGCGAGCCCGAGAAGAGCGCCATGCCGGCCGCCCATAGCCTCATGGCCAGCCGCTGGCCGGCGAGCGACGCTGTGGAACGCCAGGCCAGCACGACCAGCAGCGCCAGGGTATGCCACGCCTGATAGCGGACCCCGGTCTCGAAGGCGGCTACCATCCGCGGAGCCAGTTGGCCCTCAAGCGCATGGGCGCCGAAGGCGCCGGCCACCACCACCAGGGCGCCGGATAGTGCCGCTCCGAACCACCAACCTCTGTCCCGCATCTTCTTTCCTTGTGTCGCTAATACCCAAGATGGTGGTGCTGGCTCACGTGAGAGGCGCCGGGGACAGGCCGAAGAGGGGGGCCTATGCCATGGATGGCATCGGTAGCGCCCAGGGAGGGGGTCACAGCGTCCCCTAGCAGGCCTGTCGCCGGATCAGCCTCGAAGCGATCAGCATTCGTACCGTACCCCGGGAAAGCGTAAGCCGCTACAATACCGCCCCCGATTCACCGCTTGCGACGAGTGCCCCGAGCCCATGACCGACCCGCGACACGACGACAAGACCACCGGCCCCGAGGGCCCGGACGCCCCGCTGCACCGCCGCGGCATCAAGAGCTATGTGCTGCGTGCCGGTCGCATGACCCAGGCGCAGACCCGGGGGCTCGAGGAGGTCTGGCCGCGCCTGGGGCTGACCCTTGCCGATGGCCGTCAGGATCTGGATACCCTGTTCGGGCGACAGGCGCCCCGGGTGCTGGAAGTCGGCTTCGGCATGGGTGCCTCGCTGATCGAGCAGGCCGAGCGCCATCCGGATACCGATTTCATCGGTATCGAGGTACATGCGCCGGGCGTCGGCAAGCTGCTCGATGAGGCCGACAAGCGTGGCCTGACCAACCTGCGTGTCTATCGCGAGGACGCCCTGGCGGTGCTTGAGCAGTGCCTGCCCGCGGCGAGCCTCGATACCCTGCAGCTGTTCTTTCCCGACCCCTGGCCGAAGAAGAAGCATCACAAGCGACGCATCGTGCAGCCGGCCTTCGTCGAGCTGGTGCGCACCCGCCTCAAGCCCGGTGGCACCCTGCACATGGCCACCGACTGGGAGGCCTATGCCGAATGGATGGCCGAGGTGATGGAGGCGGCGCCCGGTTTCGTCAACACCGCCAGTGCCGAGACAGCCCCCTATGTGCCACGCCCCGAGTTTCGCCCGCTGACCAAGTTCGAGGCGCGCGGCGAGAAGCTGGGACACGGCGTCTGGGACCTGATCTTCCAGCGCGTCAGCTGACCGGCACGGCCCGTCCTGTTGCACTGCCCGACGGCTCACCAACGGGCAAAAGAAAGGCCGCCCCGGTAGGGCGGCCAAAAGACCGTGACTAGCAATGAGAGGGAGAAACCAGAGCAGGAGACTGGCAGGTTCCTGCCTGGTGTGGCGCCTCATCAACGCCACAATTCAAGGATAATCATTCTCGTTTGCGCTGTCAATGTGAATGCGAATTCTTTCCGTTGGGCGCTGCATTGTCAGCCGGCGAGGCGCAGCCAGAGCGGCAGTGACGCCATGGCCAGCAGCGTCTGGCCCGTGATCAGCGCCGCCATCAGCTCGGCGTCTCCGCCCAGCTGGCGGGCCAGGATATAGGCCGAGGTGGCGGTCGGCAGGGCAGCAAAGAGCAGCGCTACGTCGCGGGTCACCGGATCCAGGCCGAGCAGCAGGGCCAGGGCGAGCACCAGTGCCGGCATCAGGCCCAGCTTGACGAGGTTGGCGGCCCAGACCCCGCGATCGAGTCGCAGCAGGGCGGCGGGGCGCAGCGCCACCCCCACCGCCACCAGGCCCAGCGGCAGGGCGGCACGGCCCAGCAGCTCGATGCCGGGCTCGCTCCAGCCGGGCAGGCCGATACCGCTCAGATTGAGGGCGATGCCGGTCAGGCAGGCCAGGATCAGCGGGTTGCGGGTCAGGGCGGCGAGACTCCGGCCCAGGCTTGCCGGGCCCAGGGTGCCGGCAGCAATGAAGCTGGCCACGCACAGCACGTTGGCCACCGGTACCATCAGCGCCACCGCCACCGCAGCCACCGTGGTCCCGGCACTGCCGTGCAGGGCCGCAGCCCCGGCTACGCCGACATAGGTGTTGAAGCGTAGCGCGCCCTGAAAGGCTGAAGTAAAGGCGGGCGCAGCGAGTCGCAGCCGGCTTCGCAGCCCCCACATCAGCAGGCCGAACAGCGTCATGGCGCCGAGCAGGGTGAGGGCCAGGCGAGCCACCGGCACCTGGCCGACGTCTGCCGTGGCCAGGGTCGAGACCAGCATGGCGGGAAACAGCAGGAAGTAGATCAGGCGTTCCATGCGAGGCCAGAAGTCGCCACCTGGCTGTCGGAACCAGCCGAGCCCGGCACCCAGCAGGATCAGCAGGAACAGCGGCCCGAGTGCATTGCCTACGCCTTCCATGACGCCTCCCTCCGAATGGTCTTCCCTGCGACATCCTTGCGCACTTCGCCGCAGTAAAATGCTGATAAGCTTACCCCCATCCTGCCACCGATGGAGGCCCCGTTCTCCGCCATGTCACAGCATATCCTGCCGTCGACCGGCGCGGCTCGCCCACCGCTGTTGCGCCTGCTGATCATCCTCACCTTGCTGACCCTTGCCGTGGCGCTCTGGTATCTGACCCGCTACAGCCTGCGCGACGAGGCCGGCGTGCACTGGCATCCGCCCGCGGCGGACCACTGCGATCTCCATGCGGCGCCCTGCTCGGCGCATCTGGGAGAGGGCATCATGCTGCGCCTGGCGGTCGAATCGGATGGCCCCATCCGGGCCCTGCAGCGCCTGCCGCTGGAGGTGCACCTGACCGGCACATCTGCCGAGTCCGCCCGCGTCGATTTTGTCGGCCGCGACATGGACATGGGGCTGCACCGCTTCCCTCTCGAGGCCGTGGGTGGCGGCGTCTTCCACGGCGAAGGGCAGGTGGCGATCTGTACCGAGGCGGTCATGCCCTGGCGCGCGAAGGTGGTGGTGGACACCCCGCAGGGGCGTCTTGGAAGCTGGTTCGACTTCGAGGTGGCGAGGCGATGATGATAAAGCGGCGAAGCATCTGGCTGGGGCTAGGCGCGTTACTGGTGGTGGTCGCGGTTGGCCTCGGCCTCTACCAACAGCTCAAGGGCCAGGCGAATGGTGAACCCCAGGGGGGGCCAATCGAGCTGCCATCGACCGAGGGCGAGTTCTCGCTGAGCCAGCTCGATGACGACCAGCTGGCAGTGGTCTTCTTCGGTTACACCTGGTGCCCGGACGTCTGCCCGATGAGCCTCGCCGTGGTGCGCCAGGTGATGGGGCGGCTCGATCCCGAGCAGCGGCGCCGGGTGGTGCCGCTGATGGTTTCGGTGGACCCCGAGCGGGACACCCTGGCGAGGCTCGAGGAGTACCTGGCCTTCTTCGGCGAGTCGTTTATCGGCGCCACCGGTAGCCAGCAAGCCCTCGAGGAACTGGCCGAACGCTACGGCGTGATCTGGCGCAAGGTGGAGACCCCGGACTCGGCCATGGAGTACACCATCGACCACAGCGCCTCGCTGTTCCTGGTCGACCGCGAGGGTGAGATTCGCCGCAGAGTGCTGCACTCACCCACGTCGGGCCCACTGCAGGCCGCCCTGGAACAGGCGCTGGCCGAGGGGTAGCGCAGCGGCGCTAAAGCGGCCGGTTCATCGCCCCTCGGGTGTCTGCTGAAGTCGCTCGATCATGGCCATCAGTGCGCCTGTCTGGGAGCCCTGGCGGCTATCGTGCAGCGGATCGAGTTGCCAGGTACTCTCGGCAAAGCCCCACCAATCCCAGCAGCCTTGAGGATTCGCCAGGCTGGTCTCGGCCTGCGGGTAGAGCACCACGCGTTGATTGGTGGCGGCCCACTCGTTGAGGCCGCTGTGGCGAACGAACGCCTCGTCGATCTGCTCCACATCCATGGCACAGCCATGCAGCGCCATGCTGAGATCACAGCCGCCGTCCTCACAGCCCGGCGGGACGAACAGGTAGCCGGTGTCGCCCAGCCCGCGAGCGTCGAAGTCCGACTGATCGAAGCGTACCAGCTTGCCCTGCGACTCGCCTGGCTCGGGGGGCGTCAGGTCGCTGTGTAGCCAGCCCAGCATTTCACCGGCGATGTCGAGGTCGCAGGCCAGCAGGTGGGTGCCGCCGCCGCCATGGCAGTCCGCCAGGGCTTCCACGGGGGTATCCGTACCTGCCGCCAGCGGCCAGCCATGGCCGGCCTGTTCGCTTTCCATGAACTTCAGCTGGTCATCGGGTGAGGCCAGCCAGTTGCGGAACTGCTCGGCCAAGGCATGGCCCAGTGAGGGGGCCACGGTGTCGTCCTCCGCGCCATGCCAGATGAAGACCCGCATCGCGGCCAAGGCCTCGGGGTCGCCGACCAGTTCGCGCTGGCGGTATCCCTGGTAGCGGATCTCCAGCTCCGCCGGGTCCGGCAGGCCTCGGCGGGTCGTCATGCACTGACCCAGCGCCAGGCCCAGGGAGCCGCGGGCGCAGGCCCAGGGCCCGGCGGCTGCGACGCCCAATCCGCTGAAACGTTCGGGCCAGGCGACTGCCAGCTGGGTGGCCATGTAGCCCCCCGAGGAGACGCCGAGCACGCTGACGTCCTCGCGCTCGACGCCCAGGCGCGGTAGTTCCGCTGGCGGCTCCTGAGCGGCGAGCGGGGAGGACAGTCCCAGACAGAGGCCGGCGGCGGCCAGGTGGCGGACGGCCTTCATCGGGGCCGGATCATTCACCGGCCACGTCGAGCAGCTCGACCTTGAAGATCAGCGTCTCGTGGGGACCGATGGGGCCCTGTCCCTGCGCGCCGTAAGCGAGGTCAGAGGGGATCACCACTTCCCAGGTGTCACCCACTTCCATCAGCTGGAGGGCTTCCTGCCAACCCTCGATGACCTGACCGACCTGGAAGCTCACCGGCTCGCCACGCTCGTAGGAGCTGTCGAAGACGGTGCCGTCGATCAACGTGCCCTCGTAGTGGACCTCGACAGTGTCATCGGCTCCTGGGGTCGCGCCGTTGCCCGACGTCAGCTCGCGATACTGCAGGCCTGACTCGGTGACCGTGACCCCTTCCTGCTCGGCGTTTTCGGCCAGGTAGGCCTCGCCCTCGGCGCGATTGGCAGCGGCCTGCTGTTCCGCCTCGGCATCGCGGGCGGCCATGGCTTCCTGCTGGAACTTCGTCAGGGCCTCGGCCATTTCCTCATCACTCATTTCCAGCTCGCTACCGTCGAAGACGTCGCGGACGGCCTGGGTAAAGGCATCGACGTCCAGGCCCTCGACATCCTGCTGGATGCTCTGGCCCAACGTCACACCGAGGCTGTAGCCCAGCTTTTCGGCGTCGCTCTCTGGCGCGGCAGCCAGGGCAAAGGGAGCCGTGGTCAGCAGGGCCGCCAGGGAGGCGGAGGTCAGTAGTGTCTTCATGAAAAAACCTTATGCATTGGCGCTCGGGCGCCTCGGTTGGGTGAAGGAGAGGGTTGCGGACCATGGGACCCTAACAGGGCGGGGCCAGTTCCGCACCCGCATGACATGCAAGTGGGACTGGCCCGACGGGGACTGCTTTCGCGGTCAGACGATCAGGGTCGGGCAGCTGGCAGAGCCTGCCACTCGCTGGGAAACGCTGCCCAGCAGCAGGCTCTTGTCGCCGTTGGTGCCTTGCGAGCCGATCACGATCAGGTCGCACTCGCGCTTGCGAGCGAAGCGCACGATGGTGCGCGACGGTCTTCCACCCTTGACGAAGGAGCGTACCTTTTCGGCCGGCACCCCGAGTTCCACGGCATGCGACTTGGCATGCACCGCGATCTCGGTGGCGTACTCCTTGAGGGCGTCGTCGGGGAGGTCGAGCCGGTCGGGCCTTACCATGGAAAGTGATGCTTCAAGCAGGCTGTGATGCTTGAACACGCAGAGGATGTAGAGCTCGGCCCCGGTCAGGAGCTGCAGGCCAGCGCCTTTCTCAAGCGCTTTGATAGCGCCCTTGGAGCCATCCACCGGAACCAGTATCCGATTGAACATGGTCGTTACTCCTTGGGTCAGGCGAACGCCAGGTCACGCAGGAACAGGGCGATCTGCGGGAACATGATCAGCAGGGCGGCGGCCAGTACCAGCATGAAGATGAAGGGCGGGGTACCCTTGATCACATCCAGGTAGGGACGCTTGAAGATGGCAATGGCGGTGAAGATGTCGCACCCGAACGGGGGGGTCGCTGAGCCGATGGCCACCTGAAGCGTGATCAGGATCCCCACCAGCACCGGATCAAGCCCGGTGGCGGCGATGGCCGGCGCGAAGATCGGTGTCAGCACCAGGATCACGACGATGGGATCGACAAACATGCAGGCGACGAAGAAGGAAATGCAGATCGCAATCAGCACCCCGGTGGGGCCCGCTTCGTTGATGCCTACTGCCTCCAGGATTGTCTGGGGGATCTGGGCAAAGGAGATGATCCAGGAGAAGCCGTTGCCTGCGGCCACCAGGATGAACACCACGGCGGTGATCAGTCCGGTGGACTTGGCGATGGCGTAGATATCCGCCATCTTGAGCGAGCGGAAGATCAGGAATTCCAGGAAGATGGCATAGAGCACACAGGCCGCAGCCGCCTCGGTGGGGCTGAAGATGCCGCCGTAGATGCCGCCGACAATGATCACCGGGAAGCCCAGCGGCCACAGTGCCTGGCGGACTGCCGTCAGGCGTTCACGCCAATTCGATCTGGCCTCGGTCGGGACATCGCGGACGACGGCATAGATGACGCAGTAGGTCGAGAACATCAGCAGGATCATCAGGCCGGGTCCGATGCCGGCAATAAACAGCTCGGCGATCGAGGTTTCCGAGATGACCCCGTAGATGATCATGCCGATGCTCGGCGGGATCAGGAAGGCGATATCACTGGCGTTGATGATCAGTGCCAGGGTGAAGGAGTCGGAGTAGCCGGCCTTGAGCATTTTGGGGCGCAGCGGTGAGCCCACCGCGACCACTGTGGCCTGGGTGGAGCCCGAGACAGCACCGAACAGGGTGCAGGAGGCGGCGGTCGAGACCGCCAGGCCGCCCTTAACGTGGCCGATAAAGGACATGACCATGGCGATCAAGCGGTTGGCCGATTGTCCTCGCGTCATGATGTCGGCGGCGAGGATGAACATTGGCACCGCGATCAGCGAAGCGGGGCGGATGCCGGCAAACATCTGCTGGATAAGCGTGTCCATCTGGCCCAGGCCATTGAACATCATGTAGAAACCGATCACCGCCGCAGTGAGCAACGGGATCATCATGGGAAAGCCCAGCAGCAGCAGGGCGATCATGGTAGTAACCATTATTGTCGTCATCGTGCGTTCCCCCGGGCACTCTGCCCTGCATCAGACTTCCGTTTCCGTGTCCTTGTAGCCGTCCAGTACCCCGGTCGACAGGTAGACGTCTCGTGAGGTCAGGTTCTTGATCGCGGTCAGAAAGTATTGGATCCCGGTGATCAGAAAGCCCAGCGGTGCCCAGACATAGATCCACCAGATCTCGAAGCCCAGTGCCGGCAGCACGCGTCCGCTGGACTGCTGCTCGAGGATGTAAATGACCGCGTAATAGCACAAGAAGAACATCACCAACGAGGTGAATAGCGCGATGAAGATCATCAGTGCTCGGCGCCCGCCCACTGGCAGGGCATCATAGATGGCCGACATGCGGATATGGCGGCCGTGGCGGGCGGCATAGCCGACGCCGGCAAAGGTGATCATGATGATCAGGATGCGGTTGATCTCGCCGGAGAAGAAGATGCTGTCGCCGAACACGAAGCGGGCGACGACGTTGGCGATGGTATTCACGGCCATCAGCAGTACGCCCATGGCCAGTAATACCGCTTCCAGTTTGCTTATCAGGGTGTCGATGACGCCCAGCGGACCCGGCAGGCCCGAGCGATAGTGCTTTTCGGACTCTTCGTCGTCGGTCATGTCAGTACTCCCCTTCTGCTACAAGGCGGGAAAATCAGGATTTGCTTATGGCCAGCATACGCGTGGATCCCTGGTTTCGTGGCTGCAGACGTCAACGCTGCGTGCACGCTGTCCCTTCGGAAACCTCTTGCCCAGAAACAACGGGGGGGCGGCCCGGGCAGGCCACCCCCCTTCAGATCGAAGCCGGCGGGTATTACTCCGCGTCTTCGGTCACGGCCTCGAGGTCGGCCTTGAACTGCTCGAGCAGCTCCTCGCCGGTCTCGCCGGTCATCTCGAGAAACTCTTCCTCGACCTGGGGCGCGCGCTCCTTGAAGGCCTGAATCTGTTCATCGTTCAGGCGAGTCACGGTGCACTCGTCGCAGGCTTCCTGGATCTTGGCCAGCGACTCCGAGGCCAGGCCCTGGATGTGCTCGATGGTGTGGTCGTAGGCCGCCTCGGAGGCCTCACGCACCAGTGTCTTGTCGTCGTCGGAGAGGCCCTCGAAGAAGTCCTGGTTGGCCATCATGGCGGTCGTAAACCAGCCGTGGCTGGTGAAGGTCAGATGCGGGGAGACCTCGTAGAGGCCGCCGGACTCGATCCAGAAGATCGGATTCTCCTGGCCATCGATGATGCCGGTCTGCAGGCCACCGTAGACCTCACCCCAAGGCAGCGGCGTGGGCGTCGCGCCGAAGGCATTGTAGGTCTCGGCGAGCAGCGGGTTGGTCATGGTGCGGATCTTCTTGTTCTCGAAGTCCGCGGGTGACGTGATCGGCTCGTCGGAGGTGACGACCATTTCACCTTCCGGATACATCTGCAGGAGCTCGAGACCATGCTCTGCGTAGATCTCCGGGAACATCTCGTTGATGGCCTTGCTCTCGTCAAAGAACTCGAGCACTTGGTCCATGTCGGTGGGCAGCAGATAGGGGATGAAGAAGATCTGCGCCGAGGGGATCAGGGATCCAGTGAAGCCCGGGGACTGATTGACAAACTGCAGGATGCCACTCCGAGTCTGTTCCATGATGTCGTCGGATTCACCGAGCTCACCGAAGCGATAGATCTGCACGCTGTGGTCGGAATTTTCCTCGACGTAGTCCTTGAAGGCGACGGCAAAGACGTCCTGAACATCGCCCTCGTATTCCTCGTGGGCATAGCGCCAGTTGTCGGCGAAAGCAGCGGTGGACATGCCGAACATCAGTGCGCCGATACCGGCGCCAGTCAACAGCTTATGCGACTTCATTCTTATGGTCCCTCTGCAGGTTTGTCCGCGATGGAGGGTGCCACCATCAGCGGGTATCAGGTGAATATGAAATTCACGCGACTGATTTTAGGCTAGCGTGGCCGTCATGAGGGGTCAAGCTGGCTTTCCAGCGTTTGCAGGGCGCTAAGATGAGGTTTTTTCTGCACTTGCAGGCGCTCGGCAAGAAACGTTGTCAGACGAGGAGAGGTGCGCGACAGCGGCGATAGCCGCTGGCTCTCGAGCGCCAGCCGCGCCAGCTGCGTCAGGGCCTCTCGCTCCGCCTGGAGCTCCGCCTGCTTGAGCGTTCGGCGTAGCGCCGCCACGCTCTCGCGCTGCTTGGCCTCGACTTTCAGGTCGCGGCGCAGCCGTCGGAGGGGGCCGGTGACCTCTCGCTGCCAGCGGCGTACCGGGTCGAGAGACTCATCGCACACCAGCCCGTGACGATGCAGCCAGCAATGCCAGAGCAGCTCGCAGACATCGACCCCTGCCTCGTCCTGGAGCACCAGGCAGGCCGCTTCGACGCCATCGCGGCCGTATAGCTCGAGGGCGAATTCCCACAGCGGGGCGTGAAGCAGTCGGTCCCGCAGATCGTCAGGCAATTGGGTAGAATCGTGGCTCATGATACGGCTGTCGTCACGGTGGATGGCAGCCTCACCAACTGCCGAGTGGAGCCTGCATGATCGCACTGCGCCAAGTTTCCCTGCAACGCGGCACCCAGACCCTGCTCGAGGGGGCCGACCTGACCCTGCACGCCGGCCACAAGGCGGGCATCGTCGGGCCCAACGGGGCAGGCAAGTCGAGCCTGTTCAAGCTGCTGCTCGGCGAGCTCTCTCCGGACAAGGGGGAGGTAGAGATGAGCGGCGGCCAGCGCATCGCCCACATGGACCAGGAGGTCGCGGCGCTGGAGCGCTCCATCGTTGACTATGTGCAAGACGGCGACCGCGAGCTGCGCCACACCGAGGCCGCCCTCGAGGCCGCGCGAGAACGGGGCGAGGCCCATCGCGAGGCGGAGCTGCATGGCGCCATCGAGGCGCTGGATGGCTACAGCGCCCCGGCCCGCGCGGCCCAGCTGCTGGTGGGGCTGGGTTTCGTCCAGGCCGACCTGGACCGGCCCCTGGCCGCGTTCTCCGGGGGCTGGCGGATGCGCGTCAATCTGGCACGCACGCTGTTCAAGCCCTCCGATCTGCTGCTGCTGGACGAGCCCACCAACCATCTGGATCTGGATGCCCTGCTGTGGCTGGAGCAGTGGCTCACCCGCTACCCCGGTACCCTGCTGCTGATCTCCCACGACCGCGACTTTCTCGACGCGGTGTGCGACCACATCGTGCACTTCGATCGCCGCTGCCTGGTGCTCTATCGCGGCAACTACTCCACCTTCGAGCGCACTCGGGCCGAGAAGCTAGCCCTGCAGCAGGCCGAGGCCGCCAAGCAGCAGGCGCGCCGCGAGGAGATCGAGCGCTTCGTGGCCCGCTTCCGCTACAAGGCGACCAAGGCGCGCGCCGCTCAGAGCCGACTCAAGACCCTCGAGCGCATGGGCGATATCGCCGTGGCCCATGCCGACTCGCCCTTCCACTTCACCATTCCCGCCGCCGACAAGGTGTCGCACCCGCTGCTGGTGCTCGACGAGGCGCGCCTGGGCTACCGTGACGCTGCCGGCCATGAAACGGTGCAGCTCGACGGCGTCAAGCTGACCCTGTTGCCCGGCCAGCGGATCGGCCTGCTGGGTCCCAACGGGGCCGGCAAGTCGACGCTGATCAAGTCGTTGACCGGCGACCTGCCGCTACTCGACGGCCGGCGGGTGGCCGGCGAGCATCTGGCCATTGGCTACTTCGCCCAGCACCAACTGGAGGGACTGGACCTGGCCAGCACGCCCTTCATGCACGTGCAGCGTCTGTCGCCCTCGGCCGCCGACCTGGACATCCGCAAGTTCCTGGGCGGCTTTGGTTTTCATGGCGATGACGTCTTCTCCGAAGTGGGGCGCTTCTCGGGCGGCGAGAAGGCGCGTTTGGCCCTGGCGCTGGTCGCCTGGCAGAAGCCCAATCTGCTGCTGCTCGACGAGCCCACCAACCATCTGGACCTTGAAATGCGCGAGGCGCTCACCGAGGCGCTGGCGAGCTTCGAGGGCACGGTGATCATCGTCTCCCACGATCGCCACCTGCTGCGCGCCACCGTGGACGAGTTCTGGCGGGTGGCCGACCATCGCGTCGATCCCTTCGATGGCGACCTGGAGGACTACCGGGCCTGGCTCAAGGCACGCCTGGAGGGCGAGCGCCGCGAGGCCCGAGCGGACAAGGCCGACCGCCAGGTCGAAGGAGAGGCGCCCCGAGAGGATCGCAAGATGGCCAGGCGTGCCGCCGCCGAGCTGCGCGAGAAGCTGCGGCCGTTGAAGAAGCAGCGCGACCGCGCCGAGCAGGCGATGGAAAAAGTCCAGGGGGAGCTTGCTGCTGTGGAGGAGGCAATGGGCGACGCCGAGCTTTACACCGACCCCGCGCGCAAGGAGGAGCTCACCGAGAAGCTGGGTCGCCAGGCCGAGCTCACGTCGCGTCTGGAGGACCTTGAGCAGGCGTGGCTGGCGGCCGAGGAGGCGCTGGAGGCCATGGAGGCAGAGCTGAGCGGTAGCTGAGCTGAGACTGAGCGCTAGTGGCTAGGCGGTTGTCTCTGGCTCTGCAGGCGATTTTCGGCGCTCAGCTCTCGAGCAGGAAGGTCACCGGGCCGTCGTTGATCAGTGAGACTTGCATGTCGGCGGCGAACTCGCCGCTTGCCACCTCTGGCCAGGCGGCGTGGGCGCGTTCGAGCAGGTAATGGAAGAGGCGGTCGCCCTCGGCGGGGGGCGCGGCGCTGGAGAAGCTGGGCCTCAGTCCCTTGCGGGTGTCGGCGGCCAGGGTGAACTGGGAGACCAGCAGCAGACCACCCTTGGCCTGCTGCAGGTTGCGGTTCATCTTGCCCGCTTCGTCGGGGAACACCCGATAGTGCAGCAGCTTGTGAAGCAATCGCTCGGCTGCCGCCTCATCGTCGCCCTTCTCGACCCCCACTAGGGCCAGCAGTCCGGTGCCGATGGCGCCCACCACCTGAGCGTCCACCTCAACGCTGGCGCGCTTGACGCGCTGGATCAGGGCCTTCATCGGACGATCTCCTGTTACGGTCCAGGGGTGCCAAGCCTAGCATCTCGCCGCCTCAGCGCCCCAACAGGTCGTCGCGGAAGTCCTCGCCCAGCGGTTCTTCACCCAGCCAGATACCGAACAGGGCGCTGGCCAGGGCCGGGTCATCCCCGCGATAAAGGGTCTCGCCGTTAAGGGCCAGGGTCAGCTGCTCGCCATCCCAGCCCAGGGCGTAGCGGTCGCCGGGTTCGACATCGCGATAGCGCGCATTGAAAGCCTTGAGCGACGACGCCAGCTCGGCATAGCTGTCGCCGTCGAGGGATTGGCGCACGCTCTTGCGGGTGGCCTCCGCGAACTCCTCCGCCTCGATGGCGTGGAAGTATTCGAGTTCCAGGCGGCGCGGCACCTCGGATTGGGGAGCCGGGCGCGGGAAACCCCGGGCCTGATAGTAGGCACCCGCATAGGCGTCCCAGATCATGTAGCGGAAGAGGCCGTGGCCAATCCGCTCGTAGTGGCGGTTATCGGTCTCGAGAGTGGCCGGGAAGCGAGCACCTTCGACCTCCACCGTCTCGGCCGTTGCCGTGGGAGCGGCAACCAATATCGCCATCAGCAGGGCAATTCGCATACCGGACAGGGACATGGGTGAACCTCGTTCGACAGGGAAGTGTTCCCGTACAGACAATATTGTTTAGTGGAGGTTCTGTATAAGTTATGGGTGTGCCCTACCAGGCGCGACAGAGCATGATGTCGCAGTGTGGCTCGGAAAGCAGTTGCTCGGTGATCTGGCTCTGTCGCCCTAGTTGACCGCGGCTGCCCAGGGCGAGCAGGTCAGGCGGCTGTCGACGCAGGCGGGTCATCAGGACGCTGAGGGGCTCGCCCTGCTCCAGTACCAGCTCGAGTTCCGGGACGTCGTCGAGCTCGTTCATCAGCTGTTCCGTCTCGCGCTCGAGCTGGGTGCGCAGGCGCGCTACCTCATGGTCGCGCCAGCGGGCATAGCCGCCGTCAGAGCCCAGCTCCCGCTCGCCGGGAATGTCCCAGGCATGCAGCAGGGTCAGCCGGGCGCCGGGGAAGCGCTTTAGGGTCTCGCGCAGGGTGTGCCGCGAGGTCAGTGAGAAGTCGACCGGTACGAGAATGTCCTGCCACTCCTGGGTGGCCAGGTGGCTGACCGACAGCACCGGGCAGGGAGCGCTGCGCAGGACCCGGGCGAGGGTGGTGCCGGCGACCAGGTCGGGCTGGCCACGTTTGCGATGGGCGCCGAGGATGATCATGTCGGCCTTGCGCTCGTGGGCCTCGCGGATGATTTCGGCATAGGGCGCGCCGGCCATGGTCTGGATCAAGCTCCGGGGCTCGGGCAGGGCGTAGTCTTCACGGAGGTCGACGAGGGTGGCGTGGATATCCTCCACCACGGCGGTTTCCAGGTCGTGCAGGACGCGTCGCGGCAGGTGAGGGTCGAGCACGTGAATGACATCGAGTCGCGCACCGCTCTCCACCGCCAGGCGGATGGCGCGGGCGAAGGCAGCGCGGTTCTCGGCAGAGAGGTCGCAGGCAAACAGCAGGGTCTGGCTCATGATGGATCCCTCCCGGGCAGGTTGATCACCACGGCACAGTGTCCAGCATGGGTGGCAGGGAGAGAGGGCGCAAGCCTGGCGCGTTACCACCAGGCGTGGAAATGGTGCACCGGCCCGTGGCCCTGCCCCACGTCGAGCCGGTGGCTCTCCTCGAGGGCCCGCGACAGCCAGGCCTTGGCGGCGGCCACGGCGTCACGGGGCGCGTCGCCGAGAGCCAGGCGGGCGGTGATCGCCGAGGAGAGCGTACAGCCAGTGCCGTGCAGGTTGCCGGTGGCGACGCGAGCGCCTTCCACCCAGGACAGGCCATCGTCGCTGATCAGCAGGTCGGGGCATCCCTCGCCCCGCAGGTGGCCCCCCTTGAGCAGCACGCTACCGGCCTCCAGGGCGCGCAGGCCGGGGGCCAGCGCCTCCATGCCGCCGCGCTCCTCGGGTACCTCGCAGCCCAGCAGCACCGCGGCTTCCGGCAGGTTGGGGGTGATCAGATCGGCCAAGGGGACCAGGCACTCGCGGACTGCCGCAATGCCGGCATCGTCGACCAGAATGTCGCCGCTCTTGGCCACCATGACCGGGTCGAGCACGATCCAGCTCGGTCGCCGGCGGGTCAGGGCCTCGCGGATCACCTCGGCGACCTCCCGGCTGGCGACCATGCCAATCTTCACGGCATCGACATGAACGTCATCGAGCAGCGTCTCGAGCTGGGTGGCGATAAACGCTGCCGGCACCGGATGAACCCCGCTGACACCCCGTGTGTTCTGGGCGGTCAGGGCGGTGATCACGCTGGTAGCATAGGTCCCCAGGGCCGAGAAGGTCTTGATGTCGGCCTGGATGCCGGCGCCGCCACTGGGGTCGGAGCCGGCGATGGTCAGGGTGTTGGGCAGCGAGCGGGAGGTGGCCATCGGCGTCACGTCATTGCAGTCGAAAGGGGGCCCCAGCCTACTGCAGGGAGAGGGGGCGGTGCCATGCTGACGCTGTTCCTGGTGGCACTTGCCAGCGCCACCCTGCTGCCCGGTGGTTCCGAGCTGTGGCTGGCGCGTCTGTGGTGCGCCGGCGAGCCGGCGATGCTGCTCTGGGCGGTGGCCAGTCTCGGCAATACCTTGGGTAGCCTGGTCAACGTGGGACTGGGACGCTATGCGCGTCATTTTCAGGACCGTCGCTGGTTCCCGGTATCCCGCCGTGGGCTGGCGCGGGCCGAGCGCTGGTACCTGCGGGTCGGGGAGTGGAGCCTGCTGGCCTCCTGGGCACCCGTGATCGGCGATCCGCTGACCGTGCTGGCCGGTGTGCTGCGCCTGCCGTGGTGGCGTGCCATCCTGCTGATCGCGCTGGCCAAGGCGGCGCGCTACGCTCTGGTATTGTGGCTGGCGAAGGCCTGGCTGGCCCCGCTCTGCTGAGAACCGTGGGCGACCGGGTCTCGGAAAATCGCCAAGGATCCTCTAGGCTTGATTGAGAATGCGACGCTGCCTGATGGTTGGCGGGTTGCGGCAAAGTGTGTCGGGTGAGACATACCCGATAAACAGGCGCGCATCGAGAGGCCATTGATGGAGCACGACACCACCACCGCACTGGTTGCCGAGCAATGGGCGACGGGCCTGTTCATTCTGGCCGTCGTCACGCTGTGTGCCGTGATGATTGGCCTCTCCGCCCTGCTCGGGGGGCGCAGCCATGGGCAAAGCAAGTCGCTGCCCTTCGAGTCGGGTGTGATCGGCGCCGGTCACCCTCGTCAGCGCTTTTCCATCAAGTTCTATCGAGTCGCGATGCTGTTCGTGATCTTCGATATCGAGGCCGTGTTCCTGTTCGCCTGGGCAGTAACGGTCCGCGAGGTGAGCTGGACGGGCTTTGCCGGCGCTGCGGTGTTCATCGCCATCCTGCTGGCCGGGCTAGTCTATGACAGCCGCGTGGGAGTTCTCGACTGGGCGCCCGGGCGCGCGACGCGCGACACCCCAGGCTGATGTTGCACCAGCGGCGGCCGCTTGCGGATGATCGTCATGTCGCTATCTGCTGAATGACCCTGGAGTTGGAGGAGTTGCATGCCCTACACCCTGACGCGAGCCGAAGAGAGTGTAGCCGCCGAGTCTCGATATCCGCTCGGTGAATCCCGTCGGGTCGAGGAAGATCCGCTGAAGCAGCAGCTCCATCGCAGCGTGTTCACCGGCAAGCTGGAAGAGGTGCTGAACTCTGCCGTCAACTGGGGACGCAAGAACTCCCTTTGGCCCTACAATTTCGGCCTGTCATGCTGCTATGTGGAGATGACCACGGCCTTCACCGCGCCGCACGACATCTCCCGCTTCGGCGCCGAGGTGATCCGCGCCTCCCCGCGTCAGGCCGATTTCATGGTCATTGCCGGCACCTGTTTCATCAAGATGGCACCGGTGATCCAGCAGCTCTACGACCAGATGCTCGAGCCCAAGTGGGTGATCTCCATGGGCTCCTGCGCCAACTCCGGGGGCATGTACGACATCTACTCGGTCGTGCAGGGCGTCGATAAGTTCCTGCCGGTCGACGTCTATGTGCCGGGCTGCCCGCCGCGTCCGGAAGCCTTCCTGCAGGGGCTGCAACTGTTGCAGGAGGCGATTCAGGAAGAGCGCCGCCCGCTGTCATGGGTGGTCGGTGATCAGGGCGTGTATCGCGCCGAGATGCCGTCGCAACGCGAAAAGCATCGTGACCGGCGCATCCAGGCCACCGAATTGCGCACCCCCGACGAGCTCTAAGACCGCGATCAATGCCCTTTACTGCCGGAGGAGACTGCCGACGCTCATGAGCGCTGATACCCTGACCCACGACCCTGTCGTCATCGCGCTCAGGCAGCGCTTCGGAGATCATGCCCTTGTCGTGCAGCCGACCCACACCGGAATGCCGGTGCTGTGGGTCGCTCGTGAGTCCCTTGGAGAGATGTTGCGCTTCCTGCGGGACATGCCCGACCCCTTCGAGATGCTTTACGATCTCTCGGCCGTCGATGAACGTCTGCGTGCCCACCGTCGCGGCCTGCCCGAGGCCGATTTCACGGTCTTCTATCATCTGCTGTCGGTCTCGCGGAATCGCGATGTGATGCTCAAGGTCGCCCTGCGCGAGGGCGACCTGGCAATGCCCAGCGTGGTCTCGGTCTATGCCTGTGCCAACTGGTACGAGCGTGAGGTGTGGGACATGTTCGGCATCGACTTCATCGGCCACCCGCATCTCGCGCGGATCCTCATGCCACCGACCTGGCAGGGGCATCCGCTGCGCAAGGAGCATGGCGCGCGGGCCACCGAGTTCGACCCCTACACCCTGACCGTGCAGGGCCAGGAGGTCGAGCAGGGGGCGCTGCAGTTCAAGCCCGAGGAGTGGGGCATGCGGCGCGAGCGTGAGAGCGCCGAGTTCATGTTTCTCAACCTCGGCCCCAACCACCCCTCGGCGCACGGGGCCTTTCGCCTCGTGCTGCAGCTTGATGGCGAGGAGATCGTCGACTGCGTGCCGGACATCGGCTACCACCACCGCGGCGCCGAAAAGATGGGCGAGCGTCAGTCCTGGCACAGCTATATCCCCTACACCGACCGGGTCGACTACACGGGGGGCGTGATGAACAACTTCCCCTACATCCTGGCGGTGGAGAAGCTGGCCGGCATCGAGGTGACCGAGCGCGCCAAGGTCATCCGTGTGATGCTGGCCGAGATGTTTCGCATCTCCAGCCACCTGCTGTTCCTCGGCACCTACCTGCAGGACCTGGGTGCGATGACGCCGGTGTTCTTCACCTTCACCGACCGCCAGAAGGCCTATGAGGTAATCGAGGGGATCACCGGCTTTCGCATGCACCCGGCCTGGTTTCGCATCGGCGGCACGGCGATGGATCTGCCCAACGGCTGGGAGACGGTGGTGCAGGGCTTTCTCGACTGGATGCCCAAGCGCCTGAGGGAGTATGAGCGGTCGATGATGGACAACGCCATCGTGCGCGAGCGCACCCGGCACGTCGCTGCCTACACTACCCATGACGCCCTCGCCTGGGGCGTCACCGGGCCCAACCTGCGTGCCACTGGCTGCAACTTCGATCTGCGCAAGCAGCGCCCCTACGGTGGCTATGAGCAGTTCGATTTCGAGGTGCCGCTGGGCGGCCAGGGGGATGTCTTCGATCGCGGTCAGGTACGCATCGAGGAGATGCGCCAGAGCCTGCGCATCATCCAGCAGTGCGTCGATCACATGCCGGCCGGCGACTACAAGGCCGACCATCCCCTGACCACGCCGCCACCCCGCGAAAGGATGCTCCAGCACATCGAGACCTTGATCACGCATTTTCTTCAGGTCTCGTGGGGGCCGGTGCTCGAGCCGGGCGAGTCGCTGGCGATGGTCGAGGCGACCAAGGGCATCAACAGCTACTACCTCACCAGTGACGGCAATACCATGAGCTATCGTACCCGCATCCGCACGCCGAGCTTCCCACACCTTCAGCAAATCCCGGCGGTGATGCGCGGCGGTTTCGTGCCCGACCTGATCGCCCACCTGGGGAGCATCGATTTCGTGATGGCTGACGTGGACCGCTGACCCATGAACCAGACGACACGACAGATCGCCAGTGACGGCTTGACCCTCGACGATGAAGAGCGTCGCGCCATCGAGCACGCGCGCGATCATTACGAGCAGCCGCAGGCCGCCTGCATCGAAGCGCTCAAGATCGTCCAGCGCCGCCACGGCTGGGTGCCCGACGCGGCGATCCCGGTCATTGCCGAGACGCTGGGGGTGGGCGTCGCCGACGTCGAAGGCGTGGCGACCTTCTACAGCCTGATCTTCCGTCAGCCGGTCGGGCGTCATGTGATCCTGGTCTGCGACAGTAGTTCGTGTTTTCTCAACGACTATGAGGCGCTGCGTGACGCCCTGACGGCACGGCTGGGTATCGGCTACGGCGAGACCACCGATGACGATCGCTTCACCCTGCTGCCGGTGTGCTGCCTGGGGGCCTGCGACCGCGGTCCGGCCTTGATGATCGACGATCACACCTACGGCCCCGTCGCCCCGGACGATGTGGCCGACCTGCTGGAGGGGTTCTCATGAGCGCGAGGCGCTACCACAGCCAGCTGCGTCAGCGGTCCGCCGAACGCCGCGTCGAGACGCATCCGCTGACCTGGCGGCTGCGCGAGGATGGCGCCGTGCTGGGGCTCGAGGAGTATGTCGAGAAGGACGGCTACGCCGCGGTGCGGGAGGTGCTCAGCCATCGCTCGCCCGACGACGTGGTGACGACCATGAAAGAGGCCAACGTGCGCGGGCGCGGCGGTGCTGGTTTCTCGGCGGGCATGAAGTGGAGCCTGACCATGACGGGGCCGAACATTCCCCGCGGCTACCTGGTGTGCAACGCCGACGAGATGGAGCCCGGTACCTTCAAGGACCGTCTGCTGCTCGAACAGCAGCCTCACCTGCTGATCGAGGGCATGATCCTCGGCGCCTATGCCAATCACTCCCGCTTTGGCTACATCTTCCTGCGCGGCGAGTATGTCGAGGCAGCGCGCGTCTTGTCCCGGGCGCTCGAGGAGGCTCGCGAGGCCGGCTGGCTGGGCCGCCACGTCGCCGGCAGTGACTTCGACTTCGATATCGCCCTGCACACCGGGGCCGGACGCTATATCTGCGGTGAGGAAACCGCGCTGATCAACTCGCTGGAGGGGCTGCGAGCCAATCCTCGGGCCAAGCCGCCGTTCCCGGGCCAGTCCGGCGCCTGGGGCAAGCCCACCGTGGTCAACAACGTCGAGACCCTGTGCAACGCGCCGGCGGTGATGCGCCATGGCGCCGAGTGGTACCAGGCGCTCTCCGGCGAGTTAAGCGACGATGGCGGCACCAAGCTGTACGGCGTCTCCGGCAAGGTCGCACGGGCCGGCCTGTGGGAGCTGCCGATCGGCACGACGGGGCGCGAGTTGCTCGAGCGGGCCGGTGGTATGCGTGATGGCCGCGCGCTCAAGGCCTGGCTGCCCGGCGGCGGCAGTACCGGCTTCCTGCTGCCGGAACATCTCGACCACCCCCTGGACTTCGACACCATCGGCGAACTGGGCAGCCGTTTGGGCACGGGCCTGATGACGGTGGTCAACGAGGATCAGAGCGTGCTCTCCCTGGTGCGCAATCTCGAGCAGTTCTTCGCGCGCGAATCCTGTGGCTGGTGCACGCCGTGTCGCGATGGGCTGCCGTGGACGGTCAAGCTGCTCCAGGCCCTCGAGCGTGGCGAGGGCGAGCCTGGGGACCTCGAGATGCTCGACAAGCTGGCCGACGACCTGGGGCCGGGGCAGACCTTCTGTGCCCATGCGCCCGGCGCCGCGATGCCCTTGCAGTCGGCACTCAAGCACTTCCGCGAGGAGTTCGAGCGCGGTGTGGCGACTCCGCCCCGCGCCGCTTCGGCAGCTGAGCCGATGCCGGCAGGCGATTCATTCACCCGCAGCTGAGGAAAGGGCATGGCGACGATTCACGTTGATGGACAGCGCTACGAGGTGGCGGGGGCGGACAACCTGTTGAATGCCTGCCTGTCGCTGGGTCTCGACGTGCCCTATTTCTGCTGGCATCCGGCACTGGGCAGTGTCGGCGCCTGTCGGCAGTGTGCGGTCAAGCAGTACCGGGACGAGGACGACACCCGTGGTGCTCTGGTGATGTCGTGCATGACCCCGGCGGCCGATGGCACGCGGATCTCGATCGACGATGAGGAGGCGCGCGAGTTCCGTGCCAGCGTCATCGAATGGCTGATGATCCACCACCCTCATGACTGCCCGGTGTGCGAAGAGGGCGGGCATTGCCACCTCCAGGACATGACGATGATGACCGGCCACGATCGCCGGCGCTATCGCTTTCGCAAGCGCACCCACCACAACCAGGATCTGGGGCCATTCATCGCCCACGAAATGAATCGCTGTATCACCTGCTACCGCTGCGTGCGCTTCTATCGCGACCATGCCGGTGGCAAGGACCTCGGCGCCTTCGGTGCCAACGACAACATCTATTTCGGCCGTCATCAGGATGGCGTGCTGGAAAGCCCCTTTGCCGGCAACCTCACCGAGGTCTGCCCGACCGGCGTGTTCACCGACCAGACCCACAGCGAGCGCTATACGCGCAAGTGGGACCTGCAGTTTGCCCCCAGCGTTTGCCACCAGTGTTCGGTGGGCTGCAACATCAGTCCCGGCGAGCGTTACGGCGAGCTTCGTCGCATCGAGAATCGCTACCACGGTGACGTCAATCGCTTCTTTCTCTGCGATCGCGGCCGTTTCGGCTATGGCTACGTCAATCGCGACGACCGCCCACGCCTGCCGGAATGGCGCAGCCATCGCGATGATGCCGGCGTGACTCTGGAGGTCGACGCCGCCCTGGATCATGGCGCCGACCGGCTGCGCCGTGTTCGCCGGGTGATCGGTATCGGCTCGCCCCGTGCCAGCCTGGAGAGCAATCACCAGCTGCGCGAACTGGTCGGTGACGACGGCTTCTCCACCGGTATTGCTGCCGCCGAACAGCGCTGCCTGTCCCTGATGCAGAGGCTCAACCAGAGCTGCGGGCTGCCCACGCCGACGCCTCGCGAGGTCGAACGACACGACGCCGTGCTGATTCTCGGCGAGGACCTGCTCGAAAGTGCCGCGCGGCTTGGCCTGGCGGTGCGCCAGGCCGCCCAGGCGCGTCACGAGACACTCGCCGCCGAGCGCGATATTCCTCACTGGCACGCGGCCGCAGTGCGCACCCTGGGGCAGGACTACTACCACCCGGTGTTCATCGCCTACCCGACCCCCACTGGCCTGGACGACGTGACCGCGGCCCGCTGGGCACTGGCTCCGGATGACATCGCCCGACTGGGCTTTGCGGTGGCCCACGAGATCGACGGCAGTGCCCCGGCCGTCACGGACCTCGACCCGGGCACGCGCGAGGCGGCCCGCGATATCGCCGCGCGGCTGATGGCCGCCGAACGTCCGCTGGTGGTCAGCGGCGGCTCACTGGGCTCGGAGGCGATCCTCCGGGCCGCCGGCAACGTGGCTCGGGCCCTGTCGCGTCGCGCCCGCCGGGGCGGGCTTGTGCTGGTGCGTCGCGAGGTCAACAGCACGGGGCTGACGATGATGGGAGGCGAGCCGCTGGAGTGGGCGCTCGACGAACTCGCCAGCCGGCGGGCCGATGCCGTGGTGATTCTCGAGAACGACCTTCATCAACGCCTGCCAGCGCCCTCCGTCGAGGCGGCGCTGGCGGCGGCCGAGACCGTGGTGGTGCTTGATCACCAGCGCACCGCCACCTGGCAGCGGGCCCATCTCGGCCTGCCGGCGGCCAGCTTCGCCGAGGCCGACGGCACGGTAGTCAGCCTCGAAGGGCGCGCCCAGCGCTTCTTCCAGGTCTTCGACCCCGCTCATCTGCGGCCCGAGACGCGGATCCGCGCGAGCTGGCGCTGGCTGCATGCGCTGCGAGCCGACCTCCTGCGTCACGCCGCTGCCGATACCACTCTCGATGAAGTGATCCGCGACTGTGCCCGCGCCTATCCCTCGCTGGCGGGCATTGTTGATGCCGCACCGGACGCCGACTATCGGGTGCATGGCCTCAAGCTGGCCCGCGAGCCGCACCGCTACAGCGGACGGACCGCCATGCGAGCGCATCTCGACGTCAGCGAGCCGCGCGTTTCCCGTGACCCCGATTCGCCGTTCACCTTCTCGATGGAAGGTTACAGCGGCTTCGACCAGCCCCGCGAGGAGGTGGCCTTCGCTTGGGCGCCGGGCTGGAACTCACCGCAGGCCTGGAACAAGTTCACCGACGAGGTCGGCGGCCACCTGCGCGCCGGCGACCCCGGCGTGCGCCTGATGGCGCCTCGCCCCGGGGATCATGCCTACGCGACCTCCATTCCCGAGGGCTTTCGCCGCCGCGATGGCAAGTGGCAGGTCGTGATGCTGCCGCGGCTGTTCGGCGGCGAAGAGACGTCGTCGCGGGCGGCACCGATCCTCGCCCGCGCGGCACCGCCAGCACTGCTGCTCGCTGCCGACGACGTCGCGCGGCTGGGGGTGAGTGACGGTGATCGGCTGGCGGTCATCGGCCACGCCGGCGCGCTCACGCTGTCGGTATGCCACGAGGCAACGCTGCCGCCTGGGGTGGTGGGCGTGCCGGCCGGTCTCGCGCCGTCCCTGGAAGCTGGCGAGTGGGCTCGCCTGGCGACGCCCTCCGGCCATGCGAGGCGTGACGAGGTACGCAAATGAACGCGCTGCCCGAGCCTCTCGTCGCCAGCTTGATCGCCATGCTGCAGGCCGGGGTGATCCTGCTCGGGGTCCTGCTGCTGGGGGCGGTGCTGACGCTGGTCGAACGCCGTCTGCTGGGGCTCTGGCAGGATCGCCACGGGCCCAACCGGGTAGGGCCCTTCGGTGCGCTGCAGTGGGTGGCCGACATGATCAAGATCTTCTTCAAGGAGGACTGGATCCCGCCGTTTGCCGACCGGACGCTGTTCGTGCTGGCGCCGGCGATCGCCATGGCGTCGCTGCTGCTGTCGTTCATGATCATCCCCCTCACGCCGTCGTGGGGGGTGGCGAATCTGCATATCGGCCTGTTGTTCTTCCTCGCCATGGCCGGCATCAATGTCTATTCAGTGCTGTTCGGTGGCTGGTCGAGCGGCAACAAGTACGCGCTGCTCGGGGCCATGCGCGCCGCGGCGCAGACGCTCTCCTACGAGGTGTTCATCGGGCTGTCGCTGATGGGCGTGGTGGCGATGGCGGGCACCTTCAACATGCGCGAGATCGTCGCTGCCCAAGAAGATCTGTGGTTCGTGGTACCTCAGTTTCTTGGTTTCATGACGTTCCTTGTCGCCGGCATCGCGGTCACCCATCGCCCGCCCTTCGATCAGCCGGAGGCCGAACAGGAGCTGGCCGATGGCTATCACGTCGAGTACTCGAGCATGAAGTTCGGCATGTTCTTTCTCGGCGAGTACGTGGGCATGGTGCTGATCTCGGCGTTGATCGTCACGCTGTTCTTCGGCGGCTGGCAGGGCCCCTGGCTGCCGCCGTTTGTCTGGTTTGCGCTCAAGACGGGGGCCTTCCTGGTGCTGTTCATGCTGCTGCGCGCCTCGCTGCCAAGGCCGCGCTATGACCAGGTGATGCGCTTCGGCTGGATGTTCTGCCTGCCGCTGACGCTGATCAATCTGCTGGTGACCGGGGCGCTGATCCTGCTCGCCGACCCCCTGTAACCCAAGCTGCTGTCAACGAGGAGCGATCATGAGGTTGAGGAAAGTGATCGAAGGCACCGTGTCCCAGCTGCGCACGCTCGGCATGATCTTCATGCACGGCTTTCGCAAGCGGCAGACGCTCAACTACCCCGAGGAGCCGGTCACGCTGCCGCCCCGCTATCGCGGGCGCATCGTGCTGACCCGCGACCCCGATGGAGAGGAGCGTTGCGTGGCCTGCAACCTCTGTGCGGTAGCCTGTCCGGTGGCCTGTATCTCGCTGCAGAAGGGCGAGAGTGAGGATGGCCGCTGGTATCCCGAGTTCTTTCGCATCAACTTCTCGCGTTGCATCTACTGCGGGATGTGCGAGGAAGCCTGTCCGACCTCGGCGATCCAGCTCACGCCCGACGTCGAGATGGGCGAGTACCAACGCCAGGAGCTGGTCTACGAGAAGCAGGACCTGCTGATCAACGGCCCGGGCAAGGACCATGACTACCACTTCTACAAGGTGGCGGGGCTGGCCATTGCCGGCAAGGACAAGGGCCAGGCGCAGGACGAGGCCGCGCCGGTCGATGTCAGGACGCTGCTGCCCTGAGACGCGCGAGGACATGCCATGGAAATTGCCTTTTACCTGAGCGGGCTGGTGGCGGTGCTGGCCACCCTGGGCGTGGTCACCAATACCAACCCGGTGCATGCGCTGCTCTACCTGATCGTCTCGCTGATCAGCGTGGCGCTGGTGTTCTTCGCCCTGGGCGCGCCCTTTGCCGGAGCACTCGAGGTGATCGTCTATGCCGGGGCGATCATGGTGCTGTTCGTGTTCGTGGTGATGATGCTCAACCTCGGCCAGCAGGGGGTGGCGCAGGAGCGTGCCTGGCTCAGCCCCCGCGTCTGGCTGGGGCCGGCGCTGCTCTCGGCGGTGCTGCTGGTGATCCTGGTCGCGACGCTGTGGAGCGGTGAGGGCGGGCGGATGATCACGGGCGAGACGCTGACCGCCAGGGCCGTGGGTTCGCTGCTGTTCGGCCCCTGGCTGCTGGTCGTCGAACTCGCTGCCATGCTGCTGCTGGCCGCCCTGGTCACCGCCTCGCACGTCGGGCGTCTTCCCGGCCCGGCCGCATCGTCGGACCGTCGCGATCACAAGGAGGTGCCATGAGCGGCATTCCCATGGAGCACGGCCTGGTGCTGGCCGCCATCCTGTTCGCGCTGGGCGTCGCCGGGCTGGTCTGCCGACGTAACCTGGTGTTCGTGCTGATGAGTCTGGAGATCATGCTCAACGCCGCGGCGCTGGCGTTCATCGTCGCCGGTACCGCCTGGGGCCAGCCGGAGGGGCAGGCGATGTTCGTGCTGGTGATCACCCTGGCGGCAGCCGAGGCCAGTATCGCCCTGGCGCTGTTGATCCAGCTCCATCATCGCTTCAAGACACTGGACGTGGACGCGGCCAGTCGTCTGCGCGGATAAGGGGTTGCCGATGTCGCTACTGCCACTGACCTTTCTGCTTCCGCTGGCCGGTACCCTGATCCTCACGCTGTCGCGGGGACGGCTCGGCGCGCAGTCCTGTGCGGCGGTCGGCGTGGCCAGCGTAGGGCTGGCGGCGCTGGTCACGGCCTGGGTGGGCTGGCGCTTCCTGACCGACGGCGGGCAGGGCATCGGCATCACCCTGTGGACCTGGGTGGCGATCGGAGACTTTCAGCCCACCATCGGCCTTTCACTGGATGGCCTGTCGCTGACCATGCTCGGCATCGTCACCGGCGTCGGCTTTTTGATCCACCTGTTCGCCGTCTGGTACATGCAGGGCGATGCCGGGGTGAGGCGCTTCTATGCCTACATGAACCTGTTCGTGGCCAGCATGCTGCTGCTGGTGCTCGCCGACAACCTGTTGCTGCTCTATCTCGGCTGGGAGGGCGTGGGGCTGTGCAGCTATCTGCTGATCGGCTACTACTACCGCACCGCCGCCAACGGCTGGGCCGCCTTCAAGGCGTTCATCGTGACCCGCCTGGGCGATGTCTTCCTGGCGCTCGGCCTCTTCCTGCTGTTCCGCGAGCTGGGCACGCTGGACATCGGCGAGATCCTGGCGCGTGCGCCGCAGGTCTGGCAGGAGGGAGCGTGGCAGGCCCGATTGGCAGCGCTGCTGATCCTCGGCGGGGCGCTGGGCAAGTCCGCCCAGCTACCGCTGCATACCTGGCTGGCCGATGCCATGGCGGGGCCCACGCCGGTATCGGCGTTGATCCACGCGGCCACCATGGTGACCGCCGGCGTCTACCTGATCGCGCGTATGCACGGCATCTTCGCGCTGGCGCCGGAGGTGCTCACCCTGGTCGCGCTAATCGGCGCGCTGACGCTGCTCATGGCGGGTTTCGCCGCGCTCGCCCAGACCGACATCAAGCGCGTGCTGGCCTATTCGACCATGAGCCAGATCGGCTACATGTTTCTGGCGCTGGGCGTCGGCGCCTATCAGGCGGCCATCTTCCACTTGATGACCCATGCCTTCTTCAAGGCGCTGCTGTTTCTCTCCGCCGGGGCCGTGATCGTCAGCTGTCACCATGAACAGGACATGCGCCGCCTCGGGGGCCTGTGGCAGAAGCTGCCGCTTCCCTATGCCGGTTTCCTGGTCGGGGGGGCGGCGCTGGCGGCGCTCCCGTTGATCACCGCCGGCTTCTTCAGCAAGGACGAGATTCTCTGGGAGGTGCTGGCGGCGGGGCAGGGGGGCCTGCTGCTGGCCGGGCTGGCGGGTGCTGTCCTGACCTCGCTGTACACCGTGCGCTTGATCATCGGCACTTTCCACGGCGTGGCGAAAAGCGAGAATGCCCGTCGCGCCGACGCCGGGCGAGGCTTGCTGCATGGCTTGCCGCTGGTGGTGCTGGCGACGCTGTCGACCTTCCTCGGCGCCTGGATTCACCCGCCCCTGTCGGGCGTGCTGCCGGCCGGCCCCGGGGCCGACGCGCATGGGGCGGGCCATACCCTGTTGGCCTTGCTGGCGGCGGCTGTCTCGCTGGGCGGGGTGGCCGTGGCGATCTGGCTGTTCCACGCCCGTCGGCATTGGCTGGCCCAGCAGGTCGCCGACGGCTGGCCGGCACGCCTGTGGCAACTCTGGCATCGGGCCTGGGGCTTTGATGCGGCCTATGATCGGCTGTTCGTGCGGCCCTATCGCGGCCTGGTGCGGGTGCTGCACAGTGACCTCATTGATCGGCTGCTGCTGCTGGCGGCCTGGCTGTCGTGGGCACTGCACCGCGGCTTGAGTGGTACCCAGACCGGCAAGCTGCGGCTGTATGCCAGCACCATGGTGGCCGGCGTGGCGCTGGTGCTGCTGGTACTGGTGCTGAGGGGCTGACCGCGATGATGTCTCAGAGCCTCGTTCACAGGCCAGTGCAGCCGTTGTTACGACCACAGTTGCAACGACTGTTACAACGACAGGGAAGGCACCGCCTATGACACTGCTGTGGCTGATTCTGATCCCCTTTATCGGGGGCCTGCTGTGCTGGCAGGCGGATCGCTTTGGTGATCTCTTGCCGCGCTGGATCGCGCTGGCGACGATGCTGGTCGAGCTCGCGATCACGCTGGGGGTGTGGTTCCACGGGGACTATCATCTGGGTAACGCCGGCATGGCCGGCGAGGCGCTGCGCTGGTCGATGGAGTGGCGCGCGGCCTGGATTCCGCGCTTCGGTATCGACGTTCACCTGGCGCTCGATGGCCTCTCCCTGGTGCTGATCGCGCTGACCGGCTTGCTGGGCGTGCTGGCGGTACTCTGCTCGTGGCACGAGATCATGCGCCGCGTCGGCTTCTTCCATCTTAACCTGCTGTGGATCCTTGGCGGGGTGGTGGGGGTGTTCCTGGCCATCGACCTCTTCCTGTTCTTCTTCTTCTGGGAAATGATGCTGGTGCCGATGTATTTCCTGATCGCGCTGTGGGGGCACAGCGGTTCGGAAGGACGCACCCGCATCCGCGCGGCGACCAAGTTCTTCATCTACACCCAGGCCAGCGGCCTGTTGATGCTGGTGGCGATCCTCGGCCTGGTCTTCGCTCACCATGCCCATAGCGGCGAATACACCTTCGCTTACGCCGATCTGATGCAGACGCCGCTCTCCGAGTCCACGGCGATGTGGCTGATGCTGGGCTTCTTCGTCGCCTTTGCCGTCAAGCTGCCGGTGGTGCCGCTGCATGGCTGGCTGCCCGATGCTCACGCTCAGGCACCCACCGCGGGTAGCGTCGATCTGGCGGGCATCCTGCTCAAGACCGCGGCCTATGGCATGCTGCGTTTTGCCTTGCCGCTGTTTCCCGAGGCCTCTCAGGCGTTCGCGCCGGTGGCCATGACGCTGGGCTTGATCGGCATCTTCTATGGCGCGCTGCTGGCCTGCGGCCAGCAGGACATCAAGCGACTGATCGCCTATACCAGCATTGCCCATATGGGGTTCGTGCTGATCGGCATCTATGCCGGTACCCAGCTGGCGCTGCAGGGCGTGGTGCTGATGATGGTGGCTCATGCCTTTTCGGCGTCGGGGCTGTTCATTCTCAGCGGGCAGCTCTATGAGCGTCTGGGCACCCGTGACATGCGCCAGATGGGCGGCCTGTGGGGCCGCCTGGGCAGCCTGCCGGGCTTCTCGCTATGTTTCGTCGCGGCCTCGCTGGGCATGCCGGGGACCGCCAACTTCCTGGGCGAGTTCCTGATCCTGTTCGGCAGCTTCCCGGTGGCTCCGTGGGTCGTGGTGGTCGCCAGCATCGGCCTGGTGCTGGCGGCGATCTACTCCCTGCTGCTGATGCAGCGGGTGCACTTCGGCCCGGCACAGGGGGAGGGACGCTTCGCCGACCTCGATACGCGCGAGTACGTGATGATGCTGTCGCTGCTGGGGCTGGTGCTGCTGTTCGGCCTCTATCCTCAGCCCCTGCTGGATACCACCGGCGCGGCCATGAGTGAGGTGCAGCGCCTGTTTGGCGCCGCTTCACTGTCGACCACTCTGCTGACGGGAACACCATGACGTTGACCGCGACGCACTTGCTGGCCCTGACGCCACCGATCCTGGTCTGCGCCACGGCCATCCTGGTGATGCTGGCGATTGCCTGGCGACGCCATCATACCGGCATCGCCATCGTCAGCGTGGTGGGGCTCAATCTGGCCCTGCTCTCGCTGATCGGCGTATCGTGGATGGCGCCACTGGCGGCCCCCATGCTGGCGGTCGACGGCCTGGCGATCTTCGCCGCGGCATTGATCATGGTCGCGGCGCTGGCCTGCGCGACCCTGGCGCATGCCTATCTGGCGCACTACACCGGACCTCGCGAGGAGTTCTATCTGTTGTTGCTGTGCGCCACGGCCGGGGGCATGGTGCTCGCGGCCAGCACGCACCTGGCGACGCTGTTCCTCGGCCTGGAGCTGCTGTCGATACCGCTCTACGGCATGCTGGCATATGTCTACGGCGAGCGTCGTTCTCTCGAGGCGGGGGTGAAGTATCTGGTGCTGTCGGCCGCGGCAACCGCCTTCCTGCTGTTCGGCATGGCGCTGCTGTACGCCGAGACCGGTCGCCTGGACATTGCCGGGCTGGCCGCGCGCCTGGGCGGCGATATAGGCGCCTGGGGACTGGCTGGCGCCGCCCTGATGCTGATGGGGCTTTGCTTCAAGCTCTCGGTGGTGCCGTTTCACATGTGGACGCCGGATGTCTATGAGGGTGGCCCGGCGCCGGCGGCCACCTTCCTGGCCGCGGCCAGCAAGGTGGCGGTGTTCGTCGTGCTGTTGCGGCTGATGACCGCCGCGCCGGCCTTCCAGAATAGCGATCTGCATGACGTGCTGGCAGCATTGGCGGTGCTCTCCATGCTGGTCGGCAACCTGCTGGCGTTGACCCAGTCGAATCTCAAGCGCCTGCTGGGCTATTCATCGATCGCCCACTTCGGCTACCTGCTCACCGCACTGGTGATCAGTGACGGCCTGTCGATCGAGGCCGCCGGGGTCTATCTGGTGAGCTATCTGCTCGCCACGCTGGGCGCCTTCGGGGTGGTCACGCTGATCTCCAGTCCCCATGCCTCAAGCCCTTATGTTGCCGGCGCCCATGGCGGCACGGATGCGGCAGGCCTGCACCACTACCGTGGACTGTTCTGGCGACGCCCCTATCTGACCGCCGTGCTGACGATCTCCCTGCTCTCGATGGCAGGGATCCCCTTCACCGCGGGTTTCATCGGCAAGTTCTACATCATCGCCCTGGGCGTCGAGGCCGAGCGCTGGTGGCTGGTCGGCGCGGTGATCGTGGGCAGCGCCATCGGGCTCTTCTACTACCTGCGGGTGATGGTCACGCTGTTTCTCACCGAGGCCGGCATGCAGCGCCGTGATGCCCCCGAAAACTGGGCGATCCAGGCCGGCGGCGTGGTGGTACTGGGTGCGGCTGCGCTGATCGTCGCGCTGGGAATCTATCCGGTCCCGATCATCGAGTGGACGCAGAGTGTCAGGGTGCTGACCGGCGGCTGACGCGCCGGCAGAGAGGGTAGCGCCACTGGGCCCGCGGGGGCCAGTGGCGCTCAGGTGATCACTCGGCGGTGTCACCCTCGGGGTTGCGGGCGTTGTAGTAGGCCTGCTCGGAGATGGCGTGGTAGTTGACCACTTTCTCCTGGAAGGCCCGGTAGGAGTCGTGGATCTTCTGGGCCATCTCGCTTGATTCCGCGAGTTCGGCGACCACCTCGGCGGAGTGCTCCTTGGCCTGGGCGAGGACGTCGTCGGGCAGGCGACGCAGCTCCACCCCGTGTTCGTTGACCAGGGTCTCGAGGGCATCGTTGTTGCGCGCGGTGTACTCGTCCAGCACATCGGCATTGATGTCGCGCACCGCGGTGCGCAGGATCGCCTGCAGGTCGGCGGGCAGCGAGGCGTAGGCCTCCTCGTTGATGATCGCCTCGAACATCACGGTCGGCTCGTGCCAGCCCGGATAGTAGTAGTAGTCGGCCGCCTGATGCAGGCCGAAGGCCAGGTCGTTGTAGGGGCCGATCCACTCGGTGGCGTCGATGGCGCCGGACTGCAGCGAGGTGAAGATCTCGCCGCCGGGCATGTTGACGATGGCCACGCCCATGCGCTCCATCACCTCGCCGCCCAGGCCCGGCATGCGCATCTTCAGGCCGTCCAGGTCATCGACGGAGTTGATCTCCTTGTTGTACCAGCCGCCCATCTGCACGCCGGAGGCGCCGGCGACCAGCACATCGACGCCGAAGTCGTCATACAGCTCGTTCCACAGCTCCAGGCCGCCGCCATGGTGTAGCCAGGCATTCATCTCCTGGGCATTCATGCCGAAGGGCACGGCGGCAAAGAACTGGGCGGCTGGGGCCTTGCCCTTCCAGTAGTAGGAGGCGGAGTGGCCGAGCTCGGCAGTGCCTCCCGAAACGGCGTCGAACACCTCGAAGCCCGGCACCAGCTGGCCGGCCCCGAAGACCTCGATGGTCAGGCGGCCGTCGGACATCTCCTCGACGATCTCGGAGAGGCGCTCGGGCCCCTGGCCGACCCCCGGGAAGTTCTTCGGCCAGGAGGTGACCATCTTCCACTCGAAGGTTTCCTGGGCCTGTGCCGTGTTGTCGACGCTGGAGACCAGCATCAGGCCGGAGACAGCGCCGCTCATGGCCACGGCGACGGCAAGTGATCTGAGTTTCATGTGCTTTCCTTTTGGGTGTTGTGCGTATTGTCGTGGAAAGCCCTCGCGAGGGCTGGCGTGTGTCCGGCGGCCACCGTGGCCACGCGGGCGGCACCGCGAGCGGTGCCGGAAATCGCCAAGTGCCGAGGCGCCTGCTGGCGGGCCGTCGACCTCTGCATCGGGTGTCGGCCGATCAGAACTGATCCGGCAGCCAGGTGGCCAGTTCCGGGAACCAGGCCAGGGCCAGCAGCATGCAAAGCTGTAGCCCGATGAACGGGATCACCCCCTTGTAGATTGCCGAGGTGGGCACCGACTCCGGGGCCACGCCGCGCAGGTAGAAGAGCGCGAAACCGAACGGCGGCGTCAGGAACGAGGTCTGCAGGTTGATGGCGATCATGATGCCCAGCCAGATGGGGTCGAGCCCCATCGCCAGCAGGATCGGGCCAACGATGGGCACCACCACGAAGGTGATCTCGATGAAGTCGAGAATGAAGCCGAGCAGGAAGATCACCAGCATCACGATGAGCGTCGCGCCCACCACGCCGCCGGGCATGTTTTCGAACAGGTCGGTGACCAGCTCCTCGCCGCCATAGGCGCGGAACACCAGCGAGAAGAGCGCGGCGCCGATCAGGATCATGAACACCATGGTGGTGACGTGGGTCGTCGAGCGCAGCACCTCCTTCAGCGTCGCGAGGTCCAGCCGGCGATAGGCCAGGGCCAGCACCATCGCGCCGAAGGCCCCCACCGCCGAGGCCTCGGTGGGCGTGGCGAAGCCGCCGAGAATCGAGCCCAGCACGGCAATGATCAGCACGATGGGCGGCACCAGCCCCTTGAGCAGCAGCCATCCCAGGCCGCCCTCGTGGCCGAGCTCGGCCATCAGCTCCTGGCGATCGACGGCCGGGGCGGATTGCGGCCTTAGCCAGGCGACCACGGAAACATAGCTGATGTAGAGCACCACCAGGACTAGCCCTGGCACCAGGGCGCCCATGAACAGGTCGCCCACCGAGACCGTCTTGGGGCTGAAGATTCCCATGGAGAGCTGGGCCTGCTGGTACGCCGAGGAGAGCACGTCACCCAGCAGCACCAGGGCGATGGAGGGCGGGATGATCTGGCCCAGGGTGCCGGTGGCGCAGATGGTGCCGGTGGCCAGCGGCATGCTGTAGCCGCGCTTGAGCATGGTCGGCAGCGACATCAGGCCCATGGTGACCACGGTGGCGCCGACGATGCCGGTCGAGGCCGCCAGCAGCATCCCTACCAGGGTCACCGAGATGCCGAGGCCCCCGCGCAGCGAGCCGAACAGCATGGCCATGGCCTCGAGCAGGGTCTCGGCGACCTTGGACTTCTCCAGCAGCACGCCCATCAGCACGAACAGCGGCACCGCCAGCAGGGTCTGGTTGGTCATGATGCCGTAGAGGCGATTGGGGAAGGCGCCCAGGTAGCCGCCATCGAAGTGGGCATCGACCCCCAGGGCCTCGAGGCCCAGCCCCAGGCCGGCGAAGGCCAGGGCGGTGCCGGCCAGCGACAGGGCGACGGGATAGCCGGCCATCAGCACCAGGCAGATGACGAGAAAGAGCACCAGCGGCATGAACTCCAGCATTACAGGCGCTCCTCGGCATGGTCGTGGGCATTGTCGGTGGGATCCATGCGTCCGGTAAGGACCAAGAAGTGGCGGCTCGCCTCCACCAACGCCTGGAGGATCATCAGCCCGGCGAACAGCGGGATTAGCGTCTTGAGCAGGAAGACCCCGGGGATGCCGCCGGAATCGGGTGAGCCCTCGAAGATGCGCCACGACTTGCTCACATAGCCCATGCTCGTCAGGATCACGAAGACCATCACCGGCAGCAGCAGGAAGAGGGTGCCGCAGAGGTCGACCAGCGCCTTGCGCTTTGGCGTCATGGCGCGGTAGAAGATATCCACACGCACATGGCCGTCATGCTTGAGGGTCCAGGCCGCGGCCAGCATGAAGACGGTGGCATGCATGTACATCACCGACTCCTGCATGGGGATGCTGTTGAAGCTGAAGGCGTAGCGCAGCACCACGATCAGGAATTGGACGAGCATCATCGCCAGGATCAGCCAGGAAAGGCTCCTGCCGAGCCATTCCGAGGCACGGTCGAGCCAGGCAAGAAAGCCTGGCAGCTCACGGGATTGGGCCATGGGTGTGGGTCTCGCTGTTCGGGCTTGGCGTGGGGTTTTCCCCTATCTTCGCATAGCGTTGCCTTGGCAGCTGCCACGCGAGCCAACGTTGACTTGACGGAGCCGTGGTCGTCAGCGCCGCTGCCGTCGGGTCTCCCTTCGGCTGACGGCCAGGCAGGTGTCGAGACAGGCCTTGGGCAGACGGACGTCCACGGCAATCGGTAGATGATCCGAGAAGAGGTGGTCGAGCACCCGTACCTCGTCGGCCTGGAGGGACTCCGAGAGCAGGATGTGATCCAGCGCCCGGCGCGGCTGCCAGGAGGGGTAGCTGAGCGGCGGGCGAACCGGATGCAGCGGCAGGGAGGCGCGGAATCGCGCATGGCCATGGAGCTGTTCCGGTGTGCAGTTGAGGTCTCCCATCACCACGACGTGGCGCAACGGCTGGATGATCTCGCTGAGATAGTCGAGCTGGCGTACCCGGCCGCGGTGGCTCAGCGCCAGGTGGGCGACGAACAGGTGCAGGGCATCCGGCCCCTCCCCGTAGCGGGCATGGATAGCACCGCGGCCGGGCAGGGTGCCGGGCAGGCGATACTCCTCGATGCGGCTCGGGGACAGTCGTGAGAGCAGGCCGTTGCTGTGCTGGGCGATGCGGCCCAGGTTGCGGTTGAGCTGCTGGAAGTGGTGGGGAAAGCCGGCATGGCTGGCGAGGTATTCCACCTGGTTGACCTGGCTCGAGCGAAAGCTGCCCCCGTCGGCCTCCTGGAGGCCGACGATGTCGAAGCGGCCGAGTACCTCGCCGATCATGTCCAGACGCCGCAGCCGGTTCGGATGCGGCAGCAGGTGCTGCCAGCTGCGCGTCAGATAGTGATGGTAGGCCGAGGTCTGGATGCCCACCTGCAGATTGAAGGTGAGCAGCTTGAGGTGGCCGCCGTCCAGCAGTGGCGTCCTTGCGTCGGCCAGGTGAGACATCTCAGTCTGCCTGCTCCTCGCGGACCCGCTCGACCAGGGCGCCGGCCACCTGGGGCATGTTATCGAGGCTACCGGCCGAGCTCGGCGAGATCAGATAACGGCCGTCGACGATCAGCGCTGGCACGCCCATCAACTGCATCTGGCGCATACGGGCATGGGCCTGGTTGACCTTGCCCTTGACGGCGAAGGAGTTCAACGCCTGCTGGGCTTCCTGCTCGCTGACGCCGTAGTCACTAAAGAACGCCGCGATGGCCTCGGGATCGGTGAGGCTGCGGCCCTCCTCATGGATGGCGTGGAAGAAGTCGTCATGCAGGTCGTCGAGGATGCCCAACTCCTGAGCCGCATAGAAGGCGAAGGCATGGGTGTTCCAGTCGCCGCCCATGGTGGCCGGCATGCGCTGGAAGGCGACATCGTCGGGTTGCTCGGCCACCCAGGCGTTGAGCGGTGCCTCCAGGTTGTAGCAGTGAGGGCAGCCGTACCAGAAGGCCTCGGTCACCTCGATACGGCCGTCCTCGACCTGGGTTTCCACCGGGTTGTCGAGCACCTCGTAGTGTTCGCCCTCGACCAGTGACTGAGCGCTGGCCAGGCCCGGCAGGGCGAGGCCGGCGAGGACGAACATCAGCGGCTTGAGCATGGGGATCTCCTTGAAGGGACATGGTTCAGGTGCCGACAGGTGGCACATCGCTGGCCTTTGAGTCCCTTGCCGGGGTGGGGTTCCCCGCAGACGCCAAGGGCGGCCAACGGCCGCCCTTGGGTGCCAGCACAGCGTGCGCCGGGTCGGCCTCAGTGCAGGCCCAGCACGTAGTTGGCGACGGCTTCCATGTCGCGATCGCTCATCTTGGAGGCAATATCGCTCATCATGTTGGCCGGCGAGTTGTTCCGCGCGCCAGAGGCGAAGTCCTGCAGAGTACTCAGGGTATACTCGGGGTGCTGGCCGGAGAGCGCCGGATAGACAGCGCTACCGATGCCCTCGCCGGTCGGTGAGTGGCAGGCGGCACAGGCGGGGATGCCCTTGGCCATGTCGCCGGCGCGGTACAATGTGCGGCCACGCTCGATCAGCGCCTCGTCGGCATCGACCTGACCCAGGGCCGGCTCCATGTCGGCAAAGTAGGCGGCGACGTCCCAGGCGTCCTGGTCGGAGAAGTTGTCCACCTGGCCGGCCATCTGGGCCACCATGCGTCGGCCGTCACGGATGTCCATGATCTGCTTGGCCAGGTAGGAGGCCTGCTGACCGGCCAGGTTGGGGAAGGCGCCGGTGGGGCTGATGCCCTGCTGGCCATGGCAGGCGGCACAGGCCTGCGCCTTGTCCTTGCCCGCCGCCGCATCGGCGTCCGCTTGAAGGTCTGCGTGGGCCACGCCGACGGCGCCCACGGTGATTGCCAGGCTTGCCAGTAGCTTTCTCATCGCTGTTCCACTTTCCCGTTACATTGTTGGACGGTACGTACCCCGGGTGCCGCCCGATCCTCGAGGCCGGGTGCCCTGTGGCCGGTCGTCGCCGACGTGCCGTGGTCGGTCGCTGACGGCGGGAGCACGGTGGTATACTGACGCGCCCCGGGTCGCAGACAAAGACACTGCATTATAACGGAACACCCGAGCCGCGGGAATGCAAGCCGTGGCGCCCTTGATCAACGTCAGGATTTTTTTCGCCATGTCGCGACTCCCTTCCCGTCTCAATTATCAGGCCTCGCGCTTCCTCACCAGCGCCCCGACATTGGCCAGGTGCCCGCCGGACGACGGGGTCGAGGTGGCCTTCGCGGGCCGCTCCAATGCCGGAAAATCCAGTGCTATCAATGCCGTCACGCGGCAAAAGGCGCTGGCCCGGACCTCCAAGACGCCGGGGCGTACCCAGCTGATCAACTTCTTCACGCTGGGCGAGGATAGCGACCATCGTCTGGTCGATCTGCCGGGCTATGGCTATGCCAAGGTGCCCGAGCAGGTCAAGCGGGAGTGGCAGCGCCATCTTTCCGACTACCTGCGCCGCCGCGGTTCGCTGCGAGGCCTGGTGCTGGTGATGGACGTGCGCCATCCGCTGACGGAATTCGACGAGACCCTGCTTGGCTGGGCCGACGAGGCGAACATGCCAGTGCACATCCTGCTGACCAAGGCCGACAAGCTCAAGAGCGGTGCCGCCAAGAGTGCCCTGCAACAGGTGCGTTCACGGCTGCGCGAATGGGAAGACCTGGTGAGCATCCAGCTCTTCTCCGCGCTCAAGAAGCAGGGCATCGAGGAGGTGCACGAGCGCCTCGACCAGTGGCTGCTGGAGCCTAACGAAGGATAAGGGTCAATCGGAGCTAACCCGCGGAAACGCCTTTAGCGGGACCGGCCTGAAGGCGCTGTGAACATCACCTCGGACGCTGCCGACCTCCGGCGGCCCTGCTCGCCCGTCTCACTGCTGCTCTTCCAGTTTGGCAATCAACGCCGGCAGCTCCCGCACGTGGCGCAGGCGGTACACCCCCGCGGGGAGCTCGCCGGCATGGGGGGTGTCGGCGGCGATCCAGGCCACCTGCATCCCCAGGCGCTGTGCCGGCAGTACGTCCTCCTTCCAGGAGTCACCTACATGCAGCGCCCGGGAGGGCGGGGTGGCCAGCCTGGCCAGGGCGGCGAGAAAGGGGCGGGCGTCGGGCTTGGGCGCCTGGATCTCACCGGCGGCAATGACCACGCGGAAGTGGCGGTGCAGCGCCAGGCGATGCAGCGCCAGGTTGCCGTTGGTGATGGCGCCCAGTCGGTAGCGGTCGCCGAGCTTGGCGAGCAGTGGCTCGACTTCGGGATGCGGCGTGACCTGCAGACGCAGTTCGTGAAAGCGCGCCATGGTCGCCGCGGCCCACAGCCAGGCAGCACTGCGCGGCAGCCCGAAGGCCTCCAGCAGCTCGACGAGCGCGCGTTCGCGCAGCCAGCTGAAATCCCCCCGACGCAGCGGGTATCGCTCGGCGAGCTCGCGGCGAGCGGTCTGGTAGGCATCCAGCGGCAAGCGCTCGGTGAAGCGGCCGAGATGGGTTTCGCCGCGGTCGGCCAGCCAGGCAGACAGGCTCTCGTCGAGCCAGGCGTAGTGGCCGGTCTCGGTGCGCGCCATCACGCCGCGGTTGTCCCACAGGGTGTCGTCGAGGTCGAAGGTGATCGCCTGCAGGGTCATGACGGCTCTCCGGCATCGTCGGCGCGGCGCCGCGCACGCGGATGCGCCGCGTCGTAGCTCGCCGCCAGATGCTGCCAGTCGAGCCGGGTGTAGACTTGGGTGGTGGCCAGGTCCGCATGGCCCAGCAGCTCCTGCACGGCCCGCAGGTCCTGGCTCGACTCCAGCAGGTGGCTGGCGAAGGAGTGGCGCAGTCGGTGTGGATGGAGGTGCTCGGCCAGGCCCCGGGTCCTGGCCAGTTCGGCCAGCCGCTTCTGAATGGCGCGATGGCCCAGCCGGCCACCGCGCACCCCGACGAACAGTGCCGGCGTATCGCTGTCCGCCAGCTGGCCGCGTACCGTGCGCCAGGCGTCCAGCGCCTGGCGTGCCCGACGGCCCACCGGCACCTGGCGCGGCTTGCCGCCCTTGCCCAGTACCCGCACCCGCTGTGGCTGGAGGTCGCCGAGGTCCAGCGCCGCCAGTTCGGCCAGGCGCAGGCCGCTCGAGTAGAAGAGCTCCAGCATCGCCTGGTCGCGCCGTGCCAGGGGCGAGCCGTCGTGGGGCGTATCGAGAAACCGCGCCAGCTGGTCAACGTCCAGCGGATGGGGCAGATGTCGGGGCTGGCGAGGGGCCGGTACCAGCGGCACCGGGTTGTGCTGGAGCCGTCCAGCCGTCACCAGGTGCCGGGCGAAGCGCGAGATGGCGGCCCGGCGTCGAGCTAGGCTGCGCGGGGCCTGCCCGCGGAGGCGCTCGCTGGCCAGGAAGCGGCGCAGCAGGGCGGCATCCAGCCGCGACCAGTCGTCGATGGCCTCGGCCTCGAGGAATGCCGCCAGGGCCGCCAGGTCTCGCCGGTAGGCATCCACCGTGGCCGGACGGGCGGTGCGGGCCAGCCCGGCCAGGAAAGTGTCGATGTCGTGGCCCAGGACACAACCGCTCATGGCGCGCTCGGGGCCATGCGCACCAGCAGCCGCGCCACCACGTCGCCCACGTACTCGGTGAATAGGGTATCCATGCTGGCGCGGAAGTGGTCTGGGTCGGGGCTCGCCAGCACCAGGTAGCCCAGCGGCTCACCCAGGGTCAGCCGCGAGAGGGCACAGGAGCCGGCCTTGTCGGGTGCCGGCACATGAGGCAACAGGCGCTTCCAGTCGGTCGGGGTCAGTCGCGTGCAGCGGCTGGCACGGCCATCTAGCAGGGCGGACAGGCGTTTCCCGGAATGGTCGTCGAGGACCTGTCGCGGGGCCTGGGGCGGACGCGGTTCGTCATCGGTGAGGCTGGCCGGACACCACAGCGCTACCGCCGGGGTGTGAAAACGTTCGGCCAGTTGAGTCGCCAGCGCCTGGCCCAGGGCGTCATTGTCCTCCGCCTCGAGCAGCGCCAGCACCAGCTCGCGGGTGCGGCGGTATTGGCCCTCGTTGTGACGGGCCGACTCCAGTAACTGCTCGAGGCGCCATTCGGCCTGCTCGGCGCGGGAACGCAGGTCAAGGACCAGCCGCTCGAGCAGCGAGGTGGTGCCTCGAGCCTCGGGATGCGGGACCTTGAGCTGCTGCAAAAGGCCCTCGCGGCCGACGAAGAAGTCCGGATGACAGGCCAGCCACTGGGCCACCCGATCGGGGTCGAGGGTCTTGCGCGGGTCGGGGGCGGCTCGGGTCATGGGAGCTTCTCCTCTGGGGGGTATAACTCAGTTGAGGACGACGCGGCCGTCGAAGACGCGCTCCGCGGGACCGCTCATGATCAGCGGCGCGTCGCCGCCGGCCCACTCGATGCGCAGATCGCCGCCGCGCAGGTGCACGTTGACCGGACTCTCCAGCAGCCCCTGGCGAATCCCGCAGGCCACTGCGGCGCAGGCGCCGGTGCCGCAGGCCAGGGTCTCGCCGCTGCCACGCTCGTACACCCTCAAGCGTATCTCATGGGCAGATATCACCTGCATGAAGCCCACGTTGACGCGCCGCGGGAAACGCGGATGCGCCTCGATGGCTGGCCCCAGTCGCTCGACGGGTGCCGTGTAGACATCGTCGACCTGCAGCACCGCATGGGGATTGCCCATCGAGACCACGCCCGCCTCGAGGCGCTCGCCGTTGACGTCCAGCGGGTGCAGCGGGCGATCCTCGGCGGCGTCGAAGGGCAGCGCCTCGGGGGCGAAGCGTGGCATTCCCATGTCGACGCGAACCCGGCCGTCATCCTCGACCACCAGGGTCAAGGGCCCGCCGGCGGTCTCGACATGAATCTCGTGCTTGTGGGTCAGGCGCTGGTCGCGCACGAAGCGGGCGAAGCAGCGGGCACCGTTGCCGCAGTTCTCCACCTCGCTGCCGTCGGCGTTGTAGATCCGGTAGCGAAAGTCCATCTCCGGGTCCCGCGGCGGCTCGACGACCAGCAGCTGGTCGAAGCCGATGCCGAAGCGCCGGTCGGCCAGCTGGCGGATCTGGTCGTCGCCCAGGCGTGCCCGCTGGGTGACCAGGTCGACCACCATGAAGTCGTTGCCCAGCCCCTGCATCTTGGTGAAGTGCAGCAGCATCAGCGTGCTTCCCCCCGGTCGTCGGGCAGCAGCGATTCGCCGGCCCAGAGCTCTTCCAGGCGTTCGCGGCGGCGCACCAGGTGGACGGATTCGCCGTCGACCATCACCTCGGCGGGGCGTGGGCGGCTGTTGTAGTTCGAGGCCATCGCAAAGCCGTAGGCGCCGGCGGAACGTACCGCCAGCAGGTCGCCGGCGTCGATGGCCAGTGCGCGATCCTTGCCGAGGAAATCGCCGGTCTCGCAGACCGGGCCCACCACGTCGTAGACGATGCTCGTCCGCGGGCGACGCGTATCGACCGGGAGGATCGCCTGCCAGGCCTGGTAGAGCGCGGGGCGGATCAGGTCGTTCATGGCCGCGTCGACGATCGCGAAGTTCTTCGTCTCACCGGGCTTGAGAAACTCGACGCGCGTCAGCAGCACCCCGGCATTGGCGGCGATGGAGCGGCCCGGCTCGAAGAGCAGCGTCAGGTGCTCGCTGCCCGGCCACTTCGATAGACGCTCGAGCAGCGCAGTGGCGTAGTCGAAGGGTGCCGGTGGCCGCTCGTCCTGGTAGGGCACGCCGAGACCGCCGCCCAGGTCCAGGTGTTCCACCTCGATGCCGCGCTCGCGCAGGCGCTCGAGCAACAGCAGCAGCCGCTCCAGGGCGTCGAGGAAGGGCGAGAGCTCGGTGAGCTGGGAACCGATATGGCAGTCCAGCCCGGTAATGTCCACGTGGGGCAGCGTGGCGGCGAACTCGTAGACGGCCAGCGCCTCGTCCACCGGGATGCCGAACTTGTTGTCCTTTAGCCCGGTGGAAATATAGGGGTGGGTACCCGCGTCCACGTCCGGGTTAACCCGCAGCGACACCGGGGCCACCTTGCCGAGCCGGCCGGCCACGGCATCGAGGCGCTCCAGCTCCGGGCGCGACTCGACGTTGAAGCACTTGATGCCCACCTCCAGCGCCCGGGCCATCTCGGCTTCCTGCTTGGCCACCCCGGAGAACACCACCTTGGCCGGGTCGCCGCCGGCGGCCAGCACCCGCTCCAGTTCGCCCATTGATACGATGTCGAAGCCGGCGCCGAGCCTCGCCAGCAGTCCCAGCACCGCCAGGTTGCTGTTGGCCTTCACCGCATAGCAGATCAGGTGCGGATGGCTACCCAGCGCCTCGGTATACGCGCGGAAGTGGCGTGCCAGCGTAGCCCGCGAGTAGACGTAGCAGGGGGTGCCGACCTCATCGGCGATACGGGTGAGCGGCACGTCCTCGCCATAGAGGACGCCGTCGCGGTATTCGAAATGGTCCATGCCTAGCTCTCGTCGTCTCGGGCGGTGTCGTCATCCTGCTGGCCGGCAGGGTCGTAGCGTTCGGCGGCCGCCTCATCGCCGGGCAGGTAGAGCGGCCCTTTCTGGCCGCAGCCGGCTAGGGCCAACGCCACGACCAGTGCCATGGTCAAGGGGGCGAGGCGAGGCATCAGACCTGGCCCGTCAGGGTCGCCAGGGCATCGCGGGCCCGCTGGGCCGCGGCGCGCACCTGATCCGGGGCGGTACCGCCGATATGATTACGGGCGGCCACCGAGCCCTCCAGGGTCAGCACCTCGAAGACATCTGCCTCGATGGTGTCGGAGAACTGCTTGAGCTCCTCGAGGCGCATCTCGGAGAGGTCCTTCTGCTCCCTGAGGCCGAAGGCCACGGACTGGCCGACGATCTCGTGGGCGTCGCGGAAGGCTACGCCCTTGCGTACCAGGTAGTCGGCGAGGTCGGTGGCGGTGGAGAACCCCTTGCGTGCCGCTTCCTGCATGTTGTCGGTCTTGGCCTCGATGGCCGGCACCATGTCGGCAAAGGCGCGCAGGCAACCCTTGACGGTATCCAGGCTGTCGAACAGCGGCTCCTTGTCCTCCTGGTTGTCCTTGTTGTAGGCCAACGGCTGGGACTTCATCAGGGTCAGCAGGCCCATCAGGTGGCCATACACCCGGCCCGTCTTGCCACGCACCAGCTCCGGCACGTCGGGGTTCTTCTTCTGCGGCATGATTGACGAGCCGGTGCAGAAGCGGTCGGGCAGATCGATGAAGTCGAACTGGGCGCTGGTCCACAGCACCAGCTCCTCACTCATGCGCGACAGATGCATCAGCAGGATGCTGGCGAAGGCCGTAAACTCGATGGCGAAGTCGCGATCGCTGACCGCATCGAGGCTGTTTTCAGCGGGCCGCTCGAAGCCCAGCAGTTCGGCAGTGACGTGACGGTCGATGGGATAGGTGGTGCCGGCCAGTGCTGCCGCACCCAGCGGCAGCACGTTGACCCGCCGGCGGCAGTCGAGCAGGCGCTCGTGGTCGCGAGCCAGCATTTCCTGCCAGGCCAGCAGATGGTGGCCGAAGGTGACCGGTTGAGCGGTCTGCAGGTGGGTGAAACCGGGCATGATGGTGCCGGCCTCGCGGTCGGCCAGCGTGATCAGCCCGTCGCGCAGGCGGGCCAGCTCGGCGCTGACCACGTCGATCTCGTCGCGCAGGAAGAGGCGGATGTCGGTGGCCACCTGGTCGTTGCGCGAGCGGCCAGTGTGCAGCTTCTTGCCGGTGATGCCGATCTTGTCGGTGAGCCGCGCCTCGATGTTCATATGCACGTCCTCGAGGGCCACGGACCACTCGAAGGTGCCAGACGCGATCTCGCCGCGGATCTCGCCGAGGCCTTCGATGATGGCGTCGCGCTCCTGGTCGGTCAGCACGCCGACCTGGGCCAGCATGGTGGCATGGGCGATCGAGCCCTGAATGTCATGGAGTGCGAGGCGCTGGTCGAAGTCGACCGATGCGGTGAAGCGTTCGACGAAGGCGTCGGTGGGCTCGTTGAAACGGCCGCCCCAGGACTGGTTGGTGCCGGGGTTGGGTGAACTCGGGCTCATCGGACTGGGCATCCTGCTAGATGATTGCGTGGGTGACGGCCGGTAGACCGGCCGCAGCGCCTGCGGGGCGGCGCCGCCGTGACATGGCGGAAAGTGTACCAGAGTCCGCGAAGCTGGCGAGGGGCGGCAGTGGAAGGTCGCCGTGGGATAACGCGATTTTTCCTGCTCCGCGCGGTGCTTTATGATGACGTTATTCATATCATCACCGGGCGCCGGCAGCATGCGCGCCAACGGCAGGCAACCCGGTACGGGAGAACCACGTGCAAGCCATCAATACCCTGCGTATCGCCACCCGCAAGAGTCAACTGGCCATGTGGCAGGCCGAGCATGTCCGCGACCGACTGATGGCCGCTCATCCCGGCCTGAAAGTGGAACTGGTGGCCATGTCCACTCGCGGCGACAAGATCCTCGATACGCCGCTGGCCAAGGTCGGCGGCAAGGGGCTGTTCGTCAAGGAGCTCGAGGAGGCGATGCTCGACGGCCGCGCCGACATCGCCGTGCATTCCATGAAGGACGTGCCCATGCACTTCCCCGAGAGCCTGGGGCTCTCGGTGATCCTCGAGGGCGCCGAGCCCACCGACGCCTTCATCTCCAACCACTATGCGTCCCTGGACGAGCTGCCCGAAGGCGCACGTATCGGCACCTCGAGCCTGCGGCGTGGTCTGCAGATGCGCGAGGCGCGCCCCGACCTCGAGGTGCTGAGCCTGCGCGGCAACGTCCAGACCCGCCTGGGCAAGCTCGACGACGGCGAGTTCGATGCCATCTTGCTGGCCACTTCCGGCTTGCGGCGACTGGGACTCGACGACCGCATCACCATGGAGTTGCCTCCCGAGGTCTGCCTGCCGGCCTGTGGCCAGGGCGCGCTGGGCATTGAGTGTCGCCTCCACGACCCCGAGCTGCTCGCGCTGCTTACCCCGCTGGACGATGCCACGACCGCCACTCGGGTGCGTGCCGAGCGCGCCATGAACACCCGGCTGGAGGGCGGCTGCCAGGTGCCCATCGGCGGCCACGCGGTGTTCGAGGATGACGGCCAGACCCTCTGGCTGCGTGCCCTGGTAGGCAATCCGGACGGCACCCAGGTGCTGCGCGCCGAGGGGCGTGGCTCGATGCACGAGCCTGAAGCGCTGGGCATTCGCGTCGCCGAGGAACTGCTCGAGCAGGGCGCCGGCGAGATTCTCGCCGAGGTTTACGGCGCCGGCTGATGGCGGACCTTCCGGTACTGATTTCCCGACCCGGCGAGCGGGCTGGCCCTCTTGCCGCTGCCATCGAGGCCCGTGGCCTCGATGTGATGCGTCTGGACGTCATGCATCTCGAGCCGCTGCCGGAAGCGCCGGCGACGCGGTCCGCCTGGATGGATATCGATCACTTCCACAAGGTAGTGGTGGTGAGTCCCTTTGCGGCCGAGTGTCTGGTTGAGGCGCTGGATCGCTACTGGCCACAGCGGCCGATAGGCATCGACTACTATGCCGTAGGTGCGTCCACCGCCGCGCTGTTGCATCGGCGGCTGGGGGTGCGGGTTCACGTGCCCTCGCCGTCGGCCGGCGAGGATACCAGCGAGGCGCTGCTGCGGCTCGCCTCCCTGCAGACCCTGGAAGAGCGGCGCGTGCTGCTGGTCGCCGGCGAAGGGGGTCGCCCCTTGATTGCCGAGACGCTGGCGGCACGCGGTGCGCGAGTGACGCGCCTGGCGGTCTATCGTCGTCGCCTGCTCACCCCTGATTCCGCCATGCAGGCGCGCCTCGACGCCGGCGATTATCGAGCGCTGGTGGTCAGTAGCGGAGAAATTCTCGAACATCTGGCAAGATGGTGCACAGACGCCGCCTTGAACCAACCGCTAATCGTTTCCAGCGCCCGGTTGGCTACACTGGCCGGCAGGCTAGGGTTTCGTTTCCCCGTCGTGGCGTCGGGTGCCACGCCTGCCGCCCTGGCGGTCGCGGTCGCCAGGAGCAGCGCCCAGGAGGAGGCCGATGTCGATCATGATGATCTCGAAAAGGGCTAGCGACAGATGAGCAAGCAACCACACGATCAGGACGAACAGCAGGCGCCCTCCGGCGCGCAATCGGCGAGCTCGGGGGGCGAGGCCGGCAAGTCGGCCGCCTCTGGGAGGCGCCGATCGCGTCGCTACGACAAGGCCGGTGGCAAGCCGGCCGCCGGCGCGGCGCAGGCCAAGCCGGACGCCACGCAGACGCCTGCTGCGGGCGGCGACTCCGACGCAGGGCAGACCTCTTCCAGCACGGCTGATACGTCCGCCAGCCGTCCGGCAACGGACGACAAGCCGGCAACCGGCAGCGACAAGCCCACCGCGGAAAAGCCTGCGGCCGAAAAGCCCGCGCCGGAAAAATCGGCTGCAAGCCAGGCTTCCAGCGCCAAGCCCGCCGCTGATCCGAAGGGCAGTGCCGATAAGACCGACAAACCTGCCAAGTCCGGCAGTGCCGATACGTCGGCCAAGGCCAGCAAGGCCGCCGGTGGCGCTTCTTCACGTGCCTCGGCAGGCGGTGATGCAGCTTCTGGCACGTCCCAGCCTGCCGGTGGTGGCGGTAAGGGGAGTGGCAAGGCCGGCATCCTGGCCCTGGTGCTGGTGATCCTGTTGGCCATCGGGGTGGTGCTGTTTGGCTGGCAGGCCTGGCAGAAGCTTGACGCCCAGCAGCAGCGTCTTGCGTCGCTGCCCGGTGATGTGGTCAGCCAGTCGGAGCTCGGCGAGTTGGAGGGCCGGCTGGAGAGCGCTGAAAGCGAGCGTGACGCGGCCCTCGATGCTGCGCTTTCCGACCTGCGCAGCGAGTTCGCCAACTACCGCAGCAGCGTCGATGAGACGCTGGACAAGGTGCTGGATGAGCTGTCTCGCGAGCAGGACACCGACGAGCGCGACTGGCTGCATGCCGAAGCCGCGTATCTGCTGCGCCTGGCCAACCAGCGCCTGCAGCTGGAGCGTGATGTCGAGGGCGCCGCTGCCCTGCTGCGCACGGCCGATGAGCGTCTGCGCGAGGCCGACAATCCGGCCCTGATGCCGGTGCGCCGCGAGATCGCCTCTGAGCTGGCCGCGCTGGATTCCGTGCCCCAGGTCGACCGCACCGGACTCTACCTGGCGCTCAACGCCCAGCAGGAGCAGCTCGCCGGCCAACCGCTGGCCCAGGATATCGAGGAGCTTTCCGCCGATGAGGCGGTTCTCGAAGAGGCCCCCACGGGCGGCTGGCAGGAGCAGCTGGCACGCTTCGGCGACGAGCTGAAGGAGCTGGTCACCGTGCGCCAGCACGACCAGGCCCTGGAGGCACTGATCTCGCCCGAGCAGGAGTCCTATCTGCGCCAGAGCGTGCGCCTGGTACTCGAACAGTCCCAGCTGGCGCTGCTCAAGGAAGAGCAGGAGCTCTATGAAGCCAGCCTCGACAAGGCGCTGACGCTGATCCGCGGCTATTACGATACCAGCGCCAGCGGTGTGCAGTCGGTGATCGCGCGCCTCGAGGAGCTCAAGCAGCGCAGCATCCGTCCGGAACTGCCCGACATCAGCGGCTCCCAGCAGGCGCTGGCGAATTTCATCGAGCGGCGCTTCGAGAGTCGTAATGACGGCCAGGGAGATGACGCATGAGAAAGCTGATCCTGATCGTTGTCCTGGGCCTGGCGCTCGGGGCGCTGTTCGGCCAGCTGATGATGTCGGTGCCGGGGTACTGGCTGGTACGGGTGGGCGACACCTCCGTCCAGACCTCCTTCTGGTTCGGCCTGGTCCTGCTGCTGGCCGTCTTCATCGTGCTGCACTTCGGTCTGCGGCTGCTGATGCGCCTGACGCGGCCGGTCAGTCGCTTCAAGGTGTGGAACAGCCGTGCGCGCAATCGCACCGCCATGAAGCGCACCGTTCGCGGCCTGGTGGCACTGGCCGAGGGGCGCTGGAAGAAGGCCGAGAAGTCGCTGGTCAAGGCCGCCGACGACTCCAGCACGCCGTTGGTCAACTACCTCTCGGCGGCCCTGGCGGCCCACTATCAGGGGCGCTACGAGCAGGCCGACACCCTCCTCAAGCGCGCCCACCTGAGCACTGAGGGGGCTGACACCGCGGTGGGTCTGATGCAGGCTCAGCTGATGCTGGACCGTCAGCAGTATGAGGAGGCACTGGCGACCCTTACCCGCCTGGACCGTCACCTGCCGAATCACCCCCAGGTGCTCAAGCAGCTCAAGCAGGCCTACCTCAGCGTCAGTGATTGGGATGGCTTGCGCCGCCTGATGCCCCGGCTGGGGGCCCAGCAGCTGATTTCGCGCGAGGAGCGCGAACAGCTCGAGCAGCGCGCCTACCGCGAGCTGATCGGCCAGGAGGCACGCCATCCCGGTGATGTCGAGCGGGTCCGCAACCTCTGGGCCGACATGCCTGACTACCTGCGCACCAATACCGATCTGATCGTGCTCTATGCCGAGGCGCTGGTGCGGGGCAACGAGGAGGGCATCGCCGAGCGACTGTTGCGCCACTCGCTCAAGGAGCATTGGGACAGCCGGCTGGTACTGCGCTACGGTCTGCTCGACGTGGATGCTCGCCGGCAGCTGGCGGTGGCCGAGAAGTGGCTGCAGGAGCGGCCCAACGACCCGGATCTGCTGCTGACCCTGGGGCGCCTGTCGCTGCGTAATGCCTACTGGGGCAAGGCCCAGGAGTACTTCGAGGCGAGCCAGCGCCAGCGGCCCAGCGGGGTGGCCTGCGCCGAGCTGGCCCGGCTGTTTGCCAACCTCGGCGAGCACCAGAAGAGCCAGCTCTTCTATCGGCAGAGTGTCGAACTGCTCGATAAGTCATTGCCGTCCCTGCCCCAGCCCAGTGAAGAGGCGCACGAGGAAAAGAAGAGCAAGACGGCCTGAGCGGTCTGCCGGACCGGCCAGTGATCCAGCCTCCAGGGGGCGCCTTCGGGCGCCCCTTTTGCTGCCCGGCCGCGCGGTATCCAGGCATTAGCGCTTTTTGTATACCATGGTAGTAATCCGCTTGTTGTCCAATCGGTCAGAAATTGCCTACCCTAGTGGGCGATGACGCTTTCGCATCCCGATTCACAACAACAACGGATACCGCCATGGAACCGACAACGACTGCCGCTGCCGCCCCCACTGCCTCGGAAGGACGCTGGATAGCGCGCTATTTCCGTGTACACGAGCGTGGCACTTCGCTGCGCACTGAAGTACTTGCAGGTGTTGCCACTTTCCTGGCCTCGATGTACATCATCGTGGTTAACCCGGCGATTCTCTCGGATGCCGGTATTCCCTTCTCGGCGGCCCTCTCCGCCACCGTGCTGATCAGTTTCATGAGTAGCCTGGCCATGGGGCTCTATGCGCGCAATCCCATCCTGGTGGCGCCGGGCATGGGCATGAATGCGCTCTTTACCTACACCCTGGTGCTGGGCGCCGGCCTCTCCTGGGAGGTGGCCCTGGGCTGCGTCTTCTGGTCCGGCGTGCTGTTCGCGGTGCTGGCGATGTTCAACGTCCGCGAGGCGATCATCGAGGCGATCCCGGCCTCGCTGCGCTACGCCATCACCTGCGGCATCGGCCTCTTCATCACCTTCATCGGGCTGAAGAACGCCGGCTTCATCGTCGGCAGCGAGGCTACCCTGGTGACGCTTGGCAACTTCGATGCCAGCCTGGTGACCTTCTTCATCGGCATGATGGCCACCGCGATCATGGTCGTGCTGCGCTTCAACGGCGCGCTGATCCTGGGTATCGCCCTGACCACCCTGCTGGCTGCCCCCATGGGCCGTCTGTGGGGCGAAGAGGTCATGGTGGAGTGGAGCGGCCTGGCCGCCTGGCCCGACTTCAGCGCGGTAATGCAGGTGGATATCTGGGGGGCGCTGAAGGTCGCCTATCTGCCGTTCATCTTCGTGATGCTGTTCACCAATTTTTTCGATGCCCTTTCCTGCTTCATGGCGCTTTCCGAGTCGGCGGACCTCAAGGACAAGGACGGCAATCCGCGTAACCTCAAGCGCTCCATGACCGTGGATGCCTTCGCCTCGATGATCGCCGCGCCGCTTGGTACCAGCGCCGCTCAGACCTTCATCGAATCCGGCGCCGGCGTCGCCCAGGGCGGGCGTACCGGCCTGGTGGCGGTGACCATCGCGCTGCTCTTCCTGCCGTTCCTGTTCCTCTCGCCGCTGCTCTCGCTGGTACCGGGCATTGCCACGGCACCGGCGCTGGTGCTGGTCGGGCTGTTCATGTTGGCGCCGGTAGCGAAGATCGACTGGGCGTGTGCCGAGGAGGCTTTCCCGGCCTTCCTGGCGATCATCCTGATGCCGCTGACCTATTCGATTACCCTGGGGATCGCCTTCGGCTTCCTCTCCTTCGTGCTGATCAAGCTCTTCACCGGGCGTCTGGAAGCGATCCGTCCGGCCATGTGGATCTCGGCGGCACTCAGCGTGCTGATGCTGGTGACCACCCACTGAGGCAGCGCCCACTTGTGCCTCTGACACACAGCGGGGCTGCCTTTCGGCAGCCCCGCTGTGTGTTTCGCGAGCAGAGTTCTCGGAGCGTCAGGGCTCCTCGACGTCGCCTCCGGTGGGATTGCGGTGCTCGGGGTCGGCAATCTCCTGAACGCCCTGCTGGGTATCCTCCTGGTGGTTCGAATGCCCTTGGGAGTGCTGTGCCTTGCCTTCCAGCACCCGCACGTTGGCGGCCGGTGAACGGCCTTCCTTGTCCTCACCGAAGTAGAGCGTGGTGTGCGGGAAGGGGATCTCGATGCCGGCCTCGTCGAAACGCAGCTTGACCAGGCGGTTGTAGGCGCGGCCCACGGCCCACTGGTCGCCGGGTGTGGTCTTGATGACCACCCGAATGTTCACCGAGCTGTCGGCAAGCGCCACGACGCCGGCCACGGTAAGTGGCTCCAGCAGTTTTTGGCCGTGCTCCTCGCTGGCCTGGAGATCCTCGAAGGCCAGCTTGAGCTGCTCGATGGCCTCATCGATGCTCTCGCGGTAGGCGATGCCGTACTCGCCGACATGGTTGCCGAACTCGCGCATGTAGTTGGAGACGGTGTCCACGCTAGAGAAGGGCACGATGTGATAGGTGCCGGAGAGGTCACGGATGCCCACCGAGCGGATGCTGAGCTTCTCGGCGGTGCCGGTGATGCCGCCCACCGTGACCACGTCACCGGTGTTCATGGCGTTCTCCACCTGGATGAAGATGCCAGTGATGATGTCCTGAACGAGCTTCTGGGCGCCGAAGCCGATGGCCAGGCCCAGCACACCGGCACCGGCGATCAGCGGGCCGATATTGATACCGATCTCGGCCAGCACGATCATCAGGGTCATGGTGATCAGGGCGATGGCCAGGGCGTTGCGGAACAGGGCCAGCAGGGTCTGAGCGCGGGCCGAGGGCACGCCGCTGCCGGTCTCGGGGTTGAGCTTGTGCTCGATCAGGCTGGCCAGGCCCAGCCAGACGCCCACGGCCATCACCAGGATCACCGACACGCTGATCACCTTGCCGACCAGGCCGCGGCCCGCCTCGGAGGCGTACCAGGCCGCCAGGTCGAAGGCGCCCCAGGCGTTCAGTACCACCATCAACACGGTGATCAGGATCAGCGTGCGGATCACCCGCAGGGCATTGGGCACGTAGCTGTTGAGCCGCGGCTCGAGCAGCGGCAGCTTGCGGCGCAGGTCATCGCTGAGACGGATGCGCCGGCCGATGGTCTGGGTCAGCAGGCTCGAGACCAGCAGGCCCACCACCACGGCGGCGATGGTCTTGAGGGTGGCGACAAGCACGAAGGGCAGGGCGTCCGCGGGCCGGGTCAGCACCAGCACCAGTACCATCACGAAATAGGCCAGGGCGAATAGGTGCCAGGTGCGGGCCAACAGCTGCAGCGAGACCCGGCTGGCCGCCATGGTGGCGTTATCGGCCTTGTGGTTGAGCGCATCGCGCAGACGAACCCGGTTGCGCAATACCACGGCGACCGCATAAATGAAGGCGCCGAACATGATCAGGGTGCCGATGCTCTGGCCCAGGGTCGGCGACAGGTAGACGTTGACCAGCGGCACCACCACCATCAGGCCATAGCCCACCAGTCCGATCAGGCGGGCGATCCAGCCATTCCAGTAGGAGGCGTCCTCGGCCCCCACCGGCAGCAGGCGCAACCCCTCGTAGCGCGACGAGAAGAGCATGCGCACGGCCGCCTTGAGCAGCTCGATTACCAGGAAGGCATTGAGGAACAGTGAGGCACGGGTGGAGAGTTCGCCGGTCTCGCCCACCGCGAAGGTGGCGACCAGGTTGCCTCCCACGTAGGCCAGGGCCACCACCGCCACGTCGACCACTGCCGCCAGGGCCACGCAGAGGACCAGGCGCAGCACCGGGGTCAGCCCTTGGCCGTTGAGCGACCACTGGCTGATGCGCGTGAACAGCGGCCGGGCCAGCCGGCGGATGGCCACGAACAGCACGAAGGTGGCCAGTATCACCAGGCCCAGATTGATGGCGGCGCTGGTGAAGGCGGCCGTGTCGAAGCTGCTGGTGGCATCGGCACTGCCGGTGAACAGCCCACCGAGCACCTCCACCAGGTTGGTGAACTGGGTGCCGACATCGCCGACGATGCGGCTGGTGGCTTCGGCCAGCTGCCTGGGCAGCGAGGGCTCGGCGCCAGCGGCGCTCTCTTCGGCACTCGCCGGTTCGGCGGCGGCGACGTCACCTGCCATGCCGCGCAGCTGGTCGATCAGCTGCTGGCGTGACTGCTCGTTCTCGAGCAGCTCGGCCAGGGTGGCGTAGGCCGGCGGCTCGCTCCCGGTGTCAGCTTGCTGGGCCTGGGCCGGGGCGGCGATTGCCAGCAGGGCAATCAGCAGCCAGCCGAGGATGGCAGGAAGGGCTCGCATTGGGTTCACGCTGTGACCTCCGTCTCTTGGCGTGTTGGCGATGAGGTATCAGGGGTGGTGTCAGGTGTGGCGTAAGGGACGCGCTCTGGCATCAGCATGATACGGACTTTGTCTCAGGGTCACGACCCGGACGTTGACATCAAACTTTCATGTACATGAATTGTACATCATGCCGACTTTGTGCCAATATTGGATCCAGCAGTGATCTCTGGGTCGCTGCTCCTGCAAGGCAAGCATGCGATACTCTTGGCCACCCTCAGCGGGTGGCTTTTTTTGCCTGGTCGCCACCCTCCTGGGGCCTGTCTCGCAACGTCTGGAGAGTGGATGAGCATCGACCCGCTGGTGCTGCTGGCGGTGGCCGGCGGCGGAGGACTGGGCGGCATGGCACGACTGGCGGTGGGCAATCTGGTGGCCCGTTGGCTGGACGCCGGTCTTCCCTGGGGGACCCTGGTGGTCAACCTGAGTGGCGCCCTGCTGATGGGTCTCGCGGCCGGGATGCTGGGCCTGCCCGACCGCGAGGCGGGCCTGGCCTGGCCGCTGCTGGCCATCGGCCTGCTGGGCGGCTACACCACCGTCTCGTCCTTCAGCCTGCAGACCCTGACGCTCTGGCAGCAGCGGCGCAGGGTTGCGGCCGTGGGCTACGTCGCCCTGACGCTGGGAGCGGGGGGCGCCGCGCTGCCGGCCGGCGTTTGGCTGGCGGGCGGCCTGCCATGATCGCCTGGCGTGCCTATGGGGCGGTGGGGTTGGGCAGTGCCCTGGGGTCCACGCTGCGCTACCTCGTCTCGCTGGCGCTGACGGGGCCGGCCTTTCCCTGGGCCACTCTGGCGGTGAACGGCCTCGGTTCCTGGCTGATCGTCGCCTTCGCCGCCTATGCCGCCCGCCGCACCCGTGGCCGGGTCGCGCGCTGGCAGCCCTTTCTGGTGGGCGGCTTCTGCGCTGGCTTCACTACCTTCTCGCTATATGGCCTGGAGACACTGAGCCTGCTCTATCAGGGCCGCCTTGCGACGGCCCTGAGCTATGTGGCGGTCAGCCTCGTGGTGTGGCTGGGTGCTGCCTGGGCGGGATACCACACCGGTCAGCGACTGGCGGTCGCTCGCGGATGAGGGGCCTCACTCCTCGCTCTTGCCTTTCTTGCCGCCCTTGCCCGACGGCTCGCCGCCGCGGGGGAAGTGATCGCGTACCAGCGCCAGCAGGCCCTGGGTGGAGGCATCGAAGTCCTGGCTGTGGGCGTCGATGCGTTCGCTGATCTCGCCGGCGATGCGCTTGCCCAGCTGGACCCCCCACTGGTCGAAGGAGTTGATGTTCCAGATCACCCCCTGAACGAACACCTTGTGCTCGTAGAGCGCGATCAGCGCACCGAGGTTTCTCGGCGTGAGCTCGTCGAGCAGCAGCACGCTGGAGGGGCGGTTGCCCGGGCAGCTGTAGGGGTCGAGGCGGCTGCCGGTCTGGCTACCCTCCATGAAGGCGTTGGCCTGGGCCAGCATGTTGGTGAGCAGCGCGAAGTGGTGCTCCTCCATGCCCGGCTCGGGCTTGAGCGAGGCGATGAAGTCGATCGGCACGTAGCGGGTGCCCTGGTGCAGCAGCTGGAAGAAGGCGTGCTGGCCGTTGGAGCCGGTCTGGCCCCAGACGATCGGCCCGGTCTTGTAGTCCACCGGGTGGCCGAAGATATCCACCGACTTGCCGTTGGACTCCATGTCGAGCTGCTGCAGGAAGGCCGGCAGCTGATGCAGCGCCTGGTCGTAGGGCACGATGGCCTGGGTCTCGGCGCCCTGGAAGTTGATGTGCCAGATGCCGATCAGCGCCATCAGCACCGGCATGTTCTCGGCGAAGGGCGCGGCGAGGAAGTGCTGGTCCATCTCATAGGCGCCCTCGAGCAGCTCCATGAAGCCGTCGAAGCCGATGGAGAGCGCGATGGGCAGGCCGATGGAGGACCACATCGAGTAGCGCCCGCCGACCCAGGCCCAGAACTCGAAGACGTTCTCCTCGCGGATGCCGAACGCCATGGCCGCCGCCTTGTTGGTCGAGGCGGCGATGAAGTGCGCGCCCACGTCGGCGTCGGGGCCGGCGTTGTCCAGGAACCAGCGGCGCGCGGTATGGGCATTGAGCAGCGTCTCCTGGGTGGAGAAGGTCTTGGTGGAGACGATGAACAGGGTGGTGGCCGGGTCGAGGCGGCTGAGCACCTTCTGGATATGCGCGCCGTCGACGTTGGAGACGAAGTGGAAGCCGAGCCCCGGATGGCGGTGCTTGAGCAGCGCCCGGCAGGCCATGTTGGGGCCAAGATCCGAGCCGCCGATGCCGATGTTGACCACGTCCTTGATGCGCTGGCCATCGAAGCCCGTCCACTCGCCGTTGCGCACCGCCTCGGAGAAGGTGCGGATCTGCTCGCGGGTGCGCTGGATCTCCGGCATCACGTCCTGGCCGTCGACCTTGAGCGGCCCCTGGCCAAGGTTGCGCAGGGCGGTATGCAGGACGGGTCGGTCCTCGGTGACGTTGATGATGTCCCCGGAGAACATCTGGGCGCGGCGCTGGACCAGCGCCGAGTGTTCGGCGAGCTCGATCAGCGTGGCCAGCACCTCATCGGAGACCGGCTGCTTGGAGTAGTCGAGGAAGAGCCCGCCGACGCGCAGGCTCATCTTCTCGAAGCGTTTCGGGTCGGCGGCGAAGTAGTCGCGGATGCGATCAAAGGCGGTCTCGGCCTGCAGGCCCTTGAGGGCCTGCCAGGTGACGCTGCGGGTGAGCTGGAACATGGTCGACCTCTTGTGGTTGGGTAGCGTTGTCGACGTCTCGGCAGGGCAGGGGGTGCGATCAGCCGGTGCGGGAGGAGACCCAGGCACCGGCATCGGGGATGGTCATCTCGTACTCCTGATCGAGCCAGGGCGAGCTGATGAGGAAGTCGGCGCTGGCGGGGTTGCAGGCCACGGGAATGTTCCATAGTGCCGCCAGCCGCAGCAGCGCCTTGACGTCGGGGTCGTGGGGCTGTGGCGCGAAGGGGTCCCAGAAGAAGATCAGCAGGTCGAGCCGCTGTTCGGCAATGCGCGCGCCGATCTGCTGGTCGCCACCCAGCGGACCGCTCATCAGGCCCTCCACGGCGAGGCCCAGGGCATGCGAGACACGCCCCGCCGTGGTGCCGCTGCCGATCAGGGTGTGTTCGGCCAGGGTCTCCCGCCAGCGCGCCGCCCACTCCAGCAGTTCCTCCTTCTTGCCGTCGTGGGCGACCAGGGCGATGCGCTTGCGGCCCGGCAGCGTCCGCTTGACGTTGCGTGGCGGGCGGGTGTCACTCATGGCTGGCCTCCACGGCGAGGATCTTCAGGGTGTTGGTGCCGCCATGGGCATTCATGTGATCGCCCCGGGTGAGGATCACGTGGTCGCCGGGCGCGGCGATGCCCTGCTCC
>NZ_JACHXQ010000005.1 GCF_014192285.1 Halomonas fontilapidosi | reverse complement strand
ACCCGCTACGACAAGTTGGCCAGCAGCTTCAAAGCGATGGTATGCCTGGCCTGCATAGATCGCTGCTTGCGTGCCAACTTTTCAGACAGAACCTAGTATCGCGCCGAAGCCGTTATCAGACTCCTTCGCAAGCTCCTTGGCCATGTGGGCATTCATCTGATCTTTGAAGTTCTGGCGAAGAGCGGGGAAGTCGATGTGTCTGGAGAGCGCTTCACCATCCTTGTCCTCTGCCGCAGACTTGATTTGATAGCAGGTGATGTACGGTGAGGCGATGGCATACCCGCTGGCGAGAAAGACGGCAATTCCTGCGATGAGGCCTTTTTTCATTTTATGGCTTCCTTGTTTTGATCTTGGTCTGGAATGTCGTAACCGAAGCCTGGCGGAATTCTGAGATGATGCTTTACCAGCACGAATCCTGCCTCGTGGGCACAAGACGAAGTCAGTGCCAGCATGTTGAGGTTTGTTAAGGTGTGCAGCAGAGGTGCGCACCCTTCGATGTAGAAAAATCTCCACATGCTGAAGGCGTCAGTATGCTAACAAAAGCTAACATGCGCGACGGCTCTGCGTGAGGGTGCAGGAATGATAGAGGGCTTAGCGCCTAAGCCGGAAGCCATGCCTTTCCATGCAGAACGTAAGAAGCTCCTGCTTCTCAGCTCGTGTCTTTTCTGACATGCCGATTTCGTATCGACATTCCGCATAGGCGTCCTTTGTGGCTTCGCGGGAAACCCCCTCCTTGTACCAATAGGGAGGTGAAGCCGCACACGCGGATACGAGCAGTGCTATCAGCATGGGTATAACGGTGCGAATCAGCTTAGCCATGAATCTTCCCTGATCTGTTAATTGAGTGGTGATTGGATAAACCTAGCAGGGTTTCTCCGCCCTGCAATGTCGGTGGGCTGGCCGTCCATGGCCGGGCTGTATTAGAGGAAACCGTCCCTTGGGCGCAACCCGTAGGCGACCGAGACCGCGACAATAAGGCGCCACTTTGAGCATGGCCCAAGATGCGCCGATATGCTGTAGGAGATTGCCGACACAAACAAAAGGTACTCCGGCCCCGCCCCGATCTATGGGGGCGCCGAGTCCCAGGCGCGCGCTATTTACGGCGCTTTCGTTCGGTTGTGGTTTCCGTTTCCGCATGGCGCCAGCAGCGAAAGCCGCGCCACGTCTGGCCTGACGGGCGATCTGAAAGCGTAACCTCCAGCCGTTCATAGCAAACTTAGCGACTGCCCGTCCTGTTTCGGTTGAGGTATCGCCAAGGTACTGGCTGGCTAGCGGCGCATAGGGTAGGTTTGAGTAGCGTGACTAAATTAATTGCGTGAACCAATGAAGGAACCAAGGAATGAAATCGGAGGGCGAGCGGAAGGGAGTCTTTGCCGAGAGACTGAAGCAGGCTTGTATTAGCCGCTATGGACGCGAACATGGGATCGCATCCAGGCTGGCGGATGATGTTGGGGTGAGCATTCAGTCGACGAGCAAGTGGCTCAGGGGTTTGACAAGGCCAAAAGCCGAATATGTGAAAGTCATCGCGGCCAAGCTGGGCGTTGCTTCCCACTGGCTCTCAGGCGAGACGCATGAAGCGCCTGAACACCTGGCTGACATCCCTGACGAACCCCTAGAGCTCGCCAGCGAGGCGGCTCGAATAGTTTTCCCGTTGATCGAAAAGCTCAAACCAGAAGCCGACCACGCCACCCGAGACGAGCTGTTCCGTCATGCTTACCTTGAACTCAAGGTCGGAAGAGAATCGCGTGCCGTTGCTGGCGATGTCGCTGCGCGCCTGATGTAAACCGTTACCTCCTGACCTTCTTTACATCCGCCTATGCCACCGGCCACTGGGCGCCGAGTGCCTGACCGTCGGCAATTTTTCGGCGTTGCATGACCGTCAGCAGCAGCCCGCCAAACCCGTATGGTTGAGCGGTTTTGAGGTGCTGAAGGTGGCGATTCGATGTTGAGTTTTGTTGAGGTGCTGGCGCTGTCGGTTGGTAGACAAAAGCCAACATGCTGCCCGCTGGTTCGCACTGGTGCGCAGCATGGTACGCACGATTGGTACGCACCGGCACGCGTGACGATGATGCGTGAGAGGGCGTGAAGCATGGGCTGACCATCCGTGGCCATGCCGCTTCCATTGGGCGCGCCCACTAGGCGACCGAGGCCGGGATTCAAGGCGCCAGCGCCATCATGGCATTGAGCAGGGCGAGCGCACGTAAGACTCTGCCGATAGATAAGGTGCTCTCACCACTACCCGGCCTTGAGGAGGCGCCGAGGCCCGGCGGCGCGCCATGTATGGAGGATGGGCAAAGATGCCGGTTCTGCTAGCCGTGGAGGGCGCAGACGTGTCGCTGATGGGACTGGTGCGGCGTAGGCGAACGTCCATGGCTTCGCGACGAGGCGGCAGAGCCCGCCCAGGCGAGGCAATCGGCCCGCACAAGTTAGTGCTCATTCCCGGTGAAGCCGTTCAGCGGCAGGTTGCGCTCGGTCCAGTCTAGGTAGGTCGGTGCTCCCGATTAGGGATACTTTGAAATAATCTTTTGGATTTCCTACCTTTACAAGGTGCAACGAAATCGGACCAATCGAAATCGGAGCAATAAAGATGAGACAACGCAATCTTCTGCAGCTGTCTAACACCCTAACGGCCGGTGCGGTGTTAACCATCGCCAGTGCGGGCTTCGTGCCGGCTACCGCTACGGCGGCTCCATGCGATTCCGCTGCAACCGTCGTTTCTGACTTGTGGAGCGAGCACGAAGACATCGTGAAGCAGACCGGCCCCGGAGATAAGGCCGAAATCGTAGACAAGATGATCAATCGCTGGAATGACCTAGCGGGCAATAGCTGGGCGAAGATCGGTCCCCGTATGCTGGAGTTCGGTAGCACCCAGAAAGGGACGATCCGAAGCAAGGGGACGCGGGTATTCGTAAGCCCCCACCCGGTTTACGGCGAAATCGATCTGACGATCGAAAAGGTGGGCATGCGCGGCAAGACGTATGTCGAGGCCTGCAAGTTCCCCGAAGGCTTGGATTCGGGCGAGGAAATCTGGTCGTTCACTATCGATCCCGGCGGTCAAAACGTCGGCAAGCAATGGAGCCGAACGTTCGACAACGTCGACAGCCATATCGTCGCGGTTAAGTTCGCGGGCCAGAGCTGGGCTAAGGGAATGGAGTACCAGCTCAGCGCTAGCACGGCAGGCAGCACGAACACGAAGCGGTCCGGAAGCACCGCAGTGTCCCACTCCATCATCATCGACGGCACCGCCGCTTCAGGGCGCACCAAGTACACGATCGAAGGCGGCGGCACACTGAATCAGATGAAGGGCAATTTCGCCGGGCACAACGTCAGCATCCAGGGCAACGACAAGGTTAGCGGCAATCACGCAGAGGGTTACGTAGCCAACGGCATAGATGGCTATGCAGTGAGCGGCGAGTTTCCCGATATCCTGCTTGAGAACCCGGACAACGCGGCGGTCTACGTTGACGGGAAAGAATACCATTCCATCGTGATTGACGGCAGCGCCGGCTCCGGCAGTACGAAATACACAATCTCGGGCGGCGGCGACCTGGAACAGGTAAAGGGTATCCTCGCCGATCACAAGGTGACCATCCAGGGCAATGACAACGTCAGCGGCAACAGCGCTGAAGGATATGTTGCCGGCGGTGAGGACGGTTTGCGGGTGTTCGGGTCCGTGCCGAATGTCAACCTCGCCAACCCCCAAGCTGCCGTGGTCTATATCGACGGCCAGCAGAAATAGTGCTCATGCAATCTGGAAGGGGGCTTCAGCCCTCTTCCATTCTTGCGGGCTTCCTCTACTTCGGCCTATCGCGAAGATCTTGTTCTGAGGCAGCGGCGAGAACGCCGCCGATACCGTACCGGTTCCTAAAGTTGGCTGAGCCTTATGCGTAATCAGGAAAGCCAATATGCTGGCAGGGTAGAGGGACCGAATCCCTGGAGCGTCAGGGGCTGGACACCGCTTGCCCCGTCAGACTTTCATGCCTGCGAAATAAGAGATTTTTTCCGGCAGACGATCCACCGGCAGGGCAGGGGGAGGGCCGATTTTGAGCCGCGGGCGCCTGCGACCGGAGCGGTCCTATCTCGTGATCGCTAACTCAGTTTTCCGCCTGAGCTGTTGGTGGACGGCGTCATGCCCTAGCAAGCCGTGCCTGCCCACTAATCCTGGCATTGCAATCCCAGACGATCCGCACAGGGCAGATAGTAGTGCGACGTGGGCGAGGTGCGCCCACCTGCAGGCCGGTTGCTACCTGGCCCGCCTGATTCTGCTGGCTGCTACCTATTTGCTACCTAGAGGCTGAATAACGAAAAACGGCTACCGAGACGATTCGTCAAGTAGCCGTTTTATCAGTGTTTTCTGGTGCCGCAAAGAGGAGTCGAACCTCCGACCTACGCATTACGAGTGCGTTGCTCTACCAGCTGAGCTATTGCGGCGACAGGGGCATGGTAGCGCCGCTTGCGGCCCGATGCCAGGCGTCAGCGGCGCAGCCGGGTCAGCCCCTCCTGGGCACTGGAGGCGACCAGCCGGCCCCGGCGGTCGTAGATGCTGCCGCGGGCGAAGCCTCGTGCCCCATCGGCCCAGGGACTATCCATGTCGTAGAGCAGCCAGTCGTCGACCCTGACGTCATGGTGGAACCAGAGGGCATGGTCGAGGCTGGCGATCTGCAGCTGTGGGTCGCGGAAGTCGATGCCGTGGGGCACCAGGGCGGTGGTCAGCAGGTTGAAGTCGGAGCTGTAGGCGAGCAGATAGCGGTGCAGCGCCTGGTCGTCGGGCAACTCGCCGACCAGGCGGAACCAGAGGCGCTTGCGTGCCGGTTGGCCCGTATCGGCCTCGTCGCCCAGGTGCAGGAATTCGATGGGGTGGCCGGGGAAGCGCTCGAGGCGAGCATCGCTGTCCGCCAGCGTCTCGGGCGAGGCGACCTCGGGCATGGCGGGCTGGTGGGCGATGCTCTGCTCCTCGCCGTGAAAGGAGGCGCTGCAGAAGAAGATCGGCCGCCCCTTCTGGATGGCCGTGACCCGGCGCGTGGTAAAGCTGCCGCCGTCGCGCACCGCATCCACCTGGTAGACCACCGGACGATGCGGGTCTCCCGGGCGCAGGAAGTAGCCGTGCAGTGAGTGGCTGCGGCGTGCCGGGGCGACGGTCTGGCTAGCCGCCGAGAGTGCCTGGCCCAGCACCTGGCCACCGAACAGCTGCGGCAGGCCGAGATCCTGGCTGTGGCCGCGGAACAGGTTCTCTTCCAGGGCCTCCAGGCCGAGCAGGTCCACCAGGGCGTTCAGGGCATCGGGCGTCATCGGTCTCCTCCGTGCGATGGCGTGATGGCCAGCGCTACCATACGATCATCGGAATACCAGCCAGTCTACGGGAGTTCATGACCGTGCGCAGCGACGAGTTCTACATGCACCGGGCGCTGGACGAGGCCCGGCGGGGGCTGTTTGCCGGCGAAGTGCCGGTGGGCGCGGTGGTGGTGGACGCCGCGGGCGAGATCGTCGGCGCTGGCTTCAACGCCCCGGTGGGGGCGCATGACCCCAGCGCCCATGCCGAGATCCGTGCCCTGCGCGATGCCGGTGAGCGGCTCGGCAACTACCGGCTGGACGGCTGCACCCTGTATGTGACGCTGGAACCCTGCCTGATGTGCACCGGGGCGATCATCCATGCCCGCCTGGCGAGAGTGGTCTATGGTGCCGCCGAGCCGCGCAGCGGCATGGCGGAGTCGAAGGCCAACCTCTTCGCCCAGCCCTGGTATAACCATCGGGTGGCGGTGGAGGGCGGGATGCTGGCCGCCCGTGCTTCGCGCCTGCTGCGGGAGTTTTTTGCCGCACGCCGCCAGGACCTGGAGCGCGACTGAGATCGGCGTTCGCGGACTATAGGACGGGCGGCACCTGCTCGAAGAGTGCGCTTTCGTCATCGTCGGGCAGGCGCGCATCGAGTTCGTGAAACTGCTCTTCGCTGCGGTCCAGGTAGGCGAGGATCTCGTAGTAGCGGCGGATGTTGCGCACGTAGATCACCGGTTCGCCGCCCCGGGCGTAGCCGTAGCGGGTCTGGCTGTGCCACTCGCGCTCCTGGAGCAAAGGCAGTGACTCGCGCACGTCGCGCCACAGGTCCGGGTCGCCACCACGCTGCTCGGTGATCCTGCGGGCATCGTAGAGATGGCCGAGGCCGACATTGTAGGAGGCCATGGCCATGAACAGGCGATCGTCGCCGGTGATCGACTCCGGCAGTCGCTCGATCAGCTGACGCAGGTAGCGGGCGCCGCCGTGGATGCTCTGGGCCGGGTCGAGCCGGTTGTCGACGCCGAGATCGCCGGCGGTAGCGTTGGTCAGCATCATCAGCCCGCGCACACCGGTGGGGGAGGTGGCCCTGGGCTTCCAGTGGGACTCCTGGTAACCCAGCGCCGCCAGCAGTTTCCAGTCGAAGCGGGTATTGCGGGCGGCTTCGCGGAACAGCTCGGTGTAGCGGGGTAGACGCTCGCGGGCATGGGCGATGAAGGTACGGGCGCCAACGTACTCCAGGTAGTCGTCGTGGCCGAAGTAGCTGGCGATCAGAGCGTCGAGATCACCGTCGCGTCGCAGCTCGTCGAGGAAACGATTGGCGGCGTTGACCAGTCCCAGCCCCCGTCCCGCGGGGAAGGCCCAGGCCAGGGAGAGTGGCTTGCCGAGGGGAAAGCCATCCTCGACCTCGGGGAAGAACAGCCGGTTGAGGCGGAACTGGTGTTCGAAGATCACCGCGGCATCCAGGGTGCCCCCGGCCACCTGCCCAAGCAGCTCGGCCACTTCCAGTTCGCCGGACTCCTTCCAGCTCAGCCCGGGGTGCTCGGCCTGCAGCTCGCGCAGCACCCGGTCGGTACCGGCCCCGCGCAGGGTGCCGATCTCCAGCCCCTCCAACTCGGCGATCGTCTCCGGTGGGTGCAGGCCGCGTCGATAGACCAGCAGCGGCTGCAGCAGCATGATCGGCCGGCTGAAGAGCAGCCCGTCCAGCGTCGGGTCCAGGGGCAGGGCGGCGGCGCCCAGGTCACCCTCGTTGCGCACGGCGTCCAGCACGCCTGGAATGTTGTGGTCGGCATCCAGGGTGAGGCTGACGCCCAGGTGGTCGGCGAAGCGCCGCATCAGCTCGTATTCGAAGCCGGTAGGTCCCTGGCGCCCCTCGTAGTAGGTCGTGGGGGTGTTGCGGGTGTGTACGCTGAGGAAGTCACGCGCCAGCACCTCCCTCAGGTGCGGCCCTTCGGGAGAAGCGAAACGCCCGGGCAACAGCGCCAACATGAGAGCGCTGCACAGCAGGGCAGTCCCGCGCCACTGGCGACGGGCGAAGTCGGTCGGGAGTGCTGGCATGGGGGCCATGAGTGGCGATGCGGCCTTCAACCTTAACCAGCCCGCGGGCGACTGTCACCTACGCCGATTTCTCGCGCCCTGCGCTTTCCAGTATCATGTGCGCTCGTTGCCGCCGGCGACGGCCCCGAATTCTCCCCCGTTTCAGAGGCTCCAGGATATGCTCGAACTGCGAGGCGCGCCCGCCCTATCTGCCTTCCGTCATGCCAAGCTGCTGGACGCCCTGCGCGCATCCGTTCCCGAGGTCGAGTCCCTGCATGCCGACCATGTCCACTTCGTCGACCACGACGGCGACCTCGCGGACGAAGAGCGGCATCTGCTCGAGCAGCTGCTCGACTACGGCCCGGCGCACGAGCAGCAAGGGCGTGCCGAAGGTCAGCTGTTCCTGGTGGTGCCACGCATCGGTACCCAGTCACCCTGGTCCTCCAAGGCGACCGACATCGCCCGCAACTGCGGGCTGACCAGGGTGCGCCGCATCGAGCGCGGCGTGGCCTACCGGGTCAAGGTCGCCGGCACCCTCACCGAGAGCGCCTTCGAGCAGATTCAGGCCGCGCTGCACGACCGCATGACCGAGAGCGTGCTCGCCGACGCCTCTGACGCCGCCAAGCTCTTCGCTCACCACGCGCCGGCGCCGCTGGGCAGCGTCGATGTGCTCGAGGGAGGGCGCGAGGCGCTGGTCACCGCCAACGTCGAACTGGGGCTGGCGCTGGCCGAGGACGAGATCGACTACCTGGTCGGGGCCTTCCGCGACCTGGGGCGCAATCCCACGGACGTCGAACTGATGATGTTCGCCCAGGCCAACTCCGAGCACTGCCGCCACAAGATCTTCAATGCCGACTGGCTGATTGACGGCGAGGCGCAGCCCCATTCGCTGTTCGGGATGATCAAGAACACCCACGCGTGCTCCCCCGACGACATCCTCTCCGCTTACAGCGACAACGCGGCAGTGATCCGCGGCTCGGAGGCGCCGCGTTTCTTCCCGGCACCGCTCAGCGGCAAGCCAGGCGAGCGCGCCGCCTATGGCAGCACCCGTGAACCGATCCAGATCCTGATGAAGGTGGAGACCCACAACCACCCGACGGCCATCGCGCCGCACCCCGGGGCCGCCACCGGCGCTGGCGGCGAGATCCGCGACGAGGGCGCTACCGGTATCGGCGGCAAGCCCAAGGCGGGCCTGACCGGCTTCACCGTCTCCAACCTGCGCATCCCCGAGTTCGTGCAGCCCTGGGAGGCCTTCGACTACGGCAAGCCCGAGCGTATCCAGTCGGCGCTCGAGATCATGCTCGAGGGCCCCATCGGCGGCGCCGCCTTCAACAACGAGTTCGGCCGCCCGAACCTCGCCGGGGTCTTCCGCACCTACGAACAGGACGCCCTGGGTCACGACGGCATCGAGCGTCGCGGCTACCACAAGCCGATCATGCTCGCCGGCGGCTACGGCAACATCCGCGACGGACACGTCCAGAAGGGCGAGATTCCGGTGGGCGGCAAGCTGATCGTGATGGGCGGTCCGGCGATGCTGATCGGCCTGGGCGGCGGCGCGGCCTCCTCCATGGCCTCCGGGGCCTCCAGCGCCGACCTGGATTTCGCCTCGGTGCAGCGCGGCAACCCCGAGATGGAGCGCCGCGCCCAGGAGGTGATCGACCGCTGCTGGGCGCTGGGCAGCGAGAACCCGATACGCTTCATCCACGACGTGGGCGCCGGGGGGCTCTCCAACGCTCTGCCGGAGCTGGTCAAGGATGGCGAGCGGGGCGGCCGCTTCGACCTGCGTGCCGTGCCCAACGCCGAGCCGGGCATGAGCCCGCTGGAGATATGGTGCAACGAGGCCCAGGAGCGCTACGTGCTGGCGGTGGCCCCCGAGGACCTCGCCACCTTCGAGGCGCTGTGCGAGCGCGAGCGCTGCCCCTATGCCGTGGTCGGCGAGGCCATTGAGGCCCACCACCTGTCGGTGCGCGACGGCCACTTCGAGAGCCAGCCGGTCGACCTGCCGATGAGCGTGCTGTTCGGCAAGCCGCCGAAGATGCAGCGCGAGTTCCAGCACCGGGATAAGACGCTCTCCGGGGTGATGCTCGACAACCTCGACCTGCGCGAGGCGATGGACCGCGTGCTGCGCCTGCCCGCCGTGGCCTCCAAGAGCTTCCTGATCACCATCGGTGACCGCTCCATCACCGGTCAGGTGGCTCGCGACCAGATGGTCGGCCCCTGGCAGGTGCCGGTGGCCGATGTCGCCGTGACGACGGCGAGCTTCGACACCCATGCCGGCGAGGCCATGGCCATGGGCGAACGGCCGCCGGTGGCGCTGATCGACCCCGCGGCCAGCGCCCGCCTGGCGGTGGCCGAGACCATCACCAACCTGGCCGCCGCGCCCATCGACAAGCTTGGCGACATCAAGCTTTCCGCCAACTGGATGAGCGCTGCCGACCATCCCGGCGAAAACCAGGCGCTGTTTGACGCCGTGCACGCCGTGGGCATGGAGCTCTGTCCGGCACTGGGTATTGCCATCCCGGTGGGCAAGGACTCGATGTCCATGCGCACTGCCTGGCAGGAGCGGAGCCAAGAGGACGACGGGCAGGGCGAGGAGAAGAGCGTCACCTCGCCGCTGTCCCTATCGGTGACCGGCTTCGCCCCGGTCAGCGATGCCATGCGGACCCTGACCCCGCAGATCAATCTCGAGCAGGACGAGTCCGACCTGCTGCTGGTTGATCTGGGCGGTGGCCGCAACCGCCTGGGCGGCTCGGCGCTGGCCCAGGTCTACGGTCAGGTAGGTAACGAGTGCCCCGACCTGGACGACCCCGAGGACCTCAAGGCGTTCTTCTCGGTGATCCAGGGGCTTAACGCCGACGGCATGCTGCTGGCCTATCACGATCGCAGCGACGGCGGCCTGCTGGTGACGCTGATGGAGATGGCCTTCGCCGCCCATGCGGGCCTCGAGATCAAGCTCGACTGGTTGATCGACGAGCCCGTCGAGGCCTTCAACGCGCTTTTCGCCGAAGAGCTCGGGGCGGTGATCCAGGTGAACCGTGGGCACACCGAGGCGGTGCTGGCCCAGTTTGCCGCCGCCGGCATCGAGACCTGCGGCGTCATCGCCCGGCCGCGCTATGACGACCAGGTGCGGGTGACGCTGTTCGAGGAGCCGCTGCTGGAGACTACCCGGTTGCTGGCCGAGCGCACCTGGGCCGAGACCAGCTACCGCCTGCAGGCGCTGCGCGATAACGCCGACTGCGCCAAGAGCGAATTCGATGGCCTGCTCGACGGCCGCGACCCGGGCCTCTCTGCCCAGCCGAGCTTCGATGTCGACGAGGATATCGCCGCGCCCTATCTCCAGGTCTCCCAGGTGAATACCGCTAGGCCGGCGGTGGCGGTGCTGCGCGAGCAGGGCGTCAACGGCCAGCTGGAGATGGCCTGGGCCTTCGACCGCGCCGGCTTCGAGGCGGTGGACGTGCACATGAGCGATATCCTGGAAGGGCGCATCGACCTCGAGGCCTTCAAGGGCCTGGTGGCGTGCGGCGGCTTCTCCTACGGCGACGTGCTGGGCGCCGGCGGCGGCTGGGCCAAGTCGGTGCTCTTCAACCCGCGCGCGCGGGAGCAGTTCGCGGCCTTTTTCGCGCGCGACGACAGCTTCTCGCTGGGGGTATGCAACGGCTGCCAGATGCTCGCCCAGATCCGCGAGCTGATTCCCGGGGCGGAGGCCTGGCCGCGCTTCGTGCGTAACGAGTCCGAGCAGTTCGAGGCCCGGGTCTCGATGGTGCAGGTGGAGGAGAGCCCGTCGATCCTGCTGGCCGGCATGGAGGGCTCGCGCCTGCCGATCGCCGTGGCCCACGGCGAGGGCCGCGCCGAGTTCCGCGACAGTGCCCACCTGCGCGGCATCCAGGGCAGCGGCCAGGTCGCCCTGCGCTTCCTGGACAACCACGGCCAGGTGACCACCCGCTACCCGGCCAACCCCAACGGCTCGCCCTCCGGCATCACCGGTCTGACCACGCCCGACGGCCGGGTCACCATCATGATGCCGCACCCCGAGCGAGTCGTGCGCGCGGTGACCAACTCCTGGCGGCCCGCCGAGTGGACCCGCGACGGCGCCTGGATGCGCCTGTTCCGTAACGCTCGGGTGTGGGTGGGCTGAGCCGTCCATGGCGATGCAACAGCCCACGACGAAGGCGGCCCCCGGGCCGCCTTCGGCATCTTCGGCGCCGGCGCTGCGCCCCTACCAGCAAGAGGCCGTGGCGCGCACTATCGCGCATTTTCGGGCAAGCAGCGAGCCCGCCGTCGTGGTGCTGCCTACCGGCAGCGGGAAGTCGCTGGTGATTGCCGAACTGGCACGCCTGGCCCGTGGGCGAGTGCTGGTGCTGGCCCATGTGCGTGAGCTGGTGGCGCAGAATCACGCCAAGTATCAGGCCTACGGTCTCGAGGCCGATATCTTCAGTGCCGGCTTGGGACGCAAGGAGTGCGGTCGTCAGGTGGTGTTCGGTTCGGTGCAGTCGGTGGTGCGCGGCCTGGCGCATTTCGACGACGGCCGTTTCACCCTGCTGGTGATCGACGAGTGCCATCGGGTCTCGCCGGCCGAGGATGCCAGCTACCGGCGAGTGATCGAGCGTCTGCGCACGGTCAATCCGCGGCTCAAGGTCCTGGGCCTCACCGCCACGCCTTATCGGCTCGGGCAGGGCTTTATCTATCATCGTCACCACCATGGCATGGTGCGAGGGGAGGTGGACTGCTTCTTTCAGGCGTGCGTCTTCGAGCAGCCGCTGCGACTGATGGTCAAGCAGGGCTATCTCGCCCCGCCGGAGCGCATCGATGCCGCGCTTTTCAAGGATGGGCAAGAGCTGCGCTACGACTTCTCGGCGCTCGTCCCCGGCTCGAGCGGTCTGTTCCGCGAAGAGGAGCTCAACCGGGTGGCGGCGGGCCACCGCGCCACGCCGGGGATCATCGCCGAGGTGGTGGCGCGCGCCGTCGACCGCCAGGGGGTGATGCTGTTTGCCGCGACAGTGGCCCACGCCGAGGAGGTGCTGGGCTACCTGCCGGCGGACGAGGCGGCGCTGGTCACCGGCGAGACACCCTCCGCCGAGCGCGAGCGGCTGATCGACGCCTTCAAGGCGCGCGAGCTCAAGTACCTGGTCAATGTGGCGGTGCTGACCACCGGCTTCGATGCCCCTCACGTGGACTTGATTGCCATTCTGCGTCCCACCGAGTCGGTAAGTCTTTACCAGCAGATCGTTGGGCGCGGCCTGCGCCTCTCGCCAGGCAAGCGCGACTGCCTGGTCCTCGACTATGCCGGCAACCCCTGGGACCTCTATGCCCCGGAGGTGGGCTCGCCGAAGCCGGCCGGCGACAGCGAGCCGGTGCAGGTCGAATGCCCCCAGTGTGGCCACGCCAACCTCTTCTGGGGCAAGCGTGACGGCGAACTGGTCATCGAGCACTTCGGGCGGCGCTGTCAGGGGCTTGTTGAAAGCAGCGCCCGAAGCCGCGCTCAAAGCGAAAAAGCAACCTCGACGACGCCTACGATGGAGCAATGTTCGTTTCGCTTCCGCTTCAAGGTGTGCGGTGACTGCGGTGCCGAAAACGATATTGCCGCCCGGCGCTGTCACGGCTGCGAGACGCTGCTGGTAGACGCCGACGACAAGCTCAGGGAGGCGCTGCGCCTGCGCGATGCTCGGGTGCTGCGCGTGGCCGGTATGCAACTCGAAGCCACGCTCAACGGCCGCGGCCTGCCACGATTGAAGGTGACCTACCACGACGAGGATGGCGCCATGCTGTCGGAATGGTTCGCCCTGGAGACTCCGGCCCAGCGGGGCGCTTTTGCTGCGGCCTTCCTGCGTCATCACCTGCGTGCGCCGGGTGTGCCATTCCGGCCCACTTCACCCGATGACGTCATCGCCGAGCGCCGCCGTCTGCGTCAGCCGGACTTCGTGGTGGGCCGCAAGGTGGGGCGCCACTGGCAGGTGCGCGAGAAGCTCTTCGATTACACCGGCCGCTTCCGCCGAGCGCAAGCGGCGGAGTAGAAGGCGACATCTTCATGGACAACCGGATGTCACGCCGCGGGGGAAAGCGCGGTAAACACCAAAGGCTGTTAAAGTAGGCCCGACGATCAACGGGCTGCCGGTGCCTGTCAACGGGGAATCAAGTGCTGCAAGAAGATTTCTTTTCGAGCCTGATGGAGAAAGTGGATGACGTGATCTGGGCGGTCGCTTATCCCCATCTTCAGCTCGAATACCTCAATCCTGCCGCCGCTTGCGTGTTCGGACGCCCGATACAGGCGTTCATGGAGGACTCGCAGCTCTGGTTGTCCATCGTCCATCCGGATGACCGAGACGACGTTGCGGCCTCCCATGATCGGCTCCTGCAGCAGGGGCAAGTGGAGCGTCGCTATCGAGTCCTGAGGCCCGATGGCGAAGTGGTGTGGATTCACGATCGCGCCTGGCTGATGCGAGGGGCTGGCGCTGAGCCGTTGCGCCTGTTCGGCATTGCGCGGGATGTGACCCGGGAAATGACCGAGCAGCAGCGCTTGAACAGCACCCTGATGCTGCACCGGCGCTTCATGGAGAGTGCTCCTGACCCCATCTTCCTCATCAAGGTGCTGCCCGAAGGCGACTTTGTTTTTCGCTACAACAATCCCGCCCACCGTCAGCAGACCGGCATCCCCCTCGAGGCGCTCCGCGACCAGACCCCGGATACGCTGCTTGATGCGACCCAGGCGGCGGCCGTCAAGGCCCACTACCGTGAATGTGTCCGGCTCAAGCGCCCCGTCCAGTACGAGGAGCGTCTCGATATGCCGGCCGGCCTGCGCGACTGGCAGACCCTGCTGGTGCCCGTGGAGGACACTGCCGGCAACGTCATCGAGCTGGTCGGGGTGGCACGCGACATCACGCCGCTAAAAGAGGCCGAGCGAGAGAGTCGCGGTGCCTTCGTTGCCCTGGACCAACTGCTGCAAGCGAGTCCCGTGGTGATCTATGAGTGCCAGCCGACCTACGAGTTGGTCCCCACCTATGTCAGCTCCAGCGTGGAGCGGCTGTTCGGCTATGCACGCAGTGAGCTGCTGGGCCATTCCGTCTGGCATGCCATGATCCACCCCGACGACGCGACGCTGGTCTTGGCCAAGGTGAAGGCCATGCTGGCGGGAGAGGGGCCGATTCAGCTCAATTACCGCCTGCGTCACCGGGAGGGTCACTATCTTCGCGTGCAGAGCGAGAAGCGGTTGATCAGTGATGAGGCCGGTTGTCCCCTTAAGGTCGTGGGCGCGCTTCTCGACATCAGCCATTCGTATCGTCTCAGTCAGCGGCTGGAAAAGCTGGCCCAGCAGCTGCCCGGTTTCATCTATCAATATCAGCTCTTCCCGGACGGTAAGGCATGCTTTCCCTACGCCAGCCATACCAGCCTTGAGATCTACGGAGTGCCCCCCGAGGAGCTGGCAGACAGCGACGAAGCGGCCTTCCAGGCGATTCATCCCGATGACCAGCCCAGGGTAAAGGACGCCATCGAGACCTCTGCCGCGACCCTGAGCCATTGGCAGTGCGAGTATCGCGTCATGCAGGCCCAGGGAGACCCGCTCTGGGTGGAAGGGAGCGCCATGCCCGAGCGCCTGGAAGATGGCAGCGTGCTGTGGCACGGCTACATCGCCGACGTCTCCGAGCGCAAGCGTCTTCAATTGGAGCTCGAGGCGAGCGAGGCGCGCTTCCGGCGCCTGGCTACCCTGGATATGCTGACAGGGGCCCCGAACCGACGCCACTTCATGCAGTGCTTCGACGCTGAGCTGTCCCGCGTCAAGCGTCATGGCGTGGACACCTGCCTGGTGATGTTCGATGCCGACCACTTCAAGCGCATCAACGACACCTTTGGCCACGCCGCCGGGGACGAGGTGCTCAAGGCGCTGGTCGCCGCAGGTCAAGAGCAGCTCCGAACTGCCGATATCCTTGGGCGGCTGGGAGGCGAAGAGTTCGCCATCCTGCTGCCGGATACCTCTTTCGACGGTGCCATGGAGATAGCCGAGCGTTTTCGCCAGGCCATCGCAGCCCTGCAGGTGGCGTCGGGTGATGCCAGCATTCGCCTGACCATCAGTCTTGGGGTGGCGGCGGTGCGCGCACACGATTCGCCGGACAGTGCCATGGAGCGGGCTGACAAGGCGCTCTACCTGGCCAAGACGCAAGGCCGCGACCGCGTGTGTCACGAGGGCGAAGTGACGAGCGATGTCACCATCGACTGACAGGCCTGTCTGTGTCCCAGGCATCTTGCTAGACTGTTGCGTTGATCTCGCGTCCCCGAAGAGGCACGCCGCGTGAGCGCCACCCCCGATACCGCCAGCCCCGAACAGATCGATGCCACGGCCGGCCATGCCGAGGTGCTGGGGCGGCTGTTCGACGAGCCGATCACCCAGCTGCCGGAGGATCTGTATATTCCGCCGGAGGCCCTGCGCGTGTTCCTCGAGGCCTTCGAGGGGCCGCTCGATCTGCTGCTCTACCTGATTCGTCGCCAGAACCTGGATATCCTGGCCATCGATGTGGCCGCCATCACCCGCCAGTACATCGAGTACGTGGAGCTGATGAAGGCCATGGAGATCGAGCTGGCCGGGGAGTACTTGCTGATGGCGGCCATGCTGGCCGAGATCAAGTCGCGCACCCTGTTGCCGCGCCCGCCCAAGGAGGGCGCGGACGACGAGGAGGAGGACCCGCGCGCCGAGCTGATACGTCGGCTGCAGGAGTACGAGCGCCTCAAGCACGCCGCCGAGTCGCTGGCCGAGCTACCCCGCCTGGGACGCGACTGGTTCCCGGCCCGAGCGGCCCTGCCGTCCCTGGAGGCGCGAGTCATTCACCCCGATGTGGAGCTCGATGAGCTGCTCGGGGCGCTGGCCGGTATCCTGCGTCGTGCCGAGCTCAACCAGGCCCACCAGATCAGCCGCGAGGGACTCTCGACCCGGGAGCGCATGCTGGCGATCATGGAGCGCCTGGAGCATGAGCACTACACCGCCTTCGAGGCCCTGTTCACGCTCGATGAAGGGCGAGCCGGGGTGATCGTTACCTTCATGGCGATTCTCGAACTCGCCAAGGAGGCGATGATCGAGATCGTGCAGAATGCGCCGCTTTCGCCGATCCATGTACGGGCCCGGCTGGACGAGCAGGAGGCCTTCGAGCCGGAGGCCCTTGACGAGGGCGAGGACGGCGAGAGCCCCTTCGACGATGATCGTCTCGACAACCAGGACGGGAGCGACCCGGCATGACCGCCATGGAATTTCCCGATGCCCTGGACGAGATTCTCGAGGCGGCGCTGCTGGCGGCCGGTGAGCCACTGGGGCTGGAACGCCTGGAAGGGCTGTTCGACGATCAAGAGCGCCCGCCGCGGCGTGCCCTGCGCGAGGCCCTGGAGCGCCTGGGAAGCCGCCACGAGCGGGGCGCGATGGAGCTGATCGAGACCGCCTCGGGCTACCAGCTGCGTATCCGGCCGCGCCTCTCGCCGTGGGTGTCGCGGCTCTGGGACGAGCGGCCCCAGCGCTACTCACGGGCGTTGCTGGAGACCCTGGCGCTGATCGCCTATCGTCAGCCGGTGACCCGTAGCGATATCGAGGAGGTGCGCGGCGTCACGGTGAGTGGCTCGATCATGCGCACCCTGCTCGATCGCGGCTGGATCCGCGTGGTGGGCCACCGGGACGTGCCCGGGCGCCCGGCGGTGTTCGCCACTACCCGCAGCTTCCTCGACGACTTCGGCCTCAGGACCCTCGACGAGCTGCCGCCGATGCACGAGCTCAAGCACTTCACGGAGCCCGTCCTGGAGGAACAGGCGCCGCCGCCCCAGTACGAGCTGCTCGCTCAGGCCGACGAGGCGAGCGATGATTCGCCCGGGGCCGATGAAGCAGGAGATGACGCGTTGCCCGAGGCGGGTGATGCGGCGGCACCGCACGCCGCCGATCCGACGGCCCAGAGGGCCAACGAAGATGACCACGCCGAGAAGGCGTCTGAGCGGACAGGACTCAGCTTTGCCGATCTGGAAGCACGCCTGTCCGATCGTGCCCGGGGCCGCGTCGCCGATGACGCTGCTCCGGGGACGGAATCCACACCCAGTGAGAACGACGACTGATGAGCACTACCACCGAGAAATTGCAGAAGGTCCTGGCACGTGCCGGGCTGGGCTCGCGCCGCGAGATGGAAACGGCCATCGCCGATGGCCGGGTCAAGGTCAACGGCAAGGTGGCTACCCTGGGCGACCGCATCGAGATGCGCGACCGGGTGGCCTTCGATGATCGCCCCGTGACCCTGCGCGGCGCCGAGGAGGTGCCGCGTCGAGTCATCATGTACAACAAGCCCGAGGGCGAGCTGTGCACCCGCAAGGACCCGGAAGGGCGCCGCACCGTGTTCGACCGCCTGCCGCGCCTCAAGGGCGAGCGCTGGATCGCCATCGGCCGCCTGGACATCAACACCAGCGGTTTGCTGCTGTTTACCACCGACGGCGAACTGGCCAACAAGCTGATGCACCCCTCCACCGAGGTGGAGCGTGAATATGCCGTGCGCGTGATGGGCGAGGTGAAGAAGGAGCAGGTGGTGGCCATGGTCGAGGGCGTGATGCTCGATGATGGGCCGGCGCGCTTCACCGACGTCCAGGAGTTCGGCGGCGAGGGCATCAATACCTGGTTCCACGTGGTCATCATGGAGGGCCGCAACCGCGAGGTGCGTCGCCTGTGGGAGTCCCAGGGGCTCACCGTCAGTCGCCTCAAGCGGGTGCGCTACGGCAACATCTTCCTCGACAAGCGCACCAAGGCCGGCGAGTGGGTAGAGCTCTCCCAGGACGAGATTGATGACCTCTCGGCGACGGCCGGTCTGGTCGCTCGCAAGGTGCCGGAGCTGACCCCGGACGAGAAGAATCGCTGGAGCCGCGACAAGCATAAGCGTCGGCCGGTGCAGGCCATGCGCAAGCCCAAGGGCCAGCCCGGGCGCTGAGCGGGACAGCGCGTTACGACCAAAGACAAAAATCGCTTGCCAACAGGGGGGTAGATCAGTAATATCTGCCCCCGTTCGGAAGGGGTCGTTAGCTCAGTTGGTAGAGCAGTTGGCTTTTAACCAATTGGTCGTAGGTTCGAATCCTACACGACCCACCATCCGAGCCTGTATGCTTGCCTGAAAGCACCGGGTCGTTAGCTCAGTTGGTAGAGCAGTTGGCTTTTAACCAATTGGTCGTAGGTTCGAATCCTACACGACCCACCAGATTCACGACAAAGCGCCCTCGCTTCCTGGAAGCGAGGGCGCTTTGCGTATGTCGGGATCCACGTGGGTTCGCTGTCGGGCGTGGCCCGCTCTTCCGGCGATCACCTCGCCCTTTGATGATGGCCACGGGGGCGTTTCCAACGGGGTGGGGCCTCTGCGGCCGACAGCCTCTCGGTTTCCGATGCCGTGTTGATCCACTCGTTTGTCGCTTGTCTCAACGGAGTCCGAGAACGGAAAGGACCACCAGAACGATCACGACGGCACCGACGATATAAACGATGTTGTTCATCAAGTAAGTAACCCTCTTTGGCACATGATCCTGTGCCAGGATGCTGCGGGATGGCTCATGTCATGATGGCGTCGCCGTCCGTGCGACGCGTGGTGCAACTCCCTGTACAAGCAGCTCCCTTGCCTCACCCACGATGATGATAGGCGATTGGCGCCTCACCATCTGTGCGCTGGCGTACAGTACGCCTCGCATCCGATGCCTGGCAAAACGCCCGGTCCTCCACTAGAAGTCGAGAACGAGTTGCGAGGGCTGGAGGGGGCGTTGCAGGCCTGGTTCGGTCCGCCTGCGTTGAAGGGGGCGGGTATTCATCTCGGCCGTGAAGCAGTGATGCCCATTTCGACCATTTCTCTTGGCGTGGTACATGGCCGTGTCGGCGTTGTGCATGAGGGCATCGGCATCGTCGGCATCATCCGGGTAGAGGCTGATGCCGATGCTGAGCGTGATAAGGAGTTGATTGCCATGGATGCAGTACGGCCTGCCGAGGACGGCGAGCAGCTTTTCCGCGACTCGGGTGGCATCCTCGGGTCGCCTGATCTCGGCGAGCAGGATCACGAATTCGTCGCCACCCTGGCGGCAGACGGTGTCGATGTCGCGCATGCACTCCTGAACACGACTCGCCACCGCCTGGAGCAGGCTGTCCCCCACGGCATGGCCGAACGAATCATTGATGGGCTTGAAGGCGTCAAGGTCGAGATAGAGCAGGGCGACTAGGTGGCGGTGACGTCGGGCCAGGCCTAGGTCCCGGGAGAGCCGTTCGGTCAGCAGGGCGCGGTTGGGCAGGCCGGTGAGCGGATCATGCTGCGCGAGGTGGGCCATCCTCTCCAGCATGACCTGTGAGCGAGTGGCGTCGTGGAACACGATCACGGCGCCGGTGACGCGACCCTCACGGTCGTGGATGGGCGTCGCGGAATCCTCGATCTCGATCTTGCTGCCATCCTGGCGGACCAACACGCCATCCAGGGCGAGGCCCGCCGCTCTGTTCTCCTCGATGGCGCGCCGCCCGGGGGTGATGGCCGTGCGGTGTGTCTTGCCATCGACGAGAGGAAACACTCGCGAGACTGGCGCTCCGATGGCCTCCCGTTGTGACCAGCCTGTCAGGGTCTCCGCCACCCGGTTCATGTAGGTGACCGTCCCGCGGAGGTCGATGGCAGGACGGCATCGCCGATGGCGCCGAGGGCCGCCCGGGCCCATCGCTTCTCGGCCTCCAGGGCCGCTGCGAGGCACCGTCTCGAGGTTCTGGTCGCTGTTCGCTCGGGGAGGACCTCCGTGCGCGGAGGGTGACCTTGCCGCAGCGGCTGCTCGGCAGTGAAGGCGGCGGAATCGAGCGGCGTCCAGGTGGAGCCCTGAAGCATCGAGTCGTTCCTCATGGACTCGGCCTGGGAGCGCGCCTGGCCCATGGGGCAGATGCCCATGCGGTGGGTAAGGATGGTGTGGTCCGCTGGTGCGCTCGATGGCGTGAGACAAGGGACCTGGTCATCAGAAGGGCGTGCATTACCATGAGTCGGTTTCCTTTTCTGCCGATATCTGATTTCCGCTGGGACGGTGTTGCCTGGCCCGAGCCCTGGAGCGCCTGGCCGATATCCAGCGAGCGTAGTGGCGTGACGGCGTCGCTTCCGTGCGTTAGCGTACACGGCATGGACTTCGCTTCCAGCGAATCTGTCGGCGGGTGAGGGAGTGCAGTTAGACTCCTGTGAGTCAGCGCTTCTCTATATATGTCAATGGTTTATCGGCTGCCTGGTGTTGCGGGGCAGCCTGTGGCCTGTCTCTTGACCGAGATCTGGGGCAAGTCCGGCAAGGCGTTCCAGCGGCTGCCTCTGTCCGTCAACCACCATTGGACAAGTCCGCTCTTCTCCCTCCTGTTGCCGGGGTGGCTTGCCTGATACGGGAGTGTTCGTCATGGCTTCGCAACATGACCCTCGTCAGAATCACCTGCTGGCAGCCCTGCCGAGGGATGAATGCCAGCGCCTGGCGCCCCACCTCGAGCGGGTCGAGCTGACCCTGGGGGAGTCGCTGGTCGAGTCGGGAAAGGTGATGCGCCATGTCTATTTCCCGACGGACTGCATCGTATCGCTACTCTGTGTCATGGAAGATGGCGACTCGACGGAAATAGCCGTCGTCGGTGCCGAGGGTATCGTCGGCATCTCGCTGTTCATGGGCGGTGAAACCACGCCGAGCCGTGCCGTCGTGCAGAGTGCTGGTGGTGCCTATCGCCTCAAGGGACAATTGCTGAAGGATGAATTCGATCGCGCCTCGACGCTCCAGTACCTGTTGTTGCGTTATACCCAAGCCCTGATCACCCAGATGGCGCAGACGGCGGTATGCAACCGGCACCACAGCCTGGATCAGCAGCTGTGTCGGTGGCTGTTGCTGAGCCTGGATCGCTTGCCGAGCAACGAGCTGGTCATGACCCAGGAGCTGATCGCCAACATGCTGGGCGTCCGTCGAGAGGGCGTTACCGAATCGGCCGGCAAGCTGCAGAAGGCTGGGCTGATTGCCTACCATCGTGGGCGCATCAGTATCCTGGACAGGCCTGGCCTGGAAGCACGGGTCTGTGAGTGCTATGCGGTCGTCAAGAAGGAGTACGACCGCCTGCTGAGCTACCATCGTCCCGGGTGATGGGGCCCTTTTCCTCGAGGCGCGAGATCGTGTTCGAGCAGCACGTGCCCTTCGTGTGTCTCCTGGCGCACCGACGGCATGATGATGAACATGCCACTGTTCGTTCGGTGGCTTTTCGGTGACTGCCTGATCACCCCGGCTGCCGCCGGCCTCGGAGCCTGGTGGTTGCCTGCCATGTGCCGATTGCCGGGTCTTCACCAGGAGCGTGCCATGCAGTCCTCTATCCCCGGTCCGGTGACCAACCACCTTATCGACAGCTTGTCGCCTCAGGACCGGGCGTCTTTCCTCGCCGACTGCGAGGCTGTCGACCTGGCGTTCGGTGAGGTATTGACCGAGCCAGGTGGGCAGATCCTGCATGTCCATTTTCCGCTCGACTGCTTCATCTCCCTGATTGCCAGCCTGAGCGACAGTGAGCGGCTGGAAGTGGCAATGGTCGGCAGTGAAGGGATGTATGGCATGCCCTTGATCCTGGGGCTCGATGAGTCGCCCTTGCGTGCCATGGTGCAGGGGGCAGGGCAGGTGCTGCGCATGCCGGCGGCTGCCTTTTGCCGTCACCTGAAGCAGAGCCCCGCACTTAAGGCGCTGCTGAATCGCTATCTCTACGTGCTGATGCATCAGCTCACACGGGTGGCGGCATGCACCCACTTTCATCAGGTCGAGGCCCGCCTGGCGCGCTGGCTGTTGATGACCCAGGATCGTGCGCACTCCGATCGGCTGCATCTTACCCACGAGTTCCTGGCCATGATGCTGGGGGTGCGGCGTGCCGGCATCACTCTGGCCGCCATGGCGCTTCAGGGGCGCCGGTTGATCAGCTATCAGCGTGGGGATATCACGGTGCTGGACCGGGCGGGCCTGATCGAGGCCGCGTGTGGCTGCTATGCCGCCGATCGAATCCTCTACCGCCGGATCCTCATCAAGGAAGGTTCACCATGACGTCGGCTGGTGCGCTCTCCCCCCCAGAGCGCACCAGCCGGGATATCATGACGGTAATTCGATTCGGAAGGGCGCGTGTCGATAGCGTGGCTCCGTAGCGCTATGTTGTGCAGCGCACAGATCATTGGTAGGTCGCTGCCTATGCTGAAATTCTCCCCCGATCTCTACATGAGTCGGGGTGAGAGGCAGCGCCCAGACGAAACCACCATCGGGAGATAAACTCGTGAACAAGAACCAGATCAAAGGCCGTTCCAACGAGGTGAAGGGCAAGGTCAAGGAAGTTGCCGGTAAGGTGACCGGCGACAAGGAGCTTGAATACAAGGGCAAGGTCGAAAAGCAGGGCGGCAAGGTAGAGGCCAGTTACGGCGATCTCAAGCGCGACATCAAGAAGTCAGCGGAGTGAACGGGTTAACGGCATCCTCGAGGCGCCGGGATGAGTCGGCCCGGTGATCCGCGGCAGCAGATTCCTGTTGCCGGATTCGGCTGGCGCACCTCGTCGGGGTCGCGCCAGCCGGTCTGCTAGAGGAGAGGGTCGAAATCGACCGCGTTAATATCCTGGCTCATCAGGTCATCGTCGCCTTCGGCAGCGAGCACATCAGGTTCTTCGGGGGATGTCCTGGCGGGCATCTCGCTCGGTGCTTCGGACAGGCGCTGTGGCGAGAAGGGGTAGCCATGCTGCTGCTCGCCGGGCTCGCGGTCGGGCAGGCGGATGAACGTCGTGAACGTGGGCGTGGCAGGGGCGTCGTGCTGGATGGGGATTGGCATGGTGACCTCGCGTCACTGTCCGGCCTTCACGGTGTCGTGAAGCATCGGTAGGCCATGGTGACACCCCGGCAGGCTGTCGTCGGTGCGCCAGGACACTATCGCCGCTGCCAGGCGCCTGGCATGCCCTTGATCCTGGTGGTTGGCGCCCTCATCTCACTCGCATGACGCTTTTCTGGACGGGGCTGGTCAATATTGCAGCGTTCTGGTCTAGAATGGCGGTATGGGTCGGCCATCGCGAGAGACGCAGCGGTTGACCCTCTGGCGTGTTGCCCCGTGCGGAGAGCACGAGCGGTAGCACCTGGTGTAACGCAGGGGGAGCCCCTGCCGGTCACAGTGGTAGACACGATGACGATTATGACTTCCCGTGCTGATCTGCGCGAGCAGCTCGCACGCACCTACTGCCCCACCCGCATTCCTGCCGAGGACGAGGCGCGCATCGATGAGATCAAGCGTCTGCTCGAGGCCCACAATGCCGTATTGGTGGCGCATTACTATACCGACGATGCTATCCAGCAGCTGGCCGAAGAGACCGGCGGTTGCGTGGCCGACTCCCTGGAGATGGCCCGCTTCGGTGCCCGTCACGAAGCCGACACCCTGGTGGTAGCCGGCGTGCGCTTCATGGGCGAGACGGCCAAGATCCTCTCCCCCGAGAAGCGGGTGCTGATGCCGACCCTGGAGGCCACCTGTTCGCTGGACGTGGGCTGCCCCGCCGACGCCTTCGGCGCCTTCTGCGACGCTCATCCCGACCGCACCGTGGTGGTCTATGCCAACACCTCCGCGGCGGTGAAGGCGCGCGCTGACTGGGTGGTGACCTCCTCCATCGCCGTTGACGTGATCGAACACCTCCAGGCGCGGGGCGAGAAGATCCTGTGGGCCCCGGACAAGCACCTGGGGGGGTATATCCAGAAGCAGACCGGCGCCGACATGCTGCTCTGGGACGGCGCCTGTATCGTCCATGAGGAGTTCAAGGCCCAGGGCGTCGAGGACCTCAAGGGGCTCTACCCGGAGGCGGCTGTGCTGGTGCACCCGGAGTCGCCGGCCGCGGTGGTCGAACTGGCCGACGTGGCAGGCTCTACCTCCCAGCTGATCAAGGCCGCAAAGGAATTGCCCCACGACAAGCTGATCGTCGCTACCGACCGCGGCATCTTCTTCAAGATGCAGCAGGCGGTGCCGGAGAAGACGCTTTTCGAGGCCCCCACCGCCGGCAATGGCGCGACCTGCAAGAGCTGCGCCCACTGCCCGTGGATGGCGATGAACGCCCTGGACAACCTGGCGGGCACGCTACGTGACGGTTCGGGCGAGATCGTCGTCGACGATGCACTGCGCCTGGCCGCCCTCAAGCCGCTGGAGCGGATGCTCAACTTCCAGGCGTAAGGGGCGAGGGACGAGGCTCGAAGGGCGTTCTTCCTCGCGCCTCGCCTCTCGTCGCCGATCAGAACTCCTCCAGCGTCTCCCGATAGCCGATAAAGTCCTCGCGACGCCTCTCGATATGGCTGGCGGCGGTGCTGTTACCCTCGCGCTCGGCCACTTGCTTGGCCACTTCGAGCTGGCGGATGGCGCGATCGATGCGGCCGGTGAGCTGCAACTGCTCGGCGCGGGCCAGGTGGCCCCAGGCTTCGCGACCGCTACGGCCCGCGGCCTCGGCGAGCAGGGTGAACACCTGCGGGTCCTCGGGACGATCGTCGGCCAGTTCGCGCAGGACGCGATAGGCCTCGTCGGGATCGCGCTGCAGCAGCGCCTCGCCCAGCAGGCGGCGCGTCGGCGCATAATCCGGCATCAGTCGCAGCTGCCGGCGGCTGCGGTTGATGGCTTCATCGATACGGCCGGCCTCGAAGGCGAGTTGGGCCGCCGAGGCCGGCAGCATCGCCAGGTCGGGGTATGATTGGGTCAAGGCGTCGAGCTCGCGCAGCGCCCGGTCGGTACGGCCAGCCCGGGCATCGATCAGTGCGTCAAGGTAGCGTCGGGCCGCCTCGGGCGCCTGGTCCTGGGCCAGGCGGGTGCTGGCCTGCTGGGGGTCGCGATCATGGATCGCCAGCAGTGCCCGGGCCCTTACCAGCTGGTAGTGAAGGTCCCCGTCGCGCGGTGCCGTCACCGAGAGCTGGTCGGCGCGGGCCTGGGTATCGCTGATGCGCGATTCGGTCACCGGGTGGGTGAGCAGAAACTCCGGGGGATTCCCGCCCTGCAGGCTCACCATGCGCTGCATGGCGCGGAACATCTCTACCATGGCGCCCGGCTGATAGCCGGCGTCCGCCATGGCCTGCAGGCCCACCCGATCGGCCTCCTGCTCGAAGCGTCGTGAGTAGCTCAGCTGATCCTGGATGACAGCCGCCTGTGAGCCCATGGCGGCGGCGATGCCGGCATCGCCGCCACCGCCGGCCGCGATCAACATGCCGGCGAGCATGGCGGCCATCGCCGGGATCTGGGTCTGCTCGGCGCGGGCCTGGCCGCGGGCATAGTGGCGCTGGGAGAGATGCCCGAGCTCGTGGGCGACCACCGAGGCCAGCTCGGCCTCGCGTTCGGCAAAGGCAAACAGGCCCGCGTTGACGCCGATCACCCCGCCGGGCACGGCGAAGGCATTGAGCAGTCGGCTCTCCACGAGTGTCACGGCGGTGCGCGCGTCTCCCAGTCCACTGTGGGGCAGCAGGCGAGCCACCAGCGACTCCACGTAATCCTGGGCGATGGCATCCTGCCATTCGGGCGCGCGGGCGCGGAACTGGCGCAGCCAGGCGCGGCCCAGCAGGTATTCCTCCCCGCTGATCGCCTGGCTGCCCGCACGGGTCAGGCTGGGCAACCCGTAGTCGCCCCCGGCCGTGACCGAGGCGCCTCGGGTCAGGTCGGGGGCCTCGTAACGGCCGGGAGGCTGGGCCTGGGTCGGCAGGGCAAGCACCAGGCTCAGGGTGCAGGCGGTGAGGCAGGTTCCGGTTCGACGCAGCATGGCCGTCCTCGTCAAGGGGAGCGCAAGGGGTGGCAAGTACTCAGATGTGACATTGATTCGGCCTGCAAAGTGCCTTTAAATCGCAGGGACTTGCGTGCGGGCCCGAGCCTGCACGTCCACTGCATCTTCTGGGAGACACCATGGCGCTGCAACCCGATGACCTGCTCGATGCCCAAGGTCTTCCCTGCCCCCTGCCACTGCTCAAGGCCAAGCAGGCGCTGTCGCGTCTCGCCCCCGGTCAGCTGCTGGAGGTCATGGCCACCGACGCAGGCTCCTGGCGCGACTTCGAGACCTTCGTGGCCCAGAGCGCGCACGAAATGCCGGCCAGGGAAGAGCGCGGCGACGTCTATCACTACTGGATCCGCAAGGGCGGGGAGCCTGCTCCATGACCTTGAGGTCGGTCTTCAGGAGTTGGATCGATCACTACTTCTCGGACGAGGAGGCGGTGATCCTGCTGGTGGTGCTGGTGCTGGGTTTCGCCGTGGTGATCCTGTTCGGGCGCATGCTGGCACCCTTTCTCATCGCCCTGGTGGTGGCCTTCCTGTTGCAGGGGCCGGTAAGCTGGATGGAGCGGCGCAGGATGCCACGCCTGCTGGCGGTGTTCGTGGTGTTTCTCGCCTTCATTGGGGTGCTGCTGGCGCTGGCCTTCATCCTGATGCCGCTGATCTGGAACCAGCTGGTGGGGCTGGTCCAGGAGGCACCGCGGATGTTCGCCAGTGGCCAGAAGTTGCTGGACGATCTCCAGGCACGCTATCCCAACCTGGTCACTCCCGACCAGATGCAGAACTGGATCGACGTGGCTGGCCGCGAGGTGACGCAGCTCGGCCAGAGGGCCCTGACCCTGTCGCTGGCCTCGCTGGGCAACGTCCTGACGCTGATCGTCTACCTGATCCTGGTGCCGATCCTGGTGTTCTTCATGCTCAAGGACCGCGACCGCCTGGTGGGCTTCACTACCTCGCTGTTGCCCCAGCGGCGCGAGCTGATGACCCGCGTCTGGGAGGAGATGGACGACCAGATCGCCAACTATGTGCGTGGCAAGTTCATCGAGATCATCATCGTCGGTAGCGTGGCCTTCTTCACCTTCGCCTACTTCGGGCTCCCCTACACGGCGCTGCTGGCGGTGGTGGTGGGGCTCTCGGTGCTGGTGCCCTATATCGGAGCGGCGGTGACCACCCTGCCGGTGGCGGCGGTGGCCGGCTTCCACTTCGGCCTGACGGATGAGTTTCTCTATGTGCTGGTCGCCTACGGCGTGCTGCAGGCCCTGGACGGCAACGTGCTGTCGCCGATCCTGTTCTCGGAGGCCGTCAATATCCATCCGGTATCGATCATCCTGGCGATCCTCTTCTTCGGTGGAATCTGGGGGTTCTGGGGGGTCTTCTTCGCCATTCCCCTGGCGACCCTGCTCAAGGCGCTGGTCTACGCCTGGCCGCGAGGCATCAAGCAGCGCCACCGGCAGGAGGCAGCCGAGACGTCCGCCGAGTCGTGAGCGCCGCGAAGCGCTCAGGATTGTCGCCGCCCATGGGCATGTGCGGCGACAGTCTGATGTCAATCAGCATTCAAGGCCTGGGCGGCGTCCAGCACTTCCTGGGCATGGCCCTTGACCTTGACGCCGCGCCACTCGCGGGCGAGCTTGCCGTCGGCGTCGATCAGGAAGGTACTGCGCTCGATCCCCAGGTGCTCCTTGCCATAGAGCTTCTTGAGCTTGATCACGTCGAACAGGCGGCAGAGCGTCTCGTCCTTGTCCGAGATCAGCGCGAAGTTGAAGCTCTGCTTGGCCTTGAAGTTCTCCTGGGCACGGATGCCGTCCCGGGAGACGCCGAGGATCACGGTATTGGCCGCGTCGAATGCCTCCTTGAGGTCGCGGAAGTCGCCACCCTCGGTCGTGCATCCGGGGGTGCTGGCCTTGGGATAGAAGTAGACCACCACCTGTTTCCCCTTAAGCTCGGAGAGGGTGACAGTGGTGTCCCCGGTGGCAATGGCGGTGAAGTCCGGAACGGGTTCGCCGAGGCTGACGCTCATGGTGGTGCTCCTGTCGTGGTTGGTGAAAGCTCTCTGATTACACGCAAGCCTTGGCGAACTGTAAAGTCGTGGCTGTACAGGCTCCCGAGGCCTGAGTACCATTTGGCCCCTGGCACCGGGGCAGGTCGCGGGACGTTGTCGAGGTCCCCGAGACCGCGAATGCAGGCGAATCGAGAGGAATCGAGAGGATGATCACTGGCAGTATCGTCGCGCTGGCGACGCCGATGAAGGTCAACGGCGATATCGACTGGGAGGCCCTGCGCCGCCTGGTGCACTTTCATCTCGACAACGGCACCGATGCCATCGTGGCGGCAGGCACCACCGGCGAGCCGACCACCATGTCGTTCGCCGAGCATTTCGATGTCATCCGCACCGTGGTCGAGGAGGTGAACGGACGCATTCCGGTCATCGCCGGCACCGGCTCCAACAATACCACCGAGGCGGTGGAGCTGGCCCGCTATGCCAGCGAGGTCGGAGCGGACTGCTGCCTGACGGTGGCCCCCTACTACAACAAACCCACCCAGGAAGGGCTCTACCGGCACTTCAAGGCCATCGCCGAAAGCAGCGACCTGCCGGTAATCCTTTACAATGTGCCGGGGCGCACCTGCTCGGACATCTATAACGAGACCGTGCTGCGCCTGGCCGAGGTCGACAAGATCATCGGGCTCAAGGACGCCACCGGTAATCTGGAGCGCGCCGAGGACTTGATCGCCCGCCTCAAGGGCAGCGGCTTCATGCTCTATTCGGGAGATGATGCCACCGCCTGTGACTTCATGCTGATGGGCGGTCATGGTGACATCTCAGTGACGGCCAACGTGGCGCCGCAGGCCATGCATGAGCTTTGCACGGCGGCCGTGACGGGGGCAGCCGATCGAGCTCACCAGATCAATACGCGCCTGATGCCGCTGCACACCAACCTGGGGATCGAGTCCAATCCTATCCCGGTAAAGTGGGCGCTGTACCGCATGGGCCATATCGAGCCCGGCATCCGGCTACCGCTGACCTGGCTCTCCGAGAAGTATCACTCCACCGTCAGTGAGGCCCTGCAGCTGGCGGGCCTGATCGACGACTGAGCGGTGTCCGGCACCGCACCCGCACAACTCTAGGCAAGGTGGACGCATGAACTCTGCGCTGAAATGGATGCCGCTGGTGGCGGTCATCGCCTTGGCCACGGCCGGCTGTGCCCGTGATGGCTTCTACCATGATCGCAACCTCGATTATGACGAGGCCGAGACCAATGCGCCCCTGGTACTGCCGGAGGGCCGCGACGCCGCGCGTTATCGCGATGCCATGCCGGTGCCCGAGGTGAGTGGTATGCGGCCCGCGGAAGACGGCGTTGTCGAGGCCCCCCTTCCCCAGGCCCTGTCGCCCGGGCGCGCCAGGGAGCGAGGCTATGTCGAGCGTCGCGCGATCGGTGACGATCGCTGGCTGGTGGTGGGCGCCGAGCCGGCAACGGTCTGGACAGAGCTCGAGCGTTTCGCTCGCCGTCGAGGCCTGACCGTCACCGCCAGCGACTCCCGTCGCGGCCTTCTGGAAACCGACCAGGCCACGCTCAGCGTCCGTCCGGCGTTGCGCCGAGGCGACAGCGAGATTCGCTGCAAGCAGGGCGGCGCCACTCAGGCGGCCTGCCTGACGGCGTTGGAACGTCATTTCGAGGCACGCAGCCTCTCCTCGAGCGTTGCCTCACTGGCCGCCCAGCGGCCCGATGCCCAGAATCGTGCCCGATTCATGCAGCGTGGCGACGACTGGCAGGTCATTCTGCCCTTCGCGGTGGACCGTTTGTGGGCCGAGCTCAGTCACCAGCTGGAACTCGACTTTTCGGTCGAGGGGCGTCGTGAACTGCTCGAACGCGACCCCGCGTCGCGTAGCTTCCTGCTGGGTTACCTGACCCGGAGTGAGCGGGAGCGAGGTTTCTGGCGCTCGCTGGCGACCTTCGATCTGGGTGAGGAGCCGCAGCAGGTTCGCCTGGTGCTGGAGTCTCGCGGCCCCGAGGAGACCGTATTGACGGCACGCGGTGCCGGCGACGGCGAGCTCTCCGCGGTGGACCAGCGCGAGCTGCTCGAGCGGGTGGCGGGCCTGCTGCGCTGATGACGGGGATGGTGTCGAGTGGGCAGGGGCGCCTCGCCTTTGCTTCACTGGGCAGCGGCAGCAAGGGTAACGCCACCCTGGTCAGCGACGGTGAGACGCACCTGCTGGTCGACTGCGGCTTCACCTTGCGCGAGACCGAACGCCGCCTAGCGCGCCTGGGGCTGCATCCTCGCCAGCTCGACGCGCTACTGGTGACCCACGAGCATGGCGACCACCTGCGAGGTGTCGGTCCCTTGGCCCGTCGCCACGGGATGCCGGTCTACCTGACGCCGGGCACCTGGCTGTCGGGTCGGCTCGGCGAGCTCCCGCGCCACCACTGGATCACTCCCCAGGCGCGCTTTGCGGTCAAGGGATTGACCATCGATCCCATCACCGTGCCTCACGACGCCCGGGAGCCGGTGCAGTTTCGCATCGCCGCCGGCGAGCGATGCCTGGGACTGCTCACCGACCTGGGGCATCCCAGCGCGCATGTGGTCGAGGCCTTCGCCGGCTGCGACGGCCTGGTGCTGGAGTGCAACCACGATCCGCGGATGCTCGTCGAGGGACCCTATCCCGCGAGTCTCAAGCGACGCGTCGGCGGCGACTGGGGGCATCTGGCCAACGGCCAGGCGGCCTGGCTGCTGGCCCGGCTGGGGCTCGATCGCTTGCAGCGCATCGTCTGTTCCCACCTCTCCGAACACAACAACCGCCCCGAGCTGGCCCTGGAGGCCCTGGTCCCCCTGCTCGACGGCGATGAATCCCGGCTGAGGGTCGCCGCCCAGGACGATGGACTGGCCTGGCAGACCCTCGGCTGAACGACCATCCTGATCCGTATTCGCGCCTCTGGAGGCTCCCCATGGAAAAGCGCCAAGAACTCTATGCTGGCAAGGCCAAGTCGGTCCATGCCACCGATGATCCCGATCGTCTGATCCTGACCTTCCGTGATGACACCAGCGCCTTCGACGGCGAGCGCATGGAGTCGCTGGCCCGCAAGGGCATGGTCAACAACCGCTTCAATGCCTTCATCATGGGCAAGCTCCAGGACGCCGGGATCCCCACCCATTTCGACCGGCGCCTCTCCGACACCGAGAGCCTGGTCAAGAACCTCGAGATGATCCCGGTGGAGTGCGTGGTGCGCAATATCGCCGCCGGCGGCCTGGTCAAGCGCCTCGGCGTGGAGGAGGGCCAGGCGCTCGACCCGCCCACCTTCGAGCTCTTCCTCAAGAACGATGCCCTGCATGACCCCATGATCAATGAGTCGCTGGCCGAGACCTTTGGCTGGGCGACCCCCGAGCAGCTGGCCGAGATGAAGGCGCTGACCTTCCGCGTCAACGCGGTGCTCAAGGCGCTGTTCGCCGAGGGTGGCCTGCTACTGGTGGACTACAAGCTGGAGTTTGGCTTGTTCAAGGGCGAGATCGTGCTGGGCGACGAGTTTTCGCCGGATGGCTGTCGCCTGTGGGATGCCAAGACCCGCGACAAGATGGACAAGGACCGCTTTCGCCAGGGACTGGGCGGCGTGATCGAGGCCTACGAGGAGGTAGGCCGGCGCATCGGCATCGATTTCGACTGATGGCGTGCTTTCAACCGATGCCATCGTCATGACGCAGAAGGGCCCCCCTTGGGGCCCTTCGTCATGCTGGCGCTGCGGCTGGCACGATCTCGACCACCCTCAGGGTGGTCGGCCCGGATGCAGCCTGCAGGGCCTGGAAGCGCACGTCCACGTCGCGTAGCCGCACCCCGTAGACCCGTGCCTCGGCGCCACGGCGGTAAGCGGGGCGCGGGTCTTGGGCGAGTACCTGGGTGATCAGCTCGCGCAGCGAGTCACCATCGGCGCGTTCGGCCAGCATGGCCTCGGCCTCGGGCGAGAGGTTGACCGCCAGCGTCGGTGGCGGCGCTGGCGCGAAGTCGGCGCGGGCCTCGGGGCGGGACTCCGCCCAGGGCAGATAGGGCTTGATGTCGAGTACCGGGGTGCCAGTGACCAGGTCGGCGCCGCGCAGGACAAGGCGTACACCGTCCGAGGTGTCGATCTCGACAAGTTCGACCAGCGACAGCCCCAGGCGGTTAGGACGATGGGTGCTGCGGCTGGCGAAGACGCCCACCTTGGCATTGCCGCCCAGACGCGGCGGGCGCACCAGCGGCGTCCAGTGCGCGGGATCGCTCTGCCCGGGACTGAGGTGGAAGACGAAGGTCAACCAGAGGTGGCTGAAGGCGTTCAGGCCCCTCACCGCCAACGGCTCATCGTACGGCGGGACCATCACCAATGAGGCTCGGGCCGCCGGTGCCAACCCCGGCTGGCGAGGGATGCCGAACTTGTCCGGGAAATCGCTCTCGATGACGCCGATAGGCGCGAGGTGTAAGGCCTCGGACGAGGCAGGGCGGTCGTTCATGGCATATCCTGACAGTGTTCACTCGCAAGGCTTGGCCCGGCGGCGTGGCTTGGGTAATCTGCTGGGCCGGTCATCATCTCAGGAAGGTCCTGCATGCGTCTTGCCGACATCGATACCGATCATGAGCCGGCCGAGCCGCCGCTTTGCGCACGCCCTCGCGGGCCGCGCATCATCTATCGCGCCGCTCGGGCGCGCGATGGCGCCGATCAGGGCGAGGTCTTTCACCATGCCGTGCTGCAGGGGGCGGCGGGGCACTATTCGCTGGCCGAGCGGGAGACCTGGGCAATGGCCCTGCCGCGGGATGGCAGTGCCTGGACGGCACGTCAGGCGCTCTATACCACCCTGGTCGCCGACTGCGAGGGCCGCTGTGTGGGCTTTCTCGAACTGGACGTGCCCCGTGGGCGGGTCGAGACCCTCTATGTCTGGCCGTCGTTGGGCCGTCGCGGTATCGGGTCGACCCTGCTGGTGCACGCCGAGCGCCTGCTCTTGGAGCAGGGCGTGACCCGAATCAGCATCGTGGCCAGTGCCGTGCTGGCGCAGGGCCTGGTGCATCGGGGGTGGACGCCGCTGGGCGACGACTGGGTCGAACGCGGGGGCGAGCGGCTCTATCGCCAGCGTCTCGAGAAGCGACTGGTCGCTGTCGAGACCTGAGCGGACCGTCAGGCCTCCTGCTCGACGATGCGCATCGACAGGTCGATTGCGCCGATGTCCTTGGTCAGGGCGCCGCTGGAGATGCAGTCCACGCCGGTCTCGGCGATGGCGCGCAGGGTGTCCTCGTCGACGTTGCCCGAGGCCTCCAGGGTGGCCCGCCCGGCGGTGCGACGCACCGCCTCGCGCATGTCGTCGAGGCTGAAGTTGTCGAGCATGATCACGTCGGCCCCAGCGGTGAGCGCCAGATCCAACTCCTCGAAGGTTTCCACTTCCACCTCCACCGGCAGGTCGCGGGCGATGCGCCTTGCTTCCTCGACGGCCGCCGCGATGCCGCCGCAGGCCGCGATGTGGTTCTCCTTGATCAGGAAGGCATCGTAGAGACCGATGCGGTGGTTGTGACCGCCGCCGCAGGTCACCGCGTATTTCTGGGCGAGTCTCAGCCCGGGCAGTGTCTTGCGTGTATCGAGCATGCGCACCCCGGTCCCTTCGAGCAGGTCCACGCAGTGGCGGGTGCGGGTCGCCGTGGCGGAGAGGGTCTGCAGCAGGTTGAGCGCGGCCCGCTCCCCGGTGAGAAGGCTGCGTGCAGGACCCTCCAGCTCGAGGAACACTTGGCCGGGCGCGAGACGGTCGCCATCGGCGGCCTGCCAGTGCAGGGCGACCCGGGCATCGAGGCGCCGGAACAGCTCGTCGACCCAGGCCACGCCGCACAGCACCGCCGCCTCGCGGGTGATCACCCGAGCCCGGGCCATCTGCCGTTCGGGTACCAGCTGGGCGGTGATGTCGCCGGGACCGACGTCTTCGGCCAGCAGCCGGGCGGCGCTGTCTCGGATCTCTTCGACTAGGGCGTCCTGATAATGCATGGCGGGTCCATCTCTGTGCGGGGAAGCGTGAGGCGGTCATTATAGGGAAATCCATGCATTGACGTCAGGTAAAACCATGTATATCGACGACGGCTGGCTCTCCGGCGCCCGGCGGCTATCCTCACCCAATCAGGACGCCCGACCGGCGGGGGAGGTCTCGCTGCTGCTGCTGCACTCCATCAGCCTGCCGCCGGGAGTCTTCGGGGGCGAGCATATCGAACGGCTCTTTACCAACCGGCTCGAGCCCGAGGCACATCCTTTCTTTGCGGCCATCGCCAGTCTGCGCGTCTCGGCGCATCTGCTGATCCGGCGCGATGGCGAGTGCGTTCAGTTCGTGCCCTTTCAGGCACGGGCCTGGCATGCCGGCCGTTCGTGCTGGAAAGACGGCGCTCGCGAGCGTCGAGCGTTGAACGACTTTGCCCTCGGCATCGAACTGGAGGGTGACGAGGTGAGCCCCTACACCGGGGCCCAGTATCGGTCGCTGGCGGCGGTCACGCTGGCCTTGATGGCGGCCTATCCGGACCTCGACGAAACGCGCATCACCAGTCATGCCCGAGTGGCACCGCTGCGCAAGAGCGACCCCGGGCCCGCCTTCGATTGGGCCTATTTTCGCCAGGAAATGGGAAGAATACGTTTCTGAAGCATGCCACAAGGCCAGGTCGATGCTTTCTGAATGGCACGCTTGCTTCATACAGTAGTTTAACTACAACTGCCTGAGACGGGCCGATTTCGATCTTGCGGTGGCGCGTAATGCCCTGTGTTGCAGCGCAAAATAATTCTTTGGAATTATTTTCCATTTTATCTTGAATTGGCAGGGCCCGGCGTTTACGGTATCTTCGCGCGAACAGCAACGTCCCATCACACTGTCTTGTAAAACAACTACAGGCCTGGCGCGTTCGGGCTTCAGGTTCGAACAGGAGCACCACTCGCCCCTCTGCGGGGCTGTAGTCCCAACCGTCATTCGGAGAGACGTCTATGAGTCTGGAAACAAGAGAAGATCTCGATCCGGTCGAAACCACGGAATGGCTGGATTCCCTGGAGTCGGTCCTGGATCGCGAGGGCGAGGATCGTGCCCGGTACCTGATGACGCGTCTGGCCGACCGTGTGCGTCGCGATGGCATGCAGGTGCCCTTCTCGGTGACCACCCCGCATCGCAATTCCATCCCGGTGCATCGCGAGGCGCCGATGCCGGGGGATATCTTCATGGAGCGGCGGATTCGTTCGCTGGTTCGCTACAACGCCATTGCCCAGGTCATCCGCAACAACCGCGCGAACCCGGGGCTGGGTGGTCACATCGCCAGCTTCATGTCGGCGGCAACCCTCTATGACGTGGGCTTCAACCACTTCTTCCGCGCCCCGAACGGCGATTTCGAGGGTGACCTTGTCTACATCCAGGGTCATGTGGCGCCCGGGGTCTATGCCCGCTCCTACCTGCTGGGCCGACTCAGTGAAGAGCAGATGGACAAGTTCCGCCAGGAGGTGGATGGCGACGGCCTCTCGTCCTATCCCCACCCCTGGCTGATGCCGGATTTCTGGCAGTTCCCCACGGTGTCCATGGGGCTGGGCCCGATCCAGGCTATCTACCAGGCCCACGTGATGAAGTATCTGGACTCCCGTGAGCTCAAGGCAATGCACGACCGCAAGATCTGGTGCTTCATGGGAGACGGCGAGTGCGACGAGCCGGAATCCCTGGGGGCCATCCACCTGGCCAGCCGCGAAAAGCTCGATAACCTGATCTTTGTCATCAACTGCAACCTGCAGCGCCTGGACGGCCCGGTCCGTGGTAACGGCCGCATCATGGACGAGCTCGAGGGTGTGTTCCGCGGCGCCGGTTGGAACGTCCTCAAGGTCGTCTGGGGCCGCCTGTGGGACCCGCTGTTCGAGAAGGACAAGAAGGGCATCCTGCAGAAGCGCATGGACGAGGCGGTCGACGGCGAATACCAGAACTACAAGGCCAATGGCGGCGCCTACACCCGGGAGCACTTCTTCGGCAAGTACCCGGAAACCGCCGAGATGGTCAAGGACCTGTCCGACGAGGACATCTGGAAGCTCAACCGCGGCGGTCACGACCCCTTCAAGGTGTATGCGGCCTATCACGAGGCGACGCAGAACGCCAACGGCCGGCCCACCGTGGTCCTGGCGCATACCGTCAAGGGCTATGGCATGGGGAGCGGTGATGGTGAGGCCGCCAACGAGGCCCACCAGGTCAAGACCATGGAGTACGAGGCGCTCAAGACGTTCCGCGATCGCTTCGGCATTCCGTTGAACGACGAGCAGCTCAAGGAGGTGCCCTACTACAAGCCCGAGGATGACTCCCCGGAGCTCAAGTACATGCATCTGCAGCGCGAGCGTCTGGGCGGCTACGTGCCGAGCCGGCGCAGTGATTTCGAGGCGCTGGAGATCCCCTCGCTGGATGACAAGATCTTCGCCTCTCAGACCGGCGGCTCCAAGGGCCGTGAGGTCTCCACCACCATGGCCTTCGTGCGCGTCTTGAACGGGCTGGTCAAGCACAAGCAGCTCGGCCCGAGGGTGGTGCCGATCATTCCCGATGAGGCGCGCACCTTCGGCATGGAGGGCATGTTCCGCCAGCTCGGTATCTACACCTCAGAGGGCCAGAAGTACGAGCCGGTCGACAAGGGCCAGATCATGTTCTACCGCGAGGATCAGAAGGGTCAGATCCTCGAGGAAGGCATCACCGAGGCCGGTGCCATGTCGGCGTGGATCGCCGCCGCGACCTCCTACTCGAATAACGCCACGACGCTGCTGCCGTTCTATGTCTACTACTCGATGTTTGGCTTCCAGCGCATCGGCGACCTGGCCTGGGCGGCCGGTGACATGCAGGCTCGCGGCTTTCTGATCGGGGGCACCGCCGGGCGTACCACGCTGAACGGCGAGGGCCTGCAGCACCAGGATGGGCATTCGCACATCCTGGCCTCGACGATTCCCAATTGCCGCAGCTATGACCCCACCTATGGTCATGAGGTGGCGGTCATCGTCCAGGACGGCCTGAAGCGCATGTTCAGCGACAAGGAAAACTGCTTCTACTACCTGACGGTGATGAACGAGAACTACGAGCATCCTGCCCTCGAGGAGGTGCCCGCCGACGACATCATCAAGGGCATGTACCTGCTGCGCGAGACCCAGGGTGACAAGGGTCGCGTCCAGCTGCTGGGCTGCGGCACCATCCTGCTAGAGGTCGAGGCCGCCGCCGAGATGCTCGCCGAGGAGTGGGGCGTAGGCGCTGACATCTGGAGCGTGACCAGCTTCAACGAGCTTCGCCGCGAGGCCCTGGAGATCGATCGCCAGGCCTTCATCAATCCCGAAGCGGAGCCCGGCAAGCCTCACGTCACCGCCTGCCTGGAGGGGCGCAAGGGCCCGGCGATCGCCTCCACCGACTACATGAAGCTGTTCGCCGACCAGGTCCGTGCCTGGGTGCCGACCGACTACCATGTACTGGGGACTGACGGTTTCGGTCGCTCCGATACCCGCGAGAAGCTGCGCGCCTTCTTCGAGGTCGACCGCCGCTTCGTGACCGTGGCCGCGCTCAAGGCGCTGGCCGACCGTGGCGAACTGGATCGCAAGGTCGTCGGCGAGGCGCTCAAGAAATACGACATCGACCCGGCCAAGCCCAACCCGCTTGAGGTATGAGGCGCTGACCGACTGATCCGGTGGCACGGCGGGCCCGCGGGGCCCGCCCCCGTCAAGAGTTTGAAGGAGCGCGACCTTGAGTAGCGAAATCATCAAAGTTCCGGACATCGGTGGCGATACCGATGTGGAAATCATCGAGATCGCGGTGGCCGAGGGCGATGTCATTGCCCCCGAGGACACCCTGATCACGCTGGAATCCGACAAGGCCAGCATGGACGTACCGGCGCCGAAGGGGGGCAAGGTACTGAAGGTGCTGGTCAAGGAAGGCGATACCGTCTCCGAGGGCGATGACATCGTCGAGATAGAGGCCGAAGGTGGCGGCGAGACCGAGGACAAGAGCGAGGCCTCGGAGGCGCCCAAGAAAGCCGAATCGCCGCCCGACAAGGCCTCCGAGAAGCCCGCCGCCAAGAGCGGGGGTGGGGGCAAGCGCACCGTGGAGGTCAAGGTTCCCGATCTGGGGGGATCCTCCGATGTGGAGATCATCGAGGTGGCGGTGGCCGAGGGTGACGAGGTGGCCGCCGAAGATACGCTGATCACCCTGGAGTCCGACAAGGCCTCCATGGATGTGCCGAGCCCCCATGCCGGCAAGCTGGTCTCGCTCACCGTCAAGGAGGGTGACACGGTTTCCGAAGGTGACGTCATCGGCACCATGGAAATCGAGGACGCGGGTACCGGCGAAGGGGGTGGCGAGGCCGAGGACGCTGCCGAGAGCCCCGCTGAACCTCAAGCCAGCGCGCCTCAGGAATCGGCGCCGGCCGAGGAAGAAAGCGGCGGTGGCGAGCCCGAGCGCAAGGAAGTGCGGGTCCCGGATCTCTCCGGCTCCTCCGACGTGCCGATCATCGAGATCGCGGCCAGTGCCGGCGATGAGGTCGATGAGGAGGATCCGCTGATCACCCTGGAGTCCGACAAGGCTTCCATGGACGTGCCCAGCCCCTACAAGGGCAAGCTCATCGAGCTCACCGTCAAGGAAGGCGATACCGTCTCCGAGGGCGACCTGATCGGCTATATCGAGGTGGCCGGCAGCAAGCCCGCCGCCCAGCCGGCGGCGAAGCAGCCCGAGCAGAAGGCGGCGCCGAAGGCCGAGGCGCCGGCGTCCGCTGCCGACCAGCCAGCGGCCACGCCCTCGGGCTCGCCGAGTCCCGAAGCCCAGATGGCCGCCCACAAGCCCCGCGACGGCAAGCTGGTCCATGCCGGACCGGCGGTGCGCATGTTGGCGCGTGAGCTGGGTGTCGACCTGGGGCTGGTCAAGCCCAGTGGCCCCAAGGATCGTGTGCTCAAGGAGGACGTCCACGCCTACGTCAAGCAGGTGATGAGCGGCAAGGCTCAGACCTCCGCCACGGCGGCACCGCCGGCGGCTGCCGGGGGTGGCATCCCGCCGATTCCGGATCAGGACTTCAGCCAGTTCGGCGAGGTGGAAGAGAAGCCCATGGGCCGTCTGATGAAGATGGGCGCCACCAACCTGCATCGCAGCTGGGTCAACCTGCCGCATGTCACTCAGTTCGACGAGGCGGACATCAGCGAGCTGGAAGCCTTCCGCAAGTCGATGAAGGCCGAGGCCGAGGCTCAGGGCGCCAAGCTCACGCCGCTGCCCTTCCTGATCAAGGCCTGTGCCTTCGCCCTCGAGAAGTTTCCGCAGTTCAACGTCAGTCTGAAAAGTGACGGTGAGACGATCGTGCACAAGAAGTATGTGCACATTGGCATCGCCGTGGACACCCCGGACGGCCTGATGGTGCCGGTGATCCGCAATGCCGACCGGAAGTCGCTGATCGAGCTGGCCAAGGAGTCCGTGGAGCTGGCCAAGAAGGCCCAGTCGAAGAAGCTCAAGCGTGAGGAGATGACCGGTGGCTGCTTCACCATCTCCAGTCTGGGCTCCATCGGCGGCACCGCCTTCACGCCGATCGTCAATGCGCCGGAGGTCGCCATCCTGGGCATCTCCAAATCGCAGACGAAGCCGGTGTGGGATGGCCAGGCCTTCCAGCCGCGGCTGATGATGCCGCTGTGCCTCTCCTATGACCACCGGGCGGTCAATGGTGCCGATGCGGCACGCTTTACCGCTTTCCTGGGCCAGGTGCTGACCGACATTCGTCGTCTGCTGCTCTAGGCCTGTTACCCCTGCCTGGCACAACGGCGTCGCAAGACGCCGTTGTCGTTTCCTCCAGCCGCTATCATGAAGGGCAGACCAAAGTGCTATTTGGCTGCCAGAGGGTTGATGTACAGGCCTTTTTTCCACATTCAAGGCGGTGCGCCAAGGCCTGTCGCTTGTCTGGACCCGACGGCACGGTTATCGTTCGGTTCTTCTCTTTCTTCGTGCACGAGATTCACACTTCAAGGAGCAGTCAGATGCGTTTGATCCTGTTGGGCGCCCCCGGTGCCGGCAAGGGCACTCAGGCCCAGTTCATCTGCGAGCGTTTCAACATCCCGCAGATATCCACCGGCGACATGCTGCGCGCCGCCGTCAAGGAGGGCAGCGAGCTGGGGCTGAAGGCCAAGGAGATCATGAACAGTGGCGGCCTGGTGTCCGACGACATCATCATCGCCCTGGTCAAGGAACGCATCAGCCAGCCCGACTGCGAAAACGGCTTTCTGTTCGATGGCTTCCCCCGCACCATCCCCCAGGCCCAGGCCATGAAGGATGCCGAGGTCAAGATCGATCACGTGCTGGAGATCGCCGTGGAAGACGAGGAGATCGTCAAGCGCCTGGCCGGTCGCCGCGTGCATCCCGGTTCCGGCCGCGTCTATCACGTCGAGTACAACCCGCCGAAGGAAGAGGGCAAGGACGACGTCACCGGCGAGCCGCTGATCCAGCGCGATGACGACCGCGAGTCCACGGTGCGCAACCGTCTGGCGGTCTACCATGAGCAGACCGCGCCGCTGGTTGACTACTATCAGGCCTGGGCGGAGCAGGACCCCGAGGCGGCACCGACCTACCACCGCGTCGAGGGCGTCGGCAGTGTCGACGACATCACGGCGCAGGTGCTCAAGGCGCTGGAAGGCTAAGCCCTCACTCTCTCCGCTCCCCGTGACGAAGGCCCGCCATGCGCGGGCCTTCGTCGTTGGCGATGGCGCGCGTATAATGATCCGACATTTTTTGCCGCGACCTCTTGCCCATGTCGATCCTGCTGGCCCTGGATGCCTCCTCGAGCGCCTGTTCCGCCGCTCTGCTGCGCCGCCGTGAAGGCCTCGATGATGAACTGATATCACGCTTCGCCATGACGCCGCGGGAGCACACCCGGCGCCTGCTGCCGATGGTCGACGAGGTGCTCGCCGAGGCCGGCCTGCCGGCCTCGGCGCTGGACGCCGTGGCCTATGGCAGGGGGCCGGGCTCCTTCACCGGCCTGCGCATCGCCGCCGGTGTTGCCCAGGGGCTCGCCTTCGGCCTCGACCGGCCGCTGGTGGGTGTCTCGACCCTCGAGGCGCTGGCGCTAGGTGCCCATCGTCGACACCACTACCGCTGGCTGATCACCGCCCTGGACGCGCGCATGGGCGAGATCTACGTGGCTACCTGGCAATGCCGGGACGGCGTGCCCGTGGCGCTGACCGAGGAGGCCGTGATGCCACCGGCACAACTGCGCGTGCCTGCCGGCCATGAGGACCCTGACTGGGTCGGCATCGGCTCCGGTTGGCGCCTGTGGGACCAGATGTCTGCCGAGGTGCAGGCCAGTATTGGCCTCTACCTGGCCGAACCCGAGCCCGAGGCTGCCGACATGGCACGCCTGGCGGCGCGCGCCGTCGATGCCGACGAAGCCCGGCCGGCCCATGAGGTCCAGCCGGTCTATCTGCGGGACCGGGTCGCCTGGCAGAAGAGCCGATGAGGCCTGGCATGCCGGTGGGGGTACAGGGCGCCCCGGCACTGGCGGAGCAGCTCGGCCTGCCCAAGGCCGCGGAAGGCGAGGCCGAGCTGCTACTGGTCCGCCAGGATGACCGCCTGGTGCTGGCCGGTGATCCGAGGCGCTATGGCCGTCCGCTCGCGGTGGATTTCGTTACCGGGCGTGCTGCCCATCGGCGTCGTTTCGGCGGTGGCCGCGGCCAACTGGTGGCACGGGCCTGTGGCCTGGCCAGGGGTGTCACCCCCTCGGTGGTGGATGCGACCGCCGGGCTGGGTCGCGATGCCTTCGTGCTGGCGAGCCTGGGCGCCGAAGTGCTGATGATCGAGCGGGTCGCGGCGATCTTTGCCCTGCTGGAGGACGGCCTGGTGCGGGCGCGGAGCGATTCGGAAATACGTGACATTGCCGCGCGCATGTCGCTCGTCCACGGCGACGCGACCCACGACCTGGAGACGCTGGTGGCAAGGGCGACAGTGGCCCCTCAGGTGATCCATCTAGACCCGATGTTTCCCCACCGCGACAAGTCTGCGCTGGTCAAGAAGGAGATGCGGCTGTTCCGTACCCTGGCCGGGGATGACCCCGATGCTCCGCGGTTGCTGGAGGCGGCGCTGGACGTGGCCACTCACCGGGTGGTGGTCAAGCGGCCACGCAAGGCCCCGCCCATCGAAGGACCGACGCCCCGTCACGTCGTCGAGGACAAGACCAGCCGCTATGACCTCTATGTCCACCGCCGCCTGGAGGCCTGACCTCAGCCCGCGTCCCGGCGACTGACCAGCTGCAGGCGGTGACGCAGCGCCGGGTCGAACAGTGCCCGACTTCGCTGGGCCGCCTCGCGCAGGCGCTCGTCGAACACCAGCCGGCCAGCCTCGCTGTAAAGCCATCCCTGCGCTTCCAGGCTCTCCACCAGGCCCGAGAATAATCGCGTGTCGAAGAACTCCGGTGCATCAAGCCCCGAGAGCAGTGCCAGCCGCTCGGCGAGTTCGCGACTGTGCGACGTCAGCTCATCGGCCGTGAAGTGGCCCGGGGGCTCGCTCAGCAACACCGACAGCAGCAGGTAACCGCGCTCCAGGGAGGGCTGCATCAATCCGCCGAGCATGCGCAACTGCTCGCCGGCCTCCAGCGACTCGGCGGGCCGTCGCCAGCCCTCACCGTCACGCTCCAGCAGCGTCGCGTCGACCAGGGCGTCGAGCATGTTGACCAGATCGTCGCGCAGCGAGTCAGGCGGGGAGATCTTCAACTCCCGGGCGAGGATCGGCCAGCCGGGGGCGAGCAGGGCCTCGAGACCCGCCGGGTCATGGCGGGCCTGGTGACGGAAGGCGAAAGCGGTGAGGCCGGCGAGCGCAAAGAGGTGCAGCACGTTGTTGCGGTACCAGGCCAGTTGGCCGGCCTGTCGCTCATCGGCGACGATGATGTCGCCCAGCGGGTGGGAGCGACGCTCGACCATTCCCAGGACGAGCGCTCGCTCGAGCCAGTCATCAGGTGTGCCATCCGGCAGGCTGACGTGGCGGCCGCCCGGCAGGCGTTGCTGCAGGGCGATCAGCAACGCCAGCTGACGCTTCAGCAGAGCGGCCTCGATGGCCCGATGGGGGGTGGTCAGCAGCACCAGGGCCACCAGATTGACGGGGTTGAGGGCGGCGGCCGCGTTGATGCGTCGTGAGAGTGTCTCGCCGAGGCGAGGCACGAGCGGAGTGAGCCAGGCCGGGCGCGAGTCGTCGCGCCGTTGTCGCCAGTCGGGGACCTCCGCGTCCAGGAAGCCACGCAGGGAAAGGGGCTCACCGATGTTCACGGCGACCTGCCCGAAGGGCTGACGGAGTTGGCGGAGCACCCGCAACAGCCCCCATGGGCTCTCCTTACGTTTACTGCCACCGTGCAGTTCACGCTGGTAGCTGCCGCCCTCGAGGATGCGCTCGTAGCCGATATAGACGGGGACGAACACCAGCGGCTGGCCGCCGTTTCGCGCGCTGCGCAGGTAGGAACGCAGGGTCATCGAGAGCATGCCGGGCCGGGCGGGCAGCATGCGGCCACTGCGCGAACGTCCCCCCTCGATGAAGTATTCCAGCGGGTGGCCGCGGGCTATCAAGCGATGCAGGTACTCATTGAAGACCGTGGCATAGAGGCGGTTGTCGCGGAAGCTGCGGCGCATGAAGAAGGCCCCGCCGCGGCGCAACAGCGGGCCGATCAGCGGCATGTCCAGGTTGCGTCCGGCGGCGATGTGCGGGGGCATCAGGCCGTCGCGATAGAGCACGTAGGAGAGCAGCAGGTAGTCGATGTGGCTGCGATGGCAGGGAACATAGACCAGGGTATGGTCTCCGGCGAGAGGCTTGACCCGCTCCAGCCCACGCACCGAAACGCCGTCGTAGAGGCGATTCCAGAGCCGCCTTAGCAGGCCATCCATGAAGCGCAGTACCGGGTAGGTCATGCTCGAGGCGATCTCGCGGCCATAGCGGCGGGCGCGGTCCTCGAGGTGCGCCGGCGAGCGCTGCTCGGCGACGGCCACCTCGCGGATGACGCGTCGCACCTCGGGACTTGCTGCCACGCCTTCGATCAGCGTTCGCCGATGGGACAGGTCCGGCCCCAGCACCCGAGTGCGCATGCGGCGGAAGTGGACCCGCAGCAGCCTGGCGATCTTGCGATTGGTGAGACGGGTTTCTCGCGCGTCGAGCAGCTCGGAGAGTCTCAATGGCGTGCCGAGATGGACTTCCACGTCCTTGCCATTGACCACCACCGACAGCAGACGGCGGAGCCGCCCGGTGAGTTGCCAGTTGTCGGCAGCCAGCAGCTGCCAGAAACCGAAGCGCTTGCCCGGGGCGCGCCCCCAGAAGATGCTCACTGGCACCAGCTGCACATCGCGGGCGGGGTCCTGGTGGCACTGCTCGATCAGCGTCAGGAAGGGGGGCACCGGCCGCCTGGTGCGGCGCCACAGGCGCCGGCTCGGCGCGGGCAACGGCAGGCAAGCGGGCAGGGTGATGGCGCCGACGTTCTGTCGTCCCCCGGCGGCTGGCAGACCGTGGGATCGGGTCAGAGTGGCCAGCAGCAGGGTGTCGGAGAGCGCCGGGTGTGGCAGCACATAGAACGTCGGGAGTGTCGGGTCGAGAGCCAGCGCCTCGGGGTCGGGTTCGATCAGCCGAATGCGGGCCCACTGTGCCATCAGTCGCTCGAGCGGCGCGCGCAGGGCGCCGGTCAGCATGCGTGCAAGGCCCATCCATTCGCCTGTGCCCGAGGGTGAGCCGTCAGTATAGCGGTCTCTCTGCCGGCGGTCAGCGGCGGGCTTTTCCCGAACGGGCAAACATGCGTCAATGCTGCAAGGGTATGTGACAGGGACGATGTCATGCATGGCATGTGGCGAGACGGCAATCATTTCGAACTGCTTCCCGAGGCGGCGCTGTTCTTGCCGACAATGTTCGATGCCGTCGACCGGGCGCGCCACTCCGTGCTCATCGAGCTCTATCTGATGGAATCGGGCCGGCTCGCCAGTGCCTTGATCACGGCCCTGGTGCGTGCCGCCGAGCGCGGCGTGTCGGTGCTGTTGCTGCTCGATGGTTACGGGGCCATGGGGCTGGCGAGCGCCGATCGCCAGCGCCTCGAGGAGGGCGGGGTGGCGCTGCGCTTCTTCAACCCTCTGGGGGTTCAGTCGCTGGTGCGCAACCTGACCCGAGACCACCGCAAGCTGGTGGTGATCGACGGCAGTGAAGCCTTTACCGGCGGCTTCGGGGCCGTGGATGAGTTTCTGGATGCCTGGTACGAGGTGGCGATGCGTATCGAGGGGCCGGTGGTGGCCGACTGGGTAAGGCTGTTCTGCCGGCTCTGGGACTCCCCCATGAGCCGCGGGCCGGGCAGGGCCTCACTGGTGCGGGGGCTGGAGCTCTCGACGCGGCCTCGCGAGGACTTTCGTGGCATGCGCGGTCGCGTGGTCTGGGGTCAGGGTTACCGCTATCAGGCGATCCGCCACTCGCTGCATCAGCGCGTCTCGGCGGCCGATCAGCGACTCTGGATCTGTACGCCCTACTTCGTGCCGACCTTCACCCTGCGACGTCGCCTGGCACGGGCAGCGCGACGAGGCGTCGACGTGCGCCTGCTGCTGCCGGGCAAGCTTCATGACCATCCCGGCGTGCGCTATGCCGGCCAGCGCTTCTATGGCCGCCTGCTGCGCGCGGGGGTGCGCATCTTCGAGTTCCAGCCCACCTTCATCCATGCCAAGTTCTCACTGGCCGATCACTGGGTCAGCCTCGGTTCCTGCAACTTCGACCATTGGAGCTTGCAGTGGAACCTGGAGGCCAACCAGGAAGTTGACGATGCCCGTTTTGCCGCCGATGTCGCGGCGCTTTTCACGCGCAATTTCGCCTCGAGCCAGGAGATCGACCCCGAGGCCTGGGCGCGGCGGCCGCGCCTGCAGCGCTTTCGCGAGTGGCTCTACGGCACCCTCGACGGGATGCTGACGCGGCTGCGTTAACCCGGCGTCGCCGGGAGCGATAAGCGGTAAAAAAAACCGTCTATGCCTGCACCAGAAGCCACACTCTGCTATCCAGCTTCCAGCTTCCAGCTTCCAGCTTCCAGCTTCCAGCTTCCAGCTTCCAGCTTCCAGCTTCCAGCTTACCGCCGGCCCTTGCCTCGTCCGCCGGGCTGCTTGCGGCGCGGCTTGGGCTTGGGCGTCTCCGGGGGGACGCGATAGTGGAGGTAGAGGTCCAGTACCAGCTCCGGGAGCTGACTGACGAGACTCTCGAGGCGCGCCGCATCATTGGCCAGCTCTGCCATATCGGGTTCGTCATCGAACAGGCCCGAGAGCAGCATGAAGGGCAGCAGCAGGGTGGCGGCGGCTTCCTCGTCGTCGGCGAACCAGGCGGCCTCGTCGAGGAATACCCCCTCCATGAAGCCGGCGCACCAGTCACCGATGGGCGTCTCCTCGGGGGCGCTGTCACCCAGCTCGAGTTCGAAGGGCAACTCCGGCAGGCCGCCCGCCTCCAGCACGTCGATGGCGTTGTGCCGGAGCCGCTCGAGCAGCCCCAGGATGGTTTCACGCTCGGCGTCGTCGGCGAAGGCCGGCTCGCCGTGAAACAGTTCAGCGACCCAGGTCGCGGCGGGCGTATCGCGTGGCGCTACCGCCAAGGCCACCAGGAAGCCATGGGCGGCGATCAGGTCCAGGGCGTCGGCGTCGACCCGCTCCGAGTCGAGGAAGTCGTCGAGCAGTTCGAGCGCTTCATCCTCGAGCAGCGGCTGGGGGAGTGGCGTTTCGGCATCGGACATGACGGCTCTCGCAGGGGACACGTGGACATGGGTGAGGCTTTACGCCTCGACGCGAAGGCGCCATTCTAGCATCCCATGACGATGCCCGCGCTTCCCGATCCCGACGCCTCCCGGCTCGATGACCTCGACCAGGCCGCCTTGCACCGCAGTCTCCTGGCGCGCGTCGAAGCGGCCTGGCAGCTGTGTCGTGAGCTGCATCCGTCACTGCCGCGCCCGGCGGTATGGCTGGACCTGCGCGGCAAGTGCGCCGGCCAGGCACACTTCGCTCGTGGCGGGCTGCGCTTCAATCCGGTGCTGCTGGCGGAGAACCGTGTTGCCTTCCTGGTCGAGGTGGTGCCCCATGAGATGGCTCACTGGCTGGTGCATCACCTGGAGGATGGCCCAAGGGCGCGACCCCACGGACACGAGTGGCAGACCGTGATGCGTCGCCTCTTCGGTCTGGAGCCGCGCACGACTCATCGCTTTGATACCGGACGCGCGAGCCCGGCGCCTTACCGCTATCGCTGCGCGTGTCGTGAACACGCTTTTACCGCCCGGCGGCACTCCCTGGCCCGCCGGGGGCGAGGATACCGGTGCCGGCACTGCGCTGAGACCTTGGTCTATCTTGGCTGTCACGCCTCCTGATTTTTCTTGTAAGTCATTGTGATTAATGGGAAAAATGTTTCTACCAATGTCTAAAGGGAAGGCCGCCTGCTGACGTATATGCTGTTGGCAGGTTTTATGGGGCCGGCCCGTCCTTTCGCACCGGGGTCGGCAACATCCACCTGGAGGGTCCAACCCCCTGGACAGAGGCATATCCATGACCGAACAGCAGAAAGTCCATCCGGTAAGCGACGAGTTTGCCGCCAACGCCCACGCCGACAAGGCCACCTATGAGGCCATGTATCAGCAGTCGGTCGACGATCCCGAGGGCTTCTGGAGTGAGCAGGCCAAGCGCCTCGACTGGACCAAGGCGCCGACCAAGATCAAGCATACCTCCTTCGATTCTCACAACGTGGATATCCGCTGGTTCGAGGACGGCACTCTGAACGCCAGCGTCAATTGTCTCGATCGACATCTCGAGACGCGTGGCGACCAGCCGGCGATCATCTGGGAAGGCGACGACCCCAAGGATGACAAGACGCTCACCTACCGCGAGCTCTTTGAGCAGACCTGTCAGCTGGCCAATGGCCTCAAGGAAATGGGCGTCGGCAAGGGTGACGTGGTCACCCTCTACATGCCGATGATTCCCGAAGCCGCCATGGCCATGCTGGCCTGTGCTCGCATCGGTGCCGTGCACTCGGTGGTGTTCGGTGGCTTCTCCCCGGATGCCGTGGCCCAGCGCGTCATCGGTGCCAAGTCCAAGCTGGTCATCACCGCCGATGAGTCGGTGCGTGGCGGCAAGCAAGTGCCGCTGAAGGACAACGTCGATGCTGCCCTGACCCGCGACGGCACCGATGTGTGCAAGAACGTGCTGGTGGTCAAGCGTACCGGCGGCGAGGTCGACTGGAAGGACGGGCGCGACGTCTGGTACGACGACATCGTCAGCAAGCAGTCTACCGACTGTCCGGCCGAGGAGATGGGGGCCGAGGATCCGCTGTTCATCCTCTACACCTCCGGCTCGACCGGCGCGCCCAAGGGGCTCAAGCACACCACCGGTGGCTACCTGCTGCATGCTGCCATGACCCACCAGTACGTCTTCGACTATCAGGAGGGCGAGGTCTACTGGTGTACCGCTGACGTCGGCTGGGTGACCGGTCACAGCTACATCGTCTACGGCCCGCTGGCCAACGGCGGCACCACCCTGATGTTCGAGGGGGTGCCCAGCTATCCGACGCATGGCCGCATGGGTGAGGTCGTCGACAAGCACAACGTCAATATCCTCTATACCGCGCCGACGGCGGTGCGTGCCCTCATGGCCCACGGCGACAACGTCATGGACTCCAGCAGCCGCGAAAGCCTGCGCGTGCTCGGCTCGGTGGGTGAGCCCATCAACCCCGAGGCCTGGGAGTGGTTTCATCGGGTGATCGGCAACGGCAAGTGCCCCATCGTCGACACCTGGTGGCAGACCGAGACCGGCGGCATCATGATTGCTCCGCTGCCCGGCGCTACCGACCTCAAGCCGGGCTCTGCCACGCTGCCGTTCTTCGGTGTGGTGCCGGCGCTGGTGGACAACGAGGGCAACGAACTCAAGGGCGCCGCCGAGGGCAACCTGGTCATCCTGGACTCCTGGCCGGGCCAGGCCCGCTCCATCTGGGGAGATCACGAGCGTTTCGTGCAGACCTACTTCTCCACCTACAAGGGCATGTACTTCACCGGCGACGGCTGCCGTCGCGACGAGGATGGCTACTACTGGATCACCGGCCGCGTCGACGATGTGCTTAACGTTTCAGGCCACCGCATGGGCACCGCCGAGATCGAGTCCTCACTGGTCGCCCATGACGCCGTGGCTGAGGCGGCCGTCGTCGGCTTCCCTCATGACATCAAGGGACAGGGCATCTACATCTACGTGACCCTGGCTGATGGTTTCGAGGAGAGCGACGAGCTCAAGAAGGAGCTGACCAAGTGGGTGCGCAAGGATATCGGCCCCATCGCCTCGCCCGACGTCATTCAGTGGGCCCAGGGCCTGCCCAAGACCCGTTCCGGCAAGATCATGCGCCGCATTCTGCGCAAGATCGCCGCCAACGAATGTGAGGGGCTGGGCGATACCAGTACCTTGGCGGATCCGTCGGTGGTCGATGAGCTGATCGAGCATCGCGCCAATCGCTGAGGGGCCTGCCCGCCCCGCGTCAGGTGGAATCACCTGCCGCAGCTGATATGCCAAGCCGGCCCCTCGGGGCCGGCTTGTTCATTTCATGGCCACCGACATGATGTCGACAATACCCGAGAGCCCTTGGGAATCGCCGCGGCCATGGGGTAACATGCGAACAACAATTGTAGAGCCCAGCGTGGCGGTTGTCGGTCAGCTGCTCGAGGAACCGGAGGAAGATCCATGGCGTTTGCCCAGAAATTCATCGTTGCCGATGACCATCCGCTGTTCCGTGCGGCCCTGACCCAGGCCCTGCGCCAGCTGGCGCCCCAGGCCGAGATCGTCGAATCCGACACCATGGAGGCCACCACCGAGGTGGTCACTCGCCACCCCGATGCCGACCTGATCCTGCTGGACCTGCACATGCCGGGCGCCCATGGTTTCTCTGGCCTGATCCAGCTGCGCGGCCAGACGCCCGATATTCCGGTCGCGGTGGTCTCCGGCAGCGACGAGGTCTACGTGGTGCGCCGCGCCATCGACTACGGCGCCTCGGGCTTCATCCCCAAGTCGTCGTCGCTGGCGCTGATCGCCGAGGCCGTGGGTGAGATCCTCGATGGCGAGGTCTGGCTGCCGGCCGAGATGGCCGCAGCGCTGGGCGAAGCCAACGAGGAGGAGACCAAGTTCGCCGAGGCCATCGCCTCGCTGACGCCGCAGCAGTTCCGGGTGCTCAACATGCTCACCGAGGGGCTGCTCAACAAGCAGATCGCCTATGAACTGAGCGTCTCTGAGGCCACCATCAAGGCCCACGTCACCGCCATCCTGCGTAAGCTCGGCGTGCACTCCCGCACCCAGGCGGTGATCGCCGCCCAGAAACTCGAGGTCGAGCCGCCGAAGGTGGAGTCGTATCGACGAGCGCCGAGCTGCAAGCGCCAAGGCGCAAGCTTCAAGGAAACGCGAAACCCACCGTCAGGTGGGTTTCTTGTTCCAGGTCTCAATGTTTTCCTGTTTTGGCAGCTTGGCAGCTTGGCAGCTTAGCCGCTTGGCGCCCGGCTGGCCTGCAAGGTGCGGGTGAGCAGGGCACGCAGGGCGGCGGGGCGCACCGGCTTGAGCAGTAGCTGATAGCCGGCACGCTTGACCTCCTCGGCGACCTCCTCGGTGCGGTCGGCGGTGATCACGATGCCGGGCACTGCCCCTTCCAGCCGCTCGCCGAGGGCTTCCAGGGCCATCAGCCCGGTGACCTCGTTGTCCAGATGGTAGTCCGCCAGGATCGCGTCCGGGTCGCCGTCCAGGTGGCGCAGCACCGACTTGGCGCCGCCGATGGTGGTGGCCGTGAACACCTCGCAGCCCCACCCCGAAAGCATCGCCTTCATGCCCTCGAGGATCAGCGACTCATTGTCGATGCACAGTATTCGCGTGCCGGCGAGCTTGTTGCCGGCGCGCTTCGGCGAGGCGTCCTTGGCCTGCTCGGTCGCGGTGCGTGGCGCCACCACCGGCACACTGACCGAGAACATGGTGCCGAAGCCCTCCTTCGAACGTACCCGGATGGGGTGGTCGAGCACCCGGGCCATGCGGTCGGCGATGGACAGCCCCAGGCCCAGGCCCTTCTCGCTCTCCTTGTGCCGCGTGGTCTGGTCGAGGCGCCGGAATTCCTGAAAGATCTCGAGCTGCTTGGCCTCGGGAATCCCCGGACCCGAGTCCCACACCTCGATGGTCATGCGTTCGCCCTGGCGGCGGCAGCCGAGCAGCACCCGGCCGGCCTGGGTATAGCGAATGGCATTGGAGAGAAAGTTCTGGATGATCCGGCGCAGCATCTGGGGGTCGCTGTCGACCCACTGGCGGGTTGCCACCACCACCAGGTCCAGGCCGCGCTCCTCGGCCATCACCTCGAACTCGGCGCGCAGCGGCTGAATGATATCGGCCAGCGCAAAGTGGCTGCGCCGTGGGGTCAGGGCGCCGGCATCCAGCTTGGAGATGTCGAGCAGGGTGCCGAGCAGTTCCTCGGCGGCCTGCAGGGAGTTGTCGATATGGCCAATGGTGCGCTTCATGTCGTCGGCCGCCATCTCCTGGGCAAGGGCCGAGGTGAACAGTCGTGCAGCATTGAGCGGTTGCAGCAGGTCGTGGCTGGCGGCGGCCAGGAAGCGCGTTTTGGAGGCATTGGCATCCTCGGCCAGCTGCTTGGCCTGGCGCAGGGCAAGCTCGGCCTCGGCGCGCACCCGGTTCTCCTGACGCAGGGCCGCATTGGCCTCGGAGAGCGCCTGGGTGCGCTCGCGCACCCGCTCCTCCAGGGTTTCGTTGGTCTCCTTGAGGGCGATCTCGGCCAGGCGTCGCTCGGTGATGTCCTGGTAGAGGGCAAAGAAGCCCAGGATCGCGCCGCTGTCGCCGAAGTGGGGGGTGTAGGTGACCAGCATGTAGCGACGTTCCTTGCCGATCGGCAGCGAGACCTCGAAGTTGACTCGCTCACCGGCCAGGGCGCGCTCGATCCAGGGTGCCCGCTCGCGCGCCATCGCCGGGTCCATCACTTCTTCCACCCGCTTGCCGATTACCGCGTTGCGATCGATGCCGAAGGCCTGCTCATAGGCACGGTTGGTGAAGAGGTAGCGGCACTCCTTGTCGAAGTAGGCGATCAGCGCCGGCACGTTGTCGGTATAGATGCGGATGTTGTTCTCAGAGCGGATCAGCGCTTCCTCGATACGCTTCTGCTGGGTGATGTCCTGGTAGGTATAGACGAAGCCGCCGCCCGGCATGGGGTTTCCCTGTACCTCCAGCACGCTGCCGTCCTGCCGGTAGCGCACATAGCGATGGGGGTGTCCCTCGCGGATATTGTCGATCAGCAGGCGGACGTGCTCCTCGGGATCACCGGGGCCATATTCACCGTTGTGGGCGTTGTAGCGGAAGATCTTGTCCATCGGGGCGCCGACGCGGATCAGGTGATCCGGAAAGCGGAACAGCTCCAGATAGCGCTGGTTCCACACCACCAGGCGCAGGTTCTGATCGACCACGCTGATGCCCTGGTTGATGTTTTCGATGGTGGCCTGCAGCAGGGCACGGTTGAACTCCAGCACCTGAGAGGCTTCGTCGACGATGGAGATCACGTCCGAGATGCCGATACCGCGCCCCTGAAGGGCCGAATTGACCACGATCCGCGCCGAGGAGGCGCCGAGTACCGATGCCAGGAAACGCTCGGTGAACTGGATGACGTCGATGGAGGCCCGCGTGTTGTTGTCCAGTGGCTTGCCGGTGCGCCGGGCGTAGTCCTCGAAGGCGCGGCTCACCTGGCCGGCGCCCAGGAAGCGCTCGCACAGCACCTTGAGGTCGCCCACGGTGGTGGCGCCGGTCCAGGGGCGGTTCACCGAGGTCTGGCGGGTCTCGACGCTGTCAACGAACAGCGAGGCCTGGATGCGCTCGACGACGCGCTGGGGCGTCATCTGGGAAACGAAGATGTAGCAGAAGAGGTTGACGCCCAGCGAGAGCATCACGCCATGGGTGAAGCTGTCGCCGACATTGAGGCCGAACAGCGAGGTGGGGGCCAGCCAGGCGATGCTCAGCGGGCCACCGTCGAGCCAGCTCGCCGGCAGCACGCCGGCGCCGATCAGGGTGGGCATCAGCAGGCTGTAGGCCCAGATGGCGAAGCCGGCGTTCATGCCGGCGATGACGCCTAGGCGGTTGCCTCGCTTCCAGTAGAGGCCGCCGATCAGCGCCGGGGCGAACTGGGCGGCGGCGGCGAAGGAGAGCATGCCGGTGTTGGCCAGCGAGCTGAACTCACCGATCAGCTGGTAGAAGCCATAGGCCATGGCCAGGATCGCGGCGATGGTGATGCGCCGCGCGCGCAGCACCAGGCGGCCATAATCGCGCGGCTTGGTATCGAACCAGCGTAGGCGGAAAAGGGCGGGGATGACGATCTCGTTGGAGATCATGATCGACACCGCTACCGCCGCGACGATCACCATGCCGGTGGCCGCCGAGAAGCCGCCGATGAAGGTCAACAGCGTCAACCATTCGTTGCCCGCGGCCATGGGCAGGGCCAGCACGTAGGTGTCGGGCTCGATACCGCTGTCGGCGAAGATGGTCAGGCCCGCGGCGGCGAGCGGGATGACGAAGAAGGCGAAGGCCAGCAGATAGAGCGGGAATAGCCAGCGGGCCTTGGTGGCGTCGTCGCGGTGGATGTTCTCGACCACCGCGACGTGGAACTGGCGCGGCAGGCAGAGGATCGCCAGCATGGCCAGCAGGGTCTGAGCCCAGAAGCTCTGACCGAAGTCCTGGTCGGCCAGCTGTCGCTCCAGCCCGAGCTGAAGCTCGGCGCGGCCCAGCAGGTCGCCCAAGCCGTCGAACATGCCCCAGGTGACGTAGGCCCCGAGGATCAGAAAGGCGAGCAGCTTGACCATCGACTCGAAGGCCACGGCATGGATCAGGCCCTCGTGATGCTCAGTGGCGTCGGTGTGGCGGGTGCCGAAGAGAATGGCGAAGGCCGCCATTACCATCGCCACATAGAAGGCCGTATCGCCGAAAAGCGGCGCCTGGGTGATGTCGGAGGCCGCGGTAATCACGCTGAAGGAGGTCGAGACCGCTTTCAGCTGGAGGGCGATATAGGGCAGGGTGCCGATCAGTGCCACCAGGCTCGCGAAGGCCGCCAGCGACTGGGTCTTGCCATAGCGTGAGGCGATGAAGTCGGCGATGGACGTGACATTCTGGTGCTTGGCGACGCGGATCATCTTGGCCAGCACCGGCCAGAACAGCAGCAGGGTGAGGATCGGCCCGACGAAGATGCTGGCGAAGGACCAGCCGGCCGTGGCGGCCTGGCCTACGGCGCCATGGAAGGTCCATGAGGTGCAATAGATGGCCAGCGCCAGGCTGTAGATCACCGGGCGGCGACGGCTTGCGCCATGTTCCCGAGCATGCCGATCACCTCGCCAGGCGATGGCGAACAGCACGGCGATGTAGAGCAGTGAAACGACGATCAGCAGCCAGCCAGCGAACATGCACTCTTCTCCCTTCCCGATGCGCCCATTCTAGGGCAAGGCTGGCGGCGGGGCAGCCGCGGGTCGCGTGGCGTCGCTTCAGGCGTTCTCGCAGACCGCCTCATAGAGCGGACTGGCCGCGTCGACACGACGCATCTGCTCGGTGGCCGGGGTGCGCGATTCGCCTTCCAGCGGCAGCATCTCGCGGGTCGCGCAGTTCATCAGGTAGGCCTGATGACTGACTTGATCGACGTACTCCTTCTCGAAGCGGTAGAGGATGAACTCGATCAGCCGGTCCTGCTCTTCCCGGCTCACGGCCATACTGTCGCGGTCGACGATGGTGAAGGCCGTGGTCATGGGAAAGGCGAAGGTCCAGGGCCGCCAGAACATCTGGCCCTTCTCCATGGCGACCACCTCGGCCGAGGCGGGTAGCTGCGTCTTTTTCTGTTCGAACCAGCTGTATTCGTTATGAATCTGGTAGGCCAGCATGCCCAGGCCGCCGCAGGCGGGAATGATCCAGCGCGGCAGTCGCTTGCCGCTGGCCAGCCGCAGGATCAGGCCGATCCCTGCCGCGCCGAGACCGGCAAAGAGCGCTGCTATCAGGTGCCATATCATGAGGGGTGCATCCTTAAAGCGATCGGGCTTCCCTTAGGAAGCCCGATCGGTAGTGGTTGGACTGGCCCGGCGAGCCGGGCCAGGGAGCCATTATGGCTTAGTGCCCTGTGGCGATACCAGCACCCTTGGGATAGCGCACGCTTTCCACCAGGTCCTGAATCTCCTGCGGAGGCTCCTCGGTAGCGCTGGAGACGGCGAAGGCCACGATGAAGTTGCAGATCGCGCCAACCGCACCGAAGGAGAGCGGCGAAACGCCCATGATCCAGTTCTCTGCGGTATTGGGCAGCATGTTGGTGCCGGGGATGAAGAACCAGCCCAGGTAGGTGAAGATGTACAGCAGGGTCAGCAGCAGGCCTGTCAGCATGCCGGCAACCGCGCCCTTGTTGTTCACCCGCTTGGAGAAGATGCCCATCATCAGCGCCGGGAACAGCGAGGCACCGGCGATACCGAAGGCCAGGGCCACCGTCTGCGCCGCGAAGCCCGGCGGATTCAGGCCCAGGTAGGTCGCCAGCAGAATGGCACCGGCCATGGAGAGGCGAGCCGCCAGCATTTCGCCCTTCTCGGTGATCTTCGGATTGATCATGGTCTTGATCAGGTCATGGCTGATCGCCGACGAGATGGCCAGCAGCAGGCCCGCAGCAGTGGAGAGTGCCGCGGCGATACCCCCGGCAGCGATCAGGCCGATCACCCAGCTGGGCAGGTTGGCGATCTCCGGGTTGGCGAGTACCAGGATGTCGTTGTTGACGTTCAGCTCGCTGCCTTCCCAGCCACGCGCTTCAGCGGTCTCGGCGAAGTCCTCGTTGCCTTCGTTGTAGAGCTGGATGCGCCCGTCGTCATTCTTGTCGGTGTAGGTGATCAGACCGGTCTCTTCCCAGGTCCGGATCCAGCCGGGTCGATCCTCGTAGGCCAGCGGGTCGGTCATGGCATCTTCATAGCTCTCTACCTGCCCTGCTGCCTCCGGATAGACCGTGGTCATCAGGTTCAGACGTGCCATGGACGCCACCGCAGGTGCGGTCAGGTAGAGCAGTGCGATGAACACCAGCGCCCAGCCGGCGGACCAGCGAGCATCGGCGACCTTGGGCACGGTGAAGAAGCGGATGATGACGTGCGGCAGACCGGCGGTACCGACCATCAGCGACAGGGTGAACAGCACCATGTTCAGCTTGTTGTCGACATCGGCGGTGTAGTCCCGGAAGCCCAACTCGTTGAGCACTTCATTGAGCTTGACCAGCAGCGGCAGTCCCGACTCGCTGTGGGTGCTGAACATGCCCAGGCCGGGGATGGGATTACCGGTCAGCTGTATGGCGATGAATACGGCCGGAATGGTGTAGGCGATGATCAGCACGATGTACTGAGCCACCTGGGTGTATGTGATGCCCTTCATGCCGCCGAATACCGCATACAGGAAGACGATGAAGGCCGCGATCCAGATGCCCCAGGTGTTGGAGACTTCCAGGAAGCGCGAGAAGGCAACGCCAGCACCGGTCATCTGGCCGATGACGTAAGTGATCGACGCAACGATCAGGCAGATGACGGCCACCAGGCGCGCCGTGTTGCTGTAGAAACGGTCACCGATGAAGTCGGGCACCGTGAACTTGCCGAACTTGCGCAGATAGGGCGCCAGCAGCATGGCCAGGATGACGTAGCCCCCGGTCCAGCCCATCAGGAAGGTGGAGTTGGCGTAGCCCCCGGAAGCCAGCAGGCCGGCCATGGAGATGAAGGAGGCGGCGGACATCCAGTCGGCGGCCGTGGCCATGCCGTTGGTGACCGGATGCACGCCGCCGCCGGCGACATAGAAGTCCTTGGTCGAGCCCGCTCGGGCCCAGATCGCGATGCCGATGTAGAGGGCGAAGGAGGCCCCTACGAACAGCAGGTTGATTGCAAACTGACTCATGCTGACTTACTCCCCGAGTCCGAACTGTTTGTCGAGACGGTTCATCTTCCACGCGTAGAAGAAGATGATGCCGATGAAGGTCAGGATCGAACCCTGCTGGGCGAACCAGAAGCCCAGGTCCGTCCCGCCGACGGGAATGCCAGCCAGCAGCGGGCGCAGAAGGATGGCGAAACCGTAGGAGACCAGGGCCCAGACGATCAGGCACCCTGTGATCAGGCGTACGTTTGCCTTCCAGTAAGCAGCGGCATTGGCTTTGTCGTCTGCCATAGTGTTGCTCTCCACTTGTTGTTCAGGTTGGGAAGTTGCCCAGAGCGTTGAGGTCACTCATCAGGACAGTCGAATCGACGGAGCCAGCCTGACCTGAGCAGTCTGGATCAGTCTGTCATCAGGTTGCCCGCTCCTTGTCGAGGTGGCGTGTCGACGCGGGATTGTCCTGCATGGCTCGGGGGCAATAGTGGGCAGCAAACGCCTAAAATAAATCCCAGACTTTCGTATCATGAAAAGATACCGATGCAAGTCGTTTCTTTTTAATTCTTTATATTCAATGACTTGCGGCGTTTTTGCGGTCGGTTTGATGAGGCCCAGTAAGCAAGCATAGGACGATGGTATAGGCTTGAAATCCCATGCAGTTAATAGGTCTGCCTGGAACGTCTTTGACGATGGTCTAAGAACGCCAGGATAGGACGATTGTCTAGGTTATTTACTGAAAGCTGACTTTGCTATCTTGGATGCTCGCGTGAACCGACGCACAAACTAGCCAGCGGAGTGATGATCACCGCGCAATGAGGACGGCCCCATGGTCGATATCGAACTCTCACAGCCGCCTTTCACTTTCCTCGACGAGGAGGGACGCGAGCGCGTACGTAGCGGCATCGACCTGGCCTATTTCGACCGTGACGAGATTATCCTCGATGCCGGCCAGCCCGGCGAGTATGTGTTCCTGATTCACAAGGGCGAAGTCGCTGAGCTCGACCCGACCCTGCCGGGCGCGCAGTCCCGCATCGGCCACTACACCGCCGGGGACCTTTTCGGGGCCATCAGTATCCTCAATGGCAAGAGTCGCTATCGCTTCCGCGCCGAGCAGGAGTGTCTCTGCTATCTGCTGCCCAAGGGCCTGTTCAAGCAGCTCTGTGAGGCGTACCCGGCCTTCTCCGAGTTCTTTCGCCAGCGCCTGGCCCACAAGACTCGGCTGCTTACCGAACGCCGCGCCGAGGGCGGGGTGACAATGGCCGGCTTCATGCTGGCGCGGGTCGACGAGTGCATGCGCGCGCCGTTGCTTGTCGATGGCAGCACGACAAGCATTGCCGAAGCGGTCCATACCCTTCATGACAGCCACGCTGACAGCCTGCTGGTTCAGGGGGATGACGGCCCGGGCATGGTCACCAAGACGGACCTGCTCAATGCCCTGGTGCTCGAGGGGCTGGCCCAGGATAGCCCGGTGCAGGCGATTGCCCACTTCACGCTCGTCGCGGCGACGCCGGGGCAGTACCTTTTCGAGGTGCTGGTGCAGATGACGCGCTTCAAGGTGGAGCGGGTCGTGGTGATGGAAGACGACGCCCCGGTCGGCGTCGTGGAACTGACCGACGTGTTGAGTTACTTCTCCAGCCGCAGCTACGTGGTCAGTCTGCAGGTGGAGCAGGCCAACAGCCTCGAGGCGCTGGCCGCCGCCAGCCGCCGCACCCCGGAACTGGTGCGCGCGCTGATGGCCCAGGGCGTCAAGCTGCGTTTCGCCATGGAACTGCTGGCGGCTCTCAATGGGCGCATCATCAACAAGGCCTGGGGCTTTCTGATCGACGAGCGCTACCACGCCGACAGCTGTCTGGTCGTGATGGGCAGCGAGGGACGTGGCGAGCAGATCCTCAAGACCGACCAGGACAATGGCCTGATCCTGACCGACGACCTCGAGTGGCCCGACTGCCATGAGCAGATGCAGCGCCTCACCGAGACGCTGATCGAGCTCGGCTATCCGCCCTGCCCGGGCAATATCATGGTCTCCAACCCGGAGTGGGTCGGTACCGAGACCCAGTGGCGAGGACGCATTGCGCAATGGGCGGAGAGTCGTGATGGCGAGAGCCTGATGCGGCTCGCCATCATGCTCGACTCCCACGCCGTGGCCGGCAACCCGGCGCTGCTCGAGCGGCTGCGCGAAGAGCTCTTCGAGCGCTGCAGCCGCGACGAGATCCTGCTCTCCTACTTCGCGCGCACGGCATTACGTTTCTCAACGCCGCTGACGCTCTTCGGGTCGCTGAAGAAGCCGCAACACGGCGTCGATATCAAGAAGGGCGGTATCTTCCCCATCGTCCACGGAGTGCGCACCCTGGCACTGGAGCGCCGCATCACGGCGACATCGACCCATGAGCGGCTCGCGGCGCTGGTGGCCGACGGTCGTCTGGAGGAGCGCTTCGCCGAGGACCTGGGGGAGGCGCTGTCGTTGTTCACCGAACTGCGGCTGCGCCAGCAGCTCGAGCGCCTCGATGATCCTGAAGGCCGGGGTGAGGAGCCCGACCGGGTGGTGGTTCAGGAACTCTCCTCGCTGGAGCGCGACCTACTTCGTGAAGCGCTGCATATCGTCAAGGACTTCAAGCAGCGCCTGTCGCACCGCTTCCACCTTGAATACTCGTGAAACACGCTTGCGCCACGGGGAATGACAACAGGAGGTTTACCCATGTTCAAGGCGCTTCGGCGTGCCGCCGATCGTCGACGACAGGCTCATGGCGACTACGGCTGGCTCTTTTCTCCCTACACCGGGGACGAGATGGTGGCCATCGACTGCGAAACCACCGGCCTCGATACTCGCCACGCCGAACTGGTGTCGCTGGCGGCGGTACGTATTCGCGGCGACCGTGTGCTGATCAGTGATTCGCTGGACCTGCGGCTAGCCAGGCCGGCGAGTCTCTCCGGTGACTCGATTCGTATCCATGGCCTGCGCGGCATCGACTTGGCCGATGGCGCGGGGGTCGATGAGGCACTGGCGCAGTTTCTGGACTTCGTCGGCAACCGTCCACTGGTCGGCTGGTGCCTCGGTTTCAACCTGGCGATGCTCAACCGCTACCTGCGCCCCCTGTTCGGCTTCGACCTGCCCAATGCCGGCATCGACGTGGCACAGACCTATGCACGACAGCTGCGCCGTAGTCATCCCGAACTGGATATCCGGCCGCGCTTCGAGCACGTTGCCGAGCGCCTGGGTGTTCCGGTCATGGGGCGTCACACCGCGCTGGGCGATGCCGTCACGACGGCACTGATGCACCTGCGCCTGGCGCGAGAGCCCATGCTGGCGAAGCGCCTCTGCTGACCGGATCGCCTGTCGATGGCAAGGGTGGTAGCATACTGACCGTCATTTCCAGTCGCCCAGGCAGCGCCCGAGACCATGCAAGACGCCCTGATCTTCGATCCCCGTGACACCGATGCACCCGATGGCCCGTCTCCCGCCGCCTCTGCGTCGACCCTCGATGGCAGAGCCAAGCGCGAGTTCAACAAGTTGCAGAAGCGACTGCGCCGTCAGGTGGGCAACGCGATCATCGACTATGGCATGATCCATGAGGGGGACCGGGTCATGGTCTGCCTCTCCGGCGGCAAGGACAGCTACACCATGCTGGAGATCCTGCGCAACCTGCAGCGCAACGCCCCCGTGGCCTTCTCGCTGGTGGCAGTGAACCTCGACCAGAAACAGCCCGGCTTTCCGGAGCACGTCTTGCCCGAGTACCTCGAGGGCACTGGGGTCGAGTATCATATTCTCGAGCGTGACACCTATTCGGTGGTCAAGGAGAAGACCCCGGAGGGCAAGACCACCTGCGCGCTCTGTTCGCGACTGCGGCGGGGCTCGCTCTACGGCTTTGCCGAAGAGATCGGTGCCACCAAGGTGGCCCTGGGGCATCACCGCGAGGACATCCTCGAGACCCTGTTTCTCAACATGTTCTTCGGCGGCAGCCTCAAGGCGATGCCGCCCAAGCTGCTCTCCGACGACGGTCGCAACATGGTCATTCGTCCACTGGCCTACTGCCGGGAGGCGGATATCGCCGAGTTCGCCCGGCGGATGGACTTCCCGATCATTCCCTGCAACCTCTGCGGCTCTCAGCCCAACCTGCAGCGCCAGGTGGTCAAGGAAATGCTGGCCGACTGGGAAAAGCGTCACCCCGGCCGGCTCGAGAGCATGTTCAAGGCCGTGACCAACGTGGCTCCCTCGCAGTTGGCCGACCGCGAACTTTTCGACTTCGCCGGCCTTGAGGAGAAGCAGGCCCGCAGGCAGGCCGACCGGATCGCTATCCAGCAAGAGCTATAAGCTTGAAGAGCGGCGCTTCGCGCCTGGAAGCTGGAAGAAAAAACCGCCCCACGGCAAGGCCATGGGGGCGGTTTCATTTAGACTGCCGACCAGCTTCCCGCTTTAGTGCGCGCCTTCCTCGTCGGCCACCTCGATCAGTGCCTGCAGGTCGAGGATATTCACCTCGCGGCCGGAGACGGCCACCAGCCCCTGTGACTGGAAGCGCCCCAGGATGCGGCTGACGGTCTCGACGGCCAGCCCCAGATAGTTGCCGATGTCTGCCCGGGACATGGAGAGCCGAAAGCTGTACGGCGAATAGCCGCGACGCCGGAAGCGGTCGGAGAGGCTGGTAAAGAAGGTGGCCAGGCGCTGGTCGGCAGTCTTGCGCGAGAGCAGGCGCATCATGCGGCGGTCGTCGCGCATCTCCTTGCTCATGCTGCGGTAGAGCTGGCCGCGAAGCTCCGGCAGCGACTCGGAGAGGGCGTCGAGACGGTCGAAGGGGATCTCGCACACCGTGGTGGTCTCCAGGGCGACCACGGTCCCGGGATAGCGTTCCTCATCGATGCCGTCGAGCCCCACCAGTTCGCTGGGCAGGTAGAAGTTGGTCAGCTGGTCCTCGCCGCTGCCTTCTGTGGTGACTTGCTTGAGACTACCCGAGCGCACGGCGAAAACGCTCGTGAAGGGGCTGCCCTGTCGAAATAGCGCCTCGCCCTTCTTGAGCGGCGCCCGACGCCGGATGATGGCGTCGAACTGGTCCATGTCCTGGACCTCGAGCGCCAGTGGCAGGCACAGCGAACTCAGGCTGCAGGTCTGACAGCGGGCCTCGTTCAGCAGTGAGCGGCGCCTGCCGGTCGCGGTGTCGGGCATGCTCTCCTCCAGATAAAGTAGCTCTGGCCACAGTATGGAGGATTGTGGCCCACCGGCAAAGCATCCCTTAGGAGGTACTCCCCGGCGCGGCGACGGGTATCGTCGCCGCGCCGGTCAGCCGGCACGGGCATCGAAGGCGGCGGCCAGATGGTGGACCAGCAGTCGTCCCAACGGTGTGACCTTGAGACGCTGGTCGACCCGCCTCACCAGGCCATCCTGTTCGGCCGGGGCCAGCCGAGTCAGAGCATCGTGCAGGTGCGCGCTGGCATCCAGCTTGAACTCCTGCCCCAGCGCGCCAAGATCCAGCGACATGTCACACATCAAGCGCTCGATGGCGCACGCCCGCAGGCGATCGTCGTCGGTCAGTCGCAGCCCGCGTTCCACGGGCAGGTGGCCGGCGTCGAGCCGCCTTTCGTAGTCACCGAGGCTCATGGGGTTGCGGGTCGCGATGCCGCCCAGCCGACTGAGCGCGCCGACACCCAGTCCGAGTTCGTCGCAGGGGGCAAGCGCGCTGTAACCGTTCAGGCCGCGCGATAGTTGTCCCCGGGCCTGGGCCTTGGCCAGCGAGTCGTCCTGGCGGGCGAAGGTCTCCATGCCGATGTGCACGTATCCGGCATTGGCCAGCATCGACAGGGCGGTCTCGAGCATGCCTGCCTGCTCGGTCGCCGAGGGCAGTTCATCGGCCCGGATCCCGCGCTGGGACACGAAACGCTCGGGACGGTGGGTATAGGGGGACAGTGATAGGCGGGCCGGGGCCATGGCGATTACCTGCTCGAGAGTCTCGGCAAGGCTCTCTTGCGTCTGGCCCGGCAGGCCATGCATCAGTTCCAGCCCCAGAGAGCGGAAGCCCAGCCGGTGAGCCTCATCGATCAGCTGTTCGGTGAGAACCCGGGGCTGGTAGCGGTTGATGGCGCGTTGGACGCGCGGGTCCAGATCCAGCACCGAGAGGCTCAGGCGGTTGAAGCCAAGGGCCTGGAGATGGCGCAAGGTGAAGACGTCCGCGTCGCGAGGGTCGACCTTGATGCTGTAGTCGCGGTCACGCGAGTTCGATAGCCCGAAACGGGCGTCGAGGCGGTCGAACAGGTCGCTCATCTGGTCGAGGGTCAGGAAGGTCGGGGTTCCACCCCCCCAATGCAGTTGCGAAACCTCTCGCGCGCGCTCCAGATGGCGCGAGGCGAGGACCATCTCCCGATCAAGCCGCGAGAGGTAGGGCTCGGCGCGCCGGGTCGTCTCCGTGGTCACCCGGGTACGGGCACAGTGGTGGCAGCGGTGGCGGCAGAAAGGCACATGCACGTAGAGCGATAGGTTCCGTCCGCTGGCGTTGCTGCGTTGCAGCGCCGCGGTGAGATCTCGCTCGGAGACGTCCGTCGTGAGGTCATTCGCGGTGGGGTAGCTGGTGTAATGCGGTCCGCCGGCGCCATGACGACGCAGCACGCCTGCGTCCCGGATCAGGGCGGTGCCGCGGGGAATGACGTCGGCGACGGCTCGAGCGGTCATGGGTGGCACTCCGGAGTTTGAACATGCCTTCATGCTAGCGTCGCGCGACAGGGGTTGCGTTGAGCTACGTCAACCGAGGGGAAATTGGTGTCGGCGTCAATGAGCGGCCGAGACCGGCAGCAGCGTCCACAGCTGCCAGAGGGCAAAGACGATGATCGAGAGTGCCGCGAGGCTGCGGGTAGCCGGATGACGGATCAGCGTATTGAGTTGTCGGGCGGCCAGGCCGGTGGCCACCAGGGCCGGCAGGGTGCCGAGTCCAAAGGCTCCCATCAGGGCGGCGCCGCGCCAGGGCTCGGCGATCGCCAGGCTCCAGGCCAGCATGGAGTAGACCAGCCCGCAGGGCAGCCAGCCCCAGATAGCCCCCAGCGCCACCGCCTGGGGTACCTGCACCACCGGCATCAGGCGCCGTCCCAGGGGTTCGAGGTGCTTCCACAGGCGGCGTCCCAGGGCCTCGATCCGCAGCAGTCCCTTCCACCAGTTGGCGATATACAGGGCCATCAGGATCAGCATCACGGCGGCCAGCACCTGGAGCGCCAGTCGCGTCTCGGGGGTGAGGGCGACGATAGTGCCGAGTCCCGCGACCAGGGCGCCGGCGACCATGTAGCTGGCGATCCGCCCCAGGTTGTAGCTCAGCAGCAGCCCGGAAAGGCGTATCGGGCTGCGCATGCTGGGCGGCACGGCGAAGGTCAGGGCACTCATGATGCCCCCACACATGCCGATGCAGTGGGCACCCCCGAGCAGGCCAAAGATGAAGGCGGCGACCAGTGGCGGCAGATCGAGACCGGTAGGGTCCATCAGTCGCGGCGTTCCTTGTCGTCAGCAGGGTGGTCGTCGTGCTGCTGCTGGGGCCGTTCATCCTTGGGGCGGTCGTTGTCGTCCTCGTCGAAGAGGATGCGGTAGGCGGGCCCCTCCAGGTCCTCGAACTGGTCGTGCTTGACGGCCCAGAAGAAGGCCCAGACGGCCAGTCCCAGCAGGATCAGCGAAAGGGGGATCAGCAGGTAGAGGATGCTCATGCATTCACCAAGCGGGCAGCGTCGTGGCCGGCCTGACGAGACGGGGCGTCGCGATTCAGGCGCAGGGCATTGCCGACGACGACCAGAGAGCTGGCCGACATGCCGATGGCCGCCAGCCACGGCGGCACGAACCCCATGGCGGCCAACGGTAGAGCCGAGACGTTGTAGACCAGCGCCCAGACCAGGTTCTGGCGGATGATGCGCCCGGTAGCCCGGCTGGTCTCGACGGCGTCGACGATACGCCCCAGCCGCGGGCTGAGCAAGACGGCGTCGGCGCGGGTCCGGGCCAGGTCGGTGGCACCGTTCATGGCAATGGCCACATCGGCGCCGGCCAGTACCGGCACATCGTTGATGCCGTCACCGACCATGGCGACGCGTTCTCCGCTGTTCTGCAGCGTCTGGAGGCGGGCCAGTTTGTCCTCGGGGGTAGCAGACGCCTGCCAGTTATCAATGTCCAGGCGTCGCGCCATGTCGGCCACTGCCGACGCGGTATCACCGGAGAGCAGCTCCACGGCCAACCCGCGCGCCTTGAGGGCCTCGACCGTCTCTCTCGCATCTTCCCGAAGGCGGTCGTGGAGGGCAAACCAGGCGCGCGGCTGACCCTCCTCGGCCAGCAGCAGCCATTGTCCCTCGCCGGGCAGCGCCGGCGGGCATTCGGGGGCGGCGAACTCGGGCCTGCCCAGTCGCCAGCAGCGGTCGTCGATGCGGCCCTCCAGTCCCTGGCCAGGGCGGCTGAGCACCTCGTCGGCGATGATCCTCGCCTCGCGGAAGGGGCGGAAGGCCCGTGCGATGGGGTGTTCCGACTGGGCCTCCAGGGCCGCCGCCACACTGCGCGCGCGTGCCGCGTCCAGCGCACCGTCCGGTGCACCGATCAGGCGGGTCTCGACCAGACTCATCTCGCCGCTGGTCAGGGTGCCGGTCTTGTCGAAGATCACCCGGTCGAGCTGGGACAGTGTCTCGAGGGCATCGGCGCGGGTGATCAACACGCCGCGGCGATGCAGGCGGCCATGGCCGGCGGTCAAGGCCGTGGGCGTGGCCAGTGCCAGGGCACACGGGCAGGTGACCACCAGCACCGACAGCGTCACCCAGAGCATTCGGTCGGGGTTGATGAACCACCAGGCAACGGCCACCCCGACCGTGACCAGCAGCACCTGCAGCACGAAGTGGTGGGCCATGCGTGCCGCCAGTTGGGCGACGCGGGGGCGGCTGGCGAAGGCGCGGTCGGTAAGGTCGATGATGCCGGCCACCCGGGCATCGGCGCCGGCATGGGTAACACGCACCGTCAGGGGACTCTCGATGTTCTGGCTGCCCCCGGTCACGCCGTCACCAACCCCGCGGGTCACCGGCAGGTACTCCCCGGTGAGCATGGACTCGTCGAGGCTCGACTCGCCGGACTCGATCACCCCGTCAGCCGGCACGCCATGGCCGGGCTTGACCAGCACCCGGTCCCCCGCAGCAAGCTCGCTGGCCGGCAGAATGCGCTCCTCGCCCGACTCGGTCAGGCGGGTCGCCGAGAGCGGTAGGGCGCCAGACAGGGCGTTGCCGCTGTGTCCGCTGCGGCGCCGGGCACGCGCCTCCACGTAACGGCCGAAGAGCAGGAAGAAGGTGAACATGGCCACTGAATCGAAATAGACGTCACCGTGACCGGCGATTACCGCATAGCCACTGGCCAGGTAGGCGCCGCCAATGGCCAGCGATACCGTGACGTCCATGCCCAGCATGCGGGTCTGCAGGTCGCGCAGGGCATTGCGGAAGAAGGGTTGAGCCGAGAACAGCACCACCGGGGTGGCCAGCGCAAAGGAGAGCCAGTGGAAGAGAGCCAGGAAGTCGGCGCTGATCTCGTCGGGGCCGGCCACGTAGATGGGGATCGAGAACATCATCACCTGCATCATGCCCACGGCAGCGACGATCAGGCGGCGCACGTTCATGCGCTCCTCATGCTGCAGGCGCTGCTGTGCGGCATCCGGTTCCCAGGGCTGGGCGGGGTAGCCGATGGCGGCCATCTCGGCGAGGATTCGTGACAGGGCGACCCGCTCGGGGTCCCAGCTGACCCGCAGGCGGTGATGGGTGAGATTGACCGCGCTGGTGGCGACACCTGCCAGGGCATTGAGGCGATGCTCGATCAGCCAGGCGCAGGCCGCACAGGTGATCCCGTCCACGGCCAGGGTGGCATAGACCGCCCCGTCGTCACCGTCGGGGTGCACGAAGCGGGCCTGTAATCCCGGGTCATCGAAGACCGCCCAGGTGTCGACCCTGGCCGCCTGGCGATCGTTCGGGCGCTCGGGAAGCTCGGTGCGGAAACGGTAGTAGCTCGCCAGACCACCATCGACGATGGCGTGGGCCACGGCCTCGCAGCCGGGGCAACAGAGCGGGTGACGCGACTCGTCGAGGCTGATCGACCAGGGTGCATCCGGCGGCACCCGGCTGCCGCAGTGGTAGCAGTCGGGGGCCGCGTCAGGCGTCTGGGAACGGTGGGTCATGGTGTCTCGTTGGCAGGCCCTAGAGGCCGGGTACCAGGGCAATCTCGTCGTCGCTGGGGAAGGTGGCCTCGCCGGTCAGGCGCCATTCGGCATCCTGACCTTCGGTGGGCTGCAACTGCAGGTACCAGCGGTAGTTGAGCGGCTCCTCGATCATGCCGACGTAGCGTCCCTCGCGGACATGTTCCAGGGTCAGCGAACGGTCACGGTGGCTGTCGGTGGGAAAGATCAGCGCCAGGTGGAGGCGCTCCGGACGTCGCTCTCCCTGCAGGTCGACGACGATGTCGCCGGTGAGGGCGTCAGCGCGCATCACCGCCTCGAGGCCCAGTGTCTGGGCGTGCTTCTGCTTGGCCAGCTGCTCGTTGATGGCCAGCCCTTGCTTGTAGTAATCGCCGCCCACCGAGCCATCATAGTAGCGAATCGACAGCGTCAAGTAGGTCAGGCTGAAGATGATCGAAGACGCCAACAGGCCGATCAGAAACCAGGGCCAGAACTGCTTGTACCACGGGGGAATGCTTTCCGGTTCCGCACTCATCAGCGGGTCTCTCCTAGGAATCGGCTGTCACGTTCGACGGCGATGTCGGCATCCTTGGCTTCCAGGCGCAGGATGATCTCGGCGCTGGGGCGGTCGATGGCATCGGCTGGCACGCTGGCCTGAATCACCAGCTGGCGGGAGTCGCTGGCGGGCACGCTGACTTCATGAGTATCCAGGGTCAGGCCCGGCAGGCCGGAAGCCTCCAGCCGGTAGACATGCGCCTCGCTGTCGAGGTTGCGCACCGTCAGGGTGTAAACATTGCTGATACGTCCGTCGCGGGTCATCTGGAACAGCTGGTTGCGGTCGCGCTCCACATCGAAGCCGAGTGGCGTGCGATCAGCCACCGCCCAGGCGAAGACCCCGATCATCACTACCAGGGCGGCCAGATAGCCCATCAGGCGCGGCCGCAGGATATGCGTCGGTTTACCCTCCAGCGCGTTCTCGGTGGTATAGCGGATCAGGCCACGCGGATAGCCCATCTTGTCCATTACGCTGTCGCAGGCATCGATGCAGGCTGCGCAGGTGATGCACTCGTACTGCAAACCGTTGCGAATATCGATGCCGGTAGGGCAGACCTGGACACAGAGGTCGCAGTCGATGCAGTCGCCGTGACCGGCGGCCAGGGCCTGCTCATGGCTCAGGCTCTTCTTGCGCGGGCCGCGCGGCTCGCCACGTGCCTCATCGTAGGACACGATCAGGGTGTCGCGATCGAACATCACCGACTGAAAGCGCGCGTAGGGGCACATGTAGATGCACACCTGCTCGCGCAACCAGCCGGCATTGAGGTAGGTGAAGACCAGGAAGAAACCCACCCAGAAGTAGGACCAGCCATGGGCATCGAGCGTCGGCAGCTCCACCACCAGGTCGCGGATGGGAGTGAAGTAGCCGACGAAGGTAACGCCGGTGGCCAGGGCAATCAGCAGCCAGATGGCGTGCTTGGCGGATTTACGCCATAGCTTGTCGGTGGTCATTGGCTGCTTGTCGAGCTTGATGCGGCGGTTGCGCGACCCCTCCAGGCGGTGCTCGACCCAGATGAACAGGAAGGTCCAGACACTCTGCGGACAGGTATAGCCGCACCACACTCGGCCGGCGAACACCGTGATGAAGAACAGGCCGAAGGCACAGATGATCAGCAACCAGGAGAGCAGCATGAACTCCTGGGGGTAGAAGGTCGCCGAGAAGATGTGGAACTCGCGACCGGGCAGGTCGAACCAGATCGCCGGACGATCACCCCAGGGCACCCACGGCAGAAGGAAGAAGGCCAGCATCAGGGCCCAGTTGGATGTGCGCCGCAGGCGCTGGAAGAAGCCCTTGATTTCGCGCACATAGATATGTCGCCGGCTGGCGTACATGTGCTGGGTGACGGCTCCCTGCGGAGTGTGATGCGCCACCGGATCCGAGGTGACGTCGTGGGTCGGGATCTTCTCGCTCATGGCAGGCTCACGGCTGGCAAGGAAAACAGGATCTCAGGAGACCGCTGTAAAGGCCAATATTGTATCGAGATGGCCGCACAACGAGAAAGGGTGCGACCGGAGGCCGCACCCTTCAACGTCGGCAGCGCTGTCCTCAGTCCTCGAGGCGCAGGCTATAGACGTAGGCGGCGACGAGATGGACCTTGTCCTCGCCGATGTAGGCGGCCTGCGCCGGCATGTGGCCATTACGACCGTTACGCAGCGTCTGGCGCACCGAGTCCGCAACACTCTGGCCCGGTGCCAGATAGAGCCAGGCATCGTCGGTCAGATTAGGTGCGCCCAGCGCCTGATTGCCGGTGCCGTCGGGCATATGGCAGGCCGCGCATACCGAGGCGAAGGTCGCCGCGCCGCGCTCGGCACGCTCGGCATCATGCTCGAGCCCCGACAGCGATAACACATGCTGGGTGACGTTCTCGATGTTCTCGCTGCCCAGCTGCTGCCAGGAAGGCATCAGGCCGTTGCGGCCGTTGGTGAGGGTTTGGACGATATTCTCCGGCGCGCCGCCATAGAGCCAGGCGTCGTCGGTGAGGTTGGGAAAGCCGTAGCCGCCCTTGGCATTGGAGCCGTGGCAGATCGCGCAGTTGTTGAGGTAGATGCGCTCGGCGACCTGCATGGCCTCGCCGTCCGTGGCCAGTTCCGGGATCGGGACTTCCTGGTACTGGGCGAAGATGGGGGCGAAACGTTCCTCGGCGCGGGCCACTTCCTCTTCCCACTGGCTTTCCTGACTCCAGCCCAGCAGGCCGGCAAAGTTGCCGAGGCCGGGGTAGAGCAACAGGTAGCCGAGAGAAAAGATGATGGTGCCGACATACAGCTGCAGCCACCAGCGGGGCAGCGGATTGTCGTACTCCTCGATCTCGTCGGCGGCATGGCCGGTGGTTTCGACGTTGCCCTCGGCATCGGGGGTCTTGTCGGTCTTGCGGTTGGCGTAGAGCAGCCAGAAGGCAATCCCGATGGAGCCCAGCGTGATGACGATGATCCAGGCACTCCAGAAGCCGGAAAGGGAGTCACCCCATAAATAGTTCATGTATTCTTGTCTCCCCTGTCATGACGGGAATCGGTCTCGCGCGAGGCGCTCGTGTCACGGTTCACTGGTGCATCATCCTCATCGGCGAAGGGCAGGTTTTTCGCCTCGTCGAAATCCTTCTTGCGACGGCTCGAGTAGGCCCACAGCGTCAGTCCGATGAAGGCGATGATCAGGATACCCGTGATGATGCCGCGAAAGGTTCCGGTATCCATGGTCAGCGTGTGCCCTCGAGCACGGTCCCAAGCTGTTGCAGATAAGCGATCAGCGCGGTGATCTCCTGTTCGCCTCGCACTTCCCTGCCGGCGTTCTCGATCTGCTCGTTGGTATAGGGCACGCCGAGGGCGCGCAGTGCGCGCATCTTCTTCGGTGTGTCCTCGCCATCCAGGGTGTTCTCGAACAGCCACGGATAGGCGGGCATGATCGATTCCGGCACCACATCACGGGGGTTGTACAGGTGAGCGCGGTGCCAGTCATCGCTGTAACGGCCACCGACACGGGCCAGATCCGGCCCGGTCCGCTTGGAGCCCCACAGGAAGTTGTGCTCGTAGACCTGTTCGCCAGCGACACTATAGGGCCCGTAGCGCTCGGTCTCGGCGCGGAAGGGGCGAACCATCTGCGAGTGACAGCCGACGCAGCCCTCACGACGGTAGATGCCGCGGCCTTCCAGCTCCAGCGCCGAGAGCGGTTCGAGCCCCTCGACGGGTTCGGTCGTCTGTTTCTGGAAGAACAGTGGCACAACCTCGGCCAACCCGCCGAAGCTGATCACCACCAGGATCAGTACGGCAAGCAGGCCGACGTTCTTTTCGACGATCTCGTGTTTCATTGGTGTCGGTTTCCCCGGTTAGCTCAGGCAGTCTGCGGAATCGGCTGACGGGCGCCTTCGTCACGCCGGACTGTCATGAAGACGTTGAAGGCCATGATCAGCATGCCCGCCACCCAGCACAGGCCGCCGATCAGGCGCACGATGTAGCCCGGGCCGCTGGCCTCCACGGCCTCGACGAAGGTGTACATCAGGGTGCCGTCGGGGTTGATGGCGCGCCACATCAGGCCCTGCAGGATGCCGTTGACCCACATCGAGGCGATATAGAGCACGGTGCCGATGGTGGCCAGCCAGAAGTGCACGGCGATCAGGTTCACCGAGTGCATCTCGGTGCGGCTGAACAGGCGCGGGATTAGGTGGTACATGGAACCGATGGTGATCATCGCCACCCAGCCCAGGGCGCCGGCATGCACGTGGCCGATGGTCCAGTCGGTGTAGTGGGAGAGCGCGTTGACGGTCTTCACCGCCATCATCGGACCTTCGAAGGTGGACATGCCGTAGAACGAGAGCGCGACGACCAGGAAGCGCAGCGTGGGGTCGGTGCGCAGTTTATGCCAGGCGCCGGAGAGGGTCATCATGCCGTTGATCATGCCGCCCCAGGAGGGAGCCAGCAGGATGATCGACATGATCATGCCCAGCGACTGGGCCCAGTTGGGCAGGGCCGTGTAGTGCAGGTGGTGCGGGCCGGCCCACATGTAGACCATGATCAACGCCCAGAAGTGGACAATCGACAGGCGGTAGGAGTAGACCGGGCGCTCGGCCTGCTTGGGCACGAAGTAGTACATCATCCCCAGGAAGCCAGCCGTCAGGAAGAAGCCCACCGCGTTGTGCCCGTACCACCACTGCACCATGGCGTCGATGGTGCCGGCGTAGATGGAGGTGGAGTACATGGCGGTGACCGGGATGGCGGCGTTATTGACGATATGCAGCACCGCTACGGTCAAGATGAAGGCGGCGAAGAACCAGTTGGCCACGTAGATGTGGGAGGTCTTGCGCTGCTTGAGGGTCATCAGGAAAACGATGGCGTAGCTGACCCAGACCACCGCGATCAGGATATTGATCGGCCACTCCAGCTCGGCGTATTCCTTGGTGGTGGTGTAGCCCAGCGGCAGCGAGACCACTGCGGAGAGGATCACCGCCTGCCAGCCCCAGAAGGTGAAGGCCGCCAGCTTGTCCCCGAACAGTCGGGTCTGGCAGGTCCGCTGCACCACGTAGTACGAGGTGGCGAACAGCGCCGAACCGCCAAAGGCGAAGATCACGGCGTTGGTGTGCAGCGGGCGCAGGCGGCCGAAGCTCGTCCAAGGCAGTCCCAGGTTCAGTTCCGGCCATACCAGCTGTGCGGCAAGGATGACACCGAGGGCCATGCCCACGATGCCCCACACCACCGTCATGATCGCGAACTGCCGAACTACCTTGTAGTTGTAGGTCGGGTGTTCAAGTGCTGTGCTCATGTCAGGTTCCCATCGAACGCGGTTTGGGGGTGTCCCGCGGCATTCTGCCTCGGGGTGACCTCCGCAGGATGATGCAGGTCTATAACCAGAGCTGATTCTAGCGCAGGCGTGCGACAAGCTGAACACGCCAATGTGTTGATTCATGAACGCGAAGAGGGTGAAATTGACAGACTATTTTTGTCGGGATTTACTCCGCATCGACCGTGAGGCGCTGCGCGGATTGCTGCGCGATGGCGAGCCGGGACGCTGGAATATCGAGGGGCGCGGTCCGCTGGAAGTGCGCGGAACGTGTCGCAATGGCCGGCTGCTGATGGCCCATGGCGCCGGTGCAGGACAGGATTCAACCTTTCTGCAACGGTTGCGTGATGCCCTGGCAGGACAGGGCGTGCAGACACTGGCCATCGAGTTCGCCTACCTGCAACAGATGCGTCGTGAAGGTCGGCGGCGACCACCGCCGAGGGTCGACCGCCTGGTCGATGAACTGTCGTTCTGGTGCGACATTGTGTCGCACGTCGATCTTCCCAGGCCCTGGCTGGGGGGCAAGTCGATGGGTGGGCGCGTCGCCAGTCTGCTGGCGGCCCGTGACGGGGCTCGGGGCCTCGTGCTGTGCGGTTACCCGTTTCACCCGCCGGGCAAGCCCGAGCGCCTGAGGCTCTCCCACTGGCCGTCACTGGCGTGTCCGACACTGGTCGTGCAGGGCAGTCGTGACCCCTTCGGCAATCGTGACGAGGTCGGGGGCTATGAGCTTCCCGGCATTGCGCGCCTGCACTGGCTCGAGAGCGGCGACCATGACTGGAAGCCGCGTCGCACCTCGGGCAGGACCCAGGCGGCGCTGATCGATGAAGGGGCGGGCGCGATTGCAGCCTTCATGGCCGCCCAAGCCTGAAACGCCCGTCGCGCGTGCGGTACGGGCAAGTCGATGAAAGGGCAGAGGTAATTCGGTGTGGTGCCTTCCTGAGCGGTAGTACAAAAAGCGTTGACATTACCCGGCACCCCTGTAGAATGCAGCGCCACGTGACCGGGGGTGGTTAGCTCAGCTGGGAGAGCACCAGCCTTACAAGCTGGGGGTCACAGGTTCGAACCCTGTACCACCCACCATCGCTCCGGCGATGCCCGATCATGTAGCTGGAAGAGAGCAGCGGACCGGTAGTTCAGTTGGTTAGAATGCCGGCCTGTCACGCCGGAGGTCGCGGGTTCGAGTCCCGTCCGGTCCGCCAACGTCTTCCCCGTAGCATAAGTTGTAGGTCATCTTGTGGACCGGTAGTTCAGTTGGTTAGAATGCCGGCCTGTCACGCCGGAGGTCGCGGGTTCGAGTCCCGTCCGGTCCGCCATGATGACGCGACGACAGCAGTAAATTTGCAGTAACGCGTGGGTGATTAGCTCAGTTGGTTAGAGCACCAGCCTCACATGCTGGGGGTCACTGGTTCGAGTCCGGTATCACCCACCACGCGGACCGGTAGTTCAGTTGGTTAGAATGCCGGCCTGTCACGCCGGAGGTCGCGGGTTCGAGTCCCGTCCGGTCCGCCATCTGCAGTCGAATTCTTCAGCCCCGGAGCCCTTCATGGCTCCGGGGCTGTTTCGTTGGTCCCCGCTTTATTCTCCTGCATCCGGCATCATCACGGGGTAATGACCCTTTGCGTCCCGCGCCCCGGCTATCATACAGTTGTTTGAATATATCACCGCCACGACCGTGAGGATCCTGCCGTGAGTGCTTATCCCCAACTGTTCCGCCCCCTGAAGGTCGGCCACCTGACGCTTCCCAACCGGGTGCTGATGGGTTCGATGCACACCAACCTCGAGGAGGCGACCGGCGGCTTTGCACGGCTGGCGGCCTTCTATGCCGAGCGGGCGCGGGAAGGCGTGGGGCTGATCGTCACCGGCGGCATCGCGCCCAATGCCGAGGGTGCCGTCTTCGAGGGGGCGGCGACGCTGGAGCGCGCCGAGCAGGTAGCCGACCACCGTGGGGTGGTCGAGGCCGTGCATGCCGCCGGGGGACACATCTGCCTGCAGATCCTTCACGCGGGGCGTTACGCCTATACGCCAGAGCTGGTGGCGCCCTCCCCGCTGCAGGCGCCGATCAACCCGTTCGTGCCGCGGGAGCTCGCCACTGACGAGATCGAGGCGCGCATCGAGGCCTATGTGTGCTGCGCGGTCCTGGCCCAGGAAGCCGGCTACGACGGCGTCGAGGTGATGGGGTCGGAGGGCTATCTGATCAATCAGTTCATCTGTCCGCGCACCAACCATCGCGATGATGCCTGGGGGGGCAGCCTCGAGAATCGCCTGCGCTTTCCGGTGGCAATCGTCGAGCGCATCCGTGAAGCGGTGGGGAGCGACTTCCTGCTGATCTTTCGGCTGTCGATGATCGACCTGGTGGAGGAGGGCAGCACCTTCGAGGAGGTCGTCGCCCTGGGGCGCGCCCTCGAGGCCGCCGGGGTCGATGTGATCAACACCGGTATCGGCTGGCACGAGGCGCGCATTCCCACCATCGTGACCAGCGTGCCGCGGGGGGCCTTCACCGAGGTGACCCGGCGCATGAAGGCCGAGCTCACGGTGCCGCTGATCACCACCAACCGGATCAACATGCCGGAGGTGGCCGAACAGGTGCTCGCCGAGGGTCACGCCGACATGGTCTCCATGGCGCGTCCCTTCCTGGCCGACTCGGCCTGGGTGAGCAAGGCGGCCGAGGGGCGCAGCGAGGAGATCAACACCTGCATCGCCTGCAATCAGGCCTGCCTGGACCAGGTCTTCCTGGGTCGGGTGACCTCTTGTCTGGTCAATCCGCGTGCCTGTCACGAGACGCAGCTGGAGATCGCCCCGGCCGCTGCGCCGCAGGCGATCGCGGTGGTGGGCGGCGGTCCGGCTGGGCTTGCCACCGCGGTTACCGCGGCCGAGCGTGGCCATGCCGTGACCCTGTTCGAGCGCGCCACCGAGTTGGGGGGCCAGTTCAACCATGCGCGCCGGATTCCCGGCAAGGAGGAGTTCGACGAGACGCTGCGCTACTACCGGGTAAGGCTCGACCGGCTGGGCGTCGCGATCCGGCTGGGTACCGAGGCTGACGTCCAGGCCCTGCGTGCCTTCGATGTGGTGGTGCTGGCCAGTGGCGTGCGGCCACGCCGACTCGACCTGCCGGGTATCGACCACCCGACGGTGATCGACTATCCGACGGCGATCACCCATCCCGAGCGGGTCGGCCGACGCGTGGCGATCATCGGCGCCGGGGGCATCGGCTTCGACGTGGCCGAACTTCTGACCCACGTTGGCGAGTCCGCCCCCGCGGTCGGCGCCTGGTGCGACGAGTGGGGGGTGGATCTCGGCGTCTCGCGGCGCGGTGGCCTCAAGCCGGCCGAGCGGCTCACGGCCCCGCGGCAGGTCGTCATGCTGCAGCGCAAGACCAGCAAGCCAGGCAAGGGGCTTGGCAAGACCACCGGCTGGGTCCACCGGGCCTCGCTCAGACATCGCGGGGTCGAGGCGCTGACCGGCTGCGAGTATCTCGGCATCGATGACGACGGACTGCATATCCGCCTCGAGGGAGCTTCACGCTGCATCGCGGTCGATACCATCGTGGTCTGCGCGGGCCAGGAGCCGGTCCGCGATCTGCTCGCACCGCTCCAGGCGACCGGCATGGCCGTGCACGTCATCGGCGGTGCCGACGAGGCGGCGGAGCTCGATGCGCGCCGGGCCATCGATCAGGGAACGCGACTGGCCGCGCGTCTCTGACCCCGTTCCCGGCCGTCGTGCTGCCCCCTGCTGCCTGCCTGACGCTGATCTGCCCGCCGGCCCTCTGCGGCGGGCTTCGTCCATTGAGCGTTTAATCTTTACTGATTTTCCATGAACCGAGTAACGCTTGCCGGGCTCTCAGTGGATAGGGCTCGGCTGCGTTGATTGGTGTGGCAAACCGTTATCCGCTGATGCTGTCTACGCTGAAGAGACCCCACCCTGGCCTGTCATCACCATGTCGAGTGGCTGGGGAATCGGGCATACAGGAGGCATCGATGAGCATCTTCGATCATGTGCAGAACCGCTTCTCTCGCGTCCAGCAGGAAGAGATGAGCCTGCAGGAGTATCTGGAACTGTGTCGCCGGGAGCCCGTGGCCTATGCGTCGGCGGCCGAGCGAATGCTGGAGGCCATTGGCGAGCCAGAGGTGATCGATACCGCGAAGGATCCGCGGCTGTCACGCATCTTTTCCAACAAGGTGATTCGACGTTACCCGGCCTTTGCCGAGTTCTACGGCATGGAGGAGGCCATCGAGCAGATCGTCGCCTACTTCCGCCATGCCGCCCAGGGACTCGAGGAGCGCAAGCAGATCCTCTATCTGCTGGGGCCGGTGGGGGGCGGCAAGTCGTCTCTTGCCGAGCGCCTCAAGCTGCTCATGGAGAAAGTGCCCTTCTATGCCATCAAGGATTCTCCGGTCTACGAGTCCCCATTGGGCCTGTTCTCCCCTGAGGAAGACGGCGAACTGCTGGAGAAGGAGTACGGCATTCCCCGTCGCTATTTCAAGAGCGTGATGTCGCCCTGGGCCGCCAAGCGCCTCAAGGAGTACGGTGGCGACATTTCGCAGTTTCGGGTCGTGCGTCTCTACCCCTCGCGGCTCAACCAGATCGCCATCTCCAAGACCGAACCCGGTGACGAGAATAACCAGGATATTTCCTCGCTGGTGGGCAAGGTGGACATTCGCCAGCTCGAGCTTTACTCCCAGGATGATCCGGACGCCTACAGCTTCTCTGGCGGGCTGTGTCGTGCCAACCAGGGGCTGATGGAGTTCGTCGAGATGTTCAAGGCGCCGATCAAGGTGCTGCATCCGCTGCTGACGGCGACCCAAGAGGGCAACTACAACCCCACCGAGGGCATGGGGGCGATCCCTTTCGACGGTGTGGTGCTGGCCCACTCCAACGAGAGCGAGTGGCAGACCTTCCGAAACAACCGCAACAATGAGGCCTTTCTCGATCGTGTCTATATCGTCAAGGTGCCCTATTGCCTGCGAGTGACCGAGGAGATCAACATCTACAAGAAGCTGCTCGAGCACTCGTCGCTGGCCGAGGCCCCTTGCGCACCCGACACGCTGCGGATGCTGGCCCAGTTCTCGGTGCTTTCCCGGCTCAAGGAGCCGGAGAATTCGAGCATCTACTCCAAGATGCGGGTCTACGATGGCGAGAACCTCAAGGACACCGACCCCAAGGCCAAGTCGATTCAGGAATATCGCGATGCGGCAGGGGTCGATGAAGGCATGGAGGGGCTGTCGACGCGCTTTGCCTTCAAGATCCTCTCCAAGGTGTTCAACTTCGATAACCACGAGGTGGCGGCGAACCCGGTGCATCTGCTCTACGTCCTCGAGCAGCGCCTGGAGCAGGAGCAGCTGCCTCGCGAGACCTTCGAGCGCTACCTGCGCTTCATCAAGGAGTTCCTGGCCCCGCGCTACGTCGACTTCATCGGCAAGGAGATCCAGACGGCCTATCTCGAATCCTATTCCGAGTATGGCCAGAACATCTTCGACCGCTACGTGACCTACGCCGATTTCTGGATCCAGGATCAGGAGTTTCGCGATCCTGAGACCGGTGAATTCCTCGACCGCCAGGCCCTCAACGAGGAATTGGAGAAGATCGAGAAGCCGGCGGGCATCTCCAACCCCAAGGACTTTCGCCACGAAGTGGTCAATTTCGTGCTGCGGGCGCGTGCCCAGAACAATGGCATGAACCCCAGCTGGCAGTCCTACGAGAAGCTGCGCGGGGTGATCGAGCACAAGATGTTCGCCAACACCGAGGAGCTGTTGCCGGTGATCTCCTTCAACGCCAAGGCCTCGACGGCAGATCAGAAGAAGCACGAGGACTTCGTGGCACGCATGGTCGATCGCGGCTACACCGAGAAACAGGTCCGCCTGCTCTCTGAGTGGTACTTGCGGGTCCGTAAGTCGCAGTAGGCCGAGGAGGTCGTCATGACCTATTTCATCGATCGTCGAGCCAATGCCAAGCACAAGAGCGCGGTCAACCGCCAGCGCTTCCTCGACCGCTACCGCACCCATATCAAGCGGTCGGTCGAGGAGGCGGTGAACCGTCGCTCGATTACCGACATGGAGCGGGGCGAGAAGGTCTCGATCCCCTCCCGGGACATCTCCGAGCCGGTCTTCCAGCATGGCCCGGGGGGTCGACGGTCCATCGTCGCACCGGGCAACAAGGAGTTCGTCGAAGGGGATCGCCTGCGTCGTCCCGGCGGCGGGAGTGGCGGTGATGGTGCCGGGGAGGGCGGTGCCTCCAATCAGGGCGAGGGCATGGATGAATTCGCCTTTACCCTGAGCCGCGAGGAGTTCCTCGATTTCGTCTTCGACGGCCTGGAGCTGCCCCACCTGGAGCGCAAGGCCCTCGTGGACCTCGACGAGGTACGCCGGGTGCGTGCCGGGGTGTCCAAGGAGGGGGTGCCGGCACGTATCAACATCGTGCGTTCCATGCGTGAGGCCCAGGCGCGGCGTATCGCCATGCGAGCGCCGATTCGTCGGGCCCTGCGCGAAGCCACCGAGGCGCTGGCCGAGGAGGAGCGCAAGGATCCGGTGCTGCGCAACCCCGCTCGCATCAGCGAGCTCAAGGTGGAGATCGAGCGCTTGAAGAAGCGCCTGGAGACGGTGCCCTTCATCGATACCTACGACCTGCGCTACAACAACCTGATCGACCAGCCGCAGCCTTCCAGCAAGGCGGTGATGTTCTGCGTGATGGATGTCTCGGGGTCCATGACCCAGGCGCACAAGGACATTGCCAAGCGCTTCTTCCTGCTGCTCTATCTCTTCCTCGAGCGCAACTACGACAAGGTCGAGCTGGTCTTCGTCCGCCACCATACGGCGGCCAAGGAGGTCGACGAGGAGGAGTTCTTCTATTCCCGTGAGACCGGCGGCACCATCGTGTCCAGCGCCCTGACGCTGGTCGACGAGATCATCGAGGCGCGCTACCCGCCCGGGCAGTGGAACCTCTACGTGGCCCAGGCGTCCGACGGCGACAACTGGGACGACGACTCCATCACCTGTCGCGAGCTGCTCGTCGAGCGTCTGATGCCACGGCTGCAATACTTTACCTATGTGGAGATCACGCCCCATGCCCACCAGGCGCTGTGGGAAGAGTATGAACGCGTAGAGGCCGAGTATGACGAGCGCTTCGCCATGCGGCAGATCGTCGAGGCCGGGGACATCTATCCGGTCTTTCGCGAGTTGTTCAAGCGCCGCATTGCCAGCACGTGATCGCCAGTGCAGGCCGCCCGAGGAGGCAGCATGACCCGACGCAAGCCCATCGCGACCGGTTCCGACTGGAACTTCGATATCCTCCATGCCTTCGAGGAGGAGATTGCACGCCTGGCGGACGAGTATCGCCTGGATACCTATCCCAACCAGATCGAGGTCATCACCACCGAGCAGATGATGGATGCCTATGCCAGCGTGGGCATGCCGGTGGGCTATCACCACTGGTCGTTCGGCAAGCAGTTTCTGGCCGTGGAGCAGGCCTATCGACGCGGCCAGATGGGGCTCGCCTATGAGCTCGTGATCAATTCCGACCCCTGCATCGCCTACCTGATGGAGGAGAACACCCTGATGATGCAGGTGCTGGTCATGGCGCATGCCTGCTATGGCCACAACTCCTTCTTCAAGGGTAACTACCTGTTCCGCACCTGGACGGATGCCTCGTCCATCGTCGACTACCTGGTGTTCGCCCGGAAGTACATCAGCGAATGCGAGGAGCGCCACGGCGTGGCGGCAGTGGAGCAGCTGCTGGACGCCTGTCACGCCCTGCAGAACTATGGCGTCGACCGCTACAAGCGCCCCTCGCCGGTTTCCGCCGCCGAGGAGGCGCGTCGCCAGACGGAGCGCGAGGCGCATCTCCAGGCCCAGGTCAACACGCTGTGGCGCACCATCCCGGGGCGCCCCCGCGACGATATCCTGCCCGGCATGGCCGACGAGGAGGACCCGCTGGGGCTTCACGAGGGCGGCCGCTATCCCCCTGAGCCCCAGGAGAACCTGCTCTACTTCATCGAGAAGAATGCCCCGCTACTGGCGCCCTGGCAGCGCGAGGTGGTGCGCATCGTGCGCAAGCTGGCGCAATACTTCTATCCTCAGCGCCAGACCCAGGTGATGAACGAGGGCTGGGCGACCTTCTGGCACTACACCCTGATGAACCGGCTCTACGAGGAAGGCCTGGTGGATGAAGGGCTGATGCTGGAGTTCCTGCAGTCGCATACCGCGGTCGTCAACCAGCCGGCCTTTGACAGCGGCTACTTCAGTGGCATCAACCCCTACGCGCTGGGCTTCGCCATCTTCACCGACCTGCGGCGCATCTGCGAGGCGCCGACGGAGGAGGACCGGCAGTGGTTTCCCGACAGTGCCGGCGGCGACTGGCGGGAGACCCTGGAATTTGCCATGAAGAACTTCAAGGACGAATCCTTCATTCAGCAGTTCCTGTCGCCTAAGGTGATCCGCGACCTCAAGCTGTTCATGGTGGTCGACGACGACCAGGAGGAGATGCTGGAGGTGGCGGCGATCCACGACGAGCGCGGCTACCGGCGTATTCGCGAGTCCCTCGCCACCCAATATGCCCTGGCGGTGCGTGAACCGAATATCCAGGTGTACGCAGCGGACATTCGTGGTGACCGTTCGCTGACCCTGCGTCATGTCCAGGACAGTCGGCGCCCGTTGGCACGCAGCGTCTACCCGGTCATCCGTCATCTCCACCAGCTATGGGGTTTTCCGGTGCGGCTGGAGTCGCTGCACGGCGAAGAAGTGGTGCGCCGCTACCACTGGCCCTTGCCCGAGGAAGAGCGTCGCGACTAAGGCGACGAAACGACGAGGCCCGCGCCATGGCGCGGGCCTCGTCGTTTCACTTCGAGTGGGGCGTCGGTCAGGTGTCAGGCCTGGGCGGTCCAGGACTGGCACCAGCCGCCCGGCTCGACGCTGTTCTGCGGGAACAGCTGGCAGCCCTGGCTGTCGGCCTGGTAGAACATGCAGTTGTCGCAGCGCTCGCCTTCCTCGTAGGCGGGATGATCGCTGGCGTCGCTGGCGTTCTCGACATAGTTCAGGGCCTGGGCCTGGTCGGCGCTCGGGTCGAGCCGCGGCAGGTCCTGGGCAAAGGCGCTCTTCGACAGGATGCCGGCGCCGAGGGGCAGGGCGGCAAGGCCCAGCAGGCTGTTGCGCATGAAGTCACGACGGCTGGTGTCGGCCATGGTCTCTCCTCGTCATCATGGTGGATCTGGGGTCACGGTTGGCACTCGGGGTGCCCGTTTCTTCTTGGCGGGTGGTTGAGCCACCTCTTGATCCGACAGGCGCTTCCCTGCGGAGTTCGTCCGCACAATAGTAGTAAACTGCTGGGGGGATCGCGAACCGGCCGGGGCCTGTGCGGCAATTCGCCGCACAGTCGGTGGTCATGGCACAGCCCCTCGCGCGGTTGGCCCCTCGGTTCAGCGACCTCGATGGCGCTGCTATACTCGCGCCAGCTGCGGCGGCCGGCCGGTCGGCCACAGAACGAGACGTGCGCGCAAGCGCCCAGAGCAGGGAGAAGTCCGATGCAGAACGCGGTGATTCTGATCAATGCCGAGAAGGGCCAGGTGAAGGCCGTGGCCGAGCGGCTGGCCGATGTCGAGGGCATCAGCGAAGTCTATTCCACCTGTGGCCGCTATGACCTGGTCGCCATCGCGCGCACCCGTGACTTCGAGAGCCTGGCCGAGCTGGTGACCGGGCACCTCAATGCCGTCGAGGGGATTCGCGACACCGAGACGCTCAATGCCATGCAGGTCCACTCCCGGCACGATCTGGAGACCATGTTCTCGCTGGGCTGGTGAGGGAAGGCGGGGGCTCCGTGCCCGCCGCATGATCGGACAGGGAATAGGCAGGCATGGCAGCAAGACAAAAGCGCGTCGCCAACCGCTGGCGCCGTCGAGTGCGTCGATTCGGCATCACGGCGCTCTTCGTGGTCGTGACCACGGGGCTCTGGCACTTCCAGGAGCGTGAGCTGCGTGACGGGCTCAGCTGGCAGGGCGTGACGACCTGGCAGGACCTCACCCCGCTGAGCTTCCATCGCGTGCTGCGCAACGATGGCTATCTGCTGGGCTGGTCCGATGTGCGGGTCAATCCGCTGTGGGTCAGCTATCTGCTCCAGGAGGTCGACAACCCTCGCGCAGGCCCGCGCCCCGGCTTCCAGCGCGACTGGCGGGCGCTATGGCCCATCGCGCCGGACAGCTATTTCGGCAGCGGCTATGACCGGGGGCATCTGGCGCCCAACTATGCGATCGCCGCGGTTCATGGCGGCGAGGCGCAGCGTGACACCTTCCTCATGAGCAACATGTCGCCCCAGCGGCCTGCGCTCAACCGGCGTCTCTGGCAGCGGCTGGAAGAGGTGGTGATGGATCACTTCGTGCCTCGCTTCGGCACGCTTCAAGTGATCACGGGGCCGGTCTTCCCGGCGTCGTTCCGGGACAACGTGCTCAACCGGGTCGGTCTGGTGGAGGTGCCCGAGGCCTTCTACAAGATTCTGGTGGTGCCCGGCGAGGCGCCACGGGCACTGGCCTTCCTCATGTCGCAGGATGTCTCTGGTGACGAGCCGCTGGATGACTTCCTGGTCAGCATCGATATGCTGGAAGCGCGCACGGGGCTGAATTTCTTCCCGCAACTCTCCGAGGCGGCCGCCGCCGACCTGGAGGCCGAAGTGCAAGCGGCGGGCTGGGGGCTCGAGGCCGTCGCCCGGTTGCCGGGCCGCTTCTGAGCGGCAGGCACAAAAAAACCGCGAACTTGGCGTCGCGGTTTCCTGTGGGGCTGCAATGTGGACTCGTCTGCATGACGCGATAAGTAGTGGTGCCCAGGAGAGGACTTGAACCTCCACATCCGTAAGGATACTAGCACCTGAAGCTAGCGCGTCTACCAATTCCGCCACCTGGGCGCATCATGCTGTCGTCGTGTTCGCGGTCATCGCTTGAGCGATGGTGCCCAGGAGAGGACTTGAACCTCCACGTCCATAAGGACACTAGCACCTGAAGCTAGCGCGTCTACCAATTCCGCCACCTGGGCGAACACGAGCGTTTCGAGCTGACAAAGAGCGTGGGAAAGATATTCCCCTGGTATTCCGCCTGACGGATACCGATGGTGCCCAGAAGAGGACTTGAACCTCCACGTCCGTAAGGACACTAGCACCTGAAGCTAGCGCGTCTACCAATTCCGCCATCTGGGCAGGCGAGGCGTATGGTACCGGATTCCTTTGCTGATGCAAGCACAACCGGCCTTGCCTGAGAGATTTTTTGCCACCTGCCCCTGCTCATCGGCGTCGCCATGGTTGGGTGACGGAGGCGCCGGCGCTATACTAGGTGGATGACAATTGACCCTCGATGCCAGACGCCACGCGCCGGACGCTGTCCCCGCGCCCTTTCGATCACGCTGCTCCCGATGCCGCCAAGGATGCCCCCCGCATGACCCACTGGACGCTCAGCGACGATCCGCACGCCAAACGCGAAGCCCACAAATACGATAAGCCTGCTCCCAGCCGTGAATATCTGCTCGCTCGCCTGGAGGAAGCGGGCAAGCCGCTCACTCACGAGGCGATGAGCCAGCAGCTGGGCCTCGAGGACGAGGAGCTCCAGGAGGCGGTGCGCCGGCGCCTGGCGGCGATGGAGCGCGATGGCCAAGTGCTGCGCAACCGTCGCGGTGCCTATGCGCTGATCGACAAGCTCGACCTGATCAAGGGGAAGGTGCTGGGGCATCGTGATGGCTTCGGCTTCCTGCTTCGCGACGACGGCAAGAAGCCCGACCTGGTGCTGCCGCCAAGGCAGATGCGCCGGGTCTTCCACGGCGACCACGTGCTGGTGCGGGTCAGCGGTCGCGACCGTCGGGGCCGCGATGAAGCCACCATCGTCGAGGTGCTGGCGCGCAACACCCAGACCATCGTCGGCGTCTATCGGGCCAATACCCCGGAATTCGGCGTGCTGATCCCCGAGAACTCGCGCATCACCCAGGAGATCATCATTCCCCACAGCGCCTGTGGTGGAGCCCAGGACGGTCAGGTGATCTCGGCGAATATCGTCCAGCAGCCCGAGACCCGGGTACAGCCGGTGGGCGAGGTCGTCGAGGTGCTCGGCGAGCGCATGGATCCCGGGATGGAGATCGACATCGCCATCCGCAGCTACGAGATTCCCGCCGAGTTCCCGCCGGATGTTCACGATCAGATCGCCGGCATGTCCGCCGAGGTGGCCGAACAGGATAAACACCATCGCATTGACCTGCGCCACGTGCCGCTGGTGACCATCGACGACGAGAGCGCCAAGGATTTCGACGACGCCGTCTGTGCCTGGAAGACCAAGTCGGGCAGCTGGAAGCTGCTGGTGGCCATCGCCGACGTCTCCCACTACGTGCGTCCTGGCACGCCGCTGGACCAGGAAGCGATCACTCGCGGCAACTCGGTCTACTTCCCGGGTCAGGTGGTGCCGATGCTGCCGGAGCTGCTCTCCAACGGCCTCTGCTCGCTGAATCCGGCCGTCGACCGCCTGGCGCTGGTCTGTGAGATGAACATCTCCCAGAGTGGGGCGATCAGCCGCTACCGGTTCTACGAGGCGGTGTTCCAGTCTCATGCGCGCCTCACCTACAACAAGGTGGCCGCGATTCTCGATGACGAGGGGCAGGAGGGTGACGACCTGCGCCAGGAGTACCGCGAGCTGGTACCGTCGCTGAAGAACCTGCATTCGCTCTACCGGCTGCTGCGCGAGGCTCGGGTCGAACGTGGCGCCATCGACTTCGAGACCACTGAGACGGCCATCGTCTTCAATGACGAGCGAAAGATCGAAAAGATCGTCCCGCGCTCGCGCAATGACGCCCACAAGATCATCGAAGAGTGCATGCTGGCGGCCAACGTGGCCACCGCCCGCTTCCTCGACAAGCACGACCTGCCGGCGCTGTATCGTATCCACGAAAAGCCATCGCCGGAGCGCCTCGACAAGTTGCGCCTGTTCCTCAATGAGCTGGGCCTGTCGCTCGGCGGTGGCGACGACCCGAGCCCCCAGGACTATCGAGACCTGGCCGAGGCGATCAAGGGACGTGACGATGCCGACGTCATACAGACGGTAATGCTGCGCTCCATGAGCCGAGCGGTCTACTCGCCGCAGAACGACGGCCACTTCGGCCTGGCCTATCCGGCCTATGCGCACTTCACCTCGCCGATCCGGCGCTATCCGGACCTGCTGGTCCACCGCGCCATCCGCTCGGTGATCCGTGGCCCACGCCAGACCAATACCGTGCTGCGCGCCGACGGGGCACCCGTGGAGCCGCCCAGCAAGTGGGCGCCCTACACCTTCGAGCAGATGCTCGAGCTAGGCGAGCACTGCTCGATGACCGAGCGGCGCGCCGACGACGCCACCCGCGACGTGGAAGACTGGCTCAAGTGCGAGTTCATGTCCGACAAGCTCGGCGAGGTCTATGACGGCAGCATCGCCTCGGTGACCCAGTTCGGCATCTTCGTGCGCCTCGACGAGGTGTTCGTGGAAGGGCTGGTGCACGTCACCTCGCTGCCCTCCGACTACTATCACTACGAGCCCGAGAAGCACCGCCTCAAGGGTGAGCGCAGCGGCATGAGCTACCGCCTGGGCGACGGCGTCACCGTGCAGGTGGCCCGCGTCGACCTGGACGAGCGCAAGATCGACTTCGAACTGGCCGACGACAAGCCGCGTCCCAAGCGGACACCGCGCAAGCGCCGCGGGGGCGACAAGCCCGCCGAGGCGGGTGCAGGCAAGCCTGGTGACAAGTCGGGCAAGAGCGGCCGTCGTCGTCGTGGTCCGCGTCGCTCGAGGGCCCGCGGCTAATGGCGGCAGGTCGCAAGCCTCGGCATGGCGGCAAGCCGGGGCAGGAGAGCGGGAAGCGGCGGCACCCCGAAAAGGCGGCGTCCCGCCCGCCTGCGCCACCTGGCGGGCTCGAGGCGGTGTTCGGCGTGCATGCGGTGCGGGCGCTGCTCGACCGCGGCGAGATGCCCCGTGAGGTCTGGGTGCAGGAGGGCAGCGCCGGCGCTCGCCTGGCCGAGTTGGTCGAGGCCGCGCGCCAAGGTGGGGCGCGCCTGCAGTCGCGGCCCCGTGACGAGCTCGACCAGCTCGCCCAGGGGGCTGCCCACCAGGGCATCGTGGCCTTCGCCACGCCGCTCGCCTTCGAGGGCGAGACCTCGCTGTGGCTGAGGCTCGAAGGCTGGCCGCATGAGGCCCCCCCGCTACTGCTGGTGCTCGACGGCATCACCGACGTGCACAACTTCGGCGCCTGCCTGCGCAGCGCCGATGCCGCAGGTGTCCATGGCGTGATCGTGCCCAAGGACAAGGCGGCGCCGCTCAATGCCACGGTGCGCAAGGTGGCCTGCGGTGCCGCCGAGAGCATGCCTGTCTATCAGGTTACCAACCTGGCCCGCGCCATGGCCAAGCTGAAGGCGCTCGGTGTCTGGATCACCGGTACCGCCGGCGAGGCCGAGGCGAGCCTCTTCGAAGGCGACTTCACCGGCCCCGCGGCGCTGGTGATGGGTGCCGAGGGCAAGGGGATGCGGCGTCTCACCCGCGAGGCCTGCGATACCCTGGTAAAATTGCCCATGGCGGGCAGCGTCTCCAGCCTCAACGTCTCGGTGGCCACCGGCATCTGTCTGTTCGAGGCCGTACGCCAGCGCCAAGGACGCACGCCGGGCGACTGAGTCGCATCTGCCTTGCCAATCGTGGCACATGTCATTAAAATGCCTGCGCCCGCTCGTCCTGCGAGCGGGTCTTTGTGTCTTCTGACAACCCGTCTTTTGACAATCACTCCTTGCTTCCCCTGAGCGAATACGTGTTCGCCACTGTGGAAGCTGCCAAACCGCAAGGAGATCCCATGCGTCACTACGAGATCGTCTTCATGGTCCATCCGGACCAGAGCGAGCAGGTTCCGGCCATGGTCGAGCGCTATACCGGCCTCGTCACCGAGAACGGCGGCACCGTGCATCGCCTCGAGGATTGGGGCCGTCGCCATCTGGCCTACCCGATCAACAAGATCCACAAGGCTCACTACGTGCTGATGAACGTCGAGTGCAGCGGCGAGACCCTCGACGAGATCGAGAACATCTTCCGCTTCAACGACGCCATCATCCGCAGCCTGGTGGTTCGCGCCAAGGAAGCCGTCACCGAGGCCTCACCGATGATGAAGCCGGTGGAAGAGAAGCGTGTCCGTCGCGACGAGAAGCCGCGTAGCACCGAATCCGCCTGAGCCACCCCATCGCCCTCTGAAGGAGTCTTCCCATGGCACGCTTTTTCCGTCGTCGCAAGTTCTGCCGTTTCACCGCTGAAGGCGTGAAGCAGATCGACTACAAGGATCTGGATACGCTGAAGGCCTACGTCACCGAGACTGGCAAGATCGTTCCCAGCCGTATTACCGGGACCAAGGCCCGTTACCAGCGCCAGCTGTCCACCGCGATCAAGCGGGCACGCTACCTGGCGCTGCTGCCCTACACCGACAGCCACCAGTAATGCGCCGCGCGTGATGTTGCCCGTTGCCCGCTGGATGATGCGCGCCACGCCCTACGCCGCCGCGGGGGCGGCCGTGGCCACCGCAATTCCCTGGCTGTTCTGGCTGGGGGCCGCCGTGGCCGCTTTGGTTACCCTGCGACACGGCCTGGCCGCGTCCCTGCCAGTGATCATCGCCGCGGCCGTGCCGGCCGGCTGGTGGTGGACCCAAGGGGACGTCATTCCGTTGGCCAGTGTGCTGCTGGTGGTACTGATGGCAGTGGTACTGCGCTCACGGCTGCGTTGGAGCGAGGCGCTGATCGCCGGCGTGCTGGCAGGGTCGGCGATGATCCAGCTGGGTATCTTCCTGCCGCCAGGCGGGGCGGGGCCGGTACTGGAGCAGCTTCGCCAGGGGTCACCGGATATTGCCTCGATGCTCAGCGAGCTCTCGCGCCAGGGCATGGACACCGAGCGGCTCGCGGGCTTGCTGATCAGCAGTGTAACGGCGCTGATCGTGCTGCTCGCCGCCGTGGCCTGCCTGGCGCTGGCGCGTGGCTGGCAGGCCGGGCTCTATAACCCGGGCGGGTTCCGCGAGGAGTTTCACGGCCTGCGCCTGGCCCCTCGTGAGCTCATCCTGCTGGTGGTCCTGGGGGTGTTGGGGGCAGTGCTGGAGCTCCCGGCCCTGGGCATGCTGGTCTGGGTGCCGCTGCTGGTGGCCGGCATCGCGCTGGTGCATGGTTTTATCGGATTGAAGGGAATGAACGGGCTGTGGCTGGTCGCCTTCTATGTGCTGCTGATCACCACCTGGCCCATGATTCTCATCGTGCTGCTTGTGGCCTTCATCGATACGTTCGCGGATTTCCGTGGACGAATGGCCCGCAGCCACTGACAAGAGGTTTACGAGAATGGACGTCATTCTGCTCGACAAGATTGGCAAGCTGGGCGGTCTGGGTGACCAGGTCACCGTCAAGCCCGGTTATGGCCGCAACTATCTGGTGCCCTACGGGCTGGCCGTGCCGGCCACCCGGGACAACATTGAGGCCTTCCAGGCCCAGCGTGCAGAGCTCGAGGCCCAGGCCGCCGAGCGCAAGGCCGAGGCCGAGGCGCGTGCCGAACAGCTCAACGACATCGAGCTGTCGCTGGTCTCCAAGGCCGGCGACGAGGGCAAGCTGTTCGGCTCCATCGGTCCGCGGGATCTGGCCGAGGCCATCTCCAGCGCCGGGATCGAGGTCGCCAAGAGCGAAGTGCGCATGCCGCAGGGCCCGATTCGCCAGACCGGCGAGTACGACATCGACCTGCACCTGCACGCCGAAGTCGATGCCACCGTGCGTGTGGTGGTCGTGGCCGAGTAAGGCCAGCACGATGGCACGCCTGCCGGGCGTGCCTCGACAGGGGGGGTGAGGAGCGAATCCTCGCCCCCCTTTTCGTGCCATCAGGGTTTCCTGAACGCCTGTGGTGGCCCTGTCCCTGGCATGGGGTCGTGGCGTGCCATCGCGTAGAATGAGTCAGCCCCTTTCTTTCCGCAGGTCCGCGCACCATGAATGAACGCCCCACCCTTGACCAGGAAACCGCCGCTCTCAAGGTGCCACCGCATTCGCTGGAAGCCGAACAATCGGTGCTCGGCGGCCTGATGCTCGACAATCAGGCGTGGGACAACGTGGCCGACCGCCTGGTGGCGGATGATTTCTATCGCTACGAGCACCGCCTGACCTTCAACGTCATGGCAGGTCTGGCCGAGGCAGGGCGCCCACTCGACGTGGTGACCCTCTCCGAAGCGCTGGAAGGACGCGACCAGCTGGATACCGTGGGAGGGCTGGCCTACCTCGCGGAGCTGGCCAGGAACACGCCCTCGGCGAGTAATATCCGCGCCTATGCCGACATCGTTCGCGAGCGGGCGACCCTGCGCAAGCTGATCCGTGCCGCCAGCCAGATTGCCGACGGCGCCTTCAGCCCCCAGGGGCGACCCGCCGACGAGCTGGTCGACGAGGCCGAGCGGCTGGTCTTCCAGATCAGCGAGGAGCGCCCCCGGTCGGGTGGACCGATCGGCATGAGCGAGCTGCTGACCAAGGCGGTGGATCGCATCGACGAGCTGTTCAACCTGCAGGGCGAGATGACTGGGCTCTCCACCGGCTTTCGCGACCTGGACGAGATGACCTCGGGACTGCAGCCCTCGGATCTGGTGATCGTTGCCGGCCGGCCCTCGATGGGCAAGACCACCTTCGCCATGAACCTCGTCGAGCATGCGGTGATTTCCAGCGACAGGCCGGTGATGGTGTTCTCCATGGAGATGCCCGCGGACTCGCTGATGTTGCGCATGCTCTCTTCGCTGGGGCGGATCGACCAGACTCGCGTGCGTACCGGCCAGCTTGAGGACGAGGACTGGCCGCGCCTGACGTCGGCGGTCAACCTGCTCAAGGACAAGCAGCTGTTCATCGACGATACCGCCGCGCTATCACCCAACGAGATGCGCTCGCGGATCCGCCGGGTGGTGCGCGAGCACGGCAATCTCGCGCTGATCATGATTGACTACCTGCAGCTGATGCAGATCCCCGGCTTCTCCGAGAACCGCACCGGCGAGATTTCCGAGATCTCCCGCTCGCTGAAGGGGCTGGCCAAGGAGTTCGGTTGCCCGGTGGTGGCGCTCTCCCAGCTCAACCGTTCGCTGGAGCAGCGCCCCAACAAGCGCCCGGTAATGTCGGACCTGCGCGAGTCGGGGGCCATCGAGCAGGATGCCGACATCATCGGCTTCGTCTATCGTGATGAGGTCTACAATCCGGACAACCCCGACAACCAGGGGCTGGCCGAAGTGATCATCGGCAAGCAGCGTAATGGCCCCATCGGCACCGTGCATATGGCATTCATCGGCAAGTACACCCGCTTCGAGGACCTGGCGCCGGACAGCTATCGCGAGGCCTTCGGCGAATAACGCTACCCTTGAGTCCCGTGGCCGGCGCCGTATAATGCCGAGCCCTTGAATGACACAGGAAGGAGGCACCATGGCAGGCGGATTTCGACGCGGCAACCGTCGCCGTACCCCGAAGCTCGAGGGGCGCGGCGAGCTCCAGTCGATGGAGCGTGAAGGCCCCTTCAAGGAGTGGCTGGGGATGCCCGACCTCTATCGTTACCACCTGGTGGTGGACGGCGAAGCCTACAGCTACCAGACCGAGGATGCCGAACTGCCGGTCCAGGTCGGTGATCGGGTGGTATTTCGCTACAAGGAGACCAAGGCCGGCAACTGGGTGGACCGCAACTCCCTGGGCAAGGCGATCGATCCTTCGGAATATCAGTAGGTCCGGAACCTGACGACATGGTCAGGGTCACAGGGAGTTAACGTCGACGACACGATATCGTCATCGGGCGCCTTCAGGCTTTGCCCGATCGTATATCTCGACATCATCGGCCCGGACATCAGGAGGAAGGACCCATGGAATTCCAGGAACTCAAGACCTTCGTGGCCCGCCACGACAACTTCGAAATACGCGTGATCGGCCATGCCGGCAGTCGGTTCTACCAGGTCGAACTGGAGGACGTTGAAGGTCAGCGCCATATGCTGACCCGTTCAGGCAAGCCGATGCTCTTTCGCTCGCTGGACGACGTCTATCTGGAGCTGAGGCGTGCCGGCATCCACCGCGCTTATCTGGTTCAGCAGGTGCCTCACGACGAGGTCATCGGACGCGAGACGCATTACCAGGATCCATTGACGTCACGCATGCCGCTGGTCTTCTAGTTCTTCTCCTGCCGTCGTTGCAGCCAGCGCCCCAGTCGCACCCGGCGGCGGGCAAACCATCGATATCCCGCATCCAGCAGGCCGGCAAGCCCCGGCAGGGTGCTCAACCACACCAGTCGGCGATAGCCCAGCACCGCATAGAGCGCGCGGCTGGCATCCATGCCGACATACCAGCGGTCCTGAGCGTCGCGCACGTGCAGTCGGCCCATCATCGCGTCGAAGCTGGCCCCCGCGGCTGCCGCGTCGAAACGTTCATCCCGGATATCCACCAGTCTGATGCGCTCGCGGCGCGGATGGCGTGCCAGCCACGCGACTTCGCGCTGGCACAACGGACATTCGCCGTCGTGATAGAGCGTTGCGGGGGCACTGGCGTCGAGCGTCTTGCTGCGTGTCATGAGGTTGTCTCCCGGGTTGCATCATAGCCGGCCCGATGCATGCCCTGGCCATAGGCGGGGGTGGTCTCGAGCGCTGCCAGAAAGCGTTCGGCCTGTTCGCGCATGGCCGTGCGTTTGTCATTCTTCATGCGTCGCAGGCTGCCATAGATCAGTGCCATGCGCGGATTGCCGCTCAGGGTATCGGCATGGCGTTCGAGGAAGGCCCAGTAGAGGCTGTTGAAGGGGCAGGCATTGGGTCCCGTGACCTGCTTCGGGTCGAATCGACAGTGCCGGCAGTGGTCCGACATGCGGTCGATGTACTTACCCGAGGCACAGTAGGGTTTGGAGCCCATCAGCCCGCCGTCGGCGTGTAGCACCATGCCCAGGGTGTTGGGCAGCTCCACCCATTCGCAGGCGTCGGCGTACACGGCGAGATACCAGTCGCAGAGTGCCTCGGGCGCCACGTCGCAGAGCAGCGCGAAGTTGCCGGTGACCATCAGTCGCTGGATATGGTGGGCATAGGCGTGGTCGCGCGTCATCTCGATGGCGCGACGCAGGCAGCGCATCTCGGTATCGCCATCCCAGAAGAAGCTCGGCAGTCCGCGCCGGGCACCCAGGGTGTTGCCGCGCTTGTAGTCGGGCATGCGCGTCCAGTAGAGCCCGCGTACGTACTCGCGCCAGCCGAGTACCTGGCGAATGAAGCCCTCCACTGCGTTGAGCGGGGCGCGCCCCTCGTGATACTCGCGCTCGACTCGCTCGCAGACCTCCCGCGGCGATAGCAGTCCCAGGTTGAGGGACGCGGAGAGCCGCGAGTGGAAGAGAAAGGGGTCGGCGTCGCGGATGGCATCCTGGTAGCGGCCGAAGTCGGGGAGCAGGTGCTCGATGAAGTGGCGCAGGTCTCCCAGTGCCTGGCGGCGGGTGACTGGCCAGTGGAAGTGATCGAGGGAACCGAAGTGCTCGTTGAAATGCGCCTCTACCAGTGCCAGTACTTCGTCGGTGATGGCGTCATGGCGGTGACGTGGCGGGTCGGGTATCGTCACCTCATCGGGCAGCGGTTCGCGGTTGTCGTGGTCGAAGTTCCACTGGCCACCGGCCGGCTGGGTGTCTTCCATCAGCAGGCCCGTGCGGCGGCGCTGCTCTCGGTAGAAATGTTCCATGCGCGGTGCCTTGCGCCCTGCGGACCAGCTAGCGAAATCCTCGGGGGTGGTAAAGAAGCGGTCATCCTCGATCAGCTGCCAGGTCAGGACAGCATGCTGTCGCTCGCGCATCGCTTGCCACAGCCGCCACTCGCCGGGGCGCGCCACGCGAATCTCGTTGCAGTCGTAGAGTTCGGCCAGCCGCTCCGCTTCGGTGATCAACGCCTGGATGTTGTCGGGGTCGTCCAGGGCGCTGTAGTGAACCCGGTGGCCGCTGTCACGAAGTTCGGCGGCAAAGTGGCGCATGGCGGAGAAAATCAGCGCGATCTTCTGGGGATGGTGCGGAACATAGCTGCCTTCCGCGGCCACTTCACACAGCGCGATCACCGCGTCGTTCGGCAGGTCGCGAAGACTCGCTACGTCGAGGCTCAGCTGATCGCCAAGCAGCAGCACAAGTGGCCGGGACATGGCGGCACTCCCAAGTTGTACAAATCATCACCATAGTACAACTTCACTCCACCCCAAGCGAGCGGGCTGATAGACTGTCAGCGTCTGTCCCACCGATCCCAAGGAGCTCCCGCATGACCTCGCAGACCCCGGACAAGGCCTCTCCCGACCTGGATCCACCGGGCAGTGGCCGGTTGGCTCATGCGCCGGCCGACCACCCGTCGATCCCAAGGGCGAAGGTCGGCGTGGTGCTCGCCAACCTGGGTACCCCGGATGCCACCGACTACTGGTCGATGCGCCGTTATCTGAGCGAATTCCTTTCCGACAAGCGAGTGGTCGACTACGCGGACTGGAAATGGCAGCCGCTGCTGCAGCTGGTGATTCTCTCGCGCCGCCCCTTCAAGTCCGGCGAGGCCTATCGCGGCATCTGGAACACCGAGAAGAACGAGAGCCCGCTGCTGACCATTACGCGTGAGCAGACCCGCAAGGTCGCGGCCGGGCTCCAGGAGCAGCATGGAGACGCCGTGATGGTCGACTTCTGCATGCGCTATGGCAATCCTTCCACCGATAGCGTGCTGAAGCGCATGCAGGCGGCGGGGTGCGAGCGAATTCTGTTCTTCCCGCTGTATCCGCAGTACGCCTCGCCGACCACGGCCACCGCCAATGACCAGGCCTTCCGCACCCTGATGACGCTCAAGTGGCAGCCGGCCTTGCGCACCGTGCCGGCCTACTTCGAGCATCCTGCCTATCTGGACGCTCTGGCGAATTCGGTGCGCGAGGCCTACGACGCCGCCGAGACATCGCCCGAAGTGCTGGTCGCCTCCTACCATGGGGTGCCCAAGCGCTACCTGCTGGAGGGCGACCCCTACCACTGCCAGTGCCAGAAGACCACGCGCCTGCTGCGCGAGCGGCTGGGCTGGGACGAGTCGTCGATCCAGACCGCCTTCCAGTCCCAGTTCGGCCCGGAGGAGTGGGTGGGGCCGGCGACCGTGGAGCACGTCGCCGAGCTGGCACGCCAGGGCAGGAAGCATATCGCCGTGGTGTCGCCGGCCTTCTCCTCCGACTGTGTGGAAACCCTCGAGGAGATCGAGGAGGAGATCCGCGACAGCTTTATCGAGGCCGGGGGCGAGACCTTCACCTACATTCCCTGCCTGAACGACCGCGACGACCATGTCGCCGCACTGCTCTCCGTGATCAACAACGAGCTGGGGGGCTGGGTGTAGGCTCCGCCACGTCTTGTCGGATTCTGTCCACCCTGTATCGGGCCCGCCAATGGCGGGCCCGACATGTGTCAGCCGTGGCCGCGATCCGGGTGGGGCACCGGCTTCTCGCCGATCTCCTCGTCGCGCAGCTCGGGCGGGTTGCCGCGGGTCTTGTCCTCATGGCGCAGCTGCAGGTGCAGGCCGGTCTTGGCCAGCAGGTGGGCGCTGACCGGGGCAGTGATGAACAGGAACAGCGTGATCAGCATCTCCTGGATATCGGGCTTGCCCTCGATCACCCAGAAATACAGCATCGAGGCCGCCAGCATGCAGCCTATTCCCAGCGTGGTGGCCTTGGTAGGGCCATGCAGGCGCATGTAGAAGTCGCGCAGGTGGGCCATGCCCAGCGAGCCGATGAAGGCGAAGGCGCCACCGGCGATAAGCAGGAAGGCAATCACGCCTTCGAGGAGCACGTAAAGCGTCATGGGGCCCCCTATTCGATGATGTCGCCGCGCAGCAGGTACTTGCAGACCGCCACGGTACTGATGAAACCGAGCATGGCGATTAACAGCGCCGACTCGAAGTAGGTCTTGGTGTTCAGCCATAGCCCCATCAGCACGATCAGCGCAATGGAGTTCACGTACATGGTGTCCAGGGCCAGGATCCGATCCGGCATGTCCGGTCCCACCGCCAGCCGATAGACGTTGAGCAGCAGGGCCGCCACCACCAGGGCCATGCTGGTCCACAGGGCAATATCTAGCATTCGTAGATCTCCTTCAGCGGCCGCTCGTAGCGTTCACGGATATGCGTGATCAACGCGTCCTCGTCTTCCACGTCCAGGGCGTGAACCAGCAGGGTCCGGCCATCCAGTCGCAGGTTGGCCGATACCGTCCCCGGAGTCAGGCTGATGGTATTGGCCAGCAAGGTGATGGTGAAGCGGTCCTCCAGCATCAGCGGATATTCCACGAAGTGGGGGCGCATCCGGCGCCAGGGATTGACGATCAGCCAGGCCACTTCGATGTTGGCAATCAGGATGTCGCCGAGCACCCGCAGAACGAAACGCAGCAGCAGCCAGGGCTTGGCCACGTGGGGCTGGGCGTCCCAGAAGCGCTGGGTGGCCAGGGGGATGACGACTGCCAGGAGGCCGCCCAGCAAGAACTGTCCGAACGCGGTGCTGCGTACCAGCAGCAGCCAGACCACCAGCAGCAGGATCGACAGCAGAGGGGTCGGCAGCCAGGGCCGGGGCTTGATCATGGTGTGTCTCCGGCATCGTTCAACAGGGCGTTGACCACCACCGCGGGGTTGGCCAATTGCTCGGCAGTGGCCCGGGTGTAGTCGCTGACCGGTCCCGCCAGCACCACCAGCAATGGCGAGGCGCCCAGCAGCCAGGCAACCCCGAACCACTGGCGTCGCGGCAACGGCTGGCCCATCGGCTCCCCCTGGCTGCGCCAGAACAGGGTGGAGCCGGCGCGGGACAGGGCGATCAGTGCACACAGGCCGGTAGCCAACAGGATCGGCCACAGCCAGGCACGTTGGCCGCCTTCGGCCGAGGCCATCAGCAGCGCCTTGCCGATGGCGCCAGAAAGCGGTGGCAGGCCGGCTACCGCCACGGCACCAAGGAAGAACAGTCCGGCCAGCAAGCCGCCCTGATGGACGGGGCGGCCTTTGACCAGGCGGGTACCTGCCTTGCCGCGCTGCACCCCGATCAGTTCGGCCAGCAGGAAGAGACCGCCGGTGATCAGGGTGGTGTGCACCAGGTAGTAGAGCAGGGCGGAAACGGCGGCCGGCGAGCCCATGCCGATACCGGCCAGCAGGGTGCCCACCGAGACCAGCACCAGGTAGGCCACCAGCAGGCGCAGGTCGCGGGCGGCCAGCACGCCGACCCCGGCCGCCACCAGGGTGCCCAGCGACAGCCACCACACCCAGGCCTGCTCGATGTCCGCCAGGGGGCCGGCATGGTCGCCAAAGACCAGCGAGTAGACGCGCAGAATGGCGTAGATGCCCACCTTGGTCATGATCGCGAAGAGCGCCGCCACCGGCGCCGGGGCGGCGGCGTAGGCGCGCGGCAGCCAGAAGTAGAGCGGCAGGATCGCCGCCTTGAGGCCGAACACCACCAGCAGCATCAGGCCGCCGGCGGTGACCAACCCGGCGCGCTCGGCGGGCAGCTCGGCAAGGCGAGTCGCCATATCGGCCATATTGAGGGTGCCGGTGGCGCCGTAGAGCACGCCCACCGCGATCAGGAACAGCGAGGAACCGGCCAGGTTGAGCACCACATAGTGCACGCCAGCCTGGATGCGTGCCTTGCCGCCGCCGTGCAGGAGCAGGGCGTAGGAGGCCAGCAGCAACACCTCGAAGAACACGAAGAGGTTGAACAGGTCGCCGGTGAGGAAGGCCCCGTTGATGCCCATCAGCTGCCACTGGAAGAGGCCGTGGAAGTTGCTGCCGCGCTCGTCATCTCCCGCACAGGCAAACACCACGGCCCCCAGGGCAAGCACCGCGGTGAGCAGCACCATCAGCGCCGAGAGACGGTCGAGCACCAGCACGATGCCGAAGGGCGGCTGCCAGCCCCCCAGGGCGTAGTAGGTGACCTCACCACCGGCGGCACGCGCCACCAGCGCGATACCCACCACCACCAGCAGCGAGGTCGCGATGACCCCGATCAGGCGCTTGGCGCGGACGGCGCCCTGGCGGCGATAAAGCAGCAGTATACCGGCGACCAGCGGCAGTACCACGGGCAGGACGATCAGATGCTGCATCATGGGCGTCCCTCTCCCTCTTCACGTTTGCGGCCGTCGACATGGTCGTTGCCTGCCTCGCTGCGGGCTCGCATGGCCAGGATCACCACGAAGGCGGTCATCGCGAAGCCGATCACGATGGCGGTGAGCACCAGCGCCTGGGGCAGCGGGTCGGCGTAGTCGGCCGGTCCGTTGAGGATGGCGGCGCCGTCAGTGGTCAGCCCGCCCATGGAGAACAGGAAGAGGTTGACCGCATAGGAGAGCAGAGTGAGGCCGACCACCACCGGGAAGGTCCTGCCGCGCAATATCAGATAGAGGCCGCAGGCGGTCAGCACGCCGGTGGTAATGGCGTAGAGGCTTTCCATCAGCGTTTCTCCTTGCCGGGTCGCGAGGTGGGAGGGGAGTCGAAACTGCTGGCGGCTTCCTTGGCCGGACGGTGGGCCGTGGTGACCTTGCCCAGGTTGGCAAGGATCATCAGCGTGGCGCCGACCACCGCCAGATAGACGCCGAGGTCGAAGAGCATGGCCGTAGCCAGTTCGAACTTCCCGACCAGGGGCAGGCTGAAATAGCTGAAGGCCGAGGTCAGGAAGGGGTGGCCGAACAGCCAGCTACCGAGTCCCGTGAGGGTGGCGACGGCGACACCGGCGACCGCTACCGGTTGATAGGGGAAGTCGAGGCGCTGCTGGACCCACTCCACGCCGCGCGCCATGTACAGCAGAATCAGCGCGACGGCAGTGACCAGGCCGGCGATAAAGCCGCCGCCGGGCTGGTTGTGGCCACGCAGGAAGATGAAGGCCGATACCAGCAGGGCCAGTGGCAGCAGCGCCATGGAAATAGAGGTGAGGATCGCCGGGTAGCGGTCCGGCGACCAGAGGCGGCCCTCGCCGTCGCTGTGCGGCATGAACAGCCGCAGTCGGTTAAGCAGCTTGAAGATTGCCAGCCCCGCCAGTGCCAGCACGGTGATCTCGCCCAGGGTATCGAAACCACGGAAGTCCACCAGGATGACGTTGACCACGTTATGACCGCCGCCACCGGGGACGCTGTTCTCGAGGAAGAACCCGGAGATGGGCGCGTTGTCTCGGGTCAGTACCGCATAGTTGAGGCTGGCCACCACCATGCCCAGGGCGCCGGCCAGCACCACGTCGCGCAGATTGCGGCGATGCGAGGATTCCCGCGGGGTCTTCTGGGGCAGGAAGAACAGCGCCAGCATCAGCAGGATCATGGTCACCACTTCCACCGAGAGCTGGGTCAGCGCCAGGTCGGGCGCGGAGAAGCGGGCGAAGGTCAGGGCAACCACCAGTCCTACCACCGAGAGCATCAGCAGCGAGATCAGCCGGTAGCGATGGGTGGCGGCGGTGCCGATGCCGCCGAAGATCAACAGACCGGCGCCCAGCAGCAGGATGCCGTCGAGAGGCTGGTTGCCCTTGCTGCCGGTGAGCAGCGGCATGCCGGCCAGGCCCAGCCCGCCCATCAGCAGCGCGGCGAGCAGCAGCAGCAGCATGTAGCGCTGCAGCGAGCCTCCGTCGAAGCGGGCCAGGCCGACTTCGGCGCTGCGCCCCAGCCGCTGCAGAGCGGCTTCGAATACCAGGCGGGCATCCACCGGCCGGAATCCCTTGAGGAAGCGGCGCAGGTCGGCGTGTCGCCAGTAGGTCGCCACGCCGGCAACCAGCGCCACCAGGCTCATTAACAGCGGCAGATTGAGGCCGTGCCAGATCGCCAGGTGGAACGTGAACGCCTCACCCAGCACCGGTGCCAGGGCCAGGCCCAGCAGCCCCTCCGCCAATACCGGCGCCAGGCCCACGACCACGCACAGCGTTACCAGCAGTATCACCGGTGCGCGCATCAGCCAGGGTGGCTCATGGGGTGATTTGGGCGGCCCCTCCTTGGGTGGCTTGAAGAACACCGCATGCACCAGGCGCAGCGAGTAGGCCACCGAGAGGACGCCGCCCAGGGTCGCCAGCACCGGCAGTAACCAGCTCAGCCCACCCAGCACCGGCGTTGCCAGGGATTCGGTAAAGAACATTTCCTTGGAGAGGAAGCCGTTGAGCAGCGGCACCCCGGCCATGGCGGCCCCCGCCACGCTGGTCAATACCGCAGTGACCGGCATGGCACGCCGCAGCCCGCCGAGGCGTCGCAGCTCGCGGGTGCCCGCCTCGTGGTCGATGATCCCCGAGCTCATGAACAGGGCCGCCTTGAAGGTGGCGTGGTTAAGGATGTGAAAGAGCGCCGCGAGCACGGCCATGGGCGTACCGATCCCCAGCAATACGGTGATCAGCCCCAGGTGACTGACCGTCGAGAAGGCCAGGATGCCCTTGAGGTCGGTCTTGAGCAGGGCGAACCAGGCGCCGTAGAGCAGCGTCGCCATGCCGACCAGCGTGACGGTTACCGACCACAGCTCGCTGCCGGCGATGGCCGGGTGCAGCCGCGCCATCAGGAAAATCCCGGCCTTGACCATGGTGGCCGAGTGCAGGTACGCCGAGACCGGGGTCGGGGCGGCCATGGCATGGGGCAGCCAGAACTGGAAGGGAAACTGCGCCGACTTGGTGAAGGCCCCCAGCAGCACCAGCCCCAGCATCAAGGGGTAGCGGGGATCGGCGAGGATGATGTCGCCGCTGGCCAGCACCTCGTCCATGGCGTAGCTGCCGACCATGTCGCCCAGCAGCAGCAGGCCGGCGAGCAGCGCCAGGCCACCGGCACCGGTCACGGTCAGCGCCATGCGCGCGCCCTTGCGGGCGTCACTGCGATGCGACCAGAAGCCGATCAGCAGGAAGGAGGAGATACTGGTGAGTTCCCAGAATAGCCACAGCAGCAGCAGGTTGTCGGCCATCACAATGCCGACCATCGAGGCCATGAAAAGAATCAGGTAGGCATAGAAGCGCCCGAAGGGTTCCGACGGCGACAGATAGTAGTGCGCATAGAGCAGGATCAGCAGGCCGATCCCGATGATCAGCAGGTTGAACAGCACCGATAGCCCGTCCAGCCGAAAGGCCAGGTCGAGGCCTAGGGTGGGCACCCAGTCCACGGAGAAACGCAGCGCCTCACCCGCCGCCAGGCTCGGCAACTGGACAAGGGTCAGCGCCAGCGCCAGTGCGGGCAGCAGCGCGGTGGCCATAGAGCAGAAATATCGCCCGCGTCGCTCGGTGAAGGCGGGCACCAGCACCCCCAGCAGGGGCAGCAGGGCTATCCACAGCAATGTCATCGGTTGGTCATCCTGCGCGAGTCCAGAAACGGGGGACATGACGTGCACACGGAACAGGATGACGCAAGCGACATGCGGTTGCACTCCGTCCCTGGGCTGGTCCCCATGGCGTGATTTCTCCCCACTCTAACGCAATGGGGACGCATTCGCCGCCTCCTTGCCTTTCAACACTTTGACTCTATAGAGTAAGCGATCGAAGCGGTGGAGTGGCCACCTTGCCGCGATCGCCGTCACGACGGGGGAGGGTGCCTGATGCAACTTGCTGTGCTGGGAGGCTTCGTGGCGGCGGTCATGGCTCCCCTGCTGCATCACTGGTTCGGGGCACGAACCCCGCTGGTGATGGCCTTGTTGCCTGCCGCCCTGGCGGCCTGGCTGATCGGCCAATGGCCTGCGGTCGCAGCCGGTGAAGTCCTGCTGCTGGAATGGGCCTGGGTGCCGGGGCTCGATATTACCCTGACCTTCCTGATCGACGGTCTCGCCTGGCTGTTCGCCATGCTGATCACGGTGATTGGTGCCCTGGTGCTGGTCTACTCTGGCGAGTACCTGCGTGGTCATCGCGATCTGCCGCGCTTCCTGGTGGTGATCACCGCTTTCATGATGTCGATGCTCGGCCTGGTGCTGGCCGACAATCTGGTCACGCTCTTCGTGTTCTGGGAGTTGACCAGCATCACCTCCTACCTGTTGATCGGCTTCAACCATACCGACCTCGCCGCTCGCAAGGCGGCCCTCCAGGGACTCTTCGTTACCGTGGGCGGCGGACTGGCGTTGCTGGCCGGGTTCGTCATGCTCGCTGTGGCCGGCGATAGCTGGTCGCTGGTCGAGCTTACCCGCCGCGGTGAACTGCTTCGCGAGCATGCGCTTTACACGCCGATACTGGTCTGCGTGCTGCTGGGCGCCTTCACCAAGTCGGCGCAGTTTCCCTTTCACTTCTGGCTCCCCAACGCCATGGCGGCGCCGACTCCGGTCTCCGCCTACCTGCACTCGGCGACCATGGTCAAGGCGGGGATCTATCTGCTCGCCCGGCTGCATCCGGCCATGGGCGGCACCGAGGGCTGGGTGATCAGTCTATCGCTGGTGGGGGCGCTGACCATGGCCACTGGCGCCTTCATGGCGATCCAGCACACCAATGTCAAGAAGCTGCTGGCCTACTCCACTGTGATGGCGCTGGGCACCTTGACCATGCTGCTCGGCATTGGCACCCAAGGGGCGCTGGTCGCCTTCGTGGCCTTCCTGCTGGCCCACTCGCTCTACAAGGGGGCGCTGTTCATGGTGGCCGGCATCCTCGACCACGAGACTGGCACCAAGGACGTCACCGCCATGGGGGGGCTGCGCCGGGTGATGCCGCGCACCGCCGCCGTGGCCATGCTCGCCGCGCTGTCGCTGGCGGGGCTGCCACCCTTGCTGGGCTTTGTGGGCAAGGAGTTGATGTTCGCGTCGGTGCTCGAGGCCAGCGCCTGGCGCCCGCTGATTCTGCTCCTCGCTTTCATGGCGGCCTTTCTGACCCTGGCCGTGGCGGCCATTGTCGCCCTGCGCCCCTTCTTCGGCGCGTCCCGCGAAACGCCCAGCACACCCCATGAGGCGCCGCGTGCCATGCTCGCCGGGCCCGCTCTGCTGGCCGTACTGTCGTTGCTGTTCGGCCTGACGCCGGGGCTGCTCGACCCCCTGGTAGGGGCCACCGTGGCGGGTGTCCTGGCGCCGCCGGGGGAGACCCTCGTCGAGGCACACCTGGCGATTTGGCACGGCATCAATCTGCCTCTGCTGCTATCGCTGGCAAGCCTGCTGCTGGGGCTGCTGGTCTACCGTTACTGGGATCGCCTGCGGGCAATGCTGGCCCGCCTCGAGCCGCTCATGGCCCGCGGTCCGGAGGCCGGCTATGAGGCGCTGATGGCCGGCGTCGTGGCCGTCGCCGAGTGGCAGACCCGCCTGTTACAGAACGGGCAGCTGCGCAACTACCTGGTAATGACGCTGCTGGTGCTGGTCGGGCTGGTCGGTCATGCGCTGTTCTTCCGCCACACCCTCGAGTTCGACCTTGCGCTGTCATTCTACTTTCACGAGGCCGTGGTCGCGGGGCTGATGGTGGCCGGTGCCGTAGCGGCCTGCGTGATGCGTTCGCGCCTGGCGGCGGTGGCGGCACTGGGCATCATGGGCTTCTCCATCGCCCTGACCTTCGTGCTGTTCAGTGCCCCGGACCTGGCGATCACCCAGCTGCTGGTGGAGACGCTGACGGTGATCCTGCTGGTGCTGGTGCTGTTTCGCCTGCCGCGCTTTGCCAGCCTCTCGACGCCCACCGAGCGGCTGCGCGACCTGGCGGTGGCGATCCTCACCGGTGGGCTGATCACCCTGCTGATGCTCTCGGTGCTGTCCGGCGAGCGGCTGCCACGGATCTCGGATTACATGGTGGCCAACAGCCAGCCGCTGGGCCACGGCCATAATATTGTCAATGTCATCCTGGTCGATTTCCGGGCGCTGGATACGCTGGGCGAGATGTTCGTGCTGGCGCTGGCCGCCATCGGCGTCTACGCGATGCTGCGTTTCCATGCCCTGGAGTATGACGCCCGGCACACCGTGCCGCCGCGGGAGAGCGACGATGGTTAGATCGGGCACTCTGATCCTCAATGCCGCGGCGCGGCTGCTGCTGCCGCTTCAGCTGCTCTTTTCGCTGTTCCTGCTGTTGCGTGGGCACGACGAGCCCGGGGGCGGCTTTATCGCCGGCCTGGTGGCGGCAGGGGCCTTCGCGCTTTATCTCTTTGCCCTTGGGCGTCGCGCGCTGAGCGAGATGCTCAAGGTGTCGCCTCTCGATCTGGTCGGCATGGGACTGCTGCTAGGCGTGGTCGCGACGCTGCCCGCCTGGTGGGTCGGCGAGCCCTTCTTTACCGCTCAGTGGTGGACGATCCCGATCATCGACTTCAAGGCCTCGACGCCGCTGATCTTCGATATCGGCGTCTATCTGGTGGTGGTGGGCTCGGTGCTCACCGCCGTTACCGCATTGGTCAAGACCGATCAGGAAGACGCTGAACGCTAAGGAGGCTCCGTGGAACCCTTGATGGCCATCGTGATCGGCATCCTGTTCGCCGCCGCCATCTACATGATGCTGCGCCGCTCTATCGTCAAGCTGGTGATCGGGCTGATGCTGCTCTCCAATGCCGCCAACCTGCTGATCTTCGCCACGGCGGGCATGGTGCGCGGCGCCCCGCCGCTGGTGCCGCAGGGCCTGACGGCGCCCGAGGGCGCGGTGGCCGACCCGCTGCCCCAGGCGCTGGTGCTCACGGCCATCGTGATCGCCTTCGGTGTGCTGTCCTTCGCCGTGGTGCTGGTGCGTCGCGCCTGGGAAATCGTGCGAGCCGATGACCTGGACAAGATGAAGGATACCGACACGTGAACCCCCAGATCGGGCTGCCCATCCTTATCCCGCTGCTGGCGGGAGCCATCTCGCTGGTCTTCTGGCGTTCGCGGAGCATGCAGCGCTTCGTCGCCGTGGCCGGTACCGCCGGCCTGCTGCTGACCAGCCTGTGGCTGCTGGCCACGGTCAACCGCGACGGTATCCTGGTGCTGCACATGGGCGACTGGCCGGCGCCCTTCGGCATCAGCCTGGTGGCCGACCTGCTGGGCGCGATCATGGTCGTGCTCACCGGCATCATCGGCTTCGCCGTGGCACTCTTCTCGCTGGCCACCGTGGGCCGAGGTCACGAGGCCTATGGCTACTTTCCGCTGATGCACCTGCTACTGGCCGGCGTTGCCGGGGCCTTCCTCACCGGCGACATCTTCAACCTCTACGTCTGGTTCGAGGTGATGCTGGTGGCATCCTTCGCGTTGCTGATCCTGGGCAGCGAGAAGGCCCAGATGGAGGGTGCCATCAAGTACGTTACTCTCAACCTGGTCTCCTCGGTCATCTTCCTGGTTGCCGTGGGGCTGCTCTACGGCATGGTGGGCACGCTCAACATGGCCGACATCGCCCGTCGCCTGGCGACCCTGGAAGACAACGGCATGGTCGACGTGCTGGCGATGATGTTCATGGTCGCCTTCGGCATCAAGGCGGCGGCTTTCCCGCTGTTCTTCTGGCTGCCCGCCTCCTACCACACCCCGCCGGTGGCTGTCTCGGCACTGTTCGCTGGCCTGCTGACCAAGGTCGGCGTCTATGCGCTGTTTCGGGTCTTCACGCTGATCTTCAACCAGAGTCCGGGTTACACCCACGAGATCCTGCTGTGGGGCGCGGGGTTGACCATGCTCTGCGGTGTGCTGGGGGCGGCGGCGCAGTTCGAATTTCGGCGCATCCTGTCGTTTCACATCGTCAGCCAGATCGGCTACATGATCCTGGGGCTGGCGCTGTTCACGCCCCTGGCGATCATCGGCGGGGTCTTCTATATCATGCATCACATCATCGTGAAGACGAACCTCTTCCTGGTCAGCGGCATCGTGCACCGGCTGCGCGGCACCTACCAGCTGAAGTCGCTGGGGGGGTTCTATCGCAGCCACCCCTGGCTCGCCGTGCTGTTCCTGATCCCGGCGCTGTCACTGGCCGGCATGCCGCCCCTGTCCGGGTTCTTCGCCAAATTCATTGTGATCCGCGCCGGCATCGAGGCCGAGGCTTACGGGGTGACCTTCATTGCGCTGCTGGTGGGGTTGCTTACCCTCTATTCGATGATCAAGATCTGGGCCGAGGTGTTCTGGAAGTCGGTACCGCCCGAGGGCGATGTCGACCCCTATCCGGCGGTCGATCCGCGCGAGATGTGGCTGATGGCCGTGCCGGTGGCCGGCCTGGCGCTGTGCACCCTGTTCATTGGCCTCAATGCCGAGCCCCTCTACGCGCTGGCCGAGGCCTCGGCCGGCCAGCTGTTGGCGCCTGATCGCTATATCCAGGCCGTGCTCGACCATGGCAGGGAGGTCGCGCCATGATCGGGGCCGCCTGGAACCTGCTGCTGGGTTTCGCCTGGGTGGTACTCACCGGGGACTTCAGCGGCCGCAACCTGCTTGCCGGTCTGCTCTTCGGCTATCTGGCCTTGGCGCTGATCCAGCCCCAGGTGCCGGCACTGGCCGGTCATGCCCAGCGGCTTCCGCGCTTGATCCGTTTCGTCGGCTTCTTTATCAAGGAGCTGGTCATGGCCAACCTCAAGGTCTCCTACGACATCGTCACCCCGCCCTGGTACATGAAGCCGGGGGTGATCGCGATGCCCCTCAAGGCCAGCACCGAGTTCGAGATCGCCTTCGTCGCCAACCTGATCTCGCTGACGCCGGGCACCCTGAGCCTGGATGTCTCGGACGATCGGCGTGTGCTCTACATCCATGCCATGTTTCTGGATGACGAACCGGAACTTCGGCGCAGCCTGGCAGAACTGGAGCGCCGGGCCCTGGAGCTGTTCCATTAGCGTAAGGAGGTGACAGCGTGTCGATCGTGATCCTGCTGAGTCTGGCGTTGATGTCCCTGGCACTCTGCCTGGCCTTCGTGCGCCTGTTTCGCGGCCCTAGCCTGCCGGATCGGGTGGTGGCTCTGGAGCTCTTTTCGTCGATCCTCGTCGGCATCATCGGAGTTGTGGCCATCGCCACCGACGTGCCGAGTCTTCTCGATGTGGCCATCGTCATGGCGTTGATGGCGTTCATGGCGGCCATCGGTTTCGCTCGCTTCCTGGAGCGCGGGGGACCACGAGATGATTGAGCTGCTGAAAGAGGGGTTCATACTGGTCGGCGCGATCTTCATGCTCCTGGCGGCACTGGGGATCGTACGCTTGCCCGACCTGCTGACCCGCATGCACGCCACGACCAAGGCCGCGACCCTGGGCGCTACGCTGATCATGCTGGCGGTGGCCATCCATTTCGCTCAGGTGGCAGTGGTGGCGCGGGCCTTCGGCGTGATCCTCTTCATCATGATGACCGCCCCGGTGGCGGCGCATGTGATTGGCCGAGCCGGTTATTTCGTGGGTTCCAAGCTGTGGAGTGGCACGCTCAAGGACGAGCTGCGCCCCAACTACGATCCCTTGACCCATGAGCTGAAGAGTGGTCGCGAGACCGAGGCCAATGCTCGCCGTGAACCCCAGGAAACTGACCCCTCCTGACGCGTTGCGCCTGCCTGCTATTGAAGGCCGCCTGGTAGGCGGCCTTCTGCCGTGTGTGGGGCGGAAAACGGCGGGGCTTTAAGTTATACATATATTGTACGATAATCATGGTCTGTCCATGAATGTGGGGGTCTATCGTGCATCGCAAGCCTTACCTGCCCAGCAAGCTCTGCGGCCACTGTCGAAGATCCTTTGCCTGGCGACGCAAGTGGTCGCGCTGCTGGGAGGATGTGCGCTACTGCAGCGAGCGCTGCCGTCGCGAGGCGCGGCGCACGAGGGTCAGCTCATGAGCCGAGTGCTGGTGTGGCTGCGCAGTGATCTGCGACTGGCCGATAACCCCTTGTTTCATTTCCCGACGCCGCCCGAGTCATTGCTGTGTGTGTTCGTGCTGGACGACACTTGGCTGGACTCGCTACCAGGGCTCGATGCCCCGCGTATCGGGCCGGCTCGCCTGCAGTTTCTCTGGAAGAACCTTATCGAACTGCGGGGTGAGCTGCTCAAGCGGGGCAGTGACCTGCTGGTGCGCATCGGCAATCCCGTCGAGGCGATCGCCGAACTGGTCGAGGCTCACGCCATCGATGCCGTGAGGGTGCGCGCCGATGCCGGCTGGGAGGAGAGTCAGGCCAGCGTGACGCTTGCCGAGCGGATAGGTGGCCAACTGAGCATGGCGCCGCATGATAGCGGCATGCTGCTCGACGAGGCCTCTCTGCCCATGGCGGTGGAGGACATCCCTGCTAGCTTCTCGGCGTTTCGACGCAAGGTGGAGCGTCGCTGGGAGGTTCCTGCGGCGGCGCCGGCGCCGGTGACCCTGCCCGGCTGGCCGGCCAACGCGCCGCGAGGCTTCCCGTCGCTGGGCAAGGTCTGCGCCCGCGCGGCCGCCTGGGCGCCGGATGCCCGTGGCGGCTTTGCCTTTTCCGGCGGCGAGGCGGCCGCGCGGGCGCGGCTTGATCACTATCTGTGGGAGAGCGGCGCCGTGGCGCGCTATAAGCAGACCCGCAATGGTCTCGTCGGTGCCAACTTCTCCACGCGGCTCTCCCCCTGGCTGGCCCACGGCTGCCTGTCGGCGCGCCAGGTGCACGATGCGGTGCGCGCCTGGGAAGCCAGTCACGGGGCCAACGAATCGAGCTACTGGGTAATTTTCGAGCTGCTGTGGCGTGACTATTTCCACTGGGCGGCGCGGCAGGAGGGCGCTTCACTGTATGGCGAGCGCCAGCTGCCCGCCCCCAGTCCAGGCTTCCGTGCCTGGTGTGAGGGGTGTACCGGCGTGCCGTTCGTGGATGCCGCCATGCGCGAGCTATCCGCCACCGGATGGCTTTCCAATCGGGCGCGGCAGAACGTGGCCAGCTTCCTGGTCAATGAACTGGACGGCGACTGGCGGCTCGGCGCGGCCTGGTTCGAGCACTGCCTGCTCGACTACGACGTCGCCAGCAACTGGGGCAATTGGCGCTATGTCGCCGGGGTCGGACGCGACACCCGCGACCGCAGGTTCAATGTGCTCAAGCAGGCAGCGCATTATGACCCCGCCGGCGACTACGTGGCCCACTGGCAACCCGAGTTGGCCGAGTTGCCTCCCGGGCAAGCCCGGCACCAACCCTGGCGGGTGTCGCCGTCGCGCTTTGCCGCCCCGCTGGCGCCGTTATCGCTATTTGCCGACCCGGATTAAGGAGAGCCGCCCCGATGCCTACCGCCACGCCATTCCTGCCCTTGATGCTGGGCCTGGCAGGCCTGATTCCCTTCGTGGCCACCGCGACGGCCGCATGGTTGGCCCCGGTGGTATGGCAGGTCGTCGCCGTTGACGCCTTCCTGTACTACAGCGCGGTCATTCTGTCGTTTCTCGGCGGCGTGCAGTGGGGAGTGGCCATGTCGCAGCAGCCGGCGGGCAGCCCGGCCTTTCGGCTGCGTCTGCTGCTGAGCATGGCGCCGAGCCTGATCGCCTGGCCGGCGCTGCTGCTCCATCCGCTGACAGGCGCCTGGGTCCTGGCGGGCGGTTTCATCCTGGTGCGTCTTTACGAACTGACCCGCAGCAGCCGGGCGATACTGCCCGTGTGGTATCACACCCTGCGTATGCCGCTGACGCTGACCGTGCTGGCCTGCCACGGCCTGTTGATCGCGCGGCTCTGGGGCTACTGAAGCGGCTGGCCTGCTGGCCGGATCTGGGCGATGATCGAGCCGACCACGGAACTGTCCCTGCAGGAGCGACAATGAAACGGATGCTGACCACTCCCTTGCTGCTGGTGCTGCTGGCCGGCTGTCAAGCCACGCCTTCCAGCGAGGCCAGCGAGGCCGGGAAAGTCCCGAACGCTGCGACGACCGACGCCACGGCCGAGCAGCAGGCCGCCGAGCCGGCGGCCACGGTGGATTTCGACAGCTGGCTGGCCGGATTTCGCCGCGAGGCGCGGGCTGAGGGCATCGGCGAGGCGACCCTGTCGCGGGCCCTGGACGGCCTGCGCTATCGGCCGCGGGTGATCGAACTCGACCGTGCCCAGCCCGAGTTCGTGCGGCCGATCTGGGACTACCTGGACACCGCCGTGTCGGCGAGTCGGGTCACCAACGGACGGCAACGCCTGCACAATCACCGCGGCACGGCGCGCGAGATGGCGCAGCGCTACGGGGTGCCCGCCGAGGTGATCGTCGCCATCTGGGGCATCGAGAGCAACTATGGCAGCAACTTCGGTGACTTTTCGACCCTGGAGGCCCTGGCTACCCTGGCCTATGATGGCCGGCGCCGCGCCTTCGCTCGCGGCGAGCTGCTTGCGGCGCTGCGCATCCTGGAGGCCGGGGACATCTCGCCCGAGCGTATGCAGGGCTCCTGGGCCGGTGCCATGGGGCACACCCAGTTCATTCCCTCGAGCTTCGAGGCCTATGCCGTGGACGGTGACGGCGATGGGCGCCGTGACATCTGGGGCAGCATTCCCGACGTGATGGCCTCCACTGCCCACTACCTCGACCGGGCCGGCTGGCAGGCGGGGCAACCCTGGGGCGTGGAGGTTCGCCTCCCCGACGGTTTCGGCTACGCCGAGACCGAGCTTTCTATTCGACGCCCCAGTCGCGCCTGGGCCGAGCGGGGCGTGCGCAGCGTGGACGGGGAACCGCTGCCCGACCTCGCGGCCGCTTCGGTGATCGTGCCCGCTGGCGCCCAGGGCCCGGCCTTCCTGGTGGGCGCCAACTTCCGCGCCATCCTGCGCTACAACAATGCCACCAGTTACGCCTTGGCGGTGGGCACCCTGGCCGATGAGATCGCCGGTCGCGAGGGCGTGGTGCAGGGCTGGCCCCGGGGAGAGCAGCCGCTGAGCCGCCGCCAGGTACGTGAGATGCAGCAGCTGCTCAACCAGCGCGGCTTCGCGGTGGGGGCGCCGGATGGCATCATGGGTCCCAATACGCGCCGTGGCCTGCGTGAGTTCCAGGCCGCCATCGGGGCCACCCCGGATGGCTTCGCTACCCGCCACCTGCTCGAGCGCCTGAAGCGTTGAGCCCCGTCCCTTACCCCTGACCCGGAGACGTCCATGACCCCGATGCGTTATGCCCTTTCCCTGCTGGCTGCTCTGCTGCTGAGCGCCGCACCCCCGGCCATCGCCGCCGACGCGGACAGGGTCTTCGGCTGGGTAGAGAAGGCGACGCTGGAGCCCTGGGGCGTGGAGGTGAAGGCCAAGCTCGACAGCGGTGCCCTGACCTCATCGCTGGACGCCCGTGACATCGAGACCTTCGAGAAAAATGGCGAGGAGTGGGTGCGTTTTCGCCTCAGGCTCGAGGACGAGGCGAGCGGCGAGACCTTCACCGAGCGCATGGAACTGCCGCTCTACCGCGACCTTCGGGTGCGCGGCGCGGGCGGCATCGACGAGCGACCGGTGGTGCTGATGAAGGTCTGCCTGGGGGACACCGTCTACGAGGAGCAGTTCAGCCTGCGCGACCGCGAGGAGATGAACTACCCGCTGCTGCTTGGGCGCCGCTCCATCGGCCACCTGGGACTGCTCGACGTGCGCGATACCTTCCTCAACCGGCCCGATTGCGACGACGACGCCCCGCTCGTTGCCCACGACCCGGACGAGGACGACTAGCTCGACTCCCGGCGGTCAGAAGAGCCGGGCGAGCAGGGCCGTCACCGCGGTCTCCACGCGCAGGATGCGCGGGCCCAGGTGGATGCCCTCGCAGCCCGTTGCGAGCAGTCGTTCCACTTCCCAGGGAATGAAGCCCCCTTCCGGGCCTACCAGCAGCAGCACGGGCTCGTCGAGGTGGCGCGGGCAGTCGCCCGGCAAGCCGGGGTGGGCCACCAGACCGCGGCGCTTGGCCAGCAGGCTTGGCAGCCGCTCCTCGACGAAAGGGCGAAAGCCCTTGGCCAGCACCACCTCGGGCAGCCGGGTATCGCGGGCTTGCTCCAGGCCGAGCACCAGGTGGCGGTGGATCTTCTCCTCGCCGAGCTCCGGCGACTGCCAGTAGCTCTTCTCTACGCGGCGCGTGTTGAGCAGGGTGATGTGCTTCACACCGAGCGCGGTGACATGCTCCAGGGTGCGGGCAAGCATCCGCGGTCGGGGCAGGGCGAGCACCAGATGGACCGGCAGTGCCGGCGGCGGCGCCTGGTCCAGGCCGGCGACATTGAACAGGGCCTCGTCATCGCCCAGGGCCAGCAGTTCCCCGCGCCCTATCTTTCCCCCTTCGATGCCCAGCGTCAGCAGGTCGCCGGGGCTCGCCCGATGCACCTCGCGCAGGTGGGCCAGGCGTCGCGGATCACGGACCCGGGCGAGGCGGCCGTCCTCGATATCGTCGGGAGAGAGCAGGATCAGGTTCATGGGCCTCGTCGCGTTGGAGATTGAATGATGGCCATGCCTTGCATGGTGGGTGTCGCGGTGCACAATAGCCCTACTGGGGCAGCCGCCCCTTCGTAATAACAAGGAGCAGCGCCGTGCGCGTGATTCGCAAGTATGCCAACCGCAGGCTCTATGATACCGAACAGAGCCGCTATGTGACCCTCGAGGACCTGCGTGGCCTGATTATCGACGAGGTCCCGTTCCGGGTGGAGGATGCCAAGAGCGGCGAGGATCTGACGCGTACCATCCTGCTGTCGATCATCATCGAGCAGGAACAGGCCGATGGCGATGCGCAGGTCTTCTCCAACGACCTGCTCGCCCAGTTCATCCGTGTCTACGACATGGCTCAGCCCCTGCCCCTGTCCCGCTACCTGGAGCAGGGCACCAAGCTGATGCTCGAGCAGCAGCAGCGCATGCAGGACCAGTGGCAGCAGGCCATGCGCCACTCGCCCATGGAATTGATGCGCGAGCTGGCCGAGGAGAACATGAAGTTCTGGCAGAAGACCATCAACCAGGCCGGAAGCCCGGACGACGACGACAAGGGCAACGGCAAGCCGTAAGCGGCGTGCCGGGCGAGTTTCTGACATAATGCCGCGACGTTTCTTGCACGGTTTGAGGTAGCACAGCGGATGAAGGTCCTGATCATCGGCGGCGGTGGCCGCGAACACGCCCTGGCCTGGAAGGTCGCCCAGTCTCCACAGGTGGAGACCGTCTTCGTGGCGCCCGGCAATGCCGGCACGGCCCGCGAGCCGCGTCTCGAGAATGTGGCGATCGGCGTCTCGGACCTCTCGGATCTGGTGGCCTTCGCCCGGGACCAGGCGGTGGCGCTGACCATCGTCGGCCCCGAGGCGCCGCTGGTCGAGGGCGTGGTCGACCGCTTCCGCGAGGCGGGCCTGACGATCTTCGGGCCGACGGCCGGCGCAGCGCAGCTCGAGGGCTCCAAGGCCTTCTCCAAGGACTTCCTGGCGCGTCATGCGATCCCCACCGCCGACTACCGCAGCTTCACTGACGTGGCGCCAGCGCTCGCGTACCTCGAGGAGAAGGGCGCGCCGATTGTCATCAAGGCCGACGGCCTGGCCGCCGGCAAGGGCGTGATCGTGGCCGAGACGCTCGCAGAAGCCGAGGTGGCGGTGCGCGACATGCTCGAGGCCAACGCCTTCGGCGATGCCGGGGCGCGGGTAGTGATCGAGGAGTTTCTCGAGGGCGAGGAAGCGAGCTTCATCGTCATGGTCGACGGCGAGACGATCCTGCCCATGGCCACCAGCCAGGACCATAAGCGCGCGGGCGATGGCGACAGCGGCCCCAATACCGGCGGTATGGGCGCCTACTCCCCGGCACCGGTGGTCACCGACGCGGTCTTCGAGCGCATCATGGCGAGGGTCATCCGGCCCACCGTACGTGGTATGGCCGAGGAGGGGCATCCCTACACCGGCTTTCTCTACGCCGGCCTGATGATCGATGCCGAGGACAACCCCAGGGTGATCGAGTTCAACTGCCGCTTTGGTGACCCCGAGACCCAGCCGATCATGCTGCGACTGCGCTCCGACCTCGCCGAGCTGTGCCTGGCCGGGGCGCGCGGCGAGCTCGCCGATCACGCCTGCGACTGGGACCCCCGTGCCGCAGTGGGGGTGGTGCTGGCCGCCGGCGGCTATCCGGGCAGCTACCGCAAGGGGGATGCCATCGCGGGGCTGGAGGCCGCCGAGACCACCGGCTGCAAGGTCTTCCATGCCGGCACCGCCGAGGATGCGCAGGGCCGGGTGGTCACCGCCGGGGGGCGGGTGCTGTGCGTCACCGCCCTGGGTGACGGTGTCGGGGCGGCTCGCGACCTGGCCTACCGCGGCGTCGCCGAGATCGCCTGGCCTGACATGCTCTTCCGCCGCGACATCGCCCACCGGGCCATCGCCCGGGAGCGCCACGACGCCTGACGGCGTGCGATCCCGACACAACAAGAGCAGGAGCGAGGATGGAGCGTGTCAGACTGAGCTTTCCCGCAGAGGATGTGTTGCACCGTCATCCGCTGACGGTGCGCATCACCGACATGAACTATGGCCGCCACCTGGGCCACGATGCGCTGGTGTCGCTGCTGCATGAGGCGCGCGTGGCGGCCCTGGCGTCGCGGAATCTCCATGAGTGGGATCTGGGCGGCTACCCCTGCGTGGCGGCGGACCTGGCCGTGCAGTACCAGGCCGAATCGCGCTGGCCCGATGCCCTGGTGGTGGAGACGGCCGTCCCGGCGCCGGGACGCAAGGCGATCGGTGTCTATCATCGCATCCTGCGCGAGGCCGATGGTGCGACGGTGGCCACGGCCCGTATCAACCTGATGCTGGTCGATCCGGAAAATGGTAGGCCGGTGGTGATCCCGGCTGCCGTGCGGGATGCGCTGGCGGGAGCGAACTGATGTCGCGGGAGTATCCGATCATTGCCTTGACTGGCTCCTCAGGGGCCGGGACGACCACGGTAAAGCGTACCTTCGAGCGGATGTTTGCGCGGGAGGCGGTGCATGCCGCCTTCGTCGATGGCGATGCCTTCCATCGCTATACCCGCCAGGAGTTGGCACGCCTGGTCCTCGATGAGCCCGAGCGCAAGGACGAGCTCTCCCACTTCGCCGTGGAGGCCAACCTGCTCGACCGGCTCGAGGCGCTGTTCCAGGAGTACGGCGAACACGGCAATGGCACCTACCGCCACTATATCCACGCCGAAGACAAGCAGATGATCGAGGCCGGCTATCAGGTGGGCACCTTCACCGAATGGCAGCCATTGCCCTGTGGCACGGACCTGCTGTTCTACGAGGGACTGCACGGCGGGTTGGTCACCGCCGAACTCGACATCGCCCGCCACGTCGATCTGCTGGTGGGCGTGGCGCCGACCATGAATCTGGAGTGGATCCAGAAGATCGACCGCGACATGCGCCACCGCGGCTACGCCCAGGAGGCGGTGATCGACACCATCCTGGGGCGCATGGACGACTATGTGCGCTACATCCAGCCGCAGTTTTCGCGCACCCATATCAACTTTCAGCGGGTGCCCACGGTGGATACCTCCAACCCCTTCGAGGTGCAGGACATCCCCACCGACGCCGAGTCCTTCGTGGTGATCCGCTTCCGCGACCCGGCCACGGTGGACTTCCCCTATCTGCTGGCGATGATCCAGGATGCCTTCATGAGCCGACCGCATACCCTGGTGGTACCGGGCTCGCGGCTGTCGCTGGCCATGGAGCTGATCCTGGGGCCACTGGTCCGCCATCTGCTCGCCCAGCGGCGCTTTCGCTGACTCGAGACCCGACCGAAAGGAGTGACACTCATGGATTGCCTGTTCTGCAAGATCATCGAACGCGAGATTCCCGCCGAGATCGTCTTTGAAGACGACGAGGTGCTGGCCTTCAACGACATCAATCCTCAGGCGCCCACCCATATCGTGATCGTGCCCAAGCAGCATATCGCGACGCTCAACGATATCGAGGAGCGCGATCTGGCGCTGATCGGCCGGCTGCAGTACACCGCGGCGGCGCTGGCGGCGGAGAAGGGCTTCGCCGAGGAGGGCTACCGGGTGGTCATGAACTGCAACGAGCAGGGTGGCCAGACCGTCTATCATATCCACATGCACCTGATGGGCGGTCGTCGCTTCATCTGGCCGGCCGGCTAGCCGACAGGCTCACGGATGGCGCTTGCGCCGACCGTGAGCCAGACGCTTCAGGTGCCATCCCGAGAGACCCATCATGACGCGCTCGCTTTCCCGCACAGACAACCTGATTCACCAGTTCGATACCGTGTTGAGGACCCTGGTGCCCCATGCGGCAGAGCCATCACGCCCTTCGCCGGCGACCGATGCGATCCGCGACGAAGAGCTGAGCGAGGAGGAGCGGCGGCACGCCGCCGGGCTGATGCGCATCAACCATACCGGTGAGGTGTGTGCCCAGGCCCTCTACCAGGGCCAGGGGCTGACCGCCACGCTGCCGGAGGTGCGCGACCAGATGGAGCAGGCCGCTCAGGAGGAGATCGACCACCTGGCCTGGTGCGATGCCCGACTGCAGGAGCTGCATGACCGCCCGAGTCTGCTCAACCCGCTGTTCTACGTCGCTTCCTTCGGCCTCGGGGCCACGGCGGGTGCCGTCGGTGACCGGATCAGTCTGGGCTTTGTGGCCGCCACCGAAGAGCAGGTGGGTCACCACCTCGAGAATCACCTGGTCAAGCTGCCCCCGGGGGACCAGCGCTCCCGAGCGGTGCTGCGCCAGATGGCCGTCGACGAGGCCCACCATGCGCAATTGGCCATCGAAGCCGGGGGCGCCCGCTTTCCCGCCCCGGTCAAGCTTGGCATGAAGCTGATGTCAAAGGTGATGACCAAGAGCGTCTATCGTCTCTGAGCGACCCTGTGAAATCCGCGGCTGATCTGGCGACAGGCCTACGAGGGGGCGCTGTGAACCCATCCCTGGCATAGGACCCCCTCTACGGCCTGTCCCCAGCGCCGCTTGCGGTTGACGTCGTCTTCCGGCGCTACTCCTCGACGATGGTAAAGGAGTGGGTGATCTCGACCCCGCCCTTGACCAGCATGATCGAGGCGCTGCAGTACTTCTCGGCCGAGAGCTCCACGGCACGTGCCACCTGCTTCTCCTTCAACCCCTTGCCGCTGACGGTGAAGTGGACGTGAATCTTGGTGAACACGCTGGGGACCTCGTCGGCGCGCTCGGCTTCGAGGCTGGCCACGCAGTCGGTGACGTCGGCGCGGGCCTTCTCGAGAATATTGAGGACATCGAAGGAGGTGCAGGCGCCCATGCCCATCAGCAGCATCTCCATGGGCCGCGAGCCGGTGTTGCGGCCGCCGTGGTCGGGCGGACCATCGATAACGACGCTGTGGCCGCTGCCGCTCTCGGCGACGAATTGACGACCGTCGGTCCATTTCACGCTGGCTTTCATACGTCAGGCATCCTTAACTTGGCTATTCGGCAGCCTGCTCGGGGCCTTCCCGTCGACAAGCCTGCGAGGAGGCGCTGTGAATACATCCTTGTACGCTACCGACGCCATCCATGGCGTAGGACCTCCTCTACGGCTTGTCCCCGGCGCCCCTCGCTCGGCAGGCTGATGTGAGGGTAATCAGGCAAAGGCGGTCAGCATAGCAGCTACGGCTGCTGTGCTCAGCCCCGCAGGCGGCGGTCGAGGTCGTCCAGACGCTCGGGCGTGCCCACATCGACCCAGGCGCCACGGTGGCGGTGGCCGCCGACGCGGCCTTCGGCCATGGCGCGCCGCAGCAGCGGGGCCAGGGCGAAGGCGCCGGGTGGCTCGTCCGCTACCAGTGCCGGGTCGAGCAGGCTGATGCCGGCGAAGGTCAGGCGCGGCTCGCCCTCGGCGTGCACTCGGCCAGCGGCATCCAGGTGGAAGTCGCCCTGCGGATGGTGGTCGGGGTTGTCCACCAGCACCAGCCGGGCCAGATCGTCGCCCAGGGCGGGCAGGCCGGCCGGGTCCAGATCGCACCAGACATCGCCGTTGACCAGCAGGAAGGGGGCTTCGCCGAGCAGAGGCAGTGCCTGACGGATACCGCCGCCGGTCTCCAGCGGCGTCGTCTCGCGGCTCCAGGCGATATGTACGCCGAAGTCGCGGCCGTCGCCCAGCGCCGCGACGAGCTGCTCGGCGCGGTAGCTGACGTTGATCACCACATCAATGATGCCGCCCGCCAGCAGGCGCTCCAGGTGGTGGACGATCAGCGGCTTGCCGCCGGCCTCGAGCAGCGGCTTGGGGCAGTGGTCGGTGAGCGGGCGCATGCGGGTGCCGAGCCCCGCAGCGAGAATCATCGCCCTCATGCGCCAGCCCCCAATCGCGCCGCCAGCGCCGGGCGGAAGGTGTCGGTGAGCCAGGTGCGAAGGCTCGTGTGGCCGGGCAGGTCGGCGAGGCTGTCCTCCAGATGGCCCAGGAAGTGCGGCAGCCGCTCGAGATAGCCCTCGCGGGCGTCGCGCAGGGTCAACCGGCAGAAGATGCCCAGCACCTTGAGGGCACGCTGGGCGGCCATGGCCTGCGCCTGACGATGGAAGGTCAAGGGGTCGACGCTGGCAGGCAGTCGCTCGTCAGCAATGGCGCGCTCCCGGAAGGCCTCCACCCAGGCGGCGAAACGCGCCGGAGGAAAACGGCAATAGCGGCCGCGCAGCAGCGAGATCAGGTCGTAGCTGAGCGGTCCGGCCACGGCATCCTGAAAGTCGATCAGGTGCAGGGCCTCATCCTGCACCATCAGGTTCATGGCATCGAAGTCGCGATGCACCGCCACCACCGGCTGGGCAATGGCCTCGGCGATCAGCGATTCGCGCAGCGCCTCCCACCCCGGCGGGACAGCCATGCCCAGCCACTCTCCCAGACACCAGACGGGGAAGAGGTCGAGCTCGCGGCCGAGCGTGGCGGCGTCATAGGCGGGCAGTCCCTCGACAGGGGCACGGTTCTGCAGCGTATGGATCAGCTCCAGGGCGCGTTCGTGCCAGGCCAGGGTGGCAGGCGCGTCGTCGCCCTGGAAGCACGCCTGCAGCGGCGTGTCGCCCAGGTCATCGAGTTCGATGAAGCCCTCCGCGAGGTCGACGTTGTGCAGGTTCGGCACCGGTAGATCGGCCGAGCGCCACTGCTCGGCGATGGCCACGAAGGGGTGGCTATCTTCGCGCTCAGGCGGCGCATCCATCAGCATGCGGGTGGTGCCGTCGGGTAACTGCAGGCGAAAGTAGCGTCGAAAGCTGGCATCGCCGGCTGCCAGGCGCATCGCGATCGCGGATACCGGCAGCGCGTGGCGACGGGCAGCCCACTGGCGCAGGCGTTCCGATCGCGTGGGGTCGTGGGCCTCTGGCATCGGTGTCTCGCTCCTTGGGTGTGAAGGCGGGCAGTTGACGCCCCCCTGGAGGCCCCGCATGCTGAGTCCCGACAGCGTCGGCGATGGCAGGGCCCATGCCGGCAGGACAGGCCGGGCGCGGCCTGTATAATACCGATTCACCCCGCCAAGGACATCGTGGAGCATGGGCAAGCGACTCTCGTGGACATGGACGGCCCTGGCTGGCCTGGCTTCCGCCGGCCTGACAACGGGCCCCCTGATGGCGGCGCCGCCCGAGCCATTGCCGGCCGACCAGCTCGACTGGCAGCCCTGGGGGGATGCGCGCCCGGCCGACGCGCTGTGTCGCGGCCGCTACGTGATGCCGGATTACCGGCTGCCGGCGCCGCGCGGTGATAAGGTGGCCAGCGTGTCGGATATCGCCGATTACGGCGAAGAGGGCGAGACGACCCTCGGTGGCGAGGTGCTGCTGCGCCGCGGCGATGCGCAGCTCGAGGCACCTCGTGTGCGCGTGCCGGGCAGTCGCGAGACCGCCTATGCCGAGGGCCCCCTGGCGCTGCGCGATAGCGGCCTGCTGGTGCGCGGCGAGTCCGCCGAGCTGTCGCTGAACAGCGATGCCGCCAGCATCGACAGCGCCCACTACGTGGCCCATGAGCAGCGCCTGCGCGGCGATGCGGTGCGCCTGGCACGCCTCGAGGATGGCCGCTATCGCCTCAGCGAAGCAAGCTTCACCACCTGCGAGCCGGGCAGCGATTTCTGGCGGTTGGTTGGCCATGACATCCTGCTCGACCGCGAACAGGGTGTAGGCATTGCGACCCATGCCCGGCTGGAGCTGGGCAAGGTGCCGGTCTTCTACTGGCCCTGGGTGCGCTTTCCCCTCGATGAACGCCGCCAGACCGGCTTTTTGTGGCCGACGCTGGGGCTCTCGAGCGACTCGCTGGACTATGCCCAGCCCTTCTACTGGAACATCGCCCCGAATCACGATGCCACACTTACGCCGCGCTCGATCAGCGATCGCGGTCTGCTGTTGGGGGGTGAGTACCGCTATCTGTTCGAGCAGGACGCGGGACAGGTCGAGGGCGCCTACATCGTCGATGATCGTAAGGCAGGCGACGACGCCTCCGATGCCTCCGTCCTGGAGAACGGCGATGCCCGCTGGTATCTCGACTATCGCCACGCGGGCCGCGTCGATGCCCGCACCCGCTATCAGCTACGTTACGGCGCGGCCAGCGACGGGCGCTACTTCGACGACTTCGGGCGAGGCTTCAGCGAGGGGGAGAGCGATATCGGTAGCATGCCGCGGCTCGCTCAGATCGACCAGCGTGGCGACGTCTGGCAGCTGCAGGCCAAGGCTCAGGGCTACCAGAAGCTCGACGACCCCTTGCGCGAGCGTGACAAGCCCTTCTATCGTCTGCCCAGCCTGACCGCCAACGCCCGCTGGGCCCAAGGCGGTGGCCTGTACCAGCAGTGGCGTTCTAATGTCACTCATTTCTGGCGTGATGTGGACGAAACGCGGGTGCCCCTCCAAGAGGCGGCCAACGGGACTCGGCTGCACCTCTCGCCGGCCATCGGCTGGCGCCTCGACGAGAGCTGGGGCTACCTCGAACCGCGGCTCGCGTGGCTCGCCACCGCCTATCAACTCGACTACGGTAAGCGCGATACCCAGCGTGACGAGAGCCTCACCCGCAGCGTGCCGGTGAGCACCCTTGACGCCGGTCTGGTGTTCGAACGGGAACTGGAGCTTGGCGGGCGTGGCTATCGCCAGACCCTGGAGCCGCGCGTCAACTATGCGTATGTGCCCGCGCGCGACCAAGCCGACTTCCCGGACTTCGATACCGCCGAACAGGCCTTCTCGTGGCATCAGCTGTGGTCGCCTTACCGCTTCTCCGGAAGCGACCGGGTGGGCGACCTCAACCGTCTCTCGCTAGGCCTGGACTCGCGCCTGCTGGCCGACGAAACCGGACGCGAACGGCTCTCGGTCGGGCTGGGACAGGCCTACTACCTTGAGGATCGCCGCATTGATATGGGGGGCGACCCGGATACGCTGCCGGATCCCGACACGCGTCCGGTGGATTACTATCGGGCAACCCGCGATCGCTCGCCGCTGGTCACGCGCGCCGACTGGCGCCTCAACGACCACTGGCGCTCGCGCTGGCAGTGGCTCTATGACGATCATCGAGAGCAGACCGAAAGCACCTCGCTGGCTCTGCAGTATCGTGCCGATGCCGGCCATGTACTGAACTTCGGCTATCGCTGGCAACTCGAAGGCTTCGACCCGTCCCAGGAGGACGAGGACGTGGTCAGCTATAACCGGGAGGAGTTCGATCTCTCGTTCGCCTGGAAGGCCAGCCGCCACGTGGACCTGATCGGCCGGCTGCTCTATGACAACACCAACGACCGTGCCCTGGAGCAGTTGGCAGGCGTTCAGTGGAACGACTGCTGCTACGGCCTTCAGCTGGTGTGGCGCGAGTGGATCGATGATAGCGATACGGCGAACACCATCGAGGACGACCTCACCGACCGGGGGGTCTTCCTACGCTTCGTGTTCAAGGGGCTGGGCGGCGTCGGCGGTGAGGCCGATCGCTACTTCGAGGAGGCGATCCCGGGATATCGGGCCACTGCCCTTGGCCGGCCGTGAGACATTCGACAACGACGAGAGGAAAGAGAGACATGCGCAGTCGATATATCGCCACCCTGGCGCTGGCCTTGAGCCTGGCCGTTCTGCCCCTGTCGGGGTTGGCGCAGGAAGCCGGTTCCTCGGATTCCCAGCCGCTGGGTCGCCAAGGGCTGGATCGTATCGTGGCGGTGGTCAACGATGGCGCCATCATGCAGAGCGAACTCGAGGCGCGCGTCGAGCAGACACGCAGTCAGCTCGCCCGCCAGGAACAGGGGATGCCGCCCGACGCGGTGCTACGCCAGCAGGTGCTGGACCGCATGATCGTCGAAGAGATCCAACTGCAGATGGCGAGAGATGCCAACCTGAGCGTCGACGACACCGAACTCAACAGCCAGGTGCGCGCCATCGCCGAGAGCAATGGCATGACGCTGGATCAGTTCGCCGATGCCCTCGAGGCTGACGGCCTCTCGCTCGCCGTGGTTCGCGACCAGGTTCGTCGCGAACTGATGATGCGCCAGTTGCAGCAGCGTCAGGTCGCCAGCCGCGTCAACATCTCCGAACGCGAGGTGGACCGTTTCGTGGAGCAGCAGGGCACCAGTCGCGAACAGGCCCGTCAGGCTCTATTCCAGCGCAAGGTCAATGCCGAGATGGAGGAGTGGATCCAGGAGATTCGCAGCCGGGCCTTCGTCGACAACCGTCTCGCGGACTCTTGATGGCGACAGGCGAGAGACCCGTGTTGGCCCTGACCTGTGGCGAGCCAGCAGGCATCGGGCCCGATCTTGCGGTGATGCTGGCGGCCGGCGGAGTGCCCCCCGCTCGAGTCGTGGCAGTGGGCGACCCTGTCCTGCTGGCCGAGCGTGCCACGCTGCTCGGCCTGGGGGTGGAAATCCACACGCTCGCCCCTGGCGAGTCACCGCCGCTGCCGCGTCGTGGTGTGTTGCCGGTGTGGCCCGTGGCGCTGCGGTCCGCCGCGCATCCAGGTTGCCTCGATGTCGCCAATGCCGATCATGTGCTCGAGACCCTGGACGTGGCGATTGACGCCTGTCAGCGCGGCCGGGCCGACGGCATGGTCACCGCCCCGCTGCACAAGGGGGTGATTCTTGATGCCGGCCACGTTGGCTTCACCGGGCATACCGAGTACCTGCGAGATGCCTGCGGGGTGCAGGAGGTGGTGATGATGCTCGCCACCGACAGCGCGCTGCATGCCCGCGAGGCAGGGTGGCCGGGCGAAACGGCGCTGAGGGTGGCATTGGCCACTACCCACCTGCCGCTGCGCGAGGTGGCCGATGCCATCACCGCGCCCCGGCTCGAACGTCTGCTGCGCATCCTTCACGCCGACCTGCAGCGCTGGTTCGGCGTATCGGCGCCGCGTATTGCCGTCTGCGGACTCAATCCCCACGCCGGCGAGGGCGGCCACCTGGGCCGCGAGGAACTGGACGTGATCATCCCAGCCCTGGAGGGCCTGCGGGCCGAAGGGCTGGCCCTTGACGGCCCCCTGCCCGCCGATACGTTGTTTACCCCGCGTCACCTCGAGGGCGTCGATGCGGTGCTGGCCATGTACCATGACCAAGGGCTACCGGTGCTGAAGTATGCCGGCTTCGGCCGCGCCGCCAACATCACCCTGGGGCTACCGCTGGTACGCACCTCGGTGGACCACGGCACGGCTCTCGACCTGGCCGGCACGGGGCGTGCCGACCTCGGTAGCCTGCGGGTCGCGGTGGCCCTGGCCGCCGAGATGGCAGGCCGCGGGGTATAGCCGATCTGGAAGAGCGTCGGGGACAGGCTGAAGAGCAGGTCCTACGCCATGGGTGAGGAGCACTGCTCCGAACGGGCTGGCCATGGATGGCCAGCACCGGACCTGCAAGCGGCGCAGGATGCGAGAGCGCCGCAGGGCGTCGGTAGCGTACAGGGATGACTTCACAGCGCCTGCTCGTAAGTCTGTCGCCGGGAAAGCTCCGTGCACGGAAAATTGCTCAAGACTCTAGCGATAGAAGGACACCCCTGAATGGCATCCCGCCCACCGGTTCACCAGGCCCGCAAACGCTTCGGCCAGAACTTTCTGCGCGACCCCGGCGTCATCTCGCGCATCGTGCGTGCCATCGGGCCCCGTCCCGGCGAGCGGCTGGTCGAGATCGGCCCCGGCCAAGGGGCCCTGACCGAACCGCTGCTCGAGGCGGCCGGCGGCCATCTGGAAGTAATCGAGCTCGACCGTGACCTGATCCCCGGCCTGCGCGTGCAATTCTTCGACAAGCCCGGCTTCGTCATCCACGAAGGCGATGCCCTGAAGGTGGACTTCCGGGCCCTGAAAGGCGATGGCGCGGCACTGCGGGTGGTGGGCAACCTGCCCTATAATATCTCCACGCCGCTGATCGCCCACCTGCTGGAAGCCGGCGATGCCGTGGCCGACATGCACTTCATGCTGCAGAAGGAGGTCGTCGAGCGCCTGGCCGCGGCCCCGGGCGGTCCCGACTGGGGGCGGCTCTCGGTGATGGCCCAGTACCATTGTCGGGTCGATGCGCTGTTCACCGTGCCGCCCGAAGCCTTCGTGCCGCGCCCCAAGGTGGAGTCGGCGATCGTGCGTCTCACTCCCCATCTGGCCTTGCCGTACCCGGCACGTGACGAGAAGCTGCTCTTCGCCCTGGTGCGCGAGGCCTTTGGCCAGCGGCGCAAGACGCTACGCAACAACCTCAAGGGCCGCATCGACGCCGAGACCCTCGAGTCACTGGAGATCGATCCGGGGCGGCGCCCCCAGACGCTCAGCGTCGCGGAGTTCGTGCGTATCGCCAACCACCTGGCCGAGGCCGGACAAGGAGAGCTCTCATGACCCTGACCACCCCGGAAGCACTCGACCATGCCGTCCGCGTCGATGTGGCACCGGATTTCCGCCTCGATGAATCCTCGCCCGACGAGCAACGCTTCGTCTTCAGCTACACCGTCACGGTGCATAACACCTCCGCGCACAGCGTGCAGCTGCTCGCGCGCTACTGGAAGATCACCCAGGGCAGCGGCAAGGTGCAGGAAGTGCGCGGCAAGGGCGTGGTGGGTCAGCAACCGCTGATCGGCCCCGGCCAGACCTTTCGCTATACCAGTCGGGCGATCCTCGATGGCCCGGTGGGGGTGATGGAGGGCGCCTATACCTGCGTCGACACCGCCAGCCAGCGCCCCTTCGAGGTGGCCATCGCGCCCTTCCGGCTGGCCGGGCCCAATCAGGTGCACTGAGCCACCCAGCCGACACCATCTCATCGATTCAGGGAGCCGCGATGTCCACCTATGCCATCGGCGATCTGCAGGGCTGTCACGACGAGTTCGTCGCCCTGCTCGAGCAACTCGACTTCGACCCGCGTCACGACCACCTCTGGCTGGCCGGCGACCTGGTCAACCGTGGCCCGGCCTCGCTGGCCTGCCTGCGCGAGGTCATGGCGCTGGGCGAGGCCGCCACCACCGTGCTCGGCAACCACGACCTGCACCTGCTGGCAGTGGCCCGCGGCGGGGCCCGGGAGAACCGCAAGGATACCCTCTCGGCGATCCTCGCCGCCCCGGATCGCGAGCGCCTGCTCGACTGGCTGCAGTCGCGCCCGCTGCTGATGCGCCGGCGCGCCGGAGAGCAGGACGATACCGTCATGACCCATGCCGGTCTGCTGCCGCACTGGTCGGTCGAGCAGGCTGCTGGTTTGGCCGCCGAGGCCGAGTCGCGTCTCGAGAGCGAACGGGCCGGGGCCTTCCTCGAGCAGATGTACGGCAACGCACCGGCCTGCTGGCGCGACGACCTCGACGGCATCGACCGCCTGCGGGTGATCGTCAATGTCTTCACGCGCATGCGCTTCATCGATGCTGCCGGCTGTCTCGATTTTGCCGCCAAGGAAGGATTGGAAAGCGGGCCGGCGGGGTTTGCTCCGTGGTTTCAGTTTCCTCGCGACGACGACCCCTGGCTGCTGTTCGGTCATTGGGCCGCCCTGCAGGGCGAGACGCCGGCGCGCCGGGTACGCGCCGAGGCGCTGGATACCGGCTGCGTCTGGGGTAACCGCCTGACCGCTCTGGACCTCGAGAGCGGCAAACGCATCAGCGTGCCGAGTCGCCAGCGCTGAGATCTCCTTTCCCTGCCACGAGGCTGCCATGACGACGTTTCAGCATCTTGATATTCCCACTCTGGCGGATTGGCTCGACGCGCGACATGCGCTGGCGCTGGTCGACATCCGCGATCCGCACAGCTTCGAGCACGGCCATATCCCCGGCAGCCGCCGCCTGGACAACGACACGGTGGGCGCCTTCATCGACGAGGCGCCGCGCGAGCTGCCTCTGGTGGTGGTCTGCTACCACGGCCACTCCAGCCAGCAGGCGGCGGCCTGGCTGGCCGGTCAGGGCTTCGCCGAGGTCTACAGCCTGGATGGCGGCTTCACCGACTGGCAACTTCGCCACCCCGATCGTGTGGAGCGCTGAACCATGCCCGAGGATCCGCACCTGCAAGGGCTCGAGGTCTACCGGGTCGGTGGGGCGGTGCGCGACGCTCGGCTCGGCTGGCCGGTCAAGGACACCGACTGGGTGGTTGTCGGCACTACGCCGGAGGAGATGCGTCGGCGGGGCTTCAAGCCGGTAGGGCGTGATTTCCCGGTCTTTCTGCACCCCGAGAGTCACGAGGAGTTTGCCCTGGCGCGCACCGAGCGCAAGTCGGGGCACGGCTATACCGGCTTCGAGGTTCATGCCAGCCCCGAGGTGAGCCTGGAAGAGGACCTGGCACGCCGTGACCTGACGATCAATGCCATGGCCGAGACCCCGGAGGGTGTGCTGGTTGATCCGCATGGCGGCCTGGCCGACCTGGAGGCGCGGCAGTTGCGCCACGTCTCGCCGGCCTTCGTCGAGGACCCGCTGCGGGTGCTGCGTACGGCACGTTTCCTGGCCCGCTATGCCGGCCTGGGTTTCGTCATTGCCGAGCCGACGCGCCGGCTGATGCGCGAGCTGGTGGAAACGGGCGAAATCAGCCATCTGGTCGCCGAGCGCGTCTGGACCGAGACCGAGAAGGCACTCACCGAGCCCTGGCCGGAGGTCTATTTCCGGGTACTCGACGGTTGTGGCGCCCTGGCGGTGCTGATGCCGGAGCTCGCGGCGGATCCGGCGGCCCTTGACGAGGCGCTGCAGCGCCTGCACCGCTTGCCGGAGGATATCGCCGCGGAGGCCCAGGCTCGCTGGCGCTGGGCGCGGCTGGTGGAGCATCTGGATGACGAGGATCGTGATGCCCTCGCCGGGCGGCTGCGGCTGCCGCGAGCCCATCGCGAGCTGGCCACTCAGGCGGCACGTACTCGCACGCTGCTGGCGCGGGTGGCACGCCATGGCCTGGACGGGGCCCGGGTAATGGCCTGGCTCGACGGGATCGATGCCTGGCGCCGCAGCGACCGCGTGGCGCCGCTGATCAGCCTGGTGAGCCTGGAAAATCCGGCGCTGGCCGAGGACCTTGCCCTGGCCTGGCGTCTGGCCCAGCAGATTCTGCCCAAGGCCCTGGTGGCGGAAGGCTATCGCGGGCGGGAGCTGGGTGAGGAGCTGACCCGGCGGCGCTGGGAGGCCATCGAGGGCGTGCTGGCCGCTACCGATGGGCGGCCCTGATGATCACTCCGCCGCAGAAATGCGCCGGCCCTGCCATACGAAGTCCACGGGCCAGAGGCGCTGATCGCCGGCCTCGAAGGCGTCCCAGTGGTGGCGGTAGCGCTTGCCGGTCAGGGGATGGCGCGCCTCCGGAAGCAGCTCAGCCAGAGGCTGCAGCACGAAGGCATGCTGGAGAATCTCGTCGCGGGGCAACTCGACCCCATCGTGGCGGCCGGTCAGCGCGCCGACGGTGAGCAGGTCGATGTCCAGGGTCCTTGGGCTGAACTTCGCCACGCCTTTGCGGCGGCCATTGGCGAACTCCAGCCGCTTGCACCAGGCCTGCAGCTCGCCCACCGGCAGGTCGCTCTCGAAGGCCACCACCAGGTTGTAGAAGTTGCGACCATCCTCGAAGCCTACCGGCTCGCTTTCGAAGACCCGCGAGATGGCAAGCGGGCCGAACGTCGCGGCAAGGGCATCCAGGCAGACGCGCACATGCTGCTCGCGCTCGATGTTGCTGCCGACGCTGACGGTGACCCGGGCCATCAGGCGCCCCCTGTCCAGTTGCCACGCTCGATGCAGACGCCTACCGCGTCGGCGCTCGGCACGGCACCGGGTTTGCGCACGGTGAGGCGCAGCCAGGCAATACCGAACGTGTCGCGCAGGGTCTCGGCCAGGCGTTCGGCGAAGGTCTCGACCAGGGCAAAGTCATGCTCGCCGGCGAAGGCGATGATGCGCTCGCTGATGGCGGCATAGTTGAGGGTCAGGTCGATGTCGTCATCGGCCGCCGCAGGGCGGATGTCGGTGCCCAGCGTCAGGTCGAGACGCAGCGTCTGGGTGATGGTGCGCTCCCAGTCATAGACGCCGATCACGGTGTCTACCTCGAGCGCTTCGATCAAGACAAGATCCATCGGGGCTCCCGGGCCGTTGGAGGTTGCGGACCGGGCGATGCGCCGGCTCCGCCTGCAGGCGCACGATTGTACGCCAGCCCGTCCTCCAGCGACACCGGTGGTGTCGGGTCTGTCGCATGTCCGCCATGGCTGGCAGAATCACCGTCTCACTCCAGCAGGAGGCCGCCCGTGGAGGCGCCATTCGACCTCATCCTGCCGTTGATGGCGATCGGCTATCTGAGCGGCACCTGGCTCGGTGCACTGACGGTGTGTCGATGGGTCGGCGTAGAGGACCCGCGACTGACCGGCTCCTGCAACCCCGGCTTCTCCAATGTCCTGCGCCTGCACGGTCGGCGTCTGGCACTGGCCACCCTGGTGGTGGATGTGGCCAAGGGCATGCCGGTGCTGTGGCTGGCCATGTGGCTGGGCTTGCCGCCCTGGGGGCTGGGGCTGGTAGGGCTCGGCGTGCTGCTGGGCCACAGCTATCCGGCCTGGCATCGTTTCCGGGGCGGCAAGGGCGTGGCCAGTGCCTTCGGCGTGATGCTGGTGCTCACGCCCTGGGTGGCGATCTGCTGCGCCGGGCTGTGGATGCTGCTGGCCTGGCGAATGCGAACGGCGGCCATCGCTTCCCTGGCCAGTGCCGCCATGGCACCGCTGGTCAGCCTTTGGCTGGCGCCGGATTTCGCCGGCGTGGTGATCGTCTTCACCCTGCTGGTGCTGGCGCGCCACGTGCTCAATATTCGCCGACTGGGCAGGGGAGATGAGCCACCTCTTTAAGCTGGAGGCTTGAAGAGCGTCGCTTCGCTCCTCGAAGCGGGAAGAAACCCTTCGCCCAAGGGGCGGATCATGCTGCCTTCCAGCTTCCAGCTTCCAGCTTCCAGCTTCCAGCTTCCAGCTTTCAGCTCTCTTAGCGTATCCATCGGCCAACGCGGCACCGTCTTCATGATGTCTGTCTCGTCGTTCTCGCCGGCCAGCAGACGCTGGGCGCTGTGACATAAAGAGCGCGATCATGACGCCCTTCAGTCTTGTGTGGGAGCTTCCAGGATATCCATCGGCCAACGCGGTACCGCCTGCATGATGCCGGTCTCATCGCGTTCGCCGGCCAGCAGACGTTGGGCGCTGTGACATAAAGAGCGCGATCATGACGCCCTTCAGTCTTGTGTGGGAGCTTCCAGGGTATCCATCGGCCAACGCGGCACCGCCTGCATGATGCCGGTCTCATCGCGTTCGCCGGCCAACAGGCGCTGGGCGCCGACATACGCGATCATGGCGCCGTTATCGGTGCAGAAGCGCCCGCGGGGGTAGTAGGCCCGGGCGTTACGCTTGGTGCACTCCCGCTCCAGGCGTTCGCGAAGGCGAACGTTGGCGCTGACGCCGCCGGCCACCACCAGGCGCTTGAGACCGGTGGCGTCCAGCGCACGGCGGCATTTGATGACCAGGGTGTCGACCACGGCTTCCTCGAAGGCGCGCGCCACGTCGGCGCGAGCCTGGTCATCGAGCTCGCCGGCCTGATCGAGCTGGCGGATGGCAGTCAGCGTGTGGGTCTTGAGCCCCGAGAAGCTGAAGTCGAGCCCCGGACGATCGGTCATCGGCCGCGGAAAGCGCAGGCGCTCGGGGTCGCCTGCCTCGGCCAGCTTGGCCACGTGCGGACCGCCAGGGTAGGCGAGCCCCAGCATCTTGGCCGCCTTGTCGAAGGCTTCGCCCGCGGCGTCGTCCACCGATTCGCCGAGCAGGCGATACTGCCCCAGGCCACTCACTTCGACCAGCTGGGTATGGCCGCCGGAGACCAGCAGGGCAACAAAGGGAAAGCCGGGGGGATCGTCCTCCAGCATGGGGGCGAGCAGGTGGCCCTCCATGTGATGGACGCCAAGCACCGGGATGTCCAGTGCCCGCGCCATGCCGTGTGCGGTGCTGGCGCCTACCATCAGCGCTCCGACCAGCCCGGGGCCGGCGGTATAGGCGATGGCATCCAGCTCGGTGCGTGCCAGGCCGGCCTCGTCGAGCACCTGCTGGATCAGCGGCAGCAGACGGCGCGTATGGTCCCGCGAGGCGAGCTCTGGCACCACGCCGCCGTATTCGGCATGCATCGCGATCTGACTGTAGAGCGCGTCGGCCACGAGGCCGCGCTCGGTGTCGAAGAGCGCAACGCCGGTCTCGTCGCAGGAGGTCTCGATACCCAGTACACGCATGATGATGGCTCGATGGTACATGGAGGGCGGCATTCTACCCTTTTTGCCCTGCCGGCGCAGTTTGTCCTGCCGGCGCAGTAGGGCTATCGCAGTTACGCAAGATGGGAGGTGCTGGACGGCGTAGTGCGGAAACGGTTTGCACGACACCGCTGTGGCGACTAGAATACTGTCCGCTGCAAGACTGGGTCGTGCACCCAGGAGCGGCCTTTCGCTTGTCACGCTTCGTTCCGGTTCGCCTGGCGATTCCGGCGCGTCTTGCGTGACGGCTCCAGGTCCTCACAAGGTGTGCGTACAAACCGAACTCTAGTTACCCAAGGTAGGTGAGTGCTTAATGCCTTCTGTCAAAGTACGTGATAACGAGCCGTTTGACGTCGCGCTGCGTCGCTTCAAGCGTTCCTGTGAAAAAGCCGGTGTTCTCTCTGAAGTGCGTCGTCGCGAGCAGTACGAGAAGCCGACTGCAGAGCGCAAGCGCAAGGCGGCCGCAGCCGTCAAGCGCCATGCCAAGAAGCTTCAGCGTGAGCGCAAGCGTTTCGAACGGCTCTATTGATCCGTACTGGAGTCGGTAGGGGCTCTACGCCCATGCCGCCTCAAGAGGGACGCCAAGCGGCTGCCTAACGGTGGCCGCTTGTTTTTGGTCTCTTCCTCTCTCTCCCGCAGGGAGCCTGAATGGCCGGTCAGATTCCTCAGCGCTTTATCGATGACCTCCTGGCCCGTGTCGACGTGGTCGAGGTGGTCGGTGAGCGTGTGAAACTGAAGAAGGCCGGCCGTAACCACTCCGGGCTCTGCCCCTTCCATCAGGAGAAGTCGCCTTCGTTTACCGTCAGTGCCGACAAGCAGTTCTACCACTGCTTCGGCTGCGGGGCGCACGGCAATGCCCTGCGTTTCCTGATGGAGTACGAGAACCTGCGCTTCCCCGAGGCGGTGGAGCAGCTCGCCGCGCGACTGGGCATGGAGGTGCCGCGCGAAGGCGCCGACGATCCCCGCGCTCAGGCCCGCGAGCGCAAGCGCAAGGAGGGGGTTAATCTGCTGGAGCTCTCCGCCAGCTTCTACCGCGAGCGTCTCAAGATGCCCGAAGCGGAGGCTGCCCGCCGGTACCTGGCGGAACGCGGGCTGTCGCCGGAGATGCAGCAGGCCTTCGCCATTGGCTATGCCCCGGCCGGCTGGGACGTGCTCAAGCGTCACCTTCTGGAGCGTGGCGTTGCCGACGCGGTACAGATCGAGTACGGCCTGCTGGTGCATCACGAGGATAGTGGGCGAACCTATGATCGCTTCCGTGACCGAGTGATGTTCCCGATCCGCGATATCCGCGGGCGGACGATTGCCTTCGGTGGACGCGTGCTGGGTGATGCCAAGCCCAAGTATCTCAACTCGCCCGAGACGCCGGTATTTCACAAGGGGCGTGAGCTTTATGGCCTCTACGAGGCTCGGCAGGCGAATCCGCGGCTCGAGCGCCTGGTGATCGTCGAAGGCTACATGGACGTGGTGGCGCTGGCTCAGTTCGGCATCCGCAATGCCGTAGCGACGCTTGGTACCTCCACCAGCGACGAGCACCTGGGGCGGCTGTTCCGGATGGTCGGTGAGGTGGTGTTCTGCTTCGACGGCGATCGCGCCGGTCGCCAGGCTGCCGCTCGGGCGCTGGAAACGGTGTTGCCGCAGATGATCGACGGGCGCCAGGCGCGCTTCATGTTCCTGCCCGAGGGGGAGGACCCCGATACTCTGGTGCGTCGGGAGGGTGCGGAGGCCTTCGAGGACCGCATCACCTGCGCCAGCCCCTTGTCGGAGTTCCTCTTCGATCACGCCGCCGAGGGTCGCGATCTGGGGTCTATCGAGGCGCGTGAACGCTTCGCCAGCCAGGTGCTGTCGGCGATCGGCAAGCTGCCGGAAGGGGTGCTCAAGTCGCTGCTGTTGACGGAACTCTCGCGACGTACTGGCGTCGACCAGACGCATTTCGAGGCGTTGCTGTCTCGTGAGGTGGCCGAGGCGTCGCCTCCCGATATGTCGCCGGCCTCGGCCGAGCCGATGCCGCCTTCGTCGGGCGAGCGGCCATCGGAAGCCGGGCGGGGTCAGGCGTCGCTGGGGCGGATGGCGCGTGCGCTGCAACTGTTGGTGCACGAGCCGGGATTGGTCGAGCGCCTGCCCGAGGATGACGACTGGTGCGACCAATCCGACCCGGAGGCAGGGCTGTGTCGCGAGGTAGTGCGCCTGCTCAGGGCGGGCGGCTATCGCAGTGCCCAGGTGCTGTTGGCTCACTTCCATGGCACGCCCGAGGGCGAGCGGTTGGCGGCCCTGGCGCGCCAGGAGCCACTGGTTCCCCGGGGGTTGCGGGGCGCCGAGCTCGATAACTGGGTGGCCTACTTTCAGCGCCATCGCCGGCAGCAGTCGCCGCAGGAGGAGTATGACGCCTTGCTGGCGCGAATGCAGGCCGGGGAGCGGCTATCGCAGGAGCAGCGCCAGCGCCTGGGAGAACTGCTTACCGAGCTCAAGGGCTGATGCAGGGGTGATGCAAGATCTAGCCATGCGTCGAGAAGTTGGTGGCGGGGTTGAATTCTCTCCTACTATCACCACATACAAAGGGCGGCCGTGAGCGGCTCAACCTGACAACCTAACACACCTGAATGACCGCGCAAATACACCGAACTGGCAGAAAGGTGGTTTCACCCGCTATACTGTTCGGCTTATCGAGTTTTCACCGCCTCAGTGCTTCAGGTGCTTCATTCTTCTTCGTCGAGATAGGGTTTCTATGGCTGGAAATGCACAGCAGCAGTCACGTCTGAAGGAGTTGATCGCGCGCGGCAAGGAACAGGGCTTCCTGACCTATGCCGAGGTCAACGACCACCTTCCCGAGGATATCGCCGACCCGGATCAGGTGGAAGACATCATCGGCATGATTAACGACATGGGTATCAGTGTCGTCGAGGAAGCCCCCGATGAAGACACCCTGATGATGTCAGATCATTCCACGGACGAGTCGGCCGCCGAAGAGGCGGTCGCCGCGCTCGCCGCCGTGGAGAGCGACGTCGGTCGCACCACCGATCCCGTGCGCATGTACATGCGCGAGATGGGGACGGTGGAGCTGCTGACCCGCGAGGGCGAGATCGAGATCGCCAAGCGCATCGAGGAGGGCACACGCGAGGTCATGTCGGCGTTGGCCTACCTGCCGGGCGCCGTGGACTCCATCCTGGATGCCTACGATGCCACCCAGGATGAAGAGGCGCCAGGACGCCTCTCCGACCTGTTCTCCGGCTTCATCGATCCCGACGAGGGGATTCCTGGCGTGGCCGAGGCCGAGGTGCCCGAGGAAGAGCCTCACGATGAATCCGAGGGCGATGCCGACGACGAGGATGCAGAGGCCGAGGAGGAGAGCTCCGGTGGCCCGGATCCCGAGGAGGCTCGCGCCCGCTTCGAGCAGATCCGCGAGCAGAACACCGCGGCGCTGGCCGCTATCGAAGCTCACGGCCGGAGCTCGAAGGAGGCCCAGGAAGAGTTGGCGCGCCTCGCCCAGCTGTTCTCGCCAATCAAGCTGGTGCCCAAGCACTTCGAGCGCCTGGTGGGGCAGGTGCGCATCAGCGTCGAGCAGGTGCGCGCCCAGGAAAAGGCGATCATGCAGCTGTGCGTGAAGAAGGCCAAGGTGCCGCGCAAGACCTTCATCAAGGCCTTTCCGGGCAGTGAGTCGAACCCCGAGTGGCTTGACGAGTTCAGTGAGGCCAATGCGAAGTACGCTGCCCGCCTGGCGCCGCTGCGCGGCGATATCCAGCGAGCCCAGCGCAAGATTGCCTTCGAGGAGGAGATGATCCAGCTGCCGGTGACCGAGATCAAGGAGGTCAACCGCCGGCTCTCCATCGGCGAGGCCAAGGCGCGCCGGGCCAAGAAGGAGATGGTCGAGGCCAACCTGCGTCTGGTGATCTCCATCGCCAAGAAGTACACCAACCGCGGGCTGCAGTTCCTGGACCTGATCCAGGAGGGCAACATCGGCTTGATGAAGGCCGTGGACAAGTTCGAATATCGTCGCGGCTACAAGTTCTCGACTTATGCTACCTGGTGGATCCGTCAGGCGATTACTCGCTCCATCGCCGACCAGGCCCGCACCATCCGCATTCCGGTGCACATGATCGAGACCATCAACAAGCTCAACCGCGTATCACGGCAGATGCTGCAGGAGATGGGCCGTGAGCCGACCCCGGAAGAGCTCGGCGAACGTCTCGAGATGCCCGAGGACAAGGTGCGCAAGGTGCTCAAGATCGCCAAAGAGCCGATCTCAATGGAGACGCCCATCGGCGACGATGACGACTCCCACCTGGGTGACTTCATCGAGGACGGCACTATCCTGCTGCCCATCGATTCGGCGACCGGCGAAGGGCTGATCGAAGCCACCCGCAACGTGCTCGGCGGTCTCACCGCCCGCGAGGCCAAGGTGCTGCGCATGCGCTTCGGTATCGACATGAACACCGACCATACCCTCGAGGAGGTCGGCAAGCAGTTCGATGTCACCCGTGAGCGGATCCGTCAGATCGAGGCCAAGGCGCTGCGCAAGCTGCGCCACCCCAGCCGCTCCGAGCCGCTGCGCTCCTTCCTCGACGAGTAGTCGTCGGGAAGGGCATTATGCCCGCCCCAACGACAAGCCCCGCCGGCGATGCCTGCGGGGCTTGTTGCGTTCGGGGGTGCGTCAGGCGGCACGACGCGCCAGGGCCCAGCGGCGGGTCAGCAGAGCCAGCTCGATCATGGCGATCAGGATCAGCGCATAGCCGAACAATTCCACCATCTCCTCGGCGGCATCCTTGAAGGTGCGCGCATAGTCGTCGCGGAGAATCGCCTGCCACATCTCGCTGCGGCCATACAGGCGCGAGAACACATAGGTGGTCAGAAAGCCGGCGGCGAACAGGCCGAAGGAGAGGCTGTTGGCGTAAGCCGCGAACTGGGCGGCGAACGCCCGGCGGTGGCGAATTACCCCGTAGAGGCTGGGCAGAATGATGGCGGTCACCAGCAGCTGCCAGGCCCCGTCGAAGACATGGGTATCGAGCAGGGCGTCCTGCTCGCGCACCAGGGAGCTGGCCACGAAGGCGAGCAGCAGCAGGCTGACCTGTGGCAGTTCGCGCAGCCCGAGCCTCACGTAGAGCAGCAGCAGCGTCGAGAGCGCCAGCAGTCCGCTCTGGGCCAGCTCGGTGAAGCCGTGCTCCGAGAAGCGGCTAGCGGGCAGGTTGAGGGCTTCGTCGTAGGCGCCTTGGGCGATGCCGGCGACCAGCAGGATATAGAGGCTGGCTCTCAGGCTGGTGGCAGCAAAGCCGATCGGCATGGGTTGGTCGGGGGGCATACGGGGAGGCATCGCGAGTCCATTCAAACAGATCATCCAGGGGGCAATTATTCTACCTTCCCGTCCCCGGCGTGCCTATTCGACCGGCATACCCGCCGAGCTGGCACGGCGCGCTTCCTCGACGATCCAGTCGTGAACAGCGGCCACCCGGCGGTCGTCCAGGGCGCCAGCGGCATGCACGATGCCGTAGCGCATGCCGGTCGCTACCCGCTTTGCAAAGGGAGCGATCAGTACGCCGTTCTCCAGCTCGCCGCGAATCAGGGTCTGGCGGGCGATGGCGACTCCCATCCCGGCGATGGCGGCTTCCATGGTCAAGTGGTTGCGGTTGAAAGTGTAGCCCCGGCGCAGGTTAAGGGGCGGGGCGTCGATGGCTTCGAGGTAGCGTTCCCATTCGGCATGCTCGTGGCTGCCGCGCCAGGCGGTCACGTCATGCAGCAGTGGATACCAGGCCAGATCAGCGGGGTGGCGAAGGGGAGGGCGCCCGCGTAGCAGGGCCGGGGCGCAAACGGGAAAGATGTGCTCCTCCATCAGCGGCGTAATGAAGAGCCCCGGGACCTGGCCGTCGTTGAGGTCGATGGCCAGGTCGAAGTCGCCGTCGCGCAGCGAGAGGCTGCTGTCCTCGGCCCTGACATGCAGCTCGATGTCGGGGAAGCGCGCTTGAAGCCGTGGCAAGCGCGGCATCAGCCACTTGTGCAGAAAGGAGGGCACCGAGCGCAGGCGGATCACCCCGCTCATCACCCCGCTGCGCAGTCGCCGCACCTCCAGGCCCACGGCCTGGTAGGCCTCGTCCACCACTGCGGCCAGTCGCCGCCCCTCCTCGGTCAATTCCAGCTGCCGTGGCAGGCGGCGGAACAGCTTGAAGCCCAGTCGCTCTTCCAGCTGCTTGATCTGCTGGCTCACCGCGCCGGTAGTGACATGCAGCTCCTCCGCTGCCCGAGTGAAGGAGAGGTGCCGGGCGCTGGTGGCGAAGACTTTCAGCCAGGCATGGGTCTGGGCGTGCAGGAGTCGGCTCATGATTTAGTAAAACTATACTATGGGCGAGATATTCTGGCTTGTTGCCGAAGCAATGCCGCACCAGCATAGAGACATCTTCAACCCAAGGCCAGTAGCGTTCAGTAGCGCTGAACCCGGAGACTGCATGCTCCGCCCGGCCATCCGTCAGTCAGCGAGGCTAGTCACATGGCAATCAGCGTCTTCGATCTGTTCAAGATCGGCATCGGGCCCTCCAGCTCTCACACCGTGGGGCCGATGGCGGCGGCTCATGACTTCGTCCAGGTACTGAAGGGGCGAAACCTGCTGGACCGTGTGACGCGCCTCGAGATTCACCTGCATGGCTCGCTCTCCGCGACCGGCAAGGGCCACGGTACCGACCGGGCGGTGGTGATGGGGCTGATGGGCGAGTATCCGTCGCGCATTGACCCAGCCATCGTGGCGCCGCGTATCGAGACGCTGCTCGCATCGCGTAGCCTGCCCCTGGATGACCAGTACGCGATCCCCTTCCACTGGACCCGTGACCTGCAGTGGCATGACGAGAGTCTGCCGTATCATCCCAACGCCCTGACCCTGGTCGCTCACGGCCACGATGACGTGCTCTATCGTAACGTTTACTACTCCGTGGGCGGTGGTTTCGTGGTCGATGAGGCGCAGGCGCGCGCCGGTGAGCTGGACAGCGATACCACGGCCTTGCCCTATGATTTCCACTCCGCCGCGGAACTGATGGCGCTATGCCGTATGCACGGCCTGCGCATCAGCGAACTGATGATGGAGAACGAGAAGGCCTGGCGCAGTGAAGCCGAGGTGCGCGCCGGCCTGTGGGAGATCTGGCAGGCCATGCAGGAGTGTGTCAAGACGGGGCTGGACGCGGAGGGTATTCTGCCTGGCGGTCTCGAGGTCCGGCGCCGGGCGGCTGCGCTGCACCGGCGACTGCAGGCCATGGACGGCGATGACAGCCTGATCGCCTCGACCTTCTCAGCCATGGACTGGGTCAACGTTTTCGCCCTGGCCGTGAACGAAGAGAATGCAGCGGGCGGGCGCATGGTCACCGCGCCCACTAACGGTGCGGCAGGCATCATCCCCGCGGTGTTGCATTACTACATGAAATTTCAGCCGGAGGCCTGCGAGCGCGAGGTGGTGGACTTCCTGCTGACCGCCGGCGCGGTGGGGATCCTTTGCAAGAAGAATGCCTCCATCTCAGGTGCCGAAGTCGGCTGTCAGGGCGAGGTCGGCTCGGCCTGCGCCATGGCCGCGGCCGGCCTTGCGGAAGTGATGGGAGGAAGCGTGGGTCAGGTCGAGAATGCCGCCGAGATTGGTCTGGAGCACAACCTGGGGCTGACCTGCGACCCGATCGGCGGCCTGGTGCAGGTGCCCTGCATCGAACGCAACGCCATTGCTTCGGTCAAGGCCATCAATGCCGCCCGCATGGCCCTGCGCGGCGACGGTGAGCATTTCGTTTCCCTAGACCACGTGATCCGCACGATGCGCGATACCGGCGCCGACATGCAGGAGAAATACAAGGAGACCTCTCGCGGCGGCCTGGCCGTCAACGCCATCGAGTGCTGACGATTGCCCGGCAGCATCGGCCTCGCGCGAGATCCGACGCGATGTCCCGACAGGGGCATCGCGTTTTTTTGCTCGATATTGTTTGCAATCTATTGATCACGCGGGCGTCTACACCATTGGTCGAGTTCGACGCTTCTCCTGTTGCCGTGCCGCGGCCAGTCCTCTAGCTTACGTAAACGTAAAGTGCAGAGTGTTCTCCGGGGCCGCCTGAACGTGTCACCCATTCAGGCCCTCGATGCCGGAACCGTCACAACCACAACAACGGCCGACAACAACGACAACAGCATCCACGGCGGATCGCCCAAGCGATCCAGAGAGGACGAACCATGACCCAGGAGTTCATACTGGAAACTCGCGGGTTGACCAAGGAGTTTCGCGGCTTCACCGCCGTGGACGACGTCAACCTGCAGGTCCGGGACGGGCATATTCACGCCCTGATCGGCCCCAACGGGGCCGGCAAGACAACGGTCTTCAACCTGCTCACCAAGTTCCTGCCGCCGACCCGCGGCGAGATTCTCTATCGCGGCAAGCCGATCACCGGCATGAAGGCCAACGAGATCGCCCGGCTGGGGCTAGTGCGCTCCTTCCAGATCTCTGCGGTATTCGCTCACATGACCGCCATGGAGAACGTGCGGGTGGCGCTGCAGCGCAAGCTGGGCACCTCCTTCCATTTCTGGAAATCCGAGAAGAGCCTCGAACACCTCAACGAGCGTGCTCTGGAACTCCTCGATGAGGTGGGGCTGCGCGAGTACGCCGACGTGCTCACCGTGGAGATGCCCTACGGGCGCAAGCGGGCGCTGGAGGTGGCGACCACCCTGGCCCTGGAGCCCACGCTGATGCTGCTCGACGAGCCGACCCAGGGTATGGGCGCCGAGGACGTCGACCGTATCGTCGAACTGATCCGTCGCGTGGCCAAGGGCCGCACCGTGCTGATGGTGGAGCACAACCTCAGCGTGGTCAGCCGCCTTTGCGACCGCATCACCGTGCTGGCTCGCGGCAGCGTGCTGGCCGAGGGCGACTACCAGAGCGTCTCGCGCGATCCGCAGGTGCGAGAAGCCTACATGGGCAGCGATGCCGCCGCGGAAGAGGAGGCCAGCGCATGAGTCAGGCAGCCGAGACGCTCACCGAGTTCCGCGACCTGGACGGCGCCGAGATGCTGCGGGTCAGCGATCTGCACGCCTTCTATGGCGAGTCGCACATCCTCCACGGTGTCGACTTCGACGTGAAGCGTGGCGAACTGGTCACCCTGCTGGGGCGCAATGGCGCCGGACGCAGCACCACGCTCAAGTCGATCATGAACATGGTCGGCCATCGTACCGGGTCGATCGTCATCAACGGTTCCGAGACCCTGAGCATGAAGCCGCACCGCATACCGCGGCTGGGCATCGGCTACTGCCCCGAGGAGCGTGGCATCTTCTCGAGCCTCGACGTCGAGGAGAACCTGCTGCTGCCGCCGACGGTGCGCAGTGGCGGGATGGGGATCGACGAGATCTACACGATGTTCCCCAATCTCTATGAGCGGCGCCATAGTCAGGGAACCCGGCTCTCCGGGGGCGAGCAGCAGATGCTGGCCATGGCGCGCATCCTGCGCACTGGGGCACGACTGCTGCTGCTCGACGAGATCACCGAGGGGCTGGCCCCGGTCATCGTGCAGGCGCTGGGCGAAGTGCTGATCAAGCTCAAGGAGCGTGGCATGACCATTGTGCTGGTGGAGCAGAACTTCCGCTTCGCCGCCCCGCTGGCCGACCGTCACTTCGTGATGGAGCACGGCCGGATCATCGAGGAGATCAGTGCCGCCGAGCTACCCTCGCGGCGTGAGCACCTCAACTCTCTGCTGGGAGTCTGACGGCGTGCCGTCCTGCCAGCAGTTCATCCACCGCAATGCATTCTGCATCGACAACAACAAGCAGCCCTTGCTGGGGCCACGGAGATGAAGCTATGACCTTCAACAGCATGACCTTCAACAAGAAAACGCTCGCCAGCAGCATCGCCCTCGCCGCTACCCTGATGGCCACCGGTGCCCAGGCGCAAATGAGCGACAACGAGGTGCGTATCGGTTATCTGGCTGACTTGTCAGGCACCTATCGTGATCTGGCCGGCCCGGGCGGTCTCGAGGCCCTGAAGATGGCCGTGGAGGACTTCGGCGGCGAGGTCAACGGCGTTCCGATCGACGTCTTCAGCGCCGATGATCGCAACAGCGCCGACGTCGGCGCCACCACCGTACGCAGCTGGTTTGACCAGGAAAACGTTGACCTGGTCGCCGGCATGGTGGCCTCCTCGGTGACCATCGCGGTGACCAATGTGCTCGAGGAGAACAACGGCCTGGGCATCGTCTCCGGTTCCGCGGCATCCAGCATCACCAACGAGCACTGCACGCCCAACCACATTCACTGGGTCTACGACACCTACCCGCTGGCCAACGGCACGGCCAAGGCGGTGGTGGAGCAGGGCGGCGACACCTGGTTCATGCTCACTGCCGACTACGCCTTCGGCCACGCCCTCGAGGCCGATGTAACCAAGGTGGTGGAAGAGAACGGCGGCGAGGTTGTCGGCGGCGTGCGTCATCCCTTCCCGACCAGCGACTTCTCCTCCTACATCCTCCAGGCCCAGGGCTCCGGCGCCGATATCGTGGGCCTGGCCAACGCCGGTTCCGATACCGTCAACGCCATCACCACCGCCAGTCAGTTCGGCCTGACCCAGTCCGGCCAGCAACTCGCCGGCCTGCTGATCTTCCTCAATGACGTCCATGCCATGGGCCTCGAGGATACCCAGAACCTGCTGCTCACCACCGGCTGGTACTGGAACATGGATGATCAGGCGCGCGCGTGGTCCGATCGCTACTTCGATCGCGTCGGCAAGCGCCCGACCATGGTCCAGGCGGGCGTCTACTCCAGCACCATGCATTATCTGGAGACCGTGGCCGAAGCGGGTACCGACGACCCCGAGACCATCCGTGCCGCCATGGCCGAGCGCCCCGTGGAGGACTTCTTCTCGCGCAACGGACATATTCGCGAGGACGGCCGCATGGTTCACGACATGTACCTGGCGCGGGTGAAGACACCTGAGGAGTCACAGGGCGAGTGGGATCTTTACGAGATTCTCGCCACCATCCCCGCCGAAGAGGCCTACCGGCCGCTCTCCGAAAGCCAGTGCGACCTGGTCAACAACTGAGCACGGGCGGAAACGGCGGCGGCTTCGGCCGCCGCCCCTCTGACGGGAGGTCCATGACATGACAATGATTTTCGGGGTGCCGTTGATGGTGTTCATGGGCCAGCTGATGCTGGGCCTGATCAACGGTGCCTTCTATGCCCTGCTCAGTCTGGGGCTGGCGGTGATCTTCGGCCTGTTGAAGATCGTCAACTTCGCCCACGGTGCCCAGTACATGCTGGGGGCTTTCGCTGCGCTACTTGGGCTGCAGTACCTGGGCATCAACTACTGGGTGGCGCTGCTGCTCGTGCCGCTGGTGGTCGGCGGGCTGGGCATGGTGATCGAACGCCTGATCCTGCGGCGCATCGCCCATCTCGACCATCTGTATGGGCTGCTGCTCACCTTCGGCCTGGCGCTGATCTTCGAGGGCAGCCTGATCAACTTCTTCGGCGTCTCGGGTTCGAGCTACCCCACGCCCGCACTCCTCGAGGGCGGGATGAACCTGGGCTTCATGTTCCTGCCCACCTACCGCGCCTGGGTGCTGGTGGCGGCACTGGTGGTCTGCCTGGGGACCTGGTTCGTGATCGAGCGCACACGCCTGGGTGCCTACCTGCGGGCCGGCACCGAGAATCCGGCGCTGATGCAGGCCTTCGGTGTCAACGTGCCGCTGCTGATCACCCTGACCTATGGCTTCGGCGTGGCACTGGCTGCCTTTGCCGGCGTGCTGGCCGCCCCGCTGTATCCGGTATCCCCGACCATGGGCTCGAGCCTGCTGATCGTGGTCTTCGCCGTGGTGGTGATTGGCGGCATGGGCTCCATCCTGGGGGCCATCCTCACCGGCCTGGCCATGGGCCTGATCGAGGGCCTCACCAAGGTCTACTACCCCGAGGCGGCCAATACCGTGATCTTCCTGGTGATGATCCTGGTGCTGTTGCTGCGCCCCGCGGGACTCTTCGGCAAGGAGGCATGACGTGATGGCTACGACTCAACAACTGACGCCCGCCATGCAGCGCCAGCGCAGTGCCCGGCTGCGTCGCAATACCCTTTACCTGGTGCTGATCGTGCTCGGCTTGCTCGCGCCGCTCGCCATCTATCCAGTTTTCCTGATGAAGGTGCTGTGCTTCGCGCTGTTCGCCTGCGCCTTCAACCTGCTGCTCGGCTATGCCGGCCTGCTCTCCTTCGGGCACGCCGCCTTCCTGGCCACTGGCGGCTACTTCACCGGTATCATGCTGGCCAGCTATCCGGGGCTGACCCCGGAAGTCGGCATCCTGATCGGCACCCTCGCTGCGGTGGTGCTTGGCACCTTCTTTGGGGTGCTGGCGATTCGCCGCCAGGGGATCTACTTCGCCATGGTAACCCTGGCGCTGGCGCAGATGGTGTTCTTCTTCTTTGTCCAGGCGCCCTTTACCGGCGGCGAGGACGGCCTGCACGGCGTGCCACGCGGCGAGCTGTTCGGGCTGATCAGCCTCTCTGACAATCTCAACATGTACTACTTCGTGTTCGCGGTCTTCGTGATCGGCTTCGCCATCATCCAGCGTGCCGTGCATTCGCCCTACGGGCAGGTGCTCAAGGCGATCCGCGAGAACGAGCCGCGCGCCGTCTCGCTGGGCTACAACGTGGATGCCTACAAGCTGGTGGCCTTCGTGCTCTCCGCCGGGCTGGCGGGTCTGGCGGGCTCCACCAAGACAGTGGTCTTTCAGCTGGCCTCGCTGACCGACGCCCACTGGCACATGTCCGGCGAGGTGATCCTGATGACCCTGCTGGGCGGTGTGGGCACCCTGTTCGGCCCGGTGGTCGGTGCCGGCCTGGTGGTCAGCCTGCAGACCCAACTGGCCCAGTCGCCGCTGGGTAACTGGGTGAGCGTGATCCTCGGCCTGATCTTCGTGGTCTGTGTATTGAGCTTCCGCAGCGGCATCGTCGGCGAGATTCAGAAGATGGTGCGCAAGAACTTCAAGTAGCTTTTGACGGCCAGTACGTTATCGGGCGCCCATGGGGCGCCCGTTTTCGTCTGGTCTCAGCGATCCGCATGCAGTCGTTCATCGATATGTGTCACCAGGTAGTCGAGGAACTGGACCACCTTGGGAGAGCGATGGCGATGACGCGGGGTGACCGCCCAGACCGCGGTATCGTCGTGACGGTAGGCATCGAGCACCGAGATCAGCTCGCCGCTGGCCAGGTGGGGGTCCACGTAATAGTCGGGTAGCTGGGCCAGCCCCAGCCCCTTGAGAGCCGCATCCAGTAGCGCCGGTCCCGAGTTGCCCTCCCAGGGTCCCGAGACCCTCACCTCGCGGCGCACACCCTCGACGGCGAAGCGCCAGTGGTCGCGCGAGCCCACCAGGCAGCGATGGCGGGACAGTTCCGAGAGCGCATGGGGTTGGGCCATCCGAGTGAAATAGTCCGGCGAGCCCACCACGTGCTCGCGACGTTCGCAGAGCCGCCGGGCGATAAGCGAGGAATCCTCCAGGTGGCCCATGCGGATCGCGATGTCGAAGCCCTCCTCGATCAGGTCGACCTGCCGGTTGGTGAAATGCAGGCGCACCCCCAGCTGCGGGTAGCGGCACTGGAAGTCGTTGATCAGGGGGGCGATGAAGCGTTCGCCGAAGGTCGTGGCGCAGGTCAGGCTGAGGATGCCGCTGGGGCGCGCCTGGAGATCCTTGACCGCCGCCTCGGCTTCGCGGAAGCCATCGAAAAGATGCCGACAGTGATGGTAGTAGTGCGCGCCGGCCTCGGTGAGGCGAATCTGGCGGGTGGTGCGGTAGAGCAGGGTGGTCCCCAGCTGGTTCTCGAGCTGACTGACCAGCCGACTGATATGGGAGCTGGAGACCTTCAGGCGGCGTGCGGCCGCGGTAAAGGTGCCCGCGCGCACCACTTCGACAAAGGCCTCGATTCGATCCCAGCGCTGCACTTGGGTCTCTCCTGACGCGATTATTGCCATGCGGCAATAATGTCATGTGTTTGATGCAGTTTATCTCAGGGTGCGGAATTGCCTAGACTGTACTCAGAATCAACACATCCACCGAGGAAGATGCCATGAAGTCACGCGCCGCCGTCGCCCTGGAAGCGGGCAAGCCCCTGGAACTGGCCGAAATCGACGTCGAGGGCCCCAAGGCCGGCGAGGTGCTGGTGAAAATCGCCGCCACCAGTGTCTGCCACACCGACGCCTATACCCTCTCCGGGGCCGACCCGGAAGGCAACTTCCCCGCCGTGCTGGGCCACGAGGGTGCTGGCGTGGTGCAGGAAGTGGGCGAGGGTGTCACCAGCGTGCGCCCTGGTGACCACGTCATCCCGCTGTATACCGCCGAGTGTGGCCAGTGCAAGTTCTGCCTCTCGGGCAAGACCAACCTGTGCAGCGCGGTGCGTGCTACCCAGGGCAAGGGCGTAATGCCAGACGGTACCAGCCGCTTTTCGCTGGACGGCAAGATGCTGCACCACTATATGGGCTGCTCCACCTTCAGCGAATACACCGTGCTGCCCGAGGTCTCGCTGGCGGTGGTCTCCAAGGCGGCGCCCATGGACAAGATCTGCCTGCTGGGCTGCGGCGTGACCACCGGTATCGGCGCGGTGATGAACACGGCCAAGGTGGAGCCAGGTGCGACCGTCGCCGTGTTCGGCCTGGGGGCCATCGGCCTGGCGGTGATCCAGGGCGCAGTGATGGCCAAGGCCTCGCGAATCATTGCCGTCGACGTCAATCCGGAAAAGTTCAAGCTGGCCGAGCAGTTTGGCGCAACCGATTTCGTCAATCCCAAGGACTACAGTGATCCCATCCAGCAGGTGATCGTTGATCTGACCGACGGCGGTGTCGACTACTCCTTCGAGTGCATCGGCAACGTCAACGTCATGCGCTCGGCGCTGGAGTGCTGCCACAAGGGCTGGGGCGAGTCGGTGATCATCGGCGTGGCCGGCGCCGGCGAGGAGATCAGCACGCGGCCATTCCAGCTGGTGACCGGCCGGGTCTGGAAAGGCTCCGCCTTCGGCGGGGTGAAGGGGCGTACCGAGCTGCCGGGTTACGTCGAGCGCTACATGGAAGGTGAGCTCAACATCGATGACTTTATCACCCATGACATGCCCTTCGAGAAGATCAACGAGGCCTTCGAACTGCTGCACAAGGGCGAAAGCATCCGCACTGTCCTTCACTACTGAGTCCTCAGGAGCCTGATCCATGACCATGACCGAACACCTCGAGCTGGTCTCGGCCAACAAGAGCTTCGGCGGCTGGCACAAGCGCTATCGCCATCGCTCTCGGGCGCTGGATTGCGAAATGACCTTCGCCATCTATCTGCCCCCCCAGGCCGAGGTCGGTCGCGTGCCGCTGCTGTGGTGGCTCTCCGGGCTGACCTGCACCGACGAGAACTTCATGCAGAAGGCCGGTGCCCACCGGGTCGCCGCCGAACTCGGCGTGGCCATTCTCTGTCCGGACACCAGCCCGCGAGGGACCGACCTGCCGGGCGAGGATGACAGCTATGACTTCGGCAGCGGGGCGGGCTTCTACGTCAATGCCACCCGAGAGCCCTGGAAGAAGCACTACCGCATGTATGACTACGTGGCCGAGGAGCTGCCCTCGGTGGTCCGCCAGCACTTCCCGGTTAACGGCCGCGAATCGATCAGCGGTCACTCCATGGGCGGACATGGGGCGCTGATCCTGGCGCTTCGCCGCCCTGGCCACTACCGCTCAGTGTCGGCCTTCGCCCCGGTCGTCAACCCCAGTGAGTGCCCCTGGGGACAGAAGGCCTTCTCCGCCTATCTGGGGGAGGACCGTGGGCTCTGGACCCAGTACGATGCCTGCGAGCTGGTGGCCCGCGGGGCCTCCAGCCAGCCACTGTTCATCGACCAGGGCGACGCTGACGACTTCCTCGAGGAGCAGCTCTGCCCCGACCGCCTCGAGACTGTCTGCGCCGAGCATGATCACCCGCTGACCCTGCGGCGGCATCCCGGCTATGACCACAGCTACTTCTTTATCGCCACCTTCATCGAGGAGCATCTGCGCTACCATGCCGAGCGGCTGAACAAGCGCTAAAGCGGCGCAGACGCGTCCGGGTGACACGCTGCCTCCCTTCGGGGAGGCAGCGTCGTTATACTGGCAACCATTCACGCAGCGGCGAGGAGTGCCAATGGCCGAGCGAGACGCGCAATGAGGACCTGGCGCCAGCGGGTCTGGCGGGTCATGTGGCGGACCCTGCTGGGCTTCGTGGTGGGCTCCCTGGTACTGGTACTGCTGCTGCGCGTGGTGCCGGTATTCGGCTCCATGGTGATGATGGAGCGCAAGGTCCAGTCCTGGTTTGCCGGGGAGTCACTCGACATCCGCCACCAGTGGCAGCCCTGGGAGCATCTCTCCGATCATGCCAAGCTGGCGGTGATCGCCGCCGAGGACCAGCGCTTCCCGACCCATCACGGCTTCGATCTGGCCGAGATGCGCCGCGCCTGGGAGGCCAGTCGCAACGGCGGGCGCCTGCGCGGGGCCAGCACCATCAGCCAGCAGACCGCCAAGAACCTCTTCCTGTGGACCGGGCGCAGCTGGGTGCGCAAGGGGCTGGAGGCCTGGTTCACCCTGCTGCTCGAAGCGCTCTGGCCCAAGCAGCGCATCCTCGAGGTTTACCTCAACATCGTCGAGTGGGACAGCGGGGTGTTTGGCCTCGAGGCGGCCTCAGGTCACTATTTCGGCGTCGCCGCGAGTCAGCTCAACGAGGCCCAGTCCAGCCGACTGGCGGCGGTCCTTCCCGACCCCCGCGGTCGCGATGCAGCGCGTCCGGGGCCGCTGGTCGAACGACGCAGCGCCTGGATTCGCCAGCAAATGCGTAACCTTGGCGGCACACGCTATCTCGAGCGGCTCTGAGGACCGCCGGTCCCGCTTCTTACCACCAGCACCACGCCGGCGATGGCAATGGCCATGCCCACCAGCGAGAGCGGCGGCAGGCGCTCGTCGAACAGCCACCACGCCTCCAGCGCCGTCACCGGCGGGACCAGGTAGAAGAGACTGGCCACCCGCGAGGCCTCGCCGCGCTTGATCAGTGCCATCAGCAGCAGGATGGCGGAGATGGAGAGCACCAGCACCAGCCAGGCCAGGGTCAGCAGGAAGGTGGGTGCCCAGTCGATCTGTCGCGTCTCGAACAGCAGGGCGCCCAGTCCCAGCAGCGTTCCAGCCCCCAGGTACTGTACGACGGTGCCGGAGAGCAGCGGCATGCCGGTGCAGAACCGCTTCTGGTAGAGAGTGCCCAGCGAGATGCCGACCAGTGCCACCATGACGCTGCCCAGCGCCCCGAGGCCGAACCCCTGGAACAGCATTTCCCCCGGATCAAGCTTGCCGCCCAGTACCATGGCGATGCCGAGCAGTCCCATCACCAGCCCCAGCCACTGGAGGCGTCCCAGCGTTTCGCCCAGCAGCGGGCCGGCGAGCCCGGCGGTCAACAGCGGCTGCAGCCCCACCAGCAGGGCAGCCAGGCCCGCCGGCATACCCTGATAAATGCCATAGAAGACGCCACCCAGGTAAGCCCCGTGGACCAGCAGGCCGGATACCGCGATATGCCCCCACAGACGCGGTCCCTGTGGCCAGCCGCCGCGCATCAGCACGACCAGCGGGACCAGCAGCGCCAGGGTCAGCACGAAGCGCACGAACAGGAAGGTAAAGGGTTCGGCATGGGGCAGGCCGAACTTGGCGCCAATGAAGCCGGTACTCCATAGCGCCACGAAGAGAATGGGCATGGCGGCAAGCCAAGCCTGACGGCGACGTTCCGATGTCATGACAAACACGTTCCAGGGTTCAGTGATGTGGGCATCATCGCGGCCTGAGGCGCGGGATGCCACTCTTGAGGCTCGTGCTTTGGTCGTAGGTATCGTCTCCCCGGGAAATTGGTAAGACCAAGATTTTCCCATTATAGTCAGTCGGTTGTCGCCAAAAACTTCGTGGTCTGACCAATGTTGACGCTCGACCTGCGTTGAAAGTCGCTATTGGCCGGGGGCGAGCTTTTCGCTAACTTTCATCTTGGAAGTCGTTTCCAGATTACGAAAACTTCCCGAGTCCGCAGGGAAAGCGGTACCAGTCGCCTGAAGTCACTCCAGAGGTCTCGGGTGAGCGTGTCCGGCCATGGATGACAACAACAAGATCCCGTTGATGCCCGCTCGCCTAAGTCGTGCGGGTGCTTCCCAACCAGGAGTCCATGCCATGCAAGACGACAAGCAGCCGTCAAGCATTTCTTCCGTCGACAATGAAACCACCAAGGTCCGCGAGGCGTTCAAGACCCCGAGTCGGCGTAACTTCTTGAAGGCCGCGGCCGTCGGTTCAGCGGCGGCCGTGGCGGCCCCCTGGGTCGGCAACGTTCAAGCGCAGGAGGGCATTCGCATCCGCATGCAATCCTCCTGGCAGCCGGGTACCACCGGTTACAAGATTTTCGAGGAGTGGGCGGCCAGCGTCGCTGAGCTGACGGGCGGCGAGGTGAGCATCGAGCCCTTCCCCGCCGGCGCCGTGGCCGGCGCCTTCGAGGTCGCCGATGCGGTGCGTAACGGCGTGATCGACGGTCAGAACTGGTTCACCGTCTACTGGCCCGGCAAGATGCCGGCCGGTGTCTTCCTCACCGCCTATCCGATGGGCCTCTCCGTCCCCCATCAGTGGGACATGATGTTCGGTGCTTACGGCGGCATGGGGATCGCCAAGGACCTCTACCGCAAGCAGGGTCAGGAGCTGCTGGGCTACGTTCACCACGACCTCAACCTGATCCACTCCAAGGTGCCGCTGCGCAGCTTCGACGACTTCAAGGGCGTTAAGCTGCGGGTGCCGGGCGGGATCGTCGCCGAGACCTTCGCCTCCATCGGCGCGCAGACGACCCTGCTGCCGGGCTCCGAGGTTTATCCGGCGCTGGAGAAGGGCACCATCGACGCCGCTGACTACGTGGGGGCGGCGGTCAACTATGAGCTGGGCTTCTGGCAGGTGGCCGACTACATCATCATGGGGCCGCCCTCCACGCCCTGCCTGCACCAGGCCGTCGACCTCATGGATATCTCCGTGAACCGTCGCACCTACGAGCGCATGTCGCCGCAGACCCAGGACCTCATGCACGACCTGGTGGCCGCCTATTCCCGTGAGCACTACGCGGCGATCCAGAAGGCCAACGCCGAGGCCTGGCCGAAGTATCGCGAGAAGGGCGTGGAGATCATCCACCTCAGCGAGGAGGACGGCGACCGCTTCCGCCAGGCAGCCATTCCGCTGTGGTTCAAGTGGGCCAACAAGGATCCGGATGCCGCGCGGCTCTTCAAGGCGCACCTCGATACCATGTTGGATCCGGCAGTGGCGCTGGTCACCGAAGAGGACATTCAGGGTTACGAACTCAACGTCTGACCCTGCTGCATGACCAGACCGGGTGTTGTGGGCCGAGGGCCGCAACACCCGGTTTGGGTAGGAAAAACCACTACTGATCCCGCATCCCGTCGACTCTAGGATCCGTCGCCATCGCCGGGAGGTGATGGTGTCGCGGAGGAGTGTCCATGAATCTTGATATCGAATTCGTTCTTCCGCACTGGCTCTACTGGTCGGTGCTGCTGATATTGCCGCTGGTGGTGATGTTCCTCGTCGATCGCAGCTTCCGGCGTGGCGGCACCATCAGCGGCGGCGACACCGCCGAGGTACCGGCCGGACAGGAAGTCGAGGTGGCGTATCAGCCGCCCGGTAATCTGTTTACCGCGATCGTCGACCGCCTGTCGGGGTTTTCCGGCCGTTATGTGGCCTACTGGGCGCTGATCGCCCCCTTCATCTTCACGTATGAAGTGCTGGTTCGCTACGCCTTCAACTCGCCGACCAACTGGGCCCATGAATCGATGACCCTGATGTTCGGCATGCAGTACCTGATAGCCGGCGCCTACGCATTGCGCGAGGGCGGTCACGTGCGTGTCGATATCCTCTATCAGCGCGCCAAGCCGCTTAACAGGGCGGCGCTGGATGTCGTCACCTCGATCTTCTTCTTCATCTTCACCATCGCGCTGCTATTTACCGGCTGGAAGTTCTTCTCTCAGTCGGTCAGCGATGAGTTCTTCTTCGGTTCCAGCTACGCCAACGAGACCTCCTTCACCGAATGGTCGATTCAGTTCTATCCGGTGAAGTTCATGCTCTTCTTCGGCGCGCTGTTGCTGCTGCTGCAGGGGGTAGGGCAGCTGTTGCGCGATGTCCAGTCCTATCGCTATCACTGGCGCTTTCATGCCGGCAGTCGTACCTTCGCCCGCGTGCTGCTGATCGTGGCCGGACTGCTGGCGGCCTGGGTGGTCTTCGAGATGGTCAACATTGCCGTCACGGACTACGAGAGCCTGGCGGGCAGCCTCGAGAACAGCCTTGGATCCGTGGGCATCGGGGCCCTGACGGTGGTGATGTTCGGCTCACTGATGGTGGTATTGGTAGCGGGCCTGCCGCTGGCCTTCGTCACCGGTGGTCTGGGGGTGGCCTTTCTTTATCTGGTCGGCGATCAGAACATGCTCAACCTGATGCCGTCGCGCATCTTCCCGATGATGACCAACTATCAGCTCTCGGCCATCCCGCTGTTCATCTTCATGGCCTCGGTGCTGGAGAAGGCGGGGATCATCGAGGAGCTGTTCGATGTCGTCTACAAGTGGATGGGCGGGCTAAAGGCCGGTCTGGCGATCGCCACCATCATTGCCTCGACCCTGCTGGCTGCCATGGTCGGCGTGATCGGCGCCGCGGTGGTGACCATGGGTTTGATCGCACTGCCGGCGATGCTCAAGCGCCACTACGACCCGGAAATCGCCATCGGCTCGATCATGGCCGGCGGAACCCTGGGGATCCTGATTCCGCCCTCGATCCTGGCGATCATCTACGGCGTGATCGCCCAGCAGTCGGTGGGTGAGCTCTATCTCGGTTCACTGATCCCCGGTCTGCTGCTGGCCTTCATGTACGGCTTCTACTGCTGGATGCGAGGCACCCTGAACATCAAGCTGGCGCCGCCAATGCCGGTCGAGGATCGGGTCGACATGACGGAGAAGCTGCGCATTCTGCGCAAGATGCTGGCGCCGATCATCCTGGTGATTCTGGTGCTAGGCATTATCTTCACCGGTATCGCCACCCCGGTGGAAGCCGCCGGTATCGGCACCTTTGGTGCCCTGGTGGTGGCCGCCATGCACAAGCGTCTGACCTGGCCCAACCTGCACGCCGCCTGCATGAGCACGTTGGTGGCCTCGGCGATGGTGATGTGGATCATCTTCGGTGCCAGTATCTTCGTCGGCTTCTATATCCTGCAGGGCGGCCAGACCTTTGTGCAGGAGCTGATTTCCGGCGCGGGTCTCGGCCCCTACGCGGTGCTGCTGCTGATGATGGTGCTGCTGGTGGCCCTGGGGATGTTCCTCGACTGGGTCGGTATCCTGCTGCTGGCGGTGCCGATCTTCGTGCCGCTGATCGAGGGGCTCACCTTCAACGGCCTGTTCGGCTTACCTGGGGTCGATGCCACCGATGTGTCGCTGTGGTTCGGCGTCATCTACCTGGTCAACATGCAGATGTCCTTCCTCAGCCCGCCGTTCGGCTATGCGCTCTTCTATATCAAGGGGGTGTGTCCGCCGCATATCACCATGGGACAGATCTTCCGTTCCTCCTTCCCCTTCTTGGGCATTCAGGCGTTGGGGCTGCTGTTGGTGATCCTCTTCCCGGCGCTGGTGACTTGGCTGCCCAACCTCGCCTATGGTTGACGCCAGGCGCGATAACCGTTGAGGTATCGAAGGTGCTCCCCGCGGGGAGCACCTTGTTTTACAACCCGTTACAACACTTCGTGAACTCACCGTGATGCCGCGCGTCTCAGTGGGGCACATTTTTAACGCGACATTCTGGAGGTATTCATGCAACGGATGACTGCACTGTTCTCGGCCGCACTTCTCTCTCTCGGCCTGGCCGCCACTGCCCAGGCTCAGCAGGACTCTGCGGCCAACGCAGAACAGCCGCAGGCAACGGCATCGGCCCAGGACTTCTCCGATCAGCAGTTGCAGCAGTTCGCCGACGCTTCTCAGGAGATCGCCGTGATCTCCCAGGAGTATACCCAGCAGCTGCAAGCGGCAGAGGACGAGCAGGCCCAGCAGGCCGTCCGCAAGGAAGCCAACGACGAGATGGTCAAGGCCGTGCAGAACAGCGGTCTCGAGGTGGATACCTTCAACGCCATTGGCCAAGCCATTCAGCAGGACCCCGAGCTGATGCAGCGCGTGCAGGAGATGGCCCAGTCGTAAGCACGGGCACATCTCGGCCGACCCGTTCGGCAGACGACAAGGGCCACCCACAGGGTGGCCCTTGTCGTATGTAGTGGCCCCTTTACAGTCCGACGCCGGCATTACAGACTATGGTCAGACTTGACATGGCGGGGGCGTGACGCATGGACGTGGAATTGCTAGAGATCCGCCAGCACATGGGGCGCTTTCCGCCTTTCGATGCGCTCTCCGACGAGCTGCTTGACGAGGTGGCCGGCAGCGTCGAGGTCGCCTACTTCAAGGCAGGCAGCGACATCCTGGTGCTCGACCAGGACGTTCACGAATTCTGCTATATCCGCAGCGGCGCCGTGGAGGTCTATCGCCGCGGTGGTGAACTCTATAATCGTCTCGGCGAGGGCGATATCTTCGGTCACTTCAGCCTGCTGCGCCATCATCGCGTTCGCTTCCCGGCGCGGGCCATGGAAGACACCCTGATCTACTTCGTTCCCGAGAGCGCCTTCCGGCGTCTGTGCGAAGCTGATGACCACTTCGCCGACTTCGTCGAGCTCGAGCGTCCGCGCCTGGAGTCGGCCGTCAAGGATCAGAAGAAGAACAACGACATGATGATCACCCGGGTGCGCAAGCTGCTGACTCGCTACCCGGTGATGGTCGAGGCCAGTACCACGGTGCAGGAAGCCGCCCGGCAGATCACGGAGTTTGGTGCCTCGGCGGTGCTGGTGCTCGATGCTCCCGGCGACAACCCACGCTACACCTTTCGCGACAGCGAGGATCGCTACTGGCAGGTGCGGGGCATCCTCACCGACAGCGATTTTCGCAAGCATGTCGTGGCCGAGGGGCGCCCCGCCGATACGCCGGTCGGCGAGGTAATTGGCTCGCGCCTGATCGCCATTCAGTCCGATGAGTCGGTGCACGAGGCGATGTTGTGCATGCTGCGCAGCAATATCCACCACCTGCCGGTGATGTATCGTCGCCACCCGGTAGGCATTGTGCATCTCTCCGACATCATCCGCTATGAGACCGGCAGCAGCCTCTACCTGGTGAGCAACATCTTTCACCAGTCGAGCCCCGAGGGCCTGGCACGGCTGGTGCCCGATGCCCGAGACGCCTTCGTACGCATGGTCGAGGAGGGTTCCGACTCGCGGATGGTCGGCAGTGCCCTCTCCACCATCGGACGCAGTTTCACCCGCCGGCTGCTGGAGTTGGCAGAAGAAGAGCTGGGCCCGCCACCGGTAGACTACTGCTTCATGGCCCTGGGCTCCATGGCGCGCAACGAGCAGTCGATCGTCACCGACCAGGACAATGCCCTGGTGCTTGCCGACGACTTCGACCCAAAGCGCCATGACGCCTACTTTCTGGCCTTGGCCCAGCGGGTCAGCGATGGCCTGGATGCCTGCGGCTATCCCTACTGCAAGGGCGACATCATGGCGACCAATGCTCGCTGGCGTCAGCCCCTGTCGGTGTGGAAACAGTACTTCCGGGATTGGATTAATGAACCTTCTCCGGAGCGCCTCCTGCACAGTTCGATCTTCTTCGACCTCGACGCCGTGTATGGCGAGAATGCCTTCGTCGAGCAGCTGCAGGACCTGGTGGCCACGCGCGCGCCCAAGACGCCGCTGTTCCTGGCGGCCATGGCCCGAAACGCCCTCAATCGCACCCCGCCGCTGGGCTTCTTCCGCACCTTCGTGATGGAGAAGGACGGCAGGCACAACAACTCCATCAACCTCAAGCGCCGCGGCACCGCGCCGATGACCGATCTGATCCGGGTGCATGCCCTGGCCTGTGGCTCACGGGCCCAGAACAGCTTCGCTCGACTCGATGATATCGACCGCACCCAGCTGCTGGCCCCAGGCGTCAGCCAGAAGCTGCGCTATGCGCTCGAGTTCCTCTCGATGTCACGCATCCGCCACCACGTGATCGACATCGAGCAAGAGCGGACACCCGACAACAACATCGAGCCCGAGAACGTTTCCGATAGCGAGCGCCACAACCTCAAGGATGCCTTTCAGGTGTTGAGCAACGCCCAGAAGTTCCTCAAGTTCCGTTACCCCATGCCCTCGCGGTCACGCTGACGTGGCCATGGTGCGTCTGCGTCCGCGAATTGCCGCGCCGTCACCGGGCTGGCCGGACTACCTGGCCAGCCGGGCCGAGGCGGCTCGCGACCCGCGTCTGGCGCGTTTCTTCTCCGCCGGGCTGCCTGACCCCGAGACCCCCATCGGCGAGGCGCCGATGGTGGCGCTGGACATGGAGACCACCGGCCTGGACGAGCGACGTCACGCCATCGTCAGCATCGGCGTGGTGCCCTTCACGCTGGGGCGTGTCGCCGTGTCAAAGCGACGCTACTGGGTCGTGCGGCCTCCGCGTCCGCTGAGCGAGAAGTCGGTGACCTTTCATCACATCACCCATGCCGACATCGCCCAGGCCCCGGATCTGGCAGAAATCCTCGACGAGCTGCTCGATGCCCTCGCGGGGCGGCTGGTGGTGGTCCACTTCCGGCACATCGAGCGCCCTTTCCTGGACGCGGCGGTCAAGGCACGACTGGGGGAGGGCGTGTTGTTTCCGGTCATCGATACCATGTCGCTGGAGGCGCGCATCCATCGGCAGTCTCTGATGGCCCGCTTCAAGCGCTGGATTGGCCGTCCGCCGGCTTCCATCCGCCTTTACGACAGCCGCGCGCGCTATGGCTTGCCCGTCTATGCCGGCCACCACGCGTTGATCGATGCGCTGGCCACCGCCGAGCTACTGCAGGCTCAGGTCGCCAGCCACTACAGCCCGGCAACCCCGATAAGCGCACTCTGGAGCTGATCGGCGGCAAGGCCTTCGCATGATCGCGTTTATCTCTTCCGCGAACGCAGCGAGGCGGCCCTGGGGGCCGCCTCGCTGGGTCTTTTTGGCCGTGTTATGGCCGCTTGATGATCGATTACTTGGCTTTCGGCTCGCTCATCAGTCCCTTGACGATGGCGTAGCAGCCTACCAACAGCACCAGCGTAAAGGGCAGACCGGTCGTCAGGGCCGCCGTCTGCAGGGCGGCGAGACCGCCACCGAGCAACAGCGCGATGGCCAGTGCCCCCTCGATCAGTGCCCAGAAGATACGCTGTGGCTTGGGCGCATCGACCTTGCCGCCGGCAGTGATGGAGTCGATCACCAGTGAACCGGAGTCCGACGAGGTGATGAAGAACACGATGACCAGCACAATACCGATAAAGGAGGTGATGGCCGTCAGCGGCAGATACTCCAGCATGGTGAACAGCTGCAGTTCCAGGGCGGCATCCTGTACCTCGGTGATGCCCTGGTTGATCACCTGATCGATGGCGGTCGAGCCAAAGGCGGTCATCCACACCACCGAGGCCAGGGTCGGGACCACCAGCACGGAGATCAAGAACTCACGTACGGTGCGTCCGCGGCTGACCCGGGCGATGAACATGCCGACGAAGGGCGACCAGGCGATCCACCATGCCCAGTAGAAGGCCGTCCAGCCCTGACTGAAGTTGGCGTCCTCGCGTCCGAATGGCATGGAGAATGCTGGCAAGTGGGTCACGTAGTTGATCAGATTATCGACCACGCCGGTCGCAATCAGCAGTGTCGGACCGACAAGGATCACGAACAGCAGCAGCAGCAGGGCGAGTACCATGTTGAGCTGGGAGAGGCGCTGTACGCCCTTGTCGACACCGAGCATGATCGAGCCCAGTGCCACCAGCGTGATGCCCAGGATCAGAACCACCAGGGTGGTATCGGTGTTGGGGATGCCGAACAGGTAGTTGAGGCCACCGGCCGCCTGGGTGGCGCCAATGCCCAGTGAGGTCGTCAGGCCGAACAGCGTGGCAAACACCGCCAGGATATCGATCACGTGCCCCGGCCAGCCCCAGACGCGCTCACCCAGGATCGGGTAGAAGATCGAGCGCATGGTCAGCGGCAGGCCCTTGTTGAAGGCGAAGATCGCCAACGACAGGCCGACGATGGCGTAGGCACCCCAAGGGTGGAAGCCCCAATGGAAGATGGTGGCGGCCATGCTCAGGTCAATGGCGCCGGCCTGGTCACCCGCGGCCGCTCCCAGCGGGGCCCAGTCGGTGCGCACGCCGTCCTCGCCCACGCTGATACCGCCCATGGCAGTGCCGAAGTGGCCCAGCGGCTCGGAAACGCCGTAGAACATCAGCCCGATGCCCATGCCGGCGGCAAACAGCATCGAAAACCAGCCGAGATAGCCGAAGTCCGGCTTGGCGTCGGCCCCGCCGATTCGCACCTTACCCATCGGCGTGAAAATCAGCACCAGCGCAAGAATCACGAAGACGTTGGCGCCGAGCAGGAAGAACCAGCCCATCTTGGTGGTCAGAAAGCTGAACGCGCTGTTGAAGAGCGGCTCCATCTGATCCTGCAACGCCAGGGTCAGGATCACGAACAGCAGAATCACGATCGCGGAGAACATGAAGACCTTGCCGTGAAGGTCCACATTCACGCCCAGCGGTGAGGCGGTGATGTTGTCCTGTCCGATGACATAGTCGGTATCGATAAGGTTCACCGCCCCCTCCGGAGCGGGTATGCCCTCGGAGCCGGTATTCGGCTCCTTGGGCTTTTCGTCTTGGGGATCTTGAGCCACGAGACGTCTCCCTTGTGGTTATTGACGTATTTGCGTTTATCCGGCCTAGTTGCCCGCGCCGGGACGTACCAGGAACACCGAGGCCTTGGTGTGCGTCGCCACCTTGCCACCGTGGGACGGTATGATCGCATCCACATGCTTGGGGGGGTGGGTCGGCATGACCACCAGATCTGCGCCCAGCTCATCGATGGCCTCGATCAGGTCGTCATCGAGATCGGCGATCGGGTCGGGGCTGACAATGGTATGGGTGCTGACTGGCTGGCCGTGGATCTTGCTACGCTCCTCGGCAAAGGCCTCGAGCTTCTGTGTGTACTCCTGGGGCGTGCGCGCCACGCTGCCAGGCGTATTGGCGGTCACCCCCACGTAGCAGACCTCGGCATCATAGTAGCGAGCCAGGTCGGCTACGGCCTGTAGCGACGGCTCGATCAAGTCGAGATGTGCCAGGTCGACCGGCACCATGATCTTGTGGAACATGCCTGTATCTCCTTGTTACCCATTGAGGCCCTGCGAGTGTCTTAGTTTGCCCGTTTCCTGAAAGCTTTCCAGGCAGCGATTCAACGACAGCAGAGACCGGCTTGCGTCATCATGTTACTGATCGTGTATGAGAATGACAGCCGACCTGTCGTTTTGCGAGGCCTGGGCGTCGCATGGGGTTCTCATGAAGAGGGCCGCCTTACGGCAGCCCCCTTGGATGTGGTGAGACAGTTGGCCTCACGCTGATTGGAAGGTTTGGCCCGCCTCAAGACTCGGGCAGCCACTCCTGAACCAGGTCCTGGTTCTCCTCGACCCACTGCTTGGCATTCTCGTAGGGGTCGGCATCGTCCGCCTGGTTCATCAGCATGACCTCGCCCATCTGCTCCGGGGTCCACTCGAAGGCATCCAGGATGGCATAGGCCTCCGGCATGTCTTCCTCGAGCCCCTGGCGGGCGATGGTGTGGATCTGCTCGGCACCGCCGTAGACGTTCTCGGGGTCGTCGAGGTACTTGAGGTCCCAACGGGCGAACATCCAGTGCGGCGTCCAGCCGGTGACCACGATCTGTTCCTCATTCTGGATGGCGCTTTCCAGGGCCGCGGTCATGGTGGCGCCGCTGCCGCTCTGGACTTCCATTTCCTCGAGCTCGTAGGTCTCGACGACCTCCTCGGTGAGGCCCATGATGCCGGCGCCCGGATCGATACCGGTGATCTTGCCGTTGAAGGCGTCAGCGTGCTCGTCGAGCTCGGCGATGGAGTCGACGTCGCTGTAGGCCGGTACCACCAGGCCAAGCCTGGTGCCGTCCAGGTTGACGCCCAGGTTGACGACCTCGTCGCCCACGCGTTCCATGTAGTCGGCGTGGGTGGTGGGCAGCCAGGCGGCGACGATGGCGTCGGCGTCGCCGGTGGCCACGGACTGCCACATGGCGGCGGCGGAGAGGGAGGTAAGGTCCACCTCGTAGCCGGCCTGCTCCAGCACGGCGCGCACCACGTTGGTGGAGGCGACCTCGGAGGCCCACTCGACGTAGGCCAGGTGCACGCTGCCCTTGTCCTGAGCCTGGGCGGCCCCGGCAGTGAGCGCGGCACCGGTGGCCAGTGCCAGGCCGGTGAGTTGGATGCGACGGTTCAGCGGATGCTTCTTCATCGTGTTGCCTTCTCTTGATATTCAACTTTACTCTGAAGGCGACCTTGGTCTGATGCAAGGGCCGCCTTGCAGATCAGGTCTTGCGGCCCTTGCGCAGCGACTGGGTCACGCGGTCGAGCAGCATGGCGAGAATCACCACGGCGATGCCGGCCTCGAAGCCGTCGCCCGGGCGCAGCCGCTGGATGGCGCGCCACACCTCGCTGCCCAGGCCATCGGCGCCGATCATGGCGGCAATCACCACCATGGAGAGCGCCAGCATGATGGTCTGGTTGATGCCGGCCATCACCGTGGGTAGCGACATCGGCAACTGCACCTTGATCAGCTTCTGACTGCGCGTGGCGCCGTAGGCATCGGCGGCCTCGATCAGATCGGTTGGCACCTGGCGGATACCCAGGGTGGTGAAGCGGATGGCCGGCGGCATGGAAAAGATCACCGTGGCGAAGATCGCCGAGACCGAGCCGATGCCGAAGAAGGGAATCGCCGGGATCAGGTAGACGAAGGCGGGCATGGTCTGCATGAAGTCCAGTACCGGCATGATCGTCTTGTAGAGCCGCTCGGAGAGTGCCGCGGCGATGCCCACCGGGATGGCGATCACGACTGCCACCAGAGTGGCGATCACCACCAGGGTCAGCGTCTCGATCATCGGTTCCCAGAGTCCCAGGTTCCAGATCAGCGCCAGGCCGAGGGCAGCGCCGATGCCCAGGCGAAGATTGGCCACCCACCAGCACAACCCGACGATGATCGCCAGCAGGCCCCATTCGGGCAGCCACATCAGGGCGTCATTGAGGCCGTCTATGCCGGTCTGAGTGACTCGGGAGATGCCGCGGGTGACGATGGAGTATTCGCTGGTCAGCCAGTCGAGGCCGCCCTCGATCCACCCGCCCAGCGGGATGCTCGGAATTTCGATAGCCATCATGCGTCTCCTGCCGCTGCGATGTTCTCGTTGGCGGTGTCGGTGCCCGCTTCGCTCTCGTCTGCGCCCACTTCGGCGGGCTCCGCGGCCCGGGCCAGCTCGTCGAGGACGGCGCCCTTGACCACCACGCCGAGCAGCTTGCGGCTGTCATCCACCACGGCGATCGGGAAACTCTTCTCGCTGAACATGGCGAAGAGGTTGTGCAACGGCTCGTCGGGACCGACCGCGCGGAAGTCCTGGGTCAGATAATCGCGAATGGTATCCTTGCCTTCCTTAGCGGCCTGTTCTACCGCGTCCACCTCGGCAAGACCCAGCAGCTTGCGGTCGCGGGTCGTGACGTAGATGGAGTCGATGCCATTTTCGTTCATCTTGCGCAAGGTGGTGCGCGGGCCATCCTCCTCGCGGGCGGTGGCGCGCACCGGGCGCATGGCATGCTGCGCGGTGAGGATGCGCGACATGTCCACGCCCTCGATGAAGCGCGCCACATAGTCGTCTGCGGGATGGGTGAGGATCTCTTCCGGCGTACCGATCTGCACGATCGCGCCATCCTTGAGCAGAATGATGCGATCGCCGATGTTGATCGCCTCGTCCAGGTCGTGGGTGATGAACACCGTGGTCTTCTGCATGCGGTGCTGCAGTTCCAGCAGTTCCTGCTGCATGTCGCCGCGGATCAGCGGATCCAGCGCCGAGAAGGCTTCGTCCATCAGCAGCACCGTGGAGTCGTTGGCCAGTGCCCTGGCCAGGCCCACCCGCTGCTGCATGCCACCCGAGAGCTGGTTGGGGTAGGCATCTTCCCAGCCGTTGAGCCCGACGTGTTCAAGGGCCTTGCGTGCCACCTTGCTTCGCTCTTCCTTGTCCACGCCGCGAATTTCCAGACCGAACTCGGCATTCTGCTGCACCGTGCGGTGGGGGAAGAGCGCGAAGTTCTGGAACACCATGGAGAAGTGGCGACGGCGGCACTCCAGCAGCGCCTTGTCGCTCAGCTCGGGGATGTTCTCGCCGTCGATCACGATCTCACCCTCGGTGGGTTCGATCAGGCGGTTGAGGCAACGGATCAGGGTCGACTTGCCGGAGCCGGAAAGCCCCATGATGACCAGTAGTTCGCCCTCATAGACATCGAAGTTGATGTCCGACAGGCCCAGCGTCTGGCCGGTCTTGTCAAAAATTTCGGGGCGCTTCATCCCCTCTTTGTGCATCTCGAGCGCTTTCTTCGGCTGGTTGCCGAAGACCTTGGTCAGGTTGCGCACCCGAATCTTGACGTTTCGGTTCTCGTTCATTGGCTCTGCCTTGTTTAGGCGCCGCCCAGCGGGGGAGCGCCGAAGGGTCGAGTGTCGTGACGTAAGAAAGCGACGTCATTATGCCAGGCTGCTGCGTTGACAGCGGCACTCGGCATCGGTGGAGTGAAGCCTAGCCTAGTGGTTTTTAAATGATCGTTCAAATTAAAAACCAGGCTGTTGGCGACACGCAGGATGACGCAGGGTAGCTGCCGTGTCGAATTCACTCCGTCTCTCGGCGCACGACAATGTCCCTTCCGGTCTTCGAAAGACGAGCCTAACGCTCTGATTGGCCATATTTTTCAACACCCACGCGAGTGGGTGGGCGGCCCTCGGCATGGCTAGTCGGCGGGCACCAGGCGGTAGAGACCGCCATCGGCGTGGTCGCTCAGCAGATAGACGGCACCGTCGCTGCCCAGGTGCACATCGCGGATGCGACCGATCTCGCCCTCGAGGATTATCTCGCGCTCGGCCACTCTGTCGCCGTCCAGAGCGAGGCGCACCAGCGTTTCGCTGGCCAGTCCGCCGGCCAGCAGATCGCCCTGCCAGGCGGGGAAGGCCTCGCCACTCACCTGGGCCAGGCCCGAGGGAGCGAAGCGCCCGGCGAAGACATGCACCGGGTCACGCATGCCGGGGGCGCTGTCGAGGCCGATAGGCAGATTGGTGGCATAGTCGTTGCCGCGGCTGACCACCGGCCAGCCATAGTTGACGCCGGCCTCGAGGCGGTTGAGCTCGTCGCCGGTGCGTGGGCCGTGCTCGGTCGACCAGGCCGTGCCGTCGGCAGCGACGGTCAGGCCCTGGGGGTTGCGGTTGCCGTAGGTGAAGAGTTCGGGGAGGGCATCCGCGCCATCGACAAAGGGGTTGTCGTCCGGCACCTCGCCCTCTGCGGTCAGGCGCAGCACGCTACCCGCGTGGTCGCCGCGGTCCTGGGCGCGCTCGGGGCTGCCGCGCTCACCGATGGTCATCAGCAGGGTGCCGTCATCGCGCCAGGCCAGCCGCGAGCCATAGTGGCGGCCCGGCCGCGAGAAGCGGTTCTGGACGAACAGCGTCTCCAGGTCCACCAGGGCGTCGCCGTCGAGTCGCCCACGCGAGAGCGTGGTGGCGCTGCCGCCGTTTCCGGCCTGGCTCCAGCTGAAATAGACCCAGTCGCTGCCCGTTGCGTAGTCGGGATGCAGCACGACATCGAGCAGACCGCCCTGGCCGCGGGTCGAGACCTCGGGCATGCCGGACAGACGGCTGACCTTGCCCTGGGCATCGATGCGCACCAGGCGGCCCGGGCGCTCGGTGACCAGCCACTGGCCATCGGGCAGCTCGGCGGCCGACCAAGGGTGCTCCAGGCCGCCTGCCATGCTCTCCAGGCGCAGGTCATGGTGGTCGGTGGCGATATGTTCCTCGACCACCTCGGCGGCCACGGTCTGGCCGGCGAGCAGGACACCGCCCAGCAGCAGGGCAGTCGAGAGGGCGTGACGCGGCGTTGGCATGGCGCTTCTCCCCGATGGTGATGCCCGCACAGGGGCTCGTCACAAGGATCTTACACAAGGAGCTTACACAAAGAGCTTACACAAAGACCTTACACTAGCGCCTTACGCAAGGCTCATACACAAGGACGCTGTGTGGGCGAGGGGGTTCCCGAGCCTACATCAGGATCGCCAGCAGGATCGGCAGGTAGACCAGCGACAGCAGGGTGGAGCAGAACACCAGGCTGGCCACGTACTGCGGCTCGCGACCGGCCCGCTGGGCGAAGAGGTAGTTGAACACCGCCACCGGCATGCTCATCTGCAGCACCAGGATGGCCAGTGCCATGGGCGGCAGGGCCAGCAGGGTGCCGATCCCCCAGGCGATTCCGGCGGCCACCGGGATGCGCAACAGGCTGAAGCCGATTCCCGACGTCAGGCTCTTTACCTGAATGCTGGCCAGCGAGACCCCCAGGGTGATCAGCATCAGTGGAACCGTGAAGCCCGAGATCAAATCGACGCTGTTGGCGAGCCACAGCGGCAGGTCGGTATCGCTGAGAAGCAGCCCCAACGCTATCAGGATGGCATAGACCACCGGCGTCTTCGCCAATGCTTTCAACGGGTTGCCGCGGCTCGACAGGATAGTGCCCAGGGTGAACTGGAACAGCGAGACGGTGACCATCACCGTGATGCCGAACACGAAACCGGCGCTGCCGAAGGCGTAGAGCACCACCGGCAGGCCCATGTTGCCGGTGTTGGGGTACATGGTAGGGGCCAGCAGGACGCGCCAGTCCTTGCCCAGCAGTCGCGCCAGCGGGAAGGCAATGCCGGCCATGGCCGTGAGCACCAGGGCTGTGGCCAGCATGGTGCGCCCGAAGCTCGCGGCATCGATCTCGGCGCCGGAGAGCGAGGCGATCACCAGGGCCGGGGTGCCGATGTTGAACACCAGGCGGGTGACGAAGGCCACCGGAAAGTCGTGGCCCAGGCGCACCCAGAGAAAGCCGAGCCCCGCCCCGGTCAGCACGGGCGCCATCACGGCGAAGAGCTCGGCGAGCATGGGCGGCATCCTTGCGTGACAGTGAAAGCAGAGCGCGTATTGTCGTCAATGCGGGCCCGTCGGGGCAACTCCGGCATGAAACGGCCCCGGCACGCGCCGGGGCCAAGGATCGAAACGCCAGTTTTCTCAGATTAGAACGCGCGACGGGCGAAGCGCCAGAGCCGTCGACGCGCCGTAAAAAGCCCGGTCGATGACCGGGCTGTGAAGATGGTTGGCAGCGGGTTAGCCGTCACTCGGCGGAGCGGTCGGCGGCCTCCTGGGTCTGTTCGCCGACGTTCTCCAGGGCCTGGCCGATGCGGTCCAGGGCGCGTGATGCCCCTTCCTGAGTGGTTTCCCAGGCGCTGGCGGCGCCCTCCTTGGTGTCCTCCCAGGCCTGCTGGGCCCCTTGCCGGGCGTTCTGCCACCAGTCGTTGGTGTATTGCGGCTGCTCGGCGATCTGTTCCTCGCTCAGGTCGACATTCACCCGGTACTCAACGGCGTCCAGGTTATTACCATTGCGGGTCTCGACGCTGAACTTGCCGGCCTCGATCACGAACTGCTGCTCACCCTTGAGGTCGAGCAGGGTGCCGGTGTCGATGACCAGGGCACGAACCTGCATGTCGTTGTCGAGCAGGATATCCTCGACGTCGCCGATCTGTTCGCTGCTGGAGGTGGCGTAGACGTCGGCATCGAGCAGTTCGTTGGCCGAGTAGAGCCCCTGTGGCTGGGCCACGGCACTGCCGGCGACGGTCAGGCCACCGGCCAGCAGCGCTGCCAGGCTGGCCTGCTTGATGGCGTGATGGAGCGGTTTGCGTTGGGTCATGCGGTCACTCCTTGTGATCCGTGGGGGCCAGGTGATCGATGACGCCTGACGACGCCTCACCCCTTAGTGTAGTCAGCCACGCTCGAGTTCAAGCGGGGCCGCCACACGCCAGGTTTATCGGCGCCCGAGGCCCCACATGAAGTAGGCGCCACCCAGCAGAGAGGCGACCAGGCCGGCGGGAATCTCCGCGGGGAACAGCAGCTGGCGCCCTAGCCAGTCCGCCAGCACCATCAGCAGGGCGCCGATCAGCGCGGCCCCGAGCAGATGGGCACGAGCTCGGGAGAAGCCCGCCAGCCGCGCCATGTGAGGCGCCAGCAGGCCGACGAAGGAGAGCGGTCCGACCACCAAGGTGGCGCAGGCGGTCAGCAGGGCGACGAGCAGCAGCAGCGCCAGGCGGGCGCGCGCCACGCGTATCCCCAGCGCCGCGGCCATGCCGGCGCCCAGCGGCAGGATATCCAGCCAGCGGGCAAAGGGCCGTGTCGCCAGGGCCAGCACCACGGCGAGGCCCGTGACCACGGCCGCGCTGACGGGGTCGACATAGTAGGTAGAGCCCGAGAGCCAGGCGATGACCTGCTGCCCGCGCGGGTCGCCGCCGGCCAGCACGATGGCGCGCACGGCATCGAACAGCGCGGTGATCGCCACGCCGCTGAGCAGCAGCCGTTCGGGCACGAAGCCGCTCCTCCGGTTGAGCAGGACCAGCGCGGCCAGGCTGGCAAGCGCCCCCAGGGTTCCCGCGCCGACCAGGGTCAGGTTGCCGGGAGCGGGCAGCAGGAAGATGGCCGCCATCAGCGCAATGGCGCTGCCGCCGCTGATGCCCAACACCTCGGGGCTGGCCATGGGGTTGGCGGTGACGCGCTGGATCAGGGTGCCGGCGATGGCCAGCATCACGCCGCTGGCCGCCGCGGCCAGCAAGCGTGGCCAGCGCCATGCCAGTACCGTCTCGTCGAGCGTCGCGAACCAGCCGCCGGCCCCCTGGCCAACCAGCAGCGCGAGCAGGATAGCCGCGGCAAGCACCAGCGTCAGGCCTGAGGCCAGGCGCCCGGGGGCGGGATGGCGTGAAGCCAGGGCCGCAGCGGAGGCGGGCGGTCGGCTGGCCTCGAGGCGTAGCCGGGGAATCAGCCACAGCAGCAGCGGGGCCCCCAGGGCGGCGGTGGTGGCACCGGTCGGTATCAGGGTGGGCAGGGTGCCGGCAAAGCGCTGCAGCAGCAGGTCGGTGGTGGCCAGCAGCAGGGCGCCGAGCAGCGTCGACCAAAGAAGCCGCGCCCCCAGGCGGCGCGCCCCGGCCAGGCGCACGATATTGGGCGCCGCCAAGCCGATGAAGCCGATCACGCCGACCACGCTGACCACACAGCCGGTGAGAAAGACCGCCAGCCCCAACCCTGCCAGGCGCAGGTGCTTCAGCGAGACGCCAAGACTGCGCGCGCTTGCATCGTCGAGTTCTAGCACCGTCAGCGGCCGCAGCAGCAGCCAGGCCGCCAGGCCGCCGAGCAGCAGCCGCGGGGCGAGAAACACCACATCTTGCCAGCCGTTCTGGGCCAGCGAGCCCGCGCCCCAGATCAGCAGCCCCTTGAGGGTCTCCTGGTGGAAGAGCAGCAGCACCATGCCCAGCGCCCCGCAATAGAGGTTGACCACCAGGCCGGCGAGCACCACCACCGCCGGCGAGAGGCCGCGGCGCCAGGTCAGGGCAAACACTAGCGCCATGGCACCGGCGCCACCCGCCAGGGCCACCCATTCGCGCCCGGCCAGCAGCAGGCCGGGGGCGAGCAGGGTGGCGGCCATCAGCGCCAGGTTGGCGCCGCTGGCCACGCCCAGGGTGGTGGGAGCGGCCAGCGGGTTGCGCAGCACCTGCTGCATCAGCACCCCCGCCAGCGCCAGACCGCCGCCGGCCAGCAGCGACATGGCCAGGCGCGGCCACCAGCTGTAGTGGCGTACCAGCGACTCGGCGCTCCCCGGCGTTACCGTTGCCAGCGCGCGCAGGCCGTCAAGCAGACCATCCTGAAGGAGTGACCCCAGTATCAGCGCCAGCAGTGCCAGGCCCGGCAGCAGGCAGACCAGGGCAGGGGCGTGACGGCGGGCGGTCTCAGTCGTCATGCGGCGCGTCCTCCAGGGCGGCCACCAGGTGCTCGGCGAAGCGTTGCGCCGAGGGCAGGGCGCCGAAGCTCCACACGGGGGGGAGGGTGATCAGGGCGTCGTTGCGCACGCTGGGCAGCTGCTGCCAGAGGCCGCTGTCGGCCAGCGCCGCCTCGACGCCCACCGGGTAGGGTTCGACCACCACCAGCTGCGCCTCCAGGCCCACCAGCTGCTCGAGGCCCACCAGCGAGAAGCCCCAGGCGTTGGTCTCGCCGCGCCAGGCGTTGTCCAGCCCCAGGCGGTCCATCACGGCCTGATAGAGGCCGCCTTTGCCGAACACCCGCACATGGCGCTCGTCCATGAACTGCACTACCAGCAGCGGCGGCAGCTGGGCGGGCAGCCGGTGCCGCAGGGCCTCGAGCCGGGATTGCGTCGCGGCGATCAGTTGCTCGGCCGCCGCGTCACGCTCGACCAGCCGGCCGACCTCGCGGGTCAGTTCATGCAGCTGGGGCCAGGTCGCTTGGCCCGGCGTGTAGAGCGACAGGGTCGTCACCGGCGCGATGCGTGAAAGCCGCGGTGCCAGGTTGGCGAACATCGGTGAGATCAGGATGTGGTCGGGCGCGAGACTCGCCAGCAGCTCCAGGTTGGGCTGGCTGCGCAGGCCGAGATCGACGCTGGCCTCGGGCAGCCGCGGCGCGCCGACCCAGGCCTGGTAGGCATCGATCTGGGCAACGCCGGCCGGCGTCGCGCCCAGCGCCACCAGCGTCTCGGCCAGGGTCCAGTCGAGGGTGGCCACGGCCGGCTGGGCCAAAGCACGAGGCAGCGGCACCAGTGCCAGGATCAGCAACACAGCGGGGAGAAGGCCCCGCAGCCGCCGGCTGGGCAAGGGCGAGCAGCAGCGTGCGGCAGGGCGCAAGAGGGAAAGCGTCATGGGAGTGCGAGATTCTGGGTCGGGGGCTCGGTTTCGGGTAAGCGGGCCGTCACGCGGACATCATGCATGGACCAGGGCGACGGGATGATGGCCGGTAGGGTGGGCCATCACCTGCATCGGAATGCCGTAGATGGCTTCCAGCGTGGCCTCGTCCATCAGCTCGGCCGGGGCACCCCGGGTCAGCACCCGCCCGCCATGCAGGGCGACCAGGTGGTCGCAGTAGCGCGCCGCCATGTTGACGTCGTGGAGCACGATCACCACGCCCAGCCCCAGCGTCTGGCTGAGCTGGCGGATCAGCGCCAGCACCTCCACCTGGTGGGCGATGTCCAGCGCGGCCAGCGGCTCGTCGAGCAGCAGGAAGTCGCTGCCCTGGGCCAGCAGCATGGCCAGCCAGACGCGCTGGCGCTCGCCGCCGGAAAGCGTGTCGACCAGGCGGTCGGCGAAGGCTTCGGTGTGGGTCGCGGCAATGGCCCGCTCGATGGCCGCCTCGTCCTCGCGGGTATGGCGGCCCAGCAGGCCGCGCCAGGGGTAGCGGCCCATGCCGACCAGCTCGCGGCCGAGCAGGTTCTCCGTGGCGGGCAGCTGCTGGGGCAGGTAGGCCACTCGCCGGGCGAACTCGCGCTGGCCCCAGCCGGCCAGCGGGCGTCCGTCGAAGTGCAGCTCGCCCTGGCTGGCCGGCTGCTGGCGGGCCAGCAGCTTGAGCAGGGTCGACTTGCCCGAGCCGTTGTGGCCGATCAGGCCGTGCACTCGGCCACCCTCGAGGGTCAGCTCGGTGGCGGCGAGCAGCGGCCGGTCGGCGATGGTGAAACCGGCTCCGCGCAGTTCGAACATGCAGGACGCTCCTTCGTGAGCCCCGAGAGGGGCGTGCGATGGGCGCTACCTTACCCCGGGTGATAATGGTTATCAATGAGGTCTGTTTCGGGGCCGCCACCTTCCCGGTATGCTGTGGCGCCTCATTTCCAAGGACACCGTTTCCCATGTCTGACGCCACCACCTCCAGTTTCCGGGCCCTGGCGCGCCTGCTGCGCTATGCCCGCGGCTATCGCCGCCGGATCATCGCCGCCAGCGCCTGCTCGGTGATCAACAAGCTGTTCGATATCGCGCCGGAGATCCTCATCGGCGTGGCCATCGACGTGGTGGTCAACCAGGAGCAGAGCTTTGTGGCGGGGCTCGGCTTCGAGTCCGCCCGCGAGCAGATCCTGATCCTCGGCGCGCTGACCTTCTTCATCTGGGCCGGGGAGTCGCTGTTCGAGTATCTCTTCCAGGTACTGTGGCGCAACCTGGCCCAGCGGCTGCAGGCCGACCTGCGCCAGGACGCCTACGAGCATGCCCAGCGGCTCGACATGGGCTTCTTCGAGTCGCAGAGCTCCGGCCAGCTGGTGGCGACCATGAACGACGACGTCAACCAGCTCGAGCGTTTCCTGGACGGCGGCGCCAACGCCATGATCCAGGTCGGCGTTACCGTGGTGGCGGTGGGGGCGGTGTTCTTCGTGCTCTCGCCGCTGATCGCGCTGCTTGCCTTCACGCCGATCCCGCTGATCGTGTGGGGCGCCTTCTACTTCCAACGCAAGGCCGGGCCGCTCTACGCCGAGGTGCGCGAGCGGGTCGGCGACCTCTCGAGCCGGCTCTCCAATAACCTGGCCGGCATCGCCACCATCAAGAGCTTCACCGCCGAGGCCCGCGAGGCCGAGCGGCTGCGCCAGGCCAGCGAGGCCTACGTGGAGGCCAATCGCCAGGCCATCCGCATCAGCTCGGCATTCATCCCGGTGATCCGCATGGCGATCCTGGCCGGCTTCCTGGCCACCTTCACCGTGGGCGGCATGATGGCCCTGCAGGGCGAGCTCAACGTCGGTGCCTACGGGGTGCTGGTGTTCCTCACCCAGCGGCTGCTTTGGCCGCTGACCGGCCTGGCCCAGGTGATCGACCTCTTCGAGCGTGCCATGGCCAGCACGCGGCGCATCCTCGACCTGCTGGCCACGCCGATCCAGGTGCGCGACGACGGCGGGCGGGCGCTGGCCGAGCCGGTGCGCGGCGAGGTCCACTTCGAGGCGGTGACCTTCCGTTACGGCGATGCCGGGGCTGGGGTCCAGGGCATCGAGCTGGCCGTGCCGGCGGGACATACCCTGGCACTGGTCGGCGCCACCGGCTCGGGCAAGTCAACCCTGATCAAGCTGCTGCTTCGCTTCCACGATCCCGCGTCGGGCGAGATCCGCATCGATGGCCAGCCGATCCGCGAGCTTGAGCTGGCCTCGCTGCGCCGCGCCATCGGCTTGGTTAGCCAGGATGTCTACCTGTTCGAGGGCTCGGTGCGCGACAACATCGCCTACGGCAAGCCGGACGCCACCGAGGCCGAGATCATCGAGGTGTCGCGCACCGCCGAGGCCTGGGATTTCATCCAGGCGCTGCCCCAGGGGCTCGACACCGCGGTGGGCGAGCGCGGCGTGCGCCTCTCCGGCGGCCAGCGACAGCGTCTCTCGCTGGCCCGGGCGCTGCTCAAGGACCCGCCGATCCTGGTGCTGGACGAGGCCACCAGCGCCGTGGACAACGAGACCGAGGCGGCCATTCAGCGCTCGCTGAAACGCATCGCCCACCAGCGAACCGTGATCATGATCGCCCACCGGCTCTCGACCATTGTTCACGCCGACCAGATCGCCGTGGTCCACGCTGGCCAGGTGGTGGAGCGCGGCACCCATGCGGAGCTGCTCGCTCAGGACGGACGCTATGCCGCCCAATGGCGGGTGCAGACCGGCGATATCGAGCGGCTGGATGCCTCCCTTTGAGGTGCGCCTCCTTCATCATCGTCGCCTCAATTGAGAATTCTTCTTGTTTTTTGTGTAATGCGAGTTATTATCATGCGCGTTTCCGATAGATAAGAACCAGAGGCCTATTCATCCATGTGTCATCCCGATTCCCTCTCCAGCAGGATCGATCCGCTTGCCCAGGCCGTGCGCCGGGCGCTGGGACTCGCCACTGCCGGTGCCTTCGTCGTGCTCTCGCCTGCCTCGTTTGCCCAGGAGGCCGAGCCCGCCCAGGCTCTCGAAACGGTGACTGTCGAGGCGGAGGCGCTGTCGATCATCACCGAAGGCACGGAGCGGTACCGGGTGCCGCTCACCAGTTCCGCTACGCGGCTCGACCTGACGCCCCGCGAGACGCCCCAGTCGGTCTCGACCGTGACGCGGGCCCAGATGGATGATTTCAACCTCGATACCACCAACGATGTCCTGGAGAGCACTCCTGGGGTCACGGTGGAGCGCCTCGAGACCGACCGCACCTATTACACGGCGCGGGGCTTCGAGATCTCCAACTTCCAGGTCGACGGCCTGCGCGTGCCGATGCCCTACAACAATGTGCATGGCGACATGGATACCGCGATCTACGATCGCGTAGAAGTGGTGCGGGGTGCGACCGGCCTGATGTCGGGCTCGGGCAACCCCGCGGCGACGGTCAACTTCGTGCGCAAGCGGCCCACCTATGAGCCCCAGGCCTCGGTCTCGGCGAGCGTCGGCTCCTGGGAGCAGCGGCGCCTGGAGGCCGATGTCGCCGGGCCGCTGGATGACGCCGGGCGCCTTCGCGGGCGCCTGGTGGCGGCGGGGATGGAGAGTGACTCCTATCTCGACCGGCTGAGCCGCGAGCGCGGGCTGCTCTACGGCGTGCTGGAGGCCGATGTCACCGACAGCACTCTGGTGACCCTGGGCCACACCTGGCAGCAGAACAATACCGACGGCAACATGTGGGGCTCGCTGCCGCTTTATGATTCGGCCGGCGACCCCACCGGCTACGACGTCGAGACCTCCTCGGCGCCCGACTGGTCCTACTGGGACGTGGAGACCCGCCGCAGCTTCCTCGAAGTGCAGCAGGAGCTCGGCGAGCGCTGGTCGCTGAAGGGCACGCTGACTCACCTGGACATGCTCTCCGACACCCAGCTGTTCTATATCTACGGCACGCCCGATGCGTCGAACGGGCGCATTTCGGACGATCAGCTGACGCTCAGCCGCTACGACCGCCACCTCGAGCAGTGGGTGGCCGACCTGCATGCCAAGGGCGACGTCGAGGCCTTTGGCCGCACCCATCAGCTGGTGGTGGGCACGGACTGGAGCCAGAGCCGCAACCAGCAGCTGTCTCGCTATCCGACGGCAGACTTCGATGCCGGAGGACAGGGGCTGCCGCCACTGGACGACTGGAACGGTGATTACCCCGAGCCCGATGCCTGGGTGGCCTATCCCACCACCCTGGGCGATGCCACGGTCAAGGAGCGTAGCCTCTATGGCGCGGCCAAGCTGGATCTCGCCGAGCGCTGGACCGCGGTGGCGGGCGCCCGGCTGAGCTGGGCCGACGCGGTTGGTGAGCAGTACGGCAGTTCCCAGGAGACCGACGTTGACAACGAGTTGACGCCTTATGCCGGCTTGATCTACGACGTTACCGACTGGACCTCGCTCTACGCCAGCTACACTGAGATCTTCGATCCCCAGACCGAGATCAATCGCAACGGCGACTTCCTCGATCCCGTGGAAGGAGCGAGCTACGAACTCGGCTTCAAGGCCAGCGTGTTCGATGGCGCTGCCGACGCGTCGCTGGCGCTGTTTCGCACCGAGCAGGACAACCTCGCTCAGCCGGCGGGTACCCGGCCGGATGGCACCGCCATCTACAAGGGCGGCGACGGCATCACCAGCGAGGGCGTCGAGGTCACGCTTGCCGGCGAGCTGGCGCCCGGCTGGCAGGCCAGTGTCGGTTATACCTATCTCGAGATTGAAGACGCCGACGGCGAGGCGACCAATACCTATATTCCGCGCCACCTGGTACGCGCCACCACCAGCTATCGTCCGGCCGCCCTCGATGCGCTCAAGGTGGGGGCACGACTTCGCTGGCAGGATGATATCGAGCGCGATCGCGACTTCGCTGAAGGCAAGACCCGTCAGGAGGGCTATGCCCTGGTCGATCTGATGGCAAGCTACGACTTCAGCGACAATCTCACCGGTTCATTGAACCTCAACAACGTCACCGATGAGGCGTACCTGACCAGCCTCAAGTGGGATCAGGCCTTCCGCGGCGCCCCGCGCCATGTTATGGCCAACCTGACCTGGCGCTACTGAGTCTTTCCCCGCCGCAAGGCATGCCACACAGGGCCCACCCCATTGCCGGGGTGGGTCCTTTCGTTGTTGAGGCGGTCAGCGCGTCTTGGCGGCGCGAGACCTGTTAGGGCAATCCAGCGGGCAGTTGCCGCACACCCCCAGCTCGTCGATCAGGTAGCGGATGCAGCACAGTCGACGCACCCGCCGCGGGGTGCCGTTATCGTTCTCGACGTAGCGCACCGGGTGATAGAGCGGGTTGCGACGGCCGTCGGGAAGGGTACGACGCGTCATCAGCGCCTTGGCGGGCTCACCGGCGTCCGGCCCGGCCATGGGATGCTCGGCCAGGGCGCCGGCGAAGTATTCGACGTAGTTGCCGGCGTTGCTCCAGAACACCTTGGGCGAGGCACCGGATACCGCGGCCAGGGCCTCGATCAGCGGCGCCAGGTGGCCGTCGAGCAGGGTGGTGAAGCGTGCAGAAGGATCGAAAGCGGCCAGGGGGCGGCCGGCATGGCGCAGTACCAGGCCGGTGGTCTGCCCCTCGGCTGATTGCTGGAGATGGAGCGCGTCCAGGCTCAACGGCAGGTCGCGCTCGAGCAGCAGGTTGGCGGCTAGACCATGGGCCGCCAGAACGCTGAAGTGCCACTTGGACCACAGCGAGGCCACTGCTCGACGGTCGCCATGATCGTACTGGGCGCCGAAGCGCTCGAGCAGCGCCGCCAGGCGCGCCGGGTCGAGCAGCTCATGGGCCGGCATGCCCTCGTGCGTCATCGGCGCGATCGCCGGCGGGGCGAGGTGCTGCAGGGGGCCGACGTAGAGCCGGGCCAGGGAAGAGGGCATGGCGAGACCACCCGGTTCGCGGAAAGCGCCATTATACAAACAGTAATCATTATCAATAAAGGGCCGCGCAGCGGCTCCCGCGCGGTTCCCGGCGCGCGTTTCAGCGTAGTAGGGTGAGGCATCCATCCATCCGAAGGACGACGACATGGTGAATGCCAGGATCCTGCAGCAGGGAACCATCCACTGCTTTCCCGCCGGCCTCAAGGATGCCAAGGGGCGGCTGGCCAACGCCGAGGTCTCGGCGGTGGCCTTTGATGGCGAGCGCCTGCTGATGGCCAGCGACAAGCCGATTCCCGGCGAGGCGCGCTCGGCGGTATTTGCCGTGCCCCTCACCGCCGAGGGCCCCGACGACAGCCGGCTGACCTACTTCACCCAGCCGCTGGTCAAGCAGGCCGAGAAGTACGAGGACTTCGCGCTGACCGCCGATGGCCGCCACGTGCTGGCGACCACCGGCTTCGATCGTATCGACGACGAGAGCCACGCGCTCAACGACTACAACCACCTGCTAATCTGGCCGCTGGGCGAGCCGGACCGGGTGCAGGTGGTGGACCCCGACCCGCGCGACGGCGTGGCGGGCTCGCTGGAACTTCGCGACAAGCTGAACGGCGCCATCGGCTTTCCCTATTACAAGATCGAGGGGCTCGCCGCGATCCCCGGTGAGCGGGGCGACGGCCTATTGCTGTTCGGCGCGCGCGAACAGGGCCAGGCCCACGATGACTTCGCCTACGTCAGCCGGGTGGTGGGCGCCCACTACGAGATCAGCGAGAGCGGCAACCTGGTGTTCCTCGATGCGTTGCGCGAGCACTATGCCTTCGATCCGGGCAAGCATCCCGAGGTGCGCTACGACTGCGGCCTCTCGAGCCTGGAGTACGACCCCTACCACGCGCGGCTCTACCTGCTGAATAGCTACGAGGTGGAAGAGGCCGGCGAGGAGCACATCGGCGGCTATCTGTGGGAGATCAGCCTGGCGGATTTTCGCGCCGGCAAGAGCCCGACCCTGGTGACCACCCCGGCAGGCCTGCCGCTGGAGTTCGAGCACAAGGCCGAGGGTCTGGCCGTGCTCGACCATGATCGCCTGTTCGTCGCCTATGACAATGACCGCCACCTGGGCCTGGGCAGCGTCGACGAGCGGGACGAGCGCCACGCCTGCGAGGCGCCCTACACGATCCTCGGCATCGACGCGACCTGACTCCCCTGGCTCAGCGCCGCAGCAACACGGCATCGAGATGCACCGGCGACCTCGTCGCCGATCTGCTGGTAGCCGAGCAGCAGCACCGAGCGCAGCGTGGGGTTGGCCATCAGTTCGCGGCCATCCAGCGCCACCCGCTCGGCGTTGGTGACCCGCACCCGGCCGGGCGTCTCGCGGGTCGTCACGCTGGCCAGGCAAGGACGTGCCGCGGCGAGAGAATCGGCCGGCCAAGGGCGGTCGACTATGGCCACCTCCATCGCCATTCGCTATCATACTGCGGCGCCGCTCGGCGCCTTCCGCTGCAAGGGCCTATAGCTCAGTTGGTTAGAGCAGAGGACTCATAATCCTTTGGTCGCTGGTTCGAGTCCAGCTGGGCCCACCAACCTTTCCTGAGCGAATGCTGTCTATCTGCTGATAGCTCCATCAGCCTTTTGGTGTACCAGTTGTCTTTGCTGCTGGTGATCATTAGACGCCAGCGTGCCCGCGTCATGCCGACATATAGCAAGCGTGCCTCCTGTGCCTGCTTCTCCTCGTTGTTGTTCAGCGCCCCGAGATCCCAGAGCAGCACAGGGTCACATTAATCGGTGACGCACAGTCATCGGCGACGTACCCCCTTCCTGGCCGCGCCTTCTCTCATGCCGATGTCACCGATATCGCCGCCTGGCCCAAGCAGCAGGGGTGATAGCCATGGGGGAGAACGGGGCACGCACCTCCGTTACCGCCCCCATTTCCACGCCGAATACCGTTCAGCCCAGGTCGAAGAGCAGGATCTCCGCGTCTTTCACGCCCACCGCCTCGATGGTCTCTCCTGGCTGGAAAGCGGCGGCATCGCCGGCCGAGAGCCGCTGTCCTTTGATCTCGGCCTCGCCGCGTACCACGTGCAGCCAGGCGTGGCGCACTGCAGGCGTAGGCGCTCGCTCGCCGGCTTCGAACAGCCCGGCGTAGAGGTTGACGTCCTGGTTCACGCTCACCGAGCCGTCGCGCCCGTCCTGGGATACCACCAGCCGCCATTGCCCCTGGCGCTGCTCCCCGGGAAAGGCCTTCTGCTCGTAGTCGGGGGCGATGCCCCGCTCTTGCGGCTCGATCCAGATCTGCAGGAAGTGCAGCTCACGGTCGGGGGTGTTGTTGAACTCGCTGTGCCGCACGCCGGTGCCGGCCGACATGCGTTGCACATCGCCAGGGCGCATGACCGCGCCGTTGCCCATGCTGTCGCGGTGAGCCATCTCGCCTTCCAGCACGTAGGAGAGGATCTCCATGTCCCGGTGGGGATGGGTGCCGAAGCCTTGGCCGCCCTGAACGCGATCCTCGTTGATCACCCGCAGCTTGCGAAAGCCCATGTGGTTCGGGTCGACGTAATCGGCAAACGAAAAGGTGTGGCGAGACTTCAGCCAGCCGTGATCGGCGTAGCCGCGCTCGTTGGCATGACGAATGATCATCGAAGTTTCCTCTATGGGGGGGCAGCATGGCAGTGCTTTCAAGGTATCCCACCTTCATGGCACCAACCACTGCCCGCTCCGTCAACGGCGCTGTTCCGTGCTCCATGCAGGCACCTGACGGAGTGAGCCGGCACGGGCTCGGGCAAATGATCCATGGAGCGTCCCCGGGAAAATGCTGCTATCGTCAAGCCTGGTCGTGTTGGCAGCCAGGCTCGATGACGTGTCTCTTACGCCTCTGCCCCAGCGTTGCGATCCCCGTCACCCGTCTCCATGGGAGTCGCTTGAACGATGGTAAAGTCCCAGTCCAGTACCCTGATTCGCTGCCCGGTGTCCGATGTGTTCGGCTTCGTGGTGACCGATTTCGTCCGCAATTATCCGCGCTGGTCGCCCGAGGTTCAGAAGCTGACGCCGCTGAGCAGCGGACCGCTGGCCGTCGGCTGGAAGGCCCGGCAGGTGCGAATCGATCAGGGGCGCCGCTCCGAGGCCGATTTCAAGGTCATCGCGCTCGAGCCCGAGCGCCGCGTGTGTTTCAAGGGCATCAAGGATCCATTCGAGATCAACTACTTCTTCGAACCGCAGCAGGGCCATACGCGGCTGACCTTCAGCTTCGAACTGGCAAAGCTGAACTTTGCCATGCGCCCGTTCGAAAAACTCATTCGTGTGGCGGTCAAGGATGCTACGGAGCGCGTCGTGCGCGACCTTCGCCTCCTGGCCGAGCGGGAACTCGGCCAAACGCCGACGGACTAATTCGTTTACCCAGCGCCCTTGGTTGGAGACACCATGTTATTCATTCCCGACAAAGACACCGGCATCATCCCGCATGTCCTGACACAGATTCTTGACACCTGCGTCAACGGCGTGACCCTCTCCGACCCGGATCAGCCGGACTCACCCATCGTCTATGCCAACAGCATCTTCGAGCAGCTGACGGGCTATAGTCAGGAGGAAATTCTGGGGCGCAATTGCCGTTTCCTGCAGGGCGAGGATCGCGACCAGCCGGCACTCGATGAAATTCGCGCGGCTCTGCGGGTGCATGAGCCCGTGGAGGTGACGCTGCGCAACTACCGCAAGGATGGCACGCTGTTTCACAACCGGCTGTCGATCCAGCCGCTGTGGGACGATTCGGGCAAGCTGATCTACTACCTCGGCGTGCAGTACGACGTCAGCGAACTCGTCAACGCCCGCATCGAGATCGCGCGTCTGGAGAACATCCTGAAGGCTTCTCCATCCGACTGACCTTTCCGCGCCGCGTCGCCACCGCGCCTTGATTCCCCAGCGTCCTGCCTATACCGGCGGCACGTCACTCGCGGCCACTATCCCTCCCAGTGGTTTTGCCTAATGGCCCGCCGGGCCTCCCGCTTGTCGGGCCCGGCGTTGGCGTCCTATCTCAACGTGAATTGTGATGAAGGTGCTGCCGCCAGGCGTGCAGCCGGTTCTCGATGGATGCCATCAGCCCGAGGGGTGGCATGGCCGGCATGCAGAACCTCGGCACGGGCGGACGAGTGGTGTGCTCTGCAGTGGCGTCGAGTTTCCGGGAATGGTCGAGATGACGCATGTCGTTGCCTCCTCTGGCCGATTGCCGATGACGGCGATCAATTGAGTCGAGGTTGGAGGATGTGTGTTGCGATGTCGTGAACAGCATGGTTGATGATCTTTGTTGAATCCAACGAAAAGGATTACATTGAGCTTTCAGAAATTCTGAAAGGTGTAGCCATGCCGTCTTCCGCTTCGGCGGCCCATTCGGGACCGCTGCCACTGCTGGATAACGAGGTGCTGAGGACCTTCGTGGCGATTGCCGAACGCGGCAGCTTTACCCGCGCCGCGCGACAGGTATCCCGTACGCCTTCGGCGTTGAGCATGCAGATCAAGCAGCTGGAAGAAACACTGGGACATAAGCTGTTTGTGCGCGAGGCGCGCCAGGTGCGGCTGACCCCGGAAGGTGAAGTGCTGCTGGGCTATGCGCGGCGCCTGCTCAAGCTCAACGAGGAGGCGGTGACGCGCTTCCTTGCTCCCCCGGTGGAGGGTACGGTCCGCTTTGGCACCCCCGACGACCAGGGGTCGCGCATCCTGCCCGAGGTACTGGCGCAATTCGCTCGGACGCACCCGGCGGTGCAGGTCGATGTCGTCGTGGGCGGCAGTGTGGAGATGCAGCGCCAGCTGGAGGCCGGCGAGCTCGACCTCATCCTGATGACGGCCGGTACCCCGGGGCAGACGGCGGATCAGGGCGAGGTGGTGCATAGCGAGCCGCTGGTCTGGGCCGGTCGCGACGGTGGTGTGGCGGCCTGGCGCTCGCCGCTGCCGGTGGCCCTGGCGAGTCAGGGATGGCCTTGGCGTGGCAGGGCGTTGGCCGCCCTCGACCATGCCGGCATCGCCTATCACATCGCCTATACCAGTGAGCACTGGGCCGGCCAGGAAGCCGCGATGCTCGCCGATATCGCCGTGGCGCCCTTTCCCGTCAGCCTGGTGAAGTTGCCACTGCGTCAAGTACCCCGCGAGGTCGGGTTGCCCGACCTGGGTGACTATCACGTCGTGCTGGTGCGCCGTGAAGGGGCGGGGGAGGCCAGCGAAGCGCTGGCCGGCCAGGTAATCAGGGCGTTTCGTGAGCAGCGCCCCTAGCGTGCTCGGTGCTTCGCTGATCCGCGGGTGACCCTGGCCGCATCAGCCCTCGGCGGGTGCCAGCGGCCCGCCATTGATCGCGGTCAGTGCCTCGTTGGTCTCCAGTATCTGCGCTTCTATGCCGCTGATGCCCATACCCTCCAGCCGAGCGGTATGCATGTGGCGGTAGGCCTCGGCATCCTGCCGCGTGGCGAACAGGTAAACGCCGCCGGCCAGCTGGCGCTCGGCGTCTTCCGTCCAGATCTTCCACACCAGGCCGGGCTCCTCGTTGATGGACTTCGCCAGCGGCGCGAGGGCATCGGCCATTTCGTCACCGAAGGGACCGGGGAAAGGGAAGTGCACCTGCAGTATCACGGCCATGGGGCCTCCTGGTGGAACGTTGCTGAAGGGTATCGGGATCTCGAGGGAGGCTGGAAGGGTTCTGTCCGCCTCCACGAGTATGCGGTCCATTCTGACAGATCGGCGCGCGGATGGTGGTGACACGACGGCTTTCAACGGCGGCTTGCGCAACAGATGGTAAAGTGGTCGACTCGGCTTCAACATCTGCCGCCGGTTTGATCAGCGGTCATTCGCAGGCGTGGGCGCAAAGCGCTTTGGGCATCCCGTCATTCTGGAGAGAACATGCCGGTCTACACCAATATCGAAGATATGCGGCGCCACTACGCACGGCGCACCCCGAAGATGTTCTACGACTACGCCGAATCCGGCAGCTGGACGGAGCAGACGTTTCGCGAAAACAGCAGTGACTTCCAGCACATCCACCTCAAGCAGCGGGTGGCCGTCGACATGGCCGGACGTACCACGCACAGCCAGATGATCGGCGAAGACGTGGCCATGCCGGTGGCGCTGGCACCGGTGGGGCTGACGGGCATGCAGTCTGCCGACGGTGAGATCAAGGCGGCGCGGGCGGCCGAGGCGTTTGGCGTGCCGTTCACGCTCTCGACCATGTCGATCTGCTCGATCGAGGACGTGGCCGCGCACACCACTCAGCCGTTCTGGTTTCAGGTCTACACCCTCAAGGACGACGACTTCATGCGTCGCCTGTTCGAGCGCGCCAAGGCCGCCAAGTGTTCCGCGGTGGTTGTCACGGTCGATCTGCAGGTGCTGGGCCAGCGCCACAAGGACATCAAGAACGGGCTATCCGCTCCCCCCAAGCTGACCGCGCGCTCGATCGCCAATATGGCCACCAAGATCCCCTGGGGGCTGGAAATGCTGGGCACCAAGCGCCGCTCGTTCGGCAACATCGTTGGCCACGCCAAAGGGGTGACCGATCCATCGTCACTCTCGACCTGGACGGCAGAGGCGTTTGATGTGTCGCTGGATTGGCAGCGCATCGCGCAGTTCAAGAAATGGTGGGGCGGGAAGCTGATCGTCAAGGGCATCATGACGCCGGAGGATGCGCGGCGAGCGGTGGAGGTCGGCGTCGATGCGATCATCGTCTCCAACCACGGCGGCCGCCAGCTGGACGGTGCCGTCAGCTCCATCCGCATGCTGCCCTCGATCATCGAGGCGGTGGGCGACCAGGTCGAGGTCCACTTCGATTCCGGGATTCGCTCCGGCCAGGATGCGCTGAAGGCCCTGGCGCTGGGCGCCAAGGGCACCTATATCGGCCGCGCCTTCACCTACGGCCTGGGCGCCGCCGGAGAGGCGGGCGTGACCAAGGCGCTCGAGATCATCCACAAGGAACTGGATACGACCATGGCCCTGTGCGGTGAGACCGACGTCAAGAACCTGGGCACGCACAACCTCTATGTGCCGCAGGGCTTTGCCGATCCTACCGTGAAGCTGTAGGTGCCAGCGGGTGGCCTCGGTTATTCACCAGTGCCGGGTGCCGGGGGCGCCCTTGACCTGCCCGCGCAGGTTGGGGGTGACCCACCCGCCGTAGAAATCTCCCGGCTGGGGAATCACCTCGATATCGCCGACCAGGCAGCGCTGCATGCTGGCGGCATAGAAGGCCAGGTAGCCGGCGATCGGTGCAAAGGCCCCGCTGGGGCGTTCGTAACACCAGGCGGCGCGTCGCGCGACATGTCGCTCGCCTTCCACATCGAAATAGCGCGCCACCCCTTTCCATTCGCAGAAGGTGGTGCCTGCGACCGGATGCAGCGGGGCCGTGACATCCTCCGGCGGGACGTAGTAGGTGGGCGCGTGATGGGTTTCCAGGACGCGATAGCCGCGCGTGGTATGGGCGATGCAGGCGTCGTCCAGGTAGATGCTCAATGGCTCGGCGACTGGTTCCAGCACGGCGGGGCGCGGGTACGCCTGAACGTTTTCTATCGGCAGTGATGTCATGTCGGTCTCACAGGAAGCGCACGAGTACGTAGGCATTGATGACGATGTGGGCGAGCCCGATACCCACCGACAGGCCGTGCAGCGCCTTGAAGCGCGCCGGATTGCCTGCGTCGGTGGCCCGGTTGATGGCCGGCATCAGCAGCTGTCGGGTGGGAATGATGGTGATCGCGATGAATGCCATCAGCAGCGACGAGACGCGGTCGAAGGGCCATAGCAGGGCGCTGGCAATCGCCGCCACGATCAGCACGAACAGGTAGAAATAGGGAAAGGCGCGGCGGATGGAAGCCCGCGCCACGTCGCTGGGCAAGGTCTTGAGCAGGAAGGCCGCAAACCCGAAAGAAAAGAGCACCGCGCCGCCGAACAGCAGCGCGGTGAACAAAAGAGCCGCCACCAGCATGGGTCGTGCCTCGCTTTCGTCAGGAGAAGAAGGCCCGCGCCCGGCTTTTCGGGTGCGGGCCGGTTGGGCCTAAAGGCCGAAGGCCGACGAGGTGGAGCGGCGCGGGTCGGCACCGCCATAGAACATGCCGTCCCGGATCGTGATCGACTGGGCGGCCCCCATGGCCGGTTCCAGGCTGATGGTATGGCCGCGCTCCCTCAGCAGCTCGAGCGTGTCGGGACTGAAGCCGGCCTCGACGCGAATCTCGTCGGGCAGCCACTGGTGGTGCATGCGGGGCGCGCTGACCGCGGATTGGATGTTCATGTCGTGGTCGATGACGTTCATCAGCACCTGCAGGGTGGTAGTGATGATGCGCGAGCCGCCGGGGCTGCCGGTGATGAGGAAATTCTTGCCATCACGCTTGACGATGGTGGGCGTCATCGACGAGAGCATGCGCTTGCCGGGTTCGACCTTGTTGGCCTCACCGCCGATCAGGCCATAGGCGTTGGGCACGCCGGGCTTGGCGGAAAAGTCGTCCATCTCGTTGTTGAGCAGAAAGCCCGCGCCATCGACCACGATGCCGGAGCCATAGCTGAAGTTGATGGTGTAGGTGTTGGACACCGCCAGCCCGTTTCCGTCGGCGATGGAGAAGTGCGTGGTCTCGTTGGACTCGTAGTCGAACGGGTTGCCGGGCGCAATCTCGCTGCTGGGCGTGGCCCGGTCGCCGATCTGGCTGCGCAATTCCGCGGCATAGGCCTCGGAGGTGAGGCCCGCGAGGGGGACGTCGACAAAGTCGGTGTCGCCGAGAAACCCCGACCGGTCGGCGTAGGCACGCTTCATCGCCTCGGCCATCAGATGCATGCTTTCCGCCGAGCCGAAGCCCAACTCACTGATGGGGTACTCCTCGAGGATGTTGAGTATCTGCACGATATGCACGCCACCGGAAGAGGGCGGGCTCATCGCGTAGATGTCGTGGCCCCGGTAGCGGCCGTGACTCGGCTCGCGAATAGCCGGTTCGTAGTTCGCCATGTCTTCCAGGCTGATCAGGCCGTCGTGCCGTTGCATCTCGGCAACGATCAACTCGGCGGTTTCTCCCTCGTAGAATTCCCGCGCCCCCTGCGCGGCAATGCGCTTGAGGGTGTTGGCGAGATCCGGCTGTCGGAAGATGTCGTTGACCTCATAGGCGCTGCCATCCGCCTTGAAGAACTTGGCCATGCTGGCGTCCCAGGCTTCGAAACGCTCTCGGGTGTCCTGCAAGCCCTGAACGAAGCGCGGGGGCACTGCAAAGCCTTCTTCGGCCAGGCGAATGGCGGGTTCCAGCGCGTCGGCCAGGCTCATGGTGCCGTATTGCTCCAGTGCCAGGGCCAAGCCGGCCACGGTGCCCGGCACGCCCGCAGCGAGGTGGGTAAAGCGCGAACGCTGGGGCACGGCATCGCCGTTCTCGTCCTGAAACATGGTCTCGAAGGCGGTCGCTGGAGCGGTCTCGCGGTAGTCGATGGCGACGACCTCGTCGCTGTTCTCATCGGAGATCAGCATGAAGCCACCTCCGCCGATATTGCCCGAGCGCGGCTGGGTCACCGCCAGGGCAAAACCCGCCACCACGGCGGCATCCACCGCGTTGCCGCCGTTGGCGAGCACGTCTTGGGCCACCTGAGAGGCAAGAAAGTGGCTGGTCGCCACCATGCCGCGAGCGCTCTCCTGGGGATGGAAACGCTCGCCCTCGAGAATGGCTTGCTGGGCGAACAGACTCGGCGTCATCAGCAGGCCGCCGGCCATCAGGCCCACGGCGAGCGCGTTGCGCGGATGTCGAATATCAAGCGTCGTCTTCATGCTGGGGGTTCCTTTCTTTTTGTGTAGAAGCAGGGGGCCGAGGCGCCCACCTCGTCCCGAGTTGGGCATGAACGGAGAGGTGGGCGGGATTTCCTGGCACGCCTTCACCTTAGCAAGCAGGTGAGTTCCCGCCAGTTCGTCTGAGCTGACCAAAAAGCGCGGCATGCCCCGTACTTCTAGTGCTGGGAAGGATAGCGCGGGCGCCGAAGGCGCCCTATAGTACTGGATGTATCGACAGTTCAAGGTACTTCATGCAACGCCTCCAAGCCTTCAAATTCGAACTGATGCCCAACGGGGAGCAAGTGCGCAAGATGCGCCAGTTCGCCGGCATGGCTCGGTTTGTGTTCAACCGGGGGCTGGCGTTGCAAAAGGAACGGTATGAAGCCGGTGAGAAGAAGCTGGGGTATGCGGCTTTGTGCAAAGCACTCACCGGCTGGCGCAACAGCGACGACACGCCGTGGCTCAAGGATGGGCCGATCCACCCCCTGCAGCAGTCTCTGAAGGATCTGGATCGTGCCTACGCCAACTTCTTCGCCAAGCGGGCCGATTTCCCGCGCTTCAAGAAGAAGGGGCTCCGCGACAGCTTTCGCTACCCCGATCCCAAGCAGATCAAGCTCGATCAGGGCAACCGTCGCCTCTATCTGCCTAAGCTGGGTTGGCTACGCTTTCGCAAGAGCCGTGAGGTGCTGGGGGCGGTCAAAAACGTCACCGTCAGCCCATCAGGTGGCCGCTGGTTCGTTTCGATCCAGACCGAGCGCGAGGTCACGGTGCCGGCGCCCACCGGCGGCGCCGTAGGCATCGACATGGGCGTGGCGCGGTTTGCCACGCTCTCCGATGGCAGCCATCTGGCGCCGCTCAACAGCGCCAAGAAACACCAGGTGGCGCTGCGCAAGGCGCAGCAGGCCATGAGCCGCAGGACAAAGTTCAGCAGCAACTGGAAGAAAGCCAAGGCCCGCGTCCAGAAAATCCAGGCTCGCATCGCCAATGCCCGGCGCGACTATCTGCACAAGGTTTCCGCCATGATCAGCCAAAACCACGCGCTCGTGGTGCTGGAAGACCTGCAGGTAGGCAACATGTCGCGCTCGGCCAGAGGCAGTGTCGAGCAGCCCGGCCGCCACATTCGTCGGAAGTCCGGTCTCAACCGCTCGATTCTCGACCAGGGCTGGTACGAGTTCCGGCGCCAACTCGACTACAAGCTGGCCTGGCGCGGGGCGCACCTGGTCGTCGTGCCGCCGCACAATACCAGCCGCACCTGCCCCGAGTGCGGCCATGTGGCGGTGGAGAATCGACCCAGCCAGGCCAGGTTTGTCTGCGTCGAATGCGGCTTCGCGGGCAACGCCGATCATGTTGGCGCCATGAATGTGTTAAGGGCAGGGCATGCCCGGTTAGCCTGTGAAGTGAGCGGTGCGGTAAGGCCGCCAGCAGCAGGAACCCACCGAAGCGACTCAGGGGCGGCTTCATGCCGCGCCTGAGCGCCGTAGGAATCCCCTTCCTTTCCGCCACAGGCGGCAGCTTCCCAAGAAGCTGAGGGAGGGGAGGACGTCAAGGATCGTCTGGCCTTCGTCGAAGACCCTGCGGTCATCGGCTCGCAGCCGTGCGGCCGTTTCGGTATCGAACAGCGCCTCGTCGCCCTGCCCGATGATCGCCTCGGCCGGATGCCCCAGCAGATCGCAGATGCGCTGGTTGACATAGGCGTAGCGCAGTTCCGGTGTCTTGATGAAGATAAACGCCTCCACGCTGTCGAGGATGCTGGCAAGGCGCTGTTCGCTGCTGGCCAGATCCCGGGTGCGTTCGGTGACTCGTCGGTGCAGCAGCAGGTTGCCGCCAAGTGCCAGCACCAGCACGCTTCCCAGGCCCGCCAGCCCCCACCAGAAGGCGTGGGGAACCCGTATGCCTTCCTGTTGGCGTAGGCCCCAGCGCTCGAGGATGGCGAAGTAGGCCGAGTCGGGATCGCTCTTCCAGGCGTTGAGCCTGGCATCGATGCGCTCGAGCACCTCGACCTGCTGGCCGGGCAGCGCCGCGAAGAAGAGTCGTACGGGCTGGAACATGATCGGTGTCGCCGATACGCCCGGCTCGGGAAGTCGCCAATCGCCATAATGACGGTTGACGATCACCGCATCGGCCAGCCCGCGGGATACCGCGTCGAAGGCGGCGCTCTGGGTACCGAAGCCCTGAAGGTCGATGGCGATGTCGAAGCCGTTTGCCAGCTGCTGCAGGTAGCGCTCCTGGATCGAACCATCCAGCACCGCCACGCGTTGGCCATCGAGGTCGACGGTGGCTTCGAGCCCCTTGCCGTCAGCCTGATAGACCCGTGACCAGCTGCGCAGCGCCGGTTCCCTGTGGAAGCTGAGACGCGTGGCGCGATCCTCGCTCCAGGCGACATCGGGCAGCAGGTCGAGCTCTCCCTGGTAGAGGCCTTCCAGGCAGTCGCGCCACTGGCACTCGACAACCTCGAGGTCCCAGTCTTCCTGCGCGGCGATGGCTTGTAGCATCTCGCCGAGGATGCCGTCCGGGGCCAGATTCTCGTCGAGCATCAGCTTGGGCGGGTTGTGGTAGATACCGACCCTCAGGGGCTGGTCTGCCTGGGCCAGGCCAGTGATCAACCAGGCGCAGAGCAGCAGGAAGTTGAAGCGCCCGCAGGGCGGGAAACCAGAAAGGGGCATCCGTTCTCCAGTCCGGGGTGTTTATGCCTCCCCTTAGAGCAGAGATCTCCCTAGCGCATAGATCCCCTTTATCGTAGAGATAATGCAAGACTCTGAAGCGTGTTTCCGGGATGGCGCTTTATCCGGATCATCGCACGCTGCGCTGGCGCTCAGCGGCCCTACAGGATTCGGCGGGCAAGCCGATATTGTGTCTCAAGCTTCACGGCATTCGGCGAAGAACCCCGGATGGTGAGGTGTCAGACATGCCGGGTTGGCGATACATTAGTGGTGGCGTGTCGCAAAATGTGGACACCAGCCAGGTCTTTCGGGATAGTTACGGCAAACTTGTCTGGCCCTCCTGGCGGGGCGAGACACTTCAATCAGCTGCTATCCTTCATCTTCCATCCCGTCAAGGGAGTTCTCATGCGTGTTCCTTCCTCTCTTCGCGTCTACCTCCTGGCCGGCTGTTTTTTCCTGCTGGCAATGATCGCCGGTAATGCCATGGCCGACGACGCCTCACCGGTGCTGACCCTGACCGAGGGCACCGAGTCCCGCGAATTGACCCTCGAGCAGATCGAAGCGCCGGGCCTTCATGCCGTGGAGATGCGCCATCCGGAAGGGCCGGAGGGTACCTTCTCAGGCGTCTGGCTGGATGACTTTCTTGCCGCTCAAGGTCTCGAGGAGGCGCCTCGCGTGCGCTTTACCGCCCTCGATGGTTACACGACCTTCCTGACCCCGGCGCAGCGGCGGGAGAAGCGCTACCTGCTGGTCACGCGCCTTGACGGCGAGCCCGTCAGCGAAGCATCTCTTGGGCCCTTGATGCTGGTGGTGCCCAAGGACGCCGAGGCCGCGCGAGAGGGCAGTGCACCGATGACCCGTTGGATCTGGGCGATCGGCGAGGTCAGTGTGAGATGACGGCGGCATCTACCCGAGGCCTGGGGCTGCGCCTGGTAATCGCCTTCACCTTGATCGCCACGCTCTGCGCCTTGGCGATCGGCTACTATGTTTCCCAGGCGCGCCAACAGGTGGGTGCCGACTACACTGCGCTGGTCACCGATGTGGTCAGGGCCCAGCAGGATCCCGCCGCCCTGCGCATCACGCTGGACAGCCTGGAGTTCAGCCAGGATCGCATTCACCTGGAGCAGCTGCATGACCTGTTAGGTCGGATTCCCCGGCGTATCGAGAGCATTCGCATGCAGCTTCGGCGCAGCGAGCTCGACCCCGCCAGCTATGGTGGGCTGCTGGACGAGCTGGCTCAGGTGGAGTCGCGGCTACCGGCGTTGGAGGCCGCGGTACATGCTGCCCAGGAGGGGCAGGGTGAGCCGGGCGACGATGAGATCCTGGCCCTGGGCATGGATGTCGAAGAGGGGCTGGCCTGGGCCTACAGCGAATTGAACGAGCTGCTTCATCAGGCGTCGGCGGAACAACGTCAGCTGATGGAGCGCCTGACGCTGGCCTTGGCGGTGCTCCTGCTCCTGCTGCTGTTGGCGATTGGCGCGGTGATGCGCATGCTGTTTCACCTGCATCGCCAGCGCGAGACCATGCGTCTGCAGAGCCGCACCGACGAGTTGACCGCTCTGGGCAACCGCCGCTGGCTGCGTGATGCCGCCGAGGAGGCGTTCGAACGGCGTCGACGCCACGGTACCGCGCTGAGCCTGATGCTACTGGACCTGGACCATTTCAAGCGGATCAATGACGCTTACGGCCACCCGGTCGGTGATGCGGTGCTGGCCGACTTTGCACGGGTCCTTCAGCGTGAGGTGCGGCGAGTCGACCGGGTGGCGCGGATGGGGGGCGAGGAGTTCGCGATCCTGATGCCCGACAGCCATCTCGCCGACGCCGAGGCTCTGGCCGAGCGAATCGTGCGCGCAACGCGTTCAATGCCGTTGCCCGGCCCGGCCGCCGAGCACCGGCTGACGGTGAGCATCGGGGCCGTAGAGGCAGAGGAGGATAACGGCTTCGACCACCTCTACAGCCGGGTCGACCAACGGCTCTACCGGGCCAAGACGGAAGGGCGCGATCGGATCGTGAGTGCTCGAGACGCTTCGACCGAGGCCTCCTCGAGCGATGCACACGCCCCAGACGGCGACCCAGGCAATACCGTTTGCCAGTGATCTGTTTGCCAGTGATCTGTTTGCCTGTCATCAGCGGGGTTTCGCCTCGCGCAACCAGACGTCGCGCTGAGGGAAGGGGATCTCGATGCCGGCTTCGTTCAGAGCCCGGTAGATCGCCATGTAGAGCTCGTGGGTGACCTTGCCGCGCAGCGACGGTTCCGTGACCCAGCACAGCAGTTCGAACTCGAGGCCGGAGTCGCCGAGGGCGCGCAGCCGCACCCGGGGCGTCGGGGTATCACACACCGTCTGGTGCGTGGTGGCGAGGTCGTTGAGCAGTTCCACCACCTCCTCGGCATTCGAGCCGTAGGCAACATTCACCTGCAGCCGGATGCGGAACCTGACCCAGGGGCCGCCGGATTCGTTGTAGATCTTGGTGTTGGCCATTTCTGAATTGGGCACGGTGATCTCGACGTCATCCCGAGTGATCATGCGTGTCGAGCGTATCCCCACCTTGGCCACGCGTCCCCGGTCTCCGCTATCGAGAACCACATAATCGCCCACCTTGTAGGGGGCATCGGCAATGATAAAGAAGCCGGCAAAGAGATTGGCCAGTGTCTCGCGGGCGGCAAAACCCACGGCAATACCCACCACGCCGGCAGAGGCCAGCCATGCCGTCGGATCCACCTTCCACACCACCAGCAGGGCATAGCCGGCAGCGGCAACGATCAGCACCGTCATCATCAGATCGAACAGCGGCATCGTGCGCTCTTCGACGATGGGAAAACGGTTGCGAAAGCGTCCGAAGATTTCCAGGCTGGCGTGACTGGCCTGCAGCCCCTCCTTCACCAGACGCAGGATCAGGACACTCGTCAGCAGACGCAGGACAAGCGTTTCCACGCTGTCGCTGAACGCCAGCACCCGAACCGCCAGTACCAGTGACAGTATCGTCAGGACCCAGGCCCCGGCGCTGGTGGCGATTTTCAGTAGTCTAAAGCCGGGGCCGCCATGGACTCGCGAGGAGCGGGCCGTCAGTTTGCGTGCCCAGAAGAGCACCAGCATCCTGCCGAGCACGGCCAGCATGCTGCCTGCCACCACGATGATCAGCGCCAGCAAGGACTGATAGACGGCCAGAACGTCCCACAGATCGACCAGGAAGCCAGGCAGCCAGCTCGGTGCCTGGAAGCGATGCTCACCGGGTTCCATCCGTTCGTCTCCTCTCGGGAAGTCGGACCATGGCGATCACGCCATTTTCCAGCGACCCTCGCGGCCGGCTGGGGCATGCCATCAGGCCGACCTACCCTGGCGGTAAAGGCGGCCATGGGATGGCCGCCTGGGGGCTTACCGGGTCGTGCTACCTTCGCCGATAACGGCTGCTAGCGATCCTGTGCAGGGCTCAGGCGGCTGGCCACGGCGTCGAGGAAGCCTTGCATGTCGACGAGGGTCTCCGCGGCGGGGTCGGTGGTCTTGCCCTTCAGGTCGCCGGTGATGATGCCATCGGCGACGGTATCGATCAGCGCCGCCTTGAGGCGAGTGGCATAGTCGACCAGCGCCGCATTGCTCTCGCGCTCGCCCAGGGTCTCCAGGGCGTTGGCCACGGCGAAGATCAGCGCCGAGGAGTTGAAGTGCGCCTCCTTGCCGTCGCTCTCCAGATACTTCAGGTAGAGGTCGTGGGCGGTGCCGTGGGGCGCCTCGAAGAGCATGGTGCCGTTCTTGCTCTCGATGATCGAGCTGGCGGTGGCCAGGCTGCCGCCCAGTGCCGCGGAGATGTCCGAGAAGATGTCGCCGTCGAGGTTCTGCGCCGGGTAGAGGGCGTTGCGCGGCGGGTCGGTGATCATCTTGATGAGCTGGCTGGAGGGCCGCATGATCATGAACGACGGTGGCGGGGTATCGGCCTTTGCCAGCTCGCGGCGCACGTCGGTGATGGCGGTACTGAAGACGTCGTCGTACTCCATGTACTCGCGCTTGAGGCCGAAGTAGACCTCCTTGTCCTTGCGTGAGGCGTCGCGGAATACCTGGGTGACCCAGTCCTTGATGGCTTCGTGATCGTTGGACATCAGCAGGATGGGATCGCCCTGCTTGACGTGGCGGGCGTGCTTCTCCTCGCCGTCGACGACCACCTTGAGGATGCCGTGCTCGAGGGCCGGGGCATTGTAGCTGCCGTACTGGTCGCCACCGCCGGCGCTCATCCGCGACAGCGAAACGTGGGCCTTGCGGGTGGGAATGCCGTGCACCTTGAGCTGCTCGACCAGCTTGTAGAGCTTGCGACCGGTGGTGTTGTCCGGCACGCCCCACAGCGCCCGCTCGGGCGGGTTGGCGACGATGCGCGCGGCCTGGGCGTCGATCAGCTCGTAGTGGTAGGCCAGCCCCAGCGCCTCGACCTGCGCGCGGTAGTCGCTCTCGTAGATGCCCTCGATGGCGGCGCGCATCACGCCGTCGTAGCCGGCGATCACGGTGTCCTTGAGGCCCAGGTAGATGTCGCGCTTCTCGTCGATGGCGCGCTGGAAGAAGCGGTGTGCCCAGGCCTTGATCGCGTCGATGTCGTTGGTGGCGAGCAGCCAGGGGTCGCCCTTCTTGACCTCGCGGCGGTGCAGTTCCACCGGGTTGCCGCTGGCGCCGACGAACATCAGCTTGACGATGCCGGTGGCGCGGGAGAGCTCGTTGTAGCTGTCCTTGCTGCCGCCGGTCGCCATGGTGTCGACCTCGATGTCGCGACCGACCCATTCCGGCTTGTTGAACTGCAGATTGCGGAACTGGATGTCCTCGCGGGTGATGTTGCCACCGATGCCCTTGCGGATGGCGCCATTGGGCGATTTGGTGGCCAGCGGGTGCAGGCTGGTGCCGTCGAGCTCGGGATGGGCCGCCAGCAGCTCGCCCAGCTGGGCGCGGTTGACCGTCATGCCGGCGTTCTTGACGCCCACCCCGTAGCGCTTGAGCGCCTCGACGGCATCGATGACCGCCTGGCCGTTGGTGACCAGGCGGTTCTCCGCGGTCAGGTCGATCTCCACCAGCTCGATATCCAGTGGTGAGGTCACGAAGGTGTCGAGGATGCGTTCGAAGGCCACCTGAGCCATCTCGTCGCCGTGGAGGATGACCAGGGGGGCGTTCACTTTTAACTTTCTGCTCATCAGTCTTCCCTTGTTGAAATGCTGTAAACCGTCGAGACGATGGAAACCGTTGCGATGATCGAATGCGCACAGGGTACGCCTGCCGACGGCCCTGCGCCATGCACCCAAGGTGCCGGTCAGTGCCCTTCGGGGTCGGTGGCCCAGCGCTCGTCCGGGTGCACCTCGTTGGCGGGCAGCACCGGGTCGTAGCCTTCCGTGCGCAGTGCGGCGATCACCTCGCGGGTGTGGTCGCTGCCCAGGGTCTCGAGGGTAGCCTCGACCTCGGTAGCGCGCAGCGAGAGGTCGGTGAAGGTACGCTGATGGGCGATCTGGATGACGTTGGCGCGCTGCTCGGCGAGCAGGCGGGTGAGCTCGGCCAGCGAGCCGGGTACGTCGGGAATGCCGACCCGCACCCGCACGATACGCCCCGTGCGCACCAGGCCGCGCTGAATCACCGAGGACAACGCCAGCATGTCGATGTTGCCGCCGCACAGCACCATGCCGACCTTGCGGCCGCGGTAGCGCGCCGGCTCGCTGAGCAGGGCGGCGAGGCCGGCAGCGCCGGCGCCTTCGGCGACGCTCTTCTCGATCTCCAGCAGCAACAGGATGGCGCGCTCGATCTCGGGCTCGTCCACCAGCACGATGTCGCTGACCAGCTCGCGCACGATCTCCCGGGTCAGCATGCCGGGCTGCTTGACGGCGATGCCCTCTGCCAGGCTGGCCAGGCCACAGTGAACCTCCTCCCCGGCCAGCACCTGCTGCATGGCCGGAAAGCGGCAGGTCTGCACGCCGATCACCTCGATATCGGGTTTCAGGGCCTTGGCCGCCACCGCATTGCCGCTGATCAGCCCGCCGCCACCGATGGGGATTACCAGGCAGTCGAGGTCGGGGACCTCCTCGAGCATCTCCGGGGCGATGGTGCCCTGACCGGCGATGATCCGCTCGTCATCGTAGGGGTGGACGAAAACCAACTGGCGCTCCTCGGCCAGGCGCCGGGCATAGGCCCCGGCCTCGTCGACCCCGTTACCCTCCAGGTGCACCTCGGCGCCGAAGTTGCGCGTGTTGCGCACCTTGAGGTTGGGGGTGTGGCGGGGCATGACGATGGTGGCGTGGATGCCCAGCCGGGTAGCGTGATAGGCCACTGCCTGGGCGTGGTTGCCCGCCGACATGGCGATTACGCCCCGGGCGCGCTCCTTGGGGCTCAGTGAGAGCAGGTGGTTGAGGGCGCCGCGCTCCTTGAAGGAGGCGGTGAACTGGTGGTTCTCGAACTTGATGTAGAGTTCGCAGCCGGTGAGCTGCGAGAGGGTGGTGGAGTGCAGGCAGGCGGTGCGCTCCACACTACCCTGGAGGCGCGCGGCGGCCTGTCGGACGTCGTCGAGGGTCACGCTCATGGGAGGCTTGTCTCCAGTGGCCAAGGGGGTGTCGGGCATCAGGCGTCTGACGGGTGAGAGAGACGCGCGGCCAGGTCGAACACGTGGGGATCGTCCACGCCGAGTTCGTCCAGGGCCTGGGCCAGGTTGACCAGGTAGTCACGATTGGGGCCGCTGGGGCCGTGGGCCAGGGCTATCTGTTCGGCGATGGCATCCAGCGGCGCCTCGCCGAGGAAGGCGGCGTTGTCCTCGGTGGCAAGATACACCAGCCCCTCGGCGCTTGCCGGTGGGACGCCGTCTTCAAAGTGCAGCCGGGTGACCTCGCGCAGGTAACCGTTCTTTTCGCGCACGTCGAGCGGGCCGAGCACCTCGGGCGCGATGCGGTAGGCCATGCCGTGGCAGACTGCGTCGGGTTCGCGCACCAGGGTCACCACCCGGCCCGGCGCCTCGGGGGTGCCGCGGTGGTCGTGGGAGCCCTGCCAGAAGCGGCGCACCCAGCCATGGATATGCGCCGGGCGGCGCTCGAGGAAGGGGAAGTCGGCCTTCCAGATCAGCGAGCCGTAGCCGAACAGCCAGATCTCGTCGTGGCCGTCGAAGTGGGTCATCTGTCGGTTGCGGTGGGTCGTGTCGAGTGTCATCCCTGAATGATGCGTCGGCCGGCGGCGAATGTCGAAGGCTGGCGGTGGGTGCCGGTCGCGTCGTTCGCCATCGACCTTCGTCGGGCCGCCGGGTATCTTGGCCGCTGCTCGGCCGACACCGGCCGCGGGCGGCACGCCACGGGGCGTGCCGCGTCATTCAGTGCGTGAGGGGGAACAAGCATGGAGAGCGTTGTGATGTGGCTGGCCATCGGCCTCGGCACGGGGCTCTCGCCCTGGGCCGCGGGCACCGTCGGCTCCTTGCTGGGGCTGCCGCTGGCCTGGTGGCTGCTGGGCCGTGCCCGTCGCGTGCAGTTCGCCCTGGTGGCGGTGCTACTTCTGGCGGCGGTGCCGGTCTGCCATCTGGCCGCGGAGGCGTTGGGCACCAAGGACGACGGGCGCATCGTGCTCGACGAAATCGTTGCCTTTCCGGTGACGGTGCTGGGTCTGTCGGCGGCGCGTCATCCCGCGGCCTTGGCGGGGGCCTTTGTGGCCTACCGGGTCTTCGACGCCATCAAGCCGCCGCCGGTGAATATGGCCGAGGCGGTGCCCGGCGGTGCGGGCATCGTGCTCGACGACAGTGTGGCGGCGGCCATGAGCTGGCTGGTGGTAGCCGCCGGCCTCATCCTGTGGCGGCGGCGTCAGGCGTCTTGATCAGGAGGCGGGAAGGTGACGTCGAAACCCTTTGCATCGAGTTGACGGATGCTGGTTGGCCGGCCCTGGTCGTCGAGTTCCACCAGGCCGATACCGCTGCCGTTCCACAGCCGCTCGCCGGCCTTGGCGCGGTCCGGGTCGCGCGGGGTGATCTTCATGCGTCGACGCTGTGTGAACCAGTTGAGCGGCGAGCGCGGCGCATAGAGCCAGCGGTTCAGGCGATCGAACCAGTCGAGCAGGGTATCGGGGAAGGCATTCTTGAGGCCGCTGGAGGTGATCTGCCAGATCCTCGGCCCCTCGCGGCGCTGGCGGATACGGATGTCGTAGGCAAAGGAGTAGTGAACGTCGCCGGAGAGGATCACGTAGTGCCCCGGGGTTCGGGTGTGGCGGAAGATATGGAGCATGACGCTGGCCGCACCGCGGTGGGCCATCCAGTTCTCGGCGTCGACCAGTAGCGGCCGACCGGCCAGGGTAAACAGCCGCTGGATGGCCTCGATCAGCTTGACGCCGAACATCGGCGCCGGCGACACGATCACCACCGACGTGGCGCCGAGAATCTGCTGCTGCAGTTCCGAAAGCGCCTCCCAGTCCATCAGGCCGGAGGGGCGTTTCGGGCTGCGCTCGCTGCGCCAGCGCCGGGTGCGGGTGTCCAGCACCACCAGCTTCGGGTCGCCCTCGACCTCTACCTCCCAGCCCTGGAAGCGCAGCAGCCTCTCGATCACGGCGTCCTGCTCCCCGGCGGGTAGCCAACCCTCCTGATGGGCCGCCGAGGCCAGTAATTCGGCGGCCTCGGCCAACGGCTCGGCCAGGCGGTCCGGGTCGTTGCCCCAGCCCTGGCAGAGCAGGTAGGCGAGCAGGGCGTTGCCGATGATGCGCCGCGAGAAGGGATGTCCGTAGGCGGTGCGCTCCCAGTCCGCCGTGAGGTTCCAGTCGTCGGTGATGTCGTGGTCGTCGAAGATCATCAGCGAGGGCAGGTGGGCCATCACGCGGGCTGCGGCAGGCAGCCCCGCGGCGAAGCGCTCGATGACCGCTCGCTCCTCCCCGAAGCGCGCCGCCTGCGTCTCGTCCAGCGCCGGCTCGGTCATCTCGACCAGCCGCCAGGGCACCGGCGACCAGCTCAACAGGTACATGGCGATGACCTCGGCGAGGCTCATCAGGTGGTTGTGGGCATTGGCCGAGGTGAAGATCGGCTTGCGCACCCCGCCGAAGAAGCCCTCGCGCAGGTCCTCGCTGCTCTTGATATCCGGCAGCAGTGCCTCGCGTCGGTAGTAGCTGGCAGCGTCCGCGTAGAGCGCCTGGCTGTCGGCCACAGTCGCGCCCTCCAGGGTCTCGTCGAACAGGCCCAGGCGGCGGATCAGCGCATGGATGGCGACCAGCATCGGGCCGGCGACGTCGTCGGCATAGATCTGGTCGCCGGTCATCAGCAGCCAGGCGGGCCAGGCGTCGGGCGTCTCGCGACGCTCGGCCAGCCAGGCATCGGCGCGCACCAGGCCGTCGGGGCCGTCATGGTGGGGACGGCGGCAGGAACCATGCAGCAGGCGGCGGTGGCTATCGGCCAGCACGAAACTGGGGTGAGTGGCGTTTTCATGCAGCAGATGGGGCGCCCACTCGGCGATCCCGCTGCCGCCCTTGCGGTCTCCACCCTCCGGCGTGATCTTCAGGTCGTAGTCGATGCGCACGCCTTGAGGCAGCGGCGTGTCGAGGGCCACGTCGATCAGGTGCAGCCAGGCATGCCGACCCAGCGGCAGGCGCTGTAGCCGGCGTTCATCGAGGGTCAGGCGACGCGGTGGATGTCCCCGTGGGTGAAGCATCAGGCCGAGGTCGAGAGGCCGTGAGCCGACCAGCCAGATCACCAGGCGTTGTGCGCCGAGGCGCCGCAGGATGGGGCCAGCAAGGACCTCGGGCAGGGGGGCGGAGTCTTGGGACATGGCAATCCTTTGCGAAGCGGCGCGTGGCCTTGCGGATGCGTTAGTGGTCGGTGGTACTGGTCGTGGCCCTGCCAACAGACTAGTCTGGCGGCGCTTTCGTTCCACTTTGCCCTTTCCCTGTAGGAGACGTCGACCATGAGCGTAATGATACTCGGCCTGCTGGTCTTTCTTGGCGTGCACTCGGTGCGCATCCTGGCGGACGACTGGCGAACCGCCCAGATTCAGCGAATGGGCGTGCTGCCCTGGAAGGCCGCCTATTCGGTGGTCTCGATCATCGGCCTGGCCCTGGCGATCTGGGGCTACGGCCAGATGCGCCTCGACCCGGTGTTTCTCTGGCAACCCCCGGTGGCGCTGCGCCATCTCGTCTCGCTGCTGATGATCCCCGCCTTCGTGCTGCTGGTAGCGGCCTATGTGCCGGCCAACCACATCAAGGCCAAGCTGGGCCATCCGATGATCCTGGCAGTGAAGCTGTGGGCCTTCTCCCACCTGCTGGCCAATGGCCGGCTGGGCGATATCGTCTTCTTCGGGGCCTTCCTGCTGTGGGCCGTCTTCGACTTCCGTTCGGCGCGTCGTCGTCCGCGGCCGGATATTGCCGCCCCGAACATGGCCGGTACCGCTGCGACCGTGGTGATCGGCCTGGTGGCTTACTATGTCTTTGCCTTCCATCTGCACGTCTGGGTCGCTGGTGTGCCGGTGATGTGATGCGATGGCGCCAAAAGGCGTCGTTAGCCACCTTCACGCCGGTTTTCGCGCGGCGCTGAAAGGTGTCAGCTTGACCCTTGGGTTGCCCAAAGGGTCTAGCATGAGGGGTCCATCATGGCAGGTCGGGGTCGCCCGGCTTGCTGTTTCGGTCACTGTTCGGGTATAGCGAGATCATGGAACGCTACCTGTCGCTTTGGAACGAAGCCGCTCTCACCAGCCTGGGGTTCTTCTGGATGGCGCTCTGGGCCTTTGCCCTTGGCTATCTGGTCAGTAGCTTGATCCAGGTGCTGGTGACGCGGCAGCGCATGCAGCGGGCGATGGGAACGGATGGCCCGCGCAGCATGCTGCTGGGAAGTTTCTTCGGTTTTATCTCCAGTTCCTGCAGCTTTGCGGCGCTGGCGACGACGCGCACGCTCTTCCAGAAGGGAGCTGGCCTGGCACCCTCCATGGCTTTCCTGTTGGCCTCCACCAACCTGGTGGTGGAATTGGGCTTCGTCATCGCGCTGTTCCTGGGCTGGCCCTTCGTGGTCGGCGAGTATGCCGGCGGCATCCTGCTGATCCTGTTGGCCTGGGCCTTCATCCGCATGACCAACCCGGAGAGGCTGATTGCGCGCGTTCGCGAGCGACTCGACGGCAACGACGACCAGGAAGAGACGAAGGTGCCTGACTGGCGGCAGACGCTGAAGCGCCGTGAGGGCTGGCGTCAGATCGGCCAGACCTATGTCATGGAGTGGCAGATGGTCTGGAAGGACGTGCTGATCGGCTTCACCGTGGCCGGGGCGATCGCTGCCTTCGTGCCGCAGAGTTTCTTCCAGGCGCTGTTCCTCGGCGCCGGTGAGAATGACCCCGGCTTCCTTGCCTTGCTGGCGCAGGCGCTGGTCGGCCCGGTAGCCGCTTTCTTCACCTTTATCGGCTCCATGGGCAACATCCCGCTGGCCGCCGTGCTCTTCGACAATGGCGTGAGCTTCGCCGGGGTGATGGCCTTCATCTTTTCCGACCTGGTGGTCCTGCCGGTACTGCGTATTAACGCCACCTACTACGGCTGGCGCATGGCGCTGTATATCCTGGCGCTGCTGCTCTGCACCCTGGTGGTGACGGCACTGCTGCTGCACCTCGGCATGGATCTGCTCGGTTGGTTGCCGCAGGGCAGCGGTTCGGGCGCGATCACCGATCGCGACTTCTTCGCGATCAACTACGGCTTCTTCCTCAACTTGGCCTTCCTGGCCGTCTCGGCGGCGCTGGTCGGTCTCTGGTGGCAGGGGCGCCGGGATAACGGCCATCACCACCATGATCATGACCATGGAGGTGGGGGCGCCTCTCTGGGAACCCGAGTACTGCAGGCAATGGTGGTGGTGTCTCTGGCCTGGCTGGCCGGTGGGCTGCTGGTGGCGCCTCTCATCGGCTGACAGGGCACGCGGCGCGGAGAGCTCGCGCGAGGTGTGAAGGACGTCTTGGCGCTGCGCTATGCTGGAAGCCTGGCAAGGGAGGGCCCATGGCTCACGATCACGACCATTCGCATCACCACCTTCATCATGCTGGGCACGACAGTCAGCGCCGGCTGGCCTGGGCGATCCTGCTCACCGGCGGCTTCATGGTCGCCGAGGTGGTGGGCGGTATCCTCTCCGGCTCGCTGGCGCTGCTGGCCGATGCCGGCCACATGCTTACCGACACCGCCGCCCTGGGGTTGGCCTGGTTCGCCGCCTGGATCAGCCGACGCCCGGCGGATCAGAAGCGCAGCTACGGCTACCACCGGGTGCAAACGCTTGCCGCCTTCGTCAACGGCCTGACGCTGATCGCCATCGTGGTGTGGATCGCCATCGAGGCCATTCGCCGCTTCCTGTCACCGGTGGCGGTGATGGGTCTTCCCATGCTGACCATCGCCATGCTGGGGCTTCTGGTCAACCTGGTGGTGTTCGCCATCCTTCACGGCGGCGACCGCGACAACCTCAATATCCGCGGGGCCGCCCTGCACGTGCTGGGCGATCTGCTGGGCTCGGTGGCGGCCATCATCGCCGCCCTGGTGATACTGACCACCGGCTGGACACCCATCGACCCGCTGCTCTCGCTGCTGGTGGCGGCGCTGATCCTGAGAAGCGCCTGGAAGCTGACCCGGGAGTCCGGTCATATCCTGCTGGAGGGCACGCCGGACGGCCTGGACGCGGCGACGCTGCGCTGCGAGATTCCCGAGCAGCTCGAGGCGGTCTGCAACGTGCATCACGTGCATGTCTGGTCACTGACGCCGGGTCGCCATCTGGTATCGCTGCATGCGGCCATCGACGAGGATGAGGACCGCCAGGCTGCGCTGCTGGCGATTCGTAACCTGCTGGCGGAGCGTTATGGCCTGGACCACGCCACCATCCAGCTGGAGAGCCGGCACCAGTGTGCCGACGAGCCTGAGCCCGAACCCGACGAAGGCCATCGGGGCTGAGCCTGTGCGTCGCATCACGCGCCAGGCTGGAAGGGGCGGTCGGGCAGCCAGACGCGTACCGCCAGGCCGCCGAGGGGCGAGCGGGCGAGCTCCAGTCGGCCGCCACTGAGCTTTACCAGGTCGGCCACGATGGCCAGGCCCAGGCCGTTGCCCGGACGCTGCTCGTCGAGCCGGGCGCCGCGGGTCAACGCGGCCTGACGCTGGGCCTTGTCCATGCCCGGCCCATCGTCCTCGACCTCCAGCCAGCTCCCACCGGCATCGTTGCCACCGCTTACCTCGACCCGGTCCTCGGCCCAGCGCAGGGCATTGTCCAGCAGATTGCCGACCAGTTCCTGTAGGTCTTGCGCCTCCATGCGCACGCGCATCTCGGCCGGCAGGTTATGGCTTAGGGTGAGGCCGCGCCGCTTGGCCAAGCGGCCAAGCCCGGTAAAGATCGGCGCCAGCACGTCGCTGGCCGCGACCCGGGGCGCCAGGGCAGCGTCCCCGGCCGCCGAGGCGCGGGCTAGATGATGTCGGACGGCGGCATCAATGCGCGTCAGTTCGTCACGGATGCGCGTGCGCCGTGGTTCGTCGGTGCCATCGGCCAGGGTGGTCAGTACGCTCACCGGGGTCTTGAGGGCATGCGCCAGGTTGCCGGCGGCATGCCGCGCATGCGTCATCAGTCGCCGGTCGCGGTCCAACACGCCGTTCATGGCCTGCGCGAGGCGAGCAAGCTCCGGCGACAGGCGCGTATCGAGACGCTCTGCATCGCCGTTCTCTACCTGCTGCAGGTCGGCCTGTAAGCGGCGCAGTGGCGCCAGCCCCCAGCGCACCTGCAGGGCCAGGGTGACCAGCAGCAACACCCCCAGGCCGACCAGTAAGAGCGTGACCAGTCGGGTGAAGCGGGCGAGTTCTGCGTCCAGCGTCTCTCGGGAGACGGCCACGCTGACGTGCAGGGGGCCGTCCAGCGGTGCTAGCTGGATATCGCGCTCGATGACGCGTAGCGGCGTTCCGCGAGGGCCCGGCAGGTCACGGATCATCACCTGGCGATGGGAGCGGACTGGTAGGCGCTGGTCCCACAGCGAACGCGAGGTCAGCACCCGCGCCGCGCCGTCGCTGATCTGCCAGTACCAGCCGGAGAAGACCTGCTCGAAGCGCGGGTCACCCAGCGAACGCTCGTGCACCAGCTGCTGCTCCGCCGGCGCCCAGTCGAGGCCGGCGACGACCACATTGAGCAGGGCGTCCAGGCGCTCGTCGAAGGCGGCCGTCGCGGTGGTGCGGAAATAGTGAGAGAGTCCCGCGCCGGCCAGTGGCAGGGCGAGCGTGAGGGTCAGCAGGGAGGCCAGCAGCAGGCGGCTGGCCAGCGACAATTGTCGCAATCGCCTCATGGTGTCTCATCGCCTGCCACCAGGCGATACCCCTGGCCCCTTAGGGTCTGGATGCGCGAGGCGCCGAGTTTTCGGCGCAGCCGACTGATCTGGACATCGATGACGTTGGAATCCGGCTCGTGGTCGCGATCGTAGACGTGTTCGGCGAGCTCGCTGCGGCTCACCACACGGGGCGTGGCGTGGGCCAGGTAGGCCAGCAGCCGAGACTCCTGGGCGGTCAGGCTCACCGGGCGGCCGGCCAGGGTAACGCTGCCCGTGTGGGTGTCGAAGGTGAGCTCGCCGATCCTCAGCACCGGGTGGGCGTGGCCGTGGCTGCGCCGCACCAGGGCGCGCAGCCGGAACAGCACCTCGGCGGTCTCGAAGGGCTTGGTCACGTAGTCGTCGGCGCCGGCCGAGAAACCGGCGGCCTTGTCGGCCCAGCGGGTGCGGGCGGTGAGCACCAGCACCGGCGTGTCGATGGCGTCCTCGCGCCACTCGGCGAGCCAGCGGCTGCCATCGCCATCGGGCAGGCCCAGGTCGAGAATCACCGCGTCGTAGGCTTCGGTGCGTATCAGGAAGTCCGCCTCGCCGCCGGTGGTGGCGGTCTCCAGCAGCACCCCGGCGTCACCCAGCGCCTCTTGCAGCGCTTCGGCCAGCGGCCGGTCATCCTCCACCAGCAGCACCTTCATTCCGCGCCATCCTCGCGTCGCATCCCGTTGATGTTCACCCCCTCCATGCCGATCAGCTCGCCACTGGCGGCATCGAACTCGAACTCCACCACCTGGCCCTGGGGACCGAGCATCTCCACCTCGTAGAGCATCCGGCCATCGTCACGCTCGAGCTCCACCTCCAGCACCTCGCCGGCGTAGCGGGCCTCGAGCCAGTCGAGGATCTGGGGCAGGGGCACGATCCTGCCTTCGCGCACCGCCTCGTGAAGATCATGCCACGCCTCGTCTGCTGGCGCCGGGGAGGCAGCCAGCAGGGCGAGGAGGGCAACCAGCGCCGGCAGGCGCAGGCGGGGAAACAGGTGTCGATTGATCATGGCCACAGCGTGCCAGGCCGAACATGAATGCAGCATGAATGGCCTCGTCACCGTGTGGCAAGGTCGCCGGCGGTATAACGGGCTGGCAACCCGCAGAAGGAGGAATGACTCATGCAACGCAAGATGATCCTGACCGCTTCCCTGGCCGCCCTGATGGGTGCCGCCACCCTGGCCCAGGCCGATAGCGGCCGACTGGCTTCCGAGCGCCTCGATGAGGTACTGGCCCTGACCGGCAACTTTGGCTTTCAGACCTATGAGGAGATCGAGGTCAAGCGTCGCGATCGCGTGGAGGTCGAGGGCTGGCTCGACGACGAGTGGCAGGCCGAGGTGCGCTTCGACCTGGCCAGCGGCGAGAGCTTGAAGGAGGAGCGCAACAAGCGCGACGGCGGCGCCTGGGGCCTCTCCGAGGCCGAGGTGCGTGACGCCATGGCCGTTGCCGTGGCCGAGGGCCTGGCCGAGTTCGAGGAGCTCCAGGTCGACCCCGATGGCCGCGTCGAGATCGAGGGGGTTGACGCTGACGGCCGTGAGCTCGAGGTCAAGAGCCGCGGCGGCGAGCTGCTCGAGGTGGAGCACGACTGATGCCCTCGCCGGGGGCCTGGCCCCCGGCGAAGGCGATTTCCTTGGTTTACACGAACAGGGCCCGGCGCGATAGCTCGCGCCGGGCCCTTTCTTTGCTGTGGGCGTGGTTCAGGCCATGCGCTGCAGGCTGCGTTCCCCGAGCCACCACTGGTGGGCCAGTGTGGCGAGCACATGGCCGGCGATGACGAACCACAGCAGATTGGCGAGCAGCTCGTGGGTCTCCTCGGAGGCCTCCTCGAGCCACTCGATCTCGGCCCCTGCCGCGATCAGCGGTGCGCCAAAGACGGTTACACCCTCGCCGTTGCCCCAGGCCGTGAACAGGCCGCTTAGCGGGATCAGCAGCAGCAGGGCATAAAGGAACAGGTGGCCGAGGCGCGCGGCCAGGCGCCAGTGGCCGGGTGGGTCCAGGCGACCGCGGTTGACGACGCGCCAGGCCAATCGGCAGGCGAGCAGGGCCAGCAGCGCCATGCCGATGCTCTGATGCAGCTCCATCGCGGCACCCTCACCGAGGCCAGCGATGCCCTCCATCCACCAGTCGCTGGCCAACATGAGCAGTATCAGCACGGCCATGGTCCAGTGCAGGAAACGAGAGACCGCGCCGTAGCGGTGTTCGGTATCAAGCCAGTTCATCAGGATCACTCCTCTTGCGTGGGTACGTGATCCGTTTTACGCCGCCTGACCTTGCTGCAGCCTTAACGCCCCATTCACCTGGCATTCATGTGGTGCCGGGGCACTCCCTGTGGGTGCCCTTATGGGCCTTAGCCTGCCGAGCTGACGAGCCCCATCACGCTGACCAGGATGAGCACGCCGCCGAGTACCCGGAAGTAGAGATTGGTGCGGCTGGTGAGCATGTGCCGGTGGGCGCGCTCCCCCAGCAGGTGGCCGACCAGGGCGCAGGGCAGCAGCCATAGCTGGTGGATGAGCTGCAGGTCGACGCCGGCGATGACGAAGGAGACCATCTTGATCAGCACCAGGATGAACCACAGCACGAAGAGGGTATCGCGCAGCTGGTGGGCGGCGACGTGGGTGGCGAACACCGCAACGATCAGCGGGGCGCCGATCAGCGAGGTGCCGCTGACGTAGCCGCCCAGCGCCAGTAGCACCGCATCGACCACCCGGCTGCGGCTGCGAAAGGGCTTGTCGAGCAGGTAGCCGACCGCGTAGATCATCACGATCACGAAGATGATGCTGCTCAGCACGTTGCCTGGCAGGGTCAGCAGGCCCACCACCCCGACCAGCTTGGGAATGATCATCACCTTCATCGCCCTGATCAGGTAGCCCCAGTCGATGTTGCCCTCGCTCGGTGCCTGGCCGGCGTTGTCGGCCACCAGCTGCCGGTGGCTGCGCCAGGCGATCCAGCTGGAGAAGATCAGCAGATGGATGGCGATGATCGGCAGGAAGACCAGCGGCTCGTCGAGCACCAGCAGCAGGAAAGGCAGCGACAGCACGGCGCCGCCAAAGCCCAGGCTGGTGCGCACGAAGCCGCTCCAGACGAAGATCAGCCCGATCAGGACAAGTTGAGAGGTCTCGAGGTCGGCCATCAGGGGGCTCCTTTCCCGTTTGGAGGTGTCATGTCCGATGGGGGGCGTGTCATGGCGCCAGCGCGCCCCAGACGCCGGTCAGCACCTCCAGCGCCTCGGCGATCACCGCCTCCTCGCCCCGGTCGCGGCGCCACACGAAGCTCAGCGCGCAGGGCAGCCGCACGCCGTCGGCGACTACCAGGCCGCGCTCCTGGCGCTCGGCCATGGCCAGGGCGTCGCGGGCCAGGCTGAGGCCCACGCCGGCGCGCACCAGGTCGAGCATGCAGGCCTCCTGGTCCACCTGGGCCACGCCGTTGGGCACGATGGCCAGCGGGTCGAGCACGCCATGCAGGAGGCGGTGATGGGCGGAGTCCTCGGGCGTGGTGATCCATGGCAGGCGGGCGAGTCGGGGCCAGTCGGCGCCGGCCAGGCGGCTGCCCCAGCCGGCCGGAGCGATCACATGGTAGTCGAAGTGGGTGAGCTCGCGATGGGCGATCTCCGCAGCGCCCGACCCTTCGCCGGGCGGCGCCAGGAAGAAGCCGACGTCCAGCTCGCCGCGCCGCACCCACTCCAGCACGCTGCCGCTCATGCCGTGGTGCAGCTCGGTCTCGAGCTGCGGGGCGCGCTCCACCAGGCGACGCAGGAAGGCGCCCAGGCGAATGAACTCCGGGTCGACGATGGTACCGATCTTGAGCCGGCCACGCAGCGTGCTGTGCAGGGCCCGGGCGCTCTGCTCGAAGCCGGCCATGGCCGCCAGCGCCTTCTCGGCGGCAGGCAGCAGAGCGCGACCGTCGGCGGTGAGCTCCAGCCCCTGGGGGCGGCGCTGGAACAGCGTGAGGCCGAGGACCGCCTGGAACTGCTTGAGCTTGAGGCTCACCGCGGGCTGGGTCAGGTGCAGGCGTTCGGCGGCGCGCGAGACGCTGCCTTCCCGTGCCACGGTAACGAAGGCACGCAGGGTCTGGAGGTCCTGCATGGTGTCGCTTCCTCTGCGTGACGTGATATCAGCCAAACTTATACGCTGGTTTTGAATTACTCAATTGATCCTGGTGGCGATCGGGCTAGTCTGGACGTGTCCATCCCTGACTCCGACAACGACGCGACGAGGCCGCTATGAGCACAGCCAGCATCCAGCATTATATCAATGGGCAAATGTCAGCCGGCGAATCCGGCCAGCAGCAGGCCGTGACCAACCCGGCCACCGGCCAGGTGACCGGCCAGGTGGCGCTGGCCTCGCAGGCCGATGTGGCCACCGCCGTGGACGCCGCCCAGGCCGCCTTCCCGGCCTGGGCCGATACCCCGCCGATCCGTCGCGCCCGGGTGATGTTCACGTTTCTCCAACTGCTCAACGAGCACAAGGATGAGCTGGCGCGGGCGATCACCCTGGAGCATGGCAAGGTGTTCACCGATGCCCAGGGCGAGGTGGCGCGTGGCATCGACATCGTCGAGTTCGCCTGCGGTATTCCGCAGCTGCTCAAGGGCGACTATACCGAGCAGGTCAGCACCGGCATCGACAACTGGACGATGCGTCAGCCGCTGGGCGTGGTGGCCGGCATCACCCCCTTCAACTTCCCGGTCATGGTGCCGATGTGGATGTTTCCCCTCGCCATCGCCGCCGGCAACACCTTTATCCTCAAGCCGAGCCCGCTCGATCCCAGCGCCTCGCTGCTGATTGCCGATCTGCTCAAGCAGGCGGGACTGCCGGATGGCGTCTTCAACGTGGTGCAGGGCGACAAGGACTCGGTGGAGGCGCTGCTCGACCACCCCGACGTCAAGGCGCTCTCCTTCGTCGGCTCCACGCCGATCGCCAACCTGATCTACGAGCGCGGTGCTCGTCACGGCAAGCGCATCCAGGCGCTGGGCGGCGCCAAGAACCACATGGTCGTGATGCCCGATGCCGACCTCGACAAGGCCGAGGATGCGCTGATCGGCGCCGCCTATGGCAGTGCCGGCGAGCGCTGCATGGCAGTCAGCGTGGCGGTGCTGGTGGGTGACGTGGCCGACGAGCTGGTGCCGCGACTGGCCGATCGGGCGCGCAGCCTGAAGGTCAAGAATGGCCTGGAGCGGGACGCCGAGATGGGCCCCATCGTCACCGCCCAGGCGCACCAGCGCATCACCGGCTATATCGAGAAGGGCGTCGCCGAGGGGGCCGAGCTGGTGGTTGACGGCCGCGACTTCGATACCGCCGCGACCGGTGACGACTGCGCCGAGGGCTTCTGGATGGGCGGCTCGCTGTTCGACCACGTGACCCCGGAGATGACCATCTACCAGGAGGAGATCTTCGGCCCGGTGCTGGTCTGCGTGCGTGTGCCCGATATCGCCACCGCCATCCAGCTGATCAACGACCACGAATTCGGCAACGGCGTGAGCTGCTTCACCGAGAGCGGCAGCGTGGCTCGCGAGTTCGGGCGTCGCATCCAGGTCGGCATGGTCGGCATCAACGTGCCGATCCCGGTGCCCATGGCCTGGCACGGCTTCGGTGGCTGGAAGCGCTCGCTGTTCGGCGACACCCACGCCTATGGTGAGGAGGGCGTGCGCTTCTACACCAAGCAGAAGTCGATCATGCAGCGCTGGTCCGACTCCATCAATGCCGGCTCCGAGTTCGCCATGCCGACGCATAAATGATCAGGCCGGCGGGGAGCGTTCGTCATGACTGAACAAGCATTCGACTACATCATCGTGGGCGCCGGCACGGCCGGCTGCCTGCTCGCCAACCGCTTGAGCGCCGACCCGGCCAACCGGGTGCTGCTGATCGAGGCGGGGGGCCGCGACAACTACCACTGGATTCACATCCCGGTGGGTTACCTGTACTGCATCGACAATCCGCGCACCGACTGGTGCTTTCGCACCGAGGCTGATCCTGGCCTCAACGGGCGGTCACTGATCTATCCTCGCGGCAAGACGCTGGGCGGCTGTTCCAGCATCAACGGCATGCTCTATATACGCGGCCAGTCGCGCGACTACGACCGTTGGGCCGAGGCCACCGGCGACGACGCCTGGCGCTGGGAGAACTGCCTGCCCGCCTTCATGAAGCACGAGGACCATCATCGCCTGGATGCCGGCGGCGATGCCGACGGCGCTCACCGCGACTACCATGGCCACGGTGGTGAGTGGCGGGTAGAGAAGCAGCGCCTCAAGTGGCAAGTGCTTGACGACTTCGCCACTGCCGCGGTGGAGGCCGGCATTCCACGGACCCGCGACTTCAACCGTGGCGACAACGAGGGAGTCGACTACTTCGAGGTCAACCAGCGCTCGGGCTGGCGCTGGAACACCTCCAAGGCCTTCCTGCGCGGCGCCGAGAAGCGCGATAACCTGACCCTCTGGCACTCCACCCAGGTGCTGGGGCTCGTATTTGAAGGAAAGGGCGAGACCGCCCAGGGCGGCCAGCCACGCTGCTCCGGCGTGCGCATCGAGCGCGGCGGGAAAGCGATGACGGTGCAGGCCGGTCGCGAGGTGATCCTCTCCGCCGGGGCCATCGGCTCACCGCAGCTGCTGCAGCTCTCCGGGATCGGCCCGGCCGACCTGCTGCGCGAGCACGACATTCCGGTGGTCCATGAGCTGCCGGGGGTGGGCGAGAACCTCCAGGACCACCTTCAGATCCGCTCGGTGTATCGGGTCAAGGGCGCCAAGACCCTCAACACCATGGCCAACTCGCTGGTCGGCAAGGCGGGCATCGGGCTCGAGTACCTGCTCAAGCGCTCCGGCCCCATGAGCATGGCGCCCTCGCAGCTGTGCGCCTTCACGCGCAGCTCCGATGAATACCGGCACCCCAATATCGAGTACCACGTTCAACCGCTCAGTCTTCCCGCCTTCGGCCAGCCGTTGGATGACTTTCCGGCGATCACGGCGAGCGTATGCAATCTCAACCCGACCAGCCGCGGCACGGTGCGCATCAAGAGCGCCGACCCGCGCCAGGCGCCGGCGATCGCCACCAACTATCTGAGCACCCCCGAGGATCGCAAGGTGGCGGCGGACTCGCTGCGGGTCACGCGGCGCATCGCCGAGCAGCCGGCTTTCGCCAAATATTCTCCCGAGGAGGTCAAGCCGGGCCTGGAATATCAGAGCGACGATGACCTGGCGCGACTGGCGGGGGACATCGGCACCACTATCTTCCATCCGGTAGGCACCACCAAGATGGGCCGCGATGACGACCCCATGGCGGTGGTCGACGCTCGCCTGCGGGTGCGCGGGGTGGCGGGGTTGCGCGTGGTGGATGCGGGTGTGATGCCCACCATCACCAGCGGCAACACTAACTCGCCGACGTTGATGATCGCCGAGAAGGCCGCGGGCTGGATCCTCGAGAATCGCTGAACCTGCCGCCAGCTTCTTGCAGAGCATGCAGGAGAGAGAGTGGAGCAGGGCGAGTATGGCCTTCTGCCATGCCGCCGCGCCGGCCCGGGCGCAGCGGCAGGTAGGCAGCGGCTTGGTGTCTGGGAGACCGGAGGCAATATTCCTGTCATCTACTGCAAATAGTGTTTGACCTGCGTGCGGCATCGGCGCACTATTCGCGCAGTAGGTTAGCAACTGGAACATCGCAAGTGGTCATCGAAAGCTCATGGCGTCGATCTCCCGGTGAAAGTTTCTTGTTTTACCCACTGCAATTCGGGTATTTCCCGGCACTATCTAACGCTATTCGAGGAATTCGATAATGGCTACTGGCACCGTCAAGTGGTTCAACGACACCAAAGGCTTCGGCTTCATTTCTCCGGACGACAACGGTGACGACCTGTTCGCTCACTTCTCCGAGATCAAGGCTGAAGGCTTCAAGTCCCTGCAGGACGGTCAGAAGGTTTCCTTCGACGTCACCCAGGGCAAGAAAGGCCTCCAGGCTTCCAACATCCAGGTCATCGGCTGAACGTCGACCGACCTTGATGTGACTGCCTTACGGCAGTAAGGAAAGGCCCGCGAAAGCGGGCCTTTCTCGTTTTTGTAGCCTTCGGCCTTATTGTTCCAATAAGGTATAAATAGATTTCTAAAAATAACTTTTTAGAATAACCGGCGGCGGTCACAATGGGCTTTTCCCGATTGTTACCGGATCTCTCCATGTCGCTGGATGCCTGGCTCTCTCTCGCCGTCGTCATCGCCGTCTTCCCCTTGATGGCCTTCTCGCGTCTGGGCCCCGACATCGTACTGCTCGGTGCGGTGATCCTGCTGCTGACCCTGGGCGTCATCGAGCCCGGCCAGGCCCTGGCAGGCTTCTCCAGCACGGGCCTGTTCACCGTGGCCTTCATGTATGTGCTGGTCACGAGTATCCGCGAAACCGGGGGGATCGATCTGATCATCCGCCATGTGCTGGGGCGTCCCCGCAGCGAGGGGCGGGCGCTGGTTCGGTTGCTGCTGCCGGTGGCTTCGTTGAGCGGCTTTCTCAACAATACCCCCGTGGTGGCGACCTTTATTCCGGCCGTGCTGAGCTGGAGCCGGCGCGTCTCGGTACCGGCGCATCGTCTGCTGATGCCGCTCAGCTTTGCTTCTATCCTGGGGGGCACCATCACCCTGTTCGGTACCAGTACCAATCTGGTCGTGCATGGCCTGCTGATCGATCGTGACCCTGGCCTGGCCATGGGGCTGTTCGATATCGCCTGGGTGGGCGTGCCGGTAGCGCTGGTAGGGCTGGCCTATCTGGTCCTGCTGGGGCCGCGGCTGCTGCCCGCAAGGCGCGGGGCGGAGGCGGCCTTCGAGAATCCCCGCGAGTTCACCATCGAAATGGAGGTGGATCCCGGCGGCCCGCTGGTCGATCGCACGGTTGAGGAGGCCGGACTACGTCACCTCCAGGAGTTGTTCCTGGTGGAGATCGAGCGCGAGGGCAACATCGTCAGCGTGGTGGGACCCGGTGAGCAACTCAAGGGCGGCGACCGGCTGGTATTTGCCGGCACCAGCGAGGGGGCGGTGGAACTGCAGCAGATTCGTGGCCTGGTGCCGACCCGGCAGGGCGAGTCGAGCCTCGAGAAGGACTTCAAGGAGCGCCGCCTGGTGGAGGCGGTGGTCTCCGACCAGTGCCAGTTCATTGGCCGGCGGATTCGCGACGGCCACTTCCGAACCCTCTATGGTGCCGCCGTGCTGGCGGTCTGCCGAGGCGGCGAGCGGGTCGCCGGCAACCTTGGCCAGATCCGCCTGCAGCCCGCGGATGTGCTGCTGCTGGAGGCGCGTCCGCCCTTCATCGAGCGTCACCGCCAGTCGCGCGACTTCCTGCTGATCAGCAAGGTCAATGGCTCGGCCCGCCCGATCCACGAGAAGGCCGGGCTGGCCTGGTCGATCATGGCGGGGGTGGTGCTGCTGGCGACCCTGGGCGTGACCAGCATGATGAATGCCGCCATGCTGGGCGCAGCGCTGGCGCTGGCCACCGGCTGCTGCTCGGTCGGGGCGGCCAAGCGCGGGCTGGACACCCAGGTGCTGCTGACCATTGCCGCCTCCTTCGGGCTCGGGGCGGCACTGGAGAGCTCGGGGGCGGCTGCCGCCCTGGCCGACCTGGCCCTCGGCCTGGCGGGTGGTAACCCCTGGCTGTTGCTTGGCACGGTCTACGTGCTGGTGACCCTGCTGACCTCCCTGGTCACCAACAACGCGGCGGCAGTGATCACCTTTCCGGTGGTCTTGGCCAGTGCCGAGAGCCTTGGCGTGAGCCCCATGCCCTATGTGGTGGTGGTGATGTTCGCCGCCTCGGCCAGCTTTCTGACGCCCATTGGCTACCAGACCAACCTGATGGTCTTCGGCCCCGGAGGCTACCGCTTCAGTGACTTCCTGCGCCTCGGCGGGCTCTTGAACCTGCTGACCGCCGTGGTGGCGGTGACCCTGATCCCGCTGATCTGGCCCTTCTGAGCTCGCTCGCCGCCGGCCGTTGTTTGCGGTAGGGTGTCGACTTTTGAGCCACCCACCAAGCGCGGCCCTGGAGACCACCCCCCATGAAGCATCCCGGCGAACTGATCATCGAACCACGCAGCGGCAGACCCGCCGATGCTTGCGTTTTCATCCTCCATGGCCTGGGTGCCGACGGCAGCGATTTCGAACCCTTGGTGCCGGCCCTGCCCCTGCCCAACGATGATGCGGTGCGTTTCATCCTGCCCCACGCACCGCGGCTGCCGGTGACCATCAATGGCGGGATGGTCATGCCGGCCTGGTATGATATCAAGGAGATGAGTCTTGACCGGCAGGTCGACGAGCAGCAGCTCAGGGCCTCCGCCGAGCGTATTCAAGGCCTTGTACAGGGGCAGATCGACCAAGGTATCGACAGCCGTCGGATCATCCTGGCCGGTTTCTCCCAGGGTGGCGCGGTGGCCTACCAGGCGGCCCTCACCTTCGAGGCGCCGCTGGGCGGTCTGCTGGCCCTCTCGACCTACTTCGCCACGGCCGACGGCATCGAGCTCGCCGATGCCAACCGTGGCTTGCCCATCGAGGTGCATCACGGCAGCTTCGATCCCGTCGTGCCGGAGGAGCTGGGTAGATCCGCCTACGAGAGGCTCCTCGAGCTCGGCTATCCGGCCAACTACCGGCGCTATCCCATGGCCCATGCGGTCTGCCCCCAGCAGGTCGGAGATATCAGCAAGTGGCTCACCGAGCGCCTTGCCCACTGAGCCTGCCACGACAGTCAGCGCCTTCCCGGTCTCGGACTTGCGCGCCTGCTGTCGTAGTGCGCGTCCTCCTTTCCTGCTGCTCGCTAGCCTGGCGCTGCTCAACCTCGGTCTCTGGATGTCCAGCTGAGGGCTCTGGCTGGCGGCCTGAGGCTTCGTCGAAGGTCGCCTCGACAGCGTCGAGAGGGCGGGGCAGGATGGCATGTCGTTATTCCGCATGCCGTCAGGATCGAGATCATGAGTATTTCTCCCTTCGCCAACTTGCCCGATGCGCGAGGCTACTTCGGTCGCTTTGGCGGCCAGCATATCCCTGCCGAGCTCAAGGCGGTGATGGACGAGATCGACGCCGCTTACGAGGTGATTCGCGTTCGCGAGGATTTCCAGCAGGAACTGACCTGCCTGTTTGCCGATTACGTCGGGCGGCCCAGCCCAATCTTCCATGCCCGTCGCCTCTCCGAACGATTGGGCGGTGCCCAGATCCACCTCAAGCGTGAGGATCTGAATCATACCGGCGCCCACAAGATCAACCATTGCCTGGGGGAGGCGTTGCTCGCCAAGTTCATGGGCAAGACCAAGGTGATCGCCGAGACCGGTGCCGGTCAGCATGGCGTGGCCCTGGCCACCGCCTGCGCCCTGGTGGGCATACCCTGCGAGATCCACATGGGCCAGGTGGACATCGAGAAGGAGCATCCCAACGTCACCAAGATGAAGATTCTCGGCTGCACGCTGGTGCCGGTCACCCGTGGCACGGCCACCCTCAAGGACGCCGTGGATAGCGCCTTCGAGGAGTACCTCAAGGACCCGCAGCACTTCATCTATGCCATCGGCTCGGTGGTGGGGCCGCATCCCTTCCCGAAGATGGTACGTGACTTCCAGTCGATCATCGGCCGCGAGGCTCGCGAGCAGTTCCTCGAGCGCCACGCTCGGCTGCCCGACCATGTCACCGCCTGTGTGGGCGGCGGGTCGAATGCCATCGGCATGTTCACCGCCTTCCTCGACGACCCTGAGGTTCACCTGGTGGGGGTGGAACCGGCCGGGGAGGGGCTCGATACCCCGCGTCACTCCGCGACCCTGACGCTGGGCAAGCCCGGCGAGATCCACGGCATGGCCTGCTATGTGCTGGAGGACGAGGCGGGCAACCCCATGCCGGTTCACTCCATCGCCTCTGGCCTCGATTATCCAGGCGTCGGGCCTCAGCATAGCTACCTCAAGGAGCAGGGCCGAGTAGACTATCAGAGTGCCAGCGATGACGAGTGCCTGGACGCCTTCCTGACGCTGTCGCGCGTCGAAGGCATCATTCCGGCGCTGGAAAGCGCCCACGCCGTGGCCTGGGCCATGCGCGAGGCGCCCAACCTGCCGGCCGACCAGCATATTCTGGTCAATCTTTCCGGCCGTGGTGACAAGGATTCCGACTACGTGGCGGACCGGCTGAAACTCTAGCGGACGTCGGCAATGCTGCATGTGCCGCCGACGCCCTTCCGAAACCCAGGCGGGAAGCCCCCAAGGTGCGGTACATGGCGCGGATCAGGGACAGGTGGCGAAGATGGCGACTGCGCAGGAGCCATCAGCAACCGCTTGCCGATGCACTGTGGGACGGCTTCCCTGGCGTTGCCATGCTCACCGATGCGTACGGGGTGATTCTGAGCGTCAACCCGGGCGTCGAGCCGCATAGCGGTTATCCGCCCAAGGCCCTGATCGGCCGCCGCATCACCTGCCTGGACGTGGACCCGCTGCACGGCAACATTCGCCTTGCCGTGGCGCATTGCGTTGAGCGCCTTCGACCCTGGCGAGGCGTGTTGCTGTGCCGCCGGGCCGATGGCCGGCTGATCCACCAGGATGGTGTCTTCCAGCCGCTTGGCACCGGGCGGGACGAGCCGCTTCGGCTGCTGGTGACGCTCCACGACGTCACGGATCTGTGTCAGCAGGCGCAGTACGATCATGCCCTGCTGCAGCGCTTCCAGGGAACCCTCGCGCAGCTTCCCGGGGTCGTCTTCCAGCTTCGCGAGGATGTCCGTGGCGAGCTCGACTTTCTCTATCTCAGCGATGGCATGGGAGTGCTTGCTGGCCTGTCACCGTCCTTGGTGATGCAGCGCGCCGACGCGTTGCTGGAGCGGATGCATGCCGAGGACCGGGCGGCCCTGACCACGTCGCTTGCCCAGTCGTCGGTAAGCCTGGAACCGTGGATTCTGGAGTTTCGCGTCGAGACATTCGATGGTCTGCGTTGGTTCGAGGGCCGGGCACGCCCCTCGCGCCGCCGTGACGGTTCCACCCTGTGGGACGGCTTGATGCTGGATATCACCGCGCGCAAGCAGGAAGAGCAGCGCACCCAACAGCTGGTCAGCACCGACATGCTGACCGGGGCGCTCAATCGCCGAGCCTTCTTTGACTTCGGCGAGGCGCTTCGTGCTCGTGCCGCCCGCCAGGGCTACGCGGTGCCCCTGGCGATGCTCGACCTCGACCACTTCAAGCGCCTCAACGATACCTACGGCCATGCCGTCGGTGACCTGGCCCTTCAGGCCTTCGCCGCGACCTGTCGCGACTGCTTGCGCCCCTATGACCTGTTCGCTCGCATCGGTGGCGAGGAATTTGTCGTCATGCTGGTGGATACCCCGCTCGACGAGGCCTGGGGCGTGCTCGATCGTCTGCGCACGACGGTGGAGGCGATCGAGCTCGAGATGGCGGATACCACGCTGCGCATCACGGTGAGCCTGGGTCTGGCCGTATTGCCGCCGGAGGGAAGCTTGGACCTGGCGTTGTCCCAGGCCGACCAGGCGCTTTACCGCGCCAAGCATGAGGGGCGTAATCGTCTTGCCGGCGCACCGAACGTTCCCCGAGTCCGCCGCGATGCTCGACCGTAAGGGGGTGGCTGGAGAATTAAAGGCAATATCGGCAGGATAGGAGTGGTCCATTACACAAGATGAGGAGCACTGCCATGTCACTTTCAGAAGACTTTCGCCTGCCGGTGGCCTGTCCGAGCTGCGGTAGCCACCTGATGCGTGTCTCGCAGGTCAAGAATCCCGATGACCAGGTGCACTGCGCCTCCTGTCATCGCTATATCTGCCTTTGGCACGAGGCCCAGACGGTTTTGCAGAAGGGGCCCGGCAGCGAGAGCGAGGCGCTGATCGAGAAGGCGGTTAACCGCGGCGACCACTGAGTCGGCGGTGTCGCTGCTGGGCGAGCTGGTGGCCGCCGGCCTGCTGGTGATCCTGGCGACGGCCTGTCTCTTCGACCGACACCTGTTCCGTGCCTGCCTGGCCTTTCTTGCCTTTGCGCTGCTGATGGCGCTGGCCTGGTGGCGTCTCGAGGCGCCTTGGCTGGCGCTTGCCGAGATCGTGCTGGGCGCGCTGCTGACCGGCATGGCCCTGTTTCATGCGCTGGGCCGTCTGGGGGAGGGATGTCGCCTGCCCCCGCGCGACCATCAGGCGCGACCCCGCCATCAGTCGCCGGTTCGCTGGCTGGCCGCCCTCGTCTGGTTGGCATTGGCCGGCCTGGCGGTGTGGGAGCTTTCGGGAAATAGTCCGCTCGTGGCCTCTGGCGAGGTGTCGCGCCGGCCGCTGCTGGCCAGCGGGTTGGCCATCATGGCCCTGGGGCTGTGGGCCTTCGCCCATCATCTTCACCTGCTAAGACGCCTGCTGGCCTTCAACGTGCTGGGCTCGGGCGTCTTTCTGCTGCTGGCCGGCCTGGCCGGCCCGGTCGTCGAGGTTCAGGGGCTGATCCTGGTGGGGCTGGTGGTGGCTCTGGTCGGTTCGGTGCTCGGTGCCGCACTGCTGGGCCGGCTCTACGCCCTGGATGGCCGGGTGACGCTAGGCGCTGATAGGGACGCGGCACCATGAGCGTGTCATCAGCCGCGTCGCTATCCACCGAGGTGGTGGTGCTGTGGCTGACGCTGCTGGTCCCGGCGCTGCTGGGTGCGCTGGCGGGGTGCTTTCCACCGCGGCGGATGCTGCCGGTGCTGCTGATCGGAGCACCGCTGGTACTGGCGACCCTCTGGCTGCTGCATCGCGTCTCGGTCAGTGGCGAGTTTCAAGGCACGTGGTCTCCTGGTGGCCTGCTGCTCCACTGGCGCCTGAATGGCCTTGCGGGACTGTTGCTGCTGTTGACGCAACTGCTGCTGTTGGCCAGTGCGAGCTACGCGGTCGGCCATCGGCAGACCTTCGCGGTAGCCGAGCGCGCCTATGCCGGGTTCTGGCCGTTGCTGGGTGGGCTGGCGGTGGCCCTTGGCCTGATCTGGGTGGCCGACGACCTGCTGACCCTCTACGCGGCGCTGGAGCTGATGGGGCTTTGCGCCGTGGGCATGATGCTGCTGCCCGGCAAGCAGGAGGCGCTGGTGGCGGGCATGCGCTATCTGCTCTATGCCCTGGTGGGTTCGTTGGCCTGGCTGCTGGGTGTGGCGCTGCTGCTGGGCGCATCCGGGCGGCTGGATATGGCCGGCCTGGCGGCCAACGCCGCGCCGGGGCCGGTGACCGGCATTGCCATGGCGTTGCTGGCGGCCGGTCTGCTGCTCAAGGCGGCGGTCTTCCCGCTGCATGGCTGGCTGGTGCCGGTGCATGTTAGTGCCTGGGCGCCGGTGAGTGCCCTGCATGGCGCCCTGGTGGTCAAGGCCTCCTTCTTCATCCTGATGCAACTCTGGCAGCGCCTGGTGGCGGATGCGGTGGCGGCGGCCTGGCTGCTCGGGCTGCTGGGCAGCCTGGCGGTACTCTGGGGTGGGCTGCAGGCCTGGCGGGCCGATGCCCTCAAGCAGATGGTGGCCTGGTCCACGGTGGGGCAGCTGGGTTACTTGATGCTGGCTTTCCCGCTGCTGGCCGGCACCTCGGCGGCGGTCGCAAGCCTGGCGTGGCAGGCCACCTGGCTGCAGCTGGCTGGGCATGCCCTGGCCAAAGCGGCCATGTTCATGGCGGCCGGCAACCTGGTGCTGGCTACCGGCGAGCGTCATCTCAGCGGCCTGGCAGGAATCAGCCGGCAGTTGCCGCTTTCGCTGATGACCTTCGGCATCGCCGCTGTGACCTTGATGGGGCTTCCGCCGAGTGCCGGCTTTACCGCCAAGTGGCTACTACTGCAGGCGGCGATCCTCGCCGGACAGTGGCTGTGGGTCGCTGTGCTGGTGGCCGGGACCCTGTTGACCGCCGCTTACGTGTTCCGGGTCTTCCGCTTCGCCTTCGCCGAGGACGCGCCCCACCACGATGTCCGAGTGTTGCCCGCTGGCCTGGACCTCATCGCGCTGCTGTTGGCCCTGTCGGCTCTGGCGCTGGGGCTCGGGGCCGAGTGGCCGCTGGCCCTGCTGCGCGAGGGCGGGCGACCATGAACGGCGGACTGCTGCTGGCGGCCCTGGGTACTTCGCTGCTCGCCGCGGTGGTCATCTTCCTGCTGCCGGAGCGCGCCTTCCGGGCGCGCACGGGGGTTAACCTCGGCGCGGCCGTGATCAAGCTTAGCCTTGTCGCCTGGATGGTCTGGGGGCTGAGGCTGGGCCACGAGTATGCCGTGGCGTTTCCGGTACTGGAGGGGCTCCCCTTCGTGCTGCGTGCCGACGCCCTGGGGATCATGTTCGCGGGACTCTCCTCGCTGCTGTGGCTGTTCACCACCGTCTATGCCATCGGCTACCTGGAGGACTCCCCCAACCGTAAGCGTTTCTTCGGCTTCTTCAGCCTCTGCGTGGCCAGCACTCTGGGCATCAGTCTGGCCGGTAACCTCTTCACCTTCCTGATCTTCTACGAGTTGCTGACCCTCTCGACCTATCCCCTGGTGGTGCATCGGGGAACCGCGAAGGCGCTGGCCGCGGGCAAGGTCTACCTGCGCTTTACGCTGACCGCCGGGCTGGTGTTGATGATCGGCATGGTGGCGCTATATGCCCTGGCCGGGGATATCCGCTTCGGCCAGCGGGAGATCCTTGCCGGCCTGGAGCCCGAATACCAGCCGCTGCTGGTGGGCCTGTTCTGGCTGCTGGTCGCTGGTTTTGGCGTCAAGGCGGCGCTGGTTCCGCTACACGGCTGGCTGCCACGGGCCATGGTGGCGCCGGCGCCGGTCAGCGCCCTGCTGCATGCGGTGGCGGTGGTCAAGGCCGGGGCCTTCGGCATCGTGCGGCTGGTCTATGACATCTATGGCATTGAACTAAGTGCCGAACTGGGAGTGTTGCACGGCCTGGTGGCGGTGGCGGCGGTGACCATTGTGTTCGGTTCGCTGCGTGCCCTGGCCCAGCAGGAGCTCAAGCCGCGGCTGGCCTACTCCACGGTGAGCCAGGTCGCCTACATCGTGCTGGGTGTCGGCCTGTTCGGGCCGCTGGGGACCATCGCCGCGCTCTCGCACCTGCTGCACCAGGGGCTGATGAAGGTCACCCTGTTCTTCTGCGCCGGCAACTATGCCGAGGAGCTCGGCATCCACCGCATCGACGAACTCGACGGTGCCGGGCGGCGCATGCCACTGACCAGCCTGGCCTTCACGGTCGGAGCGCTGGGCATGATCGGTGTGCCACCGGTGGTGGGATTTCTGAGCAAGTGGTACCTGGGGATCGGGGCGATCCAGGCCGGCATGCCGTGGGTGATCGCGGTGCTGGTCACCAGCAGCCTGCTCAACGCCGCCTATTTCCTGCCGATCCTCGGTCGGCTGTGGTTCCGTCCCGGGCCCGATCACGGCGTGGGAGCGTGGCCCGGAGAGCGCCGTCTGGGTCGGTTCGAGACCCATGCCTGGTTGCTGGTGCCGACGATGGCCACGGCACTGTTCAGCCTGATGGCCGGGATGTTGGCAGGCATGCCCTTCAGCCCGCTGGAGTGGGCGACCCAGGTGACCAACGCGGAGTACCTGCGATGAGCGAGGGGCTTCTCTCCCTGGCGCTACCGGCCGCGCTGCTATGGCCGCTGCTGCTGATGCTGCGGGTGCCGCTGCTGGCCGCTCTGGCCGATCGGCGACGCCCCGCGCTGCAGATCGATGGGCTCTGGTGCAGCGCGCCGCTGCCCGCCCTGGGAATGGCACTGGTCCTCGACGAGGGTGCGCTGGCGCTGGACTGGTGGTTGCTTGGCGGACACTGGGTGTTGGAGGGTGCGCGGGGTCAGCTGCTGATCGTCACGGCATTGCTATGGCTGCTGGCGGGCGCCTATGCCAGGGGCTACATGGCCGGCGAGCAGGCCAGGGCGGTGGCTGGCGACCGTGCGGCGACCTCCCGGCTCACGCGCTTTGCGCTGCTCTGGCCGCTGACGCTTTCCGGCAACCTGCTGCTGCTGGTGGCCGAGGACATCGCCAGCTTCTATCTGGGCTTCGCGGTGATGACTTTCGCCGCCTATGGCCTGGTGGTGAACTCGGCGACACGCGATGCCCATACCGGGGGACGGGCCTACCTGGTAATGGCGGTACTGGGCGAGGGGCTGATCCTGGCCGGGCTGCTATGGGGGGCGGGTAGTGCCGAGACCACCACGCTGGGAGGACTGCGCGAGGGGATGCTCGAGGCGACAGGTGGGGCCTGGATAGGCCTGCTGCTGTGGCTCGGTTTCGGGGTCAAGGCAGGCGTCATCGGCCTGCATATCTGGTTGCCGCTGGCCCACCCGGTCGCACCGACACCGGCCAGCGCGGTGCTCAGCGGGGCCATGATCAAGGCGGGCCTGGTCGGCTGGCTTGCGACCCTGCCGCTGGGCGAGGCGGGCGCCGGCGAGGCCTTCGTCTGGCTGGGACGGGCCATGCTGGTGGCCGGCCTGGCGGCCGCCATCGGGGCCGCGCTTTACGGGGTCTGCCAACGTCACCCCAAGACGGTGCTCGCCTATTCCAGCGTCAGCCAGATGGGCTTGATCACGGCCCTGGTGGCCATGGGCCTGGTCGCTCCCGCGCTCTGGCCCGCGCTGTCGGTCGCGGTGGTGCTGTTCGCCGCCCACCATGGCCTGACCAAGGGAGGACTGTTCCTCGGGGTCGGCATCGGCGAGCACCCGCCCCGGCTGCCGGCCTGGCTGCTCTGGCTTCTGCTGGCACTGCCGGCGCTGTCGCTTACCGGGGCCCTGGCGTCGGGGCTGGTCAGCAAGTGGGCCGTCAAGTCGGTGCTCTACGAGGGCGGCTATTCGGCCGTGGTGACCTGGCTTTCCCTGGCGGCGGTGGGGACCACCGCACTGATGGCCCGTACCCTCTGGTGCCAGTGGCAGAGTGAGCGCCAGGCACGCACGGAGGGCCTCGAACCGCTGCTCTCGCCCATGCCGCTGGCTTGGCTGGGGACCCTGTTGGCTGCCTTGACCCTGCCCTGGTGGCTGGACGAAGCGCTGATTATCCATGGCTGGCCACCGCTGACCGACCGCCTTGGGCTGCTGTGGCCACTGGGCCTGGGGCTGACGGCCTCGATGGTTGCCTGGTTGGTGAGCCGTCATCGGCCGCTGCGGCTTGCCCCGCGACTGCCGCCCGGTGATCTCTGGTGGCTACTGGTAAGGGCTGCGCAGTGGCTGCATGCGCGGGGGCAGGTGAGCCTCGCCCGGCTGGCCACGGCGCAGGGACGCTGGGTGGCCTGGTGGGTAGCGCGCGAGCACAAGGCCATGCGGATGTTGGATGGAATGATTCACGTTGAGAGCTGGCTGCGCCGCCATGCGGCAGTGCTGATGATGGGAGTGGCCGCGGGGCTGGCTCTGCTGATGCTGATGTCCAACTGAACCAGCCGCGCGCCTTAACGCCTTCTCGGTGCGCTGGCGCTTACCGGACTTACAGAACCGAGACACCGCCAGGAGGCCTTTGGCCTCCGATCGCGCAGGCGAGCTGTGCTCCTACACTCGCCCTTAACCATTCACCAGCGCGAAGCGCGCTCGCCTCTTAAAGCAGCTCCTCGCCGGCCAGCGCCAGGCGCGAGCGCTCCACGCTCTTGAGGGTCACGTGACCGCCATGGGGCCAGTCGCGGAAGTGCTGGACCACCGCCGCCATGCCGCAGGTGTTGGCGGTCAGGTAGGGGGTGTCGATCTGGCCGACGTTGCCCAGGCAGACAATCTTGGTATTGCGTCCGGCCCGGGTGATCAGTGACTTGAGCTGCTTGGGGTTGAAGTTCTGCGCCTCGTCGATGATCAGGAAGGTGTCATTCAGGGTGCGCCCGCGCATGAAGCCCGGGGCGCGTATCTGCACCCGCGAGCCGAGCAGCTGGCGCGTGGCATCCTGGTTCCAGGCGCTGCTGCCGTCGTGCTCGTCGCGCAGCAGGTTGTCCATGTTGTCGTGGAAGGCCCCCATCCAGGGCGACATCTTCTCCTCTTCGGTGCCCGGCAGGAAGCCGATGTCCTCGCTCATGGTGATCGGTGCCCGGGTGAAGACGATGCGCTCGAAGCGCTTGCTGTCCAGGGTCTGCTGGAAGGCCGCGGCCAGGGTCATGAAGGTCTTGCCAGTGCCCGCGCTGCCGGCGATGGTCACCAGGTCGATGTCATCGTCCATCAGCAGGTTGAGGGTAAAGTTCTGGCGGCTGTCATGGGCGTGCACGCCCCAGACACTGGTGCCGTGACGGTAGTTGGTAAGCAGCTCGAGGTGGGCATGCTTGGGGCCTGCCTCGCGCACGATGGCCTCGAAGCTGGCGCCGTTGTCGCTGTCGGACACCAGCATGCCGAGATGCCATTCGCGGGGAATGTCGCCGGCCAGACGGTAGATGACCCGATGATCCTGGCGCTCGACCTTGACGTCCACCGCCAGGCTGTCCCAGAGTCCGCTGCCGTCCTGGCCGGCCTCGGGGTAGACGCGCGCGCCATCCAGCATGGCATCGCTGTCGTCGAAGGCGCGATCAGTGAGGTAATCCTCCACCGGCACGCCCAGCGCAGCGGCCTTGACCCGCAGGTTGATGTCCTTGGTCACCAGGATCACCGAGGCGTCCGGTCGCTCGTCGCGCAGCCGGCAGGCTTCGGCCAACAGGCGGTTGTCGGGGCTTTCCTCCAGCGGGTCCAGGGGCTTGAGGTCGGTGTAGCAGAGCAGGCGCAGGCGGCCTTCCGGGCCGACGAGCCGAGGGATGGGAATGCCGTCGCGGATCTGCTCGAGGTCGACGTTGGCGGTGAGGTCGGACAGGGTGCGGCTGACCTGGCGGGCGGTGCGGGCGATCTCGCGAATGCCGTTCTTGTGCTTGTCGAGCTCCTCGAGCACGGTCATCGGGATGACCACTTCGTGCTCGTCGAACTGGTAGAGGGCGGCAGGGTCATGGATCAGGACATTGGTGTCCAGCACGTAGAGACGGGTGGCCTTCTTGTCGATGCGTACCATCGGCGCAGTTCTCCTTGTCGTCATAGTGTCGACACTGCCGGCGCACGATGTCAGCGTTATGACAGGTGCCCATGGTGTCGTCCCGCTCGATACGACGTTCACCTCCTTTGCTGTGGCCCTGCCTGGTTGGAAACCTCTCGAATGGCAAAGTGCCATCCTGTCTCGAGCATGACCGGTGCCGGGTTATGCTGCCATGCCATATCTCGGCCTGTCGTCAACGCTGCCTCAGCGAGTCTGCTCGATCTCCTGGAAGATGCGTTCCACGTCCAGGGTAGAGCGCTCTCCCAGGTCGTCGAAGTGCTCCATGAGCCAGGCCTCGGTAGTCGCGCGCCCCAGGTCATGCAGGTGACAGAGAAAAGCCCACTCGGCATTGAGCTTGCTGGAAACGGAGAGGTGCGCCAGCGGCTCGTCGCCGCTAAGGTGATGAAGCCTGGCGTTTCGGTAGCAGCCAATATCGATATCATGCTCGCCGAGCAGTTTCTGGAGGATCACCACCGAGCGTACCTCCTTGATCAAGGCGCTATTGAAGGTGATCTCGTTGAGTCGGTTGAGGATGTCCGCGGCGCTGGTGGGGACCTCCTGGCGATACATGGGGGTGATCTGCACCAGCAGAATGTCCCCGGCCGTGCAGTCGTGCAGCAGGGGCGTCAGCGAAGGGTTACCCATGTAGCCGCCGTCCCAGTAGGCCTCGCCGTCGATCTCCACCGCCTGAAAGACGGTGGGCAGGCACGCCGAGGCCATTACCGCATCGAGGCTCATCTCTTCGCGGGAGAAGATCCGCTGCTTGCCGCTGCGCACGTTGGTGGCGGTAACGAAGAGCTTGAGGTTCTCGCAGGCCCGGACCCGCGCGAAGTCGACGCGTTCGGCGACGATGTTGCGCAGCGGATTGAAGTTGAAGGGATTGAAATGGTACGGCGATACCAGACGGCTCATCAGATCCAGGGCGATGTAGCCCGGCGAATGGTCGAGGCTCCAGTTCCCCGTCAGCATGTCCAGCGGTGTGCGGCGCACGGGACTCGCCATCCCTGCCCGACTGACGGCACGCCAGAAATCACGGAGCGCCACGCGAGCGGTGGCTTCGTCGCCGCGGGTCAGGGCATCGGCCATTACCACGCCGTTCATGGCGCCGGCGCTGGTCCCGCTGATGCCCTCGATCTCGATGCGCTCGTCCTCGAGCAATCGGTCCATTACGCCCCAGGTGAAGGCGCCATGGGCGCCGCCACCCTGCAGGGCCAGGTCGATCCGTCGTTTTTCGCTCATTTACGCTCCTTGGCTCGGGCAGCCTGGCCAGGCCGCCGCTGCAGTGCATCAATGCCAGCATAGCGGTCGAGTATGAGAACGACCATCGTCGAGGTGCCCGCTCGCCCGCTGGCTGGAGTGGGGCCCCCCGCTGGCGCGACGCGCCCGGGGGCGAGTCGCCTTGCCGCAGGCGCCACGCTTGGAGCGCTCCAACGGCCTGCGTTATGTTGGCAGACTATCGCCATGGATCCCTGCATTGGATAGGAGGTGCGGCATGAGCGAATCGGATCTAGGCACGCTAGATGCGCAACGCCTGGCGGCGCTTTTTGGATCACGCGACGCCTCGCCGCTGGAGGCCACACGCGCCGCCCTCGAACGCATCGAGCGCTTCAATGACACGGTGAATGCCTATGTCCACGTGGACCATGCGGGCGCTGAAGCGGCGGCGATGGCCTCGGCGCGGCGCTGGGGTCAAGGCAAGCCACTGAGCGCCATCGACGGGGTTCCCGTGTCGCTGAAGGACCTTACCGAGGTCGCCGGTATGCCGTGCCGCTCGGGGTCGCTGACGGTATCGGACACCCCTTGCGAGCGAGACGCCCCGCCGGCGCGGTTTTTGCGCGAGGCGGGCGCGGTCATTCTGGGCAAGACCAACACCTCCGAATTCGGCTGGAAAGCGGTCACCGATAATCGGGTGTTCGGCGCCACTCTTAACCCCTGGGATACGCGATTGACGCCGGGAGGATCTTCCGGCGGTGCCGCCGTGGCGGCGGCGCTTAACATGGGCGTGCTTCATCAGGGCGGCGATTCCGGCGGGTCCATCCGGATTCCCGCGGCCTTCACCGGTGTCTTTGGCTTCAAGCCCAGCTTCGGCTGGACCCCGCAGTGGCCACCGGCCACGGAGCCGACCCTGTCACACCTGGGGCCCCTGACCCGAACCGTGCGTGATGCCGTGAGCATGCTCAATGTGATAGGCCGTTATGACTATCGCGACCCCTATGCGTTGCGGGGTCAGCCGGAGGACTGGGGGCAAGATCTCGACCGGGGGTTGCACGGTCTGCGCATCGCCTATTCGCCTGCCCTGGGATATGCACAGGTCGATTGGCAAGTCGCCCACCGGGTCGCCGAGGCGGCGCGAAAACTGGAATCGCTGGGCGCCGAGGTGGTGGAAATCCACCCTGGCTTCAGCTCCCCCCTGGATACCTTCAAGAAGCTCTGGTTCACCGCCTCGCTGGAAAAGTGGTCGCAGCTCGACGACACGTTGCGGGCCAAGCTGGACCCCGGGCTGGTGGCCAATGCGCGAGAGGCCGAGCATTGGAGCGCATTGGAACTCTTTCGGGCGTTGCAGGAGCGCGCATGTCTTACCGAGGGCCTCGAGCACTTCAACCAGCGGTATCATCTGCTGATGACGCCGACCGTGCCGATCTCGCCGTTCGAGGCCAATCATCAGGTTCCTCCCGGAAGCGGCATGACGGACTGGGAAGAGTGGGCACCGTTTTCCTATCCTTTCAACCTCAGCCAGCAACCCGCGGCCTCTGTGCCCTGTGGTTTCACCGATGACGGTCTGCCGGTAGGCTTTCAACTCGCCGGCGGCAGGCATGATGACGCGCGGGTATTGCGCGTCTGTCATGCCTTCATGGAGGCATATCCGGCCCGCTTTCCCAGCATACCGGACCCCTCCCAGCAGGCCTGAGGAACTGCACCAGACCACATCTGCTGAGCATCGCAAGAGTCGACAATCAACATGATTATTCGTACCCGCGAAGACGCTGAAAGCAATGCCGTCCACGAGGAGTAATTCATCAGTCGTCGCTATACGCTTCGCGCCGACAAGATGGGCCACTCCGTGAACGAGACGTACATAAGGCCGGGACAGCAACTGCACATGTGTTATCGCCACCATGTGGAGACAGTGATCTGCCTGGCAGGCGAGGGTAGCATTGAGGACCTGACCGAGGGAGGCCGGTATACACTGACGCCGGGCGTGCTCTATGCCATGGACCAGCACCAGGAACATATCCTCAGCAGCGTCGGGGGGATGACCTTGCTGTGTGTCTTCACGCCGGCCCTGGTAGGCCCCGAAGATCATGACGAGCAGGGAAGCTACCCCCTTTATGACGATGATGGGTCCATCCTCAAATGCTAGTTGCGGTCTTTCGCCCAAGGCCGGAAGGCGCATGGTTGACACTGCGGAGTTTCCCGGGGTGATGTCGGCCGGGATGTCCGGCCGATATCACCACCCTTTCATCCTCGGACCGGCCGCCTGTTGCGCAGCTTCACGCCCACGTCCTCCAGGCACTGGACCACTCATACTCGAGGCTGCCGCCCATGGTATACACCTTGGCCTTGAGTTCCTCGCCGATGACCCGCCTATCCTCCGCGGCGATACCCATACGTTAGGTCAGGCTCACCTCAACGCTCTCGTACCACATCAAGCTGCGCTGTAGGTCGTGCAGTGCTCACGAACCAGACCGTGCTGCCGACGGAGCCGCGACGGGTTCTGTATCCGCATCATCCTGCTGCTGCGTCAGGCCGGGTCGGTGGTTCGCCTTCTACGACGCAGCGGCAAGGACCTATTCGGTGGCACGGGAAGGAAGCTGGTCGCGCCGCTCCCCGACGGGCCTGGGCTCGCAGTGGTCCTATGTGAACCGCTCAACGCGCTTGGGAGAACAGCGAGCCCGATTTGAGCCACACTGGACCGCCGGCAGGAGACCCTATGGTCTACCAGATCATCTTTGGCCTCGAGACGTTGAGGGTCTCGTCACTGGACGGCAGGTTTCTGGCCAGTCGGCCAATCATCGGATGAGTTTGTTTCGATACTTGACTGTAACGCCGGCGAGTCACTTCACGAGCTGTCGTTAGTCGCTTGTTTCTGAAGAGAATGCACTGTAGTTCAGGCTTTCTTGTCGATGCGGTGTTTCATGAATGAATCACTAACCATTCAGTTACAAAACGACATGACGATGTCTCTACCCTATGGTAAGTATCCGGCTTTTATAAATTTCCCTCTTTTACAGTCGATTACATCCAGTGGTTTCTCAACTGGCATGGATCGTGCTCATGGGTTGGTGACTGCGAGCAGGATGCGTCATTCAAGGGTCCCGAATAAATCCTTAGGACGATGGCGCGAGTTCGCAGGCTGCAGCAGACACAACAAATGGAGACATGATCATGAAAAAGTATCTCGTAATTGCGGGTACCCCGCTGCTGGCCCTCGTGATGGCTATCTCGACGGCGCATGCCAACCCGAGTGTTGGTGCAGCTGATAACGTTAATCAGAATGTGACGTCAAATGCCAATGCCACCGGAGGTAACAGCGGCCAGGCAAATGGCGGAGCCGGATTCGGGCTTGGGCTTGCCGGTGGAGGTACCGGTGGCAGTGCCAATGGCGGAGATGATGACTCTGATGACTTCTTCGGTGGCGGAGGTGGTGCCGGTGGTACCGGTGGCGCCGGCACCGGTGGTTATGCTACTGGGAGTGGCATGGGTGGTACCGGAGGCTCAACCGGCCGTGGCGGTGACGCCTGGGCCATGAGCGAGTCCTACAACACCTCTACCAGTGTGGTTTCCATTCAGGAGCTCAACTCCACCGTCAATGGGGCCGGCATCCGCATCAACGGCGCACAGGGTGCTGCTGGTGCTAGTGGTGGCACCGGAGGTAGCTCCATTGCCGCTAACGTCGGCATTGGTGTCGGCGGTAATGGCGGCACCGGAAACGGTGGCAATGGTGGTGGTGCTGGTGCCTCAACCGGTACCGATGCATCAGGTGGCAATGCTGGTGGCACTGGCATGGGACTTGGTCTTGGCCTGGGTTCCGGCGAGGGTGGTGACGCTGGTGCAGCCGCTGGCTCCAGCTCGGGTGCCATTGCGGATAATGACGATGCCGGTGACGGTGGCTTCCTGGCCTCTGGCGGTTCGCAGGATGCTGCCTCCGATTCAGGTGCTGGCGCTACCGCAACTTCCGGTACCGGTGGAGCAGGGAACGGTTCAGGCAGTGCCTCTGGCACTGGTAGTGGCACGGCCACGGCAGGAGCCGGTGGTGCCGGTGGTGATGCTGGCGCTGTGGCCGGGAACGGCGGAAATGGCAATGGCGGTGGCGGTGGCGGTGGCAGTGCAACCACCGGTGACGCCTATGCCTACGCCGGCAATGGTGGTGCAGGCGGCAACGGTGGCAATGGTGGCGCTGCCAGCCTGGCGACCGGGGCGGCCAACGTGTCCGTCGCGGCCGGGGTGTTCGGTGGCATCAACAACATGAACGTGTCCACCGGCCTCTACAACTCCCAGGTGTCCGGCACCAACGTCGCGGCTCACAGCAACGTGAGCATCGGCACCAACTGATAGGGAGCGCTCTGACGCGCTCGCGTGAGCCGGGAGCTGGTGGGGGCAACTCCACTGGCTCCCTTGGTGAACTGTCCTATGGACAAGATACCGGGAGTAAGGCCATGAAGGTGTCATTAGTCAGTTCAACTCTTTCTACATTATCTCACCGACAATTAAAGTTGATGGCTCTCGCTCTCTCCTTGGTGCTGCTGACCCTCGGTACGCCACAGAGCCAGGCAGAGAATCGCCACTCGCCCCAGGCGGAAGGTTTTGCCGCGATGGAAGGAATGGACCCGGAAGAGATGGGCAAGGCGCGAGCCAGGGAGGGAGATGCGATCGTCAACCTCACCACGGTAAAAAGCGTCCAGAACCTTAAGGCCTCGGTAACGGATACCTCCTTCGATATCGGTGGCGACATGGTCTCCGGGAACATCAGCTTTGCCCCCGATGCGTTGGGAAGCTATAGCGGTACGGGAATCTTCAGCGCCGTGACCGGCAACGGGAATTCCATCAACAATGCGGTGGGCATCAGTGTCTTTATCGCCAACTGAGCCCCGATGGGGTTCGGATATATGATTTTCCAGCCAAGGGAAGACTTGCCATGAAACTGACCAGGCAACTCTGCTGTGGCATGGCATCACTCGTTCTCATGGGGAGTATTGGGGTTGCCCATGCCGGCCAGGTGGCCATTGCCAATCGTTTCGGCAGCTTTCAGGTCGAGGCCAAGAGCCTGCAGGAGAAGGGCTGGGACAGGGTGATTCGCCAACAGTACGACTTCAGCTGTGGCTCCGCGTCCGTCGCGACCCTGCTGACCTTCCACTATCAGAGGGAGACCAGCGAGGCAGAGGTCTTCGAGAGCATGATCCGTGCTGGAGATGCGGAGCAGATCCAGCGACATGGTTTTTCCATGCTGGACATGAAGCGATACCTGGATGCCCAGGGGCTAAATGCCGACGGATTCAGGATCAGCCTGGATGACTTCATCCGAATCGGGGTGCCAGCCATTACCATGGTGGACACCGGGGGCTACAAGCATTTCGTCGTCGTCAAGGGTATCGATGACGACAATATCCTGGTGGGTGATCCCGCGGCAGGCACCCAGGTGGTGCCGAGGGAGCATTTCGAGTCCCTTTGGAACGGTACGGTACTGGGGGCACGCGAGGAGATCGAGATTGCCCGTAACCACTTCAACCATGAGCAGGATTGGGCCGTGCGCCCGGATTCACCGCTGGCGAGAGGCGTGAACCGCTCCAGCATCGGTGCCAGCCTGCTGACCCTGCCCGCCAGGAATGAGATGGGCCGGTGATGAGGAGATCTGAAGATGCCATCCCCAGCGAGAAGAATGCGAAGGCAAGGCGGGGCGCGATGGGTCGGCGCTATGCTGGTATTGGTAGCGGCCGGAACCCAAGCGTCCTCCATGTCAGAATACGATGCGCCGATCGATGGCCAATGGACTCAGTACGTTAATACTCAGGTACCGACGGAGCTCTACCCGCAGGTGCCTTTTCCGTCTTCGACGACGGGTGACTTCCATCGTGGAACCGTTATCGCCGAGGCCGAACTCGGTCAGATGCGGGCGGGCTTCAATATCGGTGGGCTCGACGTGGATTTCGGCGCCAGGCTGCAGACGATGATCGACAACAGTATCGAGCTGGTGTCGGTGGTGAACTTCACAAAGGCGGGGACGGATATCGTCTCCCAGACATTCCGTGATCCCTCCATGTCAGCCAGCCAGGTGGGGCCCGGTACCGGGTTTTCCGTGACCGACATGACCCCCGGCGGAGTCGATCTCTCGGGTCTGGCGGAGTTCTCCGGCGTGACCCTGAGCGATACCAAGGGTTTCACGGCGGCCCTGCACAACATCACGCGCAACGCCATCGTCAGTGGTGTGGTGAGCAACGCCTCCGGGCGAGATATCCAGCAGCGGATCGATATCGACATTCGGCTCAACAATGTCGGGGCACTGAGGGCAGCCAAGCAGCGAGCCGCTATTGTTGACTCCCTCTCGGGTATCCTGCGCTGATATGCATTAGTGCCAAGCTCGTATCGATAAACGAGAGACACCTTTGGACTGGAAGAGGGCATGGTTAAAGACATGAGCAATAAGGCGCGACGGCTGCCGAATCGGCAGCCGTCTTGGTTTATGGGATTGGTTTAGAATAGGGCTTGGTTAGAAGACATTCATGCCGATGGGCATGCGAAGGGTCAGGGTCGTATCAGGGGCATCCTCGGTGATGCCGAGCTCCAGGCCCAGGTTGACGGAGACATCCGGGTTCATCTGGTAGGACCAGCCAAGCAGCAGGGAGCCGACGTTCAAGGTCTGAGAATCGACTTCTGTAGTGCTGCCCGTAGTGTTGTTGACGTATTCGGTCTTGGTCTTCCCGATGAAGTCGTTCTTGTAGCCCAGCGTGAAAGAGGTCTTCGGATTGATCGAATAGGCCATGCCGAAGCTCAATCTCACGGCATCCCCGGGATCCACATCTCGGATGAAAAGATCTTCATCATCCTGCGTAACTTGCTGGTTGACGTCATCCTCCAGGTGGAAGACATAGCCCAGGTTGGCAAAGTAGACGGCCGGGGCGGAGGGGAGCAGCATGGTGATGCTGGGCTCGATGGAGTGGAAGCCGGTGCCGGTAGACAGTTCCAGTGGCGTACCGGCGCTGTTGCGGCGGATATCGAAGGGCCCTTCGCCGGTGGTGCTCTTGTAGCGCAGGTTGCCGATGAAGTAGGGCATGCCATCCAGGCCACGGTTGAACTGGTAGTGAGCGGCCAGTTCGATATCGCCCAGCGCATCGTTGGATAACTCGCGATCCAGGGTGAAGTCGGGGTCGACTTCAGAGACCGTGACCCGGTTCGACTCGTCTCGATAGACATAGGGCACCTTCATCTCGAGTTCCAGGCGATCGGTAAAGCCCAGCCGGCCGGTCAGCGAGGCCGTATAGTTGTCTCGGTCGACATCCTGTGCCGTGAACACCCCGATCAGCAGGGTGCTCAATACCTCCACGCCCTCGAACGTCATGCGGTTGATGCTCTCGTGGGAGTACTGGAACTCCGGCTCCAGTACCAGCCTGCCCTTGGGCGTCAGCACCCCGCCATATTCCGCCATGGCCTGGACGTCCGGCTGGTCCTCCTGCTGCTCGGGCTCCTGGCCGACCGGCTGGATCTGCGCATCCTGTGCCGACTGCTGGGCCAGAACGGGCGTGCAGCCGATTATCGATAGCATACCGGTCGTGTAGAGGATGTTCTTGGCTCGTGAGCTCATGGTTCCCTTCCTGTTCTTCTTGCTTGAGTAGTGCCTCATCCGCCCCGGAGAGGCATGTACCTGTTCAACCTCCTGATATGAATGGGGCTGATCAGTAGACCGCTACGCGCCCCATCCATCATGTTGAGGTTAGTTGAACGAATCCGGATGTCGATGGATCAACCGTCTTTCCATTAACCGAACCTCCGTTCTTGTCGATGCTGTGCTTCTCGAGGAGTCGGTACAGGGTGACTCGTGAAACACCCAGCTCCCGTGCTGCGTGCAGCACCTTGTGCTTGTTGCGTGCTAGGGCGGCTCTGATGGCGTCCGACTCTGCCATGTCGCGGACCTGCTGCAGGGTATCGGCGTCACGGGAAAGGGTTTGGCGTCGTTCCAGCCCCATGTCGGAGGGCGTGATGAGCCGGTGTTCGCACATGACCATGGAACGCCGGACCCGATTGACCAGTTCGCGTATGTTCCCCGGCCAGGGGTGCTGCCGCATGACCACCGCACAGTCTCGGCTGAACCCACTAACCCGAGTTGGCTTTTCCGAAGAGAACTTCTGGAAGAAGAAGCGGGCGAGCGGCTCGATGTCTTCCGGGTGTTCCCTGAGCGCCGGTGTCCTGACTTGAAGCACATTGATCCGGTGATAGAGATCCTCGCGGAACTCTCCCCTTTCCACTGCCCTCTCGAGATCGACGTGGGTGGCGGCCAGGACTCTGACATCGACGGGAATCTCCTGGAGTCCACCAACGCGAAACACCTTGAGGTTTTCCAGGAAGCGAAGCAGATTGACCTGCATGTCCAGGGGTAGATCTCCGATCTCGTCGAGAAAAAGCGTGCCTCCCTGTGAGCTCTCTATGATGCCAATCTTGCGTTGGTTTGCGCTGGTGAAGGCCCCTTTCTCATGGCCGAAGAGTTCGGACTGAATGAGACCGGAAGGCAGAGCCCCACAATTGACGACATTGAACGGGCCATGGCATCGGGATGAATGGGCATGGATAGCACGGGCCGTGAGTTCTTTCCCGGTTCCGGATTCCCCGGTAATCAGCACGGGAGCCTCGGCAGCGGCCACCTTGTAGATGGTTCGGTAGAGCTGTTGCATGATCGGGCTCTCGCCGACCATGTGGTAGCTGTCGTCCGGACAGAAAAGCGTCGAGATGGAGTGATCTTCATGGAGACTCGCCATGCCCAGTGCGCTACCCAGCAGTATATCGAGTCTTCTCACATCGATAGGGCGGGCCTGATAAGCATAGCAGGCGTTGTAGATCAGGTCGCGAGCCTTGTCGTGCTGCAATACATTATGTTCGAGGATTGCCACCCACTGGACCTGCGACAAGCCGGGCCTGGTGTCAACTTCCAGGGGAAGCGACCCCCCCGACGAATCGATGGCGGCCAATCCGACTCGGCAGGCCTCCCTGTTCAATAACTCAAACGCTTCCTGCGCATTATCGGCATGGTGGATCGACCAACCATAACTTGAAAGCTGTTTAAGCGTATCCTGAAAAGAGGTTGTGTTCCCTACTGTCATGAGTTGCCTGGATGGCTCCATCATCTCGTTCCCTCGTGGTTGCGGGCAACCATTGCTGATGGTGATCAGGCCTTGCGAAAGGCGAGTCTTAGCCACGGGGCTTGGGCCCACGTGTCTGGTGTTCTGGTGTACCCCACTGGCAGCAGTCCATCTACTGGCCCCTAGCCCGCGAGCACCAAGGCATCGTGGCGTTGGGAGCGACGCGATAAGTGTTGGTCGGCCCTGAGCGATTGTAAAGTGATGTTACAGAACCGGTGGATGCCTCATGGAGAGTATGAGCCTTCTCAGCTTTTCCGGAAAAATTTCGATTAAACAGAGGGCTGCATTCTTTTTCCAGTGGCTCGGGGGGAAGGAGGGGCTGACAGGCTACCAGGAAAATGGTACTCGAACGTCAGGACCTGGCTGCCGTAACGGGCGGGGAGCAGCCAGGCCATGAGACAGGTGGCAGGGGGAATCTAGCCAAGCCTGTCGAGGATCGTCTCGGCACTGCTCTTGTCCACCACGCCCTTCTCGGTATCGACGCCGAGATACTCCACCACGCCGTCATAGGCGATCAAGGCATAGCGGTGGCTGCGGATGCCCATGCCGCCGGCCGTGGCATCCTTGTCCATGCCGATGGCACGGGTAAAGTCGGCGTTGCCGTCGGCCAGCATGGTGATGGCCTCGGCATTCTGGTTCTTCTGCCAGGCATCCATCACGAAGGCATCATTCACCGCGATGCAGGCGAGCTCATCGACGTCTTTGGCCAGGATGTCATCGGCATGTACCACGAAGCCGGGCATATGGGTATTCGAGCAGCCGGGGGTGAAGGCACCGGGCACCGCGAAAAGTACCACGCGTTTATCGGCGAAGAAGTCACCGGTGGAAAGGTCCTGTGGCCCATCGGGGCCATTGGTCTTAAGGGTAATGTCCGGAATCTTGTCACCGATCGAGAGCGTCATGGCGTAGCCTCTGGTTGGGGGGAAGCGTTATTGGTGTGTTGAACGGTGGGTCATTCCAGCGGCGGCGTGGGGCGAACCAGGATCTCGTTGACGTCCACATGCGCTGGCTGCCCCAGCGCATAGGTCACCGCGCTGGCGATATCGCGATCTTCCAGAGCGTGCTCCGGGGGTTCGTCGAAGAAAGGGGTATCGACCATCCCGGGCTCGATGAGGGTGACCCGGATGCCGCTGCCCCGTAATTCCTCGCGCAGGTTATAGCCGATCCCGCTGACCGCCCACTTGGTGGCGCCGTACATGGAGCCGGGAATGGTGGCACGACCGGCGGCCGACCCGGTCAGCAGGACATGGCCACGGCTGCGGCGCAGCGCCGGCAGGGTGGCCTGCAGGGTCAAGCCAACCCCGTAGATATTGGTCAGGATCATGTCTCGCCAGGCCTCGTGGTCGCCGCCACTGAAGCCTCCCGGTGAGCCGCCACGTCCTGCATTGGCAAAGACGGCATCGATGCGACCGAAGCGCTCCATGGCCTGCTCGACCATGGCCTGAAGGTCCTCCATGGCGGTTACGTCACAGCCCATGGCGAGCACGTTCTCCGGGCCCAACTCCTCGGCCAGGGCCGTCAGCTTCTCTCGGGAGCGGGCAGCCAGTACCAGCTTATAACCCTCCCGCGAGGCGGCCCGGGCGGTGGCCGCGCCAATCCCGCTCGACGCCCCGGTAATAACTAATACACGATGCTGCATCGTCCTCTCCTGTGCCAGTCCCCCATGGACGTTCAGCATGGCCAGTCCGAGAGGTGGCTGCAATCCTGGCGCTCAACGTAGCGCCACTGCTTCGACATGGCCCGCCCGCTGGCGCACGGCCAGCGTGGTGCCAGAGGCGGCCACAGGACGCCGATCAGTTGAGTGCCAGTTGCGCCTCGTTGCGATCGCAATGGAAGAAGTTCGAGTTCGCCAGCCACTCGGGATCGGGATAGTAGGTAAAGAGGTATTGGTCATCCTTGATGGTGTCGATCAGCGGCGCCGCGACTTCCTGGCGAACCGCCGGGCAGCCATGGCTGCGGCCGAGGCGCCCGGTCTGCTCGATGAACGCCTCGCTGACATAATCGGCCCCATGAATGACGATGGCGCGCTGGTAGGCCAGGTCATTGACGCCGGGCTCGAGGCCCTCGAGACGGAGCGAGTAGCCATTGCGCCCCTGGTAGCTGTTCATGGTGCGAAACAGGCCGATGCTTGACTGGTGGCTTTCCGGGATATTGGAGAAACGCTCGGCCAAGGCATTGCCGGAGCCCTGGCCGTGGGAGACCAGTTCCTCGAAAAGTAGCTGGTCGCGCTGCAGGTCGAAGACCCAGAGACGCGGTTCTGTCGAAGGCAGCGAAAAATCGATCACCGCCAGGCGTTCGGCATGAGGGTCAGCGCAGGAGAGCGCACGCGCCGCTAGGCGCAGCACCCGGGGGGCGGCGTCTGGCGCCAGTCGCGTCAGGCTCTGCTCGAGAGAGCTCTGGGGCAAGGGCTTCGGTGCGTAGGCCTGGGCCAGGAAGTCATTGCCGGCGAGAGCGACGGAGGCGCTCGACAGCAACACACTGCACAGGGCCATGCCGCGAAGCCATCGATTCATGAAGGGGGTCGGCATTCGGGAAACCTATTATGTGGCATGCTAGAGGGTGTCGTTGATCACTCCCGACGGCGGGAGGCATCACGAGCCAGGCAAAACGGGGCCAGTCTACCTGCGACGTCACGTCGGGCACTATTATGGCCAAGGGAGACACGATGACCAGACCCCATTCTCAACGCAGGAGCCGGTATTCATGACATCAGCCAAAGGATTGACGCCACTGCTCCTCGCCGTGGTGATGATGCTTTCGATGAGCGCCTGGGCCAGCGCCGAAGAACGCGAGGCTGCCGTGGTCGGTGCGCTGGCCGAGCGCCTGGCCGAGGAGAAAGGGAACCTGCGGGATTTCTATGCCGCGCGCGAGTGGCGACCCGCCTGGCAGAAGGCCGAGAGCGTCAGCGGGCTCGTCGAGGCCTTGCGCGGTCTGGACGACGATGGCCTGAACCCTCGTGACTACCGGTCGGACACGCTGATGGCGGAATACCGCCGGACGCGGGCCGAGGGGAAAACCCCGGCGGAGCGGGCCAACTCCGACATTCAGACAAGCCGTATCTTGCTGACGGCGCTGCGTCATCTCCAGCGCGGCAAGGTGGATCCCCACCGCATCGACGCGGACTGGGAGGTACCCATCGATGCGCCCCCACTGGACCTGGGCGCCGTGTCGCGAGCGGTGGATGCCCAGCGCTTCGAACAGGCCTTTGCCCTGGCGCGCCCCTCGGCGGCTCCCTATGAGCGCCTGCGCGCGGGGCTGGCGCGTTATCGCCATATCGAGCGCCAGGGAGGCTGGCCGAGGCTGCCGTCCCGTGAACAGTCGTTGCAGCCGGGCGACGTTCATGACGATGTGTTGCTGCTGCGTCAGCGTCTGGCGATTATCGGCGAACTCGAGGTGATGGTGGCCGGTCTCTTTGCCGGGCCAGACTCGAGCGCTCCGCAGCCGCGGCGATACGATGAGGCGCTGGTCGAGGCCGTAAAGCGGTTCCAGCGTCTGCATCTGCTCGAGGAGGACGGCATTGTCGGCCCCAGGACCCGCGAGGCCCTGAATGTGCCGGTGGGCGAGCGCATCGCTCAGATCCGGGTCAACCTGGAGCGCGCTCGCTGGCTGCTCCATGGGCTACCTGACGCCTTCGTGCTAGTGGACATCGCCGGCTACCGGATCAGCTACTTTCGTCCCGATGGCGAGGTGTGGCGGTCACGCATCGTGGTCGGGCAGCCCTATCGTCGGACACCCTCGCTGCGTTCCGAGATCACGCACCTGACCGTCAATCCGACCTGGACGATACCGCCCACTATCCGCCGCGAAGACATGCTGCCCAAAATTCGCCGTGACCTGGGCTATCTGGCGCGCAACAACATCCGCGTGTTGAGCCCTTCCGGGCGTGAGCTCGACCCCGGGACAATCGACTGGAGCTCGCCGGGCAACGTGGTGCTGCGCCAGGATGCCGGGCCGGACAATCCCCTGGGCCGCGTGGTGATTCGCTTCCCCAACGATCATCTGGTCTATCTGCACGATACCCCGGCGCAGCAGCTCTTCTCGCGTCAACAGCGCGCCTTCAGTTCCGGCTGCATCCGCGTTCAGAACGTCATGGAACTGGTGCAGCTGCTGCTCGACGATACCAACACTCCGCGCGACATCCGTGATCTGGTGGCCACGGGGAAAACGCGCAATGTTCCCCTCGAGCGCCATGTGCCGGTGGTCCTGCACTACTGGACCGCGCATGCCACAGAGGCGGGCGAGCTCTCCTTTCGCCCCGATATCTATGAGCGCGATGACGCGCTACTCAAGGCACTGGATCGCCCTTTGAGCTGGTAGCGGGAGAGCTGCCTTGGCCGGGCGATGGGGCGTTCTGGGTTATCGATAGCCCTTGGCCTGAAGGCGGAAGAGACGCGCATAGCGGCCATTGGCGGCTATCAGGCTCTGGTGGTCGCCCTGCTCGAGAATCTCGCCGCCATCGATCACCAGGATCCACTCGGCGGCGCGTACCGTCGAGAAGCGGTGCGAGATCAGGATGGTCATGCGGTCGCGGCTGTGCTCGCGGAAGTCGGCATACACGGCTGCTTCAGCCGCGGCGTCCATGGCCGCGGTGGGCTCGTCGAGTACCAGAATGTCGGCGTCCTCGCGCATGTAGGCCCGAGAGAGGGCGATCTTCTGCCACTGGCCACCAGAGAGCTCCTGGCCGCCCTTGAACCAGCGCCCCAGCTGGGTGTGGTAGCCGCCGGGCATGTCGGCGATGAAGTCATCGGCCAGGCCGCGACGAGCGGCTTCCTGCCAGCGGGCCTCGTCGGTGAAAGCCGCGACGTCCCCGGCGCCCAGGTTCTCGCCGACCTTCATCTGGTAGCGCACGAAGTCCTGGAAGATCACCCCGATACGTCGTCTCAGGGCCTGAACCTCCCAGTCCCTCAGGTCGCTGCCGTCGAGCAGGATACGCCCCGCGGTGGGCTCGTAGAGACGTGTCAACAACTTGATCAGGGTGGTCTTGCCGGAGCCGTTGGCCCCCACCAGGGCCAGGCTTCCGCCGGGGCGCAGGTGCAGCGAGATGCCCGAGAGGGCCGGCGACTCGGCCCCGGGGTAGGTGAAGCCCACACCCTCGAAACGGATGCCGTCGCCGGGACACTCTCCCTTGGTCAAGGTGCCGCGTTCGGCGGGTACCGGCTGCTCCAGGTACTCGTAGAGGTTCGAGAGGTAGAGGTTGTCCTCGTACATGCCGCCGATCGCCGTGAGGCTCGCCGAGAGTGACGACTGCCCCTGCTTGAAGACCATCAGGTACATGGTCATCTCGCCCAAGGTCAGTCGTCCGGTCACGGTCTCCACCACGACCCAGGCGTAGGCGGCATAGAAGGCCAGGGTGCCCAGCAGCCCGAGCAGAAAGCCCCAGCTCTCGCGACGGATGGTCAGGCGGCGATCTTCGCCGTAGAGGGTGTCGAAGATGGTCCGGTAACGCTCCAGCAGCAGCGGCTCCAGGCCGAACAGCTTGACCTCCTTGATACTGTCTTCTCGGGCCAGCACCGTCTCCAGGTACATCTGCATGCGAGTCTGTGGCGAGCGCCAACGGAACAGCCGAAAGGCGTCCCCCGAGAACTTGGCCTCCGAGACGAACACCGGCAGGGCGCCGATCACCAGCACCAGCAGCGCCCAGGGCGAGAACTGCACCAGCAGCACCCCGAAGCTGGCCAGCGAGATGGCGTTCTGGGCCAGGCCGAAGGTCTTGTTGACCAGGCCCAGCGGCCGCACCGAGGCCTCGCGGCGGGCCCGGGTCAGCTTGTCGTAGAACTCCGAATCCTCGAACTGGGCAAGCGTCAGGGTGCCGGCCTTCTCGAGGATCATCACGTTGACCTTCTGGCCGAGCAGGGCGCGCAGCAGCGATTGCTGAGCGGAGAGGCCACGCTGGGCCAGGGCGATGGTGGCGATCACGCCCGCCTCGGCCACCACGTAACGCAGCACGCCCCACCAGTCGACTTCGCCGGTCTCGCCATGCCGGGCCATGGCCGCCACCACCGAGTCGACGATCAGTTGGCCGATCCAGGCGGCCACCGCGGGCAGCACCCCGGCGACCAACGTGCAGAGCGCCAGCCCCAGGGTCAGGGGGCGGGAGGTCTGCCAGACCAGCGCTAGGGCACGGTGGCTGTAGCGGAAGACGCCAAGGAAGCTGGCCAGGCGGTCGTCGGGCGGCGCGGCCGGTTGAGAGTGGGTATGGGGTGAGGACACGCCGAGAGTCTCCGATCCTGGGGACGTTAGTGTACCTTGGCCGGACACTCCGGCGGTCGGCACGGCATCCCTGAACGACTGCGCCCCGCTCGAGGGCGGGGCGCGGAAAGGTGGTGGCGGCGGGGCTTAGCCCTCGTCGTCGGTCGTGGCCACCTCGCCGGTGCTGGCGACCACGGTGCCGGTCTCGCCGCTCTGCAGGGCGGCCAGCACGGGTTCTGCCTGGCGCTGGAAGGCGACCAGCCGCTCGCCCTGGAGGCTCTGGTTCTCGGGCAGCGCCACCTTCATGGCATTCACCTGGCTGTTGTTGACCAGGACCTCGTAGTGCAGGTGCGGCCCGGTGCTGCGCCCGGTGTTGCCGGACAGCGCAATGCGCTCGCCCATGGCGACGCGCTGGCCATTGCTGACCATCGGCTTGGAGAGGTGCAGATAGCGGGTCTTGTAGCCGTTGTCGTGGCGGATCACCACATAGCGGCCGGCTGCCGGATGGTTGCCGACCTTCTCCACGCGGCCATTGGCGGGGGCCTGGACGGCAGTGCCGATCGGCATGGCGAAATCGGTGCCCTTGTGAGGGCTGATGCGGCCGGTGACCGGGTGCTTGCGGCGCGGGTTGAAGTGCGAGCTCAGCCGGTAGCGACCCTCGAAGGGGTAGCGGTTGAAGGCCGGGTCGAGGCTCTTGCCGTCCGGGGTGTAGAAGCGGTTGTCCTCCGTGTTGCGCACCAGGGTGAGGTCCATGCGCTCGCCTTCGTACTGTACCGCCAGCACCCGCGGGTCGAGGCTCTCGCCGTCGATGATGTCGGACTCCACCAGCACCTGAAAGCGATCGCCGCGACGGGTGTCGCGGCGGAAGTCGAGTTTCTTTTCCAGAACTCGTGAGAGCTCCGAGACCTCGGCGCTGGTCAGGCCGGTGGCCTTGGCCGAGCGTGCGAAGCTGCCGCTGATGCTGCCGGCGAAGAGGCGCTGGGTGGCTTCGCCGGCGCGTTCGATGGTGGCGACCTCGAAGCTGTCATCCTGGCGCTCGACCAGGAAGCCGTCCCGGGCGTTCTTCATCAGTCGCAGGGAGAGCAGATGCCCTGATTCGTCGAGCTGGTACTCGAAACGATTGCCCTGCCGCCAGTGGGTCAGCAGCCGAGGTTCGGGCAGGCGCTCCAGCAGGTTCATCACCTCGCGGTATCCCATGCCGAAGTGGTTCTGCGCCATGATCGCGAAGGTATCCCCCGCCTGGACCTCGTAGGTATTCCATTCCGGAACGAAAGGTTCGTTGGCAACGATCTCCTCCTCCAGCTGGATCGGCCCTTCGTCGAACAGTGCCAGATCGTCCTCGGAGACATCCTCGTAGGAGGTGGCATCTGCTACCAGGCCGCCGTCGTGATCGAGCATGCCGGCGGCGATGGTGCCGATGACCACGGCCATGTGCACGACGCCATCATCGAGGGTGGCGCCGTGGTCTGCCAGCAGTTCGTTGTCGTTGCTGGAAGCTTGCTCACGCTGGGCAGGCAGGGCGAGCGTTTCGGGAATCGCGGATTCAGCACGGCCGGCATTGGCCGGAGTGACGAAGTCGATGTCAACGATCTCCGAGGCTTTGAGCTCGGAGAGCGGGATATGCTGTCGAGTGGCGTCGAGCGCCCGCGTTGCCATCTCGATGGCGTCGGCGACGGGGGTGCGCTCGGTGTGCAGCGAAGGGAGGCCTGGGCTGGCATCGGCGTCGAGAGGGACAAGAATGGTGTCCAGCGTCTGGCTGTCGCGCTGAACATCTTCGTAAGAGGTGACGATTTTTTGTGCGCCCAGCACGGTGACCATGGTGGCAACAGGTAACAACAACAACTTATGGGTGCGGGGCAGCGAATGGAGAATTCGCATCATGGTTAATGGCCGTAACAGATGAAAAGGAAATAAATTAAAGGCATCCGAACCTTAACCCATGATGTATGGGATGCCTAGTCTGTACGGACATACATGACATTGTCGCTCTACGTCTGCTTGCCTGAGATAGGGCGTCGGACGAGAGCGCAAACACTGTTTTTTTAAGTAAACATTGGACACCTCGAGCCGGGGAATTTCAACCCCGACGCGAGGGGCCGGCGTTCAATCGGTGAAGGTGCCGGCACGATAGTCCCGCAGTGCCTGCTCCAGTTCGGCGTGCTCGTTCATCACGAAGGGACCGTAGTGGGCAATCGGCTCGCCATGGGGTTCACCGCTCAGCAGCAGCGCCTGGGCGCCCTCGTGGCTGGTCAGCACAAGCCGCTCGCCGCTGCCGAGGCGCGCGAGTCGGCCCTGAGGCACCGGGGTGCCGGCAATCTCCAGGCTGCCCGTGAAGACATAGACCAGCAGCGTGCTGGCCTTGGTGGCAAGTGCAAGCTCGCCGCCGGCCGCCAGTCGGGCATGGGCCACCGCGCCTCGGCCGGCCAGGGCCTCCAGCGGGCCTGACACGCTGTCGCCGTCGCTATTTTCCCAGCGCCCGCCCAGGGCAACGAGGCTGGCATCATGGCCGCCGAGCGTGGGCATCTCCGCGGCGCGCACGTCGCGATAGGTGGCCTCGCTCAGCTTGTCCCGGGCCGCCAGATTCAGCCACAGCTGAAAGGCGTGGAGCCCCTGATGGTCGGTCAGCGGCATCTCCGAGTGGATGATGCCCCGGCCGGTATGCATCCACTGGGCGTCGCCTGACTGGATGGTGCTTGAGTGGCCCAGGTGGTCTTCGTGGGTCAGGCCGCCATGGATCACATAGGTCAGGGTCTGGATGCCGCGATGGGGGTGCGGCGGGAAGCCGCCGACGTAGTCATCCGGCCGGTCGGAGCCCAGCTCGTCGAGCATCAGGAAGGGGTCGAGCCCGCCGCCGAAGTCATGAATGCGCTGAATCCTGACGCCGTCGCCATCCTGGCTCGGCTGGCTGGTCACCAGCTGGTCGACTTCTCGGGTGATGGCGGGGATTGTCATGGGGCTGTCTCCCGTTGTGCAAGGTTTGACTGGCATTTTAGGTCGGATTTTTCGAAGATTAAGCGCAACGTTTCGCTCTATAGATTCGAGGAATTCGAAATGTCCCGTGTCACCCTGGCCCAATGGCAGATGCTGGCGGCGGTGGTCGACCATGGCGGCTTCGCCCGTGCCGCCGAGGCGATCCACAAGAGCCCTTCGACCCTGAACCATGCCGTGCACAAGCTTGAGGAGCAGCTCGGTGTGGCGGTGATGGAGCCGGTGGGGCGGCAGGTGCGTCTGACCGAGGCCGGTGAGCTACTGCTGCGCCGCGCACGCCAGCTGCTCGAGAGTGCCGCCTCGCTGGAGGATGTGGCAGGGCGCTTGGCCGAGGGGCTTGAGGCGGAGGTGGTGCTGGCCGTTGACCAGATCTTCCCCCCCGATGCCCTTGCCCGAGCGCTGGAGACCTTCTCGGCGGCCTATCCCCATGTGCGCGTGCAACTCCACGAGACGGTGCTCAATGGCGGTATCGAGATGCTATACGACGGCAGCGCCGACCTGGTGGTGTCGGGCATCTCGGCCCAGGGGTTCCTGGGCGAGCCGCTGGTCCGGGTGCACTTCGTGGCGGTGGCCCATCCCGAGCACCCGCTGCATTGCCTGGGGCGTCCGCTCGACCTGCGCGACCTGGAACAGCACCGCCAGCTCGTCGTGCGCGATTCGGCCCGACGTCAGTCCATGGATGCCGGCTGGCTGAAGGCAGAGCAGCGCTGGACGGTGAGCCACCTGCAGACCTCCATCGACATGCTCCAGCGCGGCCTGGGCTTTGCCTGGATTCCCGAGACACGTCTTCGCCAGGCATTGGCCGAGGGGCGCCTCGCGCGGCTGCCGCTGGCCGCCGGCGGTAGCCGCGAATACCCGGTGCAGCTGATCCACCGCGACCGGGACCGGGCCGGTCCGGCGACTCATGCCCTGGCCGAGGCCCTGAAGGTGGCCGTGATGGCCTGTCCCGAGCAGGCACCATTCGAAACTGTCGAATGATGGAGCGCAAAACCTGCGCTTGAGCGTCGATGGTTTCGCCTTAAGCTGGGGTTGTCCTCGTTATCGAGCACTCGCTCATCGACATGTTAGGAGACAATCATGGGGCTTCTGATCGACGGCATCTGGCACGACCAGTGGTACGACACCGACAAGCACGGCGGTGAATTCGTGCGAGAATCCGCCAAGCTGCGCGACTGGATCACGCCGGACGGCCAGCCCGGGCCTGATGGCCAGCCGGGGCTGGCCGCCGAGACGGGCCGCTACCATCTGTATGTGTCGTTGGCCTGTCCCTGGGCGCATCGCGTGCTGATCATGCGTCGGCTCAAGGGGCTCGATTCAGCCATCGGGGTTTCCCACGTCAGCCCGCTGATGCTCGACCAGGGCTGGACCTATCGTGAGGACGAGGGCTCCAGCGGTGACCCGATCAACGGGGTGGACTTTCATCACCAGCTCTACACCCTGACCCATCCCCACTACACCGGGCGCGTTACCGTGCCGGCGCTGTGGGACAAGCAATCGGGGCGCATCGTCAACAATGAGTCCGCGGATCTGCTGAGAATGTTGAACGGTGCCTTCGACGGGCTGACCGGCAACCACCTGGACCTCTATCCCGAGGATCTGCGCGAGACCATCGATGCCGTCAACGCCGACGTCTATGACCACATCAACAATGGTGTCTACAAGTCCGGCTTCGCCACCGAGCAGTCGGTCTACGAGAAGCATGTGGTCGCGCTGTTCGAGGCGCTCGACCGCATGGAGGCGCGCCTGGCGGAGCACCGCTACCTGGCAGGCGAATGGTTCACCGAAGCCGACATCCGGCTGTTCACCACCCTGATTCGCTTCGATGCCGTCTACCACGGCCACTTCAAGTGCAATCTGCGGCGTATCGAGGACTACCCGAATCTCGCGAACTATCTCCGCGAGCTCTATCAGTGGCCGGGTATTGCCGAGACGGTGGACTTCGATCACATCAAGCGCCACTACTACGCCAGCCACGCCACCATCAACCCCACCGGCATCGTGCCCTACGGTCCGCTGCTCGAGCTGAATCGCCCCCATGACCGCGAGCGCCTGTCGGGCCAGGGGATCCGGGAGAAGGGATAAGCGTCCTGTGGGAGCCCGCGAGCCGTCGCGAAGCGGCGGCTCGGCCGAGCGTACCCATCGCTTTGCGAGCAAAGCTCTTACGACAACCTGCCCAGTGGCTCCGCATGCTTGGTGAGACAAGCTTGTTCGGTGGCTCCGCCCCCTTGTGGGAGCGCTGCTGGCAGCGCGATCCGCCGCGCAGCGGCGGCTTCAGCGGCGGGATTTCTTTGCCAGCCAGCGATCCAGCGCATTGGCGAATTCGCGGCGGTCGCCGTCGGAGTAGCCGCTGGGGCCGCCGGTGTGTTCGCCGCTGGCTCTTAAGGTCTCCATGAAGTCTCTCATCTGTACCCGGGCGCGAATGTTGTTGGCATCCAGCGTCTCGCCGCGGGTCGTCATGACCCTGGCGCCGCGCTCGATAGCCTCCAGGGCCAGCGGCAGGTCGGAGGTGATCAGCAGGTCGCCTGCCTGGATGCGCTCGACGATTTCGTTGTCGGCGGCGTCGAAGCCTTGGCTCACCGCCAGGCCCTTGACCCACCGCGATGGCGGCAGCGGCACCGCATGGTTGGCCACGAACCAGGTCGGCGTGGCGGTTCGTTCGGCGGCGCGCACGATGATTTCGCGCGCTGCCTTGGGGCAGGCATCGGCATCGACCCACAGATTCGGCATGCAGCACTCCGGCAGGGCAGGGAACAGAAAAAGGCTGGTCAGTGGCAGTCGACGATGGTAGCATGCGCGCTCCTCGCATGTGTTGACCCCACCATCATGACGACGCCACGCTGCCTCAGGCAGGTGGGCGCCGAAACGCCGGGCTCAGTGACCCAAGAACTGACCCCGCACGCGTTCGAATTGTGTAGATGGAGCGCCACCGAGATCACGCCACCCGGGCGAGATCGGCGCAAACGGTCGCCACAGCGGTTCATGGGCCATCTCCGATGGCATGGATCGAATGCCAGGTGCGACCGGCGTCCCCGACTCCGATTTTTCATCTGCCCCTCCGTTGGACGGAACGCAGATGCCTGAGCGTGTTGCACGCGTCAGGGACGCCACTGAATTTCTGCCGGCCCCGTCGGCCTACCAAGGTGTGATTAATGACCTCGACTTCTGTCGCCTCGCCGAGCTTCGGTGATCTGGACCTGCTGCCTGCCGTTCTCTCTGCCGTGGAATCCCAGGGCTACGAGACCCCGTCACCGATCCAGGCACAGACCATCCCTGCGCTGCTGGAAGGGCGTGACATGCTGGGTCAGGCCCAGACCGGCACCGGCAAGACCGCGGCCTTCGCCCTGCCGCTGCTGTCTCGCCTCGAACTGTCGCGTCGCGAGACCCAGGTGCTGGTGCTGGCGCCGACCCGCGAGCTGGCCCAGCAGGTGGCCGTCTCCTTCAGCAAGTATGGCCAGAACCTCAAGGGGTTCGAGGTCGCCACCCTGTGCGGCGGCCAGGAGTACCGCGAGCAGCTCTCCGCGCTGCGGCGTGGCGCCCAGGTGGTGGTGGGCACCCCGGGCCGGGTCATCGATCACCTGGATCGCGGTAGCCTCAAGCTCGACGGCCTCTCCGCGCTGGTGCTCGACGAGGCCGACGAGATGCTGCGCATGGGCTTCATCGATGACGTCAAGCGCGTGGTCGCCGATACCCCGAAGGACGCCCAGCGGGTGTTCTTCTCCGCGACCCTGCCGGTCGAGATCGAGCGTATCGTCAATCGCTACTTGGTCGACCCGGTCAAGGTGGCCATCGAGGCCAAGGTCGGCACGGCCGCCAGCATCGACCAGCGCATGGTGCGAGTCGACGGCGGGGCCAAGCAGGAGGCGCTGGCGCGACTCCTCGAGGTCGAACCGGTCGACGGAGCCATCGTCTTCGTGCGTACCCGGGCCGCCTGCACCACCCTGATGGAGCAGCTCTCCGCGCGTGGCATGAGCGTGGCCAGCCTCTCCGGTGACCTGGACCAGAGCCTGCGCGAGCGCACCATCACGCGCCTCAAGCGCGGCAAGGTCGACGTGCTGATCGCCACCGACGTCGCTGCCCGCGGCCTCGATGTGCCGCGTATCACGCACGTCATCAATTATGACCTGCCCCAGGATGCCGAGGCCTACACCCACCGCATCGGCCGTACCGGCCGTGCCGGGCGCACCGGTATCGCGATCACCTTCGTTGGCTTCCGCGAGGGCCGCAAGGTGGGCTGGCTCGAGCAGGCCACCGGCCAGAAGATGAGCGAGATGGCCGTGCCCGATGAGGCCGCCATCCGCGCCCACCGCGACGAGATGTTCCATCAGCGCGTGGTCGCCGCCCTGACGGCCGGTGCCGATGAGCAGCGTGCGCTGGTCGAGCGGATGGTCGAGGAGGGTCACGACCCCATCGAGCTGGCCTGTGCCTTTGCGCGCATGGCACGTGCCGACGAGGCGCCCATCGGTCGTGTGCAGGCTCCGCGTGCCGAGCGCAACAACGACCGCAACGCGCGTGACGCCAAGCCGACGAAGCGTCGCGACAGCGCACCGCGTGAGGGCATGACCCGCTATCGCGTTGCCGTGGGTCATCAGGATGGCGTCAAGCCCGGCCAGCTGGTCGGCGCACTCGCCAACGAGGGTGGTATCGAAGGGAGCCGTATCGGCCGGATCGACATCCGCACCGCCTTCTCGGTGGTCGAGCTGCCGAGTTCGCTGCCGGAGAGCATCCTGACCAAGATGGCCCGCGCCCGCGTTGCCGGACGTCCGCTGGAGATCAGCGAGGACAAGGGGGCGCCCGAGCGTGCTCCGCGTCGTCGTCAGGACGGTGACGCGCCGATTCGTCGTCGCACCAGCGCCTGATGCCGAGCGGGCCTGAGCCCGGTCCCGGTACATGAAAGGCTCCCGCACCCTATGGTGCGGGAGCCTTTTTTGTATGGGTCGTTGACTGCAGCCTCAGGACAGAGACGCTACCGCCTGCTGGCTGGCTGCGAGAAGGGCAAAGCGCGTGAGCAGGCCGGTGGCCTCAGGCGTACCGCCAACGTCGGCGATCAAGCGCTCCGCCGCCTCACCCTGATCTCGCAGGGCGTCTCGCTGATGGCCGAGATAGGCACGCATCACGGCCTCGGTGAACTCGGGGTGGAACTGCACGCTCCACTGGCGAGGACCGTGGCGCAGAGCCTGATGCGGGTCGTGACCATTGGTGGCCAGCACGCAGGCCCCGGCCGGCGCCCTGATGACCGTCTGGGCATGACTGAGGTGCGCGCGGAAGGTCCCCGGCAGGCTACCCAGCAGCGGATCCTGCTGGCCCGCTTCGGTCAGGGTGACCTCGCGGGTGCCGGATTCCCGTCCGGCCGGATGGAAGTCGCTGGCGCCGCCGAAGGCCGAGGCCATCAGCTGGTGACCGTAGCAGACGCCGAGCATGGCGATGTTGCGATCACGCGCCTCGACCAGCCATGGCTTGAGGGCCTCGCTCCAGGGCTCGGCATGGCTGACCATGGCGTGCGAGCCGGTGATCAGCAGGCCGTCGACGTCGTCCAGCCTTGGCAGGGCCGTGGCGCGCGTTGCATCAAAGACCCGCACCGAGGGCGCGGTCGGCGAGCCCGCCAGCACCTGCTGGAAAAGGGTCTCGAAGTCGCCATGGTCACGGGCTATATCGGGATAGCTGTCTCCGGTCTTGACGATCAGCAGGCGGGACATGGGGGCTCCAGGCGGGAATGGCAGGCAGCCTTATTCTACGGTCGGCGCAGTCGCTCGCCCAGTGCCGCCATGAAGGCTGCGCCCGCCTCGAGCTGCTCGATATCGATGTACTCGTCGGGCTGGTGGGCCTGGCTGATGCTCCCCGGGCCACAGATCACCGTGGGCAGGCCCTCGCGCTGGAACTGGCCGGCCTCGGTGGCGTAGGCCACGGCGCCTGCGGGGCGTTCGTCGAGCAGGTCTCGACACAGCGCCAGCACCTCGGCGTTGTTGTCGTCGGCCAGCGCCGGCACCGTGGTGTTCAGCGCCTCGGTAGCGATGGTGGCGTCCGGCGCGCGCGTGCGCATCTCGGCTTGCAGCTCGGCCGCGGTGTCGTCGACCCGCGCGAGCAGCTCCTCGAAGCGATCCGACGGCAGGTGGCGAATTTCCCACTCGAAGGTGCACTCTCGGGCCATGATGTTGATGGCCGTGCCGCCCTGGATCTTGCCGACGTGCAGGCTCGAGTGCACCACGTTGAAGGCCTCGTCCACGCGCCCCTCGGCCTTGAGTTCGGCCATCACGTCCTCGATGCGTGTTACCAGGCGCGCGGCAACGTGAATCGCCGAGACCCCCTGGTTGACCTGGCTGGAGTGGGCGGCACGGCCGGTGACGGTGGTGCGCAGGTTGGTGGCTCCCTTGTGGGCCACCACCGGGTGCATCATGGTCGGTTCGCCGACGATCACCGCGGCCGGACGAGGATGGTCGGCCAGCAGTCGCTCGATCATCCGCGGGGCGCCGATGCAGCCCACCTCCTCGTCATAGGAGAACGCCAGCCAGAGGGGTGTCGCCAGCTCCTGGGTCGTCCAGCGGGGCACTTCCGCCAGGGCGCAGGCGATAAAGCCCTTCATGTCGCAGGTCCCGCGGCCATAGAGCCGGCCGTCGCCTTTATCGACCAGGGTGAACGGATCGGTGGACCAGGGTTGACCATCGACCGGCACCACATCGGTATGGCCGGAGAGCACCACGCCGCCGGCCACGTCGGGGCCGATGCGTGCCAGTAGGTTGGCCTTGCGGCCGTCGTCGCTCTCCACGCGCCAGTGCGTTACGCCGTGCTCGTCGAGCCAATCCTCGACCCACTCGATCAGGGCCAGGTTGGAATCCCGCGAGACGGTGGCGAAGCTCACCAGGCGGTCGAGTATCTCGGCGGCGGTCATGATCAGGCTCCCTGTGTGGCAGTGTCCGCCAAGCCTAACATGGCGGGTCACGCGGCTCTCGGTGGAGCAGTGCGCATTTTCTGACAACCACGCTGGACCCCTGTCAGCCACGATGGTCATATGGGCGACGCGTTTGGAAGATTTTTTCCCTTCAGGCAGGCAGGACCCCATGACACATCGGCAATGGATAGCGCAGTGCATCGAGCTTGCCCTCGATAATGCGGCACGTGGCCAGGCGCCCTTTGCCGCGCTGGTGGTACGGGACGGCACCGTGATAGGGCAGGGCGTGAACGATGTGAAAGCCACCGAGGACCTGGCCGGGCATGCCGAGGTCCGTGCGCTGCAGGATGCCGCCCGGCACTCGGGCTCGCGGCGCTTGGCAGGATGTGTGCTCTATACCAGCTGCGAGCCTTGTCCCATGTGCCTGGGGGCGATCTACTGGAGCGGCCTCGACGAGGTCTACTACGGGCTTTCCGTCGCGGAACAGGCAGAATTCGATGATCTGCCCGAGCGCCAGTACGCCGAATTCAGGCGCCCGGCTCGGGAGCGCCGTGTTCAGATGGCGCAGGCCACGCCCGACGGCATGGATCCTCGGCGTCCTTTCCTGGCGGATTGATCCGCAGGGTGTCAAGAAGCAGCCAGAGGATGGCCCGCCGCGGTCAATCGCTTGGCCAGTGTGGCGATATGCGCCGGGCCTACCTCGCAGCAGCCGCCCACGAGGGTCGCGCCCTGCTCGACCCAGCGCAGCGCATGCTCGGCGTAGCCGTCAGGATCGAGATCCTTTCGCGTCGTCAGCGTATCCACGGTGCCGCCGGGCGACAGCTCGGCCGCCGACGTGAAGGCGTTGGCATAGCCGCCGAACGGCACGCCAAGGCCTGCCAACTCCCCTATGGCGGTAGTCACTGCCTCAGGTACCGAACAGTTGACCAATACCCCCTCGGCGCCTGAGGCCACGACCTCCTGGGCCGCCGCGGCCAGCGGCTCGCCGGAGCGAAGGCGCGTTCCATCGCGGTCATCTACCGTGAAGGCCACCCACACCGGGCGCTGACTCTCGACTGCCGCGAGTGTCGCAGCACGCGCCTCACGGGTCAGGGTCATGGTTTCGCACAGGAAAAGGTCGACCCCGCCGGTCTGGACCGCCACCAAGCGGCGGTAGTCGCGCAGGCAGGTGGCGTCGTCCGGTACGCTATCGGGGTGATAACTCGCGACCAGCGGGGGCAGACAGCCCGCGATGCGTATCGCCTGACCGCTTTCATCACGCGCCTTGCGAGCGGCGCTCAGTGCCGCGGCATGCAGCGGCTCGAACATGTCCGGATCGCCGTCGCGCGCCAGGCGCTGCGGGGTCGCGCTGTAGTTGTTGACCGTGATGACCCGAGCACCGGCCTCGATGAAGTCGCGGTGGGCCGCGGTCACCAGATGCGGTTCGTCCAACATGACCTGAGCGGACCAAAGCGGCGTGGCAGGGCGCCGGCTGCGCCGCCTGAGCTCCTGGCCCATCCCTCCGTCCAGGAGGACTACGTGGTGTTCTTTCGAGGTCATCAGACCGCTGTCCTCTTCGGGGTTGACGAGGCTGCTTCGCTAACCGCAGCGCGCGACGGGGACACTAGCCGGTAATGACGATCCGCTCAAGGCAGTGCTTTCCACAGCCGTACGCCATATGGACGCTAACGGGGCGGATTGGCCTATCATGACCGCACAGATCGCTATCGGGAGAGAGGCTCATGCGTCAACTGTTCTTGATGCGCCACGCCAAGGCGAAACGCGGAGATAAAGAGGTAGCCGATCACGACCGGCCACTGCGCAAGCGAGGCAGGCGCCAGGCGGCGGCCATGGCCGAGGCACTGCAGCATTGGAAGGCGGTGGAGGGCGAGGTTCACGTCAGTGGTGCGGTGCGCACGCGTCAGACACTCGACGAGGTAGCCAAGCGGCTTCCCGAGCGTTCCCTGAGCGAGCGAGCCTTCGTCGACGAGGCGCTTTACACCTTCGATGCCCATGCCCTGCTGGCCTGGCTGCAGGGGCTGCCCGAGACGACCGACAGGGTCCTGCTGATCGGTCACAACCCGGCCTTGCTGGAGCTGGCCCATTGGCTCTGTCCTGACACGCCAAGCAAGCTGCCCACCGGCGGCCTGCTGCATCTTTCGCTGCCCGATACGCCTTGGCACGCCCTGGAGCAACACGCCGCCGAGGACGTGCATAGCCTGACACCGCAGCAGGCCAACCACGCGCTCTTCAAGCGCGCTGCGCCGTCGGCTCCTGATCTTGGAAAGGCCGGCCTGAAGCGGCGCATCCGCGAGCGGCTGGCTCACCAGTACCGCATGGTGCGCGCCCTGGAGCCCGGGGTCATGGCCGGTATCGACCCCGAGTTCCTGCACCAGTATCGCGTCAACCTGCGCCGCAGTCGGGCGATCGGCGAGTCCGTGCGGGCGGCCATCAAGGTGCCCGGCTTGAAGAAACGCTTGAAGCATCTCAAGCGGCGGGCTCAGGCGACCAGCGATCTGCGCGACCTCGATGTCTTCCTGGAAAGCCTGAATGAGGCTCCGCCGCCGCTGATATCGCGTTCTCGTCAGGCCCTGGAGCGCTGGCTGCGGGCCCGCCGTGAGGAGGAGCACGCCGCACTGCGCCAACAGCTTGTTCAATCCACTTACGCCGAGGAGATGCAGGACTGGCGAGACTTCCTCGGCTCCCGGCACTTCAAGAAAGCGCTGGCCGGCCTATCCGCCAAGCGCATCGAGACGGTACTGGCCGAGCGCATCGACCGCCACGACCAGACGCAGGCAGCGCTTTCCCCCGATAGCGATGATGAAACGCTACATGATCTGCGCAAGGCCGTGAAACGCATCCGCTACCTGGCCGAGCTGGAGCCCAAGCGCCACCGTGATTTTCTCTCGGGTCTGAAGCATCGCCAGCGTTTGCTGGGCGACTTTCAGGATCTGTGCTCCCGTCAGGTCTGGATCGAGGCCTTTGCCGCCAGCTCCGCTAACGCTCCCAGGCGTAAGCAGGAGTGCGATGACTGGCGTGCTGCCCTGGAGGTACAGAAAAAAGCCATGCGCGAAGAGGTGATAGCCCTGACACCGCTAGCAGACCTCTACCACGCCTCTCTCAAACGCTGAACCGCCTCGACGCGGCCTTCGGCTGGCAATGGCCGAAGGCCGCACCATAGCCTCCTGATCTCGTGCATCCGGAACGGTATCGGCTCACGGTGGACAAGCTATTGACGGTGAAGCGTGAGAAAATTGGCAAGCTTTTGGGCACCTCGGTAATCTTGTCGCCATCTTGTCAGGCGTTTCTTCTTCCTTATCCCCAAGGAAAATCGGTCTTTTAACCAGGGAGCATGGGGCGTTGTCATCACTAGGAAAGCCGTATCACGTGCATTGGTTGACGGGCCAGCTGCGCGAATATAGCAGCGAGTCAGTGTACCGCAGGTCCATCCAGGAGAGGGTGCGGTTCGAAACCTGCATTTCCGTGATCGTGGCAGCCTCGATCTTTGGCATGTTTTCTATCACGGACTACCATCTGCTTGGCACGACCCGAGAGTACTATCTGTTGGTCGCCATGCGTTTCGTGGTCGTAAGCCTCTGCTTTCTGCTTGCCTTTGTTATCGTACGCTGGGGAAGCTATACCCGGCATGCCTGGCTGCACGCCTTGCCGCTATGGATACTCGCGACCGGTATCATCCTGATCGTTCCCTTGCGTCCCGAGAGCCTCTCCAGCCAGGTGACAGCCGCCGTGGTGGCCACCATGGCATTCTATCTCCTGATCCCGAATCTGCTGACGGTGGTGACGCTTGCCAGCCTCTATCTGAGCATTGGCTTTCTGACCTCTGCAGTGCTGTTTGCCGACATTGATTCTGTGGCGACGCTTCGTATAGCGCTGTTGCTGATCATGGCCAATATCGTGGGCTTCTTTGCCTTGTGGCGCCTGGAGGGCCTACAGCGTAAGCAATTTGTGCTGCTTCACGAGGAGCGAGATCAAAATCGCCAGCTGCTCAAGGAAATAGCGCACCGAAAAGCCCTGGAGGAGCAGTTACGTATGGTCGCCGAGCGGGACGCGCTGACGGGGCTTAATACTCGCGGTCATTTCATGAAGCGGGCTCAGGGTTTACTGCAACGCTCTCAACATGAAAAGGTGCCGTTCAGCCTTTTCATGATCGATGTGGATCATTTCAAGAGCATCAATGATACCTGGGGCCACAGTCACGGCGATTGGGTTCTGAGCAAGATCGCGGAGGTCTGTGCCCAAGCCCTCCGCCCCACGGATGTGATAGGGCGCTTCGGCGGCGAGGAGTTTGTGGTGGCCCTGCCGAACACCAGCGCAGAAGATGCTCAAATCGTCGCAGAGCGCTTGAAGAAGAGAGTCGCCGAGCTGCCGTTGAAGGAAGGAATGAGCGAGCGACGCCTGAGCGTCACTATTGGTGTCGCGGTAGCGCACACTGAAACGGCCGACCTCGAATCCTTGATCAAGCGAGCGGACCAGACGCTCTACGTCGGCAAGCGTGACGGCAGGAACCGGGTCGTGATGTGTCGCGAGAGGATGGAAGAAGAATGAGTGGCCCCGCCCTGACAGACGCGTTGACGGCTCATCAGGTCAGGCGAGACCTGACTCAGGTGACTCGTTGATGATGCACCCTAGCCGCATACCTGCGAATGGAACCACGTCAGGATATGCTGGAACGTTCAGTGGCCTCGTGATTCGGGTTCAAGTGATGCGCGCGGGCTTCATGGCTATGCTGAGGAAAAGCGTAGCGTACTATCCTCAATAACCTTGGGAGATCATCATGTTGGAGTTCATCAGTCCGCCGGCAGAACACGTTGTGGCGATGCGGGTCGGCGGCGTCGTCACGGCTCAGGAATTGCAGCAGGCCATCGACGCCATTGAGGCCGCCAAGCGCCACCATCCCAGGGTCAGCCTGCTGGCAGAGCTCGACGGCCTGCGCTTGATGACGTTTCCAGCGCTGCTCAAGGACGTTGGCTATGGCCTGACTCAGATCGGCGACCTCGAGCACTACCACCGCGCCGCCGTGGTCACCGACAAGGAGTGGATCAAGCATATCGCCCAACTGGAGGATCGCCTCTTCAAGGCGGTGGAGATTCGAACCTTCCCCAGCCACGACCATTCCGCCGCCATGGAGTGGGTCTGCGAGCTGCCCAGGGGCGACCACGAGAACCCCGAAGACGACGGCTACCATGGTGCCTGACTGTCCTGGCCATCATCGGAAAAGCGGGAGGTTCAGCCTCAGCCCGGGCCGTGTTTAAGCTTCCCGTTACTTGACCGTGATCTTGTTGTCGACTGTATCCACCTTGTCATGCTCACGCGCTATGGCCTCAGCCCGACTGCGCTGCTCTGACGTCTCGACGAAACCGCCCAGGGTGACGCGACCGCCTTCCAGTTCCACGTCGATGGCCGCGCCGGCCAGGTCCGGTGCTTCGAGGAGGCGGGCCTTGATCTGCACCGCCTTCAGCGAATCCTGCTGGGCAACCCGGGCCGATTCATTGATCGGAGCACCGGCACAGCCGACCAGCAGCCCTGCCACGAGAACGCCCGGCATCGCCAGGGTGCCAAGCCAAGGGTGTCGATGCCTCATTCGATATTCCCCTCATCGATTGCCTCGCGGGAACGGCTGATCAACCCCTGGCAATAGTCCCTGTCGATGCCCGTACCCACATCGACCAGCGGCAAGAGCGCGGCGATGGGGCCGGCAACCGCGGCGAGAGTTGCGCTGGCACCGGTGCGTATCGCGAGGCGTTCGCCATGCACCGCGGTGTCGATGTCATCGAAGGTGCCACCCATGTGAAGGGGAGACCGTCCGACAAGCAGGCTGGGGTCCTTGGGATGGGGAATGATGCTGATATCCAGGCGCTCCGTATTCAGATCCACCTGACCGCCGATGGTGAAGGTGGTGTCGTTCGTGTCCACCAGGAAGGTATCCAGTTCGGTAACGCCATTTCGCGCCTGGAGATCGGCATAGGCACAATCGATGGGAATGGCGTCACGGTCGCGCACCCAGCTCAGAAACGTCTGGCCGGCATCGAGCCCGGCCAGTTCGACGAGTAACGCCTCCAGCCTTCCGCCCGTCATCAGCAGCACCACGCCGCCATCGCTGGATGCCAGCAGCTCCGCGATGGAGGCGCCTTCTACCCATAGCTTGCCGCGCCCGCCGATGATGCCGACACTCTCATCGCCCAGTTCCCAGTGACGCAAGGCGTCGTTGAGATCCACTCCCTGTACCTCTACCTGCAGGGTGCCGCTGGGCGGTTGGGTGCCGGCATCCAGGTCGAGGATGAGGTCAACGCTGCCTTCACCAACCCCGAAGCCGACGGGCTCGAACTGACCGCGCCCCTCCTCGAGAAGAAAATCGATGACCACGTTGCTCAAGGGAACATCTCCTGCCCGCACGGACTGCCCTCGAAAGCTCACGTCTGCCGAGACGGCCTGCCAGGCATCGCTGATGATGGGGTCGTCGGGCAGGAGGAAGCGATCGTCGGGCCTCTCACCTTCGTTCGTTGCCGGTGTTGCCCCGGCGAGGATCCCCAGATCCTTGATATCCAGATGACGAGAGGTCAGCTCTCCAGCAAGGTGAGGTGGCCTGACGCCGCCGTCGAGTGCCAGCCAGCCATTGAGATCGCTGTCGCCCACCATCCCTTCCATCTCGGTGAGGCGCCAGCGCTGGTTATCCAGTGCCAGGTTTCCCGACACCGCATAGGCGGGAAGCTGCGGCAAGGGCACGCCCAGCAAGCGGTTCAAGCGTTGCGGGTTCGGCCCCTCCAGGGCCAGCTCCAGATCCAGCCCTGCCAGTGCCAGCGGTCGACGCAAGGTACCTTGCAACCGGAGCCGGGTGTCAACGACCGTCGCCTCGAGATCCACGGCATAGGGACGGTCCGGGTCCCGGGCATCGAGCAAGGGATCGCCCTGCAGTGATAGTGAGGCCGGGGCTCCATCGTAGCGACCCTCGCCGTTCAGCTGAAACGCCTGCTCGCCTTCATCGAGACCTCGCGTTTCCAGCGACAGCATCAGCTCGGTCCCGGCTTGCGGGTCGCTGAAGCGAAGCTCGGAGGGCTCGAGCGTCAGCTGACCGATAAACGGCAACAGCAGATCATCGCGCCTCTCGGCGGCTAGCGTTTCGCGCATTTCCAGGTGCAGGTTTCCGGATACCCTGCCCAGTCGGTCCTCGATGGGCGTGAAGGTATCGGTGAGCTGGGAAAGCGCAATCTGGTCGAGATTGACATCCAGCCGCCCGGACGCCGGCTGTGCGTTCGCGTCCAGGGCAAGGCTGCCGGCCAGTGAGCCTTCGCCAATACGAAACCGCAGGGGATCGGCCAGAAATCTGCCCTCTTCCAGGTCGGCGTTCAGCGCTGGGTCACGCAGTTCGAGTCCGTTGGGCAAGACCAGGGCTTGCGCTTCCAGATCGAACTGCCCATCGACGCCTCGCAATGGCGCCAGGAGGGCGTTGCCCCGGTTATCCTCGTTCGCTTCGACGGTGGCGGGGATGATGCGGGCAAGATCTATACGTCCGGCTTCCAGGTCAGCGTTCACCCGGGGACGTTCGGCGTTATGGAATTCGACACGGCCGCTGATACGGGTCGACGCTATCTCGCCGTCGAGACCGGTGGCGGACCATTGTGCGTTATCGCGACGCAAGCGGCCGGCGAGACGAAATTCAGGCAAGGGCGGCAGAATCGGGCCAATCCAGGCTTCCAACGCGCGGCCGCTGTCGGCGTCCAGCATTACTTCGCCTTCAAGGGTGCCGGGTTGCAGGAGCGAGTCCAGTCGGGTGTCGACGCGAGCGTGCAACCCCTCCGATGTGGCCTCGGCCTCGAGCCGGTAGTCGTGTTGCCAGGCCCCCGTCTCGAGGTTGACCAAGTCAGTGAGCGGGTCACCCCGGAGCGCCATCTCTAGCGGTTTGTCGGTCAGGGTTCCGCTCAGGCCGAGGAACAGTCCGGGTGGCTCTCCCTCACCACGGGTTTCGAGTGTCGCCTCGAGATCGCTGCCGGCCGTCTCGTTGCGATACGAGAATCGGCTGTTCGCGATACGCAGGTTGGCAAGCAGGGTCTCGCGTTCGAAGGTCGGGCGTTGCTCGATAGGCTGAAGTTCGAAAGCGAGTTCGGCATCCAGCCTATCGTCGGGGCCCAGCGGGATATCCAGCGTGTCCTGGCTCAGGTTCTGCAGGGTGAGACGCGCCTCCGCCGCCAGCGTGTCAGGGCGGCTCGTCAAGCTGGCCTCGGCCTCGACATGGCTGTCGGCAATCGCAAAGCTCACCGAATCGAGGCTAAGCGTATGCTCGGCGAGCGTGATCCGGGAGTGAATATCTTCGACAACTCCCTGCTCCAGCGTCAGGCGCTCCACCGACAGGTCCAGCTCGCCCCGCAGCGCCGGTAGCACGGGCAGCGATATTTCCGTCGTTTCTTGTCCGGATTCGGGCAAGGCCGCGCGCAAGGCGGCGACATCGAGTGTTGGGGCTTGCAACTGGCCGTTCAGCGTCGGTGCATCGCCGCCGGTAGTCATTTGCAGCTCGCCGGTCACGTGGCTTCCGCCCGCTTCGCTATCGATATCGCTGAATTGCCATTCGCTGCCTTGGCGCTCGAGACGCGACGCGATATCAAGACGCTCCAACCCGATCGGGGGCAAGCCCCACCGTGACAGCCAGTCGGCGAGCCCCCGGACGCTGAGCTCGCCATCTGCCTGGAAGCGCGTCAGTGCTGGCGCCTCGGGAACCTCGAAGGTTGCCAATAGCCGGCTCTCGTCGGCGCTCAACGAGAACTCGCCGGCGAAGGCCTGGGCCTCATCCATGAAGGCCCCGAGGGAATCGGTTTCTGCCTGCAGCGCAAAGGGTTGCTCCTGAAATGTCAGGGCCGCCTGGCTATGCAGGGTGTCATCGTCCGCTTGCATCTCCAGAGAGCGAAGGGTCAGCTCGAGCGGGGTGTCGCTCTCGGCGGGGAGATAGCGTATCTCGGACTCGGATACCGAAAGATGGCGAATACGCAAAGGCGACGCTGTCGCGCCTTCGGAAGGGGGCTCGCCCCCTTGGGACGGCGGCGATGCTGCCTTGTCGACGAACAGCCAGTTGCCTGGCGCCTCGGGGCGTTGTTCCAGGTTCAGCGTCAGGCCTTCGATCGCGATGCCCTCCAGTACGAGCTCCCCGCGGACCAGGTCACCGAGCGATGGCGAGACACTGACACGCTGGGCCGTGAACATCCGAGGCGAGGTGGCCCATGACGGATTATCGAGTTCGACGTCGTGAAGGGATAACCGTGGAGTCGGGAAAAGGTCCACTGTCACGGCGCCGTGAATCGCCGCCGAGCGGCCGGTCGTCGTCTCGATTTGATCGGTGATCACCGGCTTCAGGAAGTTCCAGGGCATCAGCGCCACTGCGGCGACACCAAGTACCACGACGATGAGCGGTACGAGCCACCACCTATGCCGGTGCCGGGAAGATGCATGTGCCATGTGCCTGCCGTCCTGTGTCGATTACCTTGAGTGTATCAGCGCGTTGCGCTCAACGAGCTCGACCGCAGCATCTTCTACGGCGGCGATGAGCAGGGCTACACCGACTACCCTTATCCTCGATAACGGCCTCGACCTCGTCTGAGCCGACGCCAACCCCCTGAAAGCCACAAGCTCGGCTCGATTGCCGGGCTTGTGGCGTAATGGAGAGGCGCTGTCGTGTTCACGTCGTCGACATATCGCCGGGACATGTTCAAGAAACGCGATTCTTTCGACACGTCTGGCCGACATGTCGACGGCATCGACATGACGGCCACTGCGGAGAGTTGGGGATGTAAAGTAGTGTAGGCCTTATGGTGATTTGGCCCGCTTTCGAGCGGAGTTGGATTTCCAATGGGGCGCGGACGCACAGGCCACCACCTGGACATCATCGCAGTCGGAGAGAGGAGGAGACGTGATGGCGGCTCAGAAACGGCAGGTCGATAGCACGGCACTGGCGGTGACATGATGCAAGAGGATGAGAGGGAGCTTCTTTCCGATCGGCAGCTGGCCATGCTCGCCGGCGAGGCTGCCTTCGGTCGCGGATTGGAGTATTACCACGCGGGCATGGTGGTCGGCTGGAATCGGAAGGGGGCCACCATCACCGCCGACGTGGAGGGCAGCGAGCGCTATCGCGTGGTGCTAAAGCTGAGCAAGCGAGGCCTCGAAGGCGGCTGCAATTGCCCGGCCTCAGAGGGCATCGACTTCTGCAAGCACTGCGTGGCGACGGCCCTCGCGTACCGGGCAGAGCAGGCCGAGCAGACGCGGCTGACGGAGGGCGATGCCACGGACCGGATTCGCGCCTATCTGCAGCAGATGGACAAGGCCTCCCTCGTCGAGTCGCTCGAATCCCTGATCGACAGTGACCCGGTGCTGCGTCAACAGTGGTCGCTGCGGGCCGATGCGGTGCTTGGCGTGTTGGACCACAAGGCGCTGAAGAAGCGCATTACCGCGGCGTTCCCCGTCAACCGCGATCTCTACCGCTACGGGCAGGTGAGTGCCTACTTCGCCAGGGCGGAGGCCGTCGTCGAACAGCTCGCCGAGCAGGCGCCGCAGCTTCCCGCGGAGCAGTGCTTGAAGCTGGTGGACTATGCCCTCTCACGCCTGGGCCGGGCGCTGGAGACCATCGATGACTCCGGTGGCTTTCGCTTCCACTGCGAGGCGACGCTGCAGACGCTGCATGTCCAGACCGTGACGCGGCTCGACTGGTCGCCCGACAGGCTGGCGGCGTATCTCTTCGAGAAGGCATTCGGTGACGAAGACCTCTACCCGGAGATTCCCGGGGCCTATGTCCAGGCGTTGGGTGAGGCGGGATTGGCGGCCTATCACGACCACCTGCAGCAGGCCTGGGACGCCTTGCCGGCGCTGCCGGCCGGAGCGGGCTGGTCGGAGGAGTATCCTTACCTTCGCCTGCGCCGCCCCCTGTTCGAGCGTGCCGAGGCCGCCAGCGACCTGCCGGCGATGCTGGCGCTCTACCAGAAGACCGCCAGCAAGGAGCGCGACTGCCTGGATGCCGCCGAGTTGTGCATCGAACATGGGGCCTGGGACGAGTTGGAGACGTGGCTGGCGCGAGCGAAACGGGCGATGTCCAAGCAGCATCCCCTCCAGCAGGTTGAACGGCAGCGCCTCGAGGTGTGCCTGCTGCTGCACCGCGGTGACGTGGAGGCGGCGGCGACACTGCAGTGGGACATCTACCAGCAGACGCAGCATCTTGAGGACTATCGCCGGCTGGTGTCGATGGCAGACGAGCATGGACTGGCCATCGATTACCGCCAGCGTGCTCGTGACTGGCTGGTGGCCCGGCTCGACAAGACGCCCCCGTCACCCTTTGCTTTCGCTCCCCGCGCGGAAAACAGCCTGCTGGAAATCGAGCTGTTCGAGGGGCGCCTGGGCGAGGCCCAGGCGCTGTGCGCCGAGCGGGCCGTGGCCCCCGAGCTGCTGCACCTTCTGGCGAAGACGCTGAAGGACCCCGACGAAAGCCAGCCGCTGTACCTGCGCCTGGTGCGCCATAGCGTTTGCCAGACTAACAACCGGGCCTATCGCGAGGGCATCGCCCTGCTGCAGGAGCTGAAGGGCTCGCTTGCCACCCCGGCACAGCAAGCCGCGTTCGAGCAGGTGCTGACCCAGCTGCGCACGGAGTTCAAGCAGAAGCGCAATTTCATCAAGTGGCTGAACGAGGCCTTCCCGACCTGACTGATGCCTGAGCTTACCCCCTGCGACCTTTGCATGGCTGGCCCTCAGGCTGCTTTGGTGTCAGGCTGACGGGTAACGAAACGTTGCAAAGCGTCAGCGATGGCCCGCCAGCCGGGCCGATATGCAGGGACAAGCCCATGATCCTTAAGGAAAAGGATGTCTCTCCTAACGGGGTTGGCCGCGACGGCGACGAGCGTGCCTTCTACGGCCACAAGCAGGAACAGGACGTCGCCTTCCAGCTGCGCCGCGAGTTCGGCGAGCACAAGCAGATTCACGTCATCAACGACCTGCGCCTCGAACACCGTGGCGAAAGAGCCCAGATCGATCATCTGATCCTCCATCCCTACGGCTTCATCGTCATCGAGTCCAAGAGCATCGTCGGTGAGGTCACGGTCAATGCCGCAGGCGAGTGGTCGCGCAGTTACCAGGGCAACTGGATGGGTATCCCGTCACCGATCCGCCAGGCGGAGCTGCAGAAGATGGTGCTGCGTCGTCTATTAAGCGCCAATGTTGAGAAGATCATCAGCAAGCTACTGGGCATTCAGGGGGGAGTAGGAGGGCGTGACTGGCAGGTGCTTTGTGCCGTCTCCAGCACCGCCATCCTGCATCGCGACAAGATGCCGAAGAAAGTTGCCGTTCGAGTAGTGAAGACCGAGTTCCTGGCCGAGAAGGTCAAGGAAATCGTCGGCAATATCGCTATCGCTTTCATCAAGGCCAAGCCCTCGTTTTCCAAGCGGGAGCTTGCCAATATCGGCAGCTTCCTGCTTGAGCATACCGCCCAGTTGAGCACCACTTCGGGCAGCAGCGACAGTGCAACCGCCACACCGGAACCGGCCGCCCCCGTTGCCGAGTCTGCGTCTCGCTACTCGGCTTCGCCGACGCCGGATGTTGCTTCGTTTGAGACCGAGCTCACCGCACAGCGCCAGAGCCTGCTGGCCTGCAAGCAGTGCGGCGAAGCCAACAGCCTTACCGGCATGTACGGCCAGTACGGCTACTATGTGAAGTGCGGCGTCTGCAGCACCAACACATCAATGAAACAGCCGTGTCCCGCCTGCGGCTGGAAGAGCGTGCGCGTGTCCAAGGATGGCCCAGAGTACACCGGCGCCTGCCGGAATTGCGAGCATACATTTCTAGTCTTTCGGCAGGAATAAGGGAGGGCATTGATATGTCACCTATCGACCCAAAGCGGTCATACCGGCAGAGGCTGTGGGCTAGTTCATCAATATTGTATGGCTTGACGAAGCAACGACTAAAAAATTGATCAATTGGATCTGATATGAAAGAAATACTGGATAAATTTACCCAAGCGCAGGAAAGTTTGGTAACTCAGCAATCTGATTTTTCACTTTCTGCTATAGCGGAAATGGTTAGATTCGAATCTATAGACATTGCCCCGCACTATCAGAGACGTGATCGTTGGCATGTAGAAAAACAGTCTGCTTTGATTGAGTCATTTCTGCTCAACATACCAGTACCACCTGTCTACCTTTCTGAAGATGAGTATGGAACCTATACGGTTATTGACGGTAAGCAGCGCATAACATCCATCTATGAGTTTTTATCAGGAAAATTCAGGTTAAAAGATCTTAAGGAGGTGCCAGAGTTAAATGGCTACTCTTTCGAAGATCTTCCTGGCCAGATAAAGCGAGCTCTTTCTATAAGACCATTTATGCGTGTAATTACTCTGCTTAAGCAATCAGATCCTGAGTTGAAATATGAGGTATTTTTAAGGCTTAATACGGGTGGGGAAAAATTGAAGGCTCAGGAGATTAGAAATGTAGCTTTCGCCGGGCCACTAAATGATCTTCTCTTCGAGTTATCTGAAAACGAATTTCTGAAGACTAAGCTAAAAATTACCTCATTAAAATCAGCCCCGTACCGGAATATGGATGATTTGGAGCTAGTTCTAAGATTTTTCACTATTCATAGTAGGTGGGGAAATTTTGGAAAAAAAATCTCGGTAGCTATGGACGATTTCATGGCAGAAAATCAATCCCGTGAGGTTGGGGGTCTAAGAGACCTGTTCTATTACTCAATTCAAGGGTGTCAGCGTATCTGGGGAGACTATGCATTTCAAAAGCCTCTGAATAACGGTTGGCGGGAACAGCTAATCGTACCTCTATTTGATGCTCAAATGGTGGCGGTATCACTCATAGACGAGGCTCGAATTCGTAGGTTAGAAGCAGCTAAAGACATTGTTATCGAAGCTACTCGTAGTATGTATGAGACCGATCCAGAGTTTCTTAAGGCGGTGACGCAAGCTACAGGTGACTCCTTGGCAATTAGGAATAGGGTAGCCAAGCTAAGACATATGCTTGAAACTGTTGAGGTTTGATATGCCGTCAGCCAAAACAGACTTTATAGATCGTATTAGATGCTTGGACTCTTCAATTGAAACAGAGGCTGTTCAGAATAAAGCGTTAACAGAGAGAGAGCATAATGCCATAGCTAGAATGCTGAGAAATGGGCTTGCTGTAGTGAGCTTCGCATCGTTAGAGGATTATATTAAAAAAAGATCCTCGGAGGCAATGGCTGAAATTAGCCGCTGCACAATTTTGTTTACTGAACTGCCTGAAAAGTTACAAAAAGCTGCAACATACGAGGTCTTATCCGCGCTAAATTATCAACTAGGATTATTAGACAAAGACGATAAACCGGCATATGTCCAGGAACATGCGCTAAAGATCGCTTCTACTGCGACGCCAAATTTTGAATTATCTGCTCATACATTCGGATACTCTCAAGCTAATATTAGCAATACGGTTGTTGGGAGTATTCTGAAAAGCTTTAATGTAGAAGACCCTTGGCGACAAATGTCACTAATGTCATCTGATTTGGGGTTAACTGCTGCATTGTCACTTTCTGAAATATTTGGAAGTGCATCGTTAAGGAGGCATAGAGCTGCGCATGTTGCTGGTGCAGATACTCCACCTACCGATATTAAACAGTTTGTTAAGGAAGCATTTGCGATAGCTATAACTTTTGATGCATTGCTTTCTAAAGCAATTCAAAAGCTGATTGAAAACGATGATGACTTTGTGCGTAATGGTCAAAAGGTGGATGCCTCTTCGGTAAAATTTCGAACTATTAAGTTTGTCGACGGTAGGTGGAAAGAATACATAGGCAATAGCAGGCGCGCATTCAGAACTTCAAATGAATTAGATGTGTTACAGCGTGAAGCTCGACGAAGAGCGCATATGTCAAAAGAAGTGATAGTTGAGTTTGATGAGCAGGGACTTGTCAACTGGTGGGAATGTCGATGAAGGCGTCGTATAATAAGCGGATATTGTCGGATCGATTTTCCGCCACGTGAAAGGATTGAATAATTGAAGAATAATTACGTCCTGATCGATTACGAGAATGTTCAGCCGAAGAGCTTAGCGGTTCTCAGTGGCCACGAATTTAAGGTCATCGTCTTCGTTGGTGCAAATCAGGTAAAGATCCCGTTCGAACTTGCTTCGGCTCTTCAAGCCCTTGGAAGCAACGCAGAGTATGTGAAAATTGGAGGCAATGGGCCGAATGCACTCGATTTCCATATCGCTTTTTACGTCGGTCAACTGGCGGAGAAAGATCCGAATGCGTACTTTCACATTATTTCGAAAGATACGGGATTCGATTCCCTGATTAAGCATCTCAAGGGGAGAAAGATATTCGCTCAGCGCGAGAAGGAACTCGCCGAGATACCGTTGTTACGAATTTCTAATGCAACGTCAATAGGTGAAAAACTCGAAGCAATTGTGAAAAGCCTAGCTGCGCGGGGGCATTCAAGGCCTCGCAAAGTCAAGACACTTGCGAATACCATCAATGCGCTATTCTTTAAGAAGCTCGAAGAGAGTGAGCTTGTGGAAATAATCGAGCAGATGAAGAAGCAAAGAATGATTGTCGTCGAGAATGAAAGTATCAGTTACAAGCCGCCTATTAGCCATCATTAACAAGGCCATTCACCCCTCGCTAGTATCCTGCACGGCTGATTGTTGGCGTAAAATCAGAACTATCTAAAAGACCGCTTCTGGCCGATAGCTGACACTCGTATGCAGAAAAAGCGGCTCGCTGACGACGTGCTTTCCCTCGTCAACGAGCCGATTTTCCAGCCTTACTCACTGACTAGGTTTTGTCCGAAAAGTCGAATCTGCTAATGTCGTCGATGCCGAAGCAGTATAGGTGACCCATGGCAGGACGCTACGAGATCTCCGACAA
>NZ_JACHXQ010000004.1 GCF_014192285.1 Halomonas fontilapidosi | reverse complement strand
CGAGTCGCTTGCCTTGAATGTTTCAGTGACTGGTCACCGACATCCCGACAAGCGCCCACATGAATTACCTGATCGATTGTTAAAGAGCGGCTCCGAGCTCTCGTAAGAGAGAGAAGCATCTCGCTGTTGCCGTCGTGGCCGGCTTCAGTACGTGAAGCGGCGGTCTCGCCGGCGCCCTGCGAGGAAGGCGTATTCTACGTGATCGGCGCTCGATGTCAACCCTGTGTGGCGCTTTGAAGAAGCGAAGCGGGTGACCGAACTCTCAACTCGCCGAAGCGATTTGAGTGCCGAGCCAGAGCCCTCAGCTGATCCAGGAAAAGCCGTCAGCGGGTCTCTGTCACGCGTGGCGGGCATTCTACCGAATTCGGCGAGTTCGTCAAGCGGGAATTTTCAAAGCGTTTCGAAAAACCCAAATGGAAACAAGCACTTCTGCCACTATCACCGCCTGCAACGTTTGCCCGTCGCTGGCAGCGGATGCGTACTTTACGGATTCTCCCGGCAGCGCGCAAGGGACCTCGTGTAAAAAAGTTTCACGCCCCCTCCGCACTATCCGCAAGCCCCGACCCACAAGACCTGGTGCCAGGTGTCCGAGGGCACCCTCACACCGTCTCGGTGCGGCTGGCTCGGTCAAGCAGCGAGAGAATCGAACGGTAAGGGATGCCGCCGTGCTGGCTCAAACCGATCTCGCAGGTGCGCGAATTCGAGTAGCCGGCACTGCATGCCCCCACCTGATCGGCCAAGCCGTCCAGCGCGGCTGCATTCAGCTCCGGGGTATTGAAGCCCTTGTCACCGGCAAAGCCGCAGCAGGTGATACCTGCTGGCACCACCACCTCCCGGGCACAGGCGCGGGCCAATCCGACGAACTTGTCGGCGAGCCCCATGCGGGTGCTCGAGCAGGTCACGTGCACGGCGACCCGCTCGTCCATGGGCGTGACGTCGAGCCTGGGCAACAGGTGGTCGTGGGCAAAGGCGACCGGCTCCATCATCTCGAGCCGCTCGTCAAGGTGCTCGTGCATCTGCAGCGTGCAAGGGCTGGTGTCACAGATCACCGGGTAGCGTCCATTCTGGCTAGCCGCCAGCAGCTCCCCATTGAGTTCGCGCCCCTTGCGGGTCGCTTCCTCGAACTGCCCCTTGGACTTGAAGGCCATACCGCAGCAGAGCTGGTCGATCTTGTCAGGAAGGATGACCTCGTAACCGGCCTTGTCGAGCAGCGCCAGGGTGATCTCCATCACCGAACGCGTCTCGACACTGTCATCATGCGACGTGCCGAAGATGCGAGTGGCGCAGGACGGCAAGTAAACCACCTTGTCCCGCGAGGCATCACTAGAGCGAACAGGCTCCAGCACCCGGATCGGCGCCGACCGGGGCAAGGCCGGGCTCCACTGCGGCAGGCGATCACCGCTCAGCCGGCGCGCCCCGGTGCTCGCCTTGTCCATGAGCTCGGCGCCCATCACGGCACGCGCCGCGCTGGCGGCCTTCAGTCCCCCCCGCGCGATACGCGTTGCCCCGGCGAAATGCTGGCCGATACGCCTGGCCAGGGGCGCCTTGCCCAGCGATCGATCGTAGCGAAGCTGACGTACCATCTCTCCGGTATCGATGCCGACCGGACACTGAGTGGCGCAAAGCCCCGTGGCCGCACAGGTGTCGATGCCTTGATAGCCATAGGCTTCCTGCAACTGTGACATGCGCGCGATGTCGGCATCGCTGGCCCGGCTACCCAAGGCGTCGAGCCTGGCCAACTCACGCCGGATGACGATGCGCTGGCGGGGTGTCAGCGTCAGGTCGGTCGAGGGGCAGACCGGCTCGCAGAAGCCGCATTCGATGCACTTGTCGACGATCTCGTCGGCCGCCGGAAGAGGCTTGAGGTTCTCCAGGTGCAGTGTCGGATTACGACTGAGGATCACCTCGGGATTGAGCAGGTTCCCAGGATCGAAGAGCGCCTTGATCTCCCACATCAGCGCGTAGGCATCGGGCCCCCACTCCAGCTCCACGTAGGGCGCCATGTTGCGCCCGGTACCGTGCTCGGCCTTCAGCGACCCGCCATACTCCACGCCGACCAGCTGCGCCACCTCGTCCATCAGCGCCTGGTAGCGCTCCACTTCGCCGGGCTTCTCGAAGCCCTGGGGAAAGACGAAGTGCAGATTTCCTTCCAGGGCGTGGCCAAAGAGAATGGCGTCGCGGTAGCCGTGCCGATGAAAGATGTCAGTCAGCGCCAGCACTCCCTCGTCCAGGCGCTCGATAGGGAAGGCGACGTCCTCGATGATCACCGTGGTACCGGTCTCGCGTACGGCCCCCACGGCCGGGAACAGCCCCTTGCGGATCTTCCAGTAGAGCGCATAGGTATCGGCGTCACGCGTGAAGGCAACCGGCTCAAGGGTCCGGATGCCTTCCAGAGTTGCCTGAACCGCCTGCAGGCGCGCCTCGAGCTCGGCCTCGTCGTTGCCGCGCACATCGACCAGCAGCGCCGCCGCGCCATCCGGCAGTGTCTCGAGCACCTCGGGCATACCGGGCTTATCCTGCACCGAGCGCAGCGCGGCCCGGTCCATCAGCTCCACGGCGGAGACCGGCGCCTGCTTGAGAGCGATGGTGGCGCGGCAGGTCGTGCCCATGTCAGGGAAGAAGGCCAGCGACGCGGCCTTCAACGGCTCATCGACCACGGTGTCGTAGGTGATGGTGCTGATGAAGCCCAGGGTGCCCTCGGAGCCGATCATCAGGTGCTTGAGGATCTCGATGCCATCCGAGAAGTCGACCAGGCTGTTGAGGGCGTAGCCGGTGGTGTTCTTGAGCCGGTACTTATGGCGGATCTTCTCAGCCAAGGCCGTGTTGCCTTGCGTCTCGACGGCGAGGCGCTCCAGGCTGGCCAGCAGCTCCCCATGGGAGGCCCGAAACGCCGCAACGCTGGCGGCGTCGCCGGTGTCGAGCAGGCTGCCGTCGGCCAGGATCACCCGGATGTCGCGCACCGTGCGGTAACTGTTCTGGGCGGTACCGCAGCACATCCCTGAGGCATTGTTGGCGGCAATGCCGCCGACCATGCAGCTGGCGATGGAGGCCGGGTCGGGACCGATCTTGCGCCCATAGGGGGCCAACAGCTGATTGGCCCTGGCGCCGATGACCCCGGGCTGCAGACGGATCGCCTGCCCTTCGTCGAGAATCGCATGATCACGCCAGCCACGGCCGAACTGGATCAGCACCGAGTCGGTCACTGCCTGGCCGGAAAGCGAGGTGCCAGCGGCACGAAACGTCACCGGCAGCTCGCGGCTGCGGCACGCCGCCAGGGTCTGCTGCAGCTCCACCTCGTTCTCGGGGCGGACCACGAGCTGCGGAATCAGCCGGTAGAAGCTGGCATCGGTGCCGTAGGCCAGGGTCCGCAGCGGATCGTCGATCAGGCGCTCAGCGGGGATTGTCTCCGCCAGCACCGCCTTGAGGTCGCGCCAGGCGCTCGGTTCCATCATGCCTTTTCTCCCGCCGGGGCGCCGGCATGGCGCACCAGCACCACCAGCTCACGGGGCCCGTGAACGCCGTAAGCCAGCGTCTGTTCAATGTCAGCAGTCTTGCTGGGGCCGGAGATCAGCAACGCATTGGTCGGCATGCGCTCGGCCCAGCCGTGTGCCTCGACGACATCGAAGAAGGTGTCCTCGAGGGCATCGGCGTCCAGCACCGCAATGTGGATCGACGGCACCAGGCTGATCAGCCGTGGCTCGTCTGACGTCGGCCACAGCCAGAGGCTGCCGGTCTCGGCGATGCCGCCACGGGTAGAGGTCAGACCGGCATCGACTTGCTCGAACTGCTCGCGCTGCCAGGCTTCGATGTCGCGGTCGACGTCGACCATCTCGATGCCGGAATCGGCCAGCGCGCGCCGCGCATCAACCGCCACCGGATGCTCCTTGCCCAGTGCCAGATGGCGCACGCCCTTGTCGGCCAGCAGCTGCGCCAGACCCTGTGTCCAGTCATCCCGCTCGAGGTGCAGCACTTCGCCGTGCACCGAGCTGATCAGCCGCTCGAAGCGCGCCAGGCGCTCCTCGACACTCCAGCCGCGGTTCGTTGCCACCGCGAAGTCGCTCTCGGGGGCGCTCAGCGGGCCGTCGGCCCGCTCGCGAAGACGCTTCAGGATAGTCTCTCGGGCACTCATCAGCGCTCCTCCTCGTGGGCCTTGCTCGCCTGATGGCGCTTGACCAAGGCATGCAGGGTGGTGCCGGCCGGTTTTGGTGCGCTGCGATACTCGGTCCACACGCCCAGGCGGGAAGGCGCCAGCACCTTGAGCTTGCCAGCCACCGCCGTGCCGCTGCGCCAGATGGCGGGATGCGTGGCCAGCCACTGGAAGCCCTTCCAGGCCGCGGCCTCCTTGCGGGTACGCTTGACGCCAGCGCCGGGCACGTTGCCGCGGCCCTCGCCCACCGACTCGCGGCGCAGGCGCACCAGCAGGTCGGGGATCGGGATCTTCACCGGGCACACCTCCCCGCAGGCGCCACACAGGCTCGAGGCGGTAGGCAGGTCCTTGGTCTCCTCCAGGCCCATCAGGTGCGGCGAGAGAATGCTGCCAATCGGCCCGGGATACGTGGTGCCGTAGGTATGGCCACCAACACGCGTGTAGACCGGGCAGTGATTCATGCAGGCGCCGCAGCGGATACAGCGCAGGGTATCGAGCAGCTCATCGTCCTGGTAGATGTTGGATCGCCCATTGTCGACCAGCACCAGATGGACTTCCTTCGGCCCGTCGTGCTCGCCTGCCTTACGCGGCGAGCTGATCATGTTGAAGTAAGTGGTGACGTGCTGACCGGTGGCCGAGCGAGTCAGCAGTGAATAGAGCGGGGGCACATCGCGCAGGTGCTCGACGACCTTCTCGATGCCGGTCACGGCGACGTGCACGGGCGGCACCGTGGTGGTCATGCGACCGTTGCCCTCGTTCTCCACCAGACACAGGCTCCCCGTCTCGGCCACCGCGAAGTTAACGCCGGAGACCCCCACGTCGGCCGCCATGAAGCGCTCGCGCAGCTGGGAGCGGGCGGCCGCGGTCATATAGTCGACGTCACGCGAGCGCTCGATCCCGGTCTTGTCATGAAGGATCTCGGAGATCTCATCGGTGTTGAGATGGATCGCCGGCATGATGATATGCGAGGGCGTCTGCTCGTTGAGCTGCACCAGGTACTCGCCGAGGTCTGATTCCAGCGCCTCGATGCCCACTTCTTCCAGGTGAGCATTGAGGTGCATCTCCTCGGAAACCATCGACTTGCCCTTGACCACGGAGCGGGCATCGTGGGACTGACATATCTCGCGGATGATCCGGCAGGCCTGGTCGCCGTCCTCGGCCCAGTGCACCCGGATGCCGTTGGCCTTGCAATTGGCCTCCAGCTGTTCGAGCAGGTCGGGTAACTTCGCGAGTGCCCGCAGACGGATATTGGCGCCCAGCTCACGCAGGGCCTCCAGATCCCAGTCGCCGAAGCTGTCGCGGCGCTTGGTCATCAGGCCATCCATCGCCTTGCGGAAGTTGGCGCGAATCTGCGGATTGCCCAGGGCATCGTGGGCCTGGCGGTGGAACTCGCGAGGGCTATAGGTATACACACCCGGGGTTTGTACGCTCATGAGGTCCTCCGCCAAAGGTAGCTGGCGATGTGCTCGCCCTCGACCGGCGTCTTCTGCTGCTCGAAGCGGCCACCGATGTTCATCATGCAGCCGCAGTCGGACGTCACGAAGCGCTGGGCGCCGGCCTCCGCGATGGCGGTGGTCTTGTCTTCCACCATGGCGGCGGAGACCTCGGGATGTCGCACGGCGAAGGTGCCGCCGAAGCCGCAGCACTCGGCGGCGCGCGCCTGCTCCACCAGTTCGACCTGGCCGAGCTGGGCCAGCAGGGCCGGGCCGATCTCGGCCAGCCCCATCTCGCGCCGGGCGCTGCAGGAAGTGTGCATGGCCACCTTCTCCGGTTCGCCGCGATCCTCGAGCTTCAGGTGACAGACATGGACCAGGAACTCGGTCAGCTCATGGACCCGCCCGGCGACCTCGTTCGCCCGCTCCTCGAGGTCGCTGCCGGCAAAGAGCTGGCGGTAGTGGGTGCGCATCATGCCGCCACAGGAGCCGGAGGGCACCACGATCGGCCATGGCTCGGGGAAGAGGCCGAGCTGGGCCGCCGCCACGGCCCGGGCTTCCCGCGCATAGCCCGAAGTGTAGGCCGGCTGCCCGCAGCACGTCTGATCCTCGGGAAAGAGCACTTCAATGCCCTCACGCTCGAGCAGGCGTATACCGTCCAGACCGGCCTCCGGGTAGAAAAGGTCGACGAGGCAGGTCCCGAAGAAGTAGACCTTCTTCGGCTTTGACGGATAGAGCTTGACTGGCGTCATGGGCGGGGTCCTGGACAGCGAAGAGGCGTGACGGCATTGCGCTGAAGTCGTTGACTTGGCCTACGGTAAATTGGTAAAACCAATTTACCGTAGCATGTCGCCGCACATTAGGTGGCGAGATCTGCAGTGTCAAACGCGGGCTCTCCGCTTCACACCCCTGCACGCCTATACTTTAGTCTACCGCCTTAAACGCTTTCTCCAACACGCTGATGGGACTGAATAAATTCAAACAGCCTTAAGCGTCGCAGCCATTCGTTGGCCAAGGTTTTTGGTAATACCAATTGTTTGGCGATACCATAGCCCCTTCCGCTACGTGCTCCGGAGCCACCATGGCCTATCAACCCGTTCGACAGCCTCGACTCGCCGACGTCATCACCGAACGCCTGGAGGCATTGATCCTCGAGGGCAGCCTGAAGCCCGGCCAGCGCATGCCGCCGGAGCGCGAGCTGGCCGAGCGTTTCGGCGTCTCGCGCCCCTCGCTACGCGAGGCCATCCAGAAGCTGTCGGCCCGCGGCCTGCTGACCAGTCGCCAGGGGGGTGGCACCTTCATCAGCGAGGAGCTCAACAGCGGCTACAGCGACCCGCTGCTGGAGATGCTTTCACGCCACGGGGAATTCCACCTCGACCTGCTCGAGTTCCGTGATGCCATGGAGGGTATCTCCGCCTACTACGCGGCCCTGCGCTCCACGCCCACCGACAAGGCGCTGCTGATCAAGCGTTTCGAGGAGCTCGAGGCCTGCTTCAAGGGCCGTGACCCGGCACTGGAGGCGCGGGCCGACGCGGCCTTCCACATGGCCATTGCGGAATCGGCCCACAACGTGCTGCTGCTGCATACCATCCGCGGCATCTTCCACCTGCTGGAGAAGAGCATCGTCGACAACCTCGCCCACCTGTTCGAGAAACCCGAGTCACGCCCGCTGTTGATGAAGCAGCACCGCGCCCTGCTCGATGCCATCCTCGAAGGCCGTGCCGAGGACGCCCGCGCCCGTGCCCATGAGCATCTGGTCTTCGTGGAAGAGGGGCTGCTCGAGGTCGAGCGTGCCGAGACCCGGGCTCAACGCGCCCTGCGCCGCGCCCAGGTCATGCCGACGACCTCGCGCTGAGGCCGGCCATGCCGACGACATCCCGCCGCCGGGCCCGCCAGCTGCTCTGGCTACTGATGCCGCTGGGGCTGATGCTCGCCATGTGGCAAGCCGCCCTGCTGGCTCGCGACCAGGCTCTCCAGGACCTGCGCCAGGACGCCGAGAATGAGCTGCGCCTCTCGGCGGCGAGCCTGGTCGGCCACCTCTCTCGCCACGACTACCTGCCCGAGCTGCTCGCCTCGCGGGAGATGGTCCGGCGTTTCCTTGCCTCGCCGGAGAGCCAGGACCCGATGCCGCTCAACCGTCTGCTGGACCGCTTCCGAGCCACCGCCGGTGTCTCCGACATCTACCTCATCGACCGCCACGGCGACACCCTGGCCGCCAGCAACTGGCACCGCCCCAACACCTTCATCGGCCAGAACTACGCCTTCCGCCGCTACTTCCAGGACGCCATTGCCGGCCGTGCCGGGCGCTTCTATGGCCTCGGCGTGCAGTCGCGCGCGCGTGGCTACTACTTCTCCGCCCCGGTATGGCTCGACGACACCGCACCGGACGCCAGCCCCGATGGCGTCATGGTCGTGAAGGTGCTGCTCGACGCCCTGGAGGCGAGCTGGGCGGAGCAGGATGCCGAGCTGCTGGTCACCGACAAGGACGACATCATCTTCATGGCCAGCCGCCCGGAACTGCGCCTGCGGGCCCTGCAGCCGCTCTCCGACGACGAGCGACAGGCGCTACTGGCCACCCGTCGCTATGCCGACGAGCCGCTAGCCCCCGCCGGCATCGAGACCACCGAAACCCCGGGCGAGCATAGCCGGCGCGTCGACTTCCGGCGGGGGCCGCTGGCCGGCGACGACTACCTGGGCCTGTCACGCCCCATGCCGTCGTTCGGCTGGGAGATGCATATCCTCAAGTCGCTGGCCCCGGTGAGCCAGGCTCAGTGGCTCGCTGCCCTGCTGGCCGGCGGCCTCTACGGCGTGGTGGTGCTGGCCGGCGGCATCGGCTGGCAGCGCCTACGGCTGCGCCGTGAGCGCGAGCAGTTCGCCGAGCGGGAGCGACGCACCCTGGCCCGGGCCCGAGACGAGCTGGAACTCAACGTGCAGCGCCGCACCCGCGACCTGGTCGAGACCAACCGACGTCTCTCCGGCGAGATCGAGGAGCGTCGACGCGCCGAGGAGCGGCTGCGCCAGACCCGCGACGAACTGATCCAGGCCGCCAAGCTCGCAGTGCTTGGCCAGCTTGCCGCCGGCATTAACCATGAGCTCAACCAGCCGCTGGCGGCGATTCGCGCCTATGCCGAGAATGCGTCCGAGTTCCTGGCCCGCCAGCGCACCGAGGCGGCAAACAGCAACCTGGCGCAGATCATCGAACTCACCGAGCGCATGGCCGAGATCAGCGCCCAGCTGCGCCAGTTCTCACGCAAGAGCGGCGACAAGCCCACCAGCGTCTCGGTTTCCGCCTGCTTCGACTACGCACTGCGGCTCTTCCAGTCGCGGCTGCGCGACGCCGGCGTCTCGGTCGAGCGCGACTGGCCCGAGGCAACGGCCTGGGTGCGTGCCGACCTGGTGCGCCTGGAGCAGGTGCTGGTCAACCTGATCGGCAATGCACTGCAGGCTATGGCCCAGACCGAGGCGCCGCACCTGCAGCTGAGCATCGCGCCCGACGGTGACGAGGTGCGAATCCGCGTCGTCGACAACGGCCCCGGCATTGCCGAGGCGCATCTGGGACGGATCTTCGAGCCTTTCTTCACCACCAAGTCGCCGGGCAGTGGCCTGGGTCTGGGGCTGTCGATCTCGGCGCGCATCATCGATGACCTGGGCGGCCAGCTGACGGCGGACAACGCGCCCGGCGGCGGCGCCCGCTTCACCATTACCCTGCCCCGCGACCGCTGTCCCGAGGCAACCAGCAACACCAGGCCCGAGGAGCACGACACCCATGCATGAGCCGGCGACCTTTCCGGTGATGATCATCGACGACGAGGCACACCTGCGCATCACGGCCGGCCAGACTCTGGAGCTGGCGGGGTATGAGCCCCGTGCCTTCGAAAGCGCCGAAGCCGCCCTGGCCGCCCTGGCACCGGACTTCCCCGGGGTGATCGTCAGCGATATCCGCATGCCGGGCATGGATGGCATGACTCTGCTGCGCGAAGTGCGCGGCCGCGACCCGGATCTGCCGGTGATCCTGATCACCGGCCACGGCGACATCTCCACGGCCGTGGAGGCAATGCGCGAGGGCGCCTGGGACTTCCTGGAGAAACCCTTCGCCGGTGAACGGCTGGTGGAAATGGTGCGCCGCGGCATCGACAAGCGTCGGCTGAGCCTCGAGAACCGCGAGCTGAAGGCCGAACTGGAGGCCCAGCAGTCGGCACCGGGCCCGCGCCTGGTGGGGAAGACCCCGGCCATCCAGCGTCTTGCCTCGCTGGTCCAGCGCATCAGCCAGGTCGAGACCGACGTGCTACTGTTCGGCGAGACCGGCGCCGGCAAGGACCTGGTGGCCCGTGCCATCCACGAGCGCAGCCCCCGCGGCGGCCACCCCTTCGTGGCCATCAACTGCGGTGCCGTGCCCGAGAGTATCATCGAGTCGGAGCTGTTCGGCCACGAGAAGGGCGCCTTCACCGGGGCCGTGGAGCGGCGCATCGGCAAGTTCGAGCATGCCCAGGGCGGCACGGTGTTTCTCGACGAGATCGAATCGATGCCGCTGTCGCTTCAGGTCAAGCTGCTGCGCGTGCTGCAGGAGCGCTCCATCGAGCGCCTCGGCGCCAACGTGGCGGTACCCCTCGACCTGCGCGTGATCGCCGCCACCAAGGTCGACCTCAAGGCCGCGGCCGAGGCGGGACATTTCCGCGAGGACCTCTACTACCGACTCGAGGTGGTCACGTTGCCGATCCCTCCACTGCGCGAGCGACGCGAGGACATCCCGCTGCTGTTCCAGCACTTCGCGGTGGTTGCCGCCAACCGCAGCGGCCTGGAGGCACCACCGCTGGATGCGGCCGGGGTATCGGCGCTACTCGCCCACGACTGGCCGGGCAACGTGCGCGAGCTGCGCAACCTGGCCGAGCGCTATGTGCTGCTCGGCGCCACCTGCGACTATCGCCTGGACGCCCTGCTCGCGGGGGCGGACAGCGACAGCGGTGACCTGGCGCTGCCCCAGCAGGTGGAGCTGTTCGAGAAGAGCCTGATCGACCAGGCGCTGGCCCGCCACCGCGGCCGCGTCAGCGAGGCCAGCGAACAGCTCGGCCTGCCGCGCAAGACCCTCTACGACAAGCTGAGGAAGTACGGCCTCAAGGCCGAGGACTACCGCCAGAGCGAGACCCCCTGACGGAGCAGTTCGCGCAGTGGCCCCCAGGGAGGCAGCCAGGGCACCAGGCTCACCGCCGCCATCAGCATCACCAGGGAATTGCCGGGTTCGCGCCAGTCAAACGGCTTGAAGGCCGTGCCGAAGGAGCGCTTGAGACGCGCGCCGGTGAGGTCGACGCTGTATAGCTCATCGAGCAGCAGATGGATCACGAAGCCCAGCGCCAGGCCGGTGCCGTGGGCCCAGGCCAGGTGGTCGGGCTGGCCGAACAGCCGGTGACTCAGCGCCGTGGTCACCAGGCCGCACAGCCCCGCCGCCAGCAGTGAGTGCCAGAGGCCGCGATGCACGGTGAAGCGGGCAAACAGCGCACCCGCCAGATAGCGCACGGCCAGGTAGAGGACGCCACACACCATCAGCAGGGTGCCGGTGGCCAGCCGCGTCTGCAGCACCAGGGCACCGGCCACCACGGCAGGCACGGCCAGCAGGTTGAAGATCAGGCGGATCGCCCGGGAACGGTCGGCATCGATGTCGGGCAGGATCCCGCCAAAGGTCACCAGCGCCAGCAGTGGCAGGCTATCCAGAGCGCTCCACAGGCCCGCCTGCCAGCCGCCATGGGCCAGCACGCTGCCGCCGGCGGCAGCCACGCCGAGGTGGGTGCGAAAGTTGGCCATGCCGGGGCGCGCCCTCGTCTACTGGATAAATGACCAGATTATCGCGCGCTCCGACAATGTAAAACAATAGGTTAGAGAATCATTCCGCGGCGGCCAGGTACTCGTCCTTCAGCCTGACATAGTTTCCGGCGGTGTAGGGGAAGAAGGCCCGCTCCTGCTCCTTGAGCGGACGCAGCGCCTTGGCCGGGTTGCCGGCATAGACGTGGCCGCCCTCGAGGCGCTTGCCCGGCGTCACCACGGCACCGGCGGCGATGATCACCTCGTCCTCGACCACGGCGCCATCCATGACGATAGCCCCCATGCCCACCAGGATGCGGTTACCCAGGGTACAGCCATGAAGAATCGCCTTGTGGCCGATGGTCACCTCGTCACCGATGGTCAGCGGGAAGCCGTCGGGGTTGAAGTCGCTGGCATGGGTGATGTGCAGCACGCTGCCGTCCTGCACGCTGGTGCGCGCGCCGATGCGGATGCGGTGCATGTCCCCGCGAATCACCGCCATGGGCCATACCGAGCAGTCATCGCCCAGCACCACGTCACCCAGCACCATGCAGGCCGGGTCGATATAGACCCGCGCGCCCAGTTGCGGGTCATGCCCCTTCCAGGGCCTCAGGCTCGTTGCCTCGCTCATTGCTCACCTCGTGTTGTCGCGTCAGGCGTCTCAGATCAGACCGGCCAACAATACTATCAACGTCAGCGGGATCGACACCCAGCGCACCAGGGCTCGCCAGGCACGAAAGCCATTGGGGCCGGCATCCAGCGCCCGCAGGGTGGTCTGTTCCGGCATCACCCAGGCGGCGAAGATGGCGATCAGCAAGCCCCCCAGGGGCAGGAAGATCTCCGGCGGAATGGTGCTGACCAGCTCGAAGGGATTCATGCCGAACAGGACCCGGGTCTCGGCCAGGCTGGAGAAGGAGAGCACCGAGAGCATTCCCAGCCCCCAGACCGCCAGGCCCACCACGGCCGCCGACGCGCCGCGACCCAGCCCCCAGCCCTGCAGCGTGGCGACCATGGGCTCGGCCAGGTTGATCGAGGAGGTCCAGGTGGCCAACAGCAGCAGCAGGAAGAACAGCGAGAGCCACAGCGACCCGCCGGGCAGTTCGGCGAAGGCCACCGGCAGGGTGACGAACATCAGCCCCGGCCCCTCGCCCGGGTCCATGCCCTGGGCAAAGACTACCGAGAAGATGGCGATACCGGCCAGCAGCGCCACGGTCACGTCGAGTACGGCCACCGAGACGGCGGCGCGGGGCAGGCTCTGGTGGTCAGGCATGTAGGCGCCATAGGCCATCAGCGCACAGGCACCCACGGCCAGGGTGAAGAAGGCGTGGCCCATGGCCTGCAGCATCACCATGGGGGTTACCGCGGAGAAATCGGGCAGAAACAGCCAGGCCAATGCCGGGGCGAAGCCCTCGGTGGTAGCGGCGTACCCCGCCAGCACCAGCAGCAGCAGGTAGAGCAGCGGCATCAGCAGGTTGTTGAGCTTCTCGAGCCCCTTGGCCACCCCGGCCGCGACCACCAGCATGGTCATCATCAAGAAGAGCGTATGGTTGAAGGTCATGCGCCCCGGGTCGGCGAGGAAAGCATTGAAGCCGGCGCCGATCTCCGCGGCGCTGCGTCCCGCGAAGTCGCCGTTGACCGCGGCCACCAGGAATTCGATGGACCAGCCCGAGACCACGGAGTAGAAGGAAAGGATGCAGAATACCGTCACGGCGCCGAACAGTCCCAGCAGGCGCCAATGGCGACTCGCCCCGGCCTGGCTGGCCAGATGACCCAACGACTGCATGGGACTGCGACGCCCGGCGCGGCCGATCAGGATCTCGGCCATCATCACCGGCAGGCCCAGCAGCAGCACGAAGGCCACATAGAGCAGCAGGAAGGCGGCACCACCGTTCTCCCCGGTGATGTAGGGGAAGCGCCAGATGTTGCCCAGCCCCACCGCGGCGCCGGTCACTGCCAGGATGAAGGCGCGCCGCGTGCTCCAGCGCTCCAGCGTCTCGTTCATGGTTCCACTCCGCGAGCGTCAAAAGGGCGCAAGCCTAGCACATTGAAACCCGCCGCGGCCGCCCGCATCTAAGACCCATTCTCCATTCCCGACCCGAGGTGTGCATGTCCCGTAATCCGCTGCTCGAATCCCACGAATTGCCCCCCTTTGCCGAGATCCGGCCCGAGCATGTCGTGCCGGCCATCGAGGAGCTGCTGGCGGAAAACCGCACGGCCATCGAGGAACTCGTGGCGCAGGCCGAGACAACCGCCCCGAGCTGGGAGAGCCTGGCCGCCCCGCTGGAGGCGCTCAACGACCGCCTGGCGCGGGCCTGGTCGCCGGTCTCGCACCTCAACGGCACCATGAACAACCCCGAGCTGCGCGAGGCCTACCAGGCCTGCCTGGGCAAACTCTCCGACTACAGCACCTGGATCGGCCAACACGAGGGGCTGTTCCGGGCCTGGCAGGCGCTGCGCGACGGACCCGCCTGGAAGACCCTCGACGAGGGCCAGCGGCGTACCGTGGAAAACGCGCTACGCGACTTCCGCCTCGCCGGCGTTGACCTGCCCGCCGAGCAGAAGCGCCGCTACGGCGAGATCAAGGCGCGGCTCTCCGAGCTCTCCAACACCTTCTCCAACCAGCTGCTGGATGCCACCCAAGCCTGGCACCTGGACCTTCCCGACGAGACTCGCCTCGCCGGCCTGCCCGAGAGCGCGCTGGCCAGCCTGCGCGCCAATGCCGAGGGCAAGGGCCTGGCCGGCTACCGTATCACCCTGGACTTCCCCAGCTTCTTCCCGGTGATGACCTATGCCGAGGACCGCGAGCTGCGTCGCGAGGTGTATACCGCCTTTGTCACCCGCGCCTCCGACCAGGGCCCCAACGCCGGCGAGTATGACAACGCGCCGGTGATGGAGGAGATCCTGGCGCTGCGCCATGAACTGGCCGAGCTCCTCGGTTTCAGCGACTACGCCGACTACTCGCTCTCCACCAAGATGGCCGAGTCCCCCGACCAGGTCGTCAGCTTTCTCGAGGACCTGGCGGCACGTGCCGTCCCCCAGGCCCGCGAGGAGTACGCGGAGCTCGCGGCCTATGCCCGCGACGAGCTGGGCATGGAAGCGCTCGCGCCCTGGGATGTAGGCTTCGCCAGCGAGAAACTGCGCGAGGCGCGCTATGCCATCTCCGACGAGCAGTTGCGCCCCTACTTCCCTGCCCCGCAGGTGGTCGACGGCCTGTTCCGGGTGGTCGAGCGCCTCTACGGCGTCACCTTCGAGGAGGATGAGACGGCCCCGCGCTATCACCCGGACGTGCGCTACTTCCGCATCCTCGAGCATGGCACGCCCATCGCCGGCTTCTATCTCGACCTCTATGCCCGCGAGGGCAAGCGCGGCGGCGCCTGGATGGACGAGTGCCGCGTTCGCCGCCTGGAAGGCGAGGCCGTGCAGCTCCCGGTGGCCTACCTGACCTGCAACTTCACCCGTCCGGTGGGGGACACCCCGGCCCTGCTGACCCATGAAGAGGTCACCACCCTCTTCCATGAGTTCGGCCACGGCCTGCACCACATGCTGACCCGCCAGACCGTCGCCGACATCTCCGGCATCAACGGTGTCGCCTGGGATGCGGTGGAGCTACCCAGCCAGTTCATGGAGAACTTCTGCTGGGAACGCGAGGGGCTCGACCTGATCGCCGGCCACGTGGAGGACGGTGCTGCGCTGCCGGAGGCACTCTTCGAACGCCTGCTGGCAGCCAAGAACTTCCAGTCCGCCATGGGCATGGTGCGCCAGCTGGAGTTCTCGCTGTTCGACTTCCGCCTGCACCGCGAGCTCGCCGCGCCGAGCGCCGCCGATATCCAGGCGCTGCTCGACGCGGTACGCGATGCCGTGGCGGTGGTCCCGCGAGCCGACATCAACCGCTTCCAGAACGGCTTCGGCCACATCTTCGCCGGCGGCTATGCGGCGGGTTACTACAGTTACAAGTGGGCCGAGGTGCTCTCCGCTGATGCCTGGAGCGCCTTCGAGGAAGCCGGTATCTTCGACCCCGAGACCGGTCGGCGCTTTCGCACCGAGATCCTCGAGCGCGGCGGCTCCCGCGATGCCGCCGCGCTGTTCCGCGCTTTCCGCGGCCGCGAGCCCAGCGTCGAGCCGCTGCTTCGCCACAGCGGCATTCGTGCCGCCTGAGAAGATTTCGCCGCCGGGCCCGCCCGGCGGCCCCATCATGGAGACGAAATGACCGTCCAGAAACGCTTTATCGCCGGGGCCATCTGTCCGCGCTGCGCCGAGATGGACCGCATTCGCAGCTGGGAGCAGAACGGCATTCGCTACCGCGACTGCGTCAGCTGTGACTTCTTCGAGCAGTTGCCCATCGAGGACGAGGCCTTGCCGGAGCTCGAGACGCGGGTCAATCGCGAACGCGAGGAGCAGACGCGCAGCGACCTGCAGACCGTGAAGATCCTCGACCCGAAAGGCCCCTGATGCCCAAGGGCCAGGGAACGGCCGCCGTCCTGCTGCCACAGCGCCATCTGCTCGAGCTGCTCGGGCTCATGGCCGCCGCGGCACTACTGGTGGCGCGACTCGACCTGGCCACGCTGGCCGCCGGCCTGGGCCTCTTTCTGTGGGGCATGAGCCACCTGGAAGACGCTATCAAGCGCCTCTCCGGCGGCACCCTGGATCGCTGGCTGCACGCCGCCACCCGCCGGACCTCACGCGCCATCGCCGTGGGCGCCCTGGCGACCGCACTGGTCCAGTCCAGCTCGCTGGTAACCCTGCTGGCCATGTCCTTCGTCGGTGCCGGCCTGGTGGCGCTGCCGGCCGCCATCGCCCTGCTCTTCGGCGCCAACCTCGGCACCACCACCGGCGCCTGGCTGATCGCCGGCTTCGGCCTCAAGGCCAATCTCGCCCAGTATGCGATGCCGCTGCTGGCGCTGGGACTGCTGGGGTCGCGACTGTTGCAGGGCAGTCGCGCTGGCATCGCCGGCCTGCTGCTCGGCGTGGGTCTGCTGCTGCTGGGCATCGACTTCATGAAGCTGGGCTTCGAGAGCTGGCAGGATGATCTCTCCCTGGACGGCCTGGGCGGCGATCACCTCTGGCACTGGCCACTGCTGGTGATGTTCGGCGTCATGGCCACCGTGGTCATGCAGTCCAGCCACGCGACGCTGCTGATCACCCTCACCGCGTTGGCCTCCGGCCAGCTGCCCTATTTGCCGGCGCTGGCCATCGCCATCGGCGCCAACATCGGCACCACCGTGACCGCAGTGATCGGGGCCTTCGGCGCCAGCACGGCCGGCCGGCGCCTGGCCGGCGCCCACGTGATCTTCAACCTGATCACCGCGGCCGTGGCCCTGGCCCTGCTGCTGCCACTAGCCGGACTGGTGGACCGACTCGCCGTGCTGCTGGGCCTGGCTGACAGCGCCTGGCCGCTCAAGCTGGCGCTCTTCCATACCCTCTTCAATGGCCTGGGCATCCTGCTCATGCTGCCCTGGATCCCATGGCTGGCCCACAGCCTGGAGCGGCTCTTTCCCGACCCGGTACGCGTGCCCCTCGCCCAGGCGCGCTACCTGGATGCCAATGCCCTGCAGCATGCCGACACCGCCCTGGCCGCCATCGAGCAGGAGTGCCGGCGGCTCGACCGGCGCACCTACCACCTGCTCGCCTCGGCAATCCTGGTGCCCAGCGCCGAGGCGATCGGCCACCCCCCCAGCCGGGACGTGATAGAGGCACCCATTACCCCGGAGGAGTGGCCGCTGGTAAACGTGCGCTATCATGAGCAGATCAAGCCGTTGATGGCCGAGATTCTGGACTTCTACTCGCGCATCGACACGCCCCTCACCGCGGCACAGCAGGCGCGCCTGGAGGCCCTCTATGCCCGCTCGTTGCGTCGCGTCGAAGCGGTGCGCTTCGGCGAGGTGCTGCAACGCAGCCTGCTGCGCCATGCCGCACCCACGAGCCCGCTGCGCGAGGCCCATGATGACCTGCGCATGGCTCTCGCCGAAGGGCTCAACCGCCTGGCCAACGCCCCCGGTGACCGCGGCATCGAAGCTCCCCTGGAAGAGGTACGACGCCACTGGCAGCACGAACTGGCCGAACGCTTGCGTCAGCGTCGCCTGGACCCCTGGCTCGCCTCCTCGCTGATGAACGACCTCCACCAGGCCAGCCGCCTGACGACGGCCCTGACCTCACCGCATGATGCCGATGCCTGACGTCCTCGCTGTTGCGAGAACCTGTGCGGATAACCGCACACCGCAAGGCCCGCCGAGTGCGGAATCCCAGCCCCATCGGCCCAGCACTGCTTCGACCAAGGTCGAACTTAAACTTCACAAGCCGCTGAAATTCCTATGCTTTAAATAAGCAGGCATGCGCATTGCTGATTGTAGGGCGTTGATGCCACTCCGGCTTTGATCACGGCAGCCCCCGCTGCTGGTGACCATACTGAAGGAGTGCATGCAGCCCCCGGGGCAAAACCGCCCGGTCAAATGACAAGATTACAATCACGTACAGGAGAGACGTCATGCGCAACGCAACCTCACGGATCCTCGCCGGCACGCTGGCCGGCTCACTGCTGGTCGCCGCCTCGGCCTCGGCCCAGTCCGACCGCAGCGACTGGCCCGAGAGCTTCACCGTGGGCACCGCCAGCCAGGGCGGTACCTACTTTGTCTATGGCTCCGGCTGGGCCAACCTGATCGCCGACGAGCTCGGCATCTCAGGCGGTGGCGAGGTCACCGGCGGCCCGACTCAGAACATGGCACTGGTGCACAGCGGCGACGTTGCCCTGGGCCTGACCACCATGGGGCCGGCCGCCGAGGCCTTGGCCGGTGAGAGCCCGCTCGCCCCGGGGGTGCCCATGGACAACGTCTGCGCGCTGTTCCCGATGTACGAGACGCCCTTCTCGATCACCGCGCTGGAGGGCAGCGGCATCGAGTCGATCTCGGACATTCCGGACGGAGCCCGCATCGGCTTCGGTCCCGCGGCCTCCACCTCCGACACCTACTTCCCGGCCATGCTCGAGACGCTGGGTGTGGAGTTCGACCGCCGCAACGGTGGCTGGTCCGACCTGGGCGGCCAGCTGCAGGATGGCCTGATCGACGTCATCGCCTTCGCGGCCGGCATCCCGATCCCTGCCGTCAGCCAGCTCGAGGTGCAGACCGACGTCAACATCATCGAGTTTGCCGAGGAAGAGCAGCAGACGGTGCTCGAGAACTTCCCGGTCTCCGAGTTCCAGATTCCGGCCAGCACCTACGAGACCCTCGAGGAAGATGCCCGCGCCGTCTCCATGTGGAACTTCACCATCGCCGGCTGCGACCTGCCTGAAAGCTTCGTCTATGAGGTCACCAAGCTGAGCCTGGAGAACAACGACCGCATGCGCGACGTCCACCGTAGCGCTGCGACCAGTGTCCCGGAGAACATCAAGTACAACAAGGTACTGCCCTTCCACCCGGGTGCCGTGCGCTGGTACGAGGAAAACGGCTACGAGATCCCGGAAGATCTCAAGCTGTAAGCCGTTGACCTGACCGACTGCCCCGCATCGCGCCACGAGAGGCGATCCGGGGCAGTTTCTGTGCGCCTCCGCCAACCCCAAGGGTGCCTGCCATGTCCCATACCCCTGAATCCCGCGACGACGCGTCCAGCGACGACGTCGTCCAGACTGTCAATGCCGAGGGCGTCGACGACGCCGCCGTGGAGTCTAACAGACGGCTCTACACCGGCTGGCAATGGCTGCTCTTCGGTGCCCTGTCCATTGCCTACTCGCTCTTCCACCTGGTCTCGCTGAACGTCTATCCGCTGGAGACCTGGTCGTTTCGCATCGTGCATATCGCCGGCGCCCTGATCCTCGGCTACGGCCTCTATGCCGGCACCCGCTTTGCCGATGAGGAACGGCATCGCTCCGCGCCCTGGCTCGCCTGGGTGAGCTACGCCATGCTGGTGCCCGCCCTCTATGCGCTGGTGCGCGTGGTCATGATGTACCAGTCGATGAACGAGGGCGCCATGCGCATTGCCCCCGAGATCGAGACCTGGCACTACGGCTACCCGCTAATTCTTGCCACCATGGGCGGCATCCTGCTGTCCTGGAGCTATCGCCAGTTCCGCCACCGCCTGTCGCCGGCCGACATGGTACTGATGGTCTGTGCCGTGGCCGTGGCCGGCTACCTGCTGGTGATGTTCAACAGCCCGCTGCGTGCCTCCACCGGCACCTCCTTTGCGCCCATGGGGATTTCCTATGCGGCCATCGCCGGCTCGCTGCTGATCCTCGAGCTGACGCGCCGCGTGGCCGGTCTGGCGCTGGTCACCATCTCCGCCATCTTCCTGGTCTACGTCTTCGCCGGCCCCTACCTGCCGGGCTTCCTCGGTTATCCCGGGCTCTCGGTGGGCCGCTTCTTCAGCCAGGTCTACACCGACGCCGGCATCCTCGGGCCAACCACCGCGGTCTCGTCGACCTATATCATTCTCTTCATCATCTTTGCCGCCTTCCTGCAGGCGTCGAAGGTGGGCGACTACTTCGTCAACTTCGCCTTCGCCGCCGCCGGCCGCGCGCGCGGTGGCCCCGCCAAGGTGTCGATCTTCGCCTCCGGCCTGATGGGCATGATCAATGGCACCAGCGCCGGCAACGTGGTCTCCACCGGCTCGCTGACCATTCCCTTGATGAAGAAGGTGGGCTATCCGGGCCGCAGCGCCGGGGCCATCGAGGCGGCCGCCTCCACCGGCGGGCAGATCATGCCGCCGATCATGGGCGCAGGCGCCTTCATCATGGCCGAGATCACCGGCATCCCCTACACCGAGATCGCCGTGGCGGCGCTGATCCCCGCCATCCTCTACTTCCTCTCGATCTACTGCATGGTGGACTTCGAGGCGGCCCGCAAGGGCATGCGCGGCATGCGCAAGGAGGAGATCCCGCTGTTCTCGAAGCTGGTCAAGCAGGTCTATCTGTTCGCGCCGATCATCATCCTGATCGCCGCGCTCTTCATGGGCTACTCGGTGATCCGCGCCGGCACCCTGGCCACTGCCTCGGCCGCCGTGGTGAGCTGGTTCTCGCCCCACAAGATGGGCATCCCCGCCATCCTCCGGGCCCTGCAGCTGGCCAGCACCATGGCCATCCAGATCATCGCGGTTTGCGCCTGCGCCGGCCTGATCGTCGGCGTGATCTCGCTGACCGGGGTCGGCGCGCGCTTCTCCTCGCTGCTGCTGGGCCTCGCCGGCGTCAGCCAGCTGCTGGCACTGGTCTTTGCCATGCTGATCTCGATATTGCTGGGCATGGGCATGCCGACCACCGCCGCCTACGCGGTGGCCGCCTCGGTGGTCGCCCCGGGCCTGATCAACATTGGCATCCAGCCGCTGGTGGCGCACTTCTTCGTGTTCTACTTCGCGGTGGTCTCGGCGATCACGCCGCCGGTGGCGCTGGCCTCCTACGCGGCGGCGGGCATCTCCGGTGACAACGCCATGGGCACCTCGGTGGCCTCGTTCAAGATCGGCCTGGCGGCCTTCATCGTGCCCTTCATGTTCTTCTACAGCCCGGCCATGCTGATGGAGGGGTCGTGGATGCAGATCCTGCGTGTGGGCGTGACCGCAACGCTGGGCATCGTGCTGCTGGCCTCTACCGTCCAGGCCTGGTTCTTCGGACCGGTCAAGGCCTGGCAGCGGCTGGTGATGCTGGTCGGCGCCGTCTGCATGATCTATGGCGGGATCTATTCCGACGTGGCGGGCCTGGCCATCGGCGCGCTGATGTTCCTGATGCAGCGCGGCCGCCACGGTGGTGGGGATAAGGCCGCTACTGCCGGCTGACCGGGCGACCCCCCGAAACCCAGCGGGCCCCGCCATTGGCGGGGCCCGCTGCATTCCAGCAGAGCCGGATCAGCCGGGCTGCGATCAGCCGGGCTGCGCTCAGCCGGTAATATTGTCGAGAATGCGCAGGCAGGGCGTCGCCTGGTTCAAGGTGTAGAAATGCAGGCCCGGCGCACCGCCATCGAGCAGCCGCTGGCAGAGCCGTGACACGACCTCCTCGCCGAAGGCGCCAATGGCCTCGCTGTCGTCGCCATAGGCTTCGAGCTGCTTGCGGATCCAGCGCGGGATCTCGGCGCCGCAGGCGTCCGAGAAGCGCGCCAGCTTGGTATAATTGGTGATTGGCATGATACCCGGCACGATGGGCGCCCCCACGCCCAGCGCGCGTGCCCGCTCGACGAAGTGGAAGTAGGCCTCGGCGCTGAAGAAGTACTGGGTGATGGCGATGTCGGCCCCAGCCTTCATCTTGCGAGCGAAGTTGGTCAGGTCATGCTCGAGGTTCGCCGCCTGGGGATGGGACTCCGGATAGGCCGCCACGGCGATCTCGAAGTGATCACCGGTCTCCTCGCGGATAAACTCGACCAGCTCGTTGGCGTAACGCAGCTGACCAATGCCACCTCCGCCGGTGCCGGACGGCATGTCGCCACGCAGGGCCACCAGGCTATCGATCCCTTCTTCCCGGTAGCGCGAGAGCCGCTCGCGCAGCGCGCCCTTGTCGCTGCCGATGCACGAGAGATGCGGCGCGGTAGTGAAGCCGGACTCACGCACCATCCGCACGGTGTTCAGGGTGCGGTCCTGGGTGGAACCGCCGGCGCCGTAGGTGACCGAGAAGAAGCGCGGCTCGCGGCGCGCCAGGGCGTCACGAACGCCGACCAGCTTCTCCCGCCCGGCGTCGGTGTTGGGCGGGAAGAACTCGAAGCTGATTCCCAGCGGGTGTTGCTGCGTGCTCATCGGCTGACCTCATGAAAGCGGTGCATATTGCGGCTATTCTGACCGCCGAGGTATCCGCCGACCAATGAAAGATACGCGATGCTGCATCAATCCTGTTCATGCAGAGGCGGCATCCCGGCTGCCATGACCCAGGGAAGGACATGACCCCAATCGACCCCGGCACCCTAATGGGCCCCCTGTGGACCCTGCTCGCCTATATCGGCCTGGGCTGGCTGGCCGCGCGCCGGCTGGCCGTGGACCCACGCCCCGTCGCCACCCTGCTGATCTACCTGATCGCCCCGCTGACCTTCTTCCGCGGCCTGGTCCAGGGCGGCCCAACGCCCGGCTATCTGCTGCTGACCGCGGCGCTCTTCGCATTGGCCAGCCTGATCGCGGTGGTCGTCCACCGCCTGGGGAGGCGCGGTTTCGCCCCCCAGGAGAGCGCCCTGCTGGCCTTCTCCTCGGGCACCGGCAACACCGGCTACTTCGGCCTGCCAGTGGCGCTGGTGCTGCTGCCGCCCGAAGGGGTGACGCTCTATCTGTTCTGCGTGTTGGGGGTGACCCTCTACGAATTTACGGTGGGCTTCTACCTGAGCGCCCGGGGGCAGTTCTCGGTGCGCCAGAGCCTGGTGAAGATCGCCCGGCTGCCGCTGATCTACGCCTTCCTTGCCGCCCTGCTGGTGAGCGGCCTGGGGCTCGAGGTGCCGGACGCCATGATGCAGGGGCTGGCCGCCTTCCCGGCGACCTACACCCTGCTCGGCATGATGATCATCGGCATGACCCTGGGACGAGTCAGCGTGCGGGAGTTCGACCTGCGCTTCATCGGCGCCTGTGTGGCGATCCGCTACGGGCTCTGGCCGCTGCTGTCGCTGGCCGCGGTGCTGGGCCTGCAGGCGCTCTTCCCGCTGTCGGGAGAGCTGGCCCTGGCGCTGCTGCTGATCGGCGTGGTGCCGATGGCCGCCAACGTGGTGGTGGTGGCCATGGAGCTCGGCATCGCCCCGGAGAAGGGCGCCCTGGCGGTGCTGATCACCACCCTGGCCGCGCCACTGCTGATCCCGCTCTACCTGACGCTGATGATGCGCCTGACCGGGCTCTGACGAATGCAACTCAACAATGCACAACGAGAGGCGCCGGATCAGCCTCGAGTGATGTCCCCTGCGTTAAACAAGGCTGTATCAAGGATCAGTAGCGATAGGCGTCCGGCTTGTAGGGCCCGTCGACGGCGACGCCGGTGTAGTCGGCCTGCTCCTCCGTCATGCGGGTGACCACCCCGCCGAAGCCCTGCACCATGTAGCGGGCCACCTCCTCGTCAAGATGGCGCGGCAACACCGTCACGCCCATTGCATCGCGCCGGTCACCCTCGGGCAGCTCGGCGAAGCGGCCATCGAAGAGGTGGATCTGCGCCAGCACCTGGTTGGCGAAGGAGCCATCCATCACCCGGGAGGGGTGGCCGGTGGCGTTGCCCAGGTTCACCAGGCGCCCCTCGGAGAGCAGGATCAAGTAGTCGCGACTGTCAGGGTCGAATTTTCCCGGCTTGCTGTTACGGTAGATCTGGTGCACCTGGGGCTTCACTTCCTCCCAGTGCCAGTGGCGACGCATGTAGGCGGTGTCAATTTCGCTGTCGAAATGGCCGATGTTGCAGACCACCGCACCCGGCTTGAGCGCCTGGAGCATGGCCGCGTCGCAGGCGTGGATATTGCCGGTGGCGGTCACCACCAGGTCGATCCGCGACAGCAGGTCGCGATCGATGCTCTCCACGCCGCGGTTGTGGCCCTGCCGGTAAGGCGAGACCACCTCGAAACCGTCCATGCAGGCCTGCATGGCACAGATCGGGTCGATTTCCACGATGCGCACGATCATGCCTTCCTGGCGCAGCGAGGCGGCCGAGCCCTTGCCCACGTCGCCGTAGCCGACGACCAGCGCCTGTTTGCCGGAAAGCAGATGGTCGGTGGCACGCTTGATGGCATCGTTGAGCGAGTGGCGACAGCCATACTTGTTGTCGTTCTTCGACTTGGTGACGGCATCGTTGACGTTGATCGCCGGCACCTTGAGCGCGCCGTCGCGCAGCATCTCCTGCAGGCGGTGCACGCCGGTGGTGGTCTCCTCGCTGATGCCATGAACGGCATCGAGCAGTTCGGGGCGTTTCTCGTGGAGCAGCGCGGTCAGGTCGCCGCCATCATCCAGCACCAGGTTGGGGGTCCAGCCATCGGGGCCCTCCACGGTCTGCTCGATGCACCACCAGAACTCCTCCTCGCTCTCGCCCTTCCAGGCGAACACCGGGATGCTGGCGGCGGCGATGGCGGCCGCGGCATGGTCCTGGGTAGAGAAGATGTTGCAGGACGACCACCGAACCGTAGCCCCCAGGTCCACCAGGGTCTCGATCAGCACCGCCGTCTGGATGGTCATATGGATGCAGCCGGCGATCCGCGCGCCGGCCAGCGGCTGCTCATTGCGGTACTTGTCGCGGATCGTCATTAATGCCGGCATCTCGGTCTCGGCGATGCGGATCTCGCGGCGGCCCCAGTCGGCGAGGGATAGGTCGGCGACCTTGCAGTCGTTGGCCACGGGTGCGGAAACGGCGGGATGATTCATCGGGCAACACCTCTTCAGGATGCAAAGCGTGGCTATCACTATATGCAGTGAGAACAAGCCCGGACAACCACCGCCGGGCAATTGACTAGAAGCCGTCGATACCGGCCTCGCCCAGCCGCCGTGCCAGCGACTGCACGTGAGGATGCGCGAAGAAGTCGACCTGTGCTGCGGCCCGGCCGGGGCCCACCCCGGGCAGCGCCGTCCAGTCACGACGAACGTACCCGCTCAGCGTTGCCCAATCCGCCGGCAGGGCGGCATCGATGCCGGGCGGCACCCCCAGCGCCTGCAGCCAGCGGGAAAATGCCGCGTCCCGTGTAGCCTCGAAGGTGGCCACCAGTGTGCCAGCACGCACCTTGCCGATACCGTGAGCGCGGTGTAACGCGGCGGCGTCGAGGGTCAGCCAGTCGAGCAGACCGGTGACCAACCCCGCCTCGACCAGCGACTGCCAGGTGCCCGGCCCCACGCCGGGCAGGTCAAGCCCCTGCGGTCCGCCTAGCCAGACCAGGCGCTCGAGGAACTGCGCCTCACAGCCGGGCCGCGGACGAAAGCAGCTCAGGGCATGGTAGTCGTCCGTGTCGGGCAGCGTGACCGGCGCCCGCTCGGCGGCCTGCCAGGCCACGGCCTCCAGTCGAGGAATCGTCAGGCCGGCCAGGGCGATCACCACCTGGTCGCCGGGGCGGATATCGTGCTGCTCCCAGCGTTCCAGCGAGCCCAGGCCGACCCGGCGGATCGTCCGGCCATCCAGCGCGACGGGATGCAGGTGCAGCAGCGGGGTGATGCGCCCGGTACGACCGATACGGAACTCGACGCCGCGCACCTCCGCCAGCGCTTCTCGCGGCGGATGCTTCCAGGCGGCCGCCCAGCCTGGCGGCTCGGCCTGCCATGCCGATCCCGGTGGGCGGCTCGCCTGGCGCAGCACCACGCCATCGGTGGCAAACGGCAGCGGGCCGCGATACCAGCGCGCCCGCCACTCCGCCACGTCCTCGAGGGTCGCGACTCGTCGGGTCAGCGCGACGGCCTCGCCGAAACCCAGGCGCCTCAGGCCCTCGAGACGTTCCACCATGTCGTGCGGGCCATCCGGCCAGTCCCAGACGAACAGACCGATACGCCCTGCGGCATCGGCGCTCAGCACATCGCGGGCCATCAGCCCGGCCACCTCGCTGCGCGCCCCGGCCGTGCCTACCTCGGCCTGGACGTGGTCCGACAGGCGCATGTAGAGCTCGCCCTGCAGAACGGCATCGATGGCCTCCGGCAGCTGCGCGGGGACCGTGGAGATGCGGCGTGCCGCCGCGGTCCAGTCCTGACCATGGTCCCCATCACCGCGGCTCACTGCCCGCACCAGGCGTCCCTGCTCGTAGGCCAGGGTCACCGCCACGCCGTCCACCTTGGGCTGCACCCAGACATCATCGCGTCGCGCCAGCCAGCGGCGCACCGCCGCCTGGTCGGCGAGTTTGACGAGCCCGGTCTGAGCGACGGGGTGGCGAGCCGGGCCGACCGGGTGCGTGTCATCACGCGCGGCGTCTACGTCCAGCCTGGGAAAGCAGCGCTGCCAGGCCGCGAGCCGTTCCCGGGCCTGATCGTAAACCGCATCGGAGACCGGCGACGTGCCCCGGCGATAATAGGCGTCGTCCCACCCGGCAAGCCGTTCGGCCAGGGCGCTCAGCTCGCGTTCAGCCCGCCCGCTGGACCACTCGGGACAGGCCGTGGCCAGGGACGAGAAAAGCAGGAGGGTGAGGGCCAGCAGAGCGCGGGTCACATGGCGAGGCATCAGGAGACTCCCACGCAGGTTTTCTCCTGACCATAGCAGCGGGCCCCGCATGGCGCTGCCAGCGGGGCCCGTCATCGTCTGTCGGCGATCGCCTACAGCCCGGCGGCCTGGCGCAGGGCGTGGGCGCGGTCGGTCTTCTCCCAGGGGAAGGCCGTGAAGGTCTCGATATGTGTATCGCCCTTGGTATCGGTCCAGCTATAGGAGGTCTCGAAGGGCTCGCGACCGAAGTGACCGTAGGCCGCGGTCAGCTGGTACATGGGATGCAGCAGGTCGAGCATGTGGGTGATGGCGTTGGGTCGCAGGTCAAAGTGCTCGCGCACCAGCTCGATGATGCGCGCATCGTCCACCCGGCCGGTACCGAAGGTATTGATGGCGACCGAGGTGGGCTCGGCCACGCCGATGGCATAGGAGACCTGGATCTCGCACTTGTCGGCAAGTCCCGCGGCGACCACGTTCTTGGCCACGTAGCGGCCCGCATAGGCGGCGCTGCGGTCGACCTTGGAGGGATCCTTGCCGGAAAAAGCGCCACCGCCGTGGCGGGCCGTGCCGCCATAGGTGTCGACGATAATCTTGCGTCCGGTCAGGCCACAGTCGCCCACCGGGCCGCCGATCACGAACTTGCCGGTGGGATTGATGTGGTACTTGGTGGTCGCGGTCAGCCACTCGGCCGGGATCACCTGCTCGATGATCTCGCGGCGCACCATGGTGCGCAGCTCATCCTGGTCGATCTCCGGGTCGTGCTGGGTGGAGAGCACCACGGCATCCACGGCACAGGGCATGCCCTGGGCATCGTAGCGGAAGGTCAGCTGGCTCTTGGCGTCGGGGCGCAGCCAGGGCAGCAGGCCGTGCTTGCGCAGCTCGGCCTGGCGCTCCACCAGCCGGTGCGCGTAGTGGATCGGCGCCGGCATGAAGGAGTCGGTCTCGTTAGTGGCATAGCCGAACATCAGCCCCTGGTCGCCGGCGCCCTGGTCCTCGGGCGTATTGCGATCGACCCCCTGGGCGATGTCCACGCTCTGCTTGCCGATCAGGTTGAGCACGCCACAGGTCTCGCCGTCGAAGCCGACATCCGAGGAGGTATAACCGATGCCGGTGATCACTTCGCGCACCAGCACCTCGAGGTCGACCCAGGCCGAGGTGGTGATCTCGCCGGCGACGATCGCCACACCGGTCTTGACCAGTGTCTCGCAGGCCACTCGGGCGTTCTTGTCGCGGGCGATGATGGCGTCGAGCACTGCATCGGAGATCTGGTCGGCGATCTTGTCCGGATGCCCTTCGGACACGGACTCGGAGGTGAACAGGGAGTATTCGCTCATGGCGTCCTCGGCCCTCTTGGTATCGGCAATAGGCAATCGCGAAGTCTACACGCTGCGGCTCTCCCGGGCATCCGTGATTTGATGCAGGGCGGCAAGTCGGCGACAATAGGCGCCCGATTTCGACCGCGCCGCCCCGTCATGCGGCGCTATCCAGCCAGAAGTCACGTCCGGCCACGCCCCCCGGCCCGTGCGTGTCGTTGCCACCTTTCTGCCGCAGGCGAGGAGCACCCCATGCCGTCCCGTTTCGAACTGGCCAATGCCATACGCGCCCTGTCCATGGATGCCGTCCAGAAGGCCAATTCCGGCCATCCCGGCGCGCCCATGGGCATGGCCGACATCGCCGAGGTGCTGTGGAACGACTATCTCGTCCACAACCCGGCCGACCCGCACTGGCCTGATCGGGACCGCTTCGTGCTCTCCAACGGCCATGGCTCGATGCTGCTCTACTCGCTGTTGCACCTCTCCGGCTACGAGCTCAGCCTCGAGGAGTTGCAGAACTTCCGTCAGCTGCACGCCAAGACCGCCGGTCATCCGGAGTTCGGCTATGCGCCGGGCATCGAGACCACCACCGGCCCGCTGGGCCAGGGGCTGGCCAACGCCGTGGGCATGGCACTGGCCGAGCGCACCCTGGCGGCCCAGTTCAACCGCCCCGGCCACACCGTGGTCGACCACTACACCTACTGCTTCGTCGGTGACGGCTGCCTGATGGAAGGCATCTCCCATGAGGTCGGCTCGCTGGCCGGTACCCAGCAGCTCGGCAAGCTGATCACCTTCTATGACGACAACGGCATCTCCATCGATGGCGAGGTCGAGGGCTGGTTCACCGACGACACCGCCAAGCGCTTCGAGGCCTACGGCTGGCACGTGGTGCCCAATGTCGATGGCCACAAGCCCGACGAGGTCAAGGCGGCCATCGAGCTGGCCCGCAGCCACGACGACAAGCCGAGCCTGATCATCTGCAAGACCATCATCGGCTTCGGGGCGCCCAACAAGCAGGGCAAGGAGGAGTGCCACGGCGCCGCGCTTGGCGACGAGGAAGTGGCCGCCGCCCGCAAGCAACTCGACTGGCCTCACGCGCCCTTCCATGTGCCCGAGGAGATCTACCGCGGCTGGGATGCCACCAAGGCCGGCCAGGCCCGCCAGGACGCCTGGCAGGAGCGCCTCGCGCGCTATGCCGAGGCCTTCCCCGAGGAGGCCAGAGAGCTCCAGCGCCGCCTCAAGGGCGAGCTGCCGATGGAGCTGACCAGTGAGGCGATGGTCGAGGAGGCCCAGGCCAGGGGCGACAGTGTCGCCAGCCGCAAGGCGTCACTCGCTTGCCTCGACGAGCTCGGTCCCCAGCTGCCGGAGCTGCTCGGCGGCAGCGCCGACCTGGCCCCCTCCAACCTGACCTTCTGGAAGGGTGCCCAGGCAATCAGCCCCGACGCCCCCGGCGGCAACTACCTGCACTACGGCGTGCGCGAGTTCGGCATGGCCGCCATGATGAACGGCATCGCCCTGCACGGTGGCTTCGTGCCCTACGGTGCCACCTTCCTGATCTTCTCGGAATACATGCGCAATGCCGTGCGCATGGCGGCGCTGATGGGCACGCAGGCCATCCATGTGTTCACCCATGACTCCATCGGCCTGGGCGAGGACGGCCCGACCCACCAGCCGATCGAGCAGCTGACCACCCTGCGCTCCACCCCCAACCTGGCCACCTGGCGCCCCTGCGACACGGTGGAGACCGCCGCGGCCTGGAATGCCGCCATCAAGCGCCGCTCCGGCCCCACCGCGCTGGTCTTCTCTCGCCAGGGCCTGCCCCACCAGGCACGCAGCAAGCAGCAGCTGGCCGATATCCAGCGCGGCGGCTACGTCCTCAAGGAGTGCGAGGGCACCCCGGAGCTGATCCTGATCGCCACCGGCTCCGAGGTCGGCCTGGCCATGGACGCCGCGGCCAGTCTCGAGGAGCAGGGGCGCGCCGTGCGCGTGGTCTCCATGCCCTCCACCGACACCTTCGACCGCCAGGACGCCGAGTACCGCGAGCGGGTGCTGCCCGCCGCCGTCACCGCACGCCTGGCCGTCGAGGCCGGGCATCGCGACGTCTGGTACAAGTACGTGGGCCTGAACGGCGCCATCGTCGGCATGACCACCTTCGGCGAGTCCGCCCCGGCCGGTGACCTGTTCAAGCACTTCGGCTTCACCGTGGAGCACGTGGTCGCCGAGGCCTCGGCCCTGCTGGGCTGAGCCCGTCAGGCGCGTCCTCGTTCCGAACGCAAGCGGGCCCGGCAGATGCCGGGCCCGCTTGCGTTGTTGGCCATGCTCGCCTCAGGCGAGGGTCACCTCGGGCGACAGATAGACGTCCTGGATGGCATTGAGCAGCTCGATGCCCTCGGCCGTGGGCTTCTGGAAGGCCTTGCGCCCGGAGATCAGCCCCATGCCGCCGGCACGCTTGTTGATCACCGCAGTACGCACCGCCTCGGCGAGATCGGAGGTGCCCTTGGCGCCGCCGCCGGAGTTGATCAGCCCGGCACGCCCCAGGTAGCAGTTGGCCACCTGGTAACGCGCCAGGTCGATGGGGTGATCCGAGGTCAGCTCGTCATACACCTTGGCATGGGTATGGCCGAAGCCGATGTCGCGGTAGCCGCCGTTGGTCTCGGGCAGCTTCTGCTTGACGATATCGGCCTTGAGGGTGGCCGCCAGGTGGTTGGCCTGGCCGGTCAGGTCGGCGGCCACATGGTAATCGGTGCCGTCCTGCTTGAACTCGGGGTTGCGCAGGTAGGCCCAGAGCACCGTGACCATGCCCAGCTCGTGGGCGCGCTCGAAGGCCTCGCTGATCTCCATGATCTGGCGACGGCTCTCGTGGGAGCCGAAGTAGATCGTCGCCCCCACCGCCACGCAGCCCATCTCGAAGGCCTGCTCGACCTGGGCGAACAGCGTCTGGTCATAGATCGCCGGGTAGCTCAGCGTCTCGTTGTGGTTGAGCTTTAGGATCATCGGAATCCGGTGGGCGTAGCGTCGCGCCACGCTGGCCAGCCCGCCGAGCGTCGAGGCCACGGCGTTGCAGCCGCCCTCGATGGCCAGCTCAACGATATTGGCCGGATCGAAATAGCGCGGATTCGGCGCAAAGGAGGCGCCCGCCGAGTGCTCGATGCCCTGGTCCACCGGCAGGATGCTGAGATAGCCGGTACCGGCCAGGCGGCCGTGGTCGAACAGCGCCTGCATGTTGCGCAGCACGTTGGGACGGCGGTCGCTCTGGGCCATCACCCGGTCGACGAAATCCGGGCCGGGCGGGTGAATCGTCTCGGCGGGTACGCCGCGGCAGACGTGACCCAGCAGGGTGTCGGCCTCGCTGCCCAGCAGCTTGATAATATCGCTCATCTCACTCCTCTCCTTGGTAGCGGGAAATGCGCACTTCCCAGCGTAGGGGAAAATCGTACTCAGCGGGCACCCCGCTGGCAAAGCCGGCGACTTCGCCGGAGCAGACGTCCATGGCGCAAATACGCTAGAATCGCCGCCTTGTGTTTCACGGCTTCGGAGTCCCGCTCGCCCCCATGGCCCTTCGCATCGCCATCAACGGTTACGGTCGTATCGGCCAGTGCGTGCTGCGCGCCCTCGTCGAGGGCGAGGCGTCACGCCACCGCACAGACGACGAGCCGCGCCTCGAGGTCGTGGCGATCAACGAGCTCTCGGACCTCGCCACCATCACCTACCTGACCCGCTACGACACCACCCATGGCCGTTTCCCCGGTAGTGTGGAGGTGGAGGGCGAGCGCCTGGTGGTGAACGGCCGGGCCATCCGCGTGCTCTGCGAACCCGACCCGGCGAAGCTGCCCTGGGCCGAGCTCGGCATCGACCTGGTGCTGGAGTGCTCCGGCAGCTTTCGCGATCGCGCCACCGCCGAGCGCCACCTCGCCTCCGGGGCCGGCCGCCTGCTGTTCTCCCAGCCCGCGGAGAGCGATGTCGATGCGACCATCGTCAGCGGCATCAACGACCATACCCTGGCCGCACAACACCGCATCGTTTCCGCGGCGTCCTGCACCACCAACTGCCTGGTGCCTGTGCTCACCGTGCTCGACGAGGCACTGGGGATCGAGCACGGTGTGACCACCACCATCCATTCGGCGATGAACGACCAGCCGGTGATCGATGCCTACCATCAGACCGATCTGCGCCTGACCCGCTCGGCGATGCACTCCATCGTGCCGGTGGATACGGGCCTGGCCCGCGGCATCAACCGTCTGATGCCCCACCTGGCCGGTCGCTTCGAGTGCCTGCACGTGCGCGTGCCGACCATCAACGTCTCGACCATGGACCTGTCGATCTGCGTGCGCCGAGACACCACGGCCGAGGCGGTCAACGCCCTGCTGGCCGAGGCAAGCCGCGGCCGCCTCGCCGGACGGCTGGGCTACACCGAGGAGCCGGTGGCTTCGGTCGACTTCAACCACGATCCGCGCTCCGGTATCGTGGACGCCACCCAGACCCGGGTGGCCGGTGGCCGCCTGATCAAGCTGCTGTGCTGGTTCGACAACGAGTGGGGGTTCGCCAACCGCATGCTCGACGTCGCCCGGCGCTTGGCCGCCCTGCCTTCGGCACCGCCCGATACCTTCGACAGATGACGTCCCTTCGGCTTTCCCAGACGAGGAACCTGCTTCCATGAACGTGCGCAAGATGACCGACCTCGACCTCAACGGCCAGCGAGTGCTGATCCGTGAGGACCTGAACGTGCCCGTCAAGCACGGCAAGGTAACCAGCGATGCTCGCCTGCGGGCCAGCCTGCCGACCATTCAGGCCGCGCTGGACGCCGGCGCTCGGGTGATGCTGATGAGCCATCTGGGCCGTCCCACCGAGGGCGAGCCGGCCGAGGAGTTCTCGCTGGCGCCGGTGGCGGAGCATCTGGGCGAGCTGCTCGGTCGCCCGGTACGCCTGGTGCAGGATTACCTCGGTGCCATCGTCGAGGTCACCGACGGTGAAGTGGTGCTGCTGGAGAACGTGCGCTTCAACCGCGGCGAGAAGAAGGACGACGAGGCGCTCTCGCAGCAATATGCCGCTCTCTGCGACGTCTTCGTGATGGATGCCTTCGGTACTGCCCACCGCGCCCAGGCCTCCACCCATGGCGTGGCGCGCTTCGCCCCCACCGCCTGTGCCGGCCCGCTGCTGGCCGCCGAGCTCGACGCCCTGGAAAAGGCGCTGGCCACCCCGGCGCGTCCGATGGCCGCCATCGTCGGCGGCTCCAAGGTCTCCACCAAGCTCGAGGTGCTCAACGCTCTCTCCGAGAAGTGCGACCAGCTGATCGTCGGCGGCGGCATCGCCAACACCTTTATCGCCGCGGCCGGCTACAACGTCGGCAAGTCGCTGCACGAGGCGGACCTGATCGACCAGGCCAAGGCGCTGATGGCGAGGGTCGAGATCCCGCTGCCCACCGACGTGGTGGTGGCCACCGAGTTCTCCGAATCCGCCGAGGCCGTGGTCAAGCCGGTGGACCAGGTGGCCGACGACGAGATGATCCTCGACATTGGCCCAGAGACCGCCGGCCGCCTGGGCGGCCTGCTCAAGGATGCCGGCACCATCCTGTGGAACGGCCCGGTGGGCGTGTTCGAGATCGACCAGTTCGGCAAGGGCACCGAGGCGCTGTCGCTGGCGATCGCCGAGAGCAACGGCTTCTCCATCGCCGGCGGCGGCGACACCCTGGCGGCCATCGACAAGTACGCCATCGAGGACCGCGTCTCCTACATCTCCACCGGTGGCGGCGCCTTCCTCGAGTACGTGGAAGGCAAGACCCTGCCGGCGGTCAAGGCCCTGGAAGACGCCGCCGCCCGCTGAGGCAGCCGTACTTCGACCTCCACACGCCGGCGTGGGCGGCCACGGCCACGCCGGCAAGATTTCCTCATACAGAACAGGTGAACCCATGGCTCTGATCAGCATGCGCCAGCTGCTGGACCACGCCGCCGAGCATGGCTACGGCGTGCCGGCCTTCAACGTCAACAACCTCGAGCAGATGCGCGCCATCATGGAAGCCGCCGACGAGACCGACTCCCCGGTGATCGTCCAGGCCTCCGCCGGTGCCCGCAAGTATGCCGGCGCGCCCTTCCTGCGCCACCTGATCCTGGCCGCCGTGGAGGAGTTCCCGCACATCCCGGTGGTCATGCACCAGGACCACGGCACCAGCCCCGCCGTCTGCCAGCGCTCGATCCAGCTCGGCTTCTCCTCGGTGATGATGGACGGCTCGCTGGGCGAGGACGGCAAGACGCCGATGGACTACGACTACAATGTCGACGTCACCCGCCGCACGGTGGAGATGGCCCATGCCTGCGGCGTCTCGGTGGAGGGCGAGCTGGGCTGCCTGGGCAGCCTGGAGACCGGCATGGCCGGCGAGGAGGACGGCATCGGCGCCGAGGGCAAGCTGGACCACGACCAGCTGCTCACCGACCCGGAAGAGGCCGCCGACTTCGTCAAGGCCACCGGCGTGGACGCCCTGGCCATCGCCATCGGCACCAGCCACGGCGCCTACAAGTTCACCAAGCCGCCCACCGGCGATACCCTCTCCATCCAGCGCATCAAGGAGATCCACGCCCGTATCCCCGAGACTCATCTGGTGATGCACGGCTCCTCCTCGGTGCCCCAGGAGTGGCTGGCGGTGATCAACGAGTTCGGCGGCGCCATCCCCGAGACCTACGGCGTGCCGGTCGAGGAGATCGTCGAGGGCATCAAGCACGGCGTACGCAAGGTCAACGTCGACACCGACCTGCGCCTGGCCTCTACCGGCGCGGTGCGCCGTTTCCTGGCCGAGAATCCCGCCGAGTTCGATCCGCGCAAGTTCCTCAAGGCCTCCACGGCAGCCATGAAGGCGATCTGCAAGGCGCGCTACGAAGCCTTCGGCACCGCCGGCAACGCCTCGAAGATCACGCCCGTCAACCTGGAAGAGATGTTCCTGCGCTACGAGCGCGGCGAACTCGACCCGCGGGTGACGTGATCACGGCGCATTGATCCTCAGGGGCGGCCAGCGGGCCGCCCCTGTCGTTTGCGCCCAATGATCGAGTCTTCAGCGAATCCACCCGACCCGTGTCAGACCCGTTTCGCCCGGCCTGACCACGGCGATATCCCCTGAGCCAACGCCAGCGCCCACCAGCGCGCTGATGTTGACCTGATGGGTGACCAGCACCAGGGTCCCCTCGCCGTTCCAGGCCTCGATCAGGGCGCGGGTCTCGGCGGTCTGGTGCTCGGCCGTCGAGCGGTCGCGGAAGAAGGAGTCCAGCGCGGGGGTGGGAATGACCTCGCCGAGCCCCAGCAGTTCGGCGGTCTCCAGGCAACGACACCAGCGGCTGGAGCGCACCGCCGCCACCGGGATCCCCTTCTCGCGAAACCGCTCGCCGATGGCTTGCGCCTGGGCGCGGCCCGCCGTGGAAAGGTTGCGCTGAGTACTGCAGTCGTCGAGCGCAAAGCCCGCCGGGTCGCCGATACCGGGCGCCAGGGCATGACGCATCAGCGCCACGTGTCCGCCCTGGGCCAGGGCCTGCCAGGCCGCTGCCTCGTTGTCTTGCCCAGCCATGACCTGTCCGGCGAGCAGCATCGTCACCAGGCAGGCCCATACTCTCCCGGCACGGCGGCGTTCACCGAAAGAGGCAAAGGCCTGGCGGGCCCTCGTGAAGAGGGTTGCAACGACCACATTGATGGGTATCCCCAGGGTGTGCGGATTCATGCGCGACCTCGCTAGTGTCCTATCATCGAACGACCGTGCTGACTGCAACGCCCAGGCATAACACGCTACGCTCGTCTCGACACCCCGATCCAGGAGCCTGACATGCACGGCACACCGTTCTCGTCTCTTCCCTTGCCAAGGGGCGTCAATGCCAACGTCGGAAAAAGCGCCCCATGATCCCGCTGCTGGATGACATGTCGCTCGGCATGGCCCTGCTGCTGTTCGGCGGCTGCGCGCTGGTGATCGGCGTCGTGGGGACCCGCCTGGCCGGCATCGTCGACGACCTGGCCGACCGCACAGGCCTCGGCGAGGCCATCGCCGGCGCGGTCCTGCTGGGCATGGCCACCTCCCTCTCGGGCATCATGGTGTCGGTCGCCGCGGCACTGGCCGACCGCCCTACGCTGGCCATGAGCAACGCCCTGGGCGGCATCGCCGTGCAGACGCTGTTCCTGACCATTGCCGACATTACCCACCGACGCGCCAACCTGGAACACGCCGCCGCATCGCTCGGCAACCTGATGCAGGCGGGCCTGCTGCTGTGCCTGCTGTCACTGGTGCTGATCGGACGCTTCGCCCCCGACTGGACCCTCTGGCAGGTGCATCCCGTCACGCCGCTGCTGGTGATCGGCTACCTGTTCGGCCTGCGCCTGGTGGACCGCAGCCGCGACAACCCCATGTGGCGTCCTGCGCAGACCCGCGAGACCCAGGAGGACGTACCCGCTGAGCAGGCCATGCTGCTTTCGGCGACGCGCCTCTGGCTCTCCTTCGTGGTACTGGCAGCGATGCTCGGCATCAGCGGCTGGCTGCTGGAACGCTGCGCCGCGGTGATCGCCACCCAGACCGGCCTCGGGCAGTCGGTGGTCGGCGCCCTGATGACGGCAGTGGTGACCTCGCTGCCGGAGCTGGTGACCTCGGTGGCGGCGGTGCGGCGCGGCGCCCTGACCCTGGCGGTGGCCGGCATCATCGGCGGCAACGCCTTCGATACCCTGTTCGTCGCCGCCTCGGACATCGCCTATCGGGGCGGGTCGGTCTACCACGCCATTCCCGACACGGTTGCGCTGTGGGTCGCCCTGTCGCTGCTGATGACCGGCATCCTGATCGTCGGCATGATCCATCGCGAGCGTCAGGGTCCGGCGCATATCGGCTTCGAGAGCGTGGGCATCATCGCCTGCTACCTGGCCGGGGCGCTCGCCCTGCTGCTGGCCCCTTGATAGGCCAGGGCGAGCCGGATGTGCCGATACGATCGTCATGCCGTTCATGGCCGCCGCAAGACACACCGTCATGGCCCGGGCCTGCGGCCATTCAGCTCAGGATCGCGGCGGCGACGCCGGCGTCTTTCCTCGAGCCAGGCGAACACGGCCCCGCGGGGCTCATCGACGCCCGTGACGACATAGCGAAGCGTATAGGGGTTATGCAGAGTCGCCTCGAGCATCGGCTCTACCCAATACACGCCGCAGAAGAGTAACTCGTCGCCAACCGCGAGCGAGAAATCCCTGTCCGGCAACATGATCGACTGGCCTTCCCGGCGAACGGCGAGCACTTCACTCGGCAGCGCTTCCGGGAAGGCGCGCGCGTCGCGGCACAGCTCGCCGAGCGTGATCTCGCCGCCATTGTCCAGATAGCGGGTTACGGCAGGGGCGCCCCCCGGGTTCAGCCTCACCGACCACAGATGGGGGGGTTCCGAGCCTACGACCGTTTGCAGACGGGCCACCAAGGCTTCCGTGCAAGACGGTTCGCGCTCGGCGAGCCAGTCGATCAATTCCTGGACCAGGGGCGAGATCAGCAGCTTCAGGATGCGACGGGCCGTGGTCAGGCTGTGCTGGAGGACCAGGTCGGCGCGCGCGGCATCGAATGCGACCTGATTTTCATGACTGTTCTGGCGCACGATGCGAAACGCCGCCGGATTGAGCTCGGTCACCGACAACAGCGTACTGAGATTGTCGGCATCACAATCCGTCGCGGCGACGACCCCGGCCGCATCGTCGATGCCCGCTTTCACCAGGGCCGCATGATCGGCGTGCGCCTGGACCAGGCGGGTATCCTCCCCGGCCTCCTTGGCCTCCACGTCGGGATCGATGATACGCAAGCCGACGCCATGGCTGCCGAAATAGCGATGGATCCAGTGCCCCATGCGTCCGTAGCCGCACAGAATCCAGCTGCCCCGCGGCACCTTTACCGGGGCGCCGAGTTTCACGCCACGCGCCCCCACGAACCACGCATTGAGGTTATGCAGTTCGGAACGTGAAATCGCCCAGTAGAGAAGCTGAGCGAAGATCTCGAACGGGTCGACGACCCTGACATTGTCCAGCGCACGCAGGTTGGCCTCGTGGCGGGCCGAGGTCGAGCGACAGATCACCTGAAGTCGCGGGTTGAGGTGGCGTGCCATGACCGCGATCTTGAGGTTGACGTCGTTATTGTTGGTCAGCGCCACCAGGGCCTGGCAGGCGGGGTGCTCCAGCCCCGCAGCCAGCAGATACTTCGGCGCGCTGGCATCGGCGTGGAGTCCCGGCATGGGAACCGTGTAATCGCGCACGCCGAGAGCCTTGATACGTTCGGGATCGGAATCGAGTATCACCGCGCGCATACGGTGGTCGCTCAGCCCTCGAGCGAGCAGACTGCCGGCATCACCGAAACCGCAGATAATGACGAAGGGTTCCGCATTGCGCTTGACCTTGCGCGCAAACCGAAACCCGTCCATGGCCTGGATGAAATACGGATTCTGCACAAGGTTGATCAGCGAACCGATCGCATAGAACCAGGCGATGACGCCGGTATATAGGCAGAAGATCGTCCACAGCCGTTGCTCCTCGCTGAAGCCGTTGGGCAATTCGCCAAAACCGGTGGTGGTCGCCGTGTAGGTGAAGAAATAGAAGGCGTGGAAGAGGTTCATGCGGGTCGTCTCACCGTCGACGACCTGGCCCGGCATCAGGGCCATGCCGACGATGCCCAGCGAATACACGAACAGCAGCGCGAAGAGCGGCCGGCGCATGTAGCGCAGGACGATCATCGCCACACGATCGAGATCGGACGTCGGCGTCGTCACGTGTTAGCTCCTCCCTCTGCCCGTCGCAGATCTCGAGTGCGACGCTGAGCCGCCGTGCGCTGCGTGCTAGCGCCGCGACAGCAGCGTATCGCCGACCAGTATCAGCGTGGCGATGATATTGGCGATCAGCGCGCCCGTCGCGATCGAGACGATGTCGGCCATTTCGCCAGGCCCCGGTCCCTCCCCGCTACCGGGGTCCGCAATGATCCAGACAACCCGCGCGGTGATCAGCAGAAGGCCGGCCACCAGCCCGGACGCCAGCAGCAGCGCCCCGGTCTGTGAGCGATCCCCCAGCTTGAGGCCGATCGCAACCAGGTTGACGATGATCGTGAAGGTGAGGATCCACACGTTGTGGTGCGAGACCGTCTCGACACTACCCGCGACGAACGCGACATTGAGGCTCAGGGTGAGGATGACGAAAAAACCGAAGACGACGCGTTCGAGATTCATGGACCTGCTCCTGGCCGGGACGCCGTCAGTATAGGCACGAGCCGCCAATGCCCGCGAACGCCACCACCGCAAGACGTGCCTTGTCACGCGGCCACCGATCGCCACACTGGGCTCCGACACGGATATCGGCGTAATCCCGATATTCAAGAACACCGTTCACAAAATAGCGAAACTGGGCTTTAATATTGGGCAGAAAGACCCGACATCTGTAACAATGAGCTTATAACTTTCTGATTCACCATGAGGTCCGGTGATGGCACGCCCCCTCTGCCTGCTCTTCGATTGCGACGGCACCCTCGTCGACAGCGAGCCCCTGCTCGCCGACGAGATGTCGTCCAGCCTGACCGACGCCGGCCTGCCCTTCCAGCCCAGCGATTACATGGGAGAGTTCCGCGGGGCGCGCTTCCGCCATATCGTTGCCGAACTGGAGCGCCGCTACGGCAGCGTGGACCCGGATCGGCTGGATCCCCTCGAGAATCGCATGCGCGCCAATCTCAACCGACGCCTGGCCAGCGAGTTGATCCCCATTGATGGTGCCACCGAGGCCCTTGCCGCCCTCGCCGGCCATCCCATGGGAGTGGTCTCCAACGGCCCGGAGAACAAGATTCGCACCTCACTCGAGGCCACCGGCCTCAGCGAGGTATTCGGTAACCGTCTGTTCAGCGCCTATACGGCCAACTGCTGGAAGCCCGATCCCTGCCTGTTTCGCCACGCCGCCAGCCTGATGGGCTTCACGCCCGAGGAGTGCGTGGTCATCGACGATGCCCTGGTCGGCGTCAGAGGGGCGCTGGCCGCGGGAATGACGGTGATCCATCTCAACCGCTTCCCCGATGCCGAGGAGACGCCGGAAGGGGCCATCATGATCAGCAACATGTTCCAGTTGCCCACCGTCATCAGCCATCTCGAAAGCGGCCGCGCGCTGGCTGCCTACGCCTGATATCCACACCCGCCTCTCGCCACCGCCTGTGGACAAGCTCCGCGGATGCAGAGCGCCCGTCGCGGGATTATCATCGGCCGGAAACTCTCCAACGCGAGGAGGCCGACATGGCATCCCTGAAGGACCAGCTCGGCGGACTGGTCTACTCCACCGAAAAAGGCGACACCTGCCCGGCGTGTCGTCGCCCCCTGGCCGAGTGCGAGTGTAACGAGCAGGCCGAGCAGGCACGGCTGGCCGAACTCGACGGCATCGTGCGTATCCGCCGCGAGACCAGCGGCCGCAAGGGCAAGGGCGTGACCACCCTCGAGGGCATCCCGCTGCCCGCCGCCGAGCTCAAGACCCTGGCCAAGGAACTCAAGAAGCGCTGCGGTACCGGCGGCGCCATCAAGGAGGGCGTTGTCGAGATTCAGGGCGACCACCGCGAGCTGCTCAAGGGCGAACTGGAGAAGCGCGGCTACCGGGTCAAGCTGGCCGGCGGCTGAGTCCCGACAGTGAGCCGCCGTCCAGAAGACCGCACAGCGAGACCAGCGCCTCGGCGGAGGCCTCGACCTTCAGCGCATAGAGGTCATCGGCCCGGGTGCGGCCGAGGTTGAGACAGGCGATGGGCTGGCCATCGCGGGCCGCCGCCCGAGCGAAACGAAAGCCGGAAAAGACCATCAGCGACGACCCTACCACCAGCAGCGCATCGCTCTCGGCCTGCAGGGCGAAGGCGGCCTCCACGGTGGCACGCGGCACGCTGTCGCCGAAGAACACCACGTCGGGCTTGTAGATGCCGTCACCGCAGCGCGTGCAGTCGGGCACCCGGAATGCCGAGAAATCGGCCTCCAGATCGGCATCACCATCGGGGCCCGCGCGAGCGCCGGCCCCTTGCCACTGAGGATTGCGGGCGGCCAGCTCGGCATGCAGATCATGGCGCATGCGGCGGGCGCCGCAGCCCATGCAGCGCACGATGTCGGCACGGCCGTGGAGGTCGATCACACGCCGCGAGCCGGCCCGCTGGTGCAGGCCATCGACGTTCTGCGTGATCACGCCGCTGACATGGCCCAGCGCCTCGAGCTGCGCCAGAGCCTGATGCGCCGCATTGGGCCGGGCGTCCTGCAGGGTCCGAAAGCCCACCAGGGCCCGCGCCCAGTAGCGCTGGCGGGCCGCGTGGCTGGACATGAACACCTGGTGCTGCATGGGCGGTGGACGCTTCCAGTCGCCGCGGTCGTCGCGGTAGTCGGGGATGCCGCTGGCCGTGCTGATACCGGCGCCGGTGAGCACCGCCAGACGCGGGTGCTGCGAGATGAAGGCGGCAAGCGCCTCGAGATCATGGACCTTTGTCGCCGCTGTCGCCTGTCTCACGCCTGTCTCCTCGTTTCCTGGCAGGTGTCACGACGAAAGAGCATGGCCCCGCGAGGGGGAGGTTGTCTAGAATGAACGCTTTCCCTCAGGGCAAGGAATCCCGATGGCCTGGCTGGAATACCTGCTCCCGCTGATCTTCCTGTTCCCGCTGGCGGCTACCGCGGTGATCGTGGTGGCGCTGCGCAACCTTCACGATGCCCGGGTGCGCTCACCCTTCGATGCCCATCCCCTGCGCGAGCCAGGACAGGCGCTGCGCGACCGCCTCGACCGCGCCTTCGCCACGCTCTTCCTCGACGGCGCCCTGGGCCCCATCGTCACCCTGGCGCCGCTGGTCTACGGCATGGGCCGCATGCTCTTTTCGAGCGAGCAGGACTGGATCGAGTGGGCGCTCTACGGCGCGCTCTGCACCCTGCTGGCGCTGGTGTTCTGCTTCCTGCTGATCCGCGACTTCCAGCGTATCCGCCGGCTCAAGCTGGGGCTGGCCTGCGAACTCGCCGTGGGCCAGGAGCTCGAGCGGCTGATCCGCCCCGAGGCGCACCCTTACTACGTCTTTCATGATGTGCCCGGCGATGGCTACACCATCGACCATGTGGCGGTCACCCCCCACGGCATCTTCGTGGTCGAGACCCGCGCTCGCACCCCCGCCATCACCCCCGGCGGCCGCGAGGTCAACCTGGTCGCCGTGGAGCCGGACCGCCTGCGCTTTCCGGGCTGGAACGAGCGTCGGCCGCTGCGCAAGACGCGCCAGGCCACGCGCTGGCTGACCGGCTGGCTCGAGTACCAGGTCGGCGGCCCGGTCCCGGTCAAGGGCGTACTCGCCCTGCCCGGCTGGGAGATTGATGCCGACCAGGCACCGGACGATCTGCTGGTGGTCGGCGGCGGCGACCTGGCCAGGCGACTCACCGCAACCCGGCTGGGCGAGGTCGACGACGCCACCCACGACGCCGTGATCACCGCTCTGCGCCATCGCGCCAGCCTGCTGGACCTTCCGCCCCTGGAGGGCCCCTCGGTCTGATCAGTCGAAGGTGGCGATGCGCACCCGGGTCGCACAGCGGCCACGCTCCTGGTGCACCAGGCTCTCGGCCGCGGGAAAGTCTGCCAGGCGAGCGGCATCAATGCTGATACGCGCTTCAGTGAGCAGGCGATTGCCGCGCCCGTGGCACTCCAGGCGCAAGGCACGCCCCGTGCCCTCACCGAAAGCCGCCTCGAAGGCATTGATCAGCGCATTGCGTCCCACCTCGCCGCCCTGATTGAGGGTCACGAAGGCCGCGAAGGCACTGGCGTTGACCCTCTCCAGCAGCGCCACCGAGGCGGAAAAGTACGCCGCCTCGGGCAGCGCCAGGCAGGCGGCATGCTTGGCATACTGGTAGCGTCCCAGGCAGCTGGCACGCCCCGGCATGGCGACATCCAGCGCCTCCCCCAGTGCCGCCGGCAAGTCGAGGGGCGGATGGGCGCGGCAGAAGCTGCCGTCGGGCCGCGGCGTCTCGAGGAAACAGCCTTCGCGCCACCAGCGGCGCCGGTCGACGCCCCCTTCGGCGAAGCGCTCGGGCAGCGAGGGCCACAGGCCGTGCAGCACGAAGCCCTGCTCGCGCAGGTCCGGTTCACGGCACTCCCGGGGCGGGCGCGAGCGGCTGGCGCAGAAGCCGGGGTGCCAGGTCAGCGCCAGGGTATAGTGGCCGAAGCCCTCTCCCTCGAGGCGCTCGAGAGGCCCCTCGGCCAGCGACGGCAAGGCCGCCAGCAGCAGCGCCAGACCTGCCAGCGCACTCCGCCAGCCACCCCCTGTGGTTCGTCGATGCGCCATCTCAGTCGCCCCGCAGCCGGCCGCCCATCTCCTGGGCCAGGTCCACGGCATAGTGGTCGGTCATGCCGCCGATAAAGTCGAGCATGCGCCGGTAGCTGTCGTAGAGCGTCCAGGAGGGGCGCGGCGTGTTCTCGCCGATCAGCGCCAGCACGCGCTGGTGCTTGAAGGTGGAGCGCCCATGATGATGCAGCTCATGGGCGGCGCCGATAAAGGCCTCGAGCAGGATACCCAGGGTGGTGTAGGCCCCGATCTCCAGCTTGGCCTTGCGCTCGTTCTGGAAGATCCGCTCGCGGGCCAGCTGCTTGGCCGCCTTGACGCCCCAGCCCAGGTCCGGGTGACACAGCTCCAGCAGGTCGTCCTTAAGACGCCCGCTGAGCAGTTCGGCCTCGTGCTGCACAAACACCGCGCCCACGTCGTTCACCGCACGCTCCATGGCCGCGCCGCGCAAGGCGGCGATGCGCCGCCGCTGGGAAACCCCGTGGCGCTGCATGGCAGCATAGTCGGCGGGTTCACCGCCGGCGATCTGGATCAGAATACCGGCGACCTCCTCGTAGCGCAGGATCCCCATCTCCAGGCCATCCTCGAGGTCGAGCAGCGCATAGCAGATGTCGTCGGCGGCCTCCACCAGCCAGGCCAGCGGATGGCGGCACCAGCGTCCCTCGCCGCGGGGCAGCAGGCCCAGCCGCTCGGCTACCTCGGCCAGCAGCTCACGCTCGCTCTGGTAGCAGCCGAACTTGCCCGCCGCCCCACCGTGCTCCACGGTCCAGGGATACTTGAGCAGGGTGCCGAGCGTCGCCGTGGTCAGGCGCATGCCGCCACGGAACTGGTTGTACTCCACCTGGGTGACGATACGAAAACCCTGGGCGTTGCCCTCGTAGGTCAGCAGGTCCTGGCGCTCGAGTGCCGAGAGCCCCTCCAGCAGGCCGCTGCCATCGGCCTCGGCGCGGGCAAACCAGTCACGAATGGCGTACTCGCCGGCATGGCCAAAGGGCGGGTTGCCGATGTCGTGACCCAGGCAGGCCGCCTGGACGATCACGCCCAGGTCCGCCGGGGTGATCCAGCCGGGCAGCCGGCCACTCAGCCGCTCGCCGACGATCATGCCCAGCGAGCGCCCCACGCAGCCCACCTCCAGGGAATGGGTCAGCCGAGTGTGGATATGGTCGTTGTCGGTCAACGGGTGGACCTGGGTCTTGCGACCCAGGCGCCGGAAGGAACCGGCGAAGACGATGCGGTCATGGTCCTTGTGGAAGGGGCTGCGGCCGATCTCGTCGCGACCGCCGCCGGGGCGCTCGCCGCGCCGGTCGTGCAGGCGCCGCGGGTCGAGCAGCCGTTCCCAGCTCATCTGCGTCATGGGCGTTCTCTCCTTGGATGGCCCATTCTGGCAGCCCCGGGCGCCGGCGCACAGCCTGACCGGCCGGCTTGCCTAGGCGAGGCGACCCCGAATCATCCAGGAGTAGACCAGCCCGGCCACAATCAGGGTCACGGCGAAGAGGTAGATGCCCACCGAGATGCCGCTGTTCCACAGGATGCTCCAGTCGCCGCCGGAGATCGACATGGCACGGCGCAGGTTGAACTCCATCTGTCCGCCCAGCAGCAGGCCCAGTACCACCGGCACCGTGGGGATCTCCAGCTTGCGCAGCGCGTAGCCCAGCACCCCGAAGCCCAGCATCATGTAGAGATCGAAGGCGCTGTTGTTGAGCGAATAAACGCCGACGAAGGCCACCATCACCACCATCGGCATCAGGAACCAGCCCGGCGCCTGCAGCACCTTGGCGAACAGGCTCACCAGCGGCACGTTGAGCACCAGCAGCACGAAGTTGCCGATCACCAGCGCCGCCACCAGCCCCCACACCATCTCCGGCTGCTGTTCGAAAAGCAGCGGCCCCGGGGTGATATTCATCGACAGCAGCAGCGCCAGCAGTATCGCCGTGGTCCCGCTGCCGGGGATGCCCAGCGACAGCATGGGAATCAGCGCCCCGCCCGCGGCAGCGTTGTTGCCGGCCTCGGGCGCCGCCACGCCGCGCGGGTCGCCCTGGCCAAAGCGGCCGCCGCGCCCGACCCAGCGTTTTTCGAGCATGTAGGCGAGGAAGCTGCCCAGCGCCGCGCCGGCGCCGGGCAGCACCCCGGCCACGAAGCCGATCAGCGAGCCGCGTGCGATGGTCGGCGCACAGCGGCCGGCAGTGCGCACACCGGGGACCGCCGACCCGAGGGTCAGAGTAGGGCGGCTAGTGCCGCGAATGTCCTCCAGGTAGAGCAGGCACTCGGAAATGGCGAACAGCCCCACCAGGGCGACGATGAAGTCGATGCCGTCGTAGAGTTCGTAAAGTCCGAAGGTGTAGCGCGGCACCCCGCTCACGGCATCGATGCCGACGCTTCCCAGCAGCAGCCCCAGGAAGGCGGCGATGAAGCTCTTTACCAGGCTGCCGCCGGTCACCCCGCCGATGGTGGCGAAGGCCAGCACGAAGAGGGCGAAGTACTCCGCCGGGCCGAAGCGGATGGCAAACTGCACCAACAAGGGCGCGAACAGCGCCAGTCCCAGGGTGGCCACCCCGGCGCCGACGAAGGAGGCCACCGCGGAGAGCCCCAGCGCCTCACCGCCACGCCCCTGCCGGGCCATCGGATAGCCGTCCAGGGTGGTCATCATGGCCGGCTCGTCACCGGGGATATTGAGCACGATGGAACTGATGCGTCCGCCATACATGCAGCCGTAGTAGACGCTGACCAGCAGGATCAGCGCCCCCGTGGCCGGCAGGCTGAAATTGAAGGAGAGCGGAATCATCAGCGCCACGCCGTTGACCGGCCCCAGGCCGGGGAGTGCCCCGATCAGGGTACCGATGACGCAGCCGATAAACGCCAGGAAGAGGTTCTGGGGCTCCAGGGCCACGGCAAAGCCCTGAGCGAGGAAGGCGAGAATATCCATGTCGCGGCGTTACCCGTCCAGGCCCGGCATGTCGGGAAGCGGAATACCGAGGGCGAATTCAAACAGCGCGTAGAGGGCCAGTGCGAGCACGGCGCCACTGACCAAGGCAGGCTTCCAGGCGGCCCCGAACAGGCGAACCAGCAGCACCGCCGTCACCAGCGAGACCGGCAGGAAGCCGAGCGGCTTGACCAGGCCGGCGAAGCTGGCCAGCACCAGCAGAGTCAACGCCTGGCGCAGCAGGGCGGCGCGTCCCGGCCAGCGCTGGTTGAAGCCGGGACGCAGGATCAGCAGCAGCGACAGCCCCGCCAGGGGCAGGCTGATCAGGCGCGGGTATTCACCCGGCCCGATGGGCTGCATGAAGCCCGACTCGAGGTCGTGAGAGAGCCACCAGGCGCCCACCGCCAGCACCAGCAACAGGGCCCCGGCGATGCGGTCGCCGATGACGCCGGGCACTCGCCCGGCATCGTCCTGCAGGGGATCATTCACTGGATGACCCCGATCTCCCGGGAAATGGTCTCGACCTCATCGATGGACTCGCGGACGAAGGCATCGAACGCGTCACCGCCACGCCACAGCGGCACCAGGCCGTTCTGCTGGGCGACGTCCTTCCACTCGTCGCTGTCGTAGAGCGTCTTGAGGTCCTCCACCATGGCGGCGTAGTTCTCGTCGGACACCTCACCACCGGTGTAGAACCCCCGCCAGTTGTAACCCGCCACGTCGTAGCCCTGAGACGCGGCCGTGGGCAGGTCGGCGAAGGGCTCGGGCAGCGGCTCTTCCGAGAGCACCGCCAGCACGCGCACGTCGCCCGACTCGATGAAGCCGGCAATCTCCCCCAGGTCGGTGGAGACCACATCCACATGGCCGCCCATCATCTGGGTCACGGCGGGCCCGCCTCCGTCGAACTGCACCCAGCGCAGGCTGCCGATCTGGTCATCGGGCATGCCGGCTTCCTTGGCCAACATCAGCGCACGGATGTGATCCCAGCCGCCGGCACCGCTGGAGCCGGCAACGGCCAGGGCACCCGGGTCCTCGACCACGGTATCGAGCAGCTGCTCGAGGCTCTGGTACTCGCTGTCGTCATCGACCAGGATGACGCCCACGTCGGTACCCAGCATGGCCAGCCAGCGCATGGTGTCGGCGCCACCGGGATACCTGCCCTGGGCAATCTGGGTGATCCCCACGGTGCTGGTGGCGACGATCAGGTCGCTGTCATCGGCACGGTTGCTCTCGACGTTGGCAAAGGCCACAGCGCCCACCCCGCCCGGCATGTTGGTGACCTGGACGGGGCTATCCACCAGTTCCAGGTCGAGCAGCAGCTTGCCCACCGAGCGGCAGGTGAAGTCCCAGCCACCGCCGGGATCCGCCGGGGCGATGCACTCGCTGATGGGCAGGGCATGGCCGGGCATGCTGGTGGCCAGGCCGAGGCCCAGCAGGGCCGAGGCGGCAAGCCCCCGGGTGGCGTGCTTGATGGTTGGCATCTCGTTGATCCTCCGATTGTTATTGTGACGACTGCGGTTGTGGCCTCGAGCCCCACCGGACCCGGGACCTCTGCAGGGTAGGTTCAAACGACGCCCTGTGCCTCCAGGGCCTTCAACTCCTCATCATCGAGGCCGAGCTCCGCCAGGACCTCACGGGTGTGCTCGCCAAGACGGGGCACGGGATGGTGCACCGCCGCCGGCGCCTCCTGCATCTTGACCGGAAAGCCGGTCACGGGAATGCGGCCGAGCTCCCCCTGGTCGAGCTCGAGTCGCATCTGCTGCGCCTGGACCTGTGGATCCGCAAAGGTCTCGCGCAGGTCGTGGACGCGCCCGCAGGGCACCCCGGCGCGGTTGAGGTGGTCGATCCAGGCCTCGACGCTGCGCGTCTCGGTCACTGCCGTCAGGCACTCGCGCAATGCCTCCCGGTTGGCCATGCGCCGGGCATTGTCGGCAAAGCGCTCGTCGTCGAGCAGGTGCAGCAGACCCAGGGCCCTGAGCAGGCGCTCAACCATGGTGTCGTTGCTGGGGGCGATGGCCACCTCGCCATCGCTGGCCCGGAACAGGCCGTAGGGATAGAGCATCGGGTGGTCGTTGCCGGTTCGCGCGGGCACGCGGTCGGTGGCAAAGAACTCCGCGGCCAGGTAGCCCATCATGCCGATCAGGCCGTTGGTCAGGGCGGTCTCGACGATGTCCCCCTGGCCGCTACGCTCGCGGCGGACCAGGGCGGCACAGATGCCGAACGCCAGGTTCTGGCTGGCCACCATGTCGCTGATGGGTGGGGCCGCCCGCATGGGCTCACCGTCGGCCGGGCCATTGACGCCCATGAAGCCGCTCATGGCCTGGGCGATGAAGTCATAGGCCGGACGGTCGCGATAGGGGCCGGTGGAGCCGAAGCCATTGATGCGCCCGACCACCAGCCGCGGGTACTGGGCCCGCAGGGTCTCGTCATCAAGGCCCATCTTCGCCAGCACGCCGGGCCGGAAGTTCTCCACCAGCACATCGGCCTCCTCGAGCAGCCGGTGAAGCACCGCCTTGCCCGCCTCCTGGCGCAGGTCCAGCGTCATGGAGCGCTTGTTGCGGTTGAACTGGGCAAAGTACCAGCTGAAGCCGTTGACCATGTTGCCCTGGTCGCGCACGACATCGCCGCGTCCCGGCGATTCGACCTTGATCACCTCGGCACCGTGGTCGCCCAGGATCTGGGTGCAGAAGGGGCCGGAGATCACCCGCGTCAGGTCGATGACGCGAATGCCCGCAAGGGAGCCGGTGGCTGGGGGGTGCGGGTCGGACATCCTCAACCTCCTGCAGAGGGAACAGCAACGCGACCGTCAGGGACCAGGCGAGGACCGACCTCGGGGACCGGACAAGCGCCGGAATAGAGACGGGAGCGCCTGGGCTCGGGGCATTTGCTGGATGAAGGAATACTTATGAACTGACGCTACGGCAGGGGCGTCATGTGCAACAATGCGCCTTTCGTCCTAGGTCCGAAGGGATCGCCCCGCCAGCGTCCAGCAAGGCCCTCACATGTGCATGAGCCGGTGCCATGCCTGCCACTGGGTGCGACACCAGGCTGATTGGTGCCCACTTATTCCCCCTCCGCCAGCGCGGGCAGCAGCGTCTTCAACTTGCGCGTCAGCGTGTTGCGTCCCCAGCCCAGCAGCTCGGCGGCTTCGCCCTTGCGCCCGCCGGTGTGCTTGAGTGCCGTCTCGATCAGGATACGCTCGAAATCCGGCACGGCCTCCTCGAGCAAGTGGGTGTGGCCGGCGGCCAGCGCCCGGTCGGCCCAGTCGCGAAAGGCGACCCGCCAGTCGCCGGTGTTGCCCTGGGTGGCGCCGGGCTCGCGCAGCTCCTGCGGCAGATCCTCGACGAGCACCTCACGGCCCGAGGCCATGACCGTCAGCCAGCGGCAGGTGTTCTCCAACTGGCGAACGTTGCCCGGCCAAGGCAGCCGGGTGAAGTGCGTCTCGGCCTCGGGGGTCAGCACCTTGATATCGGTGGCGAGTTCCTTGGCCGCCTCGGCCAGGAAGTGGCGCGCCAGCCGCGGGATATCCTCGCGGCGCTCGGAAAGCCGAGGCAGATGCACGCGGATCACGTTAAGGCGGTGGAAGAGGTCCTCGCGGAAGCGCCCGTCCTCCACCAGGGTCTCCAGATTCTGGTGGGTCGCGGCGATGATCCGCACGTCCACCTTCACCGATGTGTGCCCCCCCACGCGGTAGAACTCGCCGTCGGCCAGCACCCGCAGCAGGCGGGTCTGAGTTTCGGCGGGCATGTCGCCGATCTCGTCGAGAAACAGGGTACCGCCGTCGGCCTGCTCGAAGCGCCCCTGGCGCTGGGCGGTCGCACCGGTAAAGGCGCCCTTCTCGTGGCCGAACAGCTCCGACTCGATCAGGTCCTTGGGGATCGCCGCCATGTTCAGGGCGATGAACGGCTTGCCGGCACGCGGGCTGTGCTGGTGCAGCGCCCGGGCCACCCGCTCCTTGCCGGTCCCCGACTCGCCATTGATCAGCACCGTGATGTGCGAATGCGACAGCCGGCCGATGGCGCGGAATACCTCCTGCATGGCCGGGGCCTCGCCGATGATCTCGGCGTCCAGCCCCTCGGGCACGCTGACCGGACGACGCCGCTCGCGGGCATGGGCCACGGCGCGACGCACCAGGGACAGCGCCTCATCGACGTCGAAGGGCTTGGGCAGGTACTCGAAGGCGCCGCCCTGGTAGGAGGCCACGGCGCTATCGAGATCGGAATGGGCCGTCATCACGATCACCGGCAGCTCCGGATGGACCTCGCGGACCTTGGCCATCAGGTCCAGGCCGTCGATCCCCGGCATGCGAATATCGGTAACCAGCACGTCCGGCGGCGCCTCGAGCAGGCGCTCCAGGGCGCGATCGGCCCGATCAACGGTCTCTACCTCGAGGTCGGGCTGGGCCAGGGCACGCTCCAGCACCCAACGAATGGCGCGATCGTCATCGACGACCACGACGCGTGCGACATCAGTCATGGCGCTTCTCCATCGGAATCAGCAGTCGGAATTGGGTATGGCCGGGCTCGGACTCACACTCGATCAGCCCCTGGTGCTGGTGCAGGATCGACTGCGCGATGGAGAGCCCCAGGCCGCTGCCCTCGGCGCGGCCGGACACCATGGGGTAGAAGAGGGTCTCGCGCAGCGACGCGGGAATGCCCGGGCCGTTGTCGATGATCGCTACCTCGCAGACCAGCCGGTGTCGCTCGGCACCCAGGGTGAACTGGCGACGGGCCCGAGTGCGCAGCGTCAGCTGGGGCGAGGCGACACCGGCCTCGGTCATCGCCTCCACGGCATTGCGCGCCACGTTGAGCACGGCCTGGATGAGCTGGGACTCGTCCCCGGAGAGGTCCGGCAGGCTGGGATCGTAGTCGCGCTCGATCCACACCTTCGGCTGCTCGACGATCAGCAGCGAGCGGACCCGCTCCAGCACCTTGTGGATATTGAGCGGCTCGTGACGAATCACTCGGTTAGGCCCCAGCATGGAGTCGACCAGGTCACGCAGTCGGTCGACCTCCTCGATGATGATGCGGGTGAACTCTTGCAGGCCGGGATCGTCGAGGTCGCGCCCTAACAGCTGGGCCGCACCGCGGATGCCGCCCAGGGGATTCTTGACCTCGTGGGCGAGCCCGCGGGCCAGCACCTTGATGGTCTCCTGGCGGGTCTGCAGCGCCTCTTCCCGCGAAATGCGCAGCAGCCGGTCGCGAGGCTCCACCTCGAGCAGCAGCTCGTCGGCAGAGAGCGGCGAGACCGTGTAGTCCACGGTCAGCATCTCGCCGGTCACCAGCGTCAGGCGCGCCTCACGCTGTGTGAAGGGGTGAAACTCGTCGCGGGCCTTGGCCAGCAACTCACCAACCTCTGCCCCACCGCCCACCAGGGAGGGCAGGGGCAAGCCCTTGAGACGACTCAGGCTGATCGCCAGCAGCGCCTCGGCGGCCGGATTCATCCAGCTCAACCGCAGCTCGCCATCCAGCAGCAGCACCGCCGTGGTGAGGTGTTCCATCAAGCGTTGGTACATGGGGAGATCCCGCTCGGTCCAATGGTGGCCCCCTTTGGGAGGCGCTTTCAGGAGCTATTGCAAGGAGCTATTGCAAGAAGTTCTTGTACGAAGCTATTGAGAGAAATTCTTGCAAGAAGCGCGCCATCTCATGGGGCACGGGATAGCGCCGTGTCGGGGCAGGATCGCATCCGCGCATCGCACCATTTTAGTGCATAGCAGCACCGGGCGCCCCATGTCGTGCAGCGGGATAAAACCTCGCGCTAGGGCGCTCAGCGCTCGTCTTCAGGCGGGAGGCGCCGGGCAGGATGACGATGGGACGGATCTGCCGGCCACTGCCTTTCGTCATCGGCGCCACGCGGGGCATCGTTGTCGCGCAATCGCTCCAGGTAATCGAAGGCGCGGCCCTCGCTCACCCGGTCAGCATGATCGAAGGCATCGACAGGCCCCTCTTCACGAGAGGGAGGGTCACGAGACGGGGGCTCGTGACAAGGCCAGGGGGTGCCGTCCGGACACAGTGGCCGGTGTGGCCGGCGAGGGGGGAGCTAATTGTTGGGGTTCTGGGGCAGGTTGACGCTGGCCCGCTGCACGTACAGGGTCACCGGCGAGGTGCGGTGGCGCACAGCACCGCTGGCATCCAGCAGTTCGGCTTGCAGCACATGCTCGCCGCGAACCAGGTTGTTGAGCATGAAGGTATCGGTGTGCATGGCCGTCTGGCTGACCTGGCCATCCACCAGGAGTCGTACCCGATGATCCTCGCGCAGATCCGGCTGAATGCCCAGGGTCACCTGGACGTTACCGGCGGCCCCGGTGGGTAGTGTCTCTTCCTGACGCGGCGAGAGAATGCCAAAGCTGTCGTAAGGCATGAAGGGCTGCCCCGGATTGGCAGAGGCTGTACCGCCATTGCCGTTGCCGCCACCGTCGATCATGGCCGGCGCCCCGGCACGCTCATCGCTCCGCCCCGGCACCACGGTCAGCGGCTTGAGGTCGACCTTCTCCCCGCGCTCGGGGTTATCGGTGAACACCACGTTGCCCTGCGCATCGGTGGTGCGATAGATGTTCTGGGCGCCGACTGTCAGGCTTACCGACAGCCCCAGCGCCAGAATCACGAGTGCCTTGTTCATGCCTACCCCCTGCGTCGTCGCCGCCGCCTGACGGCAACGGCCATGAGAGATTGCATCATCACCTTGTTGGATAGTGTATGAAAGAAAGGGGTTCCGCCATCGCAGAACCCCTTCTTCGCTCAACGCGCGTGGCGGCGAGCCGCGCCGGACCGATCGGTCCTTACGGTCGGCCGCCCGCCATCAGCAGCTGTAGTACATGTCGAACTCGATCGGGTGCGTGGTCATGCGCAGACGCTCGACGTCCTCGCTGAGCAGCTCGATATAGGCATCGATCATCTCGTCGGTGAACACGCCACCTTCAGTCAGGAAGCTGCGATCGGCATCGAGTGCTTCCAGGGCCTGATCGAGGCTATGCGCCACGGTCGGCACGGCCTTGCCCTCTTCCGGCGGCAGGTCGTAGAGGTTCTTGTCCATGGCATCGCCGGGATGGATCTTGTTCTTGATGCCGTCGATGCCGGCCATCAGCATCGCCGCGAAGGCCAGGTAAGGGTTGGCGGTCGGATCCGGGAAACGGGTCTCGACACGCTTGCCCTTGGGGCTCGCCGTATAGGGGATGCGCAGCGAGGCGGAGCGGTTGCGGGCGCTGTAGGCCAGCATCACCGGGGCCTCGAAGCCCGGCACCAGGCGCTTGTAGGAGTTGGTCGAGGCGTTGGTGAAGGCGTTCAGGGCACGGGCGTGCTTGATGATGCCGCCGATGTAATAGAGCGCCATCTCGGAGAGGCCAGCGTACTCGTCACCGGCGAACTGGTTGACGCCGTCTTTCCAGAAGGACTGGTGGACGTGCATGCCGCTGCCATTGTCGCCGACCAGCGGCTTGGGCATGAAGGTGGCCGTCTTGCCGTAGGCGTGGGCCACGTTGTGGACCACATACTTCATCTCCTGAAGCTCATCAGCCTTCTTGACCAGGGTGTTGAACTTCACACCGATCTCGTTCTGACCGGCGTTGGACACCTCATGGTGGTGCACCTCGACGGACTGACCGATAGCTTCCAGGGTGTTGCACATGGCGCCGCGGATATCGTGGAAGCTGTCCACCGGGGGAACCGGGAAATAGCCACCCTTGACCCGCGGGCGGTGGCCCAGGTTGCCACCCTCGACCTGACGATCGGTGGACCAGGCACCCTCCTCGGAAGTGATCTTGTACATGGCCCCTTCGATATCGGCCTTCCAGTGCACCTCGTCGAAGATGAAGAACTCGGGCTCGGGGCCGAAGAAGGCGGTGTCGCCCAGGCCGCTGGACTGCAGGTAGGCCTCGGCACGCTTGGCGATGGAGCGCGGATCACGCTCGTAGCCCTGCATGGTGGCCGGCTCGATGATGTCACAGCGCAGCACCAGGGTCGCATCCTCGGTGAAGGGGTCGAGGAAAGCAGTGCCGTCCTCCGGGCGCAGGATCATGTCCGACTCGTTGATGCCCTTCCAGCCAGAGATAGAGGAACCATCGAACATCTGACCGTTCTCGAAAAACTCCTCGTCAACGTCGCGCGCCGGAATGGTGACGTGCTGCTCCTTACCGCGAGTGTCGGTAAAGCGCAGGTCAACCCACTTGATGTCATGGTCTTCGATCAGGGCGAGAGTCTTGGCAGACATGATGTCCTCCACTGTGAGCTAGGCTCTAAGGTTGGCTGAGGTAATGCAAAGGCGCTGACGATTCCAGCACGTGTTGTAGCATGCCGCGGCAGTGCTGCCCACGACTGCCATGCGCGAACATGGCACTGACCAGAAGAATGCAGCTAGCGTGCCAATCTTGCACCGTTCTACGGCACTGCATAAATATCTTTTTGATTCAAAAGAGTTTTAATACCAACCCTCCAATACACCTTGCACCAGCATCGGCAGGCTAACGCGAAAATCCGAGCTGCCACAGCCGTCAGTGCACCAAATAAGTTCAATAAAGACCCCTTATGCACCATCTTGAAACGTCCGATCCGCACTTTGCCCGCTGATGGCGCGGCTCATGCCCGACATCGCTGGAAGGTCATGGTTAGCGCTCGGCAATATCAGTCCGCCGGCGGATTGATACATTTCACAAATAATCACTACACTCTTTTACATGGCAGCGCCGACTGGGAAGAGTGCGGGTTCTGACGGTGACGCCATATCCGCTCGATCCGCGCATTACCCACCACGGGAGCCGGCGCCAGCATGATCGTCTGCACCATCCTCCTCGATGCCCGTTCCGCGGGTGCCGGCCTGCCCCGTTACCTGGCAGCTCTCCGGCCGCTCCGCCAGCGGCGCGACCTGCACCTGGAGGTGATGCTGGCCAACGACACCGAAACCCCCCGCCTACGTCGCCTGGCGAGCGAATATGATGCGCGCCTCGTGACCACCGAAGGAACCCCGCTGGGAGACCGCCTCAACATGGCCATGGCGCACAGCCAGGGACAGGCACTGCTGTTCCCGGCGGCAAGATATGCCATCCCCGCCGCCTGGCTCGCAACGGCACTCAAGGACATCGAACAGCATCGCCGGGACGCCGTGGTATTGACCTCCTCGCCCCCCGGCCGGCTGAAACAGTTCTGGCAACGCCTGCGCCACGAGATACCTGCAGAGACGCTTTGCGTTTCACGGGCCTGGTTCGAGCTGATCGGTGGCTGTGACCCGGCCCTCGACGCCGACGCCCTGCCCGACCTGATCGCGCGCTTGCGTGCCTGCCAGGCAAGGATCGCCGCCGTGGTGGCCTGAGCAATCGGCCTTTTTGAGGGCCCAGCGGAGACCTCCAAGCCACTGATATCCCGTGGCAGCACAAGATTCACGGCGACAATGCTGGTAGCCGTCATCGCCCTGCCCCTATAATGCGCCCCCAATTTTGTCAGCAGGATCCCGTCGTGATCGAGAATCTTCGCAACATCGCCATCATCGCTCACGTCGACCATGGCAAGACCACCCTGGTCGACAAACTGCTCAGCCAGTCCGGCACGCTCGACCGCAAGGCCGAGGGGCAGGAGCGCATCATGGACTCCAATGACCAGGAGAAGGAGCGCGGCATCACCATCCTGGCCAAGAACACGGCGATCAGCTGGCAGGCTCCCGACGACAAGACCTATCACATCAACATCGTCGACACGCCCGGACACGCCGACTTCGGCGGCGAGGTCGAGCGCGTCATGTCCATGGTCGACTCCGTGCTGCTGCTGGTGGACGCGGTCGACGGCCCCATGCCGCAGACCCGCTTCGTCACCCAGAAGGCCTTCGATCAGGGCCTCAAGCCCATTCTGGTCGTCAACAAGATCGACCGTCCCGGTGCCCGCCCGGACTGGGTCATCGACCAGATCTTCGACCTCTTCGACAACCTCGGCGCCAGCGACGACCAGCTCGACTTCCCGATCATCTACTGCTCGGCGCTCAACGGTATCGCCGGGCCGGATCCCGACGAGTTGGCCGAGGACATGACGCCCATGTTCCAGTCCATCGTCGACATCGTCGAGCCGCCCAAGGTCGAGCTCAACGGCCCCTTCCAGATGCAGATCTCCGCACTGGACTACAACAGCTATGTCGGCGTCATCGGCCTGGGCCGCATCACCCGCGGCTCGGTGAAGCCCAACCAGCAGGTCAGCATCATCACCAAGGAAGGCAACGCCCGCAAAGGCAAGATCGGCCAGGTGATGACCCACCTGGGCCTGGAACGCGTGCAGACCGACGAGGCCACGGCCGGCGACATCGTCTGCGTCACCGGCATCGATAACCTGGCGATCTCCGACACCCTGTGCGACCCGTCCGCCGTCGAGGCGCTGCCGGCGCTCACCGTGGACGAGCCCACCGTCTCGATGAGCTTCCAGGTCAACGATTCGCCCTTCGCCGGCAAGGATGGCAAGTTCGTCACCAGCCGCAACATCAAGGATCGCCTCGAGCAGGAGCTGATCCATAACGTGGCGCTGCGCGTCGAGCAGGGCGAAACCCCGGAAAAGTTCAAGGTCTCCGGCCGCGGCGAGCTGCACCTCTCGGTGCTGATCGAGAGCATGCGCCGAGAGGGCTTCGAGCTTGCCGTGGGGCGTCCCGAGGTGATCATCCGCGAGATCGACGGGGAGAAGCAGGAGCCCTACGAGGAAGTGATCATCGACTGCGAGGAGCAGCACCAGGGCGCCATCATGGAAGAGCTCGGCTATCGCAAGGGCGAGCTGATCAACATGAACCCGGACGGCAAGGGCCGCGTGCGCCTGGACTTCATGATCCCCGCCCGCGGGCTGATCGGCTTCCGCGGCCAGTTCCTGACGCTGACCTCGGGCACCGGCATCCTGACCAGCCGCTTCGACCACTACGGCCCGCTCAAGCCCGACGCCTCGATCGAGCGCCGCAACGGCGTGCTGGTCTCGATGGTCTCCGGCAAGGCGCTGGCCTACGCCCTCTATGCCCTTCAGGAGCGCGGCAAGCTGATCATCGATCACGGCACCGAGGTCTACGAAGGCATGCTGGTGGGTATCAACAATCGCGCCAACGACATGGTGGTCAACCCCACCAAGGGCAAGAAACTCGACAACATGCGCGCCTCGGGCAACGACGAGAACATCGTGCTCACGCCGCCGGTGAAGTTCAGCCTCGAGCAGGCCATCGAGTTCCTCGATGACGACGAACTGGTCGAGATCACGCCGCACCATATCCGTCTGCGCAAGAAGCACCTGACCGAGAACGAACGCAAGCGCGCCGGCAAGAAGTAACACGGCCCACCATCGACAGAGCCCGCCCATCCGGCGGGCTCTGTTATTTCCCCCCAGGTGGGCTGCCGTTCCCGGCGTCGGCGGCTATGCTGGAGGCTGACTTTTCGCTACCTGCTTTTCGCTACCTGAGGAGACCCGACATGCACAAGCACGTGGAGTGGGAGGACCCCGGCCGCGACAGCGTGCTGGAACACTTCGCCGACCGCCCCGAGCAGCTCATCGAGCCGCGGCCCGGCGACATCCTCTCGGCGCGTTACGCGGGCGCTACCGTCCGGGTGAAGGTGGAGGCCTACGTAGACGGCACCAGCATCGGCGAGGTCGCGGCGATCATCGCCATCGACAACGGCCGGCGCCTGAAATCCCACGGCAAGCTCGCCCTCGGCGATACCGTGCGCCTGCCGGATGCCTGCCGCGCCCTGGAGCCCGAGCCCAGCGACCCGGAAGACAACAGAACGTGATTGCACACGCGGATACCATCGCCACCGCCAACGGCCCCTAAACGCAGATCGACTAGCCAGGAAGGGGCCTTGTGCCGCAAAGTTGAGGCACAGGCCCACAAGGCCAATCAAGGTAATCCTGGATCCCCATGAGCACGCACAACGTCTGGACCCACAAAGGCACGTTCCTGCTGGCGGCCGTCGGCTCGGCCGTCGGGCTCGGCAATCTGTGGCGCTTCCCCTACCTGACCGGCGAAAACGGCGGCGGGGCCTTCATCCTAGTCTACGCCCTGACCATCTTCGCGGTGGGCATTCCCATCCTGATCGCCGAGATCATGCTCGGCCGCAACAGCCGCCGCAGCCCGATCATGGGCATGCGCTTTCTGACCCGGACCCACAACACCTCGCGCGCCTGGGAGTCGATCGGTTGGCTAGGCGCCACCTCGGCCTTCCTGATCCTGAGTTTCTACTCGGTCATCGCCGGCTGGGCGATCCACTACACCGGGCTGATGTTTACCGGATCGATGATGGAGGTGAGCGCCGCCGACGTCAGCCAGCACTTCGATAGGCTGCTCGCCTCACCGGCGCTGCTGACCCTCTATCACACGCTATTCATCGCCGCCTCGGCGCTGATCGTCGGCCTGGGTATCCACAAGGGCATCGAGGCGGGACTGCGCGTGCTGATGCCCTCGCTGTTCGTCATCCTGCTGGTGGTGCTGGGCTACGGCGCCCTTATCGGCGACCTCGGCGCCGCCGCCGACTTCCTGTTCACCTTCAACCTCGCCGACCTCAGCCTGGAGGGCTGGTTGCAGGCCATGGGCCAGTCGTTCTTCACCCTGAGCCTGGGCATGGGGGCGATCATGGCCTACGGGGCCTACATGTCCGGCTCGGCCTCGCTGACCCGCACCGCCTTCGCCATCGCGGTGGTCGACACCGCAGTGGCGATGGTCGCCGGCCTAGCGATCTTTGCGCTGGTCTTCGGCGCCGGGCTCGACCCCGCTGAAGGCCCGGGCCTGATGTTCGTCACCCTGCCGCTGGCCTTTGCCGAGATGCCCGGTGGCGCACTGGTCGGCGGGGCCTTCTTCATCCTGGTGCTGGGGGCGGCCATCAGCTCCTCGATCTCGCTGATCGAGCCGGTGGCGGCCTTCCTGGTCGAGCGTTTCGACATGACCCGGCCCCAGGCCGTGACGATCATGGTCATCGCCAGCTGGGCGCTGGGGCTGCTCACCGTGCTCAGCTTCAACCTCTGGGCCGAAGGCACGATCTTCCACGCCCTCTTCGGCCGCAGCGCCTTCGACTTCATCGAGCTGCTGACCAACATCTTCATGCCGCTGGGGGGCCTGCTGATTGCGCTCTTCGCCGGCTGGGCACTGACCCACAGCGAAGTCATGAAGGAGATGCGCACCAACGAGCGCTGGTTCCACATCTGGCGTTTTCTGGTGCGCTTCGTGGCGCCAGCGGCGGTCGCCTTCGTCTTCCTGCGCAGCATTCCCCAGGTGGAGGGCTACCTGATCCCGGCGATTGGCGCCGGGGTGATCGTCGGCGCCTTCGCTGCCGGCCGCACCTTCCTGGCCGATGAAAGCCAGGAACTGTAGAACAACAACCGACGGAATCCGACATGGCAGCCATTATCGACGTCCAGCACGTCCACAAGGCCTTCGGTGGCCTCAAGGTCATCAATGACTGCTCGATCCAGGTGGAGCAGGGCTCGATCACCGGCCTGATCGGCCCCAACGGCGCCGGCAAGTCGACGCTGTTCAACATCATCGCCGGGGCCCTGCCGCTGGACAGCGGTCGCATCCTGCTCGATGGCGAGGAGATCACCAACCGCCCCGCCAACGAGCTGTTCCACAAGGGGCTCCTGCGCACCTTCCAGATCGCCCACGAGTTCTCGCACATGACGGCGCTGGAAAACCTGATGATGGTGCCGCCGGATCAGGCGGGCGAGAGCCTGTTCGATGCGTGGTTCAAGCCCTCGCGGGTCAACCATCAGGAAGCCGAGGTACGCCGCCGTGCGCTGGAGGTGATCGACTTCATCGGCCTGCACCATGTGCGCAACGAACTGGCCGGCAACCTCTCCGGCGGCCAGAAGAAACTGCTGGAGCTCGGTCGCACCATGATGACCGACGCCCGGGTTGTGCTGCTCGACGAGATCGCCGCCGGGGTCAACCGCACCCTGCTTGGCGACCTGGTGACCAATATCGAGCGGCTCAACCGCGAGATGGGCTACACCTTCCTGGTCATCGAGCACGACATGGACATGATCGCGCGGCTCTGCGACCCGGTGATCGTGCTGGCCCAGGGCAGCGTGATGGTCGAAGGCAGCATCGAGGAGATCCAGAACAATCCCCAGGTCATCGAGGCCTACTTCGGCGCCGCGTCCTGACCGGAGAGCCGCCTCCTTAAGGCGGGCTCCGGCCAGCGCATTCCAGCGCTTTCCAACAACGAGAACGAACGCAGAGAACGTCTGACAATGCCATTACTCGACGCACGCGACGTGCATGGTGGCTACGGCGGCATGAACATCCTCAACGGGGTGGACATGGCCATCGAGGCCGACGAGATCGGCGTGATTGTCGGCCCCAACGGCGCCGGCAAGTCCACCATGCTCAAGGCCATCTTCGGCCTGCTCCACGTCAACCAGGGCGAGATCCTGCTGCGTGGCGAACCGATCCACAACCTGCCGCCCAACAAGCTGGTGCAGAAGGGCATGGGCTTCGTGCCCCAGGAGAAGAACGTCTTCCCGAGCCTCACGGTGAAGGAAAACCTGGAGATGGGCGCCTTCCTAAAGCCAGGCAACGTCAAGCGCATGCTCGACCGCATCTACAACTTCTTCCCGCCGCTCTATGACAAGCGCCACCAGCCCGCCGGCGAGCTCTCCGGCGGCCAGCGTCAGATGGTGGCCATGGGCCGCGCCTTGATGGCCGAGCCCAGCCTGCTGCTGCTCGACGAGCCCACTGCCGGCCTCTCGCCGCTCTACATGAACGAGATCTTCGAGCAGGTGAAGCTGGTCAACTCGGCCGGTGTGGGCATCCTGATGGTCGAGCAGAATGCCAAGCAAGCCCTGGCCATCGCCGACCGGGGCTTCGTGCTGGCCGCCGGCCAGAACCGTTTTACCGATACCGGTGCCGCCCTGCTGGCCGACCCGGAAGTCGCCAAGAGCTTCCTCGGTGGCTAGTCCCCGGAGCCAGTACTGGAGAATCATTACGTGAACGAACTCGTCTTCTTCATCAACAACGTGGTGATCGCCGGCAGCGTGTCCGGCTCGATCTATGCCATCGGCGCGGTAGGCGTGACGCTGATCTTCAGCATCATGCGCTTCGCCCACTTCGCCCATGGCGACATGATGACCTTCGGCGCCTTCATGGTGCTGCTGCTGACCACGGCCTTCCCCGGGGCGGGTGCCGCCTTCGGCGTGCCCGCCGCGCTGGTCCTGCTGCCGCTGGCCATGGTGCTCACCGCACTGCTCGCGGTGAGCATCGACAAGGCGTTCTACAAGCCGCTGCGCGCCCACGGCGTCAAGCCGATCGTGATGGTCATCGGCTCGCTGGGGGTGACACTGATGCTCCAGGGCCTGATCCGGCTGTTTGCGGGCACCAGCGGTCAAAGCCTCTACGTCGATGATCGCAAGGAGATCTTCCGCCTCGCCCTGCCCTTCGAGGGCGTGCGGGCGCCGGTGGTGATCACCGAACCGCAGCTCTATCTCTTCGTGATCACGCTGCTCGCGGTGGTCGGCCTGCATCTCTTCCTCAACCGCTCACGGCTGGGCAAGGCGATGCGTGCCATGTCCGACAACCCCGACCTGGCCCAGGCCTCGGGCATCAACACCAACACCATCGTCGCCGTGACCTGGGTGATCGCCGGAGGGCTGGCCGCCATCGCCGGCACCCTGCTGTCGCTGGACGTGACCTTCAAGCCCGACCTCAGCTTCTTCCTGCTGCTGCCGATCTTTGCCGCCGCCATTGTCGGCGGCGTGGGCCACCCCTATGGCGCCGTCGCCGGCGGCTTCGTGGTCGGCTTCGCCGAGACCTTGGCGGTGTTCAACTGGAGTGTGATGCTGCGGCCCTTCCGCGACAGCCTGCCGGAGTGGCTGACCCAATCCGGCAACCTGGCCTTCGTCGGCACCGAGTACAAGATCGTGGTGCCCTTCTTCATCCTGGTCGTCATTCTGGTGTGGCGTCCCACCGGCATCTTCAAGGGCAAGGTGATCTGATGGATACCAAACGCGCCGATACCGTCGCCACGCCGCGCCGCTTCCCGCTGCGCGAAGTCATTCTCTTCGCTGCCGTGCTGGTCGCCGTACTGGGCGTCTATGCCGCCATGGGGCCGGCCTACAGCACCCGCATGCTGGTGGAGGCCGCCTGCTACGCCATCCTGGCGCTGGGCCTGACCATCCAGTGGGGCTATGCCGGCCAGTTCAACGCCGGGGTGATGGGCTTCGTGGCCCTGGGCGGCTTCTGTGCCATGCTCTTCAGCTTTCCGGTCAATCCAGACTTCTGGGAGAGCGAGCTGCCCGGTGAGCTGGGCCTGGCATTGTTCTATATGGTCGCCGCCGTGCTGGTGGTGGTCGGCGCCACCCGGCTCGACCGGCTCGGCGTGCCGAAAAAGCTGCGCACCGTCATCGCCATCGTCCTCGGGGTGGTGCTCTACCTGGTGGTGGTCAATGCCTTCCGCGGCGTGACCGATCAGATCGAGTCCCGCGCCGGCTTCATCGGCGGCCTGGGCCTGCCGGTCGGCGTCGGCTGGATTGTCGGTGGGGCGCTGGCCGGAGGCGTCGGCTACTTCATTGGCCGCGTCTGCCTGGGGCTGCGCAGCGACTATCTGGCCATCGCCACCCTGGGCATCGCCGAGATCATCAAGGCCTTCTTCAAGAACTCCGACTGGCTGACCCGCGGCACCGCCACCGTCTCGCCGCTGCCCTGGCCGGTACCGGGGCCGGCCGAGGTCGGCTTCACCCTGGCTCGTGCCCTCTACTTCTCGGTCACCGCGGTGATGATCGCGGTCATCTTCTTCCTGCTGAGCCGCGCCTACCACGCGCCCTGGGGGCGGATGATCCGCGCCATCCGCGACAACGAGATCTCCGCTGCCGCCATGGGCAAGGACATCAACAAGCGCCGTCTGGAGATCTTCGTGCTGGGCTGCATCCTGATGGGCATCGGCGGGGCGGCCCTGGCCAGCTTCAACAGCATGTTCGACCCCCAGGGGTACCTGCCGCTCAACCACACCTTCCTGGTGCTGGTGATGGTCATCCTCGGCGGGCCCGGCAACAATCTCGGCACCATCTTTGGTGCGGTGGCGGTGTACATCATCTGGATCATGTCTGGGCCACTGGCCCTGTTCCTGATGGAACTGGTCGTCACCTTCGGCGAGGGCGCCTTCGGCTGGGAAGCACCCACCAACATGGACAGCCGAGCCCTGCAGGCACGCGTGTTCGTGATCGGCCTGCTGATCACCCTGGTGCTGCGCTATGCGCCCAAGGGGCTGCTGCCGGAGAAGGTCCGTCACCACGGCTGAGAAACATCACGGCCAGGGGTCTCTGCGTCACACGAACGAGACCCTGTAACGAACGAGGCCCCGGCGGTTGCCCGCCGGGGCCTCGTGATTTCGGCACTGGTGCCTTAGCTCTCGTCGGCCTCGAGCTCGCCGACCTGAACGAACTCGCCGTCCTCGACGGTCATCTCGACCACGATGCCCGGCACGTCGCCATTCTCGTTGAACTCGTGGGTGCCGGAGGCGCCCTGATAGTCGATCTCGGTACCGGCAGCGATCAGCTCCACCGCCTTCTCCCACTCACCGGGCAGGATCACCTCACCGGGGGCCGTGGCGACGCTGCGCAGCGCCTCGGAGAGGCCTTCACGCTCGGCGTTGCCGTTCTGCTCGATGGCCAGCGCCAGCAGGAAGGCGGCGTCGTAGGCCTGAGCGGCGAAGACCGCCTCCGGGTCGACGCCAGCCTCGCGAGCCTGCTCCTGGAACATCTCGGTGCCGGGCAAGTCGGGGCTGCCCGGCCGAGTGGCGATCATGCCCTCAAGCACATCGGCGCCCACGGCATCCACCAGGCTGTTGCCGACCATGCCGTCGGCTCCCACGTACTGGGTGAACATGCCGCTCTCATAGGCCTGGCGCAGTACCGTCTGACCGGAGGTGTCGGCATAGGCCAGCACGACGAGGGTCGGCACGCCGGTGGAGGAGAGGGTGCCGAGCTCGGAACGGTAGTCGGCACGGTTATCCTCGTGAGCCAGGTTCGCGGCAATCGTGCCACCCTCGGCCTCGAAGGTCTCGGCGAAGGCGTCCGACAGGCCCTGACCGTAGTCGTTGTTGACGTAGGTGACCGCCACCTCGTCGATGCCCTTCTCGATCAGCAGCTTGGCCAGCATCTCACCCTGGAAGGCGTCAGAGGGCACGGTGCGGAACACCAGGTCGTTGTCATCCAGCTCGCTGACCGCCGGCGCCGTGGAGGCCGGCGAGACCATCACCACCCCACCGGGAATGGCAGCGTTGTTGGCTGCCGCGATGGTAGCGCCGGTACACAGGGCGCCGACAATGGCCGTGACCTGCTCGGTGTTGACCATGCGGTCGGCCGCGTTGGAGGCCGCCGAGGCATCGGAGCAGGTCGTGTCACCGGTGGGCATCTCGATCATCTGCCCGCCCAGCAGGCCGCCGTGCTCGTTGATCTGGTTCACCGCCAGTTGAGCACCATCGAAGATCGGTGGCGTCAGACTCTCGATCCCGCCGGTAAAGCCACCCAGGAAACCGATCTTGACCTCGGCCTGGGCCACGCCCGAAAGGGCCACCGTGGACGCGGCGATTGCCATCGCCAGTACGCGTTTTTTCATGATTGTTCGTCTCGCTCAGGTTGCTCGGGTAACACACCCTGACAATCTGGAACCCTTCGCCGCAGAACACAAGCCCGCTTCGCCAACGCTCAGTGAGACGAGGCCTATACTGACTGGCGTCCACCAACCCTGGAGACACACCATGATCCATCCGCTGCATGCCACCCTGACCCTGGCCGCGACTCTGGGCCTCGCCGCCGGTAGCGCCTTGGCCTTCGAGCCCGCCGGCCAGGACCTCACCTATGAGGTGGGCGACGAGGCCTTCGCGGGGTATCTCGCCACCGCCGAGGGTGAAGCTCGCGGGTCCGTGCTGGTCATCCACGACTGGGACGGCCTCGACGACTACGAGCGTCAGCGCGCCGACATGCTCGCCGCGCAGGGCTATGACGCCTTTGCCGTCGACCTCTACGGCCAGGGCAACCGGCCGGTCGAGACGGACGCCAAGAAAGCCGAGACCGCACGCCTCTATGAGGACCGTGAACGCATGCGCCGCCTGACCCTGGCCGGCCTGGCCGAGGCCCGCGAGCAGGGCGCCGCACAGCCCACCGTGCTCATGGGCTACTGCTTCGGTGGCGCCGTGGTGCTGGAGCTCGCCCGCTCCGGCGAGGCGGAGGACGTGGCCGGCTACGCCACCTTCCACGGCGGCCTGTCGACGCCCGAGGGACAATCCTACGACGCCGATACCGCCCCGATCCTGGTCGCCCACGGCGGCGCGGACCAGTCGATCACCCTGGATGACGTTGCCACCCTCGGCAAGGAGCTCGAGGCCGCCGGCGTTACCTACGAGATCGAGATCTACTCCGGCGCGCCCCACGCCTTCACCGTCTTCGGCAGTGACCGCTACCAGCAACGGGCCGACGAGAAGTCCTGGGCCGCCTTCCAGGAGCTGCTCGACGAGGTGCTGTAACGCCCGGCGCACGTCACCGACTCACGCGCCGCCATCCATCAGGATGGCGGCGTTTTTATGAAAGCCTTCCTCGCTTTTCTTCTGTAGAATCTCGCGCCTTCATTGATATCCACCATGCTATTACCGATATGCAGGAAGGAGTTCCACCGTGAGCGATAAATCATCAACAACGACACTATGGGGGCGCATCCCGCTCTGGCAGAAGATCCTGGCCGGCCTTGCCTTGGGTATCCTGGCAGGCGCGCTGATGGGCGAGGACGCCAGCGTCTTCAAACCCATCGGCGATATCTTCATCAGCGCCATCAAGATGCTGATCGTGCCGCTGGTCTTCTCGACCCTGGTGGTCGGCATTACCGCCATGCGCGACCCACAGAAGATGGGCCGCATCGGCGCGCGGACCATCGTCCTCTACCTCATCACCACCGCCTTCGCGATTTCCATCGGCCTGCTCGCCTCCTGGATCTTCCAGCCCGGCGTCGGCCTGGACATGAGCTTCGAGTCCGGTATGGAAGCCAAAGAGGCTCCCAGCCTGGTGGAGATCCTGGTCGGCCTGGTGCCCCAGAACCCGATCGATGCCCTGGCCAGCGGTAACATCCTGCAGATCATTGTCTTCGCCATCGGCCTGGGCATCTCGCTGACCCTGATCGGCGAGAAGGGCGAGCCGGTCGTGCGGATCTTCGAGAGCTTCGCCGAGGCCATGTACAAGCTCACCAGCATCGTCATGGCGTTCGCACCGTTCGGCGTATTCGGCCTGATCGCCCACGTCGCCGGCAGCTACGGGCTCGAGGTGCTGCTGCCGCTGGCCAAGGTGATCGGCGTGGCCTATCTCGCCAGCATCCTGCATGTGCTGGTGGTCTACACGGGCCTGCTGGCGCTGATCGGCAAGCTCAACCCGCTGCGCTACCTGCAGGGCATCCTCGACGCGCTGGTGGTGGCCTACTCTTCGGCCTCCTCCTCGGGCACCCTGCCGGTCTCCATCCGCTGCGCCCAGAAGAACCTTGGCGTCTCCGAGGGTGTCGCCGGCTTCGTGCTGCCCGTGGGTGCGACCATCAACATGGACGGCACCGCTATCTATCAGGGCGTGGTCGCAGTCTTCATCGCCCAGCTGCTCGGCGTCGACCTCAGCCTGATGGACTACGGCATGATCATCGTCACCGGCACGCTGGCCTCCATCGGCACCGCCGGCGTACCCGGCGCCGGGCTGGTCATGCTCTCCATTGTCATGGCCCAGATCGGCCTGCCCCTGGAAGCCATCGCAGTGATCGCCGGCATTGACCGCATCCTCGACATGGCACGTACCAGCGTTAACGTGGCCGGCGATCTGATGGTCACCACCCTGGTCGGCAAGAGTGAAGGCGAACTGGACGAGACGATCTACAACGCGCCTGGCAAGAGCTGACGCCCGTCGGCAGTGCCGGCAAGGATCCGGTGCTGCCGCGCCCCACAGCCTGCTAAAGTGACCCTGACCAGCCCCCGCGTCATGAGGTCACCATGCATATCACTCCTCTCTCAGGCAGCCGCCGCGAGATCGGCGAGGCCCACGGACGGGCCCATGCCGAGCTGATCAGCCACAGTCTCGAGGTCTACGACCGGCTTTTTCAGGACTTCGTGGCACTCGACTGGGCCGGGGCGCGTCGAACGGCCGAGCGCTTCCTGCCGATGATCGAGCGCGGCTTCCCGGCGATCCTCGAGGAGATGGACGGCATCGCCCGCGGTGCCGGACTCGACTTCGAGGACATCCTCACCCTCAACTGTCGCAGCGAAATCTCGCTGACCCAGGCCAGCGGCGGCTGCTCTGCGTTCGCCCTGAACCGCCACGGCACCCAATGGCTGGCCCAGAACTGGGACTGGCGAACCGACCAGCTGCACAACGTGGTGGCCCTCGAGATCAACGGCCTCGACGCCCCCGCTCTGATCAGCATCGGCGAGGCCGGCATGGTGGCCAAGATCGGCATGAACGAGCACGGCATCGGGGTCTGCCTCAACGCCATTCGCTCGCGTACCTGCGGCGAGGGCCTGCCCATTCACGTCGCGTTGCGCAAGATCCTCGAGAGCGCCGACCTGGACGCCGCCGTGGCCGTGGCCAGCCGAGATCGCGTCTGCTCGCCCGCCCATTTCCTGATCGCCAGCGCCGAGGGCACCGCCGCCGGTCTGGAGGTTCACCCCGGCGAGCCGGGCCGACTGACGCCGGAGGACGGCAAGGTCACCCACACCAACCATTTCTATGCGCGTACCGCCACCGGCCAGGTAGAGGACTTCCCGCGCCAGGACTCCCGCCCGCGCCTGGCGCGGCTGGATAGCCTGCTGCGCGAACGGCTGCCCGCCGAGGAGACAATCGGCGAAGCAAAGCTGTTCGAAATTCTCAGCGACCACCACGGTGAGCCGCTCTCCATCTGCCGCCACCTCAATCCTGCCCAGCCCCCCGAAGAGCGCATGGAGACGCTGTTCGGGGTGGTCATGAACCTCACCCAGCGCCGCCTGACCCTGCGCCATGGCAAGCCTTGCGAGAGCGACGAGAGCCTCACCGTACAGTTCGGTCCTGAGCCGGAGCGCCACGACGACTGAGCTCCGGCAGTTCAGTTCAGGTCGACGGCACAGCGCTTGAGATCCCCCAGGCGACACTGCTCGAGAGCCGCCTGATGGGTACCCTGCAGCACGACGCGAGGCGCCTTCCCGGCATCGAAGGCGTCCTGCCAGCGCCCGGCACAGAGACACCAGCGGTCTCCCGGCTTGAGTCCCGGAAAGCCGAACTCGGGGCGAGGCGTCGAGAGATCGTTCCCCTGGCCGCGCGTGAAGGCCAGGAACTCGGCCGTCATCTCGGCACAGACCGCGTGGATGCCCAGGTCTTCAGGCCCCACCCGACAGCAGCCATCACGGTAGAAGCCCGTCACGGGATCCTGGCCGCAGGGGACGAGTGGCTGGCCCAGCACATTGAGGGATTCGGTTTTCGCTTGCATGGCACTGCCTCCTGTCACGCATCGTTTTCGGCAGCCGAAACCGGACATGCCGAGGTAGCAGGGTCCGCGCCGGCTGTTCGTCGCAACAGCATAAGCTCCACACGGGGACATGCACGATACCGGCAAGCGCGACCGCGCCTTGAGAGGCGCTGCAACGGTGCCACCCCGCTGATGGTGAATCGCTCGCCGGACAGCGCGCAGCCCCTGCGCCATGGCAAGCCCTGCGAGAGCGACGAAAGCCTCGCCGTGCAGTTCAGTCCCGAGTGATCGCAGGCCACCCCTGACGCAGGTCAAATGCAACAAAGATGCAGATGGTAATTCTTGTCACTAATGGTGGAGGGTGATAGCGTCTTTCATGCGATCAATTCTCATTCCTATGAAGGATGCCACCATGAAGAAGCTGATGCTTGCCGCCCTCTGCAGCGGCCTGCTGGCCACCACCGCCCAGGCCGAAGAGCGCCCCGACCACTTCGAGGGCGAAGCCGCCGATAGCCTCGCCGAGGCCGTGACCCAGTTTTCCGAAACCAACCGCCTGCTGGCCGAGTTGCTCGCCCAGGACGAGCTGAGCAACGCCGATCTCGGCACGGTCCACCGGCTCTCCTACACTCTGGAGAATGCGCTGGCGATGTTCGATGCGCAGTTCGACACCATGGCCGTGGACCTGGAAGAAGTGCACCTGGGCTCTGAGAGCGTCGAACGCGAGCGCGTGCGCACCCACGGTGAGGCCTACCTCGAGGCCGCCCAGACGCTGGTGCCCTGAACTCACTCTCCTGGCGGGCCACTGCTCGCCTGAACAGCGCGGGCGGGCCCTGTCGACAGGGTCCGCCCGCCTGCGTTCTCGCCCGGCTCGATGCGGATATCGAACTGGTCAGCATCCGATATGTGTCAACGAACGGTAGCCAACGGCCGGCTATGATGGGAGGCTATATTTGCTGCATTGCAGTAATCACTACTGGAGCTGGCGATATGGATGCACCAAACGACGACCGCTATATCGAGAACCGCACCTTCGACGAGATCCAGGTAGGCGACGAGGCCCACCTCGAGAAGCGCCTGACCCTGGATGACATCAAGCTGTTCGCCATCATGTCCGGGGACGTCAACCCCTCCCATGTGGACGACGATTTCGCGCGCAGCTCACGTTTCCAGGAGGTCATCGCCCACGGCATGTGGGGCGGTGCGCTGATCTCCACGGTGCTGGGCACCCAGCTGCCCGGTCCCGGCACCCTTTACCTGGGGCAGACGCTGAGTTTCCGGGCGCCGGTCTCGCTGGGCGACGTGCTCAAGGTGAGCGTCCGCGTCAAAACCAAGGACGAAGCGCGCACGCAGCTGATCCTGGACTGCCGCTGCGAGAACCAGAAGGGCAAGGTGGTCATCGAGGGCGAGGCGCGGGTACTCGCGCCCAAGGAGAAGGTCCGCCGGCACCGCACCGTACTGCCCACGGTGCGCCTGGCCGAGCGTGGCCGCCTGCATGAGATTCTCTCCGCGGCCGACCATCCGCCCGCCATTCCGGTAGCCGTGGTGCACCCGGTGGATGACGTCTCGCTGACCGGCGCCGTGGCCGCCGCCCATCACGGCCTGATCATTCCCCTGCTGGTCGGCCCGGAGGCCAAGATCCGCGCCGCCGCCGAGCAAGCCGAACTCGACATCAGCGAGTTCGAACTGATCGACGTCCCGCACAGCCATGCCGCCGCGGAGCGCGCCGTGGCGCTGGTACGGGAAGGACGCGCCGAAGCCCTCATGAAGGGTGCCCTGCACACCGATGAGCTGATGCGCGAGGTCCTCAAGCGCGATGGCGGCCTGCGCACCGAGCGCTGCATCAGCCACGTCATGGCCTTCGACGTGCCGACCTATCCCCGGCCGCTATTCATCACCGACGCCGCCATCAATATCACGCCCAACCTCGACCAGAAGCGCGACATCGTTCGCAACGCCATCGGGCTGGCCCACGCCCTGGGCAACGACGACCCCAAGGTCGCCATTCTTGCCGCGGTGGAAACGGTCAACCCCAAGATGCCCTCGACGCTGGATGCCGCCGCCCTGTGCAAGATGGCCGATCGTGGCCAGATCAAGGGCGGCACCCTCGACGGCCCGCTGGCCTTCGACAACGCCATCTCCGAGGACGCGGCACGCACCAAGGGCATCGACTCACTGGTCGCCGGCCGCGCCGACATCCTGGTCGCGCCGGACCTGGAAGCGGCCAACATGCTGATGAAGCAGCTGAACTACCTGGCCGACGCCACCGGTGCCGGCCTGGTGCTGGGCGCCCGGGTGCCGATCATCCTGACCAGCCGCGCCGACGAAGCCATCACCCGCATGGCGTCCTGCGCCCTGGCCCTGCTCGCGGCCGACCACCAGAAGCGCAAGGGCCCACCCGGCCAGGCAGACTGAGACAAAGGAGTCCGACATGCGCCACATCCTCACCCTCAACAGCGGCTCCTCCAGCCTCAAGTTTGCCCTTTATCCGCTGGAAGGCGCCGCATCGCTCGACACCCTGACGCCCCGCTATCGCGGCAAGTATGCCGGGCTCAATGGCGGCACGCCGCGGTTGACGCTGCGCGACGGCGAGGGCCAAGCCGTGGACACGGACACGGCGGCGTTGCCCGAGAAGCTCGACCTGCCCGGCGCCCTCGAGCGCCTGTTGCACTGGCTCGACGCGTTCTCCGACCTCTCGCTCGCCGTGGTGGGGCACCGCGTGGTCCACGGCGGCCGCGACTACCATCGCCCCGTGACACTCACGTCCGAGATCACCGCGGAACTCAAGGAACTCGAACCGCTGGCGCCGCTGCACCAGCCCTTCTGCCTGGCGCCGGTCGACCCGCTCGCCGAACGCTACCCCGAGCTGCCCCAGGTCGCCTGCTTCGACACCGCCTTCCATGCCGAACAGCCTGAGGTGGCCCGTCAGTTCGCCCTTCCCCGTGAGATGACGGCGCGCGGCCTGATCCGCTACGGCTTCCACGGCCTCTCCTACGACTACATCAATCGGGTGCTGCCCGAGTCGCTGGGCGAGGCGCCAGGCGAGCGGGTGATCGTCGCTCATCTGGGCAACGGCTCCAGCCTGTGCGCCATTCACAAAGGCACCAGCGTGGCCTCCACCATGGGCTTCACCGCCATGGAAGGCATGCCCATGGGCACCCGCAGCGGCCGCCTCGACCCGGGGCTGGTACTGCACCTGATCCAGCAGGAAGGCATGAGCGCCGAGGAGGTCAGCGAGATGCTCTACAAGCGCTCCGGCCTGCTCGGGGTGTCCGGCATCAGCGGCGACATGCGCGAACTGCTCGAAAGCCCTGCCCCCGAGGCACGCGAAGCGGTGGACCTCTACGCCTATCGTGCCGTGCGCGAGATCGGCAGCCTGGCCAGTGCCTTGGGCGGACTCGACCAGCTGGTCTTCACCGCCGGCATCGGCGAGGGCGCCGGCCCGGTGCGTGAGGCCATCTGCCGCGGCTGCGAGTGGCTGGGCATTGAACTCGACGCCGACGCCAACCGCCGCGATGCGCGACGCATCAGTACCGCCGAGAGCCGCGTCGGCGCCTGGGTGATTCCCACCGACGAAGAGCGGATGATCGCCTGGTACAGCGCCCGGGTAGCAGGCCTGGCGTAACGGAGGTCGCGGTGACGGTGCCGCAGCAGTCAACCGTCAGCGTCTCGCCGGGGTGCTGGCCCTAGCCCGCCAGCGCCTCCTCCACCAGCGCGCGCGCCTCGGCCGTCATGGGCAGCTCCAGCGCCAGGGCATGGGCCGGCGGTGACATCTTCTTCCAGGTCATCTGGACGATGCGGATCAGGTGGTCGTGATCGATCTGCTTCGAGAAATCGCCGAAGTAGTTCTCCAGGAACACCAGGCAGGCGCAATCCTCCACGGCCTGGGTGCCCGGCTCACGCCCGAGCCCCTGCTTGCGGATCATCCGCGCCACGGCCTCGGCTGATGCGTCGTCAAAGCCGGCCTCGCGCATCAGGCGAGCGGTGGTTTCGCCGGCGCGGCGGCCCTGGTCGCGCCGCCAGGTGAGGTAGCCCACTCGGCCCTCGGGATAGTCACTGCGCGGCACCTCCCAGCGCTGCAGGTGCTGGCCGCGCACCGCCAGCTGCATCAGCGCGTCGGGGCGCTCGTGCAACTGTTCCAGCCAGGCACTCATGCGTCCGGCATGCCACAGCTCCTGAGGCACCGGCTCGCCGTTTACCGCCACACGACGCGGGTCCTCGGCGTGCAGGGCATCCAGGGCGGCAAGGGTCTGATCGAGGGGGGAAAGGGGCATCGGTCTAGCCTCCGTGCTGAACAAGCTGGCCGGCCCGACAGCCGCTACGCTGAAGGGCCAGCAGGACAGACTGTTCTGACGCAAAAGCCGAGGCAGGTCAACCTTCCGCGTCGTCGCCCGACGCCTCTGGCGCCAGCCCCCAGCCTGCCGGCACCTTCGGCGCCTCCAGCCCCTCGAAGCGGTCGCTGACGTAGGCGCTATGACACGCCACGCAGGACTCGGTCATGCGTGCGAAGAGTTCCACCTGGCGAGGGGTATCTTCGGCGCGGCCGGCCTCAGCCAGTGACGCCGAGAGCTCATGCAGATAGGCATCCATCTGCAGGAAGGCCGGCGGCACGGCGGCCTTGAGATCCCGACGATCCGCCTCGGTCAGCGACTGCGCGAGAATGAAGCTGTCGTGAATCGACTGCCCCTTCTCGGCCACTACCGCGTGTCGCCCCTGGACGATCGCGCTGTAGACCGCCTGCATCGCCTGCTCGACCTGGATCATCTCCTGCTTCAGCAGGCCCTGCAGCTTGGGCGTCAGATCCGGCCTGACGGGCTCGGCGGCGAGGCTGACCGCACTGGCACCCAGCGCAACGGCGCCGGCCAGGCCAACGATAAAACGACGACTACCGTGGCGGGTAGCCGAATGGCGCGATGGGGGCAACAACATGGCAGGCTCCTCTTGATGCATTTTCAGGGCATGTTCTGAAAAGCATAGACGCCAGCCAGCCGGGGTCGCCTTGAGGCAGATCAGTGCTTCATGGCTCACGTCAGGGTCAGGGGATAAGCTATACGATGCTCAGTGATGCTGACGGGGGGGTCGGGCAGGAGGTCGCGGCGGAAGCCGGGTTCCGCCGCGGTGGGGGTTATGCCATGTCGTTGAAGGCCGCGTCGGTTCTTGCGGCAAGGACGAAATCGTTCTTGTGCAGGCCGCCGATCTCATGGCTCCACCAGCTCACGGCAACCTTGCCATATTCCAGCACGATAACCGGGTGATGATCTTCGGCTTCGGCGAGATCCCCCACCTTGTTGGTGAATTCCAGCGCCTTGGCGAAATTCTTGAGCTTGAAGAGCCGGTGAAGCTGCTCTTCACCGTCAACCACCCGGATTTCCCAATCCGGAACATCCTTGTGCAACTGCTGCTTTTCTTCCGCGCTCGCCTTGGGCGCGTCCGGGCTGCAGGCTTCACAGCTGTGTTCTTTCAGGTCGCTCATCTCAACCTCCAGGGTTGTTGGCTGTACTCCCAAGGGTGGGGTGTACCCTTCGCAATATCAACACCCCGGGAATCCTGCCGGCGTCAGAAGGTAGCACTCGGCTTGGATCGCCTTGAGGCTGAACAGTCCTGCCTCGCTGTTTACCCCTTCTCGCCACACAGCAGGCCACTGCGGCGAATCTCGCCCAGTCGCCCGCCGCCGATCCCAGAGATCCGGGTGAGCTCGCTGGGCCTCTGCCACGGCCGGCCAGCAATGATGTCCTCGGCGCGCGCCGGCCCCACATGGGGCAGCTCGGCCAAGCGGTTGGCGCTGCTGTCGTTGAGATCGATGCAGCTCGCCATCCGCTGGCTCGCTACCAGCTCACCACTGGTGGCATGGGTCGCCACGAGTGCCGCGCCGTTCAGGCTCAGGTAGACCGGCGCATGATCCGAGACCCGGTCGCGTGCCGCCTGGTGGGCCAGGGGCAGCAGTTCAGGAAAGTTCAGGATGCCCTGGCTATCAGGGGCCAGCTGACTGGCGTCGTACCAGAGGTTGTCGTAGAGATTGGCGTACTGGCCCGCCGTGGTCGCCAGGGTGGAGCGCCCCTCGCTGATCGCCGGCCGCGCACCCCGCTCGCGCAGCGCCTGCCAGGCCGGATGGTCGGGCGCCAGGTTGAAATCGCCCGCCAGCAGCCGCGGCGTCTGAGGATGGGCCTCGTCCAGCCACTGCCAGTAGTCGGCCAGCGCCTCGATCTCCGGCAGGCGGTCGCTCACGCTGTCGCCATAGACCACATGCACCGTCGCCAGCGTGAACAGATCGCCGGTGTCCACATCGCGGAAGCGCGCCGAATAGGGCTGCCGCGAGAAGACGTCGCCATGGTCGATGAACACCACGGCCCCATCCTCGTAGGCCACCTCGCTCTCGCGCCACAGGAAGGCGTAGTGCTCCTCATAGGAGCTGCGCCCCAGGGCATGGCTGGCCATGGCGGACCAGGGCTCTCCCGAGATCTCCTCCAGGCTCGCTTCGAGCCGCTCCAGCGCCGTGGGATCCATGAGCTCCTGCACCGCCAGCAGATCGAAATGATTGGCCACGTGTGCCACCTGCGGGATGGCCTTGTCGTTGTTCCAGCCCAGGTGCTTGATGTTCCAGCTGCCGACGATCACATCGGCCTGAGCGAACAGGGGTGTCAGGGCCAGCAGCCCTGCCAGCAGATCACGACGCATGATGTCTCCACGCAAAAAGGCGCCATGCTGGCGGCCGCGTGAAAGATCATCAAGCCCTTATCAAGAAACAGGCGGAGCCGTTGGCGACAAGCCCGAGGACCCAGCGATCACCCGTGAGGGCCAAGCCGGACGCGGCGTGGATCGGCGAGTTCGACGTTGCTGGCACGAAAGGGGCTTATCTACAGAGCGCCACGTAGGCCCGGTAAGCGCCAGCGCCCCGGGCGTGGAGAGGACGGCAGCCCCGTGCAGAGGGTCAGTGCGTGCTGCGTCCCGGAGTAGCGCCAGGCAGCATATCGATGCAGTGGCTTTTTATCCGCGCGGCTTGGGCGCTCCATGAGTCGCCGTGTCAACGAACGCCCTATGCCGTAAGCTGAGGTAACAAGCTCCCGCCCCGCCATCGACGCGCAAGGATGCTGCCATGGACAAGAAGGCCCTCAGCGAACGGGATATCTGCACGAAGTTCATCACGCCGGCGCTGGAGCGCGCCGGCTGGGATATCCAGACTCAGGTGCGCGAGGAGGTCTCGTTCACCAATGGCCGCATCATCGTTCGGGGTAGGCTGCACACCCGCGGCAAGCGGCGTCGTGCCGACTACGTGCTCAGCTTCCAGAAGAACCAGCCCATCGCGGTGATCGAGGCCAAGGACAACCAACACGGCCTGGGCGACGGCATGCAGCAGGGGCTCGCCTACAGCGATGCCCTGGACGTGCCCTTCGTGTTCTCCAGCAACGGCGACGGCTTCCTGTTCCACGACCGCACCGGGCTTGGCAGCCAGACCGAGACCCTGCTCGGCCTCGACGATTTCCCTTCGCCTGAGCTGCTCTGGGAACGCTACTGCCAGCACAAGGGCATCGGCCCGGCCGCACGCCCGGTGGTGGAGCAACCCTTCTTCGATGACGGCAGCGGGCGTACCCCGCGCTACTACCAGACGGTGGCCATCAACCGCACCGTGGAGGCGGTGGCTCGCGGCCAGGACCGTATCCTGCTGGTGATGGCCACCGGCACCGGCAAGACCTTTACCGCCTTCCAGATCATCTGGCGGCTGTGGAAGGCCAAGCAGAAGAAACGCATCCTCTTCCTCGCCGACCGCAATATCCTGGTCGACCAGACCAAGAACAACGACTTCAAGCCGTTCGGCCAGGCGATGACCAAGGTCACCAATCGCACGGTGGATCCGTCCTACGAGATCTACCTCTCGCTCTACCAGGCAGTGACCGGCAGTGAGGACGAGAAGAACATCTACAAGCAGTTCTCGCCGGACTTCTTCGACCTGGTGGTGATCGATGAATGCCACCGCGGCAGCGCCGCCGTGGACTCCGCCTGGCGAGCGATCCTCGAGTACTTCTCCGCGGCCACCCATATCGGCCTGACCGCCACACCCAAGGAGACCAGGGAGGTCTCCAACATCGACTACTTCGGCGAGCCGGTCTACACCTACTCGCTCAAGCAGGGCATCGAGGATGGCTTCCTCGCCCCCTACAAGGTGGTCCGGGTGGATATCGACCGCGACCTGCAGGGCTGGCGGCCAAGCAAGGGACAGCTCGATGCCCTCGGCCAGGAGATCGAGGACCGCATCTACAACCAGAAGGACTTCGACAGGCACCTGGTGCTCAAGAAGCGCACCGAGCTGGTGGCCCGCAGGATCACGGAGTTCCTGGAGAACAGCGACCCCCACCAGAAGACCATCGTCTTCTGCGAGGACATCGACCACGCCGAGCGCATGCGCCAGGCGCTGGTGAACATGAACCCGAAGCGGGTCGCCGAGAACCGCAAGTACGTGATGCGCATCACCGGCGACGAGAGCGAGGGCAAGGCCGAACTCGACAACTTCATCAATCCCGAGGCGCGCTATCCCGTCATCGCTACCACCAGCAAGCTGATGACCACCGGCGTCGACGCCCAGACCTGCAAGCTGATCGTGCTCGACCAGCGCATCCAGTCGATGACCGAGTTCAAGCAGATCATCGGCCGCGGCACCCGCATCAACGACGACTACCACAAGCACTGGTTCACCATCCTCGACTTCAAGAAGGCCACCGAGCTGTTCGCCGACCCCGACTTCGACGGCGAGCCGGTCAAGGTCTATGAGCCCAAGGGCGACGACGCCTCCATCGTGCCGGATGACGAGATCGTCAACGACGAGCCTGCCAGTGGGGTCAACGAGGCGGAAGGCGGCTACGAGATCGAGCCCGGCGAGACCTGGCAGACCGACGACCCCTTCACCGCTACCGGCCTTGCCGAAGACGAGAATGCCAGCAAGCGGGTGAAGTACGTGGTCGACGACGTCGAGGTCAGCGTGGTGGCCGAGCGGGTGCAGTATCTGGGCCCGGACGGCAAGCTGATCACCGAGAGCCTGCGCGACTACACCCGCAAGAAGGTGAAGGAGCAGTTCGCTTCTCTGGATGACTTCCTGCGGCGCTGGCAGGATGCCGAGCGCAAGCAGGCGATTCTCGAGGAATTGGAGGAGAACGGCGTCTTCTGGGAGGACCTGACCAAGGAGCTGGGCGACAGGCTCGGCGACGAGCCCGACCCCTTCGACGTGATCTGCCATATCGCCTTCGACCGCCCCGCCCTGACCCGCCGCGAACGCGCCGCGCAGGTGAGGAAGCGTGATATCTTCACCCGCTACGAGGGTCAGGCCCGCCAGGTGCTGGAATCCCTGGTCGACAAGTATGCCGATGCCGGCATCGGACCCATCGAGGACCCCAAGGTGCTCACCCTGGCGCCCTTCAGCGAGATCGGCGCGCCCATGGAGCTGGCCCAGGCCTTCGGCGGCATGCCCGGCTATACCCGCGCGGTCCACGAGCTCGAAGACGCCCTCTACCAGTCCGGCAGCTGATCGCGGCTACGTTATTCACACCCTGATGCCGGCCACCCCCTGTGGATGCGCCGGCGTCATCGCACCAGACACCAAGGAAGCTCACGACTCATGGCCATCAGCACCACCATCAAATCCATCCAGGACATCATGCGCAAGGACGTCGGCGTGGACGGCGATGCACAGCGCATTGGCCAGCTGGTCTGGATGCTGTTCCTCAAGATCTTCGACGACCGGGAGCAGGAGTGGGAGATGTTCAATGAGGACTACCGCTCGCCGATTCCCGAACCGCTGCGCTGGCGCCACTGGGCTGCCGACCCGGAGGGCATGACCGGCGACGAGCTCAAGGCGTTCGTAGATAACGATCTCTTTCCAGGCCTGCAACAGCTCCAGGCCCGTGGCGACGACTATCGCGGCGTGGTGATCCGCAACGTCTTCGAGGACGCCTACAACTATATGAAGTCCGGCCAGCTGATGCGCCAGGTCATCAACAAGCTGCAGGACGGCGTGAACTTCAACAAGGCCAGCGAGCGCCACGAGCTGGGCGACATGTACGAGCAGATCCTCAAGGACCTGCAGAGCGCCGGTAACGCCGGGGAGTTCTATACCCCGCGGGCAGTGACCCGGTTCATGGTGGACCGGGTCGACCCCAGGCTGGACGAGACCGTGATGGACCCGGCCTGCGGCACCGGCGGCTTCCTCACCTGCACCATCGATCACAAGCGCAAGCACTACGTGACGACGCCGCAGGACGAGCAGACACTGCAGCGCACCATCCATGGGGTGGAGAAGAAGCCGCTGCCCCACCTGCTGGCCACCACCAACCTGATCCTTCACGGCATCGAGGTGCCCGACCAGGTCAAGCACGACAACACCCTGGCGCGCCCGCTGATCAGCTGGGGCCCCAAGGAACGGGTGGATGTCATCGTCGCCAACCCGCCCTTCGGCGGCATGTAGGAGGACGGCATCGAGACCAACTTCCCCCAGGCCTTCCGCACCCGCGAGACCGCCGACCTCTTCATGACGCTGTTCATCCACCTGCTCAAGGACGGCGGCCGCGCCGCCGTGGTACTGCCCGACGGCTTCCTGTTCGGCGAGGGCATGAAGACCCGCCTCAAGGAGAAACTGCTTACCGAGTGCAACCTGCACACCATCGTCCGGCTGCCCAATGGCGTGTTCAATCCCTACACCGGCATCAAGACCAACCTGCTGTTCTTCACCAAGGGCCAGCCCACCGAGGCGGTGTGGTACTACGAGCATCCCTACCCCGAGGGCGTGAAAAACTACAGCAAGACCCGCCCCATGAAGGTCGAGGAATTCCAGACTGAAATCGACTGGTGGGGCGACGAGGCCGATGGCTTCGCCGGCCGAGAGGAAACTCACCAGACCTGGCGGGTGCCCATCGAGGAGATCCAGGCGCGCCACTTCAACCTGGATATCAAGAACCCCTACCAGGGCGAGCAGGTCAGCCACGACCCCGACGAACTGCTGGCGCAATACGCCCAGCAGCAATCAGAGATCCAGGAGCTGCGGGACCAGCTCAAGCAGATCCTCGGCGATGCGCTAAGCCATACCGGCCACGACAGCAACGCCGAGACAAGCCGCGAGACGCAGGAGGGCGAGGCGTGAGCGCACGAGAGCTGATCACCGAGCACCTCGACCTCTGGACCGGCGCGGTCACCCACAAGAGCACCGCCGGACGCGGTCGCAATGGGAAGATCGAGCTTACCGGTATCAAGAAGCTTCGCGAGCTGATCCTGGAACTCGCCGTGCGCGGAAAGCTGGTGGATCAGTACCCCAGCGACGAGCCCGCCAGTGTGCTGCTGGAGCGCATCGCCGAGGAGAAGGCGCGGTTGGTCAGGGAAGGGAAAGTCAGGAAGCCAAAGAGTCAGCCTGCCATTGAGCTAGATGAAGAAGACTTTGAACTACCCAGCAACTGGCTCTGGGTTCGTCTTGGCTCTGTCGGGCAAGTCATAGGTGGAGGAACTCCGAAGTCAGGTGAGCCGACCTTCTGGGCAGAAAAGGAAATTGCTTGGCTAACCCCTGCTGACCTATACGGACTAAACGAAAAATATATTGCGTCTGGCAAGCGAGATATATCTAGGCTTGGCTTGGAGAAATCCTCCGCACAGCTACTGCCAGAAGGTTCTGTGTTGTTTTCTAGCAGAGCACCGATTGGTTATGTGGCTATTTCGATTAGCGAGCTGGCGACTAATCAAGGATTCAAGTCTTGCGTGCCTTATATTCGCGAGGTGAACCAGTTCTTGTACTATTTTTTGAAAAGTTCTGCCCGGAATATCGATGCAAGTGCTAGCGGAACAACTTTCAAAGAGGTCTCAGGTTCAAAGGTTGCCTCCATACCAATGCCGTTACCCCCTCTGGAAGAGCAACTGCGTATCGTCGAGAAAGTCGATGAGCTGATGGCTCTCTGCGACCGGCTAGAGCAGCAGGTCGGTGACCAGCTGGAAGCCCATGAAGTGCTGGTCGACACCCTTCTCGACGCACTTACCCGCTCCGCCGATGCCTCGGGAGTGGCCGAGAACTGGGCCCGCATCGCCGAGCATTTCGATACCCTCTTTACCACCGAAGCCAGTATCGACAAGCTCGAGCAGACCATCCTTCAGCTGGCGGTGATGGGGCGACTGGTGGAGCAGGACCCCAACGATGAGCCGGCTGAGTCATTGCTGACTCGCTTGGCATCCGAGCGTCAACAATGGCTAGAAAGTCACAAAGACGAAAACCCTGAATGCGCAACAATGTTGCGAAAACTGAAAAAGCTTCGTACCGCAAAGCCCCCTTTCGCGCTTCCCACAGGGTGGAGCAGCGCACATTTGATACAGTTATCTAGAGTGCTAGTGGATTGCCACAACAAGACCGCCCCCTATGTTGAAGAAGGCATCCCTATCATCCGGACTTCAAATATTAGAGAAAGACACTTCAGGTTTGACGACCTGAAACATGTGAGCCAAGAAACCTACCAATACTGGTCGCGGCGATGCCCTCCAGAGCCAAAGGACATTATCTTTACCCGAGAAGCCCCGATGGGCGAGGCGGCAATAATACCGGAAGGAGCAAAATGGTGCCTAGGCCAGAGAACTATGCTGATCCGGCCAATGCTTGAGTATATTAATGAAGAGTACTTGCTATTGGCGCTAACCGAGCCTCACCTCTTGGAGCGCGCTTCGGAAAAAGCTATTGGCTCTACAGTAAAGCATTTAAGAGTAGGCGATGTGGAAAGGCTTTCTATACCGCTTCCCCCCTTAGAAGAGCAGCAGCGAATCGTTGAGAAAATCGACGAGCTAATGGCTCTCTGCGACCAGCTAAAGGCCCGCCTCGGCGAGGCCGGCGAGACACGTGTTCACCTTGCCGAGGCGGTGGTGGAAGGAGGTTTGAATTAAAGGCGTGCAGTGGCTATGGAAACTCTCCACCAGCAACTAAAATTGCTCCAGTCGGGAACCATGAAAGTGGTTGGAAAAAAGGGCTGTTCTAAAAAAATGTATTATGCAGGTTATGCTGAACGTAAGGATGCCAAGATATGACCGACACAGCCCACTTGAAAAAAGGCGTCCTGAGCGTTTTCGAACTGCTCAGCGAAAACTGTTTGGAAATCCCCGTCTACCAGCGTCCTTACAAGTGGACAGAAAAAAATATCAACCAGCTTTTTTCCGATATTGCGCTTCATAAATACAAAACCGCCTATCGTCTGGGCACCGTGGTCTTTCATCGGGAAGAGGAAGACCAATGCCCTAAGAATGTCAAACTCAATATTGTAGATGGCCAGCAGCGAACGCTGAGCCTGATGCTGGCAGCACGCGCGTTGATTAATGAGCGCACGGGGCCCAAGGCCACAAACCCCATTGTCCGTAAAGATTTACAGAAAATGCTGGAGCAATTAGACCAGGGTATGAAAGACCCCCGCTTCAGCAACAGGCTTTCTCAGACCAACCTGCATAACAATTACCTGGCCGTCAGCCGTATTGTGTCGCGCCCAGACTTTACCGAAGAGATGGTCCACTTCCTTCTGAACCAATGTGAACTGGTTTTTTTTGAGCTGAAAGATATATCCGAGGCTTTTCAGTTTTTTGACTCCCAGAATGCCCGGGGGCGAGACCTTGAACCGCACGACCTGCTAAAAGCTTTCCATCTTCGCGAGTTCACAGAAGAGGATGAACACCTAAAATCTAAGGTTGTTAGTCATTGGGAAAGCAGCGATAGCGAAAGGCTGGCCAAGCTGTTTTCAAACTACCTGTTCCGTATCCGAAATTGGTCACGCGGAGAGTCAGCGCGTTATTTTGGGAAGGAGCACACCCACCTATTCAAAGGTGTCAATATCAACAGCATTGATAGCTATCCCTATGTTGAGCAGCTACGTATGGCGCATCACTTTGTTGATGAGTATAACCAGCATTACCAGCGTCGCATTGATGGTCAGTATTTACCTTTTCCGTTTCATCTGGATCAGATCATTATCAATGGTCGCCGATTCTTTGAAATGATCGGGCATTACCATCAGGAAATAGATAAACTTCAACAGACGTTTTACCCCGGAAAGGGCTCGGCTCTCATAAGTGATCATCAGGTCGCCCCTGATCTGGAAGAGCTTGCTTCCCGAATACTGAGGGTGTTGAGTACTTATGAAGGCAGGTGGCGTACGGGAGATCGCTATGTCCGCTCACTTTTTGACTGTTTGCTGATCGCCTACGTAGACAAGTTTGGCATGGTGGAAATATCCCGCGCTATTGAGAAGGTGTTTATCTGGGCCTACAGCCTGCGGCTAAAAATGCAGGTGGTGCAACTGGCCAGCATGGATAACCATGCTTTAGCGAACAATCTCTTTCTGTTGCTCAAGGAGGCAACTCAGCCCGCGGATTTTCTGAGTTTGGAGTTGCCTGTTCTGGCAGAAGTCAAAGCCAGTAAGACCGACGACATTGAGCGGTTGTTCAAGGAGATGCGTTTCTATGAATCTAAAAAATGATGGAATAAGTCAGCTTTCTGTCCAGGACTTACTCGGTGCCGGCAAGCTAAATACTTCGGCCAACTACCTGATTCCCATGTATCAGCGCAACTACGCTTGGGGTGAAGGAGAAATCACCCAGCTGATTCAGGATGTCTTGGATGAAATGCTCAAACCCTCCGCATTCAGCGAGCAGAGCAACCCTTATTACATCGGCACCTTGGTGGTGTTCAATAAGAATAGTGAAACGGAGCAGCCGTTATATGAAGTGATTGATGGTCAGCAGCGGTTGACCACGCTTTTTTTGCTGGCATCTTTTTTCCGGAACAAGATGAGCATCGACGGGGAATCTTTAGCAAGCTGGTTTCAACACCCTTCTGTACGGTTTGAAAATCGGCCTCGCTCTTCAAAGTCGCTGGACGCAATATTTCACGGTTACGCCGAAAACTCCGACACTGAGAGCCTTCACACTAAAGATTACAATCGCGATATTCTCAACGGGTACGAGTTGATTCAGCGATTGGTGCCGAAGCTATGTAAAGACAACGGTTCTTATCAGAAAGATTTTTCAGATTACCTTTTCCATTGCGTACAGATCATGCGCGTACAGGTTCCGGCTGATACAGATTTGAATCATTACTTCGAAGTCATGAACAACAGGGGTGAACAGCTTGAAAAGCATGAAGTGCTTAAGTCCAAGATGATGAGCACGCTGGAAAAGGCCGATTACGCTGTCTTACAAAGTGTGTGGGAGGCGTGCTCTAACATGGAGCGTTACGTCCAGATGGGCTTTACCAGGACCCAGCGCGACAGATTATTTGGCCAGCAGGACTGGGGGGTATTGAAACCTAGCAACTATTCGGAATTGCAAGGAATGCTGGCTGAAGACATCTTTCAAGATGATACGACACAAGCCCTCCCTTTAAGCCATTTGATTTGCAAGCCACCATCAGCAAAAGACCAGAAGATTGACAAACAGAACCAAGGCGAAAGGAGTGAAGAAACGCCAGAGCGGTTTAACTCTGTCATTAACTTCCCCAACTTTCTATTACAGGTACTAAGGGTTACTACTGGCCAGGATATTCCTCTGGATGACAAGAGGCTGATTACTTCCTTCCAGACGCATCTACTTAGCAGCGCGGATGCAGCTGAACGTGTGAGGCGCTTCACCTACAACCTGCTTAAATGCAAGCTATTACTCGATCACTATGTGATCAAACGTGAATACACTGGTAACACCGATGACTGGAGCCTGAAGCGTCTGAAATGGCAGGCTTCCAACGGAAGCAGTGATTACGTCAATACTTTCGGAGCTGAAGACAGTGACAGCGACACCAATCGCAGGGTGTTGATGCTGCTATCAGCGTTACATGTTTCTACACCTACTATGGTGTACAAGCACTGGCTCAGCGCTGCGCTGCACTTCCTTTTTAGATCCGAAAAAGTAGAAGCTCAGCCGTACCTGTGTCATCTCGAGTCTGTTTCCCGTTGCTTTGTATATGATCGGTTTTTAGCCTACGGTGATGGCGCAGAATACTATGACATCATCTTTCGGCGCGAAGGAAAACTGTCATCCAGAAGATGGAGTGACATCGATGAGAAAAAACTTAGATTCGGAAATATCGAAAACAACTTTGTGTTCAACTATCTTGATTACCTTTTATGGTGCAAATATTACAGAAACAATCCCGGCCTAAGGAAGTATTCATTCAGCTTCCGAAGCTCGGTAGAGCACTATTATCCTCAAAATCCGATGCCAGGTATTGATAAGCTTGACCAAGACATTGTGAACTCCTTTGGCAACCTATGCTTGATTAGTCATAGTAAAAACTCACGACTAAGCAACTTCAGCCCAAAGTCAAAAGAAGAATATTATTCTAAAGGTGAAATAGACAGTATTAAGCAATGGCTGATGATGAATGCGAACACGCCATGGGAAGCGGGTGAAATACAGCAGCACAATGACGAGATGATTGAGGTTTTTAAGAGGGACCTTGAAAGTGGCCTCAATCCGATATGCAACCACAACATCCGAATGTAGCGAGTTATCATGGCTATTGAGCAAGGTATCTGGAAGCTGGCGGGCAGTGCCGGCGAGCCGCCGCGCAAGCTGCGCCCCGCAGGACTTGCCGACGAGGGGCTGCTGGAAGAGCAGATCATGCAGGACGTGGCGATCCTCAACCGCGACTGGCTGCTGATCGGCCGCCAGGTGCGCACCGCCTTCGACAAGCTGGTCGACCTGCTGGCGCTCGATGCCAACGGCAACGTCATCATCATCGAGCTCAAGCGCGACAAGACCCCGCGCGACGTGGTAGCCCAGGCCATCGACTACGCCTCCTGGGTGGTCACCCTAGCGGACTACCAGCTGATCGACATCTACCGGGATTTCGCCGAGCGCTACGGCCGGCCAGATGCCACGCTGGGCGAGGCCTTCGAAGCCAAGTTCGGTGTCCCGCTGGATGGCATCCCGCTTAACCAGGAGCACCAACTGGTGGTGGTCGCCACCCGGCTCGATGCCAGTAGCGAGCGGATCATCACCTACCTTAACGAGCACGCCCAGCTGTCGATCAACGCCATGTTCTTCGCTGCCTTCGAGGACGGTGGCAACCGCTACCTCAGCCGAGCCTGGATGATCGATCCTGACGAGCCCGTCCAGCCCGTTTCCCGCAAGGCCAAGAAGGAACCATGGAACGGCGAGTTCTACACCTCCTTCGGCGACGACCGCCCCTGGGAGCTCGCGCGCCGATACGGCTTCATCGCCGGTGGTGGTGCGGCTTGGTACTCCAAAACGCTCTCCATGCTTTCCGAAGGTGATCGTGTCTGGGTCAATATCCCCAAGACCGGCTACGTAGGCGTCGGCGAAGTGATCGGTGAGCGCTGCCGTGCGGATGAGTATCGCTTTGACACCGAGGAAGGCAGCAAGAGCCTGCTTGAGCTGACCTCCCGGGAAGACTACTTCCATCTATACCGCAACGAGGGTGGTGACGAAGATGACGCCGAGTACCTGGTGCCGGTGCGTTGGTTGCATACCGTCAGCCGCGATCAGGCCTTCAGCGAGGTCGGCCTGTTCGGCAACCAGAACACCGTCTGCAAGCCCACCACGCCCAAATGGTCCCACACCGTGGAGCGCCTAAAGCAGGTATGGCGCATCAAAGATGAATCTGCATAAGAACCCCCGCATAAGCTCCTGGGAGCCAAGAGGCGGGGGCCGTGTTGCCAAGCAATATACCAGCGCCTCACCCCGTCGGCGCCGCTTTCGCTTCGGCATCCAGCCGCTGGGCGGTTCGGTCCACACGGCGCAGCCAGACCAGCAGCACCGCGCCCAGGGCAACGAAGCCTCCGGCCAGCCATAGCCCGGTGTCATAGTGGCCGGTGGCCTCGGCGAGCATGCCGGTGAGCGCCGGGGCGACGATCTGCGCCGCGCCGTAGGCCAGCGTCATGCGCCCCATCAGCCGCGCCGGGCTCTGCGGGTAGAGCCGCCCGGCCATGGTCAGCACCAGGCTCACGCAGCCCAGGAAGGTGCCGCCGTAGAGCACCGCGCTGAGCAGCACGCCGGCCAGGCTGGTGGTCAGCGCCGGCAGCACGATGCCCACCACCTGCAGGGCCATGGCACCGATCAGCGCGCCCAGGTAGCCGATGCGCCGGGCGATCAGGTCCCACAGCATTACCGCAGGCGCGGCGGCCAGCCCCACCAGGGCGAAGGTCCAGTTGCCGGCGCCGGCCAGCAGCGGCTCGCGTTCGACAATGGCGACAATGAAGGTGGCGCTGATCACGTAGCCGTAGCCGGCACAGAAATAGGCGGCGAGCATCAGCCGCATAAAGGTGCGCGACGGCGGAGAGGGGGTTGGTTTACGGCGGCCACCGCTTCCCTCGGCCGGCTTCGCGGGTCGCGGCAGCCAGCGCCAGGCGGGCACCAGCAGCACCACGGCCAGGAGGGTGAACCCCCACCACTGAGCCTGCCACTGCATCGCCAGGTGCCGCATCAGCTCCACCGCCAGGGCAGCCACCAGGATTCCCACGCCCAGGCCGGCGAAGTGGATGCCCAGCTCGCCACGCTGCCGGTGCTGGATCAGCCAGTGCAGTATCAGTCCCGAGGCCAGCAGCATCGCGCCGCTGCTCGAGAAGCCGGCCACGAAACGCATGCCCGCCCACAGCCAGAAGCTCTCGGCCAGTGCCATGCCGGCGGTGGAGAGCACTGCCAGCAGCAGGGTAAGGCGGTAGAGGGTGTCCTTGAGCCGGATGCTGTGGAGCGAGGCCGCCACCAGCGCCCCCAGCATGTACCCGGCGTAGTTGAGCGCGGCCAGCCAGCCGCCCTGGGCATCGCTCAGCCAGGTCTGCTGCTGCATCACCGGCAGCAGCGGCGTATAGGCAAAACGTGCCACGCCGATACATAGAATCTGACTGAACACGCCGGCCAGCAGCACGCGGTAGCGCGGAGAGAGAAAAGCGGGGTTGGCCATACCTGGCACTCCATAGGTCCCTGTCATGCTTGCGGTCGGCTATCATAGCGCACGCCCGCGGCCACGCCGGTCGCGTGCGACCAAAGGGGGGCGGCGCGCGCCCCTGCTGGCGTTCAATGCCCATCCATGCCGAGAAGGAGTCCTCATGTCCCCCCTGACCTCTCGCCTGAAAGCCATCGACGCACCTTCCATCGGCCTGGGCTGCATGAATCTCTCCCACGGCTACGGCAGCCCGCTCCCCGAGCGCGAGGCGCTACGTGCGCTGGCGGCGGCCTTCGAGATGGGCTATAGCCACTTCGATACCGCCACCCTCTACGGCGCCACGGCCAACGAGCAGCTGCTGGGCAAGGCGCTTGCCGGCAAGCGCAGCGAGATTCTGCTGGCCAGCAAGTGCGGCATGGCCATCGACCCGGCACTCGGCCGCAAGGTGATCGACGGGCGCCCGGACACCCTGCGCCGCCAGTGCGAGGCGAGCCTGCAGCGGCTGAACACCGATCATCTGGACCTCTACTACCTGCACCGCTGGGACAGGAACGTGCCCATCGAGGAGAGCGTCGGCGCGCTGGGCCGGCTGGTGGAGCAAGGCAAGGTGGGCGCCATCGGGCTCTCCGAAGTGTCCGCGGCCACCCTGCGGCGCGCCAGGGCCGAACAGCCCATCGCGGCGGTGCAGTCCGAGTATTCGCTGTGGACCCGCAACCCCGAGATCGGCCTGATCGAGGCCTGTCGTGAGGCCGGCACGGCACTGGTCGCCTTCAGCCCACTGGGCCGCGGCTTCCTGGCGGGAGCCGTCAGAGATCCCGCGCGCCTCGAGGAGAACGACATGCGCCGGGGCATGCCGCGCTTCAGCGTCGAGAACCATGCCCGCAACCTGCGTCTGCTCGAGGCGTTCACGGCACTGGCGGAGGAGCTGGACATGACGCCAGGCCAGCTGGCCCTGGCCTGGCTACGCGCCAAGGGCGACGACATCCTGCCGATTCCCGGTTCGCGCTCCCTTGATCACATGCGCGAGAACCTGGCGGCGGCGTCCCTCTCGCTGTCACCGGAAACATTGGAGCGGCTGAACGCCATGATGACCCCGGACCAAGTGGCGGGGGCGCGTTACGGCGAGGCCCAGCAGGCGGAAGTCGACACCGAGGAATTCGACCGGTCAGACGCACAACCCCCCGCCTAAGCGCAAGGCGCCCAGAGGCGGGAGAATTCGTCTGCTGCGTGCCGTGTGGTATCCGCTCAAGAACGTCCGCTCAGCCAGGCGTCAGTTGTGGTCGACCAGCCCGGCCTCCCCGGCCGCTTCAGCACAGTGGGCACAGCAATAGATCGTATCGCTGTGCTGAACGCCGTGGCCCACCACTCGGCAGCCGCACCGAGCACATGACGGCGCCAGCTTGTGGATGGCGCATTCGAAGGAGTCGAAATCGAAACTCTGGCCATCCTTGTTGACCGTGAAGGTGTTGCCGTATTCATTACCGCAGGTTGCACAGATACTCATCACACACCTCCTGGTACGTGTTCCACGATGAATGTGCCCGTTGGCCGGCCGGCCACCAACAGCTCGCGTCGGAGCAGCGCCATGCTGGCACCGGAGGCGTCGATGACCAGCCGGCCGGGGCGTCTCGACGACGTCTCGTCTGACTACCCTCAACGTAGCAGAATCCCGGCGCCCCTCTCGAACTGGCGGGCGACATGCAAGGTACTATCGAGCATCGCTAACGCCGCTAGGCATCGTTCCCCTTCCGGCGCGCCCGGCGCTTATCGCCCAGTCGCGAGAAGGCGCGGCGTACCGGGCGCCATAGCCGGCTGAGCAGCCACAGCACGGGCAGACCGATCACCAGCCAGGGGGTGAGGAACACCACCACCAGAATTACCTGGCCCACCGATTCGAAGAACAGCGACAGGCTGCGATCCAGCGCCCGCCACAGCGGCGCCAGCACGCCGTGCTGGCGAGGCTCTACCCAGCGCTGCTGCTGAAAGTTGGCGGTGATCGCCACACTCTCGGTCACCCGGGCGAGATGGCGTTGCTGGCCCTGCATGGACTCGATCTCGCCCTGCACTCTGGCCAGCTCACGCTCGACCTGCAGCAGATCCTGGATGCGTCGCTCGCTGAAGCCCCGCCCCTGCTGGGCAAGCTCCTTGAGGCGCTCGCGCAACACCACCTGCTGGGCCAGCCGGGCCTCGGTATCGATGAACTGCTGGGTGCGATCGTGGCGAGTGATCTCCACGCCACTCAGCGCCGGCGACTCGGCGACCAGCCTGACCGGCTCGGCGGTCTCCACCCGGTCGCGGGCCACGCGCAACGCCAGATAACCGCTGGCCAGGCCATTCCGCGGCGTCTGCAGGCGCCCCTGCTCTACTCGGCAGTGCTCGCTCGCCACGCAGGCCTCATGAGTCTCGCGATAGGCGGCCACCAGCGCGTCGGCCTCGTCGAACTGCAGGTTGAAATTGCGCCGCTCCTCGATGCGGGCATCGGGCGCCTCACCCGCCCCGTTGGCCGCGCGCGAGGCACTGGCAACATCGGCCTGGCCCACCATCGCCTCGCCGGAGAAGCGGCTATCCGGCTCGCTCGGCCGCGGCGGCGTGGTATCGCGGCCGGGGCCGTCGCAGCCGGCGAGGCCGAGGGTCGCGGCCAGCAGCAGGAGCGACAGGAGAAAGCGATGGGAACAGCGCAAGGCGGGCATGGCGGCGATCATCCGTGACGGGTGAGGAGTCTCAAGCGTAGCACCGCGCACCCCGCAGACGCCGCTCCTGGCGCTTGGTATTCTTGATGGCTATATCCATAGCAACGTACGGGAAGCTGCCATGTGGGATGAACGCTACGCGACCGACGATTATGTCTACGGCACCGAGCCCAACGATTTCCTGCGCGAGCAGGTGGGGCTGATCGGCGAGCCCCCGAAAAAGGTGCTGTGCCTGGCCGACGGAGAGGGCCGAAACGGGGTTTACCTGGCCAAGCTCGGCCATCGGGTGCTCTCCGTGGATGCCTCGCCGGTCGGGCTGCGTAAGGCGACTCGGCTGGCCGAGCGGGAGAATGTGCCGCTCGAGACGCTGGTCGCCGACCTCACCGAGCATACCTTTGCCGCCGGGGCCTTCGATGCGGTGGTGTCGATCTTCTGCCATGTGGCCGAGGCGGGGCGCCCGCACCTGCATCGCCAGGTGGCGCGCACCCTCAAGCCCGGCGGGATGTTGATCCTCGAGGCCTATACCCCGGCCCAGGTGCCGCGGGACACCGGCGGGCCCGACACCCCGGATCGTACCCCCACGGCCGCGGAGCTCGAGGCGGCCTTCGCCGACTTCGAGATCCTCTCGAGCCGCGAGTTCGACCGCCAGGTGATCGAGGGTCGCGGCCACAGCGGCCTGGGCGCCGTGGTGCAGTTCATCGCCCGCAAGCCCTGACGACGCCAAGGATCGCTGCACTCGCCGCGTCTACTGGAGCAGCAGCTCGCTGGACTGCTCGAGCAGCTGTTTCAGCAGCGGCGACTCGAAGCGCCGGCGGATGGTGATGGCGTAGAACTCCTCGAACACACCGGGCAGGGCGCCGAAGTCGGTCAAGGTGCCGGCGCGCAGCTCGTCGCGCACCACCACCGGCGGCATCACCGCCAGGTGGGCGGTATCCCGGGCCAGCAGACGCATCAGGGCCATGTCGTCCACCTCGGCAATGATCGTCGGCGACAGGCGATGAACCTCGCAGAGCCGGTCGAACGCGTGGCGCACGCTACTCTCCGGCCCCGGCACGATCAGGCCGCGGCCGGCGACCCCCTCGGGGAAGGGCGCCAGCGGGCCCAGGCGCGTCGCCCCGATGATGCTCACCGGCTGGCGCGCCAGACGCTGGGAGCGCCAGGGGTGCTGGTCGTCGCCGCGTACCGACTGGTTGGCCAGCACCACGTCCAGACGGTGGGCCGACAGACGTCGCAGTAGCTCGTCAAGCCCGCCGCTCTGCAGGCCCAGTTCCAGATCCTCGCGGTCGAGCAGCGGGCGCAGGAACTCCTCCTGAAAATTGCGCGACAGCGTCGCCACCGCTCCTACCCGGATTACCTCGCGATGCGCGTGGCCGCCCTCGGCGAACAGCGCGGTCAATTCCTCTCCCTGGCGGAAGATGGCGTCGGCGTAGTCGAACGCCAGCCGCCCCGCCTCGGAGAGGCGCAGCTGGCGCCCCTCGCGCACGAAAAGCGGCTGGCCCAGGCGCTCCTCCAACTGGCGGATCTGGTGGGAGAGCGCCGACTGGGAGATGTGCAGCGTCTCGGCGGTCCGGGTCAAGTGTCCCGACCTGGCGACCTGCCAGAAGTGGTAGAGGTGGTGATAATTGAGTTTCATGGCCGCGCTCCGGGCGGTGGCGATGATTGTTCTTTTTTAGCGAACGTTAGCTTCTCGATAAACCATTTTTTTGCAACAAGTCGCAGGCGGCATAGTACGGGCATCCCCTCTCCCACCGGAGCCCTACCATGACGACCCTGCTTGATGCGGCGATCCATGCATCGCTGGCGGTATGGCTGGCCCTGCCGGTCGCGCTGCTGCTGCTCGCCGGCTGGTCCAGCCGCCAGACCTCTCCCGATCGCCAGCGGCGCTGCTGGCGGGTCGGCCAGGCACTGATGGCCGGCAGCTTCCTGGCCAGTGCGCTGATCGGCGCCCTGCTGATGGCGAATGCCGCCGGCCTTTCGACCGGACTCCCGGGCGTCGCCGCTCCGCTGGGCCTCTATCCCGACGGCCTGGCAGTGTGGATGGCGCTGCTGATCAGCTTCCTCGGCGTGGTGCTGCTGCGCTTCGCCGACGGCTACCTGGAAGGCGATAGCGGGCGCACCCGCTTCCTGCCCTGGTGTCTGGTGGTGCTGGCCAGCGTGCTGCTGCTGGTGTTCACCCGCCACCTGCTGGTGATGCTCGTGGCCTGGATAGGTGTCAGCCTGGCATTACACCACCTGCTGGTCCTCTACCCCGAGCGCCGCGAGGCACGGCGCGCCGCCTGGCAGAAGTTCGCCGTCAGTCGCCTCGGCGATCTCGCCCTGGTGGCCGCGGTGGGCCTGCTTTTCTATCACTACGGCAGCTTCGAGTTGCCGGTGCTGCTCGCCGCCGCGTCCAGCAACACCGGCGAGGGGTGGGCGCTGCCGGCCGCCTCGGTGGCCCTGGCGCTGGCGGCGCTCTGCAAGTGCGGCCAGCTGCCGTTGCACGGCTGGCTGATGAAGGTGATGGAGGCGCCCACGCCGGTCTCGGCGCTGCTCCACGCCGGGGTGATCAATCTCGGCGGCTACGTCTGGCTGCGCCTCTACCCGCTGTTCGACGGCCTTTCCCTTGGCCACCTGCTGCTGATCGCCATCGGTGGCACCACCGCCATCGTCGCGGTGCTGACCATGCTCACCCAGGCCTCGGTCAAGCACGCCCTGGCCTGGTCCACCTGCGCCCAGATGGGCTTCATGCTGCTGGAGATCGGCCTGGGCGCCTACGCCCTGGCGCTGGTGCACCTGCTTGCCCACTCCCTCTACAAGGCCCACTCCTTCCTCGCCAGCGGTCGCACGGTAAGCGCAGCACGCTGCTCACGGCTGCCACTGGCCCCGCTGCACGAGCGTCTGACGACGGCCGGCCTCACCGCCGCAGTGGCGGCAAGTCTGCTACTGGCCTGGCCTGCACTGGTCAGCCACAACCCGCTACTCGGCGTTCTGCTGACCCTGGCGGTAGGCGGCGCTCTGCTGGGCATGCCGGTGGGCCTAGGCCGCGCCCGGCACTTCACCCTGGCGGCCATGGCCCTGGCTCTGGTGCCACTCTATGCGCTGCTCCACGCCCTGGTGGCGCCGGCACTGCCACGCGCTGCCGACCCGCTGACCCTGGCCGCCGGCCTGCTCGGCGCCGCGCTGCTGGCGGCACTGGTCGGCCTGGCCCTGGCGGTCATGCTGCGCCCCCGGCATCCCGTGGTGGCACGCTGGCGGATCCACTTCCGCCAGGGTCTCTACGCCCATCTGCCGCTGGAGCGCAGCATCGATCGCCTGATGCGTCAGCGCCAGCCCGAATCAACCCGGCTCGATCCCGTCACCACCACAGGAGAGGCGTCATGACTGCCTTCGCTGCCACCGCCGCCACGACCCGGCGCGTCACCGCCGAGCACCACCAGGCCCTGGCCCGCGCCGGTGAGCGCATCGCCCCTACCTGGCCGCTGGATCGCTGGATCGCCGTCAACCCCTGGTGGGGGCTGCGCGACCTGCCCATCGAGCAGGCCGAGGCGCTGCTCGCCCGGCGCGGCGGAGGCCGCCTGACCCTCGCCCCCGAGTTCTATCGCCGGGCGTGGGAGAGTGGGCGCATCCGCCCTGAGGCGCTTCGCGAGGCGATTGCCCTGTGCGACTCGTCACTGGATGAGGCCGCCCTGCTGACGCGGCTGGAACGATCCGAGGCACCGCCCCGGGGGCCAGCGAGCGCCTGGGAGGAGGCCGACGAGGCGGGCGCGACGCACCAGGATCCCTTCGGCCCGGTGGCGGAGTGCTGCGCCGGCTACTTCGACCACCATCAGCAGCGCTGGGAGAACGCCCGAGACGAGCCCCTCTACGCCTGGTGGCACGCCGAGAGCCGCCACGACCGTCGCCTGAGCGCTACCCAGCGCCGGCACCTGGCCACGCTGCCCGCCGAGGCTACGGACGCTCGCGAGCAGCTGCTCGAAGAGCTCGCGCTGTCGCCCGAGGCGTTGGAAGCCCTGGCCCATGCCCTGCTACTGCGGGTCAACGGCTGGGCTTCCTGGTGCCAGGGCCTGGCCTGGCACACTCCCACAGCGGCCGGCCACGCCGGCATCGCGCAATTGCTGGTGGTGCTGCTGGCCTGGGAGTGGCTGGGCCTCGCCGGTCGAAATACCGCCGAGCGCGAGCGCTGGGCGGCGCAGTGGGAGGCGGCGGCGACACCCCCCGAACAGGATCGCGAGGCCCTGTGGTGCTGGCAGTGCGCCTTCGAGCTCGACTACCAGCGCCGCCTGGCGGTAACACTAACCGCGCCCCCGGTGGCGCGCCCGACGCACAAGGTGCAGGCGGCCTTCTGCATCGACGTGCGTTCCGAGCCGCTGCGGCGCCACCTCGAGGCCGCCTGGGAAGAGGTCGCCACGCTGGGCGTGGCGGGCTTCTTCGGTATGCCGATCACCCACGCCAGCGCCGGCCCTGAGCGCGACCTGCCGCGCCTGCCCGGCCTGCTCGCGCCGCGCTACCGCACCGCCGAAGCGCCGCCCATAGCCCCGCTGCACCGCCGCCGTTACCGGCAAGAAGCCAGCCGCCAGGGGGTACGCCACGCCAAGTATCACGCGCTTTCCACCTTTACCCTGGTGGAAACCACCGGCCTCGCCTGGGCCTGGAAGCTGATCCGTGACAGCCGCCGGCGCCCGGCCGCCTCGCCCTCACCGACACCCCTGGCGGGCCCCTTCCACGCCGTCGGCGGTGAGCCGCTGACCCCGGCGGAGCGCGTCGAACTCGCCCGGGGGCTGCTCGAGGGCCTGGCACCGGGCGGCGAGGTCGCCCCGCTACTGGTGCTGGTAGGGCACGACTCGGCGAGTGACAACAACCCTCACCACGCCGGCCTGACCTGTGGCGCCTGCGGCGGCCAGGGCGGTGGGCTCAACGCCCGCCTGGCCGCGCAGCTGCTCAACGACCCGGAGGTGCGGCGGGGGCTGGCCGCCCGCGGTATCGCCCTGCCGGAGGGAACCCACGTGCTCGCCGCCACCCACTGCACCCTGACCGACCGCGTTACCCTGCACGACACCGACGCAATGCCGGAGGCGCTGACGCCGCTGCTTAAGCGCTTCGAGCAGGCACTGGCAGAGGCGGGCCGCACCACCCGCGAGACGCGCGCAGCGACGCTGGGGGTCGCGGCCGAGGACGACGCGACGCGCCTGGCCGCCCTGGCCCGGCGCGGCGGCGACTGGTCGCAGCCGCGTCCTGAGTGGGGGCTCGCCAACAACGCCGCCCTGCTGCTGGCCCCACGGGAAGCGAGCCGCGGTCGCGACCTGGCGGGACGGGTGTTCCTGCACGAATATCACCCCGCCCACGACCCCGACGGCCGCACCCTGGAGGCGCTGATGAGCGCCCCCATGCTGGTGGCCAACTGGATCAACCTGCAGTACTTCGCCTCGAGGGCCGACCCCGAGCGTCACGGGGCTGGCAACAAGCTGCTGCATTCGGTGCTGGGGGGCCATATCGGGGTGATCGAGGGCAACTCGCCCCAGCTGCGCACCGGCCTGCCATGGCAGTCGCTGCACGACGGCAGCGACTGGCGCCACGAGCCGTTGCGCCTGACGGTGGTGATCGACGCGCCCAGGGAGCGCATCGAAGGGGTGCTGGCGCGCCAGCCCGACGTGGCCCGGCTGGTCGACCATCGCTGGCTCTGGCTCTGCCGGCTTACCGCGTCAGGGCTGGAGCGCTACATGCCGGGCGGCTGGCACTGCATTTCATAAGGCCATTCGCCACGACAGGCCCGCCCAGCGAATGGTCCCCCAGGCCGGGCCTTATGAGGCCTGGGGCATCTGCGCATCCCTAACCGTCTCGAGGAAGGCCAGCAACGCCGGCAATTCCTTGTCGATGTGCTGGCTGAGATCATGGTCGCCGGGCAGCAGGTGCAGCTCGGCGGGTGTCGCCCCGCGGCTGGCATACAGCCGCTCGGCGTCGCGGGGCGGAATCACCGTGTCGTCGCGACCATGCACCAGCAGCACCGGGCAGTGCACCTTGGGCAGCGTGTTCACCGGTGCAATGTCATCGAAGCGGTGGCCGATCACCCGCTCCACGTAGCGCATCACGTACCAGCCCACCGGAAAGAACGGCAGGCCCTTCTCCGCCAGCCAGCGGCGCATCATGCCATCTGGATGGGCGAAGGCGGAAAGGCTGACCACGGCGGCGATATCCTGGCGCCGTGAGGCGGCCAGCAGCACGGCCGCGGCACCCACCGAGTGGCCGAGCAGTGCCACCGGTTGCGGGGCCATGCCTGGCCGGGCATGCAGCCAATCCAGCGCGGCCTCGGTATCCTCGGCGAAGCGCGGCATGGAGGAGAAGCTGTCGGCGTCGCTGTCACCGTGATTGCGCATATCGACCAGCAGCACGTTCCAGCCTGCGGCCTGCAGCGGCGTCGCCAACGGCAGCATCAGCTCGCGGTTGGCGCCCCAGCCATGCGTGACCACCACCGTGCCTCGGCCCGGGGTCGCCGGCAGCCACCAGCCTGCCAGCATCCGGCCGCGGCGTGTGGGCAGGGTTACTGTCTCGCCCGCCACGCCGTGCTCGCCCAGGGAGCACGCGATCGGCACGCGCGGGGCCGCCAGGCTGATGCGCAGCCGCCGATGGAAGAGGTGCAGCAGCAGCGCCAGCCCTGCCGGTAGCAGGCCCCACCCCAACCATCCAGGCACGGTGATCATCGACTAGCCACCGCCGTTGAGCCACCAGGTGGCGGCATTCAGGTAGGCGGCGAAGCTCACCCAGGCCAGGTAGGGCACCAGCAGCCAGGCGGCAACGGGGGATACCCGTGCGAAGCGCCGGATAGTCAGCACGATCAAGCCCCACAGCAGCAGCAGGTCGAGCAGCGCCAGGAACATCCAGTGCAGCCCGAAGAACAGGATCGACCACAGGGCGTTGGCGGCCAGCTGGGCAACAAAGGGCCATAGGGTATGCCAGCGCGCCGCGGGTGGCGCCGCCAGAGTGGCTCGCCAGGCGGCCAGCGCCATCAGCAGGTAGAGGGTGCTCCAGGCGATGGGGAAGGCCAGGTCGGGCGGGGTGAGCGGCGGCTTGGCCAGGCCGGCGTACCAGTCGCCAGGCGGCGTGGCAATGCCGCTCATTGCCGTTAGCGTCACCAGGGCCAGCCAGCCGAGGAAAATCATCAAGGAACGGGACGCGGTCATGCTCGGCCTCCTTGGCCCGTCGGGAATCCGTGCGAGCGTAGCACACTCGCCCCGGGCTACCGGGGAGCGCATCGTCCTCCCCGTGACCGTGCGCCCGTTGCCTTGGTAATCTCGAATGTCTTGGCCATGGTGAGGTCCCGGCCGGCGGGGCACCAGGAGGAAAGCATGCACGAACAGTTCGACGTCATCATCGTGGGCGGCGGGATGGTCGGCGCGGCATTGAGCGCCGCCCTCGGCCAGGAGGGCATGCGGGTCGCCCTGGTGGAAGCCGGACAGGCGCCCGCGCCCGTCGATGACAATCACCTTGACCTGCGGGTCTCGTCACTCAACCTCGCCTCGCAGCAACTGCTCGAATCGGTGGGGGCCTGGTCATTGATCCCGCCGGCGCGGCGCTGCCCGTTTCGGCATATCCTGGCCTGGGATATCCATGGCCATGGCGAGACCCGGTTCAGCGCCGAGTCCATCGACCTGGAGGACTTCGGCAGTTTTGTCGAGAACCGGGTGATCCGACATGCCCTCTGGACGCGCCTGACCGACATGCCCACCGTCGAGTGCCTCTGCGAGACTGCGCCGATTGCCCAGCTCAGCGGCCACGACCGCGTCATGCTGGAGCTGGACAACGGTCGCCTGCTCGCAGGTTCGCTGCTGGTGGGGGCCGAGGGTGCCAGCTCAGGGGTGCGCGAACGGGCCGGCATCCGGCTCGATGTGACGGATTACCAGCAGCGTGCGCTGATCATCAATGTCGAGACGACACTGCCCCAGCAGGACATCAGCTGGCAGCGTTTCACGCCTGAAGGTCCCCAGGCCATGCTCCCCCTGCCTGGCCATCATGCCTCGCTGGTGTGGTATGGCGACCCCGACCAGACCGCGGCGCGGGAGGCACTGGATGACGAGGCCCTGAAGGACGCCGTCGAGCGGGAGTTCCCATCTCGGCTCGGCGGCATCGAGCGGGTGCTGGGCCGCGCCAGCTTTCCCATCAGGCGCCAGCACGCCCGACAGTACACCGCCTCGCGCACTGTTTTGGTCGGCGATGCCGCCCACGTGGTCCATCCGCTGGCCGGCCAGGGCCTGAACCTGGGCCTGCAGGACGTGATCGCCTTGCACGAGCGGCTGAGAACTGCCCGGGCGAACGGCAAGGACCTCGGCGGTCTCGCCACCATCGGCCGCTATGCGCTGGAGCGCCGCCCGCAAACCCTGGCGATGATGGCGGCGACCGAGACCTTCCACCGTGTCTTTACCGGCGGGGAGGGGCTGCGTAGCGCGGGCTCGGCGGCACTGGCCCTGGCCGAGCGGCTTCCCCAGGCCAAGCAGTGGATGATGCGCCGCGCCCTGGGCATCTAAGCCTCTGCTGTCTCGAGGCCGGCTTGGTCGAGAGACCGGGCTCCCTCGACCGCGCTGCTGATGTTATGTTATAACCTCCGCCAGTTTTCCGGAGGTCCCCCATGGCACACCACAGACACCGGCATCGCCCGGAAGGGCCCTGCCATTTCTCGCTGATGTCGCTTTCCGCGACCCGCCGCCTGCTGCTGGTCGCCGCCCCGCTGGTCGCCCTATGGCTGGCGGTCTCCTGGGCCGCGGGATGGTGGTCCTGATGGCGCGCCTGCAACTGCACGATCTGCAGCTGGCCCGCGGTGGCCAGACGATCCTCGAGCACCTGGACGGCCGCTTCATGGACGGCGCCATTACCGCGCTGATCGGCGCCAACGGCGCCGGCAAGAGCACCCTGATCGCCGCCATCATGGGCATGCTGGCGCCGGTGGCCGGCAGCGTGGAGTGTCGGGTGCCCCGCGAGCGCTGCGCCTGGCTGCCCCAGCAGCTGGCGCTGGACCTCACCTTCCCGATGAGCGTGGAAGAGCTGATCATGACCGGCACCTGGCCCAGTCACGGGGCCCTGAAAGGCTACTGCGGCCCCCACTATCGCCGCGGCCGCGAGATCATGGCGCGGCTGGGCATCTCGCACCTCGCCCACCGCCCTCTCGGCGAGCTCTCAGGCGGCCAGCGCCAGCGCGCCCTGCTGGGCCGCACCCTGATGCAGGAGGCCGAGCTGCTGCTGCTCGACGAGCCCTTCGCCAACGTCGACATCGAAACGGTGGACGTATTGATGGAGGTGCTGCGCGACATGGCCCGGCAAGGCGCCACCATCCTGCTGGTGATCCACGACATGGAGCAGCTCGCCCGCCTGGCCGACGACGTGCTGCTGCTCTCCGGCGGCCATGGCCGCTGGGTCAGCCCCGACGCCCTGCTCGACCAGCACAGCGGCCTGATGCCCCGGGCGCCGCGCCTGCCTATAACCTTTCCGGAGGCGTCCCATGCTGGCACTGCTTGACGCCTGGCTGCTGGTACCGCTCGAGTACGGCTTCATGCAGCGCGCTCTGGTGGCCGGCCTGGCGCTGTCGCTGGCCGCCCCGCCGCTGGGTGTGTTCCTGATGCTGCGCGGCATGAGCCTGATCGGCGATGCCATGGCCCATGCCATCCTGCCCGGCGTGGCGCTGGGCTTTCTGGCCGCCGGTTTCTCGCTGCCGATCATGAGCCTGGGCGGCATCCTCTCGGGGCTGCTGATCGCGGTGCTGGCCGGCAGCGTGTCGCAGATGACCGGTCACCGCGAGGACTCGGCGATGGCCAGCTTCTTCCTGATCTCGCTGGCCGCCGGGGTCATGCTGGTTTCGCTGGGTGGCAGCAGCGTCGATCTCACCCATGTGCTGTTCGGCTCGATACTGGCCGTGAATTCCACCGCCCTGATACTGATCGCCGCCATCAGCAGCCTGATCGTGGTGATGTTGGCGGTGATCTTCCGCGCCCTGGTGGTGGAGTGCCTGGACCCGCTGTTCCTGCGCGGCCAGGGCGTGCGCGGCGGCGTGGTGCACGGCATCTTCCTGGGACTGGTGGTGCTCAACCTCACCGCCGGCTTCCAGACCCTGGGCACCCTGATGGCGGTAGGCCTGATGATGCTGCCGGCCACCACGGCACGCTTCTGGAGCCAGCGCCTGGAGGGGTTGATCGCCATCGCGATCGTGATCGGCCTGGTGGCCAGCACCGGCGGTCTGCTGCTCTCCTATCACCTCAGCCTGCCCTCAGGCCCGGCCATCATCCTGCTGGCGGGCAGTGCCTACGTGCTCTCTGCGCTGTTCGGCCGCCACCACAGCCTGACTGCCCGCTGGCGCCGCCATGCCGCGCCGCTGGGCGCCCCCCAGCGCGACTGACACCGTTAAGGAGACCGCCATGCGTCTTTCCCGCACTACTGCCCTGCTGGCCGGAGTATCCACCCTGCTGGCCCTGCCCGCCGCCCTGGCCGCCGAACGCGTCCAGGTCGTCACCAGCTTCAGCATCCTCGCCGACATGATCGAGAACGTCGGCGGTGAGCATGTCGAGGTGACCGCCCTGGTGGGGCCAGACAGCGATGCCCATGTCTACTCGCCGCGCCCCACCGACGCTCGCACCCTGGCCGAGGCCGATCTGGTGATATTCAACGGCCTGCAGTTCGAGGGCTGGATCGAGCGGCTGATCGACGCCAGCGACTTCGCCGGTCCCCGGGTCGTCGCCACCGAGGGCATCGAGGCACGGCTCGCCGACCTGGCGGACGACGACCACGACGAGGCTCATGATCACGATCATGACGCCCAAGCGTCGCATCATGACGGCCATGACCATGGTGCCATCGACCCCCACGCCTGGCAGGACCTGGGCATGGGCGAGCTCTACGTGGGCAATATTCTCGCCGGCCTGATCGAGGCCGACCCGGACAATAGTGGCGCCTACGAGGCCCGCGCCGCACGCTACCTCGAGGAGGTCGCCGCCCTCGACAGCGAGTTGCACGAATTGCTCGACGAGATTCCCGCCGGCACCAGTGTGATCACCGGCCACGACTCCTTCGGCCACTTCGCCCGCGCCTATAGCCTGCAGTTTCTCTCGCCTCAGGGGCTCTCCACCGAGACCGAGCCCAGTGCGGCCAACATGGCCCGGCTGATCGACGTGATCCGCGAGGAGAACGTCCGCGCGCTGTTCCACGAGAACATGACCAGCCCGGCGATGATCGACCAGCTGGCCGAGGAGACCGGCCTGTCGGTGGCCGGCACCCTGTATGCCGATGCCCTGGCAAGCGACGGCGAGGCCAGCACCTGGCTGGGCATGATGCGCCACAACGCCCACACCCTGCACGACGCCCTGGCCGAGCCGGGCCATGATTAAGGACAACACGACGACGATAACCATGCGGGTGATGACCACGGTCATGACGACCATGACCACGATCACTGACCGTTAACCCCGCCACGCGACAGCGCCACCTTCGGGTGGCGCTGTTTTTCATATCACCACCGAATTTATGGGACCATCGAGCTTCGGCCGCCAAGGATGTTCCCTCATGCTCGAATTTCGCCAGGTCCACAAGGCCTATGCCACGCCTCAGGGCCCACTGGAGGTACTGGCGGGCGCCGACCTGACCCTGGCCAACGGCGAGAGCCTGGCGCTGATGGGTGAATCAGGCTCCGGCAAGTCGACCCTGCTGCACCTGGCTGCAGGGCTCGACCTGCCGGATCGCGGCGAGGTCAGGGTAGGGGGCGAGGTGGTCTCGTCGCTGGCCGAAGCCGACCGGGCGAAGCTGCGTCGCGAGACCCTGGGCCTGGTGTTCCAGCAGTTCCACCTGGTGCCGAGCCTGACGGTGTGCGACAACCTGCGCCTGCAGGCCCGCCTGGCCGGCCGCGAACGCCCCGACTGGACCGCCGAGCTGATCGAGCGGCTGGGCCTTGCTGGGCTCGAGAAGCGCTATCCGGAGCAGCTCTCCGGCGGCCAGCAGCAGCGCCTGGCAATCGGCCGCGCCCTGGCGCCACGCCCGGCCTTGCTGCTCGCCGACGAGCCCACCGGCAACCTGGACGAAGGCAGTGCCGACGACGTCCTGGCGCTGCTGCTGACCCTGGTACGTGATACCGGCTGTGCCCTGCTGGTAGTGACGCACAGTCCTCGAGTGGCCGCACCGCTGGACCGACGCCTGAACCTGACGCATGGCCAGCTAACACCACTCGCCACGGGGCAGGACGCATGCGCCTGATACTCACCGCCCTGGCAACCCTGCTCTCCCACTACAAGCGCCACCCCGGCCAGCTGGCCATGCTGCTGCTTGGCCTGTGGGTCGCGGGGGCGCTATGGAGCGGCGTGCAGGCGATCAACGCCTCGGCCCGCGACAGCTATGCGCGGGCCGAGGCACTCTTCACCACCGGGCTGGACCGCCTGGAGCGCCGCGATGGCGAGCCCCTCGAGCGCGAGGATTTCGTGACCCTGCGCCGCGCAGGCCTGCCGGTGTCGCCGCTCATCGAGGGCAGGGTGGTCGCGTCGACCGGCGAGCGGCTGACGGTGGTCGGCATCGACCCGCTGACCCTGCCCGGCGACAGCGCCTTCGCCACGGCGGGCAGCGGCGGCGAGCTGACGGCCTTCTTCACGCCGCCCTGGCAGACCCGAGTGGCGCCGGATACCGCGCCGCGGCTGGGACTCGAGCGACAGGCGGCCCCCGGGGCCGAGCCCGTGCTGGCCGATGGCCGACAGTTGCCGCCGCTGGCCATCGCGCCATCGCTGCCGCCGGATACCCTGGTGGTAGACATCGCCGTCGCGGCGCGGCTGTTGGAACGGGGTAGCGCGCTGAGCCGGCTGGTCACCGCACCCGACGCGCTGGAAACACCGCCCAAGGGCTATCGGCTCAGCCGCGCCGAGAGCCTGGTCGACCCGGGCGAGCTCACCGAGAGTTTTCATCTCAACCTCACGGCCATGGCACTGCTGGCGCTGATCGTCGGGCTGTTCATTGTCCAGGCGGCGCTGGGCCTGGCGCTGGAGCAGCGCCTGGGGCTACTGCGTACCCTGCGCGCGCTGGGCGTCCCGGGGCGCACCCTGGTCGCGCTGCTGGCGCTCGAGCTGGCCCTGCTCGGCGTCATCGGCGCGCTCGCAGGCATTACCAGCGGCGTCTGGCTGGCACGCGTCCTGCTGCCGGATGTCGCGGCCACCCTGCAGAGCCTCTACGGTGCCGCGGTCGGCACCCAGCTGCGCCTGCCCTGGCACTACTGGCTAGGCGGGCTCGGCGTGACCCTGGGAGGGCTCTTCGTTGCCGGCAGCGGCATGCTGTGGCGGGCCGCACGACTCGGCGTGCTGGGGCTTGGCCAGGCCCAGGCGTGGCGCGCCGGCTTCCAGCGCCAGCTGCGCGGCCAGGTGCTCGCCGGCACCCTCGCCGCTGCAGTGGCCCTGGCAGTATGGTCCTGGCTGGCCACCCGCCCCGCCGGCGAGGGGCTGGTCGCCGGATTCGTGCTGATCGCGGCGCTGATGCTGGCCTGCGCGCTCTGGCTGTCGCCCCTGCTCGCGGCAGGGCTCGCGGGCCTCGGCGGGCTCGCCCGGCACCATCCGCTGACCCAGTGGGCCCTGGCCGACCTCCAACTCCAGCTGCCGCGCCTCTCGCTGGCGATGATGGCGCTGCTGATCGCGCTCTCCGCCAACCTGGGGGTGGGCAGCATGGTCGGCGGCTTTCGCCTCACCTTCCTCGACTGGCTCGACCAGCGGTTGACCGCCGACTTGTACCTACGCCCGCCGGCCGAGCAGTTCGATGCGGTGCAGGCCTGGCTGGAGGAGCGTGACGAGGTCGCCGCGCTGCTGCCCACCGCCAACGCCGAGACGACGCTGCTCGAAGTCCGTGCGGGGGGCGACGGCCGGCGACTCGAGGTGCCGGTATCACTGTTCGGCATTACCCCGGGGGCTCGTCTCACGCCGACCTGGCCACTGCTCGCGACTCGCGCGGGACGGGACGCCGCCTGGACGGCTCTCGAGGAGGGCGACGCGTTCATCAACGAACAGCTGGCCCTCGGCCAGGGCATTGGTCCGGGCGACCGCCTGGTTCTCAGCGCGCCGGGCGGCCGACAGCCGGTAACGGTGGCCGCCGTCTACCCCGACTACGGCAATCCGCGCGGCGAGGTGCTGTTCGCCAGCGCCACGCTGCGCGAACGCTTCGCCGCCGCGCCGGGGTCGCTGGGCATCGTGCTCGCCGCATCGGCGCCCAGCGGGGAGCACGAGACCGAGGCGCGCTCGACAGCCCTCTCTCAAGCGCTCACCGAGCGTTTCGCGCTGGATTCGCAAGCGCTGATCGACCAGCGCGAGGTCAAGGCGCTCTCGACCGAGATCTTCGAGCGCACCTTCGCCATCACTCGGGCGCTCAACGCCCTGACCCTCGCCGTGGCGGCCCTGGCCCTGCTGGCCAGCCTGCTGGCTCAGGCCCGGGAGCGCCGGCGTCGGCTGGCGCCACTCTGGGCGCTGGGCGTGACCCGCGCTCGCCTGGCCAACATCCAGCTCGGCCAGCTGGGCGGCGCGGCCCTGGTCACCGGCCTGGCGGCCATCCCGCTGGGGATTGCCATCACCGCCTGCCTGGTGGCGGTGATCAACGTGGCCGCCTTCGGCTGGCGGCTGCCGCTGCATGTCTTTCCCGGCGAGATGGCGCTGACCCTCGCCACCGCCCTGGGCGTGGCGCTGCTGGCGGCGATCCTGCCGGTGCTGAAACTCTGGCGCACGCCGCCCCGCACCCTGCTGGCCGAGGAGGAAGCGACATGAGGCATTGGCTGAGCCGGCCACGGGCGGCACTATTGGCAACAGGACTGGCGATAGGCTTGGCGTCAGGGCTTACGGGCTGCGAAGGCGAGAGCTCCCCCACCCCCTCCCAGGGTTTCGCGGGGCTGGGCGCCGGGGCCGAGGGCTTCCGCCAGGCCGCCCCGGGCACGCCCCTGCGCTTTCCCGAGGATCATGGCCCCCATCCCGACTATCGCATCGAGTGGTGGTACCTCACCGCCAACCTGGAAGACGCGACCGGCGAGCCCCTGGGCGTACAGTGGACCCTGTTCCGCCAGGCCCAGCTGCCGCCTGCCGAGCGCCCCGAGACGCCCGGACCCTGGGCCGCCAGCCAGCTGTGGATGGCGCATATGGCGGTATCCCATGGCGAGACGCATCGGGTGGCCGAGCGTTTCGCACGAAGCGGGTCTTTGGCAAGCGATCGCGAACGCGATCAGGCCGGCGTGACCGCCTGGCCCTTCCGGGCCTGGCTCGACGACTGGGTGCTGGCCAGCCAAGTCAGTGAGTCAGGACGCGATGCGCTCGACCGCCTGACCCTCTCGGCGCGGGCCGGAGCGGAAGGTTCGCGCTTCGGCTACCGGCTGGCGCTGGACGCCGAGGGGCCCCTGGTGCGGCACGGCCGGAACGGCTTCAGCCAGAAGGCCGCCGACGGCCAGGGGTCGATCTACGTCAGCCAGCCCTTCTACCGGGTCAGTGGCGAGGTCACCCTCGATGGCCGCTCCCGACAGGTCACGGGCCACGCCTGGCTCGACCGCGAATGGAGCAGCCAGCTACTCGGCCCCGACCAGTCCGGCTGGGACTGGTTCTCGCTGCATCTGGCCGACGGGCACAAGCTGATGGCATTCCGACTGCGCGGCGGCGGCGATCGCGGGGGCGACTTCCTCTCGGGCAGCTGGATCACTCCCGACGGCAAGGTCACGCCGTTGGATGACGATGCTCTTGACCTTACCCCCCTAGCCACCTCGGCCGTGGCCGGCCGAGAATTGCCTACCCGCTGGCGGCTGCGCATACCCGAGCAGGATCTCGATCTGGTGGTCGAGGCGCCCAACGCCAATCGCTGGATGGCCACCACGGTGAACTACTGGGAGGGCGAGGTCATCGCGCTCGATCGAGACAGCGGTGACACCCTCGGTGAGGGCTATCTGGAGATGACCGGCTACTAAACCGGTTGATGGCCGCCGAGGGAATCGCGACGCCGCACACCAACGAGGCCGCCCTGTAAGGCGGCCTCGTCGTGTGGTGCATCACGGCAGGGATCAGGCGTCGGGCACGTCCAGCGCCTGCTGTACCACTGGCCAACCGGGCTCGCCGTCACGGGTGGTCACGCCCTCGAGGAAGGCCTGAACCTTACCCGGATTGGCGCGAATCCAGTCCAGCGCGACCGCCTCTGGCTCGCGCTCCTCGTAGCTGAAGCCGCGGATCATCGCGCTCTGATCGTCAGCCGTGAAGCTGAGCTGATCGAGCAGACGGGTGGCGTTGGGACTGCTATCGGCGAAGTCGCTGGTCACCAGGGTCCGCACGTCACTGCGACCGCCGTCGGGGCCCCACATGTCCTGGGTATCGGTCAGGTACTCGACGTCGTACTCGATGTTCATCCAGTGAGGCGTCCAACCGGCGAAGACGATCCACTCCTCACGGTCAATGGCCGAGTCCACGGCGCTGAGCATGCCGGGCGTGGAGGTCTCGGACAGCTTCCAGTCGCCCAGGCCATAGGTGTCGTTCTCCACAGCCTCATTGAGGGTGTCGCTCATGCCGGAGCCCACCTCAATGGAGTAAATGGTGCGATCGAGCTTCTCGGCGATGTCCTCGTCGGCCAGGTCCTCGGCGGAGGTCACGCCAGCCTCATGAACATAGGTCGGCACCGCAAAGCCCAATCGTGCGCCCTCGACGTTGTTGCCGAGGTCGACGATGGCACCCTTTTCCATGGTGGCATCGAACATCGCTTGCTGGGCGGGCAGCCACGCGGCGAGGAAGGCATCCAGTTCACCCTGGGTGAGAGCCTCGTAGGTGATGGTCGAGCCCAGCTCCTGCTGGCGGGTCTCGTAGCCCAGGGCATCCAGCAGTTGGCCGGCCAGGGCGCTCTTGACGGTCACGCCGGGCCAGGCGGGCACGGAAAAACGCACCTGGGCGGGCTCCTCGGCAAGAGCAGCGGCGCTCCAGGCCAGCGGCGTAGCCAGCAGGGCGCCGGCCAGGGCAAGGGTCACGGGGCGATTACGCGCTTTCATCGGGTCTCCTTGGCAGGTCATGCCATGAACAAACACGGCGCAGACCTTATCGCCCGATAGCGTGTATGGCAAAAACGCTATGTCGTGCCCGAGGCGAGAATCAGTCCCCCTTGCCCTTCATGCGGTCGGCCTGCACGACCTCGATCCAGTAGCCGTCGGCGTCCTTGACGAAGACGACGTCCTTCATCTTGCCCTGATCGCCGCGCTTGACGAAAGTCACGTCGTTGGCATCGAACCAGGCCTGGGCGGCCTCGAGATCGGGTACGCTGAAGCAGATGTGGCCAAAGCCCTGGGGTTCGGCATTGCCATCGTGGTAGGCGAAATCCTGCTGATCCTCGGTGCCCCAGTTGTGGGTCAGTTCGAGCACGCCGCGCTGGCTGAAGGTCCAGGCGGTGCGTTCAGCGGTCTCTTCGGGGACGCGCTCACCGGCTTCCGGCCGGGCCAGGAAGTAGAGCGAGAACTGCATCTCTTCGAAGTCGAGCCGACGCAGCACCTGCATGCCGAAGACGCGGGTATAGAAGGCCAGCGCCTTCTCCGGGTCCTTGATCCTCAGCATGGTGTGATTGAGTCGAAAGCCCTCGCTATCGACGGTAGGTGTCTGAACGCCTGGGTACTGTTCTCCCTGAAAGCTCATGAAAGCTCCTTCTCGCTGAAGTGAATGGACAAGATACCGTGGAGGTGAGGGCGACCGGCGGGCTTTTCCACCCCGTCGTGCATCCCCTCGGCGCCGTCGTCCGCCGCCTGCTATATAAGGAATATACAAATAATGTATAAGCCATTCGACCACCGGCAACCAACCCCATCAAGGGATGCTTGATTCAGGGGCAAAAACTTCTACACTAGTTATACATTCAAAAATGCCAATGAGGTTGCTCCATGTCCATCCCGGCCTATCAACTGGGTGATCACGTCACCCTGAAAGAGATCGCCAACGCCATCGACCATGGCCTCACGCCGATCGTCGAGGTCGAATCGATGGACGGTATCTACACGGTGCGCTTCCACCATGCCAACGATGTCTCGGAGCTGTCCGACAACAAGGGCAAGACCCGCACCTTCCTCGGCACCGGCGAGATCCGCGACCTGCTCGGCGGCATTGGCCTGACCCACGGCGTGCTGACCTGGGGCGATCAGTGCGGCGACGAGATGATCGGTGTGCCGGGGCACGCCCTCACGCCCGACGAAATGCTGGCCAGCGGTACGCGTATCGCTTTCCGCTGATGCATCGCCGGGGCGGCAGGCTCCCCTCAATGAGCGCTCAACCCGCCCCGAGGCGGGCATGTGCCGTGTCTAGCCGCCGCCCGGCGAGAAAGCAGAGCATGCGTTGGGCGGGCCTGCATCGACGCCTGACCCGCGAGATCGAGTCGTCTGCCCCACGCTTAAGCGGGCGTTAAGCTGCCGGGGCCACAGTATCGGGGAAACGTCATGGAGACGCCCCGATGCGATGCCCCGATCCCCTGCTCTCCCCTACCCCTTGCCGGCAGCCGCCGATGGGGCTGTGTTCGCCACCGTTGGCCTGGCGTGAAGCCTACCAATGGCGTGAGCGACGCTGTCTGGAACAGCTCGTATGCCACCGCTTCGCTGCCGAGCACGGTGCCTGCATCGGCCACTTCCTGCCGCGCCTGTTCGGGCTCTGGCAGGCCGATACCCCAGTGGCGGCAGTAGGCCTGCGCGCCGCCACCAGCGGAGCGCTGTTCCAGGAACGCTATCTGGACGACAGCGCCGAGGCCTTTCTCTCGCGCCGCCTCGGCCGGACGATATCCCGCGATAAGATCGCCGAGATCGGCAACCTGGCGAGCCAGCGGCCTGGCCTGCAGCGCTCGCTCTATCTCCATCTGGTGGAGCAGCTGGCGGAAGATGGCATCGCCTGGCTGCTGTTCACCGCCACGCCCGAGGTTAACAACGGCATCCGCCGACTGGGCCTCGACCTCCATCCGCTGATGCCTGCCGACCCGGTCCGCCTGGGGGCCGAACAGGCCGAATGGGGGCGCTACTACGACCGCCACCCCTGGGTGATGGCCGGCGACCTGCGCCGAGCCTACCGGGCGCTCGTCGACCGCGGCCTGCTGCCCCTGGCACGTCCTGCGGAGGTGACCGATGCCCGGCTCGCCTGAGGCCTTTCTCGCGCGGCTGGCCCGACACGCCGCCAATTGCCCCGACCGACCGGCACTGGCCGACGGCCAGCGCCGCGTCACCTTCGCCGAGTTGCCGGCCGAGATCGAGGCCCGGCGGCGGCGCCTGGCCGCCGCCGGGACGGAGCGGGTCGCCCTCGCCCTGGATAACGGCATCGACTGGGCACTGTGGGACCTGGCCCTGCTGCGTGACAGACGCGTCGCGGTGCCGGTGCCCGCCTTCTTCAGCGGCGTCCAGCGTCGTCACCTGGTGGCGAGTGCCGGGCTGGATGCCTGGATCGGCCCCGGCGGCGAGGCGCTCGGCTTTTCCGCCACGCCCGACCCGGCCATCGCCACCCGGCGCGTCGTCTCACCCCCGGCCCTGCACCCCGGCACCAACCGCATCACCTTCACCTCCGGCACCAGCGGCAACCCCAAGGGGGTCTGCCTGGATGCCGCCGCCCCGCTCACCGTGGCCGAGGGTATCGCCGCCGTGGTCGAACCGCTCAGTATCGAACGGCACCTGGCGATGCTGCCGCTGGCGACCCTGCTCGAGAACATCGGCGGCCTCTACGTACCTCTGTGGCTCGGCGCCACCGCCTGCCTGCCCGCGGTCGCCGAGCTGGGCTGGCAGGGGGCGAGCGGCTTCGACCCCCACCGGGCCCTGGCGGCCATCGAGGCCTTCCGGCCCCACAGCCTGATCCTGGTGCCCCAGCTGCTCCAGGCGCTGGTGACGGCGAGCCCCAAGGCCCCGGAGAGCCTGCGCTTCGTTGCCGTAGGCGGCGCCCGGCTGGCGCCAGCGCTGCTCGATCAGGCCAGAGAGGATGACTGGCCGGTCTTCGAGGGCTACGGGCTCTCGGAGTGCGCCTCGGTGGTGTGCCTGAACCGGCCCGGCGAGCCCGCCCGTGGCGTGGGCCGTCCCCTGCCTCATACCGAGGTGCGCATCGATGGCGCCGGAGAAGTATGGGTGCGCGGCGCTACCCAGCTCGGCTATCTCGGCGAGCCGGCGCCCGCCTCGGGCTGGCATGCCACCGGCGACCTGGGCCACTGGACCGGCGAGGCCCTCGTGCTGAAGGGACGCCGTCGCGAGGTCTTTATCACTGCCTATGGCCGCAACGTCGACCCCCAGTGGGTGGAAGGCGAGCTCTGCGCCCGTCCCGCCATCGCCCAGGCTCTGGTCTTCGGCGAGGCCTTGCCCCATAACCGGGCGCTGATCGTGCCCGCCGCGCCCGACCTCGACGACAGCCGTCTGGCGGCGGAAATTGCCGCGGCCAATTCGGTCCTGCCCGACTACGCCCGCGTCCATGAATGGCGGCGCAGCGCTCCTTTCACCTCCCACAACGACCAACTGACGGCCAACGGCCGACTGCGCCGCGACGCCATCCTCGCCGCCCATGGCGACTGGCTGCGCGCCACTACGTACCGCCCCCGGCCTGACATCCAAGAAGGAGTGAGCCCATGACCCCCTATCAGCAACTGCAGACCGCCACCCGCACCGAGCGCGACTGGCTGCTCGCCACCCCGCTGCTGACCCGCGCCCTGGCTGGCGAGGTGAGCCATGACGAGTACCTCGCCTTCCTCGGCCAGGCCTACCACCACGTGCGCTTCACGGTGCCGCTGATGATGGCCTGCGGCGCCCGCCTGCCGGACCGGCTGGAGTGGCTGCGCGCCGCTCTGGTGGAGTACATCGAGGAAGAGCACGGCCACGAGCAGTGGATCCTCGATGACATCCGTGCCGCCGGTGGCGATGCCGAGGCGGCCGTGGCGCGCCCAGCGGACCCCGCCACCCGGCTGATGGTGGCCGCGGTGCGCGACGAGATCACCCACGGCCACCCGGTGGGTTTCTTCGGCATGGTCCAGGTACTGGAAGGCACCAGCACGGCGCTGGCCACCCAGGCCGCCGAACGGCTGCAGGCGAGCCTCGAGCTGCCCGACGACGCCGTGCGCTACCTGACCTCCCACGGCAGCCTGGACATCGGCCACCTGGCCTTCTTCGAGGGGCTGGTGAACCGCCTCGAGGCCGACGACCTGGCGGCGGTGATCGATACCGCCAGGCTGGTCTACCGCCTCTACGGCGCCATGTTCCGCGGCGTCGAGGCGCGCTGTGCCAGTGGCAGCGCCACCCGGGAGCTCTCCGATGCGCTGGTCTGAGCGCTTTTCTCGACGCCCGCGGCTGCCGGAAGGGGGCTGGCCCGCCCAGCGGGTGCTGATCACCGGCGCCAGCGGCGGCATCGGCCAGGCGCTGGTGGACGAACTGGCCGCCGCCGGGGCGCAGCTGCTGATCTCCGGCCGCCGGGTGGAGGCACTCGAGGCCACGGCGGCTCGCCATCCCGACCGGATCATCGCGCTGCCCGCCGACCTGACCCAGGCCGAGGAGCGCCAGCATCTGGTGGCTGCGGCTCGGCAGGCGAACTGCACCATGCTGATCAACGCCGCCGGCGCGAACCGGGTCGCGCTGTTCACCGAGGGCTCCGATGCCGAAATCGAGCAACTGGTCGCCCTCAACCTCACCGCCACCCTGCAGCTGACGCGTGCCCTGCTGCCCCAGCTGATGGCGGCGCGCCATGGCTGGGTGATCAACCTGGGCTCGACCTTCGGCACGCTGGGCTACCCCGGCCAAGTCGGCTACTGCGCCACCAAGTTCGCCCTGCGTGGCTTCAGCCAGGCCCTGCGCCGGGAGCTCGCCGATACCCGGGTGCGGGTGCTGCACGTCTCGCCCCGGGCCACCCGCACCGCCATGAACGCCCCCGAGGTGGAGGCCATGAACGCCGCTCTGGGCAATGCCATGGACAGCCCCGCCCAGGTGGCCCAGGCGGTGCGCCACGCCGTGGAGCGCGGCCGCCCCGAGGCCCAGCTGGGCGGCCCAGAGCGCCTCTTCGTGCGCCTCAACGCCCTGCTGCCGGGGGTGGTCGACCACGCCCTGGCGCGCCAGCTTCCCGTCATCCGCCGTTTTGTCACCAGGCCAGACGAAGTCGGCCCCGGCGATACACTCTGATACCCCGCCACAAGGCGTCTTGCCATGACACGACACGACAGCAAACAATCGGCCATACGAGGCCACCTGATCACGGTCCTGCTGACCACGGCTCTGGTCTGGCTACCGGCGAGCAAACTACTGGCCTTAGAAACCGAGATTGCCGAACCGCTAGGTCGGCTGCAGCAGCGCTGGGCCGAAATCCGCTATGAATTGCCCGCAACGCAACAGGCGGACGCCTATGCCGACCTGGCCACCGAGGCCGACCAGCTGCTCGAGGCCCACCCCGATGCGGCCGAGCTGCATATCTGGGCCGGTATCGTGCGCTCTACCCAGGCCGGTGCCGAAGGCGGGCTGGGGGCGCTCGGTCTGGTCAAGCAGGCCCGCCATCACCTGGAGGCCGCCCTGGCGCAGGACCCGCTGGCGCTGAACGGCTCCGCCTATACCAGCCTGGGCGCGCTCTACTATCAGGTGCCGGGTTGGCCGATCGGCTTCGGTGACGACGACAAGGCCGAATGGCACCTCAAGCGCGCACTCACGATCAATCCCGACGGACTCGACAGCCTCTACTTCTGGGGCGACTATCTGCACCAGCAGGGCCGCGACGTTGAAGCGCGCCAGGCCCTGGAGAAGGCCCTGCAGGCGCCGCGTCGGCCCGGCCGCGAGCTCGCCGATGCCGGACGCCGCGAGGAAGTTCGCCACCTGCTGTCACAACTGGAGAAGTGAGACGCGATGCGCATCCTGCTGGTCGAGGATGACCCGAGCCTGGCGTCGGGCATTCGCCTGGCCCTCAAGCCAGAGCATTACACCGTGGATCACCTTGCCGATGGCGCCAAGGCACTGGCCGCCCTGCAGGGCAATGAACCCTTCGATGCAATGCTCCTCGACCTGGGCCTGCCTGGACTCGACGGCATGCGGGTACTCGAGGCCGTGCGGCGCGGCGGCAACCGAGTGCCGGTGCTGGTGCTGACCGCGCGGGACGCCGTTGACGACCGCATCGCTGGCCTCGATGCCGGGGCCGACGACTACCTGGTCAAACCCTTCGAGGTCGCCGAACTCAAGGCGCGCCTGCGCGCCCTGTTGCGTCGCAGCCAGGGCCAGGCCAGCCCGCTGCTGGAGTGCCGCGGCATCCGTCTCGACCCCGCCAGCCGGGACGTCTGCTACCGCGGCGAAAAGATCTCGTTGTCACGTCGCGAGTTCACCCTGCTCCAGGAGTTCATGGGCCACCCGGGGCGCATCTTCACCCGCGACACACTGACCCGGTTGGTCTACGGCTGGGAGGAAGACGTGGAGAGCAACACCATCGAGGTGCATGTCCATCACCTGCGTCGCAAGCTGTTCCCCGGCCTGATCCGCACGGTGCGCGGCATCGGCTACGTGATGGACCGCGCGCCCCAGGAGGCCGAGGCGTGACCTCCATCCGCCGCCGTACCCTGGGCCTGGTGCTGCTGGTGTTCGGCATCAGCATGCTGGCCATCGGCCTGGTCAGCTACCGCTATGCCGCTCACGAAATCGAGGAGCTCTATGACGCCAGCCTGGCCCAGAGCGCCCGCCTGCTGGAGGGGCTGATCCAGGCGCCGCTGCCGGTCGCGCAGCGCGAGGCGCTGCTGGCCAGCCTGGAGAGCGCCCTCCAGCGCGCCGAGCAGTCGGACAAGCGCCTCGCCGGCCACCGCTACGAGAGCAAGCTGGCCTTCCAGCTATGGGAGGGGGGACAGCTGGTGCTGCGCTCAGCCAGCGCGCCGGCGGAGCCCTTCAGCGATGCAGCCCCCGGCTATGTCAGCAGTCGAGTGGCGGGCCACGACTGGCGGGTCTATGTCCTCGACCTTCCGGAGTCGTCGCGGCGGGTGATGGTCGCCGAACGGGATGATGTGCGTGGCGAGCTGACCCGCGCCGTGGCGCTGCGCACCCTGCTACCGGACCTGATCGGCCTGCCGCTGCTGGCACTGCTGCTGTGGTGGGCCACCGGCCGGGGGTTGCGGCCGTTGTCGCGGCTGGCCACGGCGATCCGCCAGCGCGACCCGCAAAATCTGCGGCCGCTGGTGATGCACCCCCTGCCCCGCGAGCTGGACACCATCGTCGGCGCCCTCAACCGGCTACTGGAGCGCATTCGCCGCCTGCGGGTGCGCGAGAAACGCTTCATCGCCGATGCCGCCCATGAGCTGCGCACCCCACTGGCGGTGCTCGACCTGCATGCCCAGAATGCCCTGGCAGCCGAGGACCCCGCCGACCGTCGCGAGGCACTGGGGGAGCTGCGCAACGGGGTGGCCCGGGCTACCCGCCTGGTCGCCCAATTGCTGACCCTGGCTCGCCTGGAGCCCGAGGAAGAGGAGCAGGAGACCACCGCCCGCGTCGCGAGCGACCTGCTGGTCGAAGTACGCGAGGCACTGGCCGAGCTCTCGCCGCTGGCGGTCGAACGCGGCCAGGCACTGGACCTCGCCGCCGACGAGGGGAGCGACTGGCGACTGGCAGCCGAACCGGGTGCCCTCGGCATCCTGGTACAGAACCTGGTCGGCAACGCCCTGCGCTACACCCCGGACGGCGGCCGGGTGACGGTGACCCTGGACGCCGACACGACCCGGCTGCGCCTGCGCGTGGATGACCAGGGCCCGGGGATTCCCGCCGCGGAGCGCGAGCGCGTCACCGAGCGCTTCCATCGTGCCGGCCCCGGCGCCGGTGCCGGCCTGGGGCTCTCCATCGTCGAGCGCCTACTTGTACGTCATGGCGGCACCCTCAGCCTGGAGGAGGCCCCTGCCGGCGGCCTGCGCGCCGTGGCGACGCTGCCTCGGGGCGACTAAGGCTTCGTGTCAGCATGTCATGCCTGACGACACCTTGGCCCTGACAACGGAGTGCCGCGCCCCGAAAGCGGATGCCGGCGAGGCGCATCATCAGCAACGCCTCGTCGATACCGCCGTCGGGAGAAATGGTGCGCGGCGAAAGCCGCGAGAAGTCGGTCAGCATCTCGAGGGCGGGACTCGCGGCACTCAGTCGCGGACGAGGCGGAGTCACCAGCAGCGGCGCACTCTCAATCTGGCACCGGCTTTCCTGCCCGCCCCTGATGATCGATCGCGCTCTGCTATGGGGCAACGCACCAGCATCCATCAGTGTGAGGAACACAACAGCGCCCGGTCACTCCCGCTCCGGCGTGTCCCTGCTGGCCAGGCCGGGGCGCGTCTCGTATTCCACGCCATGGTCGCGCAGGTAATCGCGGATCAGCTGTCGTACCACCTGCGACGGCGTCAGGTCCTGGGCCGCACACAGCTGCTCGAAGGCCCGCTTCTTGTGCGGGTCGATCAGCAGGGTCAGGCGTGCCGTCTTCTTTTCCATCGTGACTCTCCGAAAAACATTATCATTAAATGTTAATTCTCGGCGTCACCCAAGGCAATGGCGGGGACGCATTTGTCGACAATACTAACGTCATGTTAATGTTATTCACATAAGCAACCGGTTCACCGCCTCAGAGAGATGCGACCACCAGCTCATCCGAGGGGCAGGTGACCCCGCAACAAGGAGACCCCGCGCATGGCACGCCACCGACCGTCCCCGCGCCTTCCCGGCATCGCCACCGGCCTGCGAGCGGCCTGGCGAGACGGCTACGGCCTGGGCGACCTGCGCCGCGACGTGCTGGCCGGGCTGACGATCGGCACCGTGGCAGTGCCGCTTTCCATGGCCCTGGCCATCGCCACCGGCGTGCCTCCCCAGCACGGGCTCTATACGGCAATCGTCGCCGGCGCCATCATCGCGCTGACCGGCGGCTCACGCTTCAATGTCTCGGGTCCCACGGCGGCCTTCGTCGTCATTCTTTTCCCCATCGTCCAGCAGCATGGCCTGGGCGGCCTGCTGATCGCCACGATGATGGCCGGGGTAATCCTGGTGGCGCTGGGCCTCACCGGCCTGGGACGCCTCATTCAGTACGTGCCCTATCCGGTGGTGCTCGGCTTCACGGCGGGGATCGCGGTGGTGATCGCGGTGCTGCAGCTGCCCGACTTCCTGGGCCTTGAGGTCGGGCAGCTGGGCGAACACTTCGTCGAGAACCTGTCACGTATTGTCGCCTCCCTGCCCAGTCTGAGCCCGCTGGAACTGGGCATCGGGGCCTTCACCCTGGGCGTCATGCTGCTGTGGCCGCGCCTGCACGTACCGCTACCGGCCCCGCTGATCGGGCTGGTGGTGGGGGCAGTGCTGGCCTATGCGGTCAACCACGGGATAGGCGACGCGAGCACGGGGAACCTGGTAGAGACCATCGCCTCGCGCTTCACCTGGGAGGCACAGGGCGAGACGGGCAGCGGGATTCCGCCTATCGCGCCGAGTTTCGCGGCGCCCTGGCGGCTGCCGGGCGCGGATGGCGAACCGCTGGTGGTGGATTTTGCGCTGCTGCGTGCGCTGCTGGGCCCCGCTTTCGCCATCGCCATGCTGGGGGCAATCGAGTCGCTGCTCTGCGCGGTGGTGTCCGACGGCCTGACCCGGACCCGGCACGACCCCAATGCCGAGTTGATCGGCCAGGGGCTGGGCAACATCGTCGCGCCGCTGTTCGGCGGCATCACCGCCACGGCTGCCATCGCCCGGACCGCCACCAATATCCGCAGCGGCGCCCGTTCACCGATCGCGGCCGTGGTGCATGCGCTGGTCGTGCTGCTGGCGGTGGTGGCCCTGGCCGGTCTGCTGGGGCTGGTCCCGATGGCCGCGCTGGCGGCGCTGCTGTTCATCGTCGCCTGGAACATGAGTGAGGCCCGCCACGTCCTGCATACCCTGCGCTCGGCACCGGCGGGTGACGTGGCCATCCTGGTGACCTGCTTCACCCTGACCGTGCTGTTCGACATGGTGCTGGCGGTGGCCGTGGGCATGGGGCTGGCCGCTGCGCTGTTCATTCGGCGCATGGCGCTGCTGACCCAGACCCGGCAGATCGACGCCGGGACGCACGCCAGCATCGACGAACTGCCCGGCGAAGTGGCCCTCTATGACATCGATGGCCCGCTGTTCTTCGGCGCCGCGGAAAAGGCGCTCACCTCGCTGCATCTGGTGGACCCGAAGGTGCGGATCGTCATCCTCGACATGCATGACGTGCCGAGCATGGATGGCACCGCCATCGTGGCCTTGCAGGCGCTGACCGACGAGATGCATCGCCAGGGGGTCGCCCTGGTACTGGTCGGCCTGCCGACGCACATCCTCGTCACGCTGCGCCGCGCGGGGATCCGCCGGCGCGCCGGCCGACTGACCTGGTGCCGAGAACTGGCTCAGGCCCGCAAGATCGCCCTGCGCTGGCTCGCCCAGGTCACCTGAGGGAAAGCAACGGCTGGCGATGCCCCTGACACGCCATTGTCATCACGCCTTAAGCGATCCTTAAGACGGCGCTTCTAAGGTACGGTGAACGGGACATGCAGTCCCGTCCATCGCACCACGGGAGACAACAATATGGACACCGTCATGGGCGAGACCGGCGCGGCAAGACCGTTGACCAGCGGGCATCGTGCCGGCCTGCTGGTGGTGGCCGGCTGGCTGCTGCTGGCCATCGGCGTGCTGCTCGCCGGCTGGGCACCGATCGCACTGCCGCTGGGGCTGATCGGCCTGGGCGCCGCGGCCATGGCCCTGATGTGGCCGAGCCGGGCACTTCCGCCAGACACCCTCGACGCCCTGCACAGCCTGACCCTGGCCAGCCTGATCACCCTTTCCGGCTTCCACCTGCTGGCCTGAACCCCGACCTTTACAGCCTAGAAGCGGGCAGCGATAGTGGGCCCTCACGACAGGGGCGCCGCGGCAATATCGCCACGGCTGAGAGGCACCCTCGGAACCTGACCCGGATAATGCCGGCGTAGGGAGTCGTGCGGCCCCGGCCCTGCTGCCGCGCTGCACCTCCCGCGCCGGGGAGGCCCCATGCTTGCCATCGATCCCGCCACGCACCTGAGCCGGGTGCGCGAGACCAGCCCGCTGGTCCACAACATCACCAACCATGTCGCCATGAACAGCATGGCCAACGTGCTGCTGGCCATCGGCGCCTCGCCGGCCATGGTCCATGCCCGCGAGGAAGCCGCCGAGTTCACCGCGCTGGCCAGCGCCCTGACGATCAACATCGGTACCCTCTCGCCGCACTGGGTCGAGGCCATGGAGGCCACTGCCCTGGCCGCCAGGGAGACCGGCCACCCCTGGGTGCTGGACCCGGTGGCCGTGGGCGCCACGCGGTTTCGCCGCGAGACCGGTGCCCGGCTGCTGGCGCTCGCGCCGGACGTGATCCGGGGCAATGCCTCGGAAATCATCGCCCTGGCGGGGCAGGCCGGCGGCGGCCGCGGCGTGGACAGCACCGACCCCGCCGAGGCGGCCCTCGACGCCGCCCGCCGTCTGGCCCGCCAGACGGCGGGCGTGGTCGCGGTCACCGGCGAGGTGGACCTAGTCACCGACGGCCAGCGGGTCGCCCGCGTCCGCGGCGGCCACCCGCTGATGCCCCGGGTCACCACCCTGGGCTGCGCGCTGACCGGCGTGGTGGCAGCGTTCCTGGCCGGCGCCGATGACCGGTTCGAGGCGACGGTGGCGGCGCTGGCCTGCTATGCCGTGGCCGGCGAGCTGGCCGGCGACGTGGCACAGGGCCCCGGCAGCTTCGCGGTGGCCTTTCTCGATGCCCTCTTCCACCTGGAGGACAAGGCCCTGGCCGAACGGGCCCGCCTGGAGGTCGACGATGCGCCTTGATCTCTCGCTCTATCTGATCACCGACCGCGCGCTCTGTACGAGCCCGGGGCTGGTGGAGACCGTGACGGCGGCGGTGCGCGGGGGCGTGACGATGGTGCAGCTGCGCGACAAGCATGCCTCTGATGCCGAACTGGTCGACCAGGCGCGTCGCCTCAAGGCCGCGCTTTACGGCAGCGGCGTGCCGCTGATCATCAACGACCGCCTGGAGGTGGCAATCGCCGCCGGCGCCGACGGCCTGCACCTAGGACAGGACGACGGCGACGTGGCCGATGCCCGCGTGCTGCTGGGCCCTGAGGCGATCCTTGGCCTCTCGGTCCAGACGCTGGAACAGATGGCACGCCTGGACGTCGAGCATCTCGATTATCTGGGGCTGGGTCCGGTGTTCGCCACGCCCAGCAAGCAAGACCATGCCGAGCCGCTGGGTTTTGCGGGACTGGCCAGGCTAGTGGCCGCCAGCCCCCTGCCGAGCGTGGCCATCGGCGGCCTCAAGGCCGAACACGTGGCCGCAACACATGAAGCCGGCGCCGAGGGCCTGGCGGTGGTCTCCGCTATCTGCGGCACCCCCGACCCCGAGGCTGCCGCGCGGCGCTTCTTCTCGTGATGCAGCCGGCCGTGGCGCCGCGCACTACACCATCGGCCAGCTGACGCCGCTGCGGATAGAGATCGGCACCGAGCGATCGAAGCCTACTCCAGGTCGTTGCCAAGCGACTTGAGCTTTTCGGAACTCAGGGCAAGGTCGTCGTTACGGTTGACGCCAATACCCTGATCGATGATGCCCCGAGCGATCTCCTGTGCCTCCTCCAGAGAGTGCATCTGGTAGGTGCCGCACTGATGCTCGTTGAGCTCCGGAATCTCCTCCATGCGCTTGACGTTCAGCACATCGTGCATGGCGGCCTGCCAGGCAGCGGCGACGCCCTGCTCGCTGGGGCTGCCCAGCAGGCTCATGTAGAAGCCGGTGCGACAGCCCATGGGGGAGATATCGATGATCTCGACGCCGTCGCCGTTCAAGTGCTGGCGCATGAAGCCGGCAAACAGGTGCTCCAGGGTGTGAACCCCCTTTTCCCCCATCATGTCCTCGTTTGGCTTGTTGAAGCGCAGGTCGAAGACGGTGATGGTGTCGCCCGAGGGGGAGCGCATGGTCTTGGCGACGCGCACCGCTGGGGCACTCATGATGGTGTGGTCCACGGTAAAACTGTCGAGTAGCGGCATGTCGGCTCCTGCAGGTAATGGGGAAGGGCGAGGCAGCACAGGCCGCACCCGGTGCGAGCATGGTATCTCGCCGCGCCGCCTGTTCGCCAACGCCAGGCGCTTGATGAACGCCCATGCTCATGGGCATGCCCGGCATGCTGGCCAAAGGTGGCATTGAACAGCAGCGTGGCCACCCAGCCGTCGTCCTGACCGGCAGAGTCCTCGTGGCTGGCCTGCGCCTCCTGGAGCATGCCATGTGTCCACACTTTCACTGTGACAACCTGCCCGTGCGGCTGGTCACGACCTCTCATGGCCACGGTTGCGAATGGCTACCCGAGTGGGCGGTAAACCGCCAGCGCTTGCTGCTGACGCTGGCCCCCGCCTAGTTGCAGGAACCTCAGGAGGTCGGGCGGCGCTTCAGGGTGGTGCGTCGCTCGTGGTAGGCGATTGCCAGGCCGCTGCCGATGATCAGCACACTGCCGAGGAACACCCAAAGATCCGGCATCTCGCCCCAGAACCACCAGCCCAGCAGCACCGCCCAGAGCATGGCGGTATAGTCGAAGGGGGCGGCGATGGCCGCCGGCGCATGGCGGAAGGCTAGGGTGATGAAAGCGGTGGCGCCCACCCCGAAGAGACCCGATCCCGCAAAGGCCAGCCAGTGCCAGGGATGCGGCGTCTGCCACACCCAGGGCAGCGCCAGAGCGGTCAGGACGAAGGGCACCAGCGTCATGTAGAAGACCATGGCCCAGAGGTGTTCGCTACCGCCCCAGCGCCGCGCGGTGATCATCATCAGCGCATAGAAGACCGCCGCGCCGATCAGCGCCAGGGCGCCGGGGTCGAAGGCCTCGCCACCGGGACGCACCACGATCAGCACCCCGGCAAAGCCCACCAGCGAGGCCAGCAGCACCGGCCCTTCAATACGCTCACCCAGCAGTGGCACCGAGAGCAGGGTGACGAACAACGGGGCCACAAAGGCGATGGCGGTGGCCTCGGCCAGCGGCAGCAGGGTCAGGCCCAGCACGAAGCAGAACATGGTGCCGGTGTAGATCAGGCCGCGCAGCAGGTGGATCCCGGGACGACGCGTACGCAGCTTGGTCAGGCCGCCACCGAACCTGGCCAGCACCGCGATCAGCGGCAGCGAGACCAGGGTACGGAAGAAGATGATCTGCAGCGGCGAGTGCACCTCGCCAAGCCACTTGGCGATGGCATCGCCAATGGCCAGGCAGAGCACGCCCAAGCACATGAAGCCGATGCCCTTGAGTGACGCTGACATGCCGAAGGCCCTCCCCTGGCCGAACCCCAAAAAGCCACCCCGCCGGCCTGGGGCCGGCGGGGTGAAGTAAGACCTCTACGCTAGTCGGTGACGCCCCGGAGGGCAAGCTCTCACAGGCTGGCCTGGACCACCATGCACTCCATGCCCTCGGCCACCAAGCGCCGACAGGCGGTATGCGCCTGGCCCTCGTCCATGTCCACCAGGCGGGCGCGATAGACGCCGACCCGTTCGGCATCGGCCACGGCGACTCGGGCGTCGGCCAGCTCGCTGGCCAGCTGACTGGCGGCGCGAGACGCCAGGGTGCGGGCATGGACGGCATCGCTGAAGGCACCGACCTGCACGCCCCAGCCTCCCCGCGGGGCGCTGCCGGAAACGGCATCCACCGAGGCATGAGAGCTTGCCATCAATTCGCGGATGGGGTCGTCGGCAGACCCCTGCTCAAGGTTCACCATGCCGGCGACGGCAGGAGTGTCTGCGGTGGCGACGCGTGATGCCAGCGCCTGACGCGAGGCGTTCACAGCCGCTGTCGGCGCCTCGATCGGGGCCGGCGGGAAGGCCTCAGCCGGCGAGGCAGCGCTCGGCGACGGTGCGCCGAGACTGGCCAGGCGGACCCGGTTGCCGACCGGCTGGCCCGGCGCCTGGGGCTCGCCCGGCATCAGCCGGCCTCCGGAGATATCGGCACTGGCCAGCCAGCCCCGACCATCGGCCAACGAGGCGCGCAGGAAGCCGCGATCCAGCAGGTCGGCGGTGTGCGCATCGCGCGACGCGGCGCTGAAGCCACCCATCACCACGGTCAGCAGGCGACGGCCATCACGCACCGCCGAGGTCGCCACGTTGAAACCCGAGGCACGGATGAAACCGGTCTTGAGGCCATCGGCACCGGCATAGTTCTTGAGCAGGCGGTTGTGACCCGTGATGGTCTTGCCCTTCCAGCGGAAGCTCGTCCGCGAGAAGTAGGGATAGTATTGAGGGAAGTCGCGCATCAGGTGCCGGGAGAGCACCGCCATGTCGCGTGCCGTGGTGACCTGGCCGGCGTCGGGCAGACCGTGGGGATTACGAAAGACGGTGTCCGGCATGCCCAGTTCACGGGCCTTGTCGGTCATCATGCGACCGAAATGCGCTTCGCTACCGCCGAGGGCTTCGGCCACCACCACGGCCACATCGTTGGCCGACTTGATCACCAGCGCCTCGATGGCCTTTTCCACGGGAATGCTGGAACCGGCCTTCACATAGAGCTTGGAAGCCGGCCTGGACGCGGCATGGGCAGAGACCGGCAGCGGCTGGCTCAAACTCAGCCTGCCCTCCTCCATGGCCTCGAACATCAGGTAGAGCGTCATCATCTTGGTGAGCGAGGCGGGATAGCGCAGCCGGTCGGCATTCTCAGCGTAGAGAATCTCCTGGCTGTCGGCATCGACGACGATACCGGCATAGCGTGGATTGGCCTGAGCAGTTGCCGTGGCCAGTAACAGGCAGGCCATCAGCACAGTGATGCCCCCTGCGAGGCGCCGGTTGATTGTTGTGATAGGCACCATGTCGCGTTCCCTCGAGGTTCGTTACTTTTGCATAAACCATTATGGCCGCCTGTGGCGCCCTGTACAGGGTGAAGTCGTGACTTTTTTGGCGATTTTTCGCCGCATTACCGTGTCACGTCAGCCGATCGTCGGCGTGTCATCCCTGCCGATTGTTCACACCTAGCTGCCTGACCTTCACCCCGCGCCCACCAGCCGCTGCCCGCCGAGCCATACCAGGCGCAGCGCCAGCAGCGTCAGCGCCCACTTGAAGAGGCTGTCGAAGCGGTGATCCGAAAGACGATGCAGCACACGCAGGCCAAGCCAGGTGCCAAGAAAGCCCGCCGCCACCATCACCAGGATCAATGCCAGCCAGTCGTGGAAGACGAACCCGGCCACGCCGAACACGAAGGCCTTGCTCAAGTGTTGCAGCAGCATGCAGGCGGAAAAGGTGGCGACCTTGGCCAGGCGACCGACCTGGCTCTGCTTGATGAAGGCGGCCACCATCGGGCCGCTGGCGCCCACCAGGCTGGAGAGCAGGGTGGTGACGGCGCCGGCAACCAGCACGCCTCCCCGTCCCAGGGCCCGTTTCGGCAGCCCCGGTCCCCAGCAGGTGAAGAGCACGAACGCGGCGATGCAGAGCTCGAGCACCCCCGCCGGCAGGCGTACCAGCAGCCAGGCTGCCGCCAGCGCACCCAGCACCACCCCCGGCAGGAACGCCGCAAGCGTGATGCGATCGACATGGCGCCAGGTCAACGCCGTACGACCGACGTTGGAGCCCAGCTGAACCATGCCGTGGACCGGAATCAGCGCCGCCGCCGGCATCACCTGGGCCAACGCCATGATCATCAGCACCCCGCCCCCGACGCCCACCGCGGCGGTGAAGGCCGAGGTGAGCACCGAGAGCAGTATCAGGAGAAGATTGATCCCCGCCGAGAGCGGTGAGAGAACGTCCAGTAGCGCCATCATGCACTCCCTGCCAAAGCGTAAGACAGCGGCCCATGCTAACCAGGATTTTCGCCAACGGTGAGCTATCTCGGTCTGTGCTTCCTGGCTTGTCGCTTTATGCCAATAAAGATTCGCTCAAGGTCAAGACGGTACGACGAGGGGCATTCACACTGGGCGTATCGAATCCCCCACCCCGAGGAGCGGAGCATGAACCGCAACGTCATACTGACCTGTGCCGTCACCGGCGCCGGCGACACCACCGGCAAGAACCCCAACGTGCCCATCACACCGAAGCAGATCGCCGATGACTGCATTGCGGCCGCGAAGGCGGGCGCCAGCGTGGCGCATATCCACGTGCGCGACCCCGAGACCGGCGGCGTCAGCCACTCCGTCGACCACTTCCGCGAGGTCATGCAGCGGGTGCGCGAGGCCGACGTCGACATCGTCATGAACATCACCGCCGGTGGCGGCGGCGACTGGATCCCCGACGCCGAGGACCCCACCCGCGGTGGCCCGGGCAGCGACATCCAGACCCCGGCCGAGCGCCATGAGCCAGTGGGCGAGCTGCTGCCGGAGCTCTGCACCCTGGACTGCGGCAGCCTCAATTTCGGTGACATGGTCTACGTGAACCCGGCCGACTGGCTGCGCGAGCATGCCCGCCTGGTGCAGGCCGCCGGCGTCAAGCCGGAGCTCGAGTGCTTCGATCTGGGCCATGTGTGGTTCGCCCGTCAGCTACAGCAGGAGGGCCTGCTCGATGGTGACCCCCTCTACCAGCTCTGCCTGGGGATTCCCTGGGGCGCCGAGGCGGACACCGAGACCATGCTGGCCATGCGCAACAAGCTGCCGGAAACCGCTCAGTGGGCGGCCTTCGGCATCGGCCGCCACCAGATGCCCATGGCGGCCCAGGCGATACTGCTGGGGGGGCATGCCCGGGTCGGCCTGGAGGACAACCTCTATCTGGAGAAGGGGGTGCTGGCCACCAACGCCCAGCTGGTGGAGAAGGCCTCCCGCCTGTTCGAGAACCTCGGCGCCGGCGTCATGACGCCGGCCGAGACCCGCGCGCATCTCGCGCTGCGCGACCCGAATACCCGCCAGGTCGTGGAAAGAACCGTCGGAGGTGAGGCATGAGCCACCAGCTGAGCGTGATCGGCACGGGGGTGATCGGCAACGGTTGGATCGCCCGCGCCCTGGGCCGCGGCTGGGATGTGGTGGCCTTCGATCCCGACCCCGAGGCCCCGGCGCGCACCCGTGCCTTCGTCGACAATGCCTGGGCCTCGCTCGAGCGGCTGGGCCTGGCCGAGGGCGCCAGCCCCGAGCGGCTCACCTTCGTGGATAGCCTGGAGGCGGCCGTGGCGGGCGCCGACCTGATCCAGGAGAACGTGCCGGAGCGCCTGCCGCTCAAGCAGGAGATCCTCGCCGCCCTCGACGCCGTCGCGGCGCCGGAGGTGGTGATCGGCTCCTCCACCTCCGGTTTCAAGCCCAGCGACCTGCAGCAGGACTGCACCCAGGCGCCGGGGCGGGTGATCGTCGCCCACCCCTTCAACCCGGTCTACCTGCTGCCGCTGGTCGAACTGGTGGGCGGCGACGCGACCCGAGCCGAGCACACCGAGCATGCCCAGGCGCTCTACCAGGGGCTGGCGATGCGCCCGCTGGTGGTCAAGCGCGAGATCGAGGGGCATATCGCCGACCGCCTGATGGAGGCGCTGTGGCGTGAGGCGCTGCACCTGGTCAACGACGGCGTGGCCACCACCGAGGAGATCGACGCCGCCGTGGTCTACGGCTGCGGCCTGCGCTGGTCGCTGATGGGCACCTTCCTGACCTTCCACCTGGCCGGCGGCGAGCAGGGCATGCGCCACATGCTCGAGCAGTTCGGCCCGGCGCTGAAGCTGCCCTGGACCAAGCTCGAGGCCCCGGAGCTCACCGATGAGCTGATCGACAAGGTGGTCGAGGGCTGCGAGTACCAGGCCGCCGGCCGCAGTGTGGCCGAGCTTGACCGCCGCCGTGACGACTTCCTGGTCGAGCTGCTCGGTCTGGTGCAGAAGTACTGGCCTGAAGCGGAAGGCCTGGAGGGGCGCATCTGATGATGATCCTGGAGACCTGCGTAGCCCCCGAGTGGGTGGACTACAACGGCCACATGAACGACGCCGAGTATGCCCGCGTGTTCTCCCTGGCGGTGGAGGCGCTGATGGACCATATCGGCCTGGATGCCGCCGGCCGCCAGCGGCACGGCTATACGATCTACACCCTCGAAACCCACCTCTGCTATCGCCGCGAGGCCCACGAGGGTCAGCCGCTACGCGTCGCCCTAAGCCTGCTGGATCGCGACGCCAAGCGGCTGCATGCCTTCTTCGAACTGCTCGATGAGGCGGGCAACCTGCTGGCCACCAGCGAGCAGATGCTGATGGGCATCGACAGCGAGGCCGGGCGTCCCGCGCCCTTCCCCGCCCCCGTCGAGGCCGCCATTGGCGCACTGCCCCACGTCGCGCGTGACGCCTGGCCGGCACTGGCCGGGCGCACCATCGGCATCCGTCGTTGAGCGAGCCGCGTTATGCTCTGCGAGCCGCCCTCCCCCTGGGCGGCTCGTGGTGTATCCTCTGCCCTTCACCCAGGTGACGCCGCCTCAGGGTGACGGGGGCGGGATGGGTCACTCACTCGCTTGTCGACGCGCCTCGCGGGGGGATTGCCCGTAGTGCTCGCGAAACGCCCGCGAGAAACTGGGACCGGAGGTAAAGCCACAGGCCAGCCCGACGGAGAGCACGTCCATGTCGGTCTCGGTGAGCAAGTGCTGCGCACGGCCCAGACGCAAGGTCAGGTACCAGCGGCGGGGAGAGGTGGCAAGGTGCTGCTCGAAGAGGCGCTGCAGCTGACGCTGAGAGATGCCGCTGCGGCGGGCGATATCGGCAAGCTCCAGCGGCATCTCGAGATGCCGCTCCATCAGTGCGACCGCTTCCACCAGACGGCGGTTATGGGTGCCCAGGCGACGCGCCAGGGTCATGCGCTGCTGATCATGGCGACTGCGCAGCCGTTCGTGGATCAGCTGTTCGGAGACGTCGATGGCCAATCGAGATCCATGGCGACGGGCGATCACCTCCAGGACCATGTCCATGGCGGCGGCACCGCCGGCGCAGGAGAAACGACGCTCCCCGAGTTCGAACAACTCGTCGGAGGTCTGGATAGCGGGGAAACGTTCACGGAAGGCAGGCAGACTCTCCCAATGCAACGTCACGCGCTCGCCCTTCAGGAGTCCTGCGGCGGCAAGCAGAAAACAGCCGGTATCCAGGCCTCCCAGAACACAGCCAGCCTCGTCCAGGCGGTGAAGCCAGCCCATCAATGGCCGGGCAAGATGCGCCTCGGGCTCGAAGCCGCTGCAGACCGCCAGCGTGGGCAGATGGTGCACCTCGTGGATGGAATGGTCAGAGAGCAATGTCATGCCATTGCTGGCAGTCACCGGCTCGCCGTCGACGCTGATCAGGGTCCAGTCGAACAGTGGCCTGTCACTGATGCGGTTGGCAATGCGCAGCGGCTCCACCGCGGCGAAGAATGCCATCATCGAGAAACGCGGCAACAGCAGAAAACCCACCGACTCAGGCAGCGGGCCGTGGTATTCGAGGCGCATGCTCGTCTCCTCAACGCTGCCGCCGCATGAAGACCATGGAGCCGACAACACGCCCGGGATGATTGGCGTGGACGGTCAGTCGTCGCTCAGCATGGTGTCACGTAGCTTCTGCTCGTCAAGCACGATCAGGCGCTGGCGGTCGATGTTGATGACGCCCTCCTCCCGCAGCCTGGCCAGCAGCCGCGAGAGGGTTTCCGGGGTCATGGCCAGCTGGGCGGCCAGCCAGCGCTTGGGGATAGTCAGCCGCACCACGCGGGGTTCCCGAGCACGGCCCGCGGGGAGCTGGCGCAGAATGTAGCTGACCAGGCGCGCCATGGCATCGGCCTGGGTCAACAACGCCATGTCCTCGAGGCGCTCGGTGAGTTCCAGGGCCAGGCGGCTCATGAACTCGGCACGGCAGGCCGGCTGACGGTCCATGATCTCGCGGCAGTGCGCCGCGCGGATGGTCAACACATGGGTACGACGCAGGGCCTCGGCGGAATAGAGGTAGACCCCGGCGCTGGAGACCATGCTCAGCTCGCCCAGAGTGCCGCCGCGCTCCACGCAGCGGATGGTCGCCAAGCGGCCGTCGCCGGCGCTGCGCACCAGACGCACCGCCCCGCTGATCACCACGTAGAGCCATTTGGCCGGGGCATCCTGGCGAAACAGCCACTCGCGGGGCTTGAGGGTGCGAACCTCGCTATCCTTCAGCAACGCATCGAGCTGCGCTTCGTCGAGGTCGTTCAGCCAAGGCACCCCACACACCAGCTCACGCAGCTGCCGAGGACGGAACAGCAGATCAGTCGAGGAACTGGGAACCGGGGCAGTATCCGTAGACATGGCCTTCCTCCACGTGGGTGTCGGCTTCGATGATCAGGTAGCCATGGGCCTGGCTGGCGGCGCTGAGCATGTGGGAACCCTGGCCGCCGGCCAGGCGCGCAACGGGGGCCTCTCCACTCCAGTCCAGCACCACCCTGAGCAGCTCGCGGCGGCCTTTCGGTGCCTGCCGGGAAAAACCCGCGACGACCGGAAAGCGTTGCAGCGCCGACGGGGTACGTCCCTGGCGGCCCTGCACCAGAGGCCGTGCCAACCACTGCCAGCCCACCAGCGAGGCCACCGGATTACCGGGCAGGCCGATGAACGGGGTGCCGTCACGCAGCGAAGCGCCGAGCCAACCGAGGGTGAACGGCTTGCCGGGCTTGATTGCCACGCCGTGGAAGGCAATGCCCCCCAGGCGCTCCAGGACCGGACGCACGTGGTCTTCCTCTCCCACCGAGACCCCACCCGTACACACTACCAGATCGGCTTCCTCACCTGCCTGGCCAAGACATTGATCCAGGTCAGCTGAGGTGTCGGCGACGACGCCCAGGTCAAGGACCTCGCAGCCCTGCTGGACAAGCAGGGCACGCAGCATGGCACCATTGCTGTTGTAGACCTGGCCGGGCGCCCAAGCTTGCCCCGGCTCAATCAGTTCGTCGCCGGTGCTGATCAGGGCCACGCGAACCCGCCGGTACACCGTCACGGCTGCGGTGCCCTGGCTGGCCAGCAGGGCGATAGCCGCGGCGCTCAGCCGCGTGCCCGCGGCCAGCAGCATATCGCCGGCACCGCTCTCCTCGCCGCGGAAACGGATATTGGCGCCGTCGGCCAGCTCCCCCGCGACGTGAACCCGCCCCGTGGCATCCAGGCTGACCTTCTCCTGAGCCACCACGGCGTCCGCCCCCCGCGGCACCGGGGCGCCGGTGAAGATGCGCGCGCAGCCTCCCTCGGGCAGCTGCAACACTCCGGCGCCGGCGGGCACACGCAGCACCACCGGCAAGCCATCCGGGCTCGCGGCGAGCTCACGACGACGCAGGGCATAGCCGTCCATGGCACTGTTATCGACCCCGGGCAGGTCTAGGCTGGCCCGGGCATCCTCGGCCAGCACCCGGCCGGCCGCCTCGGCCAGGGCGACCCGCTCACTGCCGACCACTGCCACGCCGGCGGCCATCATCAGGGCGCGGGCGTCGAAGAGGTCCAGCAGGCCGGGTGTGACGACCGCCGCGCAGCCGCAGTTCATGCCTCTGCCCCTTCCGCCATGCCCTCGTCGATGCGCTCCTGTCGGGATGCGCAGCGTCTTGCCTCCGGCAGCACCATGGCAACGAAGTTACAGGGCCTCGTGCGGGCGTCGAGCTGGGCGGCCAGGATGCCATCCCAGGCGGTGGCGCACGCCTTGGGCGAGCCGGGCATGGCGAACACCAGGGTACGATCGATCAGCCCGGCCACCGCCCGGGACTGGATGGTGGAGGTACCGATGGTGGCCAGCGAGAGCTGGCGGAACAGCTCACCGTAGCCGTCGACCGCCTTGTCGAACAGCGGCATCAGTGCCTCGGGGGTGGTGTCTCGCGACGTGAAACCGGTGCCGCCGTTGACCAGGATGACCTGAATATCCTCGCGGACCACCCAGGCCGAGACCACCGCGCGGATACGATAGACGTCGTCGGGCACGATGCGCCGCTCCACCAGGGCGTGACCGGCCTCGGTGAGGCGCTCGGAGAGCAGGTCGCCGCTGCCATCCTCGTCGAAGCCGCGGGTGTCGGAGACGGTGAGCACGGCGATGCCAAGCGGGGCGAAGGGCGTATTGGCGTGAACGTGGGCCATGGAGTCCTCCTCGCCGCCCGCGGCACAGGCGGCGGCATGGAAAGGAGCGTCGGAAACGTCGAGGGGGCCGAACCGGCCCCCTTTCAGTTGGCTACTGCATCAGGGCGCTGGCGCTGTCGTCGTCGAGCGCAATGCCCTCGACGCCGATTTCGGCCTCCAGCGCCAGCAGGTAGTGGCGCAGGGCCCGACGAGTGGCCTGCTCGCGCAGGCTGTGACGAACGTGCTCGGCGACCTGCTCATAGGGCAGCTCGCGGCCCTCGGCGCGCTGGTCGATGGTGACCACATGCCAGCCGTAGCGCGAAGCCAGCGGACGGTCATGGAGCCCCTCGGGCAGGTGCTGCAGGGCGCGGTCCAGCTCGGCCACGGTCTGGCCGGGCGCCAGCCAGCCCAAGTCACCGCCCTGATCCTTCGACGGGCAGGCGGAGTGGCGCTGGGCGAACTCGGTAAAGCGTTCGGGCACTTCCTGCAGCTCGCGGACCAGCTTCTCGCCCAGGCGATAGCCGGCGTCGCGGGCCGGCGCATCGTCCGGAGCGGCGGCCAGCAACACGTGGCGCACGCGCAGGCGGGTCGGCTCGCTGAAGCGCTCGGGGTGCGCGGCGTGGAAGCGCCGGCAGTCCGCTTCGGCAGGCTCGGGTACCTCCAGCTCGCGCTCCAGCAGCTCGGCGATGGCCGAGTCGGCCTCGTCGAACGCCTCGCCGGCGGCCTCGGCCACACCCAGAACCGCCGCCCGCTGGCGCAGCAGTTCGCGCACCACCAGGGCACGGGCCGCCTTGAGCTGGGCAGTACCGGCGCTGTCCGCCGGATGATATTGCATCTCCTCGGCGATGGCGGCCTCCGCGATGGTGGCCTCGCCGACCCGGATGGGTGGGGGCGTGGCGCCCCCCGGGATCATCTCGATATCGATCTTCTGCATGGTGATAACTCCTCAGCCCCGCTTGCGGACGACTTGGTAGCGGCGCGTCACGTAGCCAAAGGGCACGCTCCAGACGTGAACCAGGCGGGTGAAGGGAAACAGCAGGATGATGGTCAGGCCGAGGAAGACGTGCACCTTGTAGATCCAGGAGACCTCGGCCATGTAGTCGGCCGCCCCGCCGCTGAAGAACACGATGGACTGGGCCCAGCCCGCCAGGGTCAGCATCATCGCGCCGTCCAGGTGGCCCAGCGAGAAGAACACGCTGATCACGCCCAGGCCGGCCTGGAAGACAATCAAGCCGAGGATGGCGGTATCCATCATGCTCGACGAGGCCTTGACCCGCGGGTTGGTCAGGCGACGGTAGAGCAGCATGGCACCGCCGGCCAGGCACAGCACCCCGGCGATACCGCCGATGACGATCGCCAGCACCTGCTTGGTTCCGGCGCTCAGGAAGGGCGCATAGACCCAGTGCGGGGTCAGCATGCCGAACAGGTGGCCAAAGAAGATGACGATGATGCCGATATGGAAGAGGTTGCTGGCCAGGCGCATGTTCTTCGACGAGAGCATCTGGCTGGAGCCGGTCTTCCAGGTGAACTGGCCATGGTCGTAACGCATCAGGCTGCCGACCAGGAACACCGTGCCGGCCAGATAGGGGTAGTAGCCATAGATCAGGTGTTGCAGATATTCGCTAAACATGACGGTTCTCCTTTAGCGATCGGTCACGGTGCGGTCGGTATGGCCGCTGCCGGGCATGATCCTGACGGGGTCGCTGGGCACGGCCTGCTTGCGCTCGGCGAGGCGGCGACCCTCGGCGGACTGCAGCGCGCAGTCCTCGTCGGAGGCGGCACTGAAGCGCACCGCTTCCTCTTCCCAGACCTCGTCCAGCGCCTCGGGGGTATCATCGGGGGCTTCATCCTTCACCGTCTCGCGGTGGGCGTCGACGTCCCCTTCGGCACCGATCAGCGCCAGCAGCGCCAGCAGCACCAGGGCATGGTCGGCCTCGCGCTCTTCCAGGCGCGCACTGAGCAACGCCAGGATATGACGGATCTCGCCCAGCCAGCGGCCGATATCGGCCTCCGGGCGGGTCGAGAGGTACTCCAGGAACATCGGCAGGTAGTCGGGCAGCTCACGCGCATCGAGCTCGAAGCCCGCGGCGCGGTACTCGGCCATCAGGTCGACCATCGCCTGGCCACGATCTCGGGACTCCCCGTGAACGTGCTCGAAGAGCAGCAGCGAGGTCGTGCGACCCTTGTCGAATAGCGCCACGTACTCGGACTGCAGTTCCAGCAGGTCGGCCTCCAGCAGGCGCTGGCACCAGTCCATCAGGCGAGCGCGCAGCGCCGCCTCCCAGCGGCGCTCGTCGTTGATGATCTCGATCAGCTCCGGCGCAGCCGCCTGGAGTTCCGCGGAGGGATAGTCGAGCAGCCGGGCCAGCACACGCAGACTCAGCATGTCAGGCTCCGCCACCGGGTATTGGATGGCTGCCTCAGCCATGACGCACCTCCTCGTGCTGTTGCTTGCCCTGTGCCTGGGGGTCGAAGGTCTCCACCGGCTGTACCAGGGTGGTGGTCTGTGAACGGCCGTTGAACAGGCTCGGCTTGCTCTCGCCGTGACAGCCGTCGCCGAAGGTGAAGCCACAGCCGCCGCGCTCCGGGAAGGCCTCGGTGGCCATTTCGCGATGGCTGGTGGGGATCACGAAGCGATCCTCGTAGTTGGCGATGGCCAGATAGCGGTACATATCCTCCACCTGGGCCTCGCTGAGGCCGACGCTCTCCAGCACCTCGGTCTCGGCCTTGCCTTCGACGTGCTTGCCACGCATGTAGAGGCGCATCGCCATCAGACGCTTGAGTGCCAGTACCACGGGCTCTTCCTCGCCGGCGGTCAGCATGTTGGCCAGGTACTTGACCGGAATGCGCAGCGACTCGATCTTCGGCATCACGCCGTCGAACTCGACGTTGCCGGCCTCGGCGGCCGACTGGATCGGCGACAGCGGCGGCACGTACCAGACCATCGGCAGGGTGCGATACTCCGGGTGCAGCGGCAGTGCCAGGCCCCAGTCCATGGCCAGCTTGTAGACCGGCGAGGCCTGGGCGGCAGCGATCACATTGTCGGTGATGCCGTCCTTCTTGGCCTGGGCGATGACTTCTGGGTCGTTAGGGTCCAGGAAGATTTCACACTGGCGGTGATAGAGGTCACGCTCGTCCGGGGAACTGGCCACTTCCTCGATGCGGTCGGCATCGTAGAGCAGCACGCCGAGGTAGCGGATCCGCCCCACACAGGTCTCGGAACAGATGGTCGGCTGGCCGGCCTCGATGCGCGGATAGCAGAAGATGCACTTCTCGGACTTACCGGTCTTCCAGTTGTAGTAGATCTTCTTGTAGGGGCAGCCGGAGATACACATCCGCCAGCCGCGGCACTTGTCCTGATCAATCAGGACAATGCCATCCTCCTCGCGCTTGTAGATCGCGCCACTCGGGCACGACGCCACACAGGTCGGATTGAGGCAGTGCTCGCAAAGCCGCGGCAGATACATCATGAAGGTGTTCTCGAACTGGCCGTAGATATCGGCCTGGATCTTCTCGAAGTTCGAGTCCTTACGCCGCTTGGCGAACTCGGTGCCGAGAATCTCCTCCCAGTTCGGGCCCCACTCGATCTTGTTCATGCGCTCACCGGAGACCAGCGAACGCGGCCGCGCTGTGGGCTGATGCTCGCCCTGCTTGGCGGTGTGCAGATGTTGGTAATCGAAGGTGAACGGCTCGTAGTAGTCGTCGATCTCCGGCAGATCGGGGTTGGCGAAGATGTTCGCCAGCACCCGCCACTTGCCACCGATGCGCGGCTCGATCTTGCCATCCTTGCGACGCAGCCAGCCGCCCTTCCACTTGTGCTGGTTTTCCCACTCCTTGGGATAACCGATGCCGGGCTTGGTCTCGACGTTGTTGAACCAGGCGTATTCCACACCCTCACGGCTGGTCCAGACGTTCTTGCAGGTCACCGAGCAGGTATGGCAGCCGATGCACTTGTCGAGGTTGAGGACCATGCCTACTTGCGAACGAATCTTCATTTGACGGCCTCCTGCACGGTGTCATTGCCTTCGCCATCCAGCCAGTCGATGTTCTTCATCTTGCGAATCAGGACGAATTCGTCGCGGTTGGAGCCGACGGTGCCGTAGTAGTTGAAGCTGTAGGAGAGCTGCGCGTAGCCGCCGATCATGTGAGTCGGCTTGGGGCAGATGCGGGTGACCGAGTTATGGAAGCCGCCACGCGTGCCGCTGACCTCGGAGCCGGGAATATTGGTGATGCGCTCCTGGGCGTGGTACATCATCACCATGCCGGTCTTGACCCGCTGGCTGACCACGGCACGGGCGGTGATCGCACCATTGGCGTTGTAAAGCTCGATCCAGTCGTTGTCTTCAATGCCGATCGACTGCGCATCGTCTTCCGACAGCCAGGCAATGGGGCCGCCGCGCGACAATGTCAGCATCAGCAGGTTTTCACTGTAGGTGGAGTGGATCCCCCACTTCTGGTGCGGCGTGATGAAGTTCAGCGCCTTGGTCTTGTAGCCATTGTCGGCCGGCAGGGTGAAGCCCTGCGCCGCCTTGGTATTGATCGGCGGCCGATAGGCCAGCAGGCTCTCGCCGAAGGCGCGCATCCAGGGGTGATCCTGGTAGAATTGCTGGCGGCCGCTGACGGTGCGCCAGGGGATCAGCTCGTGGACGTTGGTATAGCCGGCATTGTAGGAGACGTGCTCGTCCTCGAGGCCGGACCAGGTCGGGCTGGAGATGATCTTGCGCGGCTGGGCAACGATGTCGCGGAAACGGATCTTCTCGTCTTCCTTGGGATGCGCCAGGTGGGTGTGATCCCGCCCGGTGATCTTGGAAAGCGCGTCCCAGGCCTTCACCGCGACCTGGCCGTTGGTCTCCGGCGCCAGGGTCAGGATCATCTCGGCGGCGTCCACGGCACTCTCGATCTGCGGACGCCCCTTGTGCGGCCCGTCCAGCTTGCGATGGTTGAGCTTGCCGAGCAGTTCGACCTCGGACTCGGTGTTCCAGTTGATGCCCTTGCCGCCGTTGCCGATGCTCTGGAGCAGCGGGCCCACGGAGGTGAAGCGCTCATAGGTCTCGGGGTAGTTGCGCTTGACCTCGATCAGTGCCGGCATGGTCTTGCCCGGGATCGGCTCGCACTCGCCCTTCTTCCAGTCCTTGACCTCGACCTGGGAAAGCTCCGCCGGGGAGTCGTGCTGGTGCGGCAGGGTGACCAGGTCGGTCTCCTCGCCAAGATGCCCCACGCAGGCCTTCGAGAAGGCCTTGGCGATGCCCTTGTAGATCTCCCAGTCGCTGCGCGACTCCCATGCCGGGTCGGTCGCCGCGGTCAGCGGGTGGATGAAGGGGTGCATGTCGGAGGTATTGAGGTCGTTCTTCTCGTACCAGGTCGCCGTGGGGAATACGATGTCCGAGTAGAGGCAGGTGGTGGACATGCGGAAGTCCAGGGTCACCAGCAGGTCGAGCTTGCCCTCGGGCGCCTGGTCATGCCACTTGACCTCTTCGGGTATGGTGCCGCCTTCCTCACCCAGGTCCTTGCCCTGGATACCGTGACGAGTGCCCAGCAGGTACTTGAGCATGTACTCATGGCCCTTGCCAGAGCTGCCCAGCAGGTTGGAGCGCCAGATGAACATGTTGCGCGGGAAGTTCTGGGAATTGTCCGGGTCTTCCGCCGCGAAGGAGAGCTCGCCACTCTTGAGCTGCTGAACGGCGTAATCCTTGGTCGACATCCCGGCTTCCTCGGCCTGCTTCGCCAGTCGCAGCGGGTTGGTGCCCAGCTGGGGGGCGGAGGGCAGCCAGCCCATACGCTCGGAGCGCACGTTGAAGTCGATCAGGCTACCCGGATAGTCCTCGGCCTTGGCCAGCGGCGAAAGGATCTCCTTGATCTCGAGCTTCTCGTAGCGCCACTGGGAGGAGTGGTTGTAGAAGAAGGAGGTGGAGTTCATGTGACGTGGCGGACGCTGCCAGTCGAGACCGAAGGCCAACGGGGTCCAGCCGGTCTGCGGGCGCAGCTTCTCCTGACCCACATAATGGGCCCAGCCACCCCCGCTCTGACCGATGCAGCCGCACATGACCAGCATGTTGATCAAGCCGCGGTAGTTCATGTCCATGTGGTACCAGTGGTTCATGCCGGCACCGACGATGATCATGCTGCGCCCTTGGGTCTTGTCGGCGTTGTCGGCGAACTCACGGGCAATGCGCGCGCACTGAGCCGCTGGCACACCGGTGATCTTCTCCTGCCAGGCCGGGGTATAGGGGCGGATCTGATCGTAGGACGTGGCACCGTCATCTTCGCTATCACCGCTGAAGCCGCGGTCGATGCCGTAGTTGGCGCACATCAGGTCGAACACGGTGACCGCCAGCATCTCGCTGCCGTCGGCCTTCTTCATTTTCTTGACGGGCAGATTGTGGAACAGCAGGTCATCCGCCGCACCCGCGCCTTCGCCTTTCACATGGTCGAAGTGCTCGTGCTCGATGCCGCCGAAGTAGGGGAAGGCGACCTTGGCCACGCTGTCGTGGTGCTCGGCGAGGCTCAGCAGCGGCTTGATCTCGGTGCCTTCGGCGTCGAGGGGCTCGAGGTTCCACTTGCCGACCTCGTCACCGGTCTCGCCCCAGCGGAAGCCGATGGAGCCGCGCGGCACCACCAGCTGGTCGCGGGTCTCGTCCCAGGCGACGGTCTTCCACTCCGGGTTGTTCTCCTGACCCAGGCTGGCATCGAAATCGCTGGCACGCAGCTGACGTCCCGGCGCATAGCTGCCGTCTTCACGGGGCTCGAGCTCGACCAGGAACGGCATGTCGGAGTAGCGGCGCACGTAGTCGGTAAAGTAGGCGCTGGGCTTGTCGAGGTGGAACTCCTTGAGGATGACGTGGCCCATGGCCATCGCCAGCGCGGCATCGGTGCCCTGCTTGGCAGAGAGCCACTCGTCGGTAAGCTTGGAGACCTCGGCATAGTCCGGGGTGATGGAAACGGTCTTGGTGCCCTTGTAACGCACCTCGGTAAAGAAGTGGGCATCCGGCGTCCGCGTCTGCGGCACATTGGAGCCCCAGGCGATGATATAGCCGGAGTTGTACCAGTCGGCGGACTCGGGCACGTCGGTCTGCTCGCCCCAGGTCATCGGCGAGGCCGGCGGCAGGTCGCAATAGAAGTCGTAGAAGCTCATGCAGACGCCGCCGATCAATGACAGGTAGCGACTACCGGCGGCATAGCTGACCATCGACATGGCGGGAATCGGCGAGAAGCCGATGATGCGGTCGGGCCCGTACTGCTTGGCGGTGTAGACGTTGGAAGCCGCGACCAGCTCGTTGAGCTCGTCCCAGTTGCCGCGCACGAAGCCACCCATGCCGCGGGCGCGCTTGTACTGCTTGGCCTTGTCGGGGTCCTCGACGATGGAGGCCCAGGCATCGACCGGATCACCCTTGGCCTCGAGAGCCTCGCGCCACAGCTTGAGCAGCGGCTTTCTGATCAGGGGGTACTTGAGACGGTTGGCGCTGTACATGTACCAGGAGTAGCTGGCGCCGCGCGGGCAGCCACGAGGCTCATGGTTGGGCAGGTCCGGCCGTGTGCGCGGATAGTCGGTCTGCTGGGTCTCCCAGGTGACCAAGCCATTCTTGACGTAGATCTTCCAGCTGCATGAACCGGTGCAGTTCACCCCGTGGGTGGACCGTACCACCTTGTCATGCTGCCAGCGCTGCCGGTAACTGTTCTCCCACTCGCGGGACTCCTGGCGAACTTCACCATGGTCGTTGGCGAAGGGTTCGCGGGCCTTGCGGAAGAAGTTCAGCCGATCGATGAAGTGACTCATGGTCGCTCTCCAGGCTCCTGAAAAGATGCGTGGCCATCCCCGGCCACTCGAACTGCCACTCCCTCACAGGGCTCAGGCAGCTTCCATGGAGGGAATTCTGGGGGATTGGAAGGCACAATTCTGCCCGGTTACCTCCATATACATGCCCTCTACCTCCAAGGGGATAGACGCGTAAAAAGGAGGGGTTAGATGGCGCGTTCAGCGGGCACGGCGCCGATCTCGCGCATGATCGGCCAGCATGATCAACATGCATGCCACCAGCGCCGCATAGAGGAACATGAAGCCCACCGTACGTACGCCCAGCCACTCGCCACCCAGCACGAAAACCGGCGGCAGCAAGGCGGCGAAGAGTCCACCCAAGGTCAGGGCCAGCCCACCCACCAGCGCCATGTCGCTGCCATGATCACGATGGATCAGCCGCATCAGGCTACCCTGTCCTATCCCCATGGCGACGCCCATGGCCACCAGCAGTCCCAAAAAACCCCATAGCGGGGCCGCATAGCGCAGCGTCAGTTCGCCATGTATCCCCTCGATGCGCATGGAGAAGGGGGGATAGGAGAGCAGGAAGAGGCAGACCAGTACGAAGGCGCTGACCCACCAGCGCAGACTGCGAAAGTCGCGCAGATCAGCCAGCATGCCGCCGATCACCTGGCCCGCTCCGACTGCCAGCGTGAAGGGCAAGGCCCAGAGGGCCGCGGCCTGCAGCGAGAGGCCATAGCGGGCCGCCAGGTGGCCGGGCAGCCACAGCGCCAGGGCCACGAAGGCGCCGAAGAAGAAGCTGTAGGTGATCGCCAGTCGCCACAGCTGCCAGTCGGCGAGGAGGCAGGCGACGCGGACGACGCGCGTCCTTGGCGAGCCCCGCGTCGGCGGTGCCTCGTCATCCCCGTCCTCGGTTGTCTCGGGGGAGGCGGGCGCATCGGCATCGTCGGCGAACAGCCATAGCAATGCCGCGATCAGCAGTACCGGCAACAGGTAGAGCAGCGGCGCCATGCGCCAGCCATAGGCCTGGCTGACCAGCGGCAGCAGCAGGTAGCTCAGCCCCGCCCCGACCATGCCGGCCCCGTAGAAGCCCAGTGCCAGGCCGGCATGTCGAGGCGGCCCCAGCTCCGCCACATAGACCAGGCCGGCGGCCAGGGCCCCGGCGCCCAGCCCCAGGCCCAGGCCGGCCATCAGAAATTCCAGATAGTGGTCCGCCTGGCTGATCCACCACAGAAAGGGGCAGATCAGCAGCAGGCAGCCGAGCATTACTCGGCGCCCGCCGAAGCGCCGGGCCAGTAGCGCCATGGGCAGGCTGGCCAGGCCCCCGGCGAGCATCGGCATGGCCAGCAGCACCGCGAAGCCGACGCCGCCCAGGGCCAGGTCGCGACGCAGCTCCACACCGAGCATGGCAAACAGGGTCCAGCAGGCGAAGACCAGGGCGAAGGCCAGCGGTGACAGAATCACCACCACCAGGGCCCGATAGCCGGGAGGCGCCGACGCGTCCTGTGACGGGTCGGCACGCGGCAGCGGCGGTGAAGTCTCGTCGTTGCGAGTCATGGGCGGCAGGCTTTGTGCAGGTTTTGTGAAGGGTTCCTGAATTCTCGGGAGCGCCGCCCGGGGCGTCAAAAGAGCAAGGGAGGTACACCTTTGAGGGAGCTATCACTACCCACTAGGGTATAGTGACACCCTGAATCCATGGACTTGTAACGCGCGCGGAGGCCCCACCCGCCGATGAAACTGCTGCAACGCTCTCTGGTGGCGCGCATCGTCGCCTCGCTGCTGGCGATCAGCGCCATGGCACTGATCAGCATCGTGGTGACCATGGTGGTCGCCAACGGCAGCCGCGGTGATGCCGCCGCCATCAACGTGGCCGGCTCGCTGCGCATGAATACCTACCAGATCGTCGCTGCCCTGCAGCGTTATGAACGCCAACCCGAGGCGTCGCAGCGCGAGCGTGTCGAGGTACTCAGCGAACGCTTTCGCGAGCGACTCAACAGCCCGCAGCTGACCGAGGCCCTGCCCGAGGCCGAGGATCATCCCCTGCAGACCCAGTACCAGATGCTCCGGACCCGCTGGGACGAAGCGCTGGCCCCCAAGGTGAGCCGCGCCATTGCAGGCGAGGGCGTGGACGTCGAGGTACTCCGTCAGACCCTGGACGGCCTGGTGGGTGACATCGACCAGCTGGTCTCCCAGCTGGAGCAGAACAGCGAGGCCAAGATCCGCCTGCTCAGCGTACTGCAGATTCTCTTCCTGGCGCTGACCGCCGTGGTAGTGGCCATCGCCCTCTACGACATCCGCCACAACCTGGTGGCCCCGCTGCACCAGCTGGTGGTGCTGGCCAGGGAGGCCGGCCGTCGCAACTTCGGCTACCGAACTCAGCTCAAGGGCAGCGACGAGCTGGCGCTGCTGGGCAGCACCTTCGATGGCATGGCCGAGGAACTCGGCGCCAGCTACGCGGCGCTGGAAGCACGCGTCTCGCGCAAGAAGGCCGAGCTCGAGCGCAGCAATCGGGTCATGCAGGTGCTTCACGACGGCAGCCGGGCCCTCTACGGTGGCGGCAATGACCTCTGCGCCAGTGCTGCCCCGATGCTGCGCCGCATCGAGGAGCTGCTCGAGATCGGTCCGATTCGGCTTTCGCTGCACGACCCCTATGACGACCGCGAGGTACCGATTCTCGCTACCCACTCACCCAGCCGACCGACCTACTGTCGCGACCATGACTGCCACGCCTGCCTGCTCGACCCCGAGCCGCTGGCGCTCTCCGAAGACGGCGAAGCGGAGTGCCTGCTGCTGCCGGTGAGCGTCGGCGCCACCCTGCTCGGCACTCTGGAAGTCTGGTATCCCCAGGACCGCGAGCTCACCGACAGCACCCGCCGGCTGCTCAACGCCCTGACCGACCAGCTGGCCACGGCGGTGTACCTGCAGCGGCGCATCGAGCAGCAGCAGCAGGTGACGTTGATGAACGAGCGCACCATCATCGCCCGGGAGCTCCATGACTCCCTGGCCCAGTCGCTCTCCTACCTCAAGATGCAGGTCGCCAGGCTCGAGCGCATGCAGGCCAAGGAGATGCCTCGCGACGCGCAGACAGCGGTCTTCGGCGAGCTGCGTACCGGGCTCGACAGCGCCTATCGTCAGCTCCGCGAGCTGCTCACCACCTTCCGCCTCAAGCTCGAGGGGCCCGGCCTCTCCAGCGCCTTGCGCCAGACCACCGAGGAATTCGCCGAGCGGCTGGGCTGCCAGGTAGAGCTGTTCTTCGACGTCCCGCCGCACCTGCTCAATCCCAACGAGGAGATCCATGTGCTGCAGGTGGTGCGCGAGGCGCTGGCCAACATCCACAAGCATGCCCACGCCCATTGGGCGGCGGTCACGGTGCGCTTCCAGCAGGCCCGGCTGCATGTCATGGTCGAGGACGATGGCATCGGACTGCCGGATAGCGGCTCGCCCCCCATGCACTATGGGCTGGTGATCATGCGCGACCGTGCCGATACCCTGGGCGGTGAGTTCGCGGTGCGCAACCGCCAGGCGGGCGGCACCCTCGTCGAGCTCACCTTCTCCCCGCAGACCGCGCGACTGATCGCCCAGCAGCCGGCCAGCGGCCCCGAGACCACCGCCATTCCACACGGACACAGGAACTCGCCCGGATGACACTCACCGATCACGACACCCCTGCCACGATCCTGCTCATCGATGACCATCCGCTGCTGCGCCGCGGCGTGTCGCAACTGCTCGAGTTGGAAGACGACCTGGTGCTGGCCGGCGAGGCGGGCGAGCCGGAGGTGGGGATCCGGCTCGCCGGTGAGCTCGACCCCGACATGATCCTGCTCGACCTCAACATGCCCGGTATGGACGGCATCGCCACCCTGAAGGCGCTGCGCGAGCAGGGCTATGCCGGGCGCATCGTGATGTTCACCGTTTCGGACCACGAGGAGGACGTGGTGGCCGCCCTGCGCAGCGGTGCCGACGGCTACCTGCTCAAGGACATGGACCCCGACGAGATGGTGCGCCAGCTGCGCCAGGCGGCGCTGGGTCGCATGGTGATCAGCGAGAGCCTCACCGCCCTGCTGGCCGAGGCCCTGCGCAGCCAGCGCAACCAGCCTGCGGCTCCGGATATCCACAGCCTGACCCAGCGTGAGCGCGAGATCCTGCGCGAATTGGCCGCCGGCCTCTCCAACAAGCTGATCGCCCGCAAGCTCGATATCACCGAGGGCACGGTGAAGGTTCACGTCAAGCATCTGCTCAAGAAGCTCAATCTGCGCTCGCGGGTCGAAGCCGCGGTATGGGCCGTTCAGGAGGGCGTGGACAAGTAGGTTCTGTGTGGATACCTCCAAAGACTCCCGCCGCGTCCTCTGGCTCTCGCCACGCTCGCCGTCTCTATAAAAATATTTTAAATATCAACGACTTGTCGGCGAATACCTCCTACCTCGCTGGAGGTATCCCGCCGATTTTGCGGCATTTTCTCCCCGTTTCGCCGCCCTCCGTCCAGGCGTATCTTGCGCGACAAAGCCCTGCCTCTTGATATCGGTCAACCGCGACCGCTGGCCGGGGCCTAACGCAAGCGCTCGGAGGGAAACACACCATGACCAGAAAGAACGCCGACATCGAACACTGGGATGTCGAGAACGAGGAGTTCTGGGAGAAGGAGGGCAAGAAGGTTGCCAATCGCAACCTCTGGATCTCCATTCCCAGCCTGCTGATGGGCTTCGCCGTGTGGCTGATGTGGGGCATGATCACCACCCAGATGCGCAACCTCGGCTTCCCCTTCACGGTGGACCAGCTGTTCACGCTGACCGCCATCGCCGGCCTCGCCGGCGCCACGCTGCGCATCCCGGCCTCGTTCATGATCCGCATCGCCGGCGGGCGCAACACCATCTTCCTGACCACCGCCCTGCTGATGATTCCCGCCCTGGGCACCGGCATCGCGCTGATGAATCCGGACACGCCCTTCTGGGTGTTTCAGGCCCTGGCGCTGCTCTCGGGCATCGGTGGCGGCAACTTCGCCAACTCGATGAGCAACATTTCCAGCTTCTTCCCCAAGAAGCAGCAGGGCTATGCCCTGGGCATGAATGCGGGCCTCGGCAACTTCGGCGTGACCACCATGCAGATCCTGATTCCGCTGGTGATGACCGTCGGCATCTTCGGTGCGCTGGGCGGCGATCCGATGGAGCTGCAGAAGGCCAGCGGTACCCTGATCGGCCGTATCGAGGCGGGTACCGATACCTGGATCCAGAACGCCGGCTTCATCTGGCTGGTCTTTCTGATCCCGCTGGCCTTCGCCGGCTGGTTCGGCATGAACAACATTCGCGCCATCACGCCCAATCCCGGTTCTCCGGTGCAGGCCTTCGGCAAGATCCTGGGGCTCTATGGCGTGGGGTTCCTGGCCTCGATCATCGGCGTCGTGGCGCTGGGCTGGCTGAACATGTGGATCGCCCTGCCGCTGACCATCGTGCTGACCCTGTTCCTGCTGCGCCTGATTCCCGGTGACATCAAGCCGAACATCCAGAAGCAGTTCGCGATCTTCTCCAACAAGCATACCTGGGCGATGACGGTGCTCTACATCGCCACTTTCGGCTCCTTCATCGGCTTCTCCGCGGCGCTGCCACTCTCCATCAGCGTCATCTTCGGCAACATGATGGAAGTGGGCGCCGACGGCAACCTGATGCGAGTGGCCAATCCCAATGCACCCAGTGCCCTGACCTGGGCCTGGATGGGTCCCTTCGTCGGCGCGCTGATCCGCCCGGTGGGCGGCTGGATCTCCGACAAGGTGGGGGGTGCGATCGTCACCCAGGCGATCTCCGTGGTGATGGTGCTGGCCTCCGCCGCCGTGGGCTACGTGATGATGCTGGCCTACAACGCCACCGACCCCAATCAGTACTTCTGGATGTTCCTGATGCTGTTCATCGTGCTGTTCGCTGCCAGCGGCATCGGCAACGGCTCCACCTTCCGCAGTATCGGCTTCATCTTCGACCTGCAGCAGAAGGGGCCGGTGCTGGGCTGGACCTCCGCGGTGGCCGCTTACGGCGCCTTCATCGCCCCGCGGGTGATGGGCGAGCAGATCAAGGCCGGCACCCCGGAGATGGCCATGTACGGCTTCGCGGTCTTCTACGCCCTCTGCCTGGTCGTCAACTGGTGGTTCTATCTGCGCAAGAACGCCTACGTGAAGAACCCCTGATTCATCAAGCCGGTAGCGCCCGGGAAGATCCCGGGCGCCCCTACCCGAGATAGCGAGATCCGCCATGAAGATCATGCTTGCCTACGATGGTTCGCGGAATGCCAGGCTTGCCCTGGAACAGACCATGCAGATGTTCCACAACAGCGCGCCCACCCTGGTGCTGGTCGGGGTCGCCGAGAACCCGCGGGATGCCACGGATGCCAACGAGGAGCTCTTCCAGGAGGAGTACCGGGAGCTCAAGGCACAGCTGCAGGAGGGTGTGGAGACGGCCGTGAAGGCCGGATTCGATGCAGAACTGCTGATCGCCGAAGGCGATGCCCGCAAGCTGCTGCTGCAAGCGACGCACAAGGAGCGGCCCGATCTGCTAGTGATCGCACGTCACAGTCACGAACCCGATCCGAGCTTCATCGCCAAGTCGCTGAATGCCATCTTCGATGAATTCGACTACATGACCTTCGGCAGCGTCAGCTCCTTCCTGACCCGCCGTGCCGAGTGTCCCTTGCTGATTCTTCCCACCGGCGAATCGGCAACACAGGAATAACGACCATGAAAGTCTCTTCCGTCTTCAAGGTGAAAAGTCCCGAGATCCGGGCCCTGCACCTGACCTGGATCGCCTTCTTCATTACCTTCTATGTCTGGTTCAACATGGCGCCCCTGGCGTCAAGCATGCTCAAGAGCGTCGACTGGCTGACCCAGGACGACATCAAGCTGTTCGCCATCTGCAACGTGGCCCTGACCATACCGGCGCGGATCATCGTCGGCATGGCGCTGGACCGCTTCGGTCCGCGGCGGGTGTTCTCGATCCTGATGGTCACCATGTCGGTCCCGGCCCTGGTGTTCGCCTTCGGCGATACCATGGCGCAGTTGCTGGTCTCGCGCCTGGTGCTCAGCTCCATCGGCGCCAGCTTCGTGGTCGGTATTCACATGACCGCGCTGTGGTTCAAGCCACGGGACATCGGCTTCGCCGAGGGTTTCTATGCCGGCTGGGGTAACTTCGGTTCGGCGGCGGCGGCCATGACCCTGCCGACCATCGCCATCACCATGTACGGCGGTGACGACGGCTGGCGCTGGGCCATCGCCCAAAGCGCCATCGTGATGGCGGCTTATGGCGTCTACTACTGGTTCGGCATCACCGATGGTCCGGATCCCAAGGCCCACCGCAAGCCGCGCAAGGCCGCCGCCATGGAGGTCAGCAGCTGGGCCGACATGATCAAGCTGATCCTCTGGACCATCCCGCTGGTCGGCGTCCTGGGCATCCTGGTGTGGCGCATCCAGAACATGGGCTACCTTTCCACCACCGGTGCCGTGATCGCCTATCTGGCCATCGTCGCGGTCGTCATCTATCAGATCATCCAGATCCTGCGCGTCAACGTGCCGATCCTCAAGGAAGGTGTCCCCGAAGACGACAAGTACCCCTTCAGCAGCGTGGCGGCGCTGAACAGCACCTACTTCGCCAACTTCGGTGCCGAGCTGGCCGTGGTCTCGATGCTGCCGATGTTCTTCGAGGAAACCTGGGGCCTCAGTGCCGCCATGGCCGGCCTGATTGCGGCGTCCTTCGCCTTCGTCAATCTGGTGGCGCGCCCCATGGGCGGGCTGGTCTCCGACCGCATGGGCAACCGCCGCTTCGTGATGCTCAGCTACATGTTCGGCATCGGCATCGGCTTCGTGCTGATGGCCATGCTCAACTCGAGCTGGCCGCTGATCGTCGCCGTGGCCATCACCATCTTCACCTCCTTCTTCGTGCAGGGGGCCGAAGGCGCGACGTTCGGCATCATTCCCTCGATCAAGCGTCGTATCACCGGCCAGATCTCAGGCATGGCCGGCGCCTACGGCAACGTGGGGGCGGTGGTTTACCTGACCATCTTCACCTTCGTCACGCCGACCCAGTTCTTCTACATCATTGCCACCGGCGCCTTCCTCAGCTGGCTGATCTGCCTGATCTGGCTGAAGGAGCCCGAGGGCGCTTTCGACGAGGAGTATCACGTCTCCTCGGTGGATCGCATGATCGAAGAGCAGGCAGCGCTAAAGGCCGGACAGGCCTCGCGCTGAGGCGTTTCCCCCGACCCGGGCGGTTCAACGACCGCCCGGGTCGCTGCGTCTTGAGCCACGGTATCGCGCGTCGCTGGTGACGCAACGAGGAGTGCGGCCCCGAGGCTATCACCAACGAGATAGAGATGAGATTTGAGGAGGTAGGCCAGCGCTGAAATTGATGCACATCAAACTCGATCTCGCCAAGGCTGACAGGCTGTAAGTCAAAGCTTCACGCAACGTCGAGGGAGGCACGCCATGCAACATCTCGAGGGGGTAACCCGGCCCCAGCAATACCGGGCGCTGGGCCTCAGTACCCTGGCCTTCACCACCTGCTTCGCGGTATGGACGATCTTTTCCATTATCGGTGTCCAGATCAAGCAGGACCTGGGACTCAACGAGACCCAGTTCGGCATCCTGGTCGCGACCCCGATCCTCACCGGCTCGATCAGTCGCATCTTCCTGGGCATCTGGACCGAGCAGTTCGGCGGTCGGCGTGTGTTCAGCGTGCTGATGCTGATCACCGCCGTCTGTGTCTTCCTGCTCTCCTACGTCGAGAGCTATGCGATGTTTCTGGTCGCGGCACTCGGGGTCGGCCTGGCCGGGGGTTCCTTTATCGTCGGTATCGCTTATACCTCCTACTGGTTCGAGAAGGAGAAGCAGGGCACGGCGCTGGGCATCTTCGGTGCCGGTAACGCAGGGGCCGCGGTGACCAACTTTGCCGCTCCCTTCCTGCTGCTGGCGCTGGGCTGGGAGCAGACCGCGGTGGTCTATGCGATCGTGCTGGCGGCCGTCGCCGTGGGCTTCTGGGTGTTCTCCAAGGAGGATCCGATGACCCGCGCCCGCCGCGGCCAGGGCGGCAAGGGCTCCTCCGCCCGGGACCAGCTCGAGCCGCTCAGGCACCTCCAGGTGTGGCGCTTTGCCCTCTACTACTTCTTCGTGTTCGGTGCCTTCGTGGCCCTGGCCTCCTACCTGCCGCGCTACTATGTCGGCGCCTACGACGTCAGCATCGCCGTGGCCGGCTCACTGGCGGCCCTCTACACCCTGCCGGCCAGCGTGTTCCGCGCCCTGGGCGGGTGGATGTCCGACCGCTACGGCGCGCGGGCGATCATGTACCTGACCTTCATCGCCTCGCTGGCCTGCCTGTTCCTGCTCGCCTATCCCGAGACCCGCTACGTCGTGCAGGGCAAGGAGGGCGAGATCGCCTTCTCGCTCGCCATGCCGCTGTGGGGCGTGGTGGTGCTGACCGTGCTGCTGGGCTTCTTCATGTCGCTGGGCAAGGCCGCCGTCTACAAGCACATCCCGGTCTACTATCCGGAGAACGTCGGCTCGGTAGGCGGCCTGGTCGGCATGATCGGCGGCCTGGGCGGTTTCTTCCTGCCGATCCTGTTCGGTGCCGTGCTCGATCTCACCGGCATCTGGACCAGTTCCTACATGGTGCTGTTCGTGCTGGTGGCGGTATCCCTCGCCTGGATGCACGGTGCCATCCGGCGCATGGAGCGCCAGCGCCTTCCCGAACTCGGTGAAGAGCGCTATCGCTACCTGCCGGAGATCCAGGCGCCAGCCGAACAGTATGCCGAGCACCGGCGGTCGCAGCAGCGCAAGGAGTGACGCCACGTAACGAACGACGTGAATGCCACCTGCGGGTGGCATTCGTGCTTTCGGTGGAGTGTCTTGATCCAGGCCAGGAAAATCCGCCGCGTCTCACGCTATAGTGGCATATGAAATACATCAATAGGTCGGGGCCTCGATATGGTCCCGGCCGACCTGCCGGATGCGAGGTATCTCCCATGTCCCAATCCCTGGCCCATGAATTGCCCGTCAACGCCGACAAGAGCGCTCGTGGCCGCGGCGTGGCCATCGTCGTCTACATGCTCTTCCTGGGCAGCGTGCTCACCGTCGTCACCGCGCCTATCGGCGTACTGATCGCCCACCTCAAGCGCCAGCGCGCCGAGCCCTGGGTAGAAAGCCATCTGCAGTTCCAGATCCGCACCTTCTGGCTGGGCATGCTGGGCGGTGGGCTATTCGTCGCCACCTGGCAGCTGCTGGGGCTGGTGGGCGCTCCAGCCGTGGCGCCCTGGGCGCTGGGCTATGTCTACTTCACCGTCTGCCTGATCTGGATGGTGGCGCGCTGCGGCGTGGGCATCAGCCGCCTGACCTCCAACCAGCCGGTGGCCGACCCGCGCAGCCTGGCCTTTGGCGGTGCCCGGGTGACCCTGGCCGACGAATGAAGGAACGGGCACTTCCCAATCCCGGCTGGGGACCGCTCTCGGCGCTGCCCGGCAACCCGCTGATGTGGGTGCTGATCCTCAGCGAGATGTTGGTCTTCAGCGCCTTCTTCGCGCTGTATGCCGCGGAACGAGTGGCGGCAACGGCCCTCTTCAATGCCTCCCAGCGCGAGCTCGATCCGCTGCTGGGTGGGCTCAATACCCTGGTACTGCTGACCAGCGGACTCTTCGTAGCCCTGGCGGTGGAGGCGGTGAGCGCCGGACGGATTCGCCGTACCCGCCAGTGGCTGGGTGCCTCCATGGCGCTGGGTGTGCTGTTCGGCGTCATCAAGGGCATCGAGTATGCCGGCAAGTTCGCCGTCGGCATCACCCCGGAGACCAACGCCTTCTTCGGTTTCTACTATGGGCTCACGGCGTTCCATTTTGCCCATGTGCTATTTGGCCTGGCGTTGCTGGCGCTGGTGACCTGGCGGACCTCCATCGAGAACGTGGAGACCGCTGCCGCCTTCTGGCACATGGTCGACCTGATCTGGATCCTGCTCTACCCGCTGCTCTATCTATTACGTTGAGCTGATGGCTCCCTATTGCGCTGAAGGCTCTCCATCAAGCTGAGGGCTATCTATCAAGCTGAGGGCTCTCTATCAAACAAAAAGCTGAGGGCTCCCTCCCGAGGTGACCATGACATGCTGCCCGGCACCCGCCGCCTGCTCATTACCTGGGCCACGCTGATGGCCCTGACGCTGCTCTCGATGATCTCGGCGCAGCTGGATCAGGACAGCTGGCAGGCACTGCCGCTATGGTCGGCGGGCCTGGTGATCGCCGCCACCGGCTTCAAGGCCCAGCGGCTGCTGATGGTCTACCTCAACCTGCGCGCCGCCACGCCGGCCTGGAAGGGCACCTTCGTGGGCCTGGTGGTGTTGACGCTGGCACTGATCGCCGGCGGCTACCTGGTAGCGCGGCTGACCGGCTGACGCCGACGCCGGCCGCTCCCCCCTGCCGCGGTGCGAAGGCGAGAGACCCCCCGGCGCCCGCTGGCACGTCGCGATCTCGCGTCACCTCCTGTCGTTACGGTAAACCAGCAAGATCGTGCCCCGCGCCGAGATGCCTGTTATAAGTGAAAGTGCAGGCAGCAAGCACCCTGCCCATTCGGCAACTGACTCACGCGAACGTGGCTGCTGCGTTGGCTCAAAAGCGTCGCTCGGCGACGAAAGTTATGACTTCCCAACACCCCGTGGCACCCGGCCGCATCGTGGCCATCGGCGGCGCCGAGGACAGGACCTCCGATCTCGAGATCCTGCGGGAGGTCTTTGCCTTGGCCCCCGAGGGCCAGGACGAGGTCGCCGTCATCGCCACCGCGAGTGGCATTCCCGACGAGGTGCTGCCCGACTATGAAGCGGCCTTCTCTCGCCTCGGCGCCAGCCGCGTCCATCTGCTGGGGATCCGGGACCGCCAGCAGGCGGCCGAGGATGACACCGTTCGCCTGATCAAACAGAGCGGCGTCATCTTCTTCACCGGCGGTGATCAGCTGCGCCTGACCAATGTCCTGGGGGGATCTCCGGTGCTGAGTGCCATCCGTGATCGCCTCGAGGACGGCGCAGTGGTGGCCGGGACCAGTGCCGGTGCGGCAGCCATGCCGGGCACCATGATCTACAACGGCGCCGCCGCCGATGCCCTGCGCAAGGGCGCCGTCAACATGACCTTCGGCCTGGGCTTCGTCGATGGCCTCATCATCGACAGCCACTTCCTCGAGCGCGGGCGCTTCACGCGCCTGATGGAGGTCGGGGCAAGCAACCCGGAATACCTCGGGGTGGGCCTGGGCGAGGATGCCGGCGTGATCATCCACCCCAACGGCATCCTCGAGGCCATCGGGCCGGGCCATGTCGTCCTCATCGACAGCCGGGACCTGGCGAGCTCGAACATTGCCGACCTCTCCATGGGCGAACCGGTGGCCGTCGAGCACATGATCCTCCATGCGCTGGTCAGCGGCCACGGGTTCGACATCGAGGCACGGCGCTATCTCGTCCCCCACGAACTCGGCGCCATTCTCGCGGAGAGTCGATGAACATTCTCGAGCACCGGGCACTGCGCGGCCCGAACTACTACAGCCGCTACCCGGCGATCTTCATGCGCCTGGACATCGGCGACCTCGAGGAGAAGCCAAGCGATACCGTCGCCGGTATCGTCGAGCGGACTGCCGCCCTGCTACCGACCCTGCAGGAGCACCGCTGCTCGGTGGGCCGGCCCGGCGGCTTCCTGGAGCGACTGGAGCGTGGCACCTGGGCCGGCCATGTCGTCGAGCATGTGGCGATCGAGCTGCAGAACCTGATCGGCTTCTCGGTGGGCTACGGCAAGACCGTCGACAGCTACGAGCCCGGTATCTACAACGTCGTCTACCGCTACCGTGACGAGGCCTGCGGCCTGGCGGCCGGGATCGAGGCTGTCGACCTCGTCGAGCGACTGTTCGCCGGCGAGGCGATCGACATGCCGGCGATCATCGAGCGCCTCAAGCAGGTGCGCGACGCCCACATGCTGGGGCCCTCCACCGCCTCGATCATTGCGGCCGCCGAGCGTCGTGGCATTCCCCACATCCGCCTGAGCGAGGAAAACAGCTACATCCAGCTGGGTCACGGCCACCGCCAGCAGCGGATCCAGGCGACGGTAACCGGCCATACGGACCTGATCGGCTACGGCATCGCCGGTGACAAGGCCTGGACGAAGCAGGTGCTCGGCGATGCCGGCATTCCGGTTCCCGAGGGCCGTGTCTGCGACTGCCTCGATGACGCCCTCGAGGCCGCGCACGCCATCGGCTACCCCGTCGCGGTGAAGCCGCTGATCGGCAACCATGGCCGCGGCGTGAGCACCAACGTCGACGATGACCAGGCCCTGCGCGAGGCCTTCGGCATCGCCTCCCGCCACAACCCCTCGGTGATCGTCGAGCAGTACATCGAGGGCGAGGACCACCGTCTGCTGGTCATCGACAGCAAGCTGGTGGCCGCGGCCAGGCGCCGCCCGGCCCATGTGATCGGCGATGGCGTCGCCACCCTGCAGGCCCTGGTCGACAGGGAGAACCAGGACCCGCGTCGCGGCGTCGGCCATGAGAACCTGCTCACCCAGATCCAGCTCGACGAGCAGTCGCTGAGGCTGATCGGCCAGCAGGACCTGAGCCTGCAGAGCGTCATCCCGGCCGGCGAGATCGTCTACCTGAAGCCCACGGCGAATCTCAGCACCGGCGGCACGGCCACGGACGTGACCGACGACGTCCACCCGGAAGTACGCTACGCGGCGGAGCGGATCGCGCGGCTGGTCGGGCTCGACATCATCGGCATCGACCTGCTGGCCGAGACCCTGACCCGGCCCCTGGAGGAGCAGGCCGCCGCGGTGGTCGAGGTCAATGCCGGACCCGGTTTTCGCATGCACCTGTCGCCCACGCACGGCGAGGGACGCGATGTCGGCCAGCCTGTGATCGACATGCTGTTCCCGGACAGCGAGACCGACGCCCGCATTCCCATCGTGGCGGTGACCGGGACCAACGGCAAGACGACCACGGTACGCCTGCTCTCACACCTGCTCCGCCAGGCGGGACGCAACGTCGGCATGGCCTGTACCGGCGCCATCGAGATCGACAACCATGTCATCATGCGCGGCGACTACAGTGGCCCCCAGGCGGCGGCCATCGTGCTGCGCGAACCCACGGTCGAATACGCCGTGCTCGAAGTGGCCCGTGGCGGCATCATGCGCCGCGGCCTCGGCTTCGACGAATGCGACGTGGGGGTACTGCTCAACATCGCCAGCGACCACCTGGGGGAGCATGACATCCACACCCTCGACGAGCTGGCACGCTGCAAGACCGTTGTCATCGATGCCGTGCGCCAGGGCGGGACGGCCGTGCTCAATGCCGATGACCCGCGGGTGATGGCCGGCCAGGAGTGGGCGCGAGGCGATGTCACCTTCTTCACCCTGGACCCGGAGGCTGCCTCCATCCGCCAGCATGTCCGCGATCACGGGGTGGCCTTCACGGTCCACCAGGAACGCATCGTGATGCGTCTGGGCCAGGTCGAGGCCGAGGTGATCCCGGTGGTGGACGTGCCGATCACCTTCGAGGGCCATGCCCGCTTCAATGTCGCCAATGCCCTGGCCGCCAGCGCGGCCGCCTATGCCCTGGGGCTCTCCATCGCCGATATCCAGATGGGCCTGCAGACCTTCCACCCCACCCCCGGACAGAATCCCGGACGCACCAACCTCATCGACGCCAACGGCATGAAGGTGCTGATCGACTACGGGCACAACGTGCCGGCGCTCGAGGCCTTGAGCGAACTGGTCGGCTGCATTCCGGCCCGACGACGCATCAGCGTGGCCAGCGCCCCGGGGAATCGCCGTGACGAGGACCTCGTCAGCCTCGGCACCCTGCTCGCCCGGATGCACGACGTCGTCGTCATCTACGAGACCGATGCCCGCGGTCGCGCCGTCGGTGAAGCCGCCGACCTGCTGCGCGACGGTGCCGAATCGATGGGGGGCTGTCGGGTCGAGATCGTCCTGGAGGAGCACCAGGCCGTCGACCGGGCTTTCGACGAAGCCTGCGAAGGTGACCTGCTGGTGCTGCTGATCGACGATGTCGAGGGCGCCATCGAGCGCCTGAAGGGTCGTCGCTTCTCGCCACCGGCGGCGACTGACCCCAACGGTGAGTCACCATGATGCCCCTCGATGAGCGGGACGCCCCCCTGCTGACCCTGCTGCGCGTCGGTCGCATCTTCGCCCCCCAGCCCCTCGAGGCGACCGACCTGCTGATCGCCGACGGCCGGCTAGCGGCCTTGGGGCGAGAGCTCGACGTCCCGACGGGCTGGCCGGTGCGGGTCGTGGAGGCGCGTGATCTGACCGCCGTTCCTGCCTTTATCGACCAGCATGTGCATGTGACGGGTGGCGGCGGCGAAGGCGGCTGCGGCACCCGCTGCCCGGAGATCACCGCCCGGGAGATCGCCGCCATGGGCATTGGCACCGTGGTGGGGGTGCTGGGCACCGACGGCATCAGCCGCTCGCCGGCGGACCTGCTGGCCAAGGTCCGGGGACTCAGGGCCGAGGGCATTGCGGCCTACATGTACACGGGGTCCTATCGCGTGCCGCCACCGACCCTCACCGGCGACCTGCAGCGCGACCTGGCCTGGATCCCCGAGGTCATCGGCCTGGGCGAGCTGGCGATCTCGGACCACCGCTCCAGCCAGCCCCGCCAGGACGAGATCGCGCGGCTGGTCAGCGAGGTGCGCGTCGGTGCCATGCTGGCCGGCAAGCGCGGCATCTGTCACTTCCATGTCGGTGACGGCCAGCGGGGACTCGAGCCGCTGCGCCGGCTGCTCGCGGAGACCGAGATTCCCGCCGACCAGGTGATACCCACCCACGTCAACCGCCACCGCGTGCTGCTCGAGGAGGCTGCCGACTATGCGCTGGCCTTTGCCGCCAGCGTGGATGTGACCGCCTTCGAGGACCCCGGCGAGGAGGGTCTCTCCGGCTTCGATGCCGTCTCCCGGCTGCTCCTGCGCGGCGTGCCGGTCGAGCACATCACCATGAGCTCGGACTGCAACGGCAGCCTGCCCGAGTTCGATGCCCAGGGTCACTACATCGGCATGCGGGTGGCGCGCAACACCGCCCTGATCGCGGACTGGCAGCGCCTGGTGCGCGAGGAGGTGTTGCCACTCGACCAGGCCCTGGGCCTGATCTCGGGAAACGTGGCGCGGGTGCTCGGGCTCGATGGCCAGAAGGGCCGCCTGGCCGCCGGTTTCGATGCCGACGTGACCCTGCTCGACGACGACCTCCAGCCGCAGCAGACCTTCGTGGCAGGGAAGCGAGTCTATGCCAGGGACGACTCGCCGTAGCACCGCGGGCGCAGCGCCTCGAACTCGCGACGCAGCCGGCGGATGCGACGCGGTTAACCCCAAGTCCGATCGGCTGCTAGGCTGAAAGACATTCTCCAGATCCCGAATGTCCCCTTCCTCGCTACCGATATCCGACGCGGAGCTGACAATGCAGATGTCCCTCTCGCCTCCCGACGCCACCCTGACCGTCCGGCTGATCCTGAACGGTGAGCCAGTCACCCTCGAGGTCCCCCCACAGGCCATCCTGCTTGATGTGCTACGCGATCAGTTGCACCTCGGTGGCACCAAGAAGGGCTGTGACCATGGCCAGTGTGGCGCCTGCACGGTGCATGTCGATGGCCGCGCGGTGAATGCCTGTCTGCGCCTGGCGGCGATGTGCGAGGGCCAGGCCATCACCACCATCGAGGGACTGGCGGAAAAGGGGCAACTGCACCCGGTTCAGGAAGCTTTCCTCGTGCATGACGCCTACCAGTGCGGCTACTGCAGCCCGGGGCAGATCATGTCCGCCGTGGCCCTGCTTGAGGACCCGGAGGCCGCCACCGACGATGCCGCGGTCCGTGACGCGATGAGCGGCAACCTGTGCCGTTGCGGGGCCTACCGCAACATCCAGGCGGCCATCGCCGATGCCCGCCGCCATCTGGAGAGCAATGCGCAACAGCAAGGCCGCCAGCCATGAAACCCTTCGCCTTCTCCCGTGCCGATAGCCTCGAGACTGCCGTGGAGTACCGCCAGGCCGAGCCGAACAGTGCCTTCGTGGCCGGCGGTACCACCCTTCTCGACCTGACCAAGCTCGATGTCATGCGTCCATCGCGGGTCATCGACATCAACGCCCTGCCGCTGGAGGGAATCGAGCGGCTCGGGGATGACCGCCTGCGTATCGGCGCCCTGGTGACCAACGCCGAACTCGCCCGCCACCCCGCCGTGCGCGAGGATTACCCGCTGCTGGCCCGGGCGATACTGGCCGGCGCCTCGACCCAGGTGCGCAACATGGCGACCACCGCCGGCAATATCATGCAGCGCACGCGCTGTCCCTACTTCCGCGACGTGGCGGCGGCCTGCAATAAGCGCCAACCGGGCAGCGGCTGTGATGCCATCGGCGGCATCAACCGCATGCATGCCGTGCTCGGTGGAAGCGAGGCCTGCGTGGCCGTCCATCCGTCTGACATGTGCGTGGCGCTGGCGGCCATCGGGACCACGCTCACCCTGCACGGCCCGCAGGGCGAGCGCGAGATCGATTTCGCCGATTTTCACCGTCTTCCCGGCACCACGCCGCATCTGGAGCATATGCTCGGCGACGACGAACTGATCGTCGCGATCACCCTGGACCCCCCGCTGCGGCCTCTTGGCACGGCCTACCTCAAGCTGCGCGACCGCGCCTCTTACGAGTTCGCGCTGGCCTCGGCGGGTGCCATGCTCTCGCTGGACGACGGGATGATCGGCGAGGCGCGCCTGGCGCTGGGCGGCGTGGCCACCCGGCCCTGGCGCTGTCACGAGGCGGAAGCGCTGCTCGTCGGTCGACGCGCCGAGGAGGCCGCCTTCACTCAGGCGGCAGATGCCGCCCTTGCCGAGGCACAGCCGCTTTCCCACAACGCTTTCAAGGTCGTGCTGGCACGTCAGGCCATCGTGCGCGCCCTGCGCGATGCCAGGGAGGGACACCCATGAGCGAGATCAACGACCCCGCCATCGTCGGACATCAGACGCCGCGTATCGATGGCGAAGACAAGCTGACCGGCCGCGCCACCTATACCACCGACTGGCAGGTCACGGGCATGCTGCATGGCTATCCGGTGCCCGCCACCATCGCCCATGGCACCCTCGAGGCGCTGGAACTCGACGAGGCGCGTGCCATGCCCGGGGTAGTGGATATTCTCCACCACCGGCACTTCCCTGAGCTGCAGCGCAGTCCCAACAGCATGAAGCACGGCGACCAGGTCAGCGAGGTGCGCCTGCCCTTCGAGGACGAGCGCATCTATTACCACGGCCAGTATATCGCCCTGGTGGTGGCCGAGACCTTCGATCAGGCGCGTGCCGCCGCCCTGTGTGTCCGCGCGCGCTACCGGCGCGAGCACGATGTCAGGCCCGGCCTGCTGTCAGGCGATGCCGAGGGCGAGACGGTCGACGACTATTCGCGTGGCGATCCCGATATCGCCTTCGCCTCGGCGCCGGTGATCCATGACGCCACCTACACCATCGCACCCGAGAGCCATGTACCGCTCGAGCCCCATGTCACCCTGGCCGAATGGCATGGCAGTGAGCCGCGCCTGATCGTGCACGAATCGACCCAGGGCATCTTCTACGAGCGCAATGCCCTGGCGCGCATCTTCGACCTGCCCGCGGAACGGGTCGAGGTGATCTCCCATTACATCGGTTCGGGCTTCGGCAACAAGCTGTTCATGTGGCCCCATGCTGTCGCCACCGCTGCCGCCGCACGCCTGCTGGGGCGCCCCGTCAAGACGGTGCTGCCACGTCAGCAGGACATGATGAGCACCGGGCAGCGGCCGGCATCGCGCCAGCGCATCCGCCTTGCCGCCGATCCCGACGGCCGGCTGATGGCGATCCATCACGACAGCACCAGCGAGACGTCGCTGGTCGATCGCCACGTCGATGCCTGTGGCGGGGCCACGCCGAGCGCCTACGCCTGCGACAACGTCGCCACCCGCCAGCGCCTGCTGGCGGTCAATCACGGCACCCCCTGCCCGATGCGCGCCCCGGGCGAGGTGTCCGGCATCTTCGCCCTGGAGTCCGCCATCGACGAACTCGCCCTGGAACTCGACATGGATCCGCTGGCCCTGCGTCTACGCAACTATGCCGATCACGATCCCCAGCGCGACCTGCCGTGGTCGAGCAAGCAGCTCGATGTCTGCCTGAAGGGCGCAGCCGAGCGGTTCGGTTGGGCGGCTCGCGACCCGCGCATCGGCGCGATGCGGAAAGGCGACGAGATCATTGGTTACGGCATGGCCTCGGCCACCTGGTTCGCCGGGCGCCAGCCCTGCGAGGCACGCGTGGAGATCCGTGCCGACGGCTCGCTGCTGGCCGCCTGCGGGACCCAGGACATCGGCACCGGCACCTACACCATCGTCGCCCAGGCGGTCGCCGAGCTCACCGGCGTACCAGTGGCCAGCATCGATGTGCGGCTTGGCGAGACAAGCCTGCCCGCCGGGCCGCTCTCCGGGGGCTCGATGACCACCGCCACGGCCCTGCCGGCGGTAGCCGCCGCAACGCGCGATGCCCTGGATGCCCTCCAGGAAATCGCCGTTGGCCCGGGCGGCCACTTCGCGGGCCACGACCGGGCGTCGCTGGAGGTCAAGGAAGGAGCCCTGGTGGCCAAGGGACAGCGCGCCGGCTTTGCCGAGATCCTCGCCAGACACCGCCTTGGCAGTGTCTCCGGCAAGGGCAGCGCCGCCCCGGGCGGTGAGCGTCGCCAGTACAGTTTTCGCTCCTTCGGCGCCCACTTCGTGGAGGTGCGCTGGGATCCGGGCATCTCGCGGCTGCGCGTCGCCCGGGTGGTGAGCAGCATCGATGTCGGTCGTGCCGTCAATCCGCTCGCCGCGCGCAACCAGGTGGAGGGGGCGATCGCCATGGGCATCGGCATGGGACTGCTCGAGCGGCTCGAATACGATCCGCGCGACGCGCGCCTGATCAACGCCAATCTCGCCGACTATCGGGTGCCGGTGCATGCCGACATGCCGGACGTCGACGTCGAACTGCTCGACTATCCCGACTTTCGCTTCAACGAGTTCGGCGCCCGCGGCATCGGCGAGATCGGCCTGACCGGCATCGCCCCGGCGATCGCCAATGCCGTCCACCATGCCACCGGCAAGCGAGTCCGCGACCTGCCGATCACCATCGAGACGCTGCTCGACTCGCCGCTGATCATGACTTAGGGCCCATCGCCCTCGTCAGGGCCGCGGGGGTGGCGATGAGGCGCGTGCCCAGCCTTCCAGGGCACGCCCCAGGCGCATGAGACCGTAGACCACAAAGGGCGTCAGCAACATCAGGCCGATGCCCCAGTCGCGGTTGTTGATCAGCCATACCAGTGGCAGTACCACCGCCATGGCGGCCAGGCCCCAGGTCACCACGGCGAGGATGAGTCGGGTTTGTGTCGTCATGGCGGGCTCCTCGCGTCGGGCTCGGCTAGCGATGGTTCAGTTGGCGATGATCTGGCGGTAGATGCCCGGCAGCGCCAGCGAGAGATGTTCGGGACGCTGGACGATGGCATAGCCGCCGCGGCCGAACAGGTGGGGGATGTAACGGCCCGCCTCGCGGTCGATGGTCACCCCGAACACCCGAACCTCCTGGCGACGCGCCTCGAGTACCGCCTTGCGGGTGTCCTCGATGCCATAGCGCCCCTCGTAGTAGTCGTTGTCGTTGGGCTTGCCGTCGGTCAGCAGCAGCAGCAGCCGATGCCGGTTGGGCCGTCCGGCCAGCTGACCGGACAGATGACGGATCGCCGGTCCCATGCGGGTATAGGAGCCCGGCTTGAGCGCGGCGATGCGTCGCGAGACGCCGTCGCCCATGGGCTCATCGAAGTCCTTTAGGGTATTGACCCACACCTTGTGGCGGCGCTGGGAGGTGAAGCTGTGGATGGCGTAGTCGTCGCCACAGCCGGCCAGACCGTGGCCCAGCACCAGCAGTGCCTCCTTGGCCACGTCCAGTACCCGGCGATCCTGCAGCCAGGCCTCGGTGGAGAGCGACACGTCGACCAGGATCGATACCGCCAGGTCGCGGGCCTGGGTGCGGCTGTCCAGGTAGAGCCGATCGCTGGACTCACCGGTGGCGGCCAGGTCGCAGCGCGAGCGAATCACCGCATCCATGTCGAGTTCGCTGCCGTCCAGCTGGCCGCGCAGTATCTCGCGACGCGGACGCAGGGCCTCGAATTCGCGGCGAACGCGGCGGATACGCCGCCGCGTCATCTCGTCTGGCCGCCAGTCTTCCCCCTCCTCGCTCTGCACGTCGCTGAGCACTACGCAGTGGTCCGGCAGGTAGGCCTGCTTGCGATGGTTCCACTCGGGATAGGTATGACGCCCCTTCAGCCGGCCACCGGTGGCCTCGTCCGGCGCCAGGTCGAGGTCGAGCTTGAACCGGGTGGCCGCCTTCTTGCGGTTGGGCGTGAGCACGATCTCGTCGATCTGGTCGGCGGCCTGCTTGGCATCCTCTTCCTCATCGTCGTCCACGAGGCGGTTGAGGTTTACCATTTCGGCCCAGGAGAGCATCTTCTCCATATTATTGAGCATCAGCGGGTCATCGCGGTCGGCCTGGTCCTGCTCGCGGCGGTCGGCCTTGCGCTTGCCCTGGTCGTCCTCCTGCGCGGAGGGCCCTGACGCCAGCTCCTCGTCGTCGTCCACCGTGGCCTCGCGGGCGCCGTCGCGGGTACCCAGGGTCACCGCCTGGCCCCATAGCGGCACCGGCAGCGGCGGGCGATAACCGCGCGGGGCACGGAAGTCGTCCAGGGGGAAGGTCTCCTCGCGGATGGCGCGCTGCATGGCCGTGGCCCAGGCCTCCTCGGGGTCGGGAGCACCCAGTTCGGCGCATAGCGCCGCTTCCAGGGCCGCTTCCATGGGCGGCAGACGCTTGCGCCGCGGACGAATGGCGAGCAGTTCGCCGCACAGGCGCACGTAGCGATCGGTCAGCCCCGGAAAGCGCGCCAGGGCGGCGCGCGCGGTGCGCCGCGCCTCGCGCAGGCGCTGCAGATCGGCCTGCAGCGGGTCCGCGGAAAGCGTCAGCGGCCGGGCCTCGGCCAGGAAGGCGGTGAGCCACAGGTAGAGGTCGCGGTTAAGGGCCGCCTCGGGGAACAGCGCCAGGCGCGGCGGCAGCAGCAGGTTCTCCTCGTCGCGGCGGGCCTGGTCAAGGTCCTCCTCGTCGAGCCCCAGGCGCTGACGCAGGCTCAGCCGGTGGGCGGAACCGCGCCGGGCGATGGCGGCCACCTCAAGGCCGGCTTCGCCGCCGCCGGCGCGAAAGAAGACGCCGAGCATGGGGCGCAGGCTCTCGAGGGTCACCGCTGCCTCGGGGTGATCCGGATAGCTTGCCGCCCCGGAGGCCCAGCGGTGCCAGAAGCGGCCGACGGTCTCCTCGACCTCAAGAAAGTCCAGCATGATCAAGCTCCCGGGTATCGAAAGGGGCTAATTACGCCCCCTTTCTCCCTCTTTTCCATGTGATACCTGATTAACCGAAGGTGGCCTGGATGGCTTCCATCAGCCCTTCCTGGACGTCCGCATCGTCGGAGAGCGGCTCCACCAGGGTGGCCCGGGCGGCATCGCGGATCGGCATGCCGGCTCGGATCAGGGTGGCGCAGTAGACCAGCAGGCGGGTAGAGACACCCTCCTCCAGGTCCTGGCCCTTCATGTCGCGCAGACTGGCCGCGAGGTTGACCAGGGCAGCGCACTGGTCGGCCGGCAGGCCGCTCTCGCGAGCCACGATATCGCGCTCTACCTGGGGCGGAGGAAAGTCGAAGGACATCGCCACGAAGCGCTGTCGGGTGCTCGGCTTCAACGACTTGAGAATGTGCTGGTAGCCGGGGTTGTAGGAAACCACCAGCATGAAATCGTCCGGCGCTTCGAGCAGCTCGCCGGTGCGCTCCAGCGGCAGCAGTCGCCGGTCGTCGGTCAGCGGGTGCATGACCACGGTGACGTCCTTGCGCGCCTCGACCACCTCGTCGAGGTAGCAGATGCCGCCCTCGCGAACGGCGCGCGTCAGAGGGCCGTCGACCCAGCGGGTCTCGCCGCCCTGCAGCAGGTAGCGCCCGGTGAGATCGGCGGCGGTCAGGTCATCGTGGCACGAAACGGTAAACAGTGGCTTGCCCAGCTTGGCCGCCATATGGCTGACGAAGCGAGTCTTGCCGCAGCCGGTCGGCCCCTTGAGCAGCAGCGGCAGGCGCTGCTGGAACGCCTGCTCGAACATGGCGCACTCGTTGCCGACGCTCTGATAGTAGGGAACCTCTTGCTCGCTGGCGTTGGCGGCCACGGAGGAAAGGGGCATGAGGATCACTCCCATGAGGATTAACGAAAGAGGGCCCCAGGTGGGGCCCTCGGGTGGTCAGGTGCGCTCGGGGCCCGCGGTCAGCTGGGTGCCACCGGCCGGCACCTGCTCGCGGGCCGGACCGAAGAAGGCGTAGAGCAACATCACCGCCCCGATGGCTACCGCCACGCCGGCGCCCAGGCGCATCAGGTAGAAGAGACCGAGCTGGTCCTGCACTTCCATGTAGTTCATGCCCAGCACGCGCTGCAGGTGGGTCTGAACCACCCCGGCGAAGGTCAGCGTGAAGGTCATGAAGCACATGGCACCGGTCATGATCCAGAAGCCCCACATGTTCAGCACCTGGTTATAGGGCTGCACGCGGCGCAACTGCGGCATGGCGAAGGTGATAACGCCGAGGATCAGCATCACGTAGGCCCCGTAGAAGGCCAGGTGGCCGTGGGCAGCGGTAACCTGGGTGCCGTGGCTGTAGTAGTTGATCCAGTGCAGGGTATGCATGAAGCCCCATACGCCGGCACCGAAGAAGGCCACGGTCGGGCACCCCAGGGCCCACAGCATGGCGGCCTTGTTGGGGTGGTTACGGCTGCCTTTCCAGAACATGGTGAAGGCGAACACCACCATGGCGAAGAAGGGGATCACTTCCAGAGTGGAGAAGATGCTGCCGATGGGCTGCCAGTAGCTCGGCGCACCGATCCAGTAGTAGTGGTGCCCGGTACCCAGCAGGCCCGAGAAGAGCGACAGGCCGACGATGATATACAGCCACTTCTCGATCACTTCGCGGTCGACACCGGTCATCTTGATCAGCAGGTAGCCCAGCAGCGCCGCCATGATCAGCTCCCAGACGCCCTCGACCCAGAGGTGCACCACCCACCACCAGTAGAGCTTGTCCACGGCGAGGTTGCTGGGGTTATAGAAGGCGAACAGCCAGAACACCGCGGCCAGCCACAGGCCCAGCATCAGCACCAGGTTGATCGCCGTCCGGCGCCCCTTGAGCAGGGTCATGCTGGTGTTGAACAGGAACATCAGGAAGGAGATGGTGATCAGCACCTTGACCCAGAACGGCTGCTCCAGGAACTCGCGCCCCTCGTGGATCCCGAACTGGTAGCCCACCAGCGCCGCGGCGCCGGCGAAGGCAAACATCGCCAGCTGGATGTAGGCGATGGTCGGACTGTGGATCTCCTGCTCGGCCTCTTCCGGCATCAGGTAGTAGGTGCAGCCCATGAAGCCAAGCAGCAGCCAGACGATCAGCAGGTTGGTATGGCTGACGCGCATGATGTTGAAGGGCATCAGCTCGGCCATGAAGTTGGGCCAGGCATAGACGGTGGCGGCCAGCAGCCCGAAGACCACCTGCAGCGCGAAGAGCGCCATGGCCACCATGAAGAATGGCAGCGCCACCTTCTGGGTTTCGTATTTCATTGGTGTCGTTCTCCTTGATTCATCCCGGTCCGGCGATCCGGCGGTCCGGTGGTTCGGCGTTCAGGCGACTCAGCCGGCGGGATGCGGCGGCCAGTCCTGGTCGTCGATACCGTCGGTCCACTCCAGGAAGTCGATCAGCGCGTTCATCTCCTCGTCACTGAAGTCGTAGGCCGGCATCTGGCGGCGACCCTCGGCCCCCAGCGGCTGGGCGCGAATCCAGGCGGCGAGACCCGCCCGGGCCGCCTCCGGATTATCGTGCCCCCCGTAGCGCTCCCAGACATTGCCAAGCTCCGGCGCGAAGTAGGCGCCCTCGCCCATGATGCTGTGGCAGTTGATGCACATGTTCTTTTCCCAGACGTGCTTGCCTTCCACGACCGACTCGGTGAGCCCTTCGCTGTCGGTGGACGTGTTGACCATGTACCAGTGGCTGTGGGCCGTCAGCGCGGCAAACAGCAGAAAGAAGAACAGCGACCCGCCATAGAAGATGTTGCGGGCCGCCGACTTGGTGAGACCATCGGCCATGGACCATACCCCCTTGCTCGTGTGGCAGTTCCGCCGCCTTCATGGCAAGCGGCCCTGCATCTCTTTTTAAGATGTATAGCAGATACTTGTTAAGCGTAGCAGGAGAGCACGGGGTAGGGCTTTGACGCCGGTCAATTTCCGGGAAGGGAAGGCAGGCGACAGCCGAACAGGCTGCCGCCCGGGAGACGGCTCAGTGGCCGAGGATCTGACTGAGGAACAGCTGGGTGCGTTCGGATCTGGGATGGTTGAAGAAGGTCTCGGGAGGCGCTTGCTCGATGATCTGCCCCTGGTCCATGAAGATGACCCGATCGGCCACGGTCTTGGCGAAGCCCATCTCGTGGGTCACGCAGAGCATGGTCATGCCTTCGCGGGCCAGCTCGACCATGACGTCGAGCACCTCCTTGATCATCTCGGGGTCCAGCGCCGACGTCGGTTCGTCGAAGAGCATCACCTCCGGCTGCATGCACAGCGCCCGGGCGATGGCCACCCGCTGTTGCTGACCGCCAGAAAGCTGGCCCGGATACTTGCGAGCCTGATCGGCAATCTGCACCCGCTCGAGAATCTCCATCGCCGTGCGCTCGGCCTCGGCACGCGGCTTCTTCTGCACCCAGGTCTGGGAGATGCAGCAGTTGTCCAGCACGCTCAGATGGGGAAAGAGATTGAAGTGCTGGAACACCATGCCGACGTTGCGACGGATCTGCTCGATGCGTTTCACGTCGCGGGTCATGGGCAGGCCATTGACCACGATGCGCCCTTCCTGATGCTCCTCGAGGTGGTTGATGCAGCGAATCAGCGTCGACTTGCCCGAGCCGGAGGGGCCGCAGATGACGATGCGTTCGCCCTGCGCCACCGTCAGATCGATGTCGCGCAGCACGTGGAAGTCGCCATACCACTTGTTGAGCCCGGTGATCTCGATCATGGGCGAATCGGCCCGGGCGGTGTTTGCCTGGTTCATGACAGGGTTCCCTTCGTGGTAATCAGTTGCGGTGGCCGGTGTGCAGGCGCCGTTCGATATGCTGGCTGTAGCGCGACATGCTGAAGCAGAACACCCAGAACACCAGGGCGGCGAAGACATAGCCCTCGGTGGCGAAGCCCAGCCAGTCGCTGTCGGTCAGCCCCGAGCGAATGATCGCCAGCAGATCGAAGAGCCCGATGATCAGCACCAGCGAAGTGTCCTTGAACAGCGCAATGAAGGTGTTGACGATGCCGGGGATGACCAGCTTGAGCGCCTGGGGCAGCACGATCAGTCCCATGCGTTGCCAGTAGCCCATGCCCATCGCCTTGGCCGCCTCCTCCTGCCCGCTCGGGACGGCCTGCAGGCCGCCGCGAACTACCTCGGCCATGTAGGCGCTCCAGAAGAACATGATGCCCACCAGGGCCCTAAGAAGTTTGTCGAACTCCACCTGGGTGGGCACGAACAGCGGCAGCATGACCGAGGCCATGAAGAGCACGGTGATCAGCGGCACGCCGCGCCAGAACTCGATGAACACCACGCAGAAACCTCGCACCAGCGGCATCTGCGAACGCCGTCCCAGCGCCAGCACCACCCCGATGGGCAAGGAGCCGACGATCCCCACAGTGGCAATGGTCAGGGTCAGCATCACGCCGCCCCAGTTGCCGGTCGGCACATGTTCCAGCCCGAACGCGCCCCCTACCAGCAGAAAGAAGGCAATGACGGGAAAGGCGACCATGGCGAAGAGCCCCACCCAGCGCTTGGCGGGCAGGCGTGGAATCACCAGCCAAGCCACCAGCACGGCCATCAGCAGGAACACCAGATCCACCCGCCAGCGCGCCGCCTCGGGGTAGAAGCCATAGACAATCGACTCGAAGCGGGCACTGATGAAGACCCAGCAGGCCCCCTCGCCGCTGCACGCCTCACGGGAATTGCCCAGCCAGTCGGCCTGAATGACCGCCCATTGCAGCGCGGGCCAGAGCAACATGGCCAGCAGCACGGCGGTCACGATGGTAACGGCGCCATTGAGCGGGGTATTGAAGAGATTGGCCCGCAGCCAACCGACCATGCCGCGGCGCAGATCGGGCGGGCGGCGCGCGGCGACCATCTCGGTCACGGTGTTGGTATCCACCATCTCAGCGCTCCTTGAGTAGCGTGCGCGCGTTGTAGAGGTTCATCAGCAACGACACCACCAGGTTGATCAGCAGATAGACGGCCATGGTCATGGCAACGATCTCGATGGCCTGCCCCGTCACGTTCAGCGCTGTGCCGGCAAATACCGCGACCAGATCCGGGTAGCCGATGGCGGTGGCCAGCGAGGAGTTCTTGATCAGGTTGAGGTGCTGGCTGGTCAGCTGCGGCACGATCACCCGCATCGCCTGGGGTATCACCACCTTGCGCAGGATGATACCGCCGGGCAGGCTCAGCGCCTTCGCGGCCTCGACCTGCCCCTGGGGCACCGACTGAATGCCCGAACGCACGATCTCGGCGATGAAGGAGGCCGTATAGATGGAGAGCGCCAGCCATAGCGCCATCAGCTCGGGCAGCACCGTCACGCCACCCTGGAAATTGAAGCCCTTGAGCTCGGGAATCGACCACTCAAGCGGCATGCCCGTGGCGACAAACACCACCGCCGGCAGACCGATCAGCAACAGCGCCCCCAGCTTGAAGACCGGTAGCGGTCGGCCGGTGCGCGCCTGGCGCCGCTTGGCGAAACGCACCAGCCCCCAGGTAGCGATCACCGCCACCAGCAGCGCCCAGGGGGTGGCGGCAAAGCCGCTCAGCGGCTGCGGGTCGGGGAGCACCACGCCACGCACGTTGAGGAAGATCGCCTCGAACAGCGAATGGCTGTTGCGCGGACTGGGCAGGGCCTGCAGCACCGCAAAGTACCAGAACAGGATCTGCACCAGCAGCGGAATATTGCGGAAGATCTCCACATAGGCGGTGGCCAGGCGGGCCAGCAGCCAATTGGGCGACAGCCGGGCAATGCCCACGGCGAAGCCGATCAGGGTCGCCGCCACGATGCCCATGGCGGACACCAGCAGGGTATTGAGCAAGCCCACCAAGAACGTGCGGGCATAGGTGCTGTCGCCGGAGTATTCGATCAGGGTCTGGGGAATGGAGAAGCCGGCCCGGTCCTGAAGGAAGCCGAAGCCGGTGGTAATACCCCGGGCCTCGAGGTTGGCCATGGTGTTCGACACCACCATGACGATGAATGCTCCCAGCGCCAATAGCAGGATGCCCTGCACCAGCAGGGCGCGGAAGGTGGGGTCACGCCACAGCGGCCCCTGCTCCCGTGAAGAAGAACGCAGCATATCGAGCCTCGCAGACGTACCCGAAGCGGCACCACGCATGTCGCCATGCGTGGTGCCCCGTCATTGGACGTTCAGGATGGATCAGCGAATCGGCGGAGCGTAAAGGATGCCGCCTTCGTCCCACAGCGCATTCACGCCGCGGCTGATCTGCATGGGGGAGTCAGTGCCCACCGTGCTGGCGAACACCTCACCGTAGTTCCCCACCTGCTTGATGATCTGGTAGGACCAGTCCTTGTCGACTCCCAGCTGCTCGCCGTAGTTGCCATCCACACCCAGCAGGCGTGCCACCTGGGGATTGGACGGGTTGGCCTGCATGTCGTCGACGTTGTCGCGGTTCACGCCGAGTTCCTCGGCATTGATCATGGCAAAGATCGACCACTGAACGATATCCAGCCACTGGTCATCGCCCTGGCGCACCACGGGACCGAGGGGCTCCTTGGAGATCAGCGTCTCGAGAATCTCGACACTGTCCGGCTCGGGAAGCTGCAGGCGCAGGGCGCTGAGCTGGGAGGTATCGGAGGTCAGGATATCGCAGCGGCCGCTGGCGAACCCCTGGGCGGTCTGATCGGGGGTATCGAAGGTCACGGTCTGGATATCGATGCCGCGGGAGGGGAAGTAGTCAGCCAGGTTGAGCTCGTGGGTGGTACCGGACTGGATGCAGATCGAGGCGCCATCGAACTGCTCGGGGCCCTCGATGCCCAGATCCTTGGCCACCATGAACCCCTGGCCGTCATAGAAGGTCGTGGCGGTGAAGTTCAGGCCCAGCGAATTGTCGCGCGTCGCGGTCCAGGTGGTATTGCGCGACAGGACGTCGATTTCGCCGGACTGCAGGGCGGTGAAGCGCTCCTTGGCCGTCAGCGGCGTGAAGGAGACCGCGTCCGCGTCTCCTAGCACCGCAGCAGCGATACCCCGGCAGGTCTCCACATCGAGCCCCTGCCAGGTGCCCTCCTGGTCGGGCGATGAGAACCCGGAAAGGCCCACGTTGACGCCACAGCGAAGCTCGCCACGCTCCTTGACTTCGTCCAGTGTCGCCGCCGAGGCGGATGAGATCATGCCAACGCAGAGCGCGGCAGCAGAAAAAGAGAGCAGTGTCTTGTTGTTGTACCGCATGAAACGACTCCAGGTCTGTTATGTCAAAGATTGCTAAGGCAACGACTTTGAAACTAACAGACCTCTGCGTCGTGGCGCCAGAAAGAGATTAAACGCTTGTCCCAGCGACCCGAGGGCCGCCGGGGGGATCAGGATTCGGTAATGTCCTCGATCCAGGTCAGGGCCGCGACACCGCTGGGCAGCCCAAGCGTGGGGATGGCCAGCATGGCCACCTGCTTGAGCGCTTCGGCGGACTCGCCCTCCTCCAGGCCGCGGCGCACATGCGAGTGCACGGCGCCCTCGGAGCGCGCGCCCACGGCCAGCGCCAGCTTGACCAGGCGGCGGGTGCGCGCGTCCAGCGGACCGGCTTCGGCACAGACGCGGCCCAGCTCGGCGTAGGCGTTCCAGACATCGGGATACTGCTCGGCTACCTCGCCGGCGCCGGAGGGAAGGTCCTGTTTCGACATGAGATTATCCTTCTTCGGAAGAGTGGTCAGAACAGTGTAGGCGAGCCACGACGCCCACTGCATCACGCCAGCCAGGAAAGCGGGCTATGACGGATGGCCGCGCCCAACATGTAGGCGAAGGTGAGGACCGCTGCCAGGGCGGCAATGGCTCTCGCCCGCGGTGTCCGGCCGCGCTTGATCGCCAGCGTACCCAGGCCGATATAGGCCAGCAAGGCGATCAGCTTGGCGGCCAGCCAGGGATGCTGATGGGGCCACAGCGAGAGCATTACCATCAGCACCACGCCCAGTACCAGCAGGGTGGTATCGATAAGATGCGGCACCACCCTCACCCAGCGCGCCTTGAGCACCGCCGCCTCGCGCACCGACCACCAGGCCCTCAGCATGAAGAAGAGCAGACTCAGGGAGGCGGCAGTGACGTGAAGGTGCTTGATAAGCGCATAGTGTTCGATCATGGCGCGCGCTCCGGATCGTGCCTAGCCGTCCTTGCCGTCGGCTCGGGCCGACAGCAGGGGCCCCACATAGTGGAACAGGAAGATCAGGTAGGCCAGGCACCAGAAGATGATGCCCAGGTTGTAGGTCCAGTGGGTGATCTGCGGGAAGAGCGCCAGCACCGGCGAGCGCAGCAGGGCCGCGGCAACCATCAGTCCCAGCGCCACCCCGATACCCGGCAGGGTACGAATGGGACGCGCCGTATGGCCCAGCGAGACCCGCGACATCATCGCCAGCATCATGGTCCCCATGCCGCCGATGGTCAGGGCGTGCAGCGCGGCGTCGGCGCGGTCGCCGGTGAACAGTGCCAGCGACCACATGGCCAGGCCCAGGGGGATGAAGGCATAGCTCAGGTGCAGCCCCCAGAGCAGCGGCTCGCGCCAGCTATGCAGCCCTCCCCAGCGCGACAGGCGCACGGCGTTGGCCAGGGCGGCCAGGCCCATCAGGGCGGCCAGCAGGGGAGCGGGCACCGCCACGCCGAGCATCACCAGCAGTTGGCCCAGCACCACCGCCATCATGCTGCCCAGGCTCAGGGTCTCCAGGGCCGGGATCGGCGGCTTGCGGGTCAACCCCAGGCGGTTGGCGGTGAACATGGCGATCACCCGACCGCCCACCACCACCATTAGCAGGGTGACCAGCAGCACCGCCAGGTAGGCAGCCTGGCGAATCAGCTCGGCGTTGCCGTTCAGCACCCCGAGATGCATGGCCAGGTTGGCCAGGACCAGCAGCCCCAGGGCGGGAAGGAACACCAGATTGCGCCAGCGCTTGGCGGCGATCACCAATCGCGCCACGACGCCCGCCACCAGCGGCAGGAACGCCAGGTCGACCAGCGCCGGCAGCCAGGCTGGCAGGCCCATGGGAAAGGCCATCAGGATTCGCCCGGCCAGCCAGACCCCGACCAGCGCCAGCAGAGGGCCGCCTTTAATGCTGGACAGCCCGGTCCAGTTCTGCACGGCGGTGAGCAGAAAACCGGCCACCACGGCGGCGACGAAACCGAACAGCATCTCGTGCTGGTGCCAGAACATCAGCCCGCCAACGGGGCGCAGCAGGATATCGCCATGCCAGAAGGCGAACCACACCCCCAGCGAGAGCACACTGAACAGCGCGGCCAGCAGGAAGAAGGGCCGGAACGCCAGTCGCGCCAACGGCAGGCGCGACAGCGTGGAGGAGCGAACGGCGGAAGAGGAGGTCGATTGCATGGCGCCATACCTGACTAAAACACTAGGTTATGGCCATTGTGCCCCACTCCCGACGCGCCTTCCATGACAGGTATCAAGAATACTTCTTATGGTGTCTCAGTGGCTGGTGCCCTCCTCATACCGCGTCTTGTTCCAGACGTTGTACTTGCCGGAGGGCTTGCTCATGGGAATGCGTTGCTCCTCCTCCAGGGTATCGCCGTCATAGACGATCACCGCGCCATCCTCCTCCCAGAGGCTGAGCAGCAGCTTGTCGCCATGGCGGTCGAACTCCACGTGGGCAGCGGTCTTGCCGGGCTCGGGGATCAGCGTCTCGACGATCTCGAGGCTCGCCTTGTCGATGACGTGCACCCGGTCGCGGTTGGGGCCGAAGAAGACGTCCGCCCAGACGAAGGGCGAGTTGGCGTGGCTGCGCATGAAGAAGCCGGGGCCGTCGGTCTCTAGGGTCTTGATCACCGACCAGTCCGTCATGTCGATGATCGAGACCGCTGCGCGCGTCAGGTGGGGCGTGGCCATGACGCGACGCCCTTCGTGCTCCCAGGTAATGCCCGACCCGAGATGGGGCATCCCCTCGAGCGGAAGGTCGGCCACCTTCTCGCCGCTATCCAGGTTGATCACCATGCCGCCCTGGCCGTCACTCTCACTACCTCGGGAGGCGCCGATCACGTGGTCGTACTCGAGGTCGAAGAAGAAGTCGTCCAGGTAGTCGGGCACCGCGATGCGCCGCACCTGGAAGTTCGGCGTGTCATGCCCGCGGTGCTGCTCAAGCGGCGTCGCCATATGACCGGTGGAGACCACCGGCTCGGCGGGTAGCGGCCAGGGAATCTCCCACACCTCCTCGAGATCCTTGAGCGCGGCGATGAAGCTGCCCCGCGGCGGCGCGGCATAGACGGCGCTGACCCGCGAACTCTCGCCCTCTTCGCTCACCACCGGATAGACCTTCATCAGGTCCAGGTTGTGGGCGTCGAACAGGACCAGGCTATGAGGCAGGTAGTTGGCGGCCATCACGTAGCGACCGTCGCCGGAGACGGCGATATTGCGCATGTTGATGCCCGCGCGCACCTCGGCCACCACCTCCATGTTGTAGATGTCGTACTTGGTGATCCAGCCGTCCCGGGAGCCGAAGAAGACATGGCGACCGTCGGGTGTGAACTTGGGCCCACCATGCAAGGCATAGCGCGTCTCGAAGCGATGGAGACGCTCGAAAGTATCGCCGTCGAGCAGGCTGGCATGGTGATCGCCGGTCTCCACCACGATGAACAGGTTGAGCGGGTCGGCGTCGAAGCGCGGCACATCCGGCAGTGACCCATCCGGATGGATGACCTCGTGGCTGGCGAGGATCTCGTCACGCCCCCAGCGGGGTTCGACCTCGGGCGGACGGTAGATCCACTCGGCCAGTGAGGTGATGTCCGCCTCATCGAGCTGATCGCCGAAGGCCGGCATCTGGCTGGCCGGTCGACCGTCGCGGATCACCGCCTCAGCGGCCTGTGGGGTGAGGCGCGAGAGGTTGCCCGGCAGTAGCGCCGGGCCAATACCGCCCAGACGCTGCTCGCCATGGCAGGACGCACACTGGGCCTGATAGAGCGCACGGGGTTCATCGGCCACGACCGGCGCGATAGCCGCGACCAGCAGCGCCGCCGACAGGACCCGCCGTGACATTCCGGGAAATATGACGCGTTTCACAGGGCAATCCGCTCCGGCACCAGTTCCAGGGTCTCGCCCTCGGCGAAGGTCGGCTCCTCGGGAGCTGGCTGAGCCAGGGTGTCGGCCAGGCGCACCACCTCGCCGACCACGATCAGGGTGGGTGGCTTCAGCCCCTCCCGGGCGATGGTCTCGACCAGCTCGCCCAGGCAGGTAATCACCTGGCGCTGCTCGGGAGTGGTCCCCCGCTCCACCAGGGCGACCGGGTGGTCTGCGGGCAGGCCGTGATTCTGCAGCTGCCGACTGATCAGCTCGGCGTTGGCCAGCCCCATGTAAAAGACCGCCGTGTGATGTGGCACCGCCAGCGACGTCCAGTCCAGGGCCAGGTCGCCGTCACCCTTGCAGTGGCCGGTAACGAAGGTGACGCTCTGGGCATGGTCGCGATGGGTCAGCGGGAAGCCGCCGTAGGCCGCACAGCCCTGGGCGGAAGTGATGCCCGGCACCACCCGAAAGTGGATGCCGTGGCCGATCAGCTCCTCGGCCTCCTCGCCGCCGCGACCGAAGATGTAAGGGTCGCCGCCCTTGAGGCGCACCACCCGCTTGCCCTCCTCGGCCAGACGAACCAGCAGGGCATTGGTCTCGTCCTGGGTCAGGGCATGACAGCGCGAGGCCTTGCCCACGTAGAAGCGCCGGGCCTTGGGGTTTGCCAGGGCCAGCACCTCCTTGGAGACCAGGCGGTCGAAGACCAGGCAGTCGGCCTGTTCGAGCAGCGACAGGGCACGCAGGGTCAGAAGGCCGGGGTCACCGGGCCCGGCACCGACGATGGCCACCTCGCCGGGGGCCAGGGGAGACTCGGCGAGATCATAGGAAATGCGACGTGACGGCATGGCGGAGCTCCTCGCAAGCCTTACGGGATTTCGACGGCCTGGATGGCCTCATAGGGTGGGGAGACATAGGGGGCAGAGATACGGCGCTCGCTCTCGTCGGCAACCCCGATCTCCTGGTTGGTCAGATAGCAGCCGGGATCCTCTTCCCAGGGGTCGCCGCTGACCTTCCAGGCGCGCACCCGGGTATTGCCATTGCAGATCGCCAAGTAGCGGCACTCGCCGCAGCGCCCCTTGACCGGTCGCGGGCGCTGGCGCATGCCCAACATCATGGGATCTTGGGTATCTCGCCAGATCGCGGAGAAAGGCCGCTCACGGACACTACCCAGGTCGTGGTCCCACCAGAAGGTGTCGGGATGGACATTGCCCAGGTTGTCGATGTTGGCGATGTTCTCGCCGGAGGCATTGCCGCCCCAGTTGGTCAGCCGCTGCTCCAGCGCCGGGGCCTGCTCGGGGAAGTGCTCCCAGGCCCACATCAGCAGGAAGGGACCGTCGGCATCATTGTTGCCGGTAACGTACTCGCGCTCCACGCCGCGCTCGAGTTCATCGCGGCAGTGATCGAACAGCCGGGTCATGGCATCGCGGGTCATGCGATACCAGGCGTCCTGCTTGCTGTGGCGCCGGCCGCGGCCGCCATAGTTGAGGTGCGAGAGGTAGAACTTGTCGACGTCGTGCTCCTCGAGCAGCGCCAGGATGTCACCGAGCTGCTCGTAGTTCTCGCGCGTCAGGGTGAAGCGCAGTCCGACCTTGATGCCGCGCTCCTTGCACAGCCTCACCGCGTGCATCGACTCGCGAAAGGCGCCCTTCCGCTGGCGGATGACGTCATGGGTCGCCTCCAGGCCGTCGATGCTGATCCCCACGTAGTCGTAGCCGACCTCGGCGATTTGATCGATGTTCGCCTCGGTGATCAGGGTGCCGTTGGTGGAGAGGCCGGTGTAGATACCCAGTTCGCGGGAGCGATGCGAGAGCTCGAAGATGTCGGGACGCATCAGCGGCTCGCCGCCGGAGAGGATCAGCGCCGGCACCCGAAAGCCGTGCAGGTCATCGAGCACCGCGTGGGCCTCGGCGGTGGACAGCTCGCCGGCAAAGTCGATATCTGCCGAGGTGGTGTAGCAGTGCTTGCAGGTCAGGTTGCAGCGGCGAATCAGGTTCCAGATCACCACCGGGCCGGGCGGCTTGCGCGCCGGCGGCACCGGGGCCGGTTCCATCAGGCTCTTGATATAGCGGGTGACGCGGAACATGGCGTTCTCCTGCTGGGGTGGGCTGGGCTGAGTCATCGCGACGGACGCGACTCACCCCCGCCGTTCGATATCCGACGCAGCGCCCGGCCGACTGCCGGCCAGGCGTAGCCCGGTCTTCTTGAGGATTCGCGAACTGTAGAGGATGCGGTGGTCGCGACACGCCTCGCCCAGGCACTCGCGCAGCACCGACGCCTGGCGCTCGACCTCGTCGTGGCTGCGGCCGTGGAGCATGGCAAAGAGGTTGTAGGGCCAGTGGGGCAGGTGGCGCGGGCGGCGATAGCAGTGGCTGACCCCTTCGAGTGCCGCCACCTCGCGGCCCAGCCGCGCAACATGGGCGTCGTCCACGTTCCACACCGTCATGCCGTTGGCCACATAGCCGAGTCGATAATGGTTGGGCACCGCCGCAACGCGGCGAATCACGCCGCGAGCCTGCATCGCCTGCATGCGCTCGAGCACCGCCTCGCCGCTCAGGCCGACCTCGCGACCCACCGCGCCCCACGGGTCGGGGACCAACGGCAGACCGGCCTGCGTGGCCAGCACGATGGCGCGGTCTACAGCGTCAAGCTCACGGGGCTCGCACGCCTGAACATCGCGGCTCGAGACCGGGCTAGACGGGCAGGTGGAGACGGACATGGAACTCCTCCTCCTTGGGCATGTTGTAGACCGGCAGGCCGGTGGCCGCCTCGATGCCGGCGATGGCCGTGTCGATAGCCTCGGGCGTCTCGGTGGCCAGCACGAACCACATGTTGAGTTCGTGCTCGCGGCGATAGTTGTGGGCCACCTCGGGGAAGGCGTTGACCGCATCAATGACCCGCTCGAAGTCGGCCTCGGGTACGGCCAGCGCCGCCAGGGTCAGGCCACCCCCCAGCCGTTCGGCGTGGTACATGGGGCCGAAACGGCTCAGCACCCCGCCCTCTCGCAGGCGCTCCAGGCGATAGAGCAGGTCGCCCTCGGCGACCTCCAACTCATCGGCCACGGCGGCATAGGGGCGCGCCACCAAGGGCAGGCCATCCTGCAGTCGGTTGATCAGGCGACGGTCGATGTCGTCCAAGTCATCAAGGGTCATGCCGCCCCCTCTCGCACATAGCGTCCACCGCGCTGGCGGTAGGCGTGGGTACTGAACAGCACGCGGTGTTCCAGCGCGTCCAGGCCCAGCCGCTCGACGATGCCCTCGAGCTCCGTCAGCACCCGCTCGCGACGCGTGCCATGGATCATGCAGAAGAGGTTGTAGGGCCAGTCGGGCAGCCGCCGCGGACGTCGGTAGCAGAGCGTTACCGCGGTTTCCCGGGCGAGCCGGCGGCCTACCAGGGCGACCCGCTCGTCGGGCACGTCCCACACCACCATGGCATTGGCCTGGATCCCCAGACGGCGATGGCGCACCACCAGCCCCAGGCGCTTGATCATGCCGTCGGCCTGCCAGCGACGCACGCAGGCCATCACCTCCTCTTCGGCAAGACCCGCCTGCTCGGCCAGGGCCTGCCAGGGCCGCGGGGTGAGCGGTAGCCCCTGCTCCAACAGGGCGCGCAGGCGGCGGTGGGCGTCCGACTCGCCGGGCGCGTCGGCGGTCTCGAGAGGCTGCGGGGTGGCGATGCTCATGTGCGCTCCAGTTCGGCCCAGGGAATCGGGAAGGAAAGGTCGATATGGAAGCCCTCCAGCATCGGCAGACGCAGGATCGGCAGCCCCAGGCGGGCTTCCAGGTCATCGAGGCGCGCCTCGAGTTCGGGCTCGTCGGGCGCGGTCATCACGAACCAGAGGTTGAAGCCGTGCTCGCGGGCCGGATCTTCACGGGCATAGTTGTGGTTGACGCCGGGAGCGGCGTTGATGAGCTCTGCGAAGGCATCACGCTCAGCCTCAGGCACGGCCACGGCGGCGAGCAGGCTGGCACCGGCTCGGGCATGGTCGAAAACCGGCCCCACGCGGCTGAGCACGCCCAGCGACTGCAGCCGCTCCAGGCGCGCGATCACCTCGGCCTCGCAGGTGCCCAGGCGCTCGGCCACGGTGTGAAAGGGTCGGGTACAGACCGGCAGGCCACGCTGATAGCTATCGATCAGGCGGCGGTCCAGGATGTCGAGCTCTTGAACCTGGCAATACGGGGCTTGGCAATGCATCGGCACAGCTCACTTGCGCGTCGGTCAGGCGGGCGGGCCCTGAGGGCCCGCCGCCATCTTCCGATCAGTAGATGTCTTTCTGAGTGTTGATCACGTTGAACTTGCCGGTCGGGGTGACCAGACGCTCGTCCTTGATCACGTGCTTCAACTCGCGGGTCGTGTCATCCACGACCACCAGCGCGGAGGTCTCGTCCATGGTGTTCCAGACGGAGAACCACACTTCGTCGCCAGCCTGGTTGTACTCCGGCTGCACGACCCGCTTGACGCCTTCGCCGACGTCGGCCCACTCGGCGATCGGCAGCACTTCATAGCCGGCCTCGAGGTCGTTGATGTCGAAGACCGCCACGCTCTGGCTAGGCCCTTCACCCGGGTTGAGGGCGGTATCGACGTAGAGGTTGTCGGACTCGGGATGGGTCTTGATGAATAGCGAGCCGCCGCCCTGGCCTTCCAGGGTGCGCACCACCTTCCAGGCGTTGTCCGGATGCCCTTCCGGGTCCGTGCCGATCAGCGAAATGGTGTTGTCGCCCAGGTGGCTGGTGGCCCATACCGGTCCATGCTCGGCATCGACGAAGTTGGCACCACGCCCCGGATGGGGAATCTTGCCCACGTCGACGATCTCCTCGAGCTCACGCTCCAGGGCGTCGATGACGACGATCTGGTTGGATTCGTTGGCCGCGGTGAGGAAGTAGCGGCCCGAGGCGTCCCAGCCGCCATCGTGCAGGAAGCGCGAGGTCTCGATCTCGACGGTGGAAAGCGCATCCAGGTCCTCGTAGTTGACGAGCTGAACCTTGCCGGTCTCCTTGATGTTGACGATGAACTCGGGGTGCTGGTGAGAGCCCACGATGGCCGCCACGCGCGGCTCCGGGTGGTATTCCTGGGTATCGACGGTCATGCCACGGGTGCTGACAATCCTGTTCGGCTCCAGGGTCTGGCCATCCATGATCACGTACTGCGGCGGCCAGTAGGCACCGGCAATCGCATACTTGTCTTCGTACCCCTGGTACTTCGAGGTCTCGACGGAGCGCGCCTCCATGCCGACCTTGATGGATGCCACAATGCTCGGCTCCTCCATCCACAGATCGATCATGTCGACCTTGGCATCGCGGCCGATGACGAAGATGTAGCGACCGGAGGCAGACATGCGCGAGATGTGCACCGCATAGCCGGTCTCGAGGATCTTGACGATCTCCTTGCTACCACCGTCGATCAGCGCCACCTGGCCGGCGTCACGCAGGGTGACCGAGAACAGGTTATCGAGGTTAAGGTCATTCATCTGTTCGGTGGGACGGTCCTCAGGGGCAACCAGCACTTCCCAGGTATCCATCATCTCGGGCATGCCGAACTCAGGCGGCACCGGTGGCTCGTGCATGATGTACTTGGCCATCAGCTCGACCTCATCATCGGTGAGGTCGCCCGAGGTGCCCCAGTTGGGCATGCCGGCCGCGGAACCGTAGGTGATGAAGGCCTTGAGGTACTCCAGGCCGCGCTCCTGGGTAATGTCGGTGGTCAGCGGCTTGCCGGTGGCCCCCTTGCGCAACACGCCGTGACAGCCGGCGCAGCGCTGGAAGTAGATCTCCTTGGCCTTCTCGAACTCGTCCTCGGTCAGGTCCGGTGCCCCGGGCGTCCGCACCGACTTGGCAGCGCTCGGATCGACGGCGGACTCGGTGCCCTGATAGGCGCCCTGAGATTCGTCGAGATCCTTATGGCCTTCCTGCGCCTGGGCCGCGGTAATGCCCAGCGCGACGGTGGTTACCGCCACGGCCAATGGCTTGAGATACCAGTCTTTTTTCATCGTGTTCCACCTCTGTCATGATCCTTGAATGCGCCGTCGCCAGGTCATGGGCGAGTCATTGTTGTCATTCGCCGGAGAGCCACCCGGTGCTGCACAAAGGGCGGCCTTCCTGCGCCAGAGGTTGGCTCATTAACGCGTATAATTCATGCATCTTTAATGGCTCTCGCACCGCTTTTGCGGGTGAGTTTGACCTGCGTCAAAGGGGCCTGGGCCTACCTCCAAAGAGACATTGCGGGGTTGGCGTCCGCATGCTTCATAGGCCCTGCAGGACAACGCTTTGACCACCGTCAAGGCGCGCCCGGCCATCAGCGGTGACACTGCCATCAGCCATGACACCGGTCGCCCTCGCCCACAGGAGATGCCATGCCCTTCCCCACCCGTCTCGTACTGCTGGTGATCTGCTGGCTGCCGATAGCTGCCCTGGCCGATGGCTCGCTCTCTGCCGAGCGCGAGCAGGAGCTCGAGACCCTGCTCTACCAGGACTGCGGCTCCTGTCACGGCATGACCCTGCGCGGCGGCCTCGGCCCGGCGCTGCCCAAGTCGCGCATGAACGCCTATAGCCGCGAGGGCCTGGCCGCGCTGATTCTCAACGGCGTTGCCGGCACCGCCATGCCCGGTTGGGCCGGCCTGCTGAGCCAGCAGGAGGCGCGCTGGCTCGCCGACCACCTGCAGAACGATAACCCCCTGGATGAGTGAGCCATCGCGATGATCCCACAAGGAAGCAATATGGCCGTGTTCCCACGCACCCTGCGCAAACCTCTCGCCGCCGTCGCGCTGCTTGCCGTGCTGGCCGGCTGTCAGGCCACCCCGCAGGCCGAGTTGCGCGGCACAGGCGATCTGGGCGTGGTGGTGGAACGCGCCACCGGCAGCCTGGCGGTGGTGGATACCAGCCACCACCGGATCCTCGATCGCGTCGAGGGGCTGGGGGATCTCTCCCACGCTTCGGTGAAGTTCTCCCGCGATGCCCGCTACGCCTTCGTCTTCGGCCGCGATGGCGGATTGAGCCGGGTCGACCTACTCAGCGGTGAAATCACCCACCGGGTGATGCAGTCCGGCAATAGCATCGGCGGCGCCATCTCCCAGGACGGCTCGCTGGTAGCGGTGGCCAACTACGAACCGGGCGGCGTGAAGGTCTTCGACAGCGAGACCCTGGAGGCGGTGGCCGAGATTCCGGCAACCTACCGGGACGAGAACGGCGAGACAAAGCGCTCCAAGGTGGTGGGCCTGGTGGATGCCCCCGGCAACCGCTTCGTCTACAGCCTCTTCGAGGCCGGGGAGATCCACATGCTCGACATGCGCGAGGGCGTCCCCGACGTGACCCGCTTCCGCGAGATCGGCGAGGCACCCTATGACGCCCTGATCGGCCCCAACGGCCGCTACTACATCGCCGGGCTATTCGGCGAGGACGGCCTGGCGCTGCTCGACCTCTGGCATCCGGAGGCCGGCGTGCAGCGCATCCTGCCCGACTATGGCCGCGGCGAGGAGCGTCTGCCGGTCTACAAGATGCCCCACCTGGAAGGCTGGGCGATGGCCGGCGATGAAGCCTGGCTGCCGGCGGTGGGCCGCCACGAGGTGCTGGTCGCCGACAGCGACGACTGGTCGCTGGTGGAGCGCATCGCCGTCCATGGCCAGCCGATCTTCGTGATGTCCCGCCCGGACGAACGCCAGGTATGGGTCAACTTCGCCCACCCCGACAACAACGTGGTGCAGGTGATCGACACCGAATCGCGCGAGATCGTCGCCACGCTGGAACCGGGCGAGGCGGTGCTGCACATGGAGTTCACCCCAAGGGGCGAGCAGGTGTGGATCTCGGCTCGCGACAGCGACCGGGTGGTGGTCTACGACACCCACACCCTGGAGGAGGTCGCCAGGCTCGACAGCGAATCGCCCAGCGGCATCTTCTTTACCGACCGGGCGCACCGTATTGGTCTGTAACTCGCTCAGACTAACTCAGCGACAGGTCTACGACCTGTCGCTGACGCCCTCGCTGATGCGAGACCTTGGCGACTAGCGCCGCACGTGCAGCGGCACCTCGGCGTAGCCGCCGGCGGGGTAGCGAGCACGCACCGCAGGGCGGCCGGGTAGCGGGCGGATATCCACGGTGGCGTCGAGCAGCGCGTCCATGAAGTCGTGAAGCTCCATGCGCGCCAGGGGCGCCCCGGGGCAGACGTGGATACCGGCCCCGTAGAGCAGGTTATCCGTCGGGTCGCGATCCAGGCGCACCTCGTCGGGGTCGCCGAACACCGCCTCATCTCGGTTGGCCGAGCCCCACAGGAGCGTCAGACGCTCACCCGCTTCCAGGTGGCGGTCGCCGATCTTCACTGCCCGGGTCGTGATGCGCCGATTGGACATCAGCGGCGCATCGAGACGCAGGATCTCGTCGATGGCCGCCGGCAGCAGCCCAGGGTCGGCACGCAGCCGATCCTGCATGTCCGGGTGCGCCGCCAGGTAGCGCATCAGGATGCCGATGCTCGCCGAGATGGTACCCAGCTCTCCCACCGTCCAGTTGCGCAGGATGCTGACGATCTCCTCGTCGGCGAGCGCGCGCCCCTCCACCGTCTCGTTCATGATCCGCGTGGTGACGTCGTCCGGCGCGGCGTCACCAGCCTCACGGCGACTGGCGAGCAGGTCGCGGATCACCCCATCGAACTCGTGCGCCAGCTCACCCAGTGCCTCGCGATCGCCGGCCAGGGTGGCGGCCTGCTGGCGCCTTACCCAGGCACGCAGCGGCTCATGCAGACTGGTCGGCCAGCCCATGAAGGCACACTGGATCTCCAGGGCGAAGTCCTGGCCCATCGCGGTCATCGCCTCTACCTCGCCGTTGGCGGGCAGGCGATCCACCACGTCCTCGGCGATAGCACGGCACTGCGGGGCAAACTCGCCCATCGCCTGGGGGCCAAAATAGGGCTCAATCAAGCGCCGGAAGCGGGTGTGCTCGGGCGGGTCCATGGCATTGGGCACCGAGAGGTGGCGGCTTGCCGCGTTGCTGAAGGTCTCGTGGTCCTCGAGCACGCGCATCACGTCCGCGTGGCGCAGCAGCGACCACTGCAGGTAGTCGCTGAAGGCTACCGGGCAGCGGTGGCGCATCGCGTCGTAGGCGGCAATCTGGTCTGCCTGGACGTCCTCATCGCGCGGGTCCCAGTCCTGCTGGCGCGTATTGCTCATGTCATCTCCTAAGAGGGGCAAGCGTGCGGCAAGCAGACCAGAAGCCCCCCGAAGGTGCATTGACACAGGTCAGCGGACCAGATTCATGGTTCAGGAAAGTTCGGGCCAGCCCGGCAGGCTGAACTCCTCTTGTAGATGGCGCAGCTCGGGCTGGTGCAGCTTGGCGATGCGACGCCCCAGTTCGGCACCGCGAGCCAGCAGATGCACCTCGGTACGCCGGCGGTCATCTCGGCTCTGGCGGCGTTCCACCAAGCCCAGCTGCTCACAGCGATCGACCAGCATCACGGTGCCGTGGTGCTTGGCCTGGAGCCGCTCGGCCAGCTCACCCACCGTCGCCCATTCGCGCCCCTCGAACCCCAGCAGGTGCAACAACAGCTGGTACTGAAGCGGCGTGAGGTCGTGATCGCGGCAGAAGTCCTCGCTCTGCCGCAGGAAACGGCGCAGTTGGTAGCGGAAGTGCGAGAGGCGCTGGAAGTCTTGCTTACTGAGGGCGTCATCACTCATGAGGGAGATCCGAGGGTAGATGGACAGTGGCCCGCCGCTTGACAGGCGTGAGGAGGGAACCTAGAGGTTAATAAACCATATCACAGCATGATACTTGTTCACTGCTGCCGACGAGGATACCGCCATGAACCCCTTGACCGTGATCCAGCTGCCCTTCACCCGCCAGGCGGGTTGGAAGAACCTCCAACAGCGCAAGCCGTCAATTCCTACCCTGGCTTGGTGCTTGGTTCTACCGATGTCGCTGCTGCCGCCTGTACTGCTCTACTACGCCGGCACGCACTACGGCGATGAGTTCGTTGCCGGCTTTGCCGGCCGGGAGTGGCGCTTCATCACCACCATCCTGTTCCTGGCCGAGCTGCTGACGTTCTTCGTGATGGGCTGGTTGATTCATGCCGTGGTCAATGCCACGCGGGAATTATCGATCAACTATCACGACGCCTATCTGCTGGCAGCCCTGGCCCCGCTGCCGCTGTGGTCCTCGGCCATCGTGCTGCTGATCCCCAGCCTGCTGCTCAATGCCCTGGCGGTGCTGGTGGCCCTGGGTATCGCCTGCAGCCTGGTCTACCACGGCCTTCAGGCGCTGTGCGAACGCAGCGACAACGACGTCAACACCATGTCGGCCACCTACACCATCATGGCCGCCGGTGTGTTGGCCTGGGGACTACTGATGGCCGTCGTCTGGGCCTACTGACGCCGAATGATGTGGCGCAACGTCGCAGGTCAGCATTACCGGGCTATAACATGTAATTTATATACATCTTATGACGATAGAGAGCCCCCCGATGCTGACCCCAGAGCAGGAAGACCTGATCGCGGCCACTGCCCCCGCGGTGGCCGATCATCTCGACACCATCACCCAGCGCTTCTACCCCCTGATGTTCGAGCGCTATCCGCAAGTGAAGCCGCTCTTCAACCAGGCCCACCAGCAGGACGGCGGCCAGCCAAGGGCCCTGGCCGGTGCCGTGCTCGCCTATGTGGGACTGCGCCAGGACCCCCAGCAGGCACGCGGCGTGCTGGCCACGGTGGTCAGCAAGCACGTCTCCCTGGGCATCCAGCCCGACCAGTATCCCATCGTCGGCGAGTGCCTGATGGCTGCCATTGGCGAGGTGCTGGGCGAGGCGGTGACCCCGGAGGTCGCCGCGGCCTGGAGCGGCCTCTACGAGGAGCTCGCCGGCCTGCTCATCGAGCTGGAGGAGTACCGCTATCGGGAATTCGAGCAGCGCCCCGGCGGCTGGCGCGGCACCCGCCGTTTCCGTATCGCCGACACTCGCCAGGAGAGCGCGGTGATCCGCTCCTTCGTGCTGGAACCCGAGGACGGCGGCCCGGTGGCCGACCACCAGCCGGGCCAGTTCATCGGCGTGAAGCTGACTATCGACGGCGAGCCGGTCTATCGGCACTACAGCCTCTCGGACGTGCCGAATGGCCGCCACTACCGGATCTCGGTGAAGCGCGAGCCACAGGGCCGCGCCAGCCGTCACCTGCATGACGCCATGAGTGTCGGCGACACCCTGGAACTGCTGCCGCCGGCCGGCGACCTCACCCTGGCAGACGGTGACGAGCCCCTGCTGTTGGCCAGCGGTGGCGTCGGCCAGACCCCGATGCTGCCCATGGCCCGCCATGCCCTCGCCGCGGGCCGCCGGGTGATCTATCTCCACGCCGCCCTGGACGGTGAGCATCACGCCTTCCGCGACGAGGTGGCGGCCCTGGCCGCCGAGCACCCTCAGCGGCTTCGGGCGGTGAGCGTGCACGAGCGCGGCGATGCCGCCGACCATATCGGCCGGATCGACCGCAAGCTGCTCGCCAGCCTGCTGCCCGAGGATGCTCGCTGCTATTTCGTGGGCCCCCAGGGCTTCATGACCGCCATGGACCAGGCGCTCGCCGAGTTGGGCGTGCCAGGCGAACGTCGCCACTACGAGCACTTCGGTCCCTCGCGCCCCCTCGACGCCGCCTAAGGCCAGCGACACCTGCATCGGCGGCGCCCCGGCCATGCTGGGGCGTCGCCGTTGCGTGGGTTTTGGGGATGGGGCTTAGCTGCCGAGAGCCAGAAGCATCGCCTTGATATGACCGATGGCGCGCACCGGATCATGCTACGCTTCACTCCCGCCAGTAGTCGTTGGCCGCGGCGACGGTCTGAAAGTGCGTGGCGATGACGTGGGAGGCCGCGATCAGGCTGTCGGGATCCTCGGCATATTCGGGACGCTGTGCCTTGCGCACCTCGGCGTCCGGTTGGGTGGTCCCCACCCCCTTCTGGGAGAGCGTCACTGCCAGGGCGAAGCCCTCTTGGGGCGTCTCGGTGATCAGGCTCGGCAGCCAGGTATCACCGGATTCCTTCGCTTCATGGTCATCGGCCAGAGCGATACCGCCCAGTAGCAGCGAGGCCGCCAGCAGCAGTGCGCCGGTGACCTTGGCCGAAGCGGGAGCTCGGAAGGTGAGCGACATGGTAACCTCCTCAATCTATAAGATGCATATCCTATGCACCTTTGAAAGGTAGCCAATGCCCTCTCAGCGTCAAGAGGAGGCGTCACGACATCGTCGGCCTGAGGCCGACTTCTGCCCGCTATACGACGCCCGACCAGCCACCTCGTCTTGATCCGACACGAAAACGCTTCCACGGCATTGGCCTCCCTGGACTTCGCCCCTGGAGTCCTCGAGATACTGGCCTAACCGGCGGGGTCGCATCGGTCGTAGTGGAAGGTCATGAAAACAATGCCCGGCGTCATCACCAGCCGCCAGGCCAGCTCGACGTCGTCATCGAACTGCTCGTCGAAGGTGCGAACCGTGTCGATCAGGGTCTCGAGCCAGAGGTCATAGAGGGCCGGGTGGATATCGCGGTGGGCGCGATCGTGGCTGATCGCCACCGCCTGGAGATAGTAGTCGGCATGGCTCGACACATAGAACGCCAGCAGATGATAGAAGGACTTTTTCAGCATGGCCCGCTGGCGCGCCATGTCGGTATGGCGAAACTTCGCGGCGACGGCTGGCGAGGACGCAATAAATCGCTCATAGAAGGCCTCGAAGAACTCCCGCCCCTCGACCTCCCGGCTCAGCACACGCACGTAGCTGACATCGAACAGGCCTTCAATGTCCATGACGACTCCCGACCGGTGAACAGGCCTGATCCCAGGTTAGGCCAGACACTCGCTCAACACCGCGTCGGATAGCGTGCGCATCGCCCCGTCATGATCTGCATCATATCCGAGGTGAATCGCCCCCTCGTCGTGACGTCCGTCAAGGGCCGAGCAAGGATCGTCGACTAGCATGGTCGGGTTTTCACCGAGAGGAGGCTCACCATGGAGCTCGTCTGCCCTGCCGGCAATCTGCCCGCCCTGAAGCGCGCCGTGGACGAAGGGGCCGATGCCGTCTACTTCGGCTTCCAGAACACTACCAACGCCCGCCAGTTCGCGGGTCTCAACTTCACCGACAAGCGTGCGAGGGAGGGCATCGACTACGCCCATGTCCGCGGCAAGCGGGTGTTCTGCGCCATCAACACCTACCCACAGCCGGACGGTTGGGCGATGTGGACCCGCGCCGTGGACCAGGCCGCGGATCTCGGCGTCGACGCCCTGATCATGGCCGACATGGGGCTGCTCGATTACGCCACCCGCCGCCACCCGGACCTCGCCCGCCACCTCTCGGTGCAGGGCTCGGCGACGAGCCACGAGGCGCTGCGCTTCTACCACGACCAGTTCGGCATCAAGCGCGCCGTGCTGCCGCGGGTGCTCTCCATCACCCAGGTGCGTGACCTGGCGAAACAGAGCCCGGTGGAACTGGAGGTGTTCGCCTTCGGCAGCCTGTGCATCATGGCCGAGGGACGCTGCTACCTGTCGTCCTACCTCACCGGCGAGTCCCCCAACACCCGCGGCGTCTGCTCGCCTGCCGCCCATGTGCGCTGGGAGGAGACGCCGGAGGGTCTGGAGTCACGCTTGAACGGCGTGCTGATCGACCGCTACGGCGAGGGCGAGAACGCCGGCTATCCCACCCTGTGCAAGGGGCGCTTCGAGGTGGGCGGCGAGACCTATCACGCCATCGAGGAGCCCACCAGCCTCAACACTCTGGAACTGCTGCCAGAGCTTGCGGAGTTGGGCATCAGTGCGGTGAAGATCGAGGGTCGCCAGCGCAGCCCGGCCTATGTGTCGAAGGTCGCCGGCATCTGGCGCCAGGCGCTGGACCGCCTCGCGCGTGCCCCAGGCCGCTTCCAACCCGAACCTGCCTGGATGACCGGCCTCGGCGAGGTCTCCGAAGGCAGCATCACCACCCTGGGCGCCTATGAGCGCCGCTGGAAATAGGAGAGCGCCCATGTCCGCCACCCCCATGCTCCAACTGTCGCTGGGCCCGGTGCTCTTCTACTGGACCCGCGAGCGCTACGCCGACTTCTACCGCGAGGCCGCCGACTGGCCGGTGGAGATCGTCCACCTGGGCGAGTCGGTCTGCTCGCGGCGCCGCGACATGAAACTCGATGACTGGCTGGGGATAGGCCGCGAGCTGGCCCAGAGCGGCAAGCAGGTGGTGCTCTCGAGCCAGACCCTGATCGAGTCCGAGGCCGACCTGCGCGACCTGCGCAAGCTTTGCGACAACGGCGAGTTCATCGTCGAGGCCAACGATCAAAGCGCGGTGCAGCGCCTTACGACAGCAAGCCTGCCGTTCACTGCCGGAGCGGCGCTGAACCTCTACAACCCGGCCACTCTGAGCGTGCTCAAGCGCGCCGGCATGCAGCGCTGGCAAGCCCCAGTGGAAATGTCGAAGCAGGACCTTACCCGGCTGCTCGCCGACTGCCGCGAGCAGGGGCTCGAGACACCCTGCGAGGTGTTTGCCTACGGCCACCTGCCGCTGGCCTGGTCGTCGCGCTGCTTCACCGCACGCCGCTACCAGAAGCCCAAGGACCGCTGCCAGTTCGTCTGCCAGAAGCATCCCGAAGGCCTGGCGCTGCGCACCCAGGAAGCGGCCCAGGTCTTCAACCTCAACGGCATCCAGACCCTCTCCGGCGCCTGCCAGGACCTGCGCCACGAGGTACCGGACATGGCCGAGATGGGCGTCAGCTTGGCGCGCCTGAGCCCGCGCCCCGACGGCATGGCCGAGGTGGTCAGCGTCTTCGATGCCGCGCGCGACGGCACCCTGCCGGCGCCGGACCCGCTTGCCCTGGTCGATGCCGAGATCTGTGACGGCTACTGGAACGGCCGGCCCGGCATGGCGCATACCCAAGGGCGGGAGGCATCATGATCGGCTCCGCCCTGCGCCTCGAACCGGAGGAGACCTCCGACATCCGCCTGCCGGTGGCCAGCTTGACGACGTCGAGTACCGCGGATTTCCCCGGCCGGCGTGCCACCGTGATCCACCTCCAGGGCTGTCCGCTGCAGTGTGGCTACTGCGAGGTGAGCGAGATGGCCCCCACCCGCCGCGGCGACCCCGGCGAGTGGGAGGCGATGCGCGCGTTCCTTCAGGCCCGACCCGATGGGCTCGATGCCGTGGTGTTCAGCGGCGGCGAGCCCACCCTGCATGCCGACCTGCCACGCGCCCTGGAGCAGGCGCGCGAGATGGGATTGGCCGTGGGGCTGCATACCGCCGGCCCCTACCCGGAGCGCCTGGCCGCCCTGCTGCCACAGCTGGACTGGGTGGCGCTGGACGTCAAGGGACGCGGGCGAGACTTCGACCGGATCTGCGGCCGCCGCGGCATCTGGCAGCAGCATGCTCGAAGCCTCTCGCTGCTGCTGGAGGGCAACACCCCTTTCGAATGCCGCACCACGGTGCACTGGCGGGACTTCGCCCTGGAGGACCTGGAGCGCCTGGCGATGACGCTGGCCGACTGCGGCGTGCGTCGCTATGCCATTCAGGTGGCCCGCGTGGAGCGCTGCCGCGACCCCGACTACTGCCTGCCGGTGGCCGGCGCACCGCCCCGGGAGGCGCTGGAGGCCTTGGCTCGACGGCTGACGCCCCACTTCGCGCGGCTCGAGCTGCGCCACTGAGCCCGGTGGCAATGTGTCCCTACCAACGACAACGCCCCGGCTGCTTGTGCATCCCGGGGCGTTGGCGTTGCGAAAACGGGCGTTCAGTTCGACTGGCCTGGGTTATCCACAGAGCCTAGGAAGAGCCTGCTTATCCACACTTGGACCAGCCGCAGCCGGAGTAGCAGGTGGGGCAGCCGTCCATCATGATCAGCTCGCCGTTGCACTCGGGGCAGTGGCCGACAACGGTGGGACCGTCGCCCTTCGCCTGGGCGGCGTGCTGAGCCTTGCGCTCGGCCTGCTCGAGCTCTTCCGTGGTGGGCGGCTGCCAGGGATGACCGCTGGCCAGGCGCTGGGCATAGCGGCTGACCAATTCTTCCACCGGGACCTGGTTGCCGTCCTGGTCGAGAAAGCCGCGACGATAGAGAATCTGCTGGATCGACCAGGCGATGGCCGCGACCTCGGAGTCGTGGAACATCGGCTTGCCCCAGCGGTTCATGCCGCAGCGCACCAGGCCCTTGTCCCAGGCCACTTTGCGCAGATCGGCCACCGCCTGGGTGACGTAGCCGCCGCGAGCCGCCAGCGACAGGCTGCGCATGGTGGCGGTGATCCACTGGTGCTCGCTGGAGAGCTGGCCGGAGGGGAAGAAGAACTCCACCGGGCGCTCGATCACCACCCGCTTGCCGTTGAGCACGCCCTCCACCGGCATGAACGACACCAGCAGATAGACCTTCTTGCGCCCCTCGGCGCCGACGTAGGAGATCTTCTCCGACACGGCCTCCAGGGTGCCCTCGGGGCGCGAGGGGATGCGCACCGTGAGCGGGTTCTCTTCGGCCAGGGGCGGCTCTTCCACCGCCTTCTTGACGCTATAGGACACGATCTTGGAATTGATCTCGACGGCCATCAGGAGGCTCCTCCGGAAAGTTGTTGGGTGGCACTGGGCATCAGACAGATCGGTTTACCACTTGCCATAGGTACCTTCCTTCAGCCCGTCGTAGAGGTTCGCCGCGTTGTGCTCCTCGCCGTCGTAGATGACCTTCTCGTCGCCCGCCAGCTCGACGGTCTCGCCGTTCTCGAGTTCAAAGACATAGGTGGTGTTCTTGAGATCGTCCTCGCGCACCAGCACGCCCTGGAAGGCCTCCGGGTTGAAGCGGAAGGTGGTGCAGCCCTTGAGCTTGCTGGCGTAGGCGTCGAGATAGAGGTCCTTGAAGTCTTCGAAGGCAAACTCGGTGGGCACGTTGACCGTCTTGGAGATGGCCGAGTCCACCCATACCTGGGCGGCGGCCTGCACCGCCACGTGCTGTTTCGGGCTCACCGCGTCGGCGGTGATGAAATAATCGGGCAGGTCGCTCTCTACGGCGTCGGCGGCGATGAAGTGGCGATAGGCCGCCAGCTCGAAGGAGACCACCTCGACCTGCTCCTTGGTCTTCTTGCCCGACTGGATGACGTTGCGGAAATAGCGGTGCGAGAAGGAGGGCTCGATGCCGTTGGAGGCGTTGTTGCCCAGCGACAGCGAGATGGTGCCGGTGGGGGCGATGGAGCTGTGGTGGGTGAAGCGCGCGCCGTGCTCGGCGAGCTGGGCCACCAGCTCCGGCTCCACCTCGGCGACCTTCTGCATATAGCGGCTGTAGCGGGCGTGCAGGATGCGGCCGGGCACCTTGTCGCCGACTTCGTAGCCGTCCTGCTTGAGCTCGGGGCGCTCGCGCATCATCCGCGGGGTGATCGCGTAGTCCTCGGCCAGGGCCGGCGCCACTCCCTTCTCGCGCGAGAGCTCAAGCGCCTGCTTCCAGCCCTCGAGGGCGAGGTTGCGGCTCACCTCTTCAGTAAAGGCCAGCGACTCGGGAGAGCCATAGGGGATCTTGAGCATGGTCAGGGTAGAGCCCAGGCCCAGAAAGCCCATGCCGTGACGGCGCTTGGCCTCGATCTCCTTGCGCTGGCCTTCCAGCGGGAGGCCGCTGATCTCCACCACGTTGTCGAGCATGCGAGTGAAGATCGCCACCACCTGGCGGTAGCGCTCCCAGTCGAAGCGGGGCTTCTTGCCGAAGGGGTCGATGACGAAACGGGTCAGATTCACCGAGCCCAGCAGACAGGCGCCCTCGGGAGGCAGCGGCTGCTCACCGCAGGGGTTGGTGGCGCGGATCTCCTCGCAGAACCAGTTGTTGTTCATGCGATTGACCTGGTCGATCAGGATGAAGCCTGGCTCGGCAAAGTCGTAGGTCGAGGCCATGATGGTGTCCCACAGCTCGCGGGCCTTGATCACCTCGACAATGCGGCAGGCCACGCGCCCCTCGGCGTCGACGGTGTACCCCTCCTCGACCACCGGCCAGTCGCGGTAGATCAGCTCGCTTTCCTCGACGTCGTCCTTCTCGCCCTCGTGAAGCGGGAAGGCCAGCGGCCAGTCGGCGTCGTTCTTCACGGCTTCCATGAACTCGTCGGTGATCAGCAGGCTGAGGTTGAACTGGCGAAGCCGGCCCGCTTCGCGCTTGGCCTCGATAAACTGACGCACGTCAGGATGGCCGACGTCGAAGGTGCCCATCTGAGCGCCACGGCGCCCACCCGCCGAGGCCACCGTGAAGCACATCTTGTCGTAGATATCCATGAACGCCAGCGGGCCGTTGGTGCCGGCGCCGGCGCCGAACACGAAGGCGCCCTTGTGGCGCAGGGTGGAGAACTCGTAGCCGATGCCGCAGCCCGCCTTGAGGGTCATGCCGGCATCCACCACCGAGTCGAGGATGTCGTGCATGGAATCGCGGATGGTGCGCGAGACGGTGCAGTTGATCAGGCTCACCGCTGGCTTGTAGGCCTCGGCGCCGGCATTGGACATGATCCGCCCGGCCGGAATGGCGCCGTTCTCCAGCGCCCAGCGGAACTTCGGCAGCCAGGTCTCGGCATTGTCGCCTTCCACCGCGGCAAGTGCCCGGGCCACGCGTTCCCAGGTGGCGGTAACGTCCTTGTCCACGGCGTGGTCGTGACGGTCCTTAAGGCGATACTTGGCATCCCAGATGTCACGGGACGGCCCCTGCAGGGGCACCTCGTTGGATGACTTCACTGCCTTGGTGGAAGTGCTCATGCGGATGGCTCCGGAAAAAATCATTGAACGAAATAAGGTCAGCGCGTGTGCTGTGCAAGCCTCTCCAGGCGGACCAGCAGCTCTCCCAGGCGTCCCTGGGCCAGCCCCTCCTCGCGACCGTCGAGAAGGTTCTTGACCATCAGGCCCAGCTCGGTGTCGCCCTCGATCAGCAGCCGGCGCTGGAAGAACAGGCTGTCGGGGTCCTCCCGGCGTGTCGCCAGGCAGAGAAACTCACGCCAGCCACCACGGATGGTCGCCTCGCCCGGCGCGTGACAGAGCACCAGGCGCTGCGCCGCAAGGCTCAGCGTCAGCGTCACGCCGAGATCCTCGATGGCCAGACTGATCCGGCGCCCCTCCAGGGCATCGAACTCACCCTCTTCCAGCGGCTCGGCGAAAGTACGGTTGAGCACAGGCTCAACCAGCCGACGCTTGACGATCAGCGGCACTCGAGGGTCGAGAATGCGGATCAGGCGACTCGGCGCCAGCGGCTGCGGAAATGACAGTGACGGAAGAGGCAGGGACATGAGGGTTCTCCTGATGACGTCGACGCGGCTGGGCCGCCGAACCGCTCATCCTAGGGGCCATCTAAACCGCCTGCACTGACATGCGTCAAGCCGTTACCGGCACCGCGTATCCTGACGGGCCAATACCATATATAGACCAGCTGACGGACTCAAGCACAAGATGTGCAAAAATTTCCCCCTCATTCGAGACAGCCGAAACCGGCGGAGGGGCGCCATTCTCGCCCCCTTGCTGACCCCCAGCATGGTAGACCGCACAACGGCAGCGCTCTGCCCTGCTGCCCTGCTGCCCTGCTGCCCTGCTGCCCTGCTGCTGCCGCAGCTTCGTTGAGACAGCGTATATCAAAAACTATAAATGTATTAAAATGGTGCATACATTTTCGCGATTTTAAAGGCATTTCCTCCCATTATTATGTCTATTCCGCGCATAGGGCATACAGTTGCTGCATATTGGTGCATTGCCTTATAGTGCTGGCGACCCGCTTCGACCGCACAGGAACCGTCCCATGCCCTATGTCCATGACACCCTCGAGGCGCTGCGCAGGAGCAGCCCGGCCCAGACCGAGTTCTACCAGGCCGCCGAAGAGGTGCTGGAGTGCCTGCGCCCGCTCTTCGAGCGCAGCCCCCACTACCTCGACCACGGCATCATCGAGCGCATCGTCGAGCCGGAGCGCCAGATCATGTTCCGCGTCTGCTGGACCGACGACGCCGGCAAGGTAAAGGTCAACAAGGGCTATCGCGTCCAGTTCAACTCCGCCCTCGGCCCCTACAAGGGCGGGCTGCGTTTCCACCCCAGCGTCACCTCGGGCACCATCAAGTTCCTGGGCTTCGAACAGATCTTCAAGAATGCCCTGACCGGGCTGCCCATCGGCGGCGGCAAGGGTGGCTCGGACTTCGACCCCAAGGGCCGCTCGGATGGCGAGATCATGCGCTTCTGCCAGGCCTTCATGAGCGAGCTCCATCGCCATATCGGCCCGACCACCGACGTACCGGCCGGCGACATCGGCGTCGGGGCCCGCGAGATTGGCTTTCTGTATGGCCAGTACAAGCGCCTGACCGGCCGCTACGAGGGCGTGCTGACCGGCAAGAGCCTCAACTGGGGCGGCTCCCTCGGGCGCAAGGAGGCCACCGGCTATGGCGCCGTCTACTTCGCCGAGAACATGCTCGAAGCCCGCGGCGAGACCCTGGCGGGCAAGACCTGCCTGGTGTCCGGTGCCGGCAACGTGGCCCTCTATACCATCGAGAAGCTTCATGAGCTCGGCGCGATTCCCGTCAGTTGCTCCGACTCCCGCGGCACCCTCCATGATCCCCGCGGCGTCGACCTGGCGCTGCTCAAGGAGCTCAAGGAGGTCAAGCGCGTCTCGCTGGAGGCGTATCGGGAGACGCATCCCGAGGCGAGGTACCTGCCCGCGAGCGACTACCCGGCCGATGGTCATGCGGTCTGGCGTCTCGAGGGTGACGTGGCCTTCCCCTGCGCCACCCAGAACGAGCTGACCGAGGCGGATGCCGAGACATTACTGGGCAACGGTGTGACCTGCATCAGTGAAGGGGCCAACATGCCCTCCACCGCTGCGGCCGTGGACCGCTTTCTGGCCGCAAGGGTTGCCTACGGCCCCGGCAAGGCGGCCAATGCCGGCGGCGTGGCCACCAGCCAGCTGGAGATGGCCCAGAACAGCAGCATGCAACAGTGGCCGCTGGAGAAGGTCGACGAAAAGCTCAAGGCGATCATGGCCAACATCCACCGCCAGTGCGCCGAGACCGCCGCCGAGTTCGGCGACCCCACCAACCTGGTGCTGGGCGCCAACATCGCCGGCTTCCGCAAGGTGGCCGATGCGATGATCGAGCAGGGCGTCGTCTGACGCCGATCCCTGTCGAGCGCTAGTGAATACAAAACGGCGTCCCTGGGGCGCCGTTTTGTGTTGGCAGGAGATCGCGCCTCAGACGGTGCGCGAGTAGCGCCCCTTGCTGTGTGCCAGGTAGGCATCGAAGGCCATGGCGGCATTGCGCATCATCAGCCGCCCGGCCGGCAGCACCTCGATGGCCCCATCGCCGATCGCCAGCAGGCCGTCGTCGGCCATCTCCTCGAGCTCGGCGAGGGCATCGGCGAAATACGTCGTGAAGTCGATGCCGTGGTCTGCCTCGATCGTGGCGAAGTCGATACGGCCGTGACACATCAGGGCGTTGATCACATCGCGGCGCAGCCGATCGTCGGCATTGAGGCGGTAGCCGCGCATGACCGGCAGTCGCCCCGCCTCCAGACGTGCCTGGTACTGAGGCGTCTCCTTGACGTTCTGGCTGTAGCTGTCGCCCACCTTGCCGATGGCCGTATTGCCCAGGCCGATCAGGTCACAGTCGGCATGCGTCGAATAGCCCTGGAAGTTGCGCTGCAGGGTGCCGTTCTGCTTCGCCAGCGAGAGCTCGTCCTCGGGCAGGGCGAAATGGTCCATACCGATATAGACATAGCCTGCTTCAGTAAGACGACGGATGGTCAGCTCCAGCAGCTCGATCTTGCGCTCCGGCGGCGGCATGTCTTCGGGGCGGATCAGGCGCTGGGCCTTGAACAGCTCCGGCAGATGAGCATAGCTGTAGGTAGCGATACGGTCGGGGCGCAGGGCGATGATCTTGGTCAGGGTCTCGTCGAAGCTCGCCACAGTCTGCAGCGGCAGGCCGTAGATCAGGTCGACGCTGACCGACTGGAAGCCGGCCTCGCGCGACGCGGCGACCAGCTCCACCACCTGGGCCTCGCTCTGGATGCGGTTGACCGCCTCCTGGACCCGAGTGTCGAAGTCCTGCACGCCGAAGCTCAAGCGGTTGAATCCCAGGGCATGGAGTTCGTGGATCTGCTCGGGCGTCACGGTGCGCGGATCCACCTCCAGGGAGAACTCCCGCGTCTCGGGCTCGGCGAAGTGGAAGGCGGCATCCAGTGCCGCCATCAGCTCGCCGAGCTGATCATTGCTCAGGTAGGTGGGTGTGCCACCGCCCAGGTGCAGCTGCGTCATGCGCCGCGTGTCGTCGAACAGCGCGCCCTGCAGGGCGATCTCGCGCTTGAGCCAGGCGAGGTACTCGGCGGCTCGCTCGCGATTGTGCGTGATGATCTTATTGCAGGCGCAGTAGTAGCAGAGGCTCTCGCAGAACGGGATATGCACATAGGCCGACAGCGGCTTGGGCGTCGTCGCCCGGTTGCTGCGCTCGGCCGCGGCACGATAGTCGTCCTCGGCAAAGGCCGCCTGGAACTGCGGTGCCGTAGGGTAAGAGGTGTAGCGCGGGCCCGGACGATCGTACTTCTCGACCAGGGGACGGATGAACGGCAGGGTATCTTGCATGATCGAATCGAGCCTCTAGAACCGATAGGCGACGACCGCAGCCGTCACCGCAATGGGCGAATTATGCCAGCCAAGACCGGGCGCGTCGGTACCCTTCAAGGGGTAGCTGACCCAGATCAAGTCGAGGCAGCCGGTACTCTGGCGACAGCTCGCCGGCGCCAGTGCACCAGGCGCCACGCCACCAGCAGCCAGGCCAGACTCCAGACACCGGCGGCGCCCCACAGCACCGGGGTGCCGGCCTGCGGCCACGCGAGCCGCAACAGCGCTGCCAGGGAGAAGAACAGGGCCAGGCGCGGCAGCCAGCGCTCTTCTCCCGGGCGCCCCTTGGCCCTCAGGATGGCCTGGCGCAGCATGATGCCGCTGGCCAGGGTGCCGAGCGCGCCCACGGTGAGCGCATGCAGTCCTGACGCTGGGGCGTCTCCCGCCATGAGGTCGACCGCCACCCGCAGGGACCCCATGCCCAGCCAGGCATAGCCGAGCAACAGGCCGAGCAGGTCCGGTCGATCGCCAAGCGCCCAGGGCGCCCACCGCCAGAGCCGTATGAAGATCGCCGCTCCAGCCAGCACCAGCATCACCCCGGCCAGCGGCCATAGCAGCGGCCATATCGCCAGCAGCCCCGCCACGCCCAGCAGGCCGATCAATGCCGCCTCGAGCCGCGGCTGAACGCCGACCCCGGCCACCCGGTCGCGGGCCATCAGGTGCCCGTTCACCGCCGGGGCGATCACGCGGCCGCCCATGAAGGCCATCAGCAACAGCAGCCAGAGTACGCCCTGGTGCAACAGGGGCGAGAGCAGGTTTGGAGAGAGCAGGCTTGGAGGGGCCAGGTGCACCACAAGGCTGGCCACTGCCAGCACACAGAGCAGCCCGAGCAGCGGCGAGAGCAGGCGGTTGCGCCACTTCTTGGCGGCCAGGAAACGCGGCACTACTTGCCAGGCCAGCAGCAGCGCAAAGCCGACATCAGCCAGCAGCAGCGGCCAGGCCGCATGGCCCGCCAAGCCGCCGAGACGCCCGACGAGCCACAACGCTGCCAGAAGCGCCAGCCGACGAGGCGACAATGGACCCAGCAGGTATCCCGCCATCACCGCCAGGGCAAAGCCGAACAGCAGCTCGCGACCATGCGCTGAGGGTGTCGTCAGCGCCGGTCGCCAAGCAAGCCAGCCCCACATCGCCGCCAGCGACAGCGGCACCGCCAGGGCCGCATGCAGAGCGGCGAGCGGGAAAAACAGCGTCCAGGCAGGACGCCGGTCGGTGCGGCGGGTGCCACCGGTTTGACCTGGATCACTGGCAAAGCGACATAACATGCATATAAATTACATCTTAGCTGTGATCACGCCAACCGCGCCGCTACGCGACCGAATGCCGCAGTCGCGAATCAAAGCTAACTGGCATGCTGTTAGTATTATCTGTTTTGTCATTACGCCTCGCGAGGCCTCCAACGTGCCGGGACGCCCATGCACCTGACTCGATTCACCGATTATTCGCTGCGCGTGCTGATCTATCTCGCCGTCAAGGGTGAGCAGCGCTCGACCATCACCGAGATCGCCGAGCGTTTCGAGATCTCCCGCAACCACCTGATGAAGGTCGTTCAGGATCTCAATCATCGTGGCTACATCACCGCCATCCGCGGCAAGAACGGCGGCCTGCTGCTCAAGCGTGCCCCGGAGACGATTCGGCTGGGCGAGCTGGTCCGCGACACCGAGCGTGACATGAACCTGGTGGAGTGCTTCGGCGACGCCAACGAATGCGTCATCACGCCCGCCTGCCGGCTCAAGCCGATCCTGGCAGAAGCCCTTAATGCCTTTCTTGCCGTACTCGACCACTACACCCTCGCCGATCTGATGGGCCCACAACGTCCCAAGCTGATCGGGTTGCTGCAGCTCGATGACGTACCTCCCGCCAGCTGAACCACGCTGGCACCCCTGCATTAGCACCCTCTTTTACCTTTTCCGCCTTCGGGTCTAGGCTGAACGTGACGCACGTCAAGCCTCGCCCGGGTATCGGCTGGCATCATGCCCTCACTCGCCCGGCGTGGTCACAGCCCGGTCCGGGCTTTTTCAAGCACTTAAAGATTCATATTGGAGGTATGTTATGAAGCCACTGCTGATTGCCGGCCTGCTCGGCGGCGCCTTACTGGCCATGGATGCCCAAGCCCAGTCCGGTGACCCGGAAGCCGGCAAGGACAAGATCGCCGCCTGCGCTGCCTGCCACGGCACCGACGGCATGGGTACCGCGCCGATCTATCCGAACCTCGCCGGCCAGTCCGCCACCTACCTGGAAAGCGCCATGAAGGCCTATCGCGATGGCAAGCGCGGTGGCGGCATGTCCGCGATCATGGCGCCCCAGGCCCAAGGGCTCTCCGATGAGGACATCGCCGATATGTCGGCCTACTACGCCAGCCTCGAGCCCTGATCCCCCGGCCGGCCCTCGGGCCGGCCTCCCTTGTTGTATGGCGGCCGAGATGCCGCCCCGCATTGCCCAGGCTCATGCCCGCAAGGACCTCGTCATGCCCGCACGACTCTCTCGGCCCGCCGGCCTCGCCGGCTTGCTGCTGACGCTACTCCTCCTGCTGATCGCCCTGCCCTTGCACGCCCTGGAGCTGGAGCAAGTGCGTGAGGGCTTTCCCACGGCGGACCGCCTGGAGCCGGCGGAGTCCCAGTGGCCGGTGCGCGAGGTGCATGCCGGTGACGAGCTGCTCGGCTACGCCTTCGAGAGCGTCGACATGGCGCCGATTCCCGCCTATTCGGGCAAGCCGGTCAACCTGCTGGTGGGTATCGACCTGGAGGGGACAGTCGTTCAGGCAGACGTCATCAGCCACGAGGAGCCCATCATGCTGGTGGGCATCCCCGAAGCAAAGCTCGAGGGCTTCGCCGACGACCACGTCTCCGCTCACGTCAACGACCGCATGAAGGTCGGCGACAACCTCGACGCCATCTCCGGCGCCACCGTCACGGTCATCGTGGTCAGCGACACGATCATGCGCGCCGCGCGCCAGGTCGCCGCCGAACAGGGGCTGATCGCCGACCCCTCCAGCGCACCACCAGCCAGGGTGCGCCAGGACGTGTTCTCTCCCGCCGACTGGGAGGCGCTTACCGGTGATGGCACTATCCGCCGTCTGCACCTGACCCATGGCGAGGTGGACGCGTCCTTCGTCGGCACCCCCGCCGAAGACTTCATGCACACGCCGCAGCCGGCGGAGCGCACCTTCATCGAGCTCTTCTATACCTACCTGAACCCGCCCACTGCCGGTCGCAACCTGCTGGGCGATAGCGGCTACGAGCGCGTGATGGAGGAACTCGACGAAGGCGAGCATGCCATCGCGGTGTTGGGTCGCGGCGATTACTCCTTCAAGGGATCAGGCTATGTGCGTGGCGGCATCTTCGATCGCATCGAGCTTTCCCAGGGCAACACCAACATCAGCTTCCACGACCGCGATCATATTCGCCTGGGCGATCTCGCCCTGGACGGCGCACCGGCCTTCGACGAGCGCGACATCTTCATTATCCGCGAGGACGCTGCCTTCAACCCCGGCCAGCCATGGCAGCTGGAGTTGCTGGTACGCCGCGCCTCGGGCCCGCTGGATACCGAGTTCAGCCGCTTCACCGCCGACTACGCGGTGCCAGAGGCCTATATCGAGCGACCCGAGCCGCCCAAGGAAGTGCCTATCTGGGTGGAGGTATGGAAAGACAAGGCCTTCCAGATCGGCGTGCTGGCCGCCGGTCTGCTGGTGCTCACCGGTATCATGCTGTTCCAGGACGTGCTGGCACGCCACCCGAGGATCTTGCGCCCGCTGCGTTTGGGCTTTCTGGTCTACACCCTGGTGTTCATCGGCTGGTATGCCCTGGCCCAGCTGTCGGTGGTCAACATCCTGACCTTCACCAATTCGCTGATCAGCGGCTTCAGCTGGAGCTCCTTCCTGATCGACCCGATGATGTTCATCCTCTGGTCCTTCGTCGCCGTGAGCCTGCTGCTGTGGGGCCGCGGCGTGTTCTGCGGCTGGCTATGCCCCTTCGGCGCCCTGCAGGACCTGGTCAACAAGGCCGCGCGCAAGCTGGGCGTGAAACAGATCGAGGTGCCCTTCGGGCTTCACGAGCGCCTCTGGGCGATCAAGTACATCATCCTGCTGGCGCTGTTCGGTCTCTCGCTGCACTCGCTGGGCACCGCCGAGCGCTATGCCGAGGTGGAACCCTTCAAGACCGCCATCACCCTGCGCTTCCAGCGCGACTGGGGCTTTGTGCTCTACGCCCTGGGGCTGGTGGCGATCTCGGCCTTCAACCACAAGTTCTACTGCCGCTACATCTGCCCCTTGGGCGCCGGCCTGGCGATCCCCGCCCGCCTGCGTCTCTTCGATTGGCTGAAGCGGCACCGCGGCAGCTGTGGCACCCCGTGCCAGATCTGCGCCAACGAATGCGAAGTGGCCGCCATCCATCCCGATGGCCGCATCAATGCCAACGAGTGCCACTACTGTCTCGACTGCCAGGTCCTCTACTACGACGACCAGCGTTGCCCGCCGGTGATCAAGCGTCGCAAGCGCTATGAGAAGGCGGCGCGCATGGCCGCGGGCCAGGGTGGCGTGGAGACGCACGACCCCGGCAGTGCCCGAGAACGCAAGCTGCAGCGAATCCCGACCCTTCAGGAGGATTGACCATGAGTGACAAGAAGAAAGCGATCGAGAACCTTGGACGCCGCCACTTCCTGCGCAACAGCGCCGTGACCGGTGTCGCCGGCGCCGGCCTGGCCGGTGGCTTCGGCGCCGGCGCGCTGATGAGCAGCCAGGAGGCCAAGGCCGCCGAGGACGGCATCGAGGTCGCGCCCGGCGAGCTCGACGAGTACTACGGCTTCTGGAGCGGTGGCCACCAGGGTGAGGTGAGGGTGCTGGGCATCCCTTCCATGCGTGAGCTGATGCGCATCCCGGTGTTCAATATCGACAGCGCTACCGGCTGGGGCATCACCAACGAGTCGCGGCGCATCCTCGGCGACTCGGCGCGCTTCCTCAACGGCGATTGCCACCACCCGCACATCTCGATGACCGACGGCCGTTACGACGGCAAGTACCTGTTCATCAACGACAAGGCCAATACGCGGGTGGCGCGTATCCGTCTCGACATCATGAAGACGGACAAGATCACCACCATTCCCAACGTCCAGGCGATCCACGGCCTGCGCCTGCAGAAGGTGCCGCACACCAAGTACGTCTTCGCCAACGCCGAACTGCCCATCCCCCAGATCAACGACGGCCGCGACCTGGAGACCCCGGACAACTACTTCACCATGTTCAACGCCATCGATGCCGAGAGCATGGAGGTGGCGTGGCAGGTGATCGTCGACGGCAATCTCGACAACACCGACGCCGACTACACCGGCCGTTTCGTGGCCTCGACCTGCTATAACTCCGAGAAGGGCATGACCCTGGCCGATACCATGCGCGCCGAGCGTGACTGGGTGGTGGTCTTCGACGTCGACGCCATCGAGGCCGCCGTGTCAGCCGGCGAGTTCGAGACCCTGGGCGACAGCGACGTGCCGGTACTCGACGGTCGCAAGGGCTCGCAGCTGACCCGCTATATCCCGGTGCCCAAGAACCCTCACGGCCTCAACACCTCGCCGGATGGCCAGTATTTCATCGCCAACGGCAAGCTCTCGCCGACCTGCACCATCATCGGCATCGACAAGCTTCCCGCCCTGTTCGACGACGCCATCGCGCCCCGCGACACCGTGGTCGGCGAGCCGGAGCTGGGCCTGGGGCCGTTGCATACCACCTACGACGGCCGCGGCAATGCCTATACCACGCTGTTCATCGACAGCCAGGTGGCCAAGTGGAACATCGAGGACGCGATCCGCGCCTACAACGGCGAGGAAGTGAACTACCTGCGCCAGAAGCTCGACGTCCACTACCAGCCGGGCCACAACCACGCCAGCCTGACCGAGTCGCGGGATGCCGACGGCAAGTGGCTGGTGGTGCTCTCCAAGTTCTCCAAGGACCGCTTCCTGCCGGTGGGTCCGCTGCACCCGGAAAATGACCAGCTGATCGATATCTCCGGCGAGCAGATGAAGCTCGTCCACGATGGCCCCACCTTCGCCGAACCCCACGACTGCATCCTGCTGCGCGCCGACCAGCTCAGTCCCAGCCGGGTGTGGACGCGTGACGATCCCTTCTTCGCCGAGACCCGCGCCATGGCCGAGGCCGACGGGGTAAATCTCGAGACCGAAAACAAGGTGGTCCGCAATGGCAACAAGGTACACGTCTACATGATCTCGGTGGCGCCCCAGTTCGGTCTGAGCGAGTTCAAGGTCAAGCAGGGTGACGAGGTCACCGTGGTGGTGACCAACCTCGATCAGGTGGAGGACCTGACCCACGGCTTCGTCATGGTCAATCATGGCGCCTCCATGGAGATCGGCCCGCAGCAGACCTCCAGCGTTACCTTCACCGCCGACAAGCCCGGGGTGTACTGGTACTACTGCTCCTGGTTCTGCCACGCCATGCACATGGAAATGACCGGTCGCATGCTGGTCGAGAAGGCCTGATCGCTATCGAATCAAGGTAGCAGGCCAAGGGAGGGTCACCGTTAGCCTCATGAAGCGAGAGGCGCCGGGGACAAGCCGAAGAGGAGGTCCTACGCCAGGGGTGAGGAGCATTGCTCCGAACGGGCGGGCCATGGATGGCCCGCACCGGCCCTGCAAGCGGCGCAGGATGCGAGAGCGCCGCAGGGCGTCGGTAGCGTACAAGGATGTATTCACAGCGCCTCCTCGCAGGCTTGTCGCCGGGTCAGCCTCGAACGATGAAAGCCAACCCTACTGCCCCTCGGAATTCCCCCGCTTTTTCGCGGAGAGACGCATGACTCGACGACAGTTTCGCGTCGTCCCCCGACTGATTCTTGTCGCCTGGTGGCTCACGTGGCTACCCGGCGACCTGCTGGCCGCCGACTGGACGGCCAGCCCCGGCGAATCGCTGCAGCCGCTGATCGACCAGGCCAGCGACGGCGACCGCCTGATGCTGCCCGAGGGCCGTTACCCCGGCTCGCTGACCATCGACCGCTCGCTCACCCTGCAGGGCGAGCCGGGCGCGGTGATCGACGCCGGCGGCATCGGCCACGCCATGGTGCTCGAGGCCCCCGACATTGTGATCCAGGACCTGACCATCGAGAACTGGGGCGCCAACCTCACCGACATGGATGCCGGCATCTTTGTCGAGGAGAACGCCACCGGCAGCGTGATCCGCGACTCGCGGCTGAGTGGCCCCGGCTTCGGCATCTGGCTCGATGCCGTCAGTGACGTGCAGGTGCTCGACAACGTGATCCGCGGCGACGCCGCGCTGCGCTCCCAGGATCGCGGCAACGGCGTGCACCTGTTCAACGTCCGCAACGTGACGGTGGCCGGCAACGATATTCGCCACACCCGCGACGGCATCTATATCGACACCAGCAGCCAGAGCTTGCTGCGCGGCAACCACATGCAGGACCTGCGCTACGGCGTGCACTACATGTATGCCCACGACAATCGCCTGGAGGGCAACACCACCCGCCACACCCGCACCGGCTACGCGCTGATGCAGTCCAAGCGGCTCGAGGTGATCGACAACCGCTCGGAAGACGACCGTCGCTACGGCATCCTGATGAACAACATCACCGACTCAATCCTGCGCGGCAACCGCATCACCGGCATCGAGCAGCGTCGCGACGCGCAGGGCCAGGGGCTGATCAGCGGCGGCGAGGGCAAGGCACTGTTCGTCTATAACGCCCAGTACAATCGCTTCGCGGCCAACCGCTTCGCCGGGAGCGATATCGGCATCCACCTCACCGCCGGCTCCGAGGACAACACGCTGGTAGGCAACGCCTTCGTCGGCAACCGCCAGCAGGTGATGTACGTCGCCACCCGCGCCCAGGAATGGTCGGTGGAGGGGCGCGGCAACTACTGGAGCGACTACCTGGGATGGGACCTGGACGGCGACGGCATCGGCGACACCGCCTACGAGCCCAACGATGCCATGGACCGCCTGCTGTGGCGCTATCCGGTGGCGCGGCTGCTGATGCACAGCCCGGCGGTGCTGGCCCTGCGCTGGGTGCAGCGCCAGTTCCCGGTGTTCCGACCCCAGGGCGTCAAGGACAGCCATCCGCTGATGAACGAACCCGACTTCGACGAGGCCGACGCATGACCGCGGTAATCGATTTCCAGGGCGTCACCCGCCGCGACGCTGAGCTGGTGCGCCTCGACGCCCTCGACCTCCAGGTAAGCGAGGGCGAGGTACTGGCCCTGCTCGGCCACAATGGCGCCGGCAAGACCACTACCATGCACCTCATCCTCGGGCTGCTCTCGCCCAGCGCGGGACGCGTGACGGTGCTGGGTGGCGCACCCGACGGTACCCACGCCGAGACGCTGCGCCGCCGCCTGGGCTACCTGCCGGAGAACGTGCGCTTCTACGAGCAGCTCAGCGGCCGCGAGGTTCTCGACTATTTCGCCCGGCTCAAGCGGGTCGATCGCCGCCAGGTGAACGAACTGCTGGACCAGGTGGGTCTCGGCCACGCCGCCTCGCAGCGGGTGAAGACCTATTCCAAGGGCATGCGCCAGCGCCTCGGACTGGCCCAGGCGCTGCTCGGCGACCCGCGCCTGCTGCTGCTCGACGAACCCACCACCGGCCTCGACCCGGCCGCCACCCGCGCCTTCTTCGATACGGTGCGTCGCCTGCGCGAGCGCGGCTGCACGGTGCTGCTCTCCTCCCACGTGCTGCCCGGCGTCGAACCCTATATCGACCGTGCGCTGATCCTCGGGGGGGGCAAGCGGCTGGCACTGGGCAGCCTGGACGACCTGCGCCAGCAGGCCGCGCTACCGCTCATCGTGCAGGCGCGTGGACACAGCGCCGAGGCCAACCTGGCTCACCACCTGGGCAAGTGGGATGACCCACGCATCGAGGCGCGGGCGGTCAACGGCCACGAAGTGGAACTGACGGTGCCCGCAGACGCCAAGCTCGCGGTGCTGCGCCGGCTGACCGACACCCCAGGCATCGAAGACATCGAGCTGCTGCCGCCCACCCTGGAACACCTCTACACCCACTTCTCCGCCGGCCTCTCGCCCGCGCAACGAGGAGACGCCCGATGAACGCCATCCTGACCATCGCCGGCAAGGAGTTCCGCGACGGCCTGCGTAACCGCTGGGTGCTGGCCATCGCCCTGGTACTGGCCTTCCTCGCCGTGGGCATCGCCGGGTTCGGCGCCGCCGCCAGTGGTGGCCTGGGCTTCACCTCGCTGGCCACCACCCTGGTCAGCCTGGCGACACTCGCCGTGTTCCTGATTCCGCTGATCGCCCTGCTGCTGGCCTACGACGCCGTGGTCGGCGAGCAGGAGGCGGGCACCCTGCTGCTGCTGCTCACCTATCCGATCAGCCGCACCCAGCTACTGCTGGGCAAGTTCCTCGGCCACGGCCTGATCCTCGCTGCCGCCACGCTGTTGGGCTTCGGCGTGGCCGGCGTGGTGATCGCGGTAGGCGCCGAGGGCGTGCCGCTCGCCGAGTTGGCTGCCGGCATGGGTCTGTTGATCGGCAGCAGCATCCTGCTGGGCTGGGTATTCATCGCCTTCGCCTACCTGATCAGCGTGTGGGTCACCGAAAAGGCCCGCGCCGCCGGCCTGGCGCTGGTGGTGTGGTTCCTGTTCGTGCTGGTCTTCGACCTGGGGCTACTGGCGCTGCTGGTCAGCGTCGAGCGAGGCGGCGACTGGTTGCCGTGGCTGCTGCTGCTCAACCCCACCGAATGCTTCCGGCTGATCAACCTGGCCGGCTTCGAGGCCGCCCGCAGCTACAGCGGCCTGACCTCCATCGCCGAGGGCAGCGCCTTTCGCCCGGCCATCGTCACCACCCTGCTGGTGGCCTGGATCCTGGTGCCGCTGGGGCTGGCGCTGCTGCGCTTCCGCCACCGCGCCGCCTGAGCCACCGTGTCCACGCCATGAGAGAGACCGTCATGACCCGATTCGCCCTCTTGTTCGCCCTGCTCGTCGGTCTACTGCTGGCCGGCTGCGGCGAATCCGAGCCCGAGACCCTGGCGGCCCCTGTCCCCATCGAGTCCGGCGACAGTTGCCATGTCTGCGGCATGCTGATCAGCGAGCACCCCGGCCCCAAGGGCGAGGCGTTCCTGGACAAGCAGGGCGAAGCGCTGAAGTTCTGCTCCACCATGGACCTCTTCGCCTTCCTCAAGCAGCCCGAAAACGAGACGCGTCTCTCCCACGCCTATGTCCACGACGTAGGGGTAACGTCCTGGGGCAGGCCCTCGGACGAGGCCTTCATCCTGGCCAGCGAGGCCGTCTATGTGGTCGGCCATGACCGGCGTGGCGCCATGGGCCATACCCTGGCGTCGTTTGCCGAACAGGCCGACGCCGAGGCGTTTCGCGAGCCCCACGGCGGTGAGCTGGTGAGCTTTGATGAGATCGACCTCGAGCTGTTGGGTCGCCTGGGCCGCGGCGAACTGGGAGGTAATAGCGACGGGCGGATGGACGAGATGTCCGGCCACGACTAGCGACAGCATGGCTGGCCAGGGATGGGCCAGCCCTCTCCGGCGTGATAGCCTCGGGCGCACCCCGGCCCGAGGACTCGCCATGCCCTGCCTATCCCGATTCGCCGCATCGCTGCTGCTGCCGTTGTGCCTGCTGCTTGCCGGGGCCGCGTCGGCCACCGACTACAATATCGGCGACGTGCGGGCCCATGGCGGCTGGCACTCCTTGGTCCTGTCGCTGGGCGAGGAGCGCCACTTCCGCGCCATCGACCAGCAGAGCTACAGCGACGCCATCTTCAGCGTCAACGCCAGTGCCGGCGCCTGCGACCTGCCCTGGCTGGAGCTGCGGGTGGAACTCGCCGAGAATCAGGCCAGGAGCGCCACGGTGAACCGCGTGCCGGCCGACCTGCGCGTCGATCAGGCGACCATCCACAGCGGCAGTGCCGCCTTCATCACCGAGCGTGGTGACAAGGGCTTCTACGTGCGCTTCGCACTCCCTGACCTCGAATTGCTGTTCGAGGAGATGGCCAACGGCAAACTGCTGCGCCTGCGCATGATGCGCAGCGAGGACGACCCCTGGTTCATGGTGTTCGACCTGGCAGGCGCCGGCGAGGCGATCGAACGCCTGCATCGCCTGTGCAACGCGACCGAGCGCTGAGCGGCGCGGGCAGCATTCGCAGTGATCGATACCGTGATCGATAGGAGGTAAGGCGTGGCCGTGCTGCTGTTCCATCTACGCAACGTGCCCGAGGAGGAAGCCGAGGCGGTTCGCCGGCTGCTCGACGAGCATGGCCTGGCGACCTTCGAGACTCGAGCGGGCTTCTGGGGGCTGGGGGTGGCCGCGATCTGGCTGCGTGACTCGGACGAGCTGCCGCAGGCCCGCGCCCTGATCGATGACTACCAGCAGACACTCGGCGAGCAGGTGCGGCGCGAGCATGATGCCCTCGTCGAGCGTGGCGAGGCGCCCACCCTGTGGCGGCGCCTGATGCGCCAGCCGATCCGCACGCTGCTGTTCGCCCTGCTCGCCGCCGCCGTGCTGGCCTTGTCGCTAGTGCCCTTTGTGTGGCTGACCGACTGAGGTGTGGCTGACCGACTGACGCCGCCTCAGTCGCGTGCCCGACGGCTCTCGTCGCGCAATGCCGCCAGTGCCGGCTCCATGTCCTCGGCCAGCGCGCCCACCGCCGGCCGCGCATGGAAATAGCCCTGCTGGTGGTTGATGCCGGCGCGCGCCAGCCACAGGGCCTCCTTGCGGGTCTCGACACCCTCGGCAATCAGCCGGATGTCGAGTTCGTCGGCCAGTCGCTTCACGGCCTCGAGCAGCACTTGGCGGCGACGGTCTCCGTCGCACCCCGTGATCAGTTCGCGGTCGACCTTGAGGCGGTCGGGCGTCAGGTCGGTCAAGAGGTCGAGGTTGGCGTAGCCGTTGCCGAAATCGTCCAGCGCCGTGGCGAAGCCCATGGCACGGTAGGCGTCGATGATGCTGCGCAGGTGCTGACGGTCGCGGACCCGTTCGGTCTCGGTAATCTCGAAGACGATGCGCTCGGTAGGCCAGCCGACCCGCGCCGAGACATCCAGAGTCGCCTGGATACAGGCCTCGGGCTCATAGACCGCATTGGGCAGGAAGTTGATCGACAGGTTCTCGCGCATGCCCAGCGCGCTGGCCATCTCGATGGCTCGCACCCGGCACGCCTGGTCGAAGCGATAGAGCAGGTCATCGGTGACCTGGGAAAGGACGCTCCAGGCCGACTCTCCCGCCGGCCCTCTGACCAGTGCTTCGTAGGTGGTGATGCTTGCCGCCTCTACATCGACGATCGGCTGGAAGGCCATGGTGAAGTCGAAGGGCAGTTCCCCTTCGCAGCGGCCGCAGTACCCCGCGACGCGCGCACAGCTCGACATCGGCGACTCCTTGTCAGTGCTTGTCGATCTTTCCCGGCAACCGTTGCGGGAAGCTGTCGGCCTGGCCGAGAGCAGGCACGAACCGCAATACTATCCCAAGCGCGCCAGGATGGCGCAATCACCGGGTCGCTCGGTAAGCGTGAAAGGCAGCGCCAGATGAGGGGGCTGACCGCGCCGGGCGTCGTCGCCGCCCGGCGTCGGATCACTGACGAATGAGGTAGTCGAAGGCGCCCAGCGCGGCCTTGGAGCCCTCGCCCATGGCAATCACGATCTGCTTGTAGGGAACGGTGGTCACGTCACCGGCCGCGAAGATGCCGGGCACCGAGGTCATGCCGTGGGCGTCGACCACGATCTCGCCGCGCTCGGAAAGTTCGATGGGCGAGTCCTGCAGCCACTCGGTATTGGGTACCAGGCCGATCTGCACAAACACCCCCTCGAGCTCGAGACGGCGGATCTCGCCGCTGGTCCGCTCCTCGTAGGTGAGGCCGTTAACGCGCGTGCCGTCGCCATTCACCTCGGTCGTACGCGCGCCGAGGATAATCTCCACGTTGGGCATGCTGCGCAGCTTCTTCTGCAGCACCGCGTCGGCGCGCATCTCGTCCATGAACTCGACCAGGGTGACGTGGCCGACGATGCCGGCCAGATCGATGGCCGCCTCAACGCCGGAGTTACCGCCGCCGATCACTGCCACGCGCTTGCCCTTGAACAGCGGCCCGTCACAGTGGGGGCAGTAGGCCACGCCCTTGTTGCGGTACTCGGCCTCACCGGGTACGCCCATCTCGCGCCAGCGGGCGCCGGTGGCCAGCACCAGGGTCTTGCTTTTCAGGCTGGCGCCGGAGGCGAACCGCACTTCATGCTCTTCGCCAGGCTGGCCGGGCAGCAACGTGACCGCACGCTGCAGGTTCATGATGTCGACCTCATACTCCTTGACGTGCTCTTCCAGCGCCGCGGCCAGCTTGGGGCCCTCGGTGTGGGGCACGGAGATGAGATTCTCGATGCCCATGGTATCGAGCACCTGGCCCCCGAAGCGTTCGGCGGCCACCCCAGTGCGGATGCCCTTGCGCGCGGCATAGACCGCCGCCGCGGCACCGGCAGGACCACCGCCGATCATCAGCGTATCGAAGGCCGGCTTCTCGCCGAGCTTGGCGGCCTCGCGCTCAGCGGCGCCGGTATCCACCTTGGCCAGGATCTGCTCCAGGCTCATGCGGCCCTGGTCGAAGGGCTCGCCGTTGAGGTAGATGCTGGGCACCGACATCACCTGGCGTTCCTCCACCTCGTCCTTGAACAGCGCGCCGTCGATCGCCACGTGGTGGACGCCCGGGTTGAGGATGGCCATCAGGTTGAGCGCCTGAACCACATCCGGGCAGTTCTGGCAGGAGAGCGAGAAATAGGTCTCGAAGCGCAGCTCGCCCTCGAGTCCCTTGATCTGCTCGACCACCTCATCGGACGCCTTGGGGGGGTGGCCGCCCACCTGCAGCAGCGCCAGTACCAGAGAGGTGAACTCGTGACCCATCGGCAGGCCGGCGAACACCACACCGGTCTCCTCGCCGGGGCGATTGAGCGCGAAGGAGGGGCGGCGCGCGTCCTGACCATCGAGCTTCAGGGTGATCTTGTCGGTCAGGCCGACAATATCGGTGAGCAGGCCATGCAGCTCCTTCGACTTGGCGCCGTCATCGAGGGACGCAACGATCTCGAAGGGCTGAGTGACCTTGGCCAGATAGGCCTTGAGCTGAGTTTTCAGGTTGTCGTCCAACATGACAGCGAGATTCCTTCATGTTCGGGTGCTGAGTAAGACATGGGCTCGACGTGCGCTCACCGACAGGTGTCGCGGGAGCTCATGCTTGCGGGGATCGAGGTTGACTCGACCACCCGGGCAGAGGATGCCCGGGCGGGAACAGGTGAGGCCATGGCAGGCCTCACCGGCAGGAGCGGATCGCTTAGATCTTGCCGACCAGGTCCAGGGACGGGGCCAGGGTCTCTTCGCCCTCTTCCCACTTGGCCGGGCAGACTTCGTTGGGGTTGGCACGCACGTACTGGGCGGCCTTGACCTTGCGCAGCAGCTCTTCGGCGTTACGGCCGATGTTGCCGGCGTTCAGCTCGATGATCTGGATCTTGCCATCGGGGTCGACCACGAAGGTGCCGCGCTCGGCGACGCCATCTTCCTCGATCAGCACCTCGAAGTTGCGCGAGATGGCGTGAGTCGGGTCGGCCAGCATCGGATACTGCAGCTTGTTGATGGTCTCGGAGCTGTCGTGCCACGCCTTGTGGGTGAAGTGGGTGTCGGTGGAGACACTGTAGATCTCGACGCCGAGCTTCTTGAACGCTTCGTAGTTGTCGGCCAGGTCACCCAGTTCGGTGGGGCAGACGAAGGTGAAGTCGGCCGGATAGAAGAAGAAGATGTTCCACTGACCCTTCAGGCTCTCCTCGGAGACGTCGATGAACTCGCCGTTGTAATAGGCGGTGGCCTTGAACGGCTTGACTTCGGTGTTCAGCAGCGACATTCGGTAGTGCTCCTTTCGACTTTCGTTGAATACATGGCGGCGATACGAGGCGCATGGTAGCCCGCATCTCCTGATAGCGTAAATTGAATGGCGTCATCACCCTGATAATTCAACCCTATGGAGATGACGATTCCGGGTCAGCCGATGCTTACCGCCTCGCCCTGACGGTCGAACGCCAGGAACTGCGCGATATTGCCCATCTTGAGCGATTCCACCATGCGGTTGAGGTGCTGCTCGGCCTGGGCCTCGGCGTCCTCACCGGCGAGAGCCGCCACGAAGACGATGTCCCAGTCGGCCCCGGCCTGCCGGGACTCTTCCACTAGCGCCGCCATGTCGGAGAGCTCCTCGGGGGCCTTGTCGACGCAGACCACCGGCGTCAGCACGCCACCCTCGCCCTGTTCGAAGCGACGGCGCTGCTCCTCACTGGGATGGTCCGGTAACTCGGCACGGGTGAAGACGAACAGCAGGCGCTGCGGCTCTGCCTGGGCACGCGCCTCATCCAGCAGATCGGCAAAACAGGAAATGGCCACGGGCACTCCTTCGGGTCGGGACGGTGTATTGGCAGGCAGCGTAACGGGCCGGCCCCGCTTCGAAAAGAGCGTTTCGTCGCCCATGCGACCCAGATCACGTTTCGGAGCGCCGGCGAATGTCCGCTACCCCTAATGACCAGCCACTGTCAGCGAGATGCCACTGCAGAACGCAATCGGAGCTCCAGGCGCCGCTCATAGAGTCCCTTGGTCACCAAGGTGCCCAGTACCAGCCCGCCACCAACCAGCGCGATCGGTGCCGGCGTCTCGCCCAGCAACCACCATGCCCAGAGAGTGCCGACCACGACCTCCAGCAGCAGCAGCAGGCCGACCTCGGCAGCGGGCAAATAGAGGGGCCCGCGCTGCAGCAGGGTTACCCCCGTCGGCACGATGAACAGACATAACAACACGACCAGCAACCAGCGATCGATCGGCGGCATGTCGATCCCGCCATCGCCCAGAAGCAGGAACAGAGCAGCGCCACACCCCACGATGAGGCCGTTGAACACCAGCATCGGACTCATGTCCACGCCGGGACGCCGACGGCAAAGCGTGAAATTGAGCGCCAGGGTGGTAGCCGCCATAAGGGCAAAGGCATTACCCACCCAGGAGCCCGCCCCGGTATCGTCGATCACGATCATCCCGATCCCCAGCATGCAGAGCGCGATCGACAGCCAGGTACGGCACGGCAACCGCTCGGCAAGGATCGCGCGGGACAGCAGGGCGGCAATCAGCGGCGCTCCCGCCAGGATCAAAAGAACATTACCCGCCTTGGTGTACTGGTTGCCCAGCACGAAGCCGCAGGTCGTCAGACTGAAAAGCAGTGCCACGGCGATGCCGGTGCCACCGCTGCGCCGATAGGCTGCCAAGGTGCCTCGGCCGTAGCGCGCCAGCGCGATCACCAGAAAGCCCAACGCCGAAAGGAAGCCCCGCCACATCAAGATCTCGGCGTCCGGCAGGGCCGCCAGCTTGATCAGCAGCGCATCCGGCGACATGATCAGCGCCCCGCCCCCGGTCAGCAGCAGGCCCTGCTGACGGTGGGAGAGACCGGCATCCGACCTCCCCAACATCATAGGCGTGCCTCTCTCACGCTTTCCTCCCCTCCAGGACACGGATGACTTCCGGCACCGTCAGGCCCTGGTCGTCGATCCCCACATGCAGTGCCTCCACCGCATCGGCCAGCACCGCATCCGCGGCCTCGGCCAGGCCGATACGCGGTGTCTGTGTCATGCTTGCCTCCCTGCTCATCCGTGGTGGATCGCCACGGTCTTGATGCGTGTTATAGCTGCGCAGCCCCTCGAAGCCCTTTATGCGACCATGCCCGGAGCGGCCGACGCCGCCGAACGGTAACTCGATCCCGCCGGCGGCACCATAGTTGTTGACGAAGACCTGGCCGCTGCGAACGCCCTTGGCCGCGGTGAACTGCTGCAGTGCCGAAGAGGCTACCGGGGTCGGCAAGGCCAAGTCTAGTGGACGATGTTGAGATCCTTGACGAAGATATCGACGGCGCCGAGGCTCCGATCAGCCCACGCTGAAGCAGGTGGCCGATGCGGCCGGCATCTCGCTCATCAGCGGCAACGGCTAACGCTCGAAGATCACGGTGCGCCTTGCATGCAGGAAGACGCGCCGCTCCACGTGCAGGGCCACCGCTCTCGCCAGGGCCAGACATTCGATATCCCTGCCCTTGGCCACCAGGTCCTCGGGGTAATCGGCATGGCTGACCGACTCTACCGCCTGGGTGATGATCGGTCCCTCGTCCAGGTCGTCATTGATGTAGTGAGCCGTGGCACCGACCAGCTTCACGCCCTTCTCGTAGGCCTGATGATAGGGCTTCGCTCCCTTGAAGCCCGGCAGCAGCGAATGGTGAATATTGATGGCACGGCCGCTGAGCTGCTCGCACATCCGGCTCGAGAGCACCTGCATGTAGCGGGCCAGAATCACCAGTTCCGCGCCGGTCTCCTCGATGACCTTTGCCACCTGCGCTTCCTGTTCGGGCTTGGTCTCGGGCGTGATCGGAAAATGGTAATAGGGGATGCCGTGCCACTCCGCCAGGTTCGCCAGGTCCGGGTGGTTGGAGACGATGGCACGAATCTCGATCGGCAGCTGGCCGGTCCGATAGCGGTACAAGAGATCATTCAGGCAATGATCCGCCCTGGAGACCATGATCACCACCGGAATGCGCGCGCCCGGTGCGGCGAGTTCGAAGACCATCTCGAACTCGCCGGCCCGATCCGCGAAGGCGGCCTCAAAGGCCTCGGCATCGAAGGCGGTGAGCTGCGGCGTAAACTCGGTGCGGATGAAGAAGCGGTCGGCAAGACGATCGTCGAAGGACTGCTGTTCGGTGATGTAGCAGCCATTCTCCTTGAGAAAGCGGGTCACCACATCCACGGTCCCCAGTCGGCTGGGGCACTGGGCCGTGAGAGTCCAGGTATCGGCCAGATGGCTCATGGGGTTGTCTCCTGACGAAGCAGGCCGGGGCGAGCCCCGGCCTGTAAACTCTGTGGAAGGAAAGGCGGGGGTCAGCGCTCGACGCCGATGTCGTGCGCTTCACCGGCGTCCAGCAGCCAGCGATAGGTGTAATCTGCGAAGCTGCGGCGTACGACCAGCTCCCAGCGAGCGTCGGAGGGGCGGCGCAGGATCACCGTGGTCTTGGCAAAGACCGTGGTGACGCCCTTGCCGACCGGGAAATGGCTGGGATGCACATCGTAGATCACCGACTTCATCAGCAGCTCGCGGGCGGCCTCGCCTTCCAGCTCGACCAGGGTCTGGCCGCCGCTGACGTTGCTGATGGCGAAGTGGGCACCGGCCAGGGCCTCCCGCAACCGGTTCTCCAGCGTGAACTCCTCGCCACCGGGCACGATCACCAGCCACTCATCGGGAGAGAGCCACTGGATGGAACGCTCGCCCTCGGCATCAAGGACAAGGCCCTGCGGCTCACCGGGCAGCGAGATACCCAGCACCTCGCGAACCGCCTCGTCGAGGACGATGGCGCCGCCGCGCAGGATCAGGTGGCCCAGAAACGGCCGCTCGCGCAGCGTCACGCGACTTCTGGCCGTGGCGGCCGGCGCCCCGAAGCGTCGATAGGCGTAAGCCAGCGGCGATTCCAGGGGAATCTTGGCATCGGTGCGAGTATCGAAGATGGCGACGTTAGACATTCTGACGCTCTCCCTTGGGATCGACGAAGATCGGGCTGACAATTTCGGCTTCGTGGGTCTGACCATCGGCCATGGGCAGATAAACGGTTTCGCCCATGCGCTGTTGACCGCCCTTGATCACGGCCAGGGCAAAGCCTGAATCCAGGGTCGGGCTGTAATAGCTCGAGGTCACGTGGCCCACCATCGGCATGGGAATCGCATGCGTCGGATCAAGGACGATCTGCGCCCCCTCCTCCAGCACCACCTTGGCATCCTTGGGCTTGAGGCCCACCAGCTGCTTGCGACCTTCGCGTTTCGTGTCCTCGCGCGTCAGCGCTCGCTGGCCGATCCAGGAAAACGGCTTGTCGTAGCCCACGCACCACTGCATGCCGAGGTCTTCCGGCGTCACCGAGCCATCGGTCTCCTGGCCGGCGATGATGAAGCCCTTTTCCGCGCGAAGCACATGCATCGTTTCCGTGCCGTAGGGCGTCAGGCCGTATTTCTCGCCATGGGCGAACAGCGCATCCCATACGTGCTGGGCATAGTTGGCCTGGACGTTGATCTCGTAGGCGAGCTCGCCGGTAAACGAGATGCGGAACACGCGGGCGGGGACGTCGGCCACCTTGCCCTCGCGCCAGTCCATGAACTGGAAGGCCTCGCGGTCCAGGTCGATGTCGGTGAGCTCGGCCAGCAGCTTGCGGGCCTCGGGCCCGGTGATGGTCATGGTCGCCCAGTGGTCGGTCACCGATGTGAAATAGACCTGCAGCTCGGGCCACTCGGTCTGATGCCAAAGCTCCAGCCACTCCAGCACGCCGGCCGCGCCGCCGGTGGTGGTGGTCATCAGGAAGTGGTTCTCGCCCAGGCAGCTGGTGGTGCCGTCATCGAACACCATGCCGTCGTCCTTGCACATCAGGCCATAGCGCACACGACCGGGGGCCAGCTTGGCCCACTTGTTGGTGTAGACCCGCCCCAGGAACTCACGGGCGTCGGGGCCCTGGATATCGATCTTGCCCAGCGTCGAGGCATCGAGGATGCCGATCGCCTCACGCACGGCACGGCACTCGCGGGCCACCGCCTCCGCCATACTCTCGAGTTCGCCGTTGACGGCATCCGCGCGTACTTGTGGAAAGTACCAGGGCCGCTTCCACTGGCCCACGTCCTCGAACTCGGCGCCGTGCTCCACGTGCCACTGATGCATGGCGGTGTAGCGCTCGGGGTCGAACAGTTCCCGACAGTGACGGCCGACGATGGCGCCGAAGGTCACCGGGGTGTAGTTGGGGCGGAACACCGTGGTGCCCACTTCCGGAATCGACTTGTTCAGGCAGCGCGCGGCAATGGCCATGCCATTGATGTTGCCGAGCTTGCCCTGGTCGGTGCCGAAGCCCATGGCTGTGTAGCGCTTGACGTGCTCGATGGACTCGAACCCCTCGCGCGTGGCCAGTTCGATCCCCGCCGCGGTGACGTCGTTCTGCAGGTCGACAAACTGCTTGGGGGCCCGCAGCGTCGGCTTCTCGTGGGGAACCTGATAGAGCGCGCAGGCAGGGCCATCGCGACGCGCGGCGACCTTCGGCAGCTCGATCGAGACCGCCTGGAAGCCGAGCTCGCTGGCCGCCTGGCCGCCCGCGTGCTGACCGTCCGCCAGCACCTCGGCGGTGGCATAGATGCCGTGGGCACCGCCGGCCGCGCTCACGCCCTTTACCAGGGTCGGAACGAAGGCCAGCAGGTCATCGCGCCAGGTCGGCCGCCCCCCTGTGTGGGAGGCCAGGTGGATGACCGGGCTATAGCCGCCGGAACTGGCAATGGTGTCACAGTCGAGGGTCTCGGCCTTTCCGACGACCCGAAAACCGTCCAGATCGACCTTCGCCACCCGCGCACCAGTGACTCGCGTGTCACCCTTGGCCTCGACCACCGCGCTGCCGGTCATGATGCGAATACCCTGGGCTCGGGCCTGCTCGACCAGTTCGCCGTCGGGGTTGGCGCGCGCATCGGCGATGGCCACCACCTCGCGCCCGCTCTCCAGCCAGTCCAGGGCGGCACGGTAGGCGTGATCGTTGCTGGTGGAGAGCACCAGTCGCTGGCCGGGCACAACTCCGTAGCGGCGGACATAGGTCGACACCGCGCCGGCCACCAGGTTGCCCGGCACGTCATTGTTGGCATAGACCAGCGGACGCTCATGGGTTCCCGTCGCCAGTACCACCCGGCCAGCCCGCACGCGGTGCATGCGTGAACGTACCTGACGATGACCATCGCGCAGCGGGGCCGTCTCGCCGAGGTGCTCGGTGCGCCGTTCATGCAGCGTCACGAAGTGGTGATCGTGGTAGCCGTTGGCCGTGGTGCGCGGCAGCAGGGTCACGTTCTCCATACCGGCCAGCGTGGCGAGAGCTTCTGCCACCCACTGAGACGCCGGCTTGCCGTCGAGGCGCTCACGCGCATCCAGCAGCGAGCCGCCCATCTCCTCCTGCTCGTCGCAGAGGATCACCCGAGCGCCGCTGCGTGCCGCGGCCAGCGTGGCCGCCAATCCCGCAGGACCGGCGCCGATTACCAGCACATCGCAGTGCTGATGCAGATGATCGTAGATGTCCGGATCCTGCTCCGTGGGGCTGCGCCCCAGGCCCGCTCCCTTGCGAATGAACTTCTCGTAGGTCATCCACAGCGACGCCGGCGCCATGAAGGTCTTGTAGTAGAACCCGGGCGGCATGAACTGGCCGCCCAGCTTGCCGACCAGGCTCATCATGTCACGCTGGACATTCGGCCAGCCGTTGGTACTGCGCGCCACCAGGCCATCGAACAGTGCCTGCTGGGTGGCACGCACGTTGGGCACCTGCCCCGCTTCACTGCTGCCGAGCTGGACCACGGCATTGGGCTCCTCGGCACCGGCGGCCACGATGCCGCGCGGGCGGGAGTACTTGAAGCTGCGGTTGACGATATCCACGCCGTTGGCCAGCAGCGCAGCGGCCAGGGTGTCACCGGCATGGCCCTGATAGCGCTTGCCGTTGAAGGTGAAGTGCAGCTTGCGGGAACGGTCGATGCGTCCGCCCTGGCTGAGGCGATTGGGTTGGCTCATGCGTGGACTCCTGCCTGTTGCGCGACCTGTGCCGGGTGCATCGCCGCTGCGTCGCTGCCGCCCTGGGGATACTCGGCGGTGAATGACGGCTGCTCGCCCATCTTGTAGGTCTCGAGGATCTCGTAACTCACGGTATGCCGTGTGATGTTGAAGAACTTGCGACAGCCCACGGCGTGAACCCACAGCTCATGGTGGATGCCGCGCGGGTTGTCACGGAAGAACAGGTAGTCGCCCCACTCCTCGTCGGTGCAGGCGGCGGGGTCCGCCGGGCGGGCGATATGCGCCTGACCCTTGGGATGAAATTCCTCCTCTTCTCGGAGCTCGCCGCAGTAGGGACAGTGGATATTGAACATGGCGAAATCTCCTTAGTGGGCCACGCCGGCGGCACCGTGCTCATCGACCAGCGCCCCGGTATGGAAGCGGTCGATGGAAAACGGCGCGGCAATCGAGTGCATCTCACCCTTGGCAAGGCTGGCCGCGAAGACATGCCCCGACCCCGGCGTGGCCTTGAAGCCGCCGGTTCCCCAGCCGCAGTTGAAATAGAGTCCCTTGACCCGGGTCTTGGAGAGAATCGGGCAGGCATCCGGACAGGTATCGACGATCCCGCCCCACTGGCGATTCATGCGCACCCGCGAGAAGATCGGGAACATCTCGACGATGGCCTGCAGCGTGTGCTCGATGGTGGGGTAGCTGCCGCGTTGACCGTAGCCGTTATAGCCGTCGATCCCGGCGCCGATCACCAGGTCGCCCTTGTCGGACTGGCTGATGTAGCCGTGTACATGGTTGGACATCACCACGGTGTCGAGCACCGGCTTGATCGGTTCGGAGACCAGCGCCTGGAGGGGATGCGATTCCAGCGGCAGCTTGATACCGGCCATCTTGGCCAGCACGCCGGAGTTGCCGGCGGTCACGCAGCCTACCGTCTTGGCCTCGATGTCACCCCGGTTGGTATGCACCCCGTGGATCTGGCCATCGCGGATCTTGAAGCCGGTGACCTCGGTCTGCTGGAGGATATCCACGCCATGGGCGTCGGCCGCTCGGGCGAATCCCCAGGCGACGGCATCGTGACGCGCCACCCCGGCGCGGGGCTGCCAGGAGGCACCGAGCACCGGATAGCGAGCGTTCTTGGAGCAGTCCATGATCGGCACCAGGGCCTGAACGCCCTTGGCGTCCAGCACTTCCCCGTCGATGCCATTGAGGCGGTTGGCGTTGACCCGACGCTGGATATCCCGCATGTCCTGCAGGGTGTGGCCCAGGTTCAGCACGCCGCGCTGGGAGAACATGACGTTGTAGTTCAGGTCCTGGGAGAGGCCCTCCCACAGCTTCATGGAGTGCTCATAGAGGGCGGCGGCCTCGTCCCACAGGTAGTTGGAACGCACGATGGTGGTGTTGCGGGCGGTATTGCCCCCGCCCAGCCAGCCCTTCTCGATCACTGCCACGTTCTTGACGCCGAACTCCTTGGCCAGATAGTAGGCGGTGGCCAGGCCATGGCCGCCGCCGCCGACGATGATCACGTCGTACTGTTTCTTGGGCACGGGGTTGCGCCACTGACGCTGCCAGTTCTCATGATGGCTCAGCGCGTGCTTGACCAGCCCGAAGCCTGAATAACGTTGCATAGGGGTCTCCTCAGCTCGGCATCGCCGGGCCGTGCCCGGCGGCCGGTTCAAGCGATGGTTTCGACGCCAGTCTCGACGTCGGCGATGGCCGATCCATAGACCGGATGACGCGCACACACCTCGGCGACCTTGGCCTTCACCTCGGCTTCCACGGCGGCGCTGTCACGACCGGCCGCCAAGGCGTCGAGGATGTCGCAGATCCAGCCGGCCAGCGCTTCGCACTCTTCCTCACCGAAGCCGCGGGTGGTGACGGCCGGGGTGCCAATCCGCAGTCCCGAGGTCACGAAGGGGCTCTGGGGGTCATTGGGCACGGCATTCTTGTTGACCGTGATATGCGCCCGGCCCAGCGCGGCATCCGCGTCCTTGCCGGTGACGCCCTGGCGGATCAGCGAGACCAGAAAGAGATGGTCGTCGGTTCCGCCGGAGACCACATCGAAGCCGCGCTCGATGAAGACGTTCGCCATGCGCCGCGCGTTGTCGATCACCTGCCGCTGATAGCGCACGAAGTCCTGACTCATGGCCTCGCGAAACGCCACAGCCTTGGCGGCGATGACGTGCATCAGCGGGCCGCCCTGCTGACCCGGAAAGACCGCGCCGTTGAGCTTCTTGTAGAGGGCCTCGTCGCCGCTGGCGGAGATGATCAGGCCGCCGCGCGGACCGCGCAGGGTCTTGTGAGTGGTGGTGGTCACCACGTGGGCATGGGGCAGCGGGCTGGGATAGTGGCCGGCAGCGACCAGTCCGGCGACGTGGGCCATGTCCACCAGCAGCCAGGCGCCAACGGCGTCGGCGATATCGCGGAAGCGACGCCAGTTGATAACGCGCGAGTAGGCCGAGAAACCGGCGATGATCAGCTTGGGCTGGTGCTCGTGGGCCAGGCGCTCGACCTCGGCGTAGTCGATTTCGCCGGTTTCCGCGTTCAGTCCGTACTGCACCGCCTTGTAGTACTTGCCGGAGAAATTGGGGGCGGCGCCGTGGGTCAGGTGGCCGCCGTGGGCCAGGCTCATGCCCAGCACCGTATCGCCCGGCGAGACAAGCGCCATGAAGGCCGCCGCATTGGCCTGGGCGCCGGAGTGCGGCTGAACGTTGGCGTAGTCGGCGCCGAACAGGTCACAGGCCCGATCGATGGCCAGCTGCTCGACCACGTCGACGTGCTCGCAGCCGCCGTAGTAGCGCTTGCCGGGGTAACCCTCGGCATACTTGTTGGTCAGCTGGGTGCCCTGGGCTTCCATGACCTGGGGGCTGGCGTAGTTCTCCGAGGCGATCAGCTCGATGTGCGCTTCCTGGCGAGCCACCTCGTCGGCGATGGCGGCGGCGATCTGCGGGTCGGTCGTTGTAAGGTTGTTGGCGTTCATGACATCACCCTGGTGGTTGGCTTCGTTACGTTAAGAGAAAGCGACGCGCGAGGTATTCTGGAAACGACACCGCCGTCATTGCGCGAGACAGCGATCCGCCATGGAGGTGAAGCGCCGCCGGATGACGCGCCGGCGGAGCACGGCGCGGTCAATATTCCACCACCACATCACCCAGCGGCTTGCTGCAGCAGGAGAGGATGTAGCCCTCGGCCACGTCGTCATCGGTGATGCCGCCGTTATGATCCATATCGACCTGGCCGGCGGTCAGCGGCACCCGGCAGGTGCCGCAGATCCCCATGCCGCAGGCCTTGGGAATGTGCAGGCCCAGCTTGGCCGCCGCGGTATGCACCGTGTCGCCCGGCTGAATGCGCACGCTCTTGCCGGACTGGCGGAACTCGACGCTGATCATGTCGGCGACATCGAGTTCCTCGGCCTCGGCCTCGGCCTGCTCGACGTGTTCGATCACCGTCTCCTGAACCGCCAACGGCGTGGCGCCGAACGACTCCTCGTGGTAGTGGCTCATGTCGAAGCCCTTGCCCCGAAGCAGCTGCTTGATGGCGGCCATGTAGGGCGTGGGGCCACAGCAGAAGATCTCGCGCTCCATCAGGTCCGGCACCATGAGTTCGAGCATCGGCAGGCCGAGGTAGCCGCGAAAACCGGCCCAGGCGTCGCCCAGCTGGTCGCTGCGCTCGCAGACGATATGCAGCCCGAATTCGGGAATCCGCGAGAAGATGTGCTCGAGTTCACGATGGAAGATGATGTCGCGCGGCGTCCGCGCGCTGTGCACGAACTGCAGGTCCACGGCCGCGTTGGTGTCGAAGAACCAACGCGCCATCGACATCAGCGGCGTGATCCCGACGCCGCCGGACAGCATCAACACCTTGTCGGCGGGGTAGTCGATGACGTTGAAGTTGCCGACTGGCCCATGCACCGCCAGTTCGTCATTGACGCCCAGGTTCTCGTGCAGCCAGTTAGAGACCATGCCACCGGGAATGCGCTTGACGGTGATCGAGAAGCTGTAGGGCACGGACGGCGAGCTGGAGATGGTGTAGGAGCGCATCACCTGCTGGCCATCGATCTCCAGCTCCAGCGTCACGAACTGCCCGGGCTTGAAGAAGAACATCACCGGCTGCTCGGCCATGAAGCAGAAAGTGCGGGTATCCCAGGTTTCCTGGATCACCTTGACGCAGCGCACCAGGTGACGGCCGTTGGTCCAGGTCTGGGTTGTGACGGGATTGAGAAAGCTCATTGTCATTATCGTATCGCCCGGGCTGCAGCATGAAGGCCTCCGGCAGCGGTACTGCCGCCTGCCGTTGAGCGCATTCTGCGCAGGCTGATGCGCCTCGACTTGCCTGCCAGCGACACGGACATGCCCGTGGCCTCCGACCCGGGTGTCTATTGATGAGCGTCGCGTCGCTGCCGCATCACCGGGCGTCGCGGCCAGACAACCGCCCCCCCGGACGCTGATCCACACTCGCCGCAACCCGCTACCGCCATTGCCCGTGAGCGGCCATCGACAGGATCCCGGATTTCCCTTAACAACCCCGAGGCCGCTCGAGCGGCCCAGCAAGAGGATGTATCGCCATGGACCCCATGTCTCCCGCCCGCCTGGATGACCCACTGGCATTGGCACGCGAAGCCACCGCCGAGCTGCTGACCCAACGCCGTCGACACTTCTCGCTGCCGCAGCCTTTCTATAACGATGCCCGACTGTTCGCCCTGGACATGCAGGAGATCTTCGAGAAGGAGTGGCTGTTCGCCGGCATGACCTGCGAGATTCCCGCCAAGGGCAACTTCATGACCCTGGAGGTGGGCGACAACCCGGTGGTCATCGTGCGGGGCGACAAGGGCAGCATCCATGCCTTCCATAACGTGTGCCGGCATCGCGGCTCGCGGCTGTGCGTCAGCGACAAGGGCAAGGTGGCCAAGCTGGTCTGTCCCTACCACCAGTGGACGTACGAACTGGACGGCAGGCTGCTGTTCGCCGGCAGCGACATGGGGACGAACTTCGATCTCGATGCCTACGGGCTCAAGCCGGTGAACGTGCGCAGCGCCGGAGGCTATCTCTTCGTCAGCCTGGCCGAGGCGCCCCCGGCCATCGACGACTTCCTCGACAGCCTAGAGCACTACCTCGCCCCCTACGACATGGAGAATGTCAAGGTGGCGGTGGAGTCGAGCATCGTCGAGCAGGCCAACTGGAAGCTGGTGATCGAGAACAACCGCGAGTGCTACCACTGCAACGGCGCCCATCCGGAGCTGCTCAACTCATTGCAGGAATTCGACGACAGCGATGACCCGCGCGCCTCCCCGGCCTATAAGGCGCTGGTGGCGCGCAAGCAGCAGCAGTGGGAGGGAATGGGCGTGCCCTGGCAGCTGAAGCGTCTGGGCAAGCGCAACCGCCTGACCCGCACGCCGCTGCTGGAGGGCACCGTCTCGATGACCATCGATGGCCAGCCGGGATGCCGCAAGCTGATGGGCCGGATTCCCAGCGCTGATCTCGGGGCCCTGCGCATCCTGCACCTGCCCAACTCCTGGAATCACTTCATGGGCGATCACGCCGTGGTGTTTCGGGTAATGCCGCTAGGGCCCCAGCAGACGGTGGTGACCACCAAGTGGCTGGTCCACAAGGATGCCGTGGAGGGCGTCGATTACGACCCGACCCATCTGCGCCGCGTCTGGGATGCCACCAATGAGCAGGACCGTCGCCTGGCGGAGGAGAACCAGCGCGGCATCAACTCCCGGGGCTACGAGCCCGGCCCCTACTCGGAGACCTACGAATTCGGCGTGATCGACTTCATCGACTGGTACAGCGAGAGCCTGCTCGAGAACCTCGGCCATACCGCCCCGCAGCTGAAGGTCGTAGAGGGCTGAGCCCCTGTGGAAAGAGAACGCCCCCGTGCGACGGGGGCGGATAGCTAGGTTGGCTTTATCGTCCGAGGATCAGGAGACCCTGACGCCTCGGGGCCGGCAAGATCGCCTTATTCCAGCGGGTTAGCCGCCGACCCCGTGGCCTCGACCCGTTCGGGCACCTCGTCTTCGTTCAGCGTTTCATCATCCGGTTCCAAGGTATCGGCGAGATCACCCCCCGCCACCGGATTGGCGTCCGAATCCGTGGCCTTGACCCGGGGCGGCACCTCGTCCTCGCTCAGTGCTTCACCATCCGGACCCAGCGTATCGGCCAGATCACCCTGTTCGATGGGATTAGTCGCTGAATCCGTCGCCTTTGCCGCCGGGTCATCTGCCGCAAAGGCCAACGGGCCGGCAACCAGGCCGAGCGATATACCGAGAATTGCCATCCTCTTCAGCGCGTCTTGGTGTTTCATACGACACCTCCTGATTTGAGAGGCATCCGTCCAAGCGGGCGAATGCGTACTTCTCTCTTTTCTTTCAGTCTAGACACACCGGACTCGACGTTGCGAATCATGCATGACGTACATGATGACACCGGCCCTTTCTCCCTCCGCGTGAATGCGTAGGGAGAAAGGTGAAGCTTGGCAGGGTGGCACTGGCCTAACGCAACTCGGGCAGCAGGAAGCGCTCGATGGCGTCACGCACCGAGGGCAGCATGATATCGGTGCGTGCCATCAGCTCGCGCACCGTTTCCGCAAGCCCCGGCACCCCCACGTCCCTGAGCTTGCATCGCGCCATGCGCGCGCAGGTTTCAGGAGAGGCGCCCGCCGGGATACGGATGCCCAGTGCGATCAGGCGATCACGGAAATCATCGCCATCGATCAGTTCGACGATCATCATGGCCGGCCCTCCTCCATCTCAATCGCTCTCTGCCAGCGCCGCTTCCGCACGGCCCAGGCGGCAGGCGGCATACTTGAACTCGGGGATCTTGCCGTCGGGGTCGAGCGCCGGGTTGGTCAGGATGTTGGCCGCCGCCTCCACGTAGCAGAAGGGCACGAAGACGATGCCCTCGACCATCAGCGGGTCGACCCGCGCCTTCAGGGTGATCGTCCCGCGCCGGGTGGTGATGGTGATCGGCTCGCCCGGGGTCACGCGCAGACGCACCAGCTCCGCCGGTGCCAGGCTCGCTACCGCCTCGGGCTCAAGCTCATCGAGCACCCGGCTGCGACGGGTCATGGAGCCGGTATGCCAGTGCTCCAGCTGGCGGCCCGTGATCAGCACCGTGGGATAGTCGCCGTCGATAGGCTCATCGGGCGGCAGCGGGCGGGTCGGGGCAAATTTTGCCCGCCCGGTCGCGGTCGGGAAGGCATCCGAGAACACCACGTCGGTGCCGGGGGCGTCGTCGGCGGGGCAGGGATAGGTCACCGAGCTCTCGCGCTCGAGGCGCTCCCAGGAGATATGGTCGAGCGAGGCCATGCCCTGCTTCATCTCGGCGAAGACCTCGCGCGGATGGCCGTAGGCCCAGTCCAGGCCCAGGCGATTGGCGATCTGCTGGATGATCCACCAGTCGGTACGCGCCTCCCCCGGCAACGGCACGGCAGCACGCCCCAGCTGCACCTGGCGATTGGTGTTGGTCACGCTGCCGTCCTTCTCCGGCCAGGCGGAGGCCGGCAGGATGACATCGGCGAACTGGGCGGTCTCGGTGACGAACAGGTCCTGTACCACCAGGTGCTCGAGTCGGGCCAGGGCCGCTCGGGCATGCGCGAGGTCGGGGTCGGACATCGCCGGGTTCTCGCCGAGGATGTACATGCCCTTGATGGTCCCGGCCGCAATGGCGTCCATGATTTCCACCACGGTAAGCCCCGGCGTGGCGTCGAGCGGAGTGTTCCACAGCTCCTCGAAGGCCGCACGTATCTGGGCATCGGTCACCGGCTGGTAGTCGGGCAGTACCATGGGGATCAGCCCGGCATCGGAGGCGCCCTGGACGTTGTTCTGGCCGCGCAGCGGGTGCAGGCCGGTGCCGGGGCGGCCGGTATGACCGCAGGCCAGCGCCAGCGAGATCAGGCAGCGGGCGTTGTCGGTGCCATGCACGTGCTGGGAAATGCCCATGCCCCAGAAGATCATCGCCTTGTCGGCGGTGGCATAAAGCCGTGCGAGCTCGCGGATCTGCTCGGGGGCGACGCCACAGGCCGGTGACAGCGCCTCGGGGGTCAGCTCATGCACATGCGCCTTGAGCGCCTCGAAGCCCTCGGTGTGGGCCTCGATGTAGGCCTGGTCGTACAGCCCCTCGCTGACGATGACGTTGAGCATGGCGTTGTAGAGCGAGACGTCACCGCCGGGCGTGAAGCGAACGCTGCGATGCGCGTAGGCGTCCAGCGCCTGGCCGCGGGGATCGAGGATGATCAGCTTGGTGCCGTTGCGGGCCGCCTGCTTGAAGTAGGTGGCCGCGACCGGATGGTTAATCGCCGGGTTGCAGCCGGTCAGGATCACCACCTCGGCCTCTAGGGCCTGCATGAAGGAGGCCGTCACACCCCCCGAGCCGATGCACTCCATCAGTGCCGCCACGGAGCTGGCGTGACAGAGCCGGGTGCAGTGATCGACATGGTTGCTGCCGAAGCCGGTACGCACCAGCTTCTGGAACAGCCAGGCCTCCTCGTTGGAGCACTTGGCGCTGCCAAAACCGGCCAGCGCATCGGGACCATGAGCCGCCTTGAGCTCGGCAAGCCCCGCGGCGGCGAGGTCCAGTGCCTCCTCCCAGCTCGCCTCGCGGAAATGCGTCAGCGGCGTGGCCGGGTCGAAGTCGGGATCAAGCCCCTTGGGCATGCCCGGCCGGCGGATCAGCGGGCGGGTGAGCCGCGAGGGATGATAGGGGTAGTCGAAGCCGAAACGCCCCTTGACGCACAGCCGGTTCTGGTTGGAGGGGCCGTCGCGGCCCTCGACGAACAGGATCTTCTCGTCCTTGATGTGGTAGGTGAGCTGACAGCCCACCCCGCAGTAGGGACACACCGAATCCACGCGGCGATCGGCGACTCGGGAGTCGCCACGCCCCTCGGCGTCGACCAGGGTCGCCGGCATTAGCGCCCCGGTAGGACAGGCCTGGACGCACTCGCCGCAGGCCACGCAGGTGCTTGCGCCCATGGGGTCATCGAAGTCGAAGACGATCTTCGCCGCGGCGCCGCGGTGAGCTAGGCCGATGACGTCGTTGCCCTGGACCTCGCGACAGGCGCGCACGCAGAGATTGCACTCGATGCAGGCATCGAGATTGACGTTCATTGCCGAGTGCGTGGCGTCATGGCCCCCGGCATGGGGCAGCGACGCCGAGCGTTCGGCGACGTGGTGTACCGTGGGCGTCGCACGCTCGGCCCGTGAGGGCAGGCGCTCGCGCACGGCGGTGGCATCGATGGCAAGCTGGTCGGCCATGGCCCAGAAGTGGCTCGAGCGGTCCGGGCCGTCGTGGCGGTCGGGCTGGTCGGCGATCAGCAACTCCATGACGCCTTCGCGGGAGACACGGGCGCGCTCGGAGGTGGCGCTCTTGACCACCATGCCGGGGGTCGCCTCGCGCAGGCAGCTCGCCGCCAACACCCGCTCGCCCTCGACCTCGACCATGCAGGCGCGGCAGTTGCCGTCGCTGCGGTAGCCCGGCGCGTCCTTGAAGCAGAGGTGCGGAATGGTCTCGCCGGCGCGCTTGGCGACCTGCCAGAGGGTCTCGCCGGGGAGGGCGTCGACCTCGGCGCCATCCAGGGTCAGGGTAAAGGTCTCGTGTGCCATCATCTGTCTCCCTACCCTTTCACGATCACGTTCTGGGCGGCGAGTTCGCCGCGGAAATCCTTGAGCAACCCCAGCACCGGATTGGGCGCCGCCTGCCCCAGGCCACAGATGGAGGCGTCCATCATCACCTGCGAGAGTCGCTCGAGTTCCTCGACCTGCCATTCATCACGCTCGAGCAGGCTGAGCATCTTCTCGGTGCCGACTCGGCAGGGCGTGCACTGGCCGCAGGATTCGTCGGCGAAGAAGGCCAGCAGGTTGGTGGCCACCGCCTTCAGGTCATCCTGGTCGGAAAGCACGATGATCGCCGCCGAGCCGATAAAACAGCCCTCGGCCTGCAGGGTGTCGAAGTCCAGCGGGAGATCGGCCTTGCTGGCGGGCAGGATCCCGCCGGAGGCACCGCCCGGCAGATAGCCGGCCAGGCGATGGCCGTCGGCCATGCCGCCGCCATACTCCTCGACCAGCTCGCTCAAGGTGATGCCGGCAGGCGCCAGGTGGACGCCGGGGCGTCGCACCCGGCCGGAGAGCGAGAAGCTGCGTAGGCCCGTCCGGCCATGGCGGCCGTGGCCCGCGAACCACTCGGCGCCCTTCTGCCAGATCTCGGGAATCCAGTAGACGGTCTCGACGTTGTTGACCAGGGTCGGCTGGCCGAAGAGCCCCTTCTGGGCGACGAAGGGGGGGCGATGGCGCGGCTTGCCGGGCTTGCCCTCCAGCGATTCGATCATCGCTGACTCCTCGCCGCAGATGTAGGCGCCGGCCCCGCGGCGCAGCACGATATAGCCCGCCGGCACCAGGCCTGCCGTCTCGAGCTCATGGATCGCCGCACGCAGCACCCGGTGCAGGCCCGGGTACTCGTCACGCAGATAGAGGTAAAGCGCCTCGGCCTCCACCGCCCAGGCGCTGACCAGGGCACCCTCGAGGAAGCGGTGCGGCGAACGTTCGAGGTAGTAGCGATCCTTGAAGGTGCCGGGTTCGCCCTCGTCGGCGTTGATCGCGCAATAGCGTGGCCCCGGCTCCTGGCGCACGAAGTGCCACTTCTTGAACGTGGGGAAGCCGGCGCCGCCCAGGCCGCGCAGGTTGGCTCGTTCGAGCGTCGCCATCAGCGACTCGACCGTGACACCTCCCGCGCGGCAATCAGCAAGCAGCGCATAACCGCCCGCGGCACGATAGTCCGCCAGGCGCTGCCAGACGATCGCCTCGGGATGGAAATGGCCGGTATCCACCACGGCCTCCACGCCCTCGGCGGTGGCGAACGACAGATGGTGATGCCCCACCTCCACCACCGGCGCGGTGTCGCAGCGGCCCATGCAGGGCGCCCGCACCACCCGTACCGCCTGCGGGTCGAGCCCGGCTTCCAGTTGCGCCTTGAGCGTCGCGGCCCCGGCCAGCTGGCAGGAGAGCGAGTCGCAGACGCGCACGGTCACCGCCGGCGGCGGTGCCTGGTCGTCATGCACCACGTCGAAGTGAGCGTAGAAGGTCGCCGTCTCGTAGACCGTGGCCATGGGCAGGTTCATGTAGGCGGCCAGCGCCCGAAGCGCCACCAGCGGCAGATGGCCGTGAGCATCCTGAATGAGGTGCAGATGCTCGATCAGCAGGTCACGGCGCCGCAGCTCCGGGTCGCTGCGCTCGTCACCCAGGAGTTGGCGCAACGAGGCCAGGGCAACGGGGGGCAGGTCACGGCCACGGGGCCTGCCGCGGAAACGGCGCTGAGGGGAGACGGTCTCGACGGTCATGGCGGGCTCGTTATTGTGCTGGTGAGGTGGAACGCAAGGGATGGCTGACGGCCTTTTCACAGGCACCGAGGGGCATCTTCGGCATGGTGTCACCCGCCCCCCATCAGGACAATATTTGGACATCGCAGCGGTGGGCAAATGGATATGAGGATGTCGCTCTCAGCACGCCTCGCCGTCAATGGTCTCCTGCAGGGCAGCATAGGCCACCATCTCGACGAGCATCTCTTCCCGGGCAAATCCCGATACGATGATCGCGGCGCGATTGGGGTAGGGCGCGCTGACGGCCTCGGCATAGAGGCGATTGACCGTGGCCAGGTCGTCGCGTCGCGTCACATAGATCAGCACCTGAGTCAGGCTGGACATGCCACCCCCGGCACACTCGAGGGTGTGGCGCAGGTTCTCCAGGGTCTGGCGGGTCTGGGCCTCGATGCCACCCTCGACGACAGCGCCATCGGCGCCGATCGGAATCTGGGCGGTGAACAGGATGCCGTTGCCGATCACGGCCCACTCCAGCGGGGCCTTGGCGGCATACAGGCCGGTAGCGACAGGTTGGATCATGGCAGCATCTCGTCAAAAGGTGAGTCAGTCATTGTCGTTGTCGCCAGCACCGGCACCGCCCCGCGAGGCCTCGCTGGACTCCACCAGGATGCGATGCGCCAACGTCTTGAGACGCGCCCAGATGGCATCATCCACCTCGATGCCTTCCTCGAGGGCCAGCTGTCGGCAGGCCAGCAGCTCCGACTCGGGATGATGGGCCAGCAGGTCGAGGTCATGGTCGGCGCCCAGCGATGGCAACAGCTCCACGTGATTGGCCATCACCAGGGTGATGCCGTCGTTGGGCTCGTTCTCCTCGGGCACATCGCGTACCGAATAGACGCGCACCTCCGGCGTGGTATGCCCCGCGCGGAAGCCCACCACCTGCTCGGTAAGGGGCACCTGGGCATTGCGCCAGAAGGCGGTGATGTTCATGCCCCGCCCGGCCAGTCGTGACAGGTAGCCCATGATCAGCTGGCGATTGTGGCAACGACGGATCTTGACCACCGATAGGCCGCGGGCCCGCGCCTTGGCAAAGCCAAGCTCGGTGGCCAGGCTGATGCTGCGCAGCACGCTGTGGCCCAGGCCATCGAGCACCGCCAGATCACCGTCCTGGTAGATCACTCGGGGCCGTGCCTCGTGAGACTCCTCGAGCAGGTAGTCCAGGCCCCGGTTGAGCTGCTCGACGCCGTGCAAACCGTGACACTGCATCCAGGCGACCATGTCGGCGGCGTCGGCGGCATCCCCCTCCTCGAAGCCGACCCCGCTGAATGCCTTGCGGCACAGGCCCTGAAGTTCGTTGTAGGACACCTTCATCCGGCGACTCCTCTCGAACGCGCCTGCAAGGATCTTGCCTCTCCCTCGCGATGAGGCTCGAGGGGAAAGCTCCAGTCGTCGAACTCGGCAAGATCCTGTGGCTCGGCATTGAGTTCCTCGACCAGCGGCGCGCCCTGGAAGAGGGTGATCCGCACCCAGCGATCCGACTTGGGGTCGAAGCGACTGGCCCCGAAGAAGGAGAGCTTGGTGCGCAGCAGGTGCATCGGCTTCATGTCGCGATGCCAGAGGTTGGTGTGGATATCACCATAGGGCGCCTTGACCAGCGACTGGACGCGTCGCACCACCTCCTTGTGACGGGGATGCTCGAGCAGGAAGTCGACCACCGTGGCACGCGGCTGCTCCACGAGGAATTCGCAGACCGCCTGGTGAGTGTGTGCCACGCGCGGGCCGATGGCGATCGGCATCTCCTTCTCTGCACCGGGCTCGGCATGACGCACCCCCAGCCTTGGCTCCTCCTTGTCGGCGGAGCGATACCAGAACCAGTAGGCGCCCTCGCGGCTCTGGTAATCATGGGCCAGCGCCCATTCGTAGTGGGTCTCGACCAGCTGTCGAAACCGCATCAGCGGCATGTCGGGCTCGAGATCGAGGTTCTCCGCCACCCCCATCTGGTCCTCCAGCGCATCGACCTGATCAGGATAGAGCTCGATCAGCAGCGTATTGATCAGCTCCTGGGCCTCCAGCGGCAGCGTCCGGGCACTCCACTCCACCAGCTGCTGCCAGATGTCCGCTTCGAGGGGCACGCTGGCCAGCCAGGTCAGCACATCGGGCAGTGCCGCCACCGTGGCCGCATTGCGCTCGGTCTGCTCGGCATCCTCGGTCACGGTCTCGTCGAGATGGCGCATGGCGCGCCGCGTCAATGCGATCAGCGCCAGGCGATCGGTTTCCGTCGGCACCTGACGCAGGGCCAGCGCCAGGGCCGTCTCACGCTGGGTAATCCACTGCGCAATCAGCTGCGGATGGTGGATCAGGAAGGGGGCCATGCCGAGTCCCGTGGAATTGCCGATACCCAGGTAACGCCGCAGTTCGGGCGCCAGCGGGCAGGCGGTATCCGGTGAGCGGCAGGCCGCGAGGTGTTCCACCTGCTCGATGGAAAAATGCCGCAGCAGGTAGACGCCGGCCATCTGCGCCGAGAAGGGGCGCCGAAAGTCGGGGTTGTCCAGCAGACGGGCGAAGTCGGCGAGTCCAAACTTGCCGTTACCGTAGACGGCGGTGGTCCGGTACAGATAGCCGACCCGGGTCAACCAGGCGGGATCGGGCTGCTCGCCATCCGCCAGGGCGTCGACGAAGTGGGCAAAGTTGCGCAGGCTCTTGTTGGCCCGCGACAGCACCAGCACCCGGGGGTGCTGACGCCCTGCCTCCTGCAGCGGCACGTTGGCCGCCATCTGCGCCAGCAGGCTGTCATCGACGTCACCCTCGACCAGGCCGAAGGTCACGTCCCAGGCCTCGGCGATGACCCGGTCGGAGCGCTTCGCGTCGTCCAGCGGCTGGGCGAACATCACGCCGTGATAGCGACCATGCGGCGTCTGCAGGCGGTAGATGGCCGACCCATGGCCGTTGGCGTCCAGGTCGAAGCGCACCCGGCTGATCTGCCACCGCTGGCGGGCCATCTGGCGTACCAGGCTGCGCACGAAGCTCAGCCGGGTGGCATGCAGGCTGCCGAGCCGCTCGAGCCGCATCACCTCGTCGGCGGGACGCAAACCGGACGGCGAGACCGAGATGAGATCCGCGTTAGTCATTGACGATCACCTTGGGGCGGGTGGTGAGGCCCTGCTGACGCGCCATGGCGTAGGCCGCCTGAGGGCCGGTCCACAGCGACGGCAGGAGTATCAGGGAGACGGGGATGGCGGTGATCACGATGAATTGCTGGAGCACACTGATCTGGCCGGCGCCCATGTTGAGCAGGATGGCCGCCATCAATGCCATCGCGATGCCCCAGAAGATCCGCACGCCGGTATGCGGCCGATCATGCCCGGTGCAGACCACGGCAATGGCGTAGCTCATGGAGTCGCCGGTGGTGGCAACGAAGATGGTGGTCAACAGCAGGATGGCCAGCGCCATCAGCGTACCGCCCGGCAGGGCCTGGGCCACGGTGAGCGTCGCCACGTCGAACTGGAAGTTATTGAGGGCTTCGCCGAGGTCGATGGCGCCGGTCAACTGGAAGTGAATCCCCGAACCACCGAGCAGGGTAAACCACACGGTGGTGGCAATGGGCGCCATGACCGCGACGGCAAGGATCATCTGGCGGATGGTGCGACCCCGCGAGATGCGCGCCACGAAGATCGCCATCAGCGGGCCATAGCCGATGAACCAGGCGAAAAAGAACACCGTCCACCACTGCATCCACCAGGCAGGCGCGGTTTCCGAGGTCATGGTGGCCATGGCCAGGAAGGAGCTCACGTATTCGCCGAATCCCTGCAGGTAGGCGTTGGTGAGGAACAGGGTAGGCCCGAACACGAAGATGATGATGGCAATGGCCAGCGCCAGAAAGACATTGAAGCGGCTGAGCAGTTGGATGCCCCTGTTGATGCCGGTGGCGGCCGAGGTGACGTACACCGCCCCGAGCACCACCAGGATCACCAGCTGGGTGGTATAGCCCTCGGCGAAACCGACCAGTTCATGCAGGCCGAAGCTGACCTGGGTGGCCAGGAAGCCGATCGGGCCGACGGTCCCCGCCACCACGGCAATCACGCAGCAGGCATCGACCACACCGCCGATCCAGCCCTGCAGCAGGCGCTCGCCGAACACCGGATATAGCAGGGTGCGAGGCTGCAGCGGAAAGCCCTTGTCGTAGTGCCAGTGAGCCAGCACCACGGCGGTCAGCGAGCCCAGCACGGCCCAGGCCAGGAAGCCCCAGTGCATGAACGACTGCGCCAATGCGCCGGCCACCGCCTCCACGGTCCCCGGCTCGGTGTCGAAGGCCGGCGGCGTGACCACGAAATGGTAAACCGGCTCGCCGGCGGCGAAGAACACGCCGCCCCCGGCCAGCAGGGTGCACAGGATGATCGACAGCCACTTGAAGGTGCTCAGCTCGGGCTTGTCGAGGTTGCCTACCTTGGCGCTGGCCGCCGGTGAGATGGCGAGTCCCATGGCGATAAAGAACGTCAGCAGCAGCAACAGCTGGAAATAGGAGCCGAGCATGGCGGCGGTCCAGGCAAAGCCGGCACCGATGGTGCTGGCCACGGCCTCGCTGTCGTAGAGCGACAGCACGACGAACAGCACGATGAAGCCGGCGCTCAAGCCCAGCACGACGGGGTCACCCAGGGAATGGCGACGCTGGTCGGCACGGGGCTTTGAAGAGTGGGAGGGAGAGCTCATGAGGGGTGCCTCGTTATGTCGTTATTAGGCTGGAATAGCTGGCGTAGTGGACGTCAGGACGAAAGGGGAACGGCGGCACGCTCAAGCAGTGCCACCCAGTTGCGGCCCATGATGCGTTCAACTTCGTCGTCGTCGAAGCCGCGCTGGCGCAGGCCGTCGATCAGGTTGGGGAAATCCCGGCTGTCGCGCAGCCAGGAAAGCGGGCGCGGCCAGCCGGCATTGCTCGCGCTGCCCTCGCCGTAGTCCATGTCCTTGGACCAGCGCCCGTTGCGCATCCATTCCAGCACCGCGACGGGCTGTTCCTGGCAGAGGTCGGTGCCCATGCCTACGTGCTCGATTCCCATCAGGTCGACGGTTCGCGCGATCATCTCGCAGTAGGCCTCGAGGGTGCAGTCCGGGCCATCCTTGAGGTGGAAGGGATAGGCCGAGAAGCCCAGCAGGCCATCGCACTCGGCAATCGCCGCGAGCACACGATTCGACTTGTTGCGCTTGGCCGGGTGAAAGAACTCGGGGTTGGCATGGGAAATGATCACCGGTCGCTCGGAGAGCTCGATGGCCTCCAGTGTGGACCGCTCGGCACTATGGGACATGTCGATGACCATGCCGACCCGGTTCATCTCGCGAATCACCTGCCGACCGAAGCGCGTGATGCCGCTGTCCTCGTTCTCGTAGCAGCCACAGGCGAGCAGGCTCTGATTATTGTAGGTCAGCTGCATGATCATCAGGCCGAGCCGGCGCATCACCGCCACCATGTCGATGTCATCCTCGATCGGCGAACAGTTCTGGGCGCCGAGAAAGATGCCCACCTTGCCGGCGGCTCGCGCCTGCTCGATGTCGCCCGGCTCGCGTACCGGCATGATCAGGTCGTGATGCTGCTCGAAGCGTCGATTCCACTCGCCGAGGCGCGACAGGGTCTCGCGGGTGTTCTCGTGATAGACGAGCGTCGCATGCACCGCGTCGAGACCGCCTGCCTGCATCTGCTCGAAGATTTCCCGTGACCAGTTCGAGTACTGCAGGCCGTCGATGGTCAGCATTTGCTTGGACATGGAGCGCTCCTCAGGCCTTGACGTAGCAGGTCTTGACCACGGTGTAGAACTCGCGGGCATAGCGACCCTGCTCGCGCGGACCGAAGCTGGAGTCCTTGCGGCCGCCGAACGGCACGTGATAATCGGTGCCGGCGGTGGCCAGGTTGACCATCACGCAGCCGGTCTCGGCACGCGCCTTGAAGGCATTGGCCAGTTTCAGGGAGTCGGTGATGATGCCGGCGGTCAGGCCGAAGTTGGTGTCGTTGAGGGTCTCGATGGCCGTCTCGGCATCCGCAACCTTGATCACGCAGGCGATCGGGCCGAAGACTTCCTCGCGATTGATCGCCATGTCATTGGTCGTGTCGGTGAACAGGGTCGGCGCCATGAAGTAGCCCGGCGTCTGGCGTTCGAGACGCTCGCCACCGTAGGCCAGGACGGCGCCCTGCTCGCGGGCCCGCTCGATCCATGCCAGGTTGGATTCGAGCTGGCGGGCATCGGCCACCGGGCCGATCTGCACGCCCTCTGCCAGGGCATGGCCCACCGTCGCCCGGTCCAGCCGGGCGATGAGCTTCTCGACAAAGGCGTCGTGAACCGCCTCGGTGACGATCAACCGCGAAGAGGCCGTGCACTTCTGCCCGGTCCCGGAATAGGCACCGGCGTAGGCCGCCTCCACGGCGAGGTCGAGGTCGGCATCATCGGCCACGATCAACGCGTTCTTGGAGCCCATCTCCAGCTGGCACTTGACCAGGTTGCCGGCGGTGGCAGCCGCTACGCGACGCCCCACATCCAGCGAGCCGGTGAAGCTCAGGGCATCGATCTGTGGGCTGGAGATCAGGGCATCGCCGACGCTGCCACCCGGCCCCATCAGCAGGTTGAAAGTGCCGGCAGGCAGCGCCTGACGGCTGATGATCTCGGTCAGCGCCCAGGCACTGGCCGGCACCAGGTTGGCCGGCTTGAAGACCACCGCGTTGCCGAAGGCCAGCGCCGGGGCGATCTTCCATACCGCCGTGGCCATGGGGAAGTTCCAGGGGCTGATCACGCCCACCACGCCGACCGGCTCGCGGCGGGTTTCCACCTCGACCCCGGGTCGCACGGAGTCCACCCGCTCGTCGATCTGGCGCAGCACCTCGGCAGCGTAGTAATGAAAGAACTGAGCCGAGCGGTAGACCTCGCCCACACCTTCGGCCAGCGGCTTGCCCTCCTCGCGGGCGAGCAGGTAGCCCAGCTCGTCCTTGCGGGCGACCAGCTCGTCGCCGATGGCCATCAGCACGGCATAGCGCTGTTCCAGGCCACTTGTGGCCCATTCGCGCTGGCCCAGACGTGCCGACGCGATGGCTTCGCCGACCTGGGCAGTGCTGGCCTGGGCGTAGTGGCCGATCAGGTCATTGGTGTCCGAGGGGTTGTGGTTAGCGATGGTGCTCTCGCCCTCGCACCACTGACCGGCGATGAAAAGCGGATAGGAATGTGACATGGGGAACCTCCTGGATAGCGTTGACGGCATCCTAGGAGAGTGGCCATGATAAGGATAATCAATAAAACAGATAAAATGATCAGGAAGCCTTACCTTGCTACCCGAACTGAAGCTCCAGCCGCTGCGCTGCGTGCTGGCCATTACCGACCAGGGCGGCTTCCATGCGGCGGCCAGGCATCTGCATCGCAGCCAGCCGGCGATCTCCATGGCGGTACGCGAGCTCGAGGAACGCCTCGGCCAGCCGCTCTTCGAGAAGGGCAATGGCAAGGCCGCCCTGACACCCTTCGGGCAATGGTGCCTGCCGCGCTTTCGCGAACTGGTCGCCCACCATGACCGGGTGAGCCGCGATGCCGTGGCCATGGCCTGCCACCGGGCCGGTCGCGTGGACATCGCCACGGTACCCTCGGTCGCCAGCCGCCTGATGCCCGGTATCCTGGCGGGCTTCGTGACCGACTATCCAGGGATCGAGATCAACCTGCAGGATGGCCACTCCGAACTGGTCAGCCAGATGGTGTTGAGCGGCGAAGTAGAGCTGGGCATCACCAGTCTCTGGCAACCCGAGCAGGGGCTGGACTTCGTCCCGCTGCTGCATGATGACATCGGCGTGGTATGTCGGGACGACCATCCGCTTGCCGACCACCAGAGCCTGCACTGGCGCGAGTTGGCCGGGCACCCGCTGATTCGCAACGGCACCTCGCGACTGCTCGAGGGCTCACCCGCCGCCGGGCTGATCGAGCGCAGTGCCCTATACATCTCCAACATGATCTCGCTGACCGCGATGCTGGAAGCCGGCATCGGCATCACGACCCTGCCGCGCCTGGCGTTCCAGGAGGAGCATGTCCGGCTGCGCTTTGTGCCGCTGGCGGAACCCCGCCTGGAGCGCCGGATCGGCCTGATCTTTCGGGCCGGCGTCAGCCTGTCGCCGGCAGCAGCGGCCATGCAGCGACACGTGATGGCCTTGCTGAGAGAACAAGGAACGTGAGGGAGGGAGAACGGGGCCAAGGCTATCGCAGATGGAAGTAACGCTTGCGGCTCTTCCGGCGACAGCTCTGCGGGGAGGCGCTGTGAACCCATCCTTGGGCGCTACCGATGCCATCCCTGGCATAGGACCTCCCCTTCGACCTGTCCCCGGCGCCTCTCGCTTCGGGGAACTGCGATTGCCCTGGCGGCGGGGCATCCTTCATCGGTGCCGCTTAAGCGGCCACGCTGCCGTGGGGGTCGATGACGAATTTCTTCGCTGCTCCGCCATCGAAATCGGCATAGCCCTTGGGCGCCTGGTCCAGCGTGATCATCTGGACATTGACCGCGTCGGCGATATTCACCTTGCCGAAGAGGATCGCCTGCATCAGCGGACGATGGTAGGCCATCACCGGGCACTGACCGGTATGGAAGCTGTGGGACTTCGCCCAACCTAGGCCGAAGCGCATGCTCAAGGCCCCCTGTTTGGCCGCATCGTCGGCCGCGCCGGGGTCTTCGGTGACATAGAGGCCCGGGATACCGATCTGGCCACCGGCACGCGTCAGCGACATGGCAGAGTTCAGCACGGTGGCGGGGGCCTCCTTGCCGTGGTTACAGCCGCAGGCATGGGCTTCGAAGCCGACACAGTCGACGAAGGCATCGACCTCGCGCTCGCCGAGGATCTCCTCGATCCTGTCGGCCATGTCGCCTTCCTGGGTCAGGTCGAGGGTCTCGCAACCGAAGCTGCGGGCCTGCGCCAGACGCTCTTCGATCATGTCGCCAACGATCACGCAGGCGGCCCCCAGCAGCTGGGCAGACACCGCGGCGGCAAGGCCCACCGGCCCGGCACCCGCAATGTACACCGTGCTGCCCGGCCCGACGCCCGCCGTCACGCAGCCATGGAAGCCGGTGGGAAAGATGTCGGAGAGCAGGGTCAGGTCACGAATCTTCTCCATGGCCTGATCGGCATCCGGGAACTTCAGCAGGTTGAAGTCCGCATAGGGCACCATGACGTATTCGGTCTGGCCCCCGGCCCAGCCACCCATATCCACGTAGCCGTAGGCCGCCCCCGGGCGCGACGGATTGACGTTGAGACAGATCCCGGTCCGGCCCTCCTTGCAGTTGCGGCAGCGGCCACAGGCGATATTGAATGGCACGGAGACCAGGTCACCCGGCTTGATGAACTCGACGTCGCGACCGCACTCGGCCACCAGCCCGGTGATCTCGTGACCCAGCACCAGGCCGGAAGGCGCGGTGGTCCGCCCACGTACCATGTGCTGGTCGCTGCCGCAGATATTGGTGGTGACAACCTTCAGGATCACGCCGTGGTCGCATTTGCGATTGCCGAGCGCGAGTTCCGGATAGGGGATGGATTCGACGGCGACCTGGCCAGGGCCCTTGTAGACGACGCCGCGGTTGGCTGCACTCATGGCTGGCTCCTCGATGTTGTTGTAACGGACAGCGTGGCGGGGGCGGGTAAATACCACCGCTCTAGCCTAAGCTCTCTCCAACGTGGCCCACTTGTCCAACAGAGGCACCCGCATGCCTGTTCGAGACATGGCCTCCCGATCATGAAGGCGTCGGTCCCCCGGACGCGGGGGTCGACCTCGCGCAGTCGAACAGGCATGGTTGTGCTCTATATCCCGTCACGGCCCCTGAGACCATGGAGGAACTACCGATGTCGAATAGCCTCGCAAAACGCCTGTGCATGACCGCCCTGTTATCGCTGCTGGCCGTGGCCTCCCAGGCCGTCGCCCAGCAGGCATCACCGGGTGCCGAGGCCCGCACCGAACAGTTCCGCGACTGGGAAGTGATCTGCCCGCCCGAGCGCAGCCAGGGGGCCTGTACCATGAGCCAGCTGGTCACCAACCCCAACAGCAATGATCCGCTGATGCGGGTGATTGTCGGCTATCCTCCCGAGCTCGAGGGCCGGCCGGCGATGACCTTCCTGCTGCCGCTGGGCGTGCGTCTCGCCCCGGGCCTGCAGCTGAGCGTGGGCGGGGGCGAGCCGACCCAGTTCCCCTACCAGGTCTGCCTGGAACAGAGCTGCCGGGCCGACCTACCCCTCGACGCCTCCATGCTGCAGGCGCTACGCAGCGGTACCACCGCGACCCTCAGTCTGATAGGGCCGCGTGGCAACCGCATGGACCTGGACATTTCGCTGATGGGCTTCACCGACGCCAGCCAGCGCATCGCGCCCTGACGGTCGCACCGGCCCCGCATGAAGGACAGCCCCGGCACTCGGCCGGGGCTGTCGTCGTCTGGCTGGCGGCATGATCAGCGGGGCAGGACGCCCTCCTCGCGCAGCAACTTGAGGATCGCGTCCGCCCCTTGCTCACTGCTGACGCCCTCCAAGACCTGCCCGCTGCCGCCCTCTGCCTTGGCGGCGGCCGCCTTGAAGCGATCCCTCGCCGAGGCCGACTTGATGATCTTCAGGCGCTTGGGCCGCTTGCGGGCCGGCGCCATCGCCCACTCGGCAAGCTCGTGATCTCTCTCGGCCGCCAACGGGGTCACCTCGAGCTGAGCGCGGCGGGCCGGACCGAAGGCGCTCTGGCGCGGTGCCGGGGCGGCGCCGTCCACGCTGACGATAGCCGGCAGTCGCACCTGCAGGCGCCGACGCTGGCCACGCGGCAACGCCTGAAGCAGCGTGGCCACCCCGTGCTCGACCTTTTCCACCGCGGCCAGACCGTTGACCAGTGGCCAGCCAAGATGCTCGGCGAGGGCATAGGGCAGCAGCCCCGAGCCTTCGCCCCGCTCCGCGCGGGCACCGGTGATCACCAGCTGCGGGGTTGCCGAGGCCAGATGCTCGGCCAGGGCCGGAATGGCATCCGCCCCCTCGGGCTGCTCCAGCAGCGTCAGGTGTTCCAGCCCGGTGCCCGCCCCCATGCCCAGGTAGCCGCGCAGGGCGGATTCGCTCTCCTCGCAACGTGGGCCAGCGTGCAGCAAGTTGATCCGACTGCCGGGCAGTCGCTCCTCCAGGCCCAGCGCCAGCTCCAGGCCCCGGGCGTCCTGGTCGGCACGGCGGGCGCGCCCGGTGAGCGGGTGGCGCCCCACCGAGACCAGTACCGTAACGGCGACTCCCTGATGCTCAGGCTGCATCGCGTTGCCCTCCTCGCTGCTGCTCCACCTTGGCGACCAGGGCGGCGAGGATCTCGGCGGCCTCGCCGATCACCGCGAGGTCGGCGCGCTTGATCATGTCGCAGCCGGGATCCATGTTGATGGCCACCACCTTGTCGCAGCTCTGAATGCCCTGCAGGTGCTGGATGGCTCCCGAGATACCCACCGCCAGATAGACCCGCGCCGTGACCCAGGTGCCGGTCGCCCCCACCTGGCGGTCGCGAGCCATGTAACCGTCATCCACCGCCACGCGTGAGGCGCCTTCGGTCGCCCCGAGCACCTTGGCGGCATGATGGAAGCCGTCCCAATCCTTGACGCCATTGCCCCCCGAGAGGATGAACTCCGCCTCGGCCAGGGCCACGCCGGCGGGGTCCACCGCCACCTGGCCCAGGTCCTCGATGCGCGACAGGGCACGGGGGACCGCGGTCGTCAGGCTCAGCGGCTCAGCCGCGTGGCGCGTCTCGTCCACTGGCTCGGCGCACTCGGCGAGCGCCAGGGCGACGCGCGGCAGCTGGCGCTGGATATCCAGGCTCTCCGCCGCGCCACGCGCCGTGCAGCGCCATCCCGAGAGCGCCTCAGTGTCGCTCTCGATCTGCCAGACCCCGGTGGCGGGGCGCTCCCCAAGGCGCAACGCCAGGCGCCGCCCCAGATCGGCACCGCCCAGCGGCGAGTCGGGAAGCAGCCAGTGACGCGGCGCCAACTCGCGCTCCACCGTGGAGAGCGCGGCCAGGCGTGCTTCGGGGGCAAAGCCGACATAGGCGTCATCTTCCAGGTGCAGCAGACGGTCGATGCCCGCCTCGCCGAAGGCCTGCTCCTTAAGCTCGCCGCCCCCCTCGCCCTTGTGCTGCCCAAATATCACGGCCAGCACGGCACCGGGGCGCTCGGGGTCGGCATCGGCCAGGCGCCGCGCCAGGCCCAGCAGGTCCTTGTCATGGCCGGAGAGGCGGCCGCCGGTCAGCTCGGGCACCACCGCCACCAGAAAGGCCGGAGCCTCGATGGTGACGGTGCGGCGGCTATCCTGGGCTGCCTGGTGGCTAGAACCCGTGGCCTGACCGCCCTGCTGAGCACCGCTACGGTCGATGCGCTTGATGCCACTGGGGCCGATAAAACCGATCGCGCGGGGGTTCTTGCGTATCACTCCGCTGGGACCCAGCCACTCACTGACGGCACCCTCGCCCTGCTCGCGGAGCACACTGGCGTGCTCGGGGTGCAGGCGATTACGGGCGATCCACTCGCGACGCGGGTCACGACGCAACATCTTGGTCATCACGCTACCTCTACGGCTCGAGGCCGATGTCGTGCTGCGGTTTCTTCGCTGGGCGCTGCCACCAGGGCGTCGGCCACCAGCTCGGCGATATCGCGCACCTCGGCGCTGGCATCGACGACGCCTTCCAGCATGGCCGTGCACTGGGGACAGCCCACCGCCACCAGCCCGGCGCCGCTCTCCTTGACGTCGTTCATGCGCATATCGGGAATCCGCCGTTCACCGGGAATATCGGTGATCGGCGCGCCGCCCCCGCCGCCGCAGCAGCGCGAGCGGAAGCCGGAGCGTTGCATCTCGTTGAGTGTGATGCCCAGTGCCTCGAGGACGCGGCGTGGCGCCTCGTATTCGCCGTTGTAGCGTCCCAGATAACAGGGATCGTGATAGGTGACGCTGCCCCCTTTCCAGGGCGCGAAGGTCAGCCGACCGGCATCATGGAGCTCGGCGATATAGGTGCTGTGGTGATAGACGCGGTAATCGCCACCGAGCTCACCGTACTCGTTGCCCAGCACATGGAAACTGTGCGGATCGCAGGTCAGGATGTGCTGGAAGTGGTACTTGGCCAGGGTCGCGATATTGCGCCTGGCCAGGGACTGGAAGGTCGCCTCGTCGCCCAGTCGCCTGGCCACATCGCCGCTGTCCCTCTCCTCGTTGCCGAGCACCGCGAAATCGACCTTTGCCGCACGCAGCACCTTGACCAGCGCACGCAGCGTGCGCTGGTTGCGCATGTCGAAGGCGCCATCGCCGAGCCACAGCAGGACATCGACCTGTTGCAGGTCGGCCATCAGCGGCAGATTGAGGTCGGCGGCCCAGTGCATGCGAGCGCCGGGGGCGAAACCACCAGGATTGTCGGTGGCAATCAGGTTGTCGAGCACCTCGGGTGCCTTGTTAGGGGTCTCGCCGCGCTCAAGCGTCAGGAAACGGCGCATGTCGACGATGGCATCCACATGCTCGATCATCATCGGGCACTCCTCCACGCAGGCGCGGCAGGTGGTGCAGGACCAAAGTGTCTCGGCATCCACCAGCGCCTTGCCGCCGCGGCCCACGATCGGGCCATGGGGAGAGCCATGGTGTTCGCCCACCGGCTTGCCGGGGTACGGGGAACCGGCATAGCCGGCATCGCTGCCGCCGGCGAGGCCCACCACCATGTCCTGGATCAGCTTCTTGGGGTTGAGCGGCTGACCGGCGGCGAAGGCCGGGCATACCGCTTCGCAGCGACCGCACTGCACGCAGGCGTCGAAGCCGAGCAGCTGATTCCAGGTGAAATCGGCAGGCGTCTCGACGCCCAGCGAGGCCGCCTCGTTCTCCAGGTCCAGTGCCTTGAGGCCGGTGGAACGGTTACCCTCACCGAAGCGCTCGGCGCGACGGTGGAAGGCCAGATGCAGCGCGCCGGCAAAGGCATGCTTCATGGGCCCGCCCCAGGTCATGCCGACCACCATCTCGGCCAGGCCCCAACCCACCACGGCAGCCAGTGCGAGAGCCAGGACCCAACTGCCGAAGCCGGCGGGCAGAATGCCCACCGTCGGCAGCGTGACCAGAAAGACGCCCAGGGAGAAGGCCATCAGGCTCTTCGGCAGGCGCATCCAGGGGCCCTTGGAGAGCCGAGCAGGCGGATGGCGACGGCGACGGGCCACGAACAGGCTGCCCATGAACATGCAGGCGCTCGCTGCCAGCAGCAGCCAACCCAGCACGCCCCCCCATCCTTCTGAAGCGCCCAGGTCCAGGCCATGCACCAGGATCATCAGCACGGCGGCGGCCACGAAGCCGCCGGCGGTGGCCACATGCGTGTTGGAGATGACCTTGTCGCGCCCCACCACATGGTGCAGATCCACCAGGTAGCGGCGCGGCAAGGCCGCCAGCCCCTTGAGCAGCGGCACGGCAGAGGGCCGCCCCTGGCGCCACAGGCGAACACGCCGCCAGGCGCCGACCACCGCCACGCCCAGAGCGGCGAAGATCAATATCGGCAGGAGGGTCTCGAGCATCTCGGCTTCCTCGGTGAGGAGCCGTAAGTCTTAAGCGGTAAGCGGTAAGTTATCCTCCACTTACCGCTTCCGGCTTACAGCTTACGGCTGGGGTTAAAAGTCCTTGCAGATCCGCAGGGCGTCATAGATAGCCGCATGGGTATTGCGCGGCGCCGTGCAGTCGCCCAGTCGGAACAGCAGGAAGCCGTCACCTTCTTCGCTCAGGCAGGGCTGAGGCTGGATGGCGTAGAGCGCCTCCAGATCCACCTGCCCCTTGTTGCGAGACTGTGCCTTGAGGGCGTAGTAGAGGGCCTCGTCGGGACGCACGCCATTCTCTACCACGACCTGGTCGACCACCCGCTCCTCCAGAGCACCGGTGTACTCGTTCTCGAGCACCGCCACCAGGCCGTCGCCTTCGCGGTAGACCTTATGAAGCGCGAGGTCGGAGGTCATGATCACCTCCTTCTCGTAGAGACTGCGGTAGTAGGTGGGGAAGGTGGTGCCACCCACCGCCGCACCGGGCTTGATGTCGTCGGTGACGATCTCCACCTTGGCGCCCTTGTCGGCCAGGTAGTCGGCGGCCGAGACACCGGAGAACTCGCAGATGGCGTCGTAGATCAGCACGTTCTTGCCCGGCGCCACCTTGCCCGAGAGGATGTCCCAGGTGCTGACCACCAGGCTCTCCTCGCCATTCTCCGCATAGCCCCATTCCGGGACCTGGCTGAGGAACGGTTGACCGCCGGTGGCCAGCACCACGATATCGGGACGCAGATCGAGCAGAGTCGCCTCGTCGGCGCGAGTGCCCAGGCGCAGGTCGACGCCGAGGCGCGCCAGTTCCAGCTGATACCAACGGGTGATGCCGGCGATCTGGTCGCGCTGCGGCGCCTGGGCGGCGATGGTGATCTGTCCTCCGAGCTGCTCCGCGGCCTCGAACAGCGTGACATCGTGACCGCGCTCGGCGGCGACGCGAGCCGACTCCATGCCGCCGGGGCCACCGCCTACCACCACGACCTTGCGCCTGGCCCCTTCCGCCTTCTCGATGATATGCGGCAGCCCCAGGTACTCGCGCGACGTCGCGGCGTTCTGAATGCACAGCACATCCAGGCCCTGATACTGGCGGTCGATGCAGTAGTTGGCGCCCACGCACTGCTTGATCTGGTCGACCTGACCCATTTTGATCTTGGCGATCAGGTGGGGGTCGGCGATATGCGCCCGGGTCATGCCCACCAGATCCACATACCCGCCTTCCAGGATGCGTTGCGCCTGGTTGGGATCCTTGATGTTCTGGGCGTGGATAACCGGCACGCTGACCACTTCCTTGATGCCCGCGGCCAGGTGCAGGAAGGGCTCCGGCGGATAAGACATGTTGGGAATGACATTGGCCAGCGAATTGTGGGTATCGCAGCCCGAACCGACCACGCCGAAGAAGTCGACCTGGCCGGTGGCATCGTAATAGGCGGCGATCTGCTTCATGTCGTCATGAGAGAGGCCGTCCGGGTGGAACTCATCCCCGCAGATGCGCATGCCCACCACGAAGTCGTCGCCGACCTCGGCACGCACCGCCTTGAGCACCTCCATGCCGAAGCGCATGCGGTTCTCGAAGCTGCCGCCCCACTGGTCCTCGCGCTTGTTGACGCGCGGACTCCAGAACTGGTCGATCAGGTGCTGGTGCACGGCGGAGAGCTCGACGCCGTCGAGGCCGCCTTCCTTGGCACGGCGCGCGGCCTGGGCGAAATCGCCGATGATGCGCCAGATCTCCTCCTCCTCGATGGTCTTGCAGGTGGAGCGGTGCACCGGTTCGCGGATACCCGAAGGCGACAGCAGGGTCGTCCAGTTGAAACCGTCCCAGCGGGAGCGGCGCCCCATGTGGGTAATCTGGATCATGATCTTGCCGCCATGCTTGTGGACGGCATCCGCCAGATTCTGGAAATGCGGGATGATCCGGTCGGTGGCGAGGCTCACCGAGCTCCACCAGCCCTGAGGGCTGTCGATGGAGACCACCGAGGAGCCGCCGCAGATACACAGACCGCAGCCGCCCTTGGCCTTCTCCTCGTAATACCTGACGTAGCGCTCGGTGGTCATGCCCCCGTCAGTGGCGTGCACCTCGGCGTGGGCGGTGCTGACCACCCGGTTGCGGATGGTGAGATTGCCGATCTCGATCGGCTGAAAGATCGCATCGAATGCCATGGTGGTGACTCCTCAGCCGCGGGGGGTATCGAGCGGACGGGTAATGAAGCGGCCCACATCGCAGCCGTGCTCGGCCGCACTCTGGGTCTGCTCGGCGACGGTACGCAGCGAGCTGCCGCGCGCGGCGAGAATCTGGTCCATGGCGCCGGCGAACCAGCCGGTGAACATGTACTCGACCTTCCGTCCCACCTGGCCCAGCTGATAGACGAAGGCGCTGTGCTCGAGGCGCACGGTGCAGGTGCCGGCGTCAAGATCGATGGCTTCGGTGATGAAGTGGCCCCAGCCGCGCTGCGAGAGACGCTTCATGTAGTGCTCGAAGACGTCCACCCCCTCGAGGCCATGGCACTCGGCCTCCTTCTCGCACCAGTGCCAGGCGCTCTTGTAGCCGGCGTGATAGAGAATCTCGGCGTACTGCTCGGCGCCCAGCGCCTCTTCCACGGCCACGTGGTTGTTGATGAAGAAGTGCCGGGGCACGTAGAGCATCGGCAGGGCGTCGGTGGTCCAGACGCCGGTATCGGCATCCACCTCGATGGGCAGTTCAGGGGCCATCTGCGTCACGGTCGTATTCCTCGAAGCTTGCTGATTGTTATTGGGCTGCGGACTGCGCGCCGTCAGACGCCCCACACATCGCGGAGGACGCGTACCCAGTTGTCGCCCATGATCTTGCGCACCTGGGATTCGCTAAAGCCGCGACGCAGCAGCGCCTCGGTGAGGTTGGGAAACTCGCCGATGGTGCGGATGCCCTCGGGATTGATGATCTTGCCGAAGCGGGTCAGCCGACGGGCGTAGCCCTTGTCGTGGGTGAGCCACTCGAAGAAGTCCTGGCCATGCCCCTGGGTGAAGTCGGTGCCGATGCCGATGGCGTCTTCACCGACGATGTTCATCACGTACTCGATGGCCTCGACGTAGTCGTCAACGGTGGCGTCGATGCCGGCGCGCAGGAAGGGAGTGAACATGGTCACGCCGACGAAGCCGCCGCGGTCGGCGATGAACTTGAGCTCGGCGTCGGACTTGTTGCGCGGGTGTTCCTTGAGGCCGGAGGGCAGGCAGTGGGAGTAACAAACCGGCTTCTCAGAGGTCTCGATGACCTCCCGGGAGGTGGTCTCGCCGACGTGGGAGAGGTCACACATGATGCCGACGCGATTCATCTCGGCAACGATCTCGCGACCGAAACCGGAAAGCCCACCGTCGCGCTCATAGCAGCCGGTGCCGACCAGGTTCTGGGTGTTGTAGCACATCTGCACGATCCCCACGCCGAGCTGCTTGAAGACCTCGACATAGCCGATCTGGTCCTCGAAGGCATGGGCGTTCTGGAACCCGTAGAGGATGCCGGTCTTGCCCTCTTCCTTGGCCCGAGTGATGTCGGCGGTGGTACGCACCGGGCGCACCAGGTCGCTGCACTCGGCCATCAGCTGATTGGACCTGACGATATTGTCGACGGTGGCCTGGAACCCTTCCCAGACGGACACCGTGCAGTTGGCCGCCGTCAGGCCACCGCGCCGCATGTCCTCGAACAACTCGCGGTTCCACTTGGCGATGATCAGGCCATCGATGACGATGGCGTCGTCGTGCAGCTCTCTTGGGGTCATGGTTGCCGCTCCGGGGGTGTGTTCGACTCGACGGCAGCATAGCGCTGGCCCACCCCGGCTCGGCGCCTGGAAGCGACGACGAGAATTCCAAAAACGTCATGTCTGTCGTGGCCACGACGGGCCACAAAAGCATGCCGGCCCCGGAAGGGGCCGGCATGCTGATCAGGTCGGCAGGAAGTATCGGTAAGGCAAGGGTCAGGAGTGCAGCAGGACGCTGGCGTAGGTCGGCTCGCCACGCGCCTGGTCGAGAGCCATCATGGCCGCGGAGACGGGCTCGACCGGATAGGCCTCGAAGGTCAGCAGCTCCAGATTGGCGCCCACCTCGTCACAGGCCCGCGGCACCGGCAACCGGATCGCGCTTGCGCCCAGTCGCTCGTCCCGTGGTGGCTGGCCGAAGAACTCGCGGTAGCACTTCGAGAAGTGCGGGGTGGAGACGAAGCCGCAGGCAGAGGCCACCTCGATGATCGAGATCGAGGTCTGCTTGAGCAGCTGTCGGGCGCGTGTCAGCCGCAGCTTGAGGTAGTAGCGCGACGGCGAGCAGAGCAAATATCGCTGGAAGAGCCGTTCCAGCTGACGGCGCGACACATCGACATAGGCCGCCAGTTCCTCGAGCCCGATGGGCTCCTCCAGGTTGGCCTCCATGAGGGCCACGATCTCCAGCAGCTTGGGCTGGGTCGTACCGAGGATATGCTTGAGCGGCACGCGCTGCTGGTCCTGCTCGCCGCGCACGCGATCACAGATGAACATCTCGGAAATGCCCGCCGCGAGCTCGCGGCCATGGTCGCGTCCGATCAGGGTGAGCATCATGTCGAGGGGCGCGGTCCCTCCCGAGGCGGTGGCCCTTTCACGGTCGATGGAGAACAGCCGGGTGGTCAGCAGGGCGCGGGGGAAGGACTCCTGCATGGCGGCCAGGCACTCCCAGTGAACACTCGCCTCGTAGCCATCCAGCAACCCCGCCTTGGCCAGCGCCCAGCTGCCGGTGCAGATACCGCCCAGCCGACGCGACAGGCGTGCCTGGCCTTGCAGCCAGGCGACATGCTCGCGCTGCACCGCGCGCGCCGGCCCCACCCCGCCGCAGACCACCACCATGTCCAGCGCCAGCGGCACGGTGATCGCCGTATCCGGCGTGACCTTGAGGCCATCGCTGGCAGAGATCGGCTCGCCGTCGAGGCTCAAAGTGAACCAGCGATAGAGCTCCCGCCCGGCCAACTGGTTGGCCATGCGCAGCGGTTCGATGGCCGAGGCCAGCGAGAAGAGGGTGAAGTTTTCCAGCAGCAGGAAGCCGATGGCCTGGGGGGCCGCTGACTTTTTCGGCGCCTGGGAAGGGGTCGTCATGGGGGGACTCCTTTACGGGGTCTTACACAGGTTGTTGTTATGTCGGTATCAGGACGCCCGCTGGGGTTTAGCTGTCGTGATCAGGCAAGTCTGTCTCGAAAGGTACCGCAAGGCGTCGTGATCTGGCATGTCACAATTACCCAACAACCGCTAGGACGCCAGATGATGACGACAATGCTGTCGCGCTTAGGGAGAGGGGTGTCGCTGACAGGCATGGTACTGGCCACCAGCAGCTGATCGAGGCTCAGCACTGCAGGAAAACGGGGTGATGCCGGCCCGGATCGTGGCAGTTGTGCTGAGGATCGCCGCTCCCGGCGGAGAGCGGCGATCCTGCGCTCAAGCGCTCGTCATGCCGGGTGCCGCGACGTCACAGAATGAACGGTTTAATCGGCATCCAGATCCCCATGGCCATCATGATCAGGTTCTCGCTCAAGGACACGAACCCCAGCGGCACATTGCTGTTGCCCCCCACGCAGGCGCACTTCAGCTCACGCTTGTCGATATAGACGGCCTTGAAGACCGAGATCGCGCCCACCGTGCCGATGAACAGCGCCAAGGGGGCGGCGAGCCATATCAAGGCGCCAGCCAGCATCAGCAGGCCGGCCAGAGTCTCGGCGAAAGGATAGACGTAGCCATAGCGGACATGCCGCTGGGCGAGCAGGTCATAGTTGAGGAACATGGTGCTAAAGCTCTCGACATCCTGCAGTTTCTGGAGCCCCAGCAGGGTCATCGCCGTGGCGATCGCGTACTCCGGCATGCGCAACGAGACGAGCGTACCGCTGGCCGCCCAGCTGACCGCCAGACCGATCATCAGAGAGGTGACGAAAATAGCGATAACTGGCTGATAGGAGGTCTCTTTCTCGCCCGGCACGCTCAATCCCAGATAGTCGCGAACCTCTTCGTAGCCGCCGATGCGCGTATCGCCGATATAGACCTGAGGCGTCGTATCGACCCCGGCCTGCTCCTTGAATTGCTCGATGGCGTCTCGCGAGGTGAGAGGATGGTCGTCTACCTCATAGCCCTTGCGCTTGAGAAGATCCACGGTCTTCATGCCGAACGGGCAGAGGTGCTCTTGCGTTTTCATGCGATAGACGCGAGCCGTTTCGTGCTGTGCAGAAGATGCCGACGTGGCGGTGCTCATGGTCATCAACCTCCTGGCGGTAACAGGATGGAACGCGAGGCCTGCAGGACCCAGCCGACAGACACGCCCTGACACTGGCCGTTCTCCTTCCCTTTACCCTACAGCCTAGACCCCTGGTGTTACCCAAGGGTCAAGGACATGCTCGCCGATGCCATCCACTACACGAATTCGCTGTGCGGCGGCTTCGATGGCCATGCCAGGCACCTCAAGGCGATGGGCATCGAGGTCGGCGTCGATAGTTCGACACCTGGACGTCAGTCGCCGATCACCAGCCAGCCGCCTTCCTCGCGCAGGGGAACCCGATCCAGGGCGCAGCCGAGCCCCAGGCCACCGGTGCCCTCGCCGGTACGCGCGGAGAAGGCGGCGTCGTGGTTGGTGCAGCGCAGCTGCTCGCCGTCTTCGCTAAGTATTCGCTTGCCACGCTGATCCAGGGGCAGGAACTGGTGGGGGCAGGCGTTGACGTAGGCCCTGACCGCGCCGTCGCCGAGGCGCACCACCAGCAGCGGAAAGCGGCCTCGCTCGCCTTCCAGCATCAGGCCGAGATGCCCTTGCGTGGGCAGGGCGTCGACTTCGACCACGCGAGTGCCGGGGGCGGGGGCGCTGCGGTACTGTTGCCAGGCTTGGGACACGGGGCACTCCATAGGGGCGTTCGCGGATTCGGTTTCAAATGAAACCAGTCGCTCAACAGCCTGTCAACGCGGGCCCGGGAGGGCGGCTCACTTAGCGACATATGCCGATGGTGCGTCCGGCGAGCGGCTGGGTAGCCGGCCAGCCCGGTTCTCTCCCGGTGATCGAGCCCGTCTACAACACCTATGTGGGTCGTGCGTTGATTGTCTACCCACAGACCGTAAGCGCAATTCCGGCCAGGACGCCTACGCTATAGGGATGACTTAAAAAAAATAATCATTGCATCCAGGCCTGAGCATCGGCGGTGCGTTACGAGAAGCAAAAAGGTACCGAACATGAATGAAGCCAACCTTCACCTGACGAACTTTGATCTGAACAGTGACGTGAGCGAGCTTCGCTCGCGCATCCGCGCCAACTATGCCGCCGCTGAGGCCGATGTACTGAACGGTCTCGTCGAGCGTATCAAGCTCTCCGAAAAGGACCGCGAGAAGGTGGCAGCCGTCGGGGCCAAGTATGTTGAGCGTGTGCGCAAGGAAAAGTCGCCCTCGATGATGGAGGCATTCCTGGCCGAATACGGGCTCTCCACCGCCGAGGGCGTCGGCCTGATGTGCCTGGCGGAAGCGCTGTTGCGCGTGCCCGATGCAGAAACCATCGACGACCTCATTCATGACAAGATCGAGCCGTCCGACTGGGGTGCGCACCTGGGCAAGTCCTCGTCGTCGATGGTCAACGCTTCGACCTGGGCGCTGATGCTGACCGGCAAGGTACTGGATGAGGATCCCAAGGGGCCGGCGCGGGCGCTGCGCGGTCTGGTGCGCCGCATGGGGGAGCCGGTGGTACGCAAGGCGGTCGGCCAGTCGATGAAGATCCTCGGTCGCCAGTTCGTGCTCGGCCAGACCATCGAGGAGGGCATGAAGAATGCCCGCGAACTCGAGAAGCAGGGGTACACCTACTCCTACGACATGCTGGGTGAGGCGGCGCGCACCGACGAGGATGCCGTGCGCTACCACGAGGCCTACGCCAAGGCGATCACGGCGATCGCCAAGCAGGCCAAGGGTGACGTGCGCGGAAGCCCAGGGATCTCCGTGAAGCTCTCGGCGCTGCATCCGCGCTATGAATACAGCCACCGCGACACGGTCATGGCCGAACTCGTGCCGCGCGCGAAGGAACTGGTCAAGCAGGCGGCCAAGGCCAATATCGGCTTCAACATCGATGCCGAGGAGCAGGACCGGCTGGACCTGTCGCTCGACGTGATCGAGGCCCTGATGTCCGATCCCAGCCTCGACGGCTGGGACGGCTTCGGGGTCGTGGTGCAGGCCTACGGACGTCGCGCCGCGCCGATGATCGAGACGCTCTACGAGCTCGCCGAACGTTTCGACCGCAAGATCATGGTGCGGCTGGTCAAGGGCGCCTACTGGGATACCGAGATCAAGCTCTCTCAGGAGATGGGGGTCGAGACCTTCCCGGTCTTCACCCGCAAGGTCAATACCGATGTCAGCTACATGGCCTGCGCACAGCTGCTGCTCGACCGGCGTGACCGTATCTATCCGCAGTTCGCGACCCACAATGCCCATACCTGCGCCGCCGTGGTGGCCATGGCAGGCGACGACAAGGACAGCTACGAGTTCCAGCGCCTGCACGGCATGGGCGAGTCATTGCATCAGATCGTCAAGCAGTCGGAGAGCACGCACTGCCGTATCTATGCCCCCGTCGGCGCACACCGTGACCTGCTGGCCTACCTGGTGCGCCGCCTGCTCGAGAACGGCGCCAACTCCTCCTTCGTCAACCAGGTGGTGGACGACACGATTCCGCCGAGCGATGTCTCCAAGGACCCCGTGGCCGAGATGCAGCGCCTGGACGCCATCCCCAGTCCCTCGATCCGCCAGCCGCCTGACCTCTTCGCCCCCGAGCGCAAGAACTCGCGGGGGTATCGGATCAACGAACCCGCGTCGATCCTGCCTCTACTGAAGGCACGGGAAGAGTTCGCCGACGCCACCTGGACCGCCGGCCCCATGCTGGCAGGCAACCCGGCGCCCCAGGGGGCTGGCCGCGATGCCGTATCGCCCGCCGACGGTTCGCGAGTGGTAGGCAAGGTGCATGAGGCGACCGCGGACGAGGTAGCGGCCGCACTGGACGCCGCTGAAGACGGCTTTCGCGACTGGTCGGCAAGGCCGGTGGCAGAGCGGGCCGAGGTCCTGCGCAAGACCGCTGACCTCTACGAGCAGCACATCGCCGAGCTGACCGTAATCGCGACGCGCGAAGCCGGCAAGATGATGTTCGATGGCATCGCCGAGGTTCGCGAGGCGGTGGACTTCCTGCGCTTCTATGCCAACGAGAGCGAACGGCTGGACGCGGAAGAGCCCGGCAGCGCCCGCGGCATCTTCGTTTGCATCAGCCCCTGGAACTTTCCGCTGGCCATCTTCACCGGCCAGATCGCGGCCGCACTGGGGGCCGGCAATGCGGTGCTCGCCAAGCCCGCCGAGCAGACGCCAATGATCGCCGCCCGGGCCGTCGAGCTGATGCGCGAGGCCGGCCTGCCGGAAGCGGCGCTGCAACTGCTGCCCGGCGACGGGCCGACGGTAGGCGGGCCGCTGACCAGCGATTCGCGAATCGCCGGTGTCTGCTTCACCGGCTCGACCGAGGTGGCGCAGATCATCCACAAGGCGCTGGCCCAGAACGCCGGCCCGGATGCGGTGCTGATCGCCGAAACCGGCGGGCTCAACGCCATGATCGTGGACTCGACGGCGCTGACCGAGCAGGCGGTGCGCGACATCCTGATCTCGTCCTTCCAGTCGGCCGGCCAGCGCTGTTCGGCGCTGCGGATGCTGTACGTCCAGGAAGAAGCGCGCGACCGGCTGCTCAACATGCTTGATGGGGCCATGGACGCGCTCACCATCGGCGACCCTTGGAATACTGATACCGACGTCTCGCCGGTGATCGACGCCGAGGCCCAGGCCGATATCAGCGCCTATGTCGCGGCGCAGCAAAAGGCCGGCAAGGTATTGAAAACATTGCCGGCACCGGACGAGGGCACGTTCGTCACCCCGGCCGTGGTCAAGGTCGGGGGCATCGAGGATCTCGAGCGAGAGATCTTCGGCCCGGTCCTGCATGTGGCCACCTTCAAGGCGCGCGACATCGACAAGGTGGTCGACGCCATCAATGACAGGGGCTACGGCCTGACCTTCGGCCTGCATACGCGGATTGACGACCGCGTGCAGCAGATCGTCGAACGCGTCCATGTCGGCAATGTCTACGTCAACCGCAACCAGATCGGCGCTATCGTCGGCTCCCAGCCCTTTGGCGGCGAGGGCCTCTCGGGCACCGGGCCCAAGGCCGGCGGCCCCCTCTATGTCAACCGCTTCCGCCGCACCGCCAAAGAGGAGCGCCACGAGGCGCCGAAGGGGAATGCCGTGACCTTGGGTGATCTTCAGTCGGCCCTCGATGGCCTGGATCCACGCAACTGGGCGGCGCGACCCAATCGTGTCGAGGTGCTACGCAAGGCGCTCTCCGGCAAGGGTGGCGTGGTCCGCAAGGCGCTTGCCGAGACCGCGGCCATGGATATGACACCGCAGACGCTGCCGGGGCCGACGGGCGAAAGCAACCGCCTGGCGCTCTATCCCAAGGGGCCGGTGCTGTGCCTCGGGCCAACTCTGGATATCGCCATCGCCCAGGCGGCGCAGGCACTCGGAGCGGGCTGCCCGGCGGTGGTCGTCGCACCGGGGGCAAGGCAGGCCGTGCAGCCACTGAGTGACGCCGGGGCACCTGTCGCCGCGCTCGAGGGCAGCGTCGAGGCCGAAACGCTGACCTCGCTCAAGGGCATCGAGGCCGTGGCGGCGGCCGGTGCCAGCGACTGGACTCATGGGTTGCGGGTGGCACTCGCCAAGCGCGACGGGGCCATCGTATCGCTAGAGACCCAGACCGTCGCACCGGAACGCTACGTGGTGGAACGTCATTTGTGCATCGACACCACCGCCGCGGGTGGCAATGCCAGCCTGTTGGCGACGGCCGAATAGCTTCGAAGGCACTGCTGGAAGGCACTGCTGTTTGGTACCGCGAACCGTCCCTTCAGGATGACAGGGGCGGTTCGCTTTTTTATGCCAACGTCGCAAGAGGCGTTAGCGCAAGAACCCGCGCACTCGACGCCCTGCCTAGCGCCTAAAGGAGCCTGAACCATGAAGAAGCGCATCCTCGCCTATGGCCGCCTGAATGATGAGCAACTGGCTCAGCTTGGCCAAGACGTCGAGGTCCAGACCTTTCCCGGCCTGGCCTCCGCCGACGACCCGGCCTTCCGGGCCGCACTACCCCACGCCCACGGACTGATCGGCGCCGGCCTGGCCATCACGCCCGAGCTGCTCGATGCCGCGCCCCGGCTCGAAGCCATCGCCACCATCTCGGTGGGCTACGACAACTACCCAGTAGAGGCGCTGACCCGCCGCGGCATCCTGCTATGCAATACCCCCGACGTGCTCACCGAGACCACCGCCGACACCGGCTTCCTGCTGATCATGGCCGCCGCCCGGCGCGCCCTGGAGCTGGCCGACCTGGTCAAGCGCGGTGACTGGAACGCCGGGATCGGTCCCGAACACTTCGGCAGCGACGTGCATGGCAAGACCCTGGGGCTGATCGGCTTCGGGCGCATCGGCGCCGCCGTGGCCCGGCGCGGCGCCCTAGGCTTCGGCATGCGCGTCCTCTACTCGAATGCCTCCCCCAAGCCCGAGCTCGAGCGCGAACTGGGGGCGGAGCGGCGCGAGATGGACAGGCTGCTTGCCGAATCCGACTTCGTCTGTGTCACCGTGCCCCTCACCCCCAAGACCGAGCACCTGATCGGCGAGCGAGAGTTTGCCCTGATGAAGCCATCGGCGATCTTCGTCAACATCGCCCGCGGCAAGGTCGTCAACGAGGCCGCACTCATCGAGGCGCTGGAGATGGGGCGCATTCGCGCCGCCGGCCTTGACGTCTTCGAGCAGGAGCCGCTCTCGCCGGAGTCTCCGTTGCCACACATGACCAACGTGGTGGCCCTACCGCACATTGGCTCGGCGACCCACGAGACGCGCACCGCCATGGCCCAGCGCGCCGTGGACAACCTGATCCTGGCGCTCAAGGGCGAACGGCCGATCGATCTGGTCAACGATGTTGCCTTGAGGGGCGGCTGACCCCGACAGGCCACATCATGTCGGCGAGGCAAGAGTTGAAATGCCTGACCGTTGTGGTCGTCACATGTCGCTGTGTATTGATCTGAATCAATCAAATCGCTCTTCTCAGATTATTTCTCATTGTCATTAACCCACCATAATTTCCCTTCCGTAGCCCAGCGCTATAGTCCCGACGTAGGGCCCGCACATGAAGCAGGCAATACGGGGGACAACGACAATGCCACAGGCCATCCCGAACAGCCGGATTTACAGCTTGTTGCCGGAAGAGCAGTTGATACTGGCCGCTGATCATGAGACCCAGCAGAAGCATCATTTCCGCGGTTTTCAGCTAAGTTTCCTGACGCTCGATCCCGCCATGAGTGGCGTGATGGGAGAACTGTCCAAGGAGTGCGAGAAACGCCTCGAGAGGCTGGCCAGCACGGCAACATCGATGCAGATATCCGACGGAGTGAGGGTCGGCGAAGCCCATAACGCCATTCCTGCCGAGATACGTCGACAACATACCTTCGTCGTCAATGACGACAAGGCTCAGCAGGTGCTCTCGCAAGCCCTGTCAGTGGCGGATCATTCCCTGAACTTCCAGGAGCTGCTGTTGACATCTTGCAGCACCCCAGCAATGGCTGACCTGCTCAGACAGTTTGTCGAACAGAAGCACTGTGCCTATCAAATCATCAAAGAGCTAAGAGAGCGCTGAGTCTGTCCGGCCACTGACACATAAAGGATATACCAATACGCGCCGCGGCCCCGGGGCACGTGCCATGCCTGATAGGCCAAACGTTTCTAGTGACTTCACTCCGCAAAGGAGACCATCACGATGACAATGACAAGATCCTCCCTTGAGGTCTCTACCCGTAAACAACTGACGGAAACCTCGGACCTCCCGGGAATCGGGGCGACGGATACCCAGGTGCCAGATCCCTATCCCACGCGCTTTACCTATGCACCCGAACAGAAGTTGATCGAGCGTCGTGAGCCCGTCGTCAAGGGCCGGGACTACCCTGGCCCTCTTACCCAGCGTCAGCTCGATGAATTCGAGGAGAAGGGTTTTATTTTCCTGCCTCATTTCATCGAGGGAGAAGAACTCGAGGCCCTGCGGGAAGAAATGCGCCGCCTCATGGTGCAAAAAGAGTACATAGGGCGGGACTTCAGCATCACTGAGCCACAGGGTAAGGAGATACGCTCCCTGTTCGCTGTGCATTTTCTTTCCGAACGGCTGAATGCTCTAGCACACGACGAACGCCTGACCGAGCGTGTCCGCCAGATCCTCGGCAACAAATCCTATATTCATCAATCCCGCATCAACTACAAGCCTGGCTTTGCCGGCAAGGGGTTCAACTGGCATTCGGACTTCGAGACCTGGCATGCGGAAGACGGCATTCCCAAGATGCATGCCGTCAGCGCCTCGCTGATCCTCACCGACAATCACCACTTCAACGGCCCTCTGATGTTGGTACCCGGGTCTCAGAATACTTTCGTGCCTTGCGTGGGAGAAACACCAGAGGACAACTATCGAAATTCTCTCAAGCACCAGGAAGTCGGCGTGCCCAGCCAGGAGGCCTTGGCGGAACTGATCACTAGGGCCGGCGGTATCGAGGCGGCAACAGGAGATGCCGGCGGCCTGCTGCTCTTCGATTGCAACGTGCTGCATGCCTCCAATGCCAACATGTCACCGGATCCACGAAGCAACGTCTTCTTCGTCTATAACCGGGTCGATAATCGTTGCCATAAGCCATTCGCTGCCGCCAAGCCCCGCCCACGCTTCCTGGCCCATGAGCCCGAAGAACGCTGGACACCCTGACCGGATAACGGGAAGGACTGCTCCTGGTGAAAGGCCCTCTTGGAGCGTCGTGTCGGATGGAAAAAATTTCCTTGCACAGGCTCGGGTTGCTTCTCGCCCACATCGGTCATCGTGCTCAGGAAAGCCCCTATGGGAAGAGGTGATGTGACATGTCTGATTTCATACTGGATAGCCCGATTCGTTGCTGTCTCCCCGAGGAAGAGTTCCGCCTGGCTCAGGTCCACGAAACGGAAGAGATGCATCGCTATCGCGGGTTTGCGCTGAGCTTTCTGCCCCACTTCCCCTGCATCAGCCGACTAATGAAGGCATTCGGCATCGATTGCGAGCAACGGCTGGAGCACCTGGTGGCCATGGCTGAAGGCCTGGGTCTGGCGGGAAAACTGAGCACTCCAGCGGTGCCTCACGACCTGGAAGCACAGCAGCGTCGACAGCATTTCTTCGTCGCCGATAATGACGTCGCACAGTTGACGCTCGGTCAAGCGTTGGCGGCTTCATATGGCGACTGGCAGTTCTATCAGTTGATGCTGGATTCATGCGGCACGCCGGACCTTCACGTACTACTCCACGATGTCATCGAACAGAAAATCAATGCCTGCCGGGTGCTCGAGGAAGTCTGGGATACCTGGGAGGAGACGCTGATCTGTCAGCACTTCGGGGACGCCTCCGCGTGTCCGAATGCCTCCTGCCTCAGCGACAGGTTGGCTTGAGAAACGTGCAAAGCGTCTTGTCGATTCTTGAAACCCCGCCACGCTCGCGAGGTGCGCCCAAAAGGCGCCGAGGCTCAACTAAGGAACTGCCAGGCCTCTTCCAGGCGCTGCTCGAAGGGCCTTTCATCGGGCGCAAGCTCCGCCACTCGGATGCTTGGCGAGAGTCGCGCTTGACCGGGAGCCTGGGCATCATTACTGCGTCCGACGGCTCGACGCAGTCGCTCAGCGACCTGCCTTGCCTTGTCGAGATCGGCACCCATCAACAGGGCGGTGACCTCGGTGGCACGGTAGCGGCCGGTCAGATCGGCATCCTCGGCCACTTCCAGCATCAGGCGGGCCAAGTGCTGCAACTGCCGGTCGCCAGTGTCGCGCCCGAAGCGCTTGTTGATGAGGGAGAGTTCGTCGAGTCTCGCCGATACCAGTGCCATGGAAAGGCCAAGCCGACGCCCCAACTGGCAGGCCGCTTCGGCCTGATCACGGAAGCTCGTGCGGCTGAGCAGTCCCGTGCAAAGATCATGGCCATCCTGGGCGGAAAGCGCCAGTTCATTCTCGACCATGCTGGCCAGATCATCGAGCATCTCGGCATCCTTTTCTCCGAAGGCCCGAGGCTCGGTATCCACCAGGCAGAGGGTGCCGACCTTCTCGCCGCCACGAAGGTAAAGAGGCCGCCCGGCATAGAAGCGTATGAAGGGGGCGCCAATGACGCCGGGATAGTCATGGAAGAGGGGGTGAGCACGGGCATCGCGCACCACCATCTGCTCATCGCGCTCCAGCGCCTTGTGACAGAAGGCGATGTCACGTGAGGTCTCCGTGACATCGAGGCCCTGCCGGGACTTAAACCATTGGCGGTCACGATCCAGCAGGCTGATCAGCACAGTGGAAACGCCGAAGAGCCGACGCCCCAGCCGGGTAAGACGGTCGAAGCGCGCCTCGGCGGGGGTGTCCAGCAGGCCAAGGCAGCTCAGCGCCGCCAGCCGGCGCTCCTCTCGCTGTGCCTCGCGGGCAGCGAACCAGTCAAGGACGGCGTCCGGCGCCAGGGGGCGCGAGATCAGATAGCCCTGGGCCAGATCGCATTCCAGTTCATCGAGGTAACCCAGCGTCTCCTGGTCCTCGACACCCTCGGCGGTGGTGCTCAACCCCAGGCTACGACCAAGTTCCACTACTGATCTGATCACCGCCCGCGACTCTTCCGACGTCGGGGCCGTCATCACGAAACGCTTGTCGACCTTGATCTCGGTGAAAGGCAATCGCACCAGTTGCACCATCGAGGAATAGCCGGTGCCGAAGTCATCGATGGAGAGCTGAAAGCCCTGCAGGCGCAGCCGAGTCAGAGTATCCAGCGAGGTGGTGGCATCCTGCATGGCGCTGGACTCGGTGAGCTCGAGCACGATGCGCTCGGGATTGATTCCATGCTCACGACAGCACTGGAGGATGGCATCGAACAGGGCGTTGTTGCCCAGAGAGCGAGCGGAGATGTTCAGCGATAGCAGCATGTCCTGAAGGACATGCTGCCCGACACGTTTGGCCGTTGCATCCGATGACATCTCGGCTAGCCAGTCGAGGGCCTTTTCGCTCACCTGCAGAGTGAGACGATCGATCAAACCATGGGCTTCGGCCAGCGGGATGAAGATGTCGGGCGGCACGAAACCCAGCCGAGAATGGTGCCAGCGAGCCAATGCCTCGAAGCCCACGATGGTGCCGGTGTGGCAACGCACCTTGGGTTGGTAGGCCATCTCGATCTGACCAAAGTTCAGCGCCTCTTCCAGATCCTCGACACTGGCATCCCCAGCGGAAGATATCTCGACAGGCGAGTCACCGACGGGCGGCTCCTCGTCCTTTTCGGAGGCCTTGTGGAGCAGTTCGCGAAAAGCGGAAGCCGAAAAGGGCTTGGCAATCACCCCGACGATATCCAGGCCGTGCTCGCTTGCCGAGCGCGCGGCGGCATCCATGACCCGGCTGCCTACGCCGCTGGTGAGGATCAAGCGTGCCCGACAGCCCCGCCTGGCCAGTTCGGCCATCACCTCCACACCGTCCATCTCCGGCATGATCAGGTCAAGCGCCAGGATATCCGGATGCCAGTGCATCGCCTCCTCGAAAAAGGCGGCGGGTGAGGTGATGTGTCGCGCCTCGAAGCCGGCGAACTCGGCAATACGGGAAATGGTCTCGCCCGTCATGGCCTCGTCGTCGAGGATCAGCAGGCGCGGCGACTTCCCCCTGTCCCATGGGTCAGTCTTCATCCAGGGTCTCTCTGATCATTCTCAACAGGGCGGCGGGGCGATAGGGCTTGCCGAGGAATCGGACGCCCTCATCCAACCTGCCGTCGTGGACGATGGCATTCTCGGTATAGCCGGAGGTATAGACCACCTTGAGCTCGGGCCTGAGCCCGCGTGCGGCAATGGCCAGCTCTCTGCCCGTCATGCCCCCTGGCATCATGACATCGGTAAAGAGCAGCACGATAGCGGTATCAGCGGCAAGCATGGCCAGGGCACTCGAACCATCCTTCGCCTGGCGCACACCATACCCTGCCGCCTCCAGTTGTGCCACGACATACCCTCTGACCATGGCATCATCCTCGACCACCAGCAGTGTCTCGCTCCCCCGAAGACGCGCCTCTTCCGCTGGAGCAGGTCGGGGACCCACCGCGGCTTGTCGAATGCGCGGCAGATAGAGCTTGATGGTCGTGCCTTCATCCGCTTCGGAGTAAAGGTTGACGTGCCCGGCGGACTGCTTGAGGAAACCGAACACCATACTCAGGCCCAGCCCCGTTCCCTTGCCCTTCTCCTTGGTGGTGAAGAAGGGCTCGAAGACCCGATGCCGGATAGCCTCCGGAATGCCCCTGCCGGTATCGGTTACCGCGATACAGACATAGTCACCCGGCGCCAGCTCGAGATAATCGTCGGTGTACTGGGCCGGGAGCGAGACATTGCGGGTCTCGATGGTCAAGTGCCCGCCATCGGGCATGGCATCACGGGCGTTGATGGAGAGGTTGAGGATCGCACTCTCGAGCTGCGAGGGATCGATATTGGCCGACCAGAGGTCGCTCCCGGGATGAAAATTCAGTTCGATCTGCTCGCCCAGGGTTCGCCGCAGCAACTCGCTCAGCTTACGGATCAAGCGGTTAATGTCGGTGGGTTGCGGATCCAGCGCCTGTCGACGAGCGAAGGCGAGCAGCCGCTGGGTCAGGTCGGCACCTCGCTGGGCGCTGTCAACGACGGCCTGGATCAGCGGACTGAGCCGAGCGTCTTCCGAGAGTGCCTCGCTGAGCAGGTCGGCATTGCCCATCATCACGGTCAGCAGATTGTTGAAGTCGTGTGCCAGGCCCCCTGTCAGGTGGCCGATGGCTTCCATGCGATGGGCTTCCTGAAGCTGCGCTTCGAGGCGTTTTTTCTCGGTGACGGTTCGAAAATAGACGGCCAGGCCCTCCTCACCCGGATAGGCGTTGACCTCGAACCACTGGGCCAGGGGCGGATAGTAGAAGGTGACGTGCTTCGACTCACCGGTTTCAACCGCGGCCCGGTAACAGGTCCAGGCCTCGCTCTCCCTGGCCTCGGGAAAGGCGTCCCAGATGCTGCGACCCAGAAGTGCCTCGGCGGATCTTTCCAGCACGCGCTCCGCCTGCTGGTTGAGGTAGGAGAAGCGCCACTCTTCGTCGAGCAGGAAGAAGGCATCGCTCATGTTCTCGAGACTTCGGGTCAGTCGCTGCGCCAGTGACACCTGCCGCGTCTCCGCCTCATGCTGGGCGGTGATATCCTCGATCACAGCCACCAGGCTGACGATCGTGCCGTGAATATCGCGCTGAGCGGAGACACTGTTTCGACACCAGACGATCCCACCCTGGCGATCCAGCATGCGCTTCTCGATGATAAAGCCGTTCATCTCGCCGGCCAGCAAACGCGCCAGCTTATCGAGATTGGCCGGCCTGTCGTCGGGATGCGTCAGGGAAAGGAAATCGGTGGAGGTCAGGGACGCCTCGGTATAGCCCAGCATGTCGCAAAAGGCCTGATTGGCATACAGGAAGCGCCCTGTGGTATCGGCCTGCACGATCCCCGTCGCGGCCTCGGCGAAGAGGCGGCGCCAGCGCTCTTCGCTGCTGCGATAACGCTCAAGGAGAGTCTTGAGTTCACGGGAACGGGCGATCAGCTCCATGTGCGTCGGTTCGATGACCAGCGCTTCGTCGAGATACTCGGTCACGTCCTCGGTACGGTGCAGAATCAGTGACAGTTGATGGTGCTCATCGAAGACCGGGACATTGATAGGGCTCCAGTAGCGCTCCTCGAAGTCGCCCGTCTCGGGATTGGGAATCGGGTAGCGCAGGACCGGCATGACATCGGGTTGGCCATAGCGCTTGACGCGCTCCAGCGAAGCGATCAGTTCCTCGAACCCGGCCGCATTCGACTGGTCGGGCGTCACGGGAAAAACGTCGAACAGGTAGCGCCCGAGGATGGCCTCGCGGTCCGTGTAGGTCGTCTGCAGATAGGCATCGCTGACCCCGACGATCCGGTAATCGTCGGCATTCAGGACCAGATACAGGCCAGGGGCGGATTCGAAGATGGCGCGGAACTGCGACGTCAGGGCCTGCTCACGGGCCAGCAACTCGCGATTACGCCGTTCGGTGGCATTGCGCTCGGTGACGTCATTCACCACCGAGAGCACCGAGACCACGCTTCCCTGATCATCGAGCTGGATGGAATTGTGCCATTCACATTCGATCAGGGTCCCATCCCGGGTCAGGTTGCGATTGGTCGAGACGTGCTGTGGCTCGGTTCCGCCGAGGAGTCGTCGAATGACCTCACCGACAGACTCGACGTCCTCCGGATGAACAAAGCCAAAGTCGAAGGGGTGTAGACCGACAACCGCCTTGGCCGGCCAGCCGAACAGGATTTCGGCCTGCCTCGACCAGCGCGCGATGCGAAAGTCGCTGTCCCATTCGATGACGGCCAAGGGCAGGTTGTCGAGGTGGAAGCTGAGCAGCTCATGAGCCTGATGCAGGGAATGGCCACCTCTGCCGGGATCATCGGGCATCGCGTCAATCTCCGTGATCGTTGGGCATCGACCCACTATCACGCAACGTAAAGCCCGGTTCAATGGACAGCTCCATCTCCTTGAAAGCGTATACCTAAAGCGTGGCCGCCAGACGCGAAAAGGGCCCACGACATCGTCGCAGGCCCTGAAATTCGTGGCGCGCCCGGCAGGATTCGAACCTGCGACCCTCGGCTTCGGAGGCCGATACTCTATCCAACTGAGCTACGGGCGCGAACGCCTGGCGATGGGTGCCAGGCGGTCGACATCGTACCCGCCAGCCCTGGCGCTGTCCAGCGGCTATCCCGCTCGCCCCCCGCCATGGTATGAGTCGTGGGCATTTTCCAGGCGTTAGTGATGCCGGTATACTGACCGGCAGTCATGCGCGCCATGGTGTCCACCGGCTGACGTGATGCCGAGCGTGTTTCCGAAGACAGGACCGTCGAGAGGTGGTGAGAGTGAAATCCAGCAAGCTGATTATAGGGTGTCTGGCCACCCTGGGCCTGACCGCAGGCGTGGCCATGGCACAAGACGACGCACAGCGTGAGGCTATCGCAGAACGCCTGAAGCCGGTCGGGGAACTCTGCCTGCAGGGCGAGGACTGCGGCACTGCCATGGCGGCGAGCGGCGGCGGCGCTGACACCTCCGATGGAGGCGGCGGCGACATCGATGGCGCTGGCATCTACAACAATGTCTGCATGGCCTGCCATGAGACCGGTGCCGCCGGCGCCCCCGTGCGCGGCAACGAAGATGCCTGGAACGAGCGCACCGGCAAGGGCTTCGAAACCCTGCTGAGCCACTCTATCAATGGCTTTAACGCCATGCCCGCGCGCGGCGGCAACCCCAACCTCTCCGACGCAGAGATGAGAGCGGCAACGGCTTATCTGGTCGAGCCAGTGATGGATGTGCCGGAAGCCGGTGGCGACGCCGCTGCCAGCGCCGACGAGCAAGCCGCAGCTTCCGGTGAAGAGCAAGCAGCCGCCGACGCGGAAGATACCTCCTCCAGCGAAGAGCAAGCTGCTACCGCCGAGCAGGATGCCGCCTCCGGCGACGAGCAAGACGCCGCCATGAGCGATGCACCGGCCCATGCCGGCATTGATGGCGAGGCGATCTACAACCAGATCTGCATGGCCTGCCATGAGACTGGCGCCGCTGGGGCCCCGGTGCGCGGCAACGCTGACCAATGGGCAGACCGCATGCCAAAAGGCATGGAAACCCTCTACGCGCACTCCATCAATGGTTTCAACGCCATGCCAGCCAAGGGCGGCAACCCCAACCTCTCCGATGACGAGGTGAAGGCCGCTACCGACTATCTGGTCGAGCCGGTGCAGTAAGCTTCCGGCGACAGGAAAAACACACGGGGCGCCCACGGGCGCCCCGCTGCGTTGGGTCACTCGATGAGTGAGCGGAGCTGCCTGAGTCCACCACCGGCATTGCTACCGGAGGAGGCAAAGCTCAAAACACCGTTGGCCCAGCAGTGAGCGCCCAGCCCAATGGAAAGCCTTCAGCCCAGTAAAGAGCCTTCAGCCCAATAAAGAGCGCAGCCCGGCGATGGCGTCCTGCCCGCGCGCCTGCTTCTTCTCCGGATCCTCACGATCAGCACGACCCTCCCACTCGAGATCACCCTCCGGTAGCTCATCGAGGAAGCGGCTGGGTGTGCAGTCCATCAGCTCGCCGTAGGTCTTGCGCTGGCGCGCCAGCGTCAGGGTCAGGGTGCGGCGCGCCCGGGTGATGCCCACGTAGGCCAGACGACGCTCTTCTTCCACCGTGCCCACCTCGATGGCGTTACGATGGGGCAGCAGCTCCTCCTCCAGGCCCATCAGGTAGACGTGGGGAAACTCCAGGCCCTTTGAGGCATGCATGGTCAGCAGCTGGACGCGATCGGAGTCGTCCTCCTCGGCCTGCTGTTCGAGGATGTCACGCAGTACCAGTCGCGAGATGGCGGCTTCCACGTCATCGGTCTCGGTCTCTGTGCTGGCCGTGTCCTCGGGGTCACGGTCCATGGACTTCTCGAGCTGGTCGACCAGCAGCCAGACGTTGGCCATGCGCCGCTCGGCGATGGTCGGCGCACTGGCGTTCTGGTAGAGCCAGGCTTCATAGTCCATCTCGTGCAGCATGCCGCGTATGGCATCGATGGCATCACCCTGGTCCATGCGCCGCCTGACTCCGTCGATGAAGTGGGTGAAGCGCGACAGCCGCTCCATCGCGCGTGCGGGCAACAGCTGCTCCAAACCCAGCTCATGGCAGGCGGCGAACAGCGAGATATTGCGCCCGGAGGCCTGGTCGTTGGCATAGTTGGCCAGCTTCTCCAGGGTGCTGGGACCGATCTCGCGGCGCGGCACGTTGACGATGCGCAGGAAGGCGTTGTCGTCGGCCGGATTGATCAGCAGCCGCAGGTAGGCCATGGCGTCCTTGATCTCGTTGCGCGAGAAGAAGGAGGTGCCGCCAGAGAGCTTGTAGGGAATCTGATAGTGCTGCAGCTTGAGCTCCAGCAGCCGGGCCTGAAAGTTGCCACGGTAGAGCACCGCGAAGTCACGCCATTCGGCCCGCTCCTTGATGCGCCGGGTGAGGATCTCGCTGGCCACGCGCTCGGCCTCGGCCTCCTCGTGGCGGTTGACCACCACGCGTATCGCCGCGCCCTCGCCCATCTCCGACCACAGGGTCTTGTCGTAGACGTGGGGGTTGTTGGCAATCAACGTATTGGCGGCGCGCAGGATGGTGCCGGTGGAGCGGTAGTTCTGCTCCAGCTTGATCACCTTGAGACGCGGGAAGTCCTCGCCCAGGGTGACCAGGTTCTCGGGGCGCGCCCCGCGCCAGGCATAGATCGACTGGTCGTCATCGCCCACCACGGTGAAGGTCGAGCGTTCGCCCATCAGCAGCCGCACCAGCAGGTACTGGCTGATGTTGGTGTCCTGGTACTCGTCCACCAGCATGTAGTGGATCTTGCGCCGCCAGCGGGCCAGTGCCTCGGGATCGTCACGCAGCAGCACCACCGGCAGCAGGATCAGGTCATCGAAGTCCACGGCATTGTAGGCCTTGAGGTGGCGCACATAGGCTTCAAAGACCCGTGCAGCGTACTGCTCATCGTCGTCCGCGGCATGCGAGAGGGCCTGGCCGGGCAGCACCAGGTCGTTCTTCCACTGGGAGATCTGGTGCTGCACGGCGTTGATCTGATCAGCGTCGACCTGGGCGTCCTTGTTCATCAGGTCGCGCAGCAGTGCCTTGGCATCCTCCGGGTCGAACAGCGAGAAACCCGGCCGGTAGCCCAGCGCCTTGAGCTCGCCGCGGATGATGTTGAGGCCCAGGGTATGGAAGGTGGAGACGGTCAGCCCGTGCCCCTCCTTGCCCTTGAGCATGCTGCCCACGCGCTCCTTCATCTCGCGGGCGGCCTTGTTGGTGAAGGTCACCGCGGCAATGCGCCGGGCGCTCATGCCGCACTCCTGCACCAGATAGGCGATCTTGGTGGTGATCACGCTGGTCTTGCCGGAGCCCGCCCCGGCCAGCACCAGGCAGGGGCCGTCGATGTAGCGCACGGCCTCCTGCTGGCGGGAGTTGAGGCCGTTGAGGCGCTGCTGGATGGACATCGGTATCGCCTTCCTCCACGTTCGCGCAGCGAGCTGCGCTCCTGGTATGGATTGACCCGTCAAGGGTTCGGTTGTCTCTACTGCATGCGGTTGTCCTTAATGCCTTCGGATCAGGGAGCGAGGGGCTATCA
>NZ_JACHXQ010000003.1 GCF_014192285.1 Halomonas fontilapidosi | reverse complement strand
GGCCGGATGTGGAAGCGCTGCAAGGCGTTGAGCTAACCGGTACTAATGGCCCGTGAGGCTTGACCATATAACACCCAAGCGGTCTGCCGATGGCGGCCGACATGCCGGATACGTGAGACGCATCTCAACAGCATGATTCACCGTTTTTCGCCTGACGACCATAGCGTGCGGGAACCACCTGATCCCATGCCGAACTCAGCAGTGAAACCGCTCAGCGCCGATGGTAGTGTGGGGCCTCCCCATGCGAGAGTAGGTCATCGTCAGGCACTTATTCCGAGAAAACCCCGTGTTCACCAGAGCACGGGGTTTTTTCATGCTCAGCGATCGGAAAACCGCGAGGGCCTCCCCATGGAGAGTATCGGGACGCCGACCGGATTATCGTCAGGCACTTATTCAGAAACCCCGGCCATTGGTCGGGGTTTCGTCGTGGCAGGGGCCTCCCCATGAAGAGTCCCGGCGGCCCGGCGCGATCATCGTCAGGCATCTATTCCGAGAAAACCCCGTGTTCATAGAGCACGGGTTTTTTTCATGTCTGGCTTCCTCGCCGTTACATGATGTTGCAACACGGAGTGGAAAGGCCATCGGCCAGCGGCTACGGTATTTTTGAATGACCCTAAAAAGAGGGATTTGGACGACTCAGGAGGAGGCGAACATGAAGAACGCAATGATGCGCAAACTGGGCCTGGCACTGCTGATCGCGATGCTGGGTGTTGGCCTGGCGGCCTGCGAGGGAGAGCAGGGACCGGCCGAAGAGGCAGGCGAGAATATCGACGAGTCCATGGAAGAGATGGGCGAAGGCATGGAGGAAATGGGCGAGGAGATGGAAGAAGCGGCCGAGGACGCCCAGAACTGACCGTCTTGGCATGACACGATCAGTCATCAGTGGCAGGAATAAGAAAAGGCCGGGCAAGTTGCCCGGCCTTTCGCGTATTGGCCTGCTACCTCGAGGGTCACATAAGGGGGGTCAGGCGCCGGGGTTCTGCTCGATCCCTTGGAGGTACCAGGGCGCGCCGTCGCGAAGCTGTCGGGTCAGGTGCCAGGTCTCGTTGAACTCGCTCTCCTCGCCGTTCTCGGCGATGATGCCGTGGAAGATCACCGTGGCCTCGGCCGTCTGGCCCTCCTCACGTATGCTGCCGAGTTCGGCGAACAGTCGCACGATCTCGGTGCGATTGTTCGCCGGCTGCCGGTCACGCTCCTCGCGCAGCAGGTTGTAGAGCTCCGGCGTTACATACTCCTGGATGCCGGCAAAATCGTTGTTGTCCCAGGCACGCTGCAGGGTCATGAAATGCTCCTTGGCGCCGCCGAGGAAGCGTTCACGATCGAACCATTCGGGCTCCGAGGCGAAGGCGGCCCCGCCACCCAGCGGCGCCTGCTCGGCCTGGAAGTGCTGAGTGGGTGCCGCGCTATCCGGCTGGGCAGGCCCGTTGGCCATGACCGGCCGGCGCCGGGCAAACAGCTTGAAGAGCAGGAAAGCGGCGCCGGCGACCAGCAGAAGGTCCATCAGGCGCAGTTCATCGAAGGCGCCACCGAAGAACAGCGCGGCGAGCAGACCGCCGGCGAGCAGGCCGCCGAGCATGCCGCCCATCCGCGACCCGGGGCGCGCCTGGGTGGCGCGGTTACCGGTCGCTTGATTCTGGGTGGCCGCGGGCTGCTGCACGGTGCGGGACTGGCTGCCGAAGCTCTTGCCGCCACCCAGGCGGCGAGCATCGGCGTAGTCCACGGCCAGGCCAAAGCCCAGCACGCCAACCACGAGCATGACGAGTAGGTGACGCATCGAGGAGTTCTCCATCGGGGAAGAGGTGGTAAGGGTCGGAAGCCTCTATTCTAGCGACTATGCTGGTCAGCCACGACTACTAAAACGAGGGGCAACGATGAGACTGAGACGAGAGAAGAGCCTGTTGTTGATTGTCGATCTGCAGGCCGGTCTGCTGCCGGTGATCGAACACGGTGACCAGGCGGTGACCGAGGCCGGCTGGCTGGGCGGCATGGCCGGTGAGCTCGAGGTGCCGGTGTGGGTCACCGAGCAGTATCCCGAGGGGCTAGGGGGCAGCGAGCCGCGGTTGCTCGAGGCGCTGCCGGCGCACCGTCTGTGGCACAAGGTCCATTTCGATGCCCACGCAGAGCCGGCATTTGCCGAGGCGATGGCCGCATCGGATCGCCATCAGGTGGTGCTGTGCGGCACCGAGGCGCATATCTGCGTGATGCAGACCGGCCTCGGCCTGCTTGAAGCGGGTTACGAGGTCTATTGGCTGGTAGAGGCCTGCGCCAGCCGACGCTCCGGCGAGGCGCGGCTGGCCAAGGAGCGCATGGTCCAGGCCGGCGCGGTGCCGGTCAGTGCCGATATGGTCGCCTACGAGTGGCTGAACCGCTGCGACGATGCGCGCTTCAAGCAGGCCCACCGGCGTTTTCTGAGGGCTCGTTCGGCACGCCCGCTGATGTTTTCGTAAGTAGAGAGTCGGCGCGGGCCAGCTCTCGTGGAAGCGGTCCTTGCACCGCGAAATATGCCGGTAGGCCTTCGGCCTCCTATCGCGCAGGCGAGCTGCGTTCCTACAAGATCGGTTCTTTCTTTACTCGCTTACTGCCTGGAGCTCCTGGCGCAGCCGGCTTCAGGCGGCGCCCTCGGCGCGGGTGAAGACCAGGGTGTCGCCTTCCGACAGGGCGGCGTTGTGGGCATAGCCCGCCACGTCGAAGTCCTTGAGGCCCTCGGGATCGTCCAGGCGTTCGCGGATCATCCAGGCGGCCATCAGGCCGCGAGCCTTCTTGGCATAGAAGCTGATGATCTTCAGCTTGCCGTTCTTCTCGTCCTTGAACACCGGGGTGATCACCCGCGCCTCGAGCCGCTTCGTGTCGATTGCCTTGAAGTACTCGTTGGAGGCGAGGTTGACCAGTACCGGCGTGCCGCTTTTCTCCACGGCGCAATCGAGCTCTGCGGTGAGGGCCGCCTTCCAGAAGGCGTAGAGGTCCTTTCCGGCGGGATTCTCCAGCTTGGTGCCCATTTCCAGGCGATACGGCTGGATCAGGTCCAGCGGGCGCAGCAGGCCATAGAGGCCGGAGAGGATGCGCAGGTGCTGCTGGGCGAAGGCGTTATCGTCGTCGCTGAAGGTGTCCGCCTCGAGCCCCGTGTAGACGTCACCCTGAAACGCCTGGGCGGCGGGCTTGGCGTTATCGGGCGTGAAGGGGGTATGCCACTCGGCGAAGCGCGCGGCATTCAGCCCGGCCAGCTTGTCGCTGATGCCCATCAACTCGCTGAGCTGCTGGGGTGAATAGTCGCGAAGGATCTCGATCAGCGCTTGGCTGCGCTCGAGATGGTCCGGCTGGGTATACAGACTGGTGGTGGCCGGGGTCTCGAAGTCCAACGTCTTGGCGGGCGAGATCACGCTCAGCATGGGGCGCTCCTGTGCCTGAAGGGATTGGCCTGATGACAGCGGCATTCAGTATATCAAGCGGCGCGGCGACAATGGGCTATCAAGGTGATAGCCCATCTTCGCCGGCGTTTCCGCGTCAGGGCGCCGGGTTGGGGATGCGGCGGTGAACGGCCTCGATGGCCGCCACGACCTCGTCATCGAGCCGCAGGGATTCGCTGTCCAGGTTGCTCTCCAGTTGCTCCATGGTGGTGGCGCCGATGATGTTGCTGGTCAGGAAGGGCCGCGTGTTGACGTAGGCCAGGGCCATCTGTGCCGGATCCAGGCCATGCTCGCGAGCGATCGTTACATAGTCGGCGGTCGCCGCCTCGGCCAACGGGTTGGTGTAACGCTGGAAGCGCTCGAAAAGGGTCAGCCGGGCGCCGGCGGGACGGGCGCCGTCGAGATACTTGCCGGAGAGCATGCCGAAGGCCAGCGGAGAATACGCCAGCAGCCCCACCCGCTCGCGGTGGGCGATCTCGGCTAGCCCCACCTCGAAGGTGCGGTTGAGCAGGCTGTAGGGATTCTGGATGCTCGCGACCCGAGGCAGACCCAGGGTGTCGGCCAGATGAAGCGCGCGCATCACGCCCCAGGGGGTGTCATTGGAGAGCCCGATGGCGCGCACCTTGCCCGCATCCACCAGCTCCTTGAGCGCCGACAGCGTCTCCTCCAGCGGCGTGACGTCCTCCTCTTCCTCATGTTCGTCGTCGGGCTCATAGCCCAGCCTGCCGAAGAAGTTGGCCTTCCGTTCAGGCCAGTGCAGTTGATAGAGGTCCACGTAGTCGGTCTGCAGTCGCGCCAGGCTCTCGTCGATGGCCTGGTGGAGATGCTCGCGGGTCAGCCGCGGCCCCCCGCGGATATGCGCAAGGCCGGGACCGCTGGCCTTGGTGGCGATGATTACGTCATCGCGGCTGCCGCGTCGCTTCAGCCAGCTGCCGATATAAGCCTCAGTGCGGCCTTGGGTTTCCGCGGCGGGCGGCACCGGGTACATTTCGGCGGTATCGATGAAGTCGATGCCGAATGCCACGGCACGGTCGAGCTGTTCGTGGGCCTCGGCTTCGCTGTTCTGTTCGCCGAAGGTCATGGTGCCAAGGCACAGCCGGCTGACTTCGATGCCGGTATCACCTAGCGGTCGCGTCTGCATCCGTCACTCCTGGCAGGGCTGCTAAGGGGTTGAGCGGTCAGGGTAGCGGGGGCTGGACGGGGCGGCAAATCACGGGGTTGAGTCACCGCCGGGGCGAGCGTATGCTTGCCACCCGTAGCCCCGGCGGAGTCCGCAGGGCCACCGTTTTCGCAGGGAGTGATACCGGCCACAGGACGTGGCCGGTATCACTTCCGCACCATTGGACGCAGGGTTGTTGCCATGACTGAGGCATCCTCACTGTTCATCCGGCTCGAGTACCGGCTTGCACAGCAGCTTTTCCACACCCGCTGGCTGCCTCGCTCGCCACGTACCCAGCGCCTGACCATGCATCTCTTTCAGCGCTGTGCCGATGCCGGGCACCCGGCGGCACTGTCGCAGTATGGTCATATGCTTTTCCATCGCGGTGTCACGCCTCAGGACAAGGCCCGCGGGGCGCGCTATGTGCTCGAGGCGGCCCATGCCGGGGATGCCAAGGCGCAGTACCAGGCCGGGCAGATCCGCGAGCACGGCTGTGCCCAGTACCCGCGTCGCGATGACCATGCCGTGACCTGGTATGCACGTGCCGGCGAGGCGGGTCACCCCTTGGCGGCGAGCCGCCTGGCGCGTGCCTACCGCAGCGGCGAGCTGGGGTTACCGATGGATCTGGAGAAGGCCGATCACTGGCAGGCCCTGGCCGACCGTGTGGCGGGGTTTGCCGGTTCTCTAGAGACGCCGCCGCCGGGTGGGGGTTCTCTGAGCTCTGGTTCGCTGGGCTCTGATGCTCTGGGCTCTGGCTCTCTGGGCTCTGGTTCTCTGGACAAGGCCGAAGGCGAGACGCGACACTAGCTTTTCGTTCTCCCTGCCACCGGCCATCTCACCAAGGACCACCCGCCCGTGACGTTACCCACACTGCTGGATATCGAGGCGTCCGGCTTCGGGCGCGGCAGCTACCCCATCGAGGTCGGCCTGGCCCGCGCCGATGGCAGCACCTGTGCCTTCCTCATCCAGCCGCTGGTCGAATGGACGCACTGGGATCCCAAGGCGGAACTGCTGCACGGTATCAGTCGCGGACGACTGGAACGTGAAGGCTACCCGGTGCGCCAGGTGGCCTGCTGGCTCAACGACGAGCTTGGGGAGATCGGTATCGCCTATAGCGACAGCTGGGGCTACGACAACACCTGGCTCTCGCTGCTCTTCCACCATGCGGGCATGCTGCCGGCGTTCCGGCTCGAGGCGCTACGTATCCTTCTCAGCGAGCCACAGCAGGCCCTTTGGAGCCGCACCAAGGAAGCCATCATCCGCGAGCAGGGCATTCACCGGCACCGGGCCGGCGAGGATGCCCGCCTGCTTCAGCTCACTTACCTGCGCACCCTCGCTGCCAGCGCCTGACTCACGCCTCGCCACTCACCGAGAGCAGCACCTTGCCGATATTGGCATCGTTCTTGATCCAGGTGTGGGCCGCCTGCGCCTCGCTGATCGGCCAGCTGCGGTCGATCAGCGGGCGAATCTCGCCGTTGGCCAGGCGCGGCCAGACATGGGTGCGCAGGGCATCGAGGATGGCCCCCTTGGCCTCCGGCGGCTTGGCGCGCAGGGTCGAGCCGATCAGCCGCTGGCGCTTCATCAGCATGCGCCCCAGGTCGAGCTCCGCTCGACGCCCGCCCAGCAGGCCGATCAACACCAGCCGCCCGTCGGCCTTGAGCACCTGCTGGTTGTCGGCCAGGTAGCTGGCACCCACCGGATCGAGGATAAGGTCGGCGCCGCCCCAGGCCTTCACCGCCGAGAAGAAGCTGCCGTCGTGGCGGTTCCAGCCGGCATCCGCACCCAGTGCGACACAGGCGTCGAGCTTGTCCTGACTGCCCACGGTGACGAAGCAGGGATGGCCGAAGGCGCAGCACTGCTGGATGGCGGCCGTGCCTACGCCGCTTGCTCCGGCATGCAGCAGGACCCGTTCCCCCGCGGTCAGGGCGCCCTCCATGAACAGGTTCAGCCAGGCGGTGGCGTGAACTTCGGGCAGCGCCGCGGCTTCGCGCAGGCCGATGCCCTCGGGCAGCGGTAGCAGCTGGCGCTCATCCACCACCACTTCCTCGGCGTAGCCGCCCCCCGCCAGCAGGGCGCAGACGCGATCGCCGACAGCAACGCCCGCGACGTTCGGGCCTGTCTCGGTCACCGTGCCGCTGACCTCCAGGCCGAGAACCTCCGAGGCGCCGGGCGGCGGTGGGTAGTGGCCGGCACGCTGCATCAGGTCGGCGCGGTTGACGCCGGCCCAGGCCACACGCAGGCGCACTTCCCGGTGCTCGGGGGCGGCCAGCGGTGCCTGCGGCTGCCATGACAGGCGATCTTGCTCGATGACAATGGCGTGCATGAGGCGCTCCTGGGGGTAAATGGTGAATGGTGAGGGGTGAATGGTGAGGGGTGAATGGTGAGGGGTGAATGGTGAGGGGTGAATGGTGAATGGTGAGGGGTAACTACTCACTACTCACCAGCCGCGAAGCGGCGCTTACCATTCACAAGAGCGAAACGCTCACAACCGAAGCCGCTGCTCCAGGGCATCCAGCAGCTCGGCGGGCTCGCTGGCATCGACCAGCTCGGCGCGGGTGCGGCCATTGAGAAAGCCGTGCGCCACGGTGTTGTCCAGGAAGGCCAGCAGCGGGGCATAGAAGCCGGCGGTATCGAGCACGCCGATGGGCTTGTCATGCAGGCCCAGGTAGTGCCACGTCCAGGCCTCGAAGAACTCTTCCAGGGTGCCGATGCCGCCGGGGAGCACGATAAAGGCATCGGCATGGGCCGCCATGCTCGCCTTGCGATCATGCATGTTGCGGACTCGCACCAGCTCGGTGAGGCCGTGATGGGCCTGCTCGCGCTCGACCAGGTGGTCGGGCATCACGCCGATGGCCTCGCCGCCGGCCGCCATCACGGCATCGGCCAGGCTGCCCATCAGGCCGACCCGGGCGCCGCCATAGACCAGGCCGTGGCCGCGCCGGGCCAGCTCGCTGCCGAGTCGGCGCGTGGCCTCGAGAAATTGTGGGTCACGGCCCTCCCGGGACCCCAGATAGACGCAGAATCTCGACATGTCGTTCTCCCAAAGGGGTCATCCTAGCGGCCGCGGGGGAGAGTCGAAAGCCTGGAAACGCCAGGGGCGCCGAAACGGCGCCCCTGGTGGTCGGTGAGCCGGCTGGCTCAATGAGAGCCTGAGGCATCTCGCTTCATGGCCTGGCGCAGCAGCTTCACGCCCACACCGCTGATGACGAGCATGCTGGCAATCAGCGCGAGACTGGCAATCACATGGGTATCCAGGTACATCCGTAGGTTTCCTCGGTAAGGGTCAGGGTCGGGGGGTCAGGGTAGGCAGTCGACTACCCCGTAGTGCGCATCGAGCCACTGGCCGATGACGTTCTCGCCGCACAGGTGGTGGGCATACTGGGTGTGCAGGCAGCGCACCTGGTCCCAGTTGGTGATGCCGCCAATACCCCGCTCGGTCAGCACGCCCTCATAGCCCAGCCGGGCGACGTCCGCTTTCTGGGCCTCGCTCATGTGCGCCCAGCGAGCGGCCACGTAGGCAGCGTGGCTGCGGTGGTAGGCGGCCAGGAAGTCGGGGTCCTGCTGCAGGCGTGTTTCCAGCTGCTTGATCACTCCGGCGGCCTCGATGTGCGAAATCTCGACCTTGAGGCGCTCGGAGCAGAGCCAGTAGAGCGTCGGGAAGGGCTTGCCATCGACGATCGGCGCCATACGCAGCACCAGCGGGGTACCCTCGCCGTCGGTGGCGGCCAGGGCCTCGATACCGCGGGGTTCGCGGCCAAGCTGTTCGGCGATGATCGCCAACTGCCGGGCATCAGGGGTCTGATCGGTGCGGATCACCATCGTCGTTGTCCCGTACGAACTTGTTCGAATGCCCCACGGCGAGGAAGAAGGCGCGGTTGAGCTGCTCGGGGGTGGGGACATAGCGCCATTCCCGCTCGCAGTATTCCCCGGCGCGCGCCATCAGCACGTCGTAGAGGCGATTGAACGGCGCATCATAATCGTAAGGGTCGGCGCCGAACAAGCGGATATGGGGATAGTCGGCGAAGCGTGCGATGAAGTAGCGCTTCAGGTCGGCCTCGACGGCGCGATGCCGGGGCGTGTCATCCGGGTCCAGCCAGAGGGTGTAGCGAATGGCCATGGAGGCTCCCGTCAGTGAATGGCGGTCCTGTTGTGACACCGTAGGCCGAGGTTCGGCTCGGCGGCGATTCAGTGCCGTGCCAGGGCAGCGTAGCGAGCGCCGAGCAGCCGCGCCAGGTCGTCCGGCGCCAGGCAGATCTCCAGCCCACGGCGACCGCCGCTGACGTGCAGGGTCGCGAGGCGCTCGGCGCTGGCATCGAGGAAGGCGGGCAGGCGTTTCTTCTGGCCCAGCGGGCTGATGCCGCCGACCACGTAGCCGGTGGCGCGCTCGGCATCGGCGGGATCGGCCAGGCTGGCCTTGCGGCCGTCGGCCGCGCGCGCCAGCGCCTTGAGATCGAGCTGGGCGGAGACCGGCACGATGGCCATCACCAGGCGGCCGTCGTCGAGCCGGGCGAGCAGGGTCTTGAACACCTCATCGGGCGACAGGCCCAGCGCCCGCGCGGCTTCCTCGCCGTAGGCGGGGCTGCGCGGGTCATGGTCGTATTCGGCCAGGCTGAACGCGATGCCGGCCCGCTCGAGGACCTTCACGGCGGGAGTCATGCGTCCGCCGGCTCCGCCTGGAGGTGCGCTTCGAGGGCCTCGCGCAGCTCGCCCTCGATGGGGACGGCCTTCTTGGTCGTATGGTCAAAATGCACCAGCACGGTATGCCCAAGGTTGGTCAGCAGGCCATCCTGACGCGCTTCCTGACTGACCGTGAAGGAGCTGTTGCCGAGCCGGGAAAGATAGGTGCGGATCTCGATCTCGCGGCCGTATTGCAGCTCGGCCCGGTAGTCGACCTCCATGCGCGCCATGATCAGGCGCCACTTGCGCGGGTCCAGGTCCGGCGTGAAGAGCCGGAAGAGGTCGTTGCGGGCCAGCTCGAACCAGGCCGGCAGCCGAGTGTTATTGACGTGGCCCAGGGCATCGGTGTCGTAGAAGGCGGGCTCGATGGTGCGGGTGAACATCGGGGAGGGTCCTTGTGAATTATTGGAACCTGATAGCTTTGCCCCGAGCAAGCGCTCGGTCAAGTCCCGGCGCGATGTCGTGCGGCCAGGCGCGCGGCGCGCCAGGCCAGCAGGCGGGTCCAGGCCAGCAGCCAGGCGGTGGCAACGGCGAAGCCGACCAGGGTGCCGAGCACCAGCCCCAGGCTGTCGTAGGTCAGCGAGACGCACAGGGCGTACCAGAGCAGCGCGCCGAGCCCCGCCGGGTAGTGCTTGATCACCGTGGCGACCGGCGCCGCGCCGTGGGTCAGGTGCAGGATCACCAGGAAGGGGTACATGGTCACCGGAAAGGCGGCCATGACCCCGGCCCAGGCGGCCGGCATCACGTGGGCGAGGCCGGTGATCAGGAAGATAATGCCGGCGGCCAGAGCGGCCCGCAGGCCCAGCGCCGCCCAGCTGAAGCCGCCGCGGGCGCCGGTGGCGGTTTCCGGTACCCGGCGGTAGAGCCGAATGAAGAGGAGGATCGCCGCCAGGGTGGTCAGGGTGCCGGTCAGGCGGGTGAACTCCACCTGGGTCAGCAGCAGGCTTACCGCCAGCCAGGCGGCGAGCCCACCCGCGGTGCCGGCGAGCACCCCGGGGAGGCCGTCGCGGCGGGCGCAGAGCAAGTAGCCGCCACCCAGCGCCAGGGTGGCAGTGAAGCCGGCCAGAGTGTGAACGGCACTCTGGGTGGCAAAGGCCGGGGAGATCTCCAGGCCAATGAAGAACAGCGCAATGGCGGTGCCCAGGGGGTAGCCGGCGAGCAGGCCGGCCACGCGGGTACTCACCCGCTCGGCGATCACCGAGAGGCCGAGCACCACACCGATTGATACCAGCAGCTTGGCCAGCTGCCAGCTCAGCGGAACTTCCATGCTGTTTTCCTTATCCCTTCGGGAGTGTCCTGGAATCTCGGAGGCCCATATGGCCGACCACGACCTTACCCCACCGCCGCGTCCCGAGACCTGTGAACTGTGTGGGCGTGCCGCGCCGTTGACCCGCCACCACCTCATCCCGCGAGCCCTGCATGGCAAAGCCCGCTACCGGCGACGCTTAGACCGGGCGGAGCGGCTCACCGCCATCCTGTGGGTCTGCCACGCCTGCCACAAGCACCTGCATGCGGTACTCGGCGAGCGCGAACTGGCCGACCATTATCGCAGTCGGGCGGCGTTGATGGCCCATCCGCAGATCCAGACCTTCGTCGCATGGCTCTCCACCAAGCCCGACGGCTTCCGCCCCAAGAAGCGGGCGGCGCGGCGGCGCTAGTCGATCCTCAGACCAGGCGCAGCCCCTTGAGGTCGGTCCAGGCGGCCCGCAGGGCGGCGGCCAGCGGCTCGCGCAGGTGCCCGGGCAGTGCCTGCTCGGCGGCGGCGAGCTCCTCGAAGTCGCGGTTGCGCAGCCAGCAGTAGGCCCAGGCACAGGCCTCGTCGTCACTCGCCGGCAGCGGCCGGGCGGGCATCTGTACCAGCAGGAAGGTGGCGGTGCGCGCCGCCCACAGGGGCGGTTCCTCGCCCTCGGGACGGCTCCAGTCGGTGAGGGTATCGCCATCCGGCGTCTGCTCGGGGTGACCGAGCCGAGTCACCCGGGCGGTCTCGGCGAGCAGCAGGGCCAGGCGGTCGGCATCCCCCTGGCCGAGGGTTAGCCACTGGGCAACCAGGGCGGGCAGGCCGCGGCGTACCTTGGCATAGAAGCTGTCTTGGGGCATGGTCTCGGGCATATTACTGGCCTTCTGGGATCCGGAGCTGCACATGGAATTCGATTTTGCCACGCCCGTCGAGCGTCGCCACCCGTCGGGCGGTGACTGGCCCTCGCAGAAGTGGCATCGCTACGGCGATGACGTACTGCCGCTGTGGGTGGCCGACATGGACTTCGCCTCGCCCCCCGCGGTGATCGACGCCCTGCGGGCGCGGGTCGAGCATGGCGTCTTCGGCTACGGCCTGGTGCCCGACTCGCTGCGCGAGACCCTCTGTGCCTGGAGTGCCGAGCACTACGGCTGGGCCATCGAGCCCGACTGGCAGCTGTGGCTGCCGGGCGTGGTGCCGGCGCTGCACATGGCGAGCCTGGCGCTGACCGACCCCGGCGACGGCGTGCTGACGGTGACGCCCATCTATCCGCCCTTTCTGAGGGTGGCCGAGCGCACCGGACGCCGGCCGCAGCAGGCGGCCTTGCAGGCCCCGGCCGCGCCCGGCGAGCCGTGGTGGCTCGACCTCGCGGCGCTGGAAGCGGCCATCACCCCCGAGACCCGGCTACTGCTGTGGTGCCACCCCCACAACCCCACCGGACGGGTGTGGACGCGCGAGGAACTGGCGGGGCTTGCCGAGCTGGTCGAACGCCACGATCTCTACGTGGTCTCCGACGAGCTGCACTGCGACCTGCTGCTCGACGAGGGGGCGCGCCATGTGCCGCTGGCTGCCGCCTTCCCCGAGCTGGCCTCGCGTACCTTGACGCTCTGGGCGCCGTCCAAGACCTTCAATCTGGCAGGGCTCACCACGGCCTGCGCGGTGATTCCCGACGCCGCCTTGCGGCGACGCTTCGCCGCGGTGGTCAAGGGGCTTCAGCCCGACGGCAATGTGCTGGGACTGGTCGCCGCCGAGGCCGCGCATGCCCATGGCGAGCCATGGCGACAGGCGCTGCTTGCGGTATTGCGCGGCCACCGCCAGACGCTCGTCGAGCGGGTGGCCGGCTGGCCCGGGGTGGCCATGAGCCCGCCCGACTCCACCTATCTGGCCTGGCTCGACCTGCGCGAGGCGCAAGCCCTCGAGAGGCTAGAGGGGGCACCGCAGCGGCTGCTGCTCGAGCGGGCCGGCGTCGCGCTCTCCGACGGCGCCGACTTCGGCTGGCCGGGCTTCGTGCGCCTCAACTTCGGCACCACGGCCAAGCAGCTGGACGCGGCCCTGAAACGGCTGGATGGCGTGCTAGGCGGGTGAGTGGTGAATGGTGAGGGGTAACTACTCACTATTCACCAGCCGCGCAGCTGCGCTCACCCCTCACAAGCGCAGCGCTCACCCCTCACGGAATCAGTAAAGCAGCGCGAAGAGCTTGCGGCGGTAGGCGACCGTCAGCGGATGGTCGGCGCCCAGGGCATCGAACACCTGCAGTAGGGTGCGGCGGGCGGCATCGTCTCCGTAGGCGCGGTCGCGCTTCATCAGCGCCAGCAGGGCATCCAGGCCGGCCTCGTACTGGCCATCGGCTACCTGGCGCAGGGCACGCTTGTACTGGGCCTCGCTGTCGTCACGCCCCTCCATGGCCGCCAGCTCCTCGGCGGAGGGCGCCTGCTCGCCGAACTCGATGCTGGCGCGCACGCCACGCGCCGGCGCCGCATCGCGCTCTTCGGGAGGGAGGTTGTCCAACAGGGTGCGGGCCTCTTCGGGCTGGCCATCGGCCACCAGGGCGCGGGCAAGCTCTACCTGGTAGGGGGTATGCTGGGGATATTGCTGTACCAGTTCCTGGTAGATGCTCCGGGCGGTGGCGGCATCGCCGGCGGCCAGGGCCTCTGCGGCCTGATCCTCGGGGCTCTGCGGGGCCTCTTCCGGTGCCGGGAAATAGCGACCCAGCCACTCGCGCACTTGCTTCTCGGGCAGCGCCCCCTGGAAATGATCGACCAGGCCGCCCTGACTGATCAGCTTGACGTCCGGCGCCGAGCGTACGCCGAGCTGACCGGCGATCTCCTGATTCTCGTCGATGTTGAGCTTGGCGAGAATGAAAGCGCCCTGGTACTCGCGGGCCAGCTTCTCGAGGATCGGCGTCAGATTCTTGCTGGGCTCGCTCGAGGGTGACCAGCAGTCGAGCAGCACCGGCACCTGCATCGAGGTCTCGAGCAGCTGCTGGATGTTGCTGGCGTCGACGTCGATGATCATCTCGGCGCTCTGGCTGCCGGAAGCTGCGGCGCCGGCACTCTCGCCGGCAGGAATGTCATCGGTGAGCGGCTCACCGGTACGCGGGTCGACGATGGGCATGATCACTGGCCTTGCGTGGAATGAGTTTGTCTAACAGATGCGGGTGGTCGCCCGCGACTTCAAGGGGAGCCGGCCGATGCTGCGACGAATTCTGCGTGCGATCTCGGGACTGGCGCTGATGCTCGCCCTGCTGTTGGCCGGACCACTATGGATGCTGGCCACCGAGCGTGTCGAAGGTCGTGGCCACTGGTCCTCGGCCGACCGTACGCCGGTGGGCCTGGCACCACCGCCTGCCGAGGCCTCGCAGGCGGTGGTGCAGCTCTATGCCGCCAGGGCCTGGGGCTGGCGCGGGGCCTTTGGCGTGCACACCTGGATTGCCACTCGCGACGCCGGCGCCGACGCCTGGCGGATGCACCAGCTGCTCAGCTGGCGCCGGCCTGTCCTGCAGTCGCGCACCACCCCCACGCCGGATCGGGCCTGGTACGGCAACCCAACCACCCTGCTGGCCGACTACCGGGGCGAGGTCGCGGCCGCGATGATTCCGGAGATCGAGGCGGCCGTAGCGGCCTATCCGGCTCCCTCGACCTATCGTGCCTGGCCGGGGCCCAACAGCAACACCTTTACCGCCTGGGTGGTGCGCGAAGTGGTGGGGCTCGAGGCAACGCTGCCGGTGACCGCGGTAGGCAAGGACTACCTGTTCGACGGTGTGCTCGCGACGGCGCCCGGCGGTCGCGGCGTCACCATCTCGCTGGGCGGCCTGCTGGGGCTGACGCTGGGACGCGACGAGGGACTCGAGCTCAGCCTGCTGGCTCTTGCGCTGGGCATCGATGTGGGACGCCCGGCGCTCAAGCTCCCGGGCATTGGTCGGCTCGGCATGGCGCCGGCCATCAAAGGAGAGGGGAGCAGGTAGCGGGGACCGCTGACTCTGAAACGACAGGGAGCCGATGACCGAGGGTCATGCCGCATATGAAAAAGCCGACTCCCGCAGGAATCGGCTTTTTCGGTATTTGGTAGCGGGGACCGGATTTGAACCGATGACCTTCGGGTTATGAGCCCGACGAGCTACCAGACTGCTCCACCCCGCATCAACGTGGGGCGTATTCTACAGGCTATGCGCCTTTGGTCAAGGATTGATTTCAAACGCTCGTCCCGAGGGCGCTCCCTGGTCCATACTTGCTGCGCTGTCATCAAGATGACAGATCAACGAACAAGACTGGTGATGGCCGGCCTGGCGCCTCGCCAGACGTCATGCATATCAGGGAGGTAATCAATGACAACTCAAGCACCCGTCGCCTGGGTCACCGGTGGTACCGGGGGTATCGGCAGCGCTATCTGTCGTTCGCTGGCCTCGCAGGGCTACAAGGTGGTTGCGGGATACCACAACCCGGACAAGGCCAAGGCCTGGCTGGAGACCCAGAAGTCCGAGGGTTTCGATAATATCGACATCGCCGGGATCGATCTGGTCGACTTTGATTCCTGCATGAAAGGGGTCAAGGAGATCGAGGAGAAGCACGGCCCTGTCAGCGTGCTGGTCAACTGCGCCGGGATCACCCGGGACGGCACCCTGAAGAAGATGACGTCGGAGCAGTGGCACGAAGTCGTCGACACCAACCTCAACAGTGTCTTCAACACCTGCCGCAGCGTGATCGAGGGCATGCTCGAGCATGGCTATGGCCGAATCATCAATATTTCGTCCATCAACGGCCGCAAGGGTCAGTTTGGCCAGGTCAACTATGCCGCGGCGAAAGCCGGCATGCACGGTCTGACCATGTCCCTGGCTCAGGAGACCGCTACCAAGGGCATCACCGTGAACACGGTGTCTCCCGGCTATATCGCCACCGACATGATCATGAACATTCCAGAGAAGGTCCGCGAAGCGATCCGCGAGACTATTCCCGTCAAGCGCTACGGCACGCCAGAGGAGATCGGTCGCCTGGTGACCTTCCTCGCCGACAAGGAGTCCGGCTTCATCACCGGCGCCAATATCGACATCAATGGCGGGCAGTTCATGGGCTGATCGCCCGGCCGCCACATGCCTCTGCCGCCGGAGACCCTGGCGGCAGACAGCAAAGCGCGAGGCATTGGCCTCGCGCTTTGCTGTCTCTGGGTGGCGTTTGCGCTCAGGGCGGGGGTAATGCGGCCAGGCTTTCGAGCATGCGGTCGAGCTCTCCCACCTCACGCTCCCACAGCCCCGTGGGCATCGGGCCGGTGGCCAGCAGGTCGGCCAGTATCTGGTGCAGCTCCTCGGCGCGTGAGGTCTGTTGGCTCAGGCTGTCGTTGAGGCGTTCGACCTGAATGGCCAGGCGCAGGGGTTCGTCACGCTGATTGACCCGACCGCCGGCCAGCAGCGACAGATGAGCCCGCAGACGTGACAGACGCTCCTCTGCCGCGTCGTCCTCAGCGCATCGACGGGCGGCGTTGCGGCGTTGGTGGGCGTTGCGCAGTGCGGCTGGCAGGGCCAGCCCTTCCGGAAGCGTTACCTCTTCGACGGGACCACCGGCCAGATACTGAGCGTCCGCCTGCAGATGGGCATTGAGCAAAGGCCGGATGGCCTGCCAGCGCTCGGCTTCCTCGGCCAGCGACAGGCGCTCCAGGCGGTCACGGCGGGCCCGCACGATGCCGGTCCAGCGGCGTCGCATGCCCTCGCTGCGCCGTCCCGAGGGCAGGGGCTCGAGTGCCGTGGCTTCGCGGGCCGCCTCGTCCAGCACGCCAGACTCGTGACTGTGCGACGGATGCCAGCTGTCGAGCCGGTCGATCAGCGCCTGCATGGCATCCAGCCGAGCCCGGCTGCGCTGGGCCTGGTCATCCCGAGCCGCCTCTCGGCTGGCGAAGATCTCGTCGCACAGGGTCCGGAACTCACGCCACAGGGTCTGTTCCTCGCCCTTGGGCGCGCGTCCCAGCGCGCGCCAGCGATGCTGAAGTCCCTTGGCCTGATCGGCCCGTTGGTTGGCCGGCATGTCGCGGGCCAGCAGCTCGCGGGTCTGCTCGATCAGGTCACGCTTGGCCTCGGCGATCTCGTGGGCGCGCCGGTCGATCAGCGCCTGGAGCTCGTGGCGGATGCGACCGAAGCGGCGGCCGATGGCCTCCGCCTGATCGCGAGGCACCGGAGTGAAGCGTCGCCACTGCTCTCGTGAGCGATCGCGGATTTCACGAAGCGCATCGGGATCGGCTTCATGGGCGGGCTGCTCGAGCAGCGTCTCGAGCTGTTCACACAGTGCCTCGCGGGCTTCCAGATTGCGCTGGCGCTCGGCCTGCTGCTGCTCACGCCATGGGGCCAGGCGTTCGTGGATGCGATCGGAGGCGGCACGGAATCGCGCGGACTGTTCGCGGTTGGCGGCGGCATCGCCCAGCGCCTTCCACTCCTTGACCAGCTGACGATGCCGGCGGTCGAGCTCGGCTTCGGTGGGCGCCGCGTTGTCGGCCAGCTCCTCGATGGCCTGGCACAGCTGGTCGCGCTTGGGACCGGCGACGAAGCCGCGCCAGTCGCGAAGCTCGGCGAGTCGCGCCGCCAGGCGCTTGAGTCGCGCCTCGTAGGGCTGCAGGGGGGCGTGGGGCAACTGGTCGGCCTGCTGTCGCAGACGCTGGTAGAGGCGACTGGCGCCCTTGAAGGCGCCATTCTCCAGCAGGCGTTCGAGCTGCTCGAGTTCTTCGCCGAAGCGCGACAGGCGAGCAGTCAGATCATTATCTTGCTGGTGGCGCCGGGTGGCGAGGCGTTGCCTGGCACGCGTCAGCAGCGGCGCCGGCGCCAGTCCCTGTGGCCACTCGCAGGCCTCGACCAGCGCCTTGAGGCGCTCGTCGTCGCCATCCGCGAGGGCCTGCTCGATGGCGTCGGCACGCTCGTCCAGGCGAACTCTTGCCTGGACGATCGCTTCATAGGCGGCAAGCGCCCGATCGTAGCGTTCACGCAGCGCTTCATCGGCCAGGTGCTGCTCGGAGAGGGCCTGCCAGCGTGTGGCCAGCAGGCGCTTCTGGGCGCGCAGGCTGGCGATGTCCTGGTCGGTAAGCTGGTCGCCCTGCTGCAAACCCTGAAGGCTCTCCTCCAGGGCCTCGACCAGCGCCTCCCGCGTCTGGTCGGCACTTTCGCGCTGACGGTGGTCCGCCTCCCGCGCATGCTCCTGGGCCTCATGATCGCCGATGACCTTGCGGCACTGCAGGCAGGCATCCTGGTAGCGTTGTTCCTGTCGGGCATCGGGCAGGTCCTCGAGCTTGGCCCATTCGCGCATCAGATGACGAAAGCGGCCGGCATAGAGCGGCTCCCAGGGGCTGTCGGCGTGATTCTCGAGTTGTGCGAGCAGGGCCTCGCGGCGTTCCCGGGCGGCTGCCAGTGAGGCGGCGTCGGCCCGCAGGCGGTTGAGACGTTCGCGCGCCTTGCGGGCCACCTGGCGGTCTCGGCGGGCTTCATGGGCCAGGCGAGAGAGCCCAGCCTCGCTTTCGACCCTCGCGGCGGCCGCATGCCGCACGGCGGCGATGCCGTTATCGCACGCCTGACGGATCAGGTCCTCTTCCGCCTCTAGACGCTCCAGGGCGGCGAGGCGAAGCTGCTGATTGTCACCCTGCAGAGCCAGTTCATTGAGCAACTCGGTGTCTTCGAGGCGCTCCACCAGGGCGATGCGTGCGGGTAGGTCATGCTGGCCGTGGCGGCCGGCAAGCAGGGCGACCAGATGGCGACGCAGCTCTGGTGAAGCGGCCTCCTGCTGGCACAGTGTCAGCAGGCGTTCAGGGTCCTCCAGGCGGCTCAGGGCTGCCTCGCGCACGCCGGCGTCGGGGTCGAGAGCGAGCTGTTCGAGGGCGCTGCGCTGGTCATCGTTAGACGGGTCAAGGCGCGCCACCGCCTGGCGGCGGACGTCGGCGTCCGGGTGTTTCCAGCGCGGGGCGAACAGGCGACTGAGGAGTCCTGGCATGGGGCATCCTGACGAAGGGAGCGCTCCCCGGCGGGTGCGGGAAGCTCGTTGTTGTTGATGGCAACGGCATCGGGCCTGAGAGGAGGCTATCTAAGCACGTGCCGACGCGACAGAAAAGTGCGGCCCTTGTGAGGTGTGGCTATCCGGAGACACTGACAACCGCCGCCCTTGACCGTATGATCGGTTGCAGGGGCGCAGCCACTCGCTTAGCTTTGTGGCTATACCCCGATCATCACCCGACGTGGAGTTCGGCAATGAGTCTCAATGTGGACAGGGACAGCATGGCATTCACCTTCAAGGGGGGGATGCTGCCGATGACGGTCATGGAGCTGACCAGCGCCGATCCAGAGCGCATTCGCGAGCAGCTCGCGAGCAAGCTCAGCCAGTCGCCGGCCTTCTTCCAGCATACCCCGGTCGTTCTCAACGTCGAGAAGCTCGATGAACCGCACCTGGCCCTGGAGCGGATCTGTGCGGTGTGTCGAGCCCACAAGCTGCTGCCGGTGGCGGTGCGCGGTGGGCCCGATCCGGTCAAGCAGTCGGCCTGGGCCTTGGGGCTGGGCTGGTTCCCGCCTCAGGAGGTCTCGCGCCCGCGACCCCTGGAGAGCGTGGTCGCTGACGGCGACGCCGCTGAGCACGAGCCGGCACCGCCGTCGGAGTCGCCAGAATCGACCAGCGAGCCCGTGCTGCCCGACGCGCCGCCCGGCACCACGGCGGGCGGTCGCATCTACCGCGGCACGGTGCGTTCAGGTCAGCAGGTGACCGCGCCCGAAGGAGATCTGGTGGTAGTGGGAGCGGTCAATGCCGGTGCCGAGGTGCTCGCCGCCGGCAGCGTACACGTCTATGGTGCCCTGCGCGGGCGCGCCCTGGCCGGCATCCATGGCGATGCCCAGGTCGGTATCTTCTGTCGCGAACTGCATGCCGAGCTGCTCTCGGTGGCCGGCAACTACAAGCGCCTCGAAGACATCGACCCGCGGCTGCTGGGTACCACCGTGCAGGTCAGGCTGAGCGACGACCAGCTGGGCATCACGCCGCTGTCCTGATCTCGGCCGCCGTCGGGGCCGTTGCACTGGCACCACCATTTCCTTCACACCATCACAAGACAGGATGCGACACTTGGCCAAGATCATCGTTGTGACCTCCGGCAAAGGTGGGGTCGGCAAGACAACCAGCGCAGCCGCCATCGCCACTGGGCTGGCGCTGCGCGGCAAGAAGACTGTGGTCATCGATTTCGACGTGGGGCTGCGCAACCTCGACCTGATCATGGGCTGCGAGCGTCGCGTGGTCTACGACCTGGTCAACGTCATCCAGGGCGAGGCGGGGCTGAATCAGGCGCTGATCCGCGACAAGCGGGTTGACAACCTGCATATCCTGCCGGCCTCCCAGACCCGCGACAAGGATGCCCTGACCCTGGAGGGCGTCGAGAAGGTGCTCGAGACCCTCAATCAGGATTTCGACTTCATCATCTGCGACTCTCCGGCCGGTATCGAGCGCGGCGCCCAGCTGGCCATGTACTTCGCCGACGCGGCGATCGTGGTCACCAATCCCGAGGTTTCCTCGGTGCGCGACTCCGACCGCATCCTCGGCCTGCTGGCCTCCAAGACGCGGCGCGCCGAGCGGGGCGAGGATCCGATCGAGGAGCACCTGCTGATCACCCGCTACAATCCGGGCCGGGTTGACCTGGGAGACATGCTCAACCTGGAGGATATTCGCGAGATCCTGGCCATCGATCTGCTCGGCCTGATCCCGGAGTCGGAGGCGGTGCTGCGGGCGTCCAACCAGGGGGTGCCGGTGACCCACGATGACGACAGCGATGCCGGCCAGGCCTATGCCGACACCGTGGCCCGCCTGCTGGGCGAGGAAGTGCCGCTGCGCTTCCACGAGTATCAGAAGAAGAGCCTGTTGAGTCGCATGTTTGGAGGAACCCGCCGGTGAAGTTGCTCGATTTCCTGAAGCGAGAGCGCAAGAAGTCCGCGTCGGTCGCCAAGGAGCGGCTGCAGATCATCGTCGCCCATCAGCGCACCCAGCGGGGGCAGCCGGACTACATGCCGCTGCTGGAGAAGGAGCTGCTGGAGGTGATCCGCCGCTATGTGCAGATCGATGACGACGCGGTCAACATCACCCTCGACAGCGAGGACAATTGCTCGGTGCTGGAGCTGAACGTGACCCTGCCCAAGTCCTGAATGAAAAGCCTGAGCGAAAAGGCTGAGTAGAGAGCCCCGAGCAGAAGGCGCTGAGCAGGCGTTCCGAACAGGACGCGACGAGCGCTTTTGGGCGATCCTCGTCGGCTGAGCCGCCCACCGGGCTGTGCTAGGCTGGGTGCCCTGAACCCACGCCCTTCGGAGAGCTCCCGCCCATGGCGCAGTCCACCGCCGCCCCGCAGTCCTTCCTGTGGCATGACTACGAGACCTTCGGTGCCGATCCACGTCGCGACCGTCCCTCCCAGTTCGCGGCCATTCGTACCGATGCCGACCTCAACGAGATCGGTGAGCCTCTCGAGCTCTTCTGCAAGCCGGCCGATGACTTCCTGCCCCATCCCCAGGCCTGCCTGATCACCGGTATCACGCCTCAGCAGGCGCGCCGCCGCGGCCTGCCCGAGGGGGAGTTCGCCGGTGCGGTCGAAGCAGCCATGAGCGAGCCGGGCACCTGTGCCCTGGGCTATAACAGCCTGCGCTTTGATGACGAGGTGAGCCGCCACCTCTTCTACCGCAACCTGCTCGATCCTTATGCCCGAGAGTGGCAGAACGGCAACTCGCGCTGGGATTTGATCGACGTGGTGCGGGCCTTCCATGCCCTGCGCCCCGACGGCATCGAGTGGCCGACACGCGACGATGGCGCACCCAGCTTCAAGCTGGAGCACCTGACGGCGGCCAACGGTATTGCCCATGCCGGGGCCCACGATGCCCTGGCCGATGTGCGTGCCACCATCGCCCTGGCCAGGTTGCTGCGGGAGTGCAACCGCAAGCTCTTCGACTATCTGCTGGCGCTGCGCGGCAAGCGGGCCGTCGCCCGCCAGTTGGACCTGCCCGGTCGCAAGCCGGTGTTGCATATCTCGCGACGCTATCCGGCGAGCCGTGGCTGCAGTGCCCTGGTCATGCCGCTGGCCGAGCATCCCACCAACCCCAACGGAGTGATCGTCTTCGATCTCTCCATGGACCCGGCTCCGCTGCTGGAGCTCAGCGCGGAGCAGATCCGTGAGCGGGTCTTCGTCAGTAACGATGACCTGGCGGAAGGGGCCGAGCGCATCCCGCTGAAGGTAATCCACCTCAACAAGTGCCCGGTGCTGTTTCCGGCCAGCGCCCTCAAGGACGTGACGGGGCCACACAAGGGCGAGTATGGCGCGATCGTCGAACGTCTGGGGCTGGATCTGGACACCTGCCGCAGCCACTGGAAGCGGCTCTCGACTCACCCAGAGGTGGCGGCTCGCGTCGCCGAGGTGTTTGCCGCGCCGCCTCCCGAGCCGCCGCACGACCCGGACCTGATGCTCTATGCCGGTGGCTTCTTCTCGCCGGCGGATCGCCAGCAGATGCAGCGGGTGCGCGAGACCGACCCCTGGGACCTGGTGGGCGCGCGTTTCGCCTTCCAGGATCCGCGCCTCGAGGAGATGCTGTTCCGCTATCGGGCCCGCAGCTATCCGGAGACCTTGGAGAGCGAGGAACAGGCGCGGTGGGAGAGCTTCCGCTGGGAGCGCATGAATGATCCGGCCATCGCCGGCCTCACGCTCAAGGGGTTCGCTCGCGAGATCGAGCGGCTCAACAGCGTGCCTTTGTCTGACCGCGACCGGCAGATCCTGGAAGAGCTGGTGATGCATGTGGAGGCCATCATGCCGCCCCAGGCCTTCGACTAGCGGGCCGGGCGCGTTGCACGGCGTCATTAACCGGGAGGCCTTCGGCCTCCAATCGCGCAGCAAGCTGTGCTCCCACAAGATTTATCCAACCTTCCAGCCGCTCACCATTCACAAGCGCGCTCACTTCTTCCAGCTTCCAGATCCCGGCGCAGCCGGGCTTACTCTTCCGGCAACGGCGCCAGGTCTCGGCTCAGCGCGAGCACGTCGCTGGGCTCGTCACCCGGGTCGAAGCTGACCCGCGCCACGCCACCCTTGCGCAGCGTCGGCCAGCTCTCGCGCAGCTCCTCGGCGCTCACAGCCAGGGCCTGTTCGGCGAGGCGGCGGTGGCGGTCGAAGGCGGTGTCCCCATAGGCGAGTGCACGCCACAGACGGTTAGTGCGTCCCGAGAGGCTGGTGTCGCGCTGCATCAGCTCGTCGTGCACGGCCTGGCGATAGGGGGCCAGGGCCTGCTCATCGAGTGCCGCAAGCCGCTCCCCGAAGTCGTCCAGGAAGGCATCGATGCGGGCCTGGATCGCCTCGCTCGGCGTATCGGGAGACTGCACCAGCAGGCTGATGCCGGGTGCGTCCAGCATCGGTGAATAGCTCGCGTTGACCACATAGCCGAGCTGCTCCTCGGTGCGCAGGCGCTGATAGAAGGGCGTTTCCAGGAGCTGGCCCAGCACCGCCAGGCGTGCCTGGCTCTCCAGTGAGCGGTCTGGCCCCTGCAGGTAGCGCAGCACCAGCGATTCCTCTCGGGTGGTGGCCGGCGTCAGCGCCGGCAGCTCGTCCGCCTGCAGCGGGACCAGCTCCGGGATCTCATCGTCCGCCAGGGAAGGGGAGAGCGCCTCGGCGACCTGGCGCGCCTCGCGCTCGGCGAGGCCGGCGTCGAGGTTGCCGACGGCCATGGCTTCCAGGCGCAAGTCGGCCAGGAAGCGCTCGCGGAAGTCGCGCAGGTCCTCCACGCCAAGCTCGTGGCTCGCCTCGAGCAGGGCATCGGTGGGCCACTGCGGGCGCACCAGGGCCTCGGCCAGGGTGCGATGTGCCTGACGGTAGAGGGCATCCTGGGGAGCGTTGCGCCACTCGCGCTGCAGGCGGTACTGCACTCGGTCGAAGCTCGCCGGGTCGATCTCACCTTCCTGAAGCTGGCTAAGGACCCGCGCGATCAGCCGATCCTGGCGGTCGCGCCAGCCGGAGAACGACAGCGTGATGCCGCGGGCGTGGGCGTAGGCCTCGAATTGGTGGCCGGCCAGACGCGCCGGATAGAGGGTCTCGTTGAGGCTATCGCCGAGCCAGCCGGCAAGCAGGCGGGTGAGCGCCGCCTCGCGGGCTTCACGGCTGGCGGCGGGATGTTGCAGGCTGAAGCGCCACTCCACCTTGGGGGTGTCGAAAGTGGTGTCCGCCTTGTGCCAGAGCGTGACGCCCGGTGCCTCGACCCGCTTCTTGGGTGCCGCATCCTGGACGTTGAGCAGCGCGAGGTCCTCGGCGATATACGGGTTGGGGGTTGGCAGGGCGAGGCCCGCCAGCGGTTCGCCATCGAGTCTTGCCGCGACCTCGCGCCATGGGGCATCGAACCAGGGCGAGACCCGCTCGCCCTCGACCTCCGGGCCGCTGTAGAGCCGCAGCAGCGTTTCGGGCCGCAGATTGTCGAGCCAGCGCTGGATCAGCTCGCGGTCGAAGCCTTCCATGAGGTAGGGCGCGACGTTGACATCCTCCAGCGGATAGCGCGACAGGTTCATGGCCAGGCGCATGGCGTCGCCCTGGGGGGAGCCGTGCTGCTGGAAGCGGAACTGCTGGTCGGCCAGGCGTGCCTGCTCCGCATAGCGCCAGGCTTCCAGGCCTGAGCGGCGGATCAGCTCGATGGTAGCCAACAGGCTTTGCTGGATGCGGTCGAGATGCTGGGCGCCGTCAGGAGTCAGGCTGATGTCGATGGTGAAAAGCGCATGGCGACCGTCGGCGCGTGTCACGCCGGCGGAGAGCCCGTCGGCCCAGCCGGCGTCGCGTAGCACCGCGAGCAGGCTGCCTTCGCCTTCGTGACCCAGCAGGTAGGCCAGATAGTCGGCCGGCTTGTGGCGATAGGCCTGCTCGGGATCGGGCACCGGAAACAGGAAGGTGACGCGCTGGCTGTCGCGTACCGACTGCATCTCGGCGGCACGTGGCAGCGACGCCTCTTCCACCAGTGGTGTCTCGATGACCGGTCGGGAAAGGCCGCGATCCGGGACCTCGGCGAAACGCTCGGTGACCATGCCCTCCAGCTCATCGAGGGACTGGGGAGCGACCACGGCCAGGTGCATCACGTTGGCCCCGTAGTGCGCCTCGTAGAAGTCGATTACCTGTTCGCGCAGGCTCGGCTCGCCCTCGGGGCGGTCGGCCAGGGTCTCGCGACTGCCCACCGAGAAGCCGGTAGTGGGATGGTCGGGGTTGAGCAGCTGATCGAGCACGTCCTGGGCACGACGCCCGTCATCGCGAATGCGGGCCTGGTACTCGGAGTGCACCACGTTGCGCTCGCTCTCCAGGCGATCGGCATTGAACAGCGGTGCAATGAAGAAGCGGCTGAACCGGTCCAGGGCACCGGGCAGAGCGTCGGCCTCGATGTCGAAGAAGTAGTTGGTGTCATGGGGCGCGGTAAAGGCATTGTGGCTGCCACCATGGCGCGACAGGTAGGCCTGGTAGGCATCGGACTCGGGGTAGGCGTCGGTACCCAGAAACAGCATGTGCTCGAGGAAGTGGGCCAGGCCGGCCAGGTCCTCCGGATTCTGGGCGCTGCCCACGCCGACATTCAGCGAGGCGGCGGCCCGGTCGGCCTGTGAATCGCTGACCAGCAGCACGCTGAGGCCGTTGTCGAGGGTCAGGGCGCGATATTCGCGGTCATCGTGGGGGCTGACCCGCGGCGAGACGACCTTGTCCACGGCGGTGGTCGATTCGGGCGTCTCGGCATGGGCCGCCAGGCTGGTCATCAGGCCTGCCAACAGGGCCACCGTCATGGTGAGCCAGGCAAGCCGGCGGCGTGATGCGTGGAAGGGGGCAGGCAAGGGCTGTGTCATTATCGCTCCTGTGGAAGAGGTTGGCGCAGCATGGGCCCGGTGGGGTGGGCGCAGGCCGGATCCTGGTTGGCAGGATCATTCACTCGTCTTGATACCGGAAACGCGCCCAGGAGTTCCCCGGGAGCGGGGGCTAGCAGTGTCTGGGCCTCATCCAGCGGAGTCTGCGGATCGAGCCAGCGGTGGGCGTCCTCGGGGCGGATCACCGCCGGGAGGCGGTCGGTGAGCGGGGCGAGTAGCCGGGGCGTGGGCACCGTGATCAGCGCCATGGAATCGTTGTACTCACTTAGCGTGGTGTGAAAACGACACCAGAGCCCCGCCAGCAGCAGCGGGCCACGGTCGGCGCGGGTCACCAGATAGGGCTGCTTGAAGCGAGGCTGCGACTTCCAGACGTAGATGCCGCTGGCCGGCACCAGGCAGCGGCGTGCGCCGAAGGCCTCACGAAACATGGGGCGGGCCGTCAGCGCTTCAGCCCGGGCGCAGTGGGGAGCGTGGTCGAGTACCTTCAGCCAGGGAGGCGTGAGCCCCCAGAAGGCGTTGGTCAGGCGTGGTCGGCCGCCCTCCAGGCGCAGGATCGACACGGGGCGGCGTGGGGCCAGGTTGGCGCCGGTGATCAGGCTGGTCTCGGCAACAAGGTCGGGGAGCTCGCGTTCGAGCTCGAGGGGAGCGATATGCAGTCGGCCGGCCATGGGGTCTCCGGGGTGGTGGGCCGCCAGGGTAACCAAGTCGACCAGGCGATAAAAGCGGTAGGTGGGCGACCATTCTGACGCCGACGGGTATCGCCATTCGCGCGACATACCCGTCGAAAACAGTGTTCGATGAGGGTATCCTTGAGATCTCAACCGCGATGTCCGCCACTGTTCCTGCGAGGAAGCCGATGGCCCGTCCCAGACAGCATGCCCCCGAGGCCCTCCATGCTCAGGTCATGGCCGCATCTGATGCCTGGCTGCAGGAGCATCCTGCGCATACGTTATCACTGCGCGCCCTTGCCCGGGAGGTAGGCTGTGCCCCGAGTACCTTGCTCAAGCTCTACGGCAGCTTCGGCAATCTGCTCCAGCACGTGAACGTCGAGACCCTGGGGCGCCTGCGCGGGGTGATCGAGCCGCTGCTCGCCGACCTCGCCCCCGAGCAGCGGCTCAAGGCACTGGCCAGGGCCTACTGGCAGTTTGCCCGCCAGGATGCCTATCGCTGGCAACTGCTGTTCGATTACCCCCTGGCCCAGGAGGGTGAGCTCGACCAGCGCCAGAACGAGATGATCGAGGGTCTCTTCCTGCGCGTGGAGGCGACCCTCAAGGAGTACCAGCCGGCGCTGGACGACCTGGAGGCACGGCGGCTGAGTCGCACCCTCTGGGGCAGCGTCCATGGCCTGGTCCAGTTGGGGCTCAACGAGCGCCTGGGGCACTGGCAGGGCGCGCCGCTGGAGGTGGGCGAGCTGCTCGACCAGCTGCTCGAGACCATCCTGGCCGGCCTCAGGCATGCCCCCGGCGGCCCGTGATGACCCCCTGGCTGTGGGGGCTCTCGGGCCTGGCGGTGGTTGCGGGGAGTTGGCGAATGGCCAGCACACCTCGCCCCTTCCTGCGCTGGCTGGTCCTTGCACTGGTGCACCTCCTCTATCGGCCGCGCTTTCGCGGTCGCCATCACATTCCCGCCCATGGCCCGGCCATAGTCGTCTGCAACCACGTCAGTTTCATGGATGCGCTGGTGGTGGGCGGAGCAAGCCCGCGGCCGATGCGCTTCCTGATGGACAAGCCGATCTATGAGTCGCCCTGGCTCAACTGGCTGTTCCGCTTGGTAGGAGCGATTCCGGTGGATGCCGACCGCCGTGATCCGGGCAGCGTGCGTCATGCGCTAGTCGAAGTGAGTCGCGCGCTGCGCCAAGGCGAGGTGGTGATGGTGTTTCCCGAGGGTCGCCTGAGCCCGGATGGCGAGGTGCATGCCTTTCGCCGCGGGCTCGAACTGATCCTGGCCCGGGACGCGGTGCCGGTGATACCCGCCGGGCTGGCCGGGCTGTGGGGGTCATGGACCTCGCACCACGGTGGCAAGGCGCTGAGTGGGCCGCCTCGCCGCTTCCGGGCGCGCGTGGCCCTGTTCTTCGGTGAGCCCGTGCCGGCCGGCGAGGCGAATCGGCACTCGGTCGAGGTTCGGGTGCGTGCGCTCAAGGCCGAGGCCGATGCCTGGATCGACCCCGGGCGGTAGGCCTCAGCCGCGGCGCATCGGGCGCCGCACCGGTTGCCAGCAGCGGGCGGCGGTAATCAGGTTGTCGCGGACCTCGAGGATCTCGATACGCACGTTATCGATCTGCAGGCAGGCCGGCCCGTCGGGGAACGATTCCAGGTGCTCGAGGATCACGCCATTGAGGGTCTTGGGGCCATCCGTGGGCAGCTGCCAGCCCAGCGACTTGTTGATGTCGCGGATGTTGGCGGTGCCGTCGATCACGTGGCTGCCGTCTTCCTGCGGGTGGATCTCCTGGTTCAGGCCCGCCACGTCGGTGGTGAACTCGCCGACGATCTCCTCGAGGATGTCCTCCAGGGTCACCAGCCCTTCCACGTCACCATACTCGTCCACCACGATCCCGATGCGCCGCTTCTGGTTCTGGAAGTTGAGCAGCTGGGTGTGTAGCGGGGTGGATTCGGGAATGAAGTAGGGCTCGCGGGCCTCCTGGACGATGGCGGCCTTGGTCACCTCGCCGCGCGACAGGAAGCGCGCGGCGTTGCGCAGGTGGAGCATGCCGATGATGTTGTTGATGTCGCCCTTGTAGACGGGGAGCCGGGTGTGCTGGCTGGTGCGGATGTGCGCGAGGATGTCGTCCAGATCGTCATCTAGGTCGAGGCCCATGACCTCGTGACGCGGCACCATGATGTCGTTCACGGTGACGTTCTCGAGGTCGAGAATCGACAGCAGCATTGCCTGGTGGCGGCGCGGGATCAGGGTGCCGGCTTCGTGTACCACGGTGCGCAGCTCGTCGCGGGTGAGGTTGTCACTTTCACCGTCGATGCTTTTCACGCCGAGCAGGCGCAGCAGGCCATTGGAGATCGCGTTGACCATCCACACCAGCGGATAGAGCAGCTTGAGCAGCGGCTCGAGCACCAGCGAGGCGGGGTAGGCGATGCGCTCGGGCTTGACCGCCGCATAGGTCTTGGGCGTGACCTCGGCAAAGATCAGGATCACGATGGTCAGCACCAGCGGCGCGATGGCCGGGCCAGTGACTTCCCCGAAGAAGTGGATGGCCAGCACGGTGGCAATGGCAGCCGCCAGGTTGTTGACCAGATTGTTGCCGATCAGGATCACGCCGATCAGCCGGTCCGGCCTGGCGAGCAGGCGCATCACCCGCTGGGCGCGCGACTCACCGCTGTTCGCCTGGTGGCTCAGGCGGTAGCGGTTGATCGACATCATCCCGGTCTCGGAACTGGAGAAGAAGGCGGAAAGACAGACGAGCAGGAACAGCAGGCCGAACAGCAGTCCCAGCGGGAAGTCGTCACTCAAGTCGAAGGGTCCTCAAAGGCGTATCAGGCTCGAGTTGTAGGGGGTCGGTCATCCGGTGTCAAGACGGCTGCCGGTGATCAGCCGCGATTGAGCAGGATCTCCAGCACGAACTTGCTGCCGAAGTAGGCCATCGCCAGCACCAGGCAGCCGCCCAGGGTCCAGCGAACCGCGCGCATGCCTCGCCAGCCCAGTCGATGGTGGCTGAACAGCAGGGTGGCAAAGATCACCCAGGCGGCCAGTGACAGGATCGACTTGTGGGCGAGATGCTGGGCAAACATGTTGTCGAGGAACAGGAAGCCGCTGACGATCGACAGGGTCAGCAGGATCATGCCGGCCCAGATCAGTTCGAAGAGGATCCGCTCCATGGTGGTCAGTGGCGGCAGCGACTGGACCACGCCGCGGATGTGATGGTGGCGCAGCGCCTGGTTCTGGATGCCGAGCAGCACTGCCTGGATGGCGGCGATGGCCAGCAGGGCAAAGGCCAGTGCGCTGCTCAGGGCATGCAGGGCGATGCCCGGGGTCATGCCGGTTCCGCGCTCGGGGCTCGGCAGGCCGACGGCCAGCAGCAGCGTCAGGCCGGCCAGTGGCAAGAGCCCGGTGGCGACGTTGAGGACCGGCTTGACCAGGCTGACCAACAGCAGCACCAGCACGGCCAGGCCGCTGGCCAGCACCGCGCTGGTGGAGAGGCCGGGTAGCAGGGAGTCGCCTCTGGCCAGCAGGGCAGCGGCCAGAGGCAGATGGCAGAGCAGGCCGAGCAGGCCGAGCACGCGCACTAGCGCGGCGCGCGGCGGCGCCCGCCGGATCAGGGTCAGGCCCTGCCAGGAAGCGGCTCCGAGATAAAAGATGAAGGCCATGACGGCAAGTGATAGCGGCTGCATCGTTCGCTTTCCGTGCGCCTTTGCCAGCGCCTGATGGAGTGGAAACAAGCGCCTACCATACCGAATCCGCCCGGCCGCGCACAGCGCGGCGGCGTGTCACGCTGCCGCGGGTGTTCCCGCCATGCATGGAGACTGGCGGCCACAGGGCGTATAATTTTCGACCATTGCAGAGAGTCGCCGGCCGTTGCCGGGCCGGCTCTCCGGCCATCGTTCGTGGAGAGGCCCATGTTCCAGAATCTCAGCGAGCGTCTGTCGCAGACGCTCAAGTCGATCAAGGGTCAGGCGCGCCTGACCGAGGATAACGTCAAGGACACCCTGCGCGAGGTGCGCCGGGCGCTGCTCGAGGCCGATGTGGCGCTGCCGGTGGTCAAGGCGTTCATCGACCGTGTCCGTGAGCGCGCCGTGGGGCAGGAAGTCTCCCAGAGCCTTTCCCCGGGGCAGCAGTTCGTCAAGATCGTCCAGCAGGAGCTCGAGGCGATCATGGGCGAGGCCAACGAGGGGTTGACCCTCAAGGGCTCGCCTGCGGTGGTGCTGATGGCCGGCCTGCAGGGCGCGGGCAAGACCACCTCGGTGGCCAAGCTGGCGCGCTACCTGCGCGAGCGGGAGAAGAAGAAGGTGCTGGTGGTTTCCGCCGACGTCTACCGGCCGGCGGCCATCGACCAGCTCGAGACCCTGGCCCGTGAGGTCGAGGTCGACTTCTTCCCGTCGCGCTCCGACCAGCAGCCTGTCGCTATTGCCGAGGCGGCGATCAAGCACGCGCGGATCCAGTTCCACGACGTGGTGCTGGTCGACACCGCCGGTCGTCTGGCCATCGACGAGGCGATGATGGCCGAGATCCAGGCGCTGCATAAGGCCGTGGTGCCCGACGAGACGCTGTTCGTCGTCGATGCCATGACCGGCCAGGATGCCGCCAACACCGCCAAGGCCTTCCACGAGGCGCTGCCGCTGACCGGCGTGATCCTCACCAAGGCCGACGGCGATGCCCGCGGCGGCGCGGCACTCTCGGTGCGTCACATCACCGGCAAGCCGATCAAGTTCATGGGGGTGGGCGAGAAGGTCGATGCCCTCGAACCCTTCCATCCGGATCGCGTGGCCTCGCGTATCCTCGGCATGGGCGATGTGCTGTCGCTGATCGAGGAGGCCGAGCGCACCGTCGACAAGAACAAGGCCGAGCAGCTGGCCAAGAAGGTCAAGAAGGGCCAGGGTTTTGACCTCGAGGACTTCCGCGACCAGCTGCAGCAGCTCAAGAAGATGGGTGGCATGGGCGGCCTGATGGGCAAGCTGCCGGGCATGGGCCAGATGGCCGAGATGGCGCAGGGTCCCGGCCCCGAGAAGGAGTTGGGCAAGCTCGAGGCGCTGATCAACTCCATGACGCCCCAGGAGCGGCGCAAGCCCGAGATCATCAACGGCTCGCGCAAGCGTCGCATCGCCGCCGGCGCCGGCCTGCAGGTGCCGGACCTCAACCGCCTGCTCAAGCAGCACAAGCAGATGCAGAAGATGATGAAGAAGGCGGGCAAGAAGGGCGGCATGCAGAAGATGATGCGCGGCATGTCCGGCATGATGGGCGGCGGCGGCCCGGGTGGCCCTGGGGGGCCCGGTGGCATGGGTGGTCCCGGCGGCATGCCCTGGCGCTGAGCCGGTCCGCCTTGGCCCGGCGCCTGCAAAAAGGTTTCCAAGTCGGGTCGTTTTCCGTAGAATGTCGCGTCTTCACTGGCAGGACCGCGACCCACGCGGCCATCGTCGTGACCGAATGACCCGAAGCCGGGCCCTTGGCCCGCTTCCTACAGCAGATCGTCGAGGGCCAGCCGGGTACCGGCACCTCGGCCGAAACATCCGCAACCTCAACCGAAGGATAATCAACGCATGGTTACCATTCGTCTGGCACGTAGTGGCGCCAAGAAGCGTCCCTTCTATCACCTCACCGTGACCGATTCCCGCAAGTCTCGCGACGGCCGGTTCATCGAGCGCCTGGGCTTCTTCAACCCCGTGGCCCGTGGCCAGGAAGAACGCCTGCGCGTCGACCTGGAGCGCATCAGCCACTGGCAGAGCCAGGGTGCCCAGCTCTCCGACCGCGTCGCCGAGCTGGTCAAGGAAGCCCGCAAGCAGGCCTGAGGGGTCTGACTTGCCGATTGCAAGGGTCCAGGGGTCGTCGATGAGCGAACACGCGCAAGCGCAGCCCGCCGACGATCATGTGGTGCTGGGCAAGCTGACCAGTCCCCACGGCGTCAAGGGCTGGTTAAAGGTGTATTCGTACACCAGCCCCATGGAGGGCATCCTCGACTATGCGTCCTGGGTGCTTCGCCGGGGTGCAGCACTGAGTCGCGTGAACGTCGTTCAAGGGCGTCGCCAGGGCAAGGGCCTGATCGTCACTCTTGAGGGCGTCGATAGCCGCGAGGCGGCCGAGGCCTTGGCGGGTGCAGAAATCCTGCTGCCCAAGGCCGAGCTTCCCGAGCTGACGGGCGATGACTTCTATTGGCACGAGCTGGAAGGCCTGCGGGTGGTGACCCGTGCTGGCGTCGTGCTCGGTCGGATCGACTACCTGTTCGACACCGGTGCCAATGACGTCATGGTCATCAAGGGGGGGCTCGACGCCAACGCCGTCGATGACCGCGAGCGCCTGCTGCCCTTCCTGCCCGAGGAGGTCATCCTCGAGGTAGATCTCGAGGACGGCGTGATGACGGTCGACTGGGATCCCGACTTCTGATGGTCGAGGGTCACGACGAGTCGTCGGCGATGTGGATCGGGGTGGTGTCCCTGTTTCCCGAGATGTTCGAGGCGATCACTCGCCATGGCGTCACGGGCAGAGCGGTGGAGAAGGGGCGTATTGCGCTCGAGTTCTGGAATCCTCGGGACTACGCCAGCGACCGGCACCGCACCGTGGACGACCGCCCCTACGGCGGCGGCCCGGGCATGCTGATGAAGGTCGACACCCTGCGCGCGGCTATCCATGCCGCCCGCGAACGTGCCGAGCTGGCTACTGGAACGCGGGCGAAGGTCATTTATCTGTCGCCCCAGGGGCGCCGCCTGGATCAGCGGGGCGTGCAGGAGTTGGCGTCGGGCCCACCCCTGGTGGTGGTGGCCGGGCGCTATGAAGGCATCGATGAGCGGGTCGTGGAAGCCGACATCGATGAGGAGTGGTCGATCGGCGACTATGTGCTCAGCGGCGGCGAGCTGCCGGCCATGGTGCTGATCGATGCGGCGGCAAGGCTGGTGCCCGGGGTGCTGGGCCATCAGGATTCCGCGGTCGAGGACTCCTTCAACGACGGACTGCTGGACTGTCCGCACTACACGCGTCCGGAAGAAGTTGGCGGGCGGCGAGTGCCGGAGGTCCTGCTGAGCGGCCACCATGGCGCCATTCGGCGCTGGCGGCTCAAGCAGTCACTGGGGCGGACCTGGCTCAGGCGCCCTGATCTGCTGGAAGGCAGGACGTTGAGCACTGAGCAGCGTGAGTTGCTCGAGGAGTTCATCGAGGATTACGCGCTGACCTCTTCCTAGGTCAGGGCGGAGGTGCAGGACGCCATGGCCCGAGCGGGCTGGCGGACCTGTGTCACCAACGGCATTCCCGCGCTCTCGAGCTCGACTCGGGCGCCGGGATCACGATTCGCCGGCACATCAAGCCGATCGGCGGATCAGGTTATCAAGGAGTCAATGTCATGAGCAGCAAGAACAAGGTGATCCAGGCGCTCGAGAGCGAGCAGATGAGCAAGGAAGTTCCGGCCTTCGCCCCCGGCGATACCGTGATCGTCCAGGTCAAGGTCAAGGAAGGCTCTCGCGAGCGTCTCCAGGCCTTCGAAGGCGTGGTCATCGGCAAGCGCAACCGCGGCCTGAACTCGGCCTTCACCGTGCGCAAGATCTCCCATGGTGTGGGCGTCGAGCGTACCTTCCAGACCTACAGCCCGCTGGTCGATTCCATCGAGGTCAAGCGTCGCGGTGACGTGCGCCAGGCCAAGCTGTACTACCTCCGCGAGCGCAGCGGCCGCTCTGCGCGCATCAAGGAAAAGCTGGCCTGAGGCAATAGCCTCTATCGGCCCGTGGTGCGGGGCGTGTCCCGCACCTCCTGCGAAACCCCGTCACCGCTGCCGCGGGGCGGGGTTTCGTGCTGTTGGAAGAGGTTGGGAGCCGAATGCACACCCTCCAGGATACGGGCAGGCTGGTCGATGCCTTCCTCGACGGCCTGTGGCTGGAACGCGGCGCGAGTGACAACACGCTGGCCGCCTATCGCCACGATCTGAGCGCCTGGCAGGCGCGTCTCGAGCGGGCCGATCAGGGGCTGCTGGCGCCGGCCGGCGAGGCGTTGCCGGTCTGGCTCGATGAGCGCCGCGCCAGCGGTTATAGTCTGCGCAGCAACGCCCGACTGCTTTCCAGCCTGCGGGCGTTCTACCGCTGGGCGCTGGCCGAGGGGCTCATCGACCACGACCCGCTGGCCGAGGTGCGACTCCCCCGCGTGCGTCCCGCGCTCCCCGACACCCTGGAGGAAGACGAGGTGGAGCGCCTGCTCGCGGCGCCCGACCTCGCGACCGATCTGGGGCTGCGCGACCGAGCGATGCTGGAGGTTCTCTACGGGGCGGGGCTGCGGGTCAGCGAGCTGGTCGGGTTGACCACCGATGCGGTCAACCTGCGTCAGGGCGTGGTGCGGGTGCGCGGCAAGGGCGACAAGGACCGCCTGGTGCCTCTCGGCGAGGAGGCCGTGACATGGCTGTCGCGCTACCTGCGTGGCGCGCGTGGTGCGCTGATGACCGACATCACCCGGCCGGCGCTGTTTCCCGGGCGCGGCGACCGTTGCCTGACGCGCCAGGCCTTCTGGCATCGCCTCAAGGCCCATGCGCGTACTGCCGGCATCGACCGGCCGCTGTCGCCGCATACCCTGCGTCACGCCTTTGCGACCCATCTGTTGAATCATGGGGCCAACCTGCGTGTCGTACAGCTGCTGCTCGGTCATAGCGACCTCTCGACCACGCAGATCTATACCCATGTGGCGCAGGTGCGACTGGAAGCCCTGCACGCCGATCACCATCCTCGAGGCTGAATCATGCAACGATCGACCCTTACCCTTGGCGGCGGACTGCTCGCTGCCTCCCTGGCCCTGCTGCCCGTGGCTCAGGCCGACACGGCCGAGCAGTTGGCCGAGACGCTCACGGTCAGTGGCCAGTCCATGCCGGTGGAGCGCGTGCGCGAAACACCGCTGGAGGGCTTCTTCGAGGTCCGCCTGGAGAGCGGCGAGACCTTCTACAGCAACGCCGAGGGCAGCCACTTCCTGGTCGGCGACCTCTACGAGAATGGCGAGAGCGGCCTGGTGAACCTCACCGAACAGCGGCGCAACGCCGAGCGCAGCGGGCGTCTCGCCACGGTGCCGGAGAGCGAACGCGTGGTCTTCCGCGGTGCCGAGGAGCCTCGCGCGACGCTGGTGGTCTTTACCGACACCACTTGCCCCTACTGCCGTCAGTTTCATGAGGAGGTGCCGCGCCTCAACGAGATGGGCATCGAGGTGCACTACCTGGCCTTCCCGCGCAGCGGTCTGGGCTCGCCGGGCGGGCGTGAACTGCAGCAGGTGTGGTGTGCCGACAATCGGTCCGAGGCGATGTCCGCGGCCAAGCGCGAGGAAACCCTGCCGGATGCCGCCGCCGACTGCGACAATCCGGTCGAGGAACAGTATCATCTGGGCATGGAGCTCGGCGTCCAGGGCACGCCGGCGATCGTGCTGCCCGACGGGCGCCTGGTGCCCGGCTATGTGCCGGCGGAGCGCCTGGCCGCCATGCTCGGCCTGAACGAGTGACGACCGACGTCGATGAACGTCGGCGCAGCGGGCCCGGATGGGCCCGATCCACGCTGAGACACACGCCAGAACGAGGGGAATGACATTGAAACCGGTGAGAGTGGGAATCTGTGGCCTGGGGACCGTCGGTGGCGGAACCTTCAACGTGCTGACACGCAATGCCGACGACATCGCCCGGCGGGCGGGACGTCCGATCGTCATCGAGCAGGTCGCGTTTCGCAGCCTCAATCCCGAGTGTGATACCACCGGTATTCGGACCACCTCCGACGTCTTCGAGGTGGCCACTAACCCCGACATCGACGTGCTGGTCGAGCTGATCGGCGGTTACGACGTAGCCCGCGAGCTGGTGCTTACCGCCATCGAGCACGGCAAGCACGTGGTCACCGCCAACAAGGCGCTGATCGCCGTGCACGGCAACGAGATCTTCCGCGCCGCCCACGAGAAGGGCGTGATCGTCGCTTTCGAGGCGGCGGTGGCCGGCGGCATCCCGGTGATCAAGTCGCTGCGCGAGGGCCTGGGGGCCAACCGCATCGAGTGGGTGGCCGGCATCATCAACGGTACCGGCAACTACATCCTGACTCACATGCGCGACGAGGGACGGGCCTTCGAGGACGTGCTCGCCGAGGCCCAGGCGCTGGGCTATGCCGAGTCCGACCCGACCTTCGACGTCGAGGGCATCGACGCCGCCCACAAGCTGACCATCCTCGCCTCCATCGCCTACGGCGTGCCGCTGCAGTTCGACAAGGCCTACACCGAGGGCATCTCGCGCATCACCGCCGAGGACGTGGAGCAGGCCGACAACCTGGGCTACGTGATCAAGCACCTGGGGATCTCCAAGCGCACCGAATCGGGCCTCGAGCTGCGCGTGCACCCGACCCTGATCCCCAAGGAGCGCCTGCTGGCCAGCGTCCACGGCGTCAAGAACGCCATCGCGGTGATGGGCGACGCCGTGGGGCCGACCCTCTACTACGGAGCCGGGGCCGGCGCCGAGCCCACCGCCTCGGCGGTGGTCGCCGACCTGCTCGACGTGGCGCGCGACATCGCCACCGATCACCACTACCGGGTGCCCTACCTGGCCTTCAGCGGCATCGGCGAGCCGGAGTGCGACCTGCCGATCATGCCCATGGAGGACATCATCACCGCCTACTACCTGAGGCTGCTGGCGGTGGACCGACCTGGCGTGCTGGCACGGGTGGCGACGATTCTCTCCGAGCAGGGGATCTCCATCGAGGCCTTGATCCAGAAGGAGGCCACCGAGGGCGAGCTGGTGCCGATCATCCTGCTGACCCATCGTACCCGCGAGAAGCAGATGAACGAGGCGATCCGCCTGATCGAGTCGCTGGCCGACATCGCCGGCCCCGTGACGCGCATTCGGGTTGAGTCGCTGGACGAGCAGGAATGAGCCGGGCTATGCCCGGAGCTGTAAGCCGAAAGCTAGAAGCTGGAAGAGAACGTCGACGGATGTCGACAAGCTGCTAGCTGGCTGTCGCTGTCTTCCGCGAGGAGCGCCGGGGACAAGTCAAAGAGGAGGTCCTATGCCAGGGACGGCATCGGTAGCGCCCAAGGATGGGTTCACAGCGCCTCCTCGAAGACTTGTTCCCGGATCAGCTCCGAGCGAGCAAAGGAACAGAATGATGCGCTATATCAGTACCCGCGGGCAGGCGCCCGCGCTCTCCTTCGAGGAGGTCGTACTTACCGGCATGGCCAGCGACGGCGGTCTCTACGTGCCGGAAGAGGTCCCGCAGCTCTCCCATGACGAGCTGGCATCCATGGCCGGGCTCTCCTATGCCGAGATCGCCTTCCGGGTGATGAAGCCCTACGTCAACGGCGAGATCGACGACGCGACCTTTCGCGGCATCGTCGAGGAGGCCTATGCCACCTTCAGCCATGACGCCGTGGTGCCGCTCAACCAGCTCGATGCCAACCACTTCCTGCTCGAGCTGTTCCACGGCCCGACGCTGGCCTTCAAGGACGTGGCCCTGCAGCTGCTCGGCCGCATCCTCGATCACTTCCTGCAGAAGCGCGGCGAGCGGGCCGTCATCATGGGGGCGACCTCCGGCGACACCGGCTCGGCGGCCATCGAGGGCTGCCGCCACTGTGACAACCTGGATATCTTCATCCTCCATCCCCATCAGCGGGTCTCGGAGGTGCAGCGCCGCCAGATGACCACGGTGCTGGCCGACAACGTCTTCAATGTCGCCATCGAAGGCAACTTCGACGACGCCCAGGCCATGGTCAAGGCGAGCTTCGCCGACCAGGGCTTTCTCGATGGCACCCGGCTGGTGGCGGTGAACTCCATCAACTGGGCCCGCATCATGGCCCAGATCGTCTATTACGTGGCCTCGGCTGTGGCGCTGGGGGCCCCCCACCGGGCGGTGAGCTTCTGCGTGCCCTCGGCCAACTTCGGCAACGTTTTCGCCGGCTACATGGCCAAGCGCATGGGGCTACCGGTGAAGCAGTTCATCATCGCCACCAACGCCAACGACATCCTGCACCGGACCCTGGCCGACAACGACTTCTCCAAGCAGGAGCTGGTGGCGACCCTGGCGCCCTCCATGGATATCGTCGTGTCGTCCAACTTCGAGCGGCTGCTGTTCGAGGCCTATGAGCGCGATGGCGCCGCCGTGAGGGCCCTGCTGGAGCGCTTCCAGGCCGAGCCCTCGGCATTGGCCGAGGCGCCGCTGGCCCGGCTGCGGGAGTCCTTTGCCAGCCACAGCGTGAGTGATGCCACCATTCTGGAGGTGATCCGCGAGGCGCATCACCGCACCCAGGAGGTTCTCGATCCGCACACCGCCACCGGCTATCGTGCCGCCGAGCAGGCGCGTGCCGATGCGCAGACGCCGGTGATCACGCTGGCCACGGCCCACCCGGCCAAGTTCGCCGAGGCGGTGGTCAAGGCCGGTTTTCCGGGGGTGCCGCTGCCGCCGCACATGGATGACCTGCTGGAGCGTGAAGAGCGCTATAGCGTGTTGCCCGCGGAGCTTTCCGCCGTGCAGCAGTTTGTTGCCGAGAACCGTCGCTAAAGCTGAAAGCTATACGCTGGAAGCGAGAGGCAACGAGGCCGCTGGGCTAGTTGTGTGAAGCCCAAGCGCCGCTGGCGTACGATGCCCGCTTGGGGCTGACCCGGCGACAAGCCTGCGAGGGGGCGCTGTGAACCCTTCCCTGGGCGCTACCGATGCCATCCCTGGCATAGGACCCCCTCTTCGGCCTGTCCCCGGTGCCCCTCGCTCGGTCCGGCGCCTTCTCTTGCCCAACGGTCACCGACTTGAACCAGAGGAGCATGGCTTGGACGCCGTCACCGATCCCATCGACCTGAATGAGCGCTTGAAGCCGCGCATCCAGCCCAGGCCCCGCGATGAGGCGCTGTATGCGCGCGCCCGTGAAGAGGGCCTGACGGAACTGCAGGCCCGGGTGCTGGCGGGGCGGATCAACGGCTACCGGGGCGAGCTGGCGCCGCTGGTCTCGCCGAGCCTGCGCCACCTGGCCCATCCCGAGAAGCTCGCCGACGCCGGGCGTGCGGCCGAGCGTATCGCCCAGGCGGTGGTGGATGGCGAGCATATCGGCATCCTCACCGACTACGACGTGGACGGCATCACCTCCCACGTGGTGATCCGTCGTACCCTGGTCGAACTGTTCGGGGTGCCCGAGGCCCGCCTGCACAGCCTGATCGGCCATCGTATCCACGACGGCTATGGCATCAGCCTGCCGTTGGTCGAGCGCACCCTGGCGCTCTCGCCGCGGCCGAGCCTGGTGATCACCGCCGACTGCGGAAGCTCCGACGAGCCGCGCATTGCCCGGCTCAAGGAAGCCGGTATCGAGGTGGTGGTCAGCGACCATCACGCCCTGCCGGTGGAGGGGCCGCCGGCCTCGGCCTTCGCCGTGGTCAACCCCACCCGCGACGACTGCACCTATCCCGACCCGACCATCGCCGGCTGCATGGTGGCCTGGCTGGTCATGTCGCTGACGCGCAGCGTGCTGATTGCGTGGGGCGTGGTGCCTGCGGCGACGCCAAAACTCTCGCCCTGGCTCTCCTACGTGGCGCTGGGCACGGTGGCAGACTGCGTCTCGTTGGGCGGTAGCGCGGCCAATCGCGCGGTGGTGACCCACGGCCTGGCACTGATCAATCGCATGGAAGCCGCCTGCTGGCGCGCCATGGCCGAGCGGTTGGGGGGCGACAGCGTGCCCTTCGATGCCGAGACCCTGGCCTTCCAGATGGGGCCGCGGATCAATGCCCGTTCGCGGCTCGATGATCCCTACGCGGCGCTGCACTTTATGCTCGCGGGGGATGACACCACGGCGGCGCGGCATCTGGAGACGCTGGATCAGGACAACCAGTCACGCAAGGCGATCGAGGCGGACATGGCCGAGGAGGCCAAGGCCCTGGCGCTGCCGGCCCTGACCGCCAATGAGCCTGCCATCGTTGTCTTTCTGGAAGATGGCCACCCGGGCGTGCAGGGCATCGTCGCCTCCCGCCTGGTACAGGCTTTCGGCCGACCGGCCCTGGTTCTGACGCCGGCAGCGGCTCCGGGCATGCTCACCGGCTCCGGACGCTCCATCGAGGGGCTGCATCTGCGCGATGCCCTGCAGCGGACCTTCGCGCTGGCGCCGGAGGCGCTGCCGCGCTTCGGCGGTCACCGCGGCGCCGCCGGCGTCGGGGTGCCGCGCAATCATGTGACGGCATTTCATGCGGCCTTCCTGCAGGCGGTCGGTGAGCAGTTGGGCGATACCGAACTCTGTCCGCGGATCTTCACCGATGGCGAGCTCGCGCCCCGTCAGCTTGCTCTCGCCACGTTGGATGAGCTCGAACGGCTTGCGCCCTTCGGCCGGGAGTTCGATGCCCCGCTGTTCCAGGGGGATTTCCTGGTCGAGGCGCTGCGTCCGGTAGGGGCCGATGGCAGCCACCTGATGCTGGAGCTTTCCTCCGGGGCCACCAGCCTGAAGGCGATCTGGTTTCGTGCCCTGACCCCCGGCGAGATGCCGGCCTTTGGCGTCGGTGATCCGCTGCGCTGCGCCTTCAAGCTCAACCGCAACCGCTGGCGAGGACGCGAGAGTCTGCAACTGATGATCGACTACGCCGAGCCACTATAAGGAAAGAGAGATGGATCCCCAGGAACTTCCTACCGACCCCCATCGCCCCCATGAGGACGTGATGGCGATGCTGGTCGGCACGCTCTTCGTCGCCCTCGGCGTGAGCTTCTATACCCAGGCGATGCTGCTCACCGGGAGCACCGCGGGTCTGGCCTTTCTGATGCAGTATGCCACCGGCTGGCGCTTCGGCGTCTGGTTCTTCCTGATCAACCTGCCCTTCTATTGGTTGGCCGTGCGCCGGATGGGCTGGAGCTTCACCCTGCGCACCTTCATGGCCATTGGCCTGGTCTCGGTGTTCTCGGAACTCACGGTCGGCTGGATCCGCATCGAGTGGCTGCAGCCGCTCTATGCGGCCCTGATGGGCGGCAGCCTGATCGGCATCGGCATGCTGGTGCTGTTCCGCCACCGCACGAGCCTCGGCGGGATCAATATCCTCGCGCTCTTCCTGCAGGATCGCTACGGCTGGCGGGCGGGCTACGTTCAGCTGGGCATCGATGCCCTCATCATGCTGGTCGCCCTGCTGATCCTGCCGATGGAGCGGGTAGGGCTCTCGGTACTGGGCGCCGTGGCACTCAACCTGATCATTGCGCTGAATCATAAGCCGGGTCGCTATATGGGCGTCAGCTGAAAAGTGGCTGCGCTCGGCCATACGGCGTTAAAAATCAGCTCAAAGTACTCATTTACAAACACGTAAACTCCGTCTTTTCGCCGATTTTTGCCTTGTCTGACCTTCGCTCACCGACTTTTCAGTGGCGCTGACAAGACTCCTGTCAGTAGTTGGGCCAGACGCCGGGCGTGGCCAGTTCCAGCAGGTGCCCATCGGGGTCGCGGAAATAAATGCTCTTCCCGCCCCGCGGCCAGTGGGTGTGCCCCTCGATGGCGATGCCGTGGTCCTCTAGCTGTCCCTCCCAGGCCGCGAGTTCCCGGGCGGCAATGGCGAAGGCGAGGTGCACGTGGCCGCTGCCGTCATGGGGCGGGATGGTGCCCATCTCGTCCGGCAGCACCACCGTCTCCAGCGTCTCGCCGCGCCGGAAGAGCAGCAGTACCGTGCCTGCGCCGGCATCGTAGGCGGTGAAGCGGTGGTCGGCGGTGAAGGGCTCAAGCCCCATCACGCCCTCGAAGAAGGTCCGCGCACGGTCCATGTCCTCCACGTAGAGCGCGGTCTCCAGTACGCCGTTGAGCTTTGGCATGGTTACCTCCGATCCCTGTACGCCCTTTCAGTCTAGCAAGGCTCAGCGCTGGCTCCCCCAGAACCACCAGGCGATCAGGACGATCAGCGCCAGGCCGGCGAGATTGACGATCCAGCTCATGACTTGGCCTCCTTGTGCGGTTGGCTGCCGCTGTCGCCGTTACCGGTCTCGCCGGAAGGGCGGAACAAGCGCAGTCGGTTGGCATTGCTGACCACGGTGATCGAGGAGAGCGACATGGCGGCCCCGGCGATCATCGGCGAGAGCAGGGTGCCGGTGACGGGGTAGAGCACCCCCGCGGCAATGGGAATGCCCAGGGTGTTGTAGCCGAAGGCGCCCACCAGGTTCTGCTTGATGTTACGCAGGGTAGCCCGGCTGATCTCGATGGCGGCCGCCACGCCGTGCAGCGAGCCACGCACCAGGGTGATGCCGGCGCTCTCGATGGCCACGTCGGTGCCCTGGCCGATGGCGAAGCCCACGTCGGCGCGGGCCAGTGCCGGAGCGTCGTTGATGCCATCGCCCACCATGCCCACGACCTCGCCCGCGGCCTGAAGGCGCTCGATCTCGGCGTGCTTGTCCTCGGGCAGCAGGCCGGCACGGAAGTCATCGATGCCGACCTCTCGGGCGATGGCCCCGGCGGTGTGCGCGTTGTCGCCGGTGAGCATCACCACCTTGAGGCCGTCGGCCTGCAGGCGCTTCACGGCGGCGATGGTGTCATGACGCAAGGGGTCGCTGATGCCGAACAGCGCGGCCAGGCGGCCATCCACCGCCAGATAGACCACGGTGCGGGCCTTCTCCTCCAGCGTGCCGGCCATCTCGCGCCCTTCTCTGAGGTCGATGCCGGCCTCCTCCAGCAGCCGGGCATTGCCCAGCAGCAGTGCTTTGCCGTCGGCGGTGGTCGCCTTGACCCCGCCGCCGGTGACGGTGTCGAAGTCGCGGATCTCGCCGGGCTCGGCCTGCCGCTCTTCCGCGTGGCTCATCAGGGCGGATGCGAGGGGGTGCTCGGAGCCGCGCTCCAGAGCCGCCACCAGGCCCAGCATGTCTCGCTCGTCACCCTCGAGCACCTCTGACTCCGTCACCTCCGGCTTGCCCTCGGTCAGGGTCCCGGTCTTGTCCACCACCAGGGTGGTGAGCTTGCTGGCGGTCTGCAGGGCATCGCCGCTTCTCACCAGCACGCCGTGCTCGGCCGCCTTGCCGACGCCGATCATGGTGGAGATCGGGGTGGCCAGACCCAGGGCGCAGGGGCAGGCGATGATCAGCACCGTGGTGGCGGTGACCAGCATATGGATCACCCGCGGCTCGGCACCAACATTGAACCAGGCCAGCGCGGTGATCACGGCGATGATCATCACCGAGGGCACGAAGACGCTCGACACCTTGTCGGCCAGCTGGCCGATAGGCGGGCGGGAGTTCTGGGCGCTGGCCACCTGTTCGGTGATCTGGCCCAGGCGGGTGTCGGCGCCCACGCGCGTTGCACGATAGACCAGCGAGCCCTTGCCGTTGACGGTGCCGGCGCTCACCTCGTCCTTCTCGCTCTTCGCTACCGGGAGGGGCTCGCCGGTGAGCATGGACTCGTCGATATGGCTCTGTCCCTCTGTCACCTCGCCGTCCACCGGCAGGCGCTCGCCGGGGCGCACGCGAATCTGGTCGCCCTCGCGCACCTCATCGACCTCGACCTCGCGCTCCTCGCCGTCGCGGATCACCCGCGCGGTGCGGCTCTGCAGGTCGAGCAGCCGCTTGAGGGCATCGCTGGTCCGGCCGCGTGCTCGTAGCTCCAGGGCATTGCCCAACAGCACCAGGCCGATGACCATCGCCGAGGCTTCGAAGTAGATGCCCCGGGCCACCTCGGGCAGCCAGGGCCCGATGGCCACCACCGCCATGGAGTAGAGCCAGGCGGTGCCGGTGCCCATGGCGATCAGGGTATCCATGTTGGCCTGGTGGTGGCGGAGGTTCTTCCAGGCATTGACGAAGAAGTGACGGCCCGGGAACACCATCACCGCCAGCGTCAGCACCCCGATGACCAGCCAGTAGAGCCGCCCGGCGCCCACGGGGTGGGGGTGAAAGATGAACATGCTGGCCATCAGCGGCACGGCCAGCGCCAGCGACCAGCCGCTTCCCTTCAGGCGGCGGCGATACTCCCGCGCGTCGCGTTCGGCACGGGCCTGCTCGGCCTCGCGCATGTCGACGATGGGCTCGCCACCATAGCCCACGTCCTCCACGGCACGGACCAGCGCATCCGGGTCGGCGCTGCCGCGTACCTGGGCGGTGTGGGTGCCGAAGTTGACCTCTGCGCCGACCACGCCGGGGGTACGCTCCAGGGCCTGCTGGACGCTCTTCACGCAGCTGGCGCAGGTCATACCGCTGATCGACAGACGCTGGGTCGTCGCCCGCGTGCCCGTCTGGTCCGCCTGAGGTGTCTCGCCTCGCTCGGTGGCCTGTTCGGGCGCCTCTGCGGCCGATGGGCTCTCCGACTCGGGCAGTGTCTCGGCGTCTGATTCGGCCGCGCTCGTGGGCCGAGCGGGGGGGTAGCCGGCCTCTTCCAGCCGACGGTCCAGGGTGGTGTCATCCAGCGTGGTGTTCACCGCCAGGCGCTTCTCATCCGGGAAGCCTGTCACCTCCGCGTCGGGGTCCTCGGCCTGGATGGCCTTGCGCATCCGGCCCACACAGCCCTGGCAGCTCATGCCCGGCACGCTGCGCTCACAGTGCCGCCGGCCAGCCGGGGGATAACCGGCCTCGGCCAGCGCCTTGTCCAGGTCGTCATCGGTCAGGGTGGTGGTGACCTCGAGACGCTTTTCGGTGGGCGTGCCGGAGACTTCTGCCTGCGTGTCCCGAGATTGGATGGCCCGCCGCATCTTGGCCACGCAGCCTTGGCAGCTCATGCCGGGCACCTGGCGTTCCAGGGGCTGTCTAGCATTCATCGGGTCTCCTCGTCGGTCTCATGACAGGTGTTGAGCGGTTCGGGGAAGCTCTCGATCAGGCGGCAGAGGCTATGGCCGTCGGGGGTGCCGTCGGGCATTTCATCCCAGGCAGCAAGCGCCTGCTCCATGCGCGAGGCCAGGGACTCCAGCTCGCGGATCCGTTCACGGATCAGCGGCAGCCGACTGGACAGCAGGTCGCGCACCATCGGGCAGGGCGAGTCGCCATGGTCGGCATGATCGAGAATGTCGCGAATCTCGGCCACGCCGAAACCCAGGGTGCGGGCTCGCTGGATGAAACGTAGCCGATCCAGCTCGTTCTGCCCGAACAGCTGATAGCCGTTCTCGGGGTGGCGCTCGGGATGCAGCAGCCCCTCGCGGGTGTAGTGGCGCACGGTCTCGGCGGTGACGCCGGCCAGGCGCGCCAGTTCGCTGACCTTCATGGCGGAGTCTCTTGGTAATGACATGTCGGGATTGTAAAACCTTTGGGTTACCCATAGGTCAAGAAAAAATCGGCCTGTCGGTCACGCTGAGCATGAGTTCCCTAAGTCGATGAAAGTTCGAGATATGAAACGCCTGTGCGACCAAAGTATTAGCATTTTTTGGTTTCAAACGGCCGTTTGTGCTTGATCCCGGGTGGAGGATTCGCAAACACTGCGGGTACGCCAGAACGTTCAACGACAAGCACCCAGCACCACCTACCCGAAAGGATGTCGAGCCCATGCACAACAAGTTCAACAAGCTCTCCCTCGCCGTGACCATCGCCTCCACGGCGCTGATCGCCAGCCAGGTCTCCGCCTCCGGCTTCCAGGTCCGCGAGCAGAGCGCCAAGACGCTGGCCAACGCCCTCTCCAACGCCGCCGCGGGGGCCGAGGACGTCAGCTTCATGGCCTACAATCCGGCCGCCATCGGCCATATCGACGGTAACCAGGTCGCTGGCGGGGTAGCCTATATCGATGCCGATTTCGAGCTGCAGGACGCCACGGCTTCTAATGGGCCGATCGTCTATGGCGTCGACCAGTCCGGCCAGGGCGGTGAGACGGCCACGGTGCCGAGCTTTGCCGCGAAGACACAACTGAACGAGCGGTTCGATCTGGGCCTGGCCATCTACGCGCCCTACGGGCTCTCCACCAAGTACGATGAGGACTGGATCGGCCGCTACCACGCCGTGGAGACCGAGCTTAAGACGATCGACTTTCAGCCGACCCTCAACTACCGGGCGACCGAGCGCCTTAACCTGGCGGTGGGCCTGCGCGCGCAATATGCCGATGCCACATTGTCTACCGCGAATGACCTTGGTACGGCTGCTGCTTTGGATCCTGACAATCCGCTGAATTCCTTAGCGACACCGGGTAAAAATGATGTCATTGGTGAAGTGACGGGCGATGACTGGGGCTATGGCTATACGCTTGGGGCTTTATTCCAAGTAACTGAGAAGACGCGCCTCGGCGCCAGCTATCGTTCAGAAATCGACCTGACGCTGGATGGCGAACTCGACGTCCGGGGCACCGACCCTGTCTCTGATGCCGCCATTGATTTGGGGGCTGTGACTGGAACCGGTGGCAAGGCTGAGATAACTACGCCTGCCAACCTGAACTTGGGGATCTACCACCAGCTGAATGATCGGCTGGCGCTGATGGCCAATGCCGAGTGGACCGAGTGGAGCAGCTTCGACGAGCTGGTGGTCGAGTTCGAGGATGGTCGCGACCCGAGTCGGACCGAGGAAAACTGGGACGATACCTGGGCCTTCTCGGTGGGCGCCAACTATGCGCTGACCCCGCAGTGGCTGCTGCGTGCCGGCCTGGGCGTGGATGAGAGCCCGGTGCCCAGCGCCGAGTTCCGCACCCCGCGGGTGCCGGATGCCGATCGCCAGTGGGCCACGCTCGGCGCCACCTGGATGCCCAGCCCGGCGCTTGGCATCACCGCCGGCTACATGCATGTCTTCGCCGACGATGGCGATATCGATCAGGACGGCAGTAAGGAAGAGAACGCGACCAAGGGTAGCCTGAACGGCACCTACGAGGTGGAGGCCGACGTCTTTGCCCTCTCGGTGGACTACCGCTTCTGAGCATCGAGCACGCGCCTGACCTCGAGACCCGGCTTCGGCCGGGTCTTGTCGTCATGGGCGCCCGTCGGCGTGGGGGTGGATGCGGCGCGGCGGCACTTTCGCTACAATAGGTTCCTTTTCCGCGCCGCCAGCGGCCTGGCTCCAACCAGGCCGGCGGTGGCCGTTTTTCCATTGCAGACTCGGATGAGCCCCATGCTGGAAACCAACCCGATTCATCACCTCATCAAGGACCTGTCTGAGCGGACAGATGTCCTGAGGGGGTATCTTTGACTATGCCGAAAAGAAGGATCGGCTAGAGGAAGTCACGCGCGAGCTCGAGGACCCGAACGTCTGGAACGACCCCGACTATGCCCAGAAGCTTGGCAAGGAGCGGGCGACGCTGGAGGCGATCGTGGCCACTATCGACGACCTCGACCAGGGCCTCGGCGACAGCCGCGACCTGCTCGAACTCGCCGAGATGGAGGACGACGAGGGTACCGTCGACGAGGTTCACAAGGAGCTGGAGGGGTTGCAGGCCCGCCTCGAGAAGCTCGAGTTCCGGCGCATGTTCTCCGGCGAGATGGACGAGAACAATGCCTATCTCGATATCCAGGCCGGCTCCGGCGGCACCGAGGCCCAGGACTGGGCCAACATGCTGCTGCGCATGTACCTGCGCTGGGCCGAGCATCACGGCTTCAAGGCCGAGATCATCGAGGTCTCCGCCGGCGATGTGGCGGGCATCAAGTCCGCCTCGGTGCACGTCCAGGGCGAGTACGCCTTCGGCTGGCTGCGCACCGAGACCGGCGTGCATCGCCTGGTGCGCAAGAGTCCCTTCGACTCTGGCGGTCGCCGCCACACCTCGTTCGCCTCGGTGTTCCTGTCGCCGGAGGTGGATGACAGCTTCGAGGTCGAGATCAATCCCTCGGACCTGCGCACCGATACCTACCGCTCCAGCGGTGCCGGCGGGCAGCACGTCAATACCACCGACTCGGCGGTGCGCATTACCCACGAGCCTACCGGCATCGTGGTGGCCTGCCAGAGCCAGCGCAGCCAGCACGCCAACCGCGACTTCGCCATGAAGCAGCTCAAGGCGAAGCTGTGGGAACACGAGATGCAGAAGCGCAACGCCGCCAAGCAGGAGGCCGAGGACTCCAAGGCCGATATCGGCTGGGGCAGCCAGATCCGCTCCTATGTGCTGGATGACCAGCGCATCAAGGACCTGCGCACTGGCGTGCAGTCGAGCAGCTGCGACAAGGTGCTGGACGGCGATCTGGACCAGTTTATCGTCGCCAGCCTCAAGCAGGGCCTCTAGCCCTGCCGCTCATGGCGGGGCGATGGGCCCCGCCGTGGCGGCGCCTTTCCCCGTCGCCGTTTTCCCGCCCCAGCCCAACTTGATGACAGGTAGTGATATGGCCAACGAGAGCCCCTCAGCGGATAGCCCGCAGAACGACGAGAACCGCCTGATCGCCGAGCGCCGTGCCAAGCTGGCAGCGCGCCGCGCGCGTGCCGCCGAGACCGGCGAGAGCGCCTTCCCCAACGACTTTCGCCGCGACAGCCTGGCGGCCGAGCTGGTCGACGAGCTTGGCGACCGCGACAAGGCGGATCTGGAGGCCCTGGACCGCCGTGCCGCCGTGTCCGGGCGGATCATGCGCAAGCGCGGGCCCTTCATCGTCATCCAGGACCCGTCCGGCACGATCCAGCTCTATGTCGACAAGAAGGGGCTGCCGGCCGAGGTGCTGGAGGACGTCAAGGGCTGGGACATCGGCGACATCGTGGCGGCCCGGGGGCCGGTGCACAAGTCGGGGAAGGGCGACCTCTATGTGATGATGGTGGAGGCCAAGCTGCTGACCAAGAGCCTGCGTCCGCTGCCCGACAAGTTCCACGGCCTCACCGACATGGAGGCGCGCTACCGCCAGCGCTACGTCGACCTGATCATGAACCCCGACTCGCGCAAGGTGTTCGAGACCCGCGCCGGGGTGATCAGCGCCATGCGTCGCTTCTTCGAGGATCGCGGCTTCATGGAGGTAGAAACCCCCATGCTGCAGCCGATTCCCGGCGGCGCCACGGCACGCCCCTTCGTCACCCACCACAACGCGCTGGACATCGACATGTACCTGCGCATCGCGCCGGAGCTCTACCTCAAGCGCCTGGTGGTGGGCGGCTTCGAGCGGGTCTTCGAGATCAACCGCAACTTCCGCAACGAGGGGCTCTCCACCCGCCACAATCCCGAATTCACCATGATCGAGTTCTATCAGGCGCATGCGAACCACGACGATCTGATGGACCTCACCGAGGAGATGCTGCGCAGCGTGACCCGCAAGGTGCTGGGCAGCACCACGGTGGTGAACACCGTGCGCAACGGCGAGGGCGAGGTGCTCGAGAGCTTCGAGTATGACTTCGGTCAGCCGCTGCGGCGGGTCACGGTGTTCGATGCCATTCTCGAGTTCAATCCGGAGATCCATGCCGAGGCGCTGGCCGACGAGGCCGCCGCGCGCCAGATCGCCGAGCGACTGGACATCGACGTCAAGGACGGCTGGGGGCTGGGCAAGATCCAGATCGAGATCTTCGAGAAGACGGTGGAACACCGCCTCCACCAGCCGACGTTCATCACCGAGTACCCCACCGAGGTGAGCCCGCTGGCGCGGCGCAAGGACACCAATCCTTTCGTCACCGAGCGTTTCGAGTTCTTCGTCGGCGGTCGCGAAATCGCCAATGGCTTCTCGGAGCTCAACGACGCCGAGGACCAGGCCGAACGCTTCCGCGAGCAGGCCGTGGAGAAGGAAGCCGGCGATCTGGAGGCGATGTACTACGACGCCGACTATATTCGTGCCCTGGAGGTTGGCCTGCCGCCGACCGCGGGCGAGGGCATCGGCATCGACCGGCTGGTGATGCTGCTCACCGACAGCGCCTCCATCCGCGATGTGCTGCTCTTTCCGGCGATGCGCCCCGAGGTGGAGTGATCGGGGCCGGAAGTGTTGGTAAGGGGCGGCCCGAGCACCCATAATGGTCGTCGTTTCGACGTCGAGGAGACCGTGATGAAACTGCTCAACCGCTCTGCCCTGAGCGTCAGGCCGACCCGGCACTTCGTGGACTGGATCAATGCGCTCGAACCCACGATGGAGGGCGATGACCTGACCCTGGCCGACGTCGAACGTGAAAGCACTGTCTACCTGATCCCGGAGATGGACGCGCCCGAGGCGCTGGAAGCCTTCGTGCGCGAGCGCTATCTCGAGATCCTCGAGACCGAGCTGCGGGCCTGGGAAGAGGACGAGCGCCAGTGGCCGGAGGCCCTGGACTGGGCGCTCTTCCAGCGCTTTCTGCAGGTCGAGCACAGCTACCTGGCCATCGACCTCGACGACGAAGCGGCCCTGGAAATCTCCGAGGTGGACGACGCTCTCCTGCTGGAGACCGATCAGGACTGATCCACCTGCCGGGCAGCGATCATGGGAAACCGGCTTCGGCCGGTTTCCGCGTTATCGACCCTTAGTGACGGAAGCAGGATGAGCCGACTCTTCGCGACCCAACCCGGTGATGACGGCCTGCCGGGTCCCGAGCGGCGTCTGGCGGTGCTGGCGCTGATCCTGGGTACCCTGATGGCGGTGGTGGACACCACCATGGTCAACATCGCGCTGCCTTCCATGGCGGCCGACCTCGGCGTCTCCGCTTCTCGGATAGTGTGGGTCACCAACCTCTTCCAGGTCGTCTGCGCGGCCTTCCTGCTGGTCTTTGCCGCCCTCAGCGAGCTGGTCAGTCGGCGGCGGCTGTATGCCACCGGTGTCGCCTTGTTCACCCTGGCTTCCCTGGGCAGTGCCCTGGCGCCGAATCTGGAAATCCTGCTGTTCTTTCGCGCCCTTCAGGGTCTCGGGGCGGCGGCCACCCTCTCGATAGGCCCGTCACTCTACCGCTCGATCTTCCCCTCACGACTGCTCGGCAGCGCCCTGGGGCTCTCCGCCCTGGTGGTGGCCGGTGGCTACGCCGCCGGACCGACCCTCGGGGGGCTGGTACTCTCCGTGGCCAGCTGGCCCTGGCTGTTCGCCCTGCATGTGCCGCTGGGAGTCTGCGCCTCCTGGCTGGCCTGGCGGGCGTTGCCGCGGGAGGCGGGGCGGCGCGACGGCTTCGACTGGCGCGGGGCGCTATGTTCGATCGCCATGCTGGCCGGGCTCTTCCTCGGCCTCGACGGCATCGGCCACGGGGCACCCACCTGGCAGGTACTCGCCTGGCTGGGGTTGAGTCTGCTCAGTGCCGTGCTCTTCCTGCAGCGCCAGCAACGGGCCCGCCACCCCCTGCTGCCGCTCTCGCTGTTCGGCGAACGGCGCTTCACGCTGGCGGTCTCTGCCTCGGGACTCGCCTTTGTCGGCCAGGGCCTGGCCTTCGTGGCACTCTCCTTCCTCTATCAGCAGGAGATGGGGTTCACGCCGCTGGAGACCGCCTGGATGTTCACGCCGTGGCCGCTGGCGATCATGGTCGTGGGCCCCCTGGCCGGACGGCTGGCCGATCGGGTCAATCCCAGCCTGCTCGCCAGCACCGGGCTGGTGTTGCTGCTGCTGGGCCTCGCGGCCCTCGCCGGCCTGGATGCCGAGGCCGGCGTAATGGACAGCCTATGGCGCACGGCGCTCTGCGGATTCGGTTTTGGTCTCTTCCAGCCACCCAACAACCGCGAGATGATGGCTAGCGTGCCCCACGCGCGCAGTGCCCGGGCCTCTGGCGTGATGAGCACGACGCGCACGGTGGGCCAGTCGCTGGGTGTTGCGCTGGTGGGTGCTTTCCTGGCCGCCGGCGCGCCGGTGCAGATGACCCTATGGGTCGGCGCGGGGGCCTGCGTGCTGTCGCTCGCGGCGAGCCTTGGGCGGGTGTCGCCGGCCGGGCGGGCCCAGCGTGAGGCGCGTCACGCCCAGCCGCTGCGGGCGTCGTCGGACCCGGACTGAAGGCGTACAATGGAGCCATCACTCACTCAGCATCGGAACCCCGACATGAGCACCCAGGCCACCATCGAAGACAAGCTGAGGGCTCTCGAGCCCGCCTTTCTGGCGGTGGAGAACGAGAGCCACCGGCATAACGTGCCGCCCAACTCCGAGACCCACTTCAAGGTCACTCTGGTGTCCTCGCGCTTTGAGGGACTGATGCCGGTTAAACGGCACCAGCAGGTCTATGCGCTGCTCGCCGACGAACTCGCCGGTCCCGTCCATGCGCTGGCGCTGCATCTCTTCACGCCAGACGAGTGGGAGGCCAGCGGCCGCTCACGGCCCGATTCGCCCGACTGCCGGGGCGGCGGTCAGTCGTGACGCCGGAGCCGCAGCGCCTGCAGTACCTGGAGGCCATGGGCCTGACCGCCTGGGCCTCTCGCTATCGCTTGCCCAATGCCCTGCCCACGCCAGCCTGCGAGTGGGAGACTGCCTCGCCGGAGGCCGAGGGACGCCGTGCCCCGGGGGAGCGGCTGCATGCGCTGCTCGACGAGGCCGCGGAGGCGCAGGTCGCCGCCCCGCGTCCGGCTCCCGCCGAACCGGAGCCGCGTCACCGGCCCTCGGCCGGCAAGGCCCGCGCGCTGCTCGGTGATCTGGTGCCCGCCGAGGTAAAGGAGGCCGAGCACGAGGCGCCCCGTCCGGGGCCCGTTCAGCAGCGCGGGGAGGCGCTGCGTTTTACCTTGCAGGTGGCGTGTCTGGATGGCCGCTGGCTGCTGCTGCTGCCCGGCAAGGCGCCGCCCAGCCGCGTGGAGTTGCGCCTGTTGCGCAACCTGCTGCGTGCTGCCGGCGTGGTGCCCGAACAAATGCCGACCTTCGAGGCCTTTCGCTGGCCCCAGGTGGAGGAGCTGCCGGTAGAGGCGCCGCTGGAGGAGGCTCGCGAGGGCCTTCAGGCCTTTCTGGCCGGTCGTCAGCGCCGCGGCTGGGTGCCGGAACGGCTGCTGGTGTTCGGGGAAGACGAGACGCTCGCCGAGCTGCTGACCCTCAGCGATGGCCATTGTCCGCTGCTGGCGCTGCCGGCCTGGCAGGGACCGGCGCTGGGGGAACTGGCCGGCAGTGCCGAGGCCAAGCGCGCCCTCTGGCCGCAGATGGCGGGCTGGCGGGATGCCTGGCGGGCGGGACATGAGGCCGACTGAGACGGTGCGCCGGCTGGCACCGGTCGATCTGGCAGCGCTGTCGGCGCTGGAGCAGGCCGCCAGCGCCGACCCCTGGAGCCCCGGGCAGTGGCGGGACGTGCTGGCCGACGCCGATAGCCGGGTGTTCGGCATCGAGCGCGAAGCGCGTCTGGTCGCTCATGCGGTGCTGGTGAGGTTGCCCTTTGATGCGGAACTGCAGGCGATCCTGGTGGCCCGGGAGGCGCGCCGTCAGGGGGCGGCGAGGCATTTACTGGCAGCAGTGATCGAGCAGGCACGCAAATGGCAGAGCGAGCGCCTGCTGCTGGAGGTGAGGGCGGGCAACCAGGCGGCCCTGGCACTCTACCGGCATGCAGGGTTCGGCGAAGACGGCCGCCGGCATGGCTACTATCCGGCACGCAACGGCGGCCAGCGGGAGGATGCGCTGCTGATGTCGCTTCCGCTGACCTGATGCCTCAGTTGCTGGTGGTGGTCTCGACCTCGTCGAACTTGCCCAGCAGGGCGGAGAGGCGACGCTCCCACTCCTCGCGCTCCTGCTTCAGGCGGGCGTTTTCCTCGCGCAGCTCCTCGGCTTCCATCCTCATCAGCTCCAGGGCCTCGACGGCGCTGGTGACCTTCTGTTCGAGCTGGTTGAAGAGTTCAATACTCATCCTGTTCTCCTGACGACATCCTGCTGGTGGGGCATGCCCGTTGGGTTCCTTCAGCGCGCAGCGTAACGCCGCGGTCGGGGCTCAGCAAGCGTCGCCGTCGGGCGACCTTGCGCCTGGCGGTTGTCGGCGGTAGAGCCATCCCGTGCTGTCGCCGGCCCGTACCTCGCGATGCAGGTGCCAGTTGGCGGGTACCTCCGGGGCGAGCGATGACTCGGTCTCCACGTAGATCAGTGCCTCCTCGGCGAGCCAGCCGGCCTCCAGGGCGTGGCAGCAGGCCCCGGCGAGCCCCAGGCGGAAGGGCGGATCGAGGAATGCCAGGGAGAAGGGAGTAGGGGCGCCGGTGAGGAAGGCCTGGGCATCGGCGTTGACCAGCCGGGCGCGTTCGTTGGCTCCCAGGGCCGCGAGGTTGTCGGTGAGTTGGCGCGCCACTTTGGCGTCGCGCTCGACGAATACCGCCTGCCGGGCGCCCCGCGAGAGGGCCTCGAGGCCGAGTGCGCCGGTGCCGGCAAACAGATCCAGCACCCTTGCCCCGGGCGTGGCATCGGTGAGCCAGTTGAACAGCGTCTCGCGCACCCGGTCAGGCGTGGGACGCAGCCCCGGGCGGTCGAGCACCGGCAGCTGGCGGCGGCGGTACTCGCCGCCGATGATGCGCAGCCGGCCGGCATTCCGGCGTCCGGTGCCCTTGCCCTGGGGAGCGTCCGATCGGCATGGCTTTCGAGAGGAGGGGCGGCGTCGTGTCATGGGGGCGGATTGTAACCGCCGGCTTGTCCACAGTCATGGTGCTCAATGGTAGGATGAGGCGATTCGTTCATCCGTGAGGCGTGATCCCCCCATGTTCGGTATTTTCAAGCGCAAGAAGCAGCAGGAAGGGCAGCAGACAACACCGGAACAGGAGGCCGAGCAGCAGGCGGAGGAGCAGGCGGAGGAGCAGACGGCGGATGAGGTCAGCACGCCGGCGGAGGACGTCGACCAGGCAGGCGACGAGACGGCAACGCCCCCGGCGCCGCATCATCAGACGTCCGTGACCCCGGCCAGCGAAGCCATGCCCGAGCCCGCTCCCGAGCCACCGGCCAAGCCCTCGCCTGAATCCGAGCTCGCCCACGAGACCGAGCCGTCGCCACCCAGGGCGGCGCTGCAGGAGAAGCCGGTCGCCGAGAAGAAGGGCTGGTTTGCCCGCATTCGTGCCGGGCTTGGCAAGACACGCGCCAATCTCACCGACGGTCTGGCCGACCTCTTCATGGGCCGCAAGCAGATCGATGACGACCTCATGGAGGAGCTCGAGACCCAGCTGCTGATGGCGGATGTGGGCATCGAGGCCACCACCGAGATCATCGACCGGCTCACCGACCGGGTCTCGCGCAAGGAGCTCAAGGAGCCCCAGGCGCTCTACCGAGCCCTGCAGGAGGAGCTCGCGGCGATGCTCGAGCCGGTCACTCGACCGCTAACGCTGCCGCCCAAGGGCGAGGGCCCGTTCGTGATCCTGGTGGTGGGCGTCAATGGTGTGGGCAAGACCACGACCATCGGCAAGCTGACCCAGCGCTTTCAGCGCGAGGGGCGCAGCGTGATGCTGGCGGCGGGCGATACCTTCCGTGCAGCGGCAGTGGAGCAGCTAAAGGTCTGGGGCGAGCGCAACGCCGTGCCGGTGATCGCTCAGCATACCGGCGCCGACAGCGCCTCGGTGATCTTCGATGCCGTGTCGGCCGCCAAGGCGCGAGGCGTCGACGTGCTGATCGCGGATACCGCAGGGCGCCTGCACAACAAGGCTCATCTGATGGAGGAGCTCAAGAAGGTCCGACGGGTGATGGCCAAGGTCGACGACACTGCACCCCACGAGGTCATGCTGGTGCTCGATGCCGGGACTGGCCAGAACGCCCTCGCTCAGGCCTCGACCTTCAACGAGGCGGTGCCGGTCACCGGTATCACGCTGACCAAGCTCGACGGCACCGCCAAGGGCGGCATTATCTTCGCTCTGGCCCGCCAGCTCGGCACGCCGATCCGCTTCATCGGCGTCGGCGAGTCGCTGGATGACCTGCGACCCTTCGCGGCGCAGGAGTTCATCGATGCCCTGTTCGATCGCGAGCCGGTGTCGCCGGCGTCATGATCGCCTTCGAGCACGTCGGCAAGCGCTATGGAGGGCGTTTCGAGGCGCTCGCCAATATCGATTTCCGGGTGCGACGCGGCGAGATGGTCTTCCTCACCGGCCACTCCGGCGCGGGCAAGAGCTCGCTGCTGCGCCTGATCATGCGTCTGGAGCGCCCCAGCCGCGGCAAGGTGCGGGTGGCGGGCCATGACATCGAGCGCCTGCATCACAGCCAGATTCCCTTCTATCGCCGCCAGATCGGCGTGGTCTTCCAGGACCATCAGCTGCTCTTCGACCGCTCCATCTATCACAACGTGGCCCTGCCGCTGGAGATCCAGGGGGTCGAGCACCGCGAGGCGGCGCGGCGGGTGAGGGCGGCTCTGGACAAGGTGGGCCTCTTGCATCGAGAGGGTGCGCTGCCCATCGAGCTCTCAGGCGGCGAGCAGCAGCGGGTCGGCATCGCCCGGGCGGTCGTCAACAAGCCGGCGTTACTGCTTGCCGACGAGCCCACTGGCAACCTCGACCCCCAGCTCTCTGCCGACATCATGGCGCTGTTCGAGGACTTCAATCGCATCGGCACCACGGTGATGGTCGCCAGCCACGACCTGGCGCTGATCGCTCGGCTTCGCCACCGCACCTTGCGCCTCCATGACGGACGCCTGGTGGCTGACGAGGAGGTCGCATGAGCCGCGAATCCGCCCCTTCGCCCCGCGGGGCGCGCACCCAGCGGCCGGCTGGTGGCATACGCTGGCGGGCCTGGGCGCGTCATCACCGTGCCATGGTTCTCGACAGTGCGCGTCGCCTGCTGCGCCGCCCGCTGGGGAGTCTGATGACCATGCTGGCCATCGCCATTGCCCTGGTGCTGCCCGCGGGGCTCTGGCTGACCCTGGACAGCGCGCGTCTGCTCGACGCCGAGCTGGAGCAGAGCGCCACCCTCACCGCTTACCTGGAGGTCGGAGTCGGCGATAGTGAGGCCGGACGCATCGAGCAGGCGCTGGCCGCCCAGGCGGGGGTGCTCGACACCCGCTTGATCACCGCCGCCGAGGGCATGGCCGAGTTTCACCAGGCGCTGGGGCTGCGCGATGCGCTGGCCCGCCTCGACGACAACCCCCTGCCGGCCAGCGTGGTGGTGCGCCCCGCAGACCCTGCCCCCCAGGCAGTGCGGCGACTCGCCGAGCGGTTCGAGGCTGTTCCCGGGGTCGACGAAGTGCGCCTGGACCTCGCCTGGCTCGAGCGCCTGCGTCACCTTGCCGAGTTGGGCCAGCGGGTCACCCTGGCGCTGGGTGTGCTGTTCGGGCTGGGCGTGCTGTTGGTGGTAGGCAATACCATCCGGCTCGCCGTGGAGAATCGCCGTCAGGAGATCGAGGTGATCACCCTGATCGGTGCCACCCATGCCTTCGTGCGCCGCCCGTTCCTGTACAGCGGCGCCTGGTTCGGGCTGGGCGGTGGCCTCTTGGCCTGGGGTCTATTGACGCTAGGCAGCGACTGGCTTTCGGCGCCGGTCTCGGCCCTGGCGGCGAGCTACGGGGCCAGCTTCCACCTGCCGCGGCTGGGCCTCGAGGGGTCTACAATACTACTGTGTTCTAGTACACTACTTGGCTGGCTGGGTGCCTGGATCGCCGTGAATCGGCACCTGGCGGAGAGTCGGCCTCGCTGAGCCGAGGGTTGGACGAATCCACGGGATATCGGGCATCGGCCGGAACTTTCATCGGTCTTTACCATCTTATACGGCAACCATGCACAGCCTTATGGGTTTCGAAGGAGACAACCTGCACATGAGCACCAGTCTTCTGCCGGTGGGTCAGCTCTCGCCGGGTCATGACCTGAACGGTTACATTCAGGCGGTCAACGGTATTCCGATGCTGACCGTCGACGAGGAGCGCGAACTGGCCTTCCGTCTGCACGACGAGGGAGACCTCGAGTCGGCGCGCCGGCTGGTGCTCTCGCATCTGCGCTTTGTCGTCTACATCGCTCGCAGCTACTCCGGCTACGGGCTGCCTCAGGCCGACCTCATCCAGGAAGGCAACGTCGGTCTGATGAAGGCCGTCAAGCGCTTCGACCCTAACCAGGGAGTGCGGCTGGTCTCCTTCGCCGTGCACTGGATCAAGGCCGAGATTCACGAGTTCGTGCTGCGCAACTGGCGTATCGTCAAGATCGCCACCACCAAGGCCCAGCGGAAATTGTTCTTCAACCTGCGGGGCGCCAAGAAGCGCCTGGCCTGGCTGAATAGCGACGAGGTCGAGGCCATCGCCAAGGATCTTGACGTCAAGCCCGAGGTGGTTCGCGAGATGGAGGGCCGTCTGTCGGCCCACGACGCCGGTTTCGATGCCTCGCCGGGCGAAGACGAGGAGTCCGCCTATCAGGCGCCGGTACACTTCCTCGATGACAGTAGTGCAGACCCGGCCACCCAGCTCGAGGACAGCGACTGGGAGCAGGATGCCACCCACCGCCTTCAGCAGGCCCTGGCGGCCCTTGATGAGCGCTCTCGGGACATCCTGCAGCGCCGCTGGCTGGGAGACGACAAGGCCACCCTGCACGAGTTGGCCGACGTCTACGGCGTTTCTGCCGAGCGTATCCGCCAGCTCGAGAAGAATGCCATGAAGAAGATTCGCCAGCAGATCGGCGATACCATGGCGGCGTGACGCCCTGCGGGCAGCGCCGAGCGACAGGCGCCTAGCCTCGAGGTAGCAAGCGGAAAGTAGACAGTGACGAGAGGGCCCCGTCGGCGACCGCCGGCGGGGCTTTTTACGTTCTCCTTGAGCCCTTGCTCGGCGCGCTACGCCGTCTGCGGGCTCTCCCGAAGCAGCTGTGCCGAGAACAGCGCCCACTGGTCGTCCCAGTGCTCGGTGGGGCGGTGGCGGAAGTCGCTGCGCACGTAGCGCGAGATCTGCCCCTCCAGATGGGCCAGCAGCAGGTTGGCAGCCGCCGGCACGGGCAGCGCGGGGCGGCGCCCTTCGCGCAGCTCCGCTTCACGCAGCACCTGCTTGAGCTGGGTCTCGAGACGCTCGAAGAGCTGGTGGATGCGAAGACGAAGTCGTGACGTCTCGCCGGTCAGGGCATCGCCACCCAGCAGGCGCGAGAGGCCCGGGTTCTTCTCGGCGAAGGCCAGCACCAGGGTGAGGATCTGGCCGCAGCGCGGCACCGCCTCCGGCACCTCATCGAGGATGCGGCCGATACGCTCGAAGAGGGACTCCTCGATGAACGCGATCAGCCCCTCGAACATGCGCGCCTTGCTGGGAAAGTGGCGATAGAGCGCGGCCTCCGAGACACCGACCTGGCGTGCCAGGGCGGCCACGGTGATGCGTTTGCCGCTATCCTCTTCCAGCATCAGCGCCAGGCCCTGCAGGATCTGTTCGCGGCGATTGGGGGGACGTGTTTCCTGCGTCATGTCGTTGTGTTCTTGTCGGTCGAGTGGATCGGGGCCGGCAGGCTCAGACGGCGTTCAGGTCCTGGGGAATGTCGGTGATCAAGGTGCCCACCCCGGCATTGGTGAAGATCTCCAGCAGGGTGGCATGGGGCACTCGACCGTCGATGATGTGGGCGCTCGCGACGCCCCCCTTCACGGCGTCCAGGGCACAGCGGATCTTCGGCAGCATGCCGCCATGGATGGTGCCGTCGGCGATCAGGGCATCCACCTGGGCGGTGGTCAGCCCGGTGAGCACCTCGCCCTCGCTGTTCATCAGCCCGGCGACGTTGGTCAGCAGCATCAGCTTCTCGGCATCCAGGGCCTCGGCCACCTTGCCGGCCACCAGGTCGGCATTGATGTTGTAGCTGCGGCCCTTGGCATCCACGCCGATGGGCGCGATCACCGGGATGAAATCGCGCGCGGCGAGCATCTCGATGAGGTCGGTGGAAATATGCTCCACCTCGCCCACATGGCCGATGTCGATGATCTCCGGCGCGGTCATTTCCGGGCTCTGATGCTCCACCTGGAGCTGGCGGGCGCGGATCTGCGCGCCGTCCTTGCCGGTCAGGCCGATGGCCTTGCCACCGCTCTGGTTGATCAGGTTGACGATCCCCTTGTTGACCAGGCCGCCCAGTACCATCTCCACCACGTCCATGGTCTCGGCGTCGGTCACTCGCATGCCGTTGACGAACCGCGACTCGATGCTGAGCTTCTCCAGCAGTTCACCGATCTGCGGCCCCCCGCCATGCACCACCACCGGATTGATGCCGACCTCCTTCATCAGCACCATGTCGCGGGCGAAGGAGTCGATCAGGGTGTCCTCGGTCATGGCGTTGCCGCCGTACTTCACCACCACGGTCTTGCCGGAGAAGCGCTGGATGTAGGGCAGGGCCTCGGAGAGCACCTCCACCACCAGGCGTGGGTCACGGTTGTGTTCAGTCATCGATCGGGTTCCCTCTCCTGTCTATGCGGCGAACTGCCCCTCAAAGGGGCAGTTCGAGGTCGGGTGACACCTGGGTGAGGGCGTCGGCGAAGCGCCCGCGGATGCGGGCTAGGGCAGCGTCGTCCTTGCCCTCGAAGCGCAGCACCAGCACCGGCGTGGTGTTGGAGGCGCGGCACAGGCCCCAGCCGTCCGGATAGTCGACGCGGATGCCATCCAGGGTCGTCTTGACGCCGTCCTCGCCGAAGTCGCCCTCTCGGGCCAGCCGCTCCACCAGCGCGAACTTGCTCTCGTCGGTGACCGTGATGTTGATCTCCGGGGTGCCGACGTCCTGGGGGTAGCGGGCGAAGAAGCTATCGGCATCGTCGGCCTGCTTCGAGAGGATTTCCAGCAGGCGGGCGGCGGCGTACAGGCCGTCGTCGAAGCCGTACCAGCGCTCCTTGAAGAAGATGTGACCGCTCATCTCGCCGGCCAGCAGGGCGCCGGTCTCCTTCATGCGCGCCTTGATCAGCGAATGCCCGGTGCGCCACATCTCCGGTGTGCCGCCGGCTTCCTCGATGACCCGGGTCAGATTGCCGGTGCACTTGACATCGAAGATCACCCGGGCGTCGCGATTGCGCGACAGCATGTCCTCGGCGAAGGCCATCAGCAGATGGTCGGGATAGATCAGCTTGCCGCTCGGCGTGATCACGCCGAGTCGGTCGCCGTCGCCGTCAAAGGCCAGGCCGATGTCCGCCCCGCTCTCCTGCACGGTGCGAATCAGGTCCTGGAGGTTTTCGGGCTTGCCCGGATCCGGATGATGGTTGGGGAAGGTGCCGTCGATCTCGGCGAACAGCGGTAGGGTCTCGGCCCCGAGGCGCTCGACCAGTGCCGGGCCCAGTTCGCCGGCGACGCCGTTGCCGCAATCGACCACCGCCTTGAGCGGACGGTCGAGCGTGACATCGCCGAGGATGCGGGCTAGATAGGCGTCACGTACGTCCTCCTGACGCATGCTGCCCTGGCCGTCGCTGAGTTCGCCGTTCGTCAGGCGCGTATGCAGCGCGGTGATGGCGTCGCCGGAGAGCGTCTCGCCGCCCAGCACGATCTTGAAGCCGTTGTAGTTCGGCGGGTTGTGGCTGCCGGTGACCATCACGCCCGAGGTCGTGCCGTCGAGCACGTGGGTGGCGAAGTAGAGCACCGGGGTGGGCACCATGCCGATATCGATGACGTCGCAACCCGAGGTCATGAGGCCACGCGTCAGGGCGGCCAGCAGGCGTGGGCCGGAGAGGCGACCGTCGCGGGCGACGACCACGGTGAACTCGCCGCGCGACTGGGCCTCGCTGCCGATGGCATGACCGATCTGCGCGACGCTCGTCTCGCTCAGGGTGTCGTCGACGATGCCGCGAATGTCGTAGGCGCGGAAGATGGAGGCGGGGACTGCCTGGCTGGCGTCTTGGGTCATGGTATCTTTCCTGTGTGGAGTCTCGCGTCGCGGGGTCCATCACCGGCCGTCAGTGACGGCCGGAGCTACCGAAGCCCCCGGCACCGCGCAGGCTGGTGTCGAAGGTGTCGACGATCTCGAGGTCGGCCTGTACGACGGGAACGAGCACATACTGCGCCAGCTTCTCGAAAGGCTCGAGGGTGAAGGGCGCCTTGCCACGGTTCCATGTGGAGATCATCAGCTCACCCTGATAGTCGGAATCGATCAGGCCGACCAGGTTGCCGAGCACGATACCGTGCTTGTGACCCAGTCCCGAGCGGGGCAGGATCATTCCGGCGAGGGTCGGGTCGGCAATGTGGATGGCAAGCCCGGTGCGCACCAGCTCGCACTGCCCGGGTGCCAGGGTCAGCGGGGCATCGAGCAGGGCACGCAGGTCCATGCCGGCAGAACCGTCGGTGGCGTATCGAGGCAGGTAGTCGCGCAAGCGCTCGTCGAGCAGCTTGACGGCGAGGCGCGGGCGAGCAGGAGGGACGGGCATCTGGGGTCCTCGGGATCGGTATCAGGGGGCGTGATGGAACGCCAGGCAGGAGAGCGCGCGGCGCATCACCGCCTGGGCAAGCTGTGCCTTGGGCTGGGGGGCGAGGCTCTCGCTGCCTTCCCCGTCGCCTTCCCGCCATAGCAGCAGGGCGGCGTTGTCGTCGCTGCCGAAGCCGAGGCCGGCTCGGGAGACGTCGTTGGCGACGATCATGTCGAGCCCCTTGCGGGTCAGCTTGTCCCGAGCATAGGCCTCGAGGTCGCGCGTCTCGGCGGCGAAACCTACCACCAGCGGACGCTGTGACTCGGGGAGGGCGGCGACACCGGCGATGACGTCGGGGTTCTTCACCAGGCGCAGGATGAGCCCCTCCTCGCCCTCGACCTTCTTGATCTTGTGCTCGGCGGCCGCCTCGGCACGGTAGTCGGCCACGGCGGCGCAGCCGATGAAGATATCGCTGTCGATGGCCAGCCGCTGGGCGGCCTCGTGCATCTCCTGGGCGGTCTCGACGTCGGTACGTTCGACGCCCTCCGGCGTCGGCAGGCCGACCGGGCCGCTGATTAGCCGCACCCGAGCGCCCAGCGCGGCAGCGCTGGCGGCCAGAGCGAAGCCCATCTTGCCGGAGCTGTGATTGGAGAGGTAGCGCACCGGGTCGAGCGGCTCCTGCGTGGGGCCGGCGGTGATGGTGATGGTCAGGCCGTCGGCCTCCCCGGATGCATTCGCCTCGGCCGGCGCGGCATCGGGTGCCGTGGAAAGCAGCGCCGCCACGATCGTCTCGGGCTCGAGCATGCGCCCCGGCCCCACGTCACCGCAGGCCTGGTCACCGCTGTCCGGCCCCAGCAATTGCCAGCCGTCCTCGGCAAGCCGGTGGGCGTTGCGCTGCGTGGCCTTGTGGCGCCACATGGCCTGATTCATGGCGGGGGCCATCACTTTCTCCGCCTCGCTCGCCAGGCACAGAGTGGTCAGCAGATCATCCGCCAGGCCCTGGGCGAGGCGCGCCATCAGGTCCGCCGTGGCCGGCGCAATCAGGATGGTATCGGCCCAGCGCGCCAGCTCGATATGCCCCATGCCAGCCTCGGCTTCGGGGTCGAGCAGCGAGGTGCGCACCGCTTCTCCACTAAGCGCCTGCAAGGTCAGCGGAGTGATGAAGGCCTGGGCGCCCTGCGTCATCACTACGCGCACGTCACAGCCGGCCTGGGTGAGCAGGCGGACGATTTGAGCGCTCTTGTAGGCAGCGATGCCGGCGCTGATGCCAAGCAGTATGCGTCGGGAGGCGCTCCGTCGGGCGGTGTTTCCGGGGCCGGGCAGTGATGACATGGTGGTATCCGAGCGGAAATCGGGTTGCCTACCTTACCATCGGTGCCCGACCTTGCGTAGCCGCCGGACCGACTACACTGACGTGACGTCAGGGGCGTTGGGCAGGGAGGCAGGGATGTCGATTCGGGACTGGCCGGAGGGGGAGCGACCCCGGGAGAAACTGCTGGCGCTGGGTGTGGAGGCGCTCTCCGATGCCGAACTGCTGGCGATCTTTCTGCGTGTCGGCGTCGAGGGGCGTTCGGCGGTGGACCTGGCCAGGGATCTGCTATCGGCCTTCGGTGGGCTTCGCCAGTTGCTCGAGGCCGACCAGGCGCGCTTCTGTGCCCAGCGTGGCATGGGAATGGCCAAGTTTGTTCAGCTCCAGGCCACCCTGGAGCTGTCTCGGCGGCATCTCGCCAGCCAGTTGAACCGTGGCGACGCGCTGACCTCCCCCTCGCTGGTGCGCGCCTACCTCGCCGCCCAGCTGCGCCATCTCGGCCACGAGGAGTTTGCCGCGCTGTTCCTCGACAGCCAGCATCGGGTGATCCGCTACGAGTCGCTGTTTCGCGGCACCCTGGACAGCGCCTCGGTCTATCCTCGTGAAGTGGCTCGTCGCGCCCTGGAACTCGGCGCCGGCGCCATCATCTTCGCCCACAATCACCCCTCCGGCGTGGCCGAGCCTTCCGATGCGGACCGACGCATCACCGACCGCCTTCGCGAGGCGCTCGCGCTCTTCGAGGTGCGCGTGCTGGACCACTTCGTGGTGGGCGACGGGGAGGTGGTCTCCTTCGCGGAGCGGGGATGGCTGTAACGGCTGGATGGATAGGAAAACCGCGCCTGGCCGGCTACAATACGCCACCGGCTGCGCTGGGCCCCTTGGTAAGGGCCACCCGCCTGTCATCGTTGTCCGCTACGCCTTCCGAGGTGCGTTGCGGGCCATGCCACGCCCCGTCGGATTGTCGCCGCGTCGCTTGCCGAATGCGGCGGTCTCTGGTATAAAGTGCAGCCTTTGAATTCCCTTGGGTCAAATGACAACGGGGTCGTCCCGGTTTGCCCGACAGGTTTTGAACACTCAGGTATAAACGCCTGGCCAAGCGGTTGGAGGCTCTCATGTCCAAAGTATGTCAGGTTACCGGCAAGCGCCCGGTGACTGGTAACAACGTTTCACACTCCCAGCGCAAGACGCGTCGTCGTTTCGTGCCGAACCTGCATTCCCACCGTTTCTGGGTGGAGTCCGAGAAGCGCTTCGTCAAGCTGCGCGTCTCCTCCAAGGGCATGCGCATCATCGACAAGAAGGGCATCGAAGCGGTGCTCGGCGACATCCGCAAGCGCGGCGAAGCCGTCTAAGCGATTTTCCAGGGGAGAGATTCGTCATGCGTGACAAGATCAGAATGATTTCCAGTGCCGGTACCGGTCACTTCTACACGACCGACAAGAACAAGCGGAACACGCCGGACAAGCTCGAAAAGAAGATGTTCGACCCGGTCGTCCGTCAGCACGTGATGTACAAGGAAGGCAAGATCAAGTAAGTCTTGGTCGCTTCCGCCGCAGGCAGAAGCCTGTCAGCCTGAACCCGGTCCGATGGCCGGGTTCTTGCGTATTTTGCCCCGCCGGACGAGCCCATGCCCGAGTTGCCCGAAGTCGAGACCACCCGCCGTGGTATCGCCCCTCACGTGGAGGGTCGCGAGATCACCGAGGTGATCGTTCGCCAGGCGCGTTTGCGCGTGCCGGTGCCGGCGGATCTCGTCGAGCGGCTGGTCGGGGCGCGCATCTGCGAACTGGCCCGGCGCGCGAAGTATCTGCTGCTGCCGCTCGAGGGCGAGGCGTCCGGTACGCTGCTCTGGCATCTGGGCATGTCTGGCAGCCTGCGCATCGCCCGCCTGGGCGAGCTGCCGAAGAAGCACGACCATCTCGACCTGGTGCTCGACGACGGTGCCATCCTGCGCTATCACGACCCGCGCCGCTTCGGCTTCGTCGACTGGCTGGCCGGTAGCGCGGAGCAGGACCCGCGACTGGCGCGTCTGGGCCCGGAGCCGCTCTCTGAAGCCTTCGGCGGAGAGCGCCTCTTCGCGCGTTCTCGCGGCCGCCGCCTGGCGGTGAAGCCCTTCCTCATGGATAACGCCGTGGTCGTGGGGGTTGGTAACATTTATGCCGCCGAGGCGCTGTTCCTGGCCGGCATCGACCCACGGCGGGCCGCTGGGCGCATCTCGCGTGCACGCTACGTGCGGCTGGCGGCGGCGGTGCGCGAGGTGCTGGCCGCCGCCATCACCCAAGGGGGGACTACCCTGCGCGACTTCGTGGGCGGCACCGGCGAGCCGGGCTACTTCAAGCAGCGCCTCAATGTCTACGGGCGCGACGGTCAGCCCTGCCGCCGCTGTGGCGCCGAGCTGCGCCTGATCACTCTGGGCCAGCGGGCCAGCGTGTTCTGCGGCCATTGCCAGACCTGACGGCGGCGAGGCTTCGTCGGCGCCCCCTCACACCCCTTTACGAGATCCTGCCATGACCGCCATTCCCTCACTGCGCCTGAAGAAGAACGCCGACCGTCGCCTCAAGGCCGGCCACCTGTGGCTCTACTCCAACGAGATCGACATCCAGGCCACGCCGATCAAGGCGTGTGAGGCCGGAACCCAGGTGGTGGTCGAGGCCGCCAATGGCAAGGCTTTGGGCGTGGCCTATGTCAATCCGCACTCGCTGATCTGCGCGAGGATGGTCTCCCGCGACCCTGCCCAGGGGCTCGACCGCTCACTGCTGGTGCACCGCCTCAACCAGGCACTGGCGCTGCGCCAGCGCCTCTTCGACAAGCCCTTCTATCGACTGGTGCACGGTGAAGGCGACCTGCTGCCGGGGCTAGTCATCGACCGCTTCGGTGACGTGCTGGTCGTGCAGCTCAACACCGCCGGCATGCAGGCCGTTGCCGATGAGCTGCTGGATGCCCTGGACAAGGTGCTCTCGCCCGCTGCTGTGGTCTTCCGCAACGACACCAGCGGACGTCGTCAGGAGGGGCTCGAGGGCGGCGTTGAGGTCGTCAAGGGCACGCTTCCCGACCCGGTGCTGCTGGAGGAGAACGGCGTGCAGTTCGTGGCGCCGGTGCTCGATGGCCAGAAGACCGGCTGGTTCTACGATCATCGCGTCAATCGGGCCTGGCTCAATGGCCTGGTGGCCGGCAAGCGAGTACTGGACCTGTTCAGCTATGTGGGTGGCTGGGGCGTTCAGGCCGCGGCCAATGGCGCTCGCGAGGTGCTGTGCGTGGATGCCTCCGGCGCGGCACTCGAGCGGGTCGCCGAGAACGCCGCCTTGAACGGGGTGCACGAGCAGGTGGCGGTGGGCGAGGGCGATGCCTTCGAGGTCCTCGCCGCCCTCAAGGCGGAGGGTGAGGAGTTCGACATGGTAATCCTCGACCCGCCCGCCTTCATCCGCAAGCGCAAGGACATCCCCAACGGCGAGCGTGCCTATGGCAAGCTGAACCGCGAGGCGATGCGCCTGCTGGGGCGCGACGGCCTGCTGCTCTCCGCCTCCTGTTCCATGCACCTGGCCCCTGAGCGCCTGGTGGACGTGGTGCGCGGGGCGGTGCGCCACCAGGACCGCCAGGGCCAGATCCTCTTCCAGGGGCATCAGGGCCCCGATCACCCCGTTCATCCGGCGATTCCCGAGACCTCCTACCTCAAGGCGCTGGGCGTGCGCGTCTTTCGGGACTAGGGCGCGATGCTTCCCGGTTACGTTCGCGCCTTCGCCCATTCCAACGCGCTGCTGGTCAGTCACGTGCACAACGTGCTGACCGCCGCCGGGATCCCCGCGGAGCTGCATAACCTGACCCTGGCCGGAGGCGCTGGCGAGTTGCCGCTGGGCGAGTGTGAGCCAGAGGTGTGGGTGGCGCCCCACAACCTCGCGCGAGCCGAGGCGCTGATTCGCCAGTCCCTGGAAGGGACCAGTGACCGCGCCAGCTGGACCTGCCCCGGGTGTGGAGAGCCCCTCGACGGCGTTTTCGATACCTGCTGGAACTGTGGCACCCGCCGAGAGGCCTGAGACGGATCGACGCCTGACGGTTTCTGCACGCCGACCGGCCCGCTGCCTCGGGACGTCCTGGCAGGGTTTTCTGCCCGGCCGTTTCCTGAAAGAAGGATTTCTGGCAAATAAGTCCATCGTTGACAATATTTTTCGTTCTTTCTCGTGGGCTCTTCGTTTATGGACTGCCTGTGCTGTAATGGGCAGGAAAGCCACCCAATAACAGCCCAGGAGAACACCATGCAGATCGCCGTGCCCAAGGAAATCAAGAATCACGAATATCGTGTCGCCCTGACGCCCACCGGCGCTCGGGAGCTGGTCGGCCGTGGCCACACGGTCACCGTCCAGGCCGGGGCCGGCGAGGGTGCCGGCTTTGCGGATGCCGCCTATGAGGCCGCCGGCGCCCGCCTCGAGGCCGACGTGGCCAAGGTCTGGGACGCTGCCGAGCTGATCCTCAAGGTCAAGGAGCCGCAGGCCGAGGAGGTCGCGCGCCTCAAGACCGGTCAGACGCTCTTCACCTACCTGCACCTGGCCGCCGAAGCGTCGTTGACCCGCGGCCTGATGGAGAGCGGCGCCACCTGCATCGCCTACGAGACCGTCACCGACCGCCAGGGTGGCCTGCCGCTGCTGGCGCCGATGAGCACCGTGGCTGGGCGCATGGCCATCCAGGCCGGTGCCCACAGTTTGGAGAAGGCCCAGGGCGGCTCCGGTGTGCTGCTGCCTGGGGTGCCCGGGGTGGCGCCGGCCAAGGTGGCCGTGATTGGCGGCGGCGTGGTGGGCGAGAATGCCGCCCGCATGGCGCTGGGCCTCGGCGCCGAGGTCACGGTGCTCGACAAGTCGATACCGCGTCTCGAGACCCTGGACGACCGCTACCAGGGCCGCATGAAGACAGTCTTCTCCACCGCGGATGCCATCGACGAAGCGGTGCGCGAGTGCGACCTGATCGTGGGGGCCGTGCTGATCCCGGGCGCCGCCGCGCCCAAGCTGATCACCCGCGAGATGCTGGCCGAGATGAAGCCCGGCAGCGTGCTGGTGGACGTGGCGATCGACCAGGGCGGCTGCTTCGAGACCAGCCGGGCCACCACCCATACCGACCCGACCTACATCGTCGACGGGGTCGTGCACTACTGCGTGGCCAACATGCCCGGCGCCGTGGCGCGCACCTCCACCCAGGCGCTGACCAACGCCACCATGCCCTTCGTCACGGCGCTGGCCGACAAGGGCTGGAAGCAGGCCCTGGCCGACGACGCTCACTTCGCCGCCGGCCTCAACGTCCATGAGGGCCAGGTAACCTATAAGGCGGTGGCCGAGGCCTTTGGTCTGGAGTATGTCGAACCCGCCAAGCTGCTGAAATAAAGCACGGCGCTGGGTTTTCGACCTGCCCCGGTCGAGCCGCACGAAGCGTTCATAGGGTTGAGCGAAACCAACGGCCCCGGTCGCCTTGACCGGGGCCTCGCGTTACCATAGCGGCCATTTCCGCACAGTAGAGTCCGCTTTCCCCATGAGTGCAGCTTCCGAGAAGACCCGCGTTCTCACCGGCATCACCACCACCGGCACCCCCCATCTGGGCAACTACGTGGGGGCGATCAAGCCCGCCATCGCCGCGAGCCAGGACCCCAACGTCCAGTCGTACTACTTTCTCGCCGACCTGCATGCGCTGATCAAGTGTCAGGATCCGCGCCGGGTGCAGGATTCGCGCCTGGAGATCGCGGCCACCTGGCTGGCGCTGGGCCTGGATACCGACAACGCCATCTTCTATCGCCAGTCGGATGTGCCCGAGATCCCCGAGCTCACCTGGCTGCTCTCCTGTGTCTGTGCCAAGGGGCTGATGAACCGTGCCCATGCCTACAAGGCGGCGGTGGCCGAGAACGAGGCCGCCGGCAACCAGGACCCGGACAAGGGCATCACCATGGGGCTGTTCGGCTACCCGGTGCTGATGGCTGCCGATATCCTGATGTTCAACGCCAACAAGGTGCCGGTGGGACGCGACCAGATCCAGCACATCGAGATGGCCCGCGATATCGCCGGTCGCTTCAACCACCTCTACAAGGGGCAGTACTTCACCCTCCCCGATGCCGTGGTGGATGAGCGCGTGGAGGTGCTGGGCGGCCTGGATGGTCGCAAGATGTCCAAGAGTTACAACAACACCATCCCGCTGTTCGTCTCCGAGAAGAAGCTGCAGAAGCTGGTGCGCAAGATCAAGACCAACTCGCTGGAGCCCGGCGAGCCCAAGGATCCGTCGACCTGCACGCTCTTCCAGATCTATTCCGCCTTCGCCACGGCCGACGAGACCGAGGCGATGCGCAACGAATACGCCAATGGCATCGGCTGGGGCGAGGCCAAGAACCGCGTCTTCGAGCTCCTCAACGAGCAGCTGCGCGAACCCCGCGAGCGCTACCAGGCGCTGATGGAGGACCCCGGCCATATCGAGCAGGTGCTGATCAAGGGCGCCGAGCGGGCCCGTGCCGAGGCGGCGCCTTTCATGGACCGCCTGCGCCAGGCGGCCGGCCTCGGGCGTTTCGTCTGATTCGCATCCGCAAGATACTGCGGTGGGCACCTTCGGGTGGCCGTTGTGGTTGGCGAGGCGATTGTTATTCTTTTTGATTATTAATCGTTTGTTTTAAATACTTTTACGTTCGAATCTTGACCCCTTAGCATGGCGAGTCCCGGGCTAGCTGCCCTTGATCACTTCAAGAGAGTAGGCCATGCGTGAACTCGCCCTGACCCAACGCCCTCGACTTCCCGTCTCCGCCATGGCGGGCGGCGCCCTGCTGCTGGGTGCCCTGGCCGTGGGCATCGCTTTCGGCGCTCGCCTGGGTGTGCTGATGGTGGTAGGCGGGCTGCTGGGCATGGTGCTCTACCATGCCGCCTTCGGCTTCACCGCCGCCTGGCGGGTGTTCATCACCGAACGGCGGGGGCGTGGGCTGCGCGCCCAGATGGTGATGCTGGCCATCGCCGTCCTGCTGTTCTTTCCAGCGCTGGGCGCGGGCAGTCTCTTCGGTCAGTCGGTTTACGGCTTCGTGGCGCCCATCGGTCTCTCGGTGGTGGTTGGCGCCTTCCTGTTCGGCCTGGGCATGCAGCTCGGTGGCGGCTGTGCCTCGGGGACGCTCTTCACCGCCGGCGGCGGTAACGCCCGCATGCTGATCACCCTGCTGTTCTTCGTGGTGGGCTCGGTGATCGGAACGGCTCACTTCACCTGGTGGCAGAGCCTGCCCGCTTTCCAGCCTGTGTCGCTGGTCAAGACCGCCGGCACGGGGGGCGGCATTGCCATCAGCCTGGTGCTGTTTGCGGCCATTGCCGCCTTCACCGTGCTGATGGAGCGGCGTCGCCATGGCGCGCTCGAGCGGGCCCCGACGGTCAATGCCGGCAACCGTCGCTGGCTCACCGGCCCCTGGCCGCTGCTGGCCGGCGCCGTGGCCCTGGCGCTGCTCAACTTTGCCACCCTGGCGCTGGCCGGCCGTCCCTGGGGCATCACCTCTGCCTTCGCCCTCTGGGGGGCCAAGGGGTTCGAGGCACTGGGCGGCGACGTCAGCCAGTGGGGCTACTGGCAGTCATCGTGGAATGCGGCGGCCCTGGAGGCCACCATCTGGCGTGACATCACCAGCGTAATGAACATCGGCATCCTGCTCGGGGCGCTGGTGGCTGCCGCGCTGGCCGGCAAGTTTGCGCCCAACTTTCGCATCCCCGCCAGGTCGGTCTTGGCCGCGGTGATCGGTGGCTTGTTGCTCGGCTATGGGGCACGCCTGGCCTTTGGCTGCAACATCGGTGCCTACTTCAGCGGGATCGCCTCCGGCAGCCTGCATGGCTGGGTGTGGCTGGTAGCGGCTTTCGCGGGCAACATGCTCGGGGTAAGGCTGCGGCCCTTTTTCTTCACCGGCGATGCCCGCCGGCTGCCCGCCGCAAAGGGCGCGTGAATCACCCATTGCCCGCACCTGCGCACCTTCACGCCCTGGCTTCTGGCCGGGGCGTCGTTGTTGAGGGCGTGCTAGAGTTGGCATCAAGGTGCCGATAGAGCGCCACGGCCCGTTCCAGTTACCGTATCGAGGCGAGAAATGACCGACGATAAGAAGCGTCCCCTCTATATCCCCTACGCCGGCCCGCCGCTGCTCGAGATGCCGCTGCTCAACAAGGGCAGTGCCTTCACTCGCGAGGAGCGCCTGGAGTTCAACCTGATCGGCCTGCTGCCGCAGAATGTGGAGACGATCGAGGAGCAGGCGGAGCGGGCCTATCGCCAGTACCGGCAGTGCCAGAACGATCTGGACAAGCACATCTACTTGCGCGCCATTCAGGACGACAACGAGACCCTCTACTACCGCCTGGTCGCCGAGCACCTCGAGGAGATGCTGCCGATCATCTACACCCCGACGGTCGGCAAGGCCTGTGAGGAATTCTCGAACATCTATCGCAATCACCGGGGATTGTTCATCGCCTATCCGGACCGTGAGCACATGGATGACATCCTGCACAGTTCCACCAAGGACAAGGTCAAGGTGATCGTGGTCACCGACGGCGAACGCATCCTGGGGCTTGGCGATCAGGGCATCGGCGGCATGGGGATTCCCATCGGCAAGCTGGCACTCTATACCGCCTGCGGCGGCATCAGCCCGGCCTATACCCAGCCGATCATGCTCGACATGGGGACCAATAACCAGGCACTGCTCGACGACCCGATGTACATGGGCTGGCGACATCGTCGCGTTTCCCAGGAAGAGTACGACGCCTTCATGGCGGAGTTCATTGCCGCGGTGAAGCGCCGCTGGCCGGGGGTGCTGCTGCAGTTCGAGGATTTTGCTCAGGCGAATGCCCTGCCGCTGCTCGACCGCTATCGCGACGAGCTGTGCTGCTTCAACGATGATGTCCAGGGGACGGCCTCGGTGGTGGTCGGTACCCTGATGGCGGCCTGCCAGGCTCGCCAGGAGGGTATCGCCCAGCAGCGGGTAGTCTTCGTCGGGGCGGGCTCCGCCGGCTGTGGTATTGCCGAGCAGGTGGTGGTGGCGATGCAGGCCGAGGGCCTGACCGAGGCGGAGGCGCGCTCGCGCATCTACATGGTCGATCGCGAAGGGCTGGTCACCTCCGAGCAGGCATGGCTTCGCGGCTTTCAGGGCCGCCTGGCCCATGACCCTGGAACGGTGGTCGACTGGGACGGTCAGTCGCTGCTCGAGGTGGTACGCCGAATCTCGCCCACGGTGCTGATCGGCGTCTGCGGTATGCCAGGCATTTTCACCGAGGAGGTGGTGCGCGCCATGCATGCTGGCTGCGAGATGCCGCTGATCATGCCGCTCTCCAACCCCACCTCGCGGGCCGAGGCCGTGCCCGAGGACGTGATCCGCTGGACCGATGGCCAGGCCCTGGTGGCCACCGGCAGCCCTTTCCCGCCGGTGGAGTACGGTGGCCGGCGTATCCCTATCGCCCAGTGCAACAACGCCTACATCTTCCCGGGAATCGGTCTGGGGGTGGTAGCCGCCGGAGCCAAGCGGGTCACCGATGCCATGTTGATGGCCTCGTCGCGAGCGCTCGCGCGCGAAGCGCCAATCGTCAAGCATGGTGAAGGAGCGCTGCTGCCGCCGCTCTCGCACATCCGCGAGCTCTCCACGGCGATCGCCTTCGACGTGGCCGCCCAGGCTCAGGGCGAGGGCGTGGCGCTGAAGACCAACGGCATCAAGCTGCGCGAGGCCATCAAGCGCAACAGCTGGACGCCGGCGTACAGGCGCTATCGCCGCCGCTCCTTCTGATAGGGCACTGATTCATCCCAAAAAATGGCCCCGCCGGTTACCCGGTGGGGCCTTTCGCTGCTGGGAAGGCGTGGGGTCAGGCCGCCCTGTCAGGCCGACCCGATCATCTTGCGCAGCACGTAGTGGAGGATGCCGCCATGGCGGTAGTACTCCAGCTCGTTGCCGGTATCGATGCGGCACAGCGCCTCGAGGTTCTGCTCGCCCTTGTCGCTCTTGATGGTCACCTTGACCTTGCCACCCGGGGTGAGATCGGCAAGTCCTTCGATGGAGACCTGCTCGTCACCGGTCATCCCCAGCGTCTTGCGGCTCTCGCCCTCGGGGAACTGCAGCGGAACCACGCCCATGCCGATCAGGTTGGAGCGGTGGATGCGCTCGTAGGACTCGGCCAGCACGGCCCGTACGCCGAGCAGGCGGGTGCCCTTGGCCGCCCAGTCACGCGAAGAGCCGGTGCCGTACTCCTTGCCGGCGACGACCACTAGCGGCGTGTCTTCCTGCTGGTACCGCATGGCGGCATCGTAGATCGCCATCTGCTCGCCGGAAGGCACGTGGCGCGTTTCGCCGCCGACGACGCCGTCGAGCATCTCATTCTTGATGCGCACGTTGGCGAAGGTGCCGCGCATCATCACCTCGTGATTGCCGCGCCGCGAGCCGTAGGAGTTGAAGTCCACTGGCTTCACGCCACGCTCCTGCAGGTAGCGCCCGGCAGGGCTGTCGGGCTTGATGGCGCCGGCCGGCGAGATATGGTCGGTGGTCACGGAGTCACCGAGCATGGCCAGTACCCGGGCGTCCTTGACGTCCTCGATGGCGGGAGGCGTGCGCCCCATGCCCTCGAAGAACGGAGGATGTTGAATGTAGGTGGAGTCCTCAGACCACTGATAGACCTTGCTCTCGGGGACCTTGATGGATTTCCAGGTCTCGTCGCCGTCGAATACCTCGGCATACTCCTTGCGGAACATCTCGGTGTTGACTTGCTCCACGGCCTCGGCGATCTCTGCCTGGCTGGGCCAGATGTCCTTGAGGGTGACCGGATTGCCCTGGTCGTCCGTGCCCAGGGGGTCGCGGGCGAGGTCGAGCTGGACGTTGCCGGCCAGGGCATAGGCCACGACCAGGGGGGGCGAGGCCAGCCAGTTGGTCTTGACCAGCGGATGGATGCGGCCCTCGAAGTTGCGGTTGCCCGAGAGTACCGAGGCCACCGTCAGGTCACCGTCGCTGATGGCCTGCTCAATGGGCTCAGGGAGCGGCCCCGAGTTGCCGATACAGGTCGTGCAGCCATAGCCCACCAAGTTGAAGCCCAGAGCGTTCAGGTCGTCCTGTACGCCACCGGCGGCCAGATAGTCGGTGACCACCTTGGAGCCCGGTGCCAGGGATGTCTTCACCCAGGGCTTGGTGGACAGTCCCTTCTCGCGGGCTTTTCGCGCGAGCAGGCCGGCGGCCATCATCACGCTGGGATTGGAGGTGTTGGTGCAGGAGGTGATGGCGGCGATGACCACGGCACCGGGATCGAGCCGGAAGGATTCGCCGTCCAGGCTGACTTCCTGACTGTCATGGTGCTCGTAGCTCTTCTCGACACCCACCGCGGTCTGGCCGCCCTCGGAGAACAGCCGTCCCTTGTCCTCGGTGGGCGTGGCGGTCTTGTTGTCGTCATCCATCACCTTGGCGAAGGCCTGGGGCATGTCCTGCAGCGCGACGCGATCCTGGGGCCGCTTGGGGCCGGCCAGGCTGGCCTCGACCTCGGTCATGTCCAGCGCCAGGGTGTCACTGAAGATCGGCTCATCGCCGGGTTCCCGCCACAGACCCTGGGCCTTGCAGTAGGCCTCGACCAGGGCCACCTGCTCGTCATCGCGGCCGGTCAAGCGCATGTAGCGCAGCGTCTCGTCGTCCACCGAGAAGAAGGCACAGGTAGCGCCGAACTCCGGCGACATGTTGGCGATGGTGGCGCGGTCAGCCAGCGGCAGGTCCTTGAGGCCGTCGCCATAGAACTCGACGAACTTGCCCACCACGCCTTTCTTGCGCAGCATCTCGGTGACCGTCAGCACCAGGTCGGTCGCGGTGATGCCCTCGCGCAGCTTGCCGGTGAGCTTGAAGCCCACCACCTCGGGAATCAGCATGGAGACCGGCTGGCCCAGCATGGCGGCCTCGGCCTCGATGCCGCCCACGCCCCAGCCGAGCACGCCCAGGCCGTTGATCATGGTGGTGTGGGAGTCGGTACCCACCAGGGTGTCCGGGTAGGCCAGGGTCTTGCCGTCTACCTCCTTGGTCCAGACGGTCTTGCCTAAGTACTCGAGGTTGACCTGGTGGCAGATGCCGGTGCCGGGGGGGACGACGCGGAAGTTGTCGAATGCCTGCTGGCCCCAGCGTAGGAACTCGTAGCGCTCGTGGTTACGCTCCATCTCGATCGCCACGTTGTCCTTGAACGCGGAAGGGTTGCCGAACTTGTCGACCATCACCGAGTGGTCGATGACCAGGTCGACCGGCGACAGCGGGTTGATGCGGGCGGGATCTTCGCCGAGGGACTCCACCGCGGCGCGCATGGAGGCCAGGTCGACGACCCCGGGCACCCCGGTGAAGTCCTGCATCAGTACCCGCGCCGGGCGATAGCCGATCTCACGGTCCGAGTGGCCCTGCTGCTGCCAGTCGACCAGCGCCTGCATGTCCTCGCGGGAGACGCTCTCGTCATCGGCGAAGCGCAGCTGGTTTTCCAGCAGGATTTTCAAGGTCTTGGGCAGGCGATCGATGTTGCCCAGCGCGTCGGCGGCTTTTGCCAGGCTGTGATAGTGAAAGGTGGCGCCGCCGGCGTCCAACGTCTCCAGCGTATCCGGTGTGGACTCGTTGCTCATGCTGTCTGTCCTCCTGTCGCGTCGCGGGGAGTGAGGCACCCATCCTGGTACCATGATGATGACATGGTCATGATAGTTGGCCTTTTCAAGCGCCGCCCGGGTCGTGCCGTTCCGGGCACTCTTGAAATGCCATCCTCCTCCCCCCATATTGCTGCAATACGGCACGACGGTACAGGTTGGCCCGATGCACGAAGAACAGCTTGAGTCGCGGACCGTGCACTGCCCCTACTGCGATACTCCCTTCGAGCTGCTGCTCGACCTCTCCCAGGGCAGTCACGTCACCTGGGAGGATTGCCCGCAGTGCTGCGCGCCGATTCAACTGCGCATCGAGGTGTCGCCGACGACGGGTGAGCTGGCGTCCCTGGAGTTGGGGCGCGACGACGATGTGCTCTAGTGAGGCACGGGTCGCGTAACACCTCACCGAGACTCGCCCGACCCGAGGGTCTCTCGCCCCCAGGTTTCTCGCCGCGGGCTGCGCCATGCCGGCGCGTGTCGGCATTGCCCAGTCCACTGCGCCACTATCGACTCCACGAGGTCATGTCATGAGCGACGCGCGTCACGAACGCCTGATTATCCTGGGCTCAGGCCCTGCCGGCTACACGGCGGCCGTCTATGCCGCCCGCGCCAATCTGAAACCCCTGCTGATCACCGGTATACAGGCCGGCGGACAGCTGACCACCACCACCGACGTGGATAACTGGCCGGGGGATGAGGACGGTGTCCAGGGCCCTGAACTGATGGAGCGCATGAAGCGCCACGCCGAACGGTTCGACACCGAAGTGCTGTTTGATCATGTGAGTGAGGTGGAATTGCGCGATCGCCCCTTCACGTTGAAGGGCGACAACGGCACCTACACCTGTGATGCCCTGATTATCGCCACCGGTGCCAGCGCTCGCTATCTCGGTCTCGAGTCGGAGCAGAAGTTCATGGGGCAGGGGGTTTCGGCCTGTGCGACTTGCGATGGCTTCTTCTATCGCAAGCAGGAGGTCGTGGTGGTGGGCGGCGGCAATACCGCCGTGGAGGAGGCGCTCTACCTCTCCAACATCGCCTCCAAGGTGACCCTGGTGCACCGCCGGGATAGCCTGCGCGCCGAGAAGATCCTTCAGGACAAGCTGTTCGAGAAGGCCGAGAACGGCAATGTGGCGCTGGAGTGGAACCAGACCCTGGATGAGGTGCTGGGCGACAACAGCGGCGTGACCGGGGTGCGCCTCAAGTCCACCGTGGACGGTAGCACCAAGGAGATTGACGCCCCCGGGTTATTTATCGCCATCGGCCACAGCCCCAATACCGGGATCTTCGAGGGCCAGCTGGAGATGGCCGGCGGCTATATCAAGGTTCAGTCGGGCCTCGCTGGCAATGCCACCGCGACCAGCGTGCCGGGCGTGTTTGCCGCCGGTGACGTGATGGATCACGTCTACCGTCAGGCCGTGACCTCCGCCGGCACCGGCTGCATGGCCGCGCTGGACGCCGAACGCTATCTGGACGAGCTTTGACCGGGCTTCACCCGGACAAAAGCTTGAAGAGCGGCGCTTCGCGCCTGGAAGCTTGAAGCTGCAAGAAAAACCGCCTCCGAGGGCTTGCCCCGGAGGCGGTTTCATTTAGGCTGCGATTCAGCTTCAGCTTCAGCTTCAGCTTCAGCTTTCAGCTTTCAGCTTTCAGCTTTCAGCTTTCAGCTTTCAGCTTTCAGCTTTCAGCTTTCAGCTTTCAGCTGCCGCGAAGCGGCTAGTAATGCGGCGGCACCTCGTCCGCGGGGCCAGGTGTCGCCGTGTCGTTTTCCTGCAGCGCTCGCTGCTGGTCACGAATCTTCTCCTGCATCAGCGCGTTGAGCCGCTCGAGACGTGACAGCCGCTGCTCCTGGCCGGCCACGGCCTCATCCAGCGTGTCGAGCCAGTGCTCCTGGTAGGCGATACGGCTCTCCAGGGCCTCGAGGCGCCTCGCCAGCTCGGCAGGCGTCGCATCGGTGCTCATGGTAGTATTCTCTGGCTGGGTGTCGCCGTTCATCGTGGCACCTTCATGATGGTTTCTCCCTTCCTTTCACCCCGATAAGAGAGTTTCACAGGTCCATGAATCGAAAGGTCGTGTTTCGTTGCAGTCTCATCAGCCTGCTGCTGGCCGCACCGGCCCCTCTGCTGATTGCCCTGTTCGTTCATCTCACCGGCGGCGAGCTGTCCCGTGAGCTGTTTGCCAGCCTTCAGGTCGGCGGTCTGGCGGTGGTCTATTTCGCCGCCGCGGCTGCGGTCTTCCTGATGCTGCTGGTCGCCACCCTGGCGGTCAACGCCCTCACGCCACAGCTGGTCAACCTGGCCGAGGTCGAGGACGACGATCGCGAGATCGGTGAGGTCAAGTGGTTCAACGTCAACAAGGGGTACGGCTTCATCACCCGTGACGACGGCGAGGATGTCTTCGTGCACTTTCGCGCCATTCGCGGGCGCGGGCACCGTACCCTGGCCGAGGGCCAGAAGGTTCGCTATCACGTCATCCAGAACGAGCGCGGGCTGCAGGCCGACGACGTCACGGTGATTACCTAAATCGAAGCGCCTGCGCTCGGCGTGTTTCCCCCTGCCAACGACATCGCCCCGCCTCGAGCGGGGCGATGTCGTTTTGGACTACTGGCCGGAGTCGGGCCAGTCGATCGGCTGTTCGCTGCCATCGGGCAGCACCTGCAGGAAGCGGTCCGGGTCGTCGCCGGGCTGCCAGCCGCCCAGCGAACAGCGAACCTCGCAGTCCAGCCGGGCGGCAGCGTCTCGGGCACACGCCGCATCGCTCGCCCAGGGCGTCTCGGGACTGTCGAGCCACAGGCTGGCGAAGCCGTCGGCGGCCTTCTCCACGATCAGTACCGGCACTTCCGACCCGTCTCGCCATCCGAGGGTGCGCCACTGGCGCTTGCCCGCGGGCGAGAGTGGCTCGGCATCGATGGCTTGCCCGAGCCAGGCGTCCAGACGCGCGATGTCGCAGTGGGCCAGATAGATCTCGATATCGGGATAGGATTGCATGGGCATCTCAGGTCCGTGCCGTGCCGTTGACGAAGAGCCTGGCGAGGATGGCCTCGTAGACCCGGCTCAATTCATCGAGGTCCGCGGCCAGCACCCGTTCGTTGACCTGGTGGATGGTCGCGTTGCAGGGGCCGAGTTCGACCACCTGGCTGCCCAGGGTGGCGATGAAGCGGCCATCCGAGGTGCCGCCGGAGGTGGAGAGTTCGGGACGCTGCCCGGTCACGGCCTCCACGCCATCAATGGCGGCTTCCACCAGTTCGCCCTCGGCGGTAAGGAAAGGCTCGCCGTTGAGCGTCCAGTCCAGATGGTAGTCGAGGCCATGGGCATCCAGCAGCGCCTCGGTGCGGGTCTGGAGCTGGTCGTGAGTCACTTCGGTGGAGAAGCGGAAGTTGAACACCACCTCGACATCGCCGGGGATGACGTTGGTGGCGCCGGTCCCCGAGCGGATGTTGGAGATCTGGAAGCTGGTGGCAGGGAAGAAGGCGTTGCCGGCGTCCCAGTGCTCCCGCGCCAGGGCATCCAGTGCCGGCATCGCCTGGTGGATAGGGTTGCGTGCCAGGTGCGGATAGGCCACGTGGCCCTGGATGCCCCGCACATGCAGCACGCCGCCCAGCGAGCCGCGCCGGCCGTTCTTGATCACGTCGCCGAGGCGGTCGGTGGAGGAGGGCTCGCCGACGATGCAGTAGTCGAGCCGCTCGTGGGCCTCGCGCAGGTGTTCGACCACGGCGCGGGTGCCGTCCACCGCCGGCCCCTCCTCGTCGGAGGTGATCAGAAAGCCGATGCGTCCGTGGTGGTCCGGGTGAGCGGCCACGAAGCGCTCCACGGCGGTGACCATCGCCGCCAGGCTGCCCTTCATGTCGGCGGCGCCTCTCCCTCGCAGCATGCCGGCCTCATCGATGCATGGCTCGAAGGGTGGGAAATCCCAGCGGGGTTGGGGGCCGCTCGGCACGACGTCGGTATGGCCGGCGAAGGCCAGCAGTGGCCCATGATGGCCGCGGGTGGCCCAGACATTCTCGACATCGCCGAAGGGTAAGCGCTCGATCCGGAAGCCGAGCGCCTCGAGGCGCTCGATCATCAGGTCCTGACAGCCCAGGTCATCCGGCGTCACCGAGGGGCGGCGGATGAGCTCGAAGGCCAGTGCTAGGGTCGAGGAGAGGGCGGGCGCCTCAATTGTTGGCATGCAGCGCCTCGTTCAGCGCCACGGCGCTCTTGTTGGTGAGGCACTCGATGCGCCCGTTCTGCGAGTTGCGCCGCAGCAACAGGTCGTCCTGGCCGGCCAACTCGCGGGCGGCCACGGCCTTGACCTCCTGGCCATGGTCGTCGAGCAGAGTCACCTTGGCGCCGGCCGTGAGATAGAGGCCGGCCTCCACGGTGCAGCGGTCGCCCAGCGGGATGCCGATACCGGCATTGGCGCCGATCAGGCAGCCCTCGCCCACCTTGATGACGATGTTGCCGCCGCCCGAAAGGGTGCCCATCGTGGAGCAGCCGCCGCCCAGGTCCGAGCCCTTGCCGACCATCACGCCGGCGGAGATGCGGCCCTCGATCATGCCCGGCCCCTCGGTGCCGGCGTTGAAGTTGACGAAGCCCTCGTGCATCACCGTGGTGCCTTCACCGAGGTAGGCGCCCAGGCGAACCCTGGCGGTATCGCCGATGCGCACGCCGGCGGGCACCACGTAGTCGGTCATCTTGGGAAACTTGTCGACGCAGTCCACGGAGAGCGCTCGCCCTTCCAGGCGCGCCTTGAGACGGCGGGCCGGCAGCTCCTCGATGTCGATGGCGCCTTCGCTCGACCAGGCGATGTTGCGCAGCAGGCCGAACATGCCGGTGAGGTCCAGACCGTGGGGCTTCACCAGGCGATGCGAGAGCAGGTGCAGCTTCAGGTACACCTCCGGAGCGCTCTGGGGTGGGGTATCCACGTCCAGGAACATCGCTACCAGCGGGCGCCGGCTCGCGGCTAGGGCCTCGGCCAGTTCGGCCTGCTCCTCGTGACCGGCGGCCCTCAATGCGCCCGCCAGTTCGCTGCACTGCTCGGGCAGGAAGCTGATTGCGGCATTGCCGTCGGGGGCGTCGAGCACCTTGGCGGCGGCGGCCACCAGGCCGGCATCAGGGTCGAGCAGCGGCACCGGATAGTAGATCTCCAGCCAGTCGCCCTGGGTATTCTGGGTGCCGATTCCGAGTGCAAAGCTCAGCATGGGGGGTGTCCTCTGGAAGTGTAGGAAAGGGTCACTAGAGTTTGTCGTAGTCGCCGTCGCGGTAACCGACGAGGATCGCGTCGCCGGTATCGAGCAGTGGGCGCTTGAGCAGGGTGGGGTGGGCCAGCATCAGATCGCGTGCGCTGTTGGCGTCGATGTTGGCCTTTTCCCCGTCATCGAGTTGCCGCCAGGTGGTGCTGCGCTTGTTGAGCACCTCCATGATCGGCACACGGTGCAGAATGTGTTCCAGTAACGGCGCCGACAGGCCGTCCTCGCGCAGATCGTGGGTCTGGTAGGGCAGGCCCCGATCGTCCAGCGCCTTGCGCGCCTTTCGGCAGGTGTCGCAGTTCTTGATCACGTAGAGCGTCAGCATCAGGCCCTCCTTTCGATGAAACGGCGGACACGCCAGGCGGCCTCCAGGGTGGCGTCGACCTCGGCGACCAGTGCCAGGCGCAGCCGGCCGCTACCGGGATTGGTGCCGCTGCTACCGACCCGGCCCATGTAGCTGCCGGGCAGCACGCTGACGTGTGTCTCGGCGAAGAGCGCACGGGTGAAGGCCTCGTCATCTCCATCGGGGACGGCTGGCCACAGGTAGAAGCTCGCCTCGGGGGTGGGGAAGTCCATTACCGGCGCGAGGACCTCGGTCACTGCGGCGAAGGTCTCGCGATAGGCATCGCGGTTGGCACGCACGTGTGCCTCGTCGTTCCAGGCGGTGATCGATGCCTGCTGGACGGGCAGTGCCATGGCGCAGCCGTGGTAGGTGCGGTAGCGCTTGAAGGGAGCGGTCAGCTCGGCGTCGCCGGCAACGAAACCCGAGCGCAGCCCGGGCAGATTGGAGCGCTTGGAGAGCGAGTGGAACACCAGGCAGCGCCGGTAGTCATGGCGGCCAAGATGCGCGCAGGCCTCGAGCAACCCTGGCGGCGGGGCGTCCTCGTCCAGATAGAGCTCCGAGTAGCACTCGTCCGAGGCAATGATGAAATCAAACTCGTCCGCCAGTGCGATCAGCTTCTCGAATTCGGCCAGCGGCGTCACCGCCCCGCTGGGGTTGCCCGGCGAGCAGAGGAACACCAGTTGGACGTCGCGCCAGGTCGCGGCGGGGACCTTGTCCAGGTCCGGCAGGAAGGCGTTCTCGGCCGTGGCGTCGAGGTAGATCGGCTGTCCGCCGGCGAGCAGGGCGGCACCCTCATAGATTTGATAGAAGGGGTTGGGCATCGCCACCCCGGCCGGGCGGGTGCGATCCAGCGCGGCCTGGACGAAGGCGAAGATCGCCTCGCGGGTACCATTCACCGGCAGCACCTGGTGGTCGGCGTCCAGGCTGGCCAGCCCGAAGCGACGTGACGCCCAGTTGGCGATGGCCTGGCGCAGTTCGCTGGTTCCGGCGGTAGCCGGGTAGCGGGCGAAGCCCTGGCGGTGCGCCGTAAGCGCCTCGAGGGCGGCCGCAAAGGGCGCATGCTGCGGCTCACCGATGGTCAGCGGGATATGCGCCAATCCCTCGGGTGGGGTCACGCCGGCCTTGAGGCCGGCGAGCTTCTCGAAGGGGTAGGGCTTGAGGGCGTCGAGGTCGGGGTTCATGGGTGTCCAGGTGCGCCTGGGACAGCAGCAAGCGTCCGGCGTCGTTGTCGGTGGTGGCTCGCGGGCCGACAGCGGCGCGCGGGCGAACAGGGCGTTGATTATAGGGAAGCGCCGGGGCGGCCTCAAACGCCTCCCGCCCGCATGCCCGGCGGGCGGCATCAGCCGGGGATGGCGAGGACCTCGATGAGACGCTCACGCAGGCACTGCTGGCGCTGCGGGTCGGTGAGCGGCGCGCCGGTCTTGTCGGTAATGAAGAAGACGTCCTCGACGCGCTCGCCCAGCGTGGCGATCTTGGCCGCCGACAGCGCGATATCCTGCTCCATGAAGATGCGTCCCACCCGGGCCAGCAGACCGGGACGGTCGGGCGCGACGAGCTCGAGGAGGGTGCGCTCATTGGCCGGGTCCTGCTCGATGCTGACCTCGGTAGGCACCCGAAAGTGCTTGAGCTGGCGCGGCGTATGGCGGGTGACGATCTGCGGATAGTCGTCCGGGTCATCGAGCTCCTCCACCAGGTGGCGTCGGATCTCCTCGATGCGCTCACGGTCGCGGATCGCCTGGCCGTGGTCGTCCAGCACGATGAAGGTGTTCAGCGTCCAGTCGTTGCTGGAGGTGGCAATGCGCGCGTCGTGGATCGACAGCCCCAGCTGGTCCATGGCAGCGGCGGTGGCGGCGAACAGGTCGTCCACCGAGCGGGTATGAATGAAGACCTTGGTGCCGCCCTCAGCCATGTCGTCGGTGGGCGCGTTGATCAGGATCAGCGGCAGCTGGCTATTGCCATGGCCGAGGATCCCCTGGGTCTGCCAGACGATCTCGCTGGGCGCGTATTGCAGGAAGTAGTCCTCACCCAGTGACTCCCAGAGCCGGTCGACCCGGACCATGTCGGCGCCCACTGACGCCAGCAGGGAGTGCGCCTCGCTGCGGGTCTCCTGCACCCAGTCGTCGCGCTCCAGGGGATTCTCGAGGCCGCGGCGCAGGGCACGCTTGGTCTCGCCATGCAGCTGGCGCAGCAGCGAGGCCCGCCAGCCGTTCCACAGGGTCGGGTTGGTGGCGTTGATGTCGGCCACCGTCAGCACGTAGAGGTAGTCGAGCCGTGTCTCGTCGCCGACCAGGCGGGCGAAGTCCCCGATCACGTCGGGATCGGTGATGTCGCGCTTCTGGGCGACCATCGACATTATCAGGTGATGCTCCACCAGCCAGCTGACCAGGCGGGTGTCACGGCCGGAGAGCCCGTGACGCTCGCAGAAGGCCTCGGCATCCCGCGCCCCGAGGATCGAATGGTCGCCACCGCGTCCCTTGCCGATATCATGGTAGAGGCCGGCGATCCATAGCAGCTCCAGCTTGGGCAGCTGGTGGATGAGATTGGCGGCGACCGGAAATTCTTCCTTCGCCTCCGGCTTGCGGAAGTTGTGGATGCACTTGAGCAGTCGCAGCGTATGGGCGTCCACGGTATAGATGTGGAAGAGGTCGTGCTGCATCAGCCCGACCGCCTGGCCGAATTCGGGCAGGTACTTGCCGAGCACGCCGTAGCGGTTCATGCGTCGCAGCTGGCGCGCCACGTTGCCGCCGGAGCGCAGCAGGGCCATGAACAGGCTCTGATGGCGCAGGTCGTCGCGGTAGAGGTCGTCGATCAGGTGGCGATGGTCGCGGATCAGGCGGATGGTGTCCGCGCGGACCCCCTCGATCTCCGGATGCTCGGCCATCAGCAGGAACAGCTCGAGCAGCGCCGAGGGGCGCTTGCGGAAGACATGGCGCGAGCGGGCCTGGATGTAGCCGCCCTTGATCTCGAAGCGCTCGTTGAGGCGCGTCGTGGTCAGTGCCTCGCCGGCATGCAGGATCGCCTCGTCGAAGTGCTGAAGCAGCATGTCGTTGAGACCGGCCAGCGCCGTGACGTGGCGGTAGTAGCGTTTCATGAACTGTTCGACGGCCAGTCGCTCCGGGGTGTCGCGAAAGCCAAACAGCTCGGCAATGGTGCGTTGGTGGTCGAACTGCAGGCGGTCCTCGGCGCGGCCGGTGAGCATGTGCAGGGCGTAGCGCACCTGCCACAGGAAGGCCTGGCCCTGGCTGAGGATGCGCAGCTCGGGATCGTTCATGAAACCGCCGGCGACCAGGTCTTCGTAGCGCTGGGTGCCGAAGTGGCGCTTGGCGACCCAGCCGATCATCTGGATATCGCGCAGCCCGCCGGGCGAGCTCTTGATATTGGGCTCGAGGTGGTATTCGGAGTTGTTATAGCGGTAGTGACGGCTGATCTGTTCCTGCCACTTGGCCTCAAAGAAGCGATCCGCCGGCCATAGCCGGTCGGTGGAGAGGCGTGCCTGCATGGCTTCGCGCAGGCCCTCCGGCCCGGCCAGGGTGCGGGTCTCAAGCAGGTTGGTGATCACCGTCACGTCGGCGCAGGCCTCGCGCTCGCAGTCGGCCAGCGAGCGCACGCTATGGCCGATCTCCAGGCCGATGTCCCACAGGAAGGTGATGAAGGCCGTCAGTGGCTCGCGATACGGCGTATCGTCATCGTGCTCGAGTAGCAGCAGCAGGTCGATATCGGAGTGAGGGTGCAGCTCGCCGCGGCCGTAGCCGCCCACGGCGAGCAGGGCCACTCCCCCGTCGGGCCAGGCGTGCTGTTCCCAGGCGACCGCCAGCAGGCGGTCCAGGCACCAGGCGCGGCCGTGCACCAGGTCGCGAATGTCGGCGCCGGCGCGGAAGCGCTCATCGAGGCGGGCCTGGATGTCGCGCAGTGCCGCCTTGAAGGGGGCGATCGGCGAGCGCTCGCCGGTCAGCTCGGCGCGGAACGCCTCGACATCGAAGAGGCTGACGTCTGGGACGAAGCGGTAGTGGTGCAGGAGCATGGCGATCGACTCAGCGGTCGAGGAAGGAGAGGTCTTCGTCGTGACGAGCGGTGAGCACCTCTACCCCCGTCGCGGTGACCAGCAGGGTATGCTCCCACTGGGCGGTCAGACTTCTGTCCTTGGTCACGGCGGTCCAGCCGTCGCGCAGCACCTTGGTGCGATGGTCGCCGACGTTGATCATCGGCTCGATGGTGAAGCACATGCCTTCCTTGAGGGCGATGTCGGCCTCGGGCGCATAGCCGTCGTAGTGCAGGATCTGCGGATCCTCGTGGAAGCCGGCGCCGATGCCGTGCCCGCAGAAGTCGCGCACCACCGAATAGCCGTTGGCCTCGGCATGGGACTGGATAGCGCGGGCAAGTTCCGAGAGGTGCACGCCCGGGCGCACCAGGGCGATGCTGCGGTAGAGGCACTCCTGGGTGACCCGGCACAGACGCTCGCCCTGGATGGTCTCGCCGATGATGAACATCATGCTGGAATCGCCATGATAGCCGTCGGCCGTCTTCACGGTGATGTCGATGTTCATGATGTCGCCTTTCTTGAGCTTCTTGGCGCCATCCGGGATGCCGTGGCAGACCACATGGTTGATCGAGGTGCAGATCGACTTGGGGAAACCGTGGTAGTTGAGCGGCGCGGGGCTGGAACCCAGCTCGTCGACGATGTAGTCGTGACATAGCCGGTCCAGCTCGCCGGTGCTCACGCCAGCCTTGACGTGGGGGGTGAGCATCTCGAAGACGCTGGCGGCCTGGCGGCCCGCCTCGCGCATCTTCTCGATCTCGTCGGGCGTCTTGATGGGTACGTTCATGGAATCTCGAATCAGGGGTGGTGTCGCCCGTACATTGGCGGGCACGAGCATCGGACGACTTCATCTCGGCGGTCATCCATGGTATAAAGCTGCGCGCTTTCCTGCAATCGCGTGGCTCCGACAACACCTCGGGCGCTGCGGCGAGTCCCGGGAGATGCGCTCAACTAATGCAATGCCTTGAAAACACACATGCACCGGCACATGGTCCCGGGTGCTGTCGTGGTTATCCCTGATGACGCGACGGTCGGATCCATGGGGTGCGTGGAGGCCTAACCCGATTTTCCAGGAGTCATCCATGGCACACGTCAATATGCGTGACCTGCTGAAGGCAGGTGCACACTTCGGTCACCAGACCAAGTACTGGAACCCGAAGATGAGCAAGTACATCTTCGGCGCGCGTAACAAGATTCACATCATCAACCTCGAGCACACCCTGCCGGCCCTCAATGAGGCCATCGACGTGGTCGAGAAGATGGCCGCGGCCAACAACAAGATCCTGTTCGTGGGCACCAAGCGCAGCGCGAGCAAGATCATCAAGGAAGAGGCCAACCGCGTCGGTCAGCCGTTCGTCAACCACCGCTGGCTCGGCGGCATGCTGACCAACTACAAGACCATTCGCGTCTCCATCAAGCGCCTGCGCGACCTCGAGACCATGCACGAGGACGGCACCTTCGAGAAGCTGACCAAGAAGGAAGTGCTGATGGCGACCCGCGAGCAGGACAAGCTCGAGCGGTCCGTGGGTGGTATCAAGGAAATGGGTGGCCTGCCCGATGCCCTGTTCGTGATCGACGTCGACCATGAGCGCATCGCCATCAACGAGGCGAACAAGCTGGGCATTCCGGTCATCGGCGTGGTGGATACCAACTCCGATCCCGATGGCGTCGACTACGTGATCCCGGGCAACGATGACTCCATCCGTGCCATCCAGATCTACGTCAAGGCCGTCGCCGACGCCTGTGCCCGTGCGAAGGAAGGTCGTCCCGACGAGTTCGTCGAGGTCACCGAAGCCGAAGAGAGCCAGAGCGACGCGGCCGCCGAGTGATCGTCGGCCCGCCTGGGCCGGACGCCGTGCCGCCACGTCGCTGGCGGCCTGCCGGACAGGCACAAGGGGGCCTCGGCCCCCTTGCTTCTCTTGCTTACCGCTACCTATTCCAGGTCGAACCATTCAGAGGACACTACCATGGCAGCTATCAGCGCCTCCCAGGTCAAGGAACTGCGCGAGCGCACCGGGCTCGGCATGATGGAGTGCAAGAAGGCGCTCACCGAGACCGATGGTGATATCGAGCAGGCGATCGAGAACCTGCGCAAGAACTCCGGCCTCAAGGCCGCCAAGAAGGCGGGTCGCACCGCCGCAGAAGGCGTCGTGGTCACTCGCGTGGCCGACGACGGCAGCGTCGGCGTGATGGTCGAGATCAACTCCGAGACCGATTTCGTCGCCCGTGACGACAACTTCAAGGCGTTTGCCGAGAAGATCGCCGACGCCTTCTTCGATGCCAAGAGCGAGGACGTGGCCGCCGTCATGGAAGGCGCGCTCGAGACCGCTCGCGAGCAGCTGGTGCAGAAGATCGGCGAGAACATCGGCGTGCGTCGCAGCGTCGTCGTCGAGGCCGGCGAAGGCAACGTGGTGGGCGAGTACGTCCACGGCGGTCGCATTGGCGTGCTGACCGTGCTCAAGGGGGCTAACGCCGAGGTGGCCAAGGACGTCGCCATGCACGTCGCCGCCATCAACCCGGCCGTGGCGCTCCCCGAGAACATGCCCCAGGAGCAGTTGGACGCCGAGAAGGCGATCATCCTGGCCCAGCCCGACATGGCCGGCAAGCCCGAGCAGATTGCCGAAAAGATGGTCCAGGGCCGACTGAAGAAGTACCTGGCCGAAAACAGCCTGACCGAGCAGCCCTTCGTTAAGAACCCGGATCAGACTGTGGCCGAGTTCGTCAAGGCGGCCGGTGGTGAAGTGCTCAGCTTTACCCGCTTCGAAGTGGGCGAGGGCATCGAGAAGGAAGAAGTCGACTTCGCCAAGGAAGTGATGGAACAGGCCAAGCGCAGCTGAGGTCCGAGGTTCCAGTGTGACGATGGCGTGCGCGTGAGCGCACGCCTTCGCGTATCCGGCCGGTGAGTCCGGCCATCCACCAGGTCCCAAGCGTCGAGAATCCGGGAGACACCCCATGACCAGTGCCGATCACCCCGCCCCCAGCAAGCCCGAGAAGTCCCGCGCCGAGGTCTCCAAGTACAAGCGTATCCTGCTAAAGCTCTCTGGCGAGGCCTTGACCGGCGACGCCGAGTTCGGCATCGACCCCAAGGTGCTGGATCGCCTGGCATTGGAGATCGGCCAGCTGGTGGGGATCGGTGTTCAGGTCGGCATCGTGGTGGGCGGTGGCAACCTGTTCCGCGGGGCGGCACTGCACGAGGCGGGCATGGACCGGGTGACCGGCGACCACATGGGTATGCTCGCCACGGTGATGAACGCCCTGGCCATGCGCGATGCCCTGGAACGTTCCAATATCCGTTCCCGCGTCATGTCGGCCATCCCGATGAGTGGCGTGGTGGAGCATTACGACCGTCGCACCGCCATTCGCTACCTGACATCCGGTGACGTGGTACTGTTCTCGGCCGGTACCGGCAACCCCTTCTTCACCACGGACTCCGCGGCCTGCCTGCGTGGCATCGAGATCGACGCCGACGTGGTGGTCAAGGCCACCAAGGTCGACGGGGTCTATGATAAGGACCCGGTCACGCATCCCGACGCGGTCAAGTACGAGCAGCTGACCTATGACGATGCGCTCGACCAGAAGCTCGGGGTGATGGATTTGACCGCCATCTGCCTGGTGCGGGACCATGACATGCCGGTGCGGGTCTTCAACATGAACAAGCCGGGTGCCCTGCTGAACCTGGTGGTGGGTGGCAAGGAAGGCACGCTGATTGACAGAGGGTAAGACAGTGATCGACGACATCAAGAAGGATGCGCAGAGCCGCATGAAGAAGAGCCTCGAGGCCCTTCACCAGAACTTTAACAAGATCCGTACCGGTCGAGCGCACTCCAGTATCCTGGATGCGGTGACCGTGGATTACTATGGCGCCCAGGTGCCGCTCAACCAGGTAGCCTCGATCAACGTCGAAGACGCCCGGACCCTGGCCGTGGTCCCCTGGGAGCAACAGATGGTCCCCAAGATCGAGAAGGCCATCATGACGTCCGATCTCGGCCTCAACCCGGCAAGTGCCGGCAACGTGATTCGCGTGCCCATGCCGATGCTCACCGAGGAGACGCGCAAGGGCTACATCAAGCAGGCCCGCCAGGAGGCCGAGCACGCCCGCGTGGCGGTGCGCAACGTGCGTCGCGATGCCAATGGTGACCTGAAGTCGCTGCTCAAGGAGAAGGAGATCACCGAGGACGAGCAGCACCAGGGCGAGGAGGCGATCCAGAAGCTCACCGACAGCATCATCGCCGAGATCGACAAGGCGCTTGAGTCCAAGGAACACGACCTGATGCAGGTCTGAGGATGGTGGGCGGCACCGACGAACGGCGCCGCCGGCGACGGATCGCCCCTCGGCGAACCGCGGGCAGGTCGCTTGCGGTTCGTTGGTCCTCCAGTTCTTTCCCGCCATGCGAGACATCATGACGTCACCGCAGTCTCCCCGTACCGGGGCACCCCCCGACGATGGGCCCACCCCAGCCGAGGGGCCTTTGCCGCGCCACGTGGCGATCATCATGGACGGCAACAACCGCTGGGCGAAGGCACGCGGCATGTCCGGCGTGCGAGGCCATCATGCGGGTGTCGAGGCGGTACGCGACGTGATCCGCCGCGCCGCCGAGCGCGGCATCGAGACGCTCACGCTGTTTGCCTTCTCCAGCGAAAACTGGAAGCGCCCTCCCAGCGAGGTCAATGCCCTGATGGAGCTTTTCCTCATGGCGCTCAAGCGCGAGGTCAAGAAGCTCCATCGGCATGGCATCCGCCTGTCGGTCATCGGGGATCGCAACGGTTTCTCCGCCTCCATCCAGAAGCATATCGCCAGTGCCGAGGCGCTGACACGCGACAACACCGGCCTGCATCTGGTGGTCGCGGCCAACTACGGGGGACGCTGGGACATCGCTGGTGCCGCTCGTCGGCTTGCCGAGCGGGTCGCTGCTGGCGAGCTCGAGCCTGACGCGATCGACGAGCAGTCTCTCGACGAGGAAGTGAGCCTGCCGGAGGATGCACCGGTGGACCTGTGTATCCGCACCAGCGGCGAGCAGCGCATCTCGAACTTCCTGCTCTGGCAGATGGCCTACGCCGAGCTCCATTTCACTCCCGTGCTGTGGCCCGATTTCGATGGCGCGGCTTTCGACCGCGCCCTGGCTGACTTTCAGCGACGCAAGCGGCGCTTCGGCATGACCGATGAACAGATCGAGGGACACGGTGCTTAAACAACGGATCCTCACCGCCGCCTGGCTGATCCCTCTTGCCCTGTTCGGCCTGTTCGGCCTCGACGGCGAGGGGTTCCGGCTGTTCACCGCCGCCGTCGTGCTGCTCGCCGCCTGGGAATGGGCCAATCTCGCCGGTATCGCCGCGCCGGGGCGTCGCCTGCTGGTGGTTGCCAGTCTCGCCGGGCTGCTGGCGCTGTGCTGGGCGAGCGGCGCCGTGCTGTCAACCTGGCCGCTTTGGCTCGGTGCACTGGGCTGGCTGGTCAACCTGTATTGGGTAACCGGCTACCCCGCGCGCCTTGCGCAATGGGGGGCGACCGGCATGCGCCTGGCCATGGGGCTTTGGGTGCTGCTGCCGACCTGGGTAGGCTTCAGCGTGCTGCGCGAGAGCGGTGCCGTCTGGCTGCTCTTCGTACTGTTGCTGGTGTGGGGTGCCGATATCGGCGCCTATTTCGTCGGCCGAGCCCTCGGTCGCCACAAGCTGGCCCCCCGTGTCAGCCCCGGCAAGACCTGGGAGGGCGTGGCCGGTGGTCTGATGGTTACCGCGCTGCTGGCGATCGTCTTCGCCAGTTGGCAGAGCCTCGGCGTTGCCGGAGGTCTCATGCTGATGCTGGCGACCGCCGTAGTCACGCTGGTCTCGGTGCTGGGTGACCTGCTTGAGAGCATGCTCAAGCGCCATCGCGGCATCAAGGACTCCAGCCAGCTGCTGCCGGGACATGGCGGGGTGCTCGATCGGGTCGACAGCCTGACGGCCGCGGTGCCGCTGTTCGCGCTGCTTTCCGGGTGGCTGCTGTGAGCCTGCGTCGCGTGACCGTACTGGGCGCCACCGGCTCCATCGGCACCAGCACGTTGGATGTGATCGGTCGCCACCCGGAGCGCTATCGGGTGCATGCGCTAACGGCCCACCGCTCACGAGAAGCGCTGCTGGCCTTGTGCCTGCGTCATCGGCCGGCGGTGGCGGTGCTCGATACCGAGGAGGACGCCGCCTGGCTGCGCAGGCAGTTGGCCGAGGCGCAGCTCGCCACCGAGGTGCGGGCCGGCTGCCGGGCGCTGGTCGAGGTGGCCGAAGCCTCTGAGGTAGACGCCGTTATGTCGGCCATCGTCGGTGCGGCCGGTCTATTACCGACGCTTGCCGCGGTGAAGGCCGGCAAGCGGGTACTGCTGGCCAACAAGGAAGCCCTGGTGATGTCCGGGGCGCTGTTCATGGATGCGGTGACGCGCCATGGCGCGACCCTGCTGCCCATCGATTCCGAACATAATGCCATCTATCAGTGTCTACCCAGCGAACACCGGGGAGGGCTGGGGCGTCACGGCGTCACTCAGCTTCTGCTGACCGCCTCGGGGGGCCCCTTCCGTGGCTGGTCGCGGGATGGCTTGGCCAGCGTGACACCGGATCAGGCCTGTGATCACCCCAACTGGTCGATGGGCCGCAAGATCTCGGTGGACAGTGCCACCTTGATGAACAAGGGCCTCGAGCTGATCGAGGCCTGCTGGCTCTTCGACGCGCGTGCCGATCAGATTCAGGTGGTGGTGCATCCCCAGAGCGTGATTCACTCCATGGCGGCTTACAGCGACGGCTCGGTGATCGCCCAGCTGGGCAATCCGGACATGCGAACCCCCATCGCCTATGGGCTGGCCTGGCCGGAGCGCATCGACGCCGGCGTGGAAGCCCTGGACCTGTTCCGGATTGCGCGGCTCGACTTCGAGCCCGCCGACGAGCGTGCCTTTCCCTGCCTGCGCCTGGCCCGAGAGGCCATGGCCGCTGGTGGTACGGCGCCCGCGGTGCTCAATGCCGCTAACGAGGTGGCGGTGGAGGCCTTTCTGGCCGGGCGTCTCGGCTTTACCGGCATCGGCGAACTGGTGGCCAGGGTGCGTGATGCGCGCCCGGTCGAGGCGGCCGACGACCTCGAGACCATTCTCGAGGCCGACGCCCTCGCTCGACAAGCGGCCTACGCCCGGCTGGCGCGGCAATGAGGCGCATGCCTCGAGGCAGTTGACTGCAAGGAGAATAATGTGGGCCTGATCCAGAACGTGCTGGCCGTGATCGTGGTGCTCGGCCTCTTGATCACTTTCCACGAGTTCGGGCACTTCTGGGTGGCCCGGCGCTGCGGCGTGAAGGTGCTGCGTTTCTCGGTGGGGTTCGGCAAGCCGATCTGGTCGCGCCGTGACCGCCACGGCACCGAGTTCATGGTCGCCGCGATCCCGCTGGGGGGCTACGTGAAGATGCTCGATGAGCGTGAGGGCCCCGTCGACCCCGACGAGCGGCACCGGGCCTTCAACAACAAGACGGTCTGGCAGCGTATCGCCGTCGTGGCGGCCGGTCCGCTGGCCAACTTCCTGCTGGCCATCGTCGCCTACTGGGCGCTGTTCGTGGCCGGTACCACCACGGTGGCGCCGGTGATCGGCAGCGTGGCGCCGGACTCCCCGGCCAGCCGTGGCGGCCTCGAGGCGGGCCAGGAGATTACCGCAGTGCGCGGTGAGCCGGTGCGTTCCTGGGACGAGATAAACCTCAAACTGGTCGCAGCCATCGGTGCGAGCGGCGAACTCGAGGTCAAGGCGCGCGACGAGCCCACCGCCGCACAGCGGACCTACGGCCTGCCCGTGGAGGACTGGCTGGTGCGCCAGGACCCGCCTCGTCCCTTGCCGAGCCTGGGGGTTACCCCCTGGCAGCCCGATATTCCGGCGGTGCTGGGGCAGGTGGTGCCGGGCGAAGCGGCCGACGAGGCCGGCTTGCAGGCAGGTGATGAGATCGTCGCGGTAGACGGCGAGCCCGTGGCGGACTGGATGGCGTTCGTCGATCGCGTCCGCGCCAGTCCCGGGGAATCCCTCGACCTTGAGGTGCTGCGCAGTGGTGAGCGTATCGAGCTCACCGTCACGCCGGGGCGCAATGAGCTGGAGGAGGGCGTGGCCATCGGCTATATCGGTGCCGGTGTCGAGCCCGTCAGTTGGCCCGACGAATATCGTCGCGAAATCCGTTACGGCCCGCTGGCCGCCGTGGGGCAGTCGTTGTCGCGGACCGGCGAGATGACGGTGCTGACCCTGGGGGCCATCCGCAAGATGGTGGTGGGACTGATCTCACCGTCGAACCTCTCCGGCCCCATCACCATCGCCCGGATCGCCGGCGAGTCAGCGCGCACCGGCCTCGAGAGTTTTGTCAGCTTCCTGGCCTACCTGTCGATCAGCCTCGGGGTGCTCAACCTGCTGCCGATCCCGGTGCTCGACGGCGGCCATCTGCTCTATTATCTGGTCGAGGTGGTGCGCGGCCGTCCGGTTTCCGAACAGGCCCAGGCCGTGGGCCTGCGTATCGGCCTGGCACTGGTGGGCACCCTGATGCTGATGGCGCTCTATTTCGACCTGATGCGGCTATGGTAGCCGGGTGTCGGCTTGTCAGTGGACAGTACAAATGTATAAGGTGCCAGTCTGGACAGGACGGCAGACCAACGCGAGCGAATCGATTGCATGAAAATCAAGACTATCGGACTGGCGGCGCTGCTGCTCGTTGGTGCCCAGGCGGCACAGGCACAATCCTTCGACGTTTCCGACATCAGGGTCGAGGGGTTGCAGCGGGTCTCGCCTGCCTCCGTATTCAATGCCTTTCCTGTCAGCGCCCGCGATCGGGTCGACGAGCGCGAACTCGCCGACGCGGCCCGTGAACTCTTCGCCACCGGCCTGTTCGAGGATGTCAGCCTGGCCCGTGAAGGAGATGTGCTGATCATCCAGGTGGTCGAGCGCCCGACCATCGCGCGCCTCAATATCGAGGGCAACAAGCAGATTGCCGACGAGGACCTGCGAAGCGGCCTCAAGCAGGCCGGGCTCGAGGAGGGGCAGGTGCTGCAGCTCTCCACCCTCGAGGAGATTCAGCGTGAACTGGAAGGGGTCTATCAGTCTCAGGGTCGCTACAGTGCGCGGATCGATACGTCGGTCGAGGAGGTCGGTCAGGGACAGGTCCAGGTCAATATCGACATCAACGAAGGGGCGGTAGCCAAGATCCGCCAGATCAACATCGTCGGCAACCGTGACTTCGATGACGACGAGCTGCGCGATGTCTTCGAGCTCGACGACAAGCCGGGCTGGTTCTTCGGCTGGTTCTCCAGCGACGAGTATTCTCGCGAGGCGCTGGCCGGTGATCTGGAGCGTTTGCGCTCCTTCTACCTAAATCGCGGCTACGTGAACTTCAACATCGAGTCTTCCCAGGTCTCGATCAGCCCCGACAAATCGCGGATCTTCGTCACCGTGAACATCGACGAGGGGCAGCAGTACCGGCTGGGCGATATCCGCTTCGTCGGCGACCTGCGGATTCCCGAACGCGAGGCCCGCCAGCTGCTGGAAGTGGAAAGCGGCGAAATCTTCTCGCGCAGTGATGTTACGGCCTCCACGGAAGCGCTGCGCTCCAGGCTGGGGGCCGAAGGCTTTGCCTTCGCCAATGTAGACGGCATTCCCGAGGTCGCCACGTCCGGTGATACCGTAAACCTGACCTTCCGCATCGAACCGGGTCGCCGGGCCTACGTGCGGCGCATCGAGTTTGCCGGCAACACCACCACGCAGGACGAGGTGCTGCGGCGCGAGATGATCCAGCTGGAGGGCGCGCCGGCCTCCACCCAGTCGATCAGCCAGTCGCGTCAGCGCCTGGAGCGCCTGGGCTTCTTCAAGCAGGTTGACGTGGAGACGCGTCCGGTGGCCGGGGAGCCCGACAAGCTGGACGTTACCTATACCGTGGAAGAGCAGCCTTCCGGTTCGATCTCGGCGAGCATCGGCTTCTCCCAGAGCGCCGGGGTGATCTATGGTGCGTCACTCTCCCAGAACAACTTCCTCGGGACGGGCAACCGGGTCAACATCGGTGCCCAGCGCAGCGACACCTTTACCAGCCTCAATTTCGGCTTCACCGACCCCTACTGGACCCTCAGTGGCATCTCGCGCGGTTATAACCTCTTCTACCGCGAGACCGACTATGAGGACTCCGATATCTCGACCTACTCCACCGACGCTTACGGCGGCGGCATCAATTTCGGCTATCCGATCAACGAAGTGACCCGTCTCAACTTCGGGGCGGCGGTCGAGGACCTGTCGCTCAAGACCTATCGCGATACGCCGGCCGAGATCATCCAGTATGAAAACGATCAGGGCAGCGACGCCCAGAGTCTGAAGTTGACCGCCAGCTGGACGCGCAACAAGCTCAACCGCGGCATCATGCCCACCGCCGGCAACTACCAGCGCCTGTCGCTGGAGAGTTCAGTGCCGGGCAGCGACGCCGAGTACTACAAGCTGCGTGCTCGGGCCCGCCAGATCATCCCCTTCAATGAGGAGCAGACCTGGGGGCTCAAGTTCAGCGGCGAGCTGGGCTATGCCGATAGCGTCGGCGATGACCCCTATCCGTTCTACGAGAACTTCTTCTCCGGTGGCCTGGGGTCGGTGCGTGGTTTCACCGGCAATACCCTGGGGCCGGCTACCACCGAGCGTAATGGGGGTAACGATCGCACCCTGGGCGGCAACATCCTGGTGGAGGGTAGCGCCGAGGTGCTCTTTCCGATGCCCTTCGTCGAGGATCAGCGCTCCCTGCAGGCCTCGCTGTTCCTGGATGCCGGTAACACCTTCCTGACGGACTGCTACGACGTTCCGGATGGCTTTTCATCATCCTGTGAGTCGGGTGTCGACCTGGGCGAGCTGCGCTACAGCGCCGGCGTTGGCCTCTCCTGGCTGACCCCGGTGGGACCGCTGACCTTCAGCGTCGCCGAGCCGCTCAACGACAAGGACGATGACGACACCCAGTTCTTCCAGTTCTCGCTGGGTCAGACCTTCTGATCCGGCCCCTATCGAGGAGTCTCCGCATGCGCAAGTTCTCCGCCGCTCTCTGCCTCGGCCTGCTGGTCGCCGGGACTCTCCCGGCCCAGGCCGAGGAGGTGGCCGTGCTCGACTGGCGTACCGCGCTGATGGAGACCGATGCTGCCCAGCGTTCCATGAACGAGTTGCGCAACCGCCTCGCCGGCCAGCAGCAGGAGGCTGAATCGCTGGGCCAGGAGCTTCAGCAGATGCAGCAGCGCCTGCAGCAACAGGGCGAGAGCATGACCGAGACCGAGCGGCGTACGACTCTGCAGGCGTTCCAGCAGAAGGGACAGCGCTTCGAGCAGCTGCGCCAGGAGATCGGCAAAGCGCGCCAGCAGTCCGAGCAACGCTTCCTTCAGCAGGCCGAGCCCAAGCTGGACCAGGCCGTCCAGCGAGTCATCGATCGCCACGGGGTCGAGGTGCTGGTGGAGCCGAATGGCGTGCTGCATACCGAACGAGAGCTGCAGGATCTGACCGGGGAAGTTACCGCGATCCTCAACAGCCTCTACTGAGCCCGGCCGCCCCACGACAGCGAGTTCCCATGAACCAAGACGCCCGAACCCTCACACTGGCCGAGATCGCCGAGCGCCTGGGAGCCCGCCTGGAGGGTGACGGCGAGCGGCGGGTGAGTGGCCTGGCCACGCTCAGGGAGGCCGAACCGGATCAGGTGGCTTTCCTCGCCAACCGGGCCTACCTCAAGGACCTGCCGGGAACGCGAGCGGCGGCCGTTCTGCTGGCGCCCGGCCATGCCGAGAGCTGCCCGGCGGCGCGCCTGGAGATGGACAACCCCTATCTGGGCTACGCCGAGCTGTCGCGGCTCTTCGATCCTCTGGCCGGGCGTACACCGGCCGGCATCCACCCCACCGCGGTGGTCGCCGCCGATGTCCGCCTGGGGGCTGGCGTGGCCATCGGTCCCCAGGCGGTGATCGAGTCGGGGGTCGAACTGGGTGACGAAGTGGTGATCGGCCCCGGCTGTGTGGTGGGTGCCGACTCGACCATCGGCCCCGGCTCGCGGCTGCATGCCAACGTTACCGTCTGCCATGGCGTGGTGATCGGGGCCCGGGCCATCCTGCACAGCGGCTGCGTGATTGGCGGCGACGGCTTCGGTTTCGCACACGACGGAGCGCGCTGGCACAAGATCGCCCAGCTTGGCGGGGTGGTGTTGGGCGACGATGTCGAAGTGGGCAGCTGCTCGAGCATCGACCGCGGGGCGCTCGGCGATACCTCGATCGGTGACGACGTCAAGATCGACAGCCAGGTGCAGATCGCCCACAACGTGCAGATCGGTGACCACAGCGCCCTGGCCGGCTGCGTCGGCATTGCCGGCTCCACCCGGGTGGGTCGCCACTGCATGCTGGGGGGTGGCGTGGGGCTCTCCGGCCATCTGACCATCGCCGACGGGGTCCAGGTGACCGGCATGAGCCTGGTGACCAACTCGATCCTCGAGCCCGGGATCTACTCATCGGGTACCGGTGCCATGGACAATGCCCAGTGGCGCCGCAACGCGGTGCGCTTCAAGCAGCTCGACGACATCGCTCGGCGCCTGGCGCGGCTCGAGAAGACCGGTCGCAGCGGTTGAGGCCATGTCGCAGGGCGGTATAATCCACCGCCTGTTTCCGCCGGCCCCGGCTGCCGGCCATGCCCCTCCGCAGGACGGGCATCCTGTCATTTCAGAGGTCGCTACGATGGTAATGGACATCAACGAGATTCGTGAGTATTTGCCCCACCGGTATCCCTTCCTGCTGGTGGATCGGGTGACGGAGATCACCCTGGGCGAAGCCATCGTTGCCTACAAGAATGTCAGCATCAATGAGCCCTTTTTCAATGGGCACTTCCCGGATCATCCGATCATGCCCGGGGTGCTGGTCATCGAGGCGCTGGCCCAGGCCTGCGGCATCCTCGGTTTCAAGACCGTCAACAAGCTGCCTGCCGACGGCTATGTCTATTATCTGGTGGCCAGTGATAACGTGCGCTTCAAGCGCCCGGTCATGCCCGGCGACAAGCTGGTGCTGGAAGCTCGGGTCGAGCGAACCAAGCGCGGCATCTGGAAGTTTGTCTGCCGCGCCACGGTGGACGACGAACTGGTCTGCGAGGCCGATATCACCTGCGCCGAGAGGAAGGTCGCTTGATACACCCCACCGCCCTCATCGATCCTTCGGCGCGCCTGGCCGACGATGTCGAGGTCGGGCCCTTCACGGTGATCGGGCCCGATGTCGAGATCGGGCCCGGTAGCCGCATCGGCCCGCATGTCGTGCTCAAGGGGCCCACCGTGCTGGGCGCGCGTACCCGCATCTTCCAGTTCGCCTCGGTGGGCGAGGACTGCCAGGACAAGAAGTACGCGGGCGAGCCGACCCGCCTGGTGATGGGCGATGACAACGTCATCCGCGAGGGAGCCACGCTGCATCGCGGCACCGCCCAGGATCGCGGCGAGACCACCATCGGCTCGCGCAACCTCTTCATGGCCTATGTGCACGTCGGCCACGACTGCGTGATCGGCAACGACTGCATCCTCGCCAATCAGGTGACGCTCGCCGGCCATGTGCACCTGGGCGACTTTGTGATCCTCGGCGGGCTCTCGGCCATCCACCAGTTCTGCCATTTCGGCGACCATGCCATGGCCGGCGGCGGCTCGATCATCACCAAGGACACCCCGGCCTACGTGATGATCAACGGCAACCCGGCCCAGGTCCACGGCCTGAACCTGGTGGGGCTCAAGCGCCGCGGCTTCTCCAAGGAGGCCATCCGCGCGCTGAGCGAGGCCTATAAGCTGGTCTACCGCCAGGGGCTGACCACCGAGCAGGCGCTCGCCGAGATTCGCAGCCGCTTCTCGCTGCCCGAGTCCGAGGCCTTTGCCGCCTCCATCGAGGCCTCGACCCGCGGCATCATCCGCTGAGCATGGCGGCCCCATGACGGTCCGGCGTGTCTACCTGGTCGCGGGCGAGCTCTCGGGCGATATCCTGGGGGCCGGCCTGATGCGCGCGCTCAAGGCGCGTCACCCGGGGGTGGCGTTCCGCGGCATCGGCGGCCCGCGGATGATCGCCGAGGGCATCGACAGCCGCTTTCCCCTGGAGACCCTGTCGGTGATGGGCCTGGTCGAGGTGATCCGGCACCTGCCCGGCCTGGTCCGGGTGCGTCGCGAGCTACGGCGCGATGCGCTGGCCTGGCAGCCTGATATCATGGTCGGCATCGACGCCCCGGACTTCAATCTCGGGCTGGAGCGACAGCTGCGCGAGGCGGGCCTGGCCACTGCCCATTACGTCAGCCCCTCCGTCTGGGCCTGGCGTCAGGGACGGGTCAAGGGCATCGCCCGCTCCGTCGACGCCATGCTTACCTTCCTGCCCTTCGAGGCAGCCTTCTACGCGCGCCACCGCGTGCCCGTGGCCTTCGTCGGTCACCCCCTGGCCGACGAGTTGCCCCTCGACAACGACCGCGCCGCGGCCCGTGCCGAACTGGGCTTGGCCGATACCGAGCAGGTGTTGGCCGTGCTGCCTGGCTCCCGGGCCAGCGAGATTCGCTTCCTCGGCGAGGTCTTTCTCGCCGCTGCCGAGCGCCTCTGCGCATCGCGGTCGGGCCTGCGGGTGGTGATCCCCGCGGCGACGCCTGAGCGCTTCGCCGAGCTCGAGGCGCTGATCGGGGCACATCCCGCCCTGGCGGAGCGCCTGACCCTGGTCACGGGCCAGGCCCGCGAGGCCATGGTGGCGAGCGACGCGGTACTGCTCGCCTCGGGCACGGCGGCACTCGAGGCGATGCTCTGCCACCGCGCCATGCTGGTCGCCTATCGAATGGCACCGATGACTCACTGGCTGGCGAAGCGGCTGGTGAAGACCGAGTGGATCGCCCTACCCAACCTGATCGCCCGCGAGACTCTGGTGCCGGAGCTGATTCAGGACGCGGCCAGCCCCGAGGCGATTGCCGCTGGACTGGGTGAGCTGCTCGACGATGGCGAGGGGCGCAGGGCCCTGGAGGCGCGTTTCGCCGCCATGCACGCCGGCCTTCAGCGCGATGCCAGCCGTCGAGCGGCCGAAGCCATCGAGGCGCTGGTGGCAGGTCAGCCCTTGCCGGCAAGCGTGGCCTCGGAACTGGCCGACGAGGTGGCGTCATGATCCTCAAGGCGTGCGCCAACGACAGCGAGACCCCTGAGCTGCCGCCGCTGGTGGTCAACTATGCGGGAGACCGCCTGGCCGGGGTCGATGAGGTCGGGCGCGGCCCGCTGATCGGTCCGGTCGTTGCCGCGGCGGTGATTCTTGATCCCGCACGGCCCGTCGCGGGCCTTACCGACTCCAAGGCACTCACTGCGCGGCGTCGCGAGGCCCTGGCGCTCGAGATTCGCGAGCGCGCTCTGGCCTGTGCCGTGGCCGAGGCGTCGGCCGAAGAGGTGGACGCACTGAATATCTACCATGCCACGCATCTCGCCATGCGCCGTGCCATCGATGCCCTGCTGCCGGCGGCCGAGTACCTGCTGGTGGACGGCAACCGGCTGCCCGGGCATCATGTCCCCGGCCAGGCGGTGGTCAAGGGCGATGCCCGTCACCCGGCCATCGCCGCCGCCTCGATACTCGCCAAGGTCACCCGTGACGCGGGCATGGTGGCCCTCGATGCCCGGTATCCCGACTACGGTTTCGCCCGCCACAAGGGCTACCCGACCCGCGAACACCTGGCCGCCCTGGAACGCCTGGGGCCGCTGCCGGAGCACCGTCGCTCCTTCGGTCCGGTAAAGCGCCAGCTGGCCCTGTTCTAGGTCGCTGAAGCGGCACCACGAGAGGCGCCGGGAGCAGGCCGAAGAGGAGGTCCTATGCCAGGGGTGAGGAGCACTGCTCCGAACGGGCTGGCCATGGATGGCCAGTACCGGACCTGCAAGCGTAGCAGGATGCGAGAGCGAAGCAGGGCATCGGTAGCGCCCAGGGAGGGGTTCACAGCGCCTCCTCGACGGTCCGGCGCCTGCTTCCGGGATAGCCTCGAACTTCCTGTACTGATCATCTACTGCCAAGCCCCGAGCCCTTTATGACCACGCCCTTCGTTCATCTTCGCGTTCACAGCGAGTTCTCCCTGGTCGACGGACTGGTGCGACTCAAGCCGCTGGTCCAGGCCGCAGTGGAACAGGGCCTGCCGGCCCTGACGCTGACCGACGAGGCCAACCTCTTCGGCCTGGTCAAGTTCTACAAGGGCGCCCAGGGCGCGGGGCTCAAGCCGATCATCGGCAGCGATCTGTGGCTGGCCAACCCCCACGACGAGGGGCAGCCCTATCGCCTGACGCTGCTGGCCATGGACGAGACCGGCTATCGCAACCTCACCGAGCTGATCTCACGGGGCTGGATGCACGGCCAGCGGCAGGGCCAGGCGCTGCTCGACAAGGCCTGGGTGCTCGAGCAGAGTGCGGGGCTGATCGCCCTCTCCGGCGGCCGGGAAGGGGAGGTCGGTCGCCACCTGCTCAGTGACCATCATGACGAGGCCCACGCGCTGCTCGAGGAGTGGAACGCCGCCTTCCCGGGGCGTTTCTACCTGGAGCTGACCCGCACCGGCCGCGTGCTTGAGGAAGAGTGCGTCCACCTCTCGGTGGAGCTGGCTGTGGCGACCGGTACCCCGGTGGTGGCCACCAACGACGTGCGCTTCCTCGCTCGCGAGGACTTCTGGGCCCACGAGACCCGGGTGGCCATCGGCGAGGGCAAGGCACTGGACGACAAGCGCCGCGAGCGGCGCTACACCGAAGAGCAGTACCTCAAGAGTCCCGCGGAGATGGCGGAGCTGTTCGCCGATATCCCCGAGGCGCTGGAGAACAGCGTGATGATCGCCGCGCGCTGCAACGTGGACGTGCGCCTCGGCGAGATCTTCCTGCCCGAGTTCGAGATTCCCGAGGGCATGACCCAGGACGAGTTCTTCCGCAAGATCTCCCACGACGGCCTCACCGAGCGCCTGGACTTTCTCTATCCGGCCGAGCGCTATCCGCGCGACGGGGGAGAGTATGCCGAGATCGATGCTCGCTACCGCAAGCGGCTCGACTTCGAGCTCGACATCATCATCCAGATGGGCTTTCCCGGCTACTTTCTGATCGTGATGGACTTCATCCAGTGGGCCAAGGACAACGACGTCCCGGTGGGGCCGGGCCGCGGCTCCGGCGCCGGCTCGCTGGTGGCCTATGCGCAGAAGATTACCGATCTCGATCCCATTGGCTATGACCTGCTGTTCGAGCGTTTCCTCAACCCCGAACGGGTCTCGATGCCCGACTTCGACGTCGACTTCTGCATGGAGAAGCGCGATCGGGTGATCGACTACGTGGCCGACCGCTACGGTCGCGACGCGGTCTCGCAGATCGTCACCTTCGGCACCATGGCCGCCAAGGCGGTGGTGCGCGACGTGGCCCGCGCCCAGGGCAAGCCCTATTCGCTGGGCGACAAGCTCTCCAAGCTGATCCCCTTCGAGGTGGGCATGACGCTGGCCAAGGCCATCGAGGCGGAGCCGGCGCTCAAGGAGTACCTTGAGGCCGACGAGGAGGCCGCCGAGATCTGGGAGATGGCGCTGAAGCTCGAGGGCATCACCCGGGGTACCGGCAAGCATGCCGGCGGCGTGGTGATCGCGCCGACCAAGCTCACCGACTTCTCGCCGCTGCTCTGTGACGAGGAGGGCAACGGCCTGGTGGTGCAGTTCGACAAGAACGATATCGAGGATGCCGGCCTGGTCAAGTTCGACTTCCTGGGCCTGCGCACCCTGACCATCATCGACTGGGCGCTGGAGATGGTCGACAAGGTGCGTGCCGTCGACGGGCAGGGGCCGCTGGACATCGACACCATCCCGCTGGATGACGTGCCGACCTTCGAGATGCTCAAGAAGGCCGAGACCACGGCGGTCTTCCAGCTCGAGTCGCGTGGCATGAAGGAGCTGATCAAGCGCCTGCTGCCGGATTCGCTGGAGGACATGATCGCCCTGGTGGCACTGTTCCGCCCCGGCCCGCTGCAGTCGGGGATGGTCGACGACTTCATCAACCGCAAGCATGGTCGCGCGGAAATCTCCTATCCGCATCCGGACTACCAGCACGAGCTGCTCAAGCCGGTGCTCGGGCCCACCTACGGCATCATCCTCTATCAGGAGCAGGTGATGCAGATCGCCCAGGTGATGGCGGGTTACTCGCTGGGCCAGGCCGACATGCTGCGCCGCGCCATGGGCAAGAAGAAGCCCGAGGAGATGGCCAAGCAGCGCGCGGGCTTCATGGAGGGCTGTGCGGCCAACGGCATCGACAAGGACCTCGCCGGCAACATCTTCGACCTGGTGGAGAAGTTCGCCGGTTACGGCTTCAACAAGTCGCATTCGGCGGCCTATGCCCTGGTCTCGTACCAGACGGCGTGGTTGAAAGCGCATTACCCCGGCCCGTTCATGGCGGCGGTGCTGTCCACCGAGATGGACAACCTCGACAAGGTAGTGCCGCTGATCGAGGAGTGCCGTCACCTATCGCTCACGGTGACGCCGCCCGACGTCAATGTCGGTGGCTACAAGTTCACCGTCGATGACCAGGCCCGGGTGGTCTACGGCCTGGGGGCGATTCGCGGCGTTGGCGAGGGTCCCATCGGCGCCATCGTCGAGGCCCGCGAGGCGGATGGCCCCTTCGAGGACCTCTTCGATTTCTGCCGCCGGGTCGATCCCAAGCGCATGAACAAGCGCACCCTCGAGGCGCTGATCCGCTCCGGCGCCCTGGACAACCTGGGGCCGAGCCGTGCGGTGCTCAGCGCGGCCCTGGAGGACGCCCTGAAGGCAGCGGTACAGACCCAGACCAACCAGAACCTGGGGATGATGGACATGTTCGGCGAGGCCTTCGTCGACGAGTCGGCCGGGGATGCCTACGCCGACTACCGCCAGGCGCGCGAGTGGAGTGACAAGGAGCGCCTCGCCGGCGAGAAGGATACCCTGGGGCTCTATCTGACCGGCCATCCCATCGACGAGTATGAAGGGGAGCTCGCCCGCTTCGTGTCCACCCGCATCAGCGACCTCAAGCCCTCTCGGGAACCACAGCGGGTGGCCGGCCTGGTGGTGGGCGTGCGCACCATGAAGTCCAAGCGTGGCGACACCATGGCCTTCATCACCCTGGACGACCGCACCGGGCGCATCGAGGCGTCGCTGTTCGGCGAGCTCTATGACCAGTTGCGCGGCCGTCTCGAGGCCGACCAGGTAATGATCGTCGAGGGCGAGGTCTCCAGTGACGACTACTCCGGCGGGCTGCGCCTGCGCGGCAAGGAGGTCACGCCGATGGTCGAGGCGCGCAGCCGTTTCGGGCAGGCGGTGGAGCTCTCGCTGGACGGCGGTCGCCTCAATGGGCGGTTGGTGGACAGCCTGCGCGCCAGCCTCGCGCCCTTCTGCGATGGCGAGGGCCTGCCGGTGCGGCTGCGCTACCGCAATGCCGAGGCCTCGGGCTGGCTGGAGCTTGCCGAGGAGTGGCGCGTCACGCCCAGCGACGAGCTGCTGACCGGCCTGCGCGAGGTGCAGGGCCAGGACGGGGTGCGGCTGAAGTATCGATAGACTGACTGCGGGCTTGAGCATGCCAGCGGCCTTCCCCCGGATCAGCCCCGAGCAATCGCCAGCAGTCGATGTGCCGCCTTGCGTGGCACGTTGAGGGTGCGATAATGCCAGACACTGATTTTCTTGCACCGCGCCTGGCTTCCACGGTCAGGGCGGTGAAACACCACAAGGCATCCGGCCAATGAATCCGAACTATCTCGATTTCGAACAGCCCATCGCCGAACTCCAGGCCAAGATCGAGGAGCTGCGACTGGTCGGCAACGACAGCCAGGTCAACCTCAGCGATGAGATCGGCCGCCTCGAGGAGAAGAGCCGCAAGCTCACCGAGTCGATCTTCAAGGACCTGAGCCCCTGGCAGGTATCGCAGTTGTCGCGCCATCCACAGCGTCCCTACACGCTGGACTACCTGGCGAACGTCTTCAGCGATTTCGACGAGTTGCACGGCGATCGCAAGTTCGCTGACGATGCCGCCATCGTCGGCGGCGTGGCGCGCCTGGATGACCGGCCGGTGATGGTCATCGGCCACCAGAAGGGCCGCGATGTCCACGAGAAGGTGCGTCGCAACTTCGGTATGCCGCGTCCCGAGGGCTACCGCAAGGCATGTCGCCTGATGGAGATGGCCGAGCGTTTCCGCATGCCGGTGCTGACCTTCATCGACACTCCCGGGGCCTATCCGGGTATCGATGCCGAGGAGCGCGGCCAGTCCGAGGCCATCGCCTACAACCTAGCGGTGATGTCGCGGCTGCGCACGCCGATCGTCGCCACCGTGGTCGGCGAGGGCGGTTCCGGCGGGGCACTGGCCATCGGGGTCTGCGACGAGCTGGCCATGCTGCAGTACTCCACCTATTCGGTGATCTCCCCCGAGGGCTGCGCCTCCATCCTCTGGAAGAGCGCCGAGAAGGCCGCCGATGCCGCTCAGGCCATGGGCATCACGGCCGAACGCCTCAAGGAGCTGGGGCTGGTTGACACCCTGATTCCGGAGCCGCTGGGCGGTGCTCATCGTCACCCGGTCTCTACCGCGGAACGGGTCAAGGCATCGCTGCTGGCAAGCCTCGACCGCCTGGAGTCCATGGACACGGAGCGCATGCTGGAGCGCCGCTACCAGCGGCTGATGAGCTATGGCGCGCCGACCTGAAGGGGGCTAGCCCCGGCACCGATGACGCCGTCCGCCATCGGTGCGGCGCCTGTATATGCCACACGGCCCGTCTGATCCCCGCGCCATGCTTCAACGTCTGATCGATCGCGCCCTGGCGGAGACGCCGCCGGGGCGCTGTGTCTGGGTGGCGCTCTCCGGCGGCCTCGACTCTTCATTGCTGCTGACCCTGGCGGCCGCGGCGGCTCACCGTCACCCTCGTCCCTTGCGGGCCCTGCATGTCCATCATGGGCTTCAGGGTGCCGCCGCTGGCTTCGAGCGCCACTGCCGGCGCCTCTGTTCACGCCTCGGCGTGCCGTTGTCCGTCGAGCGTATCCGCGTCGATGTCGCGTCGGGGCAGGGCATCGAGGGCGCGGCCCGAGAGGCCCGCTATGCCAGCTTCGCCGGGCGAGTGGCGCCCGGCGAAACCCTCTGGCTGGCCCAGCACCGGGATGACCAGGCCGAGACTTTCCTGCTGGCTGCCCTGCGCGGCAGCGGGGTGCGCGGCCTGGCCGGGATGACGACGGGCCGCGACTGGGGCGGTCGGTGGCTCGAGCGCCCGCTGCTCGATGTTGCTCGGTCGGCCCTCGAGACCGAGGCGGGTCGCCGAGGCCTGGCCTGGGTGGAGGACCCCTCCAACGACGACGAGGATCTGGACCGTAACTTCCTGCGCCACACCGTGATGCCGTCGCTGACCTCCCGCTGGCCCCATGCCGGCGCGGCGCTCGCCCGCAGCGCGGCGCTGGCCGGTGAGGCCGACGCCCTGCTCGAGGATCTTGCCAGGCTGGACCTCGAGCGCCTGGGCGACGCGTCGGGGCGCCTGTCGGTAGCGGGCCTGGAGGCACTCTCCGTGTCTCGCCGGCGGCTGCTGATTCGTCATGCCTGCCGTCACCGGGGGCTGCCGACGCCGCCGGCGCGGCGGCTCGAGACGCTGCTGGCCCAGCTCAATGCCGGGGAGGCGGCCGAGGTGCGAGTGGCCTGGCCCGGGGCCGAGGCCAGGGTCTGGCGAGGGCGGCTCCACCTGCTTGCGCCACCTGAGCCGCTGCCGGCCGGCTGGCAGGCCGAGTGGGATGGTCACTCACCGCTGGTGACGCCGCTCGGCGAGGTCCAGGTCTCGCTGGGACGGGCCGATGATGCGTCGGTCCGTCTGTGGGTAGGGGGGCGGCAGGGCGGCGAGCGGCTGCGGCTACCCGGCCGTGGCCGGCGCGACCTCAAGCGACTGCTGCAGGAACTCGGCGTGCCGCCCTGGCGGCGTGAGCGGCTGTTGGTCGTGCGGGAAGAGGCAGCACCGGTAGCCGTGCTCGACCCGGCGGAGGGGGCATGGCTGGTGCTTGGCGAGGGCTGGATCAGCCGCGACGCAGCACCAGCGGAAGATCGGCGGCCTGCTGGTAGCCCACCTCCTGCTCCAGGTCGTTAAGCAGCAGCGCCGGCGTCTCTTCGCCGGTGAGTGTCAGCGTCAGCGTCTCGCCGTCGGCCTCCAGCCGCGGCACGCTAGGCGGCTGTTCGGGCCGGGAGTGATTGAGAATCACCGCCAGGCGCAGCAGCCGCGCCAAGCGGGCGTGGGGGCGGCGCTCCGACTCGGGCAGGGCCTGCCACTCCTTGACCGGGAACTTGCGGCGGTGCGCGCGCACCAGAAAGGCCAGCAGTCGCTGTTCCGGACGCGAGAAGCCGGCCAGGTCGGAGTACTCCAGCAGGTAGGCGCCATGGCGATGGAACTGGCTATGGGAGATGGCCAGGCCGATTTCGTGCAGGCGGCTGCCCCAGTCGAGGAAGCGCGCCTGGTCGGCGTCGAGGCCCCAGGCCTCGCGGACCTGGTCGAGCAGCGCGCCGGCGGTGGCCGCCACGTTCTCTGCCTGCCGGCTATCCACCTGATAGTTACGGGCCAGGCCATCCAACGTCTTGAGACGCGAATCCTCGGGACTGTTGCGTCCCACCATGTCGTAGAGCACCCCCTCGCGCAGGGCGCCGTCGGCGTAGCGCATCTGCTCCAGGTCGAAGGCCTCGAAGACGGCGCTGAGGATCGCCACCCCGGCCGGAAAGACCCGCGAGCGGTCGGCCTTGAGGCCCTCCATGGCAACCTTGTCGAGCTTACGGCATTTGATCAGGCGCTTGCGCAGGGCAGCCAGGCCGGCGCGGGTGATCATGCCCTCGGGGGCATCCCCGGCGGCCGCGATCACGGCGGCCGCTGCTTTGATGGTGCCGCTGGACCCCACCGGGTCATCCCAGCCCAGGCGCTGGTAGGGGCGCTGGATATTGGCCAGTTCCGAGAGGGCGGCAAGCTCCGCCTTGCGCATGCGCTTCTCGCTGATCTCGCCACCCTCGAAGAAACGGCGGGTAAAGGTCACGCAACCCATGCGCAGACTTTCCAATGCCAGCGGCTCGAAGCGTTCGCCGATGATGAACTCCGTGGAGCCCCCGCCGATGTCGACGATCAGTCGGCGCCCATCCTCGGCCAGGGCATGCGCCGCGCCCAGATAGATCAGGCGGGCCTCCTCGCGACCGGCGATGATCTCGATGCGATGGCCGAGCAGCGACTCGGCCCGCTCGATCAGCGCCTGGCTGTTGGCCGCATCGCGCAGCGCGTTGGTGCCCACCACCCGCAGGTGACCCGGGGTGATGTCCTCGAGGAAGGGGGAGAAGCGTGCCAGGCAGTCCAGCGCGCGTTGCATCGCCGCTTCGCCAAGCCAGCCGTCCTCGTCGAGGCCGGCGGCAAGCTGGACCTTCTCGCCAAGGCGGGCCACCACCTGCAGGCGGTCATCCTGATAGTTGGCCACCAGCAGGTGGAAGCTGTTGGAGCCGAGGTCGATCGCGGCAAGCCGGATGGGGTCGCCGGCCACGGCAGCCGGAATGGGGGCGGCAGCGGAGGGCGCCGGGTCCTGTGGCGAAGTCATGGCAGTTCCTTCGGTACGGTCAGGGGCAAGGGTGCGCGGCGCTTCCGGTCGTGTCAATTGTCGCGGCCGCCAGGGCTTGCGTTCGCTCGCCGCCTTGACTAGTATCGGGTCGTTCGCCTGTTCCGAATGCTTCCCGACCGTTCAGCGGCGATTCCGTCACGGTCAGTTTCCAAGTCGTCAGACAGCCCACTGCTTCAGCCCGCGATCCCGGCCGCCTGGCCAGGACCCGCCGGTCAGGCGAAGACGAACCTGCTTCCTCGCTTCCGATATCGGCCCGGCAACCCCAGAGTGCGGTCGCCCGCCCTTGGCCATACGATGCAGCACGACGAGAGGTAGCCTGTCCGGGCTCTGAACGCACCCACAGGGCGTCATCGTCTCGCCTCCTGTCTTTCCCACGGCGCACTGCCGCCCGGCTTCCACGAGCGAATTCTGAACACACCGATGAATCTTACCGAACTCAAGCAAAAGCCAGTGCCGGAGCTTCTGGAGACTGCCCGCGAGATGGGCATCGACAACCTGGCACGTTCTCGCAAGCAGGACATCATCTTTGCCATTCTCAAGAAGCATGCCAAGAGTGGCGAGCCGATCTTCGGTGATGGCGTGCTGGAGATCCTGCAGGATGGCTTCGGCTTCCTGCGCAGCGCCGACAGCTCCTACCTGGCCGGCCCCGATGACATCTATGTCTCGCCCTCCCAGATTCGACGCTTCAATCTGCGCAAGGGCGACTCCATCTCCGGCAAGATTCGTCCGCCGAAGGAAGGGGAGCGCTACTTCGCGCTGCTCAAGGTCAGCGAGATCAACTTCGACAAGCCGGAGAACGCCAAGCACAAGATCCTCTTCGAGAACCTCACGCCGCTGTTCCCCCAGGAGCGGCTGCGCATGGAGATCGGCAATGGCTCTACCGAGGATCTGACAGCGCGGATCATCGACCTGACCGCGCCCATCGGCAAGGGCCAGCGTGGCCTGCTGGTCTCGCCGCCCAAGGCGGGCAAGACCTTGATGTTGCAGAACATCGCCACCTCGATTACCCGCAACAACCCCGAGTGCCATCTGATCGTGCTGCTGATCGACGAGCGCCCGGAAGAGGTGACCGAGATGTCGCGCACCGTGCGCGGCGAGGTGGTGGCCTCGACCTTCGACGAGCCGCCGGCGCGGCACGTCCAGGTGGCCGAGATGGTCATCGAGAAGGCCAAGCGTCTGGTGGAGCACAAGCGTGACGTGGTGATCCTGCTCGACTCCATCACCCGCCTGGCGCGCGCCTACAACACCGTGGTGCCAAGTTCCGGCAAGGTGCTCACCGGGGGGGTCGATGCACACGCCCTGGAGAAGCCCAAGCGCTTCTTCGGCGCCGCGCGCAACATCGAGGAGGGCGGCAGCCTGACCATCATCGCCACGGCGCTGGTCGATACCGGCTCGAAGATGGACGAGGTGATCTTCGAGGAGTTCAAGGGAACCGGCAACATGGAGGCGCACCTCGACCGCAAGCTGGCCGAGCGTCGCGTCTACCCGGCGATGAACATCCGCCGCAGCGGCACCCGCCGCGAGGACCTGATTGCCTCCGAGGACGAGATGCAGCGCATGTGGATCCTGCGCAAGCTGCTCAACCCCATGGAAGACACCGCGGCCACCGAGTTCCTGATCGACCGCCTCAAGGATACCAAGACCAACCTTGAGTTCTTCGAGGCGATGAAGCGCCGCTGACCACGACTGCTGGCAAAGCCGCGGGTTGAAACGGCCGCGCGGTCGGACGTGAAAGGAAGGGGCGGCATGCTATGCTGCCCCTTTCGTCATTCTGGAACCGGGAAATCCGAATGAAGTACAAGGACCTGCGCGAGTTCATCGCGATGCTCGAGGCCCAGGGCGAGCTCAAGCGCATCACCGCCGAGGTCGACCCCTACCTCGAGATCACCGAGATCTGCGACCGGACCCTGCGCGCCGGTGGGCCGGCGCTGCTGTTCGAGAACGTCAAGGGCCATACCATGCCGCTGCTCGGCAACCTCTTTGGCACGCCGAAGCGAGTGGCCATGGGCATGGGCCAGGACTCGGTTGCCGCGCTGCGTGAGGTCGGGGAGCTGCTCGCCTTCCTCAAGGAGCCCGAGCCACCCAAGGGGTTCCGCGACGCCTGGAGCAAGCTGCCGATCTTCAAGCAAGTGATGAGCATGGGGCCCAAGACGGTGCGCTCGGCACCGGTGCAGGCGCTCGCCTACGAGGGCGAGGAGGTCGACCTCGACCGGCTACCGATCCAGCACTGCTGGCCGGGTGACGCCGCGCCGCTGGTCACCTGGCCGCTGGTGATCACCCGTGGACCGTACAAGAAACGCCAGAACCTGGGGATCTATCGTCAGCAGAAGCTCGGCAAGAACCGCCTGATCATGCGCTGGTTATCGCACCGCGGCGGTGCCCTGGATTTCCAGGAGTTCCAGCAGGAGCATCCCGGCGAGCCCTTCCCGGTAGCGGTGGCGCTGGGCGCCGATCCCGCCACCATCCTCGGCGCGGTGACCCCGGTTCCCGATAGCCTCTCCGAATACGCCTTCGCCGGGCTGCTGCGCGGCTCGCGTACCGAGCTGGTCAAGTGTGGTCATGCCGATCTGGAGGTGCCTGCATCGGCAGAAATCATTCTGGAAGGCTTTATCTATCCCGACGACATGGCGCCCGAGGGCCCCTACGGCGACCATACCGGCTACTACAACGAAGTGGATCATTTTCCGGTGTTCACGGTGACGCGCATGACCCTGCGCGAGAACGCCATCTATCACTCGACCTACACCGGCCGCCCCCCCGATGAGCCGGCGATCCTGGGGCTCGCTCTCAACGAGGTGTTCGTGCCCATCCTGCGGCGCCAGTTTCCCGAGATCGTCGACTTCTATCTGCCGCCGGAGGGCTGTTCCTATCGCATGGCGGTGGTGACCATGAAGAAGCAGTACCCCGGTCATGCCAAGCGAGTGATGATGGGCGTCTGGAGCTTCCTGCGCCAGTTCATGTACACCAAGTTCGTGGTGGTGCTCGACGACGATGTCTGCGCCCGCGACTGGAAGGACGTGATCTGGGCCATCACCACGCGCATGGACCCTGCCCGCGATACCGTGATGGTCGAGAATACGCCTATCGACTACCTGGACTTCGCCTCCCCCGTGGCGGGACTTGGCTCCAAGATGGGCCTGGATGCTACCAGCAAGTGGCCCGGCGAGACCGACCGCGAGTGGGGCACGCCCATCGTCATGGACGAGGCCGTCAAGGCCCGCGTCAGCGAGCGCTGGAACGAGCTGGGCATCGAATTACCTGACAACTCGACATTCTGACAACTTCATGAGGCTTTCATGACGCCAAGGACCCTGACCTGCCTGGTCACCGAGGTCGAGGATCTCACCCCGGACGTCTTCCGCGTCCAGTTGGAGGGCCGGCCCGAGGCCGTGGCCCATGAGCCCGGCCAGTACCTGGAGCTCAAGCTCGCCGAGGACCTGTGGGTGCCGTTCTCCATCGCCAACGCCCATGCCGGCGATGGCACCATCGAGCTGCATATCCAGCACTGGCCGGAGCGGGAGAACTCCGCCCGGCTGCGCGAGCTGATGCAGGTGGCCGAGCGACTGACCCTGCGCCTGCCCGGCGGCGACTGCATCCTCGACCCTGACAGCACGCGCCCCCTGTTGCTGGTCGCGGCCGGCACCGGCTTTGCCCAGATGAAGGCGATCATCGAGGCGGCCCTGCATGCCGACCCGGAACGCGAGATCGACCTCTGGTGGGCGGCCCGCGAACGTCGCGACCTCTACCTGGAGCGTCTGCCCCGGGCGTGGGCGGAAGCGCATGCCAATCTCCGTTTCCATGCCGTGACCGAGCTCGCACCGGAGCAGGACGTGGCGGGGGAGCGGGTCATCGGCCACCGCGGCCGCGTCGATCAGGCCCTGGCTTTGAGCCTCGATGACGTCTCGGGGCATGACGTCTATGTCTCAGGCTCGCCGGGGATGGTCTATGCCTGCGTCGACGTGCTGGCGTCGATGGGCCTCGAGGCCTCGCGGGTCTTCTCGGATGTCTTTGCCTATGCGCCGCGGGACCCTATCGTGCCCACCGCGGGCAGCCTGGTGAGGAGGGCGCGGCCATGAGCGCCTCGCCGATCCTGATCACCGGCGGCGCCCAGCGTCTGGGGCGCCACTGTGCCGAGCGCCTGCGTGACGACGGCCACCCGGTGATCATCAGCTATCGCCGCGAGCGTCGTGAGCTGGACGCGCTGCGTGAGCGGGGCATCGTTACCCTGCCGGCCGACTTCGCGAACGAGGCGGGCATCCTCGACTTCCTTGAGCGGCTCAGGGCCGAGACGCCCTCGTTGCGGGCTATCGTCCACAACGCCAGCGACTGGGCGCCGGATTCCAGCGGCCCCGAAGCGGGAGCAAATTTCGAGCGGCTGTTTCGCATCCACATGCTGGCGCCCTACCTGATCAACCTGCATGCCCGCGAGCTGCTCGAGGCGTGCAGTGAGCCCCAGCGCGACATCGTGCACATGACCGACTACGTGGTGCAGAAGGGCTCGAAGAAGCACGCCGCCTACGCCGCCACCAAGGCGGGGCTGGACAACCTGACGCTCTCCTTCGCCGCCATGTTCGCCCCGGCGATCCAGGTCAATGCCATTGCCCCGGCAATGATCATGCTTAACGAGGGCGATGACGAAGTGTACGCCGAGAAGGCCCGCGCCAAGTCGGCGATGGAAATGATCCCCGGCCCCGGGGTGATCTATCAGAGCCTGCGCTACCTGCTCGACAACCGGTTTGTCACCGGCGCGACCCTGCCGGTGGATGGCGGGCGCCACCTGCGTTGAGCCTGTGACGCTCGATGCCGTGCCGGACGCGGCCATCTTCGCTAGAATGCGCTTCTACCCTGACACGATATCGAGGAGTGACACATGGCGGGACACGACACGAACTTCAAGGACGACAGCGGCCTATTGTCCGTGGTGCTTGGCCTGGTGGTGCTGGTGGCCATGAGCGCCCTGCCGGCCACCATCGGCTGGTATCAGCTGTTCGCCGGCTGAGCGGGCGGCGCTTGCCAGCCATGCCGCAATGCGGCAGGATGAGTCCATACCTCAGGAGCGTTCCATGACCATGACCCGCCGTGACCATCCCGTTTCTTACGTTGCCCGCAAAGGCAGCGTGGCATTTGCGGTAAGCGGCGACTGGTTTGGTTACTGGTTTACCCCCGGGGTGCCCATGGCCATGTCCTGAACGCAACATGCGACATCGCCGGGAGGCACCCCACCAGGGCCGCCTCCGCCAGAACCCCCGGACGGCCGCCCCGCCCGGGGGTTCTGCGTTTCACGGACACCCGACCATACAACTGACATCCAGGAGAGAGACCATGACCGCATCCATCGCCATCCGCCAGACCCGGGGCTTCGCGGGCTATTACGGTTACTGGCGATTTAGCGAGCTGCGGTCGGCCCACTCCGCCATGCCCGGCCGTAGCGAGATCGATGGCAGCCGACACACACGATGTAAGACCGCTACCCGGAGTTGATCACGCCATGAACGCGACCCTTGCCGCCACCCCCTTGACCGAGACCCTGCGCTCCACCGCCAGTCCGGCCCGGCCGCTGCCCACCCCCGGCGAGCTGCACCGCGAGCTGCCGCTTTCCCCGGCGCTGGCGGCCCGGATCGAAGCACAGCGCCAGGCCGTGCATGAGATCCTTGCCGGCCGTGATGACCGCCTGCTGGTGGTAGTGGGTCCCTGCTCCATCCATGATCCGGAGGCAGCCCTGGAGTACGCCCGCCGCCTGGCCGAGCTGGCGCCAAGGGTCTCGGACCGGCTGCTGCCGGTGATGCGCGTCTACGTGGAGAAGCCACGCACCACCGTGGGCTGGAAGGGACTGGCCTACGACCCTGACCTCGACGGCAGCGGCGACATGGCTCGGGGCCTGTCGGTCTCTCGGCAGCTGATGCGCGACGTGGCCGAGCTGGGGCTGCCGGTGGCCACCGAGCTGCTGCAGCCGATGCTGGCGCCCTACCTGGAGGACCTGCTCTCCTGGGTGGCGATCGGCGCCCGTACTACCGAGTCTCAGCTGCACCGCGAGCTGGCCAGCGGGCTCGAGGCGGCAGTGGGCTTCAAGAACGCCACCGGCGGTGATATCGGCGTGGCAATGGACGCCATGCGCGCCGCGGCCCATCCCCACAGCCATTTCGGGCTGGATGACGGGGGTCGCCCGACGGTGCGCGATACGCCAGGCAACCCTCATACCCAGCTGGTGTTGCGCGGCGGTCATGGCGAGCCCAACTACCAGGCTCCCCATGTCCAGGCGGCACGTCGGGCTCTGGAGGACGCCGGACTGTCGCCGCGCTTGATGGTCGACTGCAGCCACGCCAACGCACGCAAGGATCACCGCCGCCAGAGCGAGGTGCTGCTCGACGTTCTGGCCCAGCGCCAGGCCGGCGAGACGGCGCTGGCGGGGTTGATGCTGGAAAGCCATCTCCATGAGGGCAAGCAGGCGCTGGCGCCGGGCCAGCTTCGCCATGGCGTCTCGGTCACCGATGCCTGTATCGGCTGGGAGACCACCGAGCATTTGCTGCTCACGGCCGCCGAGCGCTTGCGTTAGCCTTGTACCGCGGGGGGCGATGTCGGGATAATACCGTTGATTTCCGACTCGCCACCCAGGATCCCTAGATGACCTTTCAGTTCGAGGACCACGACCCCGAGACCTATCGCCGCAAGGGGCGTTTTATCAGCCTGGCCATGGCCGGCCAGCTGGTCGTCTTCGGGCTGCTGTTCGTTCAGCTGCTGCAGGCGGCTTTCGACGGTGGTTTCTGGCTCAATGTCTTGGGCGTGCTGCTGGGGCTGGTCGCGACCAGCCTGGTGTTCGCAGTGCTGCGCGAACGGCCCTGGATGGCGGAGGTGCGCTATGTCTGGCAGCTCAAGCATCAGCTGTCCCGAGTCAGCGGCTACCTGCCGGCACTGCGCCGCGGCATGGCCGAGGGCAACGAGACCGCGCTGGCGGTGCTGGCCTTCTATCACCAGGGCATGGCCCAACTCGCCGAACTCAATGGCCGCACTCTGGACGATGATGCCGAACTGCTCGCCGAACGCGAGGTGGTGCGCTCCGCCCGCCGCGAGCGCGGCCTGCCCGAGCGCGTATCCGGGCTCGACCCCCACGACCTCGAGGCGTTCCGCAAGGGCTGACGCCAAGCCTTCACGTCCCTGTCACCTCCCTTCCCTAATCTGTATCCGGGTATCGACCAGTCGGCCTGTCGGCCGCCATCCATTCGCCGAGGTACAGGGTCATGAGCAGGGAAATCGAGGATCATCGTAACTTCAATCGCAGCGGCAACGAGCCCTTTGCTGCCGTGCTGGAAAAGCAGCTGTCGCGTCGCAACGTGATGCGCGGTGGGCTGGGGCTTGCCGCCATGTCGATGATGGGCTTTGGCGCGGCGAATGCCTTGGCGGGCGCGGATGCCGGGACCGGCGTGCAGGGTACCAGCGCATCGGGAAAGAAGCCGTTGCGCCTGGCGTTCGAGTCGCTTCGTGGGGCGAGGCTCGACAGCGTCGTGGTGCCGGAGGGCTACACGGCACAGGTGCTGATCCCCTGGGGCGCGGGACTCACCAGTGACGTTCCCGAGTGGCGGGAGGACCTCGAGATGACCCCCGAGATTCAGGCGAATGCCATCGGCATGCACCACGACGGGATGTACCATTTTCCGCTCGGCCAGGGCAGCGAGTCTCGGGAGTTTCTGCTCGCCATCAACCACGAATACATCGACCAGAGCGCCCTCTGGGCGCCCCGGGGCGGTCCGACCAATGCCCAAGAGGGCCAGCGCCCGGCAGACGAGGTGCGTACCGAGATCAATGCCCACGGCGTCGCCGTTGTACACGTCAAGAAACAGGCCGATGGCCGCTGGCGTCATGTGGTCGACTCGCCCTACAACCGGCGCATTACCAACGCCTCCGAAATGGACATCGGTGGTCCATTGGCAGGTAGCGACTACGTGAAGACCCGGTTCTCGCCCCAGGGAACGCGCACCCGCGGGACCTCCAACAACTGCGGCAACGGCTACACCCCCTGGGGTACCTACCTGGCCTGCGAGGAGAACTGGCCCGGCTACTTCGTGCGCAACGCGCAGCGCCGGCGGGACGATGATCGTCTGGGGATCGCCAGTGGCCGTGGTCGATACGGCTGGGAAACCGCCGCCGGCGATGCCTCCGAGCACCGCGACGAGTTCGCTCGCTTCGATACGACGCCCACCGCGGCCGACGCCACCGGCGACTATCGCAATGAGGCCCGCACCTACGGCTACCAGGTGGAGGTCGACCCCTACGACGGCAGCCGCCGCGCCGTGAAGCGCACCGCGATGGGCCGCTTTCGCCATGAGGGCTGCTGGCCGGGCAAGCTGGTGGCAGGTGAGCCGGTGGTCTTCTACTCCGGCCACGATTCGCGCAACGAATACATCTACAAGTTCGTCTCCCGCGCGGCCTGGGACCCGGCCGATACCAACCGGTCTGACGCCAACGTCGATCGCCTGGCAATCGGCGCCAAGTACCTCGACGAGGGCACCCTGTATGCCGCTCGCTTCGACGCCGACGGGCGTGGTGAGTGGCTGGCGCTGACGCCGGAGGCGGTGACCCGCGACGGCCGGCGTCTCCACGAGGCGCTGGGGCTGGCGGCCGACGACCAGGCGGGCATCATCGTCCATACCTGTGATGCTGCCGATCTGATGGGCGCCACTCCCATGGACCGTCCCGAGTGGGGGACGGTGGACCCGACGTCCGGCGATGTCTACATGACCCTGACCAACAACAGCCAGCGCACCGCGGCGGACACCGAGCCCACCTATACCCACGGTGGCAGCGATATCGAGGAGCCGGGGGTGGGCTACGGCACGGCACCGGTCAATGCGGCCAACCCGCGTCCCGACAACGCCACTGGCCAGGTCATCCGCTGGCGGGATAGTGACGACGTCACCCGCTTCGACTGGGAGGTGTTCGTCTTCGGTGCCGCCACCTCTGATCCCGACAACCTCTCCGGCCTGACCGAGCTCAACCAGTTCGCCAGCCCCGACGGCCTGTGGTACGACGACCGGGGTAACGGCGATGGCATCCTGTGGATCCAGACCGACAACGGCTATGACGGCGTTGCCGACGACACCAACGATCAGGTGCTGGCGGTGGTGCCCAATGGCCTGCAGGCGGGTGATGCGCGCTCGGTACTCAACGAGACCAACCAGCAGCATCTCAAGCGCTTTGCCGTGGGGCCCAACGGCTGCGAGGTGACCGGCATCTTTGCCACGCCGGACAAGACCGCGCTGTTCATCAACATCCAGCACCCGGGCAACTGGCCGGCCTCCGAGGATGCCACCCGGCAAGCCGCCGGTAAGGTGCGCCCGCGAGCGTCCACGGTAGTGATCCAGAAGCTGGATGGCGGCCAGGTCGGCGTCTGACCCGGCTTCGCCGGGAGCTTTACGTTTTAAGCGTCACGCCGGAAGAAAAACCGCCCCCGCAGCCAGGCTGCGGGGGCGGTTCGGTTCGAGCTTCGCGCTTTGCTCAGGCCCGAGTGGCGTAAGCGAAGAGCAGGGTCTCCTGGGCGCTGATCGGCGCTGCACTGCCGGCCTGCTGCTTGATATAGAGGCCATCGCTGCGCAGCAGCCAGCTCTGGCAGTTGTCGACCAGGTAGGTCTCGAGGTCCTTGCGGACTCGGGCGGCGAGCTTTCTGTCAAGCAGCGGGAAACAGGTCTCCACCCGGTGGAACATGTTGCGTGCCATGAAGTCGGCACTGGAGCCCCAGATTTCCGACTTGCCGTCGTTGTGGAAATGGAAGACCCGGGTGTGTTCCAGGAAGCGGCCGATGATCGAGCGCACGCGGATGTTCTCCGAAATCCCCGGGATGCCCGGACGCAGGCAGCACATGCCGCGGATGATCAGGTCGCACTCCACCCCGGCTCGGGAGGCCCGATAGAGGGCCTGGATCAGCTTCGGCTCGGTGAGCGAGTTGCACTTGATGATCAGGTGGGCACGCTTGCCCTTGCGGGCGTGCTCGGCCTCCCGATCGATCTTGGCCACGATCTGTTCGTGCAGGGTGAAGGGGGCATGCAGCAATTGCTCGATATGCCGCGCCCGGCCCATGCCCGAGAGCTGCTGGAAGACCTTGTGCACGTCGGCGCACAGCACCGGATCGGCGGTAAGCAGGCTGTAGTCGGTATAGAGCTTGGCGGTCCGCGAGTGATAGTTGCCGGTGCCCAGGTGGGCATAGTGACGCAGCTTACCTCTTTCACGGCGCACGATATGCATCATCTTGGCGTGGGTCTTGTAGGCCATCACGCCGTAGATGACGATCGCCCCGGCTTCCTGCAGGCGCGAGGCCAGGGCCAGGTTGTCGGCTTCGTCGAAGCGGGCCCGCAGCTCGATCACCACCGTGACTTCCTTGCCGTTGCCGGCGGCCTCGACGAGGGCGTTGACGATGGGCGAGTCGGCGCCGGTGCGGTAGAGGGTCTGCTTGATGGCCAGCACGTCCGGATCCCGGGCGGCTTCGCCGAGCATCTCCTCCACCGGCGAGAAGGACTGGAAGGGGTGGTGCAGCAGGATATCGCCATCGGCGATGGCGCCCAGCACGCTGTCGGCCTTGCGCAGTACCTTGGGCAGGCCGGGGGTGAAGGGGCGGTAGAGCAGCTCGGGACGCTCCACGTCGCCCAGCACCGACATCATGCGCGTCAGGTTCACCGGGCCGTTGACGCGGAAGAGATCCGTCTGCTCGAGCTGGAATTGCCGGAGCAGGAACTCGGCCAGCTCGTCGGGGCAGTTGTCGGCCACTTCCAGGCGAACCCCGCTGCCGTAGCGCCGCGACAGCAGCTCGCCGCGCAGTGCCGAGGCGAGGTCGGAGACCTCCTCGGGATCCACGGAGAGATCGGCGTTGCGCGTCAGGCGGAACTGGTAGCAGCCGAGCACCGTCATGCCCGGGAAGACCTCCTCGGCGTGGGCATGGATCATCGAGGAAAGGAAGACATATTCGCTGACCCCCTCCTCGCAGAGTGCCTGGGGCAGGGAAATCACCCGCGGCAGCGAGCGGGGGGCCGGCAGGATAGCCAACCCGCCCTCGCGGCCGAAGGCGTCCTTGCCCTCCAACTGGACAATGAAGTTGAGGCTCTTGTTGACCAGGCGCGGGAAGGGGTGAGAAGGATCCAGCCCGATGGGACTGATCACCGGCATGATCTCGGTCTCGAAGTAGTCGCGCACCCAGGCGCGTTGCTCCTCGGACCAGTCCCCGCGGCGGCGGAAACGCAGCCGCTGGGCCTCAAGAGCAGGGATCAGTACCTCGTTGAGGATCTGGTACTGACGCGCCACCTGCTCGTGGGCGATCTGGGAAATTTCGGCCAGGACAGAGCGCGGCGAGCGTCCATCGGCACCCGTGGAATCATCGCCGAGCAGGATCTGGTTCTTCAGGCCCGCCACGCGGATCTCGAAGAACTCGTCCATGTTGGACGAGAAGATCAGCAGGAACATCAACCGGTTGAGCAGCGGATGCGCCTCATCCAGAGCCTGTTCCAGCACCCGGACGTTGAACTGCAGATGGGAGAGCTCGCGGTTGAAGTACAGACCGGGGTCGGCGAGGTCCGCCTCGGGGTCCGGCAGCGCCTTGGGCTTGATGCCTGTGCGGGTCTGATTCAGCCGCGGGGCGGGTGGCCCGGGGGGCTCGCCGCCCTGAGCAGGCGTGGTCACATCGGACTGCCGGTCGGGACCGCGTGTCTCTTCCATGGGGTTTCCCTGTCGTCGGACGGAAGGGCGCTGTCCCTCCCGTCGTTTATGGTGTGGCGAGCAGCCGGGCCGCCCGCTTGGCGAAATAGGTCAGCACGCCGTCGGCCCCGGCGCGCTTGAAGCACAGCAGTGACTCGAGGATGACCGCATCCGCCTCGAGCCAGCCGTTTTCGAAGGCGGCCATGTGCATGGCGTACTCGCCGCTTACCTGATAGGCGAAGGTCGGGACCTTGAGCTCGTCCTTCACCCGGCGCACCACGTCCAGATAGGGCATGCCGGGCTTGATCATCACCATATCGGCCCCTTCGGCGAGGTCCAGCGCGACCTCATGCAGCGCCTCGTCGCCGTTGCCCGGATCCATCTGGTAGGTGGTCTTGTCGGCCTTTCCCAGGTTGCCGGCGGAGCCCACGGCATCGCGGAAGGGCCCGTAGTAGCGAGAGGCGTATTTGGCGCTGTACGCCATGATCCGGGTGTTGACCAGCTGCTCCTGTTCCAGCACCTGGCGAATCGAGCCGATGCGCCCATCCATCATGTCAGAAGGGGCCACCACATCGGCGCCGGCCTCGGCGTGTGAGAGCGCCTGCTTGAGCAGCGTCTCAACGGTACGGTCATTATGGACATAGCCCGCCTCGTCGAGGATGCCGTCCTGGCCGTGGCTGGTGTAGGGGTCGAGCGCGACATCGGTGATGATGCCGAGCCCCGGTAGCGCCTGCTTGAGGGCACGAACGCTGCGCTGGACGAGGCCCGCCGCATTGTAGGCCTCCTCCGCCAGTTCGCTCTTGAGTTCCGTGCCGACCACCGGAAACAGGGCGATGGCCGGGATGCCGAGGTCAAAGGCCTCGCGTGCCTCCTCGATCAGCAGGTCGATCGACAGCCGCTCGACCCCCGGCATGGAGGGCACCGCCTCGCGCTGGCCCTCGCCCTCGAGCACGAACACCGGCCAGATCAGGTCGGCCGGCGTCAGGGTGTGCTCGCGCATCAGGCGGCGTGAGAAGTCATCGCGACGCATGCGGCGCAGACGCGAGGTCGGGAACTGGCGTGTGGTCGTGAAGCTCAAGGCGTCTCTCCGGGTAGTGTTCGGGACCGCCGTCCCAGCAGTATGACGATGCAGGATGAAGGATTGATGACAGCGGCAGGCGAATGCCTCGAGTATATCAGTATGGCCTGGTGTCGAAAGCCGCGCCTTGTCCCACCCCGGCCGACTCTCTAAAGTGAAGGCTTGCGGATTTCAGGGCCTGGACAAACAGGCACCTACCTTCAAGGAGAAAGGCATGAGCAAACAGGTGGCGGTCATCCTCTCGGGATGCGGGGTGCAGGACGGTGCCGAGATTCACGAGACCACCCTGACCCTGCTGCGCCTCGATCAGCTGGGCCTGGGCTATCGCTGTTTCGCCCCCGACATCGAGCAGCATCACGTCGTCGACCATCGGCGCGGGGCGGTGGCCGAGGGTGAGCATCGCAACGCACTGACCGAGTCGGCGCGCCTGTGCCGGGGCGAGATCTCGCCGCTCGACGAGCTCGAGGCCGATGACTTCGATGCGGTCATCCTCCCGGGTGGCTTCGGTGTCGCCAAGAACCTCTCCAACTTCGCCCAAGCCGGGGATGGCATGCAGGTGCTCGACGAGCTCAGCGAGGCGCTGTCGGGCTTCCACGAGGCGCGCAAGCCGATCGGCCTGATGTGCATCAGCCCGGTGCTTGTGCCGCGCCTGCTGGGGCCCGGCATCGCCGTGACCGTGGGACATGACCCGGGCGTCGCTGGGGCTATCAGTGCCATGGGCGGTCTTCACCGCAGCTGCGGGGTGGGGGATATTGTGGTGGATTTCGAGAACCGCGTGGTGACCACGCCCGCCTACATGCTGGCCACGCGCATCAGCGAGGCCGCCACCGGCATCTTCAAGCTGGTCGACCGCGTCGACGAGCTGATGGACCTGTAAGCTTCAAGCGCCGAGCGCCGAGCTACAAGCAACCCCCCGAAGGCCGAGATCTTCGGGGGGTTGCTTTTGCTGGCTCGGGTCTTAATTCTGCTGGCCGCTTGGCCGCTTGGCCGCTTGGCCGCTTGGCCGCTTGGCCGCTTGGCCGCTTGGCCGCTTGGCCGCTTGGCCGCTTGGCCGCTTGGCCGCTGGCGCTATTACTCCTCGCCTTCCTCGTCCTTCTCCCGCTTGCGGCGTACCAGGCGACCGAACAGCAGGCCGATCTCGTAGAGCAGATACATCGGCACCGCCAGCAGGCTCTGGGAGACCACATCCGGCGGGGTGAGCAGCATGCCGATGACGAAGCAGCCCAGTACCACGTAAGGGCGCTTCTTCGACAGGCTTTCCACCGTGGTGGCCCCCGAGAGAATCAGCAGGAAGGTGGCGATGGGGATCTCGAAGGCCACCCCGAAGGCGAAGAACAGCTTGAGGACGAAATTCAGGTACTGGTTGATGTCGGTCATCACCGCGACGTTCTCTGGCCCGGTCTGGGTGAAGAACTGGAACAGCAGCGGGAAGACCACATAGTAGGCGAACGCAGCGCCGCCATAGAACAGCGCCACGCTGGAGGCCAGGATCGGCAGCGCCAGCGCCTTCTCATTGTCGTAGAGCCCCGGGGCCACGAAGGCCCAGGCCTGGTGCAGCACATAGGGAATGGCGGCAAACACCGCCACCACCAGGGTCAGCTTGAAGGGCGCCAGGAAGGGCGAGGCCACTTCGGTGGCAATCATCTGCGAGCCTTCCGGCAGCAGCGCCATCAGTGGCTGGGCGACAAAGGAGTAGATGTCGTTGGCGAAGGCATAGAGGCCCAGAAAAATCACCAGGATGGCGATCACCGCGCGCATCAGCCGCGAGCGCAACTCGATCAGGTGCTCGATCAGTGGGGCCTGGTTCTGCTCCTGGGGGTCACCGGTCTTGCTCATCTGGGGGCAGAATCCTTGTCGGCGTGGGAGGAGGTCTCGGCTGGGCCCTCCTGGGAGTCCTTGCCCTCGGTGTCCGTGCGGGCCTTGGCGAGGGCGTCGTCGAGTCGCTTTTCGGGCGTCGCGGCCGGCCTTGCTTCACCGCCTTCGTCACCCGTCGAGCTCGACTGGCGCGTGTCACTCTCGTCATCGGCGATGCTTTCCACGCCGCGCTTGACCTGCTGGACGCCCTCGTCGAGCTTTTTCTGCTGCTCGTTGAGCTTCTGGCGTAGCTCCTCCGCCTCGAGCTGGGCACTGATCTCGCGCTGCATGCCCGACACGGTGCGCTTGATCTTGCCGATCCACAGCCCCACCGTGCGCGCCGCTTTGGGCAGGCGCTCGGGGCCCAGCACCAGCAGGCCCACCACGCCGATGATCATCAGTTCGAGAAAGCCCATATCGAACATGGCGGATTACTTGCGCTCTTCCTGGTGCTCTTCCTGATCGTGGGCCTTGCGGTCGGCCTTGACGTCGTAGGTGTTGGCCTCTTCGTCGTGGCTGACGCGGCCCTGGGGATCATCCGCCTTCTCGCCCTCGTCCTTGTCCTTTTCCTCTTCATGCATGGCCTTCTTGAAGCCTTTCACGGCGCCGCCCAGGTCGCCACCGACGTTGCGCAGCTTCTTGGTGCCGAAGATCAGGATGATGATGCCGAGAACGATCAGCAGCTGCCAGATACTGATACCACCTAACATAGTTGCTTCCTCAGGTTGGGGCTCCGGGCGGGTCCGGAATAGCCAGTTGACGCTAGGATTGCCGTGCGGCTTTCTCGTCGTGTCCGGAAACGCCGAAACGGCGGGCCAGCTCATCGAGGACCAGGCGATGGTCGAGGCCCAGGTGCGAGAGCATTACCAGGCTATGAAACCACAGGTCGGCCGTTTCGGCGACCAACGCTTGGCGTGCCGGCTCGTCGCCATGCTCGGCGTCCTTGGCGGCCAGCAGCGTCTCGGTGGCTTCCTCGCCGACCTTCTCGAGTATCTTGTTCAGTCCCTTGTGATGCAAGGCCGCCACATAGGAATCCTGTGGCTCTGCGCGGCGGCGCTCTTCGAGGACAACGTGAAGGCGGTCGAGGATATCGCTCATGGTGAAGGTTCCATTGCCGTGTGTGAAAGCGCGGTGCAGGCCATCAGTGCCAGGTCAGCAGCAGCACGCCGAGTGCGGCGGCGACCAGCGCCGGCCAGGCCTGGCCGGCGGCCCACTCGCTCAGCGGCTGCCAGGCGACGGCAGCCGCCACCAGCAGCAGGCCGAGGCGCATCCTCCGCTGGCTCCTGATGTGCCGATTCAGCTGTTGATGAATGCCGCCCATGGCATCGACCTGGCGGCGTCGCTGGCGGTGTTCCAGTTCGGTACGGCTGAGCACCTGATGGGCGAGTACCGGTAGCTCGGGCAATTGGCGAGACAGCTCCGGTGCCTGTCGCTTGAGCGATTCCCAGAGGCCGCTGACGCCAGCACGCTCCTTCATCCATTGCTCGAGATAGGGCTTGGCGGTGCTCCACAGGTCCAGGTCGGGGTAAAGCTGGCGACCCAGTCCCTCGATGTTGAGCAGCGTCTTCTGCAGCAGTACCAGCTGGGGCTGCACCTCCATGTTGAAGCGGCGGGCCGTCTGAAATAGCCCCAGCAGTACCTGGCCAAACGAGATGTCCTTGAGCGGCTTTTCGAGGATCGGTTCGCAGACGGTGCGGATTGCCGCGGCGAACTCGTTGGCCCTGGTTTCCTCCCCCACCCAGCCGGACTCGATGTGCAGCGCTGCCACCTCGTAATAGTCCTGATGGAAGAAGGCCAGCAGGTTGCGTGCCAGGTAGTCCTGGTCCTCGCGGGTCAGGCTGCCGACGATGCCGCAGTCGATGGCGATATACTGCGGATCCTGGGGGTGGTCGTAGGAGACGAAGATATTGCCCGGGTGCATGTCCGCATGGAAGAAGTTATCGCGGAACACCTGGGTGAAGAAGATCTCCACGCCGCGTTCGGCCAGCTTCTTGAGATTGGTGCCCTGTGCGAGCAGGGCCGCGGTGTCGGCGACCGGGACGCCGTAGATCCGCTCCTGCACCATCACGCGGCGGTGCGTCAGCGCCCAGTAGATGGCCGGTACGTAGAGCAGCGGTGAGTTCTTGAAGTTGCGCTTGAGCTGGGAGGTATTGGCCGCTTCCTTGGTCAGGTCGAGCTCGTCGAACAGCGTTGACTCATAGTCGCGGACGACCTCTACCGGGCGCAGCCGACGCGCCTCGGGAATCCGCGCCAGTACGCTGGCAAAGCGGTACAGCAGCGCCATGTCCTGGCGCATCACGCGCTCGATTCCCGGCCGAATGATCTTGACCACCACGGCCTCGCCACCATGCAGGCGTGCGGCATGCACCTGAGCAACGGAGGCTGACGCCAGGGGCTCGGGCTCGAAGCTGGCGAAGGCGTCCTCGAGCGACATCGCCAGCTCCTCCTCGACCAGCGCCTTGGCCTGCTGAGCGGGGAAGGGGGGAACCTGATCCTGGAGCCGCTGCAACTCGTCGGCAATGTCCTCGGGGAGCAGGTCGCGGCGTGTCGAGAGCATCTGGCCGAACTTGACGAAGATCGGACCCAACGCCTCAAGCGCCAGGCGCAGTCGCTCGCCGCGGGGGCGCTCGCCGATCGGTACCAGGCGTAGCGGGGAGAGAACGAACAGGCTACGCAACCACCAGGGCATGCGCCCCAGCGGCAACAGGGTGTCGAGCCGGTAGCGGGTGATCACCCAGACGATGCGCGCCAGGCGAAAAATCATGGCGTCGTCTCCGGCGCCGCCAGGCGGCGGCGCAGGCGCTCCAGCCGCGCCTCGAGGCGGTCGGTGGCGATCTCCACCTCGGTGAGGTGGTCACGCATCGCTTCGAACTGATGACGTCCAGGCAGCAGCCGTGCCTCTTCGAAGACATATTCTCCCACGTCGGCGCAGAGCTCCTGGCGGGTTCGCAGGCCCCAGCGGGAGAGGCTTCGCAGCCCCTCCGCCAGTCTATGGGCCGGGATGTCGCCAAGCCAGCGGGCGAGTTCCGCCTCCCAGTCCAGGTCGAGGTCGAGCAGCAGGTCGCGGGTCGTTTCCAGCAGATGGGTGCGTCCCCGCACGGCGAGCTTGCCCTGGAACATCAGGCGCTCGACGGAGGCGCCACCGAGCAACTCGCCGAGGGTTTCGGCATCCAGCTCGACCACCGCATCGAAGCCCTCCTCGGCGAAGGCTGTCTCATCGGTCAGGTCGGGGCGTATCAGGTCGAGGCCGCCCGGATGAAAATGGATGGCCAACGCCAGGGCGGGTTGCTCCAGGCGCAGCAGGATTCGCTGCCCGGTCAGCCTCGCCAGGCGCGACGGCGCGGCCGGATCACGGGCGAGCAGAGCATTCAGGGTGCGTTCCAGGCCAGCCAACAGCAGGGTAGGAGATAGCGTCATCTTGCCCTCACAGCTTGATGCCGCGATGCAGGGCCACGATGCCCCCGGTCAGGTTGGTGTACTCGACCCGCTCCAGCCCGGCGTCTTCCATCATTGCCTTGAGGGTCTCCTGATCGGGATGCATGCGGATCGATTCGGCCAGATAGCGGTAGCTGTCGGCATCGCTCGCCACCAGCTCACCGATCTTCGGCAGCAGCCGGAAGGAGTATTCGTCGTATGCTTTGGAGAACAGCGGGTTGCCCGGCTTGGAGAACTCCAGCACCAGCAGGCGGCCGCCGGGCTTGAGCACGCGGGTCATGGAGCGCAGCGCGGCATCCTTGTCGGTGACGTTGCGCAGGCCGAAGGCAATGGTGATGCAATCGAAGGTGTTGTCGGGAAAGGGCAGGCACTCGGCATTGGCCTGGACGTACTCGACATTGCCGCTAATGCCATTGTCGAGCAGCTTGTCGCGGCCGACCCTCAGCATGGACGCGTTGATATCGGCCAGCACCACCCGCCCGCGGGGGCCGACCATGCGCGAGAACTTTGCCGTCAGGTCGCCGGTGCCGCCGGCGATATCGAGGACGCTGTGGCCCGGGCGCACGCTGGCGCGTTCGATGGTCAGTCGTTTCCACAGGCGATGGATGCCCATCGACATCAGGTCGTTCATGATGTCGTAGCGGGCCGCCACCGAATCAAAGACATGCGCCACGCGCGAGGCCTTTTCGTCGACCGGGACCTCTTGGTAGCCGAAGTGGGTGGTGTGCTTGTCACTGGCGCTCATGCCGTGGGCTCCCGAATCGCTGCGGTGGGGAAAGGCCTGGCGGCCTCGCAATGGGCGCCATTGTAGCCTTCCCCAATGGCGATTGTCTTGACGCCACCCCTACAGCTGCTTGATCTCGATGCCCAGGGGCTCCCGGGAGGCGCCTGCCTCTTCCAGACGGTGCAGGTAGTCGGCCCAATTGACTTCACGCTTCTGGATCAGGTCGTAGAGGTAGTCCCAGCTGAAGAGTCCGCTATCGTGGCCATCGTCGAAGTGCAGCTTGAGGGCATAGCGGCCGGCCTGGGTAATGTTCTGCAGGCCCACGTACTTCTTGCCCACCTGCAGGGTGGCGGACTCGGGGCCGTGGCCACGCACCTCGGCGGAGGGCGAGAAGACGCGCAGGTACTCCACCGGCAGCCGGTAGCTTTCGCCGTCGGCGTAGGTGAGCTCGAGCTCACGGTCCTGGCGATGGTAGTGCACTCGGGTGGGAATCGGGGCGCTCATTGCATGCCTCCGCTTATGGCGTGGTGGAGGGGCGGCTACTCCGGCGACAGGCCCCGGAGCGCCGGACCGTCGAGGGGGCGCTGTGAACCCTTCCCTGGGCGCTACCGATGCCATCCCTGGCATAGGACCCCCGCTACGACCTGTCCCCGGCGCCGCGCAGCCCGGTGCCTCTAGGCTAGCAGCCCGAGGCTTCCGGTTGGGATCAGAGGATATACCGCGACAGGTCCTCGTCCATCGCCAGCTCGCCGAGTTGGGAGTCGACGTAGGCGGCATCGATCGACAGCGGGCTGCCGAAGTCACCGCCCAGGTAGGAGGCCTCCTCGAGCAGGCGCTCCATCACGGTGTGCAGGCGGCGGGCGCCGATATTCTCGGTGCCTTCGTTGACCTTCCAGGCGATCTCGGCGATGCGCGCGATGCCATCTTCCGTGAAGGTGACCTCGAGCCCTTCGGTGGCCAGCAGCGCCTCATACTGCTTGGTCAAGGCGGCGGAAGGCTCGGTGAGGATGCGCTGGAAATCCTCCGGCGTCAGGGCGTTGAGCTCGACGCGGATCGGCAGCCGGCCCTGAAGCTCGGGGATCAGGTCCGAGGGGCGCGACAGGTGGAAGGCTCCTGAGGCGACGAACAGGATGTGGTCGGTGCGCACCATGCCGTACTTGGTGGAGACCGTGGAGCCCTCGATCAACGGCAGCAGGTCACGCTGCACGCCCTCGCGGGAGACCTCGCCGCCGCTGGACTGGCCGCTGCCCTTGCAGACCTTGTCGATCTCGTCGAGGAAAACGATGCCGTTCTGCTCTACCGCCTCGACGGCACGGCTCTTGATATCGTCCTCGTTGACCAGCTTGCCGGCCTCTTCGTCACGCAACAGGCCGAAGGCGTCCTTGACCGCCACGCGGCGGGTCTCGCTCTTCTGCTTGCCCATGCCGGCGAACAGGTTCTGCAACTGGCTGGTCATCTCCTCCATGCCCGGCGGGGTCGTGATGTCGACGCCGGCGCCCTGGGGCGTGACCTCGATGTCGATCTCCTTGTCATCGAGCTGTCCCTCGCGCAGCTTCTTGCGGAAGATCTGGCGGGTCGAGCTGTCCTGGCGCGGCGCGTCTTCCTGGCCGCGGGGCGGCGGCAGCAGGGCGTCGAGAATACGCTCCTCGGCGGCATCCTCGGCACGCTGGCCCACTTCTTCCTTGGCTTGCTCGCGCACCAGCTTGATGGCGGATTCGGTCAGGTCGCGGATGATCGACTCGACGTCGCGGCCCACGTAGCCCACCTCGGTGAACTTGGTGGCCTCGACCTTGATGAAGGGGGCGCCGGCGAGCTTGGCCAGGCGGCGCGCGATCTCGGTCTTGCCCACGCCGGTCGGGCCGATCATCAGGATGTTCTTGGGCGTCACCTCGTGGCGCAGCTCGCCGTCGAGTTGCATACGGCGCCAGCGATTGCGCAGGGCCACGGCCACGGCGCGCTTGGCGTCCTGTTGGCCAACGATGTACTGGTCCAGGGCGTGGACGATCTCGCGGGGTGTCATCCGGGTCATGATCAGAGCTCTTCCAGCGTGACGTTATGGTTGGTGAACACGCAGATGTCACCGGCGATGGACAGCGACTTCTCGGTGATCTCGCGGGCACCGAGGTCGGTGTTCTCGAGCAGCGCTCGGGCAGAGGCCAGGGCGTAGTTGCCGCCCGAGCCGATGGCGATGATGCCGCCCTCGGGCTCCACGACGTCACCATTGCCGGTGATGATCAGCGAGGCCTCCTTGTTGGCCACGGCGAGCAGCGCCTCGAGACGGCGCAGGGCGCGATCGGTGCGCCAGTCCTTGGCCAGTTCCACGGCGGCCTTGACGAGGTTGCCCTGGTACTTTTCCAGCTGCGCCTCGAAGCGCTCGAAGAGCGTGAAGGCGTCGGCAGTACCGCCGGCGAAACCGGCCAGCACCTGGCCGCGGTAGAGGCGGCGTACCTTGCTGGCGTTGCCCTTCATCACGGTGTTGCCCAGCGAGACCTGGCCGTCGCCGGCCAGCGCCACCTGGTCACCGCGGCGCACGGATACGATCGTGGTCATGGAGGGGACTCCTTGGGGGAGCAAAGGGCTCCCGATGACTGGCGGCGCCGCGGGCAGGGCCGGGGCGCCGGGGTGAACTCAGCAAGTAACGTGTGGGCGGGGAGTGAGGAATTCAACCTTGGTCGAGTTTCTCCCTCGTCCGGTCGGGTGCGTCAGTTCTGCAGCTGGATCAGCAGCGGCTCGATGCCCTGGGTGACCATCAGGTCCTGGGCCCGGTTGAGCTCACGCCGGTCGCTGTAGGGGCCGACCTGGACCCGGTGCCAGGTGTCGCCGCCGCCGGCCTTGACCTCGCTGATCTTGGCCAGCAGGCCGAAATCGCGCAGCCGTCCCGCCAGCTTGCTGGCATCGCCTGCCTCGCGAAAGGAGGCGGCCTGCAGCATGAAGCGCTGATCGGCCGACGAGGTGCCCGTCGCTGGCGTGCTTGCCTGCTCGTCCTGCGCCGCGGCGTCGGTGTCCAGATTGGCGGCGATCACCCGGGCGATGGGGTCGTCGCCGGCTGCTGTGTCGATTGCCTCGGGGCGTTCCGGCGGCGTGGCGGTGGAGGCGGGCACCTTGCCCCCGGGGGCGATCACCTCGGATTCCGGCAGCAGGGTGTAGAACTCGAAGGTCGGCATCGGTGGCTTATCGGCAGTCTCGGCCGCCTCGCCTTCTCGAGCTGCCTGGCGATCACCGGGCTTGGTCAGCACCGTGGCCAGCGGCGAGTCGCTGCCCTCTTGCCAGGGGGCGATGCCCTGCTGGTGCTGGGCCAGCAGGAAGCCTGCCACCAACCCGACCAGGCCCCACAGCCAGCCCGGGATACCGCGGCGCGAGGGGGCGGCGGCGCGCCGCCGTGGAGTGCTGGTGGCGCCGCGCTTCTTCGCTGGCTGCTTCCGGGTGGCCATGGCTTACATCTCCTCGGGCGCGCCGACACCCATCAACTCGAGGCCGTTGCGCAGCACCTGGCGCGTGGCCAGCCCCAGCGCCAGCCGGGCGTTGCGCTGTGCCGCCTCGTCGACCATCACTTTCACCGCGTTGTAGCAGGTGTGGAAGTCGGCGGCGAGGTCGAGCAGGTATTGGGCGATCTGCTGGGGCTCTCGGGCGGCGGCGGCGTACTGGACCACTTCGGGGTAGCGGGCAAGTCGATTGAGCAGGGCCTTCTCCTGGTTGGCCTCCAGCAGCGCCAGGCTCTGCAGGGCCAGGGCGTGGTCGAACGGGGTCTTCTCGGCCTCGGCCTTGCGCAGCATGCTGCACACCCGGGCGTGAGCGTACTGCACGTAGTACACCGGGTTGTCGTTCGACTGGGAGCGAGCCAGGTCGATGTCGAAGGTGAGCTGTGAGTCCGCTCGCCGCGCGGCCAGGAAGAAGCGGGTGGCATCGCGGCCCACCTCGTCGATCAGGTCGCGCACCGTGACGTAGCTGCCGGCGCGCTTGGAGAGCTTCACCTCGACCCCGGAACGGGTGACCATCACCATCTGGTGCAGCACATAGTCGGGCCACCCCGTCGGGATGCCGGCCTCGAGGGCCTGGAGGCCGGCGCGCACCCGGGTCACGGTGGAGTGGTGGTCGGCTCCCTGCTCGTTGATCACCGTCTCGAAGCCGCGCTGCCACTTGTCCAGGTGGTAGGCGACGTCGGGCAGGAAGTAGGTGTAGTGGCCGTCGCTCTTGCGCATCACCCGGTCCTTGTCGTCGCCGAACTCGGTGGTGCGAAGCCACAGCGCGCCGTCCTGCTCAAAGGTATGGCCCTTGTCGATCAGCCGCGCCACGGTAGCCTCGACCTTGCCCTGCTCGTAGAGCGAGGATTCCAGGAAGTAGACGTCGAACTCGACGCCGAAGGCCTTGAGGTCGAGATCCTGCTCGCGGCGCAGGTAGGCCACGGCGAACTCCTGGATGGCATTCAGGTCTTCGGGGTCGGCCTGGGCGGTGACGTGGCGGTCATCGGCGTGCACGGTTTCGCCGGCCAGGTAGGCGTTGGCCACGTCGATGATGTAGCCGCCGCGGTAGCCGTCCTCGGGCCAGCCCGTGTCGCCGGGGTCGATGCCTTGCACCCGCGCCTGCACCGAGCGTGCCAGGTTGCTGATCTGGGCGCCGGCGTCGTTGTAGTAGAATTCACGGGTCACTTCATGGCCGGTGGCCTCGAGCAGGCGGCAGATGCTGTCGCCGATCGCCGCGCCGCGGCCATGACCGACGTGCAGGGGTCCGGTGGGATTGGCGGAGACGAACTCCACCTGCACCCGGCGGCCCTGGCCGCTGAGGTTGCGGCCGAAGGCGTCACCGGCCTCGAGCACCTGGCGCACCACCTGGGCTGCCGCGTCGGTGGCGGCGAAGAAGTTGACGAAGCCGGGACCGGCGATCTCCACCTTCTGCACGGCATCGCTTGCCGGCAGGGCGGCGACCAGCGCCTCGGCCAGCTCGCGGGGCTTCTTGCCGGCCGGCTTGGCCAGCATCAGCGCCAGGTTGGTGGCGTAGTCGCCGTGGGCCTTGTCGCGGGTCGGGTCGACCTTGATGGTCGGCGCGATCTCTGCGGGCAGCACGCCCTGCTGCCGAAGGTCATCCAGGGCGCCCTCGAGCAGCACGATGATGGTCTCTTTCATGGAAGTGTCCGGTGTCCTGTGGCGTGGGCGGTGTGGGACAACCGCCGAGCGAATCGGGGCGTCATTATCGGCAATCGGCGCCGGGCTTTAAAGGTGTGCGCTCAGGCCAGCGTCTGCGGGTCAATATCCAGCGACCAGCGCACCCGGCGCGCCTCGGGGCAGGCCTCCAGCCAGGCGACCAACCAGGCGCCGGCTTCGTGCAGCTGGCTGCGGCGATCGGCGGCCAGCATCAGCTGTAGATGGTAGCGGTTCTGGCGCCGTTCCATGGGGGCCGGCACCGGCCCCAGGCAGTCGACCGCGAGGCCTCGTTCGCCGATCCGTTGGCGCAGGGCCTCGGCGGCCAGGCCGCCCAGGGTGACCACGGCCGCCTCGTGGGGCGCTTCGAGGCGCAGCAGGGCGAGGAAGCGGAACGGCGGCAGTCGGGCGGCCCGCCGCTCCTCGAGCAGCTGGCCAGCCAGGACATCATAGCCTCGCTCGGCCAGCAGGCGCAGGTGCGGGTCGTCGGTATGCAGGGTCTGCACCAGCACCCGGCCAGGGTGGGCGGCGCGACCGGCGCGGCCCGCCACCTGTTCCAGCAGCTGGGCGCTGTGCTCCAGCGCCCGGAAGTCGCTGGCATAGAGGCCAGCGTCGGCATTGACCACCACCACCAGGGTGACGTGTGGCAGGTGGTGGCCCTTGGCCAGCATCTGGGTCCCCACCAGCAGGCAGGGCTCGCCGCGGCGCACCTCGGTCAGCATCTGCTCGAGGGCGTCGCGGCGCCGGGTGCTGTCACGGTCGATGCGGTGCACCGCCACCTCGGGAAACAGCGACGCCAGGGTCTCCTCAATGCGCTCGGTGCCGCTGCCCAGGGGGCGCAAGTCGACGCTACCGCAGTCGGGGCAGGCGTCGGGGAGGGCACGGCGCCGGTCGCAGTGGTGGCAGGCCAGCAGCGGCGGCTGCCGGTGCAGGGTCATGCGCGCATCGCAGTGGTCGCACTCGGCCATCCAGCCGCAGGCATGGCAGGCCAGGGTGGGGGCGAAGCCGCGCCGGTTGATGAAGACCAGCACCTGGTGGCCGGCGGCCAGGGTCTCGCGCACCGTCTCGATCACCGGCGGGATCAGGCCGCCTTGGCGACGCCGGCCGCGCAGGTCGACGAGTTCGAGGCGGGCCGGGGCATGGCGACTCGCCCGGCGGGTCAGGCGCAGATGGCGATAGTCGCCGTGCAGTGCGCGCTGCAGAGATTCCAGTGAAGGCGTTGCGCTGCCCAGCAGCAGCGGGATGCGGTGGTGGTGGGCACGGGCCACGGCCAGGTCGCGGGCATGGTAGCGCAGGCCATCCTGCTGTTTGTAAGAGCCGTCGTGCTCCTCGTCGACGATGATCACCCCGGGATGAGCCAGGGGGGTGAAGATGGCCGAGCGGGTGCCCAGCACGATCGGCGCCCGGCCGCTTGCCGCGGCCTCCCAGGCATCGAGGCGCTCGTGGTCGGTGAGCCCCGAGTGCAGGGCTACTACCGGTGCCCGGAAGCGGCGTCGAAAGCGTGCGAGGGTCTGCGGTGTCAGGCCGATCTCGGGGACCAGCACCAGGGCCTGGCGGCGACGGGCGATGACCGCCTCGATCAGCTGCAGATAGACCTCGGTCTTGCCGCTGCCGGTGACGCCATGCAGCAGGCAGGGGTGGAAGCCGTCGAGGCGCTCGTGGATGGCGGCCAGCGCCGAGGCCTGTTCGCGGTTGAGGGGCAGGGCGGGCTCGGCCAGCCTGGCCTCGCCCTCGGCCGCCGGCGAGGCCGCCAGGGGTTCCTCGTGACGTGCCACCAGGCCCTTGCCGGCCAGGGCACGCAGCTGGTCGCGGCTGAACGACTGGGCGAGGATCGCCTGGCTGACCAGCCCGTGGGGGTGCTGGCGCAGCATGGCCAGCAGCTCGGCCTGGCGGGGCGCGCGGCCCAGGCTTGACGGTGTCTCTCGGTGGCCGGCCGCGGTCACGCTCCAGCGCTCGCGGGTACGCGCCTCGAGTGCCCGGCCCTGGCGCAGCAGTCCCGGCATGGCCTGGTGCAGGGTATCGCCCAGTGCATGCTGGTAATAGCGGGCCGCGAAGCGGCACAGCCACAGCCAGTCCGCCGGCAGCGGGGCCGCATCGAGGCAGCTGGCCACCGGCCTGAGATCCGACAGCGGCAGCGCGCTCCCGTCGCGGCACTCCACGACCACGCCGACCACCTCGCGACGCCCGAACGGGACGCGCACCCTCAGCCCCGGCTGCCAGCCCCCGGAAGGCGCCTCGCGGCAGGGACGGTAGTCGAACAGCCGGCGCAGCGGCGAGGGCACGGCGACGCCCAGCACGCATGGCGTGGGCGGGTAGGGGGACTCGGGCAATTGGCCTCCGGCGTCGGCTCTGCTAGAATGCTTCGCCGCTGCGGACATCCTGACCTTGGGTTAGCGTGCGCGGCGGCAACCGGTTCGCATCGACAGACAACCCGTATGCGGTGCCTGGCAAAAGATCAGGTGGCGGCATACAGCTTCACGAGGCTCAAGATGAAACAAGGTATCCACCCGGATTACAAGACGGTCAACGCGACCTGTTCCTGCGGCGCCACCTTCGAAGTCGGCACCACCGCCGGACACGATTTCTCCCTGGACGTCTGCTCCCAGTGTCACCCCTTCTATACCGGCAAGCAGAAGCAGGCGACTACCGGTGGTCGCGTCGAGCGCTTCAACAAGCGCTTCGGTGCTGCCATCAAGCGCTGAGCCAGCTGGCGCATCGCACCCCCGAGAAACCCGCCCATCGTGGCGGGTTTCTTGCTTTCAAGCTGTCGACATCACGGCCTGCGGCGTTGAGACGAGAAACGTCATGGCTGTTGGTTGACGGGCAAGTGAAGGCAAATGGTCGGCAACGTCTTCAAACGAGCGTACAACAGGGTGATGTCGGGCGAGTTGAGCGAGTCGGGGTTTTTGTATACGCTAGCCGGCCTCCCTCACCACTACCACACCGGATTCCCTCAGCATGACTGACGCGAAGAAGAAGGCGGCGCTGGATTACCACGCGAAACCCATTCCCGGCAAGCTGTCGGTGGAGCTCACCAAGCCCACCGCCACAGCCCGCGACCTCTCCCTGGCGTATAGCCCTGGTGTCGCGGAGCCGGTTCGCGAGATTGCCAGTGACCCGGAGAACGCTTACCGCTACACCGGCAAGGGTAACCTGGTGGCGGTGATCTCCGACGGTAGCGCCATTCTGGGCCTCGGCAACCTGGGGCCGCTGGCCAGCAAGCCGGTGATGGAGGGCAAGGGAGTGCTGTTCAAGCGCTTCGCCGGCATCAACTCGGTGGATGTCGAAGTCAACGCCGAGAGCCCCCAAGCCTTCATCGACACCGTGGCGCGCATCGCCGACACCTGGGGCGGCATCAACCTCGAGGACATCAAGGCGCCGGAATGCTTCGAGATAGAGCAGGCGCTGATCGAACAGTGCAGCATCCCGGTCTTCCATGATGACCAGCACGGTACGGCCATCGTCACGGCCGCGGGCATGCTCAATGCCCTGGACATCGCCGGCAAGTCGCTGGATAGCGCCCGCATCGTCTGCCTGGGAGCCGGTGCCGCGGCCATTGCCTGCATGAAGCTGCTGGTCGCCTGCGGCGCGCATCCCGAGAACATCGTGATGCTTGACCGCAAGGGGGTGATCCATAGCGGTCGAGAGGACCTGAACCAGTACAAGGCGATGTTCGCCGTGGAAACCGACAAGCGGACCCTGGCCGATGCCATCGAGGGCGCCGACGTCTTCGTTGGCCTCTCTGGCCCGGGCCTGATGAGCGTTGATCATATCCGCAGCATGGCGCCTAATCCGGTGGTCTTTGCCTGCACCAACCCCGACCCGGAGATCCACCCCGACGTGGCTCGGGAGGCGCGCCCGGACGTGATCATGGCCACCGGCCGCTCCGACTATCCCAACCAGGTCAACAACGTGCTGGGCTTTCCGTTTATCTTTCGCGGGGCGCTCGATGTGCGCGCTACCCGCATCAACGAGGAGATGAAGGTCGCCGCCGTCCACGCCCTCAAGGACCTCGCCCGCGAGCCGGTGCCAAAGGAGGTGCTGGAGGCCTACGAGATGGATGAGATGTCATTCGGGCCGACCTACATCATTCCCACCCCCGTGGATATCCGCCTGCTCGATCGGATCTCCTCGGCCGTGGCTCAAGCCGCGGTGGATTCCGGTGTGGCACGCAAGCCCTACCCCTCCCACTATCCGCTGAAGACCGTGGACGACGTCTACGGCGGCTGAACCCTGGATAGTGCTTCATCTACGACGACGACGCCGGCCTGAGGGCCGGCGTCGTCGTGAGTGCGGGCGACATTTGTCGCCCGGCGCGGGAGCCAGGAGTCAATCTAGAAGATGGCCTCGTAGACGCCGGTGCCTTGTGAGCCGCTCTCGCGTTCAACCTCACGGTCGACACGACGCGGCTGGACGTCGGGCAGGTGATCGGCCATGAACAGCTCCTCGATGCCGCCGCCCTGACCCTCGCGCAACAGGCGGCCGGTATCGGGGTCGACCCGCTCGGTGACCACGCGCTCTGGCCGCTCGGGCCAGCGCTCCGGCTGGTCTTCCAAGGCACGTCCCATGAACTCCATCCAGATCGGTAGAGCAGCCTGGGCGCCGTACTCGGCGGTGGAGGAGTTGTCGTCCTTGCCCACCCAGGCGGTGGTCACCAGCTCGCTATTGAAGCCGGCGAACCAGGCGTCGCGCTGGTCGTTGGTGGTGCCCGTCTTGCCGACGATGTCGCTGCGGTCGAGCTCCAGGGCCTTGCGAGCGGTACCGCGCTCGACCACGTCGCGCAGCATGTCGCGCAGGATGTAGACGGCGGCGGGGTCGGCGACCCGGGGGGCAACCTCGTACGTCTCGCCGTCGCGTTCGACGGTCTCCTGACCGTCGCGGCAATCCCGGCAGGCAACGCGCGGGCTGGCCTCCTCGACGACGGTGGCATCATCGCCGCGCGTCACGCGCTCGATGAACCAGGGAGATACCTGGAAGCCGCCGTTGGCCAGCACCGCATAGGCGTTGGTCATCTCCAGCGGGGTGAGGCTGGCGCTGCCCAGGGCCAGGGAGAGGCCGCGCGGCAGTTGGTCGCCGGCAAAGCCGAAACCCTGCAGGAACTCGATGGTGCGCTCCAGCCCCAGCGACTGCAGCACGCGGATGGTCACCAGGTTGCGCGAGCGGGCCAGGGCATCGCGCAGCCGGGTGGGGCCGAGAAAGTCGCCGCTGGAGTTTGCCGGGCGCCACAGCTCGTCGCTGCCGTCCTGCATCACTACCGGGGCGTCATTGACCACGCTGGCCGGGTTCATCTCGCCGCTATCAAGCGCCGCCAGGTAGATGAAGGGCTTGAAGATCGAGCCGGACTGGCGGCGAGCCTGGGTGGCGCGGTTGAACTTGCTGGCATCGAAATCGAAACCGCCCTGCAGGGCCAGGATGGCTCCGGTATCGGGTGCCATCGCCACCAGCGAGCCCTCGGCTTCGGGTCGCTGGGAAAGCCGCCAGCTGCCGTCTTCCTGCTGCAGGATGCGCACCAGGTCACCGCGGCTGGCGATCTCGCCGGCCGATCCCGGCGTAGCCCCCCGGCTCCGGGCGCTGCGATAGGGGCGTGCCCACTCCAGGCCGGCCCAATCCAGGGTATGCAAGTCGCCGCCGCGGGCCAGCACCTGCATCTCGCGGCCCTCGCTCTCCACCACGATGGCCGGTTGCAGCGGGCCGTAGGCAGGCGTGCGCTCGAGTACCTGAAGCCAGTTGCTGACATCGCCCTCGATGCCCTCGACCTCGGTCTGGCTGCGCTCGGCGGCGCGCCGGGCGGTCTGCATGATCTCGGGCGACTCGGCAAGCTCCTCCTCCAGGCCCTCGCGTCCGGTCTGCTCCTGGGCCTCGGCCAGGCTGCGCGGGATGTCGGTCTGCTCGGGGCCGCGCCAGCCATGACGGGTATCGTACTCGATCAGCCCACCGGCCAGGGCCTGGCCCGCCAACGGCTGCAGCTCGCTGTCCAGGGTGGTATGGATGCGATATCCGCCGGTGTAGGCCCGGTCGCCATAGTGCTCCACGGCGAACTGCCGGGCCATCTCGGCGACGTAGTCGGCCTCCACCTCCAGCTGGGCGAGATGACGGCTTGCAGTGACCGGGGCCTGAACGGCCTGCTCATAAGCCGCCTGGTCGATGATCTCCAGTTCGCGCATGCGGAACAGAATCCAGTTGCGGCGGATCAGCGCCCGTTCGGCATTGGCCAGCGGGTTGAAGGCGGAAGGCGCCTTGGGCAGGCCGGCGATCATCGCCGTCTCGGCCAGGGTCAGCTCGGCCAGCGGCCGGTCGTAGTAGACCTCCGCCGCGGCGGCGATGCCATAGGCACGGTTACCCAGATAGATCTTGTTGACGTAGAGCTCGAGGATCTCCTGCTTGGTGAGGATCTGCTCCATCTGCAGCGCCAGCAGGATCTCGCGGATCTTGCGGGTGAAGGTCCTATCCAGGGTCAGCAGGTAGTTGCGCGCCACCTGCATGGTGATGGTCGAGCCCCCGGACTGGATGTCGCCGCCGCTGGCCACCAGCTCCACCGCGGCACGTGCCAGGCCCTTGGGATCGACGCCGCGGTGGTCGAAGTAGGTGGCATCTTCGGCGGCCAGCAGTGCCCCGATGAGTGGCTGGGGAATTTCCTCATACCCCACCGGGGTACGTCTCTCCTCGCCGAATTCGCCAATCAGCTTGCCGTCCCGCGTGAAGATCCGCAGCGGGGTCTGCAATTCGAAGTCCTGCAGCTGGCGAACATCGGGCAGGCCGGGGGCGAAATACAGCGCGGCACCCACCACGCCCAGTACCCCGGCGGCCGAGAGCGAGACCAGCAGCCAGAGCAGAGAAACAACCAGGGTTTTGAGTAACTTCATGAAAATACTGTATCCATGCTGAGAGCGGGGCAAAATGGTAGCAATGAACGTGGCCTTTCCCTTGCGGCCGCCATTATAGGAAGCCGGGAAGGGGGTCACCAGCGTTGACGTTTGGCGACACCGTCCTTCGTGTGAGATTCGGAAATATCATGTAACCTTCATTACCGGTGGGTATGGTGAGTCTAATGGGCTCCGCCCACGTGGAGTGGATAATCACAATCAAGCGGTACGCCGCACGGATCAGGTAGGGGCATGACACACGATGCGACTGAGAGCATCCGGCAAGGGACTGGTCGGTGTCGACATTACCTCGGCAACCGTCAAGGTGATCGAACTCAAGCGTGCCGGTAGCCATTACCAGGTGGAGAGTTACGCTGTTCGGCCGCTACGCGAAGGCGCTGTGATCGAGCGTCGGATCCGTGACATGTCGGCGGTGGTGGATGCGCTCAAGCGTGCCGTGGATCATGCTCGCCCGGGATCGCGTAACGCCGCCGTGGCCGTGCCGGCCAGTGCCGCCATCACCAAGACCCTGACACTGCCAGCCTCTCTCGATGACGATGAGATCGAGGCGCGCATTCAGATCGAGTCCGACAAGCACATCCCGTTTCCGTTCAGCGAGGTCGCCTTCGACTTTCAACGGCTGGGGCTCAATTCGCGCTATGGCGACCAGCAGGACGTCTTGCTGGTCGCCTGTCGGCAGCAGGACGTCAACCAGTTGACCGAGGCCGTCACGCAGGCAGGGCTCACACCGGCGGCGGTGGACGTCGAGACGTTCGCCATGGAGCGCGCTTTCCAGGAGCTGCGTCACCAGTTGCCCTCCATCGAGGGTGAGCAGGATTGCGTGGCGCTGGTGGATATTGGCGCCACCATGAACGCTTTCCATGTGCTTCGTGAAGGTCGCGTCACCTACAGTCGCGATACCGTATTCGGGGGCCGTCAACTGACCGATGAGATTCGCAACCGCTACGGGTTGAGCCTCGAAGAGGCCGGCCTGGCCAAGAAGCGCGGCGGCCTGCCGGATGACTATCAGCGCAGCGTGCTCGACCCCTTTCTCGACACCCTGGTTCAGCAGGTGGGCCGCTCGCTGCAACTCTATTACACCGCTGGGCGCAAGCAGGAGGTTCGGCGGATGATCCTGGCCGGTGGCACCAGCGTGCTGCCGGGACTGGCGGAGCGCCTGGCCGAGGAGAGCGGCATGGAGGTAGTGATTGCCAACCCCTTTCGGCGCATGAAGGTCAATCCCCGCATCGACGTCCCGACCCTCGCCGGTGATGCTCCGGCCATGCTCACGGCCTGCGGCCTGGCGATGAGGGTAGGCAAATGACCATCGAGATCAATCTGCTTCCCTGGCGGGAAGAAGTGCGTGCCCGGCGAAGCAAGCGGTTCACCCTGGCGCTGCTGTTGATGGCAATCATCGGTCTCGGCGGCGGTTACGGCGTGACCTGGTACTACGAACAGCAGTTGGCCGACCAGCAGCAGCGTCATCAGCTGATCACTTCTCGGACGGCGGAGCTGGATCGTGATATCCGTGCGGTAAGCCAGTACGAGGAGCAGGTCACGTCATTGAAGCGCCAGATCGGGGTCTTCGAACAGCTGCAGATGGGGCGCCCGCAGACGGTTCACGTCTTCAACGCCTTGGCGTCGAGCCTGGAGGAGGGGGTCTACTACTCCGGACTCAACCGTCAGGGCAGCCAACTTCGGCTGACTGGCCTGGCCGAGGATAATCGTCGTGTCTCAGACCAGCTTCGCCAGTTGGAAGCCTCGCCTGTCTTCGATGTGCCAGTACTCTCCGAAGTGGAATCCACCGATAACGACATGCGTCGCTTCAATCTCAGCGTGAACCAGCAGATGCCCGACAGGGAAGCCACGGAGGCGCCATGAATCTGTCCACGGAATTTCGGCGACTACGCGACCTCGACTGGGGAGAGCTGGACATCAAGGAGTCCGGCGGCTGGCCTTTCCTGCTGCAGTTGATCTGCTGCCTGCTGGTGCTGGGTCTGACGTTCGCCGGGATGTACTGGTACTTGGCCGCGCCCAAGATGGAAGAGCTCGAGCAGGCCCAGCGCGAGGAGCAACGCCTGCTGCGCGACTACCGCAGCAAGGCGGCCCAGGCCGCCAATCTGCCGGCGCTGCGCGAGCAGGTCGAAGAGCTCGACCAGCGACTGTCGGCGCTGGTGGCCATGCTCCCGGGCGGTCCCGAGATCCCCGCGCTGATCGACGACATCAGCGAGACCGCCCTCGACAATCAGCTCACCATCGACTTCATCCGTCTGCGCAGCCCCGCCTCTCAGGAGTTCTACACCGAGCGTCCCTTCGATATCCGGGTTCGCGGCGACTACCACCGCATCGGCTCCTTCATTGCCGGCATCGCCGATCTGCCACGCATCGTCACCCAGCACGACTTCAGCCTGGAGCCAGTCGGGGGGGGCAATCGCCTGCAGCTCTCGATGCTGGCCAGGACCTATAGCTATCGTCCGCCCCAGGCTAATGCCGAGGAGGGGTCACCATGAAACACTGGCTGACCAGAGTCGCCCTGCTTGCGCTGCTGCTCGCGCTGGGAGCATGCCGCGACGCGAACCTGCCCGCCCTGGAACGCGAACTCGAAGCGATGAGAGTCGACCCCGGCGAGGTAGACCTTGAGCCGGTGCCGCCCATGCCAACCTATACTTCGGTCGATTACCAGTTCGCCGACGAGCGAAGCCCTTTCCAGGCACGCCCGCCGGAGCCCGAGGAACTCCCAGGGATGGGCGCCGACAGCAATGTGGCGCCGGACGAATCGCGTCCCAAGGATCCTCTGGAGGCCTACGACCTGAGTCAGCTCGAACTGGTGGGAACGCTGACGGTGGGTGGTCAGCCCTCAGCCCTGGTGCAGTCGCCAGAAGGCCAGGTGCACCGCCTGCGCACCGGCGATCACATGGGGTCCGATTTCGGCCGCATCATCGGCATCACCGAGTCTTCGGTTCAACTGGTGGAGATTGTGCCCACAGGGCGAGGCGGCTGGACCGAGCGCAGCACTCGCCTAACACTTAAAGACTAGATAACTCGATGCCTTCCCGCCTGGCGGGAGGCGGAAGAGGCCAGCAGGGGGAAGGGAACAATGCAACCGATAATTCGTGGTCTCGCAACCGTCGCACTGCTGGCGGTCTCCACGGCCAGCATGGCGGCCTCCACCCTTACCAACCTGGATTTTCGCCAGGGTGGCGACGGTGCGCTGGAGGTGGATCTCGATTTCCGTGGTCCGGTTCCGGAGGTGCGCGGCTATCGTCTCGACGACCCGGCCCGGCTGACCATCGACCTGATGGAGACCGACAGCACCCTGGAGCGCCGCCGCGAGGAGCTCGGCATCGGTGGGGTCGAGCGGGTCACGGCCCTCGAGGCCGGTTCGCGCACGCGCCTGGTGTTCGAACTCGAGGGCCCTCTGCCCTACAACACCCGTCAGCAGGGCGACCGCCTGCGTCTCTCTATCGGCGGCGGCGCGGGTCAAGTGGCAACCACGGCCAGTTCGCCGTCGACATCCTCGACAAACGCCGTGCCGGCAAGTCCGAGCCGGGATGCCAGTTCGGGGTATCGCGAGCCGAGTATTCAGAACATCGACTTCCGTCGCGGCGACGGCGGTGCCGGGCGTCTGGTCGTGACCTTCGATCGGACCGGGGTCGATGCCCGGGTGCGCGAGAGCGGCCGCAACCGCATCGTCGCCGAGTTGCGCGGGGTCGAGCTGCCGGCTTCCCTGGATCAGGTCTATGACGTCAGTGACTTCGGCACGCCGCTTGAGCGCGTCATTCCGCGGGTGGGCCGCGATGGCGTGACCCTGGAGATCGAGGGCAGCGGCGATTTCGCCATGGTCTCCACCCAGAGCGGCCGTCAGCTGACCATCGAGGCAGAACCGGTCACCCAGCAGGAGCGCGAGGAACGCACTCGTGAGCAGTTCCCCTACACCGGCGAACGCATCACCCTGAACTTTCAGGACATCGAGGTGCGTTCGGTGTTGGCGATCATTGCCGATTTCACCGGCCTCAACCTGGTGGCCAGCGACAGCGTGACCGGTCGCGTCACCCTCAACCTGCAAGACGTGCCCTGGGATCAGGCCCTGGACCTGGTGCTCAAGAGCCACGGCCTGGCGAGCCGTCAGCAGGGCAACGTCATCGTGGTGGCCCCGGCCAGCGAGCTGGCCCAACTCGAGCGCCAGGAGCTGGAATCCCGCGAGCAACTCGAGACCCTGGCACCGTTGGAGACCGAGTACATTCAGGTGAAGTATGCCAAGGCATCGGAGCTGGCGGCGTTGATGCGCAGCGATACCGGCTTCGGCCTGCTCACCGAGCGTGGCCGAGTCGCCGTCGACCCGCGGACCAATACGTTGCTGGTGCAGGATACCGTCGACCAGATCGATACCATCCTGCAGACGCTGGAACGCCTGGACGTTGCCGTCCGCCAGGTGCAGATCGAGGCGCGCATCGTGATCGCCCGCGACAGCGCTACCCGTGAGTTGGGGGTGAACTGGGGGCTGTCATCGCCAGACCGTATTGGCGACAGCCGATTCGACGTCGCCGGGGCAGCTACCGGCAGCGTACCCAATGGGGGTTTGGCGGTGGATATGGGGGGCACCGGTACCTCTGGCACCGGCTTCTCATTTGGCTATCTTTCCGGCGATATCCTGCTGGATCTGGAACTGCGCGCCCTGGAGAGCGAGGGCAAGAGTCAGACCATCTCCCAGCCGCGAGTGATCACTGCCAACCAGCGCACCGCCGTGATCAAGCAGGGTACCGAGATTCCCTACCAGGAGGCTGCTTCAAGTGGTGCAACCAACGTCGAATTTGAAGAGGCCGTGCTGTCGCTCGAGGTAACGCCGCAGATCACGCCGGATAACCGCATCATCATGGACCTGGTCATCAACAACGATACGGTGGGGGAGCTCTTCAACGGCGTGCCCTCCATCGACACCAACGAGATCGAGACTCAGGTGCTGGTGGACAACGGCGAGACGGTGGTACTGGGCGGCATTCTGACTACCGAGGAAGCCCGCAGCCTGTTCAAGACGCCCTTTTTCGGCGACCTGCCGGTGCTGGGCAACCTCTTCCGCTATACCGAGAACACCAATGATAAGGTAGAGTTGCTGGTATTCATCACGCCCCGAATACTGGACGACAACCTGGCCATTCGCTGATGCAGGCACTTCCCAACCTGATACTGATCGGCCCCATGGGGGCCGGCAAGAGTACCATCGGCCGCCTTCTGGCGGCCGAACTGTCACGCGAGTTCTTCGACAGTGACCACGAGATCCAGGCGCGCTGCGGCGCCGACATCCCGTGGATCTTCGATGTCGAGGGCGAGTCGGGTTTTCGCGACCGCGAGACCCTGATGATCCGCGATCTGACCCGCCGCGACGGCGTGGTTATCGCCACCGGTGGCGGCGCCGTGCTGCGCGAGGAGAACCGTCGGATGCTGCGCGAGAGCGGCACCGTCATCTACCTGTTTACCACCGTGGAGCAGCAGCTCAGGCGCACCGCCAAGGACCGCAACCGCCCCCTGCTGCAGCGGCCGGACAAGGAGGCCGTGCTGCGCGACATGTTCTCGCTGCGTGACCCCCTCTACCGCGCCACCGCCGATGTAGTGGTGCGCACCGATCGTCGCGGCCCGCGCGCCGTGGTCAACGAGATCGTGCGGCGCGTCACCCGCCTGGTCGATCCCCTGCAATGCAAGGCCTGAACCCATGACCGAGTCTCCCGCTGGCCCGTCCACCCTCGAGGTGTCGCTGGGTGATCGCAGCTATCCCATCCATATCGGCCCCGGGCTGCTCGGCGACCCCCGCTGGCTGGCGCCACACCTGGCCGGCCGCCAGGTCATGGTGGTGACCAACGAAACGGTCGCACCGCTCTACCTGGCGCGCCTCCGTCAGGGGCTTGGCGACGACCTCGAGGTTCGTGAACTGGTGCTGCCTGACGGCGAGGCCACCAAGACGCTGGCCAGCGTCGAGCGGATCTGGGATGCCCTGCTGGCGGCCGGCTTCAATCGCCGCTGCACCCTTATCGCCCTGGGCGGTGGGGTGATCGGTGACATGGTCGGCTTCGCCGCGGCCTGTTATCAGCGCGGCGTGGCCTTCGTGCAGGTGCCGACCACGCTGCTCGCCCAGGTCGACTCCTCGGTGGGGGGCAAGACAGGGGTCAACCACCCGCGGGGCAAGAACATGATCGGCGCCTTCTGGCAGCCCCGGGCGGTGCTGGTCGATACCGACACCCTTGCGACGCTGCCGCCCAGGGAGCTCTCCGCGGGGCTTGCCGAAGTGATCAAGTATGGGCTGATCCGCGATGCCGACTTCCTGGCCTGGCTGGAAGCGGAGATGCAGGCGCTGCGCGACCTCGACGCCGCCGCCCTGACCGGGGCCATCGAGCGCAGCTGTGCCCTCAAGGCCGAGATCGTCGCCGAGGACGAGACCGAGCAGGGGGTGAGGGCGCTGCTCAACCTGGGGCATACCTTTGGTCATGCCATCGAGGCCCACCAGGGGTATGGCAGCTGGCTGCACGGCGAGGCCGTGGGTGCCGGCATGTTGATGGCCGTCGAACTCTCCCGCCGGCTGGGCTGGCTGGGTGACGCAGAGGTGGCGCGCACCCGCGCGATCATCGAGGCCGCGGGCCTGCCGCTGGCCGCCCCGGCCAGCATGGGCGTGGACGACTTCCTTACCATCATGCGGCTCGACAAGAAGAACCTCGATAGCCGCCTGCGTCTGATCCTGTTGCGCACGCTGGGTGAGGCCTGCATCCATGACGCGACGCCGACCGAGACCCTGGCCGCTCTCCTTGAGGATTTCCCTCGCCGCTGACGGCTGCCTGCGCGCCCGTTTGCCTGCCGACGCCCGCCCCGTGCGGGCGTCCTCGTCTCCGGGGGCTATGCTTGCCAAGTAAGGGCGCGGTGGCCTCCCGGGCTCACGCATCTGCATGGCATATGCCGGATCGGCATGGGCTATTAGCGGGCTTTGCTACCAAAGTTTAATACGTTCTTTGCCGCGTTTAAGGAACGTCGTTGGGCCTTGCAAGCTATTGAGTTGGCGGGTTTTTTTACTTTGCCCTGGTTGCAAGTGGCGGATTTGCCGATGGTTTTTCAAGGCATGCAGGCGAGTGAATATTGCGCGCTGGAGCGGCGCTGGCTATGCTGGCGAACCTTTTGTCCGGCAGTCGTGCGGCCCTCGGATCGGCCGCGTAAAAAAAGAAAAACCGTAAACTATAGCATGTGATGACTGCCAAAGAAACCCTTTAACCCGAGGCACGCCCATGAACAAAGGTCTTCATCAGCCCGGCGAGTTCCGCGACAACTGCGGATTTGGCCTGATCGCGCATATGGAGGGCCAGGCCAGTCACGACCTGCTCAAGACCGCCATCGAGTCACTGACCTGCATGACGCATCGTGGCGGGATCGCGGCCGACGGCAAGACCGGCGACGGCTGCGGGCTGCTGCTGCAGATGCCGGATACCTTCATGCGTGAGGCGGCCCATGAGGCGCTGGGCGTCGATCTGGGCGAGCATTACGCCGTGGGTGCGGTGTTCCTGCCTGACGACGATGCCCGCGAGGCGCGCGGCCGCGAGACCCTGGCCGCTGAGCTCGAGGCGCGTGGCCTGCGGGTGGCCGGCTGGCGCGACGTCCCGGTGGACGCCAGCGTCTGTGGGCCCATGGCCCTGGATTGCCTGCCGCGGATTCGCCAGCTGTTCGTCGAGCCGGGCGATGGCGAGGTCGAGCACTTCGATGTGGATCTCTTCATGGCCCGCCGCCGCGCCGAGGAAAAGCTCCGCGACGACGAAGACTTCTATGTCTGCTCGCTCTCCCGCGAGGTCGTCTCCTACAAGGGGTTGATGATGCCGGCGGATCTGCCGGCCTTCTATCCCGACCTCGGCAACGAGCGCCTGGAGACCGCGATCTGTGTCTTCCACCAGCGCTTCTCCACCAATACCGCGCCGCGCTGGCCGCTGGCCCAGCCGTTCCGCCTGCTCGCCCACAACGGCGAGATCAATACCGTGGAGGCCAATCGGGGTTGGGCCAACTCGCGCAAGGAGAACTTCGTCAACGACCGGCTGCCCGACATCGCCAGCCTCGACGAGATCGTCAACACGTCCGGATCGGACTCGTCGAGCATGGACAACATGCTCGAGGTGCTGTTGACCGGTGGCATGGAGCTGCATCGCGCGGTACGCATGATGGTGCCGCCGGCCTGGCAGAACGTGGAGCTGATGGACGGCGACCTGCGTGCCTTCTACGAATACAACTCCATGCACATGGAGCCCTGGGACGGTCCCGCTGGGGTGGTCATGACCGATGGCCGCCAGGCTGTCTGCATGCTCGACCGCAACGGGCTGCGCCCCGCGCGTTGGGTGATCACGAAAAACGGCTACATCACGCTGGCCTCGGAGATTGGCACCTACGGCTACCAGCCCGAGGACGTAGTGGCCAAGGGGCGCGTCGGCCCAGGCCAGATCCTGGCCGTGGACACCGAAACCGGCGAGGTGCTGCACACTGCTGACATCGATGAGCGACTCAAGTCCGCCTATCCCTACAAGCGCTGGCTGAAGCAGGAAGCGCAGTATCTGGAGTCGGCGCTAACCGAGCTTGCCAGCTTCCAGAACATGGACCCCGAGGCGCTGCTCGCCCAGCAGAAGATGTTCCAGGTCAGCTTCGAGGAGCGTGACCAGGTGCTGCGGCCGCTGGCCGAGAGTGGTCAGGAGGCGGTGGGCTCCATGGGCGACGATACCCCCATGGCCGTGCTCTCCGGCAAGCCGCGTCTGCTGACCGACTATTTCCGCCAGAAGTTCGCCCAGGTCACCAATCCGGCCATCGATCCCTTGCGCGAGGCGATCGTGATGTCGCTGGAGACCTGCATCGGTGCCGAGCTCAACGTCTTCAAGGCAACGCCGGAGCATGCCCATCGCATCATTCTGACCGCGCCGATCCTGTCGCCGCGCAAGTTCGCCGCCCTGGTCGGTCAGGACGACCCGGCCTTCACCAGCCACACGCTCTCGCTGGGCTACGATCCCCAGGAGGTCGGACTGAAGGGCGCGATCCAGGCACTCTGCCGCCAGGCTGAACAGGCGGTCAATGAGGGCAAGGTGATCCTGGTGCTCTCCGATGCCGAACTGGGCAAGGGGCTGTTGCCCATTCATGCGGCCCTCGCGGTAGGCGCGGTGCATCACCATCTGGGACGGCTGGCCCTGCGGCCGCGCTGTAACATCGTGGTCGAGACCGGCTATGCCCGCGATGCCCATCAGATGGCTGTGCTGTTCGGGGTGGGGGCAACCGCGGTCTTCCCCTGGCTGGCCTATCAGGTCATGGCCGACATGCACCATACCGGCGAGCTGGTCGGGAACCCCGCCGATGCCCGGGAGAACTATCGCAAGGGGCTGCAGAAGGGGCTGTTCAAGATCCTCTCCAAGATGGGCATCTCGACCCTGGCCTCCTATCGTGGCTCGCAGCTATTCGAGGCGGTGGGCCTCTCCTCCGACGTGGTCGATCTCTGCTTCACGGGTGTGGCCGCGCGCATCGAGGGTACCGGCTTCAGCGAGCTCCAGCTTCAGCAGGAGCTGTTGGGCCGCGACGCCTGGACGCCGCGCAAGGGGATTTCCCAGGGCGGCCTGATGAAGTACGTTCATGGCCACGAGTATCACGCCTACAATCCCGACGTGGTCATGGCGCTGCAGGAGGCGGTTCAGGAGGGCGACTACGCCAAGTGGAAGAAGTTTGCCCGACTGGTCAACGAGCGCTCGCCGGCCACCCTGCGCGACCTGCTTAGGCTCAGGCCCGCGGACGAGCCGCTGCCGATGGAAGAGGTCGAGGCGGTCGAGGACCTACTGCCGCGCTTCGACAGCGCCGGGATGAGCCTCGGGGCCCTCTCACCCGAGGCCCATGAGGCGCTGGCTCAGGCCATGAATGAGGCTGGCGGACGTTCCAATTCCGGCGAGGGCGGCGAGGACCCGGCGCGCTACGGGACCATCCGCTCCTCCAAGATCAAGCAGATCGCATCGGGACGCTTCGGTGTGACACCGGCTTACCTGGTCAACGCCGAGGTGCTGCAGATCAAGGTGGCTCAGGGTGCCAAGCCCGGTGAGGGCGGGCAGCTGCCCGGCGGCAAGGTCAACGAACTGATCGCCCGGTTGCGCTACTCGGTGCCCGGCGTGACGCTGATCTCGCCGCCGCCGCACCACGATATCTACTCCATCGAGGACCTGGCGCAGCTGATCTTCGACCTCAAGCAGGTCAATCCCGATGCCCAGGTCTCGGTCAAGCTGGTCTCCGAGCCCGGTATCGGGACCATCGCCACCGGTGTGGCGAAGGCCTACGCCGACCTGATTACCGTCTCCGGCTATGATGGCGGCACCGCGGCGAGCCCGCTGACCTCGATCAAGCATGCCGGCAGCCCCTGGGAGCTGGGGCTGCCCGAGGTGCACCAGGCGCTGCGCATCAACGGCCTGCGCGACAAGATCCGTCTGCAGACCGACGGCGGCTTGAAGACCGGCCTCGACGTGATCAAGGCGGCCATCCTCGGCGCCGAAAGCTTCGGCTTCGGCACCGCGCCGATGGTGGCGCTGGGCTGCAAGTACCTGCGCATCTGCCACCTCAACAACTGCGCTACCGGCGTGGCCACCCAGATGCAGTACCTGCGCGACGAGCACTTCCGCGGCACCGTGGACATGGTCAAGCACTACTTCCGCTTCATTGCCGAGGAGGTGCGCGAACTGATGGCACTGCTGGGCGTGCGCAAGCTCACCGACCTGATCGGCCGCACGGACCTGCTGGACGTGCTGGAGGGCGTTACTGCCTCGCAGCGCAAGCTCGACCTCTCGGGCCTGCTGGGTAACGACTTCGTGCCTGCCGATGCTCCGCAGTTCTGCGCGGTCAGCCGTAACGTGCCCCACGACCCGGGCGCCAAGAATCAGGAGGTCCTCGAGGCCCTGAAGACGGCGATCGAGGAGAAGTCTGGTGGCGAGTTCGCGTTTGCCATCACCAACTGCGACCGCAGCGTCGGCGCATTGAGCTCCGGGGCCATCGCCAAGCGCTATGGTGAGGCGGGGCTCGAGGATGCGCCGGTGATCGCGCGCTTCACCGGGGTGGCCGGCCAGAGCTTCGGGGTGTGGAACGCGCGTGGTCTCCACCTCTATCTGGAAGGCGATGCCAACGACTACGTCGGCAAGGGCATGAACGGCGGCAAGGTGGTGATCGTGCCGCCCGCCGGCAGCGCGTTCGAGAGTCACCAAACCGCCATTGTCGGCAATACCTGCTTGTACGGCGCCACCGGCGGCAAGCTGTTCGCCGCCGGTACGGCCGGCGAGCGCTTCGGCGTGCGCAACTCCGGTGCGCATGCGGTGATCGAGGGTGCCGGCGACCACTGCTGCGAGTACATGACCGGCGGCCTGGTTGCCGTGCTCGGCGAGGTGGGGGTCAACTTCGGCGCGGGCATGACCGGCGGTTTCGCCTATGTGCTCGACGAGGACCGCACCTTCGTCGACAAGTACAACCACGAACTGGTGGAGATTCACCGGGTGAACACCGAGGCCATGGAGGCCTATCGACGTCACCTGCGGGAAGTCATCGAGGAGTACGTGGCCGAGACCGGCTCCGCGCGCGGCCGCGCGATTCTCGAGGACTTCAGCGACTTCGTCCGTCACTTCTGGCTGGTGAAGCCCAAGGCCGCGAGCCTGGGCAGCCTGCTCGCCGAATCCCGGCGTCGGCCGGAATAAGCCCGCCGAGACGACGATATCGCCACGCACAGACCAGGAGACAAGACGATGGCCAACCGCTTGAGCAACGATTTCCAGTTTATCGACGTGGGTCGCCAGGACCCGCAGAAGAAGGAGGCGCGCACCCGGGCCAGGGAATTCGCCGAGATCTACGAGCCCTTCAAGCCCCAGGAGGCGGCTAGCCAGGCGCATCGCTGCCTGCACTGCGGCAACCCCTACTGCGAGTGGAAGTGCCCGGTTCACAACTACATTCCCAACTGGCTGCAGCTGGTCAGCGAGGGCAACATCCTCGAGGCGGTAGAGCTGTGTCACAAGACCAACTCCCTGCCCGAGGTCTGCGGTCGCGTCTGCCCTCAGGACCGCCTCTGTGAGGGAGACTGCACCCTCAACGACGGTTTCGGGGCCGTCACCATCGGCTCGGTGGAAAAGTACATTACCGACACTGCCTTCGCCATGGGTTGGCGTCCGGACATGTCTCGCGTCACTCAGACCGGCCGCAAGGTGGCGGTGATCGGCGCAGGCCCGGCGGGGCTGGGGTGTGCCGACATCCTGGTCCGCAATGGCGTCACGCCGGTGGTCTTCGACAAGTATCCCGAGATCGGCGGTCTGCTGACCTTCGGCATTCCCGAGTTCAAGCTCGAGAAGACCGTCATGGAACGTCGCCGCGCGGTGTTCGAGGAGATGGGCATGGAGTTTCGCCTGGGTGTCGAGGTCGGCAAGGACGTCGACTTCGACGACCTGCTCGAGGAGTACGATGCGGTCTTTTTGGGCATGGGCACCTACAAGGCCATGGAAGGGGGCTTCCCCGGCGAGGACCTGCCCGGGGTGCACAGGGCACTCGATTTCCTGATCGCCAACGTCAATCACTGCCTGGGCTTCGAGAAGGAGCCGAGCGACTACGTCTCCTTCAAGGGGCAGCGTGTCGTGGTGCTGGGCGGCGGCGACACCGCCATGGACTGCAATCGCACCTCGATTCGCCAGGGAGCGAGCAGCGTGACCTGTGCCTATCGGCGCGATGAAGAAAACATGCCGGGCTCCAAGCGCGAGGTCGCCAATGCCCGCGAGGAGGGGGTGGAGTTCCTGTTCAATCGCCAGCCGGTGGCGGTGGTAGGGGAAGGCAAGGTCGAGGGCGTCAAGGTGGTGCGCACGCGCCTGGGCGAGCCCGACGAGAATGGCCGACAGCGTCCGGAGGTGGTGCCCGGTTCCGAGGAGATCATCCCCGCCGATGCCGTGATCGTGGCGTTCGGCTTCCAGCCAAGCCCGGCGCCCTGGTTCGAGACCGTGGGTATCGAGCTCGACGAGCGCGGCCGCGTCAATGCGCCGGAGGAAGGGGGCACACACCCCTTCCAGACCACCAACGAGAAGATCTTCGCCGGCGGCGACATGGTACGTGGCTCCGACCTGGTGGTTACCGCCATCTATGAGGGCCGTCAGGCCGGCGAGGGCATCCTCGATTATCTCGGCGTGTGACGAGAAGCAGGGCTTCATGGCCAGGCGACGCCCCGACCCATGTCGGGGCGTCTTCGATACGGCGCGATGCGTCTTCTAGACTTCCTCTCTCACCCCTCTGGCAGGAGACGACGATGGAAGCGACGCTTAAAACCCTGGGACTTGCCCCCGAAGAGGGCGGGCCGCTGATGCCCGAGCGGCTGACCTTTGCCGATGATGGGGGTATTCCTAATACTCGACTGCCGACGCTGCTGTTTCGCTCGAGCGGGGTCGAGCCGGGGCTCGACCGCAACGCCGTGGCGGACTGCTTCGAGCAGTTGTTTGCCAGGCACGGCTGGCGGCCCAGCTGGCGTGGTGGCGTCTATCCCTATCACCACTACCACTCCATTGCCCATGAGGCCTTCGGTGTGCTGTCGGGCCGTGGCTCGCTGCGACTGGGCGGCGAGCAGGGGGAGGACGTCGATATTCGCGCCGGTGAAGTGCTGGTGCTGCCGGCTGGAACGGGCCACTGCCACCGCTGGGCCAGCGACGATTTTCTGCTGCTCGCCGCCTATCCCGAGGATCAGCGCGAGCTCGATCTGATCCGTGACGAGCCCGCCGAGCACGACGCCGCCGTGGCGCGCATCGCCAAGCTGTCGCGCCCCGAGCACGACCCCCTGGGCGGGGAGCTGGCGCGCTGGTGGCCCTGAACATTTCCCGCCACCGGGACGGTTGCCGCTGGGCTGAAATTGAGCCTTTGGTCGTATTCTGCTAGTCTGTCGACCCATCCTGGCGCGGCTTCCTGCTGTGCCTAACGATCACGCTTCGACAGGTTCTTCATGACACGATATATCTTCGTGACCGGCGGCGTTGTGTCCTCACTCGGCAAGGGCATCGCGTCGGCCTCGCTGGCGGCGATTCTCGAGGCGCGCGGTCTCAGGGTCACCATGCTCAAGCTCGATCCCTACATCAATGTGGATCCGGGCACCATGAGTCCTTTTCAGCATGGTGAGGTGTTCGTCACTGAGGATGGCGCCGAGACCGACCTGGACCTGGGCCACTACGAGCGCTTCATCCGCACGAAGATGACCCAGGCCAACAACTTCACGACTGGACGCGTCTACGAGCACGTGCTGCGCAAGGAGCGCCGCGGCGACTACCTGGGTGGCACCGTGCAGGTGATTCCGCACATCACCGACGAGATCAAGCGTCGTGTCTACGCCGGCGGCGAAGGCTTCGATGTGGCGCTGGTCGAGATCGGGGGCACCGTGGGCGACATCGAATCGCTGCCCTTCCTGGAGTCGATCCGCCAGATTCGCAGTGAGCTGGGGGCAAGCCGGGCGATCTTCATGCATCTGACCCTGGTGCCCTACATCAAGACCGCCGGCGAGACCAAGACCAAGCCGACCCAGCACAGCGTCAAGGAACTGCGTTCCATCGGTATCCAGCCAGATATCCTGATCTGTCGCAGCGAGGTGGAGCTCGAGGAGGGTGAGCGGCGCAAGATCGCCCTGTTCACCAACGTGGAAGAGCGGGCCGTCATCCCGCTGCAGGATGCCGACACCATCTATCGCATCCCGCTGATGCTCAACGAGCAGGGCCTCGCCGACATCGTCTGTGACAAGCTGCGTCTCGAGGCCGATGAAGCCGACCTCGGCGAGTGGGTCAAGGTGCTCGATGCCAAGCTCAACCCCCTGAAGTCGATCAACATTGCCATGGTCGGCAAGTACATGGAGCTGCTCGACGCCTACAAGTCCCTCAACGAGGCGCTGATCCATGCCGGTATCCAGACGCGTGTGAAGGTCAACGTCGACTATGTCGACTCCGAGGACATCGAGCACCACGGCACCGAGCGCCTGGCCGGCAAGGACGCCATTCTGGTGCCCGGCGGCTTCGGCGAGCGCGGCGTGGAAGGCAAGATTGCCACGGCCCGCTTTGCCCGTGAGAGCGGGATCCCCTATCTGGGCATCTGCCTCGGCATGCAGGTGGCGGTGATCGAGTTCGCGCGCCATGTGGCGGGCTGGGACGACGCGGATTCCACCGAGTTCACCCATGACACCCAGCATCCGGTCGTCGGGCTGATCACCGAGTGGCTCAGCCCCGAGGGCAAGGTCGAACTGCGTGACGCGGCGTCCGACCTCGGTGGCACCATGCGCCTGGGCGGCCAGGTCTGCCAGCTCAAGGCCGGTAGTAAGGCTCGCGAGGCCTATGGGGCCGATGAGATCATGGAGCGTCACCGCCACCGCTTCGAGGTAAACAACCAGTTCATCGACGACCTGGAGCAGGCCGGTCTGGTCGTCTCCGGCAAGAGCGTCGACAACTCCCTGGTGGAGATGGTGGAACTGCCCGACCATCCTTGGTACGTGGCCTGCCAGTTCCATCCGGAATTCACCTCCACGCCGCGCGACGGTCATCCGCTCTTTACCGGCTTCGTCAATGCCGCGCTGGAACACAAGGCGTCGCGGACCCGCGCCCAGTCTTCCCATCAGGAGTGATGCTCATGTCGCTCACGACCGAATCCGTATCCGCACGTGACATCGAATTTGCCGGCCTCAAGGCCGGCAATTCATTGCCGCTGATGTTACTGGGCGGCATGAACGTGCTCGAGTCTCGCGAGCTGGCCCTGGAGGTTGCCGAGACCTACGCGACGGTGACGGCGCGGCTGGGTATGCCGTATGTCTTCAAGGCGAGTTTCGACAAGGCCAACCGTAGCTCCATCCACTCCTTCCGAGGCCCCGGCCTGGAGAAAGGCCTGGATATCCTGGCCGAGGTGAAGGCGCGCTTCAACGTGCCGATCATCACCGATGTCCATGAGCCCTGGCAGGCAGGGCCCGCCGCCGAGGTCGCCGACATCATCCAGCTGCCGGCCTTCCTGGCGCGCCAGACCGACCTGGTGGTGGCCATGGCCGAGACCGGGGCGGTGATCAACATCAAGAAGCCGCAGTTCCTGGCGCCCCACGAGGTGCGCCACATCATCCGCAAATGCGAAGAGGCCGGCAATCACAGATTGTTGCTTTGCGAACGCGGATCGAGCTTCGGGTATAATAATCTGATTGTTGATATGCTCGGTTTTGGTGACATGAAGCAGACAGGCTATCCTGTCTTCTTCGACGTCACTCATGCGCTGCAGCGCCCTGGCGGACGAGCTGACAGCGCTGGCGGGCGCCGGCAGCAGGTCGCCGAACTGGCCCGCGCCGGGGTGGCGGTCGGTCTGGCCGGTCTCTTCCTGGAGGCCCATCCCGACCCCGACAATGCCAAATGCGACGGCCCCTGTGCCCTGCCGCTGGACCGCCTCGAGCCCTTCCTGGCCCAGTTGAAGGCCGTCGATGACCTGGTGAAGGGTTTCGCTCCGCTCGAGATTTCCTGATATTCCACGCTGACACGACAAGGACCAACAAGATGACCAAGATCGTCGAACTTCGCGCCCTCGAGGTGCTCGATTCACGCGGCAATCCCACCGTGCAGGCCGAGGTACGCCTGGAAAGCGGCGCCGTGGGCGTGGCCTGTGCGCCCAGTGGTGCCTCGACCGGCTCCCGCGAGGCGCTGGAACTGCGTGATGGTGACAAGGGCCGTTACCTGGGCAAGGGCGTGTTGAAGGCCGTGGAGGCCGTCAATACCGCCATCCGTGAGCGCCTGGTGGGCATGGATGCTCGTGATCAGCGCGGGCTGGACGACGCCATGCTGGTACTGGACGGTACCGACAACAAGGCCAAGCTGGGTGCCAATGCCATCCTGGCGGTATCGCTGGCGGCCGCCAAGGCCGCGGCCAATGCCAAGGGCATGCCGCTCTACGCGCATATCGCCGAGCTCTACGGCCAGCCGGGGCAGTACCTGATGCCGGTGCCGATGATGAATATCCTCAACGGTGGCGAGCATGCCGACAACAACGTCGACATCCAGGAGTTCATGATCCAGCCGGTGGGGGCCCCGAGCTTCCGCGAGGGCCTGCGCATGGGTGCCGAGATCTTTCACGCCCTGAAGAAGGTGCTCAGCGCCCGAGGACTGGCCACCTCGGTGGGCGACGAGGGCGGCTTTGCGCCGAATCTCGACTCCAATGCCGAGGCCCTGTCGGTCATCCAGCAGGCGGTGGCAGATGCCGGCTACCGCTTGGGTGACGACGTCACCCTGGCACTCGATTGCGCCTCCTCCGAGTTCTATCGGGATGGCCAGTACGATCTCTCCGGTGAAGGCAAGGTGTTCGACGCCGGGGGCTTCGTCGACTACCTGGCCGACCTGTGTGAGCAGTTCCCGATCGTCTCCATCGAGGATGGCATGGACGAGTCCGACTGGGATGGCTGGAAGGCGCTGACCGAAAAGCTGGGGGACAAGGTCCAGCTGGTGGGCGATGACCTCTTCGTCACCAACACCCGGATACTCAAGCGCGGCATCGATGAGCAGATCGGCAACTCCATCCTGATCAAGTTCAATCAGATCGGCTCGCTCTCCGAGACCCTGGAGGCGATCCATATGGCCCAGGAGGCGGGCTTCACCGCGGTGATTTCCCATCGCAGTGGCGAGACCGAGGACACTACCATCGCGGATCTTGCCGTTGGCACCCGTGCCGGCCAGATCAAGACCGGCTCGTTGAGCCGCTCGGACCGTGTCGCCAAGTACAACCGGCTGCTGGTGATCGAGCAGGAACTGGCCGGCCAGGTAGACTACCCGGGGCGCGCGGCGATCAAGGGGCAGTAAGCGAACGGTGTTGTCTTTTGCGTGATCTCGTGTAAGAGATCTCCTACAAAGTGGCGAAGAGATTCGCCATTACTGTGTCGGACAGGGTCGATCCTTCATGGCATCGGCCCTTTTCTTTTTGTTGATTTTAAAGAAGTTTTACGGTGTTCCGGGGTGAAGGCGGTCTTGCAGTAGCGTTGTAGGACCGCCACGAGCGAGGTTGTGCTGCAAAGCGGCTATGCCACAATGCACCCGGGATGTGGAAGAGCGAGGATGCTTTTCCGGCAGGATGCAACGGGATGCGTGAAGTGATGTGCTCGGTGCGGCAGGAAGCCGCTCCCGGGCAGGGACAACATCACGGGAGTCCGGGCGGAGGGAGCCGCTCGAGGATAGGCTGGGAGCGGGCGGCCTGCGGGCCGCCTTTTTTGCCGAGTGTTCTCCTTACTTCGCTCAGGGCAGAGACGACGACGCCGGATGTCAGATGACATCCGGCGTCGTCGTTTTTCGCCGGTGGTGATTGGCCGACGCCTTAGCGCTCGAGCAGCTCCAGCTTGCCCGACTTGCCGTCCCACTCCTCGGCATCCTCGGGTGGATCCTTCTTCTCGCTGATATTGGGCCACACCTCTGCCAGTTCGGCGTTGATTTCGATGAACGTCTCCTGGCCATCCGGCAGTTCATCCTCTGCGAAGATCGCCTCGGCAGGGCACTCCGGCTCGCACAGGGCGCAGTCGATGCACTCGTCGGGATGGATCACCAGGAAGTTGGGGCCTTCGTAGAAGCAGTCCACCGGGCAGACCTCGACACAGTCGGTGTACTTGCACTTGATGCAGTTCTCGGTGACGACGAATGTCATGCCAGTCTCCCATTCTCTGGCCGTGGCGGGGCGCGGCCGGTAATGATAATTCAATTTTAGTTATAAGAAATTCCTTTCTTATAATCCAAAATATTTTTGATCGCGCCATTCTAGACGCGCCGAGGGCGGCCTCGCAAGCGCCGCTAGGCGCTATTGTCGGCCATTCACAGGGCCTTCTTCCAGCGATAGAGCAGTTCCAGTGCCTGTCGGGGCGACAGATCATCGGGATCCAGGCGGTCCAGTTGATCGACCAGCGGATGCGGGGCGCTGGCGAAGAGGTCGGCTTGTCGGGGGGCTTCGTTGTCTGGCGTTGCGGCCGGCAGCCGGCTGCCCTGATCGATCTCCTGCTGCTCCAGAGAGGCGAGTTTCTCCCGGGCGCGGGCGATCACCCCTTGGGGGACGCCGGCCAACTGGGCCACCTGCAGGCCGTAGCTCTGGCTGGCCGGACCGTCCTCCACCCGGTGCATGAAGACAATCCCGTCGCGATGCTCGGCCGCCGTCAGGTGGACGTTGGCCACCCCCTCGGCCTGTTCGGCCAACGCCGTCATCTCGAAGTAGTGGGTGGCGAACAGCGTGAAGGCGCGTGAGCGGGTCAGGTGCTCGGCGCTGGCCCAGGCCAGCGAGAGGCCGTCGAAGGTGCTGGTGCCGCGGCCGATCTCGTCCATCAGTACCAGGCTGTGGTCGGTGGCGTTGTGCAGGATGCTCGCGGTCTCGGTCATCTCCACCATGAAGGTCGAGCGGCCTCCGGCCAGGTCGTCCGAGGAGCCGATGCGCGTGAAGATGCGGTCCACGGGGCCAATGGCGGCCGCATCCGCCGGCACGAAGCTGCCGGTGTGAGCGAGCAGCGTGATCAGCGCAGCCTGGCGCATGTAGGTAGACTTGCCGCCCATGTTGGGGCCGGTGATGACCAGCATGCGGCGGCTGTCGTCCAGCATCAGGTCGTTGGGCACGAAGGGCGTCTCGGTGACCTGTTCGACCACCGGGTGGCGGCCGCCAAGGATCTCGATGCCCGGCGACTCGGGCAGTGCCGGTCGTGCGAACTCCAGGGCCCGGGCGCGCTCGGCGAAGGCGCACAGCACGTCGAGTGCCGCCAGCGCCCGCCCCGTGCCCTGCAGCGCGGCCAGCTCGGCGTTCAGGGTGTCGAGCAGGCCGTCGTAGAGCAGCTTCTCCCGAGCCAGGGCACGGGACTTGGCCGAGAGGGCCTTGTCCTCGAACTCCTTGAGCTCGGGAATGATGAAACGCTCGGCGTTCTTCAGGGTCTGGCGGCGCACGTAGTCGACCGGGGCGTCCCGGGCCTGGGCGCGGGGAATCTCGATGTAGTAGCCGTGGACCCGGTTGTAGCCCACCTTGAGGCCGGGCAGGCCGGTACGCTCGCGCTCCCGGGTCTCCAGGCGGATCAGGTAGTCGCCGGCGTGCTCGGCAAGGCCTCGGTGCTCGTCGAGCTCGGCGTCGAAGCCCTCGGCGATCACCCCGCCGTCGCGGATCACCACCGGTGGGTTCTCCACCAGGGCGCGCGTCAGGGTGTCGGCCAGCGCCGGGAAGGGGTGGATATGGCGGCGCAGCTCGTCCAGCGTGCTGCCCTCGCCGTAGGGCTCGAGAGCGGCCTGAAGGTCGGGCAGGGCGAGCAGGGCATCGCGCAGGCGGGCCAGGTCGCGCGGTCGTGCGCTGTAGAGGGCCACGCGGGCCAGGATTCGCTCCACGTCGCCGATCGCCTTGAGGGACTCGCGCAGTGGGACGAAGCCCTCGTCATCGAGCAGCAGCGCCACCGCCGCCTGACGGCCACTAACCTGTTCACGGTCGCGCAGTGGGCGATTGAGCCAGCGCTTGAGCAGTCGCGAGCCCATGGCGGTGGCGGTGGTGTCGAGCACGCTGGCCAGGGTGTTGTCGCTGCGGCCGCCCAGGTTCACGTCGATCTCCAGGTTGCGACGGCTGGCCGCATCGATCACCACGGCGTCGTCGCGGCTCTCCACGCCGATAGCGGTGACGTGTGGCAGGGCCGTGCGCTGGGTATCCCGGGCATAGTCGACCAGCACGCCAGCGGCGGTGATGGCGGCCTCCAGGTGGGCGCAGCCGAAGCCGCGCAGGTCCTGGACCTGGAACTGGTCGCACAGGGTGCGGGTCGCGCTCTCGAGGTCGAATAGCCAGTCGCTCTGGCGACGCAGGCCGCGACGCCCCTCCAGGGCGGTCGGCAGGGCCAGGCTTTCGGCAACCAGCAGCTCGGCGGGGTCGAGGCGCTGAAGCTCGGCGAGCATCTCACTCTCGCCCTCGACCTCCAGCACGTTGAAGCGGCCGCTGGAGAGCTCCAGCCAGGCCAGCCCCCAGCGCTCGCCGAGCGGAGCCACGGCGACCAGCAGGTTGTCGCGGCGGGCATCGAGCAATGCCTCGTCGTAGAGCGTGCCCGGGGTGACGATGCGCACCACGCGGCGCTCTACCGGTCCCTTGCTGGTGGCCGGGTCGCCGATCTGCTCGCAGATCGCCACCGACTCGCCGGCAGTCACCAGGCGGGCCAGGTACCCCTCGGCGCTGTGGTAGGGCACCCCGGCCATGGGAATCGGCTGGCCCGCGGACTGGCCGCGCTGGGTCAGGGTGATGTCGAGCAGGGCGGCGGCACGCCGGGCATCGTCGAAGAACAGCTCGTAGAAGTCACCCATGCGATAGAAGAGCAGCACGTCGGGGTGCTCGCGCTTGATCTTCAGGTACTGGCTCATCATGGGAGTATGCTGGGCACTGGCCTGTGACATCGGGTTCCTGCTCTGACGGATGACGGATGGCTGGCGTCGAATGCGCCATGCATGTCGCTGACAAAGCCGTTATTGTACGGAAAACTCATCGCTCACGCGCGGCCGTCGTCGCCTCGGCCGCTGCAAATGCCCAGGAGTCATGCCATGTCCCTCCGTGCCTCCCGCCTGGCCGACCTCGACCTCATGGCCCTCGCCGAGCGGCTCGGCGAACGGTGCCGCGAGAAGGGCATCACGGTCACCGCGGCCGAGTCCTGCACCGGGGGTGGGGTGGCCAGTGCGATCACCGCCGTGGCCGGCAGCTCCGACTGGTTCGAGACCGGCTACGTGACCTACGCCAACGGCGCCAAGACCCGGCTGCTGGGCGTGTCGGAGGCGCTGCTGGGCGAGCATGGGGCGGTGAGCCGCGCGGTTGTCGAGGCGATGGTGGCCGGCGCCTGCCGCGACAGCGGCGCCGGGCTCGGCGTGGCGATCAGCGGGGTGGCCGGTCCCGGCGGCGGCAGTACCGACAAGCCGGTCGGAACCGTGTGGCTGGCTTGGGGCGATGCCGAACGGGCCGAGGCGGCGTGCCATCATTACGACGGGGATCGTACGGCCGTGCGGGAACAGGCCGTTCGCGAGGCGCTGATCGGGCTGGTGCGGCGCCTGGAAACCGAATGACGCCGCTCGACTCGCATTGAGGTGATCGCGATGCTGGTCGCGCCGCCAATTTTTCGCCATACTACTGTGTAGTCATACAGTGGTCGTCGGCTGTCGTCACCTCCATTCGCTATCTCTCAGGAGTTCCTCATGGCTCAGGATGAAAACCGCAGCAAGGCGCTGGATGCCGCCCTTTCCCAGATCGATCGCCAATTCGGCAAGGGCACCGTGATGCGCCTGGGCGACGCCCCGCGCGTGGTGATGCCGTCGGTCTCCACCGGCTCGCTGGGGCTGGATATCGCCCTGGGCATTGGCGGCCTGCCGCTGGGCCGGGTGGTCGAGATCTTTGGCCCCGAGTCCTCGGGCAAGACCACCCTGACGCTCTCGGTGATTGCCCAGGCGCAGAAGCAGGGCAAGACCTGCGCCTTCATCGATGCCGAGCACGCCCTGGACCCGAGCTATGCCGAGAAGCTCGGCGTCAACCTCGACGATCTGCTGGTTTCCCAGCCGGATACCGGCGAGCAGGCCCTCGAGATCTGCGACATGCTGGTGCGCTCCGGTGGCGTCGACGTGATCATCATCGACTCGGTAGCGGCGCTGACCCCGCGGGCCGAGATCGAGGGCGAGATGGGCGACTCCCACGTCGGTCTGCAGGCGCGCCTGATGTCACAGGCCCTGCGCAAGATCACCGGTAACATCAAGAACGCCAACTGCATGGTGGTGTTCATCAACCAGATCCGCATGAAGATCGGCGTGATGTTCGGTAGTCCCGAAACCACAACCGGCGGCAATGCGCTCAAGTTCTATTCCAGCGTGCGCCTGGACATCCGTCGCACCGGCTCGGTCAAGCAGGGTGATGAGGTCACCGGCAACGAGACCCGCGTTAAGGTGGTCAAGAACAAGGTGGCGCCGCCGTTCCGCCAGGCGGAGTTCCAGATCCTTTACGGCAAGGGGATCTACCACGCCGGGGAGGTGGTCGACCTCGGCGTGCAGTGCAAGCTGGTCGACAAGGCGGGTGCCTGGTACAGCTACCAGGGCAACAAGATCGGCCAGGGCAAGGCCAACGCCGCCCAGTTCCTCGAGGACAACCCGGCGGTGATGGAGGAGATCGAGAGCCAGATTCGCGCCCAGCTGCTCGCCCCGGTGGAATCCAAGAAAGAGGAGGCTGCCGACGAGGCGGCTACCGCCGAGGTCGGCCAAGGCGACGACCAGCCCTGACGCATGCTGGGACAGCCCTCCGGTAACGAGTCGTCGCCGCGTGATGACGCCATCCGTCTGCTGGCCCGGCGGGAGCATTCGCGCCGGGAACTCGCCGAGCGCCTGGCGGCCAAGGGACATGCGCACGAGGTCATCGCCGAGTGCCTCGATGCGCTGGCCGAGCAGGGGCTGCAGTCCGATGCCCGTTTCGCCGAGAGCTTCCTGCGCTCCCGCATCCAGCGGGGTCAGGGGCCGATGAAGATCCGCGGCGAGCTTGAGCGACGTGGCATCGAACGCGAGCTCATTGGCACTGCCTTCGCCGAGAGCGAGCAGGCCGGCGAGGGCGACTGGTTCGCCCTGGCCGGTGAGATACTCGCACGGCGCTTCACGGGGCCTGGCGAGTCGCCTCGCGAGCGCGCCCGCCGCGAGCGCTTCCTGGCAAGCCGCGGCTTCGACTTCGACCAGGTGCGCCACGCCCTGGCGCACGCCTGGGATTCAGCACCAGACCAGTAGTCGTCCAGGCAGCACCGGGTCAGCTCAGAGCGGTGCTGGCGGAGGCGCCCCTTCAGTCCATTGACAACTGCGCTATAATGGCTCCCTTTGCGAACGCCCCGGGTGGCCCCCGCGGCACTGCGATGCGACTGGAAAACGCGCGTCATGGTGCTCGCTTCACGCCAGCGTCGCCCGCCGGGTCACCCCGTTCATCGCCACGGATACCCCATGAAAAGCGCAGATATCAGACAGGCCTTTCTGAGTTACTTCGAGGCGCACGGCCATACCGTCGTGCCCTCCAGCTCACTGGTTCCCGGCAACGACCCGACCCTGCTGTTCACCAATGCCGGCATGGTGCCGTTCAAGGACGTCTTCCTGGGTCGTGATCCCCGCCCTTACGTGCGTGCGACCTCGTCTCAGCGCTGCGTGCGCGCCGGTGGCAAGCACAACGACCTCGATAACGTCGGCTACACCGCGCGCCACCATACCTTCTTCGAGATGCTGGGCAACTTCAGTTTCGGCGACTACTTCAAGCGCGATGCCATCCGCTTCGCCTGGCAGTTCCTCACCGAGACCCTGGGCCTGCCCAGGGAAAAGCTGTGGGTCACCGTGCACGTCAGTGACGACGAGGCCGAGCGCATCTGGAAGGACGAGATGGGTATCGATCCTGAACGTTTTTCCAAGCTCGACGAGGACAACTTCTGGCAGATGGGTGACACCGGCCCCTGCGGGCCGAGCTCCGAGATCTTCTTCGATCACGGCCCCGAGGTGTGGGGCGGCCCGCCCGGCAGTCCCGAGGAGGACGGCGACCGCTACATCGAGATCTGGAACCTGGTGTTCATGCAGTTCGACCGGGATGCGGCCGGGACCCTCAATCCCTTGCCCAAGCCCTCCATCGATACCGGCATGGGCCTGGAGCGCATCGCTGCGGTGATGCAGGGCGTGCACTCCAACTACGAGATCGACCTCTTCCAGAACCTGCTCGAGGCCGCTGCGCGCCATACCGGCCATGCGGATACGTCTACGCCATCGCTGCGGGTGATCGCCGACCATATCCGCTCCTGTGCCTTCCTGATCGCCGATGGCGTGCTGCCTTCCAACGAGGGCCGCGGCTATGTGCTTCGCCGCATCATCCGGCGCGCCATCCGTCACGGCCACAAGCTGGGCGCCCAGGGCAACTTCTTCCACAAGCTGGTGGGCGCGCTGGACGTGGAGATGGGCGACGCCTTTCCCGAGCTGCGCGAGTCGCGCCACCAGATCGAGCGTGTCCTGCTCAAGGAAGAGGAGCAGTTCGCGCGCACCCTGGAGCATGGCATGGGCCTGCTCGAGGAGGCGCTGAGCGGGCTCGAGGGCGATACCCTGCCGGGCGAGACGGTCTTCAAGCTCTATGACACCTTCGGTTTCCCCTTCGACCTGACCGCCGACGTCTGCCGCGAACGCGGCGTGACTCTCGACGAGGCCGGCTTCGAGCGCGAGCTTGAGGCCCAGCGTGAGCGTGCCCGCGCGGCGAGCCAGTTTGGCGCCGACTACGCTGCCGCGCTGGACCTGGAAGGCGAGACGGCGTTCACCGGTCATGACCTGCTGGAGGATCGCGCCACCGTCACCGCCCTGGTCGATCGCGAGGGCAATGCCCTGGCGCGACTCGAGCCGGAACAGCGCGGCGTGGTGGTGCTCGACCGCACGCCGTTCTATGGGGAGTCCGGGGGCCAGGTAGGCGATACCGGCTACCTGGAACTGGAAGGCGGCCGCTTCCTGGTCACCGACACCCAGAAGCAGGGCGGCCACCATCTGCACCATGGCGTGCTGCTCGAGGGCACGCTGGTGGTGGGCGCCGAGGTCCACCCGCGGGTCGATGCCAGCCTGCGTGCGGCCACGGTGCGCAACCACTCCGCGACCCACCTGATGCACAAGGCGCTGCGTCTGGTGCTCGGCGATCACGTGGCGCAGAAGGGCTCGCTGGTCACCCCCGAGCGGCTGCGCTTCGACTTCAGCCACTTCGAGCCCATGACCCCGGAGCAGCTGGCCGAGGTGGAGCGCCTGGTCAACGAGCAGATTCTGGCCAACGCGCCGACGCGCACCGAGCAGATGACCCTCGACGAGGCCAAGGCCAAGGGCGCCGCCGCGTTGTTCGAGGCCAAGTACGCTGACAGCGTGCGCGTGCTGACCATCGGCGCCGACGACTTCTCCATCGAGCTTTGCGGCGGCACTCATGTGGCCCGCAGCGGTGATATCGGCTGCTTCCACATCATCAGCGAAGTCGGTATCGCCAGCGGCGTGCGTCGCATCGAGGCGATCACCGGCGAGGGCGCATTGGCCTGGTTCCGCGCGCAGGAGGCGCGCCTGAATCGCATCGGCGAACGCCTCAAGGCCAAGCCGGAGCAGGTCGAGGAGCGGGTCGAGTCGCTGCTCGAGCGCAACCGTATGCTGGAGAAGGAGCTCGAGCGCCTCAAGGCCAAGCTGGCCAGTGCCGCCGGCAATGACATGCTCAACGAAGCCCGTGAGGTCAAGGGCGTCAAGGTGCTGGCCAAGCGCCTCGAGGGCGTGGCTGGCAAGGAGCTGCGCGGCATGCTCGACCAGCTCAAGAACAAGCTGGGTTCCGGCATCGTGGTGCTGGGCGTGGCCGACGCCGAGGCCGGCAAGGTCAGCCTGATCGCCGGCGTCACCGACGACCTGACCGGCCAGATCAAGGCCGGCGATCTGGTCAAGCACGTGGCGGCCCAGGTCGGCGGCAAGGGCGGGGGCCGACCCGACATGGCCCAGGCTGGCGGTAGCGACGTCGAGGCGCTGCCCGGGGCGCTTGACAGCGTGCCGGCCTGGGTCGAGGAGCGTCTCCAGTAAGGGCTATCAGGGCCGGCGGCAGCAATGCCCCGGCCCTTCTTGTTTCCACTTACCTTTCACTCATCCGAGCACGACTCGCACGCGACATACGAGGAAAATCGGCATATGGCACTATACGTACAGAAATTCGGCGGCACCTCGGTGGGCTCCGTTGAGCGCATCAAGGCCGTGGCCGAGAAGGTCAAGGGATTTCGCGATAACGGCCACCAGGTCGTTGTGGTGGTCTCCGCCATGAGTGGCGAGACCAATCGTCTGATCGGCATGGCCAACGAGATCAACGACGAGCCGACGCCGCGCGAGATGGACATGCTGGTCTCCACCGGTGAGCAGGTCACCATCTCGCTGCTGGCCATGGCGCTGCACAAGATCGGCGTGCCGGCCACCTCCTACACCGGTTCTCAGGTAGGCATCCAGACGGATAGCGCGCACACCAAGGCCCGCATCCAGCGCATCGAGACCGATGAGCTGCAGGAGGACCTCGACGCCGGTCAGGTCGTGGTGGTTGCCGGCTTCCAGGGCGTCGACGAGGAGGGCAACATCACCACCCTCGGCCGCGGCGGCTCCGATACCACCGGCGTGGCGCTGGCGGCGGCGCTGAAGGCCGACGAGTGCCAGATCTATACCGACGTCGACGGCGTCTACACCACCGACCCGCGAGTCTGCTCCAGGGCTCAGCGCCTCGACACCATCACCGTTGAAGAGATGCTGGAGCTGGCGAGTCTCGGCTCCAAGGTCCTGCAGATTCGCGCCGTCGAATTTGCCGGCAAGTACAATGTCCCGCTGCGCGTGCTGTCCAGTTTCCAGGATGGCCCCGGCACCCTGATCGTTGCAGACTCTGACCAAGACGAGGATTCCATGGAAGAACCGCTGATCTCCGGTATCGCCTTCACCGCCAACGAAGCCAAGCTGACGCTGCTCAACACCCCCGACGTGCCGGGGGTGGCGTCGCGCATCCTGGGGCCGATCGCCGATGCCAACATCGAGGTCGACATGATCGTCCAGAACGTGGCGCCGGCCGGTGACTACACCGATTTCACCTTCACGGTAGCCAAGGGCGACTACAAGCAGACCATGAAGATTCTCCAGGAGCAGGTCATCCCTGACCTGGGCGGTGGCGAGCTGCGCGGCGACGACAATATCGCCAAGGTCTCGCTGGTGGGGGTCGGTATGCGCTCCCATGCCGGGGTGGCCTCAAAGTTCTTCCGCGTGCTCGCCGACGAGAACATCAACATCCGCATGGTTTCTACCTCCGAGATCAAGATTTCCGTGGTGATCGACGAGAAGCGCATGGAGCTGGCGGTCAAGGCGCTGCACAAGGCGTTTGGTCTCGACAAGAGCGATATCGAGGCCGAATAAGCCTCCCTCGGGGCGACGACACCTTCTACGCTTGTAGGGAAGGCCGCGACACCCGTGCCATAGCCCTTCCTTTCAACGTGGTGCGGGCGTCTCATGGGCGGCGAAATTGGTCAGGGACGGCGACTTGTCGCACAATGTCATTCCGTCGTCCCTGCCGGCGAGCATCCCGTAGCCATAAGTCTGAGAAGGAGATCAGTCATGCTCATCCTGACCCGCCGTGTCGGCGAAACCCTGATGATCGGTGACGACATCACCGTGACCGTCCTTGGCGTCAAGGGCAATCAGGTGCGCATCGGCGTCAATGCCCCCAAGGATGTCGCCGTGCATCGCGAGGAAATCTACCAGCGCATCCAGCGCGAGAAGGCCGATTCCGGCCTCGATCGCGATGAGTAGTCCGTGGCGTGTGGTTCAGCGGGAGCGCTCTCGCCGGGCGAAGGTGAAAAATTGCCGAGTCCGCTGGACAATGGCCTTCTAAAACGGTAGGATACGCACCGTGTCGATGAGGAGAGGTGGCCGAGTGGCTGAAGGCGCTCCCCTGCTAAGGGAGTAAGGGGTTTATAGCCTCTTCGAGGGTTCGAATCCCTCCCTCTCCGCCATTGTCGTCACGCGTAGATCAAGCGCCCGTAGCTCAGCTGGATAGAGTACCTGACTACGAATCAGGTGGTCGGAGGTTCGAATCCTCCCGGGCGCGCCATCTTCGTATTAGATGTTACTGTTAGCCATGCCTTACGGTTCGTCTCTGCAACAATCTCGCTTGTTGCCTTCCGCGCCCGTAGCTCAGCTGGATAGAGTACCTGACTACGAATCAGGTGGTCGGAGGTTCGAATCCTCCCGGGCGCGCCAGATCCCGACCCGTCCTCCTTGCGAGGGCGGGTCTTCTGCTTTGCGGGCCCTGACGTCGAGATACCATCGGTGTCACGGGCTTTAGTGTCCTGCTAGCCGGGTCGGCGGTAATCGCGTGCCGGCCCTGCGATCGTTTGAGGCGCCGTCGCTATGCGACGAGCGCCTCTTTTTTGCGTGTCCATCCGCCTGGCGGCGATCGGTCCCTCTTTCAGGCCATCTCTGCCCGATGATCGAGAGGAGCATGGCGACGGGGGTCGAGCCTTTCTAGCAGGTCGTCCAGGGTGCGTAAGCGTTTTACGGCTCGGAAGCGGCGGGCCGCCTCCTCGTCACGCTGGCGCATATGGTTGAGCCATTGCTTGATCAAGGCAGTGACGACACGCTCCGGAAGTGTGCTACGCTGCAATGCAGCAAAGTCGGCGAGGATCGTCGCTCGAGTCTGCCAGGATGTGTCGGGCAGTCGCTCCCCCGTCTTCTGCCAGTGGCGAATACGCGACGCCAGTCCCGGGTCAGCCAGGGCGCCGCGGCCGAGCATCACGTCTCGGCAGCCCGAGAGGGTGCGGGCCTTCCAGTAGTCCTCCAGGGTCCAGATGTCGCCATTGGCGACCACCGGGATCGAGAGGCGCTGACGGATGCGGCCGATCCACTCCCAGTGGGCGGGAGGTCGATAACCCTCGTCGCGGGTGCGGCCGTGAACCACCAGCTGGCAGGCACCGGCATTCTGGGCGGCCAGCGCGCAGGCCAGGGCCAGGCGGCGGTCCGAGAAGCCCAGGCGGACCTTGGCGGTGACCGGGATTGCATCCCCTACGGCCCGGGCGACCGCTGACACGGCGGCGTGGACCCGTCGCGGGTCGCGGAGTAGCGAGGCGCCGCCATCGTGACGGTTGACCAGCTTGGCCGGGCAGCCGAAATTGAGATCCAGGCCGGTGGCGCCCAGGTGCAGGGCCTGGCGGGCATTGGCGGCGAGGGCGTCGGGGTCGGAGCCCAGCAGCTGCAGCTGCACGGAAACCCCGCTCGGCGTGGTGACGCCGGGTCGCGCCAGTTCCGGGCAGTGGCGGTGGAACACGCGGGGTGGCAGGCTCGTGTCTATTACGCGCACGAACTCGGTGACCCCCCAGTCGAAGCCGGGGGTGCGGGTCAGGAGGTCGCGGGTCACCGCATCGATGACCCCTTCCATGGGCGCTAGGCCGATCCGCCCTTTATGTAGTAAATTAACAACGCTGACTTCCACCATGACGCCATTGCAATCTATCGGGGATGTGGCAGGTTATAGCATCCTAAAAAATGCGCAAGCCGGGTTTTCTCGTTAGATCGCGGCCAAGTATGCGCAAGAAACAGGAGAATTCGCATGCAGGATACGCAGCTGCTTAACGAGGGGCTTGCCCTGATGGGCCTCGGCATGGGCTTTGTCTTTGTTTTTCTTACCGTGCTGGTCATCGTCACCACGCTGATGTCCAAGACCATCGGTCGTTTCTTTCCCGAGCCGCCCGCCCCTGTCGCGACCGGCGCTCGTCGTCGGCCGCCGCCTGGTCAGGACGATGATGTGATGGTCGCCATCACCGCCGCGGTGCATCGCTATCGTCACCGCCACCGCCGCTGAGGTGGCCGCTCTCCGTTTTTCCCTTCATTACTCACGACAAGGTCACGACCATGACTGACAAGACACGCCCGCTTGGCATCACCGATGTCGTCCTGCGCGATGCCCACCAGTCGCTGTTTGCCACCCGCATGCGCCTTGACGACATGCTGCCCATCGCCGAGAAGCTCGATCGCGTCGGCTTCTGGTCGCTCGAATCGTGGGGCGGCGCCACCTTCGACGCCTGTATCCGCTACCTCGGCGAGGATCCGTGGGAGCGGATACGGGCGTTGAAGGCCGCCATGCCCAATACCCCCCAGCAGATGCTGCTGCGCGGTCAGAACCTGCTTGGCTACCGCCACTACGCCGATGACGTGGTGGACAAGTTCGTCGAGCGCGCCAGGACCAACGGTGTCGACGTCTTCCGCGTCTTCGACGCCATGAACGACCCGCGCAACCTGGAGCGTGCCATCCAGGCGGTACGCCAGGTCGAGGGCCATGCTCAGGGTACGCTCTCCTATACGGTGAGTTCGGTGCACACCCTGGACGGCTGGGTCGAGCTCGGCAAGACCATCGCCGACATGGGCGCCGACTCCCTGGCAATCAAGGACATGGCCGGTCTGCTCAAGCCTTACGATGCCTATGAGCTGGTCACCAAGCTCAAGAAGGCGGTGGATATCCCCATCCACATGCAGTGCCACGCCACTACCGGCATGTCGACCGCCACCGCCCTCAAGGCCGCCGAGGCCGGTATCGACAACGTCGATACCGCCATCTCCTCGATGTCCATGACCTATGGCCACAGTCCCACCGAGTCGGTGGTGGCCATTCTCCAGGGGACCGAGCGTGACACCGGCCTGGACCTCGAGCTGCTCGAGGAAATCGCCGCTTACTTCCGCGAAGTGCGCAAGAAGTATGCCGCTTTCGAGGGCTCGCTGAAGGGTATCGATTCGCGCATCCTGATCGCCCAGGTGCCGGGTGGCATGCTGACCAACATGGAAGGCCAGCTCAAGGAGCAGGGCGCGGGCGACAAGCTCGACGACGTCCTCCAGGAGATCCCGCGCGTGCGCGAGGACCTGGGCTTCATTCCGCTGGTGACGCCGACCTCGCAGATCGTCGGCACTCAGGCAGTGATGAACGTGATGATGGGCGAGCGCTACAAGTCGATCTCCAAGGAGGTCCAGGCGCTGCTCAAGGGCGAGTATGGCGCCGCCCCGGCGCCCTTCAACGAGGAACTGCAGGCGCGCGTGCTGGAGGGTGGCGAGCCGATCACCTGCCGCCCGGCGGACCGGCTCGAGCCGGAGGTGGAGCGGCTGAGCGCCGAACTCAAGGAGAAGGCCAAGGCCGAGGGCATCCGCCTGGCCGAGGGTGAGCGCGAGATCGACGACGTGCTGACTTATGCCCTCTTCCCGCAGATCGGCCTGAAGTTTCTCAAGAATCGCGACAACCCCGAGGCTTTCGAGCCCGCACCCCAGGCCCCCGACACCAGCGCCACGCTGCCGGCGAAGGCCGAGGCCAAGGCGCCGGCAGTTCAGGCCGCGGCGCCGGCCGGCCCCGAGACCTATACCGTCAAGGTCAACGGCAAGGCCTATGTGGTCGAGGTCGCCGAAGGCGGCGAGATCGGCGAGGTCAAGGAGCAGGGAGGTGGCGCCCAGCCGGCTCCCGCCGAGGCGGCACCGTCTAGCGGCGAAGCGATTACCGCGCCGCTCGCCGGCAACATCTTCAAGGTCAACGTGCGCGAAGGCGACAGCGTCGAGGAGGGCGATGTGGTGATCATCCTCGAGGCCATGAAGATGGAGACCGAAGTGCGCGCCAGCGGTGCCGGCACGGTCTCCGCCGTCAAGGTCAGCGAGGGCGACAGCGTCGCCGTCGGTGATACCCTCATCGAGCTCTAAGGACGATTCTCATGACGGAGAAGCTACTGACGCTCTGGTACGGCTCGGGGCTCTACAACCTGAGCCTCGGCCAGGCGGTTATGGTGCTGGTCGGCCTGGGGCTGCTCTACCTGGCCATCGCCAAGAAGTTCGAGCCGCTGTTGCTGGTGCCGATCGGTTTTGGCGGCATCCTGGCCAATATCCCCGAGGCCGGTCTGGCCTTGTCTGCGGCCGAGCAGGCGGCGCACCTGGCGCGGCCGGCGCTGCTCGAACAGATGGCTGCGACGCTGCAGCTCGGCCTCGACCCGGCCGCCGGTGTCGAGGCCTGGCGCCACACCGTGTCCGAGGCTCTGCATGGTGATCTCTCGCCGGCGCTGCTGCGGGCCGCCAACGACCTGGCCATGGATAGCGGCTTCGCCCACGGCATGCTCTATCAGTTCTATAGCGTTGCCATCGCCTCGGGCATTGCCCCGCTGGTGATCTTCATGGGCGTGGGGGCGATGACCGACTTTGGCCCGCTGCTGGCCAATCCGCGCACCCTGTTCCTGGGGGCGGCGGCGCAGTTCGGTATCTTCGCCACCCTGCTCGGCGCGGTGGGCATGTCGGCCATGGGCTGGATGGACTTCTCGCTCAACCAGGCCGCCGCCATCGGCATCATCGGCGGTGCCGACGGCCCCACCTCGATCTATGTGTCGAGCATCCTGGCGCCGGAGCTGCTGGGTGCCATCGCCGTGGCCTCCTACTCCTACATGGCGCTGGTGCCGCTGATCCAGCCGCCGATCATGAAGGCGCTGACCAGCAAACGGGAGCGCGAGATCACCATGACGCAGCTGCGTCCTGTGTCGAAGCTGGAGAAGATCGTCTTCCCGCTCAGCCTGCTGATCCTGGTGGTGCTCTTCCTGCCCGACGCAGCGCCGCTCCTGGGGATGTTCTGCTTCGGCAACCTGATGCGCGAGAGCGGCGTGGTGGAGCGGCTCTCCGACACCACCCAGAATGCCCTGATCAACATCGTGACCATCTTCCTGGGGCTGTCGGTGGGCTCCAAGCTGATCGCCGAGCGTTTCCTGGCGGTGGAGACGCTGGGCATCCTGGCGCTGGGCATGGTGGCCTTCGCCATCGGCACCGCCTGCGGCATCCTGATGGCCAAGCTGATGAATACGGTGAGTCGCATGCCGATCAATCCGCTGATCGGCTCCGCCGGCGTCTCGGCGGTGCCCATGGCGGCGCGGGTCTCCAACAAGGTGGGGCTCGAGTCCAACCCCCACAACTTCCTGCTGATGCACGCCATGGGGCCCAACGTGGCCGGGGTGATCGGCTCGGCGGTGGCCGCCGGGGTGATGATCAAGTACCTCGGCTAAGCTCGGGGCACGGCCATGAAAACGGAGCCTTCGGGCGCCGTTTTTCATGGTGGGTCGTCGGGCAGTGGGGCAGGGCGATCAGTTGTCCTGCAGCAGGGCGAGGCGGCCGCGCAGGCGTGTCTCGAGGGCGCTCAGGTTGGCGGGAACGTCGCTGGGCCAGCCCACTGTGAGGACCACCCCCTCGGCGCCATAGTCGGCCTGCGCGACCGGTACCTCCTGCTCGGCCAGCCAGGCGCGGGCCTCGGCCTCGCCGGCGAACTCGACCCGCAGGCGCAGCGGTGTGCGCTCGACCACCGTGCGGCGCGGTAGCGCCTCCAGGCCCTCGGCGACGGCGCGAGAGTAGGCGCGTGCCAGACCGCCGGTGCCGAGCTTGGTGCCGCCGAAGTAGCGCGTGACCACGCAGCCTACCTGGCCGAGGCCGGCGCCCTCCAGCACCTGAAACATGGGTCGCCCGGCGGTGCCGCCTGGCTCGCCGTCGTCGGAGAAGCCGATGGCGGTCTGCTCGCCGGGCGGGCCGGCGATGAAGGCGCTGCAGTGGTGGCTGGCGCCGGGATGAGTGCGGCGCGCCTCGGCCAGAATTGCCTCGAAGGCGGCGTTATCCGGCGCATGGCAGAGCCAGGTAATGAAGCGGCTCTTCTCCACCTCCAGGCTGCTCTCCTGCCAGCGGCCCGCAGGGATGTCAGGGACGTTATAGCGCATCAGGCGGCCAGTTCGGCCTGTCGCACCACGCCCATCACCAGGCCGATCACCTGGATGTCGTCGTTGCGCAGGTAGATGGGCGCCATGCGCTCGTTGGCCGGCTGCAGGCGTACGCCGGACTTCTCGATGTAGAGCTTCTTCAGGGTGACCTCCTGGTCGTTGATCATCACCACCGCGGTCTCGCCGTTCTCGGCACTCTCGCGACGCTCGATGATGATCACATCGCCGTCGAAGATGTTGCAATCGACCATGGAGTCGCCGCATACCCGCAGGGCATAGGTGTTGCGGCGCACCATGCGCGTGGGCACCTGAATGCTGCCCACCTCGGGACAGGCCTCGATAGGCATTCCCGCCGAGACGCGGCCGAGCAGCGGGATCTCGGTCAGGTCGTCGGCCGTGATGGGTTGCCAAGCCTGGGCCAGTGGCTGGTTGAGGCGGCGCTCCAGGTACTGCAGTGTGACGTTGGGCATGCGGTGTCTCCCCGGTCGTCGAGAACTGTCAATTCGTACAGTGTTTCACGAGCATAGCAGCGGGCCGGAATCTGGCAAGGGAAGACAGTCCACGCAGAGCTTGATCCAGGGCAACTGCGACCGGCGGACGCAGCCGGCTCGACTGGTAGCCAGGGCCCTTTCCGTGTAGAGTTCCGGGCGAAATTACCCATGCCGGGAGAGTGCCTTGAGCCTGCGTCTGCAAGCCCGAAAGCTGGCCTGTGAGCGGGATGATCGCTGGCTGTTCCGGGACCTTGACCTTGACATTCATGCCGGCGAGATCGTGCGTGTGGAAGGCCCCAACGGCAGCGGCAAGACCACCCTGCTGAAGATCCTTTCCGGGCAGCTGGCGGACTTCCAGGGCGAGCTCTACTGGAACGACCATCCCATGCGGCGCACGCGCCAGGACTTCCTGGCCAATCTGCTCTACCTGGGCCATGCGCCGGGGGTCAAGGCAGCGCTGACGCCGCTCGAGAATCTGGCCTGGTACCAGGCCCTCGCAGGCGAGCCCGATGACGAGCCCGCGCGCTTCGCCGCCCTGGCGTCCGTGGGGCTGGTTGGCTTCGAGGACCTGCCCGCCGGCCAGCTCTCCGCCGGCCAGCAGCGCCGGGTGGCCCTGGCCCGGCTGGAGCTGATCCCGCGTCCGCTTTGGGTGCTCGACGAGCCCTTCACCGCCATCGACCGCGACGGCGTGGCGGCCCTCGAAGGGCGCCTGGCGGCCCATGCCCGGCGCGGCGGCTGCGTGCTGGTCACCACCCACCACGAGCTGGCCGACTCTCCGGCACTGCGGCGCATCCGGTTGGGACAGGGGGGCGACGATGCCGCACTCTGACTCACGCCTGGCGCAGGAGCCGGAGGACATGCCGCTGTTCCGGGAACCCGAGGGCAGCGCCGGGGTCGCAATTCGTGCGACGCTCAAGCGTGACCTGGTGCTGATGATGCGCCGGCGCAGCGAGGTGCTCAATCCGCTGGTGTTCTTCGCTCTGGTAATCACCCTGTTTCCGATCGGCATCTCGCCGGACCCGGAGCTGCTGGCGGCCATTGCCCCGGGCCTGCTGTGGGTCGCGGCGCTGCTGGCGGCACTGCTCTCCCTGGACAGTCTGTTTCGCAGCGACTACGACGACGGCTCCCTGGAGCAGCTGCTGCTCTCGCCTCAGCCGCTGCCGGCACTGGCGCTGGCCAAGGTGGCGGTGCACTGGCTGTTGACCGGCCTGCCGCTGGCGCTGATGGCACCGCTGCTGGGCATCATGCTGTCGCTGCCGGCGGGCAGCTATGCGGTGTTGGCGCTATCGCTGGCGCTGGGCAGTGCCAGCCTGAGCCTGATCGGCGCCATCGGAGCAGCGTTGACCGTGGGGCTCTCGCGGGGTGGCGTGCTGCTGTCGCTGCTGGTGCTGCCCCTCTACATCCCGGTGCTGATTTTCGGTGCCGGGGCCGTGCAGGCAGCCATCCTCGGCGATGGCGTCTCCGCGCACCTGGCCATCCTCGGTGCGCTCCTGGCAGTGGCGCTGAGCCTCGCCCCCTGGGCGATCGCTGCATCGCTGCGCATCAGTATCAACGGTTGAGGACGACAATCGGCATGTGGGCCTTCATACATAAGCTCGGCTCCCCCAAATGGTTCTACGCCATCAGCGCGCGCCTGCAGCCCTGGTTCTGGGTGGCGGCGGCAGTGCTGATCGTGATTGGCAGCGCCTGGGGGCTGGCCTTTGCCCCGGCGGACTATCAGCAGGGCAACAGCTTCCGCATCATTTACGTGCATGTGCCGGCGGCCTTCCTGGCTCAGTCGATCTTCGTCAGCATGGCGGTGGCCGGTTTCATCTTCATGGTCTGGAAGATCAAGGTCGCCGACATGGCGGCGGCCATGATGGCTCCGCTGGGCGCTGCCATGACCTTCGTGGCGCTGTTCTCCGGCGCGGTGTGGGGCGTGCCGACCTGGGGCACCTGGTGGATGTGGGATGCTCGCCTCACCTCGATGCTCATCCTGCTGTTTCTCTACTTCGGCGTGATCGCGTTGCGCGGTGCCTTCACCAGTCGCGACAGCGCCTCCCGGGCCGCCTCGGTGCTGGCCATGGTCGGGGTGATCAACATCCCCATCATCAAGTACTCGGTGGACTGGTGGTACACCCTGCACCAGCCGGCGACCTTCAGCGTCACCTCGCGTCCGGCCATGCCGATGGAGATGTGGGCGCCGTTGCTGATCATGGTGCTGGGCTTCTACAGCTTCTTCATCGCACTGACCCTGATGCGTACCCGTAGCGAGATCCTGCGACGCGAAGCCAACAAGCGCTGGGTGCGTGAACTGGCCGGGGAGGTGAGCTGATGGCATTCGATTCCCTGTCGGCCTTCCTGGCCATGGGTGGCCACGGCGTCTACGTCTGGGCGGCCTGGGGCGTCACCGGGCTGCTGCTGGTGGGCACGGTCATTCATGCCCGTGCCGAGCGTCGCGCGCTGCTGCGCGACCTGCGTCGCCGGGCACGTCGTGCACAGCACCACGGCGCCTCAAGCGACGTCGCGACTTCGGTTTCACATCAAGAGGGCCATGCCCGTGAGAGCTAAACGCAAGCAGAAGCTGTTCGTGATTTTGGGGCTGGTCTCGCTGGCCGCCATCGCCGTGGGCCTGACCCTCTACGCCCTGCGCAGCAACATCAACCTCTTCTTCAGCCCGGTGCAGATCGCCGCCGGCGATGCCCCCCTGGAACGCCAGATTCGTGCCGGTGGCATGGTCAGGGAGGGCACGGTGAATCGCGACAAGGAGAGTCTCGAGGTGACCTTCACCGTCACCGACTATGCCGACGATGTCGAGGTGCGCTACAGCGGCATCCTGCCCGACCTGTTCCGCGAGGGGCAGGGCGTGGTGGTGGTCGGCCAGCTCCAGCAGGGCGGCTGGCTGCGGGCCGACCAGGTGCTGGCGCGTCACGACGAGAACTACATGCCCCCCGAGGTGGCTCAGGCCCTGGAGGAGGCCGGCTACTCGCCGGAGGACTACCAGGCCAAGGCCGCCGAGGTGGGCAAGCGGCTGGACGCCCAGGGCGACGCCACCAGCCAGAACTGATCCGGAGTGCCCATGCAGACCTTAATGATCCCCGAAATCGGCCACTATGCCCTGATCATTGCGCTGCTGATGGCGCTGGTCCAGGGAGTGATGCCGCTCGCCGGGGCGGCCACGCGCCGCCCGCTGTGGATGGCCTATGCACGCCCCATGGCCACCGGCCAGTTCCTCTTCCTGGCCATCGCCTATGCCTGCCTGACCGCCAGCTACCTGCTGGACGACTTCAGTGTGGCCAACGTGGCCAACAACTCCAACTCGATGCTGCCCTGGTACTACAAGGCCAGTGCCGTATGGGGCAACCACGAGGGGTCAGTGCTGCTGTGGAGCCTGATCCTGGCCGCCTGGGGCTTCGCGGTGAGCCGCTTCTCGCGGGAATTGCCCCGCGACATGCTGGCCCGGGTGATGGGCGTCATGGGACTGGTTAGCCTGGGCTTTTTGGCCTTCGTGCTGATTACCTCCAACCCCTTCGAACGGCTGCTGCCCAATGTTCCCCAGGATGGCGCCGACCTCAATCCGCTGCTCCAGGACTTCGGCCTGATCGTTCACCCGCCGATGCTCTACATGGGCTACGTGGGCTTCTCGGTGGTCTTTGCCTTTGCCATCGCCGCCCTGCTGGGCGGTCGTCTGGACGCGGCCTGGACACGCTGGGCCCGGCCCTGGACCAACATCGCCTGGGCCTTTCTCACCGTGGGCATCGCCCTGGGCAGCTGGTGGGCCTACTACGAGCTGGGCTGGGGCGGCTGGTGGTTCTGGGATCCGGTCGAGAACGCCTCGCTGCTGCCCTGGCTGGCCGGTACCGCGCTGATCCACTCCCTGGCGGTGACCGAGAAACGCGGTGCCTTCAAGAGCTGGACGGTGCTGCTGGCGATCTCCACCTTCTCGCTGTCGCTGATGGGCACCTTCTTGGTGCGCTCGGGCGTACTCACCTCGGTGCACGCCTTCGCCAACGACCCGTCCCGCGGGCTCTTCATCCTGGTGCTGCTGGGCATCACGGTGGGGCTGTCACTGCTGTTGTTCGCCCTGCGTGCGCCACGCGTCAGCAATCAAGTGGGCTTCAGCTGGCTGTCGCGTGATGCCCTGCTGCTGATCAACAACATCCTGCTGGTGATCATGACCGTCACGGTGCTGCTCGGCACGGTCTACCCGCTGCTGCTCGATGCCTTGAACCTGGGCAAGATCAGTGTGGGCCCGCCCTATTTTAATGCGCTCTTCGTGCCGCTCACCGTGATTCTCTGCCTGTTCATGGGGCTGGGCCCCCTGTCGCGCTGGAAGCATACCCCGGCCCGCGACCTCTTCCAGCGTAGCTGGCACGCCGGCCTGGCGGCCCTGGTGATCGGTGCCGTCGCACCGCTGCTCTACCGTGGCGAGTGGAACCTCAAGGTCAGTCTTGGGGTAGTGATCGCGCTGTGGATCGTGCTGCCCATGGCCCGCGACCTCTGGGTAAAGTCCCGCCACTCCGCTGGCCGCGTGGCCGGCCTCAGGCGCCTGTCGCTGGCCTACTGGGGGATGATCCTCGGCCACCTGGGGATCGCGGTGACCATCATCGGCGTCACCGTGGTCTCCAACTACGCCATCGAGCGCAACGTGCGCATGGGCGTGGGCGACAGTGTCGAGGTGGCCGGCTACACCTTCACCATGACCGAGCTGGCCAATCGCCGCGGGCCGAACTACCTGGCGGATGCCGCCGAGATCGAGGTGCAGCGCGGCGACAGCCGGCGCAGCTTTACCATGACCCCGGAGAAGCGCCTCTATATTGCCCGCGGCATGCCGATGACCCAGGTCGCCCTGCGTCCCGGCCTGTTCCGTGACCTCTATGTGGCGATGGGCGAGGACCTCGAGGACGGCAGCTGGGCCATGCGCATCCAGCACAAGCCGTTCGTGCGCTGGCTGTGGCTGGGGGCGCTGCTGATGGCCGCCGGCGGAGTGCTGGCCGTGGCGGATCGCCGCTATCGCCGCACCGTCACGGCGCGCGATCCTGAGCGCGCCGCGGCCGTCGAGCCTCGGGAGGCCACCGCATGACGCGTCGCCTGCTGCTGTTGCTGCCGCTGGTCGGCTTCCTGGTGCTCGGTGCTTTCCTGTTCATGGGGCTGTCGATCAACCCCTTCGAGCGCGACTCGGCGCTGATGGCCCGGGAGTTCCCGGCCTTTGAGCTCACTACCCTCGAGGACGCCGAGCGGGTGGTGGACGCGTCGCTGCTCGAGGGCGAGGTCACCCTGGTCAACGTCTGGGGCGAATGGTGCCCGACCTGCAAGCAGGAGATGCCCCAGCTGCTGGATCTTGCCGAGCGCGGCGTGCGCCTGGTGGGGGTCGACTACAAGGACACCCGCGAGAAGGGGCGCGAGTTTCTTGCTGAGTTCGGCAATCCCTTCGAGGTCAATATCTTCGACCCCGAGGGCAGCCTAGGCTTCGATCTGGGCGTCTACGGCGCCCCGGAGACCTTTCTGGTCGATCGTGACGGCATCATTCGCTATCACCATACCGGCTATATTCGGCCGGAGGACGTGCACGAGACGATACTGCCGGAGGTGGAAAAATGGCGTTGATCATCCGACTGCTGCTGTGCGCCTGTCTGCTTTGGCCCTTGCTGGGGCTGGCAGCAGTGGAGGTGCGTGAGTTCGATAATCCGGTCACCGAACAGCGCTATCGCGACCTTACCGCGACTCTGCGCTGCCCCAAGTGCGAGAATCAGGCGATCGATGACTCCGAGTCGCCGATTGCCGGCGACATGCGGGAACGCGTCTACGCCCAGCTCCAGGACGGCCGTTCCGACAAGGAGATTCTCGACTTCATGGTCAGCCGCTTCGGCGACTATGTGCTCTACAATCCGCGTCTCGAGGGACGCACCCTGCTGCTGTGGGGGCTGCCCGCGGGCCTGGTGCTGCTGGGCGCCCTGGTGGTGGTGCTCATGGTGCGTGCCCGTCGACGTACCTCGGCCCGCGACCTGAGCGCCGAGGAGCGTGCGCGCCTGGAGGCCCTGACCAAACGCGAGAGGACCGAATGACCCTGCTATGGATTGCCCTTGCCGTCCTGTTGCTGCCCGCCCTGTGGCTGCTGGTGGCTCCCCTGCGACGAGCGGCGGCCGTGAGCGCCGCTCAACGCGACTATGAGGCCAACGATCGCACCACCGATCAGAACCTGGCCATCTACCGCCGCCGCCTGGCGTCGCTGGAAGCCGCCCGCGAGCGGGGCGACATCGACGCCTCGCGTTTCAACGAGGATCGCCTCGAGCTCGAGCGAAGCCTGCTCGAGGATACCGAGCGGCTGGAGCGCGCGCCGCTGAAGTCGACGGCGTCCGGCAAGCTGGCCGTGCCCCTGGTGATGGTGGCGGTCGTGCTGGTCAGTGCTCTCTGGTATGTCCAGCAGGGGGCCGAGGGGGATCTCACCCTTCACCTAGCGCAGCAGCAGGTGATGAACGACCCCGAGGCGACGCTGCCGAAACTGGTCGAGCGGCTCGAGCAGGAGGCCGCGCGTCAGCCCGACAACCCCAACGTCTGGCGGGCGCTGTTCCCGCTCTACCGCGACAGCGGCCGCATCGCCGATGCCTCTCGCGCCCTGGAGCGGCTGGTCGAGCTCGAAGGACGTCAGCCCTGGCTGTTGGCCGAACTCGCCCAGATTCGCTACTTCGCTGCCGGGCGCGAGATGACCGACGAGGTCCAGGCGCTGGTCGACGAGGTGCTGGCGATGGATTCCAGCCAGCCCACGGTGCTCGGCATGCTCGGCATCAATGCCTTCGATAATGGCGACTATGAGACCGCCATCGACCAGTGGCGGCGGGCGATCGCCGGCATGGATGACCCCGACACCGCCGACGCGCTGCGCCAGGGAATCCGCGTGGCCCAGCAGCGGCTGGGATTTGAACCGGAAGAAGCCGACCAGGAGGCCGACGGGCCCGGCATTACCGTCAAGGTTCGTCTGGCAGACGACCTCGCCGGCCGGCTCGACGCGGATGCCACCGTCTTCGTGGTGGCGCGGGACCTCGAGGGGGAACTGCCGCCGCTGGCCGTGGCGCAGGCCCGGCTGGGCGAGCTGCCGACCACCGTGGTGCTCGATGACAGCCGTTCCATGTCGCCCCGTGCCCGTATCTCCCAGGTGGAGGAGGCGCGGCTGATGGTGCGTGTCTCCGAGAGCGGCCAGGCCATGCCTCAGCCCGGCGACCTGCTCGGCACTCTCGAGGGGGTGACGGTAGGCGATACCGGCGGGGAGCCCGTCGAAGTGGTGGTCGACCGGGTCGTCGAGTAAGCCGATGCGTCTTACCTCGATCCGCCTGGTGGGGTTCAAGTCCTTCGTCGACCCGGTCACGGTGCCCTTCGACGGCAACATGACCGCCATCGTGGGCCCCAACGGCTGCGGCAAGTCCAATATCATCGATGCGGTGCGCTGGGTGATGGGCGAGTCCTCGGCCAAGACCCTGCGCGGCGAGTCGATGACCGACGTCATCTTCAACGGCTCCACCGGCCGCAAGCCGGTGGGGCTCGCCTCCATCGAGCTGCTCTTCGACAACCGTGACGGCGCCATGGGCGGCGCCTATGCCCAGTACGCCGAGATCGCCGTCAAGCGCCAGGTCACCCGCGACGCCCAGTCCAGCTACTTCTTCAACGGCCAGAAGTGCCGTCGCCGCGATATCGCTGACCTCTTCCTGGGCACCGGCCTGGGGCCGCGCTCCTACGCCATCATCGGCCAGGGCATGATCTCGCGGCTGATCGAGGCACGCCCCGAGGAGCTTCGCGCCACCCTCGAGGAGGCCGCCGGCATCTCCAAGTACAAGGAGCGTCGCCGCGAGACCGAGAACCGCATGCGGCGCACCCAGGAGAACCTGGAGCGCCTGGAGGACATCCGCGAGGAGCTCGACAAGCAGCTCGAGCGGCTCAAGCGTCAGGCCGAGGCCGCGCGTCGCTACCAGACCCTCAAGCAGGAAGAGCACCGCCTCAAGGGCGAGCTGGCGCTGCTGCGCGGCCGCGCCCTGCGCGCCAGCCAGACCGAGGAGGAGACCCGCGTCCGCGAGCTGGAAACTGCCGTGGAGCGCGAGGTGCTTGGCATGCGCCAAGCCGAGAGCCGCCTGGAGGAGGCCCGAGCCGAGCATGACCGCCTGGCCACCGAGCTCGACGGCCGGCAGTCGCGCTTCTTCGAGACCACCACCGCCATCGCTCGCCTGGAGCAGGACCTGGAGCACACCCGTGCAAGGGACCAGCAGCTGGCCCGGGACCTCGAGGCCGCCAGGCGCGAGCTCGCCGAGCTCGCCCGCCTCGGCGACGACGATGGCGAACGCCTGGCCCGCCTGGACGAGCGCCTCGAGACATTGGGGCCCGAACAGGAAGAGGTCGCGGAACAGCTCGCCGAGCTGGAGGCCGCCCTGGAGGAAGCCGAGCCTCGGGCCGAGGAGGCTGACGCCGAATGGGAGAGCTTCGGCGAGCGCTGGCAGGCGCAGAGCCGCGAGGCGGAACGCGCCCAGGACCGGCTGCGCGAGCTGGAGAGTCGCCTCGAGCGGCTGGCTGCCGACGAGCGCCGCCGTCGCCAGCAGCACGAGGAGCTGCCCGATATCGCCGGCCTGGGCGAGCAGCGCCGTGAGCTGGCCGAACGCCACGCCGAACTCGAGGAGCGCCTGGCCGAGCTCGAGGCCCAGCGCGGCGAGCACCAGGCCAGCCGCGATGGCGCCCGGGAGCAGGTGCGGGAGGCCGAGGCGGCCCGCGAGGCCGACCGCCAGCGTCGCAGCACCCTGCAGGGTGAGCTGGCCTCGCTGGAGGCTCTGATCCAGGCGGCCCTGGCCGACCACGACGAGGCGCTGGATGCCCACCTGGCCGCGCATGGCCTGGGCCAGCAGCCCCGCCTCGGTGAGGCCCTCGAGGTCGAGCCCGGCTGGGAGGAGGCGGTCTCCTGGGTGCTGGCGCCCTGGCTGCGGGCGCGACTGGTGTCGCTGCCCGGCGCCCGCGAGGCGCTGGCCACGCCGCCGGACGCCGAGCTCGGCCTGCTCGAGGCCGAGGCCTCGCCTGCCCCGGCCGACAGCCTGGCGGCCCGGGTGCGCGGCGCCGGCGCGGCCGGCCAGTGGTTGGCCGGCATCCGCTGCGTCGAGGACCGCGAGGCGGCCTGGGTGGCCCGCGAGGGCCTGGCGGCCGGCGAGAGCCTGATCAGCCCCGACGGCCTCTGGCTGGGCCCCGGCTGGGTGCGCCATCGTGGCGCAGGCAACGGTCCGGATGCCCTACTGGTCAGCCGGCGCCGCGAGGCGGAGGTGCGCGAGGCGCTGGCCGACGTGGAAGCCCGCCTCGCTGACCAGGACCGCCACCTCGAGCAAGCCGCGGCCCGGACGGAGCAGGCCGAGACGGACCTGGAGCAGGCGCGACTCGAGGAGCGCGAGCTCGAGCAGCAGCGCCAGCAGCTGGCCGTGCACGAGAGCGGGCTGGCCAGCCGCCTCGAGCACCTGGAGGGGCGCGCCGCCGAACTCGTCGAGGAGCTCGAGGGCCTGGCCGAATCCCGCGAGGAGGCTCTGCTGGGCCTGGAGGAGGCGCGTGAGCAGTGGCAGGTGGCGATGGCGCGGCTGGAGGAGGGCGCCGAGACGCGCGAACGGCTCGAGCGGGAACGTCGCGAGGCCCGCGAGGCGCTGGCCTCACTGCGCGCACGGCAGCGTCCTCTGGTCGAGCAGGCACAGCGCCTGGCCCTGGAGCAGGAGCGCACCGTGACCGAACGCAACGGGCTGGCCGAACAACTTGGCCGCGCCGGCGAGTCGCGGGAGCGCCTCGCGTTGCGCTGCGCCGAGCTCGAGGAGGCGCGGGAGGGGCTCCATGAGCCCGACGAGGAGCGTCGCGAGCGGCTCGACGAGCTGCTGGAGCGCCGCGAGCGCGAGGAGCGGGTGCTCAACGAGACCCGTGCCCGCGCCGCCGAACTGGTCGAGCGGCTGCGTGAAGACGAACAGGCGCGTCAGGGCCATGAGCGTAGCCTCGAGGGCATCCGCGAGCGCCTCCAGGAGTCGCGCATGCAGGTCCAGGCGCTGTCCCTCAAGGCCGAGGCCCAGGACGAACAGCTCGCCGAACTGAACCACGACGCCGCGAGTTTACATGATTCCCTGGACCCCAACGCCACGGAGTCCGCCTGGCAGGCCAGGCTGGAGGATGTGGTGGAGCGCGTACGGCGGCTGGGAGCCATCAACCTGGCAGCCATCGAGGAGTACGACCAGCAGGCCGAGCGGCGCGACTATCTGGAGGCCCAGCATGTCGAGCTGTCCGAGGCGCTGGAGACCCTGGACCGGGCGATCCGGCGCATCGACCAGGAAACCCGGACGCGTTTTCGCGACACCTTCGAGCGAGTCAATGCCGGCCTGCAGGCACTTTTCCCGCGGGTGTTCGGCGGGGGAACCGCATGGTTGACCCTGACCGGCGAGGATTTGCTGGAAACCGGGGTGGCCATCATGGCGCGCCCTCCCGGAAAGAAGAACACCACCATTCATCTGCTTTCCGGTGGCGAAAAGGCGCTCACCGCCCTGTCGATGGTATTCGCCATCTTCCAGCTCAATCCGGCTCCCTTCTGTATGCTCGACGAAGTGGATGCCCCGCTGGATGATGCCAATGTGGGTCGCTACGCAAAGCTGGTGAAAGAGATGTCCGAGACCGTCCAGTTCATCTACATCACCCATAACAAGATCGCCATGGAGGCGTCTGAACGGCTGATGGGGGTGACCATGCAGGAGCCCGGAGTGTCACGTCTGGTATCGGTCGGTGTCGAGGAAGCCGCGGCCCTTGCCGAGGCATGACGGGCTTGAACGTGAACGGTAAACGGGTTAACAAGGAAGACAATGAATACTGCATTGCACGGAAGCACGGGGAACCTGAAGGGCGATTGCGATGGGCCCGGTCGAGTTGCGGCAGGAAAATGCCGAGCTTGACAAACAAAAAAAGTGGCCCTTTTTTTGGCAATCGCGCTATGCTGTTGACGGACAACCATCAGGCATGGCGCCTTAGCAAAAGGCATGACGACCCATGGAACTAAGAGAGTGGCTGATCTTACTAGGGCTGGCGCTGGTGACACTCATCGTCATCGATGGTGTGCGTCGCCTGCAGCGTCAGCGTCGCGTTCCACGTCTCGACCAGGTCTCGGACCGGGACGAGGGTGGCCCCGCAGGGAGCGACGAGGACCCAGAAGCCGCGGCCCGCGCGGCCGAAATCAACTGGGAGCTGCCCAATGGAGGGGCGCGGGTCGTCAGGCCGGCGGATGCCCGGGGCGTACAACCCAAGCCCAAGTTGCAGCGCCAGGAACATCCTGGCCCTTCGCGTGTGCTGTCGGAGTTTCGACGCCATGCCCAGGCAGGGAGCGACGATCCGGCAGTTGGCCGTGGTCTATCCGCGGACGACGACCGTGGGGCGGGGGGCGCGCCTGATGCTGCGGCGGCCAAGTCCCGAGGTGCCGGCAGCTCGGCAAGTGGTGAGCCCGAGTTTCGTGCGCATCACGATCCTGCCCCGGTACGTTCCCGCCATGAACCTCCTTCTCGGGATCGGGCAACGCAGCAGGGGCCAGTCGGGCCCCTTAGTGATACCGAGGAGCGCCGCGAACCGGGGCTCTCGAGCCTGGATGGCCTGGACGACGAGGCACCTGCGGACACCGCGGCAGCTACTGAGCGTCCTGAGCCCCGCCTGGCAGCCGACCCCGAGGATCACCATGACGCCTACACCGACGAGGAGCAGTACCGCCTGGTGGACCTGGACGGCATGGGCGATTCACTGAAGAGCGGCTCTAAACGGATGGGTTCTTCCATGCAGCGCTTCGGCGCTTCTCTGCAGAAGGGCCTGGCCGAGCGACGCGAGCACAAGCGTAGCGAGAAGATCCGCCGCGAGCAGGCACGCGCCGAGAAAGCCGCTCGCGAGGCGTCGCGTCGTCAGCAGGCCGAGGACGAAAGGGCCGCCCGAGACGTCGAGGCGCGTCGCCTGGACGCCGAGGCGATGCCCACCGCCGAGGAGGATGCGTACTTTTCCTCCTCCCACGGTGGGTCGCCCTGGCCCGAGGACATGCCTGTCGAAGACATGCCTGGCCAGGAGGCGAGGGATGACACGCCACAGCGCGACGATGTGGTTCGCACCCACCCGGTGCTGGAGCGGGCCCTGCGCCACGATGTCAACGCCGAGCATGCCCGCGAGACCCTGAGCCAGGCCGACGAGATCATCGTCATCAGCGTCATGGCCCGCGACGAAGAAGGCTTCTCCGGCACGGCACTGCTTGATCTGATGCTGGCCTGCGGATTGCGCTACGCCCGCGACATGGGCATTTTCCATCGCTTCGAGACCGAAGACCCGGAAAGCCGCCTGCAGTTCTCCATGGTCAACGTGGTCAAGCCGGGGACGTTCCCCATCGAGGCCATGGACGACTTCCAGACTCAGGGCATCACGCTGCTGATGCCGCTGCCCGGCGCCCGCGATACCGCGGCCGCCTTCGAGGCAATGGTCGAGACCGCCATGGTCATCGTCCGTCATCTCGGCGGCGAGCTGAAGGATGAGAACCAGAGCGTGATGACCGCCCAGACGGTAGAGTTCGCTCGCCAGCGGGTTCAGGAGTTTGAACGGCGCAACCGTCTGAATCGCTTTCAGGTCAACTAGCCGCGACGTCACTGTCGTCAGCCGAACGAAATAACCCCATGATTTCATGGGGTTATTTCATTATGGGCAGCCGAAAAGCGGGTGTGCGAGAATAGCCGTGCCTTCGAGATACCAGACCAGGGACATCATGACCCAAGCCGACCCGCAGATCCTCGACGAGGTGGCGCGCCTGCGTGCCGAGCTCGATGACGCCAACTATCGCTACTATGTGCTCGACGAGCCGCAGCTTACCGACGCCGACTATGACCGCCGCCTGCGGCGCCTGCAGGAGCTCGAGGACGCCTATCCCGAGCTGGTAACCCCCGATTCGCCGACTCAGCGGGTGGGTGCCGCGCCGGATGCCGGTTTTCCCGAGGTCGAGCATGCGGTGCCGATGTTGTCCCTGGACAACGCCTTCAACGAAGAGGAGATAAAGGCGTTTGTCCGGCGTGTCGCCGACCGTCTCGAGGATCATGGTGAGCCGCTGGCCTTCTGCTGTGAACCCAAGCTTGATGGTGCCGCCGTGTCGCTGGTCTTCGAGCAGGGCATGCTGGTCAGTGGTGCCACTCGCGGCGACGGTCGCACCGGCGAAGGCATCACCTCCAACCTGCGCACCCTGCGTTCCATCCCGCTGAAATTGCGTGGCGACGACCCTCCCGAGCTGCTGGAGGTTCGCGGCGAGGTGATCATGAGCCATGCGGGCTTCGAGATGTTGAACGAGCGCGGTCGCGAGTCCGACGGCAAGGTCTTCGCCAATCCCCGCAACGCCGCGGCGGGCAGTCTGCGCCAGCTCGACCCCCGGGTCACCGCGCGGCGCCCGCTGGAGTTCAGTGCCTATCAGGTGGCGCGCCTTGAGCCGGCGAGTGACGACGTCAGTCACAGCCAGCTGATGGCAAGGCTAGGCGACTACGGCTTTCGCACCAGCCAGGAATTGGCGGTGGTCGAGGGGGCCGAGGGGGTCATCGATTACTGTCGGCGGCTCGGCGAGAAACGCGATGACCTCGATTACGACATCGACGGCGTGGTGATCAAAGTGGATGATCTGCGCCTTCAGCGTGAGCTCGGCTTCGTGGCGCGCGCCCCGCGCTGGGCCATCGCCTACAAGTTTCCCGCCCAGGAGGAGACCACGCGGCTCAACGACGTGGAGTTCCAGGTCGGCCGCACCGGGGCGATCACGCCGGTGGCCCGACTCGAGCCGGTCTCGGTGGCCGGGGTCACCGTCTCCAATGCCACCCTGCACAACGCCGACGAGATCGACCGGCTCGGCGTGATGATCGGCGATAGCGTGGTGATCCGCCGGGCCGGCGACGTCATTCCCCAGATCGTGCGGGTAATGGAAGAGCGCCGTCCGGCCGATGCGCAACCGATCGTCTTTCCCACGCACTGTCCGGCCTGTGGCTCGGAGATCGAGCATCTGGAGGGCGAGGTCGTGGCGCGCTGCTCCGGCGGGCTTTACTGCCCCGCTCAGCGCAAGGAGGCCCTCAAGCACTTCTCCTCGCGCCGTGCCCTGGACATCGATGGCCTGGGCGAGAAACTCATCGACCAGCTGGTCGAGCGCGACTGGGTCACCACGCCGGCGGACCTCTTCCGGCTCGAGGCCCAGCGCCTCGCAGAGCTGCCGCGCATGGGCCGCAAGTCCTCGGAGAATCTGGTCACCTCGCTGGAGAAGGCAAAGCACACGACCCTGGCTCGCTTCATCTACGCGCTCGGGATTCGCGAGGTGGGCGAGGCCACGGCCGCCAACCTGGCGCGCCACTTTGGCACGCTCAAGGCGCTGATGGAGGCCGACCAGGAGACGCTGGAGGGGGTGGAGGACGTCGGCCCCGTCGTCGCCGCCCATGTGTATACCTTCTTTCGCCAGCCCCATAACCGCGAGACCATCGACGACCTGATCGCCTGCGGGCTGAGCTGGGAGGAGGAAGAGGTCGGCGAGCGTCCTCAGCCGCTGGCGGGGCAGAGCTGGGTGCTCACCGGCACCCTGGAGAGCATGACCCGCGACGAGGGCAAGGCGCGACTCCAGGCGTTGGGCGCCAAGGTGGCGGGCAGCGTCTCTCGCAAGACCGCCTGCGTGGTGGCCGGCGAGGCAGCGGGCAGCAAGCTGGAGAAGGCCGAGCAGATGGGAGTCGAGGTTATTGACGAGTCCACCTTTCTCGCCCGCCTGGAGCGCTGGGAGAGGGGAGACGCACAGACGCAACAGGAGGAGGCGTGATGAACGGCGACCGCTTTATCGAAGTGCCGTCCCGCATGCTGCCGGGCGACACCCTCGACGCCCTGCTGGAGGCCTTCGTCACCCGCCAGGGTTACGATACCACCGACACCCAGGAGGGCATGCGCGGCTGGGTGGCCCAGCTGAAGCGCCAGCTTGAGTGCGGTGAGCTGCTGATCGCCCATGACCTCAAGACCGAGTCTACCGAGGTGATGACCCTGGCCCAGTGGCGCGCCTTCGGCCGCGACCTGGCCGACGACGAGGAAGAGGGGTAGCGTCGAGGTTTCCCAACCACCGGCTCGGCAGCCCTTGGAGCCCCCGTGGGTCAGACCCCGGCGGAGGGTGCCCTCGCCGGCGAAGGTGCACCATGAGGGGGCCTGGTGCCAGGGCTGGGGTTTGACCCGAGGGGCGGCCGGCAGCGCTTATCAGCATGGGCTCCGGGTCCTGTGGGTCATTTTCCCCTCACCAGGTCGCGGATCAGCCGTCGCCCAGGATGGAGGTGGTCCACCAGCGGCTGCTCCAGCGGCAGCGGTTCGTCGCAGATCCGTGATGCGAGAAGCTCCGCGCACAATGGCGCGCTGGCCAATCCCCGTGAGCCATGGGCGGCGCTGATCCACAGCCCCGCATGATGCCGGCCGGGCGCCTCTGGCACGCGAGTGGCATCCTTGGCTAGGCCCGCATAGTCGGCCTGCCAGGCCTCGGCATCGGGCACCGGGCCGGCATAGGGCGACTTGTCGGGACTGGCGGCGCGCACTGCTGCCCTGCCCTCCAGGTGATCGGGGTCGAGCCGGGCCCCCGCGTCGCGCAGGGCATCCACGAAGGCCGGCAGGGTGCTCTCGAGTTCTGCCAGGTTGGCGGCGTGGTCGGCCTCACGCACATCGGCTTCCGTCTCGCGAGGCGCGAAGGTGGCGCCGAAGGTGAGTGTGCCGTCCAGCGCCGGCGACACATAGCCGCCCGCGCAGATGACCCGCTCCAGCGCAGGCGCCCCCGGTGGCAACGTGAGCCGGCTGACCTGGCCGCGCACCGGCTGCAGCGGCAGGCTGGCGGTCTGCGTGAAACCGTTGGCCAGCGACGCGCTGGCGACCACCACCTGGTCGGCGGCCAGCTGCTCGCCGTCGGCCAGCGTCAGCGACCAGCCCTCCGCGGCCGGGGTCATATCGAGCACCTCCGCGCGTCGCAGCGTGATGCCCGGCCTGTCGGCGAGGCGGGCGCAGAGGGCGGCCGGGCGTACCCAGCCTGCCTGGGGATACTCCAGCCCCGCGTGGTCGATCGGCGTGCCGGCCAGTCGCGAGGCCTGGTCCGCCGTCACGCCCCGCACCACGCTTTCCGGCAGGGGATGATGGGCCAGGAAGCGCGCCTGGCGAGCCTGCTCCTTGGCGCTGGTGGCCAGTTGCAGCACGCCGCAGGGCGCCCAGAGTTCGCGCTGCGGGTCGAGGGCCTCGAGCCAGCGGCAGCTGTGCAGCAGGCCGGCGAGGTAGGTCCGGCTCTGGAAGTTGGTGTCGGCGGCGAGCTTGACGTAGAGCGCCCCCTGGGCGTTGCCGGACCCACCGCTGCCGGCTCCCTCGCGGTCGATCAGCGTCACCGTCACGCCGCGCCTTGCCAGGGCGGCGGCGGTGCTGGCGCCGGCGATCCCGGCGCCGATCACCGCGACATGGCGGGCACGGGACGGCGCGGGGGGCGAGAACCAGGGCGTGCGCTCGCGTCGGCGATCCGCGGCGGGTTCGTCGATCTCGCCGGCCAGCATCTCGCGCTTGCGCCCGAAGCCCGGCACCTTGCGCCAGGAAAAGCCGGCGGCGGCGAGGCCGCGCTTGACCACCCCGGCGCAGGTGAAGGTTGCCAGGGTCGCCCCGGGACGCGAGCGGGCCGCCATGGCGGCGAACAGCGCGGGCTGCCACATCTCGGGGTTCTTGGCGGGGGCGAAGCCGTCGAGGAACCAGGCGTCCACCCGGCCGTCGAGCAGCGCCAGCCGCTCGCTGGTGTCGCCGAAATGCAGGTCCAGGGTGACGCGCGCGTCGAGCCACAGCCGGTGCACGCCGGCCACCGGCTCGGGCCACTGGGCGACCAGGCGCGCGGCCCGCTCGGCCAGGTCCGGCCAGGCGGACAGCGCGCGTGCCAGATCGTCGCGGCGGAGCGGGAATTTCTCGGTGGAGACCAGGTGGAGTCGGGCGGCCGGCGGTGCATGGGTATCGAAGCAGGCCCAGGCACAGAGCATGTTGAGCCCGGTGCCGAAGCCGGTCTCGCCGATCACGAAGGGGCGCGACGCCTGCCAGCCGGCAAATCGCTCGGGCAGCCGGTTGGCGGCGATAAACACATGCTCGGTCTCGGCACGGCCGTCGTGGCGCGAGAAGTAGACATCGTCGAAGGTCGTGGAGTGGGGTGCCTCCTCGCCATCCCCCTCCTGGCGCCACGCCAGGTGGGCGCTCTCCAGGCGGCACAGCGGGGGAAGGGCATCGGCGGAAGCGGTCACGGCGGGGCTCAGGGCATGACTTTCTTGAAGGGCTTTACCACCACCTTGGCGTAGACGCCGGCGATCATGTAAGGGTCGGCATCGGCCCAGGCCTGGGCACTCTCCAGATCCTCGAACTCGGCAACCACCAGGCTGCCGGTGAAGCCGGCTTCGCCCGGGTCTTCGCTGTCGATGGCGGGGTGGGGGCCGACCAGCACCAGGCGGCCCTCGTCGCGCAGTGCCTCGAGGCGAGCCAGGTGGTCGGGACGGGCGGCCAGACGCCGCTCCAGGCTGTTATTCACATCTTCACTGATGATGGCGTAGAGCATCTCGGGACTTCCTCCATGGTGGGCGGTCCGCGCCGCGAGTGCGGCCGGCATCCGGCATTGACCGTCATGGGTCGGACACGCAACATGAACGGGTATTCTGACAAAGTCACCTGCCGGCGTCATGCCCATGCCAGCACTTCCCGTGCGCTTCGAGGGCGAGCCCCTCACCATCGACCTGCACATGCATTCCACCGCCTCCGACGGCGCCCTGCCGCCAACCGAGGTGGTGACGTTATGCTGTGCCCGGGGGCTGACCCACATGGCACTGACCGACCATGACACCATGGACGGCATCGCTGAGGCACAGGCGGCCGCGAGCCGCGTGGGGATCCAGCTGATCCCCGGTACCGAACTCTCCACGCAATGGCGTGGTATCAACATTCACGTGGTGGGATTGCTGCCCGAGGGTCCCCGGGGCGACCTGGTGGCCGGGCTCGCCGCCCAGGCCCAGGCTCGGGAGTGCCGCTCGCTGAAGATCGCCGAGCGCATGGAGAAGGTCGGGCTCGTCGATGCCCTGGCACGCGCTCGCGAGCAGGCCGGATCCGCCCGCCCGCTGGGCCGGCCGGACTTCGCCAGGGCGCTGGTGGAAGCGGGGCTGGTGCCCGATATCGGCACCGCCTTCAAGAAGCATCTGGGTAACGGCAAGGCCGGCGACATCAAGGCCCACTGGCCGTTCCTTTCCACGGCCGTGGGCTGGATCCTCGATGCCGGCGGGGTGGCGGTGCTGGCCCACCCGCTGCGCCACGGCCTGACCCGACGCAAGCGCGGCCTGCTGCTTGACGAGTTCGCCGCGGCCGGGGGGCAGGCCGCCGAGCTGGTCAGCGGTTTCCAGAATGCCGATGTGACCCGCGACCTGGCGCGCCAGCTCCAGGAGCGCGACCTCTACGGCTCGGTGGGCAGCGACTTCCACTTCCCCGGCGGCCACCTGGCGCCGGGTAGCATGAGCCCGGTGCCGCGCACTGCCACGCCGCCGGTCTGGACCCATCCGCGCCTGGCCGATATCGCCGCCCAGGCGGCCGACTGAGGCGGTGGTGAGAGGTCGCGACGCGCTATAGTGACAGATACCTTTTACCGGCCACCGAACAGGGAGCTCTCATGAGCCAGTTCTTCCAGATCCACCCCGACAACCCTCAAAAGCGTCTGATCGATCAGGCCACCCAGATCATCCGCGGCGGCGGTGTGGTCGCCTATCCGACGGATTCCGGCTACGCGCTGGGTTGCCACCTGGGCGACAAGAAGGCCATCGAGAAGATCAAGTGGCTGCGTTCGCTGGATGACAAGCACAACTTCACCCTGGTCTGCTCCGATCTCTCCGAGATCGGCACCTACGCCAAGGTGGATAACGACGTCTTCCGGTTGCTCAAGGCTCATACGCCGGGGGCCTATACCTTCATCCTGGATGCCACCACCGAGGTGCCGCGGCTGCTTCTGCATCCCAAGCGGCGTTCCATCGGCGTGCGCGTGCCGGACCATGCCATCACCCGGGCGCTGCTGGCCGCGCTGGGCGAGCCGCTGATGAGCGTCACCCTGATTCCGGTCGGCGAGGAACTGCCGATGACCGATGCCGAGGAGATCCGCGAGCGTTTCGGCGCGCACCTCGACCTGATCATTGACGGCGGCGCCTGCCACCTGGAGCCCACCAGCGTGATCGACCTGCGCGACCTGCCGCCGAAGATCCTTCGCGAGGGTCGTGGCGACGTCACTCCCTTTCAGGCCTGACCCCTGCTCGCCGCCGGTTCAGCGGGCCGGCGGTGAATCCGACTCGTCCGTGTTCCCACCGCCATCATGCTCGCGCCACCAGGCTTCCTGTTCCTCCTCGGAGAGCCTCGGGTCGGGGGTGTCTTCATTGAGCCAGGTGCCGCACAGCAGGCAGTACTTGGCGCGCTGCTCGTGGCGGTCGTGTCCGCAGCCCGGGCAGGCCTCATCGGAGTAGCGATCGGCGCGAATCGAGCGTATCACCTCCGCAGAGAAGACCCCGGTGGGCACCGCGATGATCGAGTAGCCGATCAGCATCACCATCACCGAGATCGCCTGGCCCAGTGGGGTCACCGGCACGATATCGCCATAGCCCACCGTGGTTAGGGTGACGATGGCCCAGTAGATCGCCGTGGGGATGCTGGTGAAGCCGGCCTCCCGGGGCTCGATCAGGTAGACGATCGAGGCGAAGATCGACACCAGCATGAACACGGTGAACAGGAACAGGAAGATCTGGTGGCTGCTGCGCTTGAGCGCCCCTATCAGCAGCCGGCCCTCACCGACGAACTCCATCAGGCGCAGCACCCGGAAGATGCGCAGGGTGCGCAGCAGGCGCACCATCACCAGGGTTTGGGCCCCGGGCAGGATCAGCGTCAGCCAGGTGGGCAGGATGGCGATCACGTCGACGATCCCGTAGAAGCTCTTCAGGTATTGCAGCGGGCGCTTGAGACAGTAGAGACGCAGTGCCAGCTCGAGGGTGAAAACGAGGGTGAAGCCCCACTCCAGCCAGAAGAATAGGCTGCCGTAGTCGGCGCGCAGGCTCTCGATGCTCTCCAGCATCACCACCAGAACGCTGGTGAGGATTGCCACGATCAGGGCGATATCGAAGCCCTTGGCCAGCGGGGTATCGGACTCGAAGATGATCTGGAAGACCCGCGTGCGCAGGCCTTCACCGCCGGGCTTGGGGATATGGTTCACGGAAGGCGTCCTTGTGGTGGCTGCGGCCGGTCAGGCCAGGTCGACGTCGCCGGGCAGCCGGCGGGCCAGCCGCAGCATCCGTCGGCCGAAGGCCGGGGTCAGCCAGGGCTCGCCGCCTCCTAGTGCCTCGGCAAGCCGGCGGGCGTCGTCGCGCAGCGTCTCGTCGTCGAGGGCATCATCGCCCGGTTCGGCCAGGCGTTGGAAGGCCTGGCGCGCCTCGTCGCGCCAGGCATCCCGGCCGGTATCGGCCAGGGCATCCAGCGCCACCGCGGCGCGATGCAGCCAGCCCGCGGGGCTGCGGGCCTCGGGCAGCGTCCACCCCCTGTCGAGCAGCGCCCCGCCACGGGCCGCCTTGCTGGTGTCCGAGGGGCGCAGTGCCACCTCGTCGGCCAGTGCGTCGGCCAATGCCCACAGCGCTGCCGGCTCACCCGCCTTGAGCTCCAGTTCCAGTTCGCGGATGGCCACGCTGCGTCCCTCGGCGCGGATCTCACCCAGGTCCAGGGCCAGTTCCACGGTCAGGCCGTCCTCTTCCAGCCACCAGGTCTCGCGCTCGAAGTCGGTGGCGAAGCGCGGCACCAGGCGTTCGAGCCACTGCGGGTCGCGTTCAGCCATGGGAGGCAGGGTGGCCAGGCCGGCGAGGTCGAGATCCGGACCCGGCACGTCCCATTCCCATTCGCCACGGGTCGACAGGCCGCCACCCCCCTGTCCCCGGGTCTTGAGGGTTTGCAGCAGGCGATCATCGGCTCGGCGCAGGCGCAGTGCCATGCGCGCCCGCTCCAGGTCGCCCTCGGGCGTGTCGTAGTAGGTATTGCCTAGCCGGGTGAGCGAAGGGGTGAGGCCTGCCAGGCGGGGATGGTGGCGCAGCGTGTCGGGTGCCTCGGCCCCCAGGGCCAGTTTGAGCTCGATCTCATCTGCCATTGAAGCGCCACCTCGTTTTGATGAATTTTGGATGATTTTTTCATGACGGTGGCGGTGTCAGTCACTATACTGATGCCGCCATTTTTCAGGTTCACAGATGCCCCATGGTGACATCCAATCCCTTCTCCGCGATGTTCGGTCGCTCGCCATTCCATCCGTTGCTGGCGCATATCGTCAAGGCCAGCGAGTGTGCCGACGAGCTGCTGCCCTTCTTCGAGGCCTCCCTCGTGGGTGACTGGGACACCGCCGCCCAGCATCGCGAGACCATCACACGTCTCGAGCACGAAGCCGACGAGCTCAAGACCGAGCTGCGTCTCAATCTGCCCAATACCATGTTCCTGCCGGTGTCGCGCTCCGACCTGCTCGATCTGATCAGTGTCCAGGACAAGATTGCCAACAAGGTCCGGGATATCACCGGCATCATGCTGGGTCGCAAGATGCAGACGCCCCAGGAGTTGGCTCAGCCGATGCGCGACTACATGCGCACGGCGGTGGCCTGCGTGGCCCAGGCCCGTCACGCGCTGGAAGAGCTCAAGGACCTGCTCGAATCCGGTTTCGGTCGCAACGTCTCCGACGTGATGCAGAAGCTGATCCGCGAGCTGCATGTGCTCGAGCAGCAGGCCGACAGTCAGCAGGTGGCGATTCGTCGCCAGCTCTTCGAGCTCGAGGATCGCCTGCCCCCGGTGGATGTGATGTTTCTCTACAAGATCATCGACTGGGTGGGCGAGCTCTCCGACCGCGCCGAGCGCGTCGGCAGCCGCCTGCAGATCATGACGGCCAACTGACCCCAGCGGCCCCGGCGATCCCGGGGCCGTGTCATATCGACCTTCTTCCGACCGCAACAAGGGAACCCTCCCTATGTCGATCATTGCGCAGCACGGTGAGATCTTCATCATCCTCGCCTGTCTCTTCGGCTTCTTCATGGCCTGGGGCGTCGGGGCTAACGATGTCGCCAATGCCATGGGCACCTCGGTGGGCTCGCGGGCCATCACCATCAAGCAGGCGATCATCATCGCCGTGATCTTCGAATTCCTCGGCGCCTGGCTGGCCGGGGGCGAGGTTACCAATACCATCCGCAAGGGCATCATCGACCCCGAGCTACTGCAGGAAGACCCGCAGCTGCTGGTCTATGGCATGCTCGCGGCGCTGCTGGCGGCGGCGACCTGGCTGCTGGTCGCCTCCATGAAGGGCTGGCCGGTGTCGACCACGCACTCCATTGTCGGCGCCATCGTCGGCTTCGCGGTGGCCGGCCTGGGAGCGGGGGCGGTGGACTGGGGGGCGGTGGGCACCATCGCTGCAAGCTGGGTGGTCTCGCCGCTGCTCGCCGGCACCATCGCCTTCACCCTCTTCAAGTCGGTGCAACACCTGATCTTCGAGGCGCGTGATCCCTTCGCCGCGGCCAAGCGCTATGTGCCCATGTACGTGTTCCTGGTTGGCTTCGCGGTGACCATGGTAACCCTCACCAAGGGCCTCAAGCACGTCGGCCTGGACTTGGGCTTCGGCGTCAGCCTGCTGTTCTCCATCCTCGCCGGATTGGGGGTAGCGGCGCTGGGCGTGGCGATGGAGCGCCGCGTCAAGGCGTCCAACCGCCAGACCGACCAGTTCGGCTTTACCGGCGTCGAGCGGGTGTTTGGCGTGCTGATGATCTTCACCGCCTGTGCCATGGCCTTTGCTCACGGCTCCAACGACGTGGCCAACGCCGTGGGGCCGCTGGCGGCGGTGATCAGCGTGGTGCAGAGTGGTGGCGAGATCGGGGGCGCTGCGCTGGTGCCCTGGTGGGTGCTGGTGCTGGGCGGCGGCGGTATCGTCGTCGGCCTGGTCACCTACGGCCACAAGGTTATCGCCACCGTGGGTACCGGCATCACCGAGCTCACCCCGAGCCGCGGCTTCGCTGCCACCCTGGCTGCCGCGGTGACCGTGGTGCTGGCCTCGGGTACCGGCCTGCCGATCTCCACCACCCAGACTCTGGTCGGGGCGGTGCTCGGCGTGGGCCTGGCCCGCGGCATGGCGGCGCTCAACCTGCGGGTCATCGGCACCATCGCCATGTCGTGGCTGATCACCCTGCCGGCCGGCGCGGGGCTGGCGATTCTGTTCTTCTTCACCTTCAAGGGCATGTTCGGCTAGACGCGAGCTACGAGCTACGAGCTATGTGCTACAAGGAAACCCGAAAGCCTCGGCCTTCGGGTTTTCTTTTGCGGCGGCGGATTCCATGCTGACGGGCAGCTTGCCGGTGCCGCCGTTTTCGTCGCTCTGATATAGTGGTGTTCGACTCCCCCTTCGCTCACCTGCTGCCGGAGTGCGGCCTTGGATACTCGTTTCCCCTTCGTCGACTGGTTCCGCAATTCCTCTCCTTACATCAATGCCCACCGCGGGCGTACCTTCGTGATCCTGATCGAGGGCGAGGCCATGGCCAGCGGGCGAGGAGAGCAGTTGATCCAGGACCTGGCGCTGCTGCACACCCTGGGCGTGCGGCTGGTGGTGGTGTTCGGCATTCGTCCCCGGGTGCAGCAGGCGCTGGATGAGGCAGGCATCGTCCCTCGGCGCCATCGGGGACGCTGGGTGGCCGACGAGGCGATCATGGCACAGGTCGAACGCATCGCCGCCGAGCAGCGACTGTGGCTGGAGGCGCGGCTCTCGCCGGGTCTGCCCAATACGCCGCTGCACGGCATCGAGATGACGGTGGTCTCCGGCAACCTGATGATGGCCAAGCCGCTGGGCGTGCGCGAAGGGATCGACTTTGACCATAGCGGCGAGGTGCGCCGGGTGCGCGCGCAGGCCATCGAGGGCCTGCTCGAGCGCGGCTCGCTGGTGGTGCTGCCACCACTGGGCTTCTCCAGCACCGGCGAGGTCTTCGACCTGGATGCCGCCGAGGTGGCCCGCCATGCGGCCACGGCGCTCGGTGCCGACAAGCTGATCCTGCTCGGCGAGGCCAGCGGGCTGTTCGACCGCAGCGGCCAACTGCAGCGCCAGCTGACCCCGGCCGAAGCCGAGCCGCCACTCCAGCAGGCCGACCCGTCGAGCGAACTGGCCCGGCATCTCGGCGCCGCCTGTGTCGCCGCGCGACACGGCGTGGCGCGCACCCACCTGCTCTCCTGGCACGACCATGACGCTCTGCTCGGTGAACTTTTCACCCGTGACGGGGTGGGCACCATGATCACCGAACATCGCTACGAGCAGCTGCGTCTGGCGGAACTGGGCGATATCGGCGGCCTGCTCGAGCTGCTCGAGCCGCTCGAGCGCCGGGGCATGCTGGTGCCGCGCTCTCGCGAGCGGCTGGAGTACGAGATCGATGACTACCTGGTGATCGAGCGCGACGGCATGATCATCGGCTGTGCCGCCCTGCACACCTTCGGCGACGCCAAGATGGGAGAGCTGGCCTGCGTGGCAGTCCACGATGACTACCGGGGTGGCGCGCGGGGCGAGCTGCTGCTCGCCGAGATCGAGCGGCGGGCTCGCCGCCTGAGCCTCTCGGCGCTGTTCGCGCTGACCACCCACACCACCCACTGGTTCTTCGAGCACGGCTTTCGCCTGGCCGATATCGAGGCGTTGCCACCGCTGCGCCGCGACACCTACAACCACGCGCGCAAGTCCAAGATCCTGGTCAAGGCCCTCACCTGAGCATCGTGATGTCGCCCGGAGGCGTCGCCGGATGATTCGGTGTCGCCATTCGGGAACGCGCCAACCATCTGAAAATAAAGGCTATTCAAGAAGCTCCTCGAAGAGCGTCGCCGCATGGCGACGTAAATCCCGCCGTTTTCCCCGTTCGCTGGCCATTCGTCGGACCATTTCTCCTCCTGCTCTCTTCTCCTTAATCTCAAGTCATTGATTTTAATATGCTAGATGGGTTTATGGCACACCATTAGCAGGTGTCTGGTCGAGCAAGGGAAAACGGATCATTCGGTTCGAAACCGTTTTCCGGTCGCCGAGGGAGGCGGGCCATCACTGCCCTGTGCGCCCGCTGACCGATGCGGCCAGTGTCTGCTCAAAGCGATGTGTAACACCAGGTTGCGATGAGACGGTACCGCCGAGAGGCAAGGATCGGTATCGAGAGGGCAAGGATGCCCTGGCATGGATGCCTCTCCCCCGCTCAGGGGGATCGAATCGCGCAGCATCGCCATCGGCCAACGTCGAGGCGGTGGTGCCAGGAACGGAGCAGGGCGGCGCGCCACGTGGTGGCTTGCCACCCGCATGAGGATGACCAGCCCCTGGTGGCAGATGGCACTTCATGGCTTCGGGGCCTTTCCGGCCCATGGACATTCGGGCAACAGACGGACCAGGTCGTCGCTTGATCGAATGCCCAGACCCTTCAGTTCCCTGCGTATTGGGCCGGCTCTGCCGGCCTTTTTTTTCTCGCAGCCCTTTCCCGCGGGTCGGCGCCGATTGGCCGCGGGGTGATCGCCTGAACTCTGATATCCTTGGGAGTGGACGTGGTGGTTTCCGTTACCCTCCTGCAAAGAACGCTGTTCATGACCTCTGCCGTTACGCGTCGCTGGCGGCCGCGCTCGCTGTTGCAGCTGGTGCTGCTGGCCTTTCTGGTAGTGATGCTGCCGCTGGCCGTATTGATGATCCAGGCCGGCCAGGCCCTTTCCGAACTGTCGCGCCTGGCCGACGTCAGTGCCCGCCAGGCGGTGGAGGAAACGCGTCGCGCCCGCTCGCTGGGGGCGCTGGCGCTGGAGATGGAGCGCAGCGCCCGCCAGTATGCCGTGGTCGAGCAGGAGAGCCTGCTGGAGATCTTCGACGAGCGTCTTGAGGAGTACAGGGCGCTGTTGTCCCAGCAGCGCGAATTGCTGCCCGATGATCCTGACGTGGCGGCGTTGGAAGCGGAACTCGACGAACTCGCCGAGTTGCCCAACCTGCCGCTCGAGGCCTTCACCGCCCGGCTCTCCGACTTCCAGTCATTCGCCCAGCACACCGAGGCGATGCGTCGCGCGACCAATCAGCGCATCGACGAGCGCATAGAAGGCATCCGCACTCGCGCCGAGGCCGTTCGGGTGCGTCTGTGGTGGCAGACCGCGGCACTGGTCTCGGCGAGCCTGGTACTGATGCTGCTGTTCACCCGACTGATCATCCACCCGATCCGCCAGCTCGAACGGCGCATCCTGGGGATCGGCAGCGTGGGCGGCGACACGGGGCGCAAGCTCCGGCCCCTCAAGGGGCCGGCGGAACTGGTCGCCCTCGACGAGCGGCTGGACTGGCTGGCCTCGCGGCTCGATGAACTGGAGGCCCAGAAGCAGCAGTTCCTGCGCCACATGTCCCACGAGCTCAAGACGCCACTGGCCAGCGTTCGCGAGGGCTCGTCGCTGCTCGCCGATGGGGTGGCCGGTGAGGTCACCCCGCGCCAGCGCGAGATCCTCGAGCTGATCGATGCCAGCGGGCATGAGTTGCAGCAGCTGATCGAGCAGCTGATCGACTACAACCTGCTCCAGCACAACCGTCAGCTGGACATCGAGCGGCTGGATGTGGCCACCGTGGCCAAGGAAGTGCTGGCCAAGCACCGCCTGGCCCTCGATAACAAGCAGATGCGCGTCAGCTGCTTCGACGGTCCGCTGACCTGGGCGCTCGATCGCACCGCCACGGCCCGCATACTCGACAACCTGATCTCCAATGCCGTCGCCTACGGCGAGGACGGCGGTGATCTGGAGATCCGCGCCCGACGCTACCGCGATCGCCTGGTGATCGACGTGGCCAACAGCGGCGAACCGATCGCCGAACAGGATCGCGCTCGGCTCTTCGAGGCCTTCTTCCAGGGCAGTGTTCGCCGCAAGGGGCCACTCAAGGGCTCCGGCATCGGCCTGTCGGTGGCTGCCGACTGTGCCCGGCTTCAGCACGGCCGCCTGGCGCTGGTGGACAATGACCGACTGGCGGTGTGCTTTCGCCTGACCCTGCCGCACCAGGTCACGACCCCCCAGGCGGACCACGACGCGGACCACGAACATCCAGCGCCCGCCCTGGCGGGCGCCCATGCGAGGAACGACACCCCATGAACGCGCGTCCCTGGCTTCTTTGCCTGGCCATGGCCTTGCTCGCCGGCTGCCAGTACCTGCCCGAGCGACTGCAGTCCCTCTCGGGTCAGTCTCCCCTCGAGGGCGCTTCCGGCGGGGCGACGACCTGCCATGCCGAGCTGCCGGATTTCGACAACGTGCCCTGCCTGCTCGACGACTGGGTGGCCTTCGGCCTGGCCTCACAACGCGGTGACCGGGTGTGGCGAGAGGCGACCCTCACACGCCTCGGCGGCGAGAGGCCCGAGCGTCGCCTGGCGCGGGCCGTCCTGCTCGCCTGGGGCAGTGAGCGGCAGTGGGATCGTGCTGCGGCGCTCTATAAGGCCGATCTGCACGCCGCGCCCCCCGAGCTGCAGCCGTTGCTGCGCTACTGGCTCAATGAGCTGGAGGGGCGTCGTCGCCTGGCCGGCCAGTTGGCCGAGAGCCGGGCCGAACACCGCGCCGCCACGGAGGAGAACGAGGCCCTCAGCGAGGAGCTCGAGAGCATGACCGAGAAGCTCGAGCAGCTCACCGAGATCGAACAGAGCATCAACCTGCGTCAGCAGAATGAATGAACCGGGAGAGACGACATGAAGCAGACCGGACGCCTGCCCACTGCCGGTGGACCCGGCGCTCACATCCTGCTGGTGGATGACGATGTCAGCCTGTTGAAGCTGCTGGGCATGCGGCTCGAGAGCCGCGGCTATCGTGTTACCACCGCAGAGAGCGGCCGTGAGGCCCTCAAGCGGCTGGACGTGGCGCGTCCCGACCTGGTGCTGTCGGATCTGCGCATGGACGAGATGGATGGCCTGGCGCTGTTTCAGGAGCTTCAGCGCCGGATGCCGGGCCTGCCAGTGATCCTGCTCACCGCCCATGGCTCGATCCCCGATGCCGTGAGCGCCACCCGCCAGGGGGTATTCGGCTTCCTCACCAAGCCGGTGGATCGTGACGAGCTCTTCTCCGCCATCGATGACGCCCTGGCCCAGCGCTCCACGTCGGGCAGCGAGGGCAATGAGCACTGGCGCGAGGCGATCATCACCCGTAGCCCCGAGATGGAGCGCGTCCTCGAGCAGGCCCGCATGGTGGCCGCCTCCGACGTCAGCGTGCTGATCACCGGCGCGTCGGGGTCGGGCAAGGAGCTGCTGGCCGGCGCCATTCACAAGGCCAGCCCGCGGGCCGACAAGCCCTTCGTGGCGATCAACTGCGGCGCGCTGCCCGAGCAGCTGCTGGAGAGCGAGCTGTTCGGCCATGCCCGTGGCGCCTTCACCGGCGCGGTGAGCGAGCACCGCGGCCTCTTCCAGGCGGCCGACGGCGGCACCCTGTTCCTCGACGAGATCGGCGACATGCCGTTGACGCTGCAGGTCAAGCTGCTGCGCGCCCTGCAGGAGCGCCATATCCGCCCGCTGGGCTCCACCACCTCGGTGCCGGTCGATGTGCGCATCATCTCGGCCACCCACCGCGACCTGGACCGCGCCATGCGCGAGGGGGAGTTTCGCGAGGACCTCTACTACCGCCTCAACGTGGTGAACCTGCGACTGCCGCCGCTCAAGGAGCGCGCCGAGGATGTACCACTGCTGGCCAAGCATCTGGTCGCTCAGGCCGCCGCCCGGCACAAGCCCTTCGTCAAGGGCTTCTCACCGGAAGCGCTCAACCTGCTGGCCGCCTCGGCCTGGCCGGGCAACGTGCGCCAGCTGGTCAACGTGGTGGAGCAGTGCGTGGCGCTGACCACCTCGCCGATGATTCCCGAGGGGCTGGTGGCCCAGGCGCTGGCGGTGGAGGACAACGCCTTGCCGACCTTCAACGATGCCCGCGCCGGCTTCGAGCGCAGCTACCTGGTCAAGGTGCTCAAGATCACCGAGGGCAACGTTACCCAGGCAGCGCGCATCGCCGGGCGCAACCGCACCGACTTCTACAAGCTACTGGCCCGCCATCAGCTCGAGCCCGGCGCCTTCAAGCCGTCCGCCCGCCAGCCTGAGCATCACTGATAGGCGCCGCATCGCCGTCGCCACCTCGCCAACGCAAGCTCCCTGCCAACGCAAGACCCCCTGCCAACGCAAGACCCCCTGCCAACGCAAGACCCCCTGCCGAGGCAGGGGGTCCTGGTCACGCGAGCTGATTCGCGTTGTTACTTGGGCAGCTTGGCCCGGCGCAGGTAGGGGAAGATGGTCTCGTACTCGCCGAACTTGGCCTTGGCGTCCTCGTCGGAGACCGTCGGCGGGATGATCACGTCCTCGCCAGTGTTCCAGTCGGCCGGCGTGGCCACACCCTTGCCGTTGGCGGTCTGCAGGGCATCCAGGGCGCGCAGCACCTCGGCGAAGTTGCGGCCGACGTTCATCGGATAGGTCATCGACAGCTTGAGCTGCTTGTCCGGGCCAATGATGAACACCGAGCGCACGGTAGCGCTGTCGGCCGGTGTGCGGCCATCCGGCAGGTAGGCATCGGCCGGCAGCATGTCGAACAGCTTGGCGACCTTGAGGTCCTGGTCGGCAATGATCGGGAAGCCGACATCGCAGCTGGCGAAGCTGGAGATGTCATTGATCCACTTCTTGTGATCCTCGACGCCGTCCACCGAGACGCCGATCACCTTGGTGCCACGCTTGTTCCACTCATCGTTGAGCTTGGCCACGGCACCGAACTCGGTGGTGCAGACCGGGGTGAAGTCCTTGGGGTGGGAGAACAGGATCGCCCAGCTGTCGCCAATCCACTCGTGGAAGCGGATCGGGCCTTGGCTGGTATCGGCCTCGAAGTCGGGTACAACGTCATTGATGCGCAGTGACATGGTGTTACTCCCTGGTTGGTGGGGGTTGTGTCCCCGAGCGACCAGCGGTCGGGCACGGGGAGTACTCGGGTCCCTTGACGGTTAGGCATTGGCCGGTCGGCGTCAAGGACATCGTTGGCACAAGTCTAAATAGTATTATTTCGAATAACTATATTCCAAAACCTATCACTCCGATGGCTTTCCGTCATCGGTTCTAGTGTCGCAGGCATCCGCGCGGGTCACCGTCAGGTCGAGGCGGCCCTCGCCCAGGCGTGCGGTAAGGCGTTGACCGGGGGCGGTGTCCGCCGCCCGGCGCACCACGCGGCCCTGCGTGTCCTCGAGGATCGCGTAGCCGCGTCCCAGCACCGCCAGCGGGCTGACGGCCTGCAGTTCGCGCGCCAGCCCACCCAGCCGTTCGCGATGGCGGGCCAAAGCCCGCGGCATGGCCTGGTGCAGCCGTCCGCGGGCGCGCATGAGTCGCTGCCCGGCCTGTTCCAGCAGCCGCTCCGGCGAGCGCAGGCTGAGGCGCTGTCGCAGGTGGTGCGCGCTGCGCCGCTCACTGACGAGCCTGGTTCGCATGGCCTGCTGCAGACGTCCCTCCAGCTGCGCCAGCTGCTTGCGACGCGCGGCCAGCACCTCGCCGGGGTGGCGCAGCCGGGCGCGCAGGTGGTCGAGGCGCTGGGCCTCGGTCTCGAGCTGGGCATGTTGCCCCCGGCGGAGCCGCTCGGCCAGCCCTTCGATGCGGTGGTATCGCTCACGGCGGTCGGGGACCAGCTGCTCGGCGGCGGCCGAGGGGGTGGGCGCCCGCACGTCGGCGGCGAAGTCGGCCAGGGTGACATCCACCTCGTGACCGACCGCCGACATTACCGGCAGCCGCGAGTGGAAGATCGCGCGCGCCAGGTGCTCGTCATTGAAGGCCCAGAGATCCTCCAGGCTGCCGCCGCCGCGGGTAATCAGGATGGCGTCGCGGGTCGGGTCCAGCGCCGGCTGGCGATTGAGCAGGCCCAGCGCCGAGATCAGCGCCGGGGCGGCCTCGCGCCCCTGCACCGGCACCGGGATCAGCGTTACCTGGCTAAGCGGCCAACGCGCCGCGAGCACCGCCAGCACGTCGCGGATGGCCGCCCCGGTGGGCGAGGTGAGCACCAGCAGGTGGCGAGGCGGATAGGGCAGGGGACGCGCATTGGCGAACACGCCTTCGGTGTCGAGGCGGGTCTTGAGCCGCTCGAAGGCCGCCAGCAGCTCGCCCACGCCGGCCGCCTGCACCGCCTCGACGATCAGCTGATAGTCGCCGCGGGGCTCGAACAGCGACACCTGGCCGCGCACCTTGACCCGGTCGCCGTCGCGCATCGGCGCAGCGACAAAGCGCGCCCGGGTGCGGAACAGCGCGCAGCGCAGCTGGGCCCGATCATCCTTGAGGGTGAAGTAGATATGCCCCGAGCCCGGCCGTGACACGCCGGAGAGCTCGCCTTCCACCCACACCTCGCCGACATCCTGCTCCAGCGCCTGACGGGCGCGGCGGTTGAGCTCGCTGACGGAAAGCGGGGCATCCTCGGGGTGGGGCATGGCACGGTCATCGCTGGCGAGTGAAGGCGGATACCCTACCATGCGCTGCTGCCCCGGTGGCACTGCCCCCGGATAGCGGGCAGAGGGGCCGCCACTTCGATTGCCGGCCCCCGGCTCGGGTCGCTATAATGGGGGATTAACTTCACTCCCTCCCACCAGTTCACTGGGTGTTGCCGCATATGCTACGTATGGCCCAAGAAGCTCTTACGTTCGATGACGTATTACTCCTGCCCGGGTATTCCGACGTTCTGCCCAACGACGTCAGCCTCAGGACCCGCCTGACCCGCGACCTCTTCCTGAACATCCCGCTCGTCTCCGCCGCCATGGATACCGTCACCGAAGCGCGACTGGCCATCGCCATGGCCCAGGAAGGCGGCATCGGCATCATCCACAAGAGCATGACCATCGCTCACCAGGCGGCCGAGGTGCGCAAGGTCAAGAAGCACGAGAGCGTGATCGTCAAGGATCCCGTCACCGTGGGGCCCAAGGCCAAGCTGGCGGACCTGCTGGCGATGGCCGACGAGCACGGTTTTTCCGGCTTCCCGGTGGTGGAGGGTGAGACCCTGGTGGGCCTGGTGACTCAGCGCGACATGCGCTTCCAGCCCAACCACGGCGACAGCGTGGCCGACATCATGACCCCCGGCGAGAAGCTCGTCACCGTGCCGGTGGGCACCAGCCTCGAGATCATCAAGGGCAAGATGCAGGAACACCGTATCGAGAAGATGCTGGTGGTGGATGACGACTTCCGCCTGCGCGGCCTGGTGACCTTCCAGGACATCGAGAAGGCTCGCACCTTTCCCCTGGCGGCCAAGGACGCCGATGGCCGCCTGCTGGTCGGTGCCGCTGTGGGCACCGGCCCCGAGACCCCTGACCGCGTGGCGGCGCTGGCCGAGGCCGGTGTCGACGTGGTGGTGGTCGATACCGCCCACGGCCACTCCAAGGGCGTGATCGAGCGGGTGCGCTGGGTGAAGGAGCACTTCCCGCAGATCCAGGTGATCGGCGGCAACATCGCCACCGCCGACGCGGCGAAAGCGCTCGCGGAAGCGGGTGCCGATGCCGTCAAGGTGGGCATCGGCCCCGGCTCCATCTGCACTACCCGCGTGGTGGCCGGCGTGGGCGTGCCGCAGATCACCGCCGTCTCCAATGTCGCCGCGGCGCTGGAGCCCTACGACATCCCGCTGGTGGCCGACGGCGGCGTGCGTTTCTCCGGCGACCTGGCCAAGGCCGTGGCGGCCGGTGCCAGCACGGTGATGGCCGGTGGACTGCTGGCCGGTACCGAGGAGTCGCCGGGCGAGATTGAGCTCTTCCAGGGCCGCACCTACAAGGCCTACCGCGGCATGGGCTCGATGGGCGCCATGTCCCAGACCCAGGGCAGCGCCGACCGCTACTTCCAGGACAAGAGCGAGGGCGCCGAGAAGCTGGTGCCGGAGGGCATCGAAGGCCGGGTGCCCTACAAGGGCATGATGAGCGCCATCGTCCACCAGCTGATGGGCGGCCTACGCGCCTCCATGGGCTACACCGGCTGCCGCGACATCCAGGAGATGCGCACCAAGCCGCAGTTCGTGCAGATCACCGGGGCCGGCTTCAACGAGTCCCACGTGCACGACGTGCAGATCACCAAGGAAGCCCCGAACTACCGCGCGGGTTGAACCACGCTTGACGCCGGAAGCTTGAAGCTGGAAGTGGCCGCGCCGCTTCCAGCTTTCGTGTTTCCGGGCCGTTCGTCTCTCAAAGGAAAGGCCAGATGACCGACATTCACGCCCACAAGATCCTGATCCTCGACTTCGGCTCCCAGTACACCCAGCTGATTGCCCGGCGGGTGCGCGAGATCGGCGTCTACTCCGAGGTGCGCGCCTTCGATATCACCGAGGCCGAGATTCGCGAGTACGCGCCCAACGGCATCATCCTCGCCGGCGGTCCGGAATCCGTCACCGAACTGGACTCGCCCCGCGCACCGCAGTGCGTGTTCGAGATGGATCTGCCGGTGCTGGGCATCTGCTACGGCATGCAGACCATGGCAGATCAGCTCGGCGGCGCCGTGGAGGGCTCGAAGGTTCACGAGTTCGGCTACGCGCAGATCCGCATCGACGAAGAGACCGCGCTGTTCCGCAACATCTCGGATCACATCGACCACGAGACCGGGCGCAACCTGCTCGATGTGTGGATGAGCCACGGCGACAAGGTCTCTCGGGTGCCGGACGCCTTCACCGTCACCGCTTCCACCCCGAGCTGCCCCATCGCCGCCATGGCCTGGGAGGAGAAGCGCTTCTATGGCGTGCAGTTCCACCCCGAGGTGACCCACACCCTGCAGGGCCTGCGTATCCTCGAGCACTTCGTGCTGGAGATCTGCGGCGCCGAGCGCCTGTGGACCCCGGCCCAGATCATCGAGGACCAGATCGAGCGCGTGCGCGAGCAGGTCGGTGATCGCCACGTGCTGCTCGGCCTCTCCGGCGGTGTGGACTCCTCGGTGGTGGCGGCGCTGCTGCATAAGGCGATCGGCGACCAGCTGACCTGCGTGTTCGTCGACAACGGCCTGCTGCGCAAGGACGAGGGCGAGCAGGTGATGGAGACCTTTGCCCGCCACATGGGCGTGAAGGTGATCCGCGTCAACGCCGAGCCGCTGTTTCTCTCCAAGCTTGAAGGCGAGGCCGACCCCGAGGCCAAGCGCAAGATCATCGGCAACACCTTCATCGAGGTGTTCGACGAGGAAGCTGCCAAGATCGAGGGCGTGGACTTCCTCGCCCAGGGCACCATCTACCCGGACGTGATCGAGTCCGCCGCCAGTAAGACCGGCAAGGCGCATGTGATCAAGTCGCACCACAACGTCGGCGGCCTGCCCGAGACCATGAAGCTCACGCTCGTCGAGCCGCTGCGTGAGCTGTTCAAGGACGAGGTGCGCAAGCTCGGCGTCGAGCTCGGCTTGCCCTACGACATGGTCTACCGCCACCCCTTCCCGGGGCCGGGCCTGGGCGTGCGCATCCTCGGCGAGGTGAAGAAGGAGTATGCCGACATCCTGCGTGAGGCCGACGCCATCTTCATCGAGGAGCTGCACAACGCCGGCTGGTACCACAAGACCAGCCAGGCCTTCGCCGTCTTCCTGCCGGTGCGCTCCGTCGGCGTGGTGGGCGACGCCCGCCGCTACGAATGGGTCATCGCCCTGCGCGCCGTGGAGACCATCGACTTCATGACCGCCCGCTGGGCGCACCTGCCCTATGAGCTGCTGGAGAAGGTCTCCAACCGCATCATCAACGAGATCACCGGGGTCTCCCGCGTGACCTACGACGTCAGCAGCAAGCCTCCCGCCACCATCGAGTGGGAATAAGGAAAGTTAACAAGTTATTTTTTTCGTAACGGGAGTGTCGGAAGATGCTCCCATTTTTAATGGTTGCTTATGTTTTATATATCACTGTTAGCTCTTGTTGTTTCGGTTCTAAGTTTTTTTATATCTTTTTTTGTTTTTTATAATGATAGGGCAAGGGTTGTGTCTTGGGTAGAGATGCGATTTCACTCCTTCAGCCGCGACACTCTTGGTCCTCCTTTCATAACTTTAAAGGTTTTGAATCAGGGGCGGAGGCCTGTTGTTATAACAAATTTGATAAAGGTGGTTGAGGGTAAGGAGTATTCTGAGGTTATTGCAGAGCCTGAAGGCGTTGGAGAAATGGTGACTATTAATAATTTAGAAGATCCGTTATCTTATTTTGCAGACCTTTTTTCAATGGAAAATACGAGTAAGATTCTCAAAGAAGCAGAGTATTTTGAAAGGTTTGTTGTTGAGCGTGGGGAAGTTCAGGATTTGGTGGTTGAGGTTAGTAGTGGCGATTATAGGTTTCCGGAAAAGCTTCTTGTTCAAGACATAAGAGGCCGTAAGTATAAGGTAAGAAAAAGTTCGGATGTGTTGAAGAAATTTAAGGCTTTTTCTTCTGCTTCTTAATTCTATGGGCTTCTGATAATATTTCCTTCAAGGCCTTGGTCAGCCTGCAGGACGGCATCTGACGATGTTCGGCCAGCCATGGCTTCGATATCGCCCACTAAGGATATGTGCACCTGCTGCCTGTGCAGCATAGTGCTCTAGAATTCCGGCAACAGTAAGGAGACGGTGGCCGCATGCCGTCATTTCCTTGAGTCGGGTCGCTACCAGCTGATCGCCGATGCCTTCGGCCGCGCCGTGCTGACTCCACGCCGGCTGTTGCGAAGGCTACAACCTGCGCGAACTGGCCAGGTCTGTGACGGGGCATACGTGGACGACCACGTTGAATCGTGAATCGGGGAAAGGCCCTCATTCTTGGCTCGAAAAAGCCACCGTCGCATAGGCTGAATTTGCTGATCCCTTGGCCCTGAATCTCGTCTGCCCGCTATGGTGATTGATAGGGTAAAGGCCGGGAGGGAATCGCGGTGGAACAGCGCGTAAGTCTGATCACCCTAGGCGTCGGCGATCTGGCGCGGGCGCGGCGCTTCTATGAGGGACTGCGCTGGCAGGCGGGCATGGCAGTGAATGACGAGGTGGTGTTCTTCCAGCTCAACGGGCTGATCCTGTCGCTTTATCCGCGCGCCGCCCTGGTTCGTGATGCCGGCGTGGGGGGCGCGGGCAGCCCTATGCGTCAACGTAGTTGTCACCTAAACGGATTGAGAGGTGATCAACGTGCGTTACCCCACAGAGCGTAAGGCCGAGCGCGCTGTCAGTACCGATGCTAAAAGTCCCCTGAGTACCGAAATAAGGTGTCCCACCACTCAAGCAGGGTACCTTCTGGTTGGGAAGCAGAACGATCAGGAGGTACCCGATGCTCAAGCAGGAGGACTTCCTCATGATAAGGCACAAGGCTCAACAGGGGGCATACCTCAAGGACATCGCCGCTGAACTTGGCATCCATCCCCGCACCGTGCGTCGCGCTCTTCAGCGCGGTAGTGCGCCCTCTCGGCGCCGACCAGGCGCCCGGCGCAGCAAGCTGGACCCGTTCAAGCCGCAGGTCGATGCCTTGCTCGCGCAAGGTGTCTGGAACGCCCAGGTGATCTTCACCGAGCTGCGCCGCAGCGGGTATGAGGGCGGCTATTCGATCCTCTGCGACTACATCCGCCCCAAGCGCTCGCTGCAGCCGTCAAAAGCCACGGTGCGCTTCGAGACGCGCCCCGGCTACCAACTGCAACATGACTGGGGCGAGCTGATGGTGGATCTCGATGGCCAGCCCACCCGCGTCAACATCGCCGTCAACGTGCTCGGTTACTCGCGGCAAATGCACGTCTACGCCGCGCCGGCCCAAGATGCCGAGCACACCTACGAGAGCCTGGTCAGGGCCTTCGAGGCATTCAGCGGCGCCCCGGCCGAAGTGCTGGTCGACAACCAGAAGGCCGCGGTCCTGAAGCGCGAGAACGGCCGTGTGGTCTTCAATCCGCGCTTCCTCGACCTGGCGGGCCACTACGGCTTCCAGCCGCGTGCCTGCCGGCCGTATCGGGCCCGAACCAAGGGCAAGACCGAGCGCATGGTCGGTTACCTGAAGGATTACTTCTTCGCTGGCCACCGGTCATTCCGGTCCTTCGCGGACCTCAACCATCAGCTGGAACAGTGGCTGGACGAGGAGGCCAACCGGCGCCGGCACCGGCACCGTACGCATGGCGAGATCGTCCGTGAGCGCTTTCAGTGCGATGAGCAGCCGACGCTGACAGAGCTGCCACGGCAGCGTTTCGATACCGCCTACCTCGACCACCGGCTGGTGGCCTGGGATGGCTACGTCGAAGTGCGCGGCAACCGCTACAGCGTGCCCGACACCCTGTGCGGCCAGTCCGTGCGGATCCGCGTTACCTTGCAGGACGAGCTGCAGGTCATCGACGCCCAGGAGCGCATCGTCGCCGAGCACCTGCTGGCCCTGCCGGATGCAGGCTGGCAGCGGCAGGCCGACCACCATCGCCGCCTGTGGCGGGAGGCGCTGCAGGTCGAGCAGCGCGGCCTGGATATCTACGAGGAGGTGGCGTCATGACCCTGGAACAGCTGCTGCAACAGCTCAAGTTCGATCATCTGGCCGACCAGCTGGAGACGGTCTGTGAGCAGGCGGCGAGCCGGGAGCTCGACTACCGCGAGTTTCTTTCCGAGGCGCTGCAGTGCGAGTGGGCCGGGCGTCACCGGCGTGGTATCGACTCACGAATCAAGCAGGCTCGCCTGCCGTGGCTAAAAACGCTGGAGCAGCTCGATTTCGACTTCCAGCCCTCGATTGACCGAAAGGTGGTCCGCCAGCTCAGTGGGCTGGCCTTCGTCGAACGGGCCGAGAACATCGTGCTGCTGGGCCCGCCGGGTGTCGGAAAAACGCACTTGGCCGTGGCGCTGGGAATGAAGGCCATCGAGAGCGGCCACCGGGTGCTGTTCATGACCGTGGACCAGCTGATGAGCCGGCTGCGCAAGGCCCGAGAAGAAAACCGGCTGGAGCGCATCCTGGCCCAACTCAGCTACCCCAAGGTGCTGATTCTGGACGAGATTGGCTATCTACCGCTCTCCCGGGACGAGGCCAATCTGTTCTTCCGCCTGGTCTCTCGGCGTTACGAGAAAGCCAGCCTGATCCTGACCTCCAACAAGTCCTTCACCGACTGGGGCGACGTGTTTGGCGATCCGGTACTGGCGACGGCGATCCTCGACCGGCTGCTGCACCACTCGACCACCATCAACATCAAGGGCGAGAGCTACCGGCTGAAGGAGAAGCGCAAGGCCGGCCTTCTCAACCAGCGCCCTCAGATGGAGACACAACCCACCGATGACCACCACGAGGAGACAGCCGAGGCCGAGAGCTGATCGGACTGGCCATCCACCGGTAATGACCGGACATCTTAGATCGGTAGAAAGCGGACAGTTCTAATCGGTATTGACACGCGCCGGCGGGCGGGTCGTCAAGCCGGCCAGCCTCGCGGCGTGGGGTGGGTACTCCGGCTATTTCGCCGACCCCGATGGCCACCTCTGGGAGGTGGCTCACAACCCGGGGTTCCCCATCGATGTCCACGGCAATACCCGGCTTGGCTGATCGATGGTAGAGGGTAATTGGGGAAGCCTCTCATTTACCCGAGTCGGCGCTTATTGGGTGGTGCCAAACTTTTCATGCTCGCCTTGGGTGGGCACTTCTCCTGCCGCGCCTTGGGTCTGGCGGTAGGCGCTCACCATCCTGCTGGTGTCCATGTCCCAGTGCTCCCCCTTGGTGACCTTGATTTCCAGCAGGCCGACGTTCGGTGAGTCCTTGCCTTGCGGGAACCACTCGGCAACAAAGGGGTTCCAGAGCGACTCGATGAGCGTCGTGTCCCGAATGACGCGGCCCACTCCCGTCATCGAGACATAGATGTGCTCGTGGGGGTCGGCAAAGCTGACGCATACGTCATTATCTTCCTCGAGCTCAAACACCTTCTCCGCGTCCAGGTCGGTGAAGAACCAGAGTGTTCCATCGTAGTCGTCCTGCACCAGATACATGGGCCGGGCACGCAGGTCGTTGTCATGCCGAGTGGCGAGCATGCCGATTTTCATGTCCTTGATGAGGTTCCATATCTTCATCTTGTGCTCTTGGCTGGACATAGCATCTCCTTGGCATTTCGCGAAGTGATGACGCAGACAACCTGCTTTTGGCGGATAGTTGCGTCTTACTTATACAGAGTGTAGTTCAGGTTATGGGTTTTGTACAACGAGGGGTGTGCCTGGCACCATTCAGCCCGAGTTCGAACAGGCGCAGGGCTGCCTGCCTGCGCAGGATCAGCAATCGGGGACAAACCCTCATTCGGACGGCACGCCGGAGTGGTCCGGGCTGGGGCCGGTATCGGTACTGCCGGCTTGGCAGGGCAGGGGCATCGGCTCTGCGCTGATGAAAGAGTGCCTGGCATATCTACGGGAGCGTGGCGCCCGGGGCTGTGTGCTGGTGGGCGAGTCCGGGTACTACCAGCGCTTTGGCTTCCGTTCTTTGCCGGGGCTCATCCTGCCCGGCGTACCGCCGGAATACTTCATGGCGCTGAGTTGGAGCGACATACGCCCCCGAGGCGAGGTGGCCTTCCATCCGGCCTTCGAGGCAACAGCCTGACACCAAGCCCCGCAGTAGCGACAAGCCCGGTAATCAGCGCAGTATCACCCCACTCAATGCGCCGTCAGCCGCTCGATCAGTCGGCCGCTGTGCCGCCAGGTGTGCCAGTAGAGCGGGACTTCCTGCGCTTGACCGGGGTCGATGCTGACCAGGTGCAGCCGGCGGGTGTGGTTGAGCAGCCCATGCACCGCCCCGGCCGGCGCGGTCAGTCCCAGAGGCTGGGGTATTGCGCGAAGTCGAAGGGCGGCAGCTGCCTGAGATCCTGACGGGAATAGGGCAGCTCGTAGTGCATGGCGCCGGGGTTCCAGTCATCTGGGTGGCTGTAGAAGGGATAGGCGTAGGGCCCCGGGCCCCACTCGGGATCGGCAGACTTGACGATGACCGCCTGCATCACGCCGTTTCGGGTCAAGAGCGCATCCGTGATGTAGCCCAGGCCCGTCTCCCGGTCGAGGCTGGCAAAGTCATCGATCAGATCGGTGAGCTTCCAGATGCGCGGCCCGGTCATGACATCGCCTTCCACTTCGGTGACGCGCTGCGTGCCGCCCTTGAAGAGGTAGGCATCGTCGACATAGGCGTCGTCGAAGAGGTCGTACTCCTCGACGTTGTCCTGGTGCACCGGCACGCGCACGCCCTCGCGGGTCAGTGCCACCTCGTCCCAGGGAATGGAGACGTGGCGGTCGCCGCTGTCCCACATTCCGCCGACCTCGGCGATCAGGGTCACGATCTGGTTCTCGCTGTCGAGGATGGCATTCTCGACCGTGCCGACGGGGTCGCCGTCTGCGCCGACTGCCTGGGCCTCCAGCAGCGAAGTGGCCCGGATGCCGCCGGTTTCGTAGAGGGGCTGGTAGTTCCAGTCATCCAGGGGACGCGTGGCGGGCTTCTCGGCCTGGGCCTGGAGCGCAAAGGCCAGGGGGATGGCGCCGAAGAGGGAAAGGCAGAGCAGAGAGGTCACGCTGGGTTGCGGTTTCATGGGCACCTCCTCGCTTGTGTGCTTGTCACCCTAGTCAAGGGAGAGACACATCTCAAACAGGGTACACTGGGGTCCTTCGTGGCCTGAATGGGATCGCCTGGTGAAACCCCTTATCTCTCCCACCGCCTGTCCCTGCGGCAGTGGCCGGCTGCTGGCCCAATGTTGCGGCCGCCATCACGTCGGCGAGCCGGCGCCGACACCGGAGGCGCTGATGCGCTCGCGCTACAGCGCCTTCGCCCTGGGCCTTACCGACTATCTTCTGGCCACCTGGCACCCAAGCACCCGCCCGGCACAACTGCCGGCGGATGACGCCACCGAGTGGAAACGCCTCGAGGTACTCGATAGCGGGGAGGAGGGCGATCGTGGCCGCGTGCATTTTCGCGCCACCTTTCGCGAGGGCGGGCGCTGGGCGCTGCTTGAGGAACACTCGCGCTTCGTGCACGAGGACGGACAGTGGTGGTATCTCGATGGCGACTCCGCCGTCCATCGACTCAAGCCCGGCCGCAATGCCCCCTGCCCCTGCGGCAGCGGGCGCAAGTTCAAGGCATGCTGCGGTCCGGTCTGAAGGCTTAGGCCGCGGTGACTGGAAGTATGCGGCGGGTGAGTCGGAAGGGGCAGCAGGTTCACAGCGTAGGCTGCAGGGATTATCGTCAGGGTAACCCCTCTCTCGTCCGGTGGGCGTCCGTGAGGTGCCGGCGTCGGGCGAAGGTCACGTCATTTGTATCCAGGAGGTTGCATGAGCCAGGAAAACGCCTACGTTCCCCCCAGAGTGTGGACATGGGAAAGAGCCAGCGGCGGAACATTTTCCAGTATCAATCGGCCGGTGGCCGGGCCCACCCACGAGAAGGCGCTGCCGGTGGGCAAGCACCCCTTCCAGCTCTACTCCATGGGCACGCCCAATGGCGTCAAGGCCACGGTAATGTTCGAGGAGTTGCTGGCACGTGGCCACACGGGCGCCGAGTACGATGCCTGGCTGATTCGCATCGGCGAGGGCGACCAGTTCGGCAGCGGCTTCGTCGAGATCAATCCCAACTCCAAGATCCCGGCGATGGTCGATCGCAGTTCGTCTGAGCCGATTCGAGTCTTCGAGTCGGGAGCGATCCTGCTCTATCTGGCGGAGAAGTTCGGCGAGTTCCTGCCGGCGGATCCGGCCGGTCGCACGGAGGCCCTCAACTGGCTGTTCTGGCAGATGGGCAGCGCGCCTTTCCTGGGTGGCGGCTTCGGCCACTTCTACGCCTATGCGCCGGAGAAGCTTGAGTACCCCATCGACCGCTACGCCATGGAGACCAAGCGCCAGCTCGACGTGCTCGACCGCCGCCTGGCACAAACGCGCTACCTGGCGGGCGACACCTACACCATCGCCGATATCGCCAGCTGGCCCTGGTACGGCCAGCTGGCGCTGGACCGGCTCTACGGCGCCGGCGAGTTCCTCCAGGTGCAGGAGTACCAGAACGTGCAGCGCTGGGCCCGAGAGATCGACGCCCGCGAGGCGGTGCAGCGTGGGCGCATGGTCAACCGCACCTTCGGCGAGCCGGAGATGCAGCTTCACGAGCGCCATGACGCCAGCGATTTCACATTGCGCACCGAGGACGTGGTGGCGGGGGAGAAGGGCCACGCCTGACACCCTCGGCGTGGAGAGAGGCGCCTCCAGCGGCCCGACCGCTGCGACGATGCCTTGCTACGCTTTCCATATCGTGTTCAACGACCGATCACCGAGGAGGATGCCGCCATGGGCCACCACGGTAAGTCCGATGAAGACCTTCAGAGCGCGCGCGAGCAGCACCACGAAGGGCATCTCGAGACCACCTACAAGACCTTCATCAACGATCTCTGCCTGCCCGGTGATCTGCGCCAGGACGAGGCGGAGTGCGCGGCCGTCGCGGTGCTATGTACCTTGGAGAGCCGCATCCAGCCCCAGGAATCGCGAGACCTGGAAGCCCAGCTACCCGAGAAGCTGCAGGAGCTGTTGACCCATTGCCGCCACGGCAAGCAGGAGGCGCCGCAGCGGTTCGACAAGGAATCTTTCCTCGAGCGAATCGCGGCGGATCTCGATGTCACGCCCGAGCAGGCGGAGTCGCTGGCGCGCCGGGTCTTCGCCACGGTGCGCGACCAGATCAGCGACGGCGAGAGCCAGGACGTCGAGGGTCAGCTTCCCCCCGATATCGCCGACCTGTGGCGCGCCCCGCCGGTATGAACCATGCACCGTAGCCAGGCGTCATCCGTGCCGATGACGCCCGGCTCTCTTTTCTCCTCTCCCCCTCCCGCTTGCTGTGACCTCGTGAGCCTTGGCTTGCGCGGATGTCAGCGCTCCTTGATTTTATAGACGAGCGGTCTATATTGGTGGGCATGACCCCTTCATCGCCCGAAACCCGTCGCCGTCGTGGGCGTCCGCCCAAGCTGGGGCGCGATGCCCCGGACACCCGCGCCGCGCTGATCCGCGCCGGCACCGAAGTGCTCACCGAGCAGGGCTTCACCGCCTCCGGCATCGACGGCATCCTCAAGCGGGTCGGAGTGCCCAAGGGCTCCTTCTACTACTATTTTGATAGCAAGGAGGCCTTCGGGCGCGCCGTGATGGCGCACTACGGCGCCTATTTCGCCGGCAAGCTGGATCGCCACCTGCTCGACACCACCTTGACCCCCTTGGCGCGCCTGGCGGCCTTCGTCGAGGACGCCAAGGCGGGCATGGCCAAGCACGACTTCCGCCGGGGCTGCCTGGTGGGCAACCTCGGCCAGGAGGCTCCCGGCCTGCCGGCGAGCTATCGTGACTGGCTGCTGGAGACCCTGGCGGACTGGCAGCGACGACTGGCGCGCTGTTTGCGGGAGGCGCAGTCGGTGGGCGAACTGGCCGCCGACGCGGATTGCGACACCCTGGCCGAGGCGTTCTGGATCGGCTGGGAAGGCGCGGTGATGCGCGCACGCCTGGCGGGCCGAGTCGACCCGCTGGACACCTTCATCACGACCTACCTGCAGGGATTGCCGCGCTGAGTTGAGGCGGTCGCCTCGCGCCGCGGCGGTTTCTCAGGTTTTTTGGTAGACGATCGGTCTAAAAAAGGAGAACCATCATGTTCAACGCCATTCTGATCGAGAAAGACGACGACGGGCAGCAGCACGTCGCGGTGAAGCAACTGGATGAGTCACAGCTGCCAGAAGGCGACGTCACTGTCGCCGTCGACGCCAGCACCCTGAACTACAAGGACGCCCTGGCCATCACCGGCAAGGGGCCGGTAGTGCGCAAGTTCCCGATGGTGCCGGGCATCGACCTGGCCGGTACCGTCGAACACTCCTCCAGTGAGCGCTACCGCGAGGGCGATCGCGTGCTGCTCAACGGCTGGGGCGTGGGTGAGGGTCATTGGGGCGGCCTGGCCGAGAAGGCGCGCCTCTCGAGCGACTGGCTGATTCCGCAGCCGTCTGCTTTCACCGCGCAGCAGGCCATGGCCATCGGCACTGCCGGCTACACGGCGATGCTGTCGGTGATGGCGCTGGAGCGCCATGGCGTGACGCCGGACAAGGGCGAGGTGCTGGTAACCGGCGCCAGCGGCGGGGTGGGCAGTGTCGCCATCAGCCTGCTGGCGAGGCTGGGCTACACGGTGGTCGCCTCGACGGGGCGCCTCGAGGAGCGGGCCTATCTCGAGGAACTGGGTGCCAGCGAGGTCATCGACCGAAGCACACTGTCCGAACCCGGCCGGCCGCTGGCCAAGGAGCGCTGGGCGGGGGCCGTCGATGCCGCCGGCAGCCATACCCTGGCCAATGTCTGCGCCAGCACCCGCTATGGCGGCACGGTGACGGCCTGCGGCCTGGCCCAGGGCATGGACCTGCCCGCTAGCGTGGCCCCCTTCATCCTGCGTGGCGTTACCCTGGCCGGCATCGACAGCGTGATGCGCCCCTACGACGATCGCGTCGAGGCGTGGCGGCGCCTGGGCGAGCTGCTGCCGCCCGAGCGGCTGGAGGCGATCACCCGCAGTATCTCGCTGGAAGAGGCGATCCCCGTCGCCGGCGATCTGCTTCAGGGCAAGGTTCGGGGGCGGGTCGTGGTCGACCTGTCGCGCCAGGGGTGATTTGCTGGTTGCCCGGCGCGACATCCGGCGGTGGGGGCGCCTGTGTCAGCAGTGACGTCATGCGACCCTATCGCTGCTCCGCATCAGGCCTGCTGAGCTAGCCAGGCCTCGAAGACGCCGGGCAGCAGCGGCTTGGCCAGCAGGTAGCCCTGTACCTCGTTGCAGCCTAGCTGGCCCAGGCAGGCGAGGGCGGCCTCGTCTTCCACCCCCTCGGCGACAACGCTGTACCCCAGCTCATGGGCCATGCCGATCATCGATCCGACCAGGGTCCGGGTACGAGCATGCTCCCCGAGGTGGGTAATGAAACGCCGGTCGATCTTGACGATATTTGCCGGAATCTCATGCAGGTAGGAGAGGCTGCTGTAGCCGGTGCCGAAGTCGTCGATGGCGATCAGGATACCCGCCGCGATCAAGGCCTCGAGCTGAGACGCCGCTGCCCGCCCCTTGCCGATCAGGGCGCTCTCGGTCACTTCCAGCTCGATGGCCGCGGCGGGCAGGCGAGCCTGGCGCAGCGCTTCGAGCACTCGCTGGGCGAAGTCGGCCTCCTCCAGATTGGTCGCCGAGACATTGATCGAGATCCGCAGGTCTCGCCCCTGCCTGTGCCAGAGCGCCGCCTGGTGGATCGCGTGTCGCATCACCCAGTCCGTCAGGGAGCGGGCCATGGGGGTATTCTCGATCAGCGGAATGAATTCCGCCGGGGAGACCTCGCCCAGCACCGGGTGTCGCCAGCGCAGCAGGGCCTCGGCCCCTTGGCAGACGCCGCTCGCCACGGCAACGCGTGGCTGGAAGACGAGATACAGTTCGTCATCACTTTCCAAGGCTCGGTCGATGTCGGAGAGCAGCATGTTGCGCCGCTGGAACCGCTCTTCCAGCTCCTTGGAGAACACGCCGGCACCCCGGCCTATCTGGCGCGCGTCGAGGGTCGCCGCGTGGGCGCTGCGCAGCACGTCTGACGGCGTTGTGGCGCCGAGATGGAAGGCCGCGATGCCCACCACCGGCTGCACCAGCACGGGCACTTCCCGGGCCGATTCGAGCGCCATCAGATCCTCGCGAAGGCGCAGCGCATGCTCGATGAGCGCGTCTTCGCTCGCCGCTGCCACCAGGTGCACGAACTGGCAACCGCCGAGATAGTAGAGCCGCGACTCCTTTCCGAGCGCTTGCTGCAGGCACCGGGCGGAGACCTGGGCGAGCTCGTCCAGGAAGGCGGGGCCCATGGTACGGTGCAGCGCGCTCAGCTGGCTGGGTTCGACCACTTCGATGAAGAAGGCGGCTCGCCGCGTGTCGGGCGCATCGAGGGCCAGATCCTGGACGTCCTCCTCGAACTGGCCGCGATTCGCCATGCCCGTCAGCGGATCGACCCTGCCGAAGGCGTGTTGCAGCTCAATCTGGGCCATGGCCATGGCGGCCAGGTCGACCAGTGTCGCCCTTTCCTGCTCGGTGATCTCGCGCGGCTCCGTGCCCAGCACACACATGGCCCCCAGGGTATGCCCCTCGCGGGTCGTCAGTGGCGCACCGGCGTAGAAGCGAATCCCCGAATTGGCCAGGTGACTTTCCCGGTAACAGCTCGAGGCCAGCATGTCGGGGATGATAACGACCTCGGAGGAGGCGGAAACACTGGCACAGGGCGCCTTCTCACGGGGGATCTCCCAGTGATCCACGCCAACGCGAGACTTGAACCACTGGCGATCGGCGTCCGTCAACGACACCGCCGAGATCGGCAAGCCGAACAGCTGGCTGGCCAAGCGGGTGAGGCGGTCGAAGCTTTCGCTGGGTGGGGTGTCAAGGAGGTTGAGCTGCTCAAGGGCGAAGAGACGGGCGCGTTCGAGGTGGTTCATCGACGAAAAATGGCCTCAGGGAGGAAGATACCAGGGAAAATACCACCAGCAAGCTGGGGCACCCAATAAATCCGGTCTATCAGCCTTCTGAAACTTGGTGTACTTGCCGCGTGAGTTACCAGCGAACCGCCACGCGGTTTCTGCCCGCGTGCTTTGCCTGGTACATGGCGGCATCGGCCCGCTGAGTGACGGCCTCGATGCTTCTATCGGTGGGCTTGAAGCAGGTGACGCCGATGCTCACCGTGAAGTGGAAGGGCAACTCCTCTGCCTCGATGGTGGCCTCGGCGATCTGGCGCAGCAGGCGCCAGGCGGTGGCTTCGGCCTGCTCGGGGAGCATGCCGGGCATGATGACCATGAACTCCTCCCCGCCGGTTCGGCAGGGCAGATCTCGCTCGCGCAGGTTGTGGCGCAGAGTGTCCGCCAGCAGGCGCAGGCCCTTGTCGCCCTCGGCGTGGCCCAGGGTATCGTTGATGGCCTTGAAGCGGTCGATGTCGATCATCAACAGGGCGGCCGGAATCGCCTCTTCCCCGACCGATCTGGCGAGCCGTCGGGCGGACTCGTCGAAGGAGCGGCGGTTGGCCAGGCCGGTCAAGGGATCGGTGCTGGCCTTGCGGGCCCAGTCGGCTTCCTGATGCCGCTGTCGGGTGATGTCGCGATAGACCCAGAGGTGTCCATGGTACTCATCGGCGACAAACAGGGGTGTATAGGCGCGCTCCAGGAAGCGGCCATCCACCATGGTCAGCAGATCGCGGCTCTGCTTGCGCCTTGACGCCAGGAGGTCCTCGATCCTGTCCACGAAGCCTTCCGGTTCGGTGAAGTGCCCCTTGGCGGACTGGGCGGCCTCACGGCAGTCCATGCCGACCAGATTCTCGGGCGGGGCCTCAATGCCGAAGAGATCGCAAAACGCCTGATTGACGACGATGACCCGGCGCTGTTCGTCTTCGAGGAGCAGGCCTACGTCCAGGCCCTCGATGACCACCTCCAACTGGCGCTTGGAGACCAGTTGGGCCGTCTCCAGCGTCTTGCGCGACGTGATGTCGAACTCGCCCATCACGATCATCGGAAGCCCGGTCTTGGGGTCAGTCGCGCGGCAGAGATCGACGTGATGCCAGCGCTCGCTGTCGTCGACCCGCATGATCGCCTCCAGGGAGCACCTCGGCGCATCCTCGAGCTGTTGGATGAGCCGCTCGGCCACCTCGTGTTCCGCGAAGCAGGCGTCGAGGGAAGTCAGGGTCCGGCGGGCCGCAAGGGCAGCCGCGTTGCGAACCAGCAGGCGTCCCTGGCCGTCGAAGACCGAGACCATCATGGGGGTGTGGCGCACGGCTTCCAGGGCGCGCAGGCTGGAGGCATCCAGCGAGATATCGCTTTCCAGGCCCTCCACCAGCATGCCGGGGCGGCCGTCATCCATGACACAAGGGCTGCAGCGGCAGTGCAGCGAGATGGCCTGGCCGCCGGGGTAGAAGCTCCAGTGCTCATCGATGACCTCGCCCCGCGCCAGCCGCGGCAGGTAGTCTGCCAGGCGTTGCCGAGAGGTCTCGCTCATCGTCGAGGAGAAGTCACGTGCGTAGAGCTCCTGGGGCGTTTCGGCCGCCCAGAGTCTCACGGCGGCGGCATTGACATAGTGCATCCGCTCTCGCTCGATATCGAAGATCCAGATCGGGGTCTGGAGCTTATCGAGAAGCGTTGCCTGGTGGTGGATGAACGGCTCGGAAGCGCTATGGAAGGAGGTCATGAAAGCGGAAGGGTCCGTGGGGTTGCCATGGGTCGTTACCATCTCCGGTCACGCATCGCGGATTCTCGTCGATATCTCGCCTTGACCCTATCACTGAATGATAGCGGCATCAGCCTTGCCTGCCGTTGACGTCGATCACCGCGACACCGCGTGATGGCCGGTCTCTCGGGTAGCGGTCGGGACGATGCCGGGCCGATGTCACATTCGCCGTCTAGGCTGTCGGAAAGGCGAGAAAATGGAGGAGGTGACGATGCTCAAGGCGGTACTGCTCGATATCAGTGGCGTGTTGACCGAGGATGGCGAGGCCCTCCCCGGTGCCCTGGAGGCGGTGGCTCGGTTGCAGGAGCGCGACCTGACGCTGCGCTTTCTCACCAATACGTCGCGCAGGACGTCGGCCAAGGTCTGCGAGGACCTGCAGGCGTTGGGCTTCGACGTGGCGCCGGCGCAGGTATTCACCGCCCCGGGCGCGATCCGGCGCTATCTGGCGCGGCATCGGCTCTGTCCCTACCTGCTGATCCATGAGCGGCTCGAGCCGGAGTTTGCCGACCTGCCCAGCGGACAGCCCGACGCCGTGGTGCTCGGCGATGCCGAGCAGCGCCTGGACTATGCCCACCTCGACGAGGCCTTCCGGCTGCTGCTGGATGGCGCACCGCTGCTCGCCGTAGGCACCAATCGCTACTTCCGCCAGGCGGGGACCCTGCACCTGGATGCGGGGCCCTTCGTGCGTGCCCTGGAGTACGCCGCCGGCGTCGAGGCGCACGTGCTGGGCAAGCCGGCAGGCGATTTCTTCCATGCCGTGCTCGAGGAGGCCGGCGTGGCGCCCGACGAGGCACTGATGGTGGGTGATGACGTGGAGTGCGATGTGGTCGCCGCCATGGACGTCGGCCTGCAGGCTTGCCTGGTGCGCTCCGGGAAATATTGCGCCGGCGATGAGGATAAGGCGCCCGAGGCGCGCTGCGAGGCGAGCCTGGCCGACCTGGTCGAGGCACTGCTGGCAACCCGATAGTCGCGGGCGCGATGACCGACAGCCCATCCTGCCGTCTGGTGTCCTCCTGCGCGGCGCCATATGCTGGAGCAGCGCACCGGGCCGGCGCGTTCGCTTGCCGGCAAGCCGCTCAGGAGATACCCCATGGAACACGAGGAGAGCACCGAGGGCCGTTCGCCACGGCTGATGCACGACGAACTCCCCAAGGAACATGAAGACCCGCTGATCCGCCGGCTGCACCTCGTCATCCGCTTCGCCATCAAGATTCTGGCGGTGCTGATGGTGCTGGTGATTATCTGGGGCGTGCTGGACGTGGTCTATGTGCTCTACTCGCGCTTCATGGCACCACCGGTGATGTTGTTCGAGGTCAGCGATATCTTCCTGATCTTCGGTGCCTTCATGGTCGTGCTGATCGCCGTGGAGATCTTCATCAACATCCGGCTCTACCTCGGCACCAATATCCTGCCCATCCGGCTGGTGATCGCCACGGCGCTGATGGCGATCGCGCGAAAGGTGATCATCCTCGACACCGAGCTCGTCACCGCGGAGGAGATGCTGGCCATCGCGGCGGTGGTGCTGGCGCTCGGCGTGACGCACTGGCTGGTCGGCAAGTAGTCGCCGTGGCCTCGGGTCTGGAGGGCGAGCTCTGCGGGCGCTGATGGCCCGCGAGGACCTCACCACCCTGCCGCTCGTCTGGCGCGAGTCCGCCAGGCGCTTTCACGCCCGCGACCCCTTCCCGGTGGGTGGGGTCGTGGAGGACCCCGCCACCGGCGTCGCGGTGGTGCTGTAAGCCTGTCTCCCGCGTCCCCGCGTTGAGAGCCCGCGTTTCTCCGCCCGGGGCGGCCGGGTATGGTGGCAACTGGCGCCCGCCGCCCGGGTGCACCACGCTTCAACGACGTCCGTGCGGAGTCGACGCCCTTCGCACCCCTCCCGCCATCAACCCGTTCAGGAGCCCGTCACCATGAGCCAGCCCGTCATCGCCGACAACAAGCCCGCCACGGTGAAGCTGACCAAGGGCAAGGAGTACGCCTTCTGCCGCTGCGGGCGCTCCGCCAACCAGCCGTTCTGCGATGGCTCCCATGCCGGCACCGGCTTTACGCCCAAGAGCTTCGTCGCCGAGCAGGACGGCGAGGCCACGCTTTGCCAGTGCAAACACACCGCGGATGCGCCCTTCTGTGATGGCACCCACCAGCGGTTTGCCGACGACCAGGTCGGCAAGGAGGCGCCCGACGAAAAGGCCTCCGGCGAGGAGGCTACCGCGAGCGGGCCGGTCATCGCCGACAACACACCCATCACGGTGAATCTCACCAAGGGCAAGGAGTACGCCTTCTGCCGCTGTGGGCGCTCCGCCAACCAGCCGTTCTGCGATGGCTCCCACTCCGGCACCGGGATCACGCCCAAGAGCTTCGTTGCCGAAGAAGACGGCGAGGCGACCCTGTGTCGCTGCAAGCATACCGCCGATGCGCCCTTCTGCGACGGCACCCATCAGCAGTTCAGCGATGACCAGGTGGGCAAGCCGGGGCCCGGCGAGGCCAAGGATGCCTCCGACGAGGACGAGGATTCCGAGGCCAAGGCGCCGGAAGCCAAGGCCACCCGCGAAGAGCCCACGGTAGAATTTATCCATCAACTGGCGCGCGAGGGGCTCGAGAAGATGGGTCCCCATGGGCCGACCACCGCCATGGGGGTGCCGCGCCACACGCTGCCCCACTGGGATGACCTGCAGATCATGGCTGCCCAGCTGGCGACCCAGCCACTGATGGAAGACGCCGAGGTCGCTACCGAGCTGGTCATCGGCCCCGAGGCCAAGAAGCCGTTGACCTTGAGCATGCCGCTGTTCGTGTCGGACATGAGCTTCGGCGCGCTCTCCGAGGAGGCCAAGATGGCGCTGGCCCGCGGCGCCGAGCGGGCCGGTACCGGGATCTGTTCCGGGGAAGGCGGCATGCTGCCGGAGGAGCAGCAGGAGAATTCCCGCTACTTCTATGAGCTGGCGAGTGCCCAGTTCGGTTACCGCGAGGAATTGCTCGAGAAAGTCCAGGCCTTCCACTTCAAGGGCGGACAGGGCGCCAAGACTGGTACCGGTGGATACCTCCCGCGTAACAAGAACACCGGCAAGATCTCCGAGGTGCGCGGCATTCCCGAGGGCGAGCCCGCCGTCTCGCCGCCCACCTTCGAGGAACTGCACTCGGTGGAGGATTTCAAGCGCTTCGCCGACCGGGTGCGAGAGGTGACCGGCGGCATTCCGGTCGGCTTCAAGCTCAGTGCCAACCACGTCGAGCGGGATATCCAGTTCGCGCTTGATGCCGGCGCCGACTACCTCATTCTCGATGGCCGCGGCGGGGCCACCGGTGCGGCCCCGGAACTCTTTCGCGACCACATCAGCGTGCCCACCATTCCGGCCCTGGCCCGAGCCCGGCGCCACCTGGACGAGCAGGGCGCCAGCGGCCGGGTCACCCTGATCGTCACCGGTGGGCTGAGGGTGCCGAGCGACTTCGTGAAGGCCATGGCCCTCGGCGCAGACGGCATCGCGGTGGCCAACAGCGCCATCCAGGCGATCGGCTGCGTGTCCGCGCGGATCTGCAACACCAACAATTGTCCGGCCGGCGTGGCCACCCAGCGCAAGGACCTGCGCCAGCGGCTGAACGTCGACACCTCCTCCCGCCAGCTCCAGAGCTTCCTCGAGGCTTCGGTCTCGCTGATGCAGGTCATGGCGCGGGCCTGCGGCCATGACCGCCTGGACAAGTTCAACCGCGAGGACCTGGCTACCTGGCACCGCGAGATGGCCCTGCTGAGCGGCGTGCGCTACGCGGGCGTGATGGATCCGCGCGGCTGAAGGTGCGCGCCGACCGCGCTCGGCATGAAGGACGGAAGGGCGCCTTCGGGCGAGTGCCATGGGGCCCGCCCGGCTGGCGTATTGCATGTAGTAGCCGGCAGGCAGAGCTCGCATGGTGGGAGCCGGCAAGGTCGACTATCGTCAAGGGAGGGTCAGGATTCTCCCGAGCGCGGGCAGGTTCGGGTTGCGGAGGCCGCACCATGCAACGCATCCGGCACATCGATGCCATTACCCAGCGCCTGATCGTCATGACCACGGTGGCGGTCGCCGTGCTGGGCGCGATCTTCGCGCTCACCTTCTTCTACAATCAGCGGTTTCTGGTGACCTGGGCGGTCCCCCTGTGCGGCATCATCGGGGGGTTCGTGAGTATTCAGCAACGCCTGAACGAGGTCACCGACGAGGAACTCGCGTTGCTGAATGCCTCCTGGTTCCAGATCCTGCTGGTGCCAATCTTCGGTGGGGTGTTCGCCCTGGTGCTCTACCTGGTGTTCCTCTCCGGTATCGTCTCGGGCGATCTCTTTCCCGCCTTCTCCTTCCCGAGCCAGGAGGATCTCGAAGAGGGCGAGGATTTCATGCTGCGAATCTTCCGGGAAACCTATCCGAGCTCCGGGCCTGACCTGGCCAAGTTGCTGTTCTGGGCGTTCGTGGCCGGGTTCTCGGAACGCTTCGTGCCCCAGCTGATCAGTACGGTCACCTCCTCGGTCCCCGAGGCTTCCGAGCGGGAAGAGCGGGATAACTCGGATCAGCGCTGAAGAGTCAGCGCCAGCCCATCAACCAGGTAGCGTCGTCCTTGAGGGCCTGCCAGGGCAGGCGGGTCTCGCGATGGGAGTACACGGCCTCCAGGATCACCGCGACCACCCGCTCCTCCTCGTCCCGCTCGAGCGCGGTGACGAGGAAGTGTTTCTCCTTGTTGCGGGGCCGCGCTGCGGTCCACTTGCTGTGGTAGAGCTTGTCGGGATTGATGGTGTTCATGGTCCCTCGGTCAGAGCCTGACCAGCATCTTGCCGCGGTTGGCGCCCTCGAACAGCTCGAGGAAGGCGTCGGGGGTGCGCTCCAGGCCCTCTTCCACGGTTTCCGTGTAGTCGAGCTGGCCGCTCTCGACCTGCGGACCGACCTCGCCCAGGAACTCGGGGTAGTGCGCCCAGTGGTCGAAGACGATGAAGCCTTCCATGCGGGCACGACGAATCAGGATCATCGCCAGGTTGCTCGGCCCCGGACTCGGCGTCGCCTCGTTGTAGCGAGCGATCATGCCGCAGACAGCGATGCGCGCGCCGACCCTGAGGGTGTTCAGCGCCGCCTCCAGGCAGGTGCCACCCACGTTCTCGTAGTAGACGTCGAAGCCCTCGGGGCAGGCAGCCTGGAGCGCTTCGGTCAGCTCGGTGGCATCCCTGTCGCGATAGCTCACTGCCTTGACGCCGTGGGATTCCAGCCACTCGAGCTTGTCGGGCGAGCCGGCGATGCCCACCACGGTACCGCCCTTGGCCTTGGCCAGCTGCACGGCCAGCGAGCCCACCGCGCCGGCAGCGCCGCTGACCAGCACGTTGTCGCCTTCCTGCATCTCGGCGATGCGCTTGAGGCCCGTCCAGGCGGTCATGCCCGGCATGCCGAGTACACCCAGGTAAGCCTGTTCCGGTACGTCGAACGCGGGCAGGGGCTCCAGCTGGTCGCCGGTCAGCTGAGCGATGTCTCGCCAGCCGCCCATATGGCGCACCTTGGTGCCCACGGGGAAGGCCGCAGCGCGCGACTCGATTACCTCGCCGATCGCCGCCCCTTCGAGGGGCGCGTTCAGTTCGAAGGGGGCGATGTAGGTCTTCACGCCGCTCATGCGCCCGCGCATGTAGGGGTCCACCGACAGCCAGGTGTTGCGGATGCGTACCTCGTCCTCGGCGAGCGCGGGCAGCGCCTGCTCATGCAGTTCGAACAGCTCGCGTGCCGGGGTGCCCTGGGGGTAGTCGTTGATGGTGAAGTAGCGGGATTGCATCGTGCAGCTCCTTCGCGTCGGTATGTAGACGACCAGTCTAATGCAGAGCTGGCGGAGGGGCCAAACGGTCCGACACAATGAAAACACCCCATTCGGCTTGGAGCCGAATGGGGTGGGGTGACAGCATGCGTCTCTTCTCTCTCCCGCCTTCCGCGGGCTCAGCGCTGTGGCTGCTCCTCGAACAGCTCGGCCTTGGCATCCCGCATGACGTCCTCGCAGGCGGCCTGATGCGCGAGCTGGGTGAGCAGGCTCTGGCTCAGGGCAAAGCCCTTCTCCAGGCAGGTGTCGACCTCCTCACGGCTCACTTCGGGGGTGACGTTGCAGTCAATCTTGATCGTTCTTCCACCACTGTCCAACTTGTCGGCGAATTCGCGAAGGTACCAGGCAATTCGCGCCTTCCAGTTGGCCGATTCTTCCACGCCTTCGTTTACGCTAAACGTGCACTGCCACTCCGGTTTGTAGACCTTCATGAGAACCTCCCGTGCTGGCTGGAAAGAATGATCGATCGTGTTTCTGCTCCGTAGCTGAAGATGTTGCACAGTCATCATACAGACTTTCGCTCGGCTGACCATCGTGCCGTCGCCGGCGGCTCACTCGAGCCTGACCCCGCACAGTACGCCGGTCAGCCGCTCCAGCAGCTCACCGCTGTGCCGCCAGAAGTGCCAGTAGAGTGGCACGGCAAGCGAACGCTCGGGGGCGATGCTGTCCAGTCGGCCCTCGGCCACCAGCGATGCGACCTGCATCTGCGGCAGCATGCCGTAGCCCATGCCGGCGACGGTGAGGCGCACGAAGCCTTCCGACGAGGGACAGAGGTGGTAGGGAAAACTGCCGTGGTAGCCGCAGCTGGCCAGGAAGCGGTGCTGCAACTGGTCATGGGGGCCATAGACGATGGCCGGGGCCCGGCGGAAGGCCTCGACGGTTGGCCCGTCCGGGAAATGGCGGGCGATATAGTCCGGGGTGGCGAAGGGGTGGTAGACCATGGTGCCGAGTGGCACGCAGCGGGCCCCGGCGATGGGCTGGTCGCTGGCGCATAGGCAGGCCGCGACCTCGCCGTCGCGCAGCCGCTTGAGGCCCACGTCCTGGTCCTCGACCACCATATCCAGCAGCAGGCCCTCCGTCCGGCAGAAGTCACCGACGGCCACGGCCCACCAGGTCGCCAGGCTGTCGGCATTGAGGACGATGCGCAGCCGCGGGGATGCCTCCTCCAGGGTCGGCAGGGCGGCGCGCAGATCGCGCTCCAGCAGCTGGACCTGCTGGACGTGGTTGAGCAGTCGCTGGCCCGCCGGGGTGGGTCGCAGGGCGGGGTGGCGGATCAGCACGGGTTGCCCGAGGCGGACCTCCAACGCCTTGATCCGTTGGGAGACCGCCGACTGAGAGAGGCCCAGCTGCTCGCCGGCGCGCTCGAAGCCGCCGAACTCGACCACCGTGGCCAGCGCCTGGAGCAGCTTGTAGTCCAGCATGGGAGCTCCGTGTCGGGAAGGAGGGACGGTCCAAGTATAAGCAAAACTGATGCAATATTAGCAGGATGATTTTTCGGCATGTCGGGGTGTCGCTACGATGGCCGCTCACCACGGAACAGGGAGGAGAAAGGCCATGCTGGAGAGCTATCTGACCGGGCTGGTAGTGTGCGGCGGGATCATCGTCGCCATCGGCGCGCAGAATGCCTATGTGCTGGGAGTGGCCGTGCGACGGGAGCACCACTGGTGGTCGGCCGGGCTTTGCATGAGTACCGACGTGCTGCTGCTGGCCGCCGGCATGTTCGGGGTCAGTGCGCTGCTGCTGAGCATGCCGAGCGCCATGGAGGTGCTGCGCTGGCTGGGGGTGGTGTTCCTTGCCTGGCTGGCGGCTCAGGCCTTCCACCGCGCAGTCTGTGGCCGGCAGGGGCTGGCCGGCGGCGCGTCGGGCGGGCGCAGCCGCCGCGCTGTGCTGCTCGCCACTCTTGCCGTCACGCTGCTCAACCCCCAGGTCTATCTCGATACCCTGCTGCTGATCCCGGCCATCGGCGCCCAGCAGCAGAGCACGGCCACCTTCGTGGCGGGGGCCATCTCGGCCTCGATCCTGTGGTTCAGCCTGCTAGCCTGGGGCGGCGCGGCTCTCTCGCCCTGGCTCTCTCGGCCGCTGGCCTGGCGGGCGATCGATGCCGCCATCGGCATGATGATGGCGGCCATCGCCGTACAGCTGGCCTTCGGGGCCAGCCTCACGGCCTGACGGGGATCAAGCGGTCCGCCGATTCCGACCGCGGGCTTTGCAATCAACGAGCGGCTTGGCTCTACTGGTGCCATGACACCAGACCAGACCCCCGCTACCCCGGAGCGCAAGTTCGAGCGCTCGCTGGTTGAGGAGATCCTCGAAGCCTCGCCCGACGGCATTCTCGTCGTCGACGACCAGGGGATGATCACCTGCCACAATCAACGACTGTTCGAGGTGCTCGGCATTCCGCCCGGGTCAATTTCCGGTGGCGAAGACGGTGACCTGGCGGGCTTGGACGACCAGCACCTCCTGGCACAGGCGCTTTGGCGCTTCCGAGAACCCGAGGCCTTCCTGGAGCGGGTGGAGAGCCTCTACGCCGACCCCGACCTCGAAGATCACTCTGAACTGGCGTATCGCGATGGCCGCACCCTGGAGCGCCACTCGAAGGCGCTCTGGGGAGAGGGAAGGCGTTATGTCGGACGCGTCTGGTTCTTCCGCGACATCACGGCACGCAAGCGGGCGGAGCATGCCTTGGAGCAACTGGCCCGGCATGACCCGCTCACCGGTGCCGCCAACCGCCGCCACTTCTTCGAGCGGGCCGCCGAGGAGCTCGCCCGTGCCCGGCGCCACGGCGTTGCCCTCTCGCTGGTGATGCTCGATCTCGATCATTTCAAGCGAATCAACGACCACTGGGGACACGCCGCGGGCGACCGGGTGCTGCAGGCCTTCGCCGCCGGTGTTCGCTCGCTGCTGCGCCGGGAAGACCTGTTCGGGCGCATCGGCGGCGAGGAGTTCGTGGTGCTGCTGCCGGCCACCGACCCGGAAGGGGCCCTGCAACTGGCCGAGCGCCTGCGTCAACATACCGAGGGCCTCGAGTTCGCGGAGGACGGCGAGCGGGTGAGCGTGACCACCAGTGCCGGCGTGGCGACTCTGGAAGCGGGGGATGCCTCACTGGATGCCCTCCTGCAGCGGGCGGACGAAGCGCTCTATGCCGCCAAACGGGCCGGTCGCAATCGCTCGTTCTGCCAGGCCTAGGGCGTCGCCGCCGGCTGCACGCGAGCCTTTGACATCCCCTTGCTTATTCCCCGTCAGACGGCGAGAGTTCCACCGCGGGGCCGATCACATCCTGGTAGTTGCGGATCCGCTGGACATAGTGCACCGGCTCATAGCCTCGCGCGTAGCCGTAGCGGGTCTGCGGGTAGTAGCGCTTGTCGGCCTTGAGGGGGAGTACCTCCCGCATGTCTTCCCAGGAGTCCGGGTCTTTTCCCAGGTCGCGGGCCAGCTGTCGGGCGTCCAGCAGGTGGCCGCGGCCGATATTGTAGCTGGCCAGGGCCAGGTAGGTGCGGTCCGGCTCGGGAATGGTCTCGGGCAGCCGGCGGTGGCGGTCGGCGAGATAGCGCGCGCCGCCGTCGATAGCGGCGGCCGGGTCCAGTCGGTTATCGACCCCCAGCGAGCGTGCGGTGTTCTGCGTGAGCATCATGATGCCACGCACGCCGGTGGGCGAGACGGCCCGGGGGTCCCAGTGCGACTCCTGATAGGACAACGCGGCGAGCAGATCAGCGGGCATGCCGGTGGCTTGCTCGGCCGCCACGAAGAGCTCGAGGAAGGAGGGCAGGCGCTCGTCAATGCGCCGATTCAGCGCGCGCAGATCAACGAAGTCGAATTCGCCGATGTAGGCGTAGTAGCGCTCTTGCATCGCGGCGATGCTCTGCTCGCCCTGGTCGCTCTCCATCCACTGCGTGGCCAGCTCGGACAGCGCCTGGTGGCCCTCGGGCAGGTACCAGCCCAGCCGATCACCGCTGGTCAGGTTCATGGCGACCTCCAGATGCGGGAAATGCCGGCGCACTACCCGCACGATATTGGAGTCGGCCAAGGTGCAGTCGATGCGCCGCTCGGCCACCTCGGCCAGCAGCATCTCGGTGGTACGCGGGTCCTCCTCGAAGGTGATGCCGGTGTAACGGTTGACCAGGCTGCGCAGTTTTTCCGCATAGCTGGAATCGGCGGTGACGCGGATCTCGACGCCGGCCATCTCCTCCACCTCGCGGGGCAGGGGGCGCATATCGCGGTGGCAGACCAGCTGCTCGACAATATCGGTATGACCGGGGCCACGGCGGAAGCGCTCGTCGCGGGACGGCAGGTGGGTCAGCCCGGCGGCAGCCAGGTCGACCTCACCGGCCTCCAGGGCCTCCAGCACCTCGGCGATGGACTCCCGCAGCACCCATTCGACCTCCCAGCCCTGCTCCTCGGCGAACTGCTGGACGAGATCATGCTCCGGGCCGGCCGGGGTTTCGTCGCGGTCCAGATAGTAGGTGGTGGCGGCATTGCGAGTGGCCACCTTCAACGTCTCGCCCGGTTCGGGCGGGTCGAGCAGCGTGAGCGGAGGCTCGCTGGGCTCGCAGCCCAGCAGCAGGGCCAGCGGCAGCAGCATAGTGGCAGTGAGCAGGCGGGATCGGGACATGGCACGGGTATCCTGACCATGGAAATGATGCATCCAGCCTACCAGGCTCCGGTCAGCGCCTCGCCGGGGCGAGTCAACGCAGGGCGCGCTGCGGGTATGCTAGGCGTCGCGGGGCCACAGTCTCGCTGCCAGGGCCACGGCGACGGCCAGCAGGGGTAGCCAGGCCCCCTGTTCCCCGAGAAGCTCGAGGGTGAGCCCGCTCTGCAGGCACCAGAGGCCGGGAATGATCAGCAGCGGCCAGGCGCGCCGGGCCGGTTCGGCCATGGCCGCCAGGCCCAGCGTGGCGATGGCGAGCGGGTCGGGCGTGAGCCCGATGACCTCCGCACCCGACAGCCCTCGGCCCGTGGCCAGCGCGGTCAGGGGGTGCAGCAACAGGGCATAGGCGAACAGGCCGATACCCAGGCCGCGCCGCGCGCTCCAGCGCCCCGGCAGGCGCAGGCCACCCCGCAGGTTGCCCAGGATGACCAGCAGCAGCGCCTGGAGAGCGAACAGCGGAATGACATAGTTCATGCCCCAGTGAACGGGGGCGTAGCGCTGCCACAGGAAGGCCCAGGCCACAAAGATCCAGGCCACGGCGAGCAGCGCGACGACCAGGCGAGTGCCCCACGGGCGAGGGCGCAGCAGCAGGACCAGCGCCGCGGCCCCCAGCACCAGCGCGAGCAGCTGGGCGGGCCACAGTGCCTGATTGTGCAGCTCGAACAGCCTCGCATAGACCCGCGGCGAGACCATCAGCAGGTCCTCGGGGCGATAGGTCCACCATGCACTGTTGCCCATGCGCTACAGCCCTCGTACGTAGTCGGCCATGCGACGGCGCATGGCGTCGTCGGGCAGCGGCTCGCGGGCGGCGGCAAGGTTCTCGCGGACATGCTCGACCTGGGTGGTGGCGGGGATGGCGCAGGTGATCGCCGGGTGGGAGATGATGTACTTGAGGATGAACTGCGCCCAGGTGGTGGCCTCTATCTCGGCGGCCCAGGGCGGCAGCGGCTTGTCCGCCAGGCGGCGGATCAGGCGCTTCTGCTGGAAGGGGCGGTTGGCGATCACCCCGATGCCGCGCTCTCGGGCGAGAGGCAGCAGGCGCTGTTCGGCCTCGCGGTCGACGATGTTATAGGTAAGCTGAACGCTGTCCAGCGGTGCGCGGCGCATGATGCGTTCGACCTCGTCATGGCGCCGCCCATGAGAGGTGGTGATGCCCAGGTGGCGTACCTCGCCGGCTGCCTTCATGGCCTGCAGGGTCTCGAGATGGCCCTCCCAGCCCAGCAGGTTGTGGATCTGCAGCATGTCGAAGCGCGGCACGCCCCACTCGCGTCGGGAGGCCTCGATCTGCGCCGGCCCCTCGGCGGGGCTGGAGGTCCAGACCTTGTCGGCGGCATAGACACGCTCGACGGCCTCGAGGTGCTTCAACGCATGGCCGATCGTCGCCTGAGAGGAGCCGTACATCGGCGAGGAGTCGATCAGGCGTCCGCCCGCGGCGAAGAAGGCCGCCATGACCGCGGTGCACGCCTCGAGCAGGACGGGATCATCGCCGACGTTGAAGGTGATCCAGCTGCCCAGGCCGACCCGGGGCAGCGCCACGCCGGTGCCGGGCAGCTCGCGGGTCAGTGGCCCGCTCGCCTGCGCCAGGGCGCCGGCGGGCAGCGCCATGACGGCCGCCGCGGAGAGCATGCCCCGCAGCAGGCGGCGGCGAGAGAGGGTAGGGAGAGGCTTGGCCATGATGCGCTCCTGGTCATACTCAACACAGTGTACAGGGCTATTGCAGTTGGCCTTAGCGAGGGACGCCGGGGGCAGGCCGAAGAGGATGTCCTACGCCAGGGATGGCGTCGGTAGCGCCCATGGAGGGGTTTACAGCGCGTCCTCGTAGGCCTGCCGACGGATCAGCCCCGAGCAGTACTGTTATCTGCGATAGCCCTGACACAGTGTAGCGGTTGGTTGACGGTAGCCATCCATCAGGGAGAGGGCGTGGCCGGCTGGGCACGCCATGCCTTCAGCCGGTCGCGCAGCTGCTCGGCGTCGGGCTCGGCCTGACGCAGGATCTCGTCGATGCGATTGAAGTGCAGCAGGCGCACGCCCCGGGTCTCCGGGCGCAGGTAGAGATCGGGCGGCCGATGTCGCAGCGATTGGCGGATGATCGCCTGCTGCATGATCTTGAAGCTGTTGAACAGCATGTCGGACAGGCCGAGCTCTTCCCCGTTCTCCAGCTCTCGGCTGCCCGAGACGTCCACGGCGATAACCCAATCAACCTCGCCGTGAAGCCGGTCGTAGGGCAGGGGGTTGGAGATTCCGCCATCGATCAGCAGCTGCTCGCCACGGTGGGCGGGCAGGAACAGCCCCGGCACCGCCATGCTGGCCTCGATGGCCGGAAACAGCGGCCCCTCGTCGATGATCACGCTATCGCCCGTCCAGTAGTCGGTGGCCACCACCTCGAGCGGGATACGTAGCTCATCGAAGCTGCTCACCTCGGTATGGCTTGCCAGAAAGCGCAGGAAGCCGGCCGAATCGAGCAGGCCGGCATCGTCACGCCCGAACGGCATGAGCGCGGTCAGTTCTACCTCCGATGCGGCCAGGCCCGACAGGGCATCCAGCGGCGAGCCGGCCACGTCGTCGAAGATGTCGCGGATCGCCTCGGCCGGCAGGCCGGCGGCATAGAGCCCGCCGATGACCGCGCCAATGCTGGATCCGATGATGCGGTCGGGCACGATTTCGAGGTCATCGAAGACCTGCAGGATGGCGATATGCGCCAGGCCGTTGGCGCCGCCCGAGCCCAGCGCCAGACCGATGGTGGGCTGCGTCGTCGGGGTGTCGGCGGACCTCGCCGCGACCGGGCTCACTACCACCAGGGTGGCGGTGAGCAGGACCGACGTGATCAGGGCCGTGATTCGGCGTGGCATGGTGCTCAGTCTCCGGGTCCGCACTCCATGCAGCGCTCGGTGATGGCCGGGCCCTGTTGCAGGTTGGCATTGAGGTCGCGCAGGGCGCTGCGCAACCCCTCCTCGAGCACGGGGTGATAGAAGGGCATCTCCAGGATGCGGCTCACGCTGGGCCGCTCTTCCAGCATCCAGGCCAGCAGGTGCGCCATGTGCTCGACGCGGGGGCCGAACAGCTCGGCACCCAGAAACTGGCCCGAGCCGTGCTCGGCGTAGAGGCGCATCAGGCCGCGGTTCTGGCGCATCACCACGGCGCGCCCCTGATCCTCGAAAGAGGCCTCGCCGCTGGCGATGCAGTCACAGCCGCCAAACTGCGCTTCCAGCTCAGCGCGGCTTGCGCCGATGGTCGCCATCTGCGGGTCGGTGAAGACCACGGCGAGGGGCACGTTGCGGCTGCCGGCACGCGGTTCCGGGTAGCGCCCGGCGTTGTCGCCGGCGATGCGCCCTTCGGTGTTGGCTTCATGCAGCAGCGGCAGTTCCTGGTTGGCGTCGCCGGCAATGAAGATATGGCTGGGGCTATCATCGGCATTGCGGCACTGCAGGGTGAAGCGGTTGTAATGGGGCATTCCCTTGTCGTCGACGGCCAGGCCGGCCTTGTCCAGGTCGAGGCGGTCGACGTTGGGGCGCCGGCCGGTGGCAGCCAGCAGGTAATCGAAGCGCTCGGTGAGGCGATTGCCGGTCTCGCGCTCGAGGAAGGTGATCACCACGGCGTCGCCGTCGCGCTCGATGCGCTCCACCTTGGCGTCGGGGTCAATGTAGAACTCCGCGTTGAAGGTGCGGTCGGCGTACGCCCTTACCTCCTCGTCCTGGAAGGGCCCCAGGGCACCGCCCACGCCGAAGACGCGCAGGCGCACGCCCAGCCGGTGCAGCGCCTGGCCGAGCTCCAGGCCAATCACGCCCGGGCCGAACACGGCGACCGACTCGGGCAGGTCGTCCCACGCAAAGACATCGTCGTTGACGACCAGCCGGTCGCCGGCCGCCTCGAAGAAGCCTGGCCAGGTGCCGCGCGAGCCGGTGGCGATGACGATGGTGCGCGCCGTCACACGGGTATGGTCGCCGACGATCAGGGTGTGCGGGTCCTCGAAGCGCGCGTGGCCCTCAAGGCGGTTGTCCTCGCCCAGGCGCGCCACTGTCTTCAACACGCGCCCCACGAAGCCGTCGCGTTCGCGCTGGACGCGCTGCATGACGGCGCGTCCATCCACCTCCACTGGGCCGGTGCGCACGCCGAAGCCGCCGGCATCGCGGGCGTGGTGGGCGGATTCGGCGGCGGCGATCAGCAGCTTCGAGGGCATGCAGCCGACCCGGGCACAGGTGGTGCCATAGGCCCCGCCCTCGATCAGCAGCACGCTGTCGCTGTGCTTGTTGGCGGCGTGCCAGGCGCTCAGGCCGGCGCTGCCGGCGCCGATGATGGCGATATCGACCTCACGTTCCTGCATCGGGCGCTCCTCTTGCTGACGGGCATGTGTCGCTGTGCATGCGTCGATGTGTACGGCTCCACTATGGCACAGGATGGGGACGTGCCGCCGGGCCACAACGGTGGCGTCTTGACGCAGGACAAGGTCATGTTCCCTCAGGCGGCCAGGCGCAGGGCGAAGCCGATCATCAGCGAGCCGAAGGTCCAGCGCTGCAGGCGCGCCCGCAGTGGACTGACGGCGAACCAGCGCTGCAGCGCGGCGCCCAGGGTGGCGTAGCCGGCATCGAACAGCAGGCCGATGCCCACCAGCAGGCTGCCCAGCAGGGCGAACTGCAGCAGCACGGGCCCCTCGCCGGGATGCACGAACTGCGGCAGCAGCACCGAGCAGAACAGCAGCGACTTGGGGTTGAGGAGGTTAGTCAGCAGGCCACGGCGCCAGGCGCGGCGATGACCGGCGTCGAGCCTCCCCTCGCTGACCGCGTCGACGTTCGTCGTGGCGCCGGGCGAGCGGAGCAGCTGTAGGCCGACCCAGGCCAGGTAGGCGCCCCCTGCGTAGCGCACCGCATCGAAGGTCCAGGGCGCGGTGGCGAACAGTGTGGCGAGCCCCAGGGCCGCCAGCGCCACGTGCAGGCCGCGCGCCACGGCAAGACCGGCCGCGGTGGCCAGCGCCTGGGCGTGCCCCTGCTGGCTGCCGGTCTGCAGCACCAGGATCATGTCGGGGCCGGGCAGCAGATAGATCGCCGCCAGCGCCCCGATAAACAGCCACAGCTCCATAGAATTCGCCCTCGCCGTTGTGACATACCTTTCCTGAAGGCGGCCAGTCTAGCCGGGAGAGCGCCGGCAGGTCCTTGCGAAGTTGGCCAGGAAAGCGGCTAAAATTGGCAGAAGATGCCAATAAAGAAAAATGAGGTGAATGTTTATGCCAAACACTCGGCTGGATGCCATCGACCGGCGAATCTTGGCGGCGCTGCAGCGCGACGCGCGATTGAGCAACGTGCAGCTGGCCGAGGAGGTGAACCTCTCGCCCTCGCCCTGCCTGCGACGGGTGCGCCAGCTGGAGGCGGAGGGGCTGATCCGCGGCTATCACGCCGAGCTGGACCGCGGCGGGGTGGGCCTCGGCCTCACCGTCTTCGTCGGCGTCAAGGTGGAACGCCACCACGAGGCCGAAGCCAACGCCTTCCGCGAGGCGGTCGTGGCGCTGCCGGAGGTGATCTCTGCCCACCTGGTGTCGGGGGAGTCGGACTTCCTGCTGCAGGTGGTGGTCGCGGACCTGGCGGCCTACGAGCGTTTCCTGACCGGGACCCTGCTGCGCCTGCCCGGCGTCAGCGATATCCGTAGCAACTTCGCCATCCAGAGCGTCAAGGAGCACGGCCCGCTGCCGCTCACACAGCCCGAGGACAAGGGTCGGAGCCCCTAGCCGGCGTCGAGCCAGTCCAGGACTGCCGCGTAGAGTCGCTTGGCCTGGGCGGCGTTAAGGCCGGGTGCCGACATCTCGGCGTCAGGCGTGTCGGGGCCTGCTTCTGCCGGCATCTCGATGCCGATGATCCGGATACCCGCCCGGAAGAGCCCCAAGGCCTCGACCAGCGCCAAGGTGCCCGCCAGGTCGAGGCCATGAGAAGAAAGCGAGGAGAGCGATGCGGCGGCCGGGGGGAGCTCCGCCGGCGCAAAGACCTTGAGGGTGCCGGGCGGTCCCTGGCCCCGCATGGCGTCGACCAGCAGCAGGCGGTCGTTCGCCGTCACCGTATGGAGGAAGAGGTCGACGGGCTGGGCGAGTCGCGCGACCGTGAGATCATCATGCTCGCGCAATGCCTCGCCCAGCCACTCGATGGCGCGCCAGCCCAGGCGGTCCCCGCCATGGGGCGAGCCGAGCCCGAAGAGATAGGCATGGCCCCCGGGCCGACCATCTGCGGCGTTCATCACGGCCACGCTCTGGTCACTCTCGTATGGCATGGAAGTCCAGGAAGTGGGTGGCGCAGGAGATGCAGGGGTCGTAGTTGCGGATCACCATCTCGCCGCGCAGGCGCAGGGCATCGTCGTCGCGCTCCAGGCCGAAGCGCGTGAGGCTCGCCGCGAGGTCCTCCTCCATCCGGGCCTGGTTCTGGCTGGTCGGCGGGACGATGCGGGCCTCGACGACCCGGGCCTGATCGTCCAGCGCATAGCGATGCCAGAGGATGCCGCGGGGGGCCTCGGTGCAGCCGACGCCGACCCCAGCCCGGGCGGGCGCCTCGGCATGGGGCTCGGCGGCGGGGGCGTACTCCTCGGTGAGGCGCAGCGCCTCGCTGAGGGCGACATGCATTTCCACCGCCCGGGCGACGATGCTGTGGAACATGTTGCGGCTGGGAAAGCGCACGCCGAGGTCGTCGAGCTGCTGTCGCAGCGCCTCGGGCAGCCGGTCGAGGTTGTTGTTGAGCCGGGCCAGCGGCCCGACCAGGTAGGGATGGCCGTCGAGCTGGGCGTGCAGGGCGGTGGAGTGGGGCACCTGGAACTCGCGAAAGTGCTGCTCGAAGTCGGCCGGGGCGATGTCGAGCCCCTGGTCGGAGACGATCCGGCCCTGAGTGATGGGGTAGTCGTGGTCATGGCGCAACGAGACGGAGACGAACGCCTGGTCGTCCTCGGGCAGCGGCAGGCCGGCGACCCAGGTGATCAGCTCGCGGGCCTCCTCGAGGCCTTCCGCCAGGTGCTGTCGAAGGGTCTCGATGGCCGCCGTGTCGGGGGCGTGGAAGAAGCCGCCCGGACAGATGCCGACCGGGTGCACCGAGCGGCCGCCGAAGGTGCGGATGATCTCGTTGCCAAGCCCCTGGAGCCGCAGGCCACGGCGCACCTCGTCCGGGTAGTCCCTGGCCATCGCCGGGGCGCTCTCAAAGCCGAGGAAGTCGGGGGCGGCCAGCAGGTGGATGTGCAGGCTGTGGCTCTGCAGCCACTCGCCGCAGTACATCACCCGGCGCATCGCCTCTACCCAGGGGCTGGGCGTGACGCCGAGGATCGACTCGATCGCCGCCACCGCACTCATCTGGTAGGCCACGGGGCAGATGCCGCAGATGCGGGCCACGCTGTCGATCACGTCCTGGGTGCTGCGGCCCTCGAGCAGCTTCTCGAACAGCCGGGGCGGCTCGAAGATGCGCAGCGTCAGCGTCTCGATCCGGCCGGCCGCGATGCGGATGTCCAGGGCGCCCTCGCCCTCGACCCGTGCCAGGATGGGTACATGGATCTCGCCGGTTCGCGTGTCGTGACTCATCCCTGCTCCTCCTCGCGGCCCTGACGCGTGATGACCCGGGCCTGCCAGTCCAGGCCCTCACGCCGGAACGGTTCGGCATGGCCGTTGATGAACAGCAGGCGCCGGGCGATGTCGCCCGCCGGCATGCCGCTATCGGCCAGGTGGCTGGCCAGTGCCGAGACGTTGGCCTGCACGGCGGGCCCGTAGCAGGCGTAGCAGTCCCGTTGCCAGCGGGGGCAGATCGCCCCGCAGCCGGTGCTGGTGACCGGGCCCATGCAGGGCTGGCCCTTGGCGACCATCACGCACACCGCCTGCTGGCGCTTGCACTCCATGCACACCGCGCTGTGGTCGACCCGGGGCAGGTGGCCGGCCAGTAGAGACTTGGTGGCGCCGAGCACCTGTTCGCCGCTGACCGGGCAGCCCCAGAGTTCCAGGTCGACCCTGACGCTCTCGGCAATCGGGGTCGAGTCGGCGAGCAGGTCGATATGCTCGGGCTCTGCATAGACCCCGGACACCCACTCGTCGGCGTCGTGGAGGTTGCGCAGCGCCTGGATGCCGCCGGCGGTGGCACAGGCGCCGATGGTGACCAGGTAGCGACTGCGCTGGCGGATCCCGTGCAGGCGCGCGGCGTCCTGGGAGGTGGCCACGCTGCCCTCGACGAAGGCGATGTCGACCTCGGCCTCCTCGTCGATCGGCCCGGCCTCGGCGAAGTGCAGGATATCGACGGTCTCGGCCAGGGCCAGCAGGGGTTCGCCCAGGTTGAGGAAGGCCAGCTGGCAGCCGTCGCAGGAGCTGAACTTGTGCACGGCGATGCGGGGGCGGCGGGTCGCGGTGGTCATGGTCAGACTCCCTTATGCGACAGGTAGGGCGCCAGTTCCCGACAGGTGAAGACCGGGCCGTCACGGCACACGAACTTGGGCCCCAGCTGGCAGCGGCCGCAGGAGCCGATGGCGCAGTGCATGTTGCGCTCCATGCTGAGCCAGATTCTCTCCTCCGACACTTCGCGCTCGCGCATCGCCTTGATCACCGCCCGCATCATGCCCTCGGGGCCGCAGATGAAGACCGAACAGCGCACCGGGTCGAAGTCGATGCGCTCGAAGAACTGGGTCACCGGGCCGGTATGCCAGGGCCAGAACGTATCGCCGGTGTCGGCGGTCAGGTAGACCTCGACATCCGGATGACGGCGCCAGGCGGCGTAGCGATCGCGCCAGATCAGGTCGTTGGAGTGCTTCACCCCCTGGATGATATGCATCCGGCCGTAGCGTCCGCGCCGGTGCAGCACATACTCGATCAGCGAGACGGACGGGGCGCAGCCCAGCCCCCCGGTGACGATCACCAGGTCGGTGCCCTCGGCCTCCTCCGTGGGCCAGCCGCGACCGTAGGGGCCGCGCAGGCCGAGCCGGTCACCGACCTCGAGCCGCCCCAGGTTGCGGGTGACAGAGCCGACCTTGCGGATGGTGTGATCGACCATCTCGCGCTCGTCGGGGTCGGAGACGATGGAGATCGGCACCTCGCCCATGCCCGGCAGGTAGAGCATGTTGAACTGGCCCATCGAGAAGCGGTAGGCGGCCTGCACCTCGGGGTCGGTGAAGCGCAGCTGCAGGCTGAACATGTCCTGGGTCTCGTCCCTGCGGCCGACGACCTCGGCTTCAAAGGGCACCAGCGCGCTGGTCATGATCGCTCCTCCCCGCCGGGCGCCTGGGAGGGCGCAATGTCGGGCGCCTTGGCCGGCGCGGTGTCGGGCGCCATAGACAGCGCCGCCAACTCCTCGGTCACGTCGATGCCCACCGGGCACCAGGCGATGCAGCGGCCGCAGCCCACGCAGCCGCTGCGGCCGTACTGTTCCACCCAGGTGCCGAACTTGTGGGTCAGCCACTGCCGATAGCGCTGGGGCCGCTCGGCGCGGATGACGGTGCCGTGGATGTAGCTGTGGTCGGGGTCGAAGCAGCTGCCCCACTGCCGGCCGTGCTCGGACGTCTTCCCGTCCAGCGAGAGCTCGTCGACGTGGGTCTGGCAGAAGCAGGTAGGGCAGACCGCGGTGCAGTTGCCGCAGGTCAGGCAGCGGTCGTTCAGGCTCTGCCAGTGCGGGTGGGCGACGGCCGCCTGCAGCATCTCCGGCAGCGAGGCATCGGGCAGGACGCGCGTCTGCTGGCGGGTGGCACGCTCGACCCCGGCCTCCACCTGCTCGAGCTGGTCATGGCTTGCCAAGGTCGTCTCCAGGGTGTCGAGGATGGCCTGGCCCTCTTGGGTATGGGCCTCCACCACGAAGCCGTCGTCGAGTTCCGAGAGCGCCAGGTCGAAGCCGTGCTGTGCCCGCGGGCCATCCCCGGTGGCGGTACAGAAGCAGGTGGCCGCGGAGCGCATGCAGTTGACGGCGACCATGAAGAGGTTCTGGCGTCGCTCGCGGTAGTGCGGGTCCGGGTGGGCGTCATGCAGGAAGTGGCGGTCATGGACCGCCAGCGCCGCGAGATCGCAGGCGCGTACGCCGATGACCGCCGTCGGCTGGGCCTCGGGGGGCTGCTCGCGAAACACCAGCCGGCCGTCGGGCTGGCGCTCGCTTCGCCAAAGGGTCTCGCGAGGGGCAAAGGTCAGCGGCTTGATCGCCTGGGGGCCCGTGGTCCAGTCGAAGACGCGTCCGGAATCGGTGCGCTCGAGCCGGTAGTGGCCGGGGGCCTGGTCATCGATGATCCCGACAGGCAGCTGCTCCGCCGTCGAGAGGGGCGCGAAGAGGATGGCATGATCGCGTACCCGGGGCCCGATGACCTCATAGCCCGCCTCCACCAGCCGGTCGAGGAGTGACTGGAGGCGCTCGCGGGCGAGAAAGTGCCGTACCTTCATGGTGCCGTGTCCCCTTCAACGATCGTCGGGTGGCCGGTGCCACCACGTTCAGCAGATGCGCGGCAGCGGGTCGTCCTCGAGCTCCTGTAGGAGGCGCTCGCCGCCCCACTCGTTGACCAGCAGCAGCCGGTCGTGGTGCGGGTCGAGCGTACCGATCCGCTGCGCCCCTCGTCCCTGCGGCAGCGCCTGCCAGCGGCGCAGGGCCTCATCGGCCTCGTCCTCGGCCACGATGGCGACCACCCGCCCCTCGCAGGCCAGATAGAGGGGGTCGTAGCCCAGCATGTCGCAGACGCTGCGCACGCTGCCGCGGATCGGCAGCTGCGGCTCCTCGAGCGTCACGCCAAGCCCCGTGGCCTGGATCACCTCGTGCAGCACCGTCGCCAGGCCGCCGCGGGTCGGGTCGCGCATGAAGCGCAGGCCCGGCATCGTCAGCAGCGCGCGGGTCAGGGGCAGCACGCTGGCGCTGTCGGAGGCCAGGTTGCCGCTCAGGCCGAATTCCTCGCGGGCCAGCATCACGGCGATGCCGTGGTCGCCCAGCGGCCCGCTGACCAGCACCGCATCCCCCGCACGAATGCCGCGGGTACCGAGGGTCAGCCCGGCGGGCCGCGTGCCGATCCCGGACACGCCGAAGTAGAGCCCGCCGCAGAGCCCGCGCGGGAGCACCTTGGTGTCGCCGGCCACCACCTGGACATCGCAGGCCCGGGCGGCCTCGGCCAGGCTGGCAACGATCCGCTCGAGCGCCTCGAGCGGCAGCCCCTCCTCCAGGAAGGCGTTGAGGCTCAGGTAGCGCGGGGTCGCCCCGCAGACGGCGAGGTCGTTGACGCTGCCGTGCACCGCCAGGCTGCCGATGTCGCCCCCGGCGAAGAACAGCGGCTGCACGGTGACCCCGTCGCTGGTGAAGACCAGCTCGTGGTCGTCGTCCGGGAAGGGGGGCAGGATGGCGGCATCGGCCAGCGGCGCCAGCCAGGGGTTGCCCAGCTGGCGGACGAACACCGCATCGATCAGCTGGCGCATGAGGCGTCCGCCGTTGCCGTGGGCCAGGGTGACGGTGGCCGTGTCGGGACCGGGCTGGGTCACTCACTCCTCCTCGTGCCGTGACAGTCGGGCCAGGCCCTCCATGACCTGGCCGACACTGATCGCGGCGTCGTTGCAGGGCAGCCGCTCGTGCAGCAGCACCCTGAAGCCGTCCTCCTCCAGGGCGGCCAGGGCCCCCTCGGTCAGTCGGCGATTCTGGAACACGCCGCCGGTCAGGCCGAGGGTCTCCACCCCGGTCGCCTCCCGAGCCGCCCCGGCCTGGCGGCACAGCACCCGCACCAGGGTGGCATGGAAGTCCGCGGCGCGCCGTTCCGGGGCGAGGCGTGTGTCATGGAGGTGACGGATCAGCGGGCGCCAGTCACAGCGTAGCACCCCGTCCGGGTCGCGTCGGTGGGGAAGCTCGAGCGGCTGGCCGTCGCCCTCGGCCAGCGCCTCGAGCCGCATGGCGGCCTGGGCCTCGTGGCTGACCCGGGGCATCGGGACGAGCAGGGCCGCGGCGGCATCGAACAGCCGGCCCACGGCGGAATAGGCGGGGGCGTTGAGGCGCCGCTCCCAGGCCGCTCGCAGCAGGGCTAGCGCCTCGCCGTTGCCCTCGGCGACCGGCCCCTCGAGGCCGCTCTGCCAGCCCAGGGTGGTGGCCAGGCGCCAGGGTTCCCGGATGGCCGCCTCCCCGCCGGGCAGGGCAAAGGGCGCGAACGACGCATGGTGTTGCCAGTGGCCGGGGCAGCCGAGCAGGGCCTCGCCACCCCACAGGGTACCGTCCGGGCCCAGCCCGGTGCCGTCCCAGGTGAACACCAGCGTCGGTTCCCGGAAGCGACCGTGCTCCCCGCACAGGGCGGCGGCATGGGCGTGGTGGTGGGCGACCTCCCGGCACGCCAGGCCGCTGTCGCGGGCCCAGCGGGTGCTGTGGTAGCCACGGTGGGCATCATGCAGGACGAGCTCGGGGCGCACGCCATACAGCCCGGCCAGGGTCTCGATCTGCCGCGCGAAGGCCTGCTGGGTGCGCAGCGCCGACAGCTCGCCGATGTGCGGCGACAGCACCAGCCGCGTCTCCCAGGCCAGGCAGACCGTGCTCTTCTGCTGGGCACCCACGGCGAGCACGGCCCGGGGCAGGCGCCAGGGCAGCTCGAGCTCGAGGGGGCTGCTGCCCCGCCCGAGGCGCAGCGGGCGCGCCCTGCCGGCGATGGGCCGCCGGACGCCGTCATCCACCGGGTGCAGGATGGGGCGGTCATGGTGCAGGAAGGCATCGGCCACCCGGCCCAGGCGCTGCTCCGCCATGGCCCGGTCGGCGATAATCGGCTCGCCGGCGACATTGGCCGAGGTGGCGACCAGCGGGCGCGCCAGGACCTCCAGCAGCAGGTGGTGCAGGGGCGCATAGGGCAGCAGTACGCCGACCTCGTCGAGCCCGGGGGCGAGGCCCGCCTCGAGCCCGTGGTCGGCCCGCAGCGGGAACAGCACCACCGGCCGCTCGTCGGCGAGCAGGGCCTCGGCGGCTGCCGGGTCCAGCCGGGCATGCCGGCGCACGACCTCGAGGCCATCCTCGCCCTGCCACGGGACCATTACCGCGAACGGCTTGTGCGGCCGATGCTTGCGCTCGCGCAGGGTCGCCAGCGCCGCCGGGTTGCCGGCATCGGCCATCAGATGGTAGCCACCGACCCCCTTCACGGCGACGATCCGGCCATCGGCCAGCGCCGCGATGGCAGCCGCCAGCGCCTGCTCGGGATCCGTGAGCGTCCGGTTGCCCTCCACGCCCCCCTCTACAAACGTCAGCCGGGGCCCGCACTGCGGGCAGCCGATCGACTGGGCATGGAAGCGCCGATTCTGCGGATCCTCGTATTCCCGCCGGCACTCGCGGCAGAGCGGAAAGGCCTTGAGGCTGGTGCGTGCCCGATCGTAGGGCAGTCGTTCGATCACGCTGTAGCGCGGGCCGCACTGGTCGCAGTGGGTGAAGGGGTAGCCGTGGTGGCGGTCCTGCGGGTCGTGCATCTCCGCCAGGCAGGCCGGGCACACCGGGGTGTCCAGTGGCAGGTGGATCGCGCCGCCCGGGTCGCCGTCGCTCTGCCGGATCACGAACGTTCCGGGGGAGGAAGACGGGACCTGTTCTGCATTGATCGTCTCGCGACGGGCGATGCGCGGGCGCGCCAGCCGCGGGGCATCAACGAGCAGGGCCCGCTCGAAGGCGTCCAGCCGATCGGCGCTTCCCTGGGCCTCGATCACCACCTTGCCGCCGCTGTTGCGCACCTGGCCCGCGAGCTCCAGCCGGCTGGCCAGCCGCTGGACGAAGGGCCGGAACCCCACGCCCTGGACCACGCCGGCCAGCACCCAGCGTCGTGCCTCCTGGTTGGGGGCGCTCTCGATCGGGGTGACGGCGATCCGCCCGGCGGGCGCGTCCTGCGTCTGCCGAACGCCGTGGCTCCACCAGATCCGGCAGGCGCCCTCCTCGGAGACCATGCAGGGGCCCACCGGGCTCTCGGGCCGGCAGGCGCTGCCGTAGAGCCGGCACTGCGGTGGCCGGATCCGGCCCAGCACCACCTCGGCGCAGTCGCAGCCGGGCGGCATCTCGCCGCGCCGTGCGTAGGCGGCCTCGAACACCTCGGGGAAGTGTCGGCGGGCATCGCGCTCGGCCAGGGTCGGCGTGCAGCCGTAGCCGGAGTCGGGCAGGGGGCCGATGCCGCGCCACTCGGCGTCGGTGATCTCGAACAGCGCGCCCATCAGCGCCTGTGCCCGACGGTTGCCGGCGGCGGTGACGCACTGCGGGTAGGCGTTGTCGAGCCGCGGGGTGCGGTCGAGCGCCTGTCGGAGTACCGCATGCAGGCCCGCCAGGATCAGGCCGGGAGTGAAGCCGGCCACGGCAGTGGGCAGCCCGTGCGCCTCGGGCACGAAGCGCCACTGCTCGGCGCCCATGATGGTGGCCACATGCCCCGGGGCGATCAGCGCATCGAAGCCCGGCGTGCCGTCCGCGAGCAGGTGGGCGATGGCTGGCCAGGTCTGGCGGGCGCTGAGCAGCAGCAGCAGATTGTCCGGCAGGTCCGTGCGGGAGAAGAGGGCGGCGATCGGTGCCGTCGTCGTCTCGAAGCCGGCGGCGAAGAAGACCACTCGCTTTCCGGGATGCTGGCGGGCCAGCGTCAGCACCTCGCCCGGGGAGGCGACCGGGACCACCCGGCCGCCGAGGGCGCGGGCGGCCTGCAGAGAGCGCGGCTCCCGCCGGGGGGCATTGCAGGGCACGCGCACCATGTCGCCGAAGGTGGCGACGATGACGTCGTCCGCGAGGCTCAGGGCCACCGCGGCATGGATGTCCTCCTCGGGGCAGACACAGACGGGGCAACCCGGCCCGGGGATCAGTTCCAGGTAGTCGGGCAGCACCTTGCGCAGGCCGGCATGGGTGATGGTGCGCTCGTGGCCGCCGCAGACATTCATTATCCGCAGGCAACCCGATGCCGGCCGGGGCAGGGCGCGGATCCGGTCCAGCCACTCGCCGGGCGTGGGAAGCGCCATGGCTCAGACTAGACCCTGGGGGCGAGTCAGCAGGCACGCCTCCTCGGCGGGAGGCACCGGGTGAAAGGCCGGTCGGCGCTGCTCGGCCAGGCCCGCCTCGAGCCATTCCAGCCAGGCGTCGAGCGGCCCCGACTTGCTGCTCAGCGCCATCACCGGGGCGGCAGAGGCGAGCCGGTGCATGTGCGCCGCCACGGCGTCGACGTCGAAGTCGTCGAGGACCGGCAGCAGGTCGGTCTTGGTGACCAGCACCAGGTCGCTTGCGCGGAACATGACCGGGTACTTGAGCGGCTTGTCGTCGCCCTCCGGGGTCGAGAGCAGGGTGACGTTGGCATGCTGGCCGAGGTCGAAGCTCGCGGGGCAGACCAGGTTGCCGACGTTCTCGATGAACAGGAGGTCCAGGGCGTCCAGCGGCAGCGCATGGGCCGCACGATGCACCATGGCGGCATCCAGGTGGCAGGCGCTGCCGGTGGTGATCTGGACCGCGGGCACGCCCCGGGCGCGGATGCGCCGGGCGTCGTTCTCGGTGTCCAGGTCGCCCTCGATCACCGCCAGGCGGTAGCGGGCACCCAGCGCCTCGATGGTGGCCTCCAGCAGGCGGGTCTTGCCGGCGCCGGGGGAGGACATCAGGTTGACGACCAGCAGCCCGGCGCGGTCGAAGTGCTCGCGGTTATGGCGCGCAACCTCGTCGTTATGGGCCTTCAGGCCCTCGAGGACCTCCACGGTATGGACGTCGTGCTCGTTCGAGGCGTGCTGCAGGTGGTCGGGAAGGGCGCAGCCGCAGGTCTGGCACACGATGAGGCTCCTGTTATCCGGTGGGAGGGAGAGGGGCGTCGGCGAGGTCGACGCTGACCAGCAGGAGCTCATCGCCGCCGGTCAGCCGGGTCTGCCAGTGCCCGCAGCGCGGGCAGCTCAGATCGTTGACGCTGGCCTCGGCCTCCTGCCGACAGAGGGGGCAGTGCACCCTGACCGGACAGCGGGTCATCTCCAGCCGTGCCCCCTCGGCGAGGGTATGGCGGCTGGCCAGCGGAAAGGCCTCGCGCATCAGCGCGGCCTCGACCCCGGATAGCGGCCCGATGCGCAGACAGACACGGCGGATGCGCAGCGCACCGTGCTCGGCGGCGACCCGGCCGGCCTGACGGATCAGCGAGCGGCACAGGCTCAGCTCATGCATGGCCGTGGGCTCCCTTGTCATCCGGGTCGCCAGTGTTGTCCATCTCGTCGATCAGCTGCCAGGTCGCCAGGGCCTCCTCGGGGTCCAGTCGCTGCAGGGCGTAGCCGACATGCACGATCACGAAGTCGCCCACGGCGAGGGCCTGGTCCTGCACCAGCATCAGGTCGATGTCGCGCTCGATGCCGCGGGAGGCCGCGCGCGCCGTGTCGCCGTCGAGGCGGGTGATCTGCATGGGAATCGCCAGGCACATGATGGGCGTCGGGCCTCCTCGGCGGGTGGCGTGAGGGTCGCGGATGAGATGGCTCCCTGACTCTGACTATAGGAGATGGGTGCCGTTAAGACATGGTGCTGCTCGCAAGCGGGACCGCCGCCCGCGGTAAGGCGTTCATCGAATGTCACGACGGCGCCAGCAAGCCGGGTGATGCACACCACTTTCTGCTATCCTGCCGGTCTCCGATCATCGCTCCCACGGCCCCGACCCCATGGCGCCTGCTCTCCTCGCGTCCGTTGCGGTGCCCGCTTTCCCTTGCAGGTCTATTCACGTGTCTGATTCTTCTCCCGATTTCGCCACGCTGTCGCTGGCGCCGGAACTGCTGTCCAACCTCGATTCGCTGGGCTATCACGCCATGACGCCGATCCAGGCCGAGAGCCTGCCGCCCATGCTCGCGGGGCGCGACGTGATCGCCCGGGCGAAGACCGGCTCGGGCAAGACCGCCGCCTTCGGCCTGGCGCTGCTGTCGCGGCTGTCGGTGGCGGACTTCCGGGTGCAGGGGCTGGTGCTCTGCCCGACCCGCGAACTGGCGGACCAGGTGGCCGGCGAGATCCGCCGCCTGGCGCGCAGCCTGCCCAATGTCAAGGTGCTGACCCTGTGTGGCGGGGCCCCGCTGGGGCCGCAGCTGGCATCGCTGGAGCATGGTGCGCACATCGTCGTCGGCACCCCGGGGCGGGTGGAGGAGCACCTGCGCAAGGGCTCGCTGGCCCTGGGGGCGCTCGAGACCCTGGTACTGGACGAGGCCGACCGCATGCTCGACATGGGCTTCCAGGCGGCCATGGAGGCGATCATCGCCGCGACCCCGGCGGACCGCCAGATGCTGCTGTTCAGCGCCACCTATGCCGAGGGCATCCGACCCATCGCCGAGCGGCTGATGCGCAAGCCGGTGAACGTGGAGGTGGCCGAGCCCCATGACGCCACCACGATCCGCCAGCACTTCTACCGGGTGGCGGACGAGTCGGCCCGCTTCGAGGCGCTGCGCCGCCTGCTGCTGCACTTTCGGCCCGCCTCCAGCGTGGTGTTCTGCAATACCAAGCGCGAGACCGATGAGGTCGCCGAGGCCCTGAACGACGCGGGCTTCAGTGCCCTGGCGCTGCATGGTGACCTGGAGCAGCGCGACCGCGACCGCCTGCTGGTGCTGTTCGCCAACGGCAGCGCCTCGATCCTGGTGGCCACCGACGTGGCCGCCCGCGGACTCGACATCGACGCCCTGGATGCGGTGTTCAACTACCGCATCGCCCGCGAGCTCGAGGTGCATGTCCACCGTGTCGGGCGCACCGGCCGGGCCGGCGGCTCCGGAACCGCCTGTACCCTGCTCACCGAGCAGGAGGACTACCGGCTGGCGCGGCTCGCCGAGCTGCTCGGCGAGGCCCTGGAGACCGAGCCGCTGCCCGCCCGCGCGGTGCTGGAGCGCGCACCCTTCACGCCGGCCATGGCGACGCTGCAACTCGGTGGCGGCAAGAAGCAGAAGCTGAGGCCCGGCGACATCCTCGGTGCCCTGACCGGCGAAGGGGGAATCGCCGCGGATCAGGTGGGCAAGATCAAGGTGCTCGCCAACAGCGCCTACGTGGCCGTGCGGCGCGACGCCGCTGCGGCGGCCCTCGACCAGCTGGCCAACGGCAGGCTCAAGGGGCGCACCTTTCGCGCCCGTCGCATCAGCCGCTGACCGCAAGCCAAACGAGACACGCCCGCGGGATACCCAGCCGCCGGGTTCTATGCCAACGTGGTGACATGAAGATACCCAAGAGATTGCAACCGCTGGTCGACGATGGCCTGATCGACGCGGTCGAGAGCCAGCTGATGAGCGGCAAGGAAGCCCAGGTGTATGTGGTGCGCTCGCATGGCGAGCGGCGCTGTGCCAAGGTCTTCAAGGAGGCCAAACAGCGCAGCTTCAAGCAGGCCGTGCAGTACCAGGAGGGACGCAAGGAGCGCAACAGTCGCCGCTCCCGGGCGATGGCCAAGAAGACTCGCTACGGTCAGAAGGAGCAGGAGCAGGCCTGGCTCAACGCCGAGGTCGATGCCCTCTACCGGCTGGCGGCCGCGGATGTGCGGGTGCCCAGGCCCCATGGCTTCGTCGACGGCGTACTGTTGATGGAGATGATCACCGATGCCGAGGGCCTGACCGCGCCGCGGCTGGACGACGTGACCCTGACGGCCGACGAGGCCCGGGCCCATTACGCCAAGGTGATCGATGACGTCGTGCGCATGCTGTGTGCCGGCCTGATCCATGGCGATCTCTCCGAGTTCAACGTGCTGCTCGCCGCGGATGGCCCGGTGATCATCGACCTGCCCCAGGCGGTGGATGCCGCCGGCAACAACAGCGCCGAGAGGATGTTCGAGCGTGACGTCGACAACATGCGCCGCTACTTCGGCCGCTTCGCCCCGGAGCTGCTGGCCACCGATTACGGCAAGGAGATCTGGGCGCTCTACGAGACCGGCGAACTGCACCCGGACAGCCAGCTGACCGGTTGCTTCGAACACGACACCCGCGAAGTGGACGTGGACGAGCTGATGACCGTGATCGACGATGTGCGCGAGGAGGAGGCCGAGCGGCGTGCCGCGCGCTCCCGAGACCCCGAGCCGGGCGTGGAGGAGGCCGCAGAGGCCTGGCGTGAGACTCACGGCGAGCGCTGAGAGCCCCCGGCTGAGCTTGTAATCTCGCCTCTGGATCGGCATGTTGAACCGATTTGAGATCAACGCTGAGTGCACCATGTCCCGATCCGACAACGACTCCTCCTCCGACAAGCAGCGCAACAGGCCCAAGCGTTCGCCGCTCTGGTACCCCGAAGAGACGCAGCCCTCGCGCCGGCAGTGGCTGCTCTTCGTGTGGATCGCCCTGGCCATCGTGCTGCTGTTCCACTACCTCGATTCGGCGCAGCGTCACCAGCAGGTCGAACTCACCTACAGTGAATTCCTGACCGCCGTGGACCAGGGACATATCGACTCGGTCACGCTGCGCGGTCAGGCGGTGGAAGGCAGCTTCAGCGACTCGGGACGTCAGGCGCGAGAACTCGGAGAAACCGAGGAAGGCTTCGAGGCCACGCGTCCGGAGGTCGAGGGTGAACGCCTGCTTGAGCGTCTCGAGGCGAACGGGGTGCGCATCGACGCCGAACCCATTGATCCTCCCTGGTGGCAGCGCGTGCTTGTCGGCGCTCTGCCCTGGATTCTCATCCTGGGCCTGCTGTTCTGGTTCTGGAATCGGATGCAGCAGCGCGCCATGTCGGGCGGCGGAATGTTCAACATGGGCAAGTCCAGCGCCCGTCAGGTGAGTAGCGAAGAGAGCGAGGTCCGCCTGGACGATGTGGCCGGCTCGGAAAATGCCAAACGCGAAGTCATCGAAGTCATCGATTTCCTCAAGGAGCCGGCGCGCTTCCAGGCGCTGGGGGCCAAGATTCCTCGCGGCATCCTGATGATGGGGCCGCCGGGCACGGGCAAGACGCTGATGGCCAAGGCGGTGGCGGGCGAGGCCGACGTGCCGTTCTTCAGCATCAGCGGCTCGGAGTTCATCGAGATGTTCGTGGGCGTCGGGGCGTCGCGCGTCCGCGACCTCTTCAAGAAGGCCAAAGAGCAGGCCCCGGCGGTGGTGTTCATCGACGAGCTGGATTCCATCGGTCGCTCGCGGGGCGCCGGCATGGGGGGTGGTCACGATGAGCGTGAGCAGACCCTCAACCAGATCCTCTCCGAAATGGACGGCTTCCAGGCCGATGAAGCGGTTGTCGTCCTGGCCGCTACCAATCGCCCAGACGTGCTCGATTCGGCGCTGTTGCGCCCCGGACGCTTCGACCGCAAGGTCACCCTTGAGAATCCGCATCGCGAGGCGCGTCGGGATATCCTGCGCGTGCACACGCGTGACATGCCATTAGCCGACGATGTCGATCTCGAGCGGCTGGCCGAGATCACCATCGGTTTCTCGGGGGCCGACCTGGCCAACCTGGCCAATGAAGCCGCGCTTCAGGCCGGCCGCAACGAGCAGAAGGCAGTGGACTGGGCGTGTTTCTCGGCGGCGCGCGACCGCCTGCTGCTGGGTGAGGCCAAGGATGTTGGCCTCTCTGACAATGAGCGCCATATCGTGGCCTACCATGAGTCGGGCCATGCGCTGCTCGCCTACCTGCTGCCCAAGGCCGATCCCCTCGAAAAGGTCACGGTGCTGCCGCGCGGGCGTGCCCTGGGGGTGACCGCCCAGGTGCCCGATGAGGAGCGCTATAACCAGGGGGAAGCCTATCTGCGCGACCGCCTCACCGTGATGTTCGGTGGCCGTCTGGCGGAATCCATTGTCTTCGGGGAGGTCTCGAGCGGCGCCGAGAATGATCTGGAACAGGCCACGCAGCTGGCGCGTCGAATGGTGGGACGCTGGGGAATGAGCGAACGCATCGGGCCGGTGATGTTCGCCCAGAGCCGGGAGCACGTGTTCCTGGGCAAGGAGCTTGCCGAATCCCGCGAACACAGCGAGGCCATGGCCGGCCTGGTCGACGAAGAGATACAACGGTTGCTGACCGACCTCGAGGCCCGCGGCCGCGAGCTTCTCGAGGAGCATCGAAGCGATCTGGATGCGCTGGCCTCGGCGCTAGAGGAGCATGAAACCCTGGAGGCCGAGGCGGTCCGTGAGCTTCTCGGCAATCCATCCGGCCAGCCGTGACCTCCTCGGGCCAGGGTCGCGGGCGTGTTCGCGACGCTTCCGGTGCCTGACTCGACTACGCGGTAGGCGAGTGGCGCCCGACGGGCCCGAAGCGTGGCGGTCAGTAGTTCGGCTGACGATGGTTGTGGCGCGATTTGGCATCATGCTCAGCGCCCCTGCGTGACCGCGGGTACCGGGTGGCGATCGCGCCACAGGCAGGCGAACATCCACACGAATACTGGCACGTTCATCAGCAGGCCGTAGAGTAGCGGCACCAGGCCAATGGCCGGCTGCTGCAGCAACACGAACGCTACCATCATCGCCACGCCGGCGTTCTGCACGCCCACCTCCACGGTAATGGCGCGCGCACTGGCATGAGGCAGCCGCAACCGTCGGGCGACCCCGTGTCCCAGCAGCATGCTCAGCAGGCAGAGGAGCAGCACGGAGAGCGTCTCGATGCTTATCAGGGCCGGCAGTCGTTCGACGTGGCTGATGAAAAGCGCCACCACAATCGAGACCATCGCCACTCCCGTGAACCCTTTTACGCCGGGCAGTATACGTTCGTGCCAGGTGGCCGGCAGGGCCCGGCGCAGCAGCATGCCGGCCAGCACCGGCAGTAGGGTGACCAGTAGCAGCTGACCGACGGTGTGCCAGTAGGGTAGCGCGATACCGCCGGTGGTGAGGCCCAGCAGCTCGAGGTTCCAGCCCATGACAAGCGGTAGGGTGAAGGGAGCCAGCACGGCGGCGATGGCGGTCAGGGTGACCGACAGGGCCAGGTCGCCCTGAACCAGGTAGCTGAACATGTTGGAGGTAGCCCCGCCCGGCACCAGAGCCACCAACAGCAGACCGGCTGCTGCCAGCGGCGGAAGGGGAAGCAGCACAACCAGCCCCCAGGCGAGCAGCGGCAGCGCCAGCAGCTGCAGGGCGGTACCGAGCATCACCCGCCGCGGGTGACGCCAGGTGCGAGCGAAGTCGGCTCCGACCAGGCTGAGGCCCATGGCCATCATTACGCTGGCCAGCACCCAGGGAAGTACGACCTGCGATAGCCACTCTGCTGACATCCTGCCTCCTTGCGGGAAACGCCGACACGCCACAGAGTATGCCCGATGCCAGGCTTGCCGACGACCGGCCAGCAGCCTGCCGCCAAGGATGGAAAGGGATGAACGATGCCGTCGACCGAATCACTATCTGGGTACAGACGCTGCGCCCGCGAACCCTGCCGGCGGCGGTCGGGCCGGTGCTGCTTGGCCAGATGCTGGTAGTGCCGGGCCACTTCAGCTGGCTGACCGCCGTGCTCTGCCTGCTCTGTGCGCTCGCGCTGCAGCTGGCGGTGAACCTGGCCAATGACCTCTTCGATGGCCTCTCCGGAGTCGATCAGCCCGACCGCCTGGGCCCCACTCGCGCCTTGCAGGCGGGCTGGCTCAGCGCCACTGAGCTGCGCGCTGGCCTCGCCGTGACCCTGGGGATTGCCGTGGTAACGGGGCTCTGGCTGGTGCTTTTCGGTCACTGGCTGCTGTGGGCGCTGGGTGGCCTGGCCGTGTTCGGCGTGCTCGGCTATAGCGGCGGGCGGCGCCCCTACGCCAACCGGGGGTTGGGGGAGGTGGCGGTGTGGCTCTTCTTCGGCCCGGTGGCGGTGCTCGGCAGCTTGCTGGCCCAGCAGAGCCCGATTACCCGCGAGGCGGTGGCGGCCGGCATCCTGGTGGGCATGCCGGTGGCCGCCATCCTGGTGGTCAACAACCTGCGCGATCGCCATACCGATGCCCGGGCCGGCAAGTTGACCCTGGCGGTGCGCCTGGGGACGGTGGCGACGCGTCGGCTTTTCGCACTCCTGACACTGGGGCCATTGGCGGTCACCGCGCCGGTGGCGCTGCCAAGCTGGGCCTGGGGAACCTGGGGATTGACCGGCCTGGCGGCGCTAGGGCTGATATGCGAGATGCAGCGCCGCGATGGCGCGGCGCTCAATGCGCTGTTGGGTCTGACGGCGCTCTATTCGCTGGCCCTGGCCCTGTGGCTCTGGCTGCGTCTGGTGGTGGCCGCCGGCTGAGCGAGACGCTACGAATCGGGCAGCTCGGCACTGTGGAAGACGTTCTGCACGTCGTCGAGGTCGTTGAGGGTATCGAGCAGCTTCTCGAACATCGCCACGTCGTCACCCTCGACCGGGGTCACGGTCTGGGGCACGAACTGGATCTCGTCGATCTCGAAGTCGAGTTCGCCAAAGGCGTCGAGCAGCGCCTGCTTGGCCTTGGCATACTCGGTATGGGGGGCGAAGACGGTGATATGGCCCTCTTCGCTTTCGATGTCGGTGACGTCGACATCGGCCTCCATCAGCGCCTCGAGAGTGGCGTCCTCGTCATCGCCGGGGAAGGCCAGAATGGCGCAGTGGTCGAACATGTGGCTGACGCTGCCCGGAGTGCCGAGCTTGCTCTTGGCCTTGTTGAAGCAGGCGCGCACGTCGCCGAAGGTGCGGTTGGGATTGTCGGTCAGGCACTCGACGATGACCATGCAGTTGCCCGGCCCGAAGCCCTCATAGCGGGCCGCGGAGAAGTCCTCGCCGCCCACGCCTGACGCCTTGTCCAGAGCCTTGTCGATCACGTGACTGGGCACCTGGTCCTTCTTGGCACGCTCGATCAGCCCGCGCAGGCTCAGGTTGCCGGCGGGGTCGGTGCCGCCCTGCTTGGCGACCACGTAGATCTCGCGGCCGTACTTGCTGTACACCTTGGTCTTGGCGGCGGCCGTCTTGGCCATGGATTCCTTGCGGTTCTGGAAGGCCCTGCCCATTGCATTGTCCTGTGGCATCGAAACTCGAGGCTGGATTCTACGAAACCGGGGCGGAGGCGAACAGGGATATTTTGCCGCCATTCCCGGAAGCCCCGACCTTTGCGATGACTACACTGCCAGGGTGTCTCATTCATCCCGGAGCGTCATTCGATGGATCATCATGTCTACCGCCATGCGCTGGCCGACCGCCTCGCCGAGAGTGAATTGCCCTTTGCCGTCGAGGAGTTCGCGGCGCGCCGGCGTCGCGTGCGACAGGCGATGCAGGCCGCCGAGCTCGATGCACTGCTGCTGACTGACCCTGCCGATATCTTCTACCTGACCGGCTACCACACCTTCGAGGTCTCGGTGACCACCTGCCTGGTCGTCTCGGCGGACCGGCTGGTGCTGCAGGTGCCGTCCATCGAGACCGGGCCAGCCGTGGTCACCGCCACGGTGGACGAGATCCTGGGCTACCGTTGGGAAAGCATCGATGAGGTGATTTCACCGCTGGCCGAGATCCTGGCGCCCTTTCATGCCATCGGCCTCGACCTCTTCGGGGCCGGCCTGCGTTTCGGGGTCATCCGCGAGTTGCAGGCACGCCTCGGCAGTGAACGCTTTCGCAACGACGGCGGTGAACTGCTCGACCGTATCCGTATCGTCAAGACGCCGGCGGAGCTCGACTGCCTGCGCGAGAGCGCGCGGATCACCGCGGCCGGCCTGCGGGCAGCGATCGAGGTGATTGCCCCCGGAGTCACCGACAACGACGTCGCGGCGGAAGGCAGCCGGGCGCTATTGGCGGCCGGCAGCGAGTTCATGAGCCTGCAGCCGATCGTCACTACCGGTCGACGGATCAGCGTCATCCACGTCAATCACAAGCGCCACGCGATCGCCGCGGACGAACCGGTATTTCTGGAGTTCGGCTCGGCGTTTCACCGCTATACCGCGCCGATGATGCGCACTGCCGTGGCCGGGCGGGCCAGTGCCGAGATGCAGACCCTGCGCGATGTATGCCGCGAGATGTTCGAGGCACTGACCGCTGCGATGCGCCCCGGCCACAGCTTCGATGAGGCCGCGCGGGCCGCCGAGGCGGTATTGGCCCCTCATGCCGAACGGGTGTTCTTCTCGGGGGTGTTCGGCTATGCGGTGGGGGCCCAGTTTCCGCCCAGCTGGGTCGAGGGCACCGGCTACATCGCCCGCGGCCAGCATCGCGAGTTCGAGGCTGACATGGTCTTCCACCTGCCGCTCTGCCTGCGCCTGCCGGGGCAATGGGGCATCGGCTTGAGCGACACTGTGCGGGTCACCCCCGAGGGCGGGCAGCCGCTGACCGACAACGACTGGCAGCTGGCCGAGCGCCTCGGCTGAAGCCATGACCACGAGCAGAGCATGATGCCGCCGTTCAACAGGGCTTTCGCTGCTTGGTCTCCTGCTACAGGCCGATACGCTGGGCCCGAGGCCAGCGTCCATGGCGCCGGCTTGATGTGGGACAAGTCCCCTGCGGATCGCCTGGTCGTTGTCGGGATAGCAGCTATAACTACACTGAATGCGAGAGAAGAACATGCCGCTCTCGCCTCTTGCTGGCACCGTTCGGTGCCGGCCAGCTCTTATCCCCGTTGAGGAGGGTTTCATGGCACAGACCGTTACAGCCGCCTATGGCAGCATCGACAAGGCGACCAACGCCTTCGACGAGCTCGTTTCCGAGGGGTTTCCCCGCGAGAAGCTGTTCCTCGACAAGGAAACCAACGAGGTGAAAGTCATCGTCCCTGAGGAGTCGCAGCCCGAAGCGGAAGAGATCCTCAACCGTCACGAGCCCGACGATGTTCAGGCTCGGCCCTACGAGACCTCCTAGCCCGGATGGAAAAGGCCCTCGGCATCGGCTTCAGGTCGCTGCCGTGGCCTCCCGGTACGATTTACGGCTCGGCGAGTCGGCTGAATCGGTATCACGCAATACCTACCCGCCTGGGCTGAGGCCTCATATCCACCATGCCAGTGCCAGGCCCGCCATCATCGAGGCGACCATTGGCAGGGCGACCCGCTTGCCGAGCTGCCGGGTACCGAAAGCGGTGGCCAGCCCCGACTTGAAGACGTTGTTGACCGCAGCGGCGATGATAATGCCCATCACCGCGGTGGAAGGGGCGATGCGCTCCAGCGACATGCGCGTCAGCGACAGGGTGATGGCGTCGACATCGGCCACCCCCGAGGCGGCTGACAACAGATAGATGCCGGCTTCGCCCAGGGCGCCGCGCAGCCATTCGCCGAGCAGCATGATGATCGCCAGCAACCCGCCAAACAACAGCGCCGTACGCAGTTCCAGGGGGTTCTGGATCGGCGTCGGGTTATCGACCTTGAGCGCCTTGTGATGATGACGCCAGAGGTACAGCGCCGGCAGGTAGAGCATCGCTCCCATCACCGTCACCGGCAGCAGCAGCGCCGGCAGCAGTCCGGGGCTGATTACCGCGGCATACAGCAGAATGCGCGGGAACATCGTCCCGCAGGCCAGCAGAATGCCGGCGGCCAGCATCGCCTCGAGTTCCTGGCTCCGACGCGATACGCGCGCGAAATGCAGCGTCAGCGCCGTGGAGGACGAAAGTCCGGCAAACAGACCGGTAAAGAGGATGCCCTTTTCGGCACCGCCCAGCCGCATGGCGAAGTAGCCGACGAAGGAGATTGATGCGATCAGCACCACCATCCACCAGATCTCGTAGGGATTGAGTGCCTCGCCGGGGCCCATGCCGCGATCGGGGAGAAGTGGCAACATCACCACGGTGATGAGTAGTAGCTTGAGGCCGGCATCGAGTTCGTGAGCCTGCAGCTTGTTGAGCAGGCCATGGATCTCATGCTTGTTGTCCAGGATCACCGCGGTGATGACCGCACCGGCGGCGGCCAGGGCCAGGTCGATCGCCACCGCCACCGCGCCGAAGCAGAAGGTCAATAGCAGACCCACCAAGCCGGTAATGCTGTAGTCGTGCTGTTCGGCGAGCTTTGCCCACCAGGCGACCAGGCTGATGCCGGCCACGGTCACCAGGATAAGCGGGAACGCCCAGTCGCTGACCGTTTCCGAGAGCAGGGCGGCGATGCCCCCGAGCAACCCGACCAGCGAGTGGGTGCGAATCCCGGCGATGCGCTCGCCCGACTGCTGTTCGCGCGCCACCCAGCCGCGCTCGATACCGATCAGGGCACCCAGCAGCAGCGCCACGCCCAGGCGGATGGCAGGTTCATTGGCGGTGAGGAACTGGCTGGCGACATCGTCCATGGGCAGGCCTTCCTGGCGCCTTCTGGTGGAGGAGGATCTTTCATGGTGGCCCTTGGCGACATTTGCTTCAATCAGCAATCAGGCAAGTCCCTTCACGGGAGCGCATTCCTGCCATCAAGCCGATAAACTGACTCTATTGATCTAATGCAAGGATTGCCGTTGACATGAGTGACGCGTCGCTCTCCACCGACGAAGCGTTGCCCGAAAGCCACCGGCGCGGCATTCGGCGTCGCGCCATCGCTCTGTATTGGTTCGCGCTGCTGGCCCTGTTGCTGCTGTTCGCCGGTATCCTGTTGGATCAGCACCGGCACGACCTGGACCTGGGGCGAGAGCGAGTCAGCGCGCGGGCCGACCTGCTGGCCGAGTGGGTGAGCACCACCTTTACCTTGAGCGAGCACGCTCTGGGCGGCCTGGCGCAATTCTTCGACACGCCCCTGGAGCGGCTCGTGAAGGATCCGACGCTCGCTCCGAGCGCACTGCAGGACCTGCTAGCCGGGCAGCGCGACCGTCTTGCCTTCATCAATGAGCTGAGCCTGGTCGACGCGGCGGGGCGGGTCATTGCCTCCTCGGCGCCCTGGTGGCCGCCCGGCTATGACCTCAGCAGTCGTCAATTCTACCGTGCCTTCATCGAGGATCCCGGCCGTGAGTCTCTGGTGACGCCGCTTCTCTGGTCGGCATTCGGCCAGACCTACCATCTGGCTCATGCGCGCCGGCTGGAGGGGCCGGATGGCAGGTTCCGAGGTCTGGCCGTGTTGCGGCTCAATCCTGAGCTCTTCGGCGAGTCACTGGCGCAATTGGACATGACCCGGGGCGAGAGCATCGCCATTCTTGATACCGAGATGCGGCTGATTACCCGAAGGCCGCCCTTCGCAGAGGGGGACGCCATGGGCGTGCTCGGCACCCCCGTCAGCGAGCCGCTGACTCGAGCCTTTATCGACAGCGGCGAAGCGTCGACCATCCTGCGCACCGCCTCGCCGCTGGACGGCAGCGAACGGCTCTATGCCATGCAGCGGGTGGATGGGCTTCCGCTGGTCGTGGTGGTCGGCGAGGAACGCGGGGAGCTGCTCGCCGGTTTCTGGCAGCGACTCTGGCTGCTGGGCATTATCTTCTCGGTGGTGGCGGCACTGGGCTGGTGGTTACTGCGCCACTATCTCGGCCGGCTGCATCTGGAAGGCGAGTTGCGACAGCGCCTGATGGAGCGCGAGCAGGCCCGGCGGGCGTTGCAGGATCGCGAGGCACGGTTGCAGGCGCTGGTCGGCTCGATCCAGGACATGATCTTTGTGTTCGATACCGAGGGGCGCTTCGTCTACGTGCATGCCGTGGATCGGGACCAGCTTCACGGGGGCAGCGAGTCGCTGCTGTGGCGCCACTACCGTGAGGTCCTGCCGGCCGAGATGGTGCGTCGGTTCGACCAGGCCCTGGCCGAGATGCAGGCGACGGGCCAGCCGGTGGAGACTGAGTATCGCGTTACCCTGGCCGGCGTGCCCCGCGACTTTCAGGCCATCCTCAGTCCGCTGGCCGAGGAGAGCGAGAGCTTCAGTGGCGTGCTGGCCGTGGTGCGCGAGGTCACGCAATACCGCGCCACGGAAGCCCAGCTGCGCATCGCCGCCACCGCCTTCGAGACCCATCTGGGCATGGTCATCACCGATGCCCAGGCAAGGATCCTCAAGGTCAACGAGACGTTCACCCGCATCACCGGTTATGCCGAGGCCGAGGTGCTGGGTCGTAACCCGAATATTCTCAGCTCCGGTCGCCATGATGCGGCCTTCTATCGACACCTTTGGGAGTGCGTACGAGAGAACGGCAGCTGGCAGGGTGAGATCTGGAACCGGCGCCGGAACGGCGAGGTGTTTCCCGAATGGCTGACCATCAGCGCGGTGCACAGCGAAGCCGGCGAACTGACCCACTATGTGGCCACCTTCAGCGATATCTCGCAGCGCAAGGCGGCGGAGGAAGAGATCCACCAGCTGGCCTTCTACGATCCGTTGACCGGGCTGCCCAATCGCCGGCTAATGCTGGACCGCCTGGAGGGGGCGCTCAAGGACAGTTATCGCAGCGACCAGTTCGGCGCGCTGCTCCACGTCGACATGGACAATTTCAAGCAGGTCAACGATACCCTGGGACACCATGCCGGCGACCAACTGCTTCAGCAGGTCGCTGGCCGACTAGGCGGGGTGCTGCGTGCGACCGATACTCTGGCGCGGCTGGGCGGTGACGAATTCGCCGTGTTGCTTCACGACCTCGGGCGCGATCCGCGTCGTGTGGCTACCGTGGTCGAGCGCGTCGCCCAGAAACTGCTCGGCGTGCTCCAGTCGCCGATCAGCCTGGCCGACGACTCGGTGACGGTTACCGGCAGTATCGGCGCCACGCTTTACCGCGATCATGGCACGACCCTCGACGAGATCCTCCAGCAGGCCGACATGGCGCTCTTTCAGGCCAAGCGGGCGGGGGGCGACAACCTTTACTTCTTCGACCCCGTCATGCAGGCCCAGCTTCATGCACGTGCCCGGCTCGAGGCGGACCTGCGCCAGGCATTACCTCGCAACGAGCTCCTGCTCCATTACCAGCCGCAGGTGGATGCCGATCGGCGCCTGATCGGGGTCGAGGCGCTGGTGCGCTGGCAGCATCCCGAGCGTGGCATGGTCTCTCCCGGTGAGTTCATTCCCCTGGCCGAGGAGAATCGATTGATCGTGTCCATCGGTGGCTGGGTGCTGGAGACCGCCTGTCGGCAACTGACGGCATGGGCCGAGGACCCTGTCACCGCCGACCTCACCATCTCGGTGAATGTCAGCCCCCGGCAGTTCCGTGAGGCGGATTTCATCGAGCGGGTGCTGGCGACGCTGGCACACACCGGCGCTCGTCCCGAGCGACTCAAGCTGGAGGTAACGGAGAGCCTCTTTGTTCATAACCGCGATGAGGCCCATGAGACCATGCGGCGACTCAAGGAGCACGGCGTGACCTTCGCCCTGGACGACTTCGGCACCGGCTACTCCTCGCTCTCCTACCTCAAGCGCCTGCCCCTGGACCAGCTCAAGATCGACCAGTCCTTCGTGCGTGATGTGCTGGAGGACGAGGCCAGTGCGGCCATCGTCGCCAGCACTATCGCCCTCTCCGAAAGCCTGCAGTTGGCGGTGATCGCCGAAGGGGTCGAGACCGAGGAGCAGCGCGCCTGGTTGGTGGCGCATGGCTGCCATGCCTTCCAGGGCTACCTCTTCGGGCGGCCCGGGCCCGTGGACTCGCTTCCCTTTCAGGTTTGACACATGTCAACGAGAGGGGTGACTCTTCCCGCCTGACCCCAAAAACCGTGGCTGCTACTCAAGGCTTGGGCTACACCTCAAGCGTGCATTCGTTTTTCCATACGGTTTCTGGCTGGTTCGCCAGCAGGGGAGGTAAACATGGCATCGATGTCCCTCATCACGACGCGAGGCCTTCGGCTCCTGCCGGTGGCGGCGCTGTGCCTCTCCATCGGCCTTGCCCAGGCTCAGAACGTCGCCGACGAGGAGCGGTTCTACGGCGGCTCGATGTTCAGCCAGCAGGAGCGTGACCAGTTCCGGCAGCGGTTGCGTGATGCAGGCTCCCTCGAGGAGCGCCAGCGCATTCAGGCAGAGCACCAGAACCTCATGCGCCAGCGCGCCGAGCAGCGCGGCTTTGACCCGGACGGCATCTACGGCTATCCGATGATGAACCAGCAGCAGCGCCGCGAGTATCACCAGCGCATGCAAGGGGCGGGTTCCGATGCCGAGCGCCAGCGGCTCCGCGAGGAGCATCGCCAACAGATGCGCCAGCAGATCCTCAGGCAGCAGCGCAGCCCGCGTGGCCAGGGCGGTGGCCGCATGATGAAACAGGGTGGTGGAGGACGCGGCTGAGTCGCCCCCAGCGTGTTCTTCCTGGCCATGCGCGAGATTGCCCGATGGGGCTGCCTTCTTTTTTCGGGACTGAGTTTCGTTTCGCCTTCAGGGCGTGGCTTTTCCAGTGGGCGCGAGGCTGAACTAGACTTGTCTTCAGGCCCTTGAACGACACACGGGAGGATAATTCCCATGGCCATGAAAAGCGTCACACACTTCCTTGACGAGAACGGCGTGAAATACGTCGTACAGCAGCATTCGCCCGCCTATACCGCCCAGGAGGTTGCCGAGGTAGCCCATGTGCCCGGCCGCCATTTTGCCAAGAGCGTCATGGTCAACGTCGACGGCCGCCTGGCGCTGGCGGTGCTGCCGGCCACCGATCGGGTCGACCTGCACCGCTTGGCCCAGTCCCTTGGCGCCCAGTCTGTCGAACTGGCCGAGGAGAGCGAGTTCAGCGAGCATTTCCCCGACTGCGAGCCCGGTGCCATGCCCCCCTTCGGCAATCTCTTCGACCTGGAGGTCTTCGTCTCTCCGCATCTGGCTCAGGCCGACATCATCGCCTTCAGTGCCGGTAACCACCATGAGGTCATGCAGCTCGCCTACAGTGTGTTCGATCGGCTCGTGAAACCAGTGGAAGTGGCGATGTAGGCCCCGGCCGGGTCCTACATCGCCACGCCCTGGACCTGCGGTTCAGCGCCGAGCCTTCCAGAGATCACTCCTTGAGGTGCTGGCGGGCCTCCTCGGCGCTCTCGTAGATGTGCGGCGGGACGGCGCGCGCCTCCAGGGCGTGGCCGAGCTTGCGGCGCATGAAGCCGCTGGTGGTGTAGCGAGTCACCCGGGTGTAGAAGCGCTGCTCGAGGCCGCGCACCATCTCGGTGTAGGGGGCGAGCAGGGCGTCGTCGATGCGGCAGTGGTCGTAGTTGACGATGGCCTGGACGCGGCGGCCCAGCGGGGCGAGACGCCGTTCGACCTCTTGCTCTATGGCATCGATGTCCTCCGGGGAGGCGACGCGCAGGTGCTCGAAGTTGATGAAGAGGATGCCCTCGTTCTCATCGAGGCTGAAGCGCTGCGCCAGCGGCTGCTCCAGCAGCTCCTCGGCGAGCCCCATGGGCGCCTCGCGGAAGATTCGCGCGTCCATCAGCCGGGGTGGCGCAGGCATCCGCGGGGTGAAGGCCATCAGCGCCAGGACGTCGCGCTCGAGGTCGACTCCCGGGGCGATCTCGGTGAGGGTGAGCCCCTCCGGGGTGAGCTCGAACACCGCCCGCTCAGTGACATAGCAGACCGGCTTGCCGTCCGCGGCGGCCAGGGTCCCGCTGAAGGTGCGGTGCTCCACCTCGGCGACGAACTTGCCCTGGCCGCCGGAGGGCGCCTCGAGCCGTCCGTCGACGATGGCAAGCGCCTCCTTGGTGGCCACGAAGGTGCCCATGAACACCACCTTGCGGGCGTTCTGGCTGATGTTGATGAAGCCGCCGGCCCCGGCCAGCCGCGGGCCGAAGCGCGAGACGTTGACATGGCCCGCGCCGTCCACCTGGGCCATGCCCAGGAAGGCGATATCGAGTCCGCCGCCGTCGTAGAAGTCGAACTGGGCCGGCTGGTCGATGATCGCCTGGGTGTTCAGCGCCGCGCCGAAGTCGAGCCCGCCGGCCGGCAGCCCGCCGATCACCCCGGGCTCGGCGGTCAGGGTCAGGTGCTCGAGCAGGCGCTCCTCGCTCGCCACCGCGCCGACGCCCTCGGGCATGCCGATCCCCAGGTTGACCACGCTGTTGGGCCTGAGCTCGAAGGCCGCGCGCCGGGAGATGACCTTGCGGGCCGAGAGCGGCAGCGGCTCGGGGCTCGCCATGGGCGCGCGGATCTCGCCGGAGAAGGCCGGGTTGTAGGCGGTGCGAAAGGTCTGCCAGTGGTGGGCGGGATCCTCGCAGACCACCACGCAGTCGACCAGGATGCCGGGGATCTTGACGTCCTTGGGGTGCAGGGTGCCGTGCTCGGCGAGGCGCTCCACCTGCACGATCACCACGCCCCCGGAGTTGCGCACCGCCGTGGCGATGGCCAGCGCCTCCAGGGTCAGGGCCTCGCGCTCCATGCTGACGTTGCCCAGGGTGTCGGCGGTGGTGCCGCGCAGCAGCGCCACCTGCAGCGGCAGGGCCCGATAGAAGAGGTACTCCTGGCCGTCGATGGGCAGCAGCGAGACGCGCTCCTCGAGGGTCACGTCGTTGATCCGGCCGCCGCCCAGGCGCGGGTCGACGAAGGTGCCCAGGCCCACCCGGGTCAGGGTGCCGGGCTTGCCGGCGGCGATGTCGCGGAAGAGATGCGAGATCACCCCCTGCGGCAGGTTCCAGGCCTGGATGCGCCCCTCGATGGCGAGCTTCTGCAGGGCGGGCACCAGCCCCCAGTGGCCGCCGATCACCTTCGCCACCAGGCCCTCGTGGCCCAGGTGGTTGAGCCCGCGCTCCTTGCCGTCGCCCTGGCCGGCGGCATACATCAGGGTCAGGTCACGGGGTTCTCCGGTCTCCAGGAAGCGCTCCTCCAGGGCCACGGCGAGTCCCTCGGCGAAGCCGATGCCGACGAAGCCGCCGGTCGCCAGGGCGTCGCCGTCACGGATCAGGTTCACGGCCTCGCGAGCGGAGACCACCTTGCCCTTCGCGGTGAAGGGCTGGCGGGAGAGCAGGGGATGGGGCATGGCGGGCGTCCTGATAATGGTGCTTTGGGATTGTTCGTTGTGATGGCTCCTTCACGGTAGCACGCGTCCCGGGTGCCGGCAGGGCTTGCCAGGCAGGGGCGAAGTGTCGAATACTGTCCATATATACAGTATTTGAGGGAGGGGCCCATGATGTTGCCGCTGTCCACCACGGCCCGGGTGATCGGCCGCGCCGCGCCGTTCCCCGGCGAGACGGCCCAGCCGCTTATGGGGTGCCGGGTGCGGGCGGGCTTCCCGAGCCCCGCCGACGACCACCTGGACGTGGAGATCGACCTGCACGCCCATGTGGTGCGCCGCCCGGCCGCCACCTACTTCGTGCGGGCCGAGGGCGACTCCATGCTCGGCGACGGCATCCACGACGGCGACCTGCTGGTGGTGGACCGCAGCCTGGAGCCGCTGCCCGGGCGGGTGGTGGTGATCGCCGTGGATGGCGAGCCCACCGTGAAACGCCTGGAGCGCCGCGGCGAGCAGACCTTCCTGGTGGCCAGCAACCCGCGCTTCGCGCCGATCCCGCTGGCGGGCCGCGAGTGCGAGGTGTGGGGCGTGGTCACCCATGTGCTCCATGCCCTGCCGGGAGGCGAACCGTGATCGCCCTAGTCGACTGCAACAACTTCTACGTCAGCTGCGAGCGGGTCTTCGACCCGCGCCTAGAGGGGCGTCCGGTCGGCGTGCTCTCCAACAACGACGGCTGCGTGGTGGCGCGCTCCAACGAGCTCAAGGCGCTGGGCGTGGCGATGGGCGCGCCGATGCACCTGCTGCCGCCGGCCATCCGCCGCCAGGCGGTGCTGCTCTCCAGCAACTACGCGCTCTACGGCGACATGAGCCGGCGGGTCAACCTGATCCTTGGCGAGTTCTCGCCGGACGTGGAGACCTACTCCATCGACGAGAGCTTCGTGGGCTTCGCCGGCTTCGCGGTCGACGGTCTGGAGGCGCATGCCCAGCGGCTGCGCGAGACGGTGCGCCGCGACACCGGCATCCCTGTCTGCGTGGGGCTGGCGCCGACCCGGGTGCTGGCCAAGGTGGCCAACCATGCGGCCAAGAAGCAGCCGGCCTACGAGGGCGTCTGCCGGCTCGAGGCCGACGGGCCCGCCACCCGCGCCCTGCTCGCGTCGCTGCCGGTGACCAAGCTGTGGGGCGTGGCGCGACGCACCGCCGAGCGGCTGGCGCTGATGGACATCCACACCGCCTGGCAGTTGCGCGAGGCCGACCCCAAGCAGGTCCGCCGCCACTTCTCGGTGGTGCTGGAACGCATCGTCTGGGAGCTGCGCGGCCGCCCGGCCATCGTGCTCGACGACATGCATGAGCCGCGCCAGCGCATCATGGTCTCGCGCTCCTTCGGCCGGCTGACCGGCGCCTTCCCGGATTTGCAGGAAGCCGTGCGCCAGCATGCCGCCCGGGCCGCCGAGAAGCTGCGCGGCCAGGGCAGCCAGGCCCGGGCGGTGATGGTCTTCCTGCGCAGCAACCCCTACCTGGCCGGCGAGCGACAGTACCGCAACAGCGTGGTGGTGCCGTTGCCGGCCCCCAGCGACGACAGTCGCGAGCTGCTCGAGGCCTCCTCCCGGGGGCTCGGGGCGATCTTCCTCGAGGGCGTGCGCTACCAGAAGTGCGGGGTGATGCTGCTCGACCTGGTGGAGGCCGACCGCCATCAGCTCTCGCTGCTGGCGCCACGCAGCGAGGCGGCGCGCGGGCGCAGCCAGCGGCTGATGGCGACGGTGGACCGGCTCAACCGCGAGATGGGCCGCGATACCGTGCGCTTCGGCCTGCCGCGCCGGGGCACCGCCTGGGCACTGCGCTGCGAGCGGCGCACCTCACGCTACACCACCCGCTGGGACGAGTTGATGCGGGTCAAGACACGCTGAGAAAGCGCCGGAATCCGAAACGATACGCGGTTCCCGCGGCGGGCGATTGGCTACACTGGGGGCGCACCGGCGGACCGTTCGTCGCGCCGGAAGGTCATCGACAGGGAGAAGCATCATGCGCATGAAGGGCAAGAACGTCATTGTCACCGGCGGCGCCAGCGGCATCGGCCTGGCCAGCGTGGAGCGCTGCCTGGAGGAGGGCGCCAGCGTGGTCATCGCCGACCTCGAGGGCGGCGACGGCCAGGTGCAGGCCGCACGGCTCGATGACCGCTACGACGGCCGCTGCTTGTTCAAGGCGTGCGACGTCACCGACACCGCCCAGGTCGACCGCCTGTTCGCGGATACCGTGGCCGAGCTCGGCAGCGTGGAGGCGGTATTCAACAACGCCGGCATCGGCGGCATCTGCCCCACCGATGAACTCAGCGACGACGACTACCTGAAGGTCATCGACATTAACCTCAACGGGGTCTTCCGGGTGGCTCGGGCCGCGCTGCGGGTGATGTACCGCCAGGGCGGCGGCAGCATCGTCAACTGCGCCTCTATCCTCGGGGTCTTCGGCCAGTCCCAGACCGCCGCCTACACCGCCGCCAAGGGCGGGGTGGTCAACATGACCCGGACCCTGGCCATCGAGGCGGCGCCGAAGGGTGTGCGGGTCAACGCCATCGGCCCGGGTTATATCGATACCCCGCTGCTCGAGGCCCTGGACGACGACATGCTGCAGGGGCTGATCGGCCTGCATCCCATCGGCCGCCTGGGCCGCCCGGCGGAAATCGCCAACGCCTTCCTGTTCCTGGCCAGCGACGAGGCCAGCTTCGTCACCGGGGCCCACCTGCTGGTCGATGGCGGTTTCACCGCCGGCAAGTCCTGAGCGACGCCAGTGCGGAGAATACCGGCACCGCGGTGGTGGCGAGCAGGACGACCGGCACGGCGGCTCAGGCCACCCGGTCCCGGGGCACCAGCCGCAGGTGGCTGGCGGTCTGTCCCCCCGGCAGGGCGGCGATGACATCGGCCGCCGCCAGCAGCCGTGACAGGTCGATCCCGCTGTAGACCTGGCCCCCGTTGAGGGCATAGACGAGGTCTTCCGTGGCCGTGTTGCCGGTGGCGCCGGGGGCGAAGGGGCAGCCGCCCAGCCCGGCGCAGGCGGTATCCACCGTGGTGGCGCCGTGGTGGATGGCGAACAGCGCGTTGGCCACGCCCATGCCGTAGGTGTCGTGGCCATGGAAGGCCCAGGTCAGCCGCGGCCCCTGGTGGCGCGAGACCAGCTGGCGGAAGTGTTCGGCCACCTGGTAGGGGGTGGCGCGCCCGGTGGTATCGCACAGCGCGACCTCCAGGTGGAGGTTCCCGCACAGCGCACGGGCCTGGGAGAGTACGTCGTCGACCTGGTGCCAGGCGATGCTGCCCTCGTAGGGGCAGTCGAAGCTGGTGCCCAGGTCGAGGCGCAGGCAGGCGTTCCCTTCGCGCGCGAGCAGCTCGACGATACGGGCGAGGTCCTCGAGGGACTGGGCCACGCTGCGCCGCACGTTGGCCTGGTTGTGGGACTCGGAGACCGAGACCACGAAGACCAGCTCGCGAATGCCCTGGGTCAGGGCCAGCTCTGCGCCCCGGAGGTTGGGCACCAGGGCCGAGAAGCGCATGGCGGCTCGGTCGGCGAAGGCGGTGACCAGTGCTCCGGTATCGGCCATCTGCGGGATGGCCCGGGGGCTGACGAAGGAGCCGATCTCCATGCGGGTGACGCCGGCCTCGATCAGCAGCTGGATGCAGCGGATCTTCTCGTCCGTGGGCAGCGGCTCGCGGATCGACTGGAAACCGTCGCGCGGGGCGACCTCGACGATGTCCACCCGCTCGGGTGGCGACAGCAGGTTCATCAGGTGTTCTCCTCGTCGGCGGTGCCGACTAGCCGTGGCACGGTCGCCAGGGCGTCAATCAGGAATTGCAGGCCCAGGGCGGCGAAGCCGATCGGCAGCAGCGCATAGGGGTAGACCATGGGAGTGCCCAGCGAGCTGGAGACCCGTTCGCCGTACTCGAAGGCCTGCAGGGCCATGATGCCGCCGCGCCACACCATGATGGTGCAGAAGGCGATCCCCAGCAGCCCGGTGGTCAGGTCGATGGCGGCGCGCACGCGCCACGGCAGCTTGTCCTTGAAGTAGGTGATGCGGATATGATCGTCGTGGCGTTGGGCCTCGGCGGCGCCGATCACGGCCAGATAGACCAGCAGGAAGGAGTTGATCTCCAGACTCCAGCTGGTCGGGGCCGTGAAGACATAGCGCATGATGGCGTCGTAGCAGATCGACGCCATCATGAACACCAGCATCGCCATCGACGTCCAGCGCAGGACGGCCAGCAGTCCGTCCCAGCCACGCAGGGCAGTCATCGTCATGACACTCTCCCTCAGGCCTCGCCCAGGGCCAGCGCAATGGCGCGACTGCCGACCTCCTCGCCGACCTCGCCCTTCCAGTGGTCCCAGACGGCCTGGGCGCCGGCATTGAAGGTCTCGATGTCCTCGGCGGTGGGCTCGACGATCTCGACGCCGGCCTGCTCGACCTGGGGCCAGTACTCGTTGGGGTAGATGTCGTTGTTGGAGTGCGCGATGAAGTTGGCGTCATACCAGTCGGCGGCCTTCTGCAACACGGCACGGACGTCGTCGTCGAGGTTGTCCCAGGTGTCACGCAGCATGAAGGGCGCCACCGAGAAGCCGGTGATCGGCAGCTTGTAGCAGACCTTGAGCTGCTCCTGGAGGCTGCGGCCGATGACCGTCGAGATATTGAAGACCCCCGCGTCCACGGTGCCCCGCTGCAGGGCCATATAGGTCTCCGAGGAGGGAATGCGGGTCGCGCCCACGTTGTAGGGCTCGAAGGCCTGGGTGGCCTCGAAGCCGACGATGCGCACCTTCTTGCCGCGGACGTCCTCGAGGCGGCGAATCGGGCTCGCCTCGGTGCTCCACAGGTACTCCGGCTCGAGGATGCCGCCTCCGGAGGTGAGCATGTAGAGGTTCTCCTCGGCCAGCACCTCGTTGATCAGCGTCATGAGTGGGCTGCCCTGGCGCAGGCGCTCCGGATGGCGATAGAGCTCGCCCACCACCCCGGGCAGGCCGGTGACGCCGAGGATCGGGATCGACCGGGTGATGTAGGAGAAAGTATGGAACATGAAGTCGATGCTGCGCGCGCGCAGCGCCGGCAGCTGTTCGTCCGCCTTGAGCAGCTGCCCGGAGTCGTAGAAGTCCACCGAGAGGGCGTCGCCGCCCTGTTCCTTGAGCATCTCCACGAAGCGATTGGAGCCGTATGTCAGCGCCTTGTAGGAGTCGGGCAGGTAGGTGACGCCGGTGAGGGTGGTGGCGGCGTGGCTGTGGGGCGCCAGCAGACTCTGGGTGCCGAACAGGGTGGCGCCGGCGGTGGCGAAGGTACCGTACTTCAGGACTTGGCGACGAGAAAGCGTCATGATGAATCTCCTGCTTGTTGTTGTGATGGGCCGTTGTGATGGGCCGTTGCGATGGACCGTGACGACGGTCGCTTGAGACGGTTTATTTCACTGACGTTGAAACACCGGGGCTACATGAGACCCGGCAACCACAGGCTGATACCGGGGAAGAACACGAACAGCATCAGCACGAGGAACTGCACGGCGACGAAGGGCAGGGCGCTTCGGATGATCTCCTCGATCGAGAGCTCAGGGCAGACCCCGCGCAGGGCATAGAGGTTGAGCCCTACCGGCGGTGTCACCACGGCGATCTCGAGGTTGAGCACCATGACGATGCCGAACCACAGCGGGTCATAGCCCAAGGCGATGATCAGCGGCAGCAGCACCGGAGTGGTCACCACGATCAGCGACACGGCGTCGACGATCATGCCGAGCAGGATCAGCAGCAGCATCACCGCCACCAGGATCGCCCAGGCGGGCAGGCCGGTGGCGGTGAGGGCTTCGGTGAGCAGCTGCGGGACCCGCACCATGTTCAGGTAGTCGCCGAAGATCTTGGCGCAGCCGATGATCAGCAGGATGGCGCCGCTGATCCGGGCGGTGGTGGCGAGTATTGCCAGGAACGTCTTCCAGCTGAGGCTGCGGAATACCAGGGTGGCGATCAGGAAGGCCCCGGCGGCGCCGATGCCGGCTGCCTCGCTGGGAGTGGCCAGGCCCGAGTAGATCGAGCCCAGCACCGCCAGCACCAGCAGAGCGGCGTGCCAGATGTTGGCCAGGCTCGCCCAGCGCTGGCGCCAGGTGAAGCGCTCCTCGCTGGCCGGTGCCTCGGCCGGGTTGAGGCGCACGCGGAGGTAGATGAACAGCGATAGCGCCAGCGCCAGCACGATGCCGGGCACGATGCCGCCGATGAACAGATCGGCCACCGAGACGCTGGAGACCGCCCCGTAGATGATGAAGGGCACGCTGGGCGGGATGAGCATGGCGAGTGCTCCGGCGCTTACCACGGCACCGGCGGCGAGCGAACGGCTATAGCCGCGCGCCAGCATCTGCGGCACGGCGATGGAGCCCACCGCGGCGACGCCAGCGAGGCTCACCCCCGACACCGCGCCGAACATCGCCGAGGCGCCCACCGAGGAGATCGCCAGGCTGCCACGCAGCCAGTTGAGCCAGCGCACCGCAGCGGTGAACAGGCTCGACCCCACCGGGGTGGCGCCCAGGAAATTGCCCATCAGGATGAACAGCGGCAAGGCGATCAGCTCGAAGGCGTTGAGCTGGCCGAACAGCGACGAGGGCGCGAAGAAGAAGGCCAGCGAGCCGCGGGCCATGTAGAGCCCGACCAGGCCGGAGAGGCCGAGGGCCAGGAAGATCGGGAAGCCGATGGTGATCAGCACGACCAGCACGACCAGCACGATGACGGGATCCATGCGCGCCTCCTCAGATCACGCCGTCGGCGCGCATGGCGTCGAGGGCCTCGGGGGCCAGACCCAGCCAACCGGTCAGCACCTGCTCGGTGTGCTCACCGAGTGCCGGCCCCACCTCGCGGACGCGTCCCGGCGTGTCGGAGAGCCGCGGGAAGACGTTCTGCATGGGCAGCGGCTGGCCGTGGCGATCGGGTACTTCGACGATCGACTCCCGGGCCTGGAAGTGCGGGTCCTCGAGCATGTCCGGGGCGCGGTAGACGAGCCCCGCCGGGACGCCGGCCTCGGCCAGGATGTCGACCACCTGCTGGGCATCGTGCTCGCGCGTCCAGGCGGCGACCAGGTCGTCGATGGCCGCCTGATGCTCGCCGCGGGCGCGGTGGGTGGCGTAGTCGGGATGGTTGGCGAGGCCTGGCTGGCCCATCGCCTCGCAGAGGCGGCGGAACACCGTGTCCTGGTTGGCGCCGATGATCACGTCGCGGCCGTCGCGGGCCGGATAGGCGTTCGAGGGGGCGATCTTGGGCAGGAAACTGCCGCTGCGCTCGCGCACCTTGCCGGCGCGGGCGTACTCCGGGACCAGGCTCTCCATCATCGCCAGCACCGACTCGAAGATGCTGCTGTCGACCACCTGGCCGCGGCCGCTGCGGTCGCGCTGGTGCAGCGCCATCATGGTGCCGAGTGCCGCATGCAGGCCGGCCAGGGTATCGCCTAGCGAGATGCCCACCCGCACCGGCGGGCGGTCCGGGTAGCCGCTCAGGTGGCGCAGACCCCCCATGGCCTCGCACACCGAGGCGAAGCCGGCCCGCGAGGCGTAGGGGCCGTCCTGGCCGAAGCCGGTGACGCGCACCATCACCAGGCCCGGGTTGTGGCGGGAAAGCTCATCAAAGCCCAGCCCCCAGCGCTCCATGGTGCCGGGGCGGAAGTTCTCGATGATGACGTCGGCCTGGCTGGCCAGCTCGCGCAGCAGCGCCTGGCCGCGGGGCTGGCGCAGGTCCAGGGTCAGCGACTGCTTGTTGCGGCCGATGACGTTCCACCACAGCGGTTCGCCGGTGTCGCGGTCGGCCTCGCCCCACTGGCGCATGGCGTCGCCCTTGCCGGGCGGCTCGACCTTGATCACCTGAGCGCCGAAGTCGGCCAGTATCTGGCCACAGTAGGGTCCGGCAATCAGCTGGCCCAGCTCGAGGACCTTGATGTCGCTGAGGGGCGTCGGGGAGTGGGTGTCGTGCGGCGTCATTGTTGTTGTGGTGCCTCTTGGGTGTCAGTGGGAGGAGCTCCCCGGCGGGGCGCCATCGGGGACGTCGGTTGACCGGACATGCAGGGCCTGGGCGGCCAGCAGATGGGCGCGCATCACGTGCTCGGCCCACTCGGGGCTGTCGGCAACGATGGCCTCGAGGATCTCGCGGTGATGGCGCATGCTGCGGCGCAGGTTGGTGAGGTCGTAGTTGCCGAAGTTGCGACGGATCACCGAGGTGCGCACCACGCTCTCCAGCACGCTGGCCAGGCGCTGGTTGTCGCTGGCCAGCACCAGCTCGCGGTGAAACTCGTGGTTGAGGAAGGCGATCTCGTTGCGCACGCCGGGGTCGGTCTCGACGCGCTCGGTCAGGGCCTCCATGCGCTCGGCCAATGCCTCCAGGTGCTCCAGCCGTGCCCGGTCCAGGCGCTCGCTGGCCAGCCTCACCGCCATGGGTTCCAGCACTAGGCGCAGCTCGAAGACCTCGCGGGCATCCTTGTCCGTCCAGGCGACCACCCGGGCGCCATGGTGGGGGATCGCCTCGAGCCAGCCCTCGGAGACCAGTTCACGAAGTGCCTCACGCACCGGCGTGCGGCTTACCTCGAGCTCACGGGCGACGCTTGCCTCGCGGATGTAGTCGTGCGGCCGATAGCTGCCATCGAGGATGCGCTGCTTGATCGCCTCGTGGACCTGGGCGGTGGCCGTTCTGGCGACGGGGGCGGCATCGAGGTGTCGGGATTGGCTCACGGCAGATGTCCTGAGTTGCATGCAATCTGCAAGATAGGAGAGAAAGAGGGCGCCATATCACTAGACTTTAGGCTAGAGTTGCATGCAACTGGAGGGGCGAGACCTGGCCCGGCGGTCCGAGCGGAGAAGGCAGAGCGGTGCTCCGATGGGCGTCCCAATGCCGGCCCGATGAGGTGGTGGTGGCCGCGACCCGCGTGGGCTGGCACCGCGTCGAGGAGGCGTTGGTATTCGTTATGCCCTGGCGCACCATCGCCCAATGCGAGCTGGCCCGCCGGATCACCCTTCAAAGCGAGGTGGCCGGCCAAGATGAGTACGCGACCGACGGCAGCCTGGAGAGCTGCTGCCAATACATAGTGCGCCTATGCAGCGGCAACCCGCTGATGGTGCTGGCCGTATCCACCGCCCTGGCCGGCCCGTTGCTGTTTCTGTGCCACCGGCAAACCGCCGGCATCCATCTGATGAGAGATTCGAGCAACGGCAAGACGACGCTGCTGGATGTCGCGGCGAGCGTACCGTGGCCGCCCAAATGAGCGAGGCCGGCAAGCGTCCCCATGCCGGGCAGGCCGTCCGGCTGCTGGATATACCCGCCAAGCGAGCACATGGCGCCTTCGACCACCTGCACCACCTAGATGATGGCCGCGCCTTCGCGGATCACCTGAAAAGCGAGGTGACGCGACACCATGGCCACCTTGGGCCGGCGTTCATCGAGCGGCTGGTACGCGAGGAGCGCGACCTGGCCGGCGAGGTGGACCGTTTCGCCCAGGTGCCGGGCTTTGCCACGTCCCGCGTGCTGCAAGGCCGGGCCGCCAAGGTGCTGGCGCTGAAAGGGCTGGCTGGTGAGCTGGCCGCCGAGTATGGGCTGGTTGGCTGGGAATCAGGCGAGGCCATGGCCGCCGCTGTTGAGGCGTTCCAAGCGTGGGCCGGCGGGCAAGGGGGCGTGAGGTCCGAGCATGAGCAGATATTGGCCAACCTGTCCGGCTTCATCGAGCGACACGGCGATGCCCGGTTCAGCAGCGTCGATGGTGACCCGGCGCATACCCCCATGGTCCGCGACCGGGCCGGCTGGTGGCGTGATGATGCCGAGGGCCGGACCTACCTATTCAGCGGCGAGGGGCTGGGCGAGGCGCTGGGCGGATTCGACCCGAAGCGCGGCACCGAAGCCCTGGAGCAGGCGGGCTGGATAGTCGAGCGCGATACCGGCGCCCGGTCCGTGCGCGTGCGGATCAATGGCACCCGCCGCCGCGTCTACGCGATCCGCCCGGCTGAGAGCGAGGAGGGGCCGGCATGAGCCTGGATGACGTTTTCCGCGCCTTCGCTGGGACACCTGACCCGGCCACCTGTCCCGCACCTGTCCCGGCGCAAACCCGCATGGTTGAGCCGTTGGGACACATAGGACACATGGGACACAACGAAAAGGAGGGACAGCAGGACAAGGCAGGCCCGGCGCATGAGGTCGAGACACTGCTGGCCGCCCTGGCTGATGCAGGCCGCGACATCGGGCCGGCGCTGGCGCACTGCCTGAGAGAGACGCTGGCACCCCTGAGCCGGCAGGTACGGGCTGAGCTGGTCGCGGTAATAGATGACGCCTTCGAGGTGGCGCCCGACATTGAGGACGCCCGCCGGCAGGCCCACCGGATGCTAAGAAATGCTAAGGCCCTGGAAGCCGCCAAGGTCGTTTGGCCCGCCTACCCTGCACCACCGGCCCCCACCGAAGCCCAGGCGCCAGCCCCAAGCGACATTGAGCCGCCCTGGCTGGCCTATGTCGCCCACCACTGCGAGCTGGTACCGGATGACCGGCGTTACCTGCTGCACCACCTGGCCGCCCGGCCCGAAGCCGAGGCCACGAAACTGGCCCTGCAGTATGTCGAGACATGGGCGACGGCTGCTGATGCCGAGTCCCAGGCCCAGCGCCGCGACAATGCCGGCAGGCGGGCCGCTAACACGATGCTGAGAGGTGCGACACCATGAGACGACGCCACCACAAAGGCCGCCCAGGATGCCTACCGGCGGCTGATGGGAGGTGATGATATTTCCCGACTAGAAAAGGGCGCCATCGACCTGGAAAGGCTGCCAGCCATCGACTTGGACAGCCTGCCGGAGCTTGATCTGGAGCCGCCCGCTATCGACCTGACCCACGACACCGGAGAGGAGGGCGAACGATGAGCAAGAATCCACGGCGGCTTGCCGAGCCCGTGCGGCTGATAGTGAGCGTCGAGGCTGAGGTGGTGGAGGCCATCGACCTGTTGATGACCCAAGGGCGGCACCATAGGCACCGCAACCGTGGCGAGTTCGTGCGCCTGGCTGTCGAGCACGAGCTGGCGCGGTGCCAGTCTGATGATTTCTTGTCCCCATAAAAAAAGGGCTGCCGGTTTGAAAAACAATAAATGGAAATCAAAGGGTGCCCCAGGCTGGGCGCCTTTGCCGTGTGTGCGTCCGATGATTTTTGACGTATTCGCACGCGGGCACAAGATGGATGCTGAAAGTGGGGTAGCTGTTACATGTCCAGCGGTACAAGCACGTTGGTCAGCTTCCAGGAGAGCCCGCGTCGCTGGAGGACAAAGGTGATGACTTCACCTTTGTCAGTCAGCGCATCGACGTGGAAACGATTCCAGTCCTCATAGCCCAAGTCGGCATTGCTGAACGGTTCGGCATTCGATCCACTATTGCCGGCTGAAGTGTCAGGGTCTTTCGAGGCGGGGAAAGTGCCTTGGGGAGCTGGACTTCCACCTTCCATCATGGCGATCACGCCAGATGGTGTTATGTAGGCGTCGATCATGCCACCGACAAGCATGTTGCCAAGGCCGGCGCCTAGGTTTTGTCCGAAAAGTCGAATCTGCTAATGTCGTCGATGCCGAAGCAGTATAGGTGACCCATGGCAGGACGCTACGAGATCTCCGACAAC
>NZ_JACHXQ010000002.1:34967-523751 GCF_014192285.1 Halomonas fontilapidosi | reverse complement strand
GGGACGCCCCGTTCTCTGCGGCGGCGACACGATGTCCTCAATGAGGGCCCAGCCGTTGTCGGAGATCTCGTAGCGTCCTGCCATGGGTCACCTATGCTGCTTCGGCATCGACGACATTAGCAGATTCGACTTTTCGGACAAAACCTAAGTCTGTCGTCGCCTCACACTGCACACCGCCGGTCCGAGGGTGCGTTGTCAATGATGACCGCGAAAACGGAATGCTACTCGCAACACCCTGGCTGCGCCTGAACCGGCGGGCACTTCACCGAGCCGAAGGAACAGAACACACAGCAGTCGCCGGGCTTGGGTCGCAGCAGAGCCTTGCAGTTGCCGCATTCGTAGAAGAACTGGCAGGCGTTGGTCCGCATGGTTGCCTGCTGGGCATGGCCACAGTGGGGGCACGTCAACACGGACTCCAGTACGACGGTACTCACGGTTCCCCCTTCCCGGTGGCCTGGACGCTCAGCCTTACCTTGCCCTTATCGGCAAGGTGCCCAATAAGATGGATGGCGCTTGCCTCGCTGATGTTGAGCTGGGTCGCCAGGAACGTTGCATCGGCTTCGCCTTGGTCGTTCAGCACGGCGAGCGCTTCACGTTCCAGGCCTTCCATCCACTCGCCGAATAGGGTGTGAAGTTCGGGCGTGGCAAAGGCGGCCATCGACGTGGTCTTGTGCATGGCCGTCAGCATTTCTGAGCACATGCTCATGCACATGCCCATCATCTGCGGCATGGGGTTGCCGGCCTCACCGCCGGGCTGACTTTCCCTCTGTTCCATCATCTTCTGCATCATGGCCATGGGGTCTTCGCCGCCCGGGCCCATCTGCGCCCTCATCTTTTGCATCATGTTTTGCATCATGCCCCTCATCATCGGGTTGCAAGCGCAACCGTGTTCGGGCGGCGCGTCTTGGCTTGCCTGGGTGTCTTGTGCTTCGGGGTCCATATTGAACCTCCTGGTGACTGATTAGGGGGATTGGCCGACGATGGCTCACTCCTGAATCAGTGGGTACGGATGAAAACGGCGCCGTAGTGGTAGGGCGGCAGTTCGACCAGCCTCTCGAGCGTGAAGCCGGCCGGTTCGACGTCCGCTCGGGTGTGCTCCGGCGACATACGCATGTCTGTCTTGGGGCCCCGCGGCTGGCCGAGAACCGTCGTTTCCTCACGGGGAAGGGGGTACCAATTGACGATGGCGAAGCGGCCGTCTGGCTGTAACGCCGCCGCGACCTCTCGGGCCAGCGCCGTCTTGTCCGGCGCGCCGTGGAAGGTATTGGCGATCAGCACATAGTCGGCCGGCGCACTCAGCAGACGGCTCAGCGCCATGGCGTCTCCGAGCAGCCAGTCGCTATTCGGCATCCCCGCGCACGCCGCTTGCGCTTGTTCCAGCATGTCCGGATCGAGGTCGACACCGATGACGCGCCCCGACGCCACCTGCCGGGCGATGGCGGCGGTGAAATACCCATCGCCACAGCCGAGATCGACAACCGTCATCCCTTGCCCGATGCGCAAGGCCCTGACGACGCCATCAGGGTCGGGCCACAGGGCGTGCCACCAGTCCTCGTTCGGCATGGCCGTGGCGGGAAATAAGCGGTCTTGGGGCGTCACTCGAGGTCCTTATTCATTGCGGCACTCAAGGCCTGGTTCACACTTGTATCTTAGTCTGAATCCGCCCCCGAATATCTCGGCCCCGTGGCGATGGCGCCAACGGGGCGCTCTACTGCCTCAAGCGCTTGTGGGCGGGTGCCGACTCCCTGACGAGACACGGGCGACGCCTCAGGCGCGTCAGTCAGCAGAGGTCAGTTTCACCAGCCTGAGGCGTAGCGCATTGGTAATCACGCTCACCGAGGAGAGCGACATCGCCGCGGCGGCAATGATCGGCGACAGCAGCAGGCCGGTGAAGGGGTAGAGTATACCGGCGGCGATCGGCACCCCTGCGGCGTTGTAGGCGAAGGCGAAGAACAGGTTCTGGCGGATGTTACGCATGGTGGCCCGCGACAGCCGGTGCGCCTCGACGATGCCGGTGAGGTCGCCGCGCAGCAGGGTCACGCCGGCGCTCTCGATGGCCACGTCGGTGCCGGTGCCCATGGCGATGCCTACATCGGCGGTGGCCAGGGCAGGGGCGTCGTTGACGCCATCGCCGGCCATTACCACCACACGACCCTCGTCACGCAGGCGTTGCACCACGCGCCCCTTGTCCTCGGGCAGCACCTCCGCCTCCACCTCGTCGATTCCCAAGCGGCGCGCCACCGCCTCGGCGGAGGTGCGGTTGTCGCCGGTCAGCATGACGACCCGGATGCCGTCTGCCTGAAGCGCCTGGATGGCCGCCTCGGTGGTTTCCTTGACCGGGTCGGCGATGGCCAGTAGCCCCGCCAGGCGGCCGTCCACGGCGGCGAAGATCACGGTGGCGCCATCGGCGCGCAGCTGTTCGGCCTGTTCCTCCTGTTCGGCCAGATTCACCTCTTCACTTTCCATGAGCAGGCGATTGCCGAGTGCGATGCGCTGGCCGTCGATCTGGCCGGTCACGCCCTTGCCGTTGGGGGCGTCGAACTCCGTAGCTTCCGAGAGCGTTACGCCTTCCTCTTTGGCCTTCTCGACGATCGCCTGGGCCAGCGGGTGTTCGCTGCCGCGTTCCAGTCCTGCGGCCAACCTCAGCAGCTCGTGCGCGTTGACGCCTTCTGCCGGCTGCCACTCGGTCACACGGGGCTTGCCTTCGGTGAGCGTGCCGGTCTTGTCGACCACCACGGTATCGACCTTCTCCAGTCGCTCCAGCGCCTCGGCGTCGCGGATCAGCACGCCGGCCTGGGCGCCACGGCCGACCCCCACCATGATCGACATCGGTGTGGCCAGCCCGAGCGCGCAAGGGCAGGCGATGATCAGCACGCTGACCGCGGCGATCAGGCCGAAGGCCATGGGCGGCGCCGGTCCCCACAGCGACCAGGCGATGAAGGCTACCACGGCCACCAGGATCACCGCCGGCACGAAGACGCTGGCCACCTTGTCGGCTAGCCCCTGGATGGGCGCGCGACTGCGCTGGGCGCTGGCCACCATCTGCACGATCTGCGACAGCATGGTGTCACGACCCACCTTGTCGGCGCGCATGATGAAGGAACCCTGACCGTTGATGCTGCCGCCGATCACCTCGTTGCCGGCCTCTTTGCGCACCGCCAGCGGTTCGCCGGTGACCATCGATTCGTCGATGTTGGAGCGTCCCTCCAGCACTTCGCCATCCAGCGGCACCTTGTCGCCGGGGCGCACGCGCAGACGGTCGCCCACCTGGACGTGATCCAGGGAGACCTCCTCCTCGTCGCCGCTATCGTCGATGCGACGCGCCGTGGCCGGGGCCAGGTCAAGCAGCGCGCGGATGGCCCCGGAGGTTTTCTCCCGGGCACGTAACTCTAGGACCTGGCCCAGCAGGACCAGCACCACGATGACCGCCGCTGCCTCGAAGTACACGGCCACTGAGCCATCGGCCTGTCGGAAGGTCTCGGGGAAGATGCCCGGCACGATGGTCGCCAGCAGGCTGTAGACCAGCGCCGCCCCGGTGCCGATGGCGATGAGGGTGAACATGTTGAGGCTGCGGTGCACGATGGAGCGCCAGCCGCGCACGAAGAAGGGCCTGCCGGCCCAGACCACCACTGGCGTGGCCAGGATGAGCTGGATCCAGTTCGAGACCTGGGGCGCGATCAGGTGATCGAGGCTGACCACATGACTGCCCATTTCCAGTATCAGCACCGGCAGTGCCAGGGCCAGCCCGATCCAGAAGCGCCGCGTCATGTCCTTCAGCTCGTCGGAAGGGCCGGTATCGGCTGACACCGTCTCGGGCTCCAGCGCCATGCCACAGATGGGGCAGTCGCCCGGCCCCTCCTGACGAATCTCGGGGTGCATCGGGCAGGTGTAGATCGTGCCGGGCGGCGCGGGCTCGGAGGGCGTGTCCTGCTCCTGGAGGTACGTGTCTGGGGCCTCTTCGAACCTCTGTCGACACCTGGCCGAGCAAAAGTACCAGGTGTTTCCCTCGTGGGAGGCGCGGTGTTCGGTGTGGTGAGGGTCGACGTTCATCCCGCAGACGGGATCTGTCACTTCATGCGCGTGTTCCTGGGTCATGCTCCTTCCTCCCTGTTGCGGTTCCCCTTCGCATCATGCGATTGGCCATGGTGGTCGGCGGCGAGTCATCCGTCGTCGCGATGCTCTCCGTCAGCGATAGATTGCTGACGACGGCGAAGCCCCGCGCATAGATCACCACGCACAGGGCGATCGCCCCGACAAGGGTAAGCACTTCCTATCCTAGAACCCTTGGGTTACCCAAAGGTCAATCGGAACTTTTCATGTAGGGTGTCATGAGGGCGGCGGTGCCGATGAAATGGCGGGATGAGAGCCACAGGATAAGCGGGGGCAGGACCCGCCACTGCAGCAAGGGCATGAGGCCGGTCCCCAGTCAGGGCAGGGGGCGCCTGCAGGAACTCTCAGGGCACGTTCAGCAGAAACGTGAACGAGGCCACATGGCACTCCGGCCACAACAGCCATCGCCGTGGCCATCGAACACGCTTAGCGTGTCTTTCCGGTCGAGCAATGACAACAGTGCCGCCTGCCAGCGGCTAGGCGCTCGGCCAGCACGTCGTCCTCTTCGAGCAGCAAGCATTTCATGCGTCAGGCTCAGCCGCCGAGGTGGATCTCGCCGACCATCCCGGATTCGAAATGGCCCGGGATATTGCAAGCATAGATGAGCGTATCCACGTCAGCGGGTGCGGTCCATACCAGCGCCGCGGTCTCGCCGGGCGCCAGGGTGATGGACGGCATCTCACCGCCATGCGCGCCCTCCGCCATGTCATGACCGCCGTGACCATCGTGGCCATCGCCATGACCCTCTCCCATGGCTTGCATCATCTCACGGTGCTGTTTCTGTGCCTCGGCATCGCCGATCACGAACTCGTGTTGCAGGTTGCCGGTGTTGGCGACCAAGAAGCGAACGGTTTCTCCCGCCGTGATGTTGAGTTCTTCGGGGCCAAACCACATATCGCCCGCTTCGACCTGGACGGTACGGTCGACCTCGGCATCGGTCTTTGTAGAGTGAGAACCGGCATGCTCACCGGCAGCGAAGGCCGGGGCAGTAGCAAGGCTCAGTGCCAGGGTGAGCAGTGACTTGCGCATAATCCACAAACCTCTTCGATCGTTTCAGGGGAGCCTTCGTTATACGGCAGTAAGCTGAACTGAGACAAAATGCAAAACGCCTTGACCCTTGGGCCACCCCAAGGTTGTAAGCTCATAATGCAAGCTTGGAACACGCCCTCAGTTGGGAATGTGATTCTGCCACGGAAATGATGAGGAGAACGATCATGGCCAAGCAAACACGGATTCTTGCCATCGCACTGGCCGCTGGCCTGGGCATCGCGGCCAGTGGTGCGGCCACGGCGCAGGCCGGCATGGGCTCTGGCATGATGGGCTACGGCCAGGGCGGCATGGGGCCCGGCATGATGGGTTACGGCCAGGGTGGCATGGGGCCCGGCATGATGGGCTACGGCCAGGGCGGCATGGGGCCCGGCATGATGGGCTACGGCCAGGGCGGCATGGGGCCCGGCATGATGGGCTACGGCCAGGGCGGCATGGGCCTCGGCATGATGGGCTTCGGCCAGGGCGGCATGAGCCCCGGCATGATGCAGCACCTCGAGCCCGAACAGCGCCGCCAGATGCGCGAGCTGATGCAGCAGCATCGCTCCACCCAGTTCGAGCGCATGGGGCAAATGATGGACCTTCGTCAGGAGATGATGGAGGTGATGCACGCTGAACGTCCCGACCCCGAGCAGGTTCAGGCCTTGCATGGTCAGATGGGCGAGCTGCGCGGTGAGATGATGGCCGAGATGGTACGTATGCGCGGCCGCATGCTCGACCTGCTCACCGACGAGCAGCGCCAGCAGCTGCGGTGGGGGGCCGGCTCACCCAATAGCTCGCCGTGATAGCCCGTCACCCGACACCGGGCTGGGGTTAGATCAGCGAACCGTCTCTTGCCCTGGGTCATGTCGACCGACCCTGCATCCAGGGCAGAATGATACGGCGATAATGAGGACCTCCCCATGACCAGCAAGGCCAGCTACCCACAGCCCACTCGAGTTGCACGCCTGATGGCGCTGCTGCTCGCGGTACTGCTGGTCGTCAGCCTGCCTGGCCATGCGGTAATGGACGACAGCTGTGCCATCGACTGCGGCGCGCCCCAAGCCGAGATGGTGGATCATTCCAGCGCCGACTGTGGTGCCTGCGCGGCCCTGACCGCGGCCCCCGTCCTGCCCTGCGTCCCACCGGACGTCCTGGCCGACCTCGCCGATCCGGCTGTGATCGAGTTTATCGCCTCGCCACCTCGGTATCCTCCCAGAACCTGACGACTGCCGGTTTCCCGGTAACGACTTAGCTGCTCGTTATCGGCTCCCATTCTCACGTCAGGAACCACACCCTATGTACGCCAACGACTGCTTTGCCCTGATGGGCTCAATGGGCTGGATGGGCTGGCTGATGCCTCTGAGCGCCATGCTGCTGCTCGGCCTCGCTATCGCCGCCCTCGTCAAGTATCTCGTCACTTCGCGTCACTCCCGGGAGGATCGCTCATGAACCGCTTTGTCCCCACCCTGCTTGTCACTACCGGGCTGCTATTCGCCGCGGGCACCGCCCAGGCGGCCTTGCCCGATGAGGCGACCCTCTACAAGAACCCACAGTGCGGCTGCTGCGACGCCTATGCACGCCAGCTAGAGGCGCTCGGCGTTGACGTCACCATCGTCGACAACGTGCCAGTGGGCGAAGTCAAGGAACGCGCCGGCTTGCCCTATGGCCTGGGCTCCTGCCACACCATCGAGATGGGCGAGTATGTCATCGAGGGCCACGTGCCCTTCGCGGCGGTGGAGAAACTCTTTGAGGAGCGCCCCGACACCGATGGCATCGGCTTGGCCGGCATGCCCATCGGCACGCCGGGTATGCCTGGACCAAAGCAGGATGACTGGAATGTCTACCAGTTTCGCGCCGGTGAGGCTCAGCCCTTCATGACGCTTTAACGTCTCCAGGTGATGCCAACTGCCCGGGTGATGCCTCACCCGGGCAGAACTCTGTCGCCATGCTATAGCTGAATTCATGAAACCCAGGTTTCTTAGCTGTGCGGTGGGGTAGCAACCAGGGAAAGCAGCCATACTCGGGTCCGCTCTTGGCCGGTAGCAGCTGTGCGCAATATGGTCGTTTTCTTTACGCACGCCGAGCGCCCCTTCAGGAAGCCCTGTAGGGGCGGTTTCGCGTAAAGAAATCGCGTAAACCTGTCTACGTATAGGAAAAGTGGGGATTTTCTTATTGTACGAATCCGCAGACGTCATAGCCGCCGTGGGCGGTATCGTGGATGTCTATAGGGGGAGTCGGCATTTATCCACCAGCATCAAGAAGTACTTTGCGCGTTGATCAGCGCTTCCTGGGTAGCGAAGTCCTCCTCGGCGATCCGCTCGTCCAGGAAGTCGAGTAGCGCGCGCACCGCCGGCAGCAGACCCCGCCGCGAGGGGAAGACAGCATGCAGGATCCCACCCCTGGGCTCCCAGCCCGGCAGGACGTCGACCAGGCGCCCGGCCTGGATATCCCGAGCGCCCACCAGTAGCCCCAGCTTGACTACCCCTAGCCCTTCCAGGGCGGCGGCATGCAGGGTCTCGGCGCTGTCGGTGACCAGCCGCGGCCAGTGGGGGATTTGTGCGCTGGCTCCCTCTGGCCCCACCAGGTCCCAGCAGTGGCGATGGTCGTACTGTTCGAAGTCGAGGCTCGGCAACCCGGCGAGGTCCGCCGGGCTGCGGGGTCGTGTCCGCTCGTCGAACAGGGCAGGGGCGGCCATCAGCCGCTGCGGACTCGACGCCAGTACCTTCATGGTCAGGTCGCTGTCCTCAAGCGGCGGGAAGCGTACGCGGATCGCCAGATCGAAGCCCTCCTTGATCACGTCCACCCGCCGGCTGGTGGCCTCCACCTGAACCTCCACCTTGGGGCAGCGCGCCATGAAGCGCACCAACAGAGGCGTGATCAGGTAGTGCAGCACGCTGGGCGAGCAGCTCAGCCGCACCGTGCCCTGAGGCTCGGCATGATGGCGTTGGATCAGCTCCTCGGCGGCTTGCGCTTCCACCAGCATGGCCAGGCAGTGACGATAGTAGCCCTGCCCCAGCTCGGTGACCGAGAGGTGACGTGTCGAACGGTTGATCAGCCGCGTGGCGAGGCGCTCTTCAAGCTGGGTGATGCGCCGGCTCAGCTTCGACTTGGGAATGCCCAGGGCGCGCCCGGCCGGGGCGAAGCCACCGTGGTCCACCACCTGAACGAAATAGAAAAGGTCGTTGAGGTCCTGCATGCCTTCGTTCCATCAGTGAAACGCTGAGTGCCAATTTCAGCGTATACCGGCACCACTGTTCAAGGAGTAGGCTTCTTGCATCGGGAAGTGACCCTCCCTCGTCATGACAGGAGCCGACGATGAAGAAGATCCAGGCAGTATACGGTGCCCCACGCGGCCATTGGGTCGGCGACGGTTTTCCGGTGCGCTCCCTGCTCAGCTACGACCGCCTGGGGGCTGAGCACATCAGCCCGTTCCTGATGCTCGACCATGCCGGCCCACATCGCTTTAGCCCGACGCGTTACCGGCGAGGCGTGGGGGCTCATCCCCATCGGGGCTTCGAGACCGTGACGCTGGTCTACCAGGGAGCCCTTGAGCACCGCGACTCGGCGGGGCATGGCGGCCAGATCGGCGAGGGTGATGTCCAGTGGATGACCGCCGGCGCCGGCATCGTCCACGAGGAGTACCACGCTCCAGCCTTCGCCGCAGGGGGCGGCCTGCTGGACATGGTGCAGCTGTGGGTCAACCTGCCGGCCCGGGACAAGTCCGCCCCGCCGGCCTACCAGACCCTGCTCGACAGCGATATCCCCCGAGTCGACCTGCAGGGCAATGCCGGCCAGCTCAGAGTGGTGGCGGGCAGCTATCTTGATCGGAAAGGCCCGGCGCACACCTTTACCCCCATCAATGTCTGGGACCTGCGCCTGGTGGCCGGCGGCGATGTGCGGCTCGACGTCCCTGAGGGCCATACCACCCTGCTGGTCCTCCTGGAGGGCACGGTGCTGGTCAACGGCGAGCGTATCGTCCGCGACGAGAGCGTCGTCGCCTTCGAGCGTCGCGGTGAGGCCCTTCACCTGGAGGCCAACAACGACGCCAAGCTGCTACTGCTGGGCGGTGAGCCCATCGACGAACCGGTGGCCGGCCAGGGTCCCTTCGTGATGAATCACGAGGCCGAGCTCCACCAGGCCTTTGCCGACTTCCAAGCCGGGAGGTTCGGCAACCCGAGAGGTGCATGAATCGACTCATGCGTCTAGTCCTGCCCGGCGATGGTCGTCGGGCAGCCCCTGACTGCCAACGACAGCGAAAGGAGAATGACCATGTCCTTTACCTACAATCGGCTCGACAAGGATAACGTGGCCCTGCTGATGGTGGACCACCAGGCCGGCCTGCTCTCCCTGGTGCGCGACTTCAGCCCGGACGACTTCAAGAACAATGTCCTGGCCCTGGCCGATATCGCCAAGTTCTTCGAAATTCCCACCATCCTCACCACCAGTTTCGAGGATGGCCCCAACGGCCCCATGGTGCCGGAGCTCAAGGAGACGTTCCCGCAGGCGCCTTATTTGGCCCGCCCGGGGCAGATCAACGCCTGGGACAACGAAGAGTTCGTCGCTGCCATCAAGGCCACCGGCAAGAAGCAGTTACTGATCGCTGGGGTGGTCACCGAGGTGTGCGTGGCCTTCCCGGCGCTCTCGGCCCTGGAGGAAGGTTATGAGGTCTTCGTGGTCACCGACGCCTCTGGGACCTTCAACCAGACCACCCGGGACGCCGCTTGGGATCGTATGTCCCAGGCCGGCGCCCAGCTGATGACCTGGTTCGGCGTGGGCTGCGAACTGCACCGTGACTGGCGCAACGATATCGAGGGCTTTGGCGGCCTGCTGGCCGGCCACCTGCCCGCCTACGCCAACCTGATGCAGAGTTATAATCAGCAAAGCCAACTGAACTAAGGCGCCGACCCGATACGAACCCATGGCGTCGGCCACGCGACACGCCTCGAACAGGCACCGCTGACTGTCTCGACGCTATGGGTAGCGCGCCGAGGGCCCGGCCCTGGCACGGCTCTTCAAAGCCTATGCGAGGGCCGGTCCCTTCTTTTCCCACCAGGAGCGCTAGACCATGAGCAATCTCGTCAACCAACGCGAACTTGCCCGCTCCCTCGACTGCCCCATCATCGACGGCCAGCGCCAGGTGCAGCACGTCACGCCGCATAGCGCCGAGGTGGGCGGCATCCCCGTCAACCGCGCCTTGCCCCGCCGCCAGCGCCGGCTGATTGGCGCCTGGTGCTTCTTCGATCATATCGGCCCCGCCGACTTCGCGGCGGACGATCCCGGCCTTCGGGTCGGCCCCCATCCGCATATCGGCCTGCAGACCTTCACCTGGATGCTCGAGGGCGAGCTCCTCCACCGTGACAGCTTGGGCACCGCCCAGGTGATCCGCCCCGGCCAGGTCAACCTGATGACCGCCGGCCACGGCATTAGCCATACCGAGGAGTCGCTGTCAGACGAGGCGACCCTGCATGCCGCCCAACTGTGGATTGCCCTGCCTGAGGCGGATCGCGCCACCGACCCGCGCTTCGACCATTACCCAACCCTGCCCAGCTGGCAGGAGGAGGGCACTGAGCTGACCCTGCTGGTGGGCGAGTTCGCCGGATATCGGGCGCCGACCCTGACCTTCTCGCCGCTGGTGGCCCTGGACCTGGCCAGCCCACAGGGCGGCCCGTTGCGGCTGTCGCTGCGCGAGGACTTCGAGTACGGCCTGGTCGCCCTTCAGGGGGATCTGGAGATCGAGGGCGACACCTTCGCCACCCATGAGCTGGCCTACCTGGGCCGCGGCCGCGACGAGGTGACAGTGACGCTGCCGCCCGGCAGCCGGGTCTTGTTGGTGGGCGGCGAACCCCTGGGCGAGGAGATCCTGATCTGGTGGAACTTCGTCGGCCACAGCAAGGCGGAGATCAGCGAGGCCCAGCGCGACTGGGAGGCCGAAAGCTCCCGTTTCGGCAGCATTCCCGCGTTCGACGGCCCGCGGCTGACTGCGCCGCCACTGCCCTGGACGGCCTGAGCCTCTGCTCGCCTCTGGTCGGAGGCCCCATGAGCGCTACCTGCAGGCCGATACCGACTCGCGGGATGTTCTGGGGGTCGTGGCCATGGAGAGGGGCCGGATCGTGGGCAGCCTCTTCTTCTCGAGGCTGACATTTGAGTCCCTGGTCGGTGTCCCACGCTGTGTCACGACGTTCGACGATCCCGCCTACTGGTGAGGTACATCGTCACCAGCTCGGCGGCTTGGGTGTCTTCGTGCCACCGGGCGGCGTGGATCTGGCCGCGGCGGGCAAGCCTCTCGCGCAGTGCCGGGTCGCTCAGTACCCGGTTGACCTTGGCGGCGAAGTCATCGTGGGTCTCCTCGGCAATCAGGCAGCCTTCGCCATCCGCCAGGATGTCGCGGGTGCCCATCACCGCGGTGGAGACCACGGGCGTGCTCAGGGCCAGGGCCTCGAGCAGTACCAGGCCTTGGGTCTCGGTACGCGAGGCGAACACGAAGGCGTCGGCGGCGCGGTAGGCGGCTTGCAAGGGGCCGTCGCGATCCAGGTAGCCCAGGAAGTGGACCGACTCGCCAACGCCCGTCGCCCGAGCCTGCCGGGCCAGCGCCGCTCGCGCCGGGCCCTCGCCGGTAATGACCAGGTGCGCATCGGGATGCTGGGCCAGTATTCGCGGCAGCAACGCGATCAGAAAGCCGATGTTCTTCTCATGGGCGGCGCGTCCCACGTAGAGCAGTAGCCGAGCCGTCGGCGGCAGGCCGTAGCGGGCACGGAAGTCGTCCGTCGTCTGGGGTTGAGTGAACGCCTCGAGGGCCAGGCCGGTGGGAATGACCGCCATGGGCGCTGTCACGCCATAGCGGCTCAAGACATCACGCATGGCGAAGGAGGGCACGACCAGGGCATCCAGCTGGTGGCACTGGCGTACCGAGAGACGCCGGGCCACGAAGCGCAGCCAGCGTCGCGGCAGCCAGCGCACATAGTGGTGCAGGTACTCCTCGAAGAGGGTGTGGTAGGTCGCCACCACGGGAATGCCCAAGCGCTCCCCCAGGGCGATGCCGGCGCTGTGCGCCACGAAGGGCGTGTGCACGTGGATCAGATCGAATGCCTGGGCCAGCAGCTGCGGGGCCAGCGCCAGCACCTCGCGATAGCGCATCATCCGGTCCTCGGGATCGCCGGGCACGCCGCGGGAGCCAATGCGCAGCACGTCGGGCCGATCCGTCTGACCCACCGGATAGGCGGGGCAGATCAGCGTCACCGAATGGCCGAGGCGCTCCAGCGCCGCGCAGAAGCTGGTAATGGAGGTGGAGACCCCGTTCACTCGCGGCAGGTAGACGTCCGAGATCATCAGGATCGTCAGGGTGCGGGTCTCGGCGCCAGGTGCGGCAGTCGCAGCCCGCGAGGGCGAAGTGAGTCCTCGCTGCGTATCGCATTCGGCCTGACGTTGCAGGCTCAGCGCGTTACCCTGGGCCAGCCGCATGAGGAACGTCTGTTCGGCTGCGCTGAGCGGTTCGCGGTGGGGCATGCCGGCGGCCTCCATTGGCACTTTTACCGAGCTTGGCGCGCAAGCGTGACAGCCATGTGTCAGGTCAGCTTTTCACCGCTGGAGACAAGGGTTCTCCATCTGCTCGGGCAAGGGGCTCGCGGCGTCTGGCATCCTGCGTTGAACCTCTCGCGGCCGAACGGCGTCTGCCGCGGTGAGCCACGTCAGAAAGGAGACCCCCATGTCCGATCTGCCACCGCTGAAGGTCTACTACGATGGTGCCTGCCCCATCTGCCAGCGGGATCGTGCCCGCTACGAACGCTGGGCGGGGGAGGCCGGCGACCAAGTGGCATGGTGCGATGTGAACGAGCACCAGCAGACGCTGGGCGAGAAGGGCGTCGACCCTGAGGCCGCGCTGCTCTCCCTGCATGTGGAGGAGGAGGGCGGGTCGATTCAGGAAGGGATCGACGCCTATATCCTGCTGATGCGCCGGGTGCCGCGCCTCAAGCCGTTGGCTTGGCTGGTCGGCCTGCCGGGAATCAAGCCCGCGCTGCGCTGGTATTACGACCGCTGGGTGCGGCGTCGCCTGGCCCGAGAAGGACGTTTGCCCTGAGGTCCAATGGCTATCGCCGATTCGGGCTGCCATAGTGGACTCGTCCATCCACGCTGGCCCATGGCCTTCATGCCCTCGAGCCTCTCATGACCCGCAAGTTGCCTACCCTCCAGGTTTCCGAGAACACCACGGCGTCGCCCGGCGCCGAGGATCTGCTGCGTATTCTCGATAGCCTGGATGCGGCGGTCTATGTCAGTGACATGCACTCCCATGATCTGCTGTTCCTGAACGCCTATGGACGTCAGCAGTGGGGCGAGCCGGACGGGCGCAAATGCTGGCAGGTGTTGCAGGAGGGCCAGAGCGGGCCCTGCGAGTTCTGCAACAACCCCCGGCTGCTCGATGCTCAGGGGCGGCCCGGGGCTGCCGTAGTGTGGGAGTTCCAGAACACCCAGGATGGTCGCTGGTACCAGTGCCGCGACCAGGCCATCGTGTGGAGCGATGGGCGTCTGGCGAGGGTCGAGATCGCTACCGATATCACTGAGCGCAAGGCGCTGGAGGATGCCCTAAAGGCTTCGCATCACCGCGTCGAGCGGCTGGCCTACCGCGATGAGTTGACCCAGCTGCTCAATCGACGTGCCTTCTTTGCGGCCTGCCGTGAGCAGCTGGCGTGCCTTCCGGCCGAGCACGTTTTCGCCGTGCTGCTGATTGATCTCGACCACTTCAAGGCGATCAATGATGCCCATGGTCATGCCGCGGGGGATCATGTCCTGCGCGAGGTGGCCCGAATATTCCGGGCTGAGCTGCGCGACAGCGATATCCTCTGCCGCTTCGGTGGCGAGGAGTTCGCCCTGGCGCTGCCGGGGACTTCCTTGAGTGATGCCACGGCGCTGGCTGAACGCCTGCGTCTGGCGCTGCATGCGTCGCCATTCGCCTATGCGGGGCAGTCCATCCATGGCACGGCAAGTATCGGGGTGGCGGCGGCCTCCTGTGGCGAGGTAAGCCTGGAAAACTTGCTCAAGACGGCCGACCAGGCGATGTATCGCGCCAAGCGCCAGGGGCGGGACCGGGTCTGCACGGCCTCGGCCCAGGAGTAGCTTCCCGCCTCTCCCGTATTCGTGGAATACCTTGTCGCCTTATGCCATCAGAACGTATGGCCAGCCGGTGACATCGTGGGATTGCCTCTTCTCCGGGTCTGGCTCAGCGCGCTCGACTCAGCGCTCGCGGCTCAGCGTTCGCGCCGTGACCAGTGGCGCTGCATCTCGAGGAAGGTAAGCGACGCCGACCAGGTGATCAGCATGAAGCCGAGCAGTGCCTCGGTGCCTGCCATGAAACGAATCGGCCCGGTGGGGAAGAGGTCGCCATAGCCGACCGTGGTAAAGCTGACCGCCGAGAAGTAGACGTAGTCGAGGAAGTTGACGGCGCCGATGCCTGACAGGCCTCCAGCCAGCGGGTGCTCTCCGAGCAGGGCCATGGCCACGGCGAACAGCCAGATCTCGGCAATATGGGCGGCGAACAGGCCGAAACTCAGCTTGAGGAAGCGCCGACGCAGGGTGCTGTGTGAGCGCTCCAGGCCTTGCCAGAGCCGTAGCGAGACCTCGTAATGCAGCAGCACGCAGGCCACGACGGCGATCAAGGTGATGGCCACAGCCCAGAAGTGGCCGACATCCAGGGTAGCATCGAGCACGTGCGGTGGTCCTTCTGCCGAGATACCGCAAGCCTATCGCGATCGCGTGACTGCCGTCACGGCCCGAGCCGTGCCGAATGACGCTCTGGCGGGGCGCTGCTAGGATGGACCCATTCGTCACCTGCGTGACGCGAGGTCGGCAGGCCGGCAGGCCGTCACAAGGAAGACCGCCATGACGACGACTGATGCCACTCGGGCGGAAGCCCTGGATGATACCCTCTCGCCGCTCTCTCTCAAGCGGGTCGGCATCGACACCTACCGCGAGAACGTGGCCTACCTGCATCGCGAATGCGACCTCTATCGCGCCGAGGGCTTCCAGGCGCTCTCCAAGGTGGAGGTCCGTGCTAACGGCCAGCGCATCCTGGCAAGCCTCAATGTGGTGGACGATGCCACTATCGTCGACTGCCAGCAGCTCGGCCTCTCCGAGGACGCCTTCGAGGCCCTGGGCGTGGCGGAGGGCCATCCGGTGAGCGTCTCCCAGGCGGAGCCCCCGGCCTCGATTCCCGCCCTGCATCGCAAACTCGCCGGCGAGCGGCTGTCGCGCGATGACTTCCGGCACATCATTCGCGACATCGCCGAGCTGCGCTACTCCAAGATCGAGCTGACCGCCTTCGTGGTGGGTTGCGATCGCGGCGAGCTCGACCGTGAGGAGGTTTTCTACCTGAGCGATGCCATGAGCCGGGTCGGGCGCCGCCTCGACTGGCACGAGCATCCGGTGGTCGACAAGCACTGTATCGGCGGCATCCCGGGCAACCGCACCTCCATGCTGGTGGTGCCCATCGTCGCCGCCCACGGCCTGCTGTGCCCCAAGACCTCGTCGCGAGCCATCACCTCACCCTCGGGCACCGCCGATACCATGGAGGTGTTGGCCAATGTCGACCTGCCCTTCGACGTGCTGGGCGAGATCGTGCGCACTCATCGCGGCTGCCTGGCCTGGGGCGGCACCAGCGAGCTGTCGCCGGCCGACGACGTGCTGATCTCGGTGGAGCGCCCGCTCTCCATCGATTCGCCGGGCCAGATGGTCGCCTCCATTCTCTCCAAGAAGGTCGCCGCCGGTTCCAGCCACCTGCTGCTCGATATCCCCGTTGGCCCCAACGCCAAGGTGCGCTCCATGCCCGAGGCACGCCAGTTGCGCCGGCTCTTCGAGTTTGTGGCCGGCTGCATGGGCCTGACCCTGGACGTGGTGATCACCGATGGCAGCCAGCCGGTGGGGCACGGTATCGGCCCCGTGCTGGAGGGCCGCGACGTGATGCGAGTGCTCACCAACCACCCCGAGGCGCCCATGGATCTGCGCCTCAAGGCGCTGCGTCTGGCCGGGCGGATGCTGGAGTTCGACCCCGATGTGCGCGGCGGCGCCGGCTTCGGTATCGCCCGCGACATCCTCGATGACGGCCGGGCGGCCGAGAAGATGCGGGCGATCATCGAGGCCCAGGGGGCCAAGCCCTTCGATCCGGACAATCCGCCGCTGGCCCCCCACAGTTTCGAGGTGCTGGCCGTGGCGGACGGCGTGGTGACCGGCATCAACAATCTGCAGCTGGCACGCATCGCCCGCCTGGCGGGGGCTCCCAAGGCGGCGGGGGCCGGCGTCGACCTGCTCAGACGCATCGGCGACCCGGTGACCCGGGGCCAGCCGCTCTATCGTGTTCATGCCGCCTATCGCAATGAGCTGACCTTCGCCCATCAGGCCACCGAGCGGGACCCCGGCATCGCTATTGGCGGGCCCGACGAGATCATCCGGCTCAACGTCGAGTTCTGAACAGGGAGGTTCGATGACGCGCGCGCTGCTGTATTTTCTGGACGAGGAGGCCCCTGCGCGGCGGCTCGCCGCGGCGGCCGACCTGCCCGCCCAGGCGGTGGAATGCCACCGTTTTCCCGACCAGGAGCTCAAGCTCACGCTGCCCTTCGCCGAGACCGGGAAGTTTCCCGACACCCTGGTGCTCTATCGCAGCCTCGACCGGCCCAACGAGAAGCTCATCGAGCTGCTACTGCTGGCGCGTCATGCCCGCCGGCAGGGCGTTCAGCGCCTGGTCCTGGTCGCGCCCTATCTCGCTTACATGCGCCAGGATATCGCCTTCCACCCCGGCGAGATCGTCAGCCAGACCATCGTCGGCGGCTTTCTCGCTGAGCTGTTCGATGCCGTGATCACTGTCGACCCGCACCTGCACCGCATAGAGCGCCTCGACCAGGCGATCCCCCTCGACTTCGCCATCGCGCTCTCCGGCGCCCCGCGCCTGGCCGAGCTGATTGCCGAGCAACGCCAGGATCCCCTGCTGCTGGGGCCGGACGAGGAGGCCCTGCAGTGGGTCCGCCAGGCTGGCGAGATGACCGGCTTCGATGTCGGTACCTGCCACAAGACTCGCAACGGCGACCGCAACGTGCAGGTCGAACTGCCAGACATCGCGCTCGCCGGCCGCCAGGTGGTGCTGATGGATGACGTGGCGAGCTCCGGTCACACGCTCGCCCGCGCCGCCGAGGCGCTGCTCGGCGCCGGGGCAGCGTCCGTGGACGTGGCGATCACCCATGCGCTGTTTGCCGATGACGCCCTGGCGGTGATCCAGGCGGCCGGGGTCGGCGAGGTGTGGAGCACCGACTGCATCGCCCACGAGAGCAACACCATTTCCATGGCGCCTTTGCTGGCTGAGGCGCTCGCCGGGCTCGGCTAGCGTTGCCAAACGCAGCAGGGCGGGCCCGAGGCCCGCCCTGCTGCATGCCTTCAAGCGCGTACGCGGTTACTTGTCGGTCTTCTCGGGCTTGTCGCTGCCCTGGTGCGCCAGCGGCCCGGCCTGGTCGAGGCGCGGGTGGTTGTTGCGGAATTCCTGGTGCGGGTTCGGCAGGGCGTCCAGCGCCTTCACGGCCCGGGTGATGACGTGAATCGCCGCCAGCACGTCCTTGGTGTAACCGGTCTCGGAGATGGTGTGCATGTTGCGGATCGGGAAGCCGATGGAGGTCGCCGCGCAGTCCACCGAGGCGAGCACCCCGGCCATGCCGTCGGTGCCGGTATCCACGCCGACGATGTCGCGCTGCATGGGAATGTCATGTTCCCGCGCGGTGGTCTCGATGATCCGGTTGAGCTGTTCGCTGGCGATGGCGCCCACCGACATGGTGAAGCCCTTGCCCATTTCCAGCGGCTGCATGCGCCGGTCACCAATACCCGGCGCGGCCACATAGTCGTGGTTCACGTCCACGGCGATGATCGCATCGGGGCGCAGTTCGCCGGCCATGACGCGGCTGCCGAAGCGGCCGATCTCCTCGTAGCTGGCGATGGTGAACAGCACGCGCACCTGCTCGGTGCCGCCCGCCTCGGCAATCAGTCTGGCCACCTCGGCGGTGACGAAGCAGCCCAGGCCGTTATCCAGGTAGGCGCCGTAGAAGGTATCCGGGCTGAAGCCGGGGCGGATGGGCCGGTCGAGGATGATCGAATCGCCAGGCCGCACGCCCAGGTTCTCGACCTGCTGCTTCTTGTTCTCGCCGTGAATCTGCAGGTCGAGATAGATCTGCTCCTTCTTGATGCCCTTCTCGCCGGAGCGCTGCGCGGGGTCGGAGAAATGGATGGCGCCCAGCGCCTCCACGGTGCCGCCGTCGATGCGACGGTAGCGGCCGGGGGCCTCGGGATCCTCGCTGAACAGCGTGACCTCGTGGCCAATCAGCACGGTGGGCAGGAAGGAGTCGGTATTGATCCAGATCTTGCCATCCTCGCCGATCGAGCGGACCTGCATGCGGATCTTGTCGGCATGGCCGATGATCATCACCTTGAAGAGGTCGTCGCGGCCCGGGTGAGTGTCCAGCACCACCCCGGCATGCCCCATGAACTGCTGCAGTTGCCAGTCGGCGGGCGCGAAGCTCTCGAAGTGCGGCTTGAGGACGCCATAGGTCATGGCGCCCTCCAGCCCCACCGGGCTGGGCGCCGACAGGATGCGACGCATCAGGTCGAACTGCGGGTTGGGCATGGGGCTGTTCCAGGGCTTCGACGTATCGCTCATGGTGTGCTCTCTCGTGTGTCAGTCAGTGGGGGGTATAGCAAGGGGCGGCGCCTCAGCGCCGGCGGCGTATCCAGTAGCGCCGGGCCACGGGGCCCGGGCGCTCGATGATCTCCGCTGGCGCGTGGGCGTCGTCCTCGAGGTCTTGATGCAGGGAAGCTTCCGGCGGCTCCTTGAGGCCCGCCAGCCGGCGGATGCGCTCCTCGGTCGGCGGGTGGGTGCGCAGCCAGTCGAGTCCTGCCGGCGGATGACGGCCGAACAGGGTCTCCAGCCAGCGTCCCTGGTGGCGCTCCAGGGTGTCCAGCGCCGAGGCCAGCCCATCAGCATCGCCGGTCAGGGCCACGGCGTCCAGATCCGCGGTGTACTCGCGATTGCGGGACAGGGCCAGCTGCAGCAGGGTGCTCAGGCTGGGCGCAAAGGCCACCACCAGCAGCATGCCCCAGGGCAGGCGAATGTCGCCGGCCAGAATCATGGGCACCATCAGCAGCAGACTGATCTGCAAGACCGTGGTTAGCCACAGGGTGAGGCGGGTCATGGCCGCGGCCATCGACATCACGCGCGTGTCACCATGCTGCAGGTGGCTCACCTCGTGGGCCAGCACGCCGGTCAGCTGGCGCAGCGTCAGGGTGCGCAGCAGGCCCTCGCTGACGGCAATGCCGCCGTCCTGCCGAGTGCCCACGGCGAAGGCGTTGAGGTCGGACGAGGGGGCATAGAAGAGCTGTGGGGGGCTGGTCAACCCGGCGCGATGGTAGAGGGCATCGAGCAGCCGATAGAGCGTCGGCGCCTGGTGGCGGTCGAGCAGGCCGGCCCCGGCCTCGGCGAGGATGTAGCGTGCCGGCACCCAACTGCTGGCGAAGGCCACGGCCGTCACCACGCCCAGGCTGACGCCGACGCCGAGGCCGCCAGCCAGCAGGTAGCCGGGCACGCTCAGTACCAGCGCCAGGCCCCCCATGATCAGCAGGGTCTGCACGCTGTTCTGCATGCGGCTTTGCCAGGATCGTTGCGTTCCGGTGGGCATGGCGTCCCTTGGGGGTATCAGGCGTGGATGGCAGGCGCGATGGCTAGCGGGGTGGGCGTCAGCCGTGCAGCCGGTGCAGGCTGTCGATCAACCGCCGGCAGATGGCATCCAGCTTTTCCATCTGCGCCTCGTCGCGCAGCCGGCCGTTCTCGTCGAAGGCCTCCATGGCGCGGGCCACGGCGAGCTGGTCAGGCAGCATCGTCACCCCGATGTTGGCCAGCAGCTGGCGGGCCAGCGCCAGGCTGCGGATACCGCCCAGTCCGCCGGGTGAGGCAGACACCAGGGCGGCCAGCTTGCCCTCGAAGAGCGCCAGGCCGCTCTCGCCCTCATGAGGGCGGGTCAGCCAGTCGATGGTGTTCTTGAGCAACGGGGTAATAAAGCCATTGTACTCCGGCGAGGCGATCAGCAGGCCCTCGTGGTCGGCCAGGCCGCGACGCAGTACCAGGGCATTCTCGGGCAGTCCCTGCTCGGCCTCCAGGTCGCCATCATAGAGCGGCATGGGGTGGTCACGCAGGTCGATAAAAGTGGGCTTGCCACCCAGCAGCTCGATGCGCTCGGCGGCCAGGCGCGCCAGCGCCTTGTTGTACGAGCCGGCGCGGCTGCTGCCGGCGAAGACCAGAATGCGGGGGTGGGGCTGGCGGTCCGTCATAGGGGCTCCTTCAGACAATATTGCTTTCGTGGCCGGGGCTTGCTCGTCGTGAGACCCCTGCCCGGGCGATACATTCAGGCCAGGCGGGGCAGGTGGCTGGCGAGCGCGCGGCGCAGCGGCTTGACGGCCAGGCCGACCAGTACGATGAGCCCCAGCCACTCGATCCAGGCCGGCAGCAGTTCACCTACCGTTTCGATCTGGCGGGTCACGTCGAGCTGCCACCAGCGTGCCACGGCATCCACGCCCAGCCCCAGCAGCACGGCGCCCGCCAGGATGCCGGCGAGATAGGCCAGCAGGGCCCGGTTGCCCATCTCGCGGCGGAAGACACCCAGCGTAGCCAGGCTGGTGACCGGCGCGGCGACCAGGAAGACCAGCACGGTGCCGGGCGAGACGCCGGCCAGCAGTAGCCCGGCGGCGATCGGCGTGGCGGCAGTAGCGCACATGTAGAGCGGTATCCCGATCACCGCCATGAGTAGCATGGCCCAGAGACCGCTACCGAGCTCGCCCAGCTGCTGCGGTGGCACCAGGGCGATCAGTACGCCGGCGACCAGCAGGCCCACCAGCAGCCACAGGCTGATATCGTCGAGGATGTCGGTGAAGGCGTAGCGCAGCCCGCCGGCCAGGCGGGCGCTGAGCCTCTGTGCCGGGGCCCCGTTATTAGCCTCTGACGTATCATTACAGCCGCTGGCGCAGCCGCTTCCGCAGCCACTCTCGGTCTCGTCCTCGCTCCCGGAGGCCTGCACGGTGCCGGCCGGTGCGCTTGCGGGGGCCGTTCGGCCCACCAGCAGGCCGGTGACGATGGCGGTCAGCACCGCGCTGATGGCCCGGGCCACGGCCATGAAGGGGCCGAGCAGGGCGTAGGTAATGGCCAGGGAGTCCACGCCGATGCCCGGCGTGCCGATCAGGAAGGCGGTGGCGGGGCCACGCGAGGCACCGCCGCGATACATGGCCAGCGCCGTCGGGATGGCCCCGCAGGAGCAGAGCGGCAGCGGGGCGCCAATCACCGCCGCGCGAGCGATGCTGCCCAGGCCTTGGCCGCCCACCCAGCGGTTGAGCAAGGCCTCGGAAACCAGGGCCTTGATCAGGCCGGCCATCACCAACCCCAGCAGCAGCCAAGGGGCGGCGGAGAGGGCGACGGCCAGGATGGCGTTGAGCAGGGACATCGGGCACTCCTCGGGGGGGAATGATCTATTCTGGGGCTGCCGGTTACCCCTCCGTCAAGCGTGCTGCACGCCGGGGGCGCAATGCGCGCCCCGTTACCCCCGTATCTCGGCGATGACCTCGCCGGTCTCCTCGCTCATTCCCGCCTCCTGGAAGCCGAAGCTGGCGTAGAAGTCCCGGGCGACCTGGTTGGTGGCCACATAGCAGATCGCGATCCGCTCGAAGGGGCCTTGCGCCCGGATCTCATCCAGCACGCACTGCATGGCCCCGTACCCGATGCCCCTTCCCTGATGGTGTCGGTCGATCATGAGACGGAAGATGTTGTAGGCCGGCGGCCGGTCGTCGTGGTCGAAGGATTCGTACATGAGAAAGCCGACCACCTCCCCGTCGCAATAGATGGCGCGAGGCCGGTAGGTCGGATGCAAGCTCGATTCGGCAAGGGAGTAGAGGTTGTCAGCGACATAGCCACGCTGTGATGCCGCGACCTCCAGCGCAATGACGGCCTCGAAGTTCTCGCGGGTGACGTCCTTCAGTGCTATGTCCATCGACTGCTCCTCCCGTTGGGGGCATGACCCGCTGCATGGGGTGAGGCGTCGCGGCGGCTCAGTCAGGGCCCGTGGCACCGGGCTCCGCGGGGATCGGGATCGTGCGGTGCACCTCACCCAGCCGCGGGCTGCCGACCCGCACGGTCACCTCGCCCTCGCCCAGGACTACCCAGCATACACGGGCCTGGTGGCTGTTGCCCCGGGAGCGCTGGAACCAGGGCATCTGGGCGGCGTCACCGAGGCCACGGCCCCAGCCCTCCAAGTGCCCCAGCACCCGTCGGGCCCGGTCGGGTTCATGCAGCCAGCAGTCTCGGGTGCAGGCCTCGGCCTCCACGCCGCTGTTCCAGGGGCGCGCCTGGGCAGCCTGGACGCCATAGCTCGGCAGGTAGCCGTGGTTGGCCACCGTCACGGCCAGCGCATGGACACCCTCGGCCAGCGGCGTGCAGTGCACCGCCTCGATCACCAGCCGCGGCATCATTGAGGCGACCTGAAGCCAGTAGGCCGCCAGGCCGTCGCAGATCGCCGGCAGGATTTCCGGCGGCGGGTTCCAGATACCGAGGCTCGCGTCCAGCCCGCCGACCTCCACCTCGCCCAGTTGGGGATGCGTCAGCGGTCGCCAGTCACCGAACAGCCGCTGGCCATTGCTGATCCGGTCCCATTGCGCCAGCCGCTCCATCTGCTCGCGGTCCAGGGCAGTGTAGTGGTCGATGAAGCGCTCGGGACGCGGCAGGCCGAGGCGCTGGAAGAGGTCCCAGAGCTCGCACACCTGGGCCACGCAGCCGCGCTGGTGATAGGCGAACTCGATGAGATCGCCATGCAGCGGGGTCTTGGGCTGGTAGCTGAATTCCTCGTAGCTGCTCACCGTGGGGTAGCCGGTGAACGACTGGCCCCAGGCGGCCAGCTGACGGTAGAGCGCGAGGTCCTGTGGGTCCATGTCGCTGTCCGGGGCATCGACCGGCGGACGGATGAAGACACCACCGAAGGTGTGCAGGTTGAGCCAGGCGTAGAGGTTCGGGTGGGCGAGGGCGAAGTCGATGACGGCCCGGGTCTCGGGCGCGTCACCGGGATAGTGGCCGGCGCCAACCTGTTCCGGTTCGGGCCGCCAGCCCCAGGGGAAGTTGCGGTTGAAGTCCGGGGTGTCGACCAGCCAGTCGGGATCAGGGATCGTCTCGCCGTCCCAGTGCTCGATCACCCCTTCGGGGTAGAGCCGCCAGTAGGGCGGCGGATCCTCCACCCGGCGCGGCAGCATCAGCCCCGGATGGTCGGGGGATGCGACGAAGTCGCCCGCCTCGTCATGTCGGCGCAGGTAACGACAGCGGCCGTCGCCCTCCAGATCCTCGGCGTGCCAGCGGGGACAGTCGGGACTGCCGGCGGTGCGCCGAGGCGCGGAGCGCACGAAGCCACCCTGGCTCAGTACCTGTTCGGCACCGTCCGGCGAGAGTCGCGGGCAGATGTAGAACAGCACCTCGCGCAGCGCTCGGCACTGATGCTCTGGCCACCCCCCGGGAAGCAACGCGGGGTCCAGGTGCAGGGCCAGGACCATCTCCGCCACGGCCAGGGCCACGCTGGAGCCGGCCAGCTCGGTGCCGTGCATGTTGCCGTCCACCCAGACTGCGGGGCGCCGCCTGTCGGGCTCGTGGCCGACAGTCAGCACCCAGAGTTCGCGTCCCTGCTGGCTGGTGCCGATGCTCTCCAGACGCGCCAGCTGCGGGTGGTCTCGGGCCCAGCTCTCGAGCTGGCGGGTCAGCGCCTCATGGCTCAGGTAGCGGTGGCGGAAGGGGCCGTTGAGCGTGTCATGGGTCATGCCGATGCCTCGCCGTGCCGTTTTACGCTGTCAGTATGGTGCATCCTTCGGGAAGGGGACGTCGGTGCCGGGTCTTACCCGTCTCGGGCCGGTTGTGCCAAGCTTGGGCCAGGATGCATCACGCAGCGATGGGAGGCCCCATGAACGATCGGCGGCGTGAGGCGCTGGAACACGAACATCGCCCGGAAGTGATCGAGAAACGGCTGCGCGCCCCCTCGAGGCTCCGACACCTGCCCGATGCCATCCTCGGCGGCATCGATGGCTGCGTGACCACCTTCGCGGTGGTCTCCGGTGCCTTCGGTGCAGGCTTCTCGTCCACGGTGGCGCTGGTGCTGGGCGTTGCCAATCTGCTGGCAGACGGTTTCAGCATGGCGGTCAGCAACTATGAGGCAATCCAGGCCCAGCGTGAGCACGTCGACGGTGTGCGTCGCAGCGAGAATCACCATATCGATGTGGTGCCCGAGGGGGAGCGCGAGGAGATCCGTCAGATCTTTCGGCGCAAGGGGTTCGAGGGGGAGGTCTTGGAGCAGGTGGTCGAGACCATCTGCAGCAACCGCGAGACCTGGGTGGAAACCATGGTCGCCGAGGAGCACGGCCTGCAGACCGTGGGGTTGAGCCCGATGCGCTCGGCGCTGGCCACCTTCGTCGCCTTCCTGATGGTGGGCGCCATGCCGCTGTTGCCCTATGCGGTGCCGGGGCTGGATACCACTCGGCAATTCCTGACGAGCCTGGCGGTGGCCGGGCTGATGTTCTTCCTGATCGGCATGGGCAAGAGCCTGGTCTATCACCAGCCGCTGCTCAAGTCGGGGCTGCGGACCCTGCTGATCGGCGGGGCCGCCGCGGGGCTGGCGTTTCTCACCGGCCACCTGGCGCAGTCACTGTTCGGCGTGGCGCCGTGACGTTAACGCTCGGCGCCGGCCAGGGATCCAACGTTGCGATGCTGACCGCTAATGCCTGGCGAATCGGCGCAACATGGCACGGCGATGGCGAGGGCCGGGGGTGGTAACGTAAGCTGGGCCGCACCGTCACGCAAGGGAGTCAGTGAATGGATCGCTTCATGCATGCCGCGTTCGAAGAGGCCCGCCACGGGCGCGATGAGGGCGGCATCCCCATCGGCTCGGTGCTGGTGCATCGAGGGGTGATCATCGGCCGCGGCCACAACCGTCGCGTGCAACTGGGCAGTGCGGTGCTCCACGGCGAGATGGATGCGCTGGAGAACGCGGGACGCCACCCGGCCGAGGCCTACCGTGAGAGCATCCTCTATACCACCCTCTCGCCCTGTTCGATGTGCAGCGGTGCCATCCTGCTCTACGGCATCCCCAAGGTGGTGATCGGTGAGAATCGCACCTTCCTGGGCGAGGAGGCGCTGTTGAAGGAGCGCGGCGTCGAGGTCGAGGTGCTGCAGGAGCCCGAGTGCATCGCGCTGATGGAGGACTTCATCGCCGCCTCGCCCGAGCTGTGGCACGAGGACATCGGCGAGTAGCGCGGTGTGGCCATCGTGCATGTGGCGATGCCGGCTGATCTGGGTCAAGTCGGTCGGGCAGGGCTGGACTACGCTTGATGATGAGGCGGCGTCGCACGAGGCACGGCATTCGTGGCATCAGGATGCACCTGCTGACCTCGTCATCTTCGACCTGTATTCCTGACCAGCAAGAGAGGAGTCACCGTCATGGCCAAGAAATCGTCCAAGGATGTTCCGGTCTCCACCGAGACACCTTCCCAACCGGCGGAAGCCCGGTCGATGAGTCCGTTCCGGGAGTTCGAGCGCATGCTCGATACGCTCTTCGATCGGGGTGGAATGCCCTCACGCTGGGAGCAGAACCCCCTTTGGCAACGTTTCGCCGCCTTCGAGAAGGGCATGCCGAAGGTCGACGTCATCGAACGCGATGCCGAAGTCGTGGTGCGTGCCGAGGTGCCGGGCTTCGAGCGCGACGAGCTGGATGTCTCGGTGACCGACGGTGCGGTGACCATCAAGGGCGACCACCGCGAGGAGAGCAAGGAAGAGCAGGACGAATACGTCCACTCCGAGATTTCCCGCGGCTCCTTTACGCGGACGGTCTCACTGCCCAGCGAGATCGACGGTGACAAGGCGGCGGCCAGCTTCAAGAACGGCGTCCTCGAGCTAACCCTGCCGAAACGCAAGAAGGCCAACCGCCGCAAGGTCGAGGTCAAGTAACCCTTGGCGGTTGTCCCGGGCACTCCTTTCCTTTGAGAGCCAGTGGGCGGGTAGGAACCGGCGTACGACGACGGTCGACATCACCCGTTGTTTGACAGGGGCGCTAGCGTGGCCAGGCGAGCGGTGACGCCGTTGAATTCATGTCGCGCCCGATGGTTCGTCCGAACCGGCGTCGGATTGCGTGTCCGACGCATCCGGTTCGGCGACGAAGGCGCTGCGATGGAAGGCCGCTGCGGCCTCCACCTCGGCAAGGCCGCGCAGGCCGGGCTCGTGGGGCTCGTCGCCGGCGAGCACCTGAAGCACTGACCTGACCCCGCGCGATAGCGATATCAGGTTGTAGCCGCCTTCCAACACGAAGACCAGCCTTCCTCCACACTGCCGGCGTGCCAGGCTCTGCAGGATCCCGGTCATGGCGGAAAAACCGTCATAGGACACATTCAGCGCCAGGTCATGGCTGTGGGGGTCGAACCCTGTCGAGACCAGGATCAGGTCGGGACGGAACCACTCGGCCGCCGGTACCAGAATCTCGCGGAACGCCTTGAGATAGGCGATGTCACCGGCATCGGCAGGCAGGGGTACATTGACGTTGGTGCCATCCCCGAGGCCTACCCCGACCTCTTCGAGACTTCCCGTGCCGGGATAGAAGGGAGAGGCACGATGGATATCGAAGAACAGCACATCCGGGTCGGCCCAGAAGATGTCCTGGGTACCGTTGCCATGATGGGCATCCCAGTCGATGATCATGACCCGCTGGCATCCCAGCGCCGCCCTGGCATGGGCGGCAGCGACCGCCACATTGTTAAACAGGCAAAAGCCGCGGGCGCGGACCGGTTCGGCATGATGACCGGGGGGCCTGACTAGCGCGAAGCTGCTCTCGGCGCGTCCCGCCACTACCGCCTCGACGGCAGCGACTGCCGTGCCGGCAGCCACTTCCGCCGCCTCGACGCTGCCGGGCGACACCGCCGTGGTGTCCACATCCAGCCAGGCGCTTTTCCCGCGCAGGTGGTAGATGCTGTCCAGATAGGAGCTGGTATGGACGCGCCCCAGCTGCTCGCGAGTTGCCGGCATGCCGGCCTCGAAGGTCACACCGGGGACCGGTTCGAGTTCCAGCAGGTGCCGGATGGCGGAGAGCCGAGCGGGGTGTTCGGGATACTTCCAGGGCACCCCCAGCCCCGACAGCAATGAGCGGACTCGCTTGTCCATGCGTCCGGGCAGGAAGGGGACGTCGATATTCGGCTCATGGGCGAGCATCCGCTCGTCGTAGAAGGCGATCACGCTGTTCTGTTTGGCCACTGTAAGACTCCCCATTGTGCGCAATGCACCAGCCAGACCTCACAACAGCATATCAGGGTAACGGCAGCGGGGCGGGAGAGTGGCCCGTCATATTAGCGTATGGCGTCGAGCAGACGTTCCATCGCCAGGAACAGCTGACGGCGTGGCTGGGCGCCCTCGAGCACGCCGGCGTGCTCGCCGTCCAGCGAGAAGCGCAGGCCCGGCACGCCGCCGATACCGAGTTCCCGGGCGGTCTGCTGATCTGCTTCTACCTGTGAGCGGAAATCGCCCTGCGCCAGCGTCCGGCGCAAGGCCTGGCCATCCAGGTCGAGCCTCTGCGCTACCCGGACGAGTGCCTCGGGGTCGGCGAGGTCCAGGCTCTCCTCGAAGAAGCCACGGAACAGCGCCGAACGCATGGCGCCGGTGGCTCCGGGGCGGGCCGTTTCCTGCGTTTCCGCCCAGGCCGCGGTCTCGTGGGCCAGCCGCGAACGGGGCTGGAGGCGGGGCAGGCGCAGGGTCATGCCGCGCTCCGCGGCCATGGGGTAGACGGCGCGTTGCCAGACGTCGTGCAGGTAATCGCCATCCGGATCGAGGGTCGGCTCGGGCTCGGGGCGCAGCTCGAAGGCGCGCCAGCGGATGGCCACCTCGCCACCGAACCGCTGGGCCAGGGCATCGAGCTCAGGGGCTTCCAGATAGCAGAAAGGACAGACGTAGTCGCTGAAGACATCAAGCGTGATGCGTGGCCGGGTCATCGGGTGCCTCCTGTGGCGATGCGGCAGGGCCCGCAAGGGTAACAGCGGGTCGCCGCGCAGGACATGGCGGGAGAAGGCAGCCACGGCGGCCCCGGCCAGTGGGCGACGAAGGTCGGTTCACGCGGGGGGCTCGCCGCCGCGTGCCGCTCGCTCCTGGGGTAGAAGGGCGGCATGGATCATGTCGTTGATCGGGGTGGCGACGCCGACCTCGCGACCCAGCCGCACCACGGCGCCGTTCTGGGCATCCAGTTCCGAGGGACGCCCTGCCATGATGTCGCGCTGCATGGAGGCGGTGCTCTCGGCTGGCAGCGAGTCGATGAATGCCAGGGCGCGCGTCACCGCATCCTCCGGCAGGTTCACGCCTCGGGCCCGGGCCACCGCCTCGATCTCGGCGAGCAGGCGCTCGGTCAGCGAGCGCGTTTCGGGGAGGGCGCGGGTCACCCCGATGGGCGCGCGGGTGACGGCGCCGATACCGCTCATCGCGCAGATGAACAGGAACTTGCTCCATACCGCGGCCTGGATGTCATCCGGCATCTCGGCGCTGACGCCCGGGGCACGCTGCAGGGCGTCCCGCAGGCGCCGGGCGGCGTCGTCCTGACCGCGGTGTCGGGCGCCCAGGCGCACGAAGGGCGCGACGCCGGCATGACGGATGCGGCCCGGGCTCTCTCGCCAGGCGAGGATGCCGCACAGGCCGTCGAGCACTGGCGCCGCGCCGAGCACGTCGGCCAGGATGTCGGCCGCTTCGACGCCGTTCTCCAGTGGCAGCACCAGGGTCTTGGGTCCGACCATCGGCCTGATCGCCTCCGCGGCCTCGCCAACCTGCCAGGCCTTCACCGCCACGATCACCGCGTCCACGACGCCCACCTCGGCCGGGTCGTCGGTGGCTCTTGCCGCGTCGAGCGTTACATCGCCCTCGATGCTCGACAGCGCCAGGCCGTGGTGGCGAATGGCCGCCAGATGCTCGCCCCTGGCTATGAAGGTGACCTCTTCGCCAGCCTGTGCCAGACGAGCGCCGAAGTAGCCCCCCACGCCGCCACTGCCCATGATCGCGATCTTCATCCTCTCTCCTTGCTGTCGGTGATGCTTCCCCGGAGCATACCGCCATGGGCGCGCGTCGGCGATGATCGACGGGGACGGCGGTGATCATGAGGTCGGATTGATGAAGCGCACGTCCGGGTTCGTCAAGAAGGTGTGATACGCTCTCGCCATGTCGGGAGTAGAGGACTCATGGCCAAGGATTCTTCCCACAACGCTGCCGCGGCTGCCAACGACGTCTCACTCAGGGACAAGGTCGCGTTCCTGTCGAGCGCTCGGGCTTACTCCGGGTTCGCGGGCGAAGTGGATGTCGTGGAGACCCATATGGCCTGGGTCTTTCTGGTGGGAGAGCGCGTCTACAAGCTCAAGAAGCCCGTCGAGTACACCCATCGTGACTGCCACTTTCTGGGCGACCGCGAGATGCTTTGCCACGAGGAGGTGCGCCTCAACCGCCGCCTGGCCCCGGATGTCTATCTCGGGGTGGCAGCGTTACGGCTCGATGATCATGGCGGCCTTGTGCTGGAAGGTGAGGGGCCGGTAGTCGACTGGCTGGTGGTGATGAAGCGGCTACCCGAGCACCTCATGCTGGATGTGGCGCTGTCGCGGGGGGATGTCACCAGAGACCGGATCCTTCGGGTCGCCCGGCGGCTAGCAACCTTCTACCAGGGGCTCGAGCCCGTCGAGATGTCGGTCGACACCTACCTGGAACGCTTCCAGCGCGAACTCGACAGGAACCGTGAGGTCATCGCGGACCGCCAATTCTCCGTGGCGGGTGACGGCGTGGCGTCCATGCTCGAGCGTCTCGATCGCCTGCTCGAGGAGGCGCCTGAGCTGCTGGGCAATCGTCCTCGCCAGGGGCGGATCGTCGAGGGGCATGGTGACCTGCGTCCGGAGCATGTGTGTCTTTCCGATCCGCCGGTGATCATCGATTGCCTCGAATTTAGCCGGCCCCTGCGGCTGGTGGACCCCTTCGACGAACTCTGTTTTCTGGGGCTCGAGTGCCAGCGACTCGGGGCCGCCTGGATAGGCGAGTGTCTGGTCAGCGAGTGTGCCGACATTCTCCAGGACCGGCCCGACAGGCGACTGCTGGCCTTCTATACGGCGTATCGTGCCTGTCTCAGGGCCCGCCTGTCGCTCGCCCACCTGCTCGAGCCGAACCCGCGCACGCCGGACAAGTGGGAGCCCCGGGCCAGGGAGTACCTGGCACTGGGGCTAAGGGCGTGTCGCGAACTCGACTAGCAGGAGATGTGCCGGATACTCCGGCCACTCGCGAACTGCTGCCATTACCCCGGGCCCTCGAGCAGTTCGGTCAGCGAGCCATTCTCGTGAACGCGGCGGATCGCCTCGGCAAAGAGCGGGGCGGCGCTGACCACTTCCAGGTGTTGGTCGACCACCTCGGCATCGAGGCGGGTTGGCGGGACCGTGTCGGTAACGATCAGCTTCGTCAGTTGTGGGTCACTGACGACCTGGTCAGCATCGCCGACGAAGAGCCCATGTGCCGCCAGGCCATAGACCCGTTTTGCGCCTCGCTCCAGGCAGGCCTGCGCGGCGCGCAGCAGGGTGCCGCCCGAGCTGACCAGGTCATCCACGACCAGCACGGTAGCATCCTCGACCTCGCCGGCCAGCAGGGTGCCGCTGACCTTGCCCTCGCTGCGGCGCTTCTCCATGTAGGCCGAGCCGACCTCGCGACCCAGCATGGGCTCGAGCATCTCCCTGAAGCCCTGGGCGCGCTTCACGCCGCCCGGGTCGGGGGAGGCCACCACCACCGGGCCATCGCCGCAGCGATCTCGCATGTAATCGGCGAACAGCCGGCGCGTGTCCAGCGTATGGGTGGGGCAACGGAAGGCATTCTGCAAGGCCGCGGGGTTATGCACATCGAGGGTCATGACGGCGTCGATGCCCATGGCCTCGAGCAGCATGGCCATATAGCGCGAGGTCAGCGGGTCGCGGGACTTGGTCCGGCGGTCCTTGCGGGCATAGGCCATATAGGGGATCACGGCGGTAACTCGCTGAGCGCCCGCATCGCGGACGGCGCCCAGGAAGAACAGCAGCCGACAGAGTCGCTCGTTGACCCCTTGCGTCGGGTCGCCGTTGAGGCTCTGCAGCACGAAGACATCTTCGCCGCGCACGCTTTCGAGCGGTCGCGCCTTGTGCTCGCCATCCTCGAAGTCGCGTTCCTCGTGTTCGGCCAGCGAGATGCCAAGTTCCTTGGCCACCTTCTCGCCGAACGCTCTGCTGGGATTCAGGGTAAAGAGTTTCATGCTTTGCAGCATAGACGCTGGGTTCCGACTCTGGCGAGGAAGATGGGTCAGGAGCCGGAAGATCCTGGGCAGTTCGGCAGGCTCTCGCGCAGCGAATGGGCCAGGATGCCCAGGTCCTCGAAGCCGCCGACGTCGCTGTCGGCGACGTTGTCGCGCTGCATCAGGATCACTTGGTCACGGGTCAGCGGTGGCCCGGGCAACCAGGCGGCCAGCGCTGCCATCAGCCGCCAGACCGGGAATGGCAGGGGCACCAGGGGCCGCTCGCGCTGCAGGTGGGCGAGCAGCATCTCGAGAATCTCGCGATAGCTGAGCACCTCGGGGCCGCCGAGTTCGAAGAGGCGGCGTTCGGTGCCGGGATGGCCGGTGAGTCGGGCGATGGCGCGCGCCACGTCAGCCACGTACACCGGCTGAAGCCGGGTCGTGCCGCGACCGAAAAGCGGAATCAGCGGCAGCCGGGTCAAGCCCTCCAGGCCGGAGAGAAACGCATCACCCGGGCCGAACAGCACGCTGGGTCGCACGATGATCGCCTTGGGCATGGCCTCGAGTACCGCGTCCTCGCCCCGGGCGCGGGCCCGCACGTAGGCCGAGGCCGAGTCGCGACGAGAGCCGATCCCCGAGACCAGCACCAGCCGGTCAATGCCTGCCGCCCGCGCCCGGCTGGCCAGTCGCCCGGCACCCGCGACATGGATGGTCTCGAAGCTGGCCTCGCGTGTTTCCACATAGAGGCTGACGGCATTGACCACGGCGCTCGCGCCCTTGAGGGCGTCGTCGATGCTCGCCTCGTCACGAATATCGGCAGTGACGAGCTCCACCGGGTCACCGTCCTCGAGCCAGGCGGGCAGGGCCGGGTGCCGGCTGGCGATGCGCACCGCGCGGCCGGTCTCGACCAATTCGCGGACAACGGCACTACCCAGAAAGCCGGTGCCGCCGAAGACCGTGACCGGGCCCTGGCGCATCACCTCTCTCCACCGAGGCCGCTCATCGGTAGCCGGCCATCAGCTCGCGCACCAGCGGCGTATCGGCATCGCGGTGGGTGGGCAGTTCGAAACGGGCTCGGGCAATGGCGGTGCGTGACATCTCGGCGGTGATCAGCATCTCGCCGTCCTCGGCCTCGGCGAGCAGTTCACCGCGGGGGCCGAGGATGCGCGAGCCGCCCCAGAAGTGGCTGCCGTTCTCCGGTCCGAAGCGATTGGCCATGATCACCGGCGTGCCGTAGGTCATGGCGTAGAAGCGCACGTTCAGCGCCCAGTTCTGCTCGTTGGAGAAGTCGTCACTAACGATGCCCGAGGCCGAGTTGATCGGCGCGCAGAGCACTGTAGGACGCGACAACAGCGCGGCGTGCACCAATGCCGGATTCCACAGGTCGGCGCAGATCAGCTGGGTGGCCGACCAGCCGGGGCGCACGGGGGTGTTGGTGAGCTGGCTGCCGTGGGTAAACCACTTGCCTTCTTCGAGGCCGCCGTAGGTGGGCAGGTTCAGCTTGCGGTGCACGGCGGCTATCTCGCCGTCCTGGAGGATGGCGAGCGCGTTGTAATACTCGCCCGGGCTGGCTTCCTCGACGAAACCCACCACGGTCTGCATCTCCTGGCAGGCCAGCGCCAGCTCGCGCAGGCGCGGGTCTTCCAGCGGCATCGCCACCTGCATCACCCGGCTGCCAAGGCCGTAGCCGGTCAGCGATAGTTCGGGAAAGACCAGCAGCTCGATGCCCAGGGCGCAGGCCTCCCGGATAGTGTCGAGATGTTGGGACAGGTTGGCATCCACGTCGCCGAGCGTGGCGTTGATCTGGGCGGCGCCGACGCGCAAGCGGTCCTGATAGTGCATGGTTGGGGCTCTCCAGCAATTTTGCCTCATGCTAGCGAGGTGGGGGCCGGGCGTCGATGCCCGCCCGCCTCGGGTCAATCGGCCTCGGCCGATGTCAGCAGTCCCAGCAGGTCGCTAGCCGGGCGCTCCTCCAGGGTCATGACAGTGTCGTACAGCGTGGCAGTCCGGTCGCCGAGCAAGGGGTCGGCGAGCGCATGATACTTGGCGGTGAGCTCCTTGTCGGAGAGCGGGTTGTGGGGGTTGCCGCGGGCCTCGCAGGGCATGCTCTCGACGATCTGGCCGTCGTTCAGATGGAGCCGTGCTGTCGCCCAGCGCTCGGCGGGAAAGCAGGCGTTGAAGGCGTCACTTTCTATGATCTCGACCCGCGAGGCGAGCTTGCGCAGCTCCGGGGTGTCGTAGGCGGTGACGGCCTCGGCATCCAGGGTGCCGCGGCCTAGGGCGCAGGCTACCGACCAGGGCAGGCTGTACTGGGCCTGCTCGGTGGAGACCGGGTGCACCACATGCAGCCGCCTGGCTTCGTGAAAGGTCACAACCTCGATACGTGAGATGGTGCTCGGGTCGTCGACCCGCTCGCGCAGGGTCAAAACCGCCTCCACTGCCGGTTGGGCCCAGCGACACACCGGATAGGCCTTGAAGTACTGTTCATGAAGGTACCAGCGTTGACCCAGGTCGCCCCACACCGCCTCGACCTGCGGGGCGGTCATGGTCAGCGCGGGAGCGCCAGTGAAGCCGTCTCGCGCCAGAAGGGCCGCGGAGATACCGGTCATGGCGCCCCAGCCGGAACCATCCTTGAGCATGGTGGGGTGGTCGATGCAGCGCATCATCTGGCTGCGAGGTCCATAGAACTCGGCAATACCCAGCGCATGATGCAGGCGGTCAGGGTCGAGACCCATCAGTCGGCCGGCCACGGCGGCCACGCCCAGGGCGTTCCAGGCCCCGGACGTGTGGTAGTCGGGACTGCTGGCGTGCAGGGCGATACCTGCCCGGGTTGCCACTTCGTAGCCCAGGATCAACAGGCCAAGGAAGTCACGGCCGGAGAGGTGCCTTGCCTCGGGCAGGGCGATCAGGCCCGGCAGCAGCGCGACACCGGCGTGTCCCTTTGTCAATACCTGGCCGTCATGGGCGTCCAGGGCGTCGATCAGCCAGCCACCGTGCAAGGCCACGCCGGTCGGCGAGGACCGTCCGGCGGCGAAGAGCAGAGGCTGATCCCCGCCGTGCTGCGTGGTCACGAAGCGACGAGCCATGTCGGCAAGCTCGGTGCGCGTTGCGCCCGCCGCCACGCCACAAAGGTCCAGCAGGCAGCGCTTGGCCTGGTGGACCAGGGCAGGGTCGAAGGCGGCAAGATCGGCATCGCGGATCCAGTCCACGGACGCAGGGTAGGCGGTCATCGTAAGCTCGGTGTCGGTCTCGGGTCACAGACACGAAGACCGCCCGTGGGCGGCCTTGTGTGCATCGTCAATGACTGGCCTGCCAGTCAGGGTGGGAACGTTTACAGCAGGTCGTTGTTCTCGAGGAAGTTCTGGGCCACGTCTTCGATGGTCTTGCGCTCGACGTCGACCCGCGCATTGAGTTCGGCCATGGTCTCGTCGTCGAGCAGGCCGGAGAGGGTGTTCATCTGCTCGGCCAGCTCCGGGTTGGCCTCGAGGGTCTCCTCGCTCACCACCGGGGTCAGGGCGTAATCGGGAAAGAATTGTCGGTCGTCTTTCAGTACCGTCAAGTCCAGTGCCGGGATTCGGCCATTGGTTGCGGTGGTCATGGCTACGTCGACTTCACCCTGGTCAAGCGCAGAGAGGGTGAGCCCTTGGTCCATACGCTTGACATTGCGTCTGCCGAACTCAAAACCATAGGTATTCTGCATCGGGCGGAGCCCATCATCACGGGAGTAGAACGTGGCATTAGAAGCGAGTACCAATTCATTGCCTGAATTGATGGTTTTGGCAAGGTCAGAAATAGAGCTGATGCCGAGCTCTTTCGCATGGTCCTCGCGCATGGCCAGCGCGTAGGTGTTGTTGGCCTCGGAGGGCTCAAGCCACACTAGGCCTTTCTTGGCATCGAGTTCCTTGACGCGCTGATAAGTTTGTTCAGGTGTTAACTTCTCGGTCACCTTGTTATAGCTGATCAGTGAGGTGCCGGTGTACTCCCAATACAGGTCTACCTGCCCGCTTTCCTGAGCCTGACGAAGCACGGACGTTCCCATTCCCGAGCGCTCATCGACATCGTGGCCTTTGGCCTCGAGGTACTGGACCGTCATGTCGGCCAGGATCAGCTGTTCGGTGAAGTTCTTGCCGCCGACGGTAATTGTCTCGGCTTGCGCCATCACTGATGTGGCAGCCATCACGGTGCCGGTCATGACTGTTTTCAAGATGTGTCGCATAGAATCGCATTAGCCCTTGATAGAAAATGCCCGCTCCCTAGGGAGCGGGTCTGTGGCATGTCATGGCCTGGTCACAGCAGGTCGTTGTTCTCGAGGAAGTTCTGGGCCACGTCCTCGATGGTCTTGCGCTCGACGTCGACCCGCGCGTTGAGCTCGGCCATGGTCTCGTCGTCGAGCAGGCCGGAGAGGGTGTTCATCTGCTCGGCCAGCTCGGGATTGGCCTCGAGGGTCTCCTCGCGCACGACCGGGGTCAGGGCGTAGGCCGGGAAGTAGCCCTGGTCGTCCTCGAGCACGCGGAAATCGAAGGCCGGGATGCGGCCGTCGGTGGCGAAGACCAGGCCCACTTCGACATCGCCGTCGCGCAGGGCCGGATAGACCAGGCCGGAATCCATGCGCTTGACATCTTCACGGTCGACGCGGAAGTCATAGGCCTGTTGCAGCGGCCGCCAGCCGTCTTCGCGCGCATAGAACTCGGCGTTCAGGGCGAAGGTCAGGTCTTCACCCTCATTGACCGCCTGGGCCAGGTCGGAGAGGGTTGCGATGCCGCGCTCCTCGGCGTCCTCTTCCCGCATGGCCAGCGCGTAGGTGTTGTTGGCCGCGGACGGTTCTAGCCACACCAGGCCCTTCTCGGCGTCGAGTTCCTTGACGCGTTCATAGGTCTCTTCGGGCCCGAGGCGTTCCGTGACATCGTTGTAGTTGATCAGCGAGGTGCCGGTGTACTCCCAGTAGAGATCGATCTGGCCGTTCTCCTGCGCCTGGCGCAGCACGGCAGAGCCCATGCCGGCACGATTCTCCACATCGTAGCCCAGGCCCTCCAGATACTGGGTGGTCATGTTGGAGAGAATCTGCTGCTCGGTGAAGTTCTTGCCGCCGACGGTGATCTCGGCGGCACCGGCGGTGGTCATGGCACCGGCCAGGGCCAGGCCGGAGAGGGTGGTCATCAGACGTTTCATGGGTGCTTCTCCTTGTGATGTCAAATGGTCTAGCACGGGTCGAACGATCAGGCCCGTGCCGGATTGACCCCGCGTGGCACCACCAGGAAGGCGACGGTGGCGATCAGGGCATCGACGACGATCGCCAGCAGCGCGGTGGGAATGGCGCCGGACAGCATCATCACGGGGTCGTACAGGTCGATGCCGGTGAAAATCAGCTCCCCCAGCCCGCCGGCACCGATCAGGAAGGCCAGCGGCACGGTGCCTACGTTGATGGTCAGGGCGGTACGCATGCCCGCGAAGATCACATAGAGGGCGTTAGGCAGTTCCACCCGCAGCAGGCGCTGGGTCGCCGACATGCCGATGCCGGCGGCCGCCTCCATCAGCGCGGGGTCCACGCCCTTGAGCCCGGCATAGGTATTGCGGGTGATCGGCAGCAGGGTGGCGACGAACAGCCCGAAGACCGCCGGCACCGTGCCGATACCCAGGAAGCTCATCGACAGCGCCAGCACCGCCAGGGTCGGGATGGTGGTGCCGACATTGAGCACCTGCATCAGCGATTCCGCCCAGCGGGCCATGCTCGGGCGCGACAGCACGACCCCCAGCGGGATAGCCACCAGAATCGCCAGGCCGCCGGAAATCGCCGTCAGCCACAGGTGCTGGACGGCCAGGTACTGCACGTCGGGCAGGTACCACAGGAAGTCTTCGATGACCCCGCTTGATTGGCTCCATACCCCGGCGAAGAAGATCGCCACCAGCAGGAGTGCGCGCAGGGCCCCATTCAGGCTCTGGATCGGCATCGGCTCACTCCTCCACGGTGCTGTCGGGATTCCGGGCAGCTGCCTCGCGGGCACGGAAGCGTGACCCCAGATGGTGGGTCATGGCGCGCTGGGTGATCTGGCCGCAGACCCGTCCGTCATCATCCACGCAGGGTAGCCAGGTGGCATCCTGGGAAAACATCAGCGAGGCGACCTTGCGCAGGTCGTCCTCCAGAGTCACCGTGGCCGGCACATTCTCGAAGTGGTCCCGGCAGTAGCCCTTGGTGGTGCGTGCCTTGGCCCGGGTGATCAGGCCAACCGGCTGGCGCTGGTCGTTCACCATCAGGATGGCGTTCTGGTAGCCGTAGTCGTCGATGCGCGCCAGTGCCGTCTCCAGGGTGTCGCCGGGCTTGACCGTGGCGATTTCGTCGGAGACCACATCCTTGACCTTGACCAGGTTGAGGCGCTTGAGCGCACGGTCCTCGCCGAGGAAGGATTCGACGAAGGCGTTCTTCGGCGCGGCCAGCAGGTCGTCGGGCGCGGAGTGCTGCACTAGCTTGCCCTCGCGGAATATCGCCACCCGATCGCCCATCTTGATCGCCTCGTCGATGTCGTGGCTGACGAACATGATGGTCTTCTTCAGTTCCTGCTGCATCTTGAGGAACTCGTCCTGGATCACCGCCCGGTTGATGGGGTCGATGGCGCCGAAGGGTTCGTCCATCAACATCACCGGCGGGTCGGCGGCGAGCGCCCGGGCCACCCCGATGCGCTGTTGCTGGCCGCCGGAAAGCTCGCTGGGAAAGCGTTTGAGAAAGGCATCGGGCTCCATGGAGATCATCGCCATCAGCTCTCGAGCACGCTCCTTGTAGCGGGCCTTGTTCCAGCCCAGCAGCTTGGGCACCACCGTGATGTTCTCCTCGATGGTCATGTTGGGGAACAGTCCGATCTGCTGGATCACGTAGCCGATGTTGCGGCGCAGATCCTGGGTGTTCATGCCGGTGGTGTCTTCGCCGTTGATGAACACCTTGCCGGAGGTCGGCTTCACGATGCGGTTGATCATCTTCAGGGTGGTGGTCTTGCCGCAACCCGAGGGGCCGAGCAGGATGCAGATCTCGCCGCTGGGGACGTCCATGCTGATGTGGTCGGCGGCGACCACGGCGCCCTTGGGCGTGTCGAAGACCTTGGTCAGGTTATCGAGTTGGATCATTCGGGTGTCCTTGTCGTCTCGGTCGTCAGGGGCTCGCTATCAGGCGGTGGAGGTGTCGAGTTCCATGCCGCGGGGCGTCAGGCGCTTCTGAACGTAGAGCAGGGTGTAGTCGACGATGATCGCCAGCAGGCTCACCGCCACGGCGCCAACGATCAGCTGGCGCGGGTCGGACTGGGAGATGCCGCGGCTGATGAAGGTGCCCAGGCCGCCAGCGCCGATATAGGCGGCAATCGCCATCACGCCGATGTTGAGCACCACGGCCGTGCGCACCCCGGCCATGATCACCGGCACCGCCAGGGGAATCTCCACCAGGCGCAGGCGCTGGTTGGGACTCATGCCGATCCCCCGGGCGGCCTCGCGCAACGCCGGATCGACGTTGTTGATCGCGGTATAGGTGTTGCGGATGATCGGCAGCTGGGAATAGAGCAGCACGGCGATCACCGCCGGCAGATAGCCAATGCCCTGACCGATCAGCGAGAGCACCGGGATCATGATGCCGAACAGCGCAATCGACGGAATGGTGACAATGATCGAGGCGGCATAGAGCACGGCCTGGGCCATGCGCTCGTTCTTGGTGATGGCGATGCCGATCGGTACTCCGGTCAGAGTGGCGATACCGACGGCCACGCCAACCAGCGCGATGTGTTCCACGGTGCGCGTGGCCAAGAGGTCGATGTTGTCCAGTGCGTACTGAATCAGTTCCAAGTCGTTTCTCCTTGCAAGCCCTGTCCCTTGGCAAGCATAGCCGCCTGACGACGGCTCTGTGCGTCGGGTATGTGACCTTGTCGCGGGAAGGGGCGCGGGGCCACGTGCTGCCCCTGCGAGGCTTTGCAGCTTATCAGAGCTGCCTATCACTTTGTTTTTCCATGGATGAGGATGCGCAATGGTAAGAATTGGCAGTGCTGATGCCTTACCGGCGTCCGAGGGCGCCTGATAGCCTCCTTAAATGAGAGTGATTATTGTTATTTTGCCGATAACGTCCGCAAACGTGCCGGGATCCGTTCGATTGGGCGCCAGGTCTTCACATCAAAATGATACAGGACTAAAATGGTCCTCAATTGAACAGGAGGGGATGCATCCCCTGGGGAGTCCGGCCTTGCTCAAGCTTTCGCGGCTGACCGATTACGCCGCCGTGGTGATGGCGCAGATCGCCCGGCATCCTGAGCAGCCCCATGCTGCCGCGGAGCTTGCCGACGCGGTTCAGCTTCCCCATCCCACGGTCAGCAAGACCCTGAAGATGCTGGTCCGCGCCGGTCTTCTCGAGTCACGTCGCGGCGCCCAGGGAGGATATTCCCTGGCACGCCCCGCATCGCGTATCACCGCCACCGACATCATTTCGGCCATCGAAGGGCCGGTGGCGATGACCGAATGCAGTCACGCCGATGGCGACTGCGATCTGGCCGCCACCTGTGGGGTCGCTGACAACTGGCAGCGGGTCTCGTTGGCCATTCGCACCCTGTTGGACAGCGTGACCCTGGCCCACCTCGCCGACACCAGCCCGATCAAGCTGCCGGTGCAATTGCCCATACAGAGTGTGAGTCTGGCCGCCGAGGCCTGAGATTTCCGAGCATTTCACTACCCGATGCGAGCCTTGCTCGCCGACCCAACCGCCCGGGAGGGGATACATCATGGCAAGTCAGGAAATGGAACAGCTTGTCCGTCGCGAGTACAAGGAAGGTTTCGTGACCGACATCGAGAGCGACACGGTACCGCCCGGCCTGGATGAGAGCACCATCGCTTTCATCTCGAACAAGAAGGGCGAGCCGGAGTGGATGCTGGAGTGGCGCCTCAAGGCCTACCACCAGTGGCTGAAGATGACGTCGCCCTCCTGGGCACATCTGGACTACCCGCCCATCGACTACCAGGCGATCTCCTACTACAGCGCGCCCAAGCGTGAGGAGGACAAGCCCCAGAGCCTCGACGAGGTCGATCCCAAGCTGCTCGAGACCTACGAGAAGCTGGGCATTCCCCTGCACGAGCGGGCGGCCCTGGCCGGCGTGGCGGTGGATGCGGTCTTCGACTCCGTCTCGGTGACCACCACCTTCAAGGAGAAGCTCCACGAGGCGGGCGTGATCTTCTGTTCCATCTCCGAGGCGATCCGCGACTACCCGGAGCTGGTCAAGCAGTACCTGGGCAGCGTGGTGCCGCAAGGCGACAACTACTTCGCGGCGCTCAACTCGGCGGTGTTCACCGACGGCTCCTTCGTCTTCGTGCCGGAAGGGGTGACCTGCCCCATGGAGCTCTCCACCTACTTCCGCATCAACGCTGCCAACACCGGCCAGTTCGAGCGTACCCTGATCATCTGCGAGAGCCGCGCTCAGGTCTCCTACCTGGAGGGTTGCACGGCGCCGCAGCGTGACGAGAACCAGCTGCACGCGGCGGTGGTCGAGCTGGTAGCGCTCGAGGATGCCTACATCAAGTACTCCACGGTGCAGAACTGGTACCCCGGCGACGAGGATGGCAAGGGGGGTATTTACAACTTCGTGACCAAGCGTGGCGACTGCCGCGGTGACCGCTCGCGTATCAGCTGGACCCAGGTCGAGACCGGTTCCGCCATCACCTGGAAGTACCCGTCCTGCGTGCTGCGCGGCAAGCACAGCATCGGTGAGTTCTACTCCGTGGCGGTGACCAACGGCCGTCAGCAGGCCGACACCGGCACCAAGATGATCCATATCGGCGAGGGCACTCGCTCGAGCATCATCTCCAAGGGCATCTCCGCCGGGCGCAGCAACCAGTCCTATCGCGGCCTGGTGAAAGTGGGGCCAAGGGCCAAGGGCGCGCGCAACTTCACGCAGTGCGATTCCCTGCTGATCGGCGATACCTGCGGCGCCCACACTTTCCCCTACCAGGAGATCGGCAATAGCACGGCCACCGTCGAGCATGAGGCGACCACCTCCAAGATCGGTGAGGACCAGCTGTTCTACTGCCAGAGCCGGGGCATCTCCGAGGAAGATGCGGTGAGCATGATCGTCAACGGCTTCTGCAAGGATGTCTTCCAGGAGCTGCCGATGGAGTTCGCCGTGGAGGCCGAGGCGCTGCTGAATGTCACGCTCGAAGGCGCCGTCGGCTAAGCCGCCCTAGCGGAACCGATCAACGAATCTCCCGATGCCGCCGCGGCGGCGCGAAACGAATCAAAGGGTGTCAACATGCTCGAAGTCAAGGATCTGCACGTCACGGTCGAGGGTTCCGAGATCCTCAAGGGTCTGGACCTGACCATCAACGCCGGTGAAGTCCACGCCATCATGGGCCCCAACGGGGCCGGCAAGTCGACCCTCTCGGCGGTGATCGCCGGCAAGGAGGGGTACGAGGTGACTCAGGGTTCGATCACCTACGAGGGCCAGGACGTGCTGGAGATGGAGGTCGAGGAGCGGGCCCGGGCCGGCCTGCTGCTGGGTTTCCAGTACCCGGTCGAGATCCCGGGGGTGAAGAACATCTACCTGCTCAAGGCGGCTCTGAACGCCCAGCGTGAAGCGCAGGGCCTGGGCGAGATCCCGGCACCGGAGTTCATGAAGCTGATCAAGGAAAAGGTCGCGTCCATGAAGATGGACACCAGCTTCCTGCAGCGTGCCGTCAATGAAGGCTTCTCCGGCGGCGAGAAAAAGCGTAACGAGATCCTGCAGATGCTGGTGCTGCAGCCGAAGCTGGCGATGCTCGACGAGATCGACTCGGGCCTCGACATCGACGCCATGAAGGTGGTTGCCGATGGCGTCAACTCGCTGCGCGCCGAGGATCGCGCCATCTTGCTGGTGACCCACTACCAGCGCCTGCTCGACTACATCGTGCCGGATCGCGTTCACGTGCTGGTCGACGGCCGCATCGCCAAGAGCGGTGACGCCGAGCTGGCCCGCGAGCTCGAGAGCCGTGGCTACGACTGGGTACAGGAGGAGACCGCCGCATGAGTGACGTGCAGAGCGACGTGCAACGCTTCCTCGAGCGGCTGGGCGAGCACGCTGCCGGGCGAGCGGAAGCCCAAGGCCCCGAGCCGACCTGGATCGCCGCCCGGCGACAGGCGGGCGCGGCCCGCTTCGAGGCGCTGGGTTTCCCGACCCGCCGTGACGAAGCGTGGAAGTACACCGACGTGCGCGGCATCGCCCGCGGCGATTTTCAGCTGGCCACGAATGCCGACTTCTCGCCGGCCACGGCGGCGCGGCTGACCCTGCCGATCGAGGCCCACCGTCTGACCTTTGTCGATGGCGTCTTTGCGCCGGCCCTGTCGACGCTGGACGACCTGCCCGCCGGCGCTCAGCTGGTGCCGCTCTCCCGGGCGCTCGAGGAGAACCACGAGGCGGTGGGCGGTCCCCTGGGGCGGCTCACCGGTGTTGAATTCTCGCCCTTCGCGGCGCTCAACACCGCCTTTATGGAAGAGGGCGCCGTGCTGCGCCTGGCGCCGGGCACCGTGGTGGAGAAGCCGATCATCCTGCAGTTCCTCTCCCGCGCGGGCGAGGCGCCGGCGATGAGTCATCCCCGCATCCTGATCGAGATGGCCGGGCGCAGCCAGGCCACGGTGATCGAGCATCACGTGGGCGAGGAGCAGGCCGCCAACTTCACCAACCTGGTGGAGGAGGTCATTCTCGACCGCGGCGCGATCCTGACCCACTACAAGCTGCAGGAGGCGCCGCTGGCCGACCTGCACGTGTCGAGCATCCACGTCGAACAGGCACGCGATAGCCGCTACACCTCGTTCAACCTGAACCTGGGCGGTGGCCTGGTTCGCACGGACCTGATCACCGAGCTCAACGGCGAGGGAGCCGAGGCCAACTTCAATGGCCTCTTCTACGGCCAGGGGCGGCAGCATGTGGATAACCATACCCTGGCCAACCACAATGCCCCCCTGACGTTCTCCAACGAGAACTACAAGGGCATTCTCGACGATCGCGCCCATGGCGTGTTCAACGGCAAGGTGGTGGTCAAGCGCGACAGCCAGAAGATCGAAGGCTTCCAGAGCAACGCCAACCTGCTGCTCTCCGATCGCGCCGAGATCGATGCCAAGCCCGAGCTCGAGATCTACGCCGACGACGTCAAGTGTTCCCACGGCACCACCACCGGCCAGCTCGACGAGGAGGCGGTGTTCGCCCTGCGCACCCGCGGTATCGACGAGCAGACAGCCCGTGGCTTGCTGACCCTGGCGTTTGCCGGTGAGGTGCTGGAGCAGGTCGGTCTCGACGCCATCGCCGAGCGGGTCGAGCTGGCCGTGGCGGGCAAGCTTCCCGAGCGCTTCAACCTGGCCGGTCTGGTGGAAACCGCCGCTGCCCTGAGCGAGGAGTGATCCATGGCCGACTTCAGCGACCTGACGCTGGATGTGGTAAAGGTGCGACGCGACTTCCCGATCCTTGATCGGGTTGTCCACGGCAAGCCGCTGGTCTACCTGGACAATGCCGCCACCAGCCAGACCCCGCGTCAGGTGATCGCGACATTCGACGAGTACTATGGGCGCTACAACGCCAACATCCACCGCGGGCTACATACCCTGGCCGACGAGGCTACGGCGGCCTTCGAGGGGACCCGTGAGACGGTGCGCGCCTTCCTCAACGCGGGCGAGGCCCGCGAGATCGTCTTTACCCGCGGTACCACCGAGGCGATCAACCTGGTGGCCAACAGCTGGGGGCGAACCCACCTTGGTCCCGGTGACGAGGTGTTGATCTCGCGTCTCGAGCACCACTCCAACATCGTGCCCTGGCAACTGCTGGCCGGCGAGCTCGGGTTCGCGATCAAGGTGATCCCGGTGGACGAGCGCGGCGTGCTGGACATGACGGCCTATCGCGACCTGATCTCCGAACGGACGCGGCTGGTGGCGGTGAACCATGTTTCCAACGCCTTCGGCACCGTCAACCCGGTGCGCGAGATGACCCAGGTGGCCCACGAGCACGGCGCGCGAATCCTGATCGACGGTGCCCAGGCTGCACCCCATCAGGCCATCGATGTGCAGGACATCGATGCCGACTTCTATGCCTTTTCCGGTCACAAGGTCTATGGGCCGACCGGGGTGGGGGTGCTCTACGGCAAGGCGGCGCTGCTCGAGGCGATGCCGCCCTGGCAAGGCGGCGGCGAGATGATCCGCACGGTCTCCTTCGAGACGCCGACTACCTTTGCCGACATCCCGCACAAGTTCGAGGCCGGTACCCCGGCCATCGCCGAGGTGATTGCCCTGGGGCGCGCCCTGGAGTGGGTCCAGCAGATCGGCCTGTCGCTGATCGGTGCCTGGGAGGCGAGACTGCTCGAGCACGCCACCGAAGGCGTGCGCAGCATCGAGGGCCTGCGCATCCTCGGTACCGCCCCCGACAAGGCCGGCGTATTGTCGTTCGTGGTCGACGGGGCGCACTCTCAGGACATTGGGCTGCTGATCGATCAGCTCGGGGTGGCGATCCGCACCGGCCATCACTGCGCCCAGCCGCTGCTGGCCCAGTTCGGGTTGGATGCCACTTGCCGAGCCTCGTTCGCCGCCTACAATACGCCCGAGGAGATCGAGGTCTTCGTCGAGGGTCTCGAGCGCGTCGTCGGCATGCTGCGCTGAAGCCTATCAAGGAGCGATATGAGCGATATCGAGCAGATTGCCACCCTCCACAAGGGGCAGGAGTTGCCTCTGCAGCGTGACGTGGCGGCAATCTCCATTCCCTTCGGCAAGACCGTGACGCTGCCGGAAGACAGTATCGTCAGCGTGATGCAGGCCAAGGGCAGCACGGTCAGCGTCGGCTTCGAAGGGCGTCTCTACCTGATCGAGGGGGCCAACCTCGATGCCCTGGGGCTCGAGGCGCTGCCACGCCCGACCCTGCCCGAGGATGCCTCGGATGACGAGATCGAGCAGTTCGTGTGGGATCAGCTGCGCACCTGCTTCGACCCCGAGATTCCGGTGAACATCGTCGATCTGGGGCTTGTCTATGGCTGTCGCATCGAGCGGCTGATCAGCGGCGAGCGCATCGTCACTATCCGCATGACGCTGACCGCGCCCGGCTGTGGCATGGGTGACGTGATTGCCGCCGATGCCCGCAACAAGATCCTCGGCGCCCCGCAGATCAGCAAGGTTCACACCGAGATCGTCTTCGACCCCCCCTGGAGTCGTGAGATGATGAGCGACGAGGCCAAGCTGGAACTGGGAATGTTCTAGCGACTCTTCCGGGGAGCGTGATGCACCGGCCATTCTGGAAGGTCTTCAAGGCGGTACTGATGGTGCTGGGGGCGCTTGCGCTCCTGGCGGCGCTGTTGTTCGTGCTGGCCAACGTCTATGTGCTGGGTCGCACCCAGGGAAAGATCGAGAGCGAGCTGGCGCAATGCGGCAGCGAACCCGTGGGCATCGTCTTCGGCACCTCTCACTGGACCCGCAGCGGGGCGCGCAATCCGCACTTCGAGGGGCGCATGGGCGCCGCTGCCCACCTGATCCATCTCGGACGGGTCGACCACCTGCTTATCTCCGGTGACAACAGCACCCGCTACTATAACGAGCCCGTGACCATGTGGCGTGACCTGCGCGGACGCGACGTGCGCGATGAGGACATGACCCTGGACTATGCCGGTTTCAGTACCTTCGATACGCTGGCGCGGGCACGAGACGTGTTCGGCGTGGAGCGGGCGCTGCTGATTACTCAGGGCTGGCATCTGCCGCGGGCGCTGTTCATCGGCGAGGCGCTGGGGCTCGAGGTGATGGGCTGTGCGGCAGCAGAGACTGCCACGGACGGGGTCTGGCGGCTCAAGCTGCGCGAGTGGGTGGCGCGGGTGGCCACGCTGGGGGATCTCTACCTGTGGGAGCGACAGCCGCACTTTCTGGGACCGCTGGAGCCCTTGCAGATCATGCCGCGAGAGCGTGACCGTCTGCTGCTCCCGCCGGAGGTGTTCAACGCTTCTGACGCTGCTTCTGAAGGCGATACAGCTCGCGAATCAGCGCGCGGCAGCCCTTCCAGCACTCCTCGATGATCGGCTCGATCGGTTCGGGCAGGGGATGGGTAAACAGCGTCGACAGGGACTGCATCAGCACCCGCTCCTGCTCCAGAAGCTCGCCGATCACCACCTGGCTCTCGTTGCCCACGAAGCTTTTCAGCCGGCTCCACAGCCACATGTAGTCATCGCGCTCGACGTCGGCGTCGCGGGGCAGCAGGTTGAGGTGCTTGCGCGACAGCTCCTGGAGCTCGTGCATACATTTCGCCCGGCCCTCGTAGTGCGGTTTCAGGGTGTCGCGCAGCGAAGGGCGCAGGCGCTCCAGATTGTCCTGAAAATAGTCGATGCTGTCGGCCATCGCCTCGAGGGCACTGTCCATCGCCACCTGGCGATTGTCGAGAAACATGAGCGGTCACCTCCTCCGGTGACGCAGATTGTGGGGCTGTCGCTGCCCATTTGCCACCCCCGGGGGGCAATAAATTGCCGCTTGGTCGTTAGCCTTTGGGCTGAAGGATTACCCCTTGGGGCGGGGCGGGACCTTCTGCCGCGGGGCGGCATTCTTCTCCAGGTGCTCGATGACCAGCCCGGCGATGTCCTTGCCGGTAGCCGTTTCGATGCCCTGAAGCCCCGGCGAGGAGTTGACCTCCATGATCACCGGGCCGTGGTTGGAGCGCAGCAGGTCGACACCGGCGACCCGCAGGCCCATGGCCTTGGCGGCGCGGATCGCCGTGGAGCGTTCCTCCGGAGTAATACGGATCACGCTGGCACTGCCGCCGCGGTGCAGGTTGGAGCGGAATTCGCCTTCGGCGGCCTGGCGCTTCATCGAGGCGACCACCTTGTCACCGATCACGAAGCAGCGAATATCGGCGCCTTTCGCCTCCTTGATGTACTCCTGCACCATGATGTTGGCCTTCATGCCCATGAACGCCTGGATCACGCTCTCGGCGGCCTGGTTGGTCTCGGCCAGTACCACGCCGATGCCCTGGGTGCCCTCCAGCAGCTTGATGACCAGCGGCGCGCCCCTGACCATGGTGATCAGGTCGGGAATGTCGTCAGGAGAGTGGGCAAAGCCGGTGATCGGCAGACCGAGCCCCTTGCGCGACAGCAGCTGCAGCGAACGCAGCTTGTCGCGGGAACGGGTGATGGAGACGTTGTCGTTGAGCACATAGGTGCCCATCATCTCGAACTGGCGCAGTACCGCACAGCCGTAGAAGGTGATCGAGGAGCCGATGCGCGGAATCACGGCATCGAAGGGCTCAAGTTCCTGGCCCTTGTAATGGATCGAGGGGTGGTGCGAGGCGATGCTCATGTAGCAGCGCAGGGTATCCACCACCCGTGCCGTGTGGCCGCGTTGTTCGGCGGCCTCCATCAGGCGCCGCGTGGAGTAGAGGTTGCGGTTGCGGGACAGCAGCGCGATATGCATTCGGGACTCCAGGGTCGGTGGCGGTGTGGGTCAGGGTTCGCCATGCAGGAAGGCCACGCCAGGCGCCACCAGCAGGCGACGCAGGGCGCGTCGGCCGAGCAGCATGGGGTGGCGCATGTCGCGTCGGTCGGTCAGGCTCAGCTCTACCGGAAACTGCAGGCTGCCCAGCAGCATCTGCGTGCGGATCACGAAGCGCCACTCGGCCTGGCCGTTGGAACTGGTCACGCGCCGGCGGTCATGCAGGTGCATGCGATGGACGTGGGCCGGCGTGCCGGGGCCGCCGCTGCGGGTCGTGAAGCTGACCCACAGATGACCATCCTCTTCGTAGGACTCGATGTCCTCGGCATGCAGGGCCGAGGTCCGGGCGCCGGTATCGGCCTTGGCGCATAGCGTCAGGTGCAGTTCCGGCAGGGTGACCATCTCGCGGCGGCCGATCACCGCCTTGGGCGTGTAGGGCAGTTCTTTCATCATCTTCGCTCCCAGGTCTCTACGCTCAGCGTGACAGGCCGGCCAGGCGACGGCCGATGGCGGAGTCCGGCCCGGCATCGCGCAGCGTCATCAGCAGTGGCAGGCGCAATCGCGGGACCAGCGCCAGGTCTCGGGCCACGGCCGTGAAGTCGGCCTCGCGGGTCTCGGCCAGCCGGGTGAGGAAGCGGGACAGGCGCTCGGCATCCTCCAGGTGCTGCCAGCCGCGTCCGGCGATCGCCGCCAGCAGGTCGGGGCCGCAGGCGTCCGGGTCATCGAGCAGCGCGTCGAACCAGGCCCCGGCCAGCTCGCGCGAGGCCCCGCCCATGGCCCGCACGCAGGCGCAGAAGGTCTCGATATCCCCGGTGCGGCCCGCCGCCTCCCCGCGGCGACGCAGGGCGTGAGCCAGCGCGTCGGCGATCGCCACATGCTCCAGACAGTAGCACAGCGAGGTCAGCACCTCGCCGGGCAGGGTCTCGAGGCGTGCGGCCAGTGTCTCGCTCGATGCCGAGTCAAGACGCACCGCGAAATCGGCCAGGCCCTGCAGGCCCAGGGCGCGCCAGTCGATCGCCTGTTGTCCGCTCAGGTAGGCCTCGACCGGCTCGAGGTGCTGGCTGGCGGGCAGGCCCGCGTCCTGGCTGGCACGCGCATGCAGCACGGCCTGGAAGGGCAGCGCGGGGGTGAAGGCCAGAGGGTTGTCCTTCATCAGGTTGTCGATCCCGGCGCTCTCCTTGCGCCCCAGGCCCCGCACGCCGCGGCCCAGGGTCTCGAGCAGGCGCTGCACGAAGGCGTCCCGCGGGGCCGGGTCGAGGTGGCCCTGCTCATCCAGCGGCAGGGCCAGGAACCAGATCAGCGGGTCCTCCAGATCACCCAGGCGGAATACCATCGCCAGGCGTGCCGTGCCCTGCCAGGGCGCCGGCCACGCCAGCTCGCCGGTCTCGAAGGCGGCCAGGGTGTCGAGCGAGCAGGGCTCGACCCGGCGCCCCAGGTGGTAAAGCCGTATCTCGGCACCACTGCGCAGGAAGAAGTCATGAAGGCTGTGGATCGGTTGCATGCTGTCTCCGAGTCAGGAACCGTGCACTCTACCGTGGTGTCGGGGTGCTGTCAGCCGCCGAGAGGGTCCTCGTCGCGATCCGCCGTTGGTCAGTTGTTGACCAGTCCGCCCCATGGCCCATGGGAAGCGGCTGGCGGGAACCTTTCCAACGTTTATCCACAGGCCCGTTCAGGATATCTGTGCACTGTGCACAACAGGACGGGCGGGGTGGTGAAAGGACCCGCGGGGTGGCCAGCGGCGGGGCCGAACAGGGATAATGGTCCTACATTTATCGGAGACATTGTCCATGACCGCTCACGACGAACTCGGCACCGCCTTGCGCGAGCTCGAGGCCACCATGAAGGCCGCCAGCCTGTGGCGCATGGAGCGGCCCGACCCGGACGCTTTCCGCAGCGTCCAGCCGTTCTGCGTTGACACCATGACGCTGCCCCAGTGGCTGCGCTTCGTGTTCATCGTGCGCCTGGAAGCCCTGGTGGAGTCGCGCGCGCCGATGCCGGCGACCTGTGATGTGGCCCCGGCAGTGGATGCCTGGCTCAAGCAGGAGGGCGCGCGTGCCAGCGACCGCCTGCTGATGTGCAAGGTGGTCGAGGAGATCGACCGCCTGGTTACCGAGAACTGAGCCATGCCCTGGTACTTCGCCTACGGCAGCAACATGAATCCCGCCCGTGTTGCGGCCCGCATCGGTCCGGTGCGCCGGTCGCTGGCGGGCGTACTGCACGACCATGCGCTGCGCTTCGATAAGGCGTCCCGGGTGGCGGGTATTGCCCATGCCAACGTGGCGCCTGTGCAGGGCGAGCGCGTTGAGGGCGCGCTGTTCGAGCTCGAGCACGCCGGGCAGATCCGACACATGGATCCCTTCGAGGGCTACCCCGATGAGTACGACCGCCACCGCCTGCCGGTCGTGACTCATGAAGGCAGCATCGACGCCTGGGTGTATATCGCTGCGCCGGGCACGACTGCTGCATCGCTGCGTCCGGCGCGGGAATACCTCGAGCATCTGCTGGCGGGAGAGGCCTTCCTCAGTGCCGCCTATCATGCGCGTCTCTCGGCGGTGGAGGCCGTCGCCGGGCTCGATGAGGCGACCCTGGCGGCGCTGGGTCTCTCGCGTGACACGCCACGCTAGCCCCTTGAGCGGTAGGCACGACAAGGCCCGCCGGATGGCGGGCCTTGTGCTGGTTGGCGGAGCGGATCAGAAGCGGAAGCTGAGGCCCGCCATCACCACCACCGGGTCGATCTCGACCGTGCCGATATCGTTCCCGTTCAGGCTGGCGTCGGTATCGATATCCAGGTACCAGGCAGCGGCGTTGAGCGCCCAGTTCTCATCGATCAGCAGGTCGATGCCCAGTTGGCCGGCAGCCCCCCAGGAATCGTCCAGGTCGAGGTCGTCGCCGGTGGCAATCGTCTCATCGGAGAAGCGGGTGTAGTTGACGCCGATGCCTGCGTAAGGCTGAACGCGGGCACTGGTCCCGCCCAGCGGATAATATTGAACGGTCAGGGTCGGCGGCAGATGATCCGTGGATGCCAGGTTGGCATCGTTGAGGTAGACATCATGGTCGAAGGGCTCGGCGGCCAGCAGTTCGACGCCCAGCTTATCGGTAAAGCGATAACCTAGGGTAAAGGCAAAGGCGCTGTCGTCTTGAACATCGACGTCGAAGGCCCCGTCAGCCAGTGACCCGTTGTCGCTCTTGGGCTCGACCTTGGCCACGCCCACGCGAGTGAAGAAGTCACCTGCGCCATAGGCAAAGGCCTGGGTGCTGGTGGTGAAAGCAGCTGCCGCAATGCCGGCAGCGAGCAGGGTGGGGAGAGCGGTCTTGCGCATGGGTCGACTCCTGATTTCACGGTCTGCGGCCTGGTGCCGCGTCAGAACTGCCGATAGTGTAATGCGCCTGGGGTAAGTCGATATTGATCCAGCGCAAGGGAATGCCGTCACCAGGTTGAAGGGGTGGGTAACAGCCCATCATATCGAGTGACGATTCTTTGCGTGGGCATTGCGCGGTCATTCGTCAGAAGTGATAGGTTGTTCTGCCCCCTGGGGGGGGCGGAGCGCCTTCGATCCGGCCAGCGTCGCTGTTCCCCCGGCGCATGTTGGCGTTCGGGTCGCGCTCGACTTCGGCCCCGTACCAGCCACGGTTGCCGATACCGAGGTTGTCGCTGAAGAGGTATATCGCGCCGTAGTAGCGGATTCGTGTATCGAAGATATTCACACGCCGCTGGTCTGGCACAAGGTCGCCGTGATGGGCCTTGATAATGGCCTGATCGACGTCGCTGCGCATCAGGGGCTCGCCGGCGCTCAGGGCCAGAACGCTCTGGCTCGCCAGAGTGAAGCCGGCGGTTACCGTGATGACGCCCAGGAGGGTGGATGTATTCATCGGGGCACTCCTCGCTCTCTGATGACGGCACCTTGGCCAAGCATTGTGCCGCAAAGTTGTACATTTATTATACTAAGCGAGGTATCGGTAAAAGTCCTGTAAAGTTTTCCGATGAGCTTCATAGCCGCTCGTCCGGAGGGCCCGCCGTCGGGCTCGATGGCCCAGCAGGTGAGGCCCAGCCGCGGCGCATGTCCAGACCCTTCTGCGAGGCGCTATCGGCGGCTCGCCAGATCTCACGGAATCGTCTTGACTGGTGGCAAGCCACAAGGAGAGCCGAGATGCTGACCAAGATACGTCGACGCCTGCCGGGCGTGAACGTCGGGGTGCTGTTGCTGGCGGCGATACTGGCGCTCTGGCTGCTGTGGCAGCCTACCTTGATCAGCACGCTGCCGATGGCGCTGCGGCTGCCGCTGATTGCACTGGGGGTCTGGGCACTGGGGGCGGCCTTCATGTCGGCCATGGGGCTGGAGGCGCGGCGACACTGGCTGCGGCAGATGACCACGCCGCCATGCAGCCTGGTGGTCCTTGGCGTCTTCACCCTGTTGCTGCTGCTTCGGGCGGCCATGACCTGACGCGTCACGAGAGGGCGCCACCCTAGGGCACACGGCCGGCCAGCAACAAGACAAGCCGCCCCGAGGGCGGCTTGTCCGTTTGCTGATCGACGAACCCATAATGGCAAGGGCTCCCGTAGGAGCCCTTTAACGATCTTCACGATCTTGGGTGCGCTAGACGTGTTCTGTCAGCGATTGATGTGCTGATACTCCCCTGCATCTTCCGTCGCACTGCTTACTGCCAGGATCGCAATGAAGGAAGCGATGAAGCCAGGAATGATCTCGTACACGCCGGGACCTCCCATGAACTCGGCGTTCCAGCCCAGTGAAATCCACAGCATGACGGTGAGGGCACCCACCACCATGCCGGCGAGAGCGCCAGCGCCGTTGGTGCGCGGCCACATCAGTGACAGGATGATGAGCGGGCCGAATGCTGCACCAAAGCCTGCCCAGGCGTTACTGACCAGCCCCAGAACCTTGGAGTTCGGATCAGACGCGATGACTGCGGCAACCAGGCCCACCAGTACGACACAAGCCCGGCCGATGGCGACGGTCTCCTTTTCCGAGGCTTCTTTACGCAGGAACAGGCGGTAGCAGTCCTCGGTCAGTGAGGAAGACGACACCAGAAGCTGGCTGGAAATGGTGCTCATGATCGCCGCAAGCAGTGCCGCGTAGAGGAAGCCGGTCACCAGCGGGTGGAACAACAAATTCGCCAGGATGATGAAGATGGTTTCCGGGTCTTCGACACTCATGCCATTGCGGACGGCATAGGCCCGACCGAACACCCCAAGGGCGATTGCGCCGATCAGCGAGATGAGCATCCAGCTCATGCCGATGTTACGAGCAACAGGGACGTCCTTCTGAGACCGGATGGCCATGAAGCGCACGATGATGTGCGGCTGCCCGAAATAGCCCAGCCCCCAGGTTACTGCGGACAGCCAGCCGATAAAGGTCAGCCCCTCTGTCCACGAGAGTAACGTAGGATCTACCTCATTCAGGGTCTGTGAGGCCTGGGCGAAACCCCCACCCCCTTCGCCAAAGAGCACAACCGCCGGCATGATCACCAGGGCCAGCATCATGATGCAGCCCTGCACGAAGTCCGTCATGCTCACGGCCAGGAAGCCGCCGACGACCGTATAGGCAAGTACCACGCCTAGTGTGATGATGACGCCCGACGCGTAGTCGCTCATGCCGCCAATGTTGAGAATACCGCCAAACGCGCTTTCGAACAGCTTGCCACCTGCCACCAGGCCCGAGGCCGTGTACACCGCGAAGAAGACCACGATGACCACAGCGGATACCGTTCTCAGCGGAATGGCCTGAGTCGGGAATCGATTCCCCAGGAATTCCGGAATGGTTATCGCATCATTATAGTGAAGCGTCTGCTCGCGAAGGCGAGGTGCGACCAGCGTCCAGTTGAAGAACGCACCCACGAGCAGGCCGATACCGATCCAGGCGGACCCCAAACCCGAGACAAACATCGCCCCGGGCAACCCCAGCAGCAACCAGCCACTCATGTCCGAGGCACCGGCCGATAGGGCTGCCACCTGCGGACTGAGGCCGCGGCCACCCAGCATGTAATCTTCAGACGTAGATGTGGCTTTTTGCATTGCATAAAAGCCGATGGCGATCATGAGCGCAAAGTAACCGATGAGACTAATCCAGACACCAGTAGCCATAGAATTTCTCCAGTTCATTAGGACGGAGCAAGCTCCGACCGATCAGTGCGCTTACCGGAAAGAATCGGGTAATGGCACTGTCTTGTTGTTGTTAACCACCGTCACGTGACTGGCGTCCACGAGCGGCGTCCAAGGCTTACGTTGCAGTAGGTTGTGGTGAGGTTGTCGGCGGTTGAGCCGATAGCAGTATTGTGTTTATCCATCAGGGGATTCCTTCAATCTTATTGTTGATGATGAGTGAGTTCACTCGTCTCCCAGCGCGAGCAGTGACGCGTTGCCACCCAGGGCGGCCGTGTTGATCGTCACTGTCTTCTCGGTGGCGAAGCGCAGCAGGTAGTGCGGTCCGCCGGCCTTGGGGCCTGTACCTGAGAGCCCCTGTCCGCCGAACGGCTGAACGCCGACCACGGCACCGATGATATTGCGGTTGACATAGACATTGCCAACACGAACTTTCTGTGCGATCTCCTCTGCGAAAGATTCATTGCGGCTGTGAACGCCGAAGGTCAAGCCATAGCCTCGCCTGTTGATAGCGTCTATGACCTGGTCGATCTGGCTCGACTTGTAGCGCACGATGTGCAGGATCGGGCCGAACTGTTCGCGCTCGAGTGCCTCGATGCCGTCGATCTCGAAGGCCACTGGAGCGATGAAGGTGCCATCGGCGGTCTGTTCCGGGTCGAGTCGTGTCTCGGCCAGCAGGCGGCCCTCACCCTTGAGCTTTTCGATATGGGCAGTGAGGCCTTTTCGAGCGTCCTCGTCGATCACCGGCCCCACGTCCGTCCCCAGATCGCGAGGGTCGCCGACCTGCAGTTCATCCATGGCGCCCTCGAGGATCTCGATGACCCGGTCGGCAACGTCTTCCTGCAGGTAGAGCACGCGCAACGCCGAGCAGCGCTGGCCGGCACTCTGGAAGGCAGAGCGAACCGCGTCCACGACCACCTGCTCGGGCAGGGCAGTGGAATCGACGATCATGGCATTCATGCCGCCGGTCTCGGCAACCAGCGTGGGCAGCGGGGCATTGTCGCGCGCGGCCAGGGCACGGTTGATGATCTGGGCGGTGTCGGTGCCACCGGTGAACACCACGCCGGTGATGCGCGGGTCGCTGGTCAGCACGCTGCCCACGGTAGGCCCGTCACCCGGCAGTAGCTGCACCACGTCACGGGGCATGCCGGCCTCGTGAAGCAGCTCGATCACCCGGTGGGCGATCAGCGAGGTCTGCTCGGCGGGCTTGGCGAGCACGGTGTTGCCGGCCACGGCGGCAGCAACCAGCTGACCGCAGAAGATGGCCACCGGGAAGTTCCAGGGGCTGATGGCCGCGAACACGCCCTTGCCCCCCATGATCAGTTCGTTGGATTCGCCGGTCGGTCCCGGGAGGCGAGTCGGCCCGGCGAACAGCTCCTCGGCCTTCATGGCATAGTAGCGACAGAAGTCTACCGCCTCGCGCACCTCGTCGATGCCATCGGTCAGCAGCTTGCCGCCTTCCCGTGAGCAGAGGGTCATCAACTCGGCCATGTGCGTTTCCATCAGGTCGCCGAGACGACGCACGATGGCGGCGCGTTCGGCGACCGGCGTGGCCTCCCAGCGCGGGAACGCTGCCCAGGCCGCGTCGAGGGCCTTGCCGGCCTGTTCTCGGGTGGTCCACTGGATGGTGCCAACCTGCTGACGGCGGTCGAAGGGGCAGGTCACCTCATGGGTATTGGCCGGGTCGGGCTTCACCTCGAAGGCCAGCAGGGGGCCCGCCTTCCAGGTCTTGTCCATGGTCTTTGCCATCGCATCGACCAGCGGCTGATACTGGCTGCGGATGTTGAGATCGAAACCGAGCGAGTTGCGACGCTGCCCACCATAGATGTCGGCCGGAAGCGGGATCTGCGGGTTCGCATAGCTGGCATACTGGCGCAGGGTCTCCACCGGATGCACACAGAGCGACTCGACCGGTACCCTGGGATCCACCAGCTGGTGGACGAAGGAAGAGTTGGCACCGTTCTCCAGCAGGCGGCGCACCAGATAGGGCAGCAGATCCTTGTGGGCTCCCACCGGCGCGTAGATACGGCAATAGGTGCCCTTGGGCGCACGCGCCAGAGCCGCGTCATATAGGGCTTCACCCATGCCGTGCAGGCGCTGGAATTCGAAGGCGCGGCTGGCGTCGTTGGCCTGCTCGAGGATGGTGCTGATGGTGTGGGCGTTGTGGGTGGCGAACTGGGGGAAGATGCGCCCCCGTGTTTCATCGGAGAGCAGGAAACGGGCGCAGACCAGGTACGCGACGTCGGTGGAGGCCTTGCGGGTGAAGACGGGGTAGCCGTCGACGCCAAGCTGCTGGGACTCCTTGATCTCGGTATCCCAGTAGGCGCCCTTGACCAGGCGCAGCGGAATCTCGTCGCCCTGGGACTCGGCCAGGCGATTGATATAGTGCAGCACCGGCAAGGCACGCTTGGCGTAGGCCTGTACGACCAGCCCGAAGTGGCCCCAGCCCTGGCAGGTCTCGCTCTCGTAGACAGCGCGGAAGACCTCCAGCGAGATCTCCAGGCGGTCGACCTCTTCGGCGTCGATGGTCATCGCGACGTCACGCTCGCGGGCCAGGGCAGCCAGCTCGCGGACGCTGCCGACCAGCTCGCGCAGCACCTGCTCGCGTCGGCCGAACTCGTAGCGTGGGTGCAGGGCTGAAAGCTTGATGGAGATCGACGGCGACGGCGTCTTCGACGATAGCGTCTTGCTGGTCTTGCCGACCTGCTCGATGGCGCGGGCATAGTCGTCGAAGTAGCGTTTGGCGTCGCCCCGGGTGCGCGCCGCTTCACCGAGCATGTCATAGGAGTAGGTGTAGCCCTTGCTGAACAGCGGCTTCGAGCGCTTCAGTGCTTCATCGATGTCACGGCCGAGCACAAACTGCTTGCCCATGATCTTCATGGCCTCATACATGGCGCGGCGGATGACCGGCTCGCCCATGCGGTTGACCATCTTGTTGATGAAGCCCGAGGGCCGCCCCTCGCGCGGCTTGTCCAGGGTCACAACGCGCCCGGTCATCAGCAGGCCCCAGGTCGAGGCGTTGACCATCCAGGACTCGCTCTTGCCAACATGGGCCTTCCAGTCGGCCGGTCCCAGCTTGTCCTCGATCAAGGCATCAGCGGTGGCCTTGTCGGGTATGCGCAGCATGGCCTCGGCCAGACACATCAGCATCAGCCCCTCATGGGTGTCCAGGCTGTATTGCTGAAGCAGCTCGTCGATGGTGTCGACGGCGGTGTCCATCTCGCGGACCTCGCGCACCAGTTCGGCGGTCTTGCCGGCGATGCGCCGGAAATCCTCGCTGTTGGCATCGAGAACCTTGACCATTTCACCGATGAAGGCGTTCTCGTCGACCACATAGTGGTCACTGATGCGGGCGAAGAGTCGGTCGAGATCCTGGCGCCAGGTGCTGGCGTCGAGCATGTTGCGGGCGTTGAGCATCTAGGTCCCCCGGTTGTAACCCATTGTTAGAGGGCGGGTCCCGGCCGCCGCGACATAAAGTCGCGGTCCAGCTCGGGGCATCTATAGAGGGTAGGGCGGCGCGTGATGTCTTGCTTGTCGGATTCCCGGGCCGATTTAACGATTCCGCGGATATTGAACGCACGACGGCGACAAATTCGATTTTCGTCCAAGCTCATGAGGTGGGCGAAGCGAGCCGTTGGCTTGTGGCCCGGCGGAGTTGACTGGGGGGATGACCGAAGGACTGACGGCAGGCACGAGAGAGGGCACTCTGGCTGCTAAAGCCGGTCAGGGCAGCGATCTCTGAAAGTGGCAGGTGGCTCTGCTGCAGCATTTGTCTGGCGCAGTTCAGCCGTCGACGCATCACGTACTGCCATGGGGATACACCGGTGCGTTGACGGAAGCGTTCGCTGAAGTGCGCCTCGCTCATGCAGGCCTCGGCGGCCAGGTCGGCCACGCGCAGGCGGCTGCCCAAGCGGTGATCGATGAAGCGGTCGAGGGCGGCCAGGTCAATGGCGCGACCGAGCGCTGTCGGCTCGTTGGCCAGGCGGGCATGCAGTGAGCCCAGCAGGGTGCTGGCCAGGCGTTCGTTGTGTAGGGGATCGATGGGCGCCTGGCGAGAGAGCAGGCTCAGTTCCTGGAGCAGGAAGTCCAGATAGTGGCGCAGTGAGGTGTCGAGCGCGAAGAAGCGCGGGGCATCGAACAGGTTCACCAGCGCGTGGTGATGCCCGGTGACCGCAAAGGCATCACGGGGCAGATCGAGGATCAACTGTCGATTGTCGCCGGTCCCGGCGTAGTAGTGCATGTGATTGGCCGGCACGATGCAGCCAGAAAAGGCCGAGATGGAACCCCCCAGCCCCTCGATCTCGAATTCCGCCTCGCCGCGCAGGCCGATCACGATCTGGTGGAAATCGTGGGCATGATGGTGAATGGCAGTATCGAGCGGGATCTGGCGGATGGCACTGGTCATGGACGGCCTCCGGCTGTGCATGTCAAGAACATGACACCACATTCTGCCAGATGGGTCTTCAACGTTAACCTGAGTTTATTTTTGGCCGCGCTGCAGGGAGGTATGTGCCGCCAGATGGTCGCGCAGAGCCGCGAGTTCTTCCTGGCCGGTGGCGTCGAGCAGCGGCTTCCCGCGGGTGACGCGGCCATGGCGGCCATGCTCGTCCATCAGCCGCTGAGCGCGGCGCCGGATACCTTCCAGGTAGTCGTCGTGGCGGATCGGATAGCCGATGATGGTGTTCCATTCGGTCTCGCCGACCCGACTCTCCAGTGCCTTGTCGAACAGTGTCAGCAGCTGCTCGGGCTCAGTGCGGTAGCGCGAGGTCCCGGAAAGCATCAGCAGCGCGATCATGCTGCCGAAGATGACCAGGCAGACGATGAGAACCAGCAGGAACAGGGCCATGATATGCGACTCCGGGTGGCCGGGACCGGCCGTGCCGAGCCCGCTGTGGCGGTACCTGATTGCTGTCGCTGCGTTCGAGCACGTCGATCAGGACTCTCGTGGGAGCATACACATTGGCCGACACGATGTTCACTAATGCGTGACCATGTCGGTTGACGTTGAATGATAGCTTGTTCACAAGAATCAGGCGCTTGCGGGGAGGGCAGTCGTGCATCGAGGCTGTGCGACGCGAGGCTGGAGCGGGTGAAGGGAATCGAACCCTCGTCTTAAGCTTGGGAAGCTTCTGCTCTACCATTGAGCTACACCCGCAAGAGCGTTTCGATAGTAAAACCAATCGGTTAGCCTTTGCAAGCGATGCCCGGCCTTTTTCCCCATGGCGCCGCTAAGTCGCTGTTTTTCTCTTTATTGCCGGCAGGTTGGAGGCGGCAGATTGCCCGAGATGCGACCCGGCTCAAATATTTTTTCTGGCTCTGGCGAACTTTTCTCCGTGATGCTGTCTGAATGGTCATAGGCAGCAACGCGATAGCAGTCGCTAACACTGTTGCCTTGGCTAGCACTTTCGATCTTGCCGCCCCATGACACATGGGGCGGCTTTTCTTTGCATCGGTCCTTTGACATCGGCGCCATGCAAAGACGACACCCGGCGCAAGGCCGGGTGTCGAGAGCGTCAGGTGGGTGGGCTCAGGCGTGACGCATGCGCAACAGCGCGCTGAGTACGTCGCGGCGAGTAACAATCCCCACCAGTCGTCCCTGCTCCACCACCGGGTAGACCTTCGGCTTGGCGCCAAGCATCTCCTGGGCCAGGTCGGTGATGCTCTTGTTGGGCGCTACAGAGAGTACCTCGTTACGCATCAGTTCCCGCACCAGCGGCGGCTCATCATTGAGGTAGGAGCTTTCCAGCACCTTGCCCATCACGTCCTGTTCGGAAATGAAGCCGATCAGGTGGTCTCGCTCGTCAACCACGGGCACCCCGGGCAGGCGATGTAGCGCCAGGCCCTCGGCCAGAGTGGAGACCGAGGTCTTGCCGTTGACCCGGTAGCAGTCGCGGGACATGATCTCGCGCACGATGGTAGGGGCCTTGTTGGGCATGGTGTGTCTCCTTGTGCCGGACAGTAATGTCGTGAGCTGCAGCCGACGTTCGCAATGCCGGGCACGGACCGCAGCCATATCTCGTTCCCAGCATAGCCGACTCGCGAGATACCCCGATACGCTAGCTGCCAACGTTTCTCCACGTTGGCGGGGGCTCGACAACGGGTCAGGAACCCGGCACCGGTTCGTGGTTCCAATCAGTGACAGCGGGATACGACGGGCCGGCGATACCGCCGGCGTGCATTGATCAATGGGAGTAGCACCATGGATGCTCGGGAGTACATGGCCAAGAAGGGGCTGGACGGCGAGCGTGATCAGGAGCGCCCCAATACCCTGGAAGAGAAGGCCTGGGCGCGGGCGCGCGAAGCCGGGGAGCATCGCCCCCGGGCGGGCACCCCCTTCGACTGGGAGGATTGGGAACGTTACCACGATACGCTGGCCGAGGGCGCCGAAGCGCTCGACCAGAAGATCGACCACGAAGCGCATCGCCGAGCGCTCGAGCACGACGCCGGTGACGCCGTTCAACACTTTACCCCCGCCGCGGGCGCTCGGGTCCGGGTGGACCGCGAAACGGCGGCTTCCGGTCACGCCGAGCCGGCTTCGCCAGCGAGCGTGGATCAGGCAGAAAAGGTAGCGGCCGTTGCGCCGCGGCACGCCCTGCATGGGCTGGCGCTGTTGCTGCCGCCGATGGCCGTCGGTCTATCCCACGGGGGTGGGAGGCGAGTGGCGGTAAGCCTGGTGCTGACCCTGTTGGGCTGGCTGCCCGGGGTCGTGCATGCATTCTGGTGGCTGCGCGTTGCCCGGCGGTGATGGGCGCTTCGCGTCCGGTAGGCTTTGCTTGGTGACCACGATAGGTATAATCGCTGTCAACTTTTCACCTATCAGGAGTTGACCTTGGGCCTTCTCGTCGGTGTTACCGTCCTCTGGGCGTTCTCGTTTTCGTTAATCGGCGTCTACCTGGCCGGACAGGTAGACAGTTACTTTGCGGTCCTGATGCGGATCGGCCTGGCAGCACTGGTCTTCCTGCCTTTCCTGCGGCCCTCGTTGTTGCGCGGTCGTCAGCGTATTGCGCTGATGGGGTTGGGCGCCGTGCAGCTCGGCATCATGTACCTCTTCTTCTACCAGTCTTTCCTGCTGCTCTCGGTGCCGGAGGTGCTGCTGTTCACCATCTTCACGCCGATCTACATCGCCCTGCTCGACGATGCGCTTTTCGGGCGCTTCACGCCCTTCTACTTGCTTACCGCGTCGCTGGCCGTGCTGGGGGCGGCCGTCATCCGCTATCAGGGTCTCGACAGCGGCTTCTGGACAGGATTTCTGGTGGTTCAGGGCGCCAACCTCTGTTTCGCCCTCGGCCAGGTGGGCTATCGGCGCTTATCGTCGAGCCTGCCCGATTCACTGCCCCGTTACAGCGTCTTCGGCTGGTTCTACCTCGGCGCCCTGGCGGTGGCGTTACCCGTTTTCGCACTGCTGGGCAATGCCGCGGCGATGCCCACCACCGGCGTCCAATGGGGCGTGTTGCTGTGGCTGGGGCTGGTCGCCTCAGGCCTCGGCTACTTCCTCTGGAACCTGGGCGCCACGCGTGTCGACGCCGGTGCCTTGGCGATCATGAACAACGCTCTGGTTCCCGCGGGCCTGCTGGTCAATCTGGCGATCTGGAATCGCGATGCCGACCTCGTGCGCCTGGGACTGGGGGGTGCCATCATCCTCGGCTCGCTGGTGCTCAATGAGTGGTGGCTGAAACGCCGCGACTTCAGGGCGGCTTGAGCCGGTTTGCCCGCCTCGCGGCCAGTCGCCATAATGACCGGCCGCGAAGCGAGAGGCCTGCGCATGCCAACCTTCAAGAACATTGGTCTGATCGGTCGCCTGGGTAGTGCCAAGGTGGTCGACACCCTCAAGCGCCTGATCCGCTTCCTCGACGCCGGTGGCTATCATGTCATCATCGAGGACAGGACCGCCACGGTCCTGCTCGACCATGGCCATCCCGAGGCCAGTCGCCGCCTGCTCGGCGAACTCTGTGACCTGGTGATCGTGGTCGGTGGTGATGGCAGTCTGCTCGGCGCCGCCCGGACCCTCTGCCACAGTGGCACCTTGGTGCTGGGCGTCAACCGGGGTCGCCTGGGCTTTCTCACCGATATTTCGCCTGACGAGATCGAGGCCCGGGTCGGCGAGGTGCTCGAGGGCCGCTTTGAACTCGAGGAGCGGTTCCTGCTGGATTCCGAGCTCTATCGAGGGGGCGTTCAGGTCGGCAATGGCGATGCCCTCAACGAGATCGTGCTGCACCCCGGAAAGGCGGTGCGCATGATCGAGTTCGAGCTGTTCATCGACAACCAGTTCGTCTATAGCCAGCGCAGCGATGGCCTGATTATCGCCACCCCCACCGGCTCCACGGCCTATGCACTCTCCGGTGGCGGACCGATCATGCATCCCAAGCTCGATGTCATCACCCTGGTACCGATGTTCCCGCATACCCTGTCGAGTCGTCCCATTGCCATCGATGCGGCCAGCGAGATCCGCATCCATATCGGTGAGACCAATCAGACCTATCCGCATATCAGCTGCGATGGCCAGACTCGCGCGGTGGCCAAGCCCGATGATGTGCTGGTGATCCGGCGCAAGCCCCGGCGCGTGCAGCTGGTTCATCCGCTGGGCCACAACTTCTACGAGGTCCTGCGCAGCAAGCTGGGCTGGAGCAACCGCCTGGGGGACTGAGGTGAGGAGAGCGACGTGAGCATGCAAGGGGGCCTCGAAGGCTACGACCTGATCGGTGATGTCCATGGTTGCGGCGCAACACTGGGCTCACTGCTCGAGCGCCTTGGCTACCACCAGCGTGGCGGCGTCTATCGCCATCCGCGCCGCAAGGTGATCTTCCTGGGCGACCTGATCGACCGAGGTCCGCGCATCCGTCTTGCCGTCACCATTGCCCGGCGGATGGTGGAAGAGGGCGAGGCCCATATTGTCATGGGCAACCATGAATACAATGCCCTGGCCTACTGCCATCGCGCTCCGGCGAGTCTGGGACGAGAGTGGTTGCGTGAGCACACACCGCGCCACAACCGCATCATCAAGGAGACCCTGGAGCAGTATCACGACCACCCCCAGGAGTGGGAGGAGACGCTTGCCTGGTTCCTGGACATTCCGCTGTGCCTGGAGCTTGACGGTCTGCGCGTGGTGCATGCGTGCTGGGATCAGCCGCTCGTGGACGCCCTGCGCCGAGTGCGCCCCGATGCGCGTATCGACAGGGACTTCCTGGTCGACTCGGTGGTGCCGGGCACCCAGGCGTTCCGTATCCTCGACCGCCTGACGCGGGGCACCCACCTTCCCCTGCCGGAAGGCGTTGAGCTCCACTCGGGCGATGGCTTCACCCGACGCAGCTTTCGTGCTCACTTCTGGGCTCGGCAGCCGCAGACCTGGGGCGATGTGATCTTCCAGCCCGACAACTTGCCCGACGACCTGGAACAGCGCGAACTCACCGATGAGCAGCGCTCGCGCCTGAGCTTCTATGGACCCGAGCAGCCGCCGCTGTTCATCGGTCACTACTGGTGCGAGGGAATTCCGGCGCTACCCGCCGTCAATGTCGCCTGCCTGGACTATAGCGCGGTCAAGTTCGGTCGCCTGGTGGCCTACCGCTGGAGCGGCGAGGCCACGCTCGATGCCGATCACTTCGTGTGGATACGGGTACCTCGCGAGGAAGAAGCCCGGCCGCAGCCCTGGGAGATCGATTTCGATTGATACAATTTGTTACAACAAAGATGCCACACCGGATTGAACTCCCGACAACCCCCGCCGTCAGAGTAGGTGTTCCCTTGAATGATCCCTTGCTCTTGTCCGGCGGCCCCCTCCGCCGGACTTTTTCTTTGCGTGGTTCGAATGCGCCGTCAGCCCGGTTTCGCCACCTCCTGGAGACGCCATGTATCGGGTAATTCAGCTGCCCCACGATGTCGATACCCGTGAACTGCGACGCGCCCTGTGGGCCCATCGCATCGGCCACCGCATTACCGAGGAGGCTGATGGGCAGGTGCTGTGGCTGGTTGACCCCGAGCAGCATGACCCGATGCTCAAGTTGCTCGAGCGCTGGCGGCAGGGTGAGCCGCTGATGCCCGAACGAGAGCCGGCCGCGAGGCGCTCCCACGCCGAGCTGCTCGGTCCCTTTCGTCAGGTGCCCGTGACCTCCCTGGCGCTGGGACTTTGCCTGGTGGTCTTCGCTGCCATCGGGGTGCTCGGCGATCGCGTGATCGCGGCGCTGACCATCGTGCCGGTGGTGGTCGCCAATGGCGGCCTGGCCTTTGGCAACCTCGGCGATGCGCTCGCCTCGGGCCAGCTTTGGCGGCTGCTATCCCCGGCCTTCCTGCACTTCGGCTGGATGCACCTGATCTTCAACATGCTGTGGCTGTGGTATTTCGGTCGCCAGGTGGAGGCGCTTCAGGGCAGCCGACGGATGCTGACCCTGCTGCTCTTCGCCGGCCTCGGTGCCAATCTGGCCCAGTACGCCACCGGAACCGTGCTGTTCGGCGGCATGTCCGGCGTCGACTTCGCGCTGCTGGCCTATGTCTGGCTGATGTCGTGGCGCGCGCCGCGCAGCGGTTTCTTCGTGCCCCAGATGCTGGTGGTCTTCATGCTGGGCTGGCTGGTCTTCGCGATGACCGACATGGCCGCCACGGTGGGGTTCGGCAACGTGGCCAACGAGGCGCACCTGGGTGGGCTGGTCGTGGGCCTGGCGCTGGGCTGGTATCATTCGGGCTGTGCCCGCCGTCAATCCTGAGAGAACCCGTCATGAGCGAGATGTCCTTCGATCGCATGATCCAGCAGATGACCCCGTCGATTTATGAGAGCCTCAAGCGGGCCGTGTCACTGCGCAAGTGGCCGGATGGCCGGATGCTGACGGCCGAGCAGACCGAGCTGTGCCTCGAGGCGGTGATGCGCTATGAGGTGGAAAATCAGGTGCCCGAGGAGCAGCGGGTCGGCTACCTGCAGCGACGCACCTGCGGTAGCGCCAGCAGCGGCAGCGACGTGCCCCCCGAGCGGGCCGGCCTGGCGCGGGATGCCAGCCGTGACTGAGTCGATCGAGGCCGCCACGGTGCTGCAGGGCTGCCTGAGCAAGATGGCCGTCGAAGCGGGGGATCCGGCCCGCTATGTGCTGCGCGCCGGCGAGGCGAGAATCGACCTCAACGCCTGCCTCGGCAAGCCCTTTCGACTGGAGTGGACCGGTGCCATCGCCTGCACGCACTGCGGCCGAGCGACCCGCAAGAGCTTCGCCCAGGGCCATTGCTATCCGTGTTTCAAGCGTCTCGCCCAGTGCGATACCTGCATCATGAAGCCCGAACTCTGCCACTTCTTCGAGGGCACCTGTCGCGAGCCCGACTGGGCCGAGCGCCACTGCTTCCAGCCCCACGTGGTCTACCTGGCCAACGCCTCGGGGCTCAAGGTCGGCATCACCCGAGCCAGCCAGATGCCGACTCGCTGGCTCGACCAGGGGGCGGTGCAGGCGCTGCCGATCCTCGAGGTCGATACTCGCCAGCAGTCGGGCTTCGTCGAGGTGCTGTTCAAGGAGCAGGTCTCGGATCGCACCAACTGGCGCGCCATGCTCAAGGGCACGACCGAACGCCTCGACCTGGCCACCGAGCGTGATCGCCTGATGGCGCGCCTGGAAAGCGGCCTCGATAACCTTCGCGAGCGCTTCGGCGCCGACGCCATCCGTTGTCTCGATGAGGCGCCGCTGAGCTTCAACTATCCGGTGCTGGCGTTTCCCACCAAGGTGGTTTCCCACAACCTGGACAAGAATCCCAGCGTTGCCGGCACGCTGCTGGGGATCAAGGGTCAGTACCTGATCCTCGACAGCGGCGTGATCAATCTGCGCAAGTTTACCGGGTACGAGGTCAAGGTCGCCGCCTGAGGCCTGGACTATCCTGCTGGCAGTGAATACATGCATCAGCAGGAGAATGATCGATGAGCGATTCCATGCGCGCCATGCGCCTGCATGCTGCGGGCAAGCCCCTTGAACTTGAACACGTTGCACGCCCCACCCCGGGCCCTGGCGACGTCCAGGTTCGCGTGTTGGCCTGCGGGGTCTGCCGGACCGATCTTCACGTGCTCGACGGCGAGCTCTCCGAGCCCCGACTCCCGCTGATTCCCGGTCATGAGATCGTGGGTGAGGTCACGGCGCTGGGGGAGGGCGTCCAGACGCCGGCCCCTGGCACACGGGTCGGCGTACCCTGGCTGGGCTGGACCTGCGGCGAGTGCGAGTCCTGCCGGGCTGGTCGCGAGAACCTCTGTGAACGGGCCGAGTTCACCGGTTACACCCGCGACGGTGGCTATGCGGAGTACTGTGTGGCCGATGCTCGCTACTGCTTTCCCCTGGACGTCGAGGATGCCCAGGCCGCAGCGCCGCTGCTGTGTGCCGGCCTGATCGGCTATCGCACCTGGCGGCTGGCCGGCGGAGAGTCGAACCGCCGGCTTGGCATCTACGGTTTTGGCGCCGCGGCGCATATCCTGGCTCAGCTGGCCGTCGCTCGAGGGCAGGAGATTTATGCCTTCACCCGACCCGGTGATACCCAGGCCCAGGACTTCGCGCGCCGGCTCGGTGCCGTCTGGGCCGGCGGCAGCGACGAAGCCTCGCCCGAACGCCTGGATGCCGCCTTGCTCTTCGCTCCGGTGGGGGCGCTTGTGCCCTCGGCGCTGGCCGCGGTTCGACCTGGCGGCGCGGTGGTTTCCGGCGGCATCCACATGTCCGATATTCCGAGCTTCCCTTACCGCCTGCTGTGGGAGGAGCGCTCGGTGAAGTCGGTAGCCAACCTTACCCGTCGCGATGGCGAGGAGTTTCTGACGCTCGCGCCCGAGGTGCCCATCAATACCGAGACCCAGGCCTACCCGCTGGAACAGGCCAACCAGGCACTGGACGATCTGCGCGAGGGGCGGCTTTCCGGCGCCGCGGTGCTGATTCCCTGAGCCCGTTTCGTGAGATCTTTTCTCCCTCCATCAACCAGCACAGGCCCTTTTGGAGGGGCCTGTTAGGAGTCGCCATCCCGGCGATCAACCGGTGCACATTCACCGGCTACGACGTGGGGGTCTGCTAGACTCAAGATGTTTGCTCATGCACGCGCCAGCTCCCCTCTCTTGCTTGCGGAGTTGACACCCGATACCGCTCGGCGGTGGGAGGTGATCATGCCTTGGTCTCTGCGTCAGTGCTGTTCATTCCGTTGGTGGATATTGGCCCTCTGCCTTTGCCCGCTTTTCGTGACTTCTGCCCTTGCCCAGCAGAGCGATTCACTGACGATCATTGCGGCTCCTCGGGAGCAACTCCCCGTGGAGCCGCGGATGTTGGAGAGACGTCCGGTTCGCGAGGCGATCTTGCCGTCTGCTCAGCTCTCCTCTCGCTTCACCCTGGGGGATCTGCGGGTCCTCGGCGAGGACCGTTTGCGCCCCCTGCCTGAGGCCGTGGCGCCTCCCGAGGAGACCGGGATACAGCGTCGGATTCTCGAGGACGGTACCTTCGAGACGCGTTACCCGGATGGTCGGATTCGTCGCCAGCGGCCCGACGGCAGCATCGAGACTGTTGCTCCCGACGGCACAGTGTCCGTGGCGCTGATGATTCAGGTACCCGGAGCCGACCTCCCACTGCTACCGGAGGAACTGAGTGGCTGGGGGGAGGAGATTGGCGATCAACTCCTGGGCCTGTTGCGCAATATCCTCAGCGAGGCCGAGTTCGATGCCTATCGGCAGACCGAGGCGGGCAAGGACTATTACAACCGGATCGACTGGCGGCTGCGCAGTCTGAACTTCCTGACGGCGTCGCAGTAGGAGGTGGGCCATGAGACCGGTCGTGGTCATGCTGCTGATGGGATTGTGCTGTGTCCCACTCGCCATGGGCCAGGAAGCGTCGGTGGCGCCAGATGGCCGTATCGCCGAGATGGTCAAGGCACTGGATGAGGAGGAGACGCGCTTCGCTCCGGTGATGATCGACCCGGCCAGACTCGACGAGCAGGGACGCGCCTCACAGCGTCGGGCGCTGCAGGCCTATTACGACTATCGCAGCGAAGGCTTTGATCACCGTCGTCGCGTCTTCGCCTGGCAACTCCTCTCGTCGAAGATCATCTTCCTGTTGGTGGTCAGCCTGGTGGGGGTGGGCATCTACTTTTCCTGGTTGCAGTTTCGCCAAGGCTTCAAGGGGGGCAGTGACGCCGATACGCGCACGACCCTCGAGGCAAGCCCGAGCGGTATCAAGCTCAGCTCGCCGGTGCTCGGCGTCATCATCCTCACCCTCTCGCTGCTGTTCTTCTATCTCTACCTGGTCTACGTCTACCCCATCGAGGAGATACTATAAGCCTCGATCAGGCGTTCCAGCTCATGGTCGGTGAGGCCGGGAATCACCGGTGGGACCAGCGTACCCACCGGGGGTGCCGGCGAGGGCGTGGATCATGCTCAGCCTGTCGGCCGGTCAGCTGCGCCAGGTCAACCTGGCCCATGATGCGCGTTGACGCTTCGGCGGGGGGTTGCTAGCTTACGCGCACTCTCAGGTGCTGGTGGATGCGTCCACCAGTGAAACGGGAAGTCGGTGATTGCACTCCGACGCTGCCCCCGCAACGGTGATCGAGGAAAGAGCGGCCATTACGCCACTGTGCTGCGGCACGGGAAGGCGGTCGTTCAGGACGTCGGGTCTGTTCATGCCCGGCACGCACTCGTCAGCCCGGAGACCGGCCCGAGAGTTCATGCCGAGTTGCGGTGGGCGACCTCGAGGCAGGACCGGCGCCGCTTTTCCGTTCGTCCTTCTTCCTCGACCCCTTGCCGCCTCGGCGCTCAATACGCCATCACGCCGTGCGGGTGAGCACGGTGAGCAAGGGACACACCATGAAAACCATAAACCACGCCGCCCAGGGCCTGGCTGTCTTTGGCCTCGCTGCTCTCCCGCTGGCCGTCCACGCCCAGTCGAACACCGCCGACCCGGCGTCTGCCGCCGTCGAACTCAACCCGATGGTCGTGACCGCCGCTCTGGCCCCCCGCACCGCCGACCAGAGCCTCTCGTCAGTCACCGTGATTGATGAGGCCGCGCTACGCCGCCAGGATCCGGTCAGTGTGGCCGAAGCGCTGCGTGGTCAGCCGGGCGTGGACGTTACCACCCAGGGCAGCTTCGGCAAGCAGAGCAGCGTCTTCATCCGCGGGACCGGCAGCAATGCCAATGTGTTGCTGATCGACGGCATCCGACTGCGCGCGGCAACCACGGGGGCCGCGGCCTGGGAGTTCCTGGATCCGCGAATGTTCGAGCGCGCCGAGATCGTTCGCGGACCGCGCGGCAGCCTCTACGGCGCCGACGCGGTGGGCGGCGTGGTCCAACTGTTCACGCCGCAAGGCGAAGAGGGCGGTCCCCGGCCGCGCATTTCCGTCGGCGGTGGTTCCTTCGAGTCCCAGCGTGTCAGCGCCAGCCTCTCGGGTGCCGAGGGGGGTACGCGCTACCATGTCGCCGCCAGCCGTTTCGATACAGAGGGCGCACCGGTACGCCGTGACGGCGACGACAAGGGCTATGACAATACCACCGGCCTGGTGCGACTCTCCCACACCTTCGAGGGCCGGGCCGAGGTCGGGATGCTGGCGCTGCGCGGCCGTGGCAGCACGGAATTCGATGCCTCCGGGCCGGCCGAGGACGACTTCATTCAGCAGGTGGCAGCGGTCTATGCGCAAGCGCCCGTGACCGATTTGTGGACCAGCAGGGTGACCTTGAGCGACGCCCGTGACGAGCGCGACACCGTCGCGCCGACTTACCGCTCGCGGTTCGAGACCCGGACCCGGACCGCCCACTGGCAGAACACCCTGGCGCTGGGCCCCCATGAAGTGGTATTTGGCGCCGAGTACAGCGAGGACGACCTCGGCGACAGCCAGACCTCAGGGCTGGCCTTCAAGGAAGAGCGTCGCGACAACCGGGCGGTGTTCGCCCAGGGGCTGCTGGATTTCCAGCCGCTAACGACCCAGTTGAGTCTGCGCCATGATGACAATCAGGCGTTCGGCGAAGAACTGACGGGCAGCCTGGCGCTGGGCTATGCGCTGGATGGCCGTCATACCCTGCGGGCCAGTTACGGAACGGCCTTTCGTGCCCCGACCTTCAATGAGCTCTATTTCCCCTTCGCCGGTTCCAGCAACCCCGAACTGGAAGCCGAAACCTCCGGGACCCTGGAACTGGGCGTCCGCGGTCAGCACGACGCCTGGTACTGGGACCTGGCCGCCTACCAGACCGAGGTGGATGACCTTATCGCCCTGGATGCCAGCTTTCGGCCCGTCAATGTCAATGAGGCCAGGATTCGCGGCGCCGAGCTTTCCGCCGGCGCCGAGCTCGAGGGCTGGACGCTGGGAGCGGCACTGACCTATACCGACCCCGAGGACCGAGAGACCGGCAACCGGCTTGCCCGCCGCGCCAGCCAGGGTCTGCGTTTCGATATCGATCGCGAGCTGGGGGAGTGGTCGCTGGGAGCGTCCTGGGTGGCTCAGAACCATCGCTACAACGACAGCGCCAACCAGCAGCGCCTGGCCGGCTATGGCATCGTCAATCTGCGCGCCGGCTGGGATTTTGCGCCGATGTGGTCCGCGCGCCTGACGCTGGACAATGCGCTGGACAAGGATTATGCAACCGCGCGTGGCACCGAGTTCGATCCCGAAACCTTCGCGTCTATCCCCTTTGACTATGTCAACGCGGGACGCGCGGCCTTTGTCAGCGTCCATTTTGGCCCGTAAGGAGCCGCGAGTGACACAGCGTCTGCCCGGCGTGGTCGGGCTCTTGCTCATGCTGATGGCCGGACTCGTCGAACAGGCCGCTGCCGACGAGGCCTGCGCCATCGACGATGCCGAGCAGGAGATCTGCCTGACCGTTCCGGCCGAGCGCATCGTCGCCCTGTCGCCCGGTGCGACCGAGCTGCTCTTCGCCGCCGGAGCAGGGGAGCAGGTGGTAGCGGTGGTGGATCACAGCGACTATCCGCCTGAAGCGTCCGAGCTGCCCTTGGTGGGCAGCCATGATCGTCTCGATCTGGAGCGGCTGGTGGCGCTGCAGCCCGACCTGGTGATCGGCTGGGTCACCGGCAATCCGGCGGGACAGATGGAGCGCCTCGAGCGGCTGGGCATTCCGGTGTTCCGTATCGAGCCACGAACGTTCGAGGGTATCGCCACGGCCCTCGAGCGGCTGGCGTTACTGGCGGGCCGCGAGGCGCAGGGACGCCTGGCCGCCGAGCGCTTTCGCCAGGGGCTCGCCGAACTGGCGGCGCGCTATGCCGATGCGCCCCCGGTGCCGGTGTTCTACCAGGTATGGGATTCGCCGCTGATGACCGTCAACGACGAGCACCTGATCGGCAAGGTGGTGACGCTGTGCGGGGGTGTGAACGTCTTTGGCGGCCTCGCGCGGCTGGTGCCGCGCATCGACGAGGAGGCTCTGCTGGTGGCCGACCCCGAGGTGATACTCGCCGGAGGGAGGGGGGAGGCGAATCGCCGCTGGCTGGAAGACTGGCAGCGCTTTCCCGAGCTGACCGCAGTGGCCCGCGACAACCTCTTCTTCATCCCCCCGTCGCTGCTCCAGCGGCCCACGCCGCGCCTGCTCGAGGGCAGCCGGCGCCTCTGCGACAGACTGGAGGTGGCGCGTGGCCGGCGCTAGCCTGCGCGTCTGTGCTCATGGCCATCCGACGCTTGGCCAGCTGGCATTGACCCTGGGCCTGTTGGCGGCGGCCGCCCTGGCGGCCCTGATCGTCGCCGTCGCCCTGGGCAGCGCCGCCGTGCCCCTCACGGATAGCCTCGCCGTGCTTGTGGGTGGGGGGGATGACATGTCGCGCACCCTGATCCTTGAGCTGCGCCTGCCGCGTGCCCTGGCCGCCTTCGCCACCGGCGGCCTGCTGGCGGTGGCCGGTGCCCTGATGCAGGTGCTGCTGCGTAACCCGCTGGCGGACCCCTATGTGCTGGGGCTTTCCGGCGGCGCGGCAGTGGGCGCTTTGCTTGCAATGCTGGCGGGGCTGGGCAGCGCGCTGGTGTCGGGGTCGGCCTTTGTCGGCGCCCTGACGGCGACCCTGTTGGTATTTGGCCTGGCCCATGGCACCGGCAGCTGGACCCCCTCGCGGCTGCTGCTCACCGGCGTGGTCGTCGCCTCCGGTTGGGGGGCGGTGATCACCCTGATCCTGTCGCTCAGCCCGGCCCGGCAGCTGCCAGGCATGCTCTACTGGCTGATGGGCGACCTGGCCCATGCGCGGGGCCCCGGCGTCGCGTTGGGCCTGCTGGTGCTGGTCTGCCTGCTGGTGGTGCCGCTCGGGCGAAGCCTCAACGTGTTGGCTCGTGGCGGGCTGCAGGCGGCGGCCCTGGGCGTGCCGGTACGGCGCCTGGAGTGGCTGGTTTACCTGCTGGCGAGCCTGATGACCGCGGTGGCCGTGACCACGGCCGGAAGCATCGGCTTCGTGGGGCTGGTGGTACCGCACCTGCTACGCCTGGTGCTGGGTAATGACCAGCGGCTGATTCTTCCCGCCTGCGCCCTGGCCGGCGGCACCCTGCTGGTGCTGGCCGACACCTTGGCGCGCACGGTGATTGCCCCTGAGCAGCTTCCGGTGGGGGTGATCACCGCCTTGCTCGGCGTGCCGGTCTTCCTCTTCCTGCTGCATCGGAGTCGCTGATGAGTCGCCTGGAGACCCACGGACTGGTCATCGACGTGCCGGGCCGCAGCGGCGGGGACCCTCTGGATCTCGCGCTGCTGCCGGGTCAGGTCTGGGGGGTGCTGGGCCCCAACGGGGCGGGCAAGACCACCCTGCTGCATACCCTGGCTGGCCTGCGCCCGTCGCGCGCCGGCCGGGTGGAGGTGGACGGGGTGCCCTTGACACGCCTGCGGCGTCGCCGAGTGGCCCAGTGCCTGGGGCTGGTCTTCCAGGAGCATCACGACGGCTTTCCTGCCACGGTGGAGGAGACCGCCCTGATCGGCCGCCACCCCTGGCTGTCGCCGTGGCAGATGGAAACCGCCGAGGACCTGGCGCTGGCCCATTGCGCCCTGGCGCGACTCGACCTGGCCGAGCTGGGGGGGCGTCAGGTGGCTACCCTTTCCGGCGGCGAACGCCAGCGGCTGGCGATCGCCACCCTGCTGGCACAGGAGCCGGGCGTCTGGCTCGCCGACGAACCCACCAATCATCTGGACCTGCACCACCAGGTGGCGGTGATGCGGCTGCTGGACGAGCAGGCGGCCGGCGGCCGCGCCGTCATGATGTGCCTGCATGACCTCAACCTGGCCGCTCGCTGGTGCGATCACCTGCTTCTGCTCTATCCAAGCGGCGAGGCCTGCTGGGGCCCGACCGATCGCATGCTGGTCCCGGCGGCCCTCGAGCGCCTCTATGGTCAGCGCCTGGCCAGTGCCGAGGTGGAGGGCTCGCGGGTGTTCGTCGCCGTGCCCTGAACCTTGTACTTTGGTCGTGTCCGCCGCACGGCGCTGGCCTCAACCCCGTCGGTTTTCCTGCCGCGCCGGCCCGCTCTTCACTGGTGCCATGGCGACCATCGCCGAGCGCTACCGCTACGGTCGCAAGGCGATGGATACCATCTACTCCGGTGCCTCGGTGTTCTGGATCGTGGGCTTCCTGGCGCTGTTCATGCTGCCGCTGATCACGCTGTTCCGGCCGGTGCTGCCCATCGCCCTGTCGATCACCCTGCTGATCACCGGCTACCTGTGCATCGCCGTGGCGGTGGAGCAGATTCGCAATGCCACGGCCATGGGCGTGGCCGGCATCATGGGGGTAGTGCTGGCAACCCACGGGGCCGCCTGGGGGCTGGGTGTCGGCCTGGTGCTCTATTTCATGTCTATGGTCAGCGCCTGGCCAGTGCCGAGGTGGAGGGCTCGCGGGTGTTCGTCGCCGTGCCCTGAACCTTGTACTTTGGTCGTGTCCGCCGCACGGCGCTGGCCTCAACCCCGTCGGTTTTCCTGCCGCGCCGGCCCGCTCTTCACTGGTGCCATGGCGACCATCGCCGAGCGCTACCGCTACGGTCGCAAGGCGATGGATACCATCTACTCCGGTGCCTCGGTGTTCTGGATCGTGGGCTTCCTGGCGCTGTTCATGCTGCCGCTGATCACGCTGTTCCGGCCGGTGCTGCCCATCGCCCTGTCGATCACCCTGCTGATCACCGGCTACCTGTGCATCGCCGTGGCGGTGGAGCAGATTCGCAATGCCACGGCCATGGGCGTGGCCGGCATCATGGGGGTAGTGCTGGCAACCCACGGGGCCGCCTGGGGGCTGGGTGTCGGCCTGGTGCTCTATTTCATGGTCGAGCACCGCTCGCGCCGGGCGCGCGCCGCCGAACCCGAGGAGCCGATCGCGGTGGAGGACGACATGGCGGTAGAGGCGGACGAGAGCCTCGCGCCGGGGCCCGTCACGCGCTGATCGCGCACGCCAGCCTTGCCACGCGGTGGGCCGCCTTTTGGGGCGGCCCGCCTTGTTGTGGGGTAAGGGATCAGGCCTCGGGCAGATGGCCGAGGAAGCGCGCCGGGTCATCGCTGATCACCGACTCGACGCCCCAGTGCCAGCGCGGGGCGAAGGCGGTGGGATCGTTGGCCGTGTAACAGAGCAGCCGATAGCCTGCGTTGACGACCTCGCTGGCGCGCATCCGACTGAGGCGCTTCCAGTCGGCATGCACGCTCAAGGCCTGCACTGGTTCACAGCGTCGGCGCCAGTCACGGCCGACCGCTTCGAAGAGCACGCCCAGCGCCAGCGAGTCTGGCCCGGCTAGGTCGCGCGCTCGAGCCAGGGCCGTGTCGTTGAAGGAGGAGACGAGCCGTTGCTCGGGTGGCAGGACGTCCATCACCGCGGGCAGGGTGGCCTCCACCAGGGCCAGCGGGTCGCGGCCGCGATTCACCTTGAGCTCCAGGTTTACGCCCATCGCCAGTTCGTCGAGCAGCGCGAGCATCTCGGCGAGGGTGGCCATGCGTTCGCCCAGGAAGACGTCGCCGAACCAGCTGCCCGCGTCGAGCCGGCGGACCGCGGCCAGGTCCAGCTCGGCCAGGCGTCCGCGGCCATCGGAGCAGCGCCGGATCGTGGCGTCGTGCCAGATCACCGGCGTCCCGTCGCCAAGTAGCTGCACGTCCAGTTCCACCCAGGCGATGCCCGCGGCGTGGGCGGCGCGTACGGCGGAAAGCGTGTTCTCCGGGGCATGGGCGGAGAGGCCGCGATGGGCGATCAGGCGGGGCAAGGAGATGTCGGGATGGGGCATGCACGGTCGTCCTGGTCTGCGGGGTGCCGTCCACCGGCGGCGAGAAATCGGCCTATAGCGTATCGCCATCCGCCATGGGCTGGATATGGTAGGCTGCGCGATTTCGACGCCGGAGATGGTGCCGGCGCTGACCAAGCGAGGGCCGCGAGATGAGAGTCGTACATATCAAGAATCCCCAGCAGCGCGAGGCCTGCCTGGCCCGCCTGTGCGCCGAGGCCTATGGCCAGCAAGCGGGCCTCAGGCCGCTGGCGACCTTTGCCGGTACCCTGGGGGTATTGGTCAAGCAGGAGGCGGCCAGGGTGCTGGCGCTGGTGGATGACGGGTCGCGTCCGTTGGCGCTGGCCCTGCTGGTGCTCGACGAGGTTGGCAGCAGCATGACCGTGATGCTGCTGGCCGAGCTTGACCAGGACCGGGAACACCAGCACGTGGCGCGGCCGGCCGAGCGCCTGGTCGCCGAACTGGCGCTCAAGGCCCCCCTGCGTGTCGATGCCCGGGATGCCGAGCAGGAGGCACGTTTCCGTGAAGCCGGCATCACGCGCTGGCTGGAGGGCAAGGCGGGTGTGCGGATCGGGCTGGGCCCCAAGCATCCAGCCACCTCTCTCGAGGACCTGCCTCGGGCGCTGACCTTCGATGAGGCGGCGGTGATCCAGTCCTTCAAGCGTGACCGCCCGCAGTTCGATGACTACAAGGCGCGCTTCATTCGTGGCCTGGAGTCCTTTCCCGCGACCCTCTGACGAGTGGCGTGACTTGACCCCGCGGAGCCACGGCGCTTGACTGGGTGGCTCATCTCGCAGGCAGCAGAAGGAAAGCACCCCCCATGGCCAAGCGCATCCAGTTTGCCCGTACCGGCGGACCCGAGGTCCTCGAGCTCGCCGACGTCGCCCCGGCCGAGCCGGCACCCGGCGAGGTTCGCGTCACGAATCAGGCCGTCGGGCTCAACTTCATCGACATCTACTTTCGCACCGGCCTCTATCCGGCGCCGTCGCTGCCTTCCGGGCTCGGCACCGAGGGGGCCGGCGAGGTCGATGCGGTGGGCGAGGGCGTTGCCCACCTCAAGGTGGGAGATCGCGTCGCCTATGCCCAGGGGCCGCTCGGGGCCTATGCCGAGCAGCATGTACTGCCGGCGGAGAAGGTCGTGGTGCTGCCCGCTGCCATCGGCGTCGAGACCGCCGCGGCCAGCATGCTCAAGGGGCTGACCGTTCACTACCTGATGCGCCAGACCTATGGGCTCAAGGGCGGCGAGACGATCCTCTGGCACGCTGCCGCCGGGGGGGTGGGCTCGATTGCCTGCCAGTGGGCGAGGGCGCTGGGCGTGAAGCTGATCGGCACCGTCAGCTCAGCGGAAAAGGCGGCGCTGGCCGAGCGCAACGGCGCCTGGGCGACCATCGACTACACGCGGGAGGACGTCGTCGAGCGTGTGCGCGAGCTGACTGCAGGCGAAATGTGCGACGTGGTCTACGACTCGGTGGGCAAGGACACCTGGGAAACCTCGCTGGACTGCCTGAGGAAGCGCGGCTTGATGGTCAGCTTCGGCAACGCCTCGGGTGCCGTGGAAGGGGTCAATATTGGTATCCTCAACCAGAAGGGATCGCTGTTCGTCACCCGTCCGAGCCTCAACGGCTATGCCGACACCCGAGAGCGGCTGGAGTGGATGGCTGGTGAGCTCTTCGACATGCTGGAGAGCGGCAAGCTGACGGTCGACATTGCCCAGCGTTTCCCGCTGGCCGAGGCCGGTGAGGCCCAGCAGGCATTGCAGGGCCGCAGGACCACCGGGTCCACCATCCTGTTGCCGTGAGTCGGTCACTATCACTCCCCGAGGAGCGTCGATGAAAGCTTTCCCGCGAGGTAGGTCCGCGCTGAGCCTCCTGCTGTTCACCTTGTCGGGCATGCTGTCCGGCCCCGTGCTGGCCGACGAGGCCGAGGCGCCGCTGCAACTGGTCGCCACGACCGCGATGGTCGCCGATGTCCTGCGCGAGGTGGGCGGCGAACGGGTCGAGGTCCAGGGCCTGATGGGCCCCGGGGTGGATCCGCACCTCTATCGTCAGACCCGCCGCGACGTTACCGCCATGACCCGGGCGGATGCGGTGTTCTGGAATGGCCTCAACCTCGAGGCGCAATTGCGCAACTTCCTGTCACGGCTGGCACAGCGCAAGCCTGTCTTCGCCGCGGGGGAGGCGGTGCCGGCCGAGCAGCGCCTGGCCGACGAAGCGTATCAGGACCAGCCCGACCCCCACGTGTGGATGGATCCCGGCCGCTGGCGGTGGGTGGTGGAGGGCATGCGTGATGCCCTGGTCGAGCTGGCCCCCGCGCATGCCTCGGAATTCCAGGCGCGCGCCGAGGCCTACCTGGCCGAACTCGAGGCGCTGGATCGCTACGCTGTCGGGGTGCTTGACAGCGTACCGGCCTCGGCGAGGGTCCTGGTCACGGCGCATGATGCCTTCGGCTACTTCGGTGACGCCTATGGCTACGAGGTGCTGGGCATCCAGGGGTTCTCCACCGAGAGCGAAGCCGGCCTGGCGCGCATCGAGTCACTGGTCGACGTGCTGGTGGAGCGCCGCATCGGTGCCATCTTCATCGAGTCCTCGGTGTCGGATCGCAATGTTCAGGCGCTGGTCGAGGGCGCGGCCGCCGAGGGCTGGGCGGTAGAGATCGGAGGTGAACTCTATTCCGATGCCATGGGACCGGCCGCCACCTACGAGGGCACCTGGCTTGGCATGCTCGATCATAACGTCACCCTGATCGCCCGCGCGCTGGGCGGTGAGGCGCCTGCCGAGGGGAGGCTGGGTCGACTGGGCCAGCAAGGTGAGAACGAATGAACGACGCCCTGCAGCTCTCCGACGCGGTGGTCGCAAGCCCGCTGGCGATCCATGGCCTGACCGTCAGCTATGACCATCGCCCGGTGGTGCACTCGGTGGACTTCATTACCCCGCCGGGCAGCCTGACCGCCATCGTGGGGCCCAACGGGGCCGGCAAGTCGTCCCTGCTCAAGGCGGTTCTGGGCATCACGCGGCGACTGACCGGCGATGTCCGAGTGTTCGGTGAGCCCTACGACGGTCGCTCCCGTCGTGTGGCCTATGTCCCCCAGCGCAGCAGCGTCGACTGGGACTTTCCGGCAACGGTGATCGACGTGGTCACCATGGGGCTCTTCCGTGACCTGCGCTGGTGGCAGCTGACTCGCCGGCACCACCGCGACAAGGCCATGGAGAGCCTGGGCCGCGTCGGCATGGAAGCCTTTGCCCAGCGCCAGATCGGCGAGCTCTCCGGCGGCCAGCAGCAGCGGGTGTTTCTGGCCCGCGCGCTGACCCAGGAGGCCGATCTGACCATCCTCGACGAGCCGTTTGCCGGGGTCGATGCAGCCACCGAGAAGGCCATCGTGGAGGTGCTCAAGACCTTGCGCCGCCAGGGCAGGACGCTGCTCTGCGTGCATCACGACCTGGCTACGGTACGCGACTATTTCGATCATCTCCTGCTGCTCAACGTGCGCCGCATCGCCGCCGGACCGGTGGCGACGACATTTACCGCACAGAACCTGCAGGAGACCTACGGGGGGCGACTCGGTGATGTGCAGCTGATGCAGCTGCTGGACGAGGCCCCGCGAGGATCACGGGAGTGCTGAGCGTGGAAGCCTGGTGGCGTGCCCTGATCTTTGATGCCGGTTACAACACCAGCCTGGTGACCCTGGGGGCGATGCTGCTCGGGGGCGGGGCGGGGATGATCGGCAGCTTCGTGTTGCTGCGCAAGCGCTCCCTGGTCAGCGATGCCATCAGCCATGCGACCCTTCCCGGCCTGGCCCTGGCCTTCATCCTGATGGCGCTGATCTTCGGCGATGGGCGCTGGATGCCCGGCCTGCTGATCGGCGCCGGCTTGAGTGCCGCCGCCGGGCTGTGGGCGGTGCAGGCCATCAGCCACCGCACGCGACTGGGCGAGGATGCCGCGATCGGCGCCGTGCTCTCCACCTTCTTCGGCCTGGGCGTCGTCTTGCTCACCGTCATCCAGTCGATGGCGGTGTCCGGCCAGGCGGGCCTGACCGGCTATCTGGTCGGCTCCACTGCCGGCATGCTGGCCGCCGAGGCACAGCTGATCGCGCTCTGCGCCTTGCTGCTGGCGGCCGGCATCATCGTGATGCGTCGCGACTTCCTAATGGTCTGTTTCGATCCCGTCTTCGCCGCCACCAACGGGGTGCGGGTTCAGCGCATCGACATGCTGCTGATGCTGTTGCTGCTGGCGGTGGTGGTGATCGGGCTGCGAATCACCGGCCTGATCCTGATCGTGGCGCTGACCATTATCCCGCCGGTCACCGGGCGCTTCTGGACCGACCGGCCACTGCGCGTGGTGACGCTGGCCGCGCTGCTCGGCATGCTGGCCGGGTATCTTGGCGTTACCCTGTCCAGCGTTCGGGAGGGGCTGCCCACCGGCCCGCTGGTGGTGCTGGCCGCCTTCGTGCTGTTCCTCGTCTCCTTCCTGGTCTCGCCGCGACGCGGCATCCTGGCCACCCTGATCGCCCATCAGCACTTCAAGCGGCGGGTCCACCTACGCCAGGGGCTGCTGGCGCTGGCGCGAGACGAAGCGATCTTCGACGACCTGACCGTGAAGGTGCTGCGGCGGCAGGGCTATATCCGCCGCGATGGGGTGGCGACCCCGTCCGGCTGGGCGGCGGCGCGGGACGCCGAACACGAGGAGCGGCTCTGGGCGCTCTTCCGGCGCGAGTATCCCGAGGACTCCGCCCAGCTCGATCATCGCGGCTTGTTGCCGATCGAACGCGTGCTTTCGCCGGACACGATCATGGCACTCGAGAGCCGTCTGATGAAGGGGCGGGAGGGGACCCCATGAGCGATTTTCTGATGTTCAGCCTGGTCCCGATGGCCGTCGCCCTGCTCATCTGCCTATCCTGTGCCCTGCTCGGCAACTTCCTGGTACTGCGACGCCAGAGCCTGATCGGCGATGCCATCAGCCACGTTGCGCTGCCGGGTATCGTGGCGAGCTTCTTGCTCACTGGGACGCTGGCGTCCTCGGCGATGATGCTGGGAGCGGGGGTCTCGGCCCTGTTCACGGTGGCGATGATCGAACTGATCCGGCGTCTGGGGCGGGTGGAGAACAGCGCGGCCATGGGGGTGGTCTTCACCAGCCTGTTTGCCCTCGGCGTGCTGATGCTGGAATGGAACGAGGTGGGCACGGTCCACCTGGACGTGGAGCACGCCCTCTACGGCAACCTGGAAAGCCTGATCTGGTTTGAAGGCACCAGCCTCGCCTCGCTGGTGGATCCGCAGGCCCTCGCCACGCTGCCACCGCAACTTGGCCGGGCCGCCTGGATGGGGGCCCTGGTGGTTGGCTTCGTCGTGGCCTTCCGCCGCGGCCTGGTGATGGCCAGCTTCGATGCGGACTTCGCCGCCAGCGTCGGTGCTCGCCCGTCGCTGGTCGGCCTGTTGCTGGTGCTGATGGTGGCCGTGGCCGCGATTGCCGCCTTCGAGGCGGTCGGGGCGATCATCGTGATTGCCATGTTCATCTGTCCCGCCGCCACGGCCCGCTTGATAACCAACCGTCTCGCCACTCAGGTGGCCTTGAGCCAGCTGATCGCCGCGGTATCGGCGCTACTGGGCTATGTGCTGGCGGGCTACGGCCCGGGCTGGATGGGCTTCGAGGTCTCGCTGAGCGCGGCCGGCATGATCGCCACGCTCTCCGGCGGCTTCCTGCTGCTGGCCTGTCTGTTCGGCCCCTACCGCCATCGCCGGGAAGCGCTCAGCGGCTAATCGATATCGATGTAGGCGCCCATCTCGCGCATCCGTGATTCGAAGCGTGCCACGTTGTCGACCAGATCGTCGGGGCCGAAGGCCACGCACTCCGCCAGCAGCACCTCGATCAGCGTGATCGCCGAGAGGATCGAGGGAAAGAAGTGCGGCGTGGCGTTGGCCACCGGAAAGGTGATGCTGGCCCCGGGGACCAGCGGCGAGCGCATGGTATCGGTGACCACGATGGCGTTCACGCCATTGGCGCGAGTGATCTCCAGGGCGCGCATGGTCTCGGCACAGTACGGCTCGAAGCCAAAGGCGATCACCACGTCGCCCTCGCCGAAGGGGGCCAGCTCGGTGAGCAGGCCCCCTTCCTGCCCGCGGATCAGGTGAATGTCGGGCATGGCGATGCGCCCCACGTAGGCAAAGTGGTAGGCGCAGGCGAAGGTGTCGCGAAAGCCGACCACGGCTACCTTGCCGGCACCGAGCAGCAGCTGCGCCGCCTCGCGGACCTTCTTCTGGTTGTCGGCGGTGAACAGCCGCCCGATGTTATCGAAGGCCGCATCGCCGACGTCGAGGAACACCTGATCGTCGGTCTGGCTGGCCAGGCTGCGCAGTTGGCTGGCGCGTCCCGAGAGCTCCACCGGACCGGCCTGTACCGCCGACTGGAAGACGTCGCGGAACTGTTCATAACTCTCGAACCCGAGCCGTTTGGCCAGCCGCATCAGCGTCGAGGGGGTGACCTCGGCGGCAGCGGCCGACTTGCGGATCGACTGGAAGGCGATTTCCACCGGGTGTTCCAGCACGTAGCCGGCGGCCAGCTTGAGCTGTGGGCTCAGCTCCGGATACGCCTCAGCCAGCTGCTGGTTGACGGCATCCAGGCCTGCCGGGGCCTCAGCCGGCACCGCCGGGCTCGGGGTCTGCGGTTCCAGCACGCGATTCTCCTCAGCTGATCATGTTGATGGCATCCGCTCAATTGCGCGGGCGGGCATTGTAACGCATGTGGATCGGCATGAATGAAACAAATGTATCTTATGATAAAGAAAATGGCACATCTGTATTGACGCCTGGCGGAGCCTTCGTCTAGAATGCTCGCACAACAGACGTACCTTTTTATCTCTATGAGTGATACGTTTGTTTCAGTTGTCGTCCGCCACGTCAGGAACCCCGACCCCGCCATGAGCCACTCCGCGAAGCATTCTGCCTACGAGACCCTGATCACCCAGCGCCACGGCCAGGTACTGGAAATCCGCTTCAACCGCCCGCATCGCCTCAATGCGGTGGTCGAGGCGTTGTATACCGAACTGCTCGATGCGCTCGCCGTTGCCTCCAGCGATGTCGACATCCGTGCCGTGATTCTCACCGGTGAGGGTCGCGCCTTCTGTGTCGGTGCCGACATGAAGGAGCATGGCAGTGCCAAGCGTTCGCTGTTCCAGCGCCGCCAGTACCTGCAGCTGGGCAACGATGTCTGCGAGGTGATCCTGCGCCTCAACAAGCCGGTGATTGCCGCCGTCAACGGCTATGCGCTGGGGGCTGGCGCCGAGATGGCGGTCTCCTGCGACTTCATCCTGATGGCGGAGGATGCCCAGATCGGCTTCCCCGAGACCAGCATCGGTACTTGCGTGGGCGGTGGCGTCTCCAAGCTCCTGCCCGAGCTGGTGGGTCTGGCCCAGGCGCGCCGGCTGCTCTTCACGGGTCGGCGCATCGATGGCGAGGAAGCGGCCAGTATCGGCCTGGCGACCTCCAGCTGGACGGCCGATTCCCTGCTCGACGAGGCCCGCGCCCTGGCAGGCCAGCTGGCCAAGCAGGCCCCGGTCTCCATCGCCATGCTCAAGCGCCTGGTCAACCAGGGCAGCGACACCCACCTCGAGAGTCAGCTGCAGCAGGAACTTGATGCCGTCTTCACCTGTTCCACCACCGAGGACTGGCAGGAGGGCGTCGATGCCTTTGCCGAGAAGCGTGCGCCCTTGTTTAAAGGAAAATGAGCCCAGGGCACGCCATCTCCCCGATCTTCCGTGCCCGGTGAGTCATCGGGCCCGTTGTCACCGTTCAACGACCCTTGCGGTCAAGGTCAGCAGCACATGAATCCCATTGAAGGACACCTTCCCGTTCGCAGCCCGCTGCATGACATCCTGGCGCCGGCCGGCATCGCGGTGGTCGGCGCCTCTGCCGACCCCACCAAGCGTGGCTACAAGGCCATGGTCGGCCTGATCAAGGATGGCTATCGTGGCGACATCTATCCGGTGAACCCCAAGGCCGACATGATCCTCGGGGTCAAGGCCTGGCCGTCGGTCACCGCCATTCCCGGTAACCCGGAACTGGCACTGATCTGCACCCCGGCCTCCTCGGTGCCGGGGCTGATCGCCGAATGCGGCCGTCGCGGCATCAAGGGAGCGGTGATACTCGCCAGCGGCTTCGCCGAGATCGGTGGGGAAGGTGCCGAACTCGAGCGCCAGATGATGGAGAAGGCCCGTGCTCACGGGGTTCGCCTGATCGGACCGAACACCTCGGGCATCTTTAACCTGCACCACCGGATCAACCTGCTGGCGCTGGACAACGTCAAGGCCGGCGACGTGGGCATTATCTCCCAGTCCGGCAACATGCTGTTGTCGCTTGCCCTGGAGGCCCAGCACAACGGCCAGGTAGGGTTCTCCACCTACGTGGGCCCCGGCAATCAGAGTGATATTGGCTTCAACGACTACCTTCGCTACCTGGGCGAGGATGAGCACACCCGTGTTGCGACGCTCTACGTCGAGGGCTTCCGCGACGGGCGAAAGTTTCTCGAGGTGGCGCGCGACGTCACCGCCATGAAGCCGGTGGTGGTCTACAAGTCGGGTTCCACCGAGCAGGGCCAGAAGGCCGCCAGCTCCCACACCGGGGCCCTGGCCGGCAGCTACGCCATGACCGTCGACCTGCTCAGGCAGTCAGGGGTCAGCGTGGTGCAGTACTCCGACGAGATCCTCCCGGTGGCCGAGGGGCTTGGACTGTTGCAGAAGTCCCGTGGCAAGCGGGTAGCGGTCATCTCCGATGGTGGCGGCCAGGCGACCATTGCCTCCGATCGCCTGGCCGAGGCGGGCCTTGAGCTCGCCGAGCTCTCCGACGCCACGCGCCAGAAACTGCGCGAGGTGCTCTTCCCGCAGGCCTCTACCGTCAACCCGGTCGACGTGGCCGGCTCCACTGACGCCAACCCCTCCTTGCTCGCCACCTGCATGGAGATCGTTGCCGCCGATGACGAGGTCGACAGCGTCTTCCTGGTGGGCATGTTCGGCGGCTACAGCATCCGTTTTGCCGAGTCACTGCTGGGTGACGAGATGCGTGGTGCCGAGGCGATGGTGGATCTGTCCAATGCTACCGAGAAGCCGCTGGTCGTCTACAGCCTCTATACCCCGATCAAGCCGCCGGCGCTGCGCCGTCTGCACGAGGCGGGACTGCCGGTCTACGCGTCCATCGAGCAGTCGGTTCGGGTGCTCGCCGCGTTGGGCGAGCGCGGCCAGTATCTGGCGCAATACCACGGCCACACCCGCGAGACGCCGGTGGATGCCCGTCCCGAGCTTACCGCCATGTTCCGACAGGCCCAGGCCGAGGGTCGTGACCTCTTCGAGTACGAGGCCAAGCAGCTGCTGCGCGACCATGGCGTCGAGGTCCCGGAGGAGCGCGTCGTCAGGAACGAGGCCGAGCTGGCCGCGGCCGCGGCAGTGCTCGGTGACACACCGCTGGCCATGAAGGTGGTCTCCAAGGACATTCTGCACAAGTCCGACGCGGGGGGCGTGAAGCTCAACGTGGTGGGCGCCGCGGCCATGCAGGATGCCCGCGAGGCGATCCTCGACTCCTGCCGCGAGTATGATCCCCACGCCGAGGTCGAGGGCGTGCTGGTGGCGCCCATGGCGCAGAAGGGTGTGGAAGTGATCGTCGGCGTGATCCGCGACCCGATCTTCGGTCCGGTGCTGATGTTCGGCCTCGGTGGCATCTTCGTCGAGATCCTCGAGGACGTGGCCTTCCGCGCCATCCCGCTGTCGCGCTTTGATGCCCGCTCCATGGTGGAGCAGATCAAGGCGAAACGAATCCTCGAGGGCGTGCGCGGCGAGTCGCCGGTGGACAAGGAGGCACTGATCGAGTTGCTGCTCAAGGTGTCGAGCATCGTCGCCGCTTACCCGGATCTCAAGGAGCTCGACCTCAACCCGGTGATCGTCAACGCCGACGGCTATGCGGTGGTCGATGCACGGGTTATCGTCGAGCGTGACAGCAATGCCATCGACAAGGACGCCCACCCATGAGCCTGACCCAACCACAACTGACCGATGCCCGCCTGACCCTGGAGGATAGGGTGGCCACCCTGACCCTGGATCGGCACGACGTTCGCAATGCCCTGACGGGCACCGCCCTGGTGGATGACATCGTGGCCGTGGCCGACTGGGTCAATGCCAGCGACGAGGTCTCCGTGCTGGTCATCACCGGAGAGGGCTCGGCGTTCTCTGCTGGGGGCAACGTCAAGGACATGGCCGAGCGTGGCGGCGATTTTGCCGGTGACGTGGCCGAAGTCGCCAGCCGCTACCGGCGGGGCATTCAGCGTATCCCCCTGGCGCTGCAGGGCGTGGAGGTGCCGATCATCGCCGCGGTCAACGGCCCGGCGATCGGCGCCGGTTTCGACCTGGCCAACATGGCCGATGTGCGCATCGCCTCTCGCAAGGCCAAGTTCGGTGAGACCTTCCTCAATCTGGGCATCATCCCCGGTGATGGTGGCGCCTGGTTCATGCAGCGCTTGATCGGCTATCAGCGCGCCTTCGAGCTGACGCTTTCCGGCCGAGTGATCGATGCCGAGGAGGCCAGGGAATATGGCATTGTGCTGGAGGTCACCGAGCCCGAGGCGCTGATGGAGCGGGTCGGCGAGATGGCCGGGCAGATGGCGGGCCAGCCGCCCAAGGCAACGCGCCTGACCAAGCGACTGATGAAGATGGGCAGCCGCATGGAACTGCCCGACTTCCTGGATCTCTGCGCAACCTTCCAGGGCATGTGCCATAACGAACCCGAGCATCTCGAGGCCGTGAACGCCATGCTGGAGAAGATGGCCAGGAAGTAGCCGTCGAGATCCTTGCCTCTGCTCGGAACCCGGCCAAGGCCGGGTTTCGTGCGTCCGGGTGGAGTAAAGGGCTGGCTTTTCTGCCCTGCGGCTGGTGTGCTTGAGTCTCTACGAATCAACACACGGAGGTGTCATGGCCGATAGCACGCTGGTCTTCATCGTCCTGGGGCTGACTCTGGCCGCCTTTGTCTGGGGGCGCTTTCGTTACGATCTGGTAGCGATCTCGGCACTGCTGGGGGCGGTGATGCTCGGCCTGGTGCCGGGCGACGAGGCCTTCCACGGCTTCGGTCATCCGGCGGTGATCACCGTGGCCGCAGTGCTGGTGCTCAGTCGTGCCTTCGAGCGCTCCGGGGTGGTGGACCTCATCGCCGAGCAGGTGCTCAAGGTCGGCGAACGGCTCTTCTTTCAGCTGGCCGCGCTGGTCGGGACCGTGGTGGTGCTCTCTGGCTTCATGAACAACGTCGGCGCTCTGGCGCTCCTGCTGCCGGTGGCCATGCGCCTGGCACGTGAGCATGACACCTCGCCGTCGCTGTTGCTCATGCCGCTGGCCTTCGGCTCGCTGCTGGGCGGGCTGACCACCCTTATCGGCACCCCGCCCAATATCATCATCGCCAGCTATCGGGGCTCGGTCACCGGCGAGTCCTTCGGGCTCTTCTCCTTCTCTCCCGTGGGCGTGGCCGTCGCCCTGGTCGGGCTGGCCTTCATCCTGCTGGTCGGTTGGCGGCTGGTACCTCAGCGTGCCGGCAAGGCCTCCACCGAGGAGATGTTCGACACCTCTAACTATCTGGTCGAACTCGAGGTGGATGAGCAGGCGAAGGCCAATGGCTGGACGCTGCGTGAACTGCAAGAGGCCCTGGAGGAGACCGTCCCGGTGCTTGCCGTGGTGCGCGACGACAAGCGTCACGCCGGCCATGCCTTCCACGGTGCGCTGCGCACGGGCGACATCCTGCTGATGGAGGCAGGCCCCGATGACATGAAGCTGCTCGAGGACAAGGCCGGGCTTCGCGTGGGCAAGGAGCCCGAGGAGAGCGACGAGGACGGCGAGGAGGCCCGGGAGACAGCAGAGGCGTCGTCGCACGAGGCATCTGAGTCCAAAGGCAAGAAAGCCAGAAAAAAAGCCAAGGAGAAGATCAAGAACGTTGATACCGAAGGCCTTCAGCTGCTGGAGGCGGTCGTACGCAACGACTCCATGATGATCAATCGCACCGTCAGCCAGTTGCGCCTGCAGAACCAGTTTGGCCTGCACCTGGTGGCGGTGGCCCGTGACGGGGGGCGTCTCAAGCAGCGGCTTCGTGATATCCGCTTTCGTCCGGGCGATGTGCTGCTGTTGCAGGGCGGCGAGAGCGATCTTTCCGAGAACCTGGCGATCCTGGGCTGCCTGCCGCTGGCCAGCCGCAATCTCTCCCTGGGGCAGCCCCGCATGATGGTGGTCTCGCTGCTGATCTTTGCCGCTGCGATTCTGGCCATCCTGCTGGGTATGCTGCCCGCCGCGGTGGCGCTCTCCACGGCGGCCGTCGTCTCGTTGATGGTGGGCGTGCTGCCGCTACGCGAGGGCTACCAGGCGATCGACGGGCCCGTGCTGGTGCTGCTCGGCGCCATGATCCCGGTGGGCGAGGCGCTGGAAACCAGCGGTGGGGCAGCGCTGATTGCCGATGCCCTGCAGGCCTTCGGTGGACAGTGGCCGGTGGTGGTCACCCTGGCAGGACTCTTCCTGCTTTCGATGCTGCTCTCCAACATCGTCAACAATGCGGCGGCGGCGGTGCTGATGGCCCCCATTGCCGCGAGCCTGGCGCAGGGTTTCGATGCCTCGGTGGATCCTTTCCTGATGGCGGTGGCCGTCAGCGCCTCCTGTGCTTTTCTCACGCCCATCGGCCATCAGTCCAACACCCTGGTCCTGAACCCGGGCGGTTATCGTTTCGGCGATTTCTGGAAGCTCGGTTTGCCCTTGTCGCTGGTGGTGCTGGCCGTGGCGATTCCCATGATCCTGCTGGTCTGGCCACTATAGAAAAAACGCCCCGGCACATGGCCGGGGCAGTGGGGAAGACGAGACGCTGGCGTCAGGCAGCGTTATGGCGTAGCACCTTGCTCTTGTCGATGACGAAGGCATCGTAGGCGAAGTCGTCGACGGTGAGCAGCTCCAGCACCTCGGCCTCGCGCTCACGCATGAAGGTAGCGTCTTCTTCGCTGATGATGCCCGCTTCGCGCGCGGCCTCCACTTGCTGCTCGGGATGCAGAGCATCCGCCGGCAGCTGCCCCTTGGCATGGGCCTTGTTGACCGTGCGGTAGAGCGTCTCGGCGCGGTCCTGGGTGGCGAGCAGGGCGTTGTAGTGGGCGAGCGGATTGTCCCGGCTGCCGTCGTTCTCCTGCCAAGTGCTCTCAAGCAGGTAACGGCGCAGTGCCGTGTCACGGGAGACGGCCTGGGCGATCTCGCGGGTCAGGTCATCCTGAGGGCGCTTCCAGCGGCGACCTGCCGGCATCGCGACAACGCGCAGCAGACGGCCCAGGGCTCGGTTCGGCAGGTTGTCGAAGAGCTCGTCCAGGGCCTGTTCGGCGCGACCCAGCAGGAAACGGCAGCCATAGTGGAGCAGGGCGGCCTCGCCCTCGACCTTGTCGCCCTCGTGCCACTGCTTGAGCGTCATCGAGGCCAGAAAGAGGTTGGAAAGCACGTCACCGAGGCGGGCCGAGAGCATTTCCCGCTTCTTGAGCGACGAGCCGAGGCTCGCCATGGCGGCATCCGCGCAGAGCCCGAAAGCGGCGGAGAGACGGGCGATGTCGCGGGCATAGGGCGCGGCGACCTCGTCGAAGGGCACATTCGCCCGACCAAGCCCCAGGCCCTGGGTAAAGGCACGGGCGGCATTGCCGAAGATCAGTCCGGCGTGACCGAAGAAGGCGCGGTCGAAGGCCTTGAGGTCGTCGGCCTCCTTGGCCGCCAGCTCGTCGAGCACGTAAGGGTGGCAGCGGATCGCCCCCTGGCCAAAGATCATCAGGTTGCGTGTCATGATATTGGCGCCTTCCACGGTGATCGCCACCGGGTTGGCGCTGTAGCCGATGCCGAGGTAGTTGCGTGGCCCCAGGGTCACGGCCTTGCCACCGTGGATGTCCATGGCGTCGCCGAGAATCTGGCGCTGGAACTCGGTGAGCTGGCTCTTGAGGATCGCCGAGGGTACCGCCGGTTTCTCGCCATGGTCGATGGTGTTGGCCGTCTGATAGACCGCCGCCCGGGCGACATAGGCGAGTGCCGCCATGCGCGCCAGGGGCTCCTGGATACCCTCCATTTCGGCCACCGGTACATTGAACTGGCGGCGGATACGAGCGAAACCGCCGCTCCAGCCCAGGGCATAGCGCGCGGTCCCGGTGGCGCCGGAGGGCAGCGTGATGCAGCGTCCGATGGAGAGGCACTCCACCAGCATTCGCCAGCCCTGGCCGATCATCTCGGGCCCACCGATGATGGTATCGAGTGGCACGAAGACATCCCGGCCCTTGATCGGTCCATTCAGGAACGGGCTGCCGATGGGGTGGTGGCGGCGTCCGATCTCCATGCCGTCGGTATCGCGCGGGATCAGCGCGAGGGTGATGCCGCGATCGCTCTCCTCGCCCAGCAGGTGGTCGGGGTCGAAGAGCCGGAAGGCCAGGCCCACCACGCTGGCAATCGGGGCCAGGGTAATCCAGCGCTTCTCGAAGTTCAGGCGCAGACCCAGCACTTCCCTACCGTCGACCTCCTGCCGGCAGACCACGCCGGTATCGGGAACGGCCGTGGCGTCGCTGCCGGCGCGCGGGCCGGTGAGGCCGAAGCAGGGGATTTCCCGGCCGTCCGCCAACCGCGGCAGGTAGTAGTCCTTCTGTTTCTCGGTGCCGTACTTGAGCAGCAGTTCGCCCGGGCCCAGGGAGTTGGGCACGCCCACCGTGACCATCAGCGTCTCGCTGACCGAGAGCTTCTGCAGGACCAGCGACTGTGCCTTGGCCGAGAAGCCGAGGCCACCATACGCCTGGGGGATGATCATGCCGAAGAAGCCTTCCTGCTTGAGGTAGTCCCAGAGCGCCTGAGGCAGGTCGGCGCGCTCGCGGGCAATCTCCCAGGCATTGCACATGCCGGCGGCCACGCTGCACTGGTGGTCGAGGAAGGCCCGTTCCTGCTCCGTGAGCCCCTCGTCACGGTAGCCGAGCAGCGTCTCCCAGTCGGGACGCCCGGTGAAGAGCTCACCGTCCCAGGCCACGGTGCCGGCCTCGAGTGCCGTGCGTTCGGTGTCGGAGACTTTCGGCGAGACCTTCTTGAACAGGGCGAAGAGGCGAGGGGTCAGCCACTTGCTGCGCAGGGCCGGAAGGCCGGCCGCGGCTATCGCCAGGGCGCCGGCGAGCAGGATGACGCCGAGCACCGCGGAGGCGGCGAGCAGGCTTATCAACCCGGTGACGGCGAGCACGACCAGTGCAGGCAGGGCGCCCGCCTCACGGCGCATCACCGCGAGCAGGCCGACAACGGCCACAATCAGCAGGATCAGGGTGAGCATGGAGCGACTCCGGTTGTTGTGATGGAAGGCGAAGGATTCGAACAGATGTTTGAATTCTTGCAGACTAGCTCACTATGTTGCAACCGGCCAGTGCCCATGCAAACGCCCCGCGCTGCAGGGCAGCGCGGGGCGCATTCGTGTGGCGGCTCGGGCGTTGTCAGTCGAGACGGCGCTGGGGCTCATCGCGGGCCGGGGCGTCGCCCGCCACGTAGTAGGGGGCGTCACTTCTCGGCAGCGGCTCGCGCCCGCGGATGCGGTCGGCGATCTTCTCGGCGAGCATGATGGTCGGCGCGTTGAGATTGCCGGTGGGAATCACCGGGAACAGCGACGCATCCACTACCCGCAGCCCTTCCACGCCGTGCACCCGGCCCTGGCCGTCCACCACGGCATCGTCACCTTCGCCCATCCGGCAGCTGCCGCAGGGATGATAGGCGGTTTCGGCATGGGCCTTGACGAAGGCATCCAGCTCAGCGTCGGACTGGACTTCCGGTCCCGGCGAGACTTCCCGGCCACGATAGTCGTCGAAGGCGGGCTGAGCGATGATTTCGCGGGTCAGGCGGATGGCATCGCGAAACTCCTGCCAGTCCTTCTCGGTAGACATGTAGTTGAAGAGGATGCTGGGCGCGGCATCCGGGGCACGGGAGGTCAGACGGATGCGGCCGCGGCTTTCGGAGCGCATGGAGCCCACGTGGGCCTGGAAACCGTGTGCCTGGACCGCACTCTTGCCATTGTAGCTGATGGCAATGGGCAGGAAGTGGTACTGCAGGTTGGGCCACGCTTCCTGGTCATTGCTGCGGATGAAGCCCGCCGCCTCGAACTGGTTGCTCGCTCCCACCCCCTTGCCCAGGAAGAGCCATTCGGCACCGATCTTCGGCTGGTTCCACCACTTCAGCGCCGGATAGAGCGAGATTGGCTGGGTGCACTCGTACTGGATATACATCTCCAGGTGGTCCTGGAGGTGGGCGCCGACGTTGTCGTTGACGTGTACCGGGGTAATGCCGCACTCGTCCAGCACCGCCTGCGGGCCCACACCGGAGCGTTGCAGTATCTGCGGCGAGGCGATGGCTCCGCCGCACAGCAGCACCTCGCGGCGGGCCTGGACCCGCTGCGCCTGGCCCTTGTGCTTATAGCGCACGCCTACCGCCCGCTTGCCCTCGAACTCGATGACGTCGGTGATGGCACGGGTCTCGATGGTGAGGTTTTCGCGCGGCTTCGCCTGGTCGAGGTAGCCGCGGGCGGTGGAGGCGCGCCGGCCGTTCGGCGTGACGAAGCGGTCCATGGGGCCGAAGCCCTCCTGCTGGTAGCCGTTGACGTCCTCGGTCTCCGGGTAGCCGGCCTGCTTGCCCGCCTCGATGAAAGTCCGGTAGAGCGGATTGTTGCCTGCCTTGGGCGTGGCAACGCTGACCGGCCCGTCGCCGCCATGGTAGGCGTTGGGGCCGATATCGCGGGTCTCGGATTTCCGGAAGTAGGGCAGACAGTCGGCGTAGCTCCAGTCCTCCAGGCCCGGCGCCTCGGCCCAATGATCATAGTCCAGGGCGTTGCCGCGGATGTAGCACATGCCGTTGATCAGTGAAGAGCCTCCCAGCCCCTTACCGCGGCCACACTCCATGCGGCGGCCATCCATGTGCGGCTCGGGGTCGGTCTCGAAGGCCCAGTTGTAACGCTTGCCCTGCAGGGGATAGGCCAGCGCCGCCGGCATCTGAGTGCGGAAGTCGAAGCGGTAGTCGGGGCCACCGGCCTCGAGCAGCAGCACCGAGACGTCAGCATCCTCGGTGAGGCGGGTGGCGAGCACATTGCCGGCCGAACCGGCGCCGATGATAACGTAGTCAAATTCACGGATCTGGGACATGAGGTCTCCCGAGGCAACATCAGTACGGGGCTGTTCCGGCGACAGGCCTTCGCGAGGGCGCTAAGAACGTACCCTCACTACGACCTGCCCCCGGCGCCCCCGACAGGTGGGGGTAGCAGGGCGGTAGCGCAGCGCTCAGAACACCGACTCGAAGGGGCCCATCTCGATCTGCACCGACTTGGTCTGGGTGTAGTGGGCCAGGGTCTCGAGGCCGTTCTCACGGCCCACGCCGGACTGCTTGACACCGCCCACCGGCATCTCGGCGGGGGATTCGCCCCAGGTGTTGATCCAGCAGATGCCGGCTTCCAGGCGGTGAATCACCCGGTGAGCGCGGTTGAGATGCTCGGTGAAGACCCCGGCGGCCAGGCCGTACTCGGTATCGTTGGCGCGGCGGATCACCTCCTCTTCGTCATCGAAGGCCAGGATCGCCATCACCGGGCCGAAGATCTCCTCGCGCACGATGCGCATCTCGTCCGTGCAGTCGGTAAATACCGTGGGGGCCGCCCAGGCGCCCTTGCTCCATGCCACGCCGGCTTGCTCGCCCCCGCCCTGCACGTCCGAGGCCCAGGTCTCGCCGCCGGCCAGCAGCGTCGCGCCTTCCTGCTTGCCCAGCGCAATGTAGCTGAGCACCTTGGCCTGATGCTCGAAGCTCACCAGGGGGCCGAAGTTGACGCTCGGGTCCAGCGGGTCGCCGGCCTTGATGCGGGCCACGCGCTCGGCAATCTTCGCCTCGAAATCCGCCTTGACGGCGCCTTCCACGAAAACGCGGGTGCCGTTGGTGCAGATCTGCCCGCTGGAGTAGAAGTTGGCCATCATCGCCGCGTCGGCGGCCCGCTCGAGATCGGCATCGGCGAACACGATCAGCGGCGACTTGCCGCCCAGTTCCATGGTCGCGTCCTTGAGCGTCGAGCCGCCGGCAGCGGCCATCACCTTCTTGCCGGTGCCCACTTCCCCGGTAAAGGTGACCTTGTCGATGCCAGGGTGTGTCGTCATCAGGGCCCCGACGCTGCCGTCGCCGTGGATCACGTTGAAGACGCCGTCGGGCAGGCCGGCCTCGGTGAAGATCTCGGCCAGTCGCATGGTGGTCAGCGGGGTCACCTCGCTGGGCTTGAAGACCACGGCGTTGCCGGCGGCCAGCGCCGGAGCACTCTTCCAGCAAGCGATCTGGATGGGGTAGTTCCAGGCGCCGATGGCGCCGATCACGCCCAGCGGCTCGTGACGTGTATAGACGAAGGAGTCCTCGCGCAGCGGAATCTGGCTGCCCTCGATGGCCGCCGCCAGGCCGGCGTAGTACTCGAGAACGTCGGCACCGGTGACGATGTCCACCGCGGCCGTCTCGCTGATCGGCTTGCCGGTGTTGCGGGTCTCGAGCTCGGCGAGCTCGTCATTGCGCTCTCTCAACAGCGCCACGGCGCGGTTGAGGATGCGGCCGCGCTGCATGCCGCTCATGGCCGCCCAGACGCGCTGGCCCTGGCGAGCCGCAGCCACGGCGGCGTCCACGTCGGCCTCGGCGGCCTGCTGCACCTCGGCGAGTTGGGAACCGTCAAAGGGGTTGACCACCGAAAAGGTCTCGCCGGAGGTGGCGGCCGTGCGACGGCCGTCGATGTAGAGATTCTGGGTCTCGAGGGGTGCCATGGTGACCTCCATTCAGGAAGGGGAAAGGGTGTCTCGGGTGTCGATCAGGCGATTGAGGTAGTCCCGGGCCAGGCGGCGCGCTTCGTCGCTGTCCAGGCCCTCGAGGGTCAGGGCGCCGCGCAGCCATAAGCCGTCGATCAGGGCCGCCAGCGCACGGGCACAGGCGCGAGCCTCGTCGCGGGGCATCAGGCGGCGAAACTGGTGGCAGAGGTTGGCGTAGAGACGCCGATCATTGACCTGCTGCAGGCGCGCCAGCGCTGGCTTGTGCATGCTGCTGGCCCAGAAGGCCAGCCAGGTCTTGGCCACTGGCCCGGTGACCTGGCTGCGGTCGAAGTTGCCATCGATGATGGCGCCGATGTGGTCCCTGGGACTGGTGGTGGTGAGCTCGCGGCGCCGCGCCGCCACGGCCCCGCCCAGGTCGCTGAGGATCTGGCGCATGGTAGCCTCCAGCAGACCGTCCTTGCCGCCAAAGTAGTGACTGATGATGCCCGCGGAGACGCCCGCATGGCGGGCAATACGCATCACCGTGGCATCGTCCAGGCCGACTTCGTCGATCGCCGCCATGGTAGCCTTGATCAGCTGCTGGCGACGGATGGGTTCCATTCCAACCTTGGGCACCGTGCTGGCTCCTTTCCCGGGAATTGATCTTGCAACCACCACATGAAGCGTGGTTACCATGTGCACAGCTTGCCATTTCTTTATTGAACGTTCAATCAATAAAGAGCCTGGTCAAGGATCCCGCTGCTGGTAGTGCTATCGCCGCGGCTATACGTCATGTCCAACAAGAGGAATGCCTTCATGCTGACCCGTAACCTGAATCGTCGCCTTACCCTGGGACTCGGTGCCGCCGCCCTCGGCCTGTCCTTCTCGCCGCTGCAGGCTGCCGAGCCCGAGCGTTGTGAAACCCTGAACTTCGCCGAGGTCGGCTGGACCGATATCACCGCCACCACTGCGCTCACCACGGAAGTGCTGGAGGCCATGGGCTACCAGACGCGTATCGACACCGTCTCGGTGCCGATTGCCTACCAGGGCATGAAGAACGACGACTTCGACATTTTCCTGGGCAACTGGATGCCCTCCATGGCGTCGATCAGCGACCCCTACGTCGAAGAGGGTGACGTCGACCGCCTGGGGGCCAACCTCGAGGGCGCCAAGTACACCCTCGCGGTACCGCAATATGTCCACGATGCCGGCGTCACCTCGGTGACCGATCTCGCCGAACACGCCGAGCGGTTTGACAGCCAGCTGCATGGCATCGAGGCCGGCAACGATGGCAACGAACTGATTCAGCAGATGATCGACGATGATGCCTTCGGCCTGGGCGATTGGCAGCTGATCGATTCCAGCGAGGCCGGCATGCTCGCCGAGCTGCGCGCCCGGGTACCGGAGGAGAAGTGGATGGTGTTCCTCGGCTGGGAGCCGCATCCGATGAACACCAACTACGACATGGCCTACCTGGAAGGCGCCGATGACTATTTCGGTCCCGAGCTGGGCGGTGCCACCGTCTACACCAACACCCGTGGCGGCTTCGTCGAGGAGTGTCCCAATGTCGGGGCGCTGCTGGACAACCTCACCTTCACCCTCGAAATGGAGAACCAGCTGATGGGCGAGATCATGGACGCGGGCACCGACCCTCGTGATGCCGCCCGTGCTTATCTGCAGGCCAACCCCGAGGTCCTTGAGGTGTGGCTCGAGGGCGTTCAGACCCGTGACGGCGAGCCGGCACTGCCGGCGGTCAAGCGCGCTCTGGATATCGAGGCGTGAGGGCCGCGCGGGCTTGCCATGCGGCGGGCTCGCGTGCATAATCCCACTCCGTTGCCCGGCCCACGGTCGGGTAACCCCTTGTTAAGGCTACGTAGCTCAGCTGGTTAGAGCACATCACTCATAATGATGGGGTCCCCTGTTCGAATCAGGGCGTAGCCACCAGGATGCACAAACAACGCCCGCCCGGCCTCGCCCTGGCGGGCGTTTTTTTAATGGGCCCGGCGTGCCTCCCGATGGCGCGCGGTGCCAATCCCCGCTTGACCTGGCGGGCCCGATCCGTATACTACGCCCCGTGCTCGAGGTCATTCCCCGATAGCTCAGTTGGTAGAGCAAATGACTGTTAATCATTGGGTCGCAGGTTCGAGTCCTGCTCGGGGAGCCAGCTTCGCTCTTGCAGCGAAAGATCTCGTTGAAGTTGAAAGCACATTGCGGCATGCGGTCATTCCCCGATAGCTCAGTTGGTAGAGCAAATGACTGTTAATCATTGGGTCGCAGGTTCGAGTCCTGCTCGGGGAGCCAACCGCTCCTGATTGCCTGTCGCATTCCTCGCATCATCCTGCCGTTGTTCCCCGATAGCTCAGTTGGTAGAGCAAGTGACTGTTAATCACTGGGTCACAGGTTCGAGTCCTGTTCGGGGAGCCAGGATTGCCCGGCCGTTATCCGCGCCGACTGTTCCCCCTCATAGCGTTGTTGCCTTGCCCGCGTTCCCCGTTTAGCCGCGGCAATTCCCGAATATGCGCCTTGTCAGCAGACTGCGACCCTCGGCCTGCAGGTCCCGTCAACGGCTGAGATTCTGTCGCGCCTGACGCTGGAACGACGAGCACAGGAAGACGCCGGGCCACAAGGCCCGGCGTCGGCGGTCGTACCTGCGACTGACGAATGCGCGGTGATCAGTAGCCTTTCGCGTAGTGCCAGGTGTCCTCGAGCTGGACGTAGTCGAGAAGAATCTGCGCTGTTTCCAGCACCTGGGCGCGATCGATCGGTTCCTCGTCGCTCTCTTCCTCGTCGCGGGCATCGACCCAGCTCTCAAGTGGCTCCAGGCCAAGGGCGCGGCGGCGCTGGTTCTCGAGAGCGAGCTGCTCGGCTTCCCGAGCTTCCACTTCCTGCTGGCGCTGCTCGCGGTTGAGGCTGACGCTGGTGTGCTGCTCACGCAGCTTGCTGGCAAGCTCGGAGCGCTGCTCGAGGTAACGGAAGTTCGGTTGCTGCTCGGCGCGCTCATCGTGGCGTGCGCGCAGCGTTTCCAGGTATTGGCGCGGCTGGCCATAGGTGCGGTACTGCACTTCGCGGACCGTGTCCCACGGAAGTGCATTGTCGAGGCTACTCTCGCCGATCAGTTCAGGGTCGACCAGGCTCGGGAAGCGGATATCCGGCTCCACGCCGCGATGCTGGGTGCTTGCCCCGGAGATGCGATAGAACTTGGCGCGGGTCAGCTTGATCTCGCCATGGCTGAGCTCGTTGAGGGTCTGGACCGTGCCCTTGCCGAAGGTATCGGTGCCCACCACCAGGCCGCGGCCATAGTCCTGGATGGCGCCGGCGAAGATTTCCGACGCCGAGGCCGAGAGCCGGTTGACCAGCACGGCCAGGGGGCCGTCGTAGAGGGTGCCGCTTTCGGTGTCACCGTAGAGGCTGATGCGGCCACGTGCATCGCGGACCTGGACGGTAGGGCCGCGGTCGATGAACAGGCCGATGAGCGAGTTGGCTTCCTGCAGGGCGCCGCCGCCATTATTGCGCAGGTCGAGCACGATGCCCTCGACGCCTTTGGCCTGCAGCCGCTCCACCTCCTTGGCCACGTCACGGGTGGTGCTACGGTAGTCCTCTTCGCCCGCCTGCCAGGCGTCGAAGTCCACATAGAAGGTGGGAATCTTGACCACCCCAAGGCGGTGGGTGCCGTCGTCGCGGGTGATCTCGACGACTTCGCCCTGGGCGGCCTGGTCCTCGAGGTCCACGGTGTCACGCGTGATCTCGATGACCTTGGAGCGTGTCATGTCGACGGCCTGGGCGGGCACCACGTCGAGGCGTACCACCGAGCCCTTGGGGCCGCGAATCATGTCGACCACGTCGTCGAGACGCATGCCCACCACGTTGACGATCTCCTCGCCCTCCTGGCCCACGCCGACGATGCGGTCGGCCGGCTGCAGCGCCCCCTGCCGGTCGGCGGGACCGCCCGGCACCAGGCTCGACACCTTGACGTACTCGCCATCGGATTGCAGCAGCGCCCCGATACCCTCCAGCGAGAGGCGCATCTGGATGTCGAAGGACTCTCCCTGACGCGGTGAAAGATACTCGCTATGCGGGTCGATACTGCCGGTCACTGCGGCCATGAAGAGGCCGAAGACGTCCTCTTCGTTGGTCTGGCGTAGGCGCGAAAGCTGACCCTCGTAGCGCTGGCGAAGGTTGGCTTCCACCTGCTCGGGTTCCTGGTCGCTGATGGCGAGTGTCAGGGCGGCGTTATCGAGCCGCTTCATCCAGAGCTCGTCCAGCGCCGCCTCTTTACCCGCCCAGGGAGCATCCTCACGCTCCAGCTCGAGGCGCCGGTCGCTGTCGAAGGTGAAGTCGACGCCCTCGTCGAGTCGCTCGAGCAGCCACTCGAAGCGTGATTCGGCGCGCTCGTGATAGCGCTGGTAGAGGTCGAAGGGACGTGACAGGTCGCCATCGAGCAGCGCCTCGTCCATACCAGTTGCCAGGTCGCGGAAGTCGTCCACGTCACGGTCGAGCAGGTAGGCGCGCTGACCATCGAGGATCTCCAGGTAGCGTGAGAAGGCCCGCCGTGACCAGTCGTCATTCAGGCTGACGTCTGCATAGTGGCCGTAGCGCAGCGACTCGGCCGCTTCCACGGCCACCTGGCGCTGGGCGTCGCTCGGCTCGACGGTGGCCAGTACCGGCGTGGTGATCAACAGCAGGGCCAGGGCTGCTGAACGTCCAAGGGTGACAAACAGGCTCATCGATGAAGCACTCCCCGATTCGTGTACACTTGCTCTCTATCCAGACTCCGACCCGGCTGACGAGTTGCATGGACCGAAGGTTCATTGTATCAGCTTGGTTGTGCCGCCAAGACCCCTGAAATGCCCCGCAACAGAGGAATTCCATGTCCCAGGATGCCCGCCTCGAGCGCCTGCTCGATTTCCTGCGTCGATCTCCCACGCCCTGGCATGCCACGGCCAACATGGCCAGGCGCCTGGAGGAGGCCGGCTACCGGCGTCTCGACGAGACCGAGGCCTGGCGTCTCGTCCCTGGCGAGCGCGTCTATGTCACCCGCAACGACTCCTCGCTTATCGCCCTGCAGCTACCGCGTGAGCGCCTCGCGGCGCTGCGCCTGATCGGCGCCCATACCGACAGCCCCGGCCTGCGGCTCAAGCCCAACGCGGCCCAGAGTGCGGCGGGCTGGCTCCAGCTCGGCGTCGAGGTCTACGGCGGGGCCCTGCTGGCGCCCTGGTTCGACCGCGACCTGGGGCTGGCGGGGCGGGTGCACCTGCGCCACGCCGACGGCCGCATCGAAGGTGTGCTGCTCGATGTTGACCAGCCGATAGCGATCATTCCGAGCCTGGCGATTCATCTGGATCGCGAGGCCAACAATGGTCGTGCCATCAACGCCCAGACCGAGATGGCCCCGGTCTTCCTGCAGGGCGGAGAAACGCCTGATCTCGAGCGCCTGCTCAAGCGCTGGCTTGCCGAGCAGCATGGCCTCGAGGACGTCGAGCTGCTCGACTTCGAGCTCGCCTTCCGCGACATGCAGCCGCCGTCGCGTGTCGGCGTCGAGGGAGAACTGATTGCCAGTGCCCGCCTCGACAACCTGCTCTCGTGCTTTATCGGTCTTGAAGCCCTCTTGGCGTCCGATGGGACGCAAGGAGCCGTGCTGGTGGCCAACGACCACGAGGAGGTGGGCAGTGCCAGCGCGTGCGGCGCGCAGGGGCCTTTCCTCGGCGATGTGCTGCGGCGGGTGAGTGCTCAGCTCGGCGAGGGCGGAGAAGAGGGCTTCATCCGCCTGATCCAGGCCTCGCGGCTGATCTCCTGCGACAATGCCCACGCCCTGCACCCCAACTTTCCCGACAAGCACGATGCCGGCCACGGCCCGGCACTCAACGGCGGGCCGGTGATCAAGGTCAATGCCAGCCAGCGCTATGCCACCAACAGTGCTACCTCGGCGCTGTTCCGTGACCTCTGTCGCGAGGCCGAGGTGCCGGTGCAGACCTTCGTGACCCGCGCCGACATGGGCTGCGGCAGCACCATTGGCCCGATTACGGCCACCGAGCTTGGTGTGCCGACCCTGGACGTGGGCGTGCCTCAGTGGGCCATGCACTCGATCCGCGAGACCGCCGGCGCCCGCGACGTGGAGTTACTGACGCGGGTGCTGACCGCCTTCTTCGACCGCCCCGAGCTGGCCTAGAGTAGTGAAGTACGAGAGGCGCCGGGAGCAGGGCGAAGGGGGGCTATGCCAGGGATGGCATCGGTAGCGTACCTGGAGGTCTTTACAGCGCCTCCTCGTTGGTCCGACACTTCGGGACTTGCTCCCGGGTAAGCCTCGAGTAAGGATAGGCAAGAGTTCTCAAACGAAAAAACCCGGCGCCAGGGGCGCCGGGTCTTCGGTATCTGGTGGCTACGCCCTGATTTGAACAGGGGACCCCATCATTATGAGTGATGTGCTCTAACCAGCTGAGCTACGTAGCCGAACAACGGGGGCGAATTCTACGGCGTTTGCCCCGCCGGGTCAAGGGTATTGCGGCTCAGACGTTGAAGCGGAAGTGGATCACGTCGCCATCCTGGACGATGTACTCCTTGCCCTCCAATCGCCACTTGCCGGCATCCTTGGCTCCCTGCTCGCCACCCAGCGTGACGAAGTCGTCGTAGGCGATGACCTCGGCGCGGATGAAGCCCTTCTGGAAGTCAGTATGGATCACCCCGGCGGCCTCGGGTGCGGTGGCGCCCACCTTGACCGTCCAGGCGCGGACTTCCTTGACCCCGGCGGTAAAGTAGGTCTGCAGTCCGAGCAGGGCATAGCCGGCGCGAATCACCCGATCGAGCCCCGGCTCCTGCATGCCCATCTCGTCGAGGAACATGGCGCGCTCCTCGTCGTCGAGTTCGGCGATCTCGGCCTCGATCTGGTTACATACCGGCACCACCACGGCGCCTTCCTCGGCGGCGATCTCATTGACCACGTCGAGGTAGGGGTTGGCCTCGAAGCCATCCTCGTTGACGTTGGCGATGTACATGGTGGGCTTGAGGGTCAGGAAGCCGAAGCTCTTGAGCTGGTGCTTGTCATCATCGCTCAGGCCGAAGCTTCTCAGCGGCAGGCCTTCGGCCAGGTGGGGCTGGATGCGCTCGAGGATCGCCTTGGTGGCAATGGCGTCCTTGTCGCCGCCCTTGGCCACGCGCACCAGGCGCTGGATGGCCCGCTCGACGGTGTCGAGGTCGGCAAGCGCCAGCTCCATGTTGATGATCTCGATGTCGGCACGCGGGTCGATCTGGTTGGCGACATGGATGACGTTGTCGTTGTCGAAGCAGCGCACCACGTGGGCGATGGCCTGGGTCTCGCGGATATTGGCCAGGAACTTGTTGCCCAGTCCCTCGCCCTTGGAGGCGCCGGCCACCAGGCCGGCGATATCGACGAACTCCATGGTGGTGGGCAACACCTTCTGCGGCTTGACGATCTCGGCCAGCGTGTCGAGTCGCGGGTCGGGCATGGGCACGATCCCCACGTTGGGCTCGATGGTGCAGAAAGGGAAGTTCTCGGCGTCGATACCGGACTTGGTCAGCGCATTGAAGAGGGTCGACTTGCCGACGTTGGGCAGGCCGACGATACCGCAGTTGAAACCCATGGGAGTGTCCTGGAAAGCGTGTTCGCGAGTGGAAAGTGGCGAGTATTCTACGGAAGCGCGGAGCGCCAAGCTACCAGCGCCAAGCGGCCAAGCGGCCAAGCGGCCAAGCGACGGGCCGAGGGCAATGCCAGCAGGAGGCGGCCCAAGACAGGAGCGTTCCGGGCGTGGCGGCCCGTCGTCGTTCCCCTTGTCGTTCGCGCTTTCAGCTCGGCGCTGTAAAACTGTGCAACCGGTTCATGGCGTTCGCCCAGTCGCCGGCCATGGCCTGGGGGAGGGTAGCCAGGCATTCGTCGATGGCCGCATCGATTGCGCTGCGTTCGGCCTTGCCGGGCCGGCCCAGCACGTAATTCGTCACCTGGCGGCTGTCGCCGGGATGGCCGATACCGATGCGCAGGCGGTGGAATGACCGGTCATTGCCCAGGGCGCGAATGGTGTCGCGCAGGCCGTTGTGGCCACCGTGGCCGCCGCCCGTCTTGTAGCGTGCCGTGCCCGGTGGAATGTCGAGTTCGTCGTGGGCCACCAGTAACTCGCCGGGCGTCAGCTTGAAGAATTGGCAGAGTGCCGCCACCGCGCCGCCGCTGCGGTTCATGAAGGTGGTGGGCTCGAGCAGGTGCACGTCCTGGCCATCCAGGTGGACCTTGGCGTGCAGGCCCAGGAACTTCTTATCGGGGCGCAGCTCTCCGCCCGCCGCTCGAGCCACGGCCTGTACCAGCCAGGCACCGGCATTGTGGCGGGTGGCCGCGTAGTCGGCGCCGGGGTTGCCCAGCCCAATGATCGCCTTGACCTGACTCATCGCGTCTCTCCAAAAAAAATCAAGCGCCGGGGCGCTTGATCAATGACGGCAGGGCCATGCCAGGCATGGCCCCGGGCAAGCGCCGATTACTCGGCGCTGCCTTCGCCTTCCTCGCCCTCGGCGGCTTCACCGCCTTCTTCGTCCTCTTCCGTACCGCGGACCTTGGGCTTGGTGATGCTCAGTATGGCGTTATCGTGATCCGCGCCATGGGTGAGCGCCACCAGCGTCACGCCGGCCGGCACGCTGAGGTCAGAGAGGTGCAGGGTCGTGCCCAGTTCGGTCTCGGTGATGTCCACCTCGAGGAAATCGGGCAGATCCTTCGGCAGGCAGCTGATTTCGACCTCGTTGGAGAGCACGTGAAGCTCGCCGCCCTCGTCCTTGATCCCCTTGGACTGCTCCTCGCCTACCACGTGCAGCGGCACGCGCATGGTGATCTCATGCGTGGCGTCGACCCGCAGGAAGTCGGCATGGGTGATCAGCGGCTTGTAGGGGTGACGCTGCAGGTCGCGTACGACCACCTGCTGGGCCTGGCCATCCACCTGGAGGTTGATCACCGAGGAGAAGAAGGCCTCGTCTTCCAGCGCCTTGTAGAAGCTGGTCTTGTCGACGGCAATGGGCTGCGGCGCCTTCTCACCACCATAGATGATGGCCGGCACCTGTTCGTTCGCACGACGCAGGCGGCGGCTCGCACCTTTCCCCAGGTCGTTACGAACGCTGGCATTGAGTGTGTAATCGGACATGGAATTGCCTCTTTCTGAAAGTAAGGAAAACGCCGTGGCCCGCGACCAGACCATGGCGTTTCCGGGAGCCCCGCAGGGCGTGTGTCCCGCGCCTTGTTCCCCCGGGCGAACCCGAAGGGGTCGGACTCAGTGGAACATGGCGCTGACGGATTCTTCGTTGCTGACCCGGCGAATCGCCTCGGCGATCAGTCCGGCGACGCTGAGCTGGCGGATCTTGCCGCTGCGCCGCGCGGTCTCGGAGAGGGGGATGGTGTCGGTCACCACCACTTCGTCGAGCACCGAGCCGGTAATATTGTCGACGGCCGGACCCGACAGGATGGGGTGGGTCGCGTAGGCGACCACGCGCCGCGCCCCGCGGGCCTTGAGGGCCTCGCCGGCCTTGCACAGGGTGCCGGCCGTGTCGATCATGTCATCGACCACCACGCAGGTGCGGTTCTCGATCTCGCCGATGATGTGCATCACCTGGGCCTGGTTGGACGCCGGGCGACGCTTGTCGATGATCGCCAGGTCGGCGTTGAGCTGCTTGGCAATGGCTCGGGCCCGCACCACGCCACCGACGTCCGGCGATACCACCACCAGGTCGTCGTAGTTCTGACGCTCGATATCGTCGAGCAGGATCGGCGAACCGTAGACGTTGTCCACCGGCACGTCGAAGAAGCCCTGAATCTGGTCGGCGTGCAGGTCCATGGTCATGACGCGGTCGACGCCGGCCTTGACCATCATGTCGGCAACGATCTTGGCCGAGATCGGCACGCGTGCCGAGCGTACCCGGCGGTCCTGACGGGCATAGCCGAAGTAGGGCACTACGGCCGTGATCCGGGTAGCGGACGCACGGCGCAGGGAGTCAACCATCAGGATCAGTTCCATCAGGTTGTCGTTGGTCGGTGCACAGGTGGACTGCAGGATGAATACATCCTTGCCGCGCACGTTCTCGTTGATCTCGACGGCGACCTCGCCATCGCTGAATTGGCCGACCGTGGCGTTGCCCAGGTAGGTATCCAGGCTCTCGGCGACCTTTCGGGCGAGTTCGGGATTGGCATTCCCGGCGAAAACCATCAATTTTGACACGCGCAGCCACCTTTGCTGTGTGGGGTCTTCAGGGATTCGGGTCGGGGAGTCGTTCCGGGATGCCTTGGCGCCCGTGGGCGGCTGAAGGTCATCGACCCAGCGCAGCATGGAGAGGTGAGCGATTCAGACCGCGAGCCGTGAAGGCTTGCCAGCCCTTGGGAACCCCGCTCAGGAGTCCTTCTGCCCGTGCCCTGGTGTCGAACCGGGCAAAGACGCAGGCGCCGGTGCCGGTCAGCATGGTCGGCGCTCGGGTCGCTAGCCAATCGAGTGCATGCGCCACCTCGGGATACAGTGCCCTGACGGTGGGCTCGCAGTCGTTGCTCCAGCTCGCCGCTCCCCCCTGCAGTGCGCGCGCCATGGTAATCGGGGGGGTGTGGCGTGTCAATTGCGGCGCCGTGAACACCGCCGGTGTCGAGACCGTCACGCCGGGGTGGATGACCACGAACCAGGGAGTATCGAGTTCGACCGGTGTGAGGCGTTCGCCGACCCCCTCGGCCCAGGCCGCGTGTCCGTGCACGAAGACCGGCACGTCGGCGCCCAGGGTCAAGCCCAGCCGTGCCAGGCGTTGCAGTGACAGCCCCAGGCCCCACAGGGCATCGAGACCCAGCAGCGTGGTGGCGGCATCCGAGCTGCCGCCACCGAGCCCCCCGCCCAGCGGCAGGCGCTTGTCGAGGTGGATGTTCGCTCCCAGGCGGCAGCCGCTCTCGACCTGCAGCAGGCGGGCGGCACGCACGATCAGGTTGTCCTCGGCTGCCACTCCGGGCAGCTGAGGCGTCAGGTGGATCTCGCCGTCCTCGCGGCCACGCAGGGTCAGGGTGTCGCCGTGATCGAGGAACTGGAACAGCGTCTGCAGTTCGTGGTAGCCATCCGGCCGACGACCGGTGATATGCAGCAGGCGGTTGAGCTTGGCCGGTGCCGGCAGGGCCAGCGCCTCGCGGAGGGGGGGAGCAGGTATCATGTCAGTCGTCGAGGGCCGGGCGCCAGTCGGTGACCACCAGCGTGACGCGCAGGTCGTCATAGGTCATGACCAGGCGCCTGGGTAGCCAGAGGTCGGCGACACGCATCCAGTCACGGTAGGTGATCTCCCAGCCATCCTGTTCGAGGCGCTGGGGGAAGCCCAGCGCGTCCTTTTCCAGGCGATGCGGGGTGTCCTCGGCCGGCAAGCCGCGAATCCAGTCGGCGAGTGCGCTGACCGGCAGCGACCAGCCCAGCTGCTGCTCCATCAGGGCTTCCGGCGTCTCGGCTTCCCAGCGCCCGTCCGGGGTGTTCATCGAGAAGCGCCCTTCGCGCCCTTCCAGCGTGCTGCGCCCGCTGCCGAAGGGTCCGCTGATCAGCAGCCGGTAGTAGTGGGGGTGCTGGCTCCAGTCCAGATTGGCACTGGTGGACTCCTCGGGGGTGCGCAGGCCGACCTTGCCGACCAGTACCCAGGTATCGAGTTCAGCCAGGCGCTCGGCCTGGGCCTGCCATTGGCCTGCGGCGCGCTCGACCTCGGGGGCGGGCACCCGGCCGGCGCAACCGGCCAGCAGGGCCAGGGCGAGCAGGAGGGCAAGCAGTCGCGGCAGGGGTGTCATGGCGAATTCCGTTCGTCGGGGGGTCAGTCGTTGCGCCCGGACGCGCCGAGCGCCGGATAACGTTGCAGTAGCTCGTCGATCAAGGGGCGCTCCTCGAAGCGCTGTCGGGCCTCGTCGAGCAGCTTGCGTGCGCGCTCCTCTTCGCCCAGCACCCAGAGCACCTCGATAAGGTGAGCGGCGATCTCCTGGTCGGGCATCGCCGACCAGGCGCGCTCGAGCCAGGGCAGGGCGCCCTCGGGGTCGCCCTGGCGATAGCGGACCCAGCCCTGGCTGTCGAGGATCGCGGGGTTGCCCGGTTCGAGGGCGTGGGCCCGCTCGATCAGCTCACGAGCTTCTTCCAGGCGACCCTCGAGGTCGGCATCGGCGAGGGTGTAACCCAGGGCGTTGAGGGCATTGGCGTTGTCTGGGTCCTGCTCGATGATATGGCGAAGGTCTGCCTCCATGGCGGCGAGATCGCCATCGGCAAAGGCCCGCATTGCCCGCTGATAGCGCAGCTGCTCGTCGTCGGGGCGCTGGGCGAGTTGACTGTCGAGCAGCGCATCGGCCTGTTCGGCAAGGCCGGCCTCGTCGAGCAGCTCGACCTCCAGAGAGGCCAGCTGACTTTGGTAGGCCTCATGGCTCAGCCGTTCCAGGCGCAGGAAGGCACGCGCATCGAGCAGTCGGTCGTCCTCGATCAGCATCCGTGCCGCACTCAGGCGGGCCGTCAGGAACTGCTCGCCCGGGGGTACCTGGCGATAGTAAAGCAGGGCGTTATCCACTTCGCCCTCTTCCTCGGCGATAGCCCCCAGCAGCAGGAAGGCCAGCGGCGGTGCCTCGTCGTCGCCGACCAGCGGCAGCAGCAGTCGTCGTGCCGGGGGCAGGTGCTCCTCTTCCAGGAACAGGCGTGCCAGGCCGAGGCGCAGCTCGGGGTCGTCGCCGTGATCATCGATCAGGGCGTCGGTGGTGGCCTCTGCGGCCTCGATGCCGCCCAGGCGAATCTCGGCGCGCGCCAGCAGCAGCATCAGGCGCGGGTCGCCCGGCGTCAACGCCAGGCCGCGCCGCGCCGCCGATCGAGCGCTCGCCGGGTCATCGGCCTCGAGGGCCAGGCGGGCGCGGATCTGCCATAGCTCAGGCAGCTCGGGAGCCACCCGAGCCAGTCGCGACAGGCGCCGTTCGGCGGCTGCGCGCTCGCCGGCGGCGGCTTCCAGCAGGGCAGTCGCCAGTTCGCTGTCGTGGCGTGTTTCGTCGAGGTTGGCCAGATGCTCACGCATTCTCGCCAACAGTGGCGCCGGGTCGGCACCGGCCTCGAGGGCGCTCTCCACGAAGCCGGTCAGCTCCTCCTGGGCGCCTCGGGCGATGGCCGCCAGGCGTTGCGCCAGGGCGGCATCCCATTCGCCGCGCCGCATGGCGAGGCTGGCGAGCAGGCGCGCGGGCGCATCGCTTTCCGGCGCCAGGGTCTGCCAGCGGCGTGCGGCGTCCTCGAGCAGTGAGGTGTCCTCGCTGAAGCGGGCGGCCAGGGTGGCGCGTTCGGCGAGCGGGGCGGAGCCATAGCGCTCGGCCACGTCGAGAAAGCGGCTGGTAGCACGCCGGTAGTCGCCGCGCTGTCCGGCCAGCTCGGCCACCAGCAGCCCGGTGAGGCTGTCGGCATCCAGTCCGCGGGTCACCGGCGGCGCATCCGCCATCGGGTCTTCGTCGGCGCCGACCGTCGTGAAAGACCCCGGTAGCGTCTGGCAGCCGGCGAGCAGGGTCGCCAGCACTATCGGCGCCAGGGGGAGGCGTCGATTGATTCGGGAGAGCGTTCCGCGGGACATGCGCGTCTCGTACTAAAGGGAGTGTGGCCAGCATAACGGCTCGACTCCGCCGGGCAAAGCATGATCCCGATCACGGCATGTCATGGCGCCCCGGGCGGGCGGCCTGTGGTAGAATGCGTCGCTTCGAGGATGGGCGGTCCGCGTCGGCGGACATCTTCACTGCGCCCCTGCCGGAACCACGACTCGCGAAGACGCCGAACGCATGACGCTTCTTGCCCTGGGAATCAACCACCGGACCGCCACCATCGAGGTGCGCGAGCAGGTCGCCTTTTCGCCGACTCAGTTGGAGGCGGCGCTGGCCGAGCTGCGTGCGCTGCCGGAGGTGCGCGAGGCCGCGGTTCTCTCCACCTGCAACCGTACCGAGCTCTACTGCGTCACCGATGCTGTCGGCGAGCGCGAGATCCTCGACTGGCTGGGCCGGTTTCACGGGCTGAGGGTGGAGGATCTCTCGCGCTGCGCCTACCACTTTCACGAGAACGAGGCGGCGCGACACCTGATGCGCGTGGCCGTGGGGCTGGACTCGATGGTGCTGGGCGAGCCGCAGATACTGGGCCAGCTCAAGGAGGCCTACCAGGCCAGCCGCCGAGAGAAGGGGCTGGGCAAGGAGCTGGAGTGTCTTTTTCAGCACACCTTTGCCGTGGCCAAGCAGGTGCGTACCGAGACCGGCATCGGACGCAACCCGGTGTCGGTGGCCTATGCGGCGGTGAGCCTGGCCAGCCGTATCTTTGGCGACTTCACCCGCTCGCGAGCGCTGCTGATCGGCGCCGGCGAGACCATCGAGCTGGTGGCGCGCCACCTCCACGAGGCGGGTGTGCGGCAACTCACCGTGGCCAACCGCACCCGCGAGCGCGCCGAGGCCCTCTCCGGGCCACTGGGCGGTGAGGCGATTACCCTCGATGCCATTCCCGAGGCGCTCGTCCAGGCCGACATCGTGATCTCCTCGACCGCCGCACCGTTGCCGATCCTGGGCAAGGGCATGGTCGAGCGGGCGCTGAAGAAACGCCGCCACCGTCCTGTCTTCATGGTCGACATTGCCGTCCCGCGCGACATCGAGCCCGAGGTGGGCGAGCTCGGCGATGTCTTCCTGTATACCGTCGATGACCTTCAGGAGGTCATCGAAGAGAACCGCCGACACCGGCAGGTGGCCGCCGACCAGGCCGAGTCGCTGATCGAGCACGGGGTGGGTAATTGGCAGCACGAGCGGCGAATCCGCAGCGGCGGCGAGCTGATCCGCGACGTGCGCGCCCGCGGCGAGGCCATGCGCGAGCTCTCCGAGCAGCAGGCCCTGGCGCGCCTGGCCCGCGGCGAGGACCCCGAACTGGTGATTCGACGCCTGGCCCACCAGCTCACCAACCGACTGATGCACCGTCCCACCGTGGCGATGCGCGAGGCGGCTTCCCGGGAGCGTCGTGACCTGCTGGACGCTGCCACCGCGCTGCTGCTGGATGAATCCAACGACCACTCTCGATAGGATGCGCCGATGAAAGCCAGCCTGCGCCAGCGCCTCGATGCCTTCGTCGAGCGCTTCGAGGAGCTCTCCGCCCTGCTGGCGGAGCCCGAGGTGATCAGCGACCAGAGCCGCTTTCGCGACTATTCGCGGGAATATGCCGAGCTCGAACCCTTGGTGGAGGCCTGGCGCGAGTATCGCGCCGTGGAGGCCGATATCACCTCCGCCGAGCAGCTGCTCGGCGATGCCGACGCCGAGATGCGCGAACTGGCCGAACTCGAGCGGGACGAGGGTCATGAGCGGCTTGCGGCCCTTGAGATCCGTCTCAAGCAGCTGCTGGTGCCCCGCGATCCCGACGACCGGCGCAACGTCTTCCTCGAGATTCGCGCTGGCACCGGCGGCGACGAGGCGGCGCTGTTCGCCGGTGACCTCTTCCGCATGTATTCCCGCTATGCCGAGCAGCACGGCTGGAAGGTCGAGGTGGTCAGCGCCAGCCACGGGGACCAGGGCGGTTACAAGGAGATCATCTCGCGCATCAAGGGCGAGGGCGTCTATGCGCGGCTCAAGTTCGAATCCGGGGCGCACCGCGTGCAGCGGGTGCCGGCCACCGAATCCCAGGGGCGCATCCACACCTCGGCCTGCACCGTGGCAGTGATGCCCGAGGCCGACGAGGTGGGCGACATCGATATCGACCCAAGCGACTTGCGAGTCGATACCTTCCGCTCCAGCGGCGCCGGCGGGCAGCACGTCAACACTACCGACTCCGCGATCCGCATCACCCACCTGCCCAGCGGGGTGGTGGTGGAGTGCCAGGAGGAGCGCAGCCAGCACAAGAATCGCGCCAAGGCGATGTCGCTGCTCGCTGCGCGGCTCAAGCAGTCGGCCGTGGCCAGCCAGCGGCAGCAGCAGGCCGATGCCCGGCGCAGCCTGGTGGGCTCGGGCGATCGCAGCGAGCGTATTCGCACCTACAACTTTCCCCAGGGCCGAATCACCGACCATCGCATCAACCTGACGCTCTACAAGCTCTCCGAGGTGGTCAGCGGCGAGCAACTCGACGACGTGATCGAGCCGCTGATCCACGAGTACCAGGCCGAGCAGCTGGCGGCGCTTCAGCAGGATGCCGGATGATCCTCGACGCCCTGCTGGCGCGGGCGACGCAGCGTCTTCTCCAGGCCGGCTCAGCGAGCCCTCGGCTCGATGCCGAGGTGCTGCTGTGCCATGCGCTGGGTGTCGACCGCACCTGGCTTTACACCTGGGGTGACCGCGAGCCGCCGGTCTTCGAGCGGGCGCGCTTCGAGGCGCTGCTGGCGGCGCGCGCCCTGGGCCACCCGGTGGCCTACCTGACCGGCGAGCGAGAGTTCTGGGGGCTGCGGCTGGCCACCTCGTCGCATACCTTGATTCCCCGCCCCGATACCGAGCGTCTGGTCGAGGCGGCGTTGGCCCACGCCTCGCCTCCCGAGGGACATCTGCTGGACCTTGGCACCGGCACCGGGGCCATCGCCCTGGCCTTCGCCAGCGAGCAGCCCGGCTGGTCGGTGGTCGGTATCGATCAACGTCCCGAGGCGGTGTCGCTGGCCCGGTACAATGCCGAGCGCCTCGCCATCGGCAACGTCGAGTTTCGCGTGGGCGACTGGTTCACGGCGCTGGACCACGCAGATAGCGTGGAGCGTTTCGCGCTTATCGTCTCGAATCCGCCTTACATCGCCGCGGACGACCCCCACCTGCAGCAGGGCGATGTGCGCTTCGAGCCGGCCAGCGCGCTGATCGCCGCCGAGGAGGGACTGGCCGACCTGCGCCACCTGGCCAGTGAAGCTCGTGCTTACCTCGTGCCCGGCGGCTGGCTGCTGCTGGAGCATGGCCAGGGCCAGGGGAGGGCGGTGCGCGACGCCCTCGCCGCGGTCGGCTATGACGAGATCGCGACGCTTCGCGATCTGGGGGGGCATGAGCGGGTCAGTCTGGGACGCCGCGTTGACAGTGTGACTGGTGAGGGGCGGTCGTGATGTGGTACTTCTTGGCCAGCAAAAAACGCCACGTCTCGTCGCCTTTGCATTCGTGAAACCCATCGGAGCGTCTTCGGTGGAGTGATTTTCAGGTGATCGTGCGGTCACGATGACGTGAACGGCCCATCCCTATCGGCACGCCCACGACCATGAAAGCCAAGACCCGCACCCTCGATCGCATCGATCTCAAGATCCTGCGCTGCCTGCAGGAGAATGCCCGCATCTCCTACGTCGACCTGGCCTCCCAGGTTGGCCTCTCCACCACGCCTTGCCTGGAGCGCGTCAAGCGCCTGGAGCGTTCCGGTATCATTCGTGGCTACAAGGCGCTGCTCGACCCTCGGGCGCTCAAGGCCAACCTGCTGGTGTTCGTCGAGATCAGCCTGGAGACCCAGTCGCCGGCGGTGTTCGACGAGTTTCGTCGTGCCGTGGCCATGCTGCCACAGATCCAGGAGTGTCACCTGGTGTCGGGGCAGTTCGACTACATTCTCAAGTGCCGGATTCCCGAGATGTCCGCCTATCGCCAGCTGCTCGGCGACGTGGTGCTGACCCTGCCCGGGGTGAAGGAGTCCAAGAGCTATGTGGTGATGGAGGAGGTCAAGGAGGACTTCAGCCTCCACGTGCCCGACATCGAGGAGTTCGAGGAGAAGTGAGCCCATCGATGGATGACCAGGCCCTGCTGCGCTATAGCCGCCAGATCATGCTCGAGCAGATCGACATCGATGGCCAGGAGCGGCTGCTGGCCAGCCACGCCCTGGTGGTGGGCGCCGGCGGGCTGGGCTCGCCGGTGGCCCTCTACCTGGCGGCCGCGGGGCTGGGTCGGCTGACGCTGGCCGATGCCGACGAGGTCGAGCTTTCCAACCTGCAGCGCCAGATCGCCCACGCCACCGCCGACCTCGGTCGCAACAAGGCCGAGTCGGCCCGGGAGGCGGCGCTTGCCCTCAACCCCGCTTGCACGATTCAAGCGATCACCGCGCATCTCGACGGCGCATCGCTGGCGCAAGCCGTCGCCGAGGCGGACGTGGTGCTCGACTGCACCGACCGCTTCTCCAGCCGCTATGCGATCAACGCCGCCTGCCGGGCGGCACGCGTGCCGCTGGTCTCCGGGGCGGCGATCCGCTTCTCCGGCCAGCTCGCCGTGTTCGATGCCCGCGACCCCGATTCACCCTGCTATGCCTGCCTCTACCCGCCGGACGACAGCGGCGACGAGGCGCTCAGTTGCGCCGAGAGCGGCGTGGTGGCGCCCCTGGTGGGGCTGATCGGCAGCTTCCAGGCCCTGGAGGCGATCAAGCTTGTCAGCGGCGCCGGCACGCCTCATCGCGGACTCTCCACCTTCGACGGCCTCAGCGGCCAGTGGCGCCACTTCGGTGTGCCGCGCGACCCCGCCTGTCCGGTCTGCGCCGCCTATTGACAAGAGCCCTGGCCAAGCGCGCGCGGCCGCCATGGCGTCGAGCCGCGAGTTCGCCGCTCACGCCAGCCGGTCCAGCGTCGTGGCCACGGCATCGAAGAGCCGCTCGAGCTCCGTCTCCGTGCTGGCGAAGGGGGGGCCGAACTGCAGGGTGTCGCCGCCATAGCGCACGTAAAAGCCCGCTTCCCAGAGCGCCAGGTGAGCATCCCGGGGACGGATGGTCGGGTCGCCATGGCGGGGCGCGAGCTGCAGCGCGCCGGCCAGGCCGTGGTTGCGGATATCCACCACATGCGGGCGATCCCTGAGGGCGTGGAGTTTAGCCTCGAAGGCCGGGGCAATGGCCCGCACCTGGCCGGGGAAGTCCTCACGCTCGAACAGGTCGAGGGTGGCCAGTGCCGCGGCGCACGCCACCGGATGGGCGCTGTAGGTATAGCCATGGGGGAACTCGATGGCATGCGCCGGGCCGCCCCCTGCCATGAAGGTATCGAAGATCTCACGCGAGGCGATCACCGCCCCCATGGGCACCGCGCCGTTGGTGAGCTGCTTGGCCACGTTCATGATGTCCGGGGTGACGCCGAAGGCCTCGGCGCCGGTGCGGGCCCCGGCCCGGCCGAAGGCGGTGATCACCTCGTCGAAGATCAGCAGGATGTCGTGGGCGGAGCAGATCTCGCGCAGCCGCTCCAGGTAGCCCCGCGGCGGCACGATGACCCCGGCGGAACCGGACATCGGCTCGACGATCACCGCGGCGATGCTGGAGGCGTCGTGCAGGGCGATCTGGTCGAGCAGGGCGTCGGCGAGCTCCGCACCGCTGTCGGCCTGGCCACGGGTGAAGGCGTGCGTCGGCTGCAGGGTATGGGGCAGGTGGGTGACGTCCATCAGCTGGCCGTAGTGCTTGCGGTTGCCGCCGATTCCGCCGAGGCTGGTACCGCCGATATTGACGCCGTGATAGCCCTTGGCGCGGCCGATCAGACGGGTCTTCTCCGGTCGGCCCTGGAGGCGCCAGTAGGCACGCGCCATCTTGACCGCCGTGTCGGCGGACTCGGAGCCGGAATCGGTGAAGAAGACGTGGTCCAGCCCCGGCGGGGTCAGTGTCGCCATGCGTTCGGCCAGCTCGAAAGCGAGCGGGTGGGCGACCTGGAAGCCGGGAGCATAGTCCAGCCGGCTCAGCTGGGCCGCCACCGCCTGCTGGATCTCGGGACGGTTGTGGCCGGCGCCGCAGGTCCAGAGGCCGGAGAGCGAGTCGAACAGCCGCCGCCCGCGGTCATCGATGAAATAGCGTCCGTCGGCAGCGGTGATGACGCGGGGATGCGCATGGAAGTCGCGATTGGCGCTGAACGGCATCCAGTAGTGATGGTTGAGCGGGCTGGGCCCCTTGCCGTTCTCGATGACATGGGGATCAGGGGCAGTCGACGCCTTCATGGGGGGACTCCTTGGTCGGGGCGTTTTTCTTCACCAAAGCATGACGGGTGTCTCGGCGCCACCCAAGCCTCTTCTGCCGACGCCTGCATGAAGGAGCTCTGAGGCGAAGGCGCCGCTTCGCTCATCATGTGGGCGGCCATGGTGGTGATGAGGGTTGGTGGTGATTAATTGACGTTACCACGCTCGTTTACTGGTGTCCTGAGGCGCTGCGTGACCTCCGTATTTTCGCTTCGTCGTATTTTTTCTTTATAATCAGATTACTATATTAATATCTGTGAGTGATTGCCTTGACGCCAACATCGCTCGGTTTATTGGCAGGTGCTAAATACTTGACAGTTATTGCCGTGCTGGTGTCAAACTGAGGTGGCCTGCCCGGGTGAATTCACCGGGCGAGGAAGCCAACAACAACCAGCGCACCGCGCATCACACAACAGGTGTCCCGCATGACGACCCCGCCGCTGGCGCCGCCCGCCTCCTGGTACCGCGACTCCATCGCCGTCGAGCTTGGCGACTGCCCCCCGCTCGAGGGGGAGGTGCGGGCCGATGTCTGCGTGGTCGGTGGTGGCATCACCGGTTGCTCGGCGGCGCTGCACCTGGCCGAGCGGGGCTATTCGGTGGTGCTGCTCGAGGCCGGGCAGATCGGGCATGGCGCCTCCGGGCGCAGCGGCGGTCAGATCCTCCCCGGGCTGGGTACCGACATCAGCACCGTGGAGAAGGCGCTGGGGCGAGAGCGGGCCCGGGATATCTGGGAGATGAGTCGCGAGGCGGTGCGCCTGACCGCGGAACTGGTCGAGCGCCACGCGATCCCCTGTGAGCTTGCCTGGGGCTATTTGCATGCCGCGGTCAAGCTGCGTCACGTGCGTGAACTCGAGGCCTTCCGCGAGCGCATGGCCCGTGACTTCGGCTACCCGGCGCTTTCCATGCTTCAGGGCGATGCCCTGCGCGAGCACGTGGTGACCGACGCCTACCCGGCGGCCCTGCATGATGCCGAGGGCGGCCACCTGCATCCTCTCAACTATACCCTGGGCCTGGCGCGGGCGGCCCGCCGCGCCGGGGTGACGATCCACGAGCAGAGCGCCGCCGTGGAGGTCCATCACGGCCAGCCAGCCAGCGTGGGCACCACCGCGGGTCGGGTCACTGCCGACTTCGTGGTGGTGGGCACCAACGCCTATCAAGCAGGCCTGATGCCCGAACTCTCGGGTCGCGTCATGCGCGCCGCCAACTACATGATCGCTACCGAGCCGCTTTCGGCCGAGCGGGCGGCCCGGGTGCTGCCCCGCAACGATGCCCTGTCCGATGCCAACTTCGTGCTCGACTACTACCGGCTCTCCGCCGACCGTCGCCTGATCTATGGCGGCGAGGTCAGCTACGACGGACGCGAGCCACGCGGCCTCGAGGCGCGCATGGATGCCAAGATCGCGCGGATCTTCCCGGTGCTCGAGGGGGTGCGCATCGACTATCGCTGGGGTGGAGACGTGGCCATCACGCTCGACCGGGCGCCGGACTTCGGCCGGTTGGGCCGCAATGTCTACTACGCCCAGGGCTATTCCGGACACGGCATGGCCCTGGCGGGGCTGGCCGGCAAGCTGCTGGCCGAAACCATCGCCGGCCAGAGCGAACGCTTCGATGTCTTTGCCGCCATGCCCCATCGCCACTTCCCGGGTGGTGCCCTGCTGCGCAAGCCGCTGCTGGTGCTGGCCACTCACTTCTACAAACTGCGGGACCGGCTGTGAACCGGGCCATCGAGAACCGAGAGGGCACCCCCATGAGCGACACCATCGCGGCGGAAGCCATCGCGTCACCGGGCGCGCCACAGGCCGGGGAAGTGGCAGGGGACGAGGCGAGCCGCGAGGCCTCCTCCATCGAGATGCAGGGGCTTCACAAACGCTTCGGGCGGGACACCGTGGCCCTGGACGGCGTCGATCTGACCATCGAGGCCGGCGAGTTCTTTACCCTGCTCGGCCCCTCGGGCTGCGGCAAGACCACCCTGCTGCGCATCCTTGCCGGCCTCGAGGAGGCCGACGACGGCCGCCTGGCGATCGGCGGCAAGGACATCACCGAGGTGCCGCCGCACAAGCGCAGCGTCAATACCGTCTTCCAGTCCTATGCGCTCTTCCCGCACCTCTCGGTGCGCGAGAACCTGGCCTTCGGGCTCAAGATGCTTGGCCTGCCCCGCGAGGAGCGCGAGGCCCGGGTAGCGAAGATCGCCGAGTTCATCAAGCTGGGCGACCTGGTGGACCGCCGCGTCGACCAGCTCTCCGGTGGCCAGCGCCAGCGCATCGCCCTGGCTCGCGCGCTGGTCAACGAGCCCGACGTGCTGCTGCTCGACGAGCCGCTCTCGGCACTCGACGCCGGCCTGCGCAGCCAGTTGCAGGTGGAGCTCTTGCGAGTGCAGAAGCGCCTGGGGATGACCTTCGTGTTCGTCACCCATGACCAGCAGGAGGCCATGGTGATGTCCGATCGCATCGCCGTGCTCAACGGCGGGGTGATCCAGCAGGTGGGGCCGCCCCGGGAGGTCTATGAGCACCCGGTCAACGCCTTCGTCGCCCGCTTCATGGGCCACGACAATCTCTATCCGGTCACTGCCCGCCACCACGATCGCCTGACCACGCCGCTTGGCGAACTCACCGCCGAGGACGCCGGGGAGGGCGGCCTGCTGCTGATCCGTCCCGAGACGCTGGATCTGCTGCCCGGTGAGGTGGCCGGCGACAACCACCTGCCGGCGACGGTCAGCGAGCGGCTCTACCGCGGCAGCCATGCCGAGTATCGCCTGGAGATCGGCGCGAGCACCCTGCAGGCGACCCTCAACAACCGCGGCAGGCACCTGCCCGAGGTGGGGGACCGGGTCACGGTGTCGGTGGCCCCCGAAGATCTGGTTACCCTGAGCGAGTGAGGAGACGCACATGGCCTATACCGGCGTAACGCCCTCCGCCCGCAGCCGCGGCATGGTGCGCGAGGCACGGCACCTGCTGGTCACCGTGGCGCCTGGGGCGACCTGGATCGTGATCTTCCTGGTGCTGCCCAGCGCCTACCTGATGGGCGTGGCCTTCATGACCAACGGTCCCTATGGCCTGCCGGAGATGCCGCTGTCGCTGGAGTCGTTCCGGCGCCTGGCGGGCTTCGGCTTTCTGGGCTGGAGCCCCGGCAACCTCTACACCCTGCTGCGCTCGCTGTGGCAGACGCTGGTCTCTACCGGCCTGGTGGTGATCGTCGCCTATCCCATCGCCTACTACATCAGTACCTGCCGCGCTAAATGGCGGCCGATCATGCTGCTGCTGGTGGTCGTGCCGAGCTGGACCAACCAGGTGATCCGCACCTTCGGCTGGATGAACCTGCTGGCGCCGGGCACGCCGCTCTCCAACCTGGCCGAGGGCCTCGGTTTCATTGCCCCCAACATGGGGCTTTATCCCTCGAACTTCGCGGTGACTCTGGGCCTGGTCTACAACTTCCTGCCGTTCATGGTGCTGCCGCTCTACGCCGCCTTCGAGAAGCTCGACACCGCCCAGGTGGAGGCCGCCCAGGACCTCTTCGCCTCGCCGGTGCGTGCCTTCTGGCACGCCGTCTTCCCCCAGACCCTGCCGGGGCTGCTGGCCGGCATCGTGCTGGTGGCGATCCCCGCCTTCGGCATGTACGTGATCCCCGAGCTGCTGGGCGGTGGCAAGGGCATGATGCTCGGCAACCTGGTGGCCAACCAGTTCGCCGGTGGGGCCAACTGGCCGCTGGGAGCCGCCGGCGCGATCCTGATGCTGATCGCCACCTTCATCGGGCTGTTTGCCATGCGTCGCATCGGCAAGCGCCTGGGTGGCGGCGAGGAGGTGGTGATATGAGAAAGCGCACGCTCAAGCGCGGCCTGACCGCCTTCTGGTGGGCCACGCTGGCCTTCCTCTACCTGCCGCTCGCCGTGGTGGTGCTGTTCTCCTTCAATGCCTCCAACAGTGCGGCGACCTTCACCGGCCTCTCGCTGCGCTGGTACGGCCGCCTGATGGGCAACGAGGAGATCCTCTCGGCCTTCGCCAACAGCATGATACTTGCCATCAGCTCCTCGGTGATCGCGCTGGGCATCGGCTGCTTGATCGGCTATGGCATGTATCGCCATCGTCACCGCAAGCTGGGCTGGCTGATCGTGCTGATCTACCTGCCCATCGTGCTGCCGGACATCGTCTTCGGCATCTCGGAGATGGCCTTCTTCGTGCAGGTCCATCGCCTGACCGGGCTGCTGCAGCCGGGCCTGGTGACCATGATCATCGCCCACGTCACCTTCCAGATCCCCTTCGTGGCGCTGATCGTCTACTCGCGCTTCGTGGGCCTGGACCCGACCCTCTTCGAGGCCGCCAAGGACCTCTACGCCTCGCCGGTCAAGCGGGTGGTGCACTTCATGCTGCCGACCATCAAGCCAGCGTTGATCTCGGCCTTCTTCCTCTCCTTTACGCTGTCGGTGGATGACTTCGTGATCAGTTTCTTCACCGCCGGCCCCGAGAGCGCGACCCTGCCGATCTACATCTGGGGCGCGATTAAGAAGGGGGTATCGCCCGAGATCAACGCCATCGCCACGCTGATGATCGCTGCAGTGGCCATTGCCGCCATCATCAGTCTGATATTCAGCCGTCGCCGGCAGGCATGAGCCGGCCAAGCCTTCCCTAGGGGAAACCAGGAGAGTCCGAGATGACAATCAACAAGACCGCACTTGCCCTGTCTGTCGGCGCCGCACTGCTTGCCGGCAGCGTTCAGGCCCAGGAGAACAAGCTCTACCTGTTCAACTGGACCGAGTACATGGACCCCGAGATCATCGAGGCCTTCGAGGAGAGGTACGATGTCGACGTCGTGCAGAACTACTTCAACTCGCTGCCCGAGATGTTCGCCAAGCTGAATGCCGGCGGGGTCTCCCAGTACGACATCATCGTGCCGTCCAACTACTACGTGCCGCGGCTGATCCAGACCGGCCTGGTGCAGAAGCTCGACAAGTCGAAGCTCGAGAATCTCGACAACGTCATGGCGCAGTTCCGGGACCCGGCCTTCGATCCGGGGGCCGAGTACAGCGCGCCCTATCAGTGGGGCACCACCGGCATCGTCTACAATACCGAGACCTTCCCGGAGGCCCCCAAGAGCTGGTCGCTGCTGTTCGACCCCGAGGTTAATCCCGACCATCCCTTTGCGCTGATGGGCGATGGCCAGGTCAGCATGGGCGGTGCCTGCGCCTACCTGGGCCATGGCTATGACTGCACCGACATGAACGCCTGGAAGGAGGCCGCCCGGCTGTTGATCGACACCAAGGGACGCGACACCTTCAGTGGCTTCACCGATGGCACCCCGGCGCTGCAGCAGCTGGCGCGTGGCGTCACCCATGTGGGCCTCTCCTATAACGGCGACTACCTCTTCTTCAAGGACGAGGACCCCGAGACCTTCGAGCACCTGGACTTCATGATCCCCGACGAGGGCGCCGAGATGTGGGTGGATTCGATGCTGATTCCGGCCGAGGCGCCCAATCCGGATATGGCCCACAAGTTCATCGACTTCATTCTGGATGCCGAGGTCGGCGCCCAGCTCTCCAACTACAACTACTATGCCAGCCCCAATGCGGCCGCCGAGCCCTACCTGGATGCGGTGCTGACCGAGCCGCCAGTCCAGCCCAGCGAGGCGGACATGGAGCGGCTGCGCTTTACGCCCAGCCTGGAAGGCGATGCCCTGCAGACCTTCCAGCAGCTCTGGTCCGAGGTCCAGTCTCGCTGAGCGCAGGGCCCCCGGCATCGGGCCGGGGGCCCGCCATCCCGAGCAAGGAAATTCCCCATGAGTAACCGACAGGAGCAGCCGCTCCTCAACGACTGGTTCCAGCGTCACGGCATTACCGAGGTCGAGTGCCTGGTCAGCGACCTGACCGGCATCCTCAAGGGCAAGATCATGCCCGCCGGCAAGTACCTCAACGGCGGCCGACCGCGGCTGCCCGATTCGATCTTCATCCAGACCGTCACCGGCGGCTATCCCGATGACGAGGACATCCGCTTCTGGAATCCCGCCGAGCGCGACATGGAACTGGTGCCCGATTCGAGCGCCATCTACCTGGTGCCCTGGGCCGAGGATCCCACGGCGCAGATCATCCATGACTGCTTCTACCTGACCGGGGAACCGGTCGAACTGGCGCCGCGCCATGTGCTGAAGCGGGTGCTGGAGCTCTACGCCGCCCGCGGCTGGACGCCGGTGATCGCGCCGGAAGTGGAGTTCTACCTGGTCAAGACCAATACCGATTCCGACTACCCGCTGGAGCCGCCGATCGGTCGCACCGGCCGCCAGGAGAGCAGCCGCCAGTCCTTCTCCATCGATGCGGTCAACGAGTTCGACCCGCTGTTCGAGGAGATGTACGACTACTGCGAAGCCATGAACCTGGACCTCGACACCCTGATCCACGAGGAGGGCGCCGGCCAGATGGAAGTCAACTTCCAGCATGGCAACCCCTTGACCCTTGCCGACCAGGTGGTGATGTTCAAGCGTACCCTGCGCGAGACGGCGCTGCGCCACGGCATGTATGCCACCTTCATGGCCAAGCCCATGGCCAATGAGCCGGGCAGCTCCATGCATATCCACCAGAGCCTGCTCGACGCCAAGGACGGGCACAACGTCTTCGCCGACGCGGACGGCCAGCCCAGCCAGCTGTTCCACCACTTCATCGGCGGGCTGCAGCGCTACCTGCCCGCGGTGATGCCGCTGCTGGCGCCCAACGTCAACTCCTACCGTCGATTGATGCGCACCGAGACCAGCGGCTCGGCCCCGATCAACGTGGAGTGGGGCATGGACAACCGCACCGTGGGTCTGCGCGTGCCGGTGTCATCGCCCGAGGCGACGCGGGTCGAGAACCGCCTGGCGGGGGCGGATGCCAACCCCTACCTGGTCATGGCGGCGTCGCTGGCCTGCGGCTATCTGGGCCTGCTGGGTCGTCTCGAACCGCGCCCGCCGATGACCGGCTCTGCGTGGTCAGGCGGCAACAAGCTGCCCGACGATATCGGGCCGGCACTGGATCTGCTGCACGATTGTCAGCCGCTGGCCGATATCCTCGGCGAGCGTTTCACCCATAGCTACCTGGCCGTCAAGCGTGCCGAACACCGCGCCTACTTCCAGGTCATCAGTTCCTGGGAACGCGAGCACCTGCTGCTGAGGGTGTAGCAAGACTGTGGGGCCCCAAGGGAAAAACAACTGTTTCAGGAGGCCTGAATGCCGGTTCCTTTCGAACGTGACCATGCCGCGTCCTGGTACGCCGCCACTGCCAACGATGCCCCCGAGCGCGCCGCCCTCGAAGGTGAAGTGAGCTGTGACGTCTGCGTGGTGGGGGCGGGCTTCACCGGCATCTCGGCGGCTCTGCACCTGGCCGAAGCCGGGTTCTCGGTGGTGGTGCTCGAGGCGGTGAAGGTTGGCTATGGCGCCTCGGGGCGCAATGGCGGCCAGATCGTCAACAGCTACAGCCGCGACATGGACGTCATCGAGGCGAAGTACGGTGCCGAGACGGCCCGTGCGCTGGGCGACATGGCCTTCGAGGGCAACCGCATCATCCGCGAGCGCGTCGAGCGCTACGCCATCGACTGTGACCTCCGGGACGGCAACCTCTTCGCCGCCTGCAACGCCAGGCAATTGCAGGGGCTGCGCGAGCACCAGGCGCTATGGGAGCGCTACGGCTATCGGGAGCTCGAACTGCTGGAAGGGCAGGCGGTCAAGCGCGAGGTCGATACCGAGCGCTACACGGGCGCCCTGGTCGACCACGGTGGCGGCCACCTGCACCCGCTCAATCTGGTGCTGGGCCAGGCGGCCGCCGTCGAGTCGCTGGGCGGGCGCATCTTCGAGTACTCGACGGTGACCGGCGTGGAACACGGCACGCCGGTGGTGGTTCGCACCGCCGAGGGTAGCGTGAGGGCCGAGCGGGTGGTGATGGCCGGCAATGCCTACCTCAAGGGCGTGCTGCCCGAGATCGAGGGCCGTTCGATGCCCTGCGGCACCCAGATCATCACCACCGAGCCGCTGGACGAGGCACGGGCTCGCGCGCTGATCCCCCATGGCCTGGCGGTGGAGGACTGCAACTACCTGCTCGACTACTATCGCTTGACCCATGATAACCGCCTGCTCTATGGCGGCGGCGTCAACTATGGGGGCAGTGACCCGGCGGACATCGCGGGCGTCATTCGCCCCAAGATGCTCACGACCTTCCCATCGCTCGCCGACGTTAAGGTCGAGTACGCCTGGAGCGGCACCTTTCTGATGACGCTCAATCGCCTGCCACAGTTCGGGGTGATCAACGACAACGTCTACTATGCCCAGGGCTACTCGGGACACGGCGTCACCTGTACCCATCTGGCCGGGCGGCTGATCGCCGAGGTGATGACGGGTCGCGAGGAGCGCTTCGACGCCTTCGCCGGCCTGCCTCAGCTGCCGTTTCCGGGCGGGCGCCTGCTGCGCGTGCCGCTCTCCGCGATCGGCGCCTGGTATTACCAGACCCGCGACAAGCTCGGGATATAGGATCAGTAGAGTCCGACGGTATTGCCCTCGTCGTCGATATCCAGCCGGGTGGCGGCCGGCGAGGCGTTGAGGCCGGGCATCGTGCGGATATCGCCGGCCAGGGCGTAAACGAAGCCGGCGCCGGCCGAGAGGCGCACCTCGCGAACCGGCAGCCGCCAGCCCGTGGGAGCACCGAGCCTGGCCGGGTCGGAGGACAGCGACATGTGCGTTTTGGCGATACATACCGGCAGGTCGCCATATCCCTCATGTTCCCAGGCCTCCAGCCGCGCGCGGACGCCCGGCGCAAAATCGACCCCTTCCGCCCCGTAGAGGCGCGTGGCGATGCGCTCTATCTTGGCCGTCAGCGGCATCTCGGCGGGGTAGAGGAACCGAAAGTCGCCGCCGGCCTCGGCCGCTTCGGCCACCGCCTCTGCCAGGGCCAGGGCGCCCTCGCCACCGTCGCTCACATGGCGGGAGAGTTCGGCGCGCACGCCCACCGAGGCCGCCAGTTCGCGAATGGCGTCGACCTCGCTGGCATGGTCGCTGGGGAAGGCATTGATCGCCACCACCGGGTTGAGGCCGTGGGCGCGTACGTTGTCAATCTGCTTGAGCAGGTTGGCGCCGCCTTCGCGCACCTCATCGGGGGATTCCGCCAGCAGCGAGGCGGGCAGCGGCTGGCCGGGTACCACCTGGTGGCGGCCGCTGTGGTATTTCATGGCCCGCACGGTCACCACCAGCACCGCCGCATCCGGCACGAGGCCCGAGGCCCGGCACTTGATGTTGAAGAAACGCTCGGCGCCCATGTCGGCTCCGAACCCCGCCTCGGTGACCACGAAATCGCCGGCATGCAGGCCAATGTGGTCGGCGACGATCGAGGAGTTGCCATGCGCGATGTTGCCGAAGGGGCCGGCGTGGATCAGCGCCGGGGCATGTTCCAGGGTCTGCAGCAGGTTGGGCTTGAGGGCTTCCTTGAGCAGCACCGTCATGGCACCGGCGGCACCAATCTGCTCGGCGGTGACCGGCGCGCCGCTGCGGTCCAGGCCCACGATCACCCGGCCCAGGCGCCGACGCAGATCGACCAGCGAGTCTGCCAGTGCCAGCACCGCCATCACCTCCGAGGCGGCGGTGATCTCGAAGCCGCCCTGGCGGGGAATGCCGTCACCGCGCCCGCCGAGGCCCATGACCAGATGCCGCAGGGCGCGGTCGTTGAGGTCGATGACCCGCTGCCAGCGTACCTCGCGAGGATCGAGCTCGGGTTCCAGACGGTGGTGGAGGTGATTGTCGACCATGGCCGCCAGCAGGTTGTGAGCCGCCCCCACCGCGTGTATGTCGCCAGTCAGGTGCAGGTTGATGCGTTCCATGGGCAGGACCTGGCTGTAGCCGCCGCCGGTGGCGCCTCCCTTGAGGCCCAGGGTCGGCCCCATGGAGGGCTGGCGCAGGGCCACGGTAGCGGTGTGGCCGAGCCGCTGCAGCCCCTGGACCAGGCCGATGGCGGTGGTGGTCTTGCCCTCACCGGGCGGCGTCGGGGTCATCGAGGTGACCACTACGTAGCGTCCGCGTGGACGCTCGGCGAGCGCCGTCATGGCCGTCAGGTCGAGCTTGGCAATGCCACGGCCATAGGGCTCCACGGCTTCGCCGGGTACCCCCAGGCGGTGGGCGATCTCCTCGATGGGCCAGAGTCTCACCGCGCGGGCGATGCTCAGGTTGTCGGCGGGCCTGGACAAGGCCTGTTCGGTTGCTTGGGGTGACATCGCCATCTCTCCTCTGGACGTAGGCCGCTCGTCAGGTTCAGTATTGCGCGCTTCTCGCGTCGGTCTTGCCTGCCGGCGTCGGGAGCCTTGGGCACAGCGACAGCCGAGACGGCACGCCATCCTTGCCGACAGCGGAGGGCATGGGCTATGCCTGAGGCAAGGGCGTCGCGGTCGTGCGTCGGTCTATAGATAGGAGGGGTAATGGAGGCTCCCATACCGGCCAAGGACCATTACGACATCGGCTTTCTGCTGCTGCCGGGGTTTTCCCAGCTCGCCTTCTCCTCGGCGCTGGAGCCGCTGCGCATGGCCAACCACCTGGCCGATCGCCCGCTCTACACCTGGCACCTGGTGAGCCGTGACGGCACGGCAGTGACGGCCAGCAGCGGCCTGGCAACGGCGGTGGACCAGGCATTGGCGCCCATGCCGCAGCTGGACCTGCTGCTGGTGTGCGGTGGGGTGGACGTGCAGGCGCACTGCGATCGTGCGACGCTCGACTGGCTACGGCGTCTGGCCGAGCGTCATATTCCCCTGGGGGCGGTGTGCACGGGCGGTTATGCACTGGCCAGTGCGGGACTGCTCGACGGGTATCGCTGCACCCTGCACTGGGAGCACATCGGCAGTCTGCACGAGGCGCGGCGCTTCCCAGCGGTGACCTTCACCTCTCAGCTCTTCGTCATGGATCGCGACCGCTATACCTGTTCGGGCGGCATCGCGCCCCTAGACATGATGCTCAACCTGGTGAGCCGCCAGCAGGGGCTGGCACTGGCCGAAGCGATCGCCGAGGAGTTCATCCATGAACGCATCCGTGGCGTTGGCGATCGCCAGCGCAGCCCGCTGCGAGTGCGCCTGGGGCATAGTCATCCCAAGCTGGAGGAAGTCGCCACCCTGATGGAAGCCAATCTCCAGGAACCCTTGGCGCTCAATGAGCTGGCCGATTACGCCGGCCTGTCGCGTCGCCAGCTGGAGCGCCTCTTCCAGCGCTATGTCAGTTGCCCCCCGCTCAAGTACTACCTTGAGCTGCGCCTGGCCCGTGCGCGGCTGCTGCTGCTGCAGACCCGGATGCCGATCACCGAGGTGGCACTGGCCTGCGGCTTCGTCTCACCGACCCACTTCACCAAGTGTTACCACGACCACTTCGGCCACTCGCCGAGTACCGAGCGCAAGCGCCGCCATGACCGCATGGCCGAGCTGGCGGCGTCAGAGGGCACGTCGCCTGGCGGCTGAGACGTCTTCAGCCCCGTGGGCGGGCGTTCTCGGCATCGAAGAGGGGGCGATAGCCGACCGCAGCGACGCGCATCGGGTAGTGCTCGGCGAAGTATTCGAGTAGCAGTGATCCGCCTTCCCGGGCATATTCGGGAGGCAGGTAGGCCAGGGCAATGTTGCGCCCAAGCGAGGGGCCATAGGCGATGCTGGTCGTGTAGGAGCGCCGGCCCAGGGCGTCCACCGGTACCTCGCCGCTCTCGGGGTCGAGCAGCGGCGACTGCCCGACCGGGAAGCGCGGCCGGCCCGTGCTGTCGTGGTGTTCCTCCATCACCAGCGTGCAAAGCGTGGCAGGCTGCTGGTTGCGCTCGCGTTGCTCCAGGTAGGCAGGTTTGCCGTGGAAGGCCGCGTCCTTGACCCTGGGGCGTGCCAGGCCCGCCTCGACGAGGTTGTAGTCGGTGAGAAGGTCGACGTTCTGCAGCCGCAGGCTCTTCTCCAGACGGCGACTGTTGGCGTAGGTCTCGATGCCCACCGGGACCACTCCGGCGTCGAACAGCCGGTCCCAGAGCGCCAGGCCGTAGCTCGCGGGCACATAGAGCTCCCAGCCCTGCTCGCCCACGTAGGAGATGCGAAACGCCCATACCGGCAGCCCTGCTACGCGGATCTCGCGGGCGGTGGCGAAAGGAAAGCGCGTATCGTCGAGGGCTGCGGGATCGTCGGCCAGGGCCTGCAGGGTGCGTCGGGCGTTGGGGCCCCACAGGCCCAGAGTGGCGAGACCGTCGCTACGATCTTCAAGTTGAAAATGGGTCAGTTCCCACTCCTCGGCGCGGCGCAGCATCCACATCAGGTCGCGGTGGCCGGTATCGCCCCCGCAGACCACCCGCCAGGCTTCCGCTCCCAGGCGCACGATGGTGAGATCCGAGTGGACGCCGCCAAAGGCGTCCAGGAAGTGGGTATAGACGCCCTTGCCGACGGGAGTATTGCCGCCCACCTTGGCTACCGAGAGCCGCTCCAGCAGGGCCTCGGCATCGCGGCCCGCGATATCGAAGATGGCAAAGTGCGAGAGGTTGATCATGCCGACGTCGTCGGAAAGCGCCAGCTGTTCGGCGTTGGATACCCGCCAGAAGTGGCGGGCATCCCACTCGACGGGGCGTTCTGGCACCCTTTCGAGATAACCGGCCAGACGCGTCTCGTTGGCGGCATAACCGTGGGCGCGCTCCCAGCCGGCAGCCTCCATGAAATAGCCTCCCAGCGCCTGCTCGCGCGGCCAGAAGGGGCCGCGGCGAAGGTCGCGACCGCTCTCGAAGGGCTCGCGGGGATGCACTGGCGGGTCGTAGATCTTGCGGGCGATCTCCTCGCAGCGGCCCACGACATGGCGGGGCGTCTTCTGCACGGGGTAGAAACGCGCGATGTCGATACCGCAGGGATCGACCTCAGGGTGACCCCGGGTCATCCAGTCGGCCAGCAGCTTGCCCATGCCGGGGCCGTCCTTGACCCATACCGCTTCGCACAGCCACAGACCGCGGGTCTCCGGCGCCTCGCCGACCAGCGAGCCGCCATCCGGGGTGACCGATAGCAGGCCGTTGAAGGAGTGTTTCTCGTCCCAGCCCAGTTCACCGAGAACAGGGGCGAGCTCGATGGCCCGTTCGAAGGCGGTTTCTACCTGCTCCAGCCCCAAGTCGCGCATGGACGGGGAGAGGCGTGCCTGATGGCGTTCGAGGATGTCGCGTGGGGGGACCAACCTTGGCTCACACGATTCGTAGTATCCCCACTCCAGCTGGCCGCCCTCGGTGGAGCTCGGGTCGCCGGTATCGCGCATATAGGCAGAGTTGCCCTGGTCGCGCATCAGTGGGTAGCCGATCTCCTTGCCGGTGCCGGCGAAGGCCGTGAAGGGGCCGAAGAACAGCAGCGGATGCTCCACCGGCATCAGCGGCAGGGCGGCACCCCCCATGGCCGCGGGAATCGGGCCCCAGATGCCCGAGGTGACGATGACGCGCGGGGTGGCGACATAGCCCCTGGTTGTCTCGACACCCTGGACCCGGCCATCCCGGACATCGATATCCAGCGCCTCGGTCTCGGCGAAGGCGCGCAGGTGGCCGCTCTGCACGGCGCGCTCGACTAGCTCCCCCGCCACTTGCTGGGAGCGCGGGACCACCAGGCCGGCATCGGGGTCCCACATGGCGCCCAGCACCTGCGCCCTGTCCAGCAACGGGAAGCGTTCCACCGCCTCGTCGGCATCGATCATGCGCACCCGGGTACCGAAGGCCTTGCCCGAGGCGACCTTGCGCTGCAGCTCGGCCAGCCGCGCCTCGTCGCCGACCCGCGCGACCTCCAGGCCACCGACCTTGCGGTAGTGTCCCAGCGCAGCAAAGAAGCGCTGGCTGTAGGTGGTGGTGTAGCAACCCAAGCGGTCGTGGGAAGTCATGAAGCAGAAGTCGGAGGCGTGGGCGGTGGAGCCGATATCCGAGGGCAGGGCGGACTTCTCGAGCCCTACCAGGTTCGTCCAGCCCTGTTCGATCAGGTGATGAGCGACCGAGGCACCAACGATGCCGCCCAGGCCGATGATCACCGCGTCTGCCTGCGAGGGTAGCGCCGCCATGGGGATTCTCCTCAGTTCGAGGGTTTCCCCTCGAGCATATGACAGGGCCCTGCCCGCACGCTTTCACGCGACGACGCCTCCCTGCCCGGTGGCGACAGACCCGAGGTGACTCTGTCGTCCAGACCAAGAAGCTCGACGCCCATGGTGAGATGGGCGTTCGGCACAGGGACTAGTGTCGAAGGCAGGGCGACCGGTGGGTGCCGGTGCCCAGTAAAACGCCAGTGGAGGAGGTCGTCATGTCCCAGGCCATCGAGAGCATTCAGAGCACTCAGCACACCCAATCGGCGCCGGAAATCCTGCTCTATCCGCGCATCCGCAAATCGCCCTTCTTCTATGCCTCACAGCGGCACGGGGTGCGCAAGTACAGCGTCTACAACCACCACTACCATCCGCGCCTCTACACCGACCCGGTAGACGAGTATTGGGCCCTGGTGCAGGGCGTGACTCTGTGGGACGTCGGCGTCGAGCGCCAGATCGAGATCAGCGGGCCCGATGCCTTCACCTTCACCCAGCGGCTCGTGCCCCGCGATATGCGCCACTGCCAGGTGGGCCAGTGCAAGTATGTGTTTGTCACGGCTCCCGATGGCGGCATCCTCAACGACCCGGTGCTGCTGCGCATCGAGGAGAACCGTTTCTGGCTGTCGCTCGCCGACAGCGACATCCTGCTGTGGTGCCAGGGCCTGGCGCTCAACGCCGGCCTCGACGTCACCATCCGGGAAGTGGATGTGGCCCCGGTGCAGGTCCAGGGGCCCCAGGCCAAGGCAGTGATGGTGGACCTGTTCGGTGAGGCGGTGCTGGGCATGCCCTACTACCACCTGATGGAGGCCGAGCTCGACGGCATGTCGGTGGTGATCTCGCGTACCGGCTACTCCGGGGAGATCGGCTACGAGATCTACCTGCGCGAGGCCAGCCGCTTCGGCGAGGCACTCTGGCAGCGGGTCTACGAGGCCGGTCGGCCTCACGGCATGCAGGTCATCGGCCCCTGCCACATTCGCCGCATCGAGGGCGGTATCCTCGCCTTCGGCTGTGACATCTGGTACGACACCAACCCCTTCGAGGTGGGGATGGGCTACGACTGGATGATCGATCTGCGCGGCGATGACGACTTTATCGGACGTGCCGCGCTGGAGCGCATCAAGGCCGAGGGCGTATCGCGCAAGCTGGTCGGTGTGGAGATCGATGGGCCCGCGATTGGCTACTTCACCGACGGCTCGATGATCGATGTCTTCCCGGTGTTCGATACCCAAGGCGAGCGTATCGGCAAGGTGACCTCGGCCACTCACTCGCCGCGCCAGGAGCGCAATATCGGCTACGCCATGGTGCCGGTCGAGGTGGCCGAGCTGGGCACGCCGCTGCGCATCGAGGCCAATACCGGCCTGCAGGAGGCCCGCGTGGTGGAGAAACCCTTCCACGACCCCAGCAAGGAGATACCCAAGGGGTAAGCTGCCATGAACGATATCAATCGAGCCGCCCTGTCAGCGGGGTTCGGCCAGCGCCGGAGGCAGGCGACCCGCTTCGAGCTGCTACCCATCGCCGGCATGCAGGATGCGGCGCTGACCTTGCCCGAGGGTGCCGTGATCACCGTGACCTGCTCGCCGCGCCACGGTCTCGAGCGCACGCTTGAGGCCTGCGAATGGCTGATGGCAAGGCAGTTTCGGGTGGTTCCGCATCTTGCCGCCCGGCTTGTCCACGACCGAGCCCATCTGGAGCGGCTGCTGGATCGCCTGGCGGCACTGGGCGCCCGGGATGCCTTCGTGGTGGGCGGCGATGCCGAGCGTCCGCTGGGCAAGTATCCCCATGGCCTGGCACTGCTCGAGGACATGGCGGGCCTGACGACACGCCCCGAGCGGGTCGGGGTGCCGGCCTATCCGGAGGGGCATCCGCGGCTGACCGAGGGCGCGCTGCAGCGTGACCTGGAGGCCAAGGCGGCGCTGGCCGACTATGCGGTGACCCAGCTGTGCTTCGAGGCGGCGCCGCTGCGTGCCTGGCGCGAGCGGCAGCAGCGGCTGGGCCTAACCCTGCCGGTTTTTGCCGGTATTCCCGGGGTCATGGACCCCGCCCGCCTGCTCGCCATCGCCCTGCGTCTGGGGCTGGGGCCCTCGGTGCGTTCGCTGCGCCGTCAGTCGGGCTGGATGAGGCGGCTGCTGCGGCCCTCGCCCTATCAGCCCGATGGCCTGCTGCAGGGGCTGGAGCCCGTCCTGGGTAATGCCATGGGCGGCTTCGTCGGCCTGCACGTCTTCACCTTCAATCGGGTCGCAGCCACGCGCCGCTGGCTCGAGGGGCATCAAGCGCTGATGCCTGATGAGCCCGCCGTCGATGAGGCGGCAGGCCATCCCGTCATCTCGCCCCAGGACACGCTGGCCTGAGTAGCTTGGCTGTCGCCCTCTGGCGACAGCCATGCAGGCAATGTGAAAGCCGTTTCCTCTGCCACCCGGCGGGGGGCGTCGGCCCTATACTGGGTCACGTCGGGTGGCGCCGGATCGCGCTGCCTCTCATCGCTCCGCGCCCTCGTGGCCATTCACGACGGGCGCGATAGCGTTTCAGCGAGTGGCGTTGTGCGTCCCTTCAGGAGGTGACAGATGAGCAAGTCGATTGTGGTGGGCGCTACGCTGGCCGTGCTGGGGCTGGGCGGGCTGGCCTTCGGCGCCTGGCAGATCCAGGAGCAGCGTGGCCCGACGTATGCCCAGATCACCAGCGTCGAGACCCTGACGCGCACCGTGGAGACCCCGCGTGAGGTGTGTGAACAGGTGGTCGTGCAACTGCCACCGGAGGCGCCGACGGGGCAAGGCAGTCGAGACCCTCACCGCGTGCTGGGCACCGCCGCCGGGGCCATCGTCGGTGGCCTGCTCGGCAACCAGGTCGGCGGCGGCAGCGGCAAGAAGATCGCCACGCTGGCGGGTGCCATCGGCGGTGGCCTGGCCGGGCGCGAGGTCCAGGAGCGGGTGGAGGCACGTCAGCATGCCCAGGCGGCGCAGTCCCAGCCGCGCACCACGACCCGTCAGGAGTGCCGCACCGTGGTCGATACGCGTCAGCAGACCGAAGGGTATGAGGTGACCTGGCGCCATGGCGAGACGGTGAAGACAAGCCGCCTGGAGCACCCTCCCCAGGGGGATCGCGTCAGGCTCGAAGAGGGCCAGCCGCAATGGCATGAGGCCGCCTCCCAGGAAGGCTGAGCGAGCCGAGAGCCGTTCCCCATGAAGCGCCCCGGCCAGACCCTCTTGGCCGGGGCGCTATGGTTGTCGAGGGCTCAGACGTGGCGGAGGTACCAGTCGTACTCCAGCTTGCTGACGGCCTGCAAGGTCTGCTCGCGCTCGGCCCGGCGATTGGCCACGAAGACCCGCACGAATTCTGCCCCCAGCGCCTCGCTGAGGATTTCACTCTCCTCCAGCAGCGCCAGTGCCTGGCACCAGCTGTTGGTCAGGCTCGGCGCCACCTGGTCATAGGCATTGCCGGTGATGGCCGGGGGCGGCGTCAAGGCGCGTTGCATCCCGTGATCGATGGCGCTGAGCAGGGCGGCCAGCAGCAGGTAGGGGTTGACGTCGGCGCCGGCCACGCGGTGCTCGATGCGCCGCGCCGCATTGGGCCCCGAGGGGATGCGCAGGGCCACCGAGCGATTGTCGAAGCCCCAGGTCGGCGCCATCGGCACATAGAGGCCCGGCTGGAAGCGACGGAAGGAGTTGAGGTTGGGGGCAAACAGTGCCATCGAGGCCGGCATCAGCTCGAGCAGCCCGGCCACGGCGTGGCGCATCTGCGGCGTGCCGAGCAGGGCCTCGTCCTCGGCCGCGAAGACGTTGTTTCCGGTCTCGTCGAGCAGGCTGATATGCACATGGGTGCCGTTGCCGGCTTCCTGGCCATAGGGCTTGGCCATGAAGGTGGCCTCGAAGCCATGGTGCAGGGCGACGCCCTTGATCAGGCGCTTGAGCAGCACCGCGCTGTCGCAGGCCGTCAGGGCATCGTCGCAGTGGATCAGGTTGATCTCGAACTGCCCCGGGGCGCACTCCTTGAGGGCCGTGTCCAGCGGCAGATGCTGGGCCAGGGCCGCGGCATGGATGTCCTCCAGAAAGTCCGCATACTCGTCGAGTTCAGTGATCGAGTAGAGCTGGCTCTGGCTGGCACGCTCACCGCTGGCCGGCGAGCAGGGGGGCTGCACCATCCCCAGCGGATCGCGCTGGCGGTCGACCAGGTAGAACTCCATCTCCACGGCGACGACCGGCGTCAGCCTGGCGCGGCGAAAGCGCTCCAGCACACGGTCGAGCACCTGGCGGGGGTCGGCGAAGAAGGGTGACCCGTCGGCGTCGGTCATGGTCATCAGCAGCTGGGCCTGGCGGCCGTTGCGCAGCCAGGGGCTCGGCATCAGGGTGCCCGGCACGGGACGACAGACCCGATCACCGTCGCCGGTCTCGAGCCCCAGGCCGGTCGATTCCACCGTATTGCCGAGGATATCCAGGGCGAAGACCGAGGCGGGCAGGTTAACCCCGTCACGATAGGCCTTCTCCAGGTTGGCCCGCGGGATGCGCTTGCCACGCATCACGCCATTGAGGTCGCTGATCAGCAGGTCGATGCTGGCGACGTCGGGATGACGCGCCAGGAAATCACGGGCTTCATCGACGGGGTGAGAGGGCATGGTGACACCTGTTTCCTTCGCATGTTGGCATGGTTGCCATCATTGGCGGTGGACATATTTGTTGTCAAATCTTTTACGAAAACCTGGGGGTGAGTATCAGGATGTTAGCCGGTTTGACATGAAAATACCCTATAAAACAACTTTTTGATGATGCGTTTCAGGCGATGCTCCATGTGCCGGGTTGGCAAGATTAATCAACCGCGCTATGTTGAGCAAAGCATAACAGACATCACGCGTGTTTCGAGGAGACCGCCATGCGCACTCGACCCCTGGTAGGCGTGATCGCCTGTCGGCGCGAGGTGGAAGGCCACCCCGCCCACATGGTCACCGACAAGTACCTCGCCGCCCTGCGCGATTATAGCCTGGCGCCGGTGATCCTGCCGGTGTGGGAGGACGGCATGGAGCGCGACCTGCTGGCGTCGCTCGATGGTCTGCTGCTCACCGGCAGCTACACCAATGTCGAGCCGCAGCGCTACGGTGCCGAGCGTGCGCCCGAGAACACCCGGGATGACCCGCATCGCGATGCGGCGGTACTGCGATTGATTCCCGCTGCCCTGGACCTGGGGCTGCCCCTGCTGGGTATCTGCCGCGGTTTCCAGGAGCTCAACGTGGTCTTCGGCGGCACCCTCCACCAGGCCCTCCAGCAGGTGCCCGGCCGGCTTGACCATCGCGAACCCGAGGGCGATCGCGAGACGACGTATGCGCCGAGTCACGATATTACCCTGGTCCCCGGTGGACGCCTCGCGGCGCTCTACTCAGCGCCGACCTCGCGGGTGAATTCCCTGCACCAGCAGGGCATCGCCGAACTGGGGCCGGGGCTCGTCGCCGAGGCCGTGGCGCCTGACGGTCAGATCGAAGCGATCTCGGTCGCCGGTGCGCCAGGCTTCGTCCTGGCCGTTCAGTGGCACCCCGAATGGAAGCCGCGCGAGCACCCGCTCCATGATGCTCTGTTCCTCGGCTTCGCCGCGGCCTGCCAGGCGCACCGCGTTGCCCGCACCCCACAACCCCTCGGCGCCTGAGGCCGTCGTCCCGACCCGGAGAGCTACCCTCATGTCGCAGTCGCTTCAGGCACTGGATCGTGCCCACCACCTGCATCCCTTCACCGACTTCAAGGCGCTGGGCGAGGAGGGCAGCCGCATCATCGAACATGCCGAGGGGGTCTACATCTTCGACGCCGCGGGCAACCGGATCCTCGACGGCATGGCGGGCCTGTGGTGCGTCAACCTGGGCTACGGGCGCGAGGAGCTGGTCACGGCTGCTGCCGAGCAGATGCGCCGGTTGCCCTACTACAACAATTTCTTCAAGACCACCCATCCGCCGGCGGTGAAGCTGGCCGAGAAGCTCTGCGCGCTGGCGCCTGCGCACCTCAATCACATCTTCTTTACCGGTTCCGGCTCCGAGGCCAACGACACCGTGCTGCGAATGGTTCGCCGCTACTGGACCCTCAAGGGCAAACCGCAGAAGCACTGGGTGATCGGCCGCGAGAACGGCTATCACGGCTCCACCGTGGCCGGCATGAGCCTCGGCGGCATGGCGCCCATGCATGAGCAGGGCGGGCCCTGCGTGCCGGGCATCACCCATGTCCGTCAGCCCTACTGGTTTGATGAGGGGCGTCCCGAGGGCCAGGACCCCGAGGCCTTTGGTCGCGAGTGTGCGGCGGCCATCGAGGCACGAATTCTCGAGCTCGGTGAGGAAAACGTCGCGGCTTTCATCGCCGAGCCGGTGCAGGGCGCCGGTGGCGCCATCATTCCGCCGGCGAGCTATTGGCCGGCGGTCAAGGCGGTGCTGGCGAAGTACGATATTCTGCTGGTGATCGACGAGGTGATCTGCGGCTTCGGACGGTTGGGCGAGTGGTTCGGCAGTGCCCACTTTGATCTCGCCCCCGACCTGGTGCCGATCGCCAAGGGGCTCTCCTCCGGCTACCTGCCGATCGGCGGGGTGCTGGTCGGCGATCGGGTTGCCGACACCCTGGTCGAGGAGGGCGGCGAGTTCTTTCACGGCTTCACCTACTCCGGCCATCCGGTGTGCGCCGCGGTGGCTTTGAAGAACCTGCAGCTCATGGAGGCCGAGGGCGTGGTCGAGCGGGTCCGCGACGAGCTGGGGCCCTACCTGGCAAGCCGCTGGACCACGCTTGCCGATCACCCCCTGGTCGGCGAGGCCCGCACCCTAGGGCTGATGGGGGCCCTGGAGCTCATCGACCCGGTCAGCGGCGAGCGCTTCGACAAGGCGCTTGCCGCCGGCACCCTGTGTCGCGACATCAGCTTCCGCCGTGGCCAGGTGATGCGTTCGGTGGGTGATACGATGATCATCGCCCCGCCCCTGGTGATCACCCGTGAGCAGATCGATGACCTGGTGACCCTGGCACGCGAGGCGCTGGACGAAACCGCACGGTGCCTGGCACCACGCCTCGCCGACGAGCCGCAACCCGAGGAGAGACCCGCATGAGCCGCCCTGAACCCCCCAAGACGCTGGCCGACTGGCAGGCCCTGGCCGCCGGCCTGACCCTCGAGTCGCGTGCCTTCATCGACGACACCTTCGTCGAGGCGGCCAGTGGCGAGACCTTCGAGACCCTCAATCCCGCCACCGGTGAGCGCCTGGCGCGTGTCGCCAGCTGCGATAGCCCCGATGCCGAGCTTGCCATAGGCCATGCCCGGGCGGCGTTCGATGGCGGCGTCTGGTCGCGCCTGGCGCCGGGGCGGCGCAAGAAGGTGCTGCTGCGCCTGGCCGACCTGATGGAGGCCAACAAGCACGAGTTGGCGCTGCTCGATACCCTCGACATGGGCAAGCCGGTGAACAGTTCCCTGGGCGACATGGCTGGTGCCATCGGTTGCATCCGCTACCAGGCGGAGTGCATCGACAAGCTCTATGGCGAAGTCGCGCCCACCGGCGAGGAAGCCCTGGCACTGGTGCTGCGCGAGCCGCTGGGCGTGGTGGCTTCCATCGTGCCCTGGAACTTCCCGCTGATGATGACCGCCTGGAAGATCGCTCCTGCGCTGGCCGCCGGCAACAGCGTGATCCTCAAGCCCTCGGAGAAGTCGCCGCTCTCGGCGCTGCGCCTCGCTCAGCTGGCCAGGGAGGCAGGCATTCCCCGCGGGGTCTTCCAGGTACTGCCGGGCTTCGGCCACACCGTGGGCAAGGCGCTGGCGCTCTCCATGCAGGTGGACTGCCTCTCCTTTACCGGCTCCACCGCCACCGGCAAGCAGCTGATGCAGTATGCCGGCCAGTCCAACCTCAAGCGCCTCTACCTGGAGTGCGGCGGCAAGAGTCCCAACCTCGTCTTCGCCGACTGCAAGGATCTCGACCGCGTCGCCCAGCATGCGGCCGCCGCGATCTTCCACAACCAGGGTGAGGTGTGCATCGCCGGTTCTCGGCTGCTGGTGGAGAACAGCATCCGCGAGGTCTTCGTCGAGAAGGTGCTGGCCGCAGCCGAGGCGATGCAGCCCGGCGACCCGCTGGACCCGCAGAGCTTCATGGGGGCCATCGTCGATGCAACCCAGCATCGCCGCATCCTCGACTATATTCGCCAGGGCGTCGAGGAGGGGGCCCGGCTGCGTTGCGGTGGCGAGGCGCTGGAGGGCCAGGGGCTGTTCATTCCGCCCACGGTGTTCGACGACGTGACGCCGGCGATGGCCATCGGCCGTGAGGAGGTCTTTGGCCCGGTGCTCGCGGTATTCGGCTTCGACAGCGAGGAGGAGGCCATCGCCATGGCCAACGACAGTGATTACGGCCTGGCGGCGGGGCTGTGGAGCCAGGACATCGATCGCATCATGCGGGTGACGCGGCGGCTGGCCTCCGGCCAGGTGTTCGTCAACAACTGGGCCGGCGGCGACCAGACCATGCCCTTCGGCGGGGTCAAGCAGTCCGGCAACGGCCGCGACAAGTCCCACCACTCCCTGGAGGAGTATTCCGACCTCAAGAGTGTCTGGATGTCACTGGCGACCTGATGCCCGTTGGCAACGCTGATACGACGAGGCCGGCACCCGGAGTGCCGGCCTCGTCGCTTTCATGTACGGGAAAATAAATCTGTACAGTAATTGCATAGCTTTTTGCCGTCGAGGCGCGTAGCCTGACATGACATTCCCGGCAGGAGTCATTGCTATGTTCGGCCTCTTCAAGAGCGATCCCACCAAGAAGCTGCAGAAGACCTATGAGCAGAAGCTCGAGCAGGCCATGCTGGCCGCGCGCAACGGCGACATGCGCGCCAACGCCTCGCTGACCGAGGAGGCCGAGGCGCTGCGTGAGGAGATCGAGAAGCTCAAGCAGGGCTGACGCCGTTCGCTGTCAGAACGCCCGGGCGGGGGTCGCGCAGCTGACCAGCCGGCAGGGCTCAGTGCCGGCGTTGCGGAAGCGGTGGGGGACGTTGGTCTCGAAGTAGTAGGCCTCGCCGGGGCCTAGCACGCGGGCGTCGGCACCGATGGTGATCTCGATCCTGCCTTCCAGCACCACGCCGGCTTCCTCGCCCTGGTGGGCAATCATCTCGCGGCCGGTGTCGGCCCCAGGGGGGTAGGTCTCGATCATGAAGGCCAGTGCGCGGCTGGCGCGGTTGGCCCCCACCAGCTTGTAGATAACGTCCCCCGAACCCATGTCGGCCAGCTCGCTGGCGGAATAGAACACTTGGTTGCGGCTCTCGAGGTCCATCGTAAAGAAGTCCCCGACGCTCATCGGGATGGCGTCGAGAATCTTCTTCAGCGAACTCACCGAGGGGCTTACCTTGCCCTGCTCGATCAGCGACAGGCTGGAGTGGGTGACCCCGCAGCGCTTGGCCAGCTCGCGCTGCGAGATGCCCTTGAAGGTGCGCAGGGCACGCAGTCGCGCGCCGACATCATCCGACATCCGGTTCTCCTTGCTGCCAGGCGGGCTCCGTCAGCACAGCGCGTCGAGCTTCTCTTTCAGCAGGGCGTTGACCTGCTGGGGATTGGCGGTGCCCCGCGAGGCCTTCATCACCTGGCCGACGAAGTAGCCGACCATCTTGCCGCGCTTGTCGGGTTCGGCATCGCGATACTGGGCCACCTGGGCGGGGCTGTCGGCAATGACCTGGTCGATCATCGCTTCGATGGCGCCGGTATCGGTGACCTGCTTGAGTCCCTTGGCCTCGATCACCTCGTCGGCACTATTGGCGTCACCCCCGCCCTCGCCGTTCCACAGCGCCTGGAAGACCTGCTTGGCGGCCTTGCCGTTGATGGTGTCATCCATTACCCGCGCGATGAGTCCGCCGAGCTGGGTCGCCGAGACCGGGCTGTCTTGGATCGGCAGGCCCTCGCGGTTCAGGGCGCCGGAGAGCTCGCCCTGCACCCAGTTGGCGGCCTGCTTGGGATCGCCGCAGGCGTCCTTGACCGCCTCGAAGTACTCGGCCATTTCGCGGCTCGCCGAGAGTACCCCGGCGTCGTAGGCGGATAATCCCAACTGGTCCTGGAAGCGGGCGCGCTTGTCGGCGGGCAGCTCCGGCAGGGTGTCGCGCAGATGGTCGACATAGGCCCGGTCGAGCACCACCGGCAGCAGGTCGGGGCAGGGGAAATAGCGGTAGTCGTTGGCCTGCTCCTTGGTGCGCATGCTGCGCGTCTCGTCGCGCTCGGGGTCGAACAGGCGGGTCTCCTGGACGACCTCGCCGCCGTCCTCGAGCAGCTCGATCTGGCGCTCCACCTCGAAGGCGATGGCGCGCTCGACGAAACGGAAGGAGTTGACGTTCTTGATCTCGGCGCGGGTGCCGAAGCTCGCCTGCCCCCGGGGACGCACCGAGACGTTGACGTCGCAGCGCATCGAGCCCTCGGCCATGTTGCCGTCACTGATGCCGAGATAGGTCACGATCGAGTGGATCGCCTTCAGGTAGGCCGCCGCCTCCTTGGCCGAGCGCATGTCCGGCTCGGAAACGATCTCCAGCAGCGGGGTGCCGGCGCGGTTGAGGTCGATGCCGGTCATGCCGTGAAAGTCCTCGTGGAGCGACTTGCCTGCATCCTCCTCCAGGTGGGCATGGTGCACGCGAATACGCTTGGTCGCACCATCCTCCAGGGTGATCTCCACCTCACCGGGGCCGACGATGGGGTGATACATCTGGCTGGTCTGGTAGCCCTTGGGCAGGTCCGGATAGAAGTAGTTCTTGCGGTCGAACACCGAGACCTCGGGGATCTCGGCGTGGATCCCCAGCCCGAACTGCACCGCCATGGCCACAGCCTGTTCGTTGAGGACCGGCAACACGCCGGGCAGCCCCAGGTCCACGGCGCAGGCCTGGCTGTTGGGCTCGGCGCCGAAGGCGGTGGAGGCGCCGGAGAAGATCTTCGAGCGGGTGGCAAGCTGGACGTGGACCTCCAGCCCGATCACGGTTTCCCATTGCATCAGAGGGTCTCCTCGGCAAGCGCGGGACGACGCAGGTGCCAATCGGTGGCCTGCTGGAACTGGTGAGCGACGTTGAGCAGACGCGCCTCGGCGAAGTGGGTACCGAGAATCTGCAGGCCGATGGGGCGGCCGCCGACAATGCCGGCCGGCACGCTGATGCCGGGGATGCCCGCCAGGTTGATGGCGATGGTGTAGATGTCCTGCAGGTACATCGAGACCGGGTCCTTCTTGGCGCCCAGGTCGAAGGCCGGGGTCGGCGAGGCCGGGCCCATCAGCACGTCGACCTCGTCGAAGGCGTCGAGGAAGTCCTGGCGAATCAGCCGGCGGACCTGCTGAGCCTTCTTGTAGTAGGCGTCGAAGAAGCCCTCGGAGAGGGTGTGGGTGCCTATCAGGATACGCCGCTTGACCTCCTCACCGAAGCCCTCGGCGCGGCTGCGCTTGTAGAGGTCGGTCAGGTCGGCGGGGGCGTCGCAGCGGTGGCCGAAGCGCACGCCGTCATAGCGCGACAGGTTGGAGGAGGCCTCCGCCGGGGCGATGACGTAGTAGGCCGGGATGGCGAAGTGGGTGTGCGGCAGGCTCACTTCGCGCACCGTGGCGCCGAGCGTCTCAAAGACGCCGATCGCTTCGCGCACGGCGCTCTCTACCGTCGGATCGAGGCCCTCGCCGAAGTATTCGCGGGGCAGGCCGATCTTCAGCCCGGCCAGCGGCGCGGCGAGTTCCTCGGTATAGTCGGGCACGCCGCGGGCCACGCTGGTGGAGTCGCGCAGGTCGTGGCCGGCGATGGCGGTGAGCAAGCGGGCGCAGTCCTCGGCGGTGCGCGCCATGGGGCCAGCCTGGTCGAGGCTCGAGGCGTAGGCGATGATGCCGTAGCGCGAGACACGCCCGTAGGTGGGCTTGAGGCCGGTAATCCCGCAGAAGGCGGCCGGCTGACGGATCGAGCCGCCGGTGTCGGTGCCCATGGCGGCGGGGACCAGTCCCGCGGCCACGGCAGCGGCACTGCCGCCGGAACTGCCGCCCGGCACCGCGGCCCGGTCCCAGGGGTTCTGCACCGGGCCATAGAAGCTGTTCTCGTTGGAGGAGCCCATGGCGAACTCGTCCATGTTGGTCTTGCCCAGGCTCACGGTGCCGGCGGCCCTGAGCTTCTCGACCACGGTGGCGTCGTAGGGAGCGACGAAGGTGTCGAGCATCTTCGAGCCGGCGCTGGTCTTGACGCCCTGGGTGCAGAAGATGTCCTTGAGCGCCAGGGGCACGCCGGTCAACGGGCCGGCATTGCCGGCGGCGCGCGCGGCATCGGCCTGGTCGGCGGCGTCGAGGGCCTGCTCGGGCGTCACGCTGATAAAGCTGTTGAGGTCGCCATCGAGGCGGTCGATGCGCGCGAGCAGCGCCTGGGTGAGCTCGCGGCTGGAGAACTCGCCGGCGGCAAGGCCGGCGGCGAGTTCCGTCAGAGTCTTGTCATGCATGGGCCCTGGGCTCCGTGATGGCTTGCCGGAAACGGATGGCAGTGGTGCGGGTCATTCGACGACCCGCGGGACCAGATAGAGGCCCTGCTCCACCGCCGGGGCGCAGCGCTGGAAGGACTCGCGCTGGTCGGGCTCGGTGACTTCGTCGGCGCGCAGCCGCTGGGTGGTCTCCAGCGGGTGGGCCAGGGGGGCGACACCCTCGGTGTCCAGGGTCTGGAGCTGGTCGACCATCGCCAGGATGCGGCCCAGGTCGTCCAGGTAGTGTGCGGCCTCGTCGTCGTCCAGGCCGAGTCGGGCCAGGTGGGCGGCCCGCAGAACGTCTGCGTGTTCAAGCGCCATGATCGGATGTCCTCGACAGGCAGTGGGGTCTGGGAAATGACCGCAGAAGGTACCACATCCGACGCCTCGCTGGCAGGGCCAGGAATGCCGCGCGCCGCGGGACTTTGCTTGCTGCAGGGGGGCCGCGGTGATACCGTTTGCCTCCGCACAGGGTTCCCGGACTGCACTAGGTAACGACTCCATGTTCAAACGCTTGAGGGGGCTGTTTTCCAGCGATCTATCGATCGATCTGGGGACGGCCAATACGCTGATCTATGTCCGCGGTCGCGGTATCGTGCTCGATGAGCCGTCGGTCGTGGCGATTCGCCAGTCCGGCAACATGCGCAGCGTGGCCGCGGTAGGCGCCGATGCCAAGCGCATGCTGGGCCGGACGCCCGGCAACATCACTGCCATCCGCCCGATGAAGGACGGCGTGATCGCCGACTTCACCGTCACCGAGCAGATGCTGCAGTACTTCATCCGCAAGGTGCATCAAAGCACCTTCTTGACGCCAAGCCCCCGTGTACTGGTCTGCGTGCCCTGCATGTCGACCCAGGTCGAGCGCCGCGCCATCAAGGAATCCGCCGAGGGTGCCGGGGCCCGCGAGGTGTTCCTGATCGAGGAGCCGATGGCAGCCGCCATTGGTGCCGGCCTGCCGGTGGAGGAGGCCCAGGGCTCGATGGTCGTCGATATCGGCGGCGGCACCAGCGAGATCGCCATCATCTCGCTCAACGGCGTGGTCTACTCGGAATCCATCCGGGTCGGCGGCGACCGCTTCGACGAGGCGATTACGGCCTACGTGCGTCGCCACTACGGCAGCCTGATCGGCGAAGCGACCGCGGAACGCATCAAGGAGGAGATCGGCTGCGCCTACCCGGGTGGCGAGCTGCGCGAGATCGACGTGCGCGGACGCAATCTGGCCGAGGGCATCCCGCGCAGTTTCACGCTCAACTCCCATGAGATCCTCGATGCCCTCCAGGAGACGCTGGGCTCCATCGTCGCCGCGGTGAAGAGTGCCCTCGAGCAGTCGCCCCCGGAGCTCGCCTCTGACATTGCCGAACGTGGCCTGGTGTTGACCGGCGGCGGTGCGCTGCTGCGCGATCTCGACAAGCTGATTGCCGAGGAGACCGGGCTGCCGGTGATCGTCGCCGAAGACCCGCTGACCTGCGTGGCCCGGGGCGGTGGCAAGGCCCTGGAAATGATCGACCAGCACACCTTCGAGCTGCTTTCCAGCGACTGACTCGGGGGGACGCCCTATCAAGCCGCTGTTCTCGCATGGACCGCTGCCGGGCTATCGCATGCTGCTGTGCGTGATCCTGGCCTCGGCGCTGATGTTCGCCGACGCGCGTTTCACCCGCATGGAGCCCGTGCGTGCTCAGCTATCGACCCTGGTGGCCCCCATCCAGTGGGTCGTCAGCCTGCCCAGCGATGTGCTCAACTGGGCCTCGCTGGCACTCTCCGACCAGCGCGCCCTGGTGGACGAGAACCGCCGGCTGCGCGAGCAGATCCTGACCCTGTCGCACCGCGTTCAGCGCATGGCCAGCCTGACGGCCGAGAACGTCAGGCTGCGTGAACTGCTCGCGGCCACCCGCCAGCGTGAAATGCCTTACATCACCGCCGAACTGCTGTCACTGGACCCTGACCCCTTTACCCATCAGATGGTCCTCGACCGCGGACGTCGCGATGGCGTCTATGTCGGCCAGCCGGTGCTGGATGCCTCGGGCCTTGTCGGCCAGATCACCGCCACCTCGGCCTACTCCAGCCGGGTGCTGCTGGTGGCCGATGCCAGCCACGCCCTGCCGGTACAGGTCAATCGCAACGGCCTGCGCTTCGTCCTCCAGGGGGCGGGCAGCTACGAGGCGCTCAACGTCCGGCATGTGCCCGACACGGCCGATATTCGCCAGGGTGACCTGTTGACCACCTCGGGGCTGGGCGGGCGCTTTCCGCCGGGCTACCCCGTGGCCAGGGTCTCGGAGGTGGTCCATGATCCGGGCCAGCCTTTCGCCCGGGTCACTGCCGCGCCGGTGGCACAGCTGCAGCGTTCGCGGCACTTCCTGCTGCTGTTTCCCCCCGCGCCGCCCGCCGCACCTCCCGAGGATGGACTGGCCGCCCCCGCCCTGCAGGCGGCCCGGCACGTCGGCGCGGCGGCCGTCGACGAGGAGGCGCCCTGATGGCCACCCCCCCGCGCGCCAACCTGCTGTGGATCTGGTTGACCCTGCTGCTTTCTATGTGCCTTCAGGTGATGCCGCTGGCCGATGGCTGGCAGATATGGCGCCCCGACTGGCTGGGCCTGATGCTGATTTACTGGTGCATGCGCGAGCCGCTGCGGGTCGGTGTCTTTCATGGCTTCGTGCTGGGTCTGCTGATGGATCTCATCGAAGGGGCTCCGCTCGGCCAGAATGCCTTGCTGTTGTCGCTGCTGGCCTTCCTCTGCGCGCTGGTCTATCCGCGCTTTCGGGCCTATTCGCTGGTTCAGCAGGCGGTGCTGATCTTCGTGCTGCTGGGCATGGTGCAACTCGGTGAGCAGTGGCTCAGGGCGCTGTTCGGGCCTTTTTCCTTGCATCTCTCCTTCCTGCTGCCGTCACTGATCGGTGCGGTGCTCTGGCCCTGGCTCACCACCCTGTTCGAGGCATTGGGACGCCGCCTCGCTCGCGATTGACCTTCCTGCGCCCCCCTGGAGCTGCCATGACCCCGGATCCCGTGCTGTGCCTGGCATCGGCCTCGCCTCGCCGCCGTGACCTCCTCGCCTCGATCGGCGTGGCGCTGGAGGTGCGCCCCGTGGATATCGACGAGACGCCGCAGAGCGATGAAGCCCCCGCCGATTATGTGGTCCGACTGGCCCGGGAGAAGGCGCTGGCCGGTGCGCGTCTTTCCGCGCTTCCCGTCCTGGGGTCGGATACCGCCGTGGTGTGCGACGCTGCCATTCTCGGCAAGCCGGCGGGGCGCGAGCAGGCCGCGGCCATGCTGCGGGGGCTGGCCGGCCGTGCCCACGAGGTGCTGACCGGGGTGGCCGTCACTGGCCCCGCCGGGCTGCTGACGGCCTGCGTGACCACCCGCGTCTTCCTGCGACCGATCAGCGACGCGGAGCTTGCCGCCTACTGGGCCACCGGGGAGCCGGCGGACAAGGCCGGCGGCTATGCCATCCAGGGCCTGGCGGCGGTGTTCGTCGAGCACATCGAGGGCAGCCACTCGGCGGTGGTGGGGCTGCCGCTCTTCGAGACCGCCGAGCTGCTGGTCCGGCAGGGCGTGCCGCTCTGGAACGGGGCGCTCCCGAGCGGGCCTATGTCATAATGGCGGCAGACTTTTCTGGACAAGGATTTCCGCATGAGCGGTGAAGTACTCATCAATCTGACGCCGATGGAAACCCGTGTCGCCGTGGTGGAGAACGGCGTGCTGCAGGAGGCCTTCATCGAGCGGGCTCGCCGCCGCGGTATCGTCGGCAATATCTACAAGGGCAAGGTCGTGAGGGTACTGCCCGGCATGCAGGCCGCCTTCGTCGATATCGACCTGGACCGCGCCGCCTTCATTCATGCTCACGAGGTGATGCCCCCCGGCACCCCGGCCGACGAGCAAGTGTCCATCTCGGCGCTGCTCCACGAGGGTCAGTCGCTGGTGGTGCAGGTGACCAAGGATCCGATCGGCTCCAAGGGGGCGCGGTTGACCACCCATCTCTCGGTGCCCTCGCGCTACCTGGTCTACATGCCCGACTCGCCCCATCACGGCGTTTCCCAGCGTATCGAAGACGAGATGGAGCGCGAACGCCTGCGTGGCCTGGTCGAGGCGGCCGGTGCCGAGCAGCAGCTGGAGGTCTCCGGGGGGTTTATCGTGCGCACCGCGGCCGAGGGCGTTGGCGTCGAGGAGCTGGCCGCCGACATGCACTTCCTGCTGCGCCTGTGGCGGCGAGTCAGCGAGCGGATGGTGACCGCAGCGGCGCCGAGCGTCATCTATGACGACCTGCCGCTGTTCATGCGCACCCTGCGCGACGTCATGCGCGATGACATCGAGAAGGTGCGCATCGACTCGCGGGAAAACTACGGGAAGTTGATCGAATTCGCCGAGGAGTTCATGCCCACGGCGGTGGAGCGCATCGAGCACTATGCCGGCGAGCGGCCGATCTTCGATCTGTTCAGCGTCGAGGACGAGATACAGAAGGCACTGGGGCGTAAGGTGCAGCTCAAGTCCGGGGGCTATCTGGTGATCGATCCCACCGAGGCGATGACCACCATCGACGTCAATACCGGCGGCTACGTGGGCCATCGCAACCTCGAGGAGACGATCTTCAAGACCAACCTCGAGGCCGCGACCGCCATCGCTCGCCAGCTGAGGCTGCGCAACCTTGGCGGCATCATCATCATCGACTTCATCGACATGGATGATCCGGAGCATCAGCGCCAGGTGCTGCGCATGCTCGAGAAGTCGCTGGAGCGCGATCATGCCAAGACCAAGTGCACGGGTGTGACCGAACTGGGTCTCGTCCAGCTGACCCGCAAGCGCACCCGCGAGAGCCTGGAGCAGACGCTGTGCGAGGCCTGTCCGACCTGTGCGGGAAGAGGCACCCTCAAGACGCCGGAGTCGATCTGCTACGAGATCTTCCGCGAGATCCTGCGCGAGGACCGCGCCTACAGCGCCGAGACCTATGCCGTACTGGCCTCCCAGGCAGTGGTGGATCGTCTGCTCGACGAGGAGTCCGCCGCGGTGGCCGACCTGGAGGAATTCATCGGCAAGCCGATCCGCTTCCAGGTGGAGATCCACTACTCCCAGGAGCAGTACGACATCGTGCTGATGTGAGCCCATGTCCCCGATTCGCCTGGTCTCTCGCTGGTTGCTGACGCTGTTGGCGCTGATCTTGGCGCTGTTGGCGGTGCTGACCCTGATGCTGCGCCTGCTGCCGGTGCTGCTCGAGCAGCAGGCACCGCAGCTGGAACGCCTGCTCTCGGCCCGCTTCAATGCGGTGGTGGAGCTGGACGCAGTGACGGCAGGCCTGCGGCATCTTGATCCGCATCTGGCGATCGATGGCCTGCAGATTCGCTCGCAAGAGGGGTTGGGGCACGTCCCCTTGCTCGAGGTGGAGCAGGCCCAGCTGCGCCTGGACAGCCTCGCCAGCCTGGCTGCCGGCGTGCCCCTGGTGGCCGACGCCCGGTTGCAGGGCGTGACCGTGCATCTCTATCAGGATCCATCGGGACGCTGGCACTGGCCGGCCCCGGCGGAGCTTCCCCCCGAACTGGTTCCCGAGACCGCCTTCGACCTCGATCGCCTCGACTTCTGGATCGGCATGCTGCTTCGCCAGAGTGCCTGGGTCGAGCAGGCCAGTCTGGTGCTGCATGGCCAGCGCACGCGTGCCGTGCTCGAGGCGCCCCGGCTGGTCATGACCGGCAATGCGCGTCGCACTCACCTGGAGGGCGAGGTGCTGGTAGAGGGTCAGCGCGAGCAGGCCATTCGGGCGGTGATGGAACTGGTCCCCGGGCCCTCGGGGCTGCGCGACTTCAGTGCGGCCCTGCAGGCGGAGATGCGACTCGACAGCCTGCTGGGCCTTTCCGAGGTGCTGGGCTATGGCGACGCCCTGCGCCTGGAGGCCGCCAGCGGCGAGGCGCGCCTGTGGGGCCGCTGGCACGCCGGTCGCCTGGCCGACGTGCGCCTCGATGTCGATGCCCCCTTGCTGGCGCTGGCCCAGCCCGAGTCGAACGGTGACGAGGCGACATCCCCGGCCATCGTGCTCAACCGGGTGACGGCCCGCGGCCAGTGGTTGCGTGAACAGACGGGTTGGCAAACCTGGCTCGAGGGCGATGCGCGCAGTGCCGACTGGGCCCGACCCGAGGGCGAGGGCGACGCGGCGGCCACCGGGCCGGCCGTGCCTCGCTACTGGTACGCCCGCAGCCGCGACGACGGCTGGTGGCTCAACACCAGCGAGTTCGATCTCGGCGCCCTGGCGGCCTGGCGCGATCGGCTGCCGCTGCCCGAGGCCCTGGCGCGAGTGATCGACAGCCTGGACCCGCGCGGGCGCGTGACCGGCCTGGGGCTGGGGCGCGAGGGCGGCGACTGGGTCGCCCGGGCCTCGGCGACCGACGTGGCCGTATCGCCCTGGCAGCAGGCCCCCGGCGGTGGTCCCCTGGATGTCTGGGTGAACTCGCGGGGCCTGAGGGGCCACGTCGAGTTCGTTGGCCGCGACACCCGGCTGCATTTTCCTCAGGTGTTCGGCGCGCCGCTGAGGCTTGCTCGCGCCAGTGGCGTGGTCGACTGGGCCTATGACGGGCCGCGCAGTTTCGTCAGCGGGCGCGAGCTCGAGGTCGACTGGAACGGGGGGCAGATCGAGGGCGGTTTCGGACTCTCGGCGGGTGGCGGCCAGCGTGGCGGCTTCGGTCTCCAGCTCGATATGCGCGACCTGGATGCCGTAGAGACCCCCTTGGCAGACTGGCTGCCGGCGGGCGTGCTGGGGCCGGAACTTACCGACTGGCTCGTCGGTGGGGTGGCTGGCCGGATACCCGAGGGGTCGTTGCGCCTCCATGTGCCACTGAGTCGCGAGCAGGCCAAGGTCGAGCCGGCCCTGGAACTGGCCCTGGCGGTGGAGGATGGACGCCTGGCTTTCGCGCCCGGTTGGCCGCCTCTCGAAAACGTCAGCGGACGTCTGCGAATGGCTCACGGCACCCTGACGGCGGACGTCGACGAGGCCGAGAGTCTGGGGGTCAAGGCCAGCGGCGGCGAGATCCGCCTGGCGGATGAGCGGCTCGAGGTCAGCGCCGGGCTCGATGCCTCGGCCGCGGCGTTACGCCGCTATCTGCTGGCGCTGCCCGTGGAGGGCATGCAAGCGCTGGAAGACTGGCAGGCCGAGGGCCGCGCATCCGGCAACCTGGATCTCGCCCTGGCCCTGGGCGAGCCCGATTCCCTGGTGCTCGACATCACCGCCGAGGCGGATTTCCCGCGCCTCGTCCACGTCCCTTTACAGCTGGTGTTGCGTGATCTGAAAGGCCCTCTTGCCTGGCATCAGCGCGGCGAGCAAGGCGGCCTGAAGGGGCAATTGAGCGGGCGACTGCTGGGTGGCTCGGTGAGCAGCGAGATCGACACCCTGGGCGGGGGGCTCGACCTGTCGGGCCGGGCCGAGGCCCAGGCTCTCGTCGAGTGGAGCGGCATGCCAGGCCTCGGTGGGCTGATCGAGGGCCAGCTGCCCTGGCAGGGGCGCCTCTCGGTCGGCGATGGGCGTCCCTCGCTGCGCCTCGACAGCAGCCTGGAGGGCCTGGCCATCAACCTGCCGGATCCGGTGGGCAAGGGTCGCGAGGCACGCCTGCCGCTGCAGCTGAGCTTCGATCTGAGCGAGGGCCGCCTCGATGGCCGGCTGGGCGACCGGTTTGGCGTGCGCTGGCGAGCGTTGGACGGCGGTGCGTCCGGGCAGGGGCTGGCCTGGCTGGGACGCCCGTCGGACGTCTGGCCTCGTGGGCCCGGCTGGCGTCTCACGGGCTACCAGCCGCGCCTGCCGGTGGCCGACTGGGCCCGTGCGCTGTCGCCGCTTGTCGATCGAGGAAGCCGCGATCGGGCCGGCCGTGCCGCGCCGGCCGCGCTCTCCTCGCTGGCCCTGCGTACCGACTGTCTGCAGGTGCAGTCCCGCTGCCTGGGCTCGCTGACCGTGGAAGGGGGCGCCCGCGGAGGAGGCTTGGAACTGGACGTGAGCGGCAGTCTTGCCAGCGGCCGCCTGTCGTATCGGCCGGCCCTGGGTGAGCCTATGGATATCGCCCTGGATCGCCTGGCGCTGGACGCGCTGCTGACGCCACCGACCGGCGGCGGTAAATTGCTGGATGAGCTCGATGTGCCGCCCGAGGCAGCCCCGCTGCCGGAGGGCCTCGAGGCGGTGCCCGACGGCCGGCTGCGGATCGACGAGATCGCTTGGCAGGGACAGCGCCTTGGCCCCTTCAACGGGCGCTGGCGGACGGCGGCCGACCGGCTGGTGGTCGATCCTGTTGGCCTGACGCTGGGCCAGATCAGTGCCCATGGCAACCTGGTCTGGGAGGCGAGCGGCGGCGGCGACAGCCTGACCCGGGCGCGGCTCGACCTGGATGGCGGTGACCTCGGTTCCGCGCTGGCGGTACTGGGCCAGCCAGTGGCCGTGCGCAGTGCCGAGACGCGGGTCAAGAGTCAGCTGGCCTGGCCGGGTGCCCCCTGGCAGTTCGCCCTTTCCCGCTCGAGGGGCAGTCTCGAGGTGGCCCTGCGCGATGGACGCTTCGTCAACATCGAGTCACCCTCGGCGCGGGTCGTTGGCCTGCTCAACGTCGACAACCTGCTGCGTCGGCTGCGGCTCGACTTCTCCGATGTCACCGGCCGGGGAACCGCCTTCGATCGTGTCACCGGTGCCGCGACCCTGTATGGTGGAGTGCTGGAAACCCGCGGTCCGGTGGAGATCGAGGGGCCGGCGACCCGCTTCACCCTCGACGGCAGCGTCGACCTGGCGCGTCGGGAACTCGACCAGCGCCTGGCCGTCACAGTCCCGGTGAGCAGCAACTTGCCCCTTGCGGCAGTGCTCGCCGGCGCCCCGGTGGTCGGCGGCGCCCTGTTCATCGCCGACCAGCTGTTCGGCGACGCCATCGACCGCGTGACCCGAATCCACTACCGCGTGCAGGGCCCCTGGACCTCGCCGCGGATCTCTCTGGAAAGTGCCGAATGACATCACAGACTCATGCCATGCTCGACGAGGCTTCAGACCTGTTGCTGACGCCGGGGGGACTCGACCTCGCGGCCCTGGATGACGGGCTGGGCCACGCCATGGGCCCGGGCGTCGACTATGCCGACCTCTACTTCCAGCGCAGCTGGCACGAGGGCTGGGTGCTGGAGGATGGCGAGGTCAAGGAGGCCAGCTATAACATCGACGGTGGCGTAGGGGTACGCGCCCTGGCCGGCGAGAAGACCGGTTTCGCCTACTCCAATCAGATCACCGCCGATGCCCTGGCCGAGACCGGCCGCACGGCGTCCGGCATCGTACGCCGCGGTGAACGGCTGGCGGTGGCGCCGGGCGTGGCCATGGCCAGTCAGTCCCGCTATGCCGGGGTCGATCCGCTTACCGGCCTCTCCGCCGAGGACAAGATCGCCATGCTCAAGCTGGCCGACCGGGTGGCCCGGGCGGCAGACCCCGCAGTGTCGCAGGTCAGCGCCTCGCTCTCCGGCGTCCACGAGGTGGTGCTGGTACGTGCCAGCGATGGCACCCTGGCGGCCGACGTGCGTCCCCTGGTGCGCTTCAACGTCAGCGTGATCGCCGTGCGTAACGGGCGTCGTGAGCGCGGCAGCGCCGGCGGTGGCGGCCGCTATGCCATGGTGCGGCTGCGTGACGACAACGTCGCCGAGCGCTATGCCCGGGAAGCCGTCAGGCAGGCGCTGGTCAACCTTGAGGCCGTCGACGCGCCGGCCGGCCAGATGCCGGTGGTGCTGGGCCCGGGCTGGCCGGGTATCCTGCTCCACGAGGCGGTGGGTCACGGCCTGGAGGGCGACTTCAATCGCAAGGGCAGCTCGGCCTTTGCCGGGCGCATCGGTCAGCAGGTCGCCTCGCGTGGCGTGACCGTGGTCGACGATGCCACCCTCACCGACCGGCGCGGCTCGCTCTCCGTCGACGACGAGGGGACGCCGGGCCAGAGCACCACCCTGATCGAGGACGGCATCCTGACCGGCTACATGCAGGACAAGCTCAATGCGCGGCTGATGGGCATGGCGCCGACCGGTAACGCGCGGCGCGAGTCGTTCGCCCACCTGCCGATGCCGCGCATGACCAACACCTATATGCGCGCCGGCAGCGACGACCCCGCGGATATCCTCAAGAGCGTGTCGCGAGGCCTGTATGCGGTGAGCTTCGGCGGCGGCCAGGTGGACATCACCTCCGGCAAGTTCGTCTTCTCGGCCAGCGAAGCCTATCTGATCGAGGACGGCAAGATTACCGCGCCGGTCAAGGGCGCGACCCTGATCGGCAACGGCCCCGAGGCCATGGGCCGCGTCTCGATGATCGGCCACGACATGGAACTCGACACCGGCATCGGCGTCTGCGGCAAGGAGGGGCAGGGCGTGCCGGTGGGCGTGGGCCAGCCGACGCTGAAGCTCGACGAGCTGACCGTGGGTGGGACCCAGTCCTGACCCCTTCGGGAAGCTTCACGCTTCAGAGGCCGGCGCCGTCGCGGATCAGCTTGAACAGCCGGCGGGCGTTGGTCGGGGGCTTGCCCTGCTCTCGCTCGCGGCGGGCGTTGCGGATCAGCTGGCGCAGGGCCTGGCGCTCGATGTCGGGAAACTCGGCCACAAAGGCCTCGACGGCGTCGTCGCCCTCGGTGATCAGCCGGTCGCGCCACTGTTCGAGGCGGTGGAAAGCATGATCGCGGCGTAGGGTCTCGTTCTCGATCTCGTCGAATACTGCCTGGATGCCGTCCAGGTCCTCGCCGCGCATCAGCTTGCCGACATACTGCATGTGGCGGCGTCGGGCCTCGCGGGCCTTGATGCGTCCGGTCTCCTCGACGGCCCGCAGCAGGTCGTCGGAGAGCGGGAAGCGGGCGCGCTGGGCGTCGCTCATGGCGATGATCTGCTCGCCGAGCTGCTGCAGGGCCTGCATCTCGCGTTTGAGCTGGGACTTGCTGGGCCGCTCGTCGGCCGGGGAGAGGTCTTCCTGAGTCATGCCGGTTCCACGTTGGTCGGGATCGAATTGCGCAACAGTATATCAGCCCGCGACACGGGGCTGGACAATGCATCATCTTGAGGGCCGGTTCGAAGGCCGGCCGAGTAAGGAGAGACGTTCATGACACAGGCTTTCGATGCCGCCGCGCAGCAAACCCTGCTGGAGAGTCGCGCCCGCATGGCCCTGGAGCTGGCCCGCCGGCTGGGGGCCGATGCCTGCGAGGTGGGGGCGAGCGTCGACCAGGGCGTCGGCGTCAGTGTTCGCGAGGGCGAGGTGGAGACGGTCGAACTGTCCCGGGATCAGGGCATCGCGGTAACCGTCTACGTGGGGCAGCGCAAGGGCAGTGCCTCCTCCAGCGACGCCGGCGAGACGTCGGTGCGGGCCGTGGTCGAGAAGGCGCTGGCGATCGCCCGTCACACCGGCGAGGATCCGGCCTCGGGCCTGGCTGATGCGCGCCTGATGGCGACCGAGCTGCCGGACCTCGATGTCCACCATCCCTGGCCGCTCTCCATCGACGAGGCCACCGACCTGGCGCTGCGTTGCGAGGCGGCCGGCCGAGGCATGGCGGGCATCAGGAGCTCCGACGGGGCCAGCCTCTCGAGCGGCGAGGGGGTGCGCGTCTACGCCAACAGCCATGGCTTCCTGGGCAGCCAGTGTGGCAGCCGTCACTCGCTCTCCTGCATGTTGATTGCCGAGGACGAGAACGGCATGCAGCGCGATTACGACTACACCAGCGCACGTGCCCCGCGCGACATGGCCGCTGCCGAGGCGGTGGGCGAGAGCGCCGCCCGGCGCACCCTGCGACGCCTGGGCGCCCGGCGCCCGGCCACCGGCAGGATGCCGGTGCTCTTCGACCCGAGCCTGGCCAGCGGCCTGGTGGGCCACCTGATGGGCGCGATCGCCGGGGGCGCCCTCTATCGCCAGGCGTCCTTCCTGTGCGACCGGTTGAACACCCCCCTCTTTCCCGAGTGGTTCAGCCTCGGCGAACGGCCCATGGAGGTCGGTGCCATGGCAAGCTCGCCCTTCGATGGCGACGGCGTACAGACACGTGACAACGTCTTCATTCGCGATGGTCGCCTGGCCAGCTACATGCTCTCGGCCTACAGCGCCCGACGGCTGGGGCTCGAGACCACCGGCAATGCCGGGGGCGCGCGCAACCTGCGCGTCTCCGCGCCGTTGGAAAGCCGCGAGGCGCTGCTCGCGCGCATGGGTCGCGGTGTGCTGGTCACCGAGCTGATGGGGCAGGGGGTCAACGCTGTGACCGGCGACTACTCGCGCGGGGCGGCCGGCTTCTGGGTCGAGGATGGCGAGATCCGCTATCCCGTGGAGGAGTTCACTATTGCCGGCAATCTGGAGTCGATGTTCCAGGGCCTGGTCGGCGTCGGGAGCGACATCGATACCCGCGGCAGCATCCACACCGGCAGCTGGCTGGTCGACGAGATGATGGTGGCCGGTAGCTGACGGCGTCAGCCATCCTCATCGAAGCGGGCCTCGAAGAGCGCAGTGATCGCCTCGAGGGCTGCCTCGGCATCCTTTCCCTCGGCACTGATCTCCAGTTCGGTGCCGCAGGGGGCTGCAAGGATCAGCAGCGACATGATATTACCGGCATCGGCTTGCTGGTTACCGCGCCAAACCGTGACGCGGGCGTCAAAGGGCTGGCAGCACTGCACCAGTTTGGTGGCGGCGCGGGCATGCAGGCCGCGCCGGTTGGTCAGGGTCAGCTTGCGACTCGGCACGCCTCAGCTTCCTTCCTTGGTCGGTTGACTGCCGACCGCGTCCTGGCCAGCGGGGAGGGTGATCTGCACCCCCAGTTCACGATGACGAAGCCGCACTCCGTCTTGTCGGCTTGCCAGCCGGTCGGCCAGGCGCTCCGCCAGGTAGACCGAGCGATGCTGGCCGCCGGTGCAGCCGATGGCCAAGGTCAGGTAGCTGCGCTGGCTGGCCCGGTAGTGCGGCAGCCAGCGCTCCACCCAGACGAGGATATCGTCGAGCATCTCGGTGACCACCGGATAGCCGTCGAGGAAGGCGATGATGCTGGCATCACGCCCGGTGGCGTCGCGCAGCGCCGGGTCCCAGTAGGGGTTGGGCAGGCAGCGGGCATCGAAGACGATGTCCGCATCCAGCGGCACCCCGCGCTTGAAGCCGAAGGATTCGACCGTCAGCGTCATCCGCTCGGCCTGGTGGCCGGCGACCTGATCGGTGATGCGACCGCGGAGTTCATGCACCGAAAGGCGCGTGGTATCGATTACCAGGTCGGCGAGGTCGCGGATGCCGGAGAGCGACTGCTCCTCGGTGTCGATGGCCTCGGCGAGGGTCATGTCGCTGCCGCGGGTCAGGGGGTGGCGGCGGCGGGTCTGCGAGAAGCGCTCGAGGAGGATGCGCGCGTCGGTGGTCAGGTAGACCACCTGGCAGTCGACCTGGCGGGCCCGTAGTTCTTCTAGCAGCTCGGGAAAACGCGCCAGGGCAGCTGGCAGATTGCGGGCGTCAATGCTGACGGCAATCGAGGAGCGCATTGAGCGGTCATTCTGGAGCTCATCGATGAGCGGGCCCAGCAACATGGCCGGCAGGTTATCGATCGCGTAGTAGCCCAGGTCTTCCAGCGCCTGCAGCGCGATCGACTTGCCGGAGCCTGACCGGCCACTGATGATCACAAGCTGCATGCGGGTCTCCTGGTCGTGGAATGGCCGGGCAGGCCCGAGGTGACGGCGTCAGCTTCCCTGGCTGCCAGCCGGCGCCTGTCGTCGGATGGCCTCCGTGAGGCGCTCATGGAGTTCGCGCTGGCTGCTGCTTTGACGCAGCTGAGAGCGGGTCTCGACATCGTTCATCACACCGGCCACCTGGCCGAGCAGCGCCAGGTGGGCCTCGTCGGCCTCCTCCGGCACCAGCAGCACGAACACCAGGTCGACTGGCTCACCATCGATGGCATCGAAGTCCACCGGCTCGGTCAGCTTGAGAAAGCCGGCAATGGGGGCCTTGCAGTGGGGATTGCGGGCATGGGGGATGGCGACCCCGTTGCCGATGCCGGTGCTGCCCAGTCGCTCGCGCCCGATCAGTCGGCTGAAGACCTCCTGACTGTCGAGGCTGGGCGTGTTCTGGGCAATGAAGGTGCTGAAGAACTCCAGCACCCGCTTCTTGCTCCCCCCGGGCACATCGAAGAGGGTGCGCTCGGGGGGCAGGATGGCGTCCAGTGTCATGGCGAAATCAGCGAGCGCCGGCGCCCTGGGCGCGGGCCTGGGCTTTTTCCTTGTGCTTGACGAGCTGGCGGTCGAGCTTGTCGGCCAGCGCATCGATGGCGGCATACATGTCATTATCCATGGCTTCGGCATGGAGGTCGGCACCGGCTGCGTGCAGGGTGCAGGCCGCCTGCTGGCGCTCCTTTTCCACGGAGAGGGTGACCTGCACGGTGGTGATGTTGTCGTAGTGACGCTCCACGCGGGCGAGCTTCTCTTGCACATAGTCACGCAGGGCGTCGGTCAGTTCCATATGATGGCCGGTGATGTTGACTTGCATGACACGCTCCTTGCTCTTTCGGGTGATGGGTCGATTGTAACCCTTTTTGCTGTTCTGCATAGCCCCTCGGGCGAGGGGATTCAGGAGCCGCACGAGCGGCGTCATTTCAACCGCTTGCGTTCGCTGGAGGAGGGGATATCCATCGCTTCGCGGTACTTTGCCACGGTGCGCCGTGCGACGCTGATGCCGGCCTCGCCGAGCAGGGTGACCAGCTTGCTGTCGGAGAGCGGCTTGCGGGCAGGCTCGTCCTGGATCAGCTTGCGAATCCGCGCGCGGATGGCGGTGCTGGAGTGAGCATCCCCCTCGCCGCTGCCGCCCCCCACCTGGCTGGAGAAGAAGTACTTGAGTTCGAACATGCCGCGTGGCGTGTGGATGAACTTCTGGGTCGTGACGCGTGAGATGGTCGACTCGTGCATTTCCACGACCTGGGCGATATCGGCCAGGATCAGCGGCTTCATCGCCTCCTCACCGTGCTCCAGGAAGTCGAGCTGACGCACCATGATCTCGCGGCCCACGCGCAGCAGGGTGTCGTTGCGGCTGGAGAGGCTCTTCATCAGCCAGCGTGCTTCCTGCAGGTGGTCCTTGAGAAACTGGTTGTCATCGCTCTTGTCGGCTCGTCGGATCAGGGCAGCATAGTCGGGCTGGATGCGCAGGCGCGGCATGGCCTCGGGATTCAGCTCCACCTGCCAGCCATCGCGGGTGTGGCGGGCAATCAGGTCGGGGATGACATAAGAGCTGTCGCTGTCGGTGAAGGCGCTGCCGGGGCGCGGGTCCAGCGAGCGCACCAGCGCGATTACCGTCTCCAGGGCCGCGTCGTCGAGACCGAGGCGGCGCTTCAGAAGGCGACGGTCGTCGCCGCCGAGGGCCTCGAGGAACTGGCGGACCAGGCGGCGGGCCTGCGGCAGCAGCGGCGTATCGTCGGGCAGGCTGGCCAGCTGCAGCATCAGGCACTCGCGCAGGTCACGAGCAAAGATGCCGGTGGGCTCGAACTGCTGCAGGCGCAACAGCACCTGCTCGACCTCACGGGACTTGAGGCCCTCGAGACCCTGATCCTTGAGGCCGTCACGGATTTCCTCCAGCGGCTGTATCAGGTAGCCGTCGCCGTTGACGGCGTCGATCAGGTTCTCGGCGATGCGCTGCTGGCGCGCATCCAGATCGGTCATGGCCAGCTGCCAGGCCAGGTGGCTCTGGAGGCTCTGGCCTGATGCCTGGCGTTCGAAGTCAGGGCCCTCGCCACCGCTGCCGGCGGGCGCGGTACCCAGGTCCTGATAGGTGTCGGACCAGTCACTGTCGGTGCTGAGCTGGTCGGGGATCTCGCTGGCCCACTCCTCGTCGGCTGCCTCGCTCACCGCCTGCTCGCCGAAGTCGTCCTCGACCTCGAGCATCGGGTTGGATTCCAGCGCCTGCTGGATCTCCTGGCGCAGATCCAGGGTCGAGAGCTGCAGCAGGGCGATGGCCTGCTGCAGCTGCGGGGTCATGGTCAGCTGGGTGCCGACGCGCAGTTGCAGGGACGCCTTCATGGCCATGAGACGAATGCCCTCGACTTGCCGAAAACCCCAACCCTAGCCGCTGGCCAGGGGGCATGCAAGCGCAAAATCTGCAACAATCGTGCCATGCGCAATCTTCATGCCGTCGCATGATAACGACAGTTATATCAGAGGGCTGCGGTCAGAGGCGGAAGTCCTCGCCCAGATAGACCTCGCGGACGCGCTGGTCGGCAAGGATCGTCTGGGGAGAGCCATCGGCGATGATGCGACCGTCGCCGACGATGTAGGCGGTATCGCAGATGTCCAGGGTATCGCGCACGTTGTGATCGGTGATCAGCACCCCGATGTCGCGTGCCTTGAGTTGGCGGATGATGCTCTTGATTTCACCCACCGAGATGGGGTCGACGCCGGCGAAGGGCTCGTCGAGCAGAATGAAGGCGGGCTCGGTTGCCAGGGCCCTGGCGATCTCGACGCGGCGGCGCTCGCCCCCGGAGAGGCTCATGCCGAGGTTGTCGCGGATATGCGTCACGTGAAAGTCCTCGAGCAGCTGCTCGAGCCGGGCCCCGCGTGCGGCGCGGTCGAGGTCCTTGCGGGTCTCGAGGATCGCCATGATGTTGTCGGCGACCGACAGCTTGCGAAAGATCGAGGCCTCCTGGGGCAGGTAGCCGATGCCGGCACGAGCGCGTTCGTGCATGGCCGCCGTGGAGAGGTCGAGGTCGTCGATGAGGACCTCCCCGGCGTCGGCCCGTACCAGCCCGACAATCATGTAGAACGAGGTGGTCTTGCCGGCCCCGTTGGGACCCAGCAGCCCGACGATCCGTCCCTGCTCGATGGAGAGGCTGATATCCTGCACCACCCGGCGACGCTTGTAGCTCTTGGCCAGGTGGCGGGCGTTCAGGGTCTTCATTGTTGGCTGCCCGACTGTTCGGGTTCGAGGGTCATGCGCACGCGCTGGCGTTCCTCGACGCCCTCGGCCTCGGCGCGGGCCTGGACCACGCGACGGTCGAGAAAGTACTCCAGGTAGCCGCCATCGAAGGTATCACCGCCCCGGTGCAGCTCGGCGCGGTCGATCAGCTCGATGCGACGCTCGGCGACATGGTAGACGATAGTCCGTCCCCAGCCACGCACCAGGGGCTCGTCTGGCGCGGGTCGCTGTTCGATGTAGGCCCGCTCGCCGCTGGCGGTGGCACGGGACAGCTGGCCCTGGTCGTTGCGCTGGATTTCTACCCGGGCACCGGTCAGCTGCATGCTGCCCTGGCGGATGTCCACGTTGCCGCGGTAGACGGCGGTGCCGGCGCGGTCGTCAAGGTCGAGGCGGTCGGCCTCGACCTCGATCGGGGCGCTGGCATCGCCCTCCAGGGCCAGGGTCGGGGCACTGCCCATCAACAAGCCGACAATACCCAGGGTCAGCAAGGGGGCGAAGGGGGGGCGCGTCATGACTCGGGCTCCTCGCGGGTGTCGGGCGGATGGTATCCGCGCACATTGTCGGTCAGCCGAACACGGTTGTCATGGATCCAGGCGTCGAAGCGTTCGCCGCGCATGCGCTGCGGTGGCTGGCGCAGCAGAGTTGGCGTATCGCTCCAGGCATGGCCGCTGTCGGCATCGAAGTGGAGCACCTCGGTATCGAGCTGCCAGCGCTCGGCGGGGGCCAGGAGCCGCGCATTGCCCGAGAGGGTCAGCAGGTCGCCGTTCGCTCCCAGGGAGCCGCGCTCGCCACTGGCCAGCCAGCCCCGACCCGCGTTGTCGATCAGTCTTGCCTCCGGCTGGTCCAGACGCGTGACGTCGTCATGTGGGGTATGGGTCAGGCGCGGGGTGACGAGCCGCTGATGGGGGCGTCCCTGGGCATCGAAACGGGTCAGCCGCGCGTCCTCCAGATAGTAGTCCGGCTCCCCGGCTTCCCCGCCCGGCACCGGGCCGGGAACCGGCGGCTCCAGGTCGAGCAGCGCCATGCCGCCGCCCAGAGCGAGCAGCAGCAGCAACAGCGTGCTTCGGAAGCCGGGCCGCGGCAGGCGCATCAATCAGCTCGCGCCGTGCAGGTAGGTGTCGAGCACGGCGTCCCAGTGCCCCTGGGTCTGCAGCAGGGTGTCGCAGATCTCGCGCACGGCCCCATGGCCGCCCACGGATTCGGTGACCCAGTCGGCATGCTTGCGGATATAGGCCGGGGCGCCAGGCACGCTGATGCCGACGCCGGCGCGCCGTATGGCGGCCACGTCGGGCATGTCGTCGCCGCAGTAGGCAACCTGTTCAAGGTCCAGCTCCAGGCGGCTGCACAGTTCGCGCAGCACGCTGAGTTTTTTCTCGGCCCCCTGGAAGACATGCTTGACCCCCAGCGCGGCGGCGCGCCGGCTGACCATCGGCGAGTTGCGGCCGGTGATAAAGGCCACCACGATGCCGGCACGCTGCACCAGCTTGATGCCATGGCCGTCGTGGGTGTGAAAGGCCTTGATCTCGACGCCATCGGCCTGGAAGTAGAGGCGGCCGTCGGTGAGCACACCGTCCACGTCCAGCGCGAGCAGGCGGACGTGGCGCAGGCGGTCGACGAGGTGGCTGTCGAGCAAGGGGGAGTCGAGGGTCATGGTGTCTCCGGCGGTCTGGGGCGTGGATGGGTGGAGGCAGCGGCGTCAGATGACGCCGCTGGCCAGCAGGTCGTGCATATGCAGGGCGCCAACCGGTCGGCCGTCGGCATCGACGACGGCCAGCGCCGAAATACGGCTGTCTTCCATGATGCGTACCGCTTCCGCCGCCAGGGTATCGGGGGCCACCCGCTTGCCCGGTCGGGTCATGACATCATCGACGCAGAGGCCCGAGAGGTCGCTGTGCTGGTCGAGGGTGCGACGCAGATCGCCGTCGGTATAGACCCCGGCGAGGTAACCGTCGGCATCGATCACGCAGGTGAAGCCCAATCCCTGGCGGGTGATCTCCAGCAGGGCGTCGCGCAGCGGGCTGCCGAGGGCGACTCGGGGCAGTCGCGGGCCTTCATGCATCAGGTCGGCCACCCGCAGCAGCAGGCGCTTGCCCAGGCTGCCGCCAGGGTGGGAGAGGGCGAAGTCCTCGGCGGTAAAGCCGCGCGACTCGAGCAGCGCCACTGCCAGGGCGTCACCCAACGCCAGGGCGGCGGTGGTGGATGATGTCGGGGCCAGGTCCAGCGGGCACGCCTCGCGCTCGACGCCGGCATCCAGGTGGGCATCGGCGTGTCGCGCCAGGGTCGATCCCGGCCGTCCGGTCATGCTGATCAGCGGTGAGCCCATGCGCTTGAGTAGCGGCAGCAGGGCGGTGACCTCGGCGGTCTCGCCGGAATTGGAGAGCGCCAGCACCACGTCGCCGGGGGTGATCATGCCCAGGTCGCCGTGGCTGGCCTCGCCCGGATGCACGAAGAAAGCGGGGGTGCCGGTGCTGGCCAGGGTGGCGGCAATCTTGCCGGCGACATGGCCCGACTTGCCCATGCCGGTGACCACCACGCGTCCGCGACAGGCCAGGATCAGCTCGCAGGCGTGGTCGAAGGCGTCGTCGAGGCGCGCGGCCAGGGCGGCGATGGCCTGCTGTTCCAGGTCCAGGGTGCGGCGGGCACTCTCGCGCAGGAGGGACGTGCCGGCCACTGAGGGGGTGTCATGGGTCATGGCAGTGATTGTTGCCCGTTGTGGGGTTTCACTCAAGGGGGCATCAGCCGACGGTGGAGGGGCCGGCGCTGCCGAGCCAGATCAGGTAGCCGGCATAGGCCAGTACCAGCAGTCCCCCCGCCAGGCGGCCCAGCTGGCCGTGGCGGTTCCACAGCAGTAGGGCCCCCAGGGCCAGGGTCAGCACCAGCATCACCGGATAGTCGCGAGCCGCGGCGGCGGGGTCCGTGGCACCCGGGACCAGCAGCGCCGGCACCGGGAGCACGGTCAGCAGGTTGAAGAGGTTGGAGCCGATGACGTTTCCGACGGCCAGATCGTGGTGACGCTTGAGAGCACTGGCTACGCAGGCTGCCAGCTCCGGCAGGCTGGTGCCGATGGCCACTACGGTCAGGCCGATCACCAGTTCGCTGACGCCGAGCCCCCGGGCCAGCTCGCTGGCGCCCCACACCAGGGCGCGCGAACTGGCTACCATGATGACCAGGGTGACCACCAGCCAGATCAACGCCTGGCCCAGCGACATCCCGGGAATTTCGCCGGTATTGTCCTCGTCGGGGGTGTCGGCACGGAACAGCCACCACAGGCTGAACACCAGCAGCGCCAGCAAGAGTCCGCCATCGAGGCGGTCGAGGTGACCGTTGGCCAGGGCGTAGCCGGCAAGGCCGGTGGCGCCGAGCAGCAGTGGCAGCTCGCGGCGCACGATGGAGAAACGCACCGGGACCGGTACCACCAGGGCGGTCACGCCCAGCACCAGCGCGATATTGGCGATGTTGGAGCCCAGCGCATTGCCGATGGCGAGATCGGGGATACCCTCCAGCGAGGCCATCACCGAGACCACGATCTCCGGTGCCGAGGTGCCCAGTGATACGACGGTCATCCCCACCAGCAAGGTGCTCATGCCGGCCCGCCAGGCGGTGGCCGCGGCCGCACCGACAAAACGGTCGGCGCTCCACAGCAGGCCGACGAAGCCGAGCATCACAATCATCAGTGGCAGGAGCATGGTGCAGTCCGAGGCGATGAGTTTGGGGCGCACATTGAACATGCCGACCCCTGGCGGTGCAAGACGCGAGGAACGCTGGCGCCTCTGGCCATGGTTAGGATACGATGTTCGATAACATTCTTGACGGAAGATTAACCAATGGAAGACTCCCCCCTCGTGGAAGTGGAGAGCCTGCACTTCTCGCGCGGCGAGATGGAGATCTTTCGCGGCGTGGATCTTGTGATTCCGCGTGGTCGGATCACGGCCATCATGGGGCCCAGCGGTACTGGCAAGACCACCCTGCTCAAGATGATCGGCGGCCAGTTGATCCCCGATGCGGGGCGTGTCTCCATCGGTGGCCAGGACGTCCATGCGCTGTCGCGCAAGGCGCTGTTCGTGATGCGCCGGCGGATGGGCATGCTGTTTCAGAGCGGGGCGCTGTTTTCCGACCTCGACGTCTACGAGAACGTGGCTTTTCCGTTGCGGGTGCATACCGACCTTCCTGAGGCCATGATCCGCGACGTGGTGCTGATGAAGCTTCAGGCCGTGGGGCTTCGCGGGGCGCGGGAGCTGATGCCCTCCGAACTCTCCGGCGGCATGGCGCGCCGAGTAGCGCTGGCGCGCGCCATCGCCCTGGACCCTGAGCTGATCCTCTACGACGAGCCCTTCGCCGGACAGGATCCCATCTCCATGGGCGTGCTGGTGCAGCTGATCAAGCGTCTCAACGAGGCGCTGGGGTTGACGGCCGTGATCGTGTCCCACGACATCAAGGAGACGCTGTCCATCGCTGACTACGTCTATGTGATCGCCGATGGCCAGGTGATGGCCCATGGCACGCCGCAACATCTCGACGCGGACCGCGACCCCAGGGTCAGCCAGTTCATGCATGGCGAGCCTGATGGGCCGGTGCCCTTTCACTATCCGGCGATAGATTTCCACGCCGATATCCTGGGCAGTGGGGGGCCACGATGATCGAGCGGATCCGACACCTGGGGCGGCGCGGCTGCGACCTGCTGGAGTCATTGGGCCGGGCCGGCATCTTCCTCGGCCAGTCGGCGGTCGGGGTGCCCTCCCGAGCGGGCTTCGCCCTCTGGGTGCGTCAGATGCACTTCGTCGGCGTCATGTCGCTGGCCATCGTGCTGGTCTCGGGGTTGTTCATCGGCATGGTGCTGGCGCTGCAGGGTTACACGATCCTGGTCGACTTCGGGGCCGAGCAGGCGCTGGGCCAGATGGTCGCCCTTTCCCTGCTGCGTGAACTGGGACCGGTAGTGGCAGCGCTGCTGTTCGCCGGCCGTGCCGGTTCTGCCCTGACCGCCGAGATCGGCCTGATGAAGGCCACCGAGCAGTTGACCAGCATGGAGATGATCGGCGTCGACCCGCTGCGGCGCGTTGTGGCCCCTCGGCTTTGGGCCGGCTTCGTGGCCCTGCCGCTGCTGACCATCGGCTTCAGCGTGGTGGGCATCTGGGGCGGCCAACTGGTCGGCGTCGAGTGGCTCGGCGTCTTCGAGGGCTCCTACTGGGGCAATATGCAGGCCAGCGTGGCGTTCATTGACGACATCGGCAATGGCATGATCAAGAGCCTGGTGTTTGCTTTGGTGGTGACCTGGATTGCGGTGTTCCAGGGCTATGACCTGATTCCCACCTCGGAAGGCATCTCACGTGCCACCACCCGCACGGTGGTCTATTCCTCTCTGGCGGTACTGGGCCTGGATTTCGTGCTCACCGCCCTGATGTTCGGAGAGCTTTCCTGATGTTCGGAGCAAACGGATGAAGCGTAGCAAGACGATGGAACTGGGTGTCGGCCTGTTCATGCTGGCAGGCATCCTGGGGCTGGTGTTCCTGGGACTGAAGGTCAGTGGCCTGAGTCTCACGCTGCCCAGCGAGTCCTTCCGCCTGGAAGCCAATTTCGCCAATATCGGGAGCCTCAAGCAGCGCGCGCGAGTCACCATGGCGGGCGTCACGGTGGGGCGGGTCGAGGTCATTGAACTGGACACCGAGTGGTACGATGCACGCGTGGTGATGGAGCTCGATGGAGAGCTCGAGGGCCATATTCCAGAGGACAGCACGGCCGCCATTCTCACCGCGGGCCTGCTGGGGGAGCAGTATATCGGGCTCTCGTTGGGGGGCGCACCCGAGACGCTCGCTGATGGCGATACCCTGCGCGATACCCAGTCGGCACTGGTGCTGGAACAGCTGATCCAGCAGTTCGTGACCAGCATGACCAAGGAGTGAACCAGATGAAGATGATGACCCTTCGCGCGCTTTTCGCCGGGCTCGTGCTGTCACTGATGGCGCTGCCGCTGATGGCTGCCGAGTCCGACCAGCGCCCCGAGCAGATGATCCGCGACAGCATCAAAGATCTCATGACGCAGATCGAGGGACGCGAGACGTACTTCGCCGACAACATCGACGAGCTCAAGGCGATCGTCGACGATAGCCTCGAGGAGGTGGCCGACTTCCGTTACATCGCGGCCAGCGTGATGGGGCGCTACTTCGGTAATGCAACGCCACAACAGCGGTCGCGCTTCGTCGATACCTTCCGCAAGACCCTGATCGATACCTATACCAAGGGCCTGGTCACCTTCGATTATCGCGAGATACGCGTGCTCGACAACCAGCAGGCGTCGCGCTATGAGGACCAGGCCAGCGTGGCCATGGAGGTGGTGGCCAACGATGGCAGCGTCTATCCCGTCAGCTACTCGCTGCGGCTGGATAACGGCCAGTGGAAGGTGGTCAACGTGATCGTCAACGGCATCAACCTGGGACTGACGTTCCGCAATCAGTTCGACCAGGCCATGCGCGAGCATAATCGCGACTATGACGCGGTCATCGATGGCTGGGCCCCCGAGCTTGACGTCGAGGAACTGGAGCAGGGCGGTCGAGCATGAGCGTGCTGCTGGAGCAGCATAGCTCTTCTCTCGAGGTCGACGGCAGCTGCCTTGCCGTGACCGGAGAAGTGGGTTTCGAAGGCGCCTCGGCGATGGCCGGGGCGGGCAGCGCCTGGCTGGCCGAGCAGCCGTCCGGCACTGAGGTGGTCTTCGACCTGAGCGGGGTCGGCCGGGTCAGCAGCGCCGCGCTGAGCGTGCTGCTGGAGTGGACCCGTCAGGCTCGCGACGCCGGCGTCGAGGTGGCCGCCGTGCGGCTCTCGGTTCCTCTCGAGCGCCTGACCCGCGTCGCCGGGCTCGATACCCTGCTGCCGCTCGCTGAGCCGGCCACCGCCTGAGTTACGCCTGTCGTCCCATCGCCAAGTGCGGTGCTTTTCTTTACCATGTGCTGCCATGAAACCTCTGCCATCGACGGCCGCGACATGGCCGTCGGCAGGGTGCTTGCGACGAATCGATGAACCACAGGAGTGCCGGTGCCATGCAACCGAGCGAAGTGAAGGCGCTGCTCGAGAGCCGACTCGACGGCTGCGAGTTCCATATCCAAGGCGAAGGCTGCAACTTCCAGGTGATCGCCGTGGGCGAGGTCTTCGAGGGGCTCTCGCCGGTCAAGCGCCAGCAGATGATCTATGGCGCGCTCTCCGAGGAGATCGCCTCCGGTGCCCTGCATGCCGTGAGCATCAAGACCTACACGCCGCAGCAGTGGCAGGCCGCCACCGACAATCAGGGGGCCTGAGGGTCGACCTTACATGGACAAGCTGATCATTACCGGCAGTGGCCCCGTCGATGGCGAGGTCTGGGCCAGCGGCGCCAAGAATGCCGCGCTGCCGATCCTTTGTGCGACCTTGCTGGCCGACGAGCCGGTGACCATCGGCAACCTGCCACATCTGCAGGACATCACTACCACTCTGGAACTGCTTGGCCACATGGGCGTCGAGGCCGTGATGGGCGACAGGATGTGCATCCAGCTCGACGGCTCTCAGGTCACCCACTGTCATGCCCCCTACGAGCTGGTCAAGAAGATGCGCGCCTCGATTCTGGTGCTCGGCCCGCTGCTGGCGCATTTCGGCCATGCGGACGTCTCGCTGCCCGGCGGCTGTGCCATCGGCTCGCGCCCGGTGGATCTGCACCTCCGCGGCCTCGAGGCCATGGGGGCCGAAGTCAGCGTCGAGGCCGGCTACATCCGGGCGCGGGTCGATGGCCGCCTGCACGGCGCGACCATCTTCTTCGATACGGTCACCGTGACCGGCACCGAGAACCTGCTGATGGCGGCGACCCTGGCGGACGGCACCACGGTGCTGGAAAACGCCGCCCGGGAACCCGAGGTGGTCGACCTGGCCGAGTGCCTGATCAAGATGGGTGCGAGGATCCGCGGCCACGGCACCGACACCATCGTCGTCGAGGGCGTCGAGCGGCTGCACGGCGCCTACCATGACGTCATGCCCGACCGCATCGAGACCGGCACCTTTCTGGTCGCGGCGGCGCTTTCGCGGGGCAAGGTGCGGGTGCGCAATACGCGCGCCGACATCCTCGATGCGGTGCTGGCCAAGCTCGAGGAGGCGGGGGCCACCATCACCACCGGCGAGGGCTGGATCGCGCTCGACATGCAGGGCAGGCGGCCGAAGGCGGTCAACGTGCGCACCGCGCCCTATCCGGCCTTTCCCACCGACATGCAGGCGCAGTTCGTGGCCATGAACGCGGTGGCCGAGGGCACCGCCCGGGTGGTGGAGACCATCTTCGAGAACCGCTTCATGCACGTTCAGGAGCTCAACCGCATGGGGGCCGACATCGCCCTTGAGGGCAACACCGCGGTGATCACCGGGGTCGAGACGCTCTCCGGGGCACCGGTGATGGCCACCGACCTGCGCGCTTCCGCCTCGCTGGTGATCGCGGCGATGATGGCCGAGGGCGAGACCCTGGTCGACCGGATCTACCATATCGACCGCGGCTACGAGTGCATCGAGGAAAAACTGCAGCTGCTGGGCGCGCGCATCCGGCGCATCCCCGGCTGAGTCGACCAACAGGCGAGACCATGAGCAAGCAACTGATTCTGGCCCTCTCCAAGGGCCGTATTCTCGACGAGACCCTGCCGCTGCTGGCGGATGCCGGCATCGCCCCGGTCGAGGACCTGGGCAAGAGCCGCAAGCTGCTGTTCGACACCAACCTGCCGGACGTCAAGCTGGTGGTCATCCGGGCGACGGACGTGCCGACCTATGTACAACTCGGCGCGGCGGATCTCGGCGTGGCCGGCAAGGACGTGCTGCTCGAGCATGGCGTCGAGGGCCTCTACGAGCCCCTTGATCTGGAGATTGCCCGCTGCAAGCTGATGACTGCCGGCATCACCGGGGCCGAGCCGGCCCGGGCTCGCCGGCGGGTGGCCACCAAGTTCGTCAATGTGGCGCGCCGCTACTATGCCGAGCAGGGGATCCAGGCCGAGGTGATCAAGCTGTACGGGGCCATGGAACTGGCGCCGCTGATGAACCTGGCCGACGAGATCGTCGATATCGTCGATACCGGCAACACCCTGCGGGCCAACGGCATGGAGCCGCGTGAGTTGATCGCGCCGGTCAGTACGCGGCTGGTGGTCAACAAGGCGGCCATGACCATGAAGCACGATCGCCTGAAACCGCTTATCGCGCGCCTGCGCGAGGCGGTGGCGGTACGTCGCGATAGCCTTGCCGTGTCGGCGCCATAGCCAGATCGGCATTGCCTGCGGCCCGGTGCTGCATCAATGTCCTTAGATGACCAACCCCTTTCGAGAGGAAGCGACTGCCATGAGCCCATCCCCTACCGACGGCGTCGACATCGCGCGGCTGACGACCTCGCAGGCCGATTTCGATCGTTGCCTGGCCGACCTGCTGGCCTGGGAGGGGGTCTCCGATGCCGAGGTCCAGCGGCGTGTCGACGAGATCCTCGCTGCCGTCAAGGCGCAGGGCGACGCGGCACTGGTCGAGTACTCGAACCGCTTCGATCGACTCGCCGTGACGTCCATGGCCGAGCTGACCCTGAGCGAGGGCCGGCTGCGCCAGGCCTTCGAGGGGCTGCCGACGGAGCAGCGCGAGGCGCTGTCGAGCGCTGCCGAGCGCATTCGTGCCTATCACGAGCACCAGAAGCCGGCCTCCTGGCACTACACCGAGGCCGATGGCACCGTGCTTGGCCAGCAGGTCACGCCCCTGGATCGCGCAGGCATTTATGTGCCGGGTGGCAAGGCGGCTTACCCCTCCTCGGTGCTGATGAATGCCATTCCTGCCCATGTGGCCGGCGTACGTGAGATCGTGATGGTGGTCCCCACCCCCGATGGCATCCTCAACGAGCTGGTACTGGCCGCGGCCTATCTGGCCGGCGTCGACCATGTCTTTACCCTGGGCGGCGCCCAGGCGGTGGCGGCGCTGGCCTTTGGCACCGAGACGGTGCCGCGCGTGGACAAGGTCGTCGGCCCGGGGAACATTTATGTGGCGACCGCCAAGCGGGCGGTATTCGGCCAGGTGGGTATCGACATGATCGCTGGCCCCTCGGAGATCCTGGTGATCTCGGACGGCGGTACGGATCCGGATTGGCTGGCCATGGACTTGTTCTCCCAGGCGGAGCACGACGAGGATGCCCAGGCAGTGCTGGTGAGCTGGGATCTCGAGCACCTGCAGGCGGTGGAGGCATCGATCGCTCGGCTGCTGCCGACGCTGGAGCGTGCCCCTATCGTGCGAGAGTCGCTGGCCCGTCGTGGTGCACTGATCCACTGCCGGGATCGTGATGAGGCGGTGGCCCTGATCAATCGCATTGCGCCGGAGCACCTGGAGCTCTCGGTGGCCAATCCCGAAGGCTGGCTGTCGGAGGTCCGGCATGCCGGTGCCATCTTCATGGGGCGCTATACGGCCGAGGCACTGGGCGATTACTGTGCCGGCCCCAACCACGTGCTGCCCACCTCGGGAACGGCGCGCTTCTCTTCACCGTTGGGGGTCTACGACTTCCAGAAGCGTTCCTCGATCATCCACTGTTCGGCAGAGGGCGCCGGAGAACTCGGCAAGGTGGCCTCGACGCTGGCCAGGGGGGAGTCGCTCACCGCCCATGCGCGCTCGGCCGAGTATCGTCTAACGCCGTGAGGTTCCGCATGCCGGGTGGCCTGCCTGCTGGCTCGAGGGACGCGGGCCCCGCCGATCGGCGGGGCCCGCGTCGTTGAGAAAGGGCATCACGCCCCGTCGGCTCGGCGCGCCTCCGGAGTCGGGCGTTCGCCGAGCTCGATGATCACTTCCCGGCGCTCGCCGCCCCGCACCACGGTCAGCGGCAGGCGGGTGCCGGGCGCCTCCGCGGCGATCTCGCTCATGGTTCGCCGCGGATCGAGCACCGGCCGGCCATCGACCTCCAGCAGCACGTCGCCAGGCTGCAGCCCCGCCCGGTCGGCGGGGCCGTTCGGCACCACGCCGGCAATGATCATTCCGGCCGCCGTCTGCAGGCCGAAGGAGGCGGCGAGTTCCTGGTTGAGCTCCTGAGCCTCGATGCCCATCCAGCCGCGGATGACGCGACCGCGGGTGACCAGCTCGTCGAGGATATTGCGGGCCAGGTTGGCGGGGATCGCGAAGCCGATGCCCTGCGAGCCGCCGGAGCGCGAGAAGATGGCGGTGTTGATGCCGACCAGCGCGCCCTTGGCGTTGACCAGTGCGCCTCCCGAGTTGCCGGGGTTGATGGCGGCATCGGTCTGGATGAAGTCCTCGTAGGCGTTGAGCCCGAGATGACTGCGTCCGGTGGCGCTGATGATGCCCATGGTCACCGTCTGGCCGACGCCGAAAGGGTTGCCAATGGCCAGCGCGACATCGCCCACGGCGATCCGGGTGGTGTCGGTCAGCTTGATCACCGGGAGCGACTCCAGGTCGATGCGCAGCACGGCAAGGTCGCTCTCGGGATCGGTACCGATCACCTCGGCGAGGGTCTCGCGACCATCCCGCAGGGCGACCTGGATCTGGTCGGCACCGCGGATTACGTGATGATTGGTCAGCACGTAGCCATCGTCACTGACGATGACCCCGGAGCCGAGGCTGGAGAGCATCCGCTGGCGGCTTGGCAACTCGTCACCGAAGAACTGGCGGAAGAAGGGGTCCGACATCAGCGGGTGCTCTTCACGCTCGACCACCCGAGACGAGTAGATGTTGACGACGGCCGGCGCGGCGCGCTCCACCGCGTCGGCATAGCTGCCTGGACCCTGCTGGCGGACGAGGGGGGCGGCCTGACGGATGTCCGGGGCCTCGCGGGCGCGTGTCGCATCATCGGACGGCACCAGTGCCGGCGTGGCGGGTGGCGTCGCCGGGGGTGCCGGTCGGCCAATCAGCTGTGGAAACGCATTGAGCAGCACAACGGCCGCCAGCACACCGATGAGCACGGGCCAGAGATAGGGAAGCAGGGTGCGTCGCATGCAGCGGGGTCCTTGTCGAGGGTGCTGGCGCTTGGTCGCGGGGCGTCCTCCCGCTGGTTACACTGGGCGGATTGTAACATTGCCAACTCGACCACGCCCGGAGGCTATATGGCGAATCGTGATGAGCTGGTCGCTGCCTGCGACCGATGGCTCGAACCCCATCGCTTCAAGGACTATACCGTGAACGGCCTGCAGGTGGCGGGCACCGAGGACGTCAAGCGGGTCATGACCGGCGTGACTGCCTGCCAGGCGCTGCTCGATGAGGCCGTGGCCTGGCAGGCTGACCTGGTGCTGGTGCATCACGGCTACTTCTGGAAGAACGAATCGGTCACCATCACCGGCATGAAGCGCCGTCGCCTGGCGACCCTGCTGGCTCACGACATCAATCTGCTGGCCTACCATCTGCCGCTGGATGCCCACCCCGAGCTTGGCAACAATGCCGAGCTCGGCCGCCGGCTTGGCTTCAGCGTCACGGGCTGCGCCGACGGCGCGCTTGGAGAGGGACTGGTGTGGCTGGGCGAGTCCCGGCCAGGCCTCGATGCCGCCGGCCTGGCGCGGGATATCAGCGCCTGTCTGGATCGTGAACCGCTGCTGATCCAGGCGCCGGGCGGCGGCGATATCCGTCGCGTCGCCTGGTGCACCGGCGGGGCGCAGGACATGATCAGCGTTGCCCAGGAGGCCGGGGCCGATGCTTTCATCTCCGGCGAGATCTCGGAGCGAACGACCCATCTGGCGCGGGAGATGGGCATCCATTACCTGGCGGCGGGCCATCATGCCACCGAGCGCTATGGCGTGCAGGCCCTGGGCGAACGGCTTGCGGCGGAGTGTGATATCGAGCATCGCTTCGTCGATATCGATAATCCTGCATGACGCTGAGGGCCTGCCCTCACTCTAGGGGGCGGGTCTGTCGAAGCGTCAGGACGTCAGTGGCGCGGTGGCTGCTTGTCGGTGGACGCTTCGCCGTTTTTCAGTCCAAAGTCCTCGGAGAGCGTGCCGCGGTTGCCGTCGGCGTAATCCCGAGGCACGGCGGGTTCGTTCGTCGTTGCGGTCGCGGCGGCGGTGGGGGAGACGGCGTCCATGGCCTGGCGAGCCAGTGAGCGAGCGCCGAGATGTTCCATGGCGTCTTCGGCCTCCTGCTCGAGCTCCAGGCTCTCGCGTTGCAGGTTCTCGGCAAGCCGAGCAATGCGCTCGAGGCTGTCGCCCATGCCGTCCTTGAGTTCCGCCAATTCCCGCTCGCGTTCGGCGAGACGCTGGCGAAGGCGCTGAGCGTTGCCGGCGCTGGCGTTCAGCAGGTGGTAGCCCAGTGCTCCGATACCAATGCCGGCCAGCAGGCAGGCGATGGCCAGCATCCCGTTGATGTTGCTCTCGTCCACTTCTTGCGTTCTCCCTGGAGCGTTGGGCGACTCGACGCGTCGAGCGTCGTCTGTCCGGGTCGAGCCGGGTTCCCATTATAGGGGTGATGCAGTGCGCAGGGTCAACGCGGCGGTCGGCGATGTGAAGTCAGGGCGGGACGCGTATAATCTTTCCTCTCGAACGTCCCGAGTAAAGGCTTTAGACATTCCCATGAGCGAGACGCCCCCCTCCACAGCTTCCCGCGGCGCGCAGCCCGTCGAGACACCGATGACCCGCTATCGGGCGGATATCCAGCGCCACGGCTTCCAGGCAGATGCCGCCCAGGAGCAGGCGGTGAGGCACCTGCAGCGTCTCTACGACGAGCTGGTGGCCACGCCGCCTGCCCGCGTGGTGCCGCCGAAGCGGGGATCAGGGCTAAAGTCGCGGATGGCTGGCCTGATCGGTCGGCGCGACCGTGAGGCGTCCTCCGAGCCGGCGCTGCCGGCGATCCACGGCCTCTACCTGTGGGGCGGGGTGGGGCGCGGCAAGACCTACCTGATGGATACCTTCTTCGAGACGCTGCCCTTTCCCGAGAAGATGCGCACCCATTTCCACCGCTTCATGCAGCGGGTGCACAACGAACTGGAGCACTACAAGGGCGAGCGCAACCCGCTGACCCTGATCGCCGCCAAGTTCGCCGCCGAGGCCCGTGTCATCTGCTTCGACGAGTTCTTTGTCAAGGACATCACCGATGCCATGATCCTGGCCAATCTGCTCGAGTCGCTCTTTGCCCATGGCGTGGTGCTGGTGGCGACCTCGAACATCGTCCCCGGCGAGCTCTACAAGGAGGGCCTGCAGCGGGCCCGCTTCCTGCCGGCCATCGACCTGCTCGAGCGTCACTGCGAGGTCATCAACGTGGACTCGGGTATCGATTATCGCCTGCGCGCCCTGGAGCGTGCCGAGATCTACCATGCGCCGCTGGATGATGCGGCCGAGGCCGAGCTGGCCCGCAGCTTCCGCGAGATCGCCGGCCAAGAGGGCGAGGAAGCGGCGCCGATCGAGATCAATCATCGGGTGCTGCACGCCCGCCGGCTGCACGACGACGTGGTGTGGTTCGAGTTCACCGAGCTGTGTGATGGTCCGCGCAGCCAGAATGACTACATCGAGTTGGCCCGCGAGTTTCACAGCGTGCTGGTCTCCAACGTGACCCGCATGACGGGGGCGACGGATGATCAGGCCAGGCGCTTTATCAACATGGTCGACGAGTTCTATGACCGGGGTGTCAAGCTGCTGATGTCTGCCGAGGTCCCGGCCGAGCAGCTTTACCGAGACGGTCGCCTGACGTTCGAGTTTCAGCGCACCCTCTCGCGACTCCAGGAGATGCAGTCCCACGACTACCTGGCGCTGCCCCACAAGCCTTGAACGCGATGTTGCCCCTTTCCATCCCTGCAGGGGGTCGTGTAGAATGCGCGCTCGCTCCACCGTTGCCCGCCTCTCGAGAGCCGGCAACCAAGAAGAATAGGGATGGTTCCATGCCGGACGCCCGGCGGCAGAACCCAACACATCAAATGGTGATTCATCCATGAAGACGTTCACTGCCAAACCGCAGTCCGTCCAGCGCGACTGGTTCGTCGTCGACGCTGCGGACAAGACGCTCGGCCGCTTGGCCACCGAGATCGCTCGTCGCCTGCGCGGCAAGCACAAGCCGGAATATACCCCGCATGTGGATACCGGTGACTACATCGTCGTGATCAACGCCGAGAAGGTCCATGTCACTGGCAACAAGGCCAGCGCCAAGACCTACTACCGCCATACCGGCTACCCGGGTGGCCTGCGTTCCATGAATTTCGAGAAGATGATCGCCCACTCACCAGAGCGCGTCATCGAGTCCGCCGTCAAGGGCATGTTGCCGAAGGGTCCCCTGGGTCGCGCCATGTACTCGAAGCTCAAGGTCTACGCCGGCACCGAGCATCCGCATGCTGCCCAGCAGCCGCAAGCACTGAACATCTGAGGGAGTCTTCGCCATGACACAGCAGTATTACGGTACCGGGCGCCGCAAGACCTCTACCGCCCGCGTCTTCCTGAAGCCGGGCACCGGCAAGATCACTGTCAACAGCCGCGAGCTGGATCACTACTTCGGTCGCGTCACCGGCCGCATGGTGGTTCGCCAGCCGCTCGAGCTGACCGACACCCTTGGCCAGTTCGATGTCTATGTCACCGTCAAGGGCGGGGGTGGCTCTGCTCAGGCCGGCGCCATTCGTCACGGCATTACCCGTGCCCTGATGGATTACAACGAGGATTTCCGCGGTCAGCTGCGCGAGGCGGGCTATGTGACGCGTGATGCTCGCCAGGTTGAGCGTAAGAAGATCGGTCTGCGCAAGGCGCGTCGTCGCCCGCAGTTCTCCAAGCGCTGATACGTCGCGTATTGTCGCACCCAAACGCCCAGGTCCATTGACCTGGGCGTTTTTTGTTCCGCATCAAGAATTTGTCGACAGGTTTTGGGTAGGTTCAGGGAACCTTTCCTTGTGCGGGGCGACACGATTTTTTACCATAGACTGCATTTGGTATCCGTGGTCGCGGGGGATTCACTGCCCGTGATGGAACAACGGGTAAGCTGATGGGAGAAACCAGAAAATGGCAGATAACGGCGTAAACAAGGGTCGGCGCCGTTTCCTCGTAGGCGCCACCTCCGTCGTGGGTGCGGTGGGTGCTGTCGGGGTTGCGGTCCCCTTTGTGGCTTCCTGGCAGCCTAGTGCCAGGGCAAGAGCGGCGGGTGCCCCCGTCCAGGCGGATGTGTCCAAGCTCGAGCCCGGGCAGCGCATGACCGTCGAGTGGCGGGGCAAGCCGGTATGGATCATCAATCGCACGGAGGAGATGATCGAGCGCACCAAGGGCTTCGATTCCTCGCGCCTGGCCGACCCCGACTCCTTGGTCGAGCAGCAGCCCGATTACATCGAGGGTCCGATGCGTTCCATCAAGCCCGAGATCGGCGTGATCGTGGGTATCTGTACCCATCTGGGCTGTTCGCCGCTCTATCGTCCTGAACCGGATGCCGAGGGTGTGGGAACCGACGACTGGCCGGGGGGGTTCTTCTGTCCCTGCCATGGTTCGCGCTTCGATCTGGCCGGTCGGGTGTTCGTCAACGTGCCGGCGCCCACCAACCTCGAAGTGCCACCTTACCGCTTCGACAGCGATGTGCTGATCACGGTCGGCGAAGATGAGGAGACTGCCTGATGGGTAATCCGAACAAAGTCAAGGCGGAGCGCGGCTTGATGCGCTGGGTCGATGACCGCTTCCCGGCCACCCAGATGTGGCAGGACCACATGGCGAAGTACTACGCGCCGAGGAACTTCAATTTCTGGTACTTCTTCGGCTCCCTGGCGCTGCTGGTGCTGGTCAATCAGATCCTGACCGGGGTCTGGCTGACCATGAGCTACAACCCCTCCGCCGAGGGCGCCTTCGCCTCCGTCGAGTACATCATGCGCGATGTCGAGTACGGCTGGCTGATCCGCTATATGCACTCAACCGGCGCGACGGCATTCTTCGTGGTCATCTACCTGCACATGTTCCGCGGTCTGCTCTACGGTTCCTACAAGGCGCCCCGCGAGCTGGTGTGGATCTTCGGCATGACCATCTACCTGGCCTTGATGGCCGAGGCCTTCATGGGCTATCTGCTGCCTTGGGGGCAGATGTCCTACTGGGGCGCCCAGGTCATCATCTCGCTGTTCTCGGCGATCCCGGTCATCGGTCCCGACCTGACCCAGTGGATTCGCGGTGATTTCCTGATCTCCGGCATTACCCTCAACCGCTTCTTCGCCTTGCATGTGGTGGCGCTGCCGATCGTGATCCTGGCGCTGGTGGTGCTGCACATCATCGCCCTGCATGAAGTCGGGTCCAACAACCCCGACGGCATCGATATCAAGAAGAAGAAGGACGAGAGTGGCAAGCCGCTGGACGGCATCCCCTTCCATCCGTACTACACGGTGAAGGATCTCGTTGGCGTGGCGGTGTTCCTGTTCGTCTTCTGCGTGGTGATCTTCTACTTCCCGGAAGGTGGCGGTTACTTCCTCGAGAAGCCCAACTTCGAGCCTGCCAATCCGCTGCAGACGCCGGATCACATCGCGCCGGTATGGTACTTCACGCCCTTCTACGCGATCCTGCGCGCCATTACCTTCTCGCTGTTCGGTCTCGACGCCAAGTTCCTGGGTGTCATTGCGATGGGTGGAGCTATTGCGGTGCTCTTCGTGCTGCCATGGCTCGACCGCAGCCCGGTGCGCTCGATGCGCTACAAGGGCTGGATGTCCAAGACCATGCTGGCGCTGTTCGCGATCAGCTTTGTGATCCTGGGTGTGCTCGGGGTGCTGCCGGTCACCGAGGGGCGTACCCTGTTGTCTCAGGTATGTACCATCGTTTATTTCGCCTTCTTCCTGCTGATGCCGTTCTATACCCGGCTGGAGAAGACCAAACCCGTTCCGGAAAGGGTGACTGGCTAATGAAAAAGCAACTGTTCGCACTGCTCTTCGCGCTGGTGCCCGTCACGGCCATGGCCGCGGGAGGGGCTAGCGTCCCGTACTCCATGGAGCCGGATCTCCAGGACAAGTCGTCACTGCAGAACGGCATGAAGCTCTATGTCAATTACTGCATGGGGTGTCACTCTCTGGAGCACCAGCGCTTCGCGCGGGCTGCCGAAGACTTGAACATTCCCCAGGACCTTGTCGAGGAGAACCTGATCTTTTCGCCGGACCTGGCCTTCAACGACCAGATGCACATTGCAATGAGCGAGGAGGATGGCGAGGCATGGTTTGGTGCGCCACCGCCCGACTTGACCCTGGAGTCACGTCTGCGCGGCACCGACTGGATCTACTCCTACCTGCTGACCTTCTACAAGGACCCCAGCACCAGCACCGGCGTCAACAACGTGGTCTTCGACCTCGTCTCGATGCCCAATGTGCTGGAGCCGCTGCAGGGGGTGCAAGAGAAGGTGTGCGCCGCGACGGACCGTCCCGTGGAGGGGGCCGAGCTCGATCCCCTGACCGGCAAGTACCAGTCCTGTGAGACGCTGCAGGTCACCCAGCCTGGCGCGATGGAACCGGCCGAGTTCGAGGATGCGGTCTACGACCTCACCAACTTCCTCGCCTACGTGGGGGAGCCGTCCAAGCTGCAGGCGCAGTCGCTGGGTCCGAAGGTGCTGATCTTCATCTTCATCTTTGGGGTCATCTCCTACCTGCTCAAGCGCGAGTACTGGCGCGACGTCCACTGATTCGTCAACGACGGACATTCAGGAGGGGCGCATGGCGGACAACCATGCGCCCCTCGTGGTCTCTGCCCGATATCGGGCAGCACGATGGGCCCTCAAGATAGGGCCGGTCGTGTTATCATTTCGGCACGAACTGATGCGAGGATTGTTACATGGGTGTAGTGGCCAAGCGGTCGTCGATGATCTTCTACTCCGGAGGAGATGACCATTACAGTCATCGTGTGCGAATCGTGCTCGCCGAGAAGGGCGTGGCTGTCGATATCGTCGAGGTGACCGACGAACAGCACCCCGAGGAACTCGCCGATCTCAACCCCTACAACAGCGTGCCCACTCTTCTCGACCGGGATCTGGTGCTCTACGAGTCCAAGGTAATGATGGAGTACCTCGACGAGCGCTTCCCGCATCCGCCCCTGCTGCCCGTCTATCCTGTGGCGCGGGCCAAGAGCCGGCTGTGGATGCACCGTATCGAGCGCGAGTGGTGCCCGCTGGTCGAGCAGCTGCAGCGTGGCGCGAAGAAGGATGTGGAGAAGGCCCGCAAGGAGCTGCGGGAGAGCCTGGTCGGCATCTCGCCGATCTTCGAGGACATGCCCTATTTCATGAGCGAAGAGTTCACGCTGGTGGACTGCTGCCTGGCCCCGATCCTCTGGCGGTTGCCGGTGTTGGGGATCGAACTGCCTGAAAAACAGGTCAAGCCGTTGATGGGTTACATGGAGCGCCTGTTCGATCGCGATGGCTTCAAGGCCGCCCTCAGTGAAAGCGAACGCGAGATGCGCCCCTGAATTTCGACCCGGTGAAGGCCGGGTCTTCGTCCCAGGAGGGCCAAACGATGCAATCGAGCCGCCCCTATATTGCCAGAGCCCTGTACCAGTGGCTGCTGGATAACGACCTGACGCCCTATATCGTCGTCGATGCCGAGCAGGCAGGTGTCGAGGTGCCCCGCCAGTTCGTCCAGAATGGCCAGATCGTGCTCAACCTCGCCCCGACGGCCATTCGCGACTTCGCCATGGAGAACGAGGCGGTGAGCTTCTCGGCGCGCTTCGGCGGCCGCCCCATGCAGGTGATGGTGCCCATCGAGGCGCTGATCGCGATCTATGCCCGGGAGAACGGCGTGGGCATGGTGTTCGGCCATGAGCCGGTGATCCCGGCCGGTGCTACCGAGGTGGAGGAGAGCGTGGATGACGCTCCCTCGGAAGAGAACGATGAAGATGATGCGCCGCCGCGCAAGGGGCGTCCCTCGTTGCGGGTCATCAAGTAAGCAGGAATTCGCTCGTCGCACGGTGAAACGGCAGGCCCAGGCCTGTCGTTTCACGTTGTGGGACGTGATCAGTCCAGGTAGTCGAATACCTTGACGATGCGCTGCATGCCACCGACGCCGGACACGGCCCTGACGATGCGCTCCGCCTCGTTACGGGTGACGATACCCATCAGATAGACGCTATTGTTCTCGGTCACTACCCGGATGCGGCCCGAGTCGATCTCCTCATTGGCCGCCAGGCTGGTGCGAATGCGAGTGCGCAACCAGGTATCAGCGAGTCGCTGGCTGGCGGGCAGGTTGGCGGCGATGGCAAGTTCGTTGTGAACCTCGCGGACGTTGCGGACCCGTTCAGCGACCTCGGTGGCCTTCATCTTGAGTTCGTCGCTGGGCACCTGGCCCGTCAGCAGGACGACGCCGTTGAAACTGTCGACATTGATGCGGGCATCGCCCAGTCGGGCATCGGTGCGGCCGAGGTTGTGGCTGACCTTGGTCTCGATGCTCTCGTCCTCGACCTGGGTGCCAAAGGTGCGCTCACCGTAGTTTTCATCGATGGTGCCGGGGTTGGTCACGCCGGTAACGGTGGTGCAGCCGGCGATACCGAGGCCGAGGGTCAGCAGCAGGGGGGTAAGAAGGGACTTGCGGGTCATGGGAGTCACTCGCTTGTACCGAAGAGTTGTTCGTCGATCAGGTCGCACAGGCAGTGAATCGCCAGCAGGTGCACTTCCTGAATGCGCGCCGTGGATGTCGCCGGCACCCGGATCTCGCAGTCGTCCTGGCCCAGCAGCGAGGCCATATCGCCACCGTCGCGACCGGTCAGCGCTACCACCGTCATGTCACGGTCATGAGCGGCCTGAATGGCCTGGATCACGTTGGCGGAATTGCCGCTGGTGGAGATCGCCAGCAGGATATCGCCGGGTTGGCCCAGGGCGCGGATCTGCTTGGAGAAGATCTCGTTGTAGCTGTAATCGTTGGCGATCGAGGTCAGCGTCGAGGTGTCGGTGGTCAGCGCCAGGGCCGGCAGGCTGGGACGCTCGCGCTCGAAGCGGTTGAGCAGTTCCGAGGAAAAGTGCTGGCTGTCGCCGGCGCTGCCGCCGTTGCCGCAGGCCAGGATCTTGCCGTCGTTGACCAGGCACTGGACCATCATCTGGCTGGCCACCTCGATGAAGGGCGGCAACACCTCGCTGGCATAGGTCTTGGTGTCGATGCTGGCATTGAAGTGGCCGAGAATGCGCTGCTGGAAATCCATGCGGGGTTCCTGGTCCTTGTCGCAGATGGGCTTGACCGGTCAGTGCGCTTCGAAGGCATTCGCCACCCACTCGATCTCGATGTCCGGGGGGCTGCCGGTCACGGCCAGCACATCGAAGCGGCAGGGACATGATAGCCGGTTGCGTTGGAGATAAAAACGCGCCGCCCGGATCAGGCGGCGCTGTTTGGCGGCGGTGACGGTTTCCAGGGGGTGGCCGTGGCGGCGATCGGCGCGGTGGCGCACCTCGACAAACACCAGGACCTCGCCATCGCGCATGACCAGGTCGATCTCGCCGCCCTTGGCATGCTGGTTGCTGGCCTCGAGGATAAGGCCGCGCGCCGACAGCCAGCGGGCGCCGAGCTGCTCGATGGCGGCGCCCCTGGCGCGGGCGTCACGGGGCCCGGTCATCGCCGAAGACCCCGGGCGTCAGCACCGGCTGAGGGACCCCATTGACGAAACGTGCCCAAGGCAGGCGGCGCTGGATTCGGCCATCTTCCGCCGGGCTCAGGGTGCCGGTAGCGCCGAACAGCTCACTGCCGCTGATCGCCTGCAGTTGCGGCAGGCGTCTGGCCAGCTCGTAGGCATCCACGCCCATGGCCATCAGCCGAAACATGGCAGGGTCGGACTCTTCACGCAGCCGTCGGTAGCTGTCGAGGTAGGGCAGGGCTTCCACGCCGCCCACGGCGGCATCGGGGATCTGCCAGGGGATATCGACGAACAGCACGTCGTCCAGGTCATGATCCAGGCGAGGCTGCGGGCGGCCCTCGAAGAGATGGGAGGTGGCATAGATCGGCAGGTCGCCGCTGTAGTAGTAGTCAAGCGTCGGGGGTACCTGGCGGGCATACTCCGGCAGGGCCAGCAGGAAGAGCATGTCGGGCTGGGGGTTGGTCACGGCCCGGCGCGTGCTCTCGGTGGCCGAGGCTTCGGGGTTGTAGCGGACCGCATTGGCGACTTCCCCTCCCAGGTCGCGCCAGGCGTTCCAGAAGGCCTCGCCGACACGCCGCCCCCAGTCGTTGTCCGGCACCAGCAGCGAGGCCAGACGGTGGCCATCGATCCAGGCACGATGGGCGGCCTGGCGAGCCTCATCTTCGGCAGACAGGCCGTACTGAAAGAGGCCGAGGGCCTGGTTACGCTCACCGCGGCCGTAGTTGAGCGCCAGGGTCGGCAGCGGGACCCGATCGCGCCTCTCGAGCTCGCTGACGGCATCCTTGTTCAGCGGGCCGATCACCACCTGGGCGCCGAGCTCGCTGGCCTCCCGGTAGAGCGCGTCCAGATTGCCCTGGCTGCTGTCGATAAAGGTCAGGCGGGCACCGCTGTCGACGCCTTCGAGGTGATGGATCCGGATCCCTTCCCGTATCGCCCCGGCAATGCTGTCGAGCGGCCCTGACTCAGGGAGGAAGACGGCGATATGGGTGACCTCCTGGCCGCGCAGTTCCCGAAGGGCGGTGATTTCGCCCGGCAGACGGCGAGCCGCCGGGTGGCCGCGATAGCGCTCTCGCCAGTTATCCAGGCGCGCGAAGAGCCGCTGGATGTCACCGCCGCTGGCACGCACCAGCTCGGCCAGGGCAACCCACCCCTCCGCCAGGTCGCCGCCCTCGTTGCGCAGGGTAGCGAGTGAGCCGCTGTCGAGCCGCGAGAGCTGATCCCAGATCGGATCGTTGAGGTCCTCGCGATCGGTGCCTGCCTGGACCTGGATCAGGGCTCGGGCGGCGGCGCGAAATTCGTCGACCTCGGCCAGCGCCATGCCCAGACGCTCACGCAGTGTCAGCGAGGCTTCGCGGGGCAGGTTCATCTCGTCGAGCAATTGCCCTGCCTGGATCACCGCCCAGGGATCCTCTGCCTCCGCGCCCAGCTGCGAAAGCAGCAGGGCCCAGCGGATGCGTGGCTGGCGATCCAGTCGAGCGTCGTCGATTTCCTTGGCGACTTCCAGCGCCTGGGTGCGGTTCCCCTGGCGTGCTAGGATGTCGGCCGCTTCCAGGCGCGACAGGGCGGCCTGGCCGGGTTGCTGCTGCTCGGCCTGCTGCAGCAGGCGCTGTGGGTCAACGTCGGGCTGTCGTTCGACAATCCCCGGCTGGACGCTGCAGCCGGCAAGCAGCAGCGCGCTGAGCGCGACGGCCAGCAGGCCGCGAAACGAGATCTTCATGAGTTCTTCCTTGTCCCAGAGTCCGAGAGCATCCCAGGGAGCCGAGATGTCCGATACGCCTGCCGGTTCATTGTACGTGGTCGCCACACCCATTGGGAATCTGGACGATCTGAGTCCCCGCGCCGCCCGGGTGCTCGCAGAGGTGGCCGTGATCGCCGCCGAGGATACCCGCCATAGCGGGCGCCTGCTGCGCCATCTGGGACTTTCGCAGCCGATGCTCTCGTTGCACGAGCATAACGAAGCTTCGCGAGTCGATGCCCTGGATGCCCGTCTCGTTGCCGGGGAGGATATCGCCCTGGTCTCCGATGCCGGCACCCCGCTGATCAGCGACCCCGGCTTCGTGCTGGTGCGCGCGCTGCGTGATCGTGGCCGTCGCATCGTGCCGGTACCGGGGCCCTGTGCTCTGGTAGCCGCTCTGTCGGCGGCGGGCCTGCCGACCGACCGCTTTCTCTTCCAGGGTTTTCTGCCGGCCAAGGGCGGTAGCCGACGTGGGCGTCTCGAGGCGCTCGCGGCACGCGAGGAGACCCTGGTGTTCTACGAGTCCCCTCATCGCATTCGTGACACCCTGGCCGATCTGGCTTCCACCCTCGAGGCGCGTCGTGTGGTACTGGCGCGTGAGCTGACCAAGACCTTCGAGACTTTCCTGGATGGTAGCGCCGCCGAGCTTCTCGCTCGCATGGAGGAGGATCCGGACCAGGCCCGCGGCGAGTTCGTGGTGATGGTGGCCGGGGCCGCTGAGCGTCATGACCCCGACGCCTCGACGGTGGAGGCCGATGCCTTGCTGACGGCGCTGCTCGCCGAGGGCGTCGGGGTCAAGCAGGCGGCGTCGGTGGCCGCCCGCCTGCTGGGCGGGGCGAAGAAGGTCTGGTACGGACGACTGCAGGCCCTCAAGGACGGGCATTGAGGCGGGGGAAGGGCGCTGGTATCCTTGCCGCAGGAGTTGGCCAGACAGTCGCCGCCGCCTCCGGCCCTCGGGCCGGAGCGGGGGAGGAAAGTCCGGGCTCCACAGGGCAGAGTGCCAGGTAACGCCTGGGCGGCGTGAGCCGACGGAAAGTGCAGCAGAGAGCAGACCGCCCAAGTCTCCCTCGGGAGACCGGTAAGGGTGAAAGGGTGCGGTAAGAGCGCACCGCACGCCTGGTAACAGTGCGTGGCAAGGTAAACCCCACTCGGAGCAAGACCAAATAGGAACCCCATGACGTGGCCCGCGTCGGGTTCGGGTAGGTCGCTTGAGGGCCCTGGTAACATGGCCCCTAGAGGAATGACTGTCCGCGACAGAACCCGGCTTATCGGCCGACTCCCTTACTTCCGAACATCGCCGTTTCCAACGGCTCCTCGAACGAGACCCCCATGCCGTCATCCGCCCCTGAACAGCCCGCCTGCGGCTTTCGCCACGCCAGCGTGCTGCTCGATGGCGCCGTCGAGGCGCTGGTCCACGACCCCGAGGGCGCTTATCTGGACGGCACCTTCGGCCGCGGCGGTCATTCGCGTGCCATTCTCGCCCGGCTGGCCCCGCAGGGACGACTGCTGGCGATCGATCGCGACCCCCAGGCCGTGGCCGAGGCCTCGGCCATCGATGATCCGCGCTTTGCCATCGAGCAGGGCGAGTTCGCCCGCCTTGGCGAGATTGCCGACCGTCATGCCCTGCATGGCCGGCTGGCCGGCGTGCTGCTCGATGTGGGCGTCTCGTCGCCCCAGCTAGACGACCCCGAGCGGGGGTTCAGCTTCCTGCGCGACGGCCCCCTGGATATGCGCATGGATCCTTCTCGCGGCGAAAGCGCCGCGGGTTTCCTGGTGCGCGCCAGCGAGGGGGAGATGGTGCGTGTGTTCAAGGCCTATGGTGAGGAACGCTTCGCCAAACGGCTGGCGCGAGCCATCGTGACGCGTCGCCTCGAGCGTCCTTTCGTGCGAACTGCAGACCTCGCCGAGGTGGTCAAGGCTGCTCACCCGGCGTGGGAGAAGGGCAAGCACCCGGCGACTCGGGTCTTCCAGGCGCTGCGCATCCAGGTCAATGGCGAACTGGATCAGCTCGATGCCGCCCTGGAGGCGTCACTCGAGGCCCTCGCCCCCGGGGGACACCTGGTGGTGATCAGCTTCCACTCCCTGGAGGATCGGCGGGTCAAGCGCTTCATTCGCGACCACGTGCGCGGCGACACCGACCTGCCGCGCGGCGTTCCGATCCGCGACGATCAGCTGCCGCGTCGGCTCGAGTCGCTGGGCAAGGCGCGGCGACCCGGTGCCGAGGAGGTCATGGAGAATCCCCGGGCACGCAGTGCGGTCATGCGTGTGGCGCGCAAGCGATACTGAGGACGGTCCATGGTACAAGGACGACCCATGGCGGCTTCCTCGTTTGGTTGGCCCCTTCGCCTGAGAGTGTCGCCGCGGCTGTTGCTGGTCATGCTGCTGCTGGTCGCTTGTCTCGGCTCTGCCCTGGCGGTGATCACCGCCAGCCACCTGACCCGTGAACGTTATGCTCAGCTGCAGCAGCTGGAGCGTGAGCGACAGCAGCTGCAGACCGAATGGGGGCAGCTGCTGCTCGAGGAGGGTGCCTGGTCCTCCCCCGCGCGGATCGAGCGCCTGGCCCAGGAGCGGCTGGAGATGCGGTTGCCCGACATCGACGAGGTCGAGGTCATTCGCCCATGAGTGCCGAAGCCCGCAGCGGTGTGACACCGCGCCGGCCACCGCCCACGGCGCCCATGAGCAAGGCGCGCTACCGGGTGATGATGGCGCTGGTGCTGCTGGGGCTGGCTCTGCTGGCGGGGCGTATCGTCGACCTGCATGTCTTTGACCGCCCCTTTCTTCAGGGGCAGGGCGACGCCCGAACCCTGCGTACCGATACCATTCCCGCCCACCGTGGGATGATCACCGACCGCCACGGTGAACCCTTGGCGATCTCCACGCCGGTGGTGACGCTCTGGGCCAACCCCCAGGACCTCCCGGCCGACGACATCCAGCGCCTGATGTTGGCCAGGGCCCTTGGCCAGGAACTCGATACCCTCAACGAGCGAATCGCGCGCTACGCCGAGCGCGAGTTCATGTATCTGCGGCGCCGCATGACGCCGGAAGCGGCACAGAGTGTGCTGGACCTGCGCATTCCCGGCGTGCATGCCCGGGAGGAGTACAAGCGCTACTATCCGGCGGGGGAAGTGGCCGCGCAGTTGCTGGGGGTGACCAATATCGACGATACCGGCCAGGAGGGCCTTGAGCTGGCCTATCAGCCGTATCTCGCCGGGGTGCCCGGCAAGCGCCGCGTGCTCAAGGACCGTCGCGGTCGCCTGGTGCGCGACCTGACGCTGCTCAAGGAGGCCCAGCCGGGCGGCGATCTTACCCTGGCGCTGGACCAGCGCCTCCAGTACATGGCCTATCGTGAGCTCAAGGCGGCGGTGGCCGAGCACGATGCCGATGGTGGCAGCGTGGTGATGATGGATGCTCGCAGTGGCGAGGTGCTGGCCATGGCCAACCAGCCTTCCTACAACCCCAATAACCGTGCCGGCCTCGACCCCCAAGGGTTGCGCAACCGGGCCATCGTCGACACGTTCGAGCCGGGGTCGGTCGTCAAGCCGCTGGCCATGTCGGCGATTCTGGAGAGTGGTGAGTTTGACAGGGATATCGTGATCGATACTTCACCGGGCTGGATGCGCATCGACCGATTTACCATCAAGGACATCCGCAACTACGGCAAGCTCAGCCTGGCGGGTATTCTCGAGAAGTCGTCGAACATCGGCATGTCCAAGCTGGCGCTGCAACTCGACGACCCTCTGGTGCCCGAGACCTATCGCCGGCTGGGGTTTGATCAGGCGCCGGGCACGGGCTTTCCCGGTGAGGCAGGCGGGAGCCTGCCGGCCCCCGTGCGCTGGTCGAGTAGCCAGTGGGCCGCGCTTTCCTACGGCTATGGGCTGTCGGTGTCGGCGCTGCAACTGGCCAGTGCCTTCACGGCCATTGCCAACGACGGTCGACGTCTGCCGCCCTCTCTGCTCAAACTCGCCGAGGCACCGGCCGGTGAAGCGGTGATCGAGCCGGGCGTGGCTCGACAGGTCTTGCAGATGATGGATCAGGTCGTCCAGCCTGGCACCGGCGCCCGTCGGGCCCTGGTGTCGGGCTATGGTGTCGCCGGCAAGACCGGCACCGTTCGTAAGACCGATGCCGGCGGATATCAGGAAAATGCCTATCGCAGCCTGTTCGTCGGCATCGCTCCTGTGTCGGATCCGCGCATCGTGACAGTGGTGATGATCGATCATCCGCGGGGCGACAGCTACTATGGCGGGGCGGTGGCCGCGCCGGTCTTCTCCCGGGTTGTCGGCAATGCCCTGCGCCTGCTGGATGTGCCGCCGGACGCTCGGGAGCCGGAAACATGAGCGCAATGCCTAGGGAGAAAAAGCGATGCAGCTGACCGCCGAGCGACTCGAGACCGGCCTGACCGAGCTTTGGCCCGATTGTCGCCGTATCCTGGCGGATATCACCCTGCCCGACACCGTCAGGCTGGTGATCGACAGCCGTCGGCTGGCCCCCGGCGATATCTTCGTGGCGGTCCCGGGGGGCGCGGCCGACGGCCGTGACTTTATCGGTCAGGCGCTGGCAGCGGGGGCCTCGCTGGTGCTGGCCCATGACGATGGCGCGCCGGGGCCCGACGACGCCCGGGTGCTGTGGCTGACGGGCCTCCGCGAGACCCTGGGCGAACTGGGACAGATCCTGTTTGCCGTGCCCCGTGGCTTGGAGCTGGTCGGCGTCACCGGTACCAATGGCAAGAGTTCGACGACCCACTACCTGGCCGAGCTGAGCACCGCGCTCGGCGTGGAGGCGGCCCTGATCGGCACCCTGGGGCACGGCCGACCGGGCCAGCTGGCGGCCGGCCAACTGACCACGCCGGGTCCCCTGGCGCTGCAGGCCGCGCTGGGGGAGCTGGTGGCAGGCGGCGTGCAGCGGGTGGCCATGGAGGTCTCCTCCCATGCGCTGGAGCAGGGGCGCCTGGATGGCTGCCGGGTGCAGGCCGCCGTGTTCACCAACTTAAGCCGCGATCATCTGGACTACCACGTCAGCATGGCGGCCTATGCCGCCGCCAAGGCGCGGCTTTTCCGTCGCCATGAGCTCGAGCTGGCGGTGGTCAACGGCGATGACCCCCTGGCGCGCCTGATGCTCGCCGGCGTGCATCGCCACGTGCGGGTGCTTGCCGTGGGTGAAGACGAGGCGGTGACCCTGCGCGTCATCGACTGGATGCCCCATGCTGAGGGTCAGCGGGCGCTCATTGCCACCCCCGAGGGCGAGCGGGAGCTTGAACTCGGGCTGATGGGGCGCTTCAACCTGGATAACGTGCTGCTGGCCATGGCCACCCTCTTTGGCCTCGGCCACTCCCTGGAGCCGCTCTTCACCGCGGCGGCCCAGCTCGCGACGGTGCCCGGCCGCATGCAATGCCTGACCCGGCGGGGAGCCCCCACGGTGGTCATCGACTACGCGCATACCCCGGATGCCCTCGACAATGCCCTCTCTGCGTTGCGGGCCCACCTGCCGGGCAAAGGGGAGCTCTGGTGCCTGTTTGGCTGCGGCGGCGATCGCGACACTGGCAAGCGCCCGCTGATGGCGGTAGCGGCGCGCCAGGGGGCCGACCGCGTGGTGGTCACCGACGACAACCCGCGCAGCGAGTCGCCGGCAGCGATCCGTGCCCAGATCCTTGCCGGTCTGGATGACGCCGAGCGCGGCGACGCTCTCGAGCTGGCCGGGCGGGGCGAGGCGATCGCACGGGTGCTGGCGCAGGCCGGCCCCGACGACGTGGTATTGATTGCCGGTAAGGGACACGAGGACTATCAGGAGATTGACGGCGTGCGCCATCCCTTCTCGGATCTGGTCGAGGCCGAGCGCGGCCTGGCCGCCCGCGCTGGGCACGACAGCGGGAAGGGTGCTCGATGAGCACCGTCGGCCTGCAGCACCTGGGCGAGATCGCCGCCGTTCTGGGGCTTGACGCGCCGGCTGACGATCTGCCGGTCGGCGCGATCGTCACCGATACCCGTCAGCTCGCTCCCGGCGCGCTGTTTGTGGCGCTGCGGGGTGAGCGTTTTGATGCGCATGATTTCATCGGCCAGGCGCGGGCGGCAGGAGCCGTGGCGGCGCTGGTCGAACGGCCCGTCGATGACCCGCTCCCTCAGCTTGTGGTGGCCGATAGCCGGCTGGCCCTGGGGCTGTTGGGGCGGGCCCGACGCCGCACCTGGGGCGGCCCGCTGGTCGCCGTGACCGGCAATAGCGGCAAGACCACGGTCAAGCAGATGCTGGCGACCCTGCTGACCCGAAGCGGGCCGACGCTAGCCACCCAGGGCAACCTCAACAACGACATCGGCGCGCCTCTGACGCTGCTGGCACTGGAGGCCGATCATCGCCAGGCCGTGGTCGAACTGGGCGCCAACCATCTCGGCGAGATCGCCTGGACCACGGCCCTGGCCGCGCCCCGGGTGGCGGTGATCACCAACGTCACCGGGGCCCATGTGGGCGAGTTCGGCGGCATGGGCCGTATCGCCCAGGCCAAGGCGGAGATCCTGGCCGGCCTGCCGCCCGACGGCGTGGCGGTGCTCAATCGCGACGATGCCTTCTTCGTCACCTGGGCGAGCCTGGCGGCGCCTCGCGAGGTACTCGACTTCGGCCTGGATCGGCGGGCCCGCCTGAGAGGCGAGACGCTGGCCTGCGACGCTCTCGGGCGCTATGCTTTCACGCTTGTCCTGGACGGTCGCAAGATCGGACGGGTCCAGCTGGCGCTGCTGGGACGCCATAACGTGGCCAATGCCCTGGCGGCGGCCGCCGCTGCCCTGGCGATGGGGCTCGCGGAGGCCGAGGTGTTGGCCGGACTCGAGGCGGTGTCGCCGATGTCGGGCCGTCTGAGTGTCGTCGAGGGCCGGCATGGCTCTCGGTTGCTGGACGATACCTACAATGCCAACCCCGGCGCGGTAAAGGCAGCGCTCGACGTCCTGGTGACGCTGCCCGGGCCGCACTGGTGCCTGCTGGGTGCCATGGGCGAACTGGGGGGCGAGTCCGACCGGCTGCATGCCGAGCTCGGACACTACGCGCGGGAACGGGGAGTCGACTTCCTGGGTACCCTTGGCGAGCCGGCGAGGCCGGCCAGCCGGGCCTTCGGCGAAGGCGGGGTACATTTCGACGATAGGGAGGCGCTGATGCGCCACGTCCTCCACCATCTACCGCCCGCGACCAGCGTACTGGTCAAGGGCTCGCGCAGTGCCGGCATGGAACGCATCGTGGCGGCCCTGCGTGCGGATGCTTCAAGGTGAACGCGATACATGCTGCTCTTTCTGGCTGATTTCCTGGCGCAATTCCAGACTGCCTTCAACGTCTTCAACTATCTGACCCTGCGCATGATCCTGGGCACCCTGACCGCCCTGGTGCTCTGCCTGTGGCTGGGGCCGGTGATGATCCGCCGCCTGGTGGAGCGCCAGATCGGGCAGGCGGTGCGCGATGATGGCCCCCAGTCCCACCTCTCCAAGGCCGGCACGCCGACCATGGGCGGCGCGATGATCCTGATGGCCATCGCCGTGAGCACCCTGCTGTGGGGCGACCTTACCAACCACTACGTCTGGCTGGTGCTGGCGGTGACCCTGGGCTTCGGTGCCATCGGCTGGGTGGACGACTACCGCAAGGTCGTCGAGAAAAATCCCCGCGGCTTGCCGGCACGCTGGAAGTATTTCTGGCAGTCGTTGATCGGCGTGGCGGCCGCGGTGCTGCTCTACGTCACCGCCGCCTCGCCGGTGGAGACCAGCTTGATCGTGCCGCTGTTCAAGGAGTTCGTGCTGCCCCTCGGGGTGTTCTACATGGTGCTCACCTACCTGGTGATCGTCGGCAGCTCCAATGCGGTCAACCTCACTGACGGCCTCGATGGTCTGGCAATCATGCCCACGGTGCTGGTGGCCATGGGCCTGGCGGTATTCGCCTATGCCACCGGCAACACGGTGTTCGCCGATTACCTGCAGATTCCCTTCATCCCCGGCGCCGGCGAGCTGGCCGTGTTCTGTGCCACCATCGCCGGGGCCGGGCTGGGCTTTCTGTGGTTCAACACCTACCCGGCCCAGGTCTTCATGGGCGACGTCGGGGCCCTGGCACTGGGGGCCGCGCTCGGCGTAGTGGCGGTGATCGTGCGGCAGGAGATCGTGCTGTTCATCATGGGCGGTATCTTCGTCATGGAGACCGTCTCGGTCATCCTGCAGGTCGGCTCCTACAAGCTCACCGGGCGGCGCATCTTCCGCATGGCGCCGCTGCACCACCACTACGAGCTCAAGGGCTGGCCGGAGCCACGGGTCATCGTGCGCTTCTGGATCATCACCGTGGTGCTGGTGCTGATCGGCCTGGCCACGCTCAAGGTCCGCTGATTCCCGGGCGCCGAGTCGCCATCCGCAAGGAGCTCAACATGGTCAAGGTGCCGAAGGGAACGACGCTGGTGGTCGGGCTCGGGCTCTCCGGGCGGGCCATCTGCCGTCACCTCGGCCGTCTCGGCGTGCCCTTCATGGTCGCCGATACGCGCGAGAGGCCGCCCGGCCTGGATGACGTCCGGGCGGCTCATCCTGGCGTCGTGATTCACTGCGGCCCGCTCACCGACCTGGACCTCGCCGAGGTGGAGGAGGCGGTGGTGAGCCCCGGCGTCGATCCGCAAATGCCGGGGCTCGAAGCCCTCGCGGGGCGCACGCGCGACGCCACCGGCGAGCCGGTTCTGGTCGGGGAGATCGCGCTGTTCGTTCGCGCGGCACGGGCGCCCATTGCGGCCATCACCGGCTCCAACGCCAAGTCCACCGTGACTACCCTGGTCGGCGAGATGGCTCGCGAGGCCGGGGTGCGCGTCGCCGTGGGCGGCAACCTCGGGACGCCGGCGCTCGACCTGCTCGCGACGACACCTGACGCCGAGCTCTTCGTGCTGGAGCTTTCCAGCTTCCAGCTCGAGACCACGCCATGTCTGGGGGCCGAGACAGCTGCCTTTCTCAATCTCTCGGAGGACCACCTGGACCGCCATGGCGACATGGCGGGCTATCGGGCCGCGAAGCGGGGCATCTTCCGCGGCGCGCGGCACGCGGTGGTCAATGCCGAGGACCCCTCGACCTGGCCGGCGACGGCGTTGCCGGCCCAGGATCGTTTCACCACCCGCCTTCCCGAGGGCGATGAATGGGGCATCGCGCGGCGCGATGGTCGTGACTGGCTGATGCACGGCGACACGCCGCTGATGCCGGCCGACGAGATGCGCCTGCCGGGACGCCACAACCAGGCCAACGCCCTCGCGGCGCTGGCCATGGGCCACCACCTGGGGCTGCCGCTGGCGGTGATGGTCGCGGTGCTGCGCCGCTTCCCTGGCCTGCCCCATCGCGGCGAATTGGTGGCCGAGGTCGACGGCGTGCGCTGGATCAACGACTCCAAGGGCACCAATGTCGGTGCGACCCTGGCCGCCATTGACGGACTCGGGCCGACCCTCGAGGGGCGCCTGATCCTGCTGGCCGGTGGCGTGGGCAAGGGGGCCGACTTTCGCCCGCTGGCGGCGCCCCTGGCGCGCTACGGTCGTGGGGCGATCCTCTTCGGCCGGGATGCCGGGCGTTTGGAGGATGCCCTGCGTGGCCGGCTACCGGTGACCCGGGTCGAGGATCTGCAGGCCGCGGTGGCAAGGGCAGCAGACATCGCCATGGCCGGGGACTGTGTGCTGTTGTCCCCGGCCTGTGCCAGCCTGGACCAGTTCAGCGACTATCAGGCGCGTGGCGCGGCCTTCTGCGGGGCAGTGAGGCGACTGGCCGGGGAGGTGACATGACGCAGCGACTCTCCCGCCTGGCCCGGCGACTGAGCACCGCCGAACAGGCTTTCGATGGCTGGCTGGTGTTGGCGGCCTTTGCCCTGTTGCTGATTGGCTGGATCATGGTGACCTCGGCGTCCAGCGAGGTGGCCTCGAGCCTTACCGGCAATGCCTGGTATTTCAGCCTTCGTCACGGCATCTTCCTGCTGGGGGCGCTGGGAGTCGGAGCACTGGCCTTGCGCGTGCCTCTCGCCTGGTGGAAGGTCAATGGCCCGCTGCTGCTGCTGGTAGGGCTGTCCCTGCTGCTGCTGGTACTGCTGGTCGGACGCGAGGTCAACGGCAGCCGGCGCTGGCTCTCGCTGCCCGGGGTGCCGTTCAACCTTCAGGCCTCCGAGGTCGCCAAGTTCTGCCTGGTCGTCTATCTGGCCGGCTACCTGGAACGCTTCCTGCCCCAGGTGCGTCGTCAGTGGGGCGCCTTCCTGCGGCCCCTGGCGGTGATGGCGGTGATCGCCGGCTTGCTGATCCTCGAACCCGACTACGGTGCCGTGGTGGTGATGACCGGTGCGGTGATGGGCATGTTACTGATGGCCGGTGCCCCCTGGGGGCGTTTCCTGGCGCTGCTGCTGGTGGTGGGGGCCCTAGGGCTGCTGGCCGCCGTCGCCGAACCCTACCGGATGGCACGCCTGACCAGTTTCGCCGACCCCTGGGCCGACCAGTTTGCCAGCGGCTACCAGCTGACTCAGGCGCTGATCGCCTTCGGGCGCGGGCACTGGCTGGGCATGGGGCTAGGCAACAGCGTGCAGAAGCTGTTTTACCTGCCCGAGGCCCACACGGACTTCGTCTTCGCGGTGCTGGCCGAAGAGCTCGGTCTGCTGGGCGCCATCGCTGTGGTGGGGCTCTTTGCCCTGCTGATCTGGCGCGCCATGGCGGTGGGGCGGCGGGCCGAACTGGCCGGCCTGTGCTTCGCCGCCTACCTCAGTTACGGTTTTGCCCTGGTCCTGGGCGCCCAGGCCTTCATCAACATCGCCGTGAGCACTGGCATGCTGCCGACCAAGGGGCTGACCCTGCCGCTGCTCAGCTACGGGGGCTCGAGCCTGGTGGTGAGCTGCACGATGGTGGCGCTGCTGCTGCGCGCCGACATCGAGACGCGGCTGGCCCAGCGCCGCGCCAGGCCCACGGCTTCCCGGGCGCCATCGCCCGACAGCACACAAGGACGCGCAACATGAGCCGACGCGAGGGACACCGCGCACTGATCATGGCCGGGGGGACCGGTGGCCACGTCATCCCGGCCCTGTCGCTGGCCCGCGGCCTGGTGGCCGAGGGTGTCGAGGTTGCCTGGCTGGGCAGCCCGCGCGGCATCGAGAATCGCCTGGTGCCCGAGGCCGGCATTCCGCTGCACCGCATCGCGGTGAGCGGGCTGCGTGGCAATGGCCTGACTGGCTGGCTGCTGGCCCCTTTCAACCTGGTCCGGGCGGTATGGCAGGCGGGGCGGGTCATCCGCGACGTCGACCCTCAGCTGGTGGTCGGGCTGGGCGGCTTCGCCAGCGGCCCCGGCGGTCTGGCGGCCTGGCTGGTCCGCCGTCCGCTGGTGATCCACGAGCAGAACGCCGTGGCGGGGCTGACCAACCGGGTGCTGTCACGCTTGGCGCGCCGTGTCTATGCGGCCTTCCCCCAGGCCTTCCCCGGCCGGGCCGAAGTGGTCGGCAACCCGGTGCGTGATGAGATCGCACGGCTGGGCGAAGCCCCGCGACGCGCCGGTGAGATGGCCGGACGGCGCCTGCGGTTATTGGTCGTGGGCGGTTCCCTGGGGGCACAGGCCCTCAACGCACGACTGCCCGAGGCGCTCGCCCGGTTGCCCGAGGCGCATCGTCCCGAGGTCTGGCACCAGGCCGGCCGCGACAAGGAGGCGGCGACCCGCCATGCCTACGACGGGCAGGGGGTCGTCGCCGAGGTGACGGCCTTCATCGACGACATGGCCGGCGCCTATGCCTGGGCCGACCTGGTGGTATGTCGGGCCGGGGCCCTGACCGTGGCGGAGCTGGCTGCCGCGGCCAAACCGGCGCTGTTCGTGCCCTTTCCCCACGCGGTGGACGACCATCAGACGGCCAACGCCCGGGTCCTTGTGGAGGGACAGGCGGCGCGACTGATGCCCCAGCAGGAAATGAGCGCGGCGGCGCTGGCCGAGTGCCTAGCGTCGCTGCTGGATCCCGACACTCTCGCCACCATGGCAGCCAGGGCACGTGGCTGTGCCCATCTGGATGCCGTCGAGCGCCTGGTGGCCGGTTGCATGGAGACAGGTTTTGAGCGATGAGACTCTCGGACCGGTTCCCGGTCAGGTGACGCCTACCCATCCCGGGCGGGGGATGGGCATGCGTCGTATCCGACGCATCCACTTCGTGGGTATCGGGGGGGCCGGCATGTGCGGCATCGCCGAAGTGTTGGCCAACCAGGGCTATACGATCAGTGGCAGCGACCTCAAGGCCTCCCCGGTCGTTGCCCGCCTGCGCCAATGCGGCATCCGCGTGGCCATCGGTCATGCCGCCGAGCATGCCGAAGGCGCGGATGTGGTGGTGGTCTCCACCGCGGTGGACGAGACCAACCCCGAGATTCGCTGGGCCCACGAGCATCGCGTGCCGGTCGTGCGCCGCGCCGAGATGCTCGCCGAGCTGATGCGCTTTCGTCACGGCATCGCCGTGGCCGGCACCCACGGCAAGACCACCACCACCAGCCTCACCGCGACCTTGCTGGGCGAGGGCGGGCTGGACCCGACCTTCGTGATCGGTGGACGTCTGACCAGTGCCGGCACCAATGCACGGCTGGGGGAGGGCGACTACCTGGTGGCAGAGGCCGACGAGTCGGATGCTTCCTTCCTGCACCTGCAGCCCATGGTGGCCATCGTGACCAACATCGATGCGGACCATATGGCGACCTATGGCGGTGACTTCGAGCGGCTCAAGGGCACCTTCATCGAGTTCCTGCATAACCTGCCGTTCTACGGCCTGGCGATCCTGTGCATCGACGATGCCCACGTGCGCGGCCTGCTTGACCGCGTCAGTCGCCAGTTCGTCACCTATGGCTTCAGCGACGATGCCGACTACCGCATCGAGGGCTTCGTTCAGCGGGCTGGTGAAGTGCACTTCAGCGCGGTGCGCCCCGAAGGGCTGGCGCCGCTCGAGGTGCGCTTGGCCATGCCGGGCCGCCATAATGCCCTCAATGCCTTGGCGGCGATCGCCGTGGCCAGCGATGCCGGGGTCGATGACGATGCCATCCTGCGGGGCCTGGCGAGCTTCGAGGGGGTGGGGCGACGCTTCCAGGTGCATGGCCACTTCCCCGCGCCCCAGGGCAGCGGGGAGGTGATGCTGGTGGACGACTATGGCCACCATCCTCGCGAGGTGGCCATGGTGATCGACGCCGTGCGGGCCGGCTGGCCCGAGCGGCGCCTGGTCATGGTCTATCAGCCGCACCGTTACTCGCGCACCCGGGATCTCTACGAAGACTTCGTGCGGGTGCTGGCCGGCGTCGACACGCTGCTGCTGCTCGACGTCTACAGCGCCGGTGAGGCGCCACTGCCCGGGGCCGATGGCCGTACCCTGGCGGGCTCGATTCGTCAGCGCGGGACGGTCGACCCGATCTTCGTCCAGGACAAGAGTGAGCTGCCGGCACTTCTCCAGCGGGTGCTGCGCTCCGGCGATATCCTGATCACCCAGGGGGCAGGCGACGTGGGCGGCATCGCCCAGCACCTGGCCGATGCGGCCCTGACGCTCGAGGAGGTGACACTATGAGCCAGGATGTCGGTCGAGTGGTGGTGCTCTTCGGTGGGGACTCCGCCGAGCGCGAGGTGTCGCTGAAGAGCGGCGCCGCCGTGCTGGCGGCTCTGCTCCGGTCGGGCGTGGAGGCCATCGGCTACGATCCCGCCGACGGCGGGCTGGTCGGACTGGAGGCCCTGGCCCCCGACCGGGTCTTCATTGCCTTGCACGGCCGGGGGGGTGAAGACGGCACGCTGCAGGGAGCGCTGGAGCTGCTGGGCATTCCCTACACCGGCAGTGGGGTGCTGGCCTCGGCGCTGGGCATGGACAAGCAGCGCACCAAGCTGGTCTGGCAGGCACTGGGCCTGCCGACCCCGGAGAGCGTGATGCTCGGCCCCGAGGCCGACTGGTCGGCGGTGGTCGAGCGCCTCGGCCTGCCGCTGATCGTCAAGCCGGTGCACGAAGGGTCCACGCTGGGCATCAGCATCGTCGACAGCCGCGACGCACTGGAGGCCGCCTACCATGATGCCGCTCGCTTCGACGCCAGGGTCATGGCGGAACGCTTTATCGCGGGAGAGGAGTACACGGTATCGATGCTGGCGGGGGACGTTCTGCCGGCGATCCGCGTCGAGGTGCCCAGCGGCTTCTACGACTACGAGGCCAAGTATCTCTCCAACGACACGCGCTACCACCTGCCGTGCGGCCTCTCCGCCGACGAGGAGGCCGAACTCGCCGCACTCTGCCGGTCGGCTTTCGAGGGTATCGGGGCCCAAGGGTGGGGGCGGGTCGATGTCATGCGCGACGCCGAGGGGCGCTTCTGGCTGATCGAGGTCAATACCGTGCCGGGCATGACCGACCATAGCCTGGTGCCCCAGTCGGCGGCACACGCCGGCATCGATTTCGATGCCCTGGTACGGCGTATCCTCGCCACGGCAGGGGAGCGTCACTAGCCCATGGCGGCACGTGGAGGCTTCGTCGGTGTGCTGCTGCTTGCCCTGCTGCTGGGTGCCGGCGGGCGGGCGCTATGGGTCTGGCTCGACCGGCCCATCGAGCGAGTTTCGGTAGGCGGAGAGCTCCATCACGTCAGTGCCGACTACCTGCGCAGCCGGCTGGCCCCCCTGATCCAGGGACAGACCTGGCTCGCCGTGGACCTGCCCGCGCTGCGCCAGCAGGCCCGGGATATCGGCTGGCTGGCCGAAGTGCGCGTCAGCCGCGAATGGCCCGATGCGCTGACCTTCGAGCTGGTCGAGCAGGTGCCGGTGGCGCGCTGGAACGACACGCAGCTGCTCAACCCCGAGGGTGAGCCCTTCACCTTCGGCCCGGTGTCACCGCCCGCGGACCTGCCGGACCTTGCCGGCCCACCCGGCAGCGGGACCGAAGTGCTGGGCTACCATGCCCGGCTCGCCGCGCAGTTTGCCACCCAGGGGCTCGAGGTGCGCCAGCTGCGGCTGGAACCGCGCGGGGCCTGGCGCTTCCAGCTTGCCAGCGGCGTCTGGGTGATGCTCGGTCGCAATGATCGCGCCGCTCGCCTGGGACGTCTGGCCGCCGCCTGGCAGCGCGAGTTGGGGCCCTTGGCATCGCACATTCGCTACATCGACCTGCGCTATCCCAATGGTGTCGCGGTCGCCTGGCATGGTCAGACCGAGCCGCCCGGGGAAGAGAGTGCGGCGGACAGCTGAAGGGTCTGGCGACATTGGGGGTGTCTGGGCGGCATTTCGGGTGTTTCTTTCGTGACAAATTCGCCGTATCGTGTCGGATGATTCAGCAATCGGGCTGGTGGAACATGTAAAGTTGTTCCTATAATTGGTCCGAGCCTGCTATTCAGGATTATTCTTCCCCTTCGGGGTCAGGTTCGAGGAGACTTCCCGGCTCATGTCAGGTCCATCCAATGTGTCCAATATGGTAGTCGGGCTGGATATCGGAACATCCAAGGTCGTGGCGATCGTGGGGCAGCCCACCGATGATGGTGGGATCGAAATTGCCGGTATCGGCTCACACCCGTCACGCGGCATGAAGAAAGGCGTGGTGATCAATATCGAGTCCACGGTGCAGTCCATCCAGCGTGCCGTGGAAGAAGCCGAATTGATGGCCGGCTGTGACATCCATTCGGTCAACGTGGGCATTGCCGGCAGCCACATCAGTTCGATGAACTCGGACGGTGTGGTCGCCATCAAGGAGCGCGAAGTGGCCCCCTCGGATATCGAGCGCGTCATCGACTCTGCGCGTGCGCGAGCGATTTCGGAAGGCCAGCGTGTATTGCATGTCCTGCCTCAGGAGTTTGCCATCGATACGCAGGGGGGGATTCGGGAACCCTTGGGCATGTCTGGCGTGCGCCTCGAGGCGCGTGTCCATCTGGTCACTGCTGCCCTCAATGCCGTTCAGAATATCGAAAAGTGTGTGCGCCGCTGTGGCCTCGAGGTGGATTCGATCATCCTCGAACAGCTGGCCTCGAGCCACGCAGTCCTCACCGAGGATGAGCGTGAGCTGGGGGTCTGCATGGTGGACATCGGCGGTGGTACCACCGATATCGCGGTGTTCACCGAGGGTGCTATCCGTCATACCTCGGTGATCCCCATCGCCGGTGACCAGGTCACCAACGATATTGCCATGGCGCTGCGCACGCCTACCCAGCATGCCGAGGAAATCAAGGTCAAGTATGCCTGTGCGCTGACGCAGTTGGCCGCCAGCGACGAGATGATCAAGGTGCCCAGCGTGGGCGACCGGCCGGCCCGGGACCTGTCTCGCCAGTCACTGGCCGAGGTGGTGGAGCCGCGTTACGAGGAGCTCTTCACCCTGGTGCGTGACGAACTGCGACGCAGCGGCTATGAGGATCTCGTGGCCGCTGGCGTGGTGCTTACCGGTGGCACCTCGCGCATGGAGGGCGTCGTGGAACTGGCCGAGGAGATCTTCCATATGCCGGTCCGCATTGCTTGTCCGCAGAACGTGCGCGGCTTGGCGGATGTGGTTCGCAACCCGATTTATTCGACGGGTGTCGGTTTGCTGCATTACGCTCTACAGGAAACCCGTCAAGGGCATGGCCGCCAGGGGGCTGGCGGCATTATCCCGGCGCAACCGAGGCGTGACGACATCACCCGGCGTGATTCAGGGGAAGGGATTCCGGCGCTGGCAAGGATCAAGGGCTGGTTCAAAGGAAATTTCTGACAGGACCGCGGCCGCGGTCCAGGAGACGGGACTTATGTTCGAACTGGTAGATAGCGCACCCTCAAGTAGTGCGGTCATCAAGGTCATCGGTGTCGGGGGTGGTGGCGGCAATGCTGTCAACCACATGGTCGAGAGCAACATCGAGGGTGTCGAGTTCATCTGCGCCAATACCGATGCCCAGGCCCTCAAGCGGGTCGCCGCCAAGACGGTACTCCAGCTAGGCAGCGAGATCACCAAGGGCCTTGGGGCCGGCGCTAACCCTGATGTCGGCCGTCAGGCCGCCATGGAGGATCGCGAGCGCATCGCGGAACTGCTCGGCGGCGCCGACATGGTCTTCATCACCGCCGGCATGGGCGGCGGTACGGGCACCGGTGGCGCACCCGTCGTCGCCCAGGTGGCCAAGGAACTGGGCATCCTCACCGTGGCGGTGGTGACCCGCCCCTTCCCCTTCGAGGGGCCCAAGCGCATGCGCGCCGCCGAGGAGGGCATGAAGGAGCTCTCCGAACACGTCGACTCGCTGATCACCATCCCTAACGAGAAGCTGCTCTCGGTGCTGGGCAAGAGCGCGACCCTGCTCACCGCCTTCAGTGCCGCCAACGACGTGCTGCTCGGGGCCGTGCAGGGCATCGCCGAGCTGATCACCAGTCCCGGTATCATCAACGTCGACTTCGCCGACGTGCGCACCGTGATGTCCGAGATGGGCATGGCGATGATGGGCACCGGTGGCGCCACCGGCGAGAATCGCGCCCGCGAGGCCGCCGAGAAGGCGATCCGCAGTCCGCTGCTTGAGGATATCGACCTGCACGGTGCCCGCGGGATCCTGGTCAATATCACCGCCGGTCCGGACCTCTCCATCGGCGAGTTCAATGATGTGGGTGCCACTGTCCAGGAGTTCGCCTCCCAGGACGCCACCATCGTGGTGGGGACGTCCATCGACATGGACATGACCGACGAGCTGCGTGTCACCGTGGTGGCGGCAGGGCTCGAAGGCAACAAGGCGCAGAAGCCCGCAGCCCGAGAGACCGCGCGTCGTACCGAGGCCAGCGGCTATCGCCAGCGTCCGCAGGCGGCGGTTAGCCGGGGTCAGGCCACGGCGCCCAAGCCTGAGCCCCAGGAGGCGGCACGGCCGCAGTCCGAAAAGCGCAAGTCACAGGAGCTGGATGATTATCTGGACATTCCGGCCTTCCTGAGACGGCAGGCCGATTGATCCGGGCTATCTCGGGTATAGCGGGCGCCGGGTGAGCTTTCTTTGTTGAAACGCCCGTTCGGTGTTATAGTGAACGGTGTTTGATAACCAATGACTGCCTGGCGACTGACCATGATCAGACAACGTACCCTGAAGAACGTCATCCGCGCCACCGGCGTCGGCCTGCACTCCGGCAAGAAGGTCTACCTGACGCTTCGACCGGCACCGGTGGATACCGGCATCGTGTTCGTGCGTACCGATTTGACGCCCGAGGTGCAGATTCCGGCGCGGGCCGAGCATGTCACCGACACGACTCTATGCACCGCGCTCTCTGCCGGCGGGGCGAAGGTCGCCACCGTCGAGCATCTGATGTCGGCCTTCGCCGGCTTGGGTATCGACAATGCCTACGTCGATCTGAGCGCTCCCGAGGTGCCGATCATGGATGGCAGTGCGGGTCCTTTCGTGTTCCTGATCCAGTCGGCGGGTATTGCCGAGCAGTCCGCTGCCAAGAAGTTCATCCGTATCAAGCGCGAGATCGCGGTGCGTGAGGACGACAAGGAAGCGGTCTTCCTGCCCCATCAAGGGTTCAAGGTCTCCTTCGCCATTGACTTCGACCACCCGGTCTTCGAGGACCAGTCGCAGACGGCCATGGTGGACTTCTCGACCACTTCCTTTGTCAAGGAAGTGTCTCGCGCCCGAACGTTCGGCTTCATGCGTGATCTGGAGTATCTGCGCGCCAACAACCTGGCGCTAGGCGGTAGCCTCGACAACGCCATCGTGGTCGACGACTATCGCATCGTCAACGAAGGGGGGCTTCGCTACGATGACGAGTTCGTCAAGCACAAGGTGCTCGATGCCATCGGCGACCTCTACCAGCTCGGCTATAGCCTGATCGGCGAATTCCGCGGCGTAAAATCCGGGCATGCCCTCAACAATCAGCTTTGTCGGGCGCTGCTGGCTCAGCCACAGGCCTGGGAGCTCGTCACCTTCGAGGGCGCAACCGAGACCGCACCGATTTCCTACTCTGCGCCGGCCATGGCCTAACCTGGAGCTTGAGGAGCGGTGCGCTGCGCCTGGAAGCCTGAAACTGTAAGAACATCAACCCCGCCGGGTCTGCCAGCGGGGTTGCTTCATGATGGGATACGACTTTCCTGCCTTGCTCCTTGCCCCCCCTCATTGCCTTTACGGCTTACGTTCGGCGTGGGCCGCCAGCCGCTCCAGGGCATGCTTGAGCCCGGGGTCATCGACATCCTTGGCACAGCTCGAGATCTCGTCGGCTGCTTTCTCCGGCAGGTGGCGTACCTGGCGCAGGGGAGGCCGTGCCGGTCGCACGGGGCGGACCTTGAGGGTGAAGCCGGTCACTGACTCGAAGCCGGGAAGCTGGTGCAGCAGCTGGAGCAGGCGAGGCTGCTCGTAGCGCAGCCGGGTCAGCCAGACGGCGCGATCGGTAATCAGCGCCAGCCGCCCCTGGTGATAGCCGCCGACGAACAGGTGATCTTGTATATCCTCGGGCAGGTGATCTCGCAGGTGGCGTTGGGCGCGCTCGATCAGCGTGGCCATGCGCATCAGTGACCCCAGTTCGCCGCGACCTTCCAGCAGTCGGGACATGGGCTGTGCTCTGAACCGCTTAACCTTTATACTCATCTGCTTGGTTCTCGGGGGCCGTGCCCCTGACGTTACGCGTCGGCCACCCCAGCAGGGGTGGCCGTTGAACAGTAGAGCCTAGCACGCACAGGAGGCCGTCGACAGCATGCCAGACACCATCATCGACAACGGCGCCGGGTCCCACGGGAAGCGGTGCCGGCGCCGTTCGACACGCTGGTGGCTGGCCGGGTTGCTGGTGGGCTGTCTGTTGCCGGTCAGCCTGGCCCAGGTAGAATCCCTGCGCCCCGTGGAACGTGCCGCTCAGGTCAGTATCCTCGCGCCGGCGCTGCTGCGCGTTCGCTCCCGCCTGCATGCCCGTCGTCGTGCTCTGGTGCGCTGGGTCCAGCGCGCCGCCCGCTGGCCGAACTCTTGGCGAGCTGTGGTCCACCGGGATCGAGTGCACTGTCAGCCGGTGGCCGCACACGACGTCCTCACCCGGCGTGGCCCTCCCTGCCTGCAATGACGAGACCGCCCAGGGAGGTCGCGGGTCCGCTGCCCGCGACGCAATGCGATACGCTGCAACGGGACATTTCATGATCAACAACATGTTACGCAAGGTCGTCGGCTCGAAGAACGACCGCGAAGTCAAGCGCATGAGCCGCCAGGTGGCCGATGTGACGGGCCTGGAGAATGAGCTGGAAGGCCTCGATGAGGCGGCCCTGAAGGCTCGCACGGCGGCACTGCGCGAGCGACTGGAAAGTGGTGAATCCCTCGATGCGCTGATGCCCGAAGCCTTTGCCACGGTGCGCGAGGCCAGCAAGCGCGTCATGGGCATGCGGCATTTCGATGTGCAGATGGTGGGCGGCATTACTCTGCACCGTGGGCGCATTGCCGAGATGAAGACCGGCGAGGGCAAGACGCTGGTGGCGACCCTGGCCGTCTACCTCAATGCCCTGCCGGGAAAGGGCGTGCATGTGGTCACGGTCAACGACTACCTGGCGCGCCGCGATGCCGAATGGATGCGCCCCCTCTATGAATTTCTCGGCCTTTCGGTAGGCGTCATCTTCGCCGGGCAGACCCCGGAAGAGAAGCGCCACGCCTACGCCTGCGACATCACTTACGGCACCAACAACGAGTTCGGCTTCGATTACCTGCGCGACAACATGGCCTTCTCGCTGGAGGAGAAGGTGCAGCGGGGACTGCATTTCGCCATCATCGACGAGGTCGACTCCATCCTGATCGATGAGGCACGGACCCCGCTGATCATCTCCGGCGCGGTCGACGAGAACACCGAGCTCTATCGGGTCGTCGACCGCCTCTCGGCGAACCTCACGGCGTGCAGCGACGAGGAGGATCCGGAGAGCGGCGACTTCATCCTCGACGAGAAGCAGAAGCAGGTGGAGGTCACCGAAGCCGGTCACCGCAAGGTCGAGGAGCTGATGCGCGCTGAAGGGCTGCTGGGCGAGGAGGACTCCCTCTATGCCGCCCAAAACCTCAATCTGCTCCAGCACATGCACTCGGCGCTACGCGCGCGTCATCTCTATCACCGCGACGTGGACTATATCGTCAGCGATGGCCAGGTGGTGATCGTCGACGAGCATACCGGCCGGACCATGCCGGGGCGTCGCTGGTCGGAAGGCCTGCATCAGGCCGTGGAGGCCAAGGAGAACGTGCCGGTGCAGCGCGAGAGCCAGACGCTCGCCTCTACCACCTTCCAGAACTACTTCCGCCTCTACGACAAGCTTTCCGGGATGACCGGTACCGCTGACACCGAAGCCTTCGAGTTCCGCCAGATCTACGGCCTCGACGTGGTGGTGATCCCCACCAACCGGCCGCTGATCCGTCAGGATCTCAACGATCTGGTCTACCTCACCGCCGAGGAGAAGTTCGAGGCGATCATCGATGACGTCAAGGCTCAGACCGAGGCCGGGCGTCCGGTGCTGGTGGGTACGGCGTCCATCGAGACCAGCGAATACCTAGCCAACCTGATGAAGCGGGCCGGGATCACGTTCAATGTGCTCAACGCCAAGCAGCACCAGAGCGAGGCGGAAATCATCGCCCAGGCCGGTCGCCCCGGAGCGGTCACCATTGCCACCAACATGGCCGGTCGCGGCACCGACATCGTGCTGGGCGGCAACTGGGAAGCCGAGGCGGCCAAGCTTGAGAACCCCAGCGAGGCCCAGATCGAACAGCTCAAGGCCGAGTGGCAGGACCGCCACGAGGCGGTGCTCGAGGCCGGCGGCCTGCACGTGATCGGCTCCGAGCGCCACGAGTCGCGGCGCATCGACAACCAGCTGCGCGGCCGCGCGGGGCGCCAGGGGGATCCCGGCTCGACACGCTTCTTCCTCTCGCTGGAAGACAACCTGATGCGCCTGTTCGGCTCCGACCGGGTGCAGCGCATGATGAAGGCCCTGGGCCTGGAGCATGGCGAGGCGATCGAGCACAAGATGGTCTCCAATGCCGTGGAGCGGGCCCAGAAGAAGGTCGAGGGCCGCAATTTCGACATTCGCAAGCAACTGCTCGAGTACGACGACGTGGCCAACGACCAGCGCCGTGTCATCTACGAGCAGCGCAACGAGATACTCGCCGCCGAGGACGTCTCCGACAGCGTCATGGGTATCCGCGAGGAGGTCCTGGACCTCGCGATCAGCGAGTTCGTGCCGCCCCAGAGCCTGCCTGAGCAGTGGGACCTGGCCGGCCTGCAGGACCACCTGAAGAGCGAGTTCAATCTCGATGCGCCGGTGGTCGAGTGGGCCGAGCAGGACGAGCGCTTCCACGAGGAGCAGCTGCGCGAGCGGCTGCAGGCGATGCATCGCGAGGCCTATGAGGCCAAGGTCGCGGAGGCCGGCGAAGAGCTGATGCGCCGGTTCGAGAAGCAGGTGATGCTGCAGGTGCTCGACACCCGCTGGAAAGAGCACCTGCAGTCCATGGACCATTTGCGCCGTGGTATTCACCTGCGGGGCTATGCGCAGAAGAATCCTAAGCAGGAGTACAAGCGCGAGGCTTTCGAGCTGTTCCAGGGGCTGCTGACCAACATCAAGGCCGACGTGACGCGTATTCTCAGCCACGTCCAGGTGCGCCGCCCCGAGGAGGTCGAGGCACTGGAACGTCAGCGCCGCGAGGCACTGGAGCGCGAAAAGGCCAGTGCGGCGAGCCGTCACGACGCGCCATCGATGGCCGCTGGCGATCAGGACGATGCCCCGTCCGCACCGGCCCCGGGAGCCGACGGTCGCCCGATGCGCCGCGAAGGCCCCAAGGTCGGCCGCAATGATCCCTGTCCTTGCGGGTCGGGAAAGAAGTACAAGCAGTGCTGCGGAAAGCTGAGTTGAGGCAATGGGTCGGGAGCGCTCCCGGCCAGGACAGGAGATGAGACGATGGCAGTAGGCGAGACGCGTTTTCCGGCGATGCCGGTAATCGAGGGGCTACGGTTGGGCACCGCCATGGCCGGCATCAAGAAGCCCGATCGCCGTGACCTGGTCGTGATCGAGATTCCCGAGGGGGCACGGGTATCCGGCGTTTTTACCCGCAATGCCTTCTGCGCGGCGCCGGTGACGGTGGCCCGTGAGCACCTGGCCACCTGCATGTCCCACGGCGAGGGAGCGCGTTACCTGGTGATCAATACCGGCAACGCCAACGCCGGTACCGGCAAGACGGGTCTCGAGGACGCGCGGGCGACCTGTGCCGAGCTGGCGCGGTTGGCCGGGGTGGGCGAGCAGAGCGTGCTGCCGTTCTCCACCGGGGTAATCGGTGAAGCGCTGCCCATGCAGCGCCTCCTGGCGGGCCTGCCCGCGGCCCTGCAGACCCTCGACCATGGTGCGGACGCTTGGCGTGACGCCGGCGAGGGCATCCTGACCACCGATACGCGGGCCAAGGGCGCCAGCGTGACCCTGGCGATTGGCAACGAAACCGTGACCATCAACGGTATTGCCAAGGGGTCGGGGATGATCCGCCCCGATATGGCGACCATGCTGGCGTTCGTGGCCACCGATGCGGCGCTGGAGCCGGCGCTCCTCGACCAGCTGCTGCAAGAGGCGGTGGAGCGCTCCTTCAACTGCATCACCGTCGACAGCGATACCTCAACCAACGATGCCTGCGTGCTGATCAGCACCGGACGTGGCGCCGCGGTGGAAGGCGAATCGGGTTTGACGATCTTCCGCAACGGCCTGCAGCGAGTGATGACTGAGCTGGCCCAGGCGGTGATTCGCGACGGCGAGGGAGCGACCAAGTTCGTGACGCTCCAGGTCGATGAGGCGTGCAGCCGCCGTGAGGCCTTGGACGTCGCCTTCACCGTGGCCCACTCGCCGCTGGTCAAGACGGCCCTCTACGCCAGTGACGCCAACTGGGGTCGGATCCTCGCCGCCGTGGGGCGTGCCCCCGTCGAGGCGTTCGACGTGAACCGGGTCACCATCGATCTCGGCGAGGTACGGCTGGTCGAGGATGGCGGGCGCGCCTCCGGCTATACCGAGCAGGCCGGTAGTGCCGTGATGTCCCGCGAGGAGATCGTTATCCGCATCGCCCTCGGGCGCGGTGAGGAGAGTGCCACGGTGTGGACCTCGGACCTGTCCCACGACTACGTGACCATCAACGCCGACTATCGTAGCTGACCGGCGTCAGTGGTCGGTGCCAGACAGCAACCCCGCGCGGCTGCGTGGACAAGCGGGTAGGAGTCAATGAACGCAATGGTGAAGAGAAGGGTGCATGTAGCGGCGGCTGCCATCATCAGTGCCGACGGACGCGAGGTGCTCCTCGCGCGTCGTCCCTCCAACGTCGATCATGGAGGACTCTGGGAGTTTCCCGGCGGCAAGCTGGCTCCCTACGAGACCGGCCTTGAGGCACTCAAGCGCGAACTCCACGAGGAGCTTGGCGTCGAGATCCGGCGGGCACAGCCGCTGATTCGCATCCACCACGAATACTCCGACAAGCACATCCTGCTGGACGTCTGGCAGGTGCATGACTTTGCCGGTGAGCCCTTCGGCCGCGAAGGGCAGGCGGTACGCTGGGTACCCATGATGGAACTGGTGAACTACCCCTTCCCGGCGGCCAACCTGCCGATCCTGCGCGCGGTCATGCTGCCCACCGAGTTCCTGATCACCGGGGAAGAGGCCGATGAGGCTCGGTTCATGGAGCGTCTGGGCCGCGCCCTCGACGAGGACGGTGTCCGCCTGGTTCAGCTGCGGGCCAAGTCGCTGGGGGAGCTGGACTACCTGAAACGCGCCGAGCGGGCCCTGGCACTCTGCCACGAGCGGGGCGCGAGGCTGGTGCTCAATGGCGAGCCCTCGCTGCTGGAGGCCGTGGCCGCCGACGGCATTCATCTCACCAGCGACCGGCTGATGAGCCTGGAGCGGCGCGCCTTGCCCGAGGGCAAATGGCTCTCCGCCTCGACCCATGATCGTCGGCAGCTGGATCAGGCGCGTCGCATCGGCTGCGACTTCGTGACGTTGTCGCCACTGCGTACCACGCCCTCCCATCCGGATGTGGCGCCGATCGGCTGGCATGATTTCCAGCAGCTGGTCGAGCACGCCGGCATGCCGGTCTTCGCGCTGGGCGGCATGACGCGCTTCGACGCTCACCATGCCCGTGCCGTGGGCGCCCAGGGCATCGCCTCGATCCGCGATTTCTGGAAATGACCGGCTTCGCTGGCGCTTGAAGCCATCAGCTGGAAGCTGGAAGAAAAACCGCCCCATGGCCTTGCCATGTGGGCGGTTTTCTTGACGCTCTCTTCAGCTTTCAGCTCTGCGCGAAGCGCGATCAGTCCCGGTAGCGTCGCGTCAGATCGCCATAGGCGTCGATCCGGCGGTCCCGCAGGTAGGGCCAGATCCGCCGCACCTCCTCGCTGCTGCCCATGTCCAGGGTGACCAGCATCCGCTCCGCTTCTTGGCCGGCATGGGCGAGCAGCTCGCCCTGAGGGCCACAGATGAAGCTGCCGCCCCAGAAGTCGATGCCCGGGGTGGCGCCGGAGGGGTCCGGCTCGTGGCCGACCCGATTGGCGACGATCACCGGTAGCCCGTTGGCCACGCCGTGGCTGCGCTGGATGAGGGTCCAGGCCTCTTTCTGGCGCTGCTTCTCCGGGGTGTCGTCCGGCGGGTGCCAGCCGATGGCGGTGGGGTAGAGCAAAAGCTCCGCGCCGGCCAGGGCCATCAGCCGCGCCGCTTCGGGGTACCACTGGTCCCAGCAAACCAGCACGCCCAGGCGGCCGAGCGAGGTGTCGATCGGCTGGAAGCCCTGATGACGGGCGTCGTCCTGATCCCCGGGGGTGAAGTAGAACTTCTCATAGAAGCCCGGGTCGTCGGGGATATGCATCTTGCGGTAGTGGCCCACTCGGCCGCGGTCGCGATCGTAGACCACCGCGGTATTGTGGTAGAGGCCGGCCGCACGACGTTCGAACAGCGACCCCACCAGGACGATGCCGAGCTCCTCGGCCAGCGCCGCCAGCCGCGTGCCGGTCGGGCCGTCGAGAGGTTCGGCCAGGTCGAAGACCTCGCTCTCCTCGGTCTGGCAGAAGTAGTGGGTGGCATGCAACTCCTGAAGCAGCACCAGCTGGGCGCCGGCGCCGGCCAGTTCACGGATGCCGGCCTCGCTCTCGTCGAGACTTCTGGCCTTGTCGGGCCAGGCGGGCTGCTGAACCAGGCCCACCTTCAGATGACGGGACATGATGAGGTTTCCTTGTGTAGTCATACTCGAGGCTAACCCGGCGCCTCTTGTTCAGGTCATGGGAGTCGCTTGCATGCTGAGGCTGCCTCGAGGCAGCTGCATGGTCAGGCAGTGCAGGCTGCCATGCTGGCGGATCACGCTGAGGCAGTCGATGGGAATGATGTCGCGGTCGGGAAAGGCCTCGCCCAGCGCGGCGAGGGCGCGGCTGTCGGCGTCCTTGCCATAGACGGGGACCAGCACCGCGCCATTGATGATCAGGAAGTTGGCATAGGTTGCCGGCAGCCGATGGCCGTCGACCGGATCATGGCAGGCACCCGGCCAGGGCAGGGGAATCAGTCGATAGGGTGCACCGTCGGCGCGGCGCAGGGCGTGAAGCTCGTCCTCCATGGCGACCAGTGCCGGGTAGTGCGGGTCGGCCGGGTCATCACACCTGACGTAGGCCAGCGTGGTCGGGTCGCAGAAGCGCACCAGCGTATCCACATGGCTGTCGGTATCATCACCCTCGAGATGGCCGTTGGCCAGCCACAGCACCCGTGTGACCCCGAGGTCCGCGTTCATGCATGCTTCAAGGGCCATCCTGTCGAGACCGGGATTGCGGTTGGGGTTGAGCAGGCAGGCCTCGGTGGTCAGCAGGGTACCCTCGCCATCGGTGTCAATAGCGCCGCCCTCGAGGACCAGATCGCGGGCTTCGATCGGGCAGGCGAAGGTGCCGGCCTCCGTCAGGCGGCGCGTCAGCGTGTTGTCGCGGGCGGCCTCGAACTTGCCGCCCCAGCCGGTAAAGACATAGTCGAGCAGCCGCAGCGAACCGTCTCGCATCACGCCGAGGGGGCCATGATCACGAGCCCAGGTGTCGTCGGCAGGCGCGACCACCAGTGTCAGGCGCGTGGGCTCGACACCCAGGCAGGCGAAGCGATGCGTCAGGTGGCTGCGGGTCGCGGCATCCGGCACGGCGATCAGTACCATCTGGTAGCGTGCGATGGCGACCACCAGGGTTTCCATGGTCGCCTCGATACGCTCGAGCAGCGGGGCCCAGTCGCTGTCGGGGCTGGGCCAGGTGAGTTGCACGGCATCCTGGGGATACCATTCGGGAAGCAGACGGTGGGCCATGGGCAGGTCTCATGCGGGTCATCTCGGGTCGTGCCGGCGCAATGTAGGCTGCCGCCGGCAATCATGCAATGATCACGCAAACGCCGGGTGCCAGCGATGCAGCAGATGCCGAAAAACCGTACCATGGGCGCCCGCCGACAAGGAATGTGCCCATGTTTGACCGTCTCCCCTTCCTGATCGGGCTGCGCTACGTGCGCGCCAAGCGACGCAATCACTTCATCTCCTTTATCTCGCTGACCTCCATGCTGGGGCTCATGCTGGGTGTCGCGGTGCTGATCCTGGTGCTCTCGGTGATGAACGGCTTCGACCACGAGCTGCGTACCCGGGTGCTGGGCATGGTGCCGCACACCAAGATCGAGGCGCCGGGCGGGTTGACCGACTGGCGGCCGCTGGCCGAGCGCCTAATGCAGCGCGAGCGGGTGGTCGGCGCCGCGCCCTATGTCGAGCAGCAGGGCATGTTCTCGGTGGGCGGACGCAACGAGGGGGCGATGGTCATCGGCATCGAGCCCGAATGGGAAAGCCGGGTGTCGATCATCGACGACAACATGCGCCGCGGTCGCCTGGATGATCTCACCGCCGGTGAATGGAACGTCGTGCTCGGCTCGCTCCTGGCGCGACGCCTGGGCGTCGGCGTGGGCGACCGCGTGACGCTGCTGGTGCCCGAGGCTTCGATCACCCCGGCCGGCGTCTTTCCGCGGCTCAAACGCTTCACCGTGAGCGGCATCTTCAGCGTCGGCGCGGATCTGGATGCCTCCCTGGCCTATGCCCATATCGACGACATGCAGACCCTGGCACGGCTGGGCGACGCCGTGGGCGGCCTGCGCCTGGAACTGGACGACCTGTTCGCCGCGAGTAGCGTCACCCGCGATATCATCGACGAGCTGGGCGCCGGCTTCCGCGGGCTCGACTGGACCTACTCGCACGGCAATCTCTTCCAGGCCATCCAGATGGAGAAGCGCATGATCGCGCTGCTGCTGACGGTGATCATTGCCGTGGCCGCCTTCAACATCGTCTCCACCCTTGTGATGGTGGTCACCGACAAGCGTGCCGACATCGCCATCCTGCGCACCATCGGTGCCACGCCGCGCTCGATCATGGGGATCTTTATCGTCCAGGGTCTGGCGATCGGCGTGATCGGCATCCTGGTGGGCGTGACCCTGGGCGTGCTGCTCGCCTTGACCGTGTCGGACCTGATCGGCTGGGTGGAGAGCACCTTCGGCATCCACTTCCTCGACGCGGGGGTCTACTTCATCAGTGATCTGCCGTCACGGCTGATCTGGAGCGATGTGGGCAACATCGTCTTGGCGGCCTTCGTGCTGACCTTCCTCTCCACCCTGTACCCGGCCTGGCGTGCGGCCCGGGTGCAGCCTGCCGAGGTGCTGCGCTATGAGTGAAACGGCCATGACCCCACGACAGGAAGCGGGCTCCCGGGCGGGGCAAGTGATGCTCGAATGCCGCGACCTGACCCGAGTCTATCGCGAGGGTCCGCGGGACCTCACCGTGCTCGATGGCCTGGCGATGCAGGTCCTGGCCGGCGAGCGCGTGGCGGTGGTCGGCAGTTCCGGCTCCGGCAAGACCACGCTGCTCAACCTGCTGGGGGGGCTGGACCGCCCGAGTCACGGCGAGGTGCGCATCGCCGGCGAGTCGCTGCTGGCGCTGGGTGACGCCGACCTGGGGCGCTTCCGCAACCGCCACATCGGCTTCGTCTATCAGTTTCACCACCTGCTCGCGGAATTCACCGCCCTGGAGAATGCCGCCCTGCCGCTGATCGTGCGCGGCCAGCGCAAGCGGGTGGCCGAGCAGCGCGCCCGGGCGCTGCTCTCCAGGGTCGGCATGGCCGAACGCGCCGACCACAAGCCGGGTGAACTCTCGGGAGGCGAGCGCCAGCGGGTGGCGATTGCCCGGGCGCTGGTCACCGACCCCAGTCTGGTGCTAATGGATGAGCCCACCGGCAACCTCGACCAGTCCACGGCGGCGAGCATCCTGGCGCTGATGGACGAGCTCGCCAGCAGTGCGGCCTGTGCCTTCGTGATTGTGACCCATGACCCGGCATTGGCCGCCCATCAGGATCGCGTCCTGCGGCTCGACGGCGGTCGCCTGGTGGAACAGCCGGACGACGACTGAGGCGTCGCGAGTCTTACGGGGCCTCGGCCCACGTCCCAACCAGAGCCGCTACCGAGGGTCACTCGTCGCGAGGGGGCCGTCGGTGTCGCCGGCGTCGACGTGCCTTCCAGCTTCGCGACACCTGCCAACGCCAGATGAGGCGGATCGCCAGGTTGGCCAGGGCGGCAATCGTTACGGCCGCGACCAGCGACCCCAGCGCTAGCGTGGGCAGGATATCGACCAGCTTTTCGGCGATCCAGCGGGTCGAGATCCGGTCCGGCGCCTGGCGAGCCGGCATGTCCAGCAGCCAGGCCCCCAGACGGTAGTTGCCATAGAAGATCAACGGCATGGTCAGGGGGTTGGTGATCCACACCAGGCCAATGGCGAGCGGCAGGTTGCAGCGAACCAGCCAGGCGCCGAAGGCGGCCACCAGCATCTGGAAGGGAATCGGCAGCAGGGCGCTGAACAGTCCCACGGAGAAGGCGTTGGCCACGCTGCGTCGCGTCAGGACCCACAGCGAAGGGTTGCCGATCAGGTGGCGGATGAAGCGCAGGGAGCGTCGCCGCCTGACGACATCGGGATGGGGCAGGTAGCGCTGCAGTAGTCGGCGCGGCATTGGCGAAGGCTCGCGGCTTCCAAACCCGAGCTATTATCCATACAAGTCGCACGCCTCGCCATGGTGCCCCTCATGTGACACGGCAGGGGCGGGTGTGTCGGCTTGGATGCCGCTCAGGGGCGATGTCATGCAGTTGGGCCTGGCCATACCCCTGGCACTCGCCGTCTTGGCCGGTGTGCTGGGGAGCCATCTCGCAGCGCCAATGCCGTGGGCCGTTGAGGCCCTGGCAGTCGGCCTGCTGTTGGCGGTGAGCGGTCGCCAGCCGGGTCTCGCGATGGCGCTGGCGGTGGTGGCGCTGGTGGCGGCCCAGCTGCTGATGATGCGCGGTGGCGAGCTTGCTCCCGGATTGACCCGTCAGGATCTGCGGCTGGAAGGGCGCCTGATCTCGGTGGATAGCGACACGCGTCTTTCACGACTGGTACTGGACGTCGCCGAATGTCGCCCACTGGCAGAACAGTTGCCTGCTTGCCGGGATCTCGAGCGGGTTCGGCTGTCTTTCTTCGATGCCCCGGCCATGGTGCCCGGCGAGCGTTGGCGATTGACGGTGCGCCTGCGTCCACCGTCGGGCTTCGCCAACCCCGGGACCTTCGACTATCGCGGCTGGCTGTGGCGGGAGGGTGTCCAGGCCAGCGGCTATGTGCGCCGTGAGCCACCCCCACGCCGCCTGGCCAGTGCCCCTTTCTCGCTGCGTCGCCTGGCGCTCGCTCATCTCGACGAACAGGCGCTGTCGCCGCGCCACCGGCGCTGGCTTGCGGCGCTCACCCTGGGGGCGAGCGAGCGGCTGGAGACGCACGACTGGGAGCTGCTCAATGCCACCGGCACCACCCACCTGATGGTGATCTCGGGGCTGCACGTGGGGCTGGTGGCGGCCTTTGCCCTGTGGATGGCAAGGGGGCTGGCGCGCCTGGTCATGCCCGGGTCATGGCGTCTGGCGGTCTGGCCCTGGTGGCTCGCGGGGGTCGCGGCGGTGGGCTATGCCGGCCTGGCCGGCCTGGAACCTCCGGCACTGCGTGCCATGATCATGACCCTGGTAGGGCTATGGGTGGCCAGCGGGCGCCACGCCCCCGCGCCCTGGCAGGCCTGGTGGCTGGCCCTAGCACTGGTATTGCTGGCTGATCCGCTGTCGGCGTGGCGTCCCGGGCTCTGGCTGTCGTTCGCTGCCGTGGCATGGCTGATCCTCATCTGGCAAGGGAGGCCACGCCCGCGCGGGGTCACCGGCTGGCTGTGGGCCCTGACCCGCTCCCAGCTGTTGCTGGCGCCGCTGATGGCCGCCGCGGTGCTGCTGGCCTTCGACCGCCTGGCCCCGGCGGCCCCGCTGGTCAACCTGATTGCCGTTCCTTTGGTCAGCAGCCTGCTGGTCCCCCTGGGGCTGCTGGGATGGCTGACGGCCTGGCTGCCGCCGCTCTCGGCACTGTGCTGGAGTCTTTTCGGTCTACTGGCCGACGGGCTGGCAGCGCTGCTGAGCCTGGCCGCCAGTTGGCTGCCGCTCTGGCGACCGCTACCGTCCCGGGTCGTCCCGTCAGGATTGGCGCTGGGGCTCGTGGCCCTGCTCTGGGGGCTGCCGGGCCTGGTGTCGCGGGTGCGGCTGGTCGCGACAAGCCTGTTGCTGCTGCTGGTCCCGCTCGGCCTCGCCTCGTCGTCGCCGGTGCCTGCCGACGGGTTACTGCGCGTCCGAGTCCACGACGTGGGGCAGGGCCAACTGGTCGAGCTGCGTACCGCCAACTATCGCGCGCTCTATGATACCGGGCCGCGCTTCGGTTCCGGCTTCATGCCACTCGCGTCCCTGTGGCCGCCGGGACAGCGCTTCGACGATGTCATCATCAGTCATGCCGACCAGGATCATGCGGGCGGCCTGCCGGCCCTGCGCGAGCAGCATCGGGTGAAACGCTTCCTGGCCCCGTCCAGCGAGACACTCGACGTACCGTTCGAGCCCTGCGAGGCAGGGCGTGAGTGGCGCCGCGATGGCGTGCTCTTCCGCCTGCTCTGGCCACCGGCCGATAGCGCCGACCTCTCGTCCAACGACCGCTCCTGCGTGCTGCTGGCAAGTGCTGGCGAGGATCACCTGCTGATCACCGGGGATGTGGGGCGTGATGTCGAGCGGCGCCTGCTGGGCGGACTTCCGCCGACGGTAACGCTGCTGGTGGCCGGGCATCATGGCAGCGCTACCAGCTCCGGCATCCTGCTGGTGCGACATCTGGCACCCCTGCATGTGGTCTTCAGCGCGGCGCGTGACAACCCCTTCGGCCATCCGGCAGGCCCCGTCGTGCGCCGCTTTCGTGACGTCGGCAGTTGCCTCTGGAGTACCGCGCTGGACGGTGCCTTGACCCTGTGGCTCGGCGATGACGCCCCTCTCGACGTCCGTACCGAACGACCCGCCGCCTGGCGGCAGAGCGGTGTCGGAGGAGGCTGCCTTGCGTTAGAATCGCCTCACTGACGGCCGGTTCGGGTCGGTCATCTGCAAGGGGAAAGCGCATGGACATGATGGATGCCCTGATCGCCGGCGGCTGGCTGATGGTGCCGCTACTGGGTTGCTCGCTGGCGGCCACGGTGATCATCATCGAGCGCTTGTGGACCCTCAGGGCGCGTCGCATCGCCCCCTACGGGCTGGGCCAGGAAGTCTGTCGCCTGGTGGCGCGCGGTCAGGTCAACCTCTACTGGCTCGAGGGGCACTCACCGCTGGGGGGTGTGCTCGCCGCCGGGCTGCGCAATGCCCGGCTCGGCCACGAGCAGGTGCGTGCCCGTCTGCAGGAGGCGGCCACCGCCGTGATCCATGACATGGAGCGCTTCCTGAGCCCGCTGGGTACCATCGCCGCCATTACCCCGCTGATTGGCCTGCTGGGCACCGTGGTGGGCATGATCGAGGTGTTCGCGGTGATCGTCACCGGCGACGGTGCCAGCCGCACCGCCGACCTGGCCGGCGGCATCTCCCGTGCCCTGGTCACCACCGCGGCGGGCCTCACCGTGGCGATCCCGTCGCTGATGTTCCACCGCTACTTTCAGCGTCGGGTCGAGGACATCACGGTGCGCATGGAGGAGCAGGCCGGCCAGGTCGTCGAGTACCTCGCCCATTATCCGGGCGAGCTGGTGCTCGCCGAACGGCACGGCGACGAGTCGCGGCCTGGCCAGCGCGGCGACGAGCCATTGGAGGCCGATGGGCGCATTGCGCCGAGGGTGAAACAGCCGTGAAGTTTCCCCGGCGGCGACGCGACCCGGTGGAGGTCAATCTGACGCCACTGATCGACGTGGTCTTCCTGCTGTTGATCTTCTTCATGGTCTCGACGACGTTCGAGACCCGCCAGGCGCTGGAGCTGGAGCTCCCCGAGAGCGAGAGCGGGCAGGCGATGGAGGCGGCGCCGGTGACCGTCGTGGTGACCGGCGAAGGCGACTATCGGCTGGGCGAGCGCGTCCACACCGCCGGGACGCTGGGCGACGCGCTGGCCGCCGAGGCCGAACAGGCTCGCGAGCACGGGCTGGTGATCGAGGCCGACGGGCGCGCCGCACACGCCGCCGTGGTGCGCGTCCTGGATCGTGCCGCCGGCCTCGAGATCCGCCGCGTACGGATTGCCACGGCAGCGGCGGCAACCACTCAAGCGGAGACACCGTGAGCGAACATTCCGGTTGGACCCTCTACAAGCGCCTATTGGGTTATGTGAAACCTTACTGGCGGGCCTTTGCCCTGGCGATCCTTGGCTATGTTATCTATGCCGCCTCGAGCACCGCGCTGGCGGAGATGATGAAGCGCCTGATCGACGGCATCCAGAATCCCGACGCCGCCTTTCGACTCTTCCTGCCGCTGTTCGTGGTGGGCATGTTCGCGGCCCGCGGGCTCGGTACCTTCCTGGGCACCTATTTCATGAGCAGCGTGGCCCGCAACCTGGTGCATGCCCTGCGCTGCGATGTCTTCAACCATATGCTGCATCTGCCGGGACGTTTCTTCGATGACCACTCCACGGGGCATCTGATCTCGCGGGTCACCTACCACGTCGAGCAGGTCACCGGGGCCGCCACCAAGGCGGTCACCATCCTGCTGCGCGAAGGGCTCTTCGTGATCGGCCTGGTGCTCTACCTGCTGTGGACCAACTGGATGCTGACGCTGCTGTTTCTGGCCGTGACCCCGCTGATCGGTGGCGTGGTCAGCTATGCCAGCAAACGCTTCCGGCGCATCTCGCGGCGTATCCAGCGCTCCATGGGCGATGTTACCCATGTGGCCTCCGAGGCCCTTTCCGGCTACCGGGTCGTGCGGACCCACGGCGCCGAGGCCTACGAGAAGTCGCGCTTCGCCGCGGCCAGCGAGGTCAACCGCCGCCAGAGCATGAAGGAGGCGTTGACCAAGGCGATCAGCACGCCGGTCATCCAGTTGCTGGTGGCGCTGTCGCTTGCCCTGTTGGTGTGGCTGGCGATGTCGCCGACCCTGCTTGACGCAATGACGCCGGGCGAGTTCGTGGCCTTCGTTACCGCTGCCGCGCTGATGGCCAAGCCGGTTCGCCAGCTCACCGAGATCAACAGTGAGATCCAGAAGGGGATTGCCGCCGCCGGCGAGCTCTTCGGCCTGCTCGAGGAGCCCCCGGAAAGCGACGAGGGCACTCGAGACCCCGGTCGACTCGCCGGCCGTGTCTGCTTCGAGGGGGTCCGCTTTGCCTATGGCGATGACCAGCCCGAGGTGCTCAAGGGCATCGACCTGGCGGTGAAGCCCGGCGAGATGATTGCCATCGTCGGCCGCTCCGGCAGCGGCAAGTCGACCCTGGTGGGCCTGCTGCCGCGCTTCTATCAGCCGACCGCCGGGCGCATCCTGATCGATGAGGTGCCCCTGGATGCCTTTCGTCTGCAGCCATTGCGCCGCCAGATCGCCCTGGTGTCCCAGCAGGTCACGCTGTTCAATGCCAGTATCGCCGACAACATCGCCTATGGGATCGATGACCCGGATCCGGCGGCGATCGAGACCGCCGCCCGGGCTGCCCATGCCCACGAGTTCATCGAGCGCATGCCGGGGGGCTACCACGCCCTGGTCGGCGAGAACGGCGTGATGCTCTCAGGCGGCCAGCGTCAGCGCCTGGCGATCGCCCGGGCGATCTTCAAGGATGCGCCGCTGCTGGTGCTCGACGAGGCCACCTCGGCGCTGGACAGCGAGTCGGAGCGCCATATCCAGGCGGCCCTGGAGGAGGTCTGCCGGGGACGCACCACCATTGTCATCGCTCACCGCCTTTCGACCATCGAGCGCGCCGACCGCATTCTGGTGCTTGAGCAGGGCGAGGTGGTCGAGCAGGGCAGTCATGCCGAGCTGCTTGAACGGGACGGGGCCTATGCGGCGCTGCATCGGCTGCAGTTCCAGGAGCCGGCCTGATCCATGCTGGCGCGTCTCGGCGAGCACTGGCTGGCGGCCGCCTATCGCGGGGACGCCTGGCTGGCCGCCCTGCGGCCGCTGGAGGCCCTTTATCGCCTGGCCGTGCGGCGTCACGCCGCGGCCTTCGCGACGGGCAGGCGGGCCGTCTGGGAGGCGCCGGTGCCGGTGGTGGTGGTCGGCAACGTCACCCTGGGGGGCACGGGCAAGTCGCCACTGGTGGCCTGGTTGGCGCGCTTTCTTGTCGAGCGTGGCTGGTCACCCGGCATCCTGTCGCGCGGCTATGGCGGCCACAGCGACCACTATCCGCTGCTGCTGGACGCCGATACGCCGGTCGCCGTGTGCGGCGACGAACCTCGCATGCTGGCCGACCAGACGCGGCTGCCGGTGGTGGTCGACCCGGATCGCGCCCGTGGCGCCAGGCGACTGCTGGCGGCGGGATGCGATATCCTGATCGGCGATGATGGCCTGCAGCACCTGGCGTTGGGCCGTGACCTGGAACTCGTGGTGGTCGATGGACGCCGCGGCTTCGGCAATGGTCGCTGTCTGCCGGCCGGGCCGTTGCGCGAGCCGCTGTCGCGACTCGATGAGGTGGATGCCGTGGTGATCAACGGCGAACCGGCTTTCGAGCCTCCGGCCGGTGCCTATGGCATGGCCCTGGTACCCTCGGCCTGGCGTCGCCTCGGTGATGGCAGACGGGTGCCGCCCGCCTCGCCCCCTTTTGCGGGGCCGGTGCATGCCCTGGCCGGTATCGGTCACCCGGCACGGTTCTTCGCCACGCTGGAGGCGTTGGGTGTGCAGCCGATCCCCCATGCCTTTGCCGACCACCACCGCTTCACCGCCTCGGACCTGGCCTTCGTCGATGAGCGGCCGCTGGTGATGACGGCCAAGGATGCGGTGAAGTGTCGGGGGCTGGCAGCCGACGACAGCTGGGTCCTCGAGGTGGAGGCCCGGCCCGACGACGCCTTTATCGACTGGCTGCAGAGGCGGCTGATGTCACTCTCAACCCAGGCGGCGCAGCGAGCAGCCCGCGCCGCCACCTGAAACCCACCCGAGGGGGAGTCATGGACAAGGAACTGCTGGCAATGCTGGTCTGCCCGCTGTGCAAGGGCAAGCTCAAGTACCAACGCGAGGCCGGCGAACTGGCCTGTCGCTTCGATGGGCTCGCCTATCCGATACGTGACGGTATCCCGGTGATGCTGCCCGAGGAGGCCCGAGCGATGGACGTCGATGAGAAACTGCACGACTCGCCCGGGCGCACCGGCGAGTCCTGAGGAGGTCCCATGCAGGAGTTCATCGCCGTCATACCGGCGCGCTTCGCCTCCTCGCGGCTGCCCGGCAAGCCGCTGGCCGACATTGCCGGCGAGCCCATGGTGGCGCATGTCTGGCGACGCGCACGCGAGAGCGCTGCCGCCCGGGTGGTCGTGGCAACCGATGATCGCCGCGTCGTCGAGGCCATGGTGCCCTTTGGTGCCGAGGTACTGCTGACCGCCGATGACCATCCCTCGGGCACCGACCGCCTGGCCGAGGTGGCCCAGCGGCTGGATCTGGCCGATGATGCCGTGCTGGTCAACGTGCAAGGTGACGAGCCGCTGATTCCGCCGCTGCTGATCGATCAGGTAGCGGCGCGGCTCTTCGACGATCCCGATGCGTCCATCGCGACCCTGGCCGAGCCGATCAGCGACGTCGAGACCCTCTTCAATCCTAATGCGGTCAAGGTGGTGCGGGCACTTTCCGGGCGGGCCCTGTATTTTTCGCGTGCGCCTGTTCCTTGGGATAGAGAGGCGTGGGACAGGGACGCCTTCGCGCGTCGTCCCGAGCTGCTCGAGACTGACGCCTGGCTGCGTCACATTGGCCTCTATGCCTATCGGGCGGGCTTTCTTGCCGACTACCGCGACTGGCATCCCTCGCCGCTAGAGCGCCTGGAACAGCTCGAGCAGCTGCGTGCCCTGCATCATGGCCATGCCATCCAGGTGGCGCTGGCCCGAGTGTCGCACCCGGCAGGCGTGGACACCGAGGAGGATCTGGTCCGGGTCCGTCAACTGATGCAGCGCTCGGGAGGCCACTGATGCGCGTGCTCTTCGTCTGTCTGGGCAATATCTGCCGTTCCCCCACCGCCGAAGGCGTTTTCCGCCGGCTGCTCGATGAACGTTGCCTGGCCGAACGGGTGGAAGTCGATTCCTGCGGCATCGGCCCCTGGCACGTGGGCAAGGCACCCGATCCCCGTGCCCGGGAGGCCGCCGCCCGCCGCGGCGTCGACCTGTCGGCACTGCGCGCCCGGCAGCTTGCCGATGATGACTTCTACCACTTCGACATGCTGGTGGCCATGGATCATGACAATCTCGCCGCCATCGAGGCGCGGCGTCCGCCCCATCGCCGGGTGCCGGCGCGGCTTTTTCTTGGCTACGCCGGGTATCCTGATCGCGCCGTTCCCGATCCCTACTACGGTGGCGAGCAAGGCTTCGACGAGGTGCTGGACCTGATCGAGGCAGCCTCCCGGGGGCTGATTGACGAGATCGAGGCGCGACTGGAGTCTGCTCCGTGAGCCTGACGCTTCAGGCCTCTGCTGATCTTTCCCGGGCCAATACCCTGGGCCTGCCCTGCCGAGCGGAGCGCTTCGCCGAACCGGCAAACCTCGACGAGCTGCGCGCCGCACTGGACTTGGCCCATCACGAGGGCTGGCCGCTGACCCTGCTGGGAGGTGGCAGTAACCTGATCCTTCCGGACCGGCTGGCGGGCCTGGTGATTCGGCCGGCCATGGCGGAGTGGTGGCTGGAAGAGGGCGAGGGCGATAGTGTTCTCGTCCATGCCGAGGCCGCGGTGGTCTGGCATGACCTGGTCATGGCACTGGCCGCCAGGGGGCTCTGGGGCACCGAGAATCTGGCGCTGATTCCCGGGCACTGTGGCGCGGCACCGATCCAGAACATCGGCGCCTATGGCGTGGAGCTGAGCGATGTGCTCGAGGCGGTGCATCTGGTTCATCTCGACGATGGTCGAGAGGCAGTCCTCTCACCCGAGGCGTGTGCCTTTGGCTACCGTGACAGCGTCTTCAAGGGGGCACTGGAGGGCCGCGTGGTGATCACCCGGCTGGTGCTGCGTCTGTCGCGCTCGCCGCGACCCCGACTCGGCTACGGTGACCTGGCCGCCCGGGTGGGCGCCCCGCCGAGTGCCCTGGAAGTGGCCGAGGCGGTCTGCGCGATCCGCCGCGAGAAGCTGCCCGATCCCGCCGTGCTGGGCAATGCCGGAAGCTTCTTCAAGAACCCCGTGGTGGCGGCTCACCTGGCGACCCGTCTGGTCGCTGCCCATCCGGCGATGCCGCACTTCCCCCAGCCCGATGGCCGCGTCAAGCTGGCAGCAGGCTGGCTGATCGACCAGTGCGGCCTAAAGGGCTGGCGACAGGGGCATTTCGGGGTGCATGGGCGCCAGGCGCTGGTGCTGGTGCACCTCGGTGGCGGAACCGCAGGCGAGTTGCTCGATTTCGCCGGGCGAGTGACCGAGATCGTGAGCGAACGTTTTGGCGTGATGCTGGAGCGCGAACCCCGTCTGGTCGCCCCGGCCTGATCCGACCCGGCGTTTTCCTTACTGAAACGACAGCGCCCGCAGCCATGGCTGCGGGCGCTGTCAGTGGTGGAGGCAAGTAGGGGAGGTTAGCCTTGCTTGCCGCCCTCCTGAGCCTTGGCCTCCTGTTCACGACGGCGGATTTCCCGCGGGTCATTGTGAGCGCGGCGACGGCGGCGATTGGTGCGAGTCTTCTCGTCCGCTTGCTTGCTCTTGGCCTCTTCCGGTGTCGGCTCTGCCTTCGGTGCCTCGGCCCTGTCTGCGGCAGGCTGCTGCTCCGGCTGTTCCGCCTTCGACGTGGGCTCAGCGTTCGCCTCGGCGGGCGTGTCGGCCGGCTTCTGCTCCGGCTGTGCCGCCGCTTCCGGCTTGGACTCAGTCGTTGCCTCGGCGGGCTGCTCTGCGGCTGTCTGCTCGGCCTTTGCCGCCTTCGACGTGGGCTCAGCGTTCGCCTCGGCGGTCTGCTCGGCCGGCTTCTGCTCGGCCTTTGCCGCCTTCGACGTGGGCTCAGCGTTCGCCTCGGCGGTCTGCTCGGCCGGCTTCTGCTCGGCCTTTGCCGCCTTCGACGTGGGCTCAGCGTTCGCCTCGGCGGGCTGCTCGGTCGGCTTCTGCTCCGGCTGTGCCGCCGCTTCCGGCTTGGACTCAGTCGTTGTCTCGGCGGGCTGCTCTGCGGCTTTCTGCTCGGCCTTTGCCGCCTTCGACGTGGGCTCAGCGTTCGCCTCGGCGGACGTGTCGGCCGGCTTCTGCTCCGGCTGTGCCGCCGCTTCCGGCTTGGACTCAGTCGTTGCCTCGGCGGGCTGCTCTGCGGCTTTCTGCTCGGCCTTTGCCGCCTTCGACGTGGGCTCAGCGTTCGCCTCGGCGGTCTGCTCGGCCGGCTTCTGCTCCGGCTGTGCCGCCTCCGGCTTGGGCTCAGCCTTCGGCTCGGCAGCTTTCTTCTCTGCCTTCGGTGACGCTGCCTTGGTCTCGGTCGTCTTCTTGGTCGGCTTCTTCTCCGCTTTCGGCGTTTCCTCTTTAGGTTCGGCCTTGTCGGCCTGATCGCTTGTCGACTCGGCTTTTTCTGATTCGACCTGCGCAGGGGAGGCCGGCTGAGCGTCGGACGTCACGTCGGCAGGCTGTGTCGGATCATCGGCCTCGGCCATCAGGCGCTGCTGCTCGGCCTCGGCCTTCGGGTTGATGGCATGCTTGCGCGTGCGTTGGCGTGGATTGTTGCGCGTACGCTTGGGCTTGCCGTCGTCTACCGGAGTCTCGGCGGCTGCCGGCTTCTCGCTGCTTTTCTGGCGGCGTGCGTCATCACGTGGCTTCCCGTCGCGGGCCTTCTGGTCACGCGCTCTGTCATCGCGAGGCTTCTCGTCGCGAGACTTGTCGTCGCGCGGCTTGGGTGCCTCCTGCTGTCGCGTCTGGCGGCTTTCGTCAGGACGACCGCCGCGACCACGGCCACCACGACCACCGCGATTGTCGCTGCTCTCCGGCTTGTTCTCCGGCTTGTTCTCCCCACGCTCGCTTTCCTGGCGGGGTGAGCTGCGCCGATCCTCGCTGCGCGGCCGGCGCTGGCGACCGTTGCGGCCCCCGCGGTCGTCGTCGCGTTGGGCGGGCTTGCGTGCGCCCTGGTCAGCGGATGATTCACTCGAGCGGGTGGACGCTGTCTTCTCGTCAGTGGTGGCTGGCGCTTCGTCGCTGCCGAGCAGTTTGGCAAGCCCCTTGACCAGGCGACCCAGCACCCCCGACTGGGGTTCGGGAACGGGTGGCGTCGGCGGCACCTTGGCTGATGGCTTGGGCGCTGCCGGAGCGGGGGGCTCCTGCTGGAGCGACGCCGGCGCTGGCTCGTGGTGAACGACGGTCTTCACCGCGGCTTCGGCGCGCTGGACCGGCTTGCCGAAGGCGGCCTCCGGCTCCTTGCCCACCTCGGTGTCGGTGGAGAGCTCGAAGCTGGACAGCGGCGCGGTTCCCTCTTCGTCCACGTGGTCATCGCGCAGGCGCTGGACGTCGTAGTGGGGGGTGTCCATGTCCGGGTTGGGCAGCATCACCACGCGTACGCCCTGACGCCGCTCGATCTCGGCCAGCACGGCGCGCTTCTCGTTGAGCAGGTAGGTGGCCACCGGCACCGGCAGGATCGCGCGGATCTGGGCGCTGCGCTCCTTCATCGCCTCTTCCTCGATCAGGCGCATGATGGAGAGCGAGATGGAGCGCACGTCGCGGATGGTGCCCTGGCCGTCGCAGCGCGGGCAGACCACGCCGCTGGTCTCGCCAAGCGAGGGGCGCAGGCGTTGGCGTGACATCTCCATCAGGCCGAACCGCGAGATGCGGCCGATCTGTACCCGGGCGCGGTCGAGCTTGAGGGCGTCGCGCATGCGGTTCTCGACCTCGCGCTGATTGCGCGCCGGGCTCATGTCGATGAAGTCGATGACCACCAGGCCGCCGATATCGCGCAGGCGGAGTTGGCGGGCAATTTCGTCGGCGGCCTCCATGTTGGTCTGCAGCGCGGTTTCCTCGATGTCGCTGCCACGGGTAGCGCGTGCCGAGTTGATGTCGATGGAGACCAGCGCTTCGGTGTGGTCGATCACGATCGAGCCACCGGAGGGCAGCTTGACCTCACGCTCGTAGGCGGTCTCGATCTGCGACTCGATCTGGAAGCGCGAGAAGAGCGGGACCTCGTCGACGTAGAGCTTGATCTTTTGCTGGTAGGAAGGCATTACCTGACGGATGAAGGCCAGGGCTTCATGATGCACCTGCTCGCTGTCGATCAGCACCTCGCCGATGTCCTGGCGCAGGTAGTCGCGCATGGCACGAATGATGACGTTGGATTCGCGGTAGATCAGAAAGGGCGCCGGGCGCTTGCCGGCCTCTTCAGTGATCGACTCCCAGACCTGCACCAGGTAGTCCAGATCCCACTGCAGCTCCTCCGGGGAGCGGCCGATACCCGCCGTGCGCACGATCAGACCCATCTTGTCGGGCACGGTCAGCTGGCTCATGGCCTCCTTGAGCTGGCTACGCTCCTCGCCCTCGATGCGCCGCGAGATGCCCCCAGCCCGAGGGTTGTTGGGCATCAGTACCAGAAAGCGGCCGGCAAGGCTGATGAAGGTGGTCAGGGCGGCGCCCTTGTTGCCGCGTTCCTCCTTGTCGACCTGGACGATGACTTCCTGTCCCTCCTTGAGCACCTCCTTGATGCTGGGGCGCCCGGAGGGATCCTTGAGGAAGTAGTCGCGTGATACCTCCTTGAGGGGCAGGAAACCGTGGCGATCGGCGCCGAAGTCGACGAAGGCAGCTTCGAGGGAGGGCTCGACCCGGGTGATCTTGCCGCGGTAGATGTTGGCTTTCTTCTGTTCCCGGGCACCGGACTCGATGTCCAGGTCGTAGAGGCGTTGTCCATCGACCAGGGCGACGCGCAGCTCTTCGGGCTGGGTCGCATTGATGAGCATCCGTTTCATGTCGTCTCACAAATGGGGACGCGCCGGATGGTGGTCTACGACGGAGGCGAACCACTGGTTGCTGCGTGCTTGTGCTCAGCGCATGTCGCGGATGCGGGAGTGCGCCCGGCCGTACCGGCGCATCCTTGCACGATGGGACCGACACGGCATGATCATGTTGAGTACGGGGCGGAGGCAGGACATGTCTCGGTGGGATTGCGCCCATCCGGCCCTGCGGTCACCGCCAACACCTGGCATTCATCGATTCGCCAACGCCGGCCACCGGCACGTTGTTGTACGTATCCCGTCATCTTCGGTCGTGCTGCAGGGAGCGCGAGCGAAGCCGGGCGTGGCGTTGTATCGCTTGCTTGTCGGCGGCGGGACCTCGGATTGGCGAGGATCGTCGCGGCCTGATCTATTCGCTCCGGCCTGCGTGTCTGTCGTGCAGGCGCTCTGGCGGGCTGTTACAACCCCTTGAAGCGAGTTGACAATATAACAGCAAAGGGGGTGGCCAGCAATTGGCGCAGGATGGCCTGCACTGCGGTAGAATGCGCCTTTCAAGCAGGTATTCAGTGGAGTGGCGGCATGGCCGAAGGGCGTGACGTACAGTGGGTGGAAGTAACCGAAGGCCAGGTCGGGCAGCGGGTCGACAACTTCCTGTTGAGTCGCATGAAGGGCGCGCCCCGAGCGCTGATCTACCGCATCGTGCGCAAGGGCGAGGTGCGGGTGAACAAGAAACGGGTCAAGGCGGATACTCGTTTGGTCCTTGGCGACATGGTGCGGATTCCGCCGCTGCGCCTCACGCCTCGCGAGGCGGTTCGCGAGGTGAGCGATAATCTGCGCAACCTGCTCGCCGGCAGTGTGCTGCTGGAAGGGCGTGACTGGTTGGTGATCAACAAGCCCTCCGGGCTTGCCGTGCATGGCGGCAGCGGGGTGAAGATTGGCCTGATCGAAGCATTGCGCCAGGTGCGCGAGGACCTCGATTTCCTGGAACTGGTCCACCGGCTTGACCGCGACACCTCCGGCTGCCTGCTGCTGGCCAAGTCGCGGCCGGCGCTGCTGGCGCTCAACGCCTCGCTCAAGGAGCGTCAGATGGACAAGCAGTACCTGGCCCTGGTGGCCGGGCGCTGGCCGGCACGACGCGACTTCGTCAGTGCCCGCCTCGACCGCTTCGAGCTCGCCAACGGCGAGCGGCGTGTGCGGGTCGAGGCTGCGGGCAAGGTGGCCCGCACGCGCTTTGCGGTGCGCGAGGCCTACGAGAAGGCCACCCTGGTCGCGGCCGAGCCGGTCACCGGGCGCACCCACCAGATCCGCGTACATGCGGCTCATGCCGGCCACCCGCTGCTTGGCGACGACAAGTATGGCAGCCGCGAAAGCCAGCGGCTCTCCGCCACCCTGGGGCTGTCGCGACTGTTTCTGCATGCGGCGGCCCTGACCTTTCCCGAGCCCAGCAGTGGCCGGCCGGTGAAGATCAAGGCGCCGCTGCCTGCCGAGCTCGAGGCGGTGCTTGACCGCGCCCGCCACGCCCGCTGACACGGAGGCTTCATGCACTATCGACTGGCCATCTTCGACTGGGATGGCACCCTGATGGACTCCATCGCGCGGATCGTCTCCAGCATGCAGGCGGCCTCCCGGGAAGCCGGCTGGGGCGAACTGGAGGCGGAGTCGGTCCGCAATATCATTGGTCTCGGGCTGCCCGAGGCCATCGCCTCCCTCTGTCCCGGCATCGATCCCGAGCGCGCCGAGCTGCTGAGGGCCCGCTATGCCTACCATTTTGTCGAGGGTGATACCGGCCCCATGCGCTTCTACCCCGGGGTCGAGGCCGGGCTGGCGCGGCTACGTGGCAGGGCGGAACAGCGCCTGGCCGTGGCCACCGGCAAGAGCCGCCGCGGCCTGGATCGCATCTTTTGCGAGAGCGGCAGCGGCGACTGGTTTCATGCCAGCCGTACCGCCGACGAGACGCGCTCCAAGCCGCATCCTCGCATGCTCGAGGAGCTCCTGGTCGAACTCGATGTCGCGGTCGACGAGGCGGTGATGATCGGCGATACCGAGTACGACCTCGAGATGGCCCGGGCGCTGGGTATGGACAGCGTGGCGGTGACCTGGGGCGTCCATGCCCCGCCGCGCCTGGCCGCCAGCCGTCCGGTGTTCACCGCCGAGGCAGTGCCCGAGCTCTTCGACTGGCTGCATCGCTAGCTGACCAAAGGACAGTATGATCATGAGTGATGACGACAAGCGCAACGACCGCTGGACGAGCGGACCGGAATTGACGCCTGAGCAGGCACGTCGGGAGCGTGAGGCGCAGCAGCCTGACGCAGCGCTGGCGCCTGATGAGGATGCCGAGACCTTGCGCGAGCGCCAGCGTCTGGCCCAGTTGGAGATGATGGATCGCTGGATCGGTGGGGTGCTGGTGGAGCAGCGCCGCTCCCGGCGCTGGAAGCTGTTCTTTCGTTTTTTCTTCGCGCTGCTGATCCTGGCCTCGCTCTCGGTATCGCTCTACGGGATCCTGGGCGCCCCGGGGGCCGGGGCGCCCAGCCGCCCGCACCTCGGCGTCGTCGAGGTCAGCGGGGTCATCGACAGTGACTCGCCGGCCAGTGCCGAGCGCATTATCGAGGGCCTGGAGCGCGCCTGGCGGGCGGAAGAGGCCGAGGCGGTGGTGCTGCATATCGATAGCCCGGGGGGCAGCCCGGTGCAGTCCCAGCGCATTTATGCGGCGGTCATGCGGTTGCGTGAATCGGGCGATAAGCCGGTGCTGGCAGTGATCGAGGATATCGGCGCCAGTGGCGCCTATTATGTCGCCGCGGCGGCCGATGAGATCATTGCCGCGCCGGCCAGCCTGGTCGGCTCGATTGGCGTCATTCACGCCGGCTTCGGGTTCGAGGAAGCCATCGGGCGCCTGGGCGTCGAGCGTCGCGTTTTCACGGCTGGTGAGAACAAGGCGTTCCTCGATCCCTTCTCGGACATCGCGCCGGCGCAGCGTGAGTTCTGGCAAGAGGTGCTGACCACGACCCACCGCCAGTTCATCGATGACGTGCGTGAGGGGCGCGGCGGCCGCCTGGCCGACGACGAGCGACTCTTCAGCGGGTTGATCTGGAGCGGTGAGCAGGCTCTCGAACTGGGTCTCGTGGACGAGCTCGACAGCCTGGACGGCGTGGCCCGCGCTCGGCTGGGCGAGGCGCGGCTGCGTGACTACACGCCGCGTCTCGACCCCTTCGAGCGGATTTCCCGTCAATTTGGCCGGGTCGCCATGGAGTGGCTCGGCCTGCCGCGGGGTGAGTCGCCGGTGCGGTATCAGGTCTACTAGCGCCTCCTTCATGGCTCGTGGCTTTCCCGGCGCCGTTCTCTGCAGCGGCGCCGGCTTACTAAGTGTCGGGTCCGAGAGGGTCCAGCCCGGCTTCGCGCAGCATCTTGCAGAGCCGGATCAGCGGCAGGCCGATCAAGGTGTTGGGGTCATCCCCCTCGAGCTTCTCGAACAGCGTGATGCCCAGCCCCTCGATGCGAAAGCTGCCGGCGCTGTCCAGCGGCTTTTCCCGCTCCACGTAGCGCGTGATCTCTGTCTCGCTGAGTTGTCGGAAAACCACATCGTAGGTCTCGTGACAGACGCGATGGCGGCCTCGGCCGGTGTCGAGCAGCGCCAGGCCGGTCATGAAGCGCACTCGATGCCCCGAGAAGCGGGCCAGATTGGCGCGGGCGGTCGCTTCGTCGCCCGGCTTGCCCAGAATTTCACCGTCGAAGAGCGCGACCTGATCGGAACCGATGATCAGGTGCGAGGGGTAGCGTTCGGCCAGTCGCTCGGCCTTGGTCAGTGCCAGACGATGGACGAGGGGTTCGGGGGCTTCCCCCTGGCGCGGTGTCTCGTCGATGTCAGGGCTCTCCCAGCTAAAGGGAATCGCCAGTCGATCAAGCAGTTGGCGGCGCCAGGGTGAGCCCGAGGCAAGGATCAGGGAGGGCATTAGCATTCTCCGGTTAATGGGGCAGGAAGCGTCTCGATACCAACGCCGATCGCGGCGCATACCCCCATGGTAACCCGCGACGATGGCGGCTTTGACAGGGGCAGGGGGAGTGCCTATCATTGCGCGCCTATGTTGACCTCAAGACTCCCCGGTAGGGTCGAGCCCTACAAGCTCGTGGCCCGCGCCGAACACCTGGAAGGCCTGGTGGCGCTCGCTGAGATGGCGCGGCTGGCCGAGGAAGTTGGCGCTCAGTCCGGCGATGCTCAGGTATGGCTGGATTTCGCCATTGACCCTCAGGGGCGGCGGGAGATCCGTGGCCATCTGCAGGCCGAGCTGCAGCTGCCTTGCCGGCGTTGCCTTGAGCCCATGGCGCAGCATGTCGAGAGCGACTTCCGCCTGGGCATGGTGACCAGCGATGAGCTGGCTGCCGAGTTGCCCAGCACCCACGAACCGGTGCTGGTGGAAAACGAACAGCTGAACCTGCTGGCGGTGGTCGAGGATGAGCTCATCCTTAGTCTCCCCCAGGTGGTCTACCACGATGAGGCCGAATGCCCGGTCTCGCGCGACCAGCTGAACAGCGGGGAGGCGCCCGGCGGATCGGACGACTCTCCGGCGAGCCCATTCGATGTGCTGCGGCAGATCAAGGGCAAACCCTGACACACCCTCGTTTCACTCTGGAGTATTAACCCATGGCAGTTCAACAGAACCGCAAGACCCGTTCCAAGCGCGGCATGCGTCGCAGCCACGACGCCCTCAGTGCACCGGCCCTGTCCCAGGACAAGGAAACCGGTACCACCCACCTGCGTCACCACGTCTCCCCGGACGGCTTCTACCGTGGTCGCAAGGTCGTCGACGCCTGACGCGAGGTCTCGCGAGTGGTAATGGCTGACCGTTGACGTGCGGATTGCCATCGATGCGATGGGCGGTGACCTGGGTCCCCGCCCAGCCGTGATGGGCGCCGCCGCTGCCGCTATTGCCGACCCCGATCTCAAGCTCCGCCTGTTCGGCCCCGCCGGGCGGCTGGAAGACGAGATAGCCCGCCTGCCGCGGCAGCTTGCCGCGGCGGCGGCGCGTCTGGAGGTCGGGAATGCCGCGGCAGTCGTCCCGCAGTCCCAGCGTCCCAGCGAGGCGCTGCGGTACGGGGGCGATACCAGCATGGTGCGGATGCTCGAGTGCGTTGCCGAAGGCGATGCCATGGCTGGCGTCAGCGCGGGTAATACCGGCGCCTTGATGGCGCTGGCTCGGAGCGTCCTGGGCACGGTGGCGAACATTCCGCGACCGGCCATCAGTACTGCCATTCCCACTCGCAATCGGGGGCGCTGCTATCTGCTCGACCTGGGCGCCAACGTGGAAGCCAGCGCAGAGCGGCTGATCGACTTTGCGCTTATGGGTGAGGTGATGGCTCGCCATGTGGATGGCCTCGCCGCGCCGCGAGTGGCGCTGCTCAATGTCGGCGTCGAGGGCACCAAGGGGACCGCCAGCGTGCGCGACGCCGATGCCTGGTTGCGTCAGCACTCCGGCATTGCCTACCAGGGCTATGTGGAGGGCGATGGCATTTTCAGCGGTGTTGTCGACGTGGTGGTCTGCGATGGCTTTGTCGGCAATGCCGTGCTCAAGGCCAGTGAAGGTCTGGCACGGCTGCTGGTCGAGCGGGTCCAGGCGACGTTCGAGGCCCACTGGGGCAGTCGGCTGGTCGGGCTATTGGCGCGTCCGGCACTGCGACGCCTGAAAAGCGAGCTCGATCCGGTGCGCTATAACGGTGCCAGCCTGCTGGGGCTGGATGGCATCGTGATCAAGAGTCATGGCAGCGCCGATGCCACGGGTTTCCGCTATGCGGTGCAGCGGGCGGGGAGTGAAGTCAGGCGCGACTTGCCTACTCGGCTGGCCGCAGAACTGAGCCATCGGCGGTCCTCTGTCGATTCGGCCGTGCGCGGCCGAGCCGAGAGCGGATCCAGGCCCATTGGGCCGATCATGCCGGGCACGACCGGCATCGATGATAGTCAACAAGCGCAAAGGTGATCGACATGACCCAACCCCTTGCCCTCATCTTCCCCGGGCAGGGCTCCCAGCAGATCGGCATGCTGCGCGAGCTGGCAGAGCGCTATAGCGTAGTGCGCACGACCTTCGAGGAAGCCGCCGATGCCCTGGGCTACGACCTCTGGCAGGTGGTGCAGGAGGGGCCCAGCGAGGCACTCAATGCCACCGCCTGCACGCAGCCGGCACTGCTCACCGCCAGCGTCGCGGTGTGGCGCGTCTGGCAGGAGCTCGAGGGGCCCCGCCCCGGGGCCATGGCCGGTCATAGCCTGGGCGAGTACAGTGCCCTGGTGTGTGCCGGTGCACTGCCCTTCGCCCAAGGGGTTCGGCTGGTGAAGCTGCGCGGTGAGGCGATGCAGGCGGCCGTTCCTGCCGGCGAGGGTGCCATGGCGGCGATTCTCGGGCTCGATGACGAGGCCGTGGAGCAGGCCTGTGCTCGAGCCGCCAACGGCGACGTGGTCGCTGCGGTCAACTACAATGCCCCGGGCCAGGTGGTTATCGCAGGCAGCAAGGCGGCCGTCGAACGGGCCATTGCGGCCTGTCAGGATGCCGGCGCCAAGCGTGCCATGCCGCTGCCCGTCTCGGTGCCCTCGCACTGCGATCTGATGCGCCCGGCCGCCGAACGCCTGGCGGCGGCCATGGAGGAGGTTGATCTGCGTTCGCCCCGCTATACGGTATTCCAGAACGTCGACGCCCAGGCGCATGCCGACGTCGAGACGCTGCGCACCCGGCTGATCGAGCAGCTCTACCAGCCGGTGCGCTGGACCTCCTGCATCGAGGCGATGAATGCCCATGGTGCCGAGGTGTTCATCGAGTGCGGGCCGGGCAAGGTGCTCACCGGCCTCAACAAGCGAATCGCGAGGGGCAGCAAGGGACTGGCGGTCAACGACCCGGATAGTCTCTCCGCTGCCCTCGAGCTGGCCAGGGATGCCGTCGGTCAGTCGCCGTCGGCCAATGGCTGATCCATCTCCCGGAGCTAGACGGAAGAGACCATGACAATCGAGCGAAGAGTCGCCCTGATCACCGGGGCCAGTCGCGGCATCGGTCGCGCCATCGCCCACGAACTGGGTCGCCAGGGGCGTATCGTGATCGGCACGGCCACCACCGATGCCGGTGCCGAGCGCATTGATGCCGACCTTGCGGAGGCAGGAATCGAGGGAGCCGGTCGCCCGCTGGACGTCACCGATCAGGCCAGCGTCGATGCCTTGATCAAGGCGATCAGCGAGGAGTTCGGTGCGCCGACCATTCTGGTCAACAATGCTGGCATCACTCGCGATAACTTATTGATGCGCATGAAGGAAGACGAGTGGGATGCGGTAATCGATACCAACCTCAAGTCGGTCTATCGTGTCAGCAAGGCCTGTCTGCGCGGCATGACCCGGGCCCGCTTTGGCCGTATCGTCTCGATCAGTTCAGTGGTCGCTACCATGGGCAATCTCGGACAGACCAACTATGCTGCCGCCAAGGCAGGCATGGAGGGTTTTACCCGCGCCCTGGCTCGTGAAGTGGCCTCGCGTGCCATTACCGTCAATGCCGTGGCGCCAGGCTTTATTGCCACCGACATGACCGGGTCCCTGCCGGAGGAGCAGCACAAGGCATTGCTTGGCCAGATTCCTCTGTCACGGCTCGGTGATCCCGAAGAAATCGCCGCGGCAGTGGGCTTTCTGACCGGCGATACGGCGGGGTACATCACTGGTGAAACTCTGCATGTCAACGGCGGTATGAACATGCGTTGATGCCTCCCGAGTGAGGCGGTTGCGCCGGCCCGGGGGCGTCTATAAACTACCCCACAGCTTCCGGCTAGCGGATCTGGATCTTTAACGGCTGGTTCTCCGAACGGCCAATGTGAACGACTGGAGTACGTCATAATGAGCACCATCGAAGAGCGCGTGAAGAAGGTTGTGGCCGAGCGTCTGAACGTCAAGGAAGAAGACATCCAGAACTCCTCTTCCTTCACCGAAGATCTCGGCGCCGATTCCCTGGATACCGTCGAGCTGGTGATGGCGCTTGAAGAGGAATTCGATACCGAGATTCCCGACGAAGAAGCTGAGAAGATCACGACCGTCCAGGAAGCTATCGACTACGTCAACGCCCACCAGTAAGGTGGCGGTCGATACCGCTCGTTGAGGCGTCCGGGGATCTGTTCCCCGTGGAGAGCCGTCCTGCCCAGGCAGGACGGCTCTCGTGCTATGCGGCGCGGAAGCTTGCCGAGCCCGCACAGGTCGGAGAGACTCGGTTATAATGCGCGTAATGATGATCCCGTGTCGGGGTCGTGTCACCCAGGTTGTGTGGAGGAAAGCTGATGTCTCGTAGAAGGGTTGTAGTGACCGGTCTCGGGCTGGTCACGCCGGTGGGAAATACCGTGACGGAGAGCTGGGCCAATATCCTGGCTGGCAAGAGCGGTATCTCGCCCATCGAACACTTCGATGTCAGCGCTTTCAGCACGCGCTTCGGCGGGTCGGTGAAGGATTTCGACATCAGTCCTTATCTGAATCCCAAGGAGGCCCGCAAGATGGACCTCTTCATCCAGTACGGAATGGCCGCCGGTGGGCAGGCGATTCAGGATGCCGGGATCGAGTGTCACGAAGGCAATGCGGATCGTATCGGCGTGGCCATCGGGTCGGGCATCGGTGGCCTGCCGATGATCGAGCATAACCATAGCGCCCTGCTCAAGGGTGGGGCGCGGCGGATCTCGCCGTTCTTCGTGCCTGGTTCGATCATCAACATGATCTCCGGCAACCTGGCGATCCAGCACGGCTTTCGCGGGCCCAATATCGCCATCACCACGGCCTGTACCACCGGGACTCACAACATCGGCTACAGTGCCCGAACCATCGCCTACGGCGATGCCGACGTGATGGTCTGCGGGGGCGCCGAGATGGCGACCACGCCGCTGGGCCTGGGGGGCTTTTCGGCGGCTCGGGCGCTCTCCACCCGTAACGAGGACCCGGCCGCGGCGAGTCGCCCCTGGGACCGTGAGCGTGACGGCTTCGTGCTCTCCGATGGGGCCGGCGTGATCGTCCTCGAGGAGTACGAGCAGGCCAAGGCGAGGGGAGCCACCATCTACGCCGAACTCACCGGCTTTGGCATGAGTGACGATGCCTACCACATGACGGCGCCACCGGAAGATGGCCATGGCGCTGCTCGGTCCATGCGCAATGCGATCCGTGATGCCGGCATTGACGCATCGGCCGTCGACTATATCAATGCCCACGGTACCTCGACCGCGCACGGCGACCTGGCCGAGAGTCGTGCCGTCGAGGCGGTAATGGGAGACGCCGCGAAGACAGTGGCCGTCAGCTCTACCAAGTCGATGATCGGCCATCTGTTGGGGGCAGCCGGGGCCGTCGAGGCGGTATTCAGCGTGCTGGCCATCCGCGACCAGGTCGCACCGCCGACCATTAACCTGGACAACCCCCAGGAAGGCTGCCGTCTCGATTATGTCCCCCACACGGCGCGCGAGATGAAGGTCGACGTCAGTCTGTCGAACTCCTTTGGCTTCGGCGGTACCAACGGCACCCTGGTCTTCTCGCGGGTGTGAGTCCTGATGTGAGCCCCGAGCGGGAACACACCGAGGCAGCGGCCACGTCAGAGGCGTGGCCGCTCGACGACCGTGGCATTGGTTATGGCGATGGGCTCTTCGAGACCGTGCTGGTGCGGGATGGTAAGCCGCAGCTGTGGGAGGCCCACCTGGCTCGCCTGACCTGGGGCTGTCGGGTGCTGGGAATTCCCCTGCCGCAGCGGGATATGCTGGAACGCCCGCTGTCCCAGGCGGGCCGGGGGCTCGCGGTCCTCAAGCTGATCCTGAGCCGCGGCAGTGGCGGCCGTGGCTACGCGCCTCCCGCGGCGCCCACTCCCCGCCTGCGTTGGCAACTGTTACCTTTTGCGCCCGCTCCAGCCCGTTGGGCGTCGGGGGTGCGAGTCCGCCTCTGTCGCCTGCAACTGGGCATTCAGCCGGCCCTCGCTGGCTTCAAGCACCTCAACCGGCTTGAAAATGTGCTGGCCCGGGGTGAGTGGACGGACGCCGATATTGCCGAGGGAGTGCTCTGCGACAGCGAGGGCCGGTTGATAGAGGCCACCTGCATGAACCTCTTCTGGCAGCGCAATGGGCATCTGGAGACACCGCGCCTGGATCGCTGTGGCGTTGCTGGTACGCTGCGGGCCGAGCTGCTCGAGCGCCTCCCGATGTCGGAAGTCGATGCCGTGCCCGACGTGATGGCCAGTGCCGAGGCCGTCTGGATCGGCAACTCGCTGCAGGGGGTCTGGCCGGTAGCGCGACTGGACGGGGCCGAGGGAGAGGTCCTGAACTGCTGGCCTATCGGCGCGGAGCATCGCCGGCTGCAGGCGGTGGCTCATGCGCTGCTGGGGTACCCGGCATGGCTTGATGACTGAATGAGGACGACCCGCATGGGGCGTGTGCTGAAGATTTTGCTGGTTATATGCATCGTGGTGGCTCTGGCAGCATTCGCCGGGTATCGCTATTGGCAGACGCGGCTCGAGGCACCCATTGCCCTAGAAGCGCCGGCGGTCTACGAGGTGCCCGTCGGCGCCGGCTACCACCGCGTGGTGAGGGAGCTGGCCGAAAGGGGCATTCTCGTCGATGAGTGGGCCTTCCGGTTGCTCTCGCGCCTGGAGCCCGAGGCGATGCCACGCCTGCGGCCCGGTGAGTACCGCCTGATGCCTGGCATGAGCGGGCGCGAGCTGCTCTCGCTGCTGGGTAGCAATGACGTGATCACCTACCCGCTAACCATTCCCGAGGGCTGGACGTTCCGCCAGATGCGCGAGCTGCTCGATGCGGCACCGAAACTTGCGCACCGCACCCAAGGCCTCTCCGACGACGCCGTGATGGCTCGGCTTGACCGTGCGGGGCGTCACCCCGAGGGCTGGTTCTTCCCGGATACCTACCACTATCACAAGGGGCTCAGCGACCTTGAGATCCTGCGCCAGGCACTGGAGCGCATGGAGGCCACTCTGGACGAGGTCTGGGCCGAGCGTGACGACGAGCTGCCCCTGGAGAGCCCCTATGAGGCGCTGATCATGGCCTCGTTGATCGAGCGCGAGACCGGGGCGCCGGAAGAGCGTCCCGAGATCGCCGGTGTCTTCACGCGCCGCCTGCAGCGAGGCATGCGACTGCAGACCGATCCCACCGTGATCTACGGCATGGGAGAGCGCTATGAGGGCAATATCACGCGTGCCGACCTGCGCGAAACGACGCCCTACAACACCTACGTGATCGATGGCCTGCCGCCCACGCCGATCGCGCTGCCGGGTCGCGCCGCGCTGGAAGCCGCCGTACAGCCGGAGGAGGGCGAGACGCTCTACTTCGTCGCCAAGGGCGATGGTACCCATCACTTCTCGCGGACCCTGCGCGAGCACAACAATGCCGTGAACCGGTATATACGCAATCGCTGACTATCGAGCCGGAGAACGCATGCCCAACGAGCGGACAATCCCGCGAGGACGCTTCATCACTCTGGAAGGCGGGGAGGGGGTGGGCAAGTCCACCAACCTGGCGCTGGTGGTCGACCATCTGCGGGCCCATGGCCACGAAGTGGTGGCAACGCGCGAGCCCGGCGGTACGCCGCGGGCCGAGGCGATACGTCGCCTGCTGCTCGACCCCGCCGGCGAGGAGCCCCTCGACCCGGATGCCGAGCTGCTGCTGGTCTTCGCCGCCCGCGCCCAGCACCTGGCCAGGGTAATACGTCCGGCGCTCGAGCGCGGTGCCTGGGTGGTTTGCGACCGCTTCACCGATGCCACCTACGCCTATCAGGGCGGCGGACGCGGCATCGAGGCGGACCGCATCGCCCGGCTCGAGACCTTTGTCCAGCAGGGCCTGGAGCCCGATCTGACGCTGCTGCTGGATATGCCCATGGCCGAAGCACAACGTCGGCTCGACGGCCGTCTTCAGGGGCAGGGTGGGGAGCGTGATCGCTTCGAGCGGGAGCGCGACACCTTCTTCGAGGCGGTGCGCCAGGGCTACCTCGCTCGTGCCGAAGCCGCGCCCGACCGCATGGTGGTGATCGCTGCCGGAGCCGGCCTGGCCGAGGTGCAGGCCGAGCTGCTGGCGCGGCTGAATGAGCGCCTGGAGGCATGGTCATGAGCGCGGTCGAGGTTCCCCGTCCGCTGCCTTGGTTACAGGCACGCTGGCAAGAGCTGGTGAGTCTGGCCGAGGCAGGGCGGTTGCCTCACGCGCTGCTGATCTCCGGGGCGCATGGCATCGGCAAGCACTCGCTGGCCGAGGCACTGGTGGCGCGGACCCTCTGTGCCTCACCGGGCGAGCACGCCTGCGGCCGCTGTCACGGCTGCCATATGCTGGCCTCGGGGTACCACCCGGATCTATTGCGCGTGGCGCCGGAGGAGGGCAAGCGGCAGATCCGCATCGGGCCGATCCGCGAGGTCAATGCCTTCGTCGCCCAGACGGCCCAGCAGGGCGGTTATCGCGTGATCGTGATCTCGCCTGCCGATGCCATGAACGTGGCGGCGTCCAATGCGCTGCTCAAGAGCCTGGAGGAGCCCGGCGGGCGGACGCTTTTCGTGCTGCTCTCAGACATTCCTTCGCGGCTCCTGCCCACCATCCGCTCGCGCTGCCAGCACTGGAGCCTGGCGGTGCCGGCGGAAGCCGACTGCCGGGCCTGGCTGGCTGCCCGCCTGGAGGGCGAGGAGGAGGCCCGCTTCTGGTTTCGTGCCGCGGGTGGCCTGCCGCTGCGGGCGCTGGAACTTGCCGAGCCGTCGTCACGTGCCCTGCGCCAACAGCTTCTCGATACCTTCGAGGCACTGGTCCGAGGGGCCGAGCCGGTGGCCGAAGCGGCCCGCCTGGAGCGGCAGTCCATCGACGCCATCCTGTGGTACGGTATCGCCTGGCTTGAGGACCTGATTCGCCTGGGGCTCTCGGGGGACACTAGCGAGCTGCGCAACCCCGACCTGCTGGTACTCTACCGCCAGGCCGTCAAGAATGCCCGGGTGCGCGACTGGTTTCGCCTGCTGGACTATGCCCGCGAACAGCGTCGCCTGCTGGCCGAGGGCGGCAACCCCAATCCCCAGCTGGCCCTCGAGGCCTGGCTGGTCCGCTGGTCAACGCTGCTGCGCTCTTGACCGTTGTGCTCTGAATGAGGAGGCTCCATGGCCGCCCAGAAAGCGCTCTCCCTGACCATCCAGGACGTCCCGACCCTGCTCTCGGCCTACATGCCGGTGCTGGAGCGTGGCGGTATCTTCGTGCCTACGCGGGAGCGCTACGAGTTGGGCCAGGAGGTCTTCCTGCTGCTCATGCTTCCCGGCGATGCCGAGCGGGTCCCGGTGACCGGCCAGGTGGTCTGGGTGTCGCCGGAGGGGGTCGCCGGTCGGCGGGTACCGGGCATCGGTATCCATTTCAGTGCCGAGGATCAGGCCGTACGCGATCGCATCGAGACCCTGCTGGCCGGCCAGCTCGACAAGGGAGCCCCGACCTACACGCTCTGATGAGCAAGGAACAAGGAGCAAGTTCCTGATGGCTCAGTGTCACGTTTTATCCCCTCACACCTAACAAGCGGTATCCCATGTTTGTCGATTCCCATTGCCATCTCGACCGTCTCGATCCCGGCACCCATGGCGGCGACCTGTCCGCCGTCCTGGATGCCGCCCGCGCCAGGAACGTCCGCCAGTTCCTGGCCATCGCGGTGACCCTGGAGGGCATGCCCGCGCTGGCCGAGATCGCGCGGTCTCACGACGACGTGGTGATTTCCGCCGGTGTCCATCCGTTGCAGCACCTGGCCGAGGAGCCGAGCGTCGCCGCGGTTAAGGAAGCCGCCGAACGCTTCGCTGCCGTGGCCATCGGCGAATGTGGCCTGGATTACCATTACCTCGACAAGGCGCCCGACAGAGTGCCCGCCCGAGACGTGCAGCGCGAGCGGTTCCGCTGCCAGCTGATAGCCGCCAATGAACTCGAATTGCCGGTGATCATCCATACCCGCGAGGCCCGTGACGATACCCTGGCCTTGATTCGCGAGCATACTGACCCGGCGGTAGGTGGTGTACTGCACTGCTTTACCGAGGACCTGGAGATGGCCCGGGAGGCGGTACGCCATGGCTTCTACATTTCGCTATCCGGCATCGTGACCTTTCGCAACGCCGAGTCGCTTCGCGATCTGGCACGGCGCCTGCCGCTGGATCGTCTGCTGATCGAAACCGACAGCCCTTACCTGGCGCCGGTGCCGTATCGTGGCAAGCCCAATGAGCCCGCCTGGGTGGTGGAGGTTGCCGAGTGCATTGCCGAGGCTCGGGGCATCAGCATTGCGGAGGTCGCGGCCCAGACCACGGCCAACTTCTACCGGCTTTTCCGTGCCGCGGCACCGGACGCTCCCGGTGAGGTACGCGAGGCGTTACGCTCCGCCGGGCTGGTCTAGACTATCGTCATCCCCCTGTCTTCCGAAGCCCGGAGGAGGGCGCATCATGCAACTCGACCCGCTGCTGGCTCAGATCGACCCCGACGGTGAGGTGCCTCCCGTTGATCGCTGGCACCCCGAACACGGGGGCGAGATGGACCTCACCATCGCCACCGATGGGCGCTGGATTCACGAGGGCAGGCCCATTGCCCGGCCGCGGCTGGTGCGCCTGCTCTCGACCATCCTGCGCCGCGAACCCGACGGTGACTACCTGCTGGTGACGCCGGTCGAGTGGCAGCGAATCCGGGTCGAGGACCGGCCTTTCCTGGTGGTAGATGCCGAGCGGGAGCAGGACGGCACCTGGTGGCTGACCACCAATGTCGGCGACCGTCTGGCGCTTGGCGACGCCCATCGTCTGGAACTCAGCCAGACCCCGGCCGGCGAGACGGTGCCGGAGGTGAGGGTGCGCTTCGGGCTCGCGGCGAGGCTGGGGCGCAACGTCTACTACCGACTGGTGGAGCAGGCCGAGACCCGGGAGCTCGGCGACGGTACCCTCGAGCTTGGCCTGACCAGCCAGGGCATCTGGCAGCCCCTGGGGCGGCTTGATGCCGGCGCGATGGCCGAGGGCGAGGTGCCATGACCCTGATCCGCCGGCTGACGCCCGAACAACGTGCCGTGGTCGACCATGATCGCGGACACGCCCGCGTCGCGGCGGTGGCCGGTGCCGGCAAGACCACGACGATGGTCGCTCGGGTGCTGCATCTGCTCGCTCAGGGAGTGCCTCCGGCGCGCCTCCTGGTACTGATGTTCAACCGCTCGGCCCGTGAAGACTTCCAGGCGCGCCTGCTTGAGCTGGCCCCGGCTGGTCAGGCGCTGCCGGATGTGCGCACCTTCCACTCGCTCGGCCACCGGCTGACCGCCAGCCTGACCCGCTGGGGGGCGCTGACCCCACGCCAGCTACTTACCGCCGACTGGCAGCTCGAACGGCTGCTGCGTCAGGCGACGTTGGCGGCGCTGGCCGAGGCGCCCGAGGCGCGCGAGACGGCCCTGGAAGCCGAGCGCCTCGAAGCACTGGCTCACTTCTGCGGGCTGGTGAAGGCCGAGATGGCCTCGCCGGCCGAGCTTCACCGCAGGCTCGACTTCGGTGAGGAAACCGGCCACTTCGTACTTGCCTTCGAGCATGCCGAACGGCTGCTGGCCGAGCAGGGGCTGATGACCTTCGCCGACCTGCTCTACCGCCCGCTGCTGGCGCTGGAGGCTGATGCCGGCCTGCGCGGCCGAGTGCAGGGCTTCCTCGACCACGTGATCATCGATGAGTACCAGGACATCAACACCGCCCAGCAGCGCCTGCTGGCGCTGCTCGCCGGCCGCGATGCCGAGGTCATGGCGGTGGGCGATGCCAACCAGTGCATCTACGAGTGGCGGGGGGCCCATCCCGATACCATGCTGGAGAACTTTACCGCCACCTTCGGGGCGGCCCGCGACTACCCGCTCTCGACGACCTTCCGGCATGGGCATGCGCTGGCACTGACCGCCAATCACGCCATCGCCGGCAATCGACGGCGTCCCGACCAGCTCTGTCTGGCCGCGCCCGGTAACCCGGTGACCGATCTGGCCGTGAGCCAAGGCAGTCAGGGATTGCTGGCGGAGCTCGGGGGCTGGCGCAAGCGAGGCCGGGGGTTGGAGGAGGCCTGCCTGCTGGTGCGCAGCTGGGCGCTGTCGGTGCCGCTTCAGCTGGCGCTGCTTCGCGAGGGCATTCCGTTTCGGCTGGCCCGGGAGGACCGCTTCGTCTTCCGGCTGCCGCTGGTCGAGGCCCTGGCCGGTTACCTGCGTCTCGCCGTCGAGCCGCACCGGCTCCAGGATCCGGGACACCTGGCGATGCTGCTCTCCCAGCCCACTCCCTTCGTGGCCCGGGAGCGGATTGTTGCGCTGTCCAATCGGCTGGCGGAGACCCAGCGCTGGCCGGAACGTCATGATCCGCTGCTCGACGGGCTGAAGCCACATCAGCGACGCACCCTCAAGAAGCGCTGGGCCCTGCTCTGCGAGCTGCCTCGCCGAGCGACCTGGCCCCCGGCACAGCTGCTCGAGCACGTGGTCGAGGCCGTGGAGGCCGAGAAGGTGCTCAAGCGTGCCGCCGCCCGACGCGACAAGGGTGAGGAGGACGTGCGCCTGCTCGACGTGCTGGTCGAGCAGGCCGGTGAACTGGGTAATGACACCGAGGCTTTCATCGAGCTGCTCTCTCGACCGGTGAAAAATCGTGATGACGGGGTGCTGATCAGCACCGTGCATGGTGCCAAGGGGCTGGAGTGGCCCCTGGTTCTGCTGGCAGGTGCCAATGAGGCGGATTTTCCCCACTATACGCGCGACAACCCGCTGACCCCGGGCCGCCTGGAGGAAGAGCGTCGGCTCTTCTATGTGGCCATTACCCGGGCGCGGGAGCGCCTGGTGCTGCTCCACGACGGGGGAGACCACCGTCCCAGCCGCTTTATCGCCGAATCCGCCTGGGAAGACGCTCAGCAGTTGGCACGCCGGCTCGACGCTGCTCGAGTGGAAGACGCTCAGCCTCCGCTGCCCGTGTCCGACCCCGAGCTCGTGCGCCGATACCTGGCGGCGCTTGGCCGGTCGTTGCCCGTGGTGGCCGCGCGTCCGGTCGCTCAGGGCGGGACAGGCGAGCCCCGGGGTGATGACGGGTTGCGTGTCGGTCAGCGCCTGCGACACGCCGTGTTCGGTGAGGGCAGGATCAGCGTGGTCGAAGGCGATCCGGACAACCCGGTAATCGAGGTAAGCTTCCATCACGCCGGCCGGCGCCGCCTGATCGCTCGCCTGGCCCCCATCGAACTGCTGGAGGGAGTCAACGCATGACCAGCCCGCTGATCTCGGCCACCGCACTGGCCGCCGCCCTCGAGGGCCCCAACCCGCCCCGAGTCCTGGATTGTCGTGCTCGCCTGGGCGAGCCTGATGCCGGCCGTCGGCTGTGGTGGGAAGCGCACCTGCCGGGCAGTTATCATCTCGACCTGGACCGTGACCTGGCGGGGCCTGCCGGCGAGGGCGGCCGGCATCCGCTGCCGACACCGGCGGCCTTCACCGAGGTGGTGCAGCGCCTGGGCCTCACACCACAACAGCCGGTGGTGGTCTACGACGACAGAGGTGGCCAGCTGGCGGCGTCACGGGCCTGGTGGATGCTGGCCTGCTGGGCGGGCCACCCCGACGTGCGCCTCCTTGATGGGGGCCTCGGAGGCTGGCTGGCAGCAGGCGGCGAGATGCTGGAGGACGGCGATCCCGAGGCTGTGCCCGCCGCCTCCGGCTGGCAGCCGGCCTACCATGACGAGCGCCATGTGTCCGCCGCGGCGGTGCTGTCGAGCGCCGCGACCAAGGTCGACGCACGCTCGAAAGCGCGATTCCGGGGCGAGGAAGAACCCATCGATCCTGTGGCGGGACACATTCCCGGGGCTGTTTGCCGTCCCAGTGCCGACAATCTTGCCGGTGACGGCCACTTCAAATCCCCCGAGGCGCTGGCTAACGAGCTTCCCGAGGCCGAATCGTCGATTGTCTACTGTGGTTCCGGCGTGACCGCCTGTCATACCCTCCTCGCCTATGCGGTGGCCGGTCGCTCCGTGCCAAGGCTCTACCCCGGCTCCTGGAGCGAATGGATTCGCGATCCATCACGTCCCATCGCCACCGGCGACTGACCCCCGGGCTATGCCCGGAGCGTTACGCCATACGCTTGAAGCCGGAAGGAAAACCGCCCCCCAGGCGTATGCAGGGGGGCGGTAGTGTTTCCGGTGACGTCGAGCTTCGAGCTTACATATTGGGGTAGTTGGGCCCGCCGCCGCCTTCCGGTGCCACCCAGGTGATGTTCTGGGCCGGGTCCTTGATGTCGCAGGTCTTGCAGTGGATGCAGTTCTGGAAATTGATCTGGAACTTGGGCTTGCCTTCCTCGTCCTCGATCACCTCGTAGACGCCCACCGGGCAATAGCGCTGAGCCGGTTCGGCATACTCGGGCAGATTGTCACGGATCGGCAGGTCCGGATCGCTCAGCTTCAGGTGACAGGGCTGGTCTTCCTCATGGTTGGTGTTCGACAGGAATACCGACGAGGGCTTGTCGAAGGAGAGCTTGCCATCCGGCTTGGGGTAGTCGATCTTCTCGCACTCCCCGGCCGGCTTGAGGGCGGCATGGTCGGGCGTCGTATCGTGAAGGTTGGGGAGCTTGCCGCCCAGCAGCTGGTTGGCGAAGTTGTAGGCGCCGCCGCCTACGGTGCCATACTTGTGGATCGCCGGGCCGAAGCTGGCGCTCTCCTTGAGCTCGGCATGGGCCCAGCTGGATTCCCACTTCTCGGTGAACGCGGTGAGTTCGCTGCCACCCTCGTCGCCTTTGGCTACGGCCTCGAACACCGCCTCGGCGGCGATCAGACCGGATTTCATGGCCGTGTGCAGGCCCTTGATCTTGGCGAAATTCAGGGTGCCGGCGTCGCAGCCGATCAGCAGGCCCCCGGGGAAGGTCATCTTCGGCAGGCAGTTCAGACCGCCCTTGGTGATGGCACGGGCGCCGTAGGCCACGCGCTTGCCGCCTTCGAGGTGCCGAGCGATCGCCGGGTGATGCTTCATGCGCTGGAACTCGTCGAAGGGTGACAGCCAGGGGTTCTGGTAGGAGAGGTCCATGATCAGGCCAACCATTACCTGCTGGTTCTCGCCGTGATAGAGAAACCAGCCGCCGTGGGTATGCGTGTCCAGCGGCCAGCCCGAGCCGTGCAGCACCAGCCCTGGCTCATGCTGCTCGGCAGGAACGTCCCACAGCTCCTTCAGGCCGATGCCATAGTGCTGCGGGTCCTTGCCGTCATCGAGCCGGTATTCCTCGATCAGGCGCTTGCCCAGATGACCACGGGAGCCTTCGGCGAAGAGCGTGTACTTGGCGCGCAACTCCATCCCCGGCATGTAGCTGTCCTTGGCCTGGCCGTCGGCGCTCACGCCCATATCGCCGATCAGAATGCCCTTGACCACGCCGTCCTCGATGATCGTTTCCTGGGCGGCGAAGCCGGGGAAGATCTCGACACCCAGCGCCTCGGCCTGCTCGGCCAGCCAGCGGGAGAGATTGCCGGCGCTGATCACGTAGCGGGGCGTGTCGCCACCGGTGTTGTGCATGGAGGGCGGCACCAGGGCGTTGGGCAGCTTCTGGGCCTTCTCGGCATCCTTGAGCATGTAGACTTCGTCGCGGGTCGCCGGCGTGGTCAGCGGAGCTCCCCGTTCCTCCCAGTCGGGAAACAGCTCGGCCAGGGCACGAGGTTCGAAGACGGCGCCGGAGAGGATATGAGCCCCTACTTCGGAGCCTTTCTCCACCACGCACACCGAAAGCTCCTGGCCGGCGTCCTCTGCCTGCTGCATCAGGCGCGCCGCTGCCGAGAGTCCCGCAGGCCCGGCGCCGACGATCACCACATCGAAGTCCATGGAATCGCGTTCGACTTGTTCTTCCACTGCCTCTCTCCTTGCTGTTCCTGGACGCTGACACAAGATGCGACCAACGTCGAAAAGATTTAAAACGGTCGTTTGCTTCTAGCCATGCCCCATGATAGGCATAATAGCGTTAAAGGGTCACCCCCTGCGATGGTGCAGTGCGTCATGGCCGTCATGCGTTCCCGGCATGCCGGGGATTGTTGACCAGGATAGGGCTATGGCACATTAAAAGGGTTTTACAGTGCTGCGCCTATCAAACGCTTGCATGAAACGCATAAGGGTATGCGAGCCGGTTCTCAAAAAGCCTGGCCTTCCCGACTCCGGTCAGGCTGCGCTTCTCCAACCATCAGGTTCCCAGTGTGAACCAAGCGAGGACACTATGAAGGTACTCGTCGCGGTCAAACGCGTCGTCGACTACAACGTCAAGATCCGGGTCAAGCCGGACCACAGCGATGTCGACCTCACCAACGTCAAGATGGCCATGAACCCCTTCTGTGAGATCGCCGTGGAAGAGGCGGTGCGTCTGAAGGAGCGCGGCGTGGCAACCGAGATCGTTGCCGTCACCGTCGGCCCCAAGGCTGCCCAGGAGCAGCTGCGTACGGCCCTGGCGCTGGGCGCCGACCGCGCCATTCACGTCGAGACTGACGAGCGCGTCGAGTCGCTGGGTGCGGCCAAGGTGCTGGCCAAGCTGGTGGAAGAGGAGCAGCCGGGCCTGGTGATTCTCGGCAAGCAGGCCATTGACACCGACAACAACCAGACCGGCCAGATGCTCGCCGCCCTGACCGGCCTGCCCCAGGGCACCTTCGCCTCCGAGGTGACGGTCGAGGGCGAGTCGCTGCAGGTGACCCGTGAGATCGATGGTGGCTTGCAGACCGTGGCGCTCACGCTGCCGGCGATCGTCACGACCGATCTGCGCCTCAACGAGCCGCGCTATGCCAAGCTGCCCGATATCATGAAGGCCAAGAAGAAGCCGATGGATATCAAGAGCCCGGCGGACCTCGGCATCGAGGTGGCCTCCAAGGTCAAGCTGCTCAAGGTCGAAACACCGGCCGAGCGCAAGGGTGGCGTCAAGGTGGGCTCGGTGGACGAGCTCGTGGACAAACTCAAGAACGAAGCCAAGGTTCTTTGAAAACAGTTGCTTTGAAAGGAGCAGATCCCATGAGCATTCTGGTTCTGGCAGAACATCACGACGGCACCCTGGCCGGCGCCACTGCCCACGTGGTGGCCGCCGCCAAGGCCATTGGTGGCGATATCGACGTGCTGGTCGCCGGTGAAGGCGTGGGCGCCATCGCCGAGGCCGCCGCCAAGCTGGACGGTGTCAACAAGGTGCGTGTGGCCGACAACGCCGCCTACGCCCACCTGCTGGCCGAGCCCACCGCCGCCCTGATCGCACAGCTGGCTGACGACTACAGCCATGTGCTGGCTTGCGCCTCCACCACCGGCAAGAACGTGCTGCCCCGCGTCGCCGCGCTCAAGGACGTGGCGCAGATTTCCGAGATCGTCGCCGTGGAGAGTGCCGATACCTTCAAGCGCCCGATCTACGCCGGCAACGCCATTGCCACCGTGCAGAGCGACGACGCATTGAAGGTGATCACCGTGCGCGCCACCGGCTTCGATGCGGTGGCCGAGAGTGGCAGTGCTGCCGTCGAGGCGGTAGACTTCGTGGCCGACAACGCCATGTCGACCTTCGTCAAGGAGGAGCTGGCCGAGTCCGATCGTCCCGAGCTGGCAGCCGCCAAGGTCGTGGTCTCCGGTGGTCGCGGCATGGGCAACGGCGACAACTTCAAGCTGCTCGAGGGCATCGCCGACAAGCTGGGCGCGGCCATCGGTGCCTCGCGCGCCGCAGTGGACGCAGGTTTCGTCCCCAACGACATGCAGGTGGGGCAGACCGGCAAGATCGTTGCGCCGGACCTCTACATCGCCGTGGGCATCAGCGGTGCCATCCAGCACCTGGCGGGCATGAAGGATTCCAAGGTGATCGTCGCCATCAACAAGGACGAGGAAGCGCCGATCTTCCAGGTGGCCGATTACGGCCTCGTAGGCGACCTGTTCGACGTGCTGCCGGAGCTCGAGCAGAAGCTTTAGGCATCATCTGCAATGTCGTCGGGCCAAGACGGGGTTGAAAACCCTCGAGCGTGTCCCGACATGCTATGGTGAGGATGATCGTTCACGATATTAAGGAGACCGTAAGATGGCACATACGCTTCCCGACCTCCCCTATGCCTACGATGCCCTGGAACCGCATATCGATGCGATGACCATGGAGATCCACCACTCCAAGCACCATCAGACCTACGTCAACAACCTCAATGCCGCCCTTGAGGGTACCGGTCTCGAGGATGTGCCCGTCGAGGAGCTTATTGCCAACCTCGACCGTGTGCCGGAGGACAAGCGTCAGGCTGTGATCAACAACGGTGGCGGTCATGCCAACCATTCGATGTTTTGGCAGATGATGTCGCCCAGCGGTGGCGGCAAGCCCCAGGGCGAGGTTGCCAAGGCCATCGATTCGGAGCTGGGCGGTTTCGATGACTTCAAGGATGCCTTCACCAAGGCAGCGCTGGGTCGTTTCGGCAGCGGCTGGGCCTGGCTGAGCGTGACGCCGCAAGGCAAGCTGGTGGTCGAGAATACCCTCAACCAGAACAGCCCCATCATGGACGGCAATACGCCTGTACTCGGGCTGGATGTCTGGGAGCACGCTTACTATCTGAAGTACCAGAACAAGCGTCCGGATTACGTGTCGGCCTTCTTCAACGTGATCAACTGGGAGGAGGTCGAGCGCCGCTACCGCAACGCCACGGCCTGAAGTCCTCCCGCTCCAGACAAGCCGCGCCCTTCGGGTGCGGCTTTTTCTGTTTCTGCAGCATGCCCCTGGTCGAACGCTCCCGGGTTAGGGGTAGCTGTAAGCATTGATAATCGTTCGTATTGGTGGCATGGTGGTCGCCCTTCCCGAGACCCGAACGGAGAGCCATGGTGAGGACATTTTGTTGGCAATGGCCGCTCGGCATTGTCCTGAGTCTGCTGGCCCTCGGCATGCTGCAGGCAGAGGAGGCGGCCATCGAGGACGCCAGCCGGGCTCAGCGCGCCCAGGCAGAGCTGCAGGCGCGCATCGATGCGGCCGACGACGAGCGTCGCGAGATGCTGGCCGAGCTGCGCCGGCTGGAAACCGATACCCACCGTCTGGAGGAACGCAGCGATGCCTTGGCACCACGTCTTGAGCGCCAGGGCGAGCGGCTGAGCCGCCGCGAGGAGGCCCTGGCGTCCCTGGCCGAGACCCGTGACGTGTTGCCCCAGCTCGAGCAGGCCCTGGTGTCGCACCTGGAGACTTGGGTGGTGGGTGATCTGCCGTTCCTCAAGGACCAACGCCTGGCCCGCGTCGAGAGCCTCGAGGCCGGCCTTGACGACCCCGATGCCTCGGCCGCCGAACGCCTGGAGCGACTCCTTGCCGCCTGGCGCACTGAACTCGACTACGGCCGCGAGTTGGATGCCTGGCGCGGCATCCTGAACGAGGGGGACGAGGGCGATGCCCGCCGCGAGGTCGATTTTCTTCGCTTGGGGCGAGTCGGACTCTACTTCCTGACGCCGGACGGCCGGGAAGGCGGCGTCTGGCGCGCCGATGTCGAGCGCTGGCAGGCGCTGAATGAGGCAGAACGTGTCGAGCTGCGTCACGGCTTGCGCATCGCCCGCGACCAGCGGGCGCCGGAACTGCTGACGCTGCCGATCTCCCACCCCCTGCAACGGGTCGACGTCGGGGAAGCCTTATGACTGCCGCCTTCACGATACGCGTCAAGTATGCCGTGCTCGCCGGCGCGGCGTTGCTGATATTGGCGGCGGCACTGCTTGCCCAGGCCCAGGCGCAGTCCGAGCCCGAGGCTCCGTTCACCCTGCGTGCCGAGCGCGAGGCGGCCGAGGCCCGTGATGCGGCGAGGCTGGCCGAACTGATCGAGGATCGCGACGCCCTGCAGGCGGCGCTAGAGAACGCCCGCGAGGCCCATGATGAGGCGGAGACACGCTTCGCGGCGCTGGAAGAGCAGCAGGCGCAACAGCAGAGACAGCGCGAGGCTCTCGACGCCCGCCAGGCCGAGCAGGGTGACGATCTCTCGGCGGTGCTGGACACCCTGGCGCGTCATAGCGGTGAGCTGCGCGATGAACTGGCCGAGAGCTGGGTTACGGTAGGTCGTGCCGAGCTGCCGCCCCGTCTGGATGATGCCGATGTGCTCAAGCCCGAGCACCTGGAGACCCTGGGCGACCGCCTGATGGCGCTGACCGCCGAGACCGGTCGGATCATCGCCTTCGATGCGCCAGTGGCCGGCGTCGACGGGCAGATCGCTTCCCGTGAGGTGGTGCGGCTTGGCGATCTGGCGGCGTTCAGCCAGGGCAGCTTGCTCAAGCGCGGCGCCGAGGAGGGCGTGCTTTCCATGGCGTCTCGCACCCCGCCGCATGTGAGCGAGCTGCTGGTCGATTTCCAGGCCGGAGAGGGCGAGCGCCTGGCGCTGGATCCCACCCGCGGCGAGGTGATCGCTGCCCTCGCCCAGCGGCCAAGCCTCATCGAACGCTTCCATCAGGGAGGGGTGGTAGGCTATGTGGTGGTCGGCCTGGGCGCCGTCGGCTTGCTGGTGGCCCTGGCCCAGTACGCCTACCTGCTCAGGGTTAGCCTGGCAACGCGCCGCCAACTGCGTGATCTGAGTCGGCTGCGCCAGGACAACCCCCTGGGTCGGGTGTTGCTGCGCTTCCGAGCACTCGCCGACGACCCGGTCCCCGAAGCCCTGGAGGCGCGCCTCGACGAGGCGGTGCTCGCCGAGCTGCCACGCCTAGAGCGTGGCCAGCCGCTGGTCAAGCTGCTGGCCGCCGTGTCGCCGCTGCTCGGCCTGCTGGGCACGGTCACCGGCATGATCGTGACCTTCCAGGCCATTACCGTCTTCGGCACCGGTGATCCTCAATTGATGGCCGGCGGGATCAGTCAGGCGCTGGTGACCACCGTGTTGGGCCTGATCACCGCGGTGCCGCTGCTCTTCGCGCATACGGCCCTGACGGGGCGCAGCCGCGACCTGGCCGGCGTGATGGAGGGACAGGCCAGTGCCGCCCTGGCTGAACAGCTCGAGCATCGCCACCCATCCTCGAATCCCGCTGGGAGTAATTCGCGTGCTACCGCTCTGGCTTGAGCCCTTGTCGCGGCTGGTCGATGCCGGTGGCATCGTTCTGGTGATCATCGCCGGGGTGGCGGCATTGCTGTTCAGCCTGGCGCTGGAACGCGTGCTGTTCTTTCGCCTCACCTATCGCCGCGCTCGACGTCGTCTGATCACCCGCTGGACGGCGAGGCTCGACCATCATAGCTGGAGTGCCCTGACGCTGCGTGAGGTCTGGACCCGAGAGCTGATCGCCCGGCTGCGTCGCCCGCTACCCTGGCTGAAGCTGCTGGTGGCGCTCTGCCCGCTGCTCGGTCTGCTGGGCACCGTCACCGGCATGATCACCGTGTTCGACAGCCTCGCGCTGAGCGATACCGGCCAGGCACGGGCCATGGCCGACGGCGTGGCACGGGCCACCCTGCCAACCCTGGCCGGCATGGCCGTGGCGGTAGTGGGCCTGCTGTTTACCAGTCGACTCGAACAGATCATTCGACGCGAGGACCAGCGGCTGCATGATCGCCTGGCTCGCGCCGTGGAGAAATCCCATGCGTAGACGCCGCAGCCTGGCCGCCGAGGGCGGCGATGCCGGCGAGGTCAACCTGACCCCGATGCTGGACGTGGTCTTCATCATGCTGATCTTCTTTATCGTCACCACCAGCTTCATCAAGGAGAGCGGGGTGGAGATCGAGCGTCCCGAGTCCAGCGCTGCCAGCCCCCAGCCAGATGCTCAGCTGATGGTGGCGATCACCGCGCAGGGCGCCATCTGGGTGGACGGCCAGCCGGTGGATGCCCATCGCGTCGGCAATGAGGTCGCCGCGCTTGTCAGCGGCGACGGCGGGGTGGTGATCCAGGCCGATCGAAAGGCCACCACCGGCCTGCTGATCGAGGTCATGGACCGCATTCGCGAGGCCGGCGTCGAGCAGGTCGCAGTGGCCGCGACGCGGGGCGGGCCATGACCCGAATCCCTGTCGCGATGCTGGCTGGGGCGGCCATGACGCTGCTGCTGTTCTGGCTGCTGGCGCTGCTGGTGTCGCCCCCCGAGGCACAGATCGAGGTGCTGGAGATGCGCATGCCGCTGACCCGCGTCGAGGCACCCGAGGAGCCTGAGGTGGCCGAGCCAGCCGTCGAGGCCACGCCCTCGACGCCGCCAGAGGCCGTGGTCCCCCCACCGATGCCTGAGCCCGCGCCACTGACACAGAGCGAGATGGCCCTGCCCGACCCGGAGCTCCCGCAGACGTTGGCCGAGACACCGCAGCTCGACAGCGAGCTGCCGGAGCTCCGCGAGGAGCAGCCGAAACTCGAGCCACAGCCCGACCCTGAGCCCGAGCCGCAACCGTCGCCCGAGCCCCGGACGAAAGCCGCGTCGCCCGCCCAGCAGGCGGAGCCCGCCGAGTCGTCCAGCGAGAAAGTCAGCGCCTCACCGGCCAGCAACGAGCCGCTAGACGTGGGGCAGCTAACGCCGACCGAGAAGGTGCCGCCCGCCTACCCGGCCCGCGCGCAGCGCCGCGGCCTTGAGGGCCATGTGGAGCTGGCGTTCGTGATCCGCGCCGACGGCAGTGTCGACGCCTCGAGCCTTCGCGTGCTGTCCGCCCGGCCGCGGAATGTCTTCGATGAGGCGGCGCGAGAGGCCGTGTCGCGCTGGCGCTTCGAGCCGTCGACGGGATTGCGTCGGGCCCGGCAGCGCTTGGAATTCCAGCTGAGATAGTCTGCACCAGGGAGCCCCCATGTCGCCTCTTCGACTCCTTCCCCTCGTCGCCGTTGGCTGTTTGCTTGGCGTGTCACCGGGCTGGGCGGCGCCGGCATTGCCGGCTTCGTTCATCGATGACCTCGAGGGTCTGCAACAGCGCCTCGAGGCTGGCGAGGTCCAGGCGGTCGGCGAGCGGGCGATGTCCCAGGCCGAACGCCTGGCGGGCGGCAACGCTGCCGACCGCTGGGCGCGGGCCCTCTATCTGCAACTGGCCGCCGGGGCCGCCGCCCGCGACGACGATCCGGCGACGGCCGCCGACTATCTCCGCGTCGCGCGCGAGATTCGAGGCGTGGAGCCATCGCAGCAGGATCGTTGGCAGCGCGACGAGGCACGGCTGCGACTGGCGGCGGGGCAGGCCGAACGGGGCGCGGCCCTGCTGGCCGATTGGCTCACGCGCCACGAGGCTCAGCCACAGGACCGCTGGCGCCTGGTGCGCGCCCTGGCCGAACTCGGGCGTTGGGACGCCGCCGCCGACCGCCTGGAGAATGCCCTGGCTGTCACGCCCGAGCCGAACGAGACACAGCGGGTCCTGGCCACCGCGGTACTGCGCCGCGCCGGCCGCGAGGCGGCCGCGCTCGCCCTGCTCAGTGATGACCTCACCGGCAGTCGTGACCCCGAGCGCTGGCGCGAGGCGGCGGCACTGGCTCGGCGAGTGGGCGATGCCGGCCTCGCCGCTGCCATCTGGGAAGCCGGCTGGCGGCGCGACGTGCTGGAAGGCTGCGATGACCTGCGGCATCTGATTGACCTGCACCTTGCCGGCGGCACGCCGGCACGAGCCGCCGAGTACCTCGAAGACGCCTTGAAGGCAGGGTATCTGGAAGACAGCGAGGCGCATCGCCGCCTGTTGGCCCAGGCCTGGGAAGCGGCGCGGGACCGCGATCGTGCCTTGTCGGCGTGGGAGGTCCTGGCCAGGCGGAGCCGTGACGGTGACGACTGGCTGAGGCTGGGGCAACTGGCCCACGCCTGGGGCCATCGGGAGCTGGCCGAGCGGGCACTGAACCAAGCCCGTGAGCGGGGAGTGGCCGAGGCCAAGCGCTGGCTCGAGGCGATGGTGTCGACGGCCACTCGGAAGTCCTCGGCCGTCAGCGTCAATTGATGACCGCTGAATCGCCTGACGGCTTACAGCGTGAGCTCGGTCCATACCGGGGCATGGTCGGAGGGCTTCTGCATGCCGCGTAGATCATAGTCGATGCCGGCGTCCGACACCTTCTCGGCGAGCGATGCGCTGACCAGGATATGGTCGATGCGCAGGCCGCGACGCGGCTCGCGCTCGAAGCCGCGAGAGCGATAGTCGAACCAGCTGAAGCGGTCGTCTGCCGTCGGGTAGCAGGTCCGGTAGCTGTCGGTCAGGCCCCAGGCCTTGATGCCCTTCAGCCATTCGCGCTCCACCGGCTGGAAGCTGGTCTTGCCCTCGCGCAGCCAGCGCTTGCGGTTGGGTTCGCCGATGCCGATATCGCGGTCCTCGGGAGAGATATTGAAGTCGCCCATCACCGCCAGGCGCTCGTCGGGGCGATGCTGCCTCTCCAGTAGATGCTGGAGTTGCGCATAGAAGGCGCGCTTGTGCGGAAATTTAACCGGGTGCTCGACGTTCTCGCCCTGGGGAAAGTAGCCGTTCCACACCGTGAGCGGGGCGTCGCCGCCCGGCCGCAGGCGCACCCCGACCATGCGACGCTGGGCTTCCTCGCCGTCGTCGGGAAAGCCATAGCGCACCTCCTCGGGCTCGCCGCACTGGGCCGTGTCGACCATCAGCGCCACCCCATAATGGCCCTTCTGGCCATGGTAGAAGACGCGGTAGCCCAGTGCTTCCACCGCCGCCACCGGGAACTCGCTGTCCTGGACCTTGGTTTCCTGCAGGCCGATCACCGCAGGGCGGTGGGTCTCGACCAGGGCGGTAAGCTGATGCAGACGGGCGCGAATGCCGTTGATGTTGAAGGAAACCAGACGCATCGTCAGTCGTCCCTGCGGTCGGGGGTGTCGTTGTCCGAGGTCTCGGGGTGAATGGCGATCGGCTGCCCCGAGTCCTGGCGGGCCATCTTGCGGGCCGCCTGGAGCTTGCGCTGCTGGCGCTTCTTCTGGGTGAAGCGGGTCGTCGACGCCACCTGATCGGGATTCTCGTGGCGCCACTTCTTGAAATCCTTGCGCTTGCCGGTGCGAATCTGCACCTTGTCGGCGAGCGAACGGGTCTTCTTTCGGCGTGTCATGATGCAACTCCTTGCATGAATGCCGGCCATTCTACCAGCCGCGACGGTCTTGCCGAAGCGGTGAACCGCCAGCCGGCGTCCGGGGCGCGCTCTCGACGCCGGAGACTGGTACAATGGCGGTTTGCGTCATGCACCCCATCCATCGATACGGACAAGACAGCACAGCCTATGAGCGAGTCGGAACAGACCACAGCACCGGCCCAGAATCGCAAGCCCAAGCGCCGCCGTCGCAAACCGCGCCGTCGCCAGTCGAACTGGGACCTGCGCCAGTTCCAGGTCCCCGCCGTGGCAGGCAAGTGGCGCTTCCACGACTTCGACTTGCCGCTGCCGTTGATGCGGGCCATCCATGCCCTGGGCTTCGAGTACTGCACGCCCATTCAGGCCGAGGCCCTGGCCCAGACCCTGCTGGGCGGTGACGTGGTGGGCAAGGCCCAGACCGGCACCGGCAAGACCGCCGCCTTCCTGATCTCGATCCTTGCCTACTTCCTCGAGGAGGAGGCGCCCAATGGTCAGAAAACGGGCGCGCCGCGGGCGTTGATCGTGGCGCCGACCCGCGAGCTGGCGCTGCAGATCGAGAAGGATGCCAAGGCCCTGGCACGCTTTACCGACCTCAAGGTGGCAAGCGTAGTGGGGGGCATGGACTACCAGAAGCAGCGCGAGGCGCTGGGCGGCAAGCTCGACATCCTGGTCGCCACCCCGGGCCGCCTGCTGGATTTCCATGAAAAGCGCGACGTCGACCTCACCCAGGTAGAAGTGCTGGTGCTGGACGAGGCGGACCGCATGCTCTCCATGGGCTTCATTCCCGACGTCAAGCGCATCATCCGCCACACGCCCAACAAGGAGCAGCGCCAGACCTTCCTGTTCTCGGCCACCTTCAGTCAGGACATCCTCAACCTGGCCAGCCAGTGGACCCATGAACCGGCTCACGTGGACATCGAGGTCACCGTCGACAACGCCGCCGACATCGATCAGCGCGTCTATCTGGTTAGCGATGACGACAAGCAGCGCCTGCTGGTCAACCTGCTCAAGCAGGAGAGTTTCGACCGGGTGATGGTGTTCGGCAATCGTCGCGACCTGGTGCGCAAGCTCGATGACCTGCTCAACAAGGCCGGCATCAACGTCGCGATGCTCTCTGGCGACGTGCCCCAGAACCAGCGCATCGAGACCCTCGAGAAGTTTCGCGAAGGCCAGATCCAGGTGCTGGTTGCCACCGACGTGGCAGGGCGCGGCATTCACATCGAGGATGTCAGCCACGTGATCAACTACACCCTGCCGGAAGACCCCGAGGACTACGTTCACCGTATCGGGCGTACCGGCCGCGCCGGCGCCAAGGGTGTCTCGATCAGCTTCGTGGGCGAAGAGGATGCCTTTTCCCTGCCCGAGATCGAGCGCTACGTCAACGACAAGCTGCCCTGCGAACACCCGCCGGAAGGCCTGCTCTGACGGCCCATGCTTGAAGACGTGCTGAAGGCCGAGATCCAGGACGCCTATCGACGGGTGCTGGAGGGCCTCGAACTGACGCCGCGCTACGGCCAGCGGCTGATGATTGCCGAGATCGCCCGCACCCTGGCGGGCATCGAGGCCGATGAGGCCGGCCAACGCGTCAGCAACGAGCACGTCTGCGTGCTCGAGGCCGGCACCGGGACCGGCAAGACGCTGGCCTACCTGCTCGCCGCGCTCCCGGTAGCCAAGGCCCGCGGCAAGCGGCTGGTCATCGCCACCGCCACCGTGGCCCTGCAGGAGCAGGTACTCCATCAGGACCTGCCGGCGCTCAAGGCCCATAGCGGACTCGACTTCGACTACGCCCTCGCCAAGGGACGCGGACGCTACGTCTGCGTGGCGCGCCTCGACCAGGCGCTGGACGGCGGCGAAGAGAACGCGACGCTGTCGCTCTTCGAGCAGTCGCTGGCCAGAGGCGGTGATGACTTCCAGGCACTGGTCAAGGAACTGGGCGATGCCTATGGCAACGGCCGCTGGGAGGGCGACCGCGACAGTTGGCCGGTGGCCATCGAGGACGGCCACTGGCGTCGCCTCACCGTCGACCATCGCCAGTGCACCAATCGTCGCTGTGGCCACTTCGGCGCCTGCGCCTTCTTCCGCGCTCGTCGCCACCTCGAGAGTGCCGATGTCATCGTCGCCAATCATGACCTGGTGCTGGCCGACCTGGCGTTGGGGGGCGGCGTAGTGCTGCCCGCGCCGGGGGACTGCATCCACATCTTCGACGAGGGGCATCACCTGCCCGACAAGGCCCTTCAGCACTTTACCTACCGTTTCGCCGTGGGCGGGGCACTGCGCTGGCTGAAGACCCTGAAGAGTTCGCTGACCGAGCTCAACCAGGCGCTGGCCGTACAGCCGACCCTCGCACGGCTGCTGGCGGGGCTCCCGGAGGCGATCAATGCCCTGGAGCCCCGACTTGGCGAGGCCTTCTCCCTCGGCCACCAGCTGGCGGGCCGCCCCCAGGGACTGGCCGATGGCGAGGAGAGCCGCCACCACCGCCTGGCGATGGGGCGTGCGCCCGAGGTCTTGCGCGAGCAGGCGGAGGGCCTGGTCGTGATCTTCGCCGAGCTCTCGCGCACCCTTGAGAGCATGGCCGATATCCTGCGCGAGAGCCTTGACCCCGACAAGCACACCGGCTTGCCGCGTGAACAGGCCGAGGTTTGGCTACCGCTGGTGGCGCTGCTCCACGGGCGTGCCCTGGAGGCCCATGCGCTATGGTTGGCCTTCGCCGAGACGGATCCCGAGGGCGAGCCTCCGCGCGCACGATGGCTGACTCTGGAGCGATTCCATGGGGAGCCGGAGCTGACCTTCTCCGCGAGCCCGGTCTCGGCGGCCCATACCCTGGCGAAAAGCCTGTGGGGTAGCACCTTCGGGGCCGTGGTGACCTCGGCAACGCTCACCGCCCTGGGGCGCTTCGAGCGGCTGCAGGAGCGGGCCGGGCTGGCCAACCGCTATCGCTACCAGCGCCTCCCCAGTCCCTTCGACTACTCCCGGGCAGTGCTCAGCGTGCCCCGCCAAGCCGTTGACCCCGCTGACCGCGAGGGGCACGAGCAGGCCATTGTCGACTTCGTGGAAGCGCTCGATGACCACGAAGCGGTGCTGATGCTGTTCTCGTCGCGCGCTCAGCTGCGGGGGGTCGAAAAGGCGCTCTCCACGGCCCGGCGTGAGCGAGTGCTGGCCCAGGATCGCCTGCCCAAGCGTGAGCTGATCAGCCGCCACCGGGCGCGGGTCGACGCGGGGGAGGGCAGCATCATCTTCGGGCTGGCGAGTTTTGCCGAGGGCATCGACCTTCCCGGTGACTACCTCACCCATGTAGTAATCACTCGGCTGCCGTTCTCGGTGCCGGATGATCCGGTCGGGGCGACGCTGGCGGAGTGGATCGAGAGCCGCGGCGGCAATGCCTTCATGCGCATCAGCGTGCCGGATGCCTCGATCAAGCTGGTGCAGGCCTGTGGCCGGCTGATCCGCAAGGAAGCTGACAGTGGGCGCATCACCCTGCTCGATCGCCGGGTGCTGACCCGCCGCTATGGCCGGGCGTTGCTCGATGCCTTGCCCCCCTTCGTGCGCGAGATCGACGGCGTACGTGAGGTCTAGGCAGCAAGCGCCTGGGAATCTCTGCGCCAAGGCCCGAGATGAGAGGGAGGGGCCAGGGAGAACATCGCGCTCGGGAGAGTGATGTCAGCAGCAGAAGGGCCCGCCATTCGGCGGGCCCGTGCTCATGTCGTCACGCGAGGTAGGTATCAGGCGGCCTGGTGTCGCTCGGCCAGTACCGGCGCGAGCTTCTCGTTCATGCGCTTGAAGGATTCGACGGTGGTATCCCAGTCGATGCAGGCGTCGGTGATGGAGACGCCATATGTCAGCTGGCTGAGATCCTCTGTCAGTTTCTGGTTGCCCCAGCCGATATTGGACTCGACCATCAGGCCGATGATCGAGCGGTTGCCCTCGAGGATCTGGTTGGTGACGTTCTCCAGCACCAGCGGCTGCAGCGCCGCATCCTTGTTGGAGTTGGCATGGGAGCAGTCGATCATGATGTTGGGCTGGATACCGGCCTTCTTCAGCTCCTGTTCGGCGAGTGCCACGCTGACGCTGTCGTAGTTGGGCTTGCCGTTGCCGCCGCGCAGCACCACATGGCCGTAGGCGTTGCCACGGGTGCGGATGATGGCCACCTGGCCGGCCTGGTCGATGCCGAGGAAATTGTGGGGATGGGAGACGGACTGAAGCGCATTGACCGCGACGTCCAGGCTGCCATCGGTGCCGTTCTTGAATCCGACCGGGCAGGAGAGTCCCGAGGACATCTCGCGGTGGGTCTGGGATTCGGTAGTACGCGCGCCGATAGCCGACCAGCTGATGCAGTCCTGCAGGTACTGCGGCGAGATTGGATCCAGCGCTTCGGTGGCCAGCGGCAGGCCGAGCTCTGCCAGCTCCACCAGCAGCTTGCGGGCGATGTGCAGCCCTTCCTCGATCTCGAAGGAGCCGTTGAGGTGGGGGTCGTTGATCAGTCCCTTCCAGCCCACGGTGGTCCGCGGCTTCTCGAAGTAGACGCGCATCACGATATACAGGCTATCCTTGACCTCGTCGGCCAGCCGGCGCAGGCGGCGAGCGTAGTCCAGGGCGGCATCGACGTCGTGGATGGAGCACGGGCCGACCACCATCAGCAGGCGGGGGTCACGGCCGTCGAGGATCGCCTGAATCGTCTCGCGCCCCTCGATCACCGTGCGCTCGGCAGCACCGGTCAAAGGAATTTCCTGCTTCAGGGCTTCGGGGGTGACCAGGACGTCCTGGGCGAGAACGTTGAGGTTGTTGACCTGCTGATCTGACATTGTGCTTCCTGTCTCGTGGCTGCGCGGATGGCGATGTCCAGTGGCCTCTACTATCGCGCGCGGGGCCCGCAAATTCAATCGCCACGGGAACCTGCGGGGCCCCGGATAGTCCCATCGCGGGCAGCGGGGCACGCCAATCAGCTTGATGGACATTCAAGAAACAGGAACACTTGTACCCCTCGAGATTCATGATCCTGCTTATTCCGCGACGCCAAGGCCTTAGGTTGACACTATGCTAGCTATGCCAGTTCGTTCGCGACCCGCTAGCGGGTTGCCTCTCGCGACGCCTCTTTCAGGGAGGGCCTGAATGGGCACCCGGGAAACCGACCAGCAACTCGTCGAGCGCGCCCAGAAGGGGGATACCCGAGCCTTCGATCTGCTGGTCAAGAAGTACCAGCACAAGATCATCGGTCTTATCGGCCGCTACGTACACGACCATGCCGAAGTGCAGGATGTGGCCCAGGAGGCCTTCATCAAGGCCTACCGCGCCCTGGGCAAGTTTCGCTCCGAGAGCGCCTTCTATACCTGGATGTACCGCATTGCCATCAATACCGCGAAGAATTACCTGGTCTCCAAGGGGCGGCGACCGCCAGGCAGTGACCTGGACATCGTGGATGCTGAGATCGTCGATCACAGCGGCCGCCTGGCCGATGCCGAGACACCCGAGGCTGCCATGGCCCGCGACCAGCTCGAGTCGGCCATTTTCGAGGCGATCGAGGCCTTGCCCGATGACCTGCGCACCGCGATAACGCTCAGGGAGCTCGACGGTCTCTCCTACGAAGACATCGCGGCCATCATGCAGTGTCCTGTCGGAACCGTCCGCTCACGGATCTTTCGGGCCCGGGAGGCGGTGGATCAGCACATCCGCCCGCTCGTGACCACGTCCCGCAACCAGGATCTGCAACCTTTTTGACGATTTGCTGAACTGTCCGCCATTCGTGGCGTCATATGCCGTGACTGGCTCGCGACCAGCGGGCAACAACATGCCGACATGGCCAGGGCGACATGCGCTGATGTCGGGATCAACAGGCTGTCAAAGGACCCGGATCGGGTCGCCTTGTCGAGTGTGAGGGTGTTAAGAATGAGTCAGAACGCACGGGAATCGCTTTCTGCCCTGATGGATAACGAAGGGGACGAGCTGGAACTGCGTCGAGTGCTTCAGTCACTGGACGACTCTCCGGATGCGGCCGATACCTGGCGTCGTTATCATTTGATGCGAAGCTTGATGCGACACGAACCGGAGGTCGATGTCGCCACCGACCTGTCCGCAGGCATCATGGCGCGTGTGAAGGACGAACCGTTGCCTCGCATGGAGGGCAGTGGTGTCTCTGGACGCACTGTGCCGCTGGCACGGGGCGCCGGCATTGCGGCGGCGGTGATGTTGATGGTCATCAGTGGCGTGCAGTTCTACAACGGCGGCTTCGGCTCAGGACAAGACACCCCGGAGGTTGCCTCCCAGGCCCTGCCAGCAGGTGATGGGCAGGGGAGTACCGCCGCGTTCGACGGGTCTGGGCTGGTGGCTTCTGGTGGGGAAAGCCGGCCCTCTCTGCCCGGGCTCCCGCTTTTCCAGACGCCTTCTGGTGCGACGCGCGGTGCGATGACGGTGGGGTCTGAGTTTGATACCCCGCTGTTTCTTTCACCACGGCAGTCGGCTCGCAGCAATCAGCAGCAGGCCCAACTGCTGCAATCCTACCTGGATCGCCATGCCGAGGGTGCGGCCTATCGTAGTGGCGATACCTGGATGCCGCTGCTGCGCGCCTCGGGTAGCGAGTCTCTGGGGCAGCAGTGATGCGTGCGGGTCGTCTTCACCTCCTGCCAGGCGGGATGTTGGTCACGGCCTTGATGGTAGTCACCTCAACTGCCTTGGCACAGCCGGAGGGCGACAACAGCCAGCCCGAACGTTTCGATTGCCGCACTCTGGAGGAGCGAGCGTCACCCGAGACCGCTCTTGAGTGGCTCGAGCGCAGTTTCTGGGCCAACCACTGCTATGAGTTCCAGGCTCGGGCGGTTCGCATTGGCGTCGACGGGGTGCGATCCCTGGCGCTCTCCCATGACGTCGTCGAGGGTGTCGAGCGCGAAGTGGCGCGCTTCCTGGACGGCCCGTCGGTGGTCTTCGAGCGTCGCGGTCGCATCGGTCGCCTGAGCTGGGCCGAGGATGATGCCCCGGTGGCGAGCTCCCCGGCCGGTATCGCCAAGCACCTCGATGGTCTCTATCGTCTGCAACTCAGCGGCGAGGATCGTCTGGCCAATCGCACCACGCTACGACTCGATATCGAGCCGCTGGACGGCATGCGCTACGGTCACCGATTCTGGCTCGACAGCGCCACGAGTCTGCCGCTCAAGCAGATCCTGCTGGATGAGCAGGGTCGCGTGGTGGAAACCTTCCAGATCACCGAGCTTCACCAGCCCCAGCTTTATCTGGGAGAGGTGGATCTCGACCGCCGCCGTGCTCGACCACAGGACCCCTGGCATCCCGCTTGGCTGCCGACTGGCTTCATTCCCCAGCCGGTGGAGACGTTGAGTGCCCGTCATGACGAAGACGTCGGGCACCGCGTCTACAGCGATGGGCTTGCCACCCTCAGTCTCTTCCTGGAACCCGTCGAGGGGCCGGATCAGCTGATCCCCGGCATGCACCGCCTGGGTGTTTCGCACGCGGCGGTTCGCCACCGTGAACTCGGCGGCCGAACCCGCCAGATCGTGGTGATGGGAGAGCTGCCCCCCGCTGTTCTGCTGCGCGTGGCCGATTCTGTGGAGTGGCAGAACGACGACGAAGACGAGATGCCTTGAACCTTTCGACTCTCAGGCGGTATCTGGTAGTCACCCCTTATCCATTCTTGTCGACGCAGGAGTCTTTCATGAAGCGCATGACTCGACACTTTTCTCTGTGGGTGCTGCTTGCTGCGGCACTACTGACGTGGCAGACGGCCATGGCCCGTGACCTGCCGGACTTCACCGAGCTGGTCGACCAGGCCGCGCCCGGTGTCGTGAATATTTCCACTTCGCGCACGGTGGAACGCCGGGCATCGCCCTTCCACGACTTTGGCGGGCAGGAAATTCCCGAAATCTTTCGCCATTTCTTCGGTGATCGCTTTGGCGACCGTATGCCGTCGCCGCCCGATGGCGGGGGCCCGGGACGCAGCGAGGAGCGTCAGTCGCTGGGTTCGGGTTTCATCATCGACGAGGCTGGCTATATCCTGACCAATGCCCATGTGGTGCAGGGCGCCGACGAGATTCTGGTGCGGCTCAACGATCGGCGTGAACTGCTGGCCGAGCTGGTCGGAGCCGACGCCAAGACGGATGTGGCCCTGCTCAAGGTGGACGGCGACGATTTGCCCACCCTCAATCTGGGGGATTCCGATGGTCTTCGCGTCGGCGAGTGGGTTGCCGCGATCGGTTCGCCGTTTGGCTTCGATCACTCGGTAACCGCAGGCATCGTCAGTGCCATCGATCGCACCCTGCCGCGTGATGCCTATGTCCCCTTCATCCAGACGGACGTGGCGATCAATCCGGGTAACTCCGGCGGACCCTTGTTCAACCTCGATGGCGAGGTGATCGGCATCAACTCGCAGATCTTCACCCGCAGCGGTGGCTTCATGGGGCTCTCCTTTGCGATCCCCATCAACGTGGCCCTGGATGTGGCCGACCAGCTACGTGATGACGGTCGCGTCAGCCGCGGCTGGCTGGGGGTGATGATCCAGCCGGTCTCCCGTGACCTGGCCGAGTCCTTCGGCATGGATAACGCCGAAGGCGCGTTGATCGCCGATCTGGACCCAGACGGGCCGGCGGCCCGTGGCGGCCTTCAGGCCGGCGATGTGATCCTCGAAGTCGATGGTGAGGTGGTGGAGAGCTCCAACACCCTTCCACGGCTGATCGGGCCAGTCAGCCCGGGCAGCGAGGTGGAGCTGACGCTGCTGCGCGACGGTGAGCGTCGCGAGAAGACCATCACCGTGGGTGACTGGCCCGACAGCCAGAGCGCGACGGCGAATGGTACGGGAGAGGATCCAGCGCCGGCGCGGTTGGGCATCGCCGTGAGCCCGGTAGAAGAGGCAGAACGCCGTGAACTCGGCATCGAGGGTGGTGTCCTAGTGCGTGAGGTCGATCCGCGCGGCACGGCGGCACAGGCGGGCATTCGTACCGGTGACATCCTGGTCAGCATTGACCATCGCGCCGTACAGGGGCCTGATCAGCTGACCGAACTGGTTGCCGATCTGCCCGATGATCGTGCGATTCCGGTGCGTGTCTATCGTGACGGCCGCTCGCTGTTCGTGGCGCTGCGCCTCTCGCGCGACTGAACTCGCAGCCGGGTTTTACGGCAGTGATCTTGTGACCCGATGGCACCTGCCATCGGGTCATTGCATTTTTCGCAGGCCGCATACTCCGCCCGTGTTACCCCTCGAGAGTGACGGTTGCCGACACCTTCCGCCCGCTGGGCGAAGACCACTTTTACGGCATGATCTCGCTGCGTCCCCTGCCTGCCGGGATTGATCTTGAATTCAACGGCATATCGAGCCACCTTTTCTTGTGATGGAAATTGGCTATTATGTTGCGCTGATTGTCCGGTTTCCTTCAGGAGAGTTCATATAAACTTCGAACTTCGGGTCGCACTCTACTCAGCAATGATCGCCATATTACCGCTGAAAGAACGTGGATGGATTTGCACTGCCTGCGTCCCGTTATTGTTGCTAGTGCTGCTCTGCTTGGTTGTGCCTGTCAGTGCCGCCGGCGATCCCCGTGATGGCGTTCGGCTTTCGGGCGTCACCTATCTTGGCGACCTTCCCACTCTGATAGCCGAGGAGGAAGGCTTCTTCGCGAGTCAGGGGCTGGATATCGACGTTATTCGCCGAGATTCAGGTAGAGATAACCTCAAGGCACTCAAGGCGGGACACACGGATTTCGCACTCATGGCGCTCTCGCCGCTGGTGCTTGATCGGCTCGCTACGATTGGGCCTTCACGCCCCAACGAGCCGGTCATCCTGGCGAGTCTGGTCTACTCAGCTCGGCTGAATCACGTGGTGGTGAAACGGGCCGGTAGGATTCGCCAGCCCTCGGACCTCGAGGGCAAGCGGGTAGGATTGATGAAAGGCACTAACAGCGAATACCTGTGGTGGCTGTTCAGCATCTATCATCGCCTCGACAGCTCTCGGGTGACCGTGGTCGACATCCCGGCGGCTGACCAGCCCGAGGCGCTGATGGCGGGTGAGGTGGACGCCCTGGTGACTTGGGAGCCGTGGACGTCGAGGCTCGCGAACCGCGCCGAGGGGGCGATCCAGACCCTTGCCGGAAGTGAGCTCTACGCCGAGAACTGGGTGCTGGTGAGCACCCGGGAGACGGCATCGCAGCGTGCCGATACCGTCCTCCGGATACTTCAGGCTTATCGAGACGCCATTGACTCCATCCAGACCCATCCCGTCCAGTCTCGGGAGAAATATGCTGAATTCATGGATCTCGATCCCGAGACAGCGCTCAGGGAGTCCCGCCTGCCGCACTTCGGGCTGAATCTGGACTGGTCGCTGCTCTTCGATCTGCAGCAGATGGTCCAATGGGCCGAGAAGGCTGGGAAAACAGAACGCTTTGAGGCGCCGAATATTCTCTCCTGGATTGAACCGGAATTGATGCGACGCCTATTGCCGCTGCATGTCGGCATCCCGTCGCTCGACCTGGCAGAGAGGGCGCCACCACCATGAAGCTCTCGCGGCTTTCCCTTGCCTGTATCGCCGGCTGCCTGATCGGCCTGATGGTCATTGCCCTAGCGGGCGGCATCATGCTGCAGAAGATGAGGGCGAGGCAGTCGGATATGCATTCCCTCATGGTCTTGCAGAATCATATCGACAACTTCTCTGCAGCAAGTGATGGCCTGCTCAATCAGCGGGCCGACCCTTCCCTGTGGCAGGCTTATCTCGCCGATGTCGATGTTCTTCAGCAAGAATTGGAGAAGCGGCGGGAAGCCTATCCCGCCGCCCAGCGCGCCATTCATCACATCGGTGAGATCGTCACGATACTCGAAGCCGTCTATGCCGAAGATGGCGACGATGTGGAAAAAGACGACGTCTTGTCTGGCTCCAGTCCCATTGGTGGCTCACAGCGAGGCCAGATCATTACCACCCGGGTGGCCGGTCTGGGGATCGCCATCGACATGGCGCTGAGGGAAATCGCCGATCAGCAGAGAAGAGCCATCAGTAACAGTACCAACTGGATCGTAGCCAGTTTCGCCACGACCACTCTGCTGTTCGGCCTGTTCTGCATGCTGGCCTTTGCCTTGCTCTACCGTCGCATTCATGGCCCCTTGCAGTCGCTTATCAGGGTCGCTTCCAGGGTGGAAAGTGGCGATCGGCACATTCGCGTGCAACCCCGGGGCAATGACGAGTTCAGCGAACTGGCCAGAACCTTCAATCGCATGCGCGACCAGCAGCAGAAGGATCAGGATAGCCTTGAAGAACGCGCGCGCCTGCTAGACATCGCCGGCGATATCGCGCGTTTCGGGGGCTGGTGGGTCGATCTGCGCAACGATCAAATCTACTGGTCCGACATGGTGGCCGAGATCCATGGCATGCCCTACGACTTTTCTCCCTGCGTGGAGGATGGCATCGGCTTCTATGCGCCTGAGCATCGGCAACGCATCCGTGAGTGTTTCTTCGCCTGCATCGAGACGAGCACCCCCTTCGACGAGGAACTCCAGATCATTACCGCCCAGGGAGAGCGTCGCTGGGTGAGAACCATCGGCGTCCCGGTTCACGATGATCAGGGCGCCGTGGTGAAAGTCGAGGGTGCCTTCCAGGACATCACGGCCCAGTACGAGATGAAAAAGCATCTTCATCACGCATTGAAGATGCGCTCTGCCTTGATCGACTCCCTTCCGGCGAACATCGCGATGATTGACAGCGAGGGCAATATTCTTGATACCAACAACCAGTGGCGACAGTTCGGCATAGAAAATGGCGCATGCGAGGAGAACCTCGGACTGGACAGCAACTATCTTGCCATCTGCCGAGGGGTCGCGGGTAATGATGCCAGGGATGCGCGGCAGGCAGAGGAGGGGCTAGCCGCCCTGTTGAACGGCAGGCAGGACGAGTTCTCTCTGGAATATCCCTGTCACTCACCGACGCGCCAGCGCTGGTTTCGCCTGATGGCAAGGCGCCTCGACTCAACCGAGGAGAGCGAGCTATCGCTGGGTGCCGTGGTCATGCACATCGACATCACTGAGCGCAAGCTTGCCGAACAGCAACTGGAGAAGCTGGCCTTTGAGGATCCGCTTACCGGCTTGCTGAATCGGTCCGGTTTCACCACGGCGTTCAACCGCCAGCTGCAGGAGGAGGGTTGGCAGGCCCACCACCAGGTCGTGGTGATGGACATCAAGGGACAGAGCAATATCAACGATGCCCACGGTTATCAAATCGGAGACAGGCTGCTCACCCAGATTGGCCATCGCCTCAAGGCGAGGCTGGACAGCCAGCTGGTGGGCTGCATCAACGGCGACTCCTTTATCTTCGTCCTGTCAGGGGAAGAGGGTACGACGCAAGACGGCGATGAACAGTGGCACTGGTTGAGTCTTTTGCTGCATCAGCCTTTCCAGGTCGACGGCATCGCCATCGAGGTGTCCGCACGCTTCGGTTTCACCCTGCTTGGTGAGCAGCAGCGCAGTGCCGAGAGACTGTTGCACGAAGCAGAACTGGCAATGTTCGAGGCGCGTCGCCGTGGCATCCGTGACTGGGGTCAATATACCCAACGCCTGGATCAAGAAATTCATGAGCGCATCGAGTTGGCCCGTGATCTGCAGCGTGCTCTCGCCGAAAGCCAGTTCGAGCTGCACTTTCAGCCCAAGGTGAATTTGCATACCGGGAAGATGATCGCCTGCGAGGCCCTGTTGCGTTGGGTGCACCCCGAGCGTGGCATGCTGTCTCCCGGCGTGTTCATTCCGGTTGCCGAACAGAGCCAGCTGATCGGCCCGATGGGCGACTGGGTCGTGTTCGAGGCCTGCCGGCAGCTGCGTCAATGGCAGGACGCCAATCTCGACGTGGTGCAGGTGGCCGTCAATGTGTCGGTGGTCCAGTTCGAACTCGGAGGCTTTGTCGACCAGGTGCGCCAGGCGGTCACGACGCACGGTGTCGATCCAGGCAGTCTTACCCTGGAGATCACCGAGAATGTCTTCGTCCATCAGTCTGAGATGCTGCTCGAGCAGATGCACGAGTTACATGAGCTCGGTGTACGCCTGTCGCTTGACGATTTTGGTACCGGTTACTCGTCGCTGCTCTATCTGAAACGCTACCCGTTTGACGAGATCAAGATCGACATGGGGTTCGTGCGTCGGATGCTGGACGACCCCTACAGTCAGCGAATTGTCGATACCGTGCTGGGGATCAGCCGGGTGCTCGGTACAGACACCGTGGCAGAAGGAATCGAGAGCCCGGAAATTCGCGACATGCTTCTCGATATGGGCTGCTTCGTCGGCCAAGGTTATTACTACAGCGTGCCGCTGGCGGCCGAGGACTTCCAATGGTTGTTGGAAAAGAAGGCCGCTCTTCCTCCGTCGTCGGGGGCGACATAGCAGCAACGCCGGTGATTCAGCCCCTCCCCGCCTCGAATTCAGCCACCAGGAGATGAGATGACGCCTACGCAAAAGGATCAGGTAGAGCTTGCGCTCGTCAAACGCGCAACGGGAATCCGCAGTCTCGACGCGGTGACTCGTGGGGGCCTGCCGGCGCGGGGAGCCACGCTGATTGTCGGCGAGCCTGGGTGCGGCAAGACGATTCTGGGATTGCAGATTCTTGCCGGCGCCCTGAGCCGTGGCGAGGGGGGCGTCTTTATGTCGTTCGAGGAGTCGAGTACCCAGCTACTGCGCAATGCCGCGACCTTTTCCTGGGGCGGGCTGTTGCATGACGCCTCGCGCTGCGAGGTGATCGATGCCAAGGGAATGAAGGGAGCCGAATTTGCCGGCGCCTTCGATATCGAGGGATTGCTCGCGATGCTTGCGAGCTGTGCCAACCGGGTCGAGGGAACCTGGATCGTGCTCGATGGTATCGATCAGCTACTGCGCCACCAGCCTGACCAGGAGCAGGCTATCGAGCAGGTCGCCCAGATCAACGACTGGTGTGAACGTCAGGGCTATACTCTGTTGCTCACCGGCAAGCACAGTGGCGATCGGCTCACCCGTCCCGAGCACCTGGCCGGCATTGAATTTCTGCTGCCGACGATCTTTGTGCTGTCGAGTATTCTGGTGGATCGGCGGCTGCACCGTCGCTTCCGTATCGCCAAGTACCGTGGCACCCATCACGATCCCGATGAGCTGGCGTTGCTGATCGACGATGATGGCATCCATCTTCCCTATGCCAACACCGCCGACGAAGAGGAGGTAATGGCAAGCTCACAGCGTATCGGAACGGGTATCGAGCGTCTCGACGATGTACTGGGAGGGGGGCTCTATCAGGGTTCCACGACCTTGATCTCCGGTCAGCCCGGGACGTCCAAGACCACGCTCGCCGCGGCTTTCGTCGAGGCGGCCTGTGAGCGAGGCGAGCGCGCGCTGTTTGTCAGCTTCGATGAACTCGCCTCACGGATCGTGCGCAATGTGGCCTCCGTGGGTATCGATTTGCAGCCCCATATCGACAGCGATCGACTCGCGCTGCAGACCCATACGTCGTGGCATTCGCTGGCAGAGCAGCACTTCATGGCCCTGCAACAGCGTATCGACGAGGTCAGGCCGCATTGCCTGGTGATCGATCCCGCCTCTGCGCTGCTCAAGGCTTCTTCGGCGCAGAGTCCCCACATTGCCCTGGAGCGCCTTCTCGACAGAACGCGACGCGACGGCATCACAACCCTGTTGACCTCGCTGTCGTCCGACGAGGACCCGAGCGATGAATCGACCCTGACCCATGTCTCGACCCTCGCCGATACCTGGATCGTGCTTCGCTACGAGATCCGCGGCGGTGAGCGGAATCGCGCGCTCTCCGTCGTCAAGTCTCGGGGTACGGCGCACTCCAATCAGGTGCGTGAGCTTGTCCTTTCCTCGTGCGGCGTCGATCTGGCCGATGTCTACCAGTACGGCACCGAGGTTCTCATGGGTACGGCCCGAGTGGAAAAGGAGAGCGAGGAGGAGGCTGCTCGGCAGCGGCAGAAGAGAGAGCGCGAGCAGCGCCGGCGCTTTCTCGGCAGGCAAATCGACAAGACCCTCCTTCAGATCAGCGAGCAGGAGACTGAGCTGCAGAGACTTCGCGCCGAGCTGGAGGATGAGTCGGCGTATCAGGGAAGCAGTGACCGGGAACTGGCACGTCATCATGAGACCATTCGCCAGCGTCGCGAACCCGAAAACACGTTGAACCGGGAGAAACGGCAGACGCGGCGCCAGGAGGATGGGCAATGAGTCAGAAGTCGACACCGGCTAACCTGCTTTCTCGGCACCTCATCCTGTTCGTGACCGGTGATGCACCGCGTACCCGCCGTGCTCGCCGCAATCTGGCAGCCGCCCTCAGTGAGGCAGGTATCGATGGCTGGCCGCGTGAGATCGATCTACTCGAGGAGCCCCGTCAGGCGCTTGACTTCGGCATGTTCGCCACGCCCGCTCTGCTGCGAACCGGCGAGCAGCGGCCCAGGACCGTGCTCTATGGGGATCTTTCCGACGAAGCGACCTTGAGCCAATTTCTTGGCGAACTGTGAGCAAGGCCTGCTTCGCACCCGGGTCCCCGGGAATCGGTGCCGACGACATCATCGTCTCCTCGCTGTACAATGGCGCCAGCCTCTATTCGCGTGCTCGCTCGGGTAGCTTCTACAGCCCGAAGGACGGGTGCGTACATGAACCGGATTATGATGCATGTCTAATAGCGAAAGCCGTAGCAAAATCAGTCACATCCGCAACTTCTCGATCATTGCGCATATCGATCACGGCAAGTCGACCCTGGCCGATCGCCTGATCCAGACCTGCGGAGGGCTGACCGAGCGTGAGCTCAAGGAGCAGGTGCTCGACTCCATGGACCTCGAGCGCGAGCGTGGCATCACCATCAAGGCCCAGTCGGTGACGCTGGACTACCACGCGAAAGACGGCAACATCTATCAGTTGAACTTCATCGACACGCCGGGGCACGTGGACTTCTCCTACGAGGTGTCCCGCTCGCTCTACGCCTGTGAGGGCGCGCTGCTGGTGGTCGACGCCGGCCAGGGTGTCGAGGCCCAGTCGGTGGCCAACTGCTATACCGCCATCGAGCAGGGCCTCGAGGTGCTGCCGGTGCTCAACAAGATGGACCTGCCCCAGGCCGACCCGGACAAGGTGTCACACGAGATCGAGGAGATCATCGGCCTGGATGCCACCGACGCCTGTCAGGTCTCGGCCAAGAGCGGGCTGGGCGTCGACGCGCTGCTCGAACGCCTGGTGCGCGACATCCCGCCCCCCAAGGGAGACCCTCAGGCACCGCTGCAGGCGCTGATCATCGACTCCTGGTTCGACAACTACCTGGGCGTGGTCTCGCTGGTGCGGCTCTTCGACGGCACCCTCAAGAAGGGCGAGAAGATCCGCATGACCTCCACCGGTCGTGACTGGCCGGTCGGCGACGTCGGCATCTTCACGCCACTGCGCAAGGAAACCGGCATCCTGCGCGCCGGCGAGGTGGGTTTCATCGTGGCCGGCATCAAGGACATTCATGGCGCGCCGGTGGGCGATACCATCACTCATACCAAGACCCCGGACGTCCCCCGCCTGCCCGGCTTCCAGAAGGTCAAGCCGCAGGTCTACGCCGGGATGTTCCCGGTCAGTGCCGACGACTACGAGGATTTCCGCGACGCCCTGGAGAAGCTGGCGCTCAACGATGCCTCGCTGGATTACGAGCCGGAGAATTCCGACGCCCTGGGCTTCGGCTTCCGGGTCGGCTTCCTCGGCACCCTGCACATGGAGATTGTCCAGGAGCGCCTCGAGCGCGAGTACGACCTGGACCTGCTCACCACGGCGCCCACCGTGGTCTACGAGCTGGCCATGAAGAATGGCGAGATCATCTACGTCGCCAATCCCTCCAAGCTGCCCGACATGGCCGACGTTGAGGAGATGCGCGAACCCATCGTGCGTGCCAGCATCCTGGTGCCCCAGGACTTCGTCGGCAACGTCATTACCGAGTGCGAGCAGCGCCGCGGCACCCAGCTCGACATGCAGTTCCTCGGCAGCCAGATCCAGCTGACCTACGAGCTGCCGATGAGCGAGGTGGTGATGGACTTCTTCGATCGGCTGAAGTCCATCTCCAAGGGCTATGCGTCGCTCGAGTACAACTTCGAGCGCTTCGAGGCGGCCAAGCTGGTGCGCCTGGACGTGCTGATCAACGGTGACCGGGTGGATGCGCTGGCGGTGATCATCCATCGCGACCATGCCCACAGCCGCGGCCGCCTGCTGGTTGAGAAGATGAAGGAGCTGATCCCGCGGCAGATGTTCGACGTGGCGATCCAGGCCGCCATCGGTGGCCAGGTGGTGGCGCGCTCCACCGTCAAGGCACTGCGCAAGAACGTGACCGCCAAGTGCTACGGCGGCGACGTCAGCCGCAAGAAGAAGCTGCTCGAGAAGCAGAAGGCAGGCAAGAAACGCATGAAGCAGGTCGGTCGGGTGGAAATTCCCCAGGATGCCTTCCTCGCCGTGCTCAGGGTCAATGACTAGGGACGGATAACCGCATGGATTTCTCTTTGATGCTGGTGGTGGCGGTGGCCGTTACCGGCGTGGTCTGGCTGCTCGATCTGCTCTGGTGGCGTCCTGCCCGTCAGCAGCGGCTGGACACGGCTGAAGTCGGTACCACCGAAGGCCTCAATGAGCGGGCGCGTGAGAAGGCGCTCAAGGAGCCCTGGCCGGTCGACTACGCTCGTTCGTTCTTTCCGGTGCTGCTCGTGGTGCTGGTGTTGCGAAGCTTCGTGGTCGAACCCTTCCAGATTCCCTCCGGCTCGATGCGCCCGACCCTCGAGGTCGGGGATTTCATCCTGGTCAACAAGTTCGCCTACGGCCTGCGCCTGCCGGTGCTACATACCGAAATCGTCGATCTGGGCGAGCCCGAGCGGGGCGACGTCATGGTGTTCCGCTTTCCCGACGAGCCGGCGATAAACTTCATCAAGCGGGTGGTGGGCCTGCCAGGCGACCGGATCCGTTACGAGGACAAGCAGCTCTTCGTCAACGGCCAGGCAGTACCCAAGCGGCTGCTCGAGGCGGGGCCGGTCTCCGCGCCCACCGAACTGCTGCTGGCCGAACAGCTGGGCGAGCGAGAGCACCGTATCTACAATAATCCTCGAGACCCCGGTCCTCAGGTGCGTGAGCTGGTGGTGCCACAGGGGCACTACTTCACCATGGGCGACAATCGTGACCATTCCAACGACAGCCGCTACTGGGGCTTTGTGCCGGAGGCGAACATCGTCGGCGAGGCCTTCGCCGTGTGGATGCAGTGGGACGGTGGGCTACCGAGCTTTACCAGTGTGCGCCGAATTCATTAGGGCGGCGGTAGCGGTCGCCTGTGGACCTGTCACCCCACGCGGGGTGACGCGCCGCCGATATCAACACCGAAATTTGTCATCGAATAGTCAGGAGCTCCGTGAGCAACTCCCTCAACGCCTTCAGCCGCCGCCTCGGCCATACGTTTGCCGACCCCGGTCTGCTCGAGCTGGCCATGACCCATCGCAGTTACGGCGGTCAGAACAATGAACGCCTCGAGTTTCTCGGTGATTCCATCGTCAACTTCATCATCGCCGAGGCGCTCTTCCAGCGCTTTCCCCAGGCCCGGGAAGGGCAGCTGTCACGGCTCCGCGCACGCCTGGTCAAGGGCCAGACGCTGGCCGAGCTGGCCAGGGAAATGGCCTTTGGCGAGTGTCTGCGGCTGGGGTCCGGCGAGATGAAGAGCGGTGGGCATCGACGCGAATCGATTCTCGCCGATGCCGTTGAGGCGGTGCTCGGCGCGATCTACCTGGATGCCGGCATGGAGGTCGCCCGGGCCAGAGTGCTCTCCTGGTATGCCGATCGCCTGGAGGCCATCAGCCTCGATGATACCCAGAAGGATCCCAAGACTCGCCTGCAGGAATTCCTGCAGTCACGCCAGGTGCCGCTGCCGCGCTACGAGGTGACCTCCGTGGAGGGCGAAGCCCATGCCCAGACCTTCACCGTCGAATGTCATGTCGAGGTACTCGAGGGCCACACTCTGGGCGTCGGCACCAGCCGTCGCCATGCCGAGCAGCAGGCCGCGGCACGGGCGCTGAGTCGCCTCGAACCGGTCAAGTCCAAGAGCACGGGGAGCCGCCCATGACCTCCACCTGCGGTTTCGTGGCCATCGTCGGCCGTCCCAACGTCGGTAAGTCCACGCTGATGAACCGGATTCTCGGCCAAAAGGTCTCGATCACCTCGCGTCGCCCCCAGACAACCCGTCACCAGGTGATGGGCATCAAGACCGAGGGGGAGGCCCAGTTCATCTATGTCGATACCCCCGGCATTCATATCATGGCCAAGGATCGCAACAAAGCGATCAATCGCTTCATGAACCAGGCCGCCGTCCAGGCCCTGCGCGACGTGGATTGCGTGGTCTTCATCATCGACCGGACCCGCTGGAGCGACGAGGACCAGGTAGTGCTGCAGCGCCTCGAGCACGTCGCGGCGCCGGTGATCCTGGCCGTCAACAAGGTCGATCGCCTGCAGGACAAGGCCAGTCTGCTGCCCTGGCTGGAGCAGGTGGGCGCGCGCCGAGACTTCGCCGCCATCGTGCCGATCTCCGCCAAGCATGGCACCAACGTGCCCGAGCTCGAGGCCGAGGTTGCCAAGCATCTGCCTGAAAGCGTGCACTTTTTCCCCGAGGATCAGGTCACCGACAAGAGTCAGCGCTTCCTGGCCGCCGAACTGGTGCGCGAGAAGGTTATGCGTCAGCTCGGTGATGAATTGCCTTACCAGATGACCGTGGAGATCGAGGAGTTCCGCGACGAGGGGCGCGTGGTGCATATCAGCGCGCTGATTCTCGTCGAGCGGGCCGGCCAGAAGAAGATTCTGATCGGCGAGAACGGCGAGCGTATCAAGAACATCGGACGGGAAGCGCGCCTCGACATGGAGCGTGCGCTGGGCGCCAAGGTCATGCTTAACCTCTGGGTCAAGGTCAAGCGCGGCTGGTCCGATGACGAGCGGGCGCTGAAGAGCCTGGGCTACGACCTCGATTAAGGCTCAAGGAACGAGGGGCAAGCTTCAAGGATAACCCCTCGTGACCCGCAGTGATGGAAGCAGGCAACTGCCTTGCTCCTTGGCGAAGGCCCTATGACCCCCGAACCGGCATTCCTGTTGCACAAGCGGCCCTACCGCGAGACCAGCGCCCTGGTGGATCTGCTGACCCTGAACCACGGCCGTGTCAGGGCCGTCGCTCAGGGCGTTCAGCGCCCCGGGTCTCGGTCGCGAGGCCGGCTGCAGCCCTTCGCTCCGCTGCATGTCAGCTGGGTCGGCGAGGGTGAGCTCAAGCGTCTGCGGCTGATGGAGGGGCGCGGCAGTGCGGCCCTGCTCGCCGGCGAGGGACTGTTGTGTGGCCTCTATGCCAACGAGTTGCTGACGCGAGTGCTGCCGGTGGAGCTGCCGGTCGACGAGGTGTTTGCCTTCTACACGGCCATGCTCGATGTTCTGCCGCGGCCCGAAGGGCGCGCCGGTGCGCTGCGTCGGCTCGAGGTGGCAGCGCTCGAAGCGCTGGACGCCTGGCCGCGCTTCACCGACCCCGAGGGCGGCGAGCTGGACCCCCAGCGTCGCTACGTGCTCGATCCGGCCTCACGGGCCTTCGTGGCCGGCGAGGGCGGCATCGACGGGCGCACCCTGCGCCTGCTGGCGCGCGGCGACTGGACCGAGCACGGGCTGGCCGGCCCCGCCAAGGCGGTTACCCGGGCGGCGCTGGCCCCGCTGCTTGGCAGTCGTCCACTTCGTTCCCGCGAACTGATGCGCCAGCTTGCCCAGCGCCGCCGAGCCGGGCTTCGCCAGGAGCTGTAAGCCATAAGCTTGAAGCTCTAAGAATCACGCTTCGCCCGCCGTTGGAACAGCATCCGCATTGCGGCCTGGGTTTGAAGTAACGCCTTGTCCCAGGTGTTGGTGGCAATATGCTGGCTTCCAGCTTCCAGCTTCCAGCTTATCGCTTTACCCTTGACCCCTTGCCACTTTTCCCTCGACTCCTGGAGATCCCCATGCACCCCCCCCGTATCCTGCTCGGCGTCAACATCGACCATATCGCCACCCTGCGCCAGGCCCGTGGCACCCGCTACCCCGATCCGGTCCAGGCGGCCCTGCTCGCCGAGGAGGCCGGTGCCGATGGCATCACCGTGCACCTGCGCGAGGACCGTCGCCATATCCAGGAGCGCGACGTTCGCCTGCTAGTTGATGTGCTCAATACCCGCATGAACCTGGAGATGGCGGTCACCGAGGAGATGATCGCCCTGGCCGAGGAGCTGCGCCCGGCCCATGTCTGCCTGGTGCCCGAAAAGCGCGAGGAGCTGACTACCGAGGGCGGGCTCGACGTGGCGGGGGGGGTCGAGGCCATCGCCGCGGCCTGCCGGCGACTTTCCTCGGCAGGCTGCGAGGTGTCGTTGTTCATCGACCCCGAGCCTGTTCAGATCGAGGCGGCTGCCAGGGCCGGTGCGCCAGTGATCGAGTTGCATACCGGGGCCTACGCCGAGGTTACCGGCGAGGCCGCCCGTCGCGAGCACGCGCGTCTCGCCGCCTCCATCGAGATGGCCCTCGAGCTGGGCCTGACCGTGAATGCCGGTCACGGCCTCAACTACCATAACGTCGAGGCGATCGCCGCGTTACCCGGCATTCATGAGCTCAACATCGGTCATGCGATCATTGCCCGCTCGCTGTTCGTCGGCCTCAAGGAGGCAGTCGCCGATATGAAGCGGCTGGCGATTGCCGGCCAGGAGGCGGGCTTCGTGGCATCGCTCGAAGAGCACGACCACGATCATGACCATCACGCGGAGGTCGACGACGACCGATGATTATCGGGATCGGTACCGACCTCGCCCGGGTGGTCCGCTTCGAGCGGGCCATGGGGCGCCATGGTGAACGCTTTGCGCTGCGCCTGCTCGGTGAATGGGAGCTCGAACGGTATCGCGGCCATGCCTTGCCGGCAGCCTTCCTGGCCAAGCGGTTCGCCGCCAAGGAAGCGTTCGTCAAGGCGCTGGGCACCGGCCTGCGTCGGGGCATGCGCTGGACCGAGATCCAGGTGGTCAACGATGCCCTGGGACGTCCATCATTGGTGCTCTCCGGCAAGGCCCATGAGTTGGCCAAGGCGGCCGGCGTGCGCCTGGTTCATCTGTCGCTATCCGACGAGGAGGCGTTGGCCATGGCCTTCGTGGTGCTCGAGGGTTGATCCGCCTGCCAGGCACGCAGCTCGTCCATGGCGGTATACAGGTCGGGCAGCAGCGGCGCCACGGCAGACATGCCGCGCGATCGCAGCCGGGTCTCCAGGGTCTCCGCCAGTAGGCCCAGGCGCGGCGTGCCGCAATAGCGGCACGCCCCATTGAGGGCATGCAGGGCATCGAGCAGGGCCACCTCATTGTCGTGGGCAATGGCATCTCGGATGGCCTGCTCAGTGTGTGACAGGGAGTCGGCTAGGGTAGCCAGCAGTTCCCGCGCGAGGGACTCGCGGCCGCCGGCCAGCCGGGCGCCCAGATCCAGGTCGACCACCGCCAGCTCCTGGCCCTCTTCCCCTGGCGTATCAAGGTGTGCCGCCGGTTCGCTCGTCGCGTCTTGATGCGGCAGCACGATACCCAGGTATTCCTCCAGCAGCCGAGCGAGGCGCTGGGGCTGCAGCGGCTTGATCAGGACATCGTCGAGTCCGTTGTCGCGCAGCATCTGATGCTGTTCACCCTGTACATGGGCGGTGACGGCGATGATCGGTGTTCGCCGCCAGCCACCGCCGAGGCACCTCAGCGCCCGGGTCGTCTCCACGCCGTCCATGCCGGCCATGCGGATGTCCATCAATACCAGGTCGAAGTCCCGGTCATGGGCCAGCGACAGGGCGTCTTCGCCACTTGCCACCTGGGCCACCGGCAGGCCCAGCCCGGCCAGCAGCTCGCTCAGCAGCAGTCGGTTGGCGTCGCTATCATCGACAACCAGCAGGCGTGCCGATGCTGCTGGCGATGGATCTTGCGCCGCTACCGGCAGCGCCCGCGGTGCTGCCACCAGATGACGCGACACCGCATCGGCCAGGGCCGAGCGGGAGACCGGCTTGCCGAGGACCTCGCCGCCATGCGGCAGGGGCAGGGTCGGCAGGTCGGGGGGGCTGGCGTTGACCAGCAGCAGAGCGGGGCAGCCAAGCCCTTCCAGCCGGCCTCGCCACCGCGCCAGGCGTGCTTCTTCCAGGTCGTCGCTGTTCAGGCCTGCCACGACCAGCGCGGGCGCCGTATCGCTCTCCACCTTTGCCAGGGGGGTGGCACAGGCGCCCCAGCGGGTCATCAGATGCATGAGGGCGCGTCGCGTTGGCGTATGGGACTCCTCAATGCCCACGACGTCCCCGTCCAGGCTGAGTTCCGGGGTGCGCTCGTTCTCCGCGCTACCCGGCAGCGGGAGCGTGAAGGAAAACGTCGAGCCTCTGCCGGGCGTGCTTTCGACATCGATCTGCCCGCCCATCTGCTCCACCAGCTGCCGGCAGATGGCCAGCCCCAGACCGGTGCCGCCGAACTCCCTGGGATGGCTGATATCGGCCTGGTGAAACGCCTGGAACAGGTGGCGGCGGGCCTCCTCGTTGAGGCCCATGCCGGTGTCGCTGACGCTTACGCGCAGCACCACTCGGCTGGTCTCGGCCTGTTCCAGCATGACCCGTACGATCACTTCCCCCTGGTGAGTGAACTTGAGGGCATTATTGACCAGGTTGGTAAGCACCTGGCGGATCCGCAATGGGTCGCCGTCGAGGTCGGCGGGCACGTCGTCATAGACCAGGCCGAGCAGTTGGAGCCCTTTCTGCTGGGCCAGGGGCGCCTGCAGGCCGAGCACCTCGTCGACCAGTCCCACCATATCCAGCGGCAGCCTCTCCAGCGCCACGCGGCCGGCCTCCAACTTGGAAAAATCCAGCACATCGTTGACCAGCATCAGCAGGTTGTCGCAGGCGCGTTGTACCTGGTCCAGCCATTCCTGCTGGCGCGGTTCCAGCTGCGAGCGGCCCAGCAGCCGACAGAAGCCGACGATGCCGTTGAGCGGCGTGCGAATCTCGTGGCTCATGTTGGCCAGGAACTCCGACTTGACGCGGTTGGCTTCCAGCGCCCGGCGGTGGGCGATATCCAGTTCGATATTCTGCACCTCGATGGTCTCCATGGATTCCTGGAGCTCATCGGTGGCCTGTTCGATCTGGCTCTGCATTTCCTCGCGAGCTCTGTCCATATGAGCGGCCAGCGCGTTGACGCGACGGGCCAGTCCCGCCAGTTCCGGAGTGGGCGGCGTGGCCAGTGGCTCGGGCACTACCCCGAAGGACAGGCGATCGAGCGCGCGAGTGGCGTCTTCCAGCGGCTGGCTCAGCCAGCGCAGGGTGGCATAGGCCGCCAGGAACAGCAGCAGACCGGCGAGCATCAGCGCCAGCCCGCCGATAGCCAGGTGGCGATAGCGTGTCAGCAGCAAGGGCGTGGTATCGATGTCCAGGACCAGCCAGGCGAGTATCGGCTCGCCAACGCCAAGGGGCGCGTACAGCAGCCAGCGATGCTCGTGCTCACGCAGCTGAATGCCGTCGTGGTCGGCTGGTGCCGGCAGATCGCGAATCCTGCCACGCTCCAGCAGCGTCGCGCCTTGCCCATCCTGCAGGCGCAATGCCTGGACATGCGGCAATGCCAGCAGGCCGTCCCCCAGGCGCATCAGGCCAGGCTCATCGCCTTGCCTCGCGGCCTCGGCCAGGGCCGGGGCGACCAACTCGACGCCCCGCGTCAGCTCGTCGCGCAGCGCCGCCTGGCGCTGGCGATCTTCAAGGGTCAGCGCGGTGCCGACCAGCAGAGCCAGCAGCAGCATAGGGAGGCCGAGGATCAGCAGCATCAGTCGCGTCTTGAGAGACATCGGCGGGCTCATGGGATGATGAAACGGTACCCAGTATGCCACAGGGCAGGCAGATGCCTGTCCAGTGCGCAGCCGCAGGGATATAATGCCGCGAAGGCGTTTCCATCAGGAAGGTTACATGCATTTCCCCACTCTCGAGGAGACCATCGGCAACACGCCGCTGGTCCGTCTCAAGCGCATCACCGCCGGGCGCGGCAATACCCTGCTGGCCAAGCTGGAGGGCAACAATCCCGCCGGTTCGGTCAAGGACCGGCCGGCGCTCTCCATGCTCCAGCAGGCCGAGGCTCGTGGCGAGATTGCGCCCGGCGATACACTGGTCGAGGCGACCTCGGGCAACACCGGGATCGCCCTGGCCATGGCGGCTGCCATCATGGGCTATCGCATGGTGCTGATCATGCCGGAAAGCGCTTCCGCTGAGCGCAAGCAGGCCATGGCCGCTTACGGCGCCGAGCTGATTGAAGTGAGCAAGGACGGCGGCATGGAAGAGGCCCGTGACCTGTCCGAAGCCATGATCGCCCGCGGCGAGGGCAAGCCGTTGAACCAGTTCGCCAACCCCGATAACCCCCTGGCGCACTATCGCACCACTGGCCCGGAACTCTGGGAACAGACCGGCGGCACCATCACCCATTTCATCTGTTCCATGGGCACCACCGGCACCATCATGGGTGTGTCGCGCTATCTCAAGGAGCGCAACCCCGAGGTGCAGATCATCGGATTGCAGCCCGAAGACGGTGCCAGCATCGCCGGCATCCGCCGCTGGCCCCCGGAGTACCTGCCTAGCATCTTCGATGCACGCCGCGTCGACCGGGTACTGGACATTGGCCAGCGGGAGGCCGAGGAGCACATGCGTCGCCTGGCCCGTGAGGAGGGTATCCTCTCCGGTGTGTCGTCCGGCGGGGCGCTTGCCGGGGCACTGCGGGTCGCCGCCGAGGTCGAGAATGCGGTGATCGTCTTTATCGTCTGCGACCGTGGCGACCGCTATCTCTCCACCGGTCTGTTTGCCCCGGAGCGCTGAGCATGGCCATGCTGGGCAAGCGTCGCCCCAGGCTCGCCTCGTCGGGCGTGTCGGGGTTGCAGGGCAGCCAGGGACAACAGCCCCGCGAGACCACCGGAATCGGGGAGGCGGACATCTTGGATGTACGTGGACTGGCCCACGATGGCCGCGGCGTGGCGCGCACCGCCGGGGGCAAGACGGTATTTATCGAGGGCGCGCTGCTGGGCGAGCAGGTGAGGGTTGCCGTTCATCGCACCCGCAAGCGCTTCGACGAGGCCCATGTGCGCGACATCGTTCAGGCTGCGCCCGAGCGTGTCGTGCCGCCCTGTCCGCATTTCGGGCGCTGTGGGGGCTGCGATCTTCAGCATCTCGCTCTGCCGGCCCAGCGCCGCCATAAGCAGGCGGTACTGGAAGAGCTGCTGGGGCGTCAGGGCATCACGCTCGCCTCGCCGCCCGAGCTGGTTGCCGGGGCGGGAGAGGGCTATCGTCGCCGTGCTCGTCTGGGCGTCAAGGTCGATGCCGAGGGCGTGGTTCACCTGGGCTTTCGCACGCGCCACAGCCATTACCTGGTCGACCTTGAGACCTGTACCGTCCTTGTGCCCGCCCTGGAAGCACTGCTGGTGCCGATGCGCCAGCTGCTGGCAGAGCTTGAGGCGCCGCGGCAGGTGGGCCATATCGAACTCCTGGAGAGTGACCGGGCCGTCGTGGTGGTGGTGCGCCAGTTGCGTGACCACCCCGGCGATAGCCGGCGCTGGCAGGCCTTCGCCCGGGCCCAAGACGTGCACGTGGCGCGTTGGTTGGGCCGCGAGGCGCCAAGTCTTGACTGGTTGACGCGCGTTCCGGCGATCGAGTGCCGGGTGCCGGGGCCCGACAGGGAGCTCACTCTGGGCGTCGCCCCGGGGGATTTCCTGCAGGCCAATGGCGAGGTCAATCGCCTGATGGTAAGCACGGCGCTTGCCTGGCTGTCGCCTCTGTCTCGCGGCGAGCGTGTGCTGGACCTGTTCGCCGGCGTGGGCAACTTCAGCCTGCCGCTGGCAGCTGCCGGTGCTCACGTGATGGCGGCCGAGGGCAACCCGGCGATGGTCACGCGGCTTGGCGACAATGCCCGAGCCAATGCTCACGCTCAGTCCTTGCAGGTCGTCGCTCGCCAGGCGGATCTCACCGGGCCAGCGGCCGTGCGCTCGCTGCTTCAGGAAACCTCCCCCGAGGTGGTGGTCCTGGACCCGCCGCGTGAAGGGGCCGAGGCCGTGAGCCGGGCACTGGTGGAACATCCTGTGTCGCGGCTGCTCTATATCTCCTGTGATCCGGCCACCCTGGCCCGGGATGCGGCACATCTTGTGCGCGGTGGCTATCGCATCCGGCGTGCGGCCGTTGCCGACATGTTCGTGCACACCTCACACCTGGAATCCATGCTGCTGTTCGAGTTCTCCGGCTCGCCGCAGCAGGCCCAAGGAGGGTCAAGCGATGGTTAAAGTGCGTGAAGAGCAGCCACTGACCCGGGACGGCAGGGTCGATATCGAGCAGTGGCTTTCGCGCCTGCAGGAAGACGTCAAGCTGCGTGACATCGAGGAGATGCGCCGTATCTGCGAGCTGGCGCAGCAGCTGGAGCTGGCTTCCGACCGACCTCACAAGGCCTGGCTCAAGGATGGTTCGAGCTTTCGCATGGGTCTGGAGATGGCCGATATCCTGGGTGAGCTCAAGCTCGACCAGCCGGCGCTGGAGGCCGCGGTGCTCTATCGCGCCGTCCGCGAGGCGCTGATCAGCCTGGAGCAGGTCGAAAAGCGCTTCGGCGGCGAGGTCGCCGGCCTTATCGCCGGCGTGCTGCAGATGGCGGCCATCAGCACCTTCGAAGTGCCGAGCCAAGGGCTCAGCCAGCACGACCAGCAGGACAATCTGCGCAAGATGCTGGTCAACCTCATCGACGATGTCCGCGTGGCCCTGATCAAGATCGCCGAGCGCACCTGCGCGCTGCGTCAGGTGCGCGATGCCCCGCGCGAGAAGCGCATGCAGGTGGCTCGTGAGGTCTTCGACATCTATGCTCCCCTGGCTCACCGCCTGGGTATCGGACAGCTCAAGTGGGAACTCGAGGATCTCTCCTTTCGCTACCTGCATGAGGCGGAGTACAAGGCCATCGCCCGCCAACTCGCCGAGAAGCGTCTGGACCGCGACCACTACATCAGCGAGGTGGTGGAGACCCTCAAGTCGCTGATGTCCGCCCAGGGCATCAGGCGCTATCAGGTCGACGGACGTGCCAAGCACATCTATTCGATCTGGCGAAAGATGAAGCGCAAGCACATCGACTTCTCCCAGGTCCACGACATCCGGGCGGTGCGTATCCTGGTGCCCGAGGTGGCCGACTGCTACACGATGCTGGGGATTGTCCACTCGCGTTGGCATCACGTCCCCAACGAGTTCGACGACTATATCGCCAACCCCAAGAAGAACGGCTACCAGTCACTGCATACGGCGGTGCTGGGTCCCGAGAACAAGGTCCTCGAGATCCAGATCCGCACCTTCGCCATGCACGAGGAAGCCGAACTCGGGGTTTGCGCCCACTGGCGTTACAAGGGCCACGACACCAGCGCGCGCAGCGCGAGCTACGAGGAGAAGATCGCCTGGCTGCGCCAGGTGCTGGAGTGGCATGAGGAGGTGGGCGACTTCGGCGACCTGCGCGAAGGGCTGACCAGCGACGTCGCCCCGGACCGCATTTATGTCTTCACGCCGGACGGCCACGTGATCGACTTGCCTCGCCTCGCCACGCCGATCGATTTCGCTTATCGGGTGCACACCGAGGTGGGTCATCGCTGTCGGGGCGCCAAGGTCGATGGCCGCATCGTGCCGCTCACCTATCGGCTCAAGACCGGCCAGCAGGTGGAGATCCTCACCGCCAGCAAGGGTGGGCCGAGCCGCGACTGGCTCAATCCCAGCCTGGGCTATGTGCGGACATCGCGGGCGCGCGGCAAGATCCAGGCATGGTTCAAGCTGCAGGCCCGCGATCGCAACCTCGAGGAGGGGCGGGCGCTGTTCGAGCGCGAGATGAAGCGTCTCGACGTCGACGTCATGGACCTGACCAAGTTGGCCAACAAGGTCAACTACCCCACCGCGGACGACATGTACGCGGCGCTCGGCGCAGGCGACCTGCGCATCGGCCAGGTCCTCCACCAGGCTCAGCAGCTGTTTGGCGAGAGCGATGACCAGGAGCAGCTCGACCGCCTGCTGGCCAAGCCCCGCAAGATGCCCGGCAAGGGCACCGCCAGCGACATCACCGTGCTCGGGGTCGGCAATCTCAAGACCAGCATGGCCAACTGCTGCAGTCCCGTGCCCGGTGATGCCATCGTTGGCTTCATCACCCAGGGGCGCGGCGTCACCGTGCATCGCCAGGACTGCCCCAATATCCTGCAGCTGCGCCTGGACGAACCCCAACGCATCATCGAGGTGGAGTGGGGCGAGCGGGCGCGCACCCAGTACCCGGTGGACATCGAGATCCAGGCCTGGGACCGCTCGGGCCTGCTGCGCGATGTGACCGCGGTGCTCAGTAACGACCGCCTCAACGTGCTCTCCGTAAGCACCCTGACCGATACCGAGGACGGCATCGCACGCATGTCGATCACCGTCGAGGTCGACGGCCTGGAGACCTTGGGACGCCTCTTCTCGCGGATCCAGCAGTTGCCCAACGTCATCGAGGTGCGTCGGCTGCGCAGCGGCAGCGGAAAGGGCAAGTCTGGCAAGCGCAATGGGAAAATGACATGAGCCAGCACCGCTACGACCTCGATGACCTGCTCACGCTGATGGCCGTGCTGCGCGACCCCGCTCAGGGCTGCCCCTGGGACGTGAAGCAGGACTGGGACACCATCGTGCCCCATACTCTGGAGGAGGCCTACGAGGTTGCCGACGTCATCGAGCGGCGGGCCTGGGACGAGTTGCCCGGCGAACTCGGTGATCTGCTCTTCCAGGTGGTCTACTACAGCCAGTTCGCGGCCGAGGAAGAGCGCTTCGACTTCCATGAGGTGGTGCATGTCCTCACCGCCAAGATGCTGCGCCGCCATCCCCATGTCTTCCCCGACGGCACCCTGGCCTCGCGCCGCGCGCCGGGCGTTTCCGCCGAGGAGGTCGAGACGGCCCAGGTCCACTCCCGCTGGGAATCGCTGAAGGCCGAGGAGCGTGCCGAGCGGGCAAGCGACACCCAGGATAACGCGGCGGCATCCGTCCTCGATGATGTCCCGCGGGCCCTGCCGGCCCTCTCCCGGGCGGCCAAGCTCTCCAAGCGCGCCGCTCGTGTCGGCTTCGACTGGCCCGATGCTCGCGGCGTGCTGGCCAAGATCCGCGAGGAACTCGACGAGGTGGAAGAGGCGCTGGCAGACGGGGACCGGGACCATGCCGTCGAGGAGGTGGGCGATCTGCTGTTCGCGGTGACCAACCTGGCGCGCACGCTCAAGGCCGATCCCGAGCAGTGCCTGCGTGCCACCAATGCCAAGTTCGAGCGGCGTTTTCGCCATGTGGAGGCCGCCCTGGCCGCCGCCGAGGTGCCGCTGCAGGAGGCCGGGCTGGCGGCCATGCAGCACCACTGGCAGGCCGCCAAGCACGTCGAGCCTCCCGATCAGCAACCGCCGCAAGGAGAGTCCCGGCATGAGCCATGACCTGCATGAATCACTGCGTGACAATGTCCGTATCCTGGGCGACAGCCTGGGCCGCACTATCGCCGATGACCTGGGGCCGGGGTTCGTTGATCGTATCGAGACCATCCGCGGCTTCGCCAAGCGTGGTCGCCAGGGCGAGGACGGCAGTCAGCGTGCGCTGATCGAGTACCTGCGCAAGCTGCCCGACCGTGACCTGCTGCCGGTGACTCGGGCCTTCAACCAGTTCCTCAACCTGGCCAACATCGCCGAGCAGCACTATCGCGCGCGCTTCCGCCGGGTCGAGGACTACCGTCCCGGCTCTCAGCCGGTGCTCTCCGAGCTGCTCGAGCGGGCTCGGGGCGAGGGCCATTCGCCGCGCAAGCTGGTCGAGACCCTCTCCGGCATGCGCGTCGAACTGGTCCTGACCGCGCACCCCACCGAGGTCATTCGCCGCACCCTGATCCAGAAGTATGACGCCATCGACGACTGCCTCACGGCGATCGAGTCCTCCGGCGACTACCCGGAGCGCGGGGCGCGGGCCCAGGGCCGCCTGGAGGAGTTGATCAGCCAGGCCTGGCATACCGACGAGATCCGCCATGAGCGACCGACGCCGGTGGATGAGGCCAAGTGGGGCTTTGCGGTCATCGAGAACTCGCTGTGGCAGGCGGTGCCCGATTTTCACCGCGACCTGGACAACCTGCTGCTGGGGACCGCCGGCGAGCGCCTGCCGCTGGATGCCGCGCCGATCCGTTTCGCCTCCTGGATGGGTGGTGACCGTGACGGCAACCCCAACGTCACGGCCAAGGTGACCCGCGAGGTGCTGCTGCTGGGCCGCTGGATGGCGGCCGATCTCTATCTGCGTGACCTGGATCAGCTCAAGGCCGAGCTCTCCATGTGGAAGGCTAACAGCGCGCTCAAGGCCGAGGTCGGCGATGTCGCCGAGCCCTACCGTGAACTGCTCAAGCGCCTGTCGAGCCGTGTCGAGGCAACCCGCGACTGGGCCAAGGCCGAGCTTGACGGGTGCAGCTACGAGGGCGGTCCCATCATCGAGACCCGTGACCAGCTCTATGCGCCCCTGTTGACCTGCTATCGCTCGCTGTGTGACGTGGGGCTCGACACCATTGCCAACGGCGTGTTGCTCGATACCTTGCGTCGCGTCGCGGTGTTCGGCGTGACCCTGACCAAGCTCGATCTGCGCCAGGAGGCCAGTCGCCATGCGCAAGTGATGGAGGAACTGACCCATGGCCTGGCGCTTGGCCATTACCGTGACTGGGATGAGGCAAAGCGCCAGGAATTCCTGCTCGCCGAACTGGCATCCCGGCGCCCGCTGATCCCCAGGCGCTGGGAGTGCTCGTCGGAGTCCCGCGAGGTGATCGAGACCTTCCGGGTCATCGCCTCGGAACACCGCGAGGCGCTGGGAACCTACATTATCTCGATGGCGGCCCAGCCCTCCGACGTGCTTACGGTGGCGCTGCTGATGAAGGAGGTGGGTGGCACGGTCAGCCTGCCCATCGCGCCGCTGTTCGAGACCCTCGATGATCTCGACCATGCCGGCGACGTCATCGATCACCTGCTGGCGCTGCCGGGATATCGCGCCCTGGCGGGCGACAGTCAGGAGGTGATGATCGGTTACTCGGATTCGGCCAAGGATGCCGGCCAACTGGCGGCGGCCTGGGCGCAGTATCGGGCCCAGGAGACGCTGGTGGAGGTCTGCGATCGCCACGGTGTCGACCTCACGCTCTTTCACGGTCGCGGCGGTACCGTGGGACGGGGAGGTGGCCCTGCTCACGCGGCCATCCTGTCCCAGCCGCCAGGCTCGGTGAACGGCAGTCTGCGGGTGACCGAGCAGGGCGAGATGATCCGCTTCAAGTTCGGCCAGCCGGAGATCGCCCTGCGCTCCATGGAGATCTATGCGTGCGCGGTGCTCGAGGCGAGCCTGCTGCCGCCGCCGGCGCCCCGGCCAGAGTGGCGCGAGGAGATGGACCGCCTGGCCAAAGTGGCTCACGGCGCCTATGTCGGCCTGGTGCGGGAAGATCCCGATTTCGTCCCCTATTTCCGTTCGGTGACCCCGGAAGGCGCGCTCGGACGCCTGCCGCTGGGATCTCGGCCCACCAAGCGGCGGCAGGACGGCGGCGTGGAGACTCTGCGGGCCATTCCCTGGATCTTCGCCTGGACCCAGATCCGGCTGATGCTGCCGGCCTGGCTGGGCAGTGGCGAGACCTTCAGTCAGCGCCTGGAGGGGGAGGGCGGCCTCGAGATGCTCCGCGAGATGCGCGACCAGTGGCCGTTCTTCGGCACGTACCTGGACATGCTGGAGATGTTGCTGGCCAAGGCCGACGTGGGGATCGCCGCCTACTATGAGCACCGCCTGGTCGATGAGCCGTCCCTCAAGGCGCTGGGTGAACGACTTCGCACGCGCTTCGGCCGCCTCAACGAGTGCCTGCTGCAGGTGCTCGACCAGCAGGAGTTGCTCGAGAAGACGCCGCTGATCCGTCAGGCAATCGAGGTGCGCAACCCCTATATCGATCCGCTGCATGGTCTGCAGGCCGAGCTGCTGCAGCGTAATCGCGATGCCGACGGCGCCATCAGCGCAGACCTTTCTCGCGCGTTGATGGTGACCATGGCCGGGATCGCCGCCGGGTTGCGCAATACGGGCTGAGCCCTTCGGCCAGCGCCAAGCTTCAAGGGGCAAGCGCCAAGGAAAACTATTGCGGCCTGTGGTAGGGGAGTGCCATCGTGCTTCCTTGCTCCTTGCTCCTTGCTCCTTGCTCCTTGCTCCTTGCTGCTCGCACCTAGAACGGGAAGTGAAGCGAGGCGGTCATCAGGTTGAGGTGATCCATGGCCGGGGCATCAATCTCCTCGTATTCCAGGCGGCTGACCAGACGACGCAGCTGCAGGCGAGCACCGAACCCTTGAACCCTGGCCGTGCCTCCACCATCGCGTAGCCGGTCACCGTCGCTTACCGGCTCTCCCTGCCATTCGGCCAGGCCTGACTTGGCGTAGAGGCCAAGCGGGCCGAGGCGCACGCCGGCGATCAGGCTGCCTCCCAGGCTCGTGGTGTCGAGAAGTTGCTGGCCGTCGGCCAGGGAGACGGGCACGTCGTCGCTTTCGCGATAGCTGAACTCGGCGCCCAGATCGAGCAGTGGCATGCGCTGCGGCGTGAAGCCGGCAGTCAGGCGAAATCCTGAGGTATAGCCGTCGGGCGTTTCGACGTCGTTTCCTTGAACGACCAGACCATTGTCGAGGAGCATCAGATTCTGCTCGGTGCTCCCGTAGGCGGGCGAGGTCGAGTCGGCCTGTGAGGGCAGTGCGCCCAACATCAGCATAGCGGCCACGACAGCGACGAGAGGTGAATCCAGTTGCATGTTTCCCCCGACCTTTGATGCGGCAGTCCTTGATGGCTGCCGATCCGGAGTCATCCCCTCCAGCCTAGCAAGCGGCCGGAGGTTCCGCCAATGCCGCTGCCCGGCGGCGCAGGTCATGCAGATGCCACGCCAGGCAGGGGACCGACAGCCGATGACGAGAGGCGGCCGCCAGCAGCGGCGCAAGGATCGCCTCATGCTCGGTGAGACGACCGGCCTGAACGTCCTGCAGCATCGAGGCCCGATTGGTCGCCGTCGCCTCGACGACCTGCCACACCAGCTTCCGCCAGCCCTCCAGGCCGCCCCCTCCGGGCGGGGTGATGCCCTCAGCGGTGAGGGTCGCCGCGACCTCGGCGATCAGTCTCTCGACCATGGGGCGAAAGGGGCGGTCGCGAAGCTGGCCGTTGCGGATCGCGAACTGGGCGACCAGGGGGTTGATGGCGGCGTTCACGGCCAGCTTGCGCCATAGCCGCACGTGAATATTGTCGACGGCCTCGGCGGGAAGCCCGGCAGCGGACAAGGTCTGCGCCAGGGAGCTGGCCAGGCGCGCATGACGGCCATCCAGGGCGCCCAGGAAGGTCTGGCCATGGCCAGCATGGGTCACCCGATCATCGCCCTGCACATGGGCACCCTCGGTGGTGCTGGCGCAGAGCACCGGACCGCGATGTTGCTCGGTGAGCCGTGGCTGACAGGCGAAGCCGTTCTGCCACAGCACCAGCGGCACGCCATCAGGCAATGCAGCCGCCAGGGCGGCGTGGGCCGCTTCGCTACCGTGGGCCTTGGTGGTCAGATGCACCATGGTCGGGATGTCCGCGGGTAGGGCATCGATCCGCTCCAGGGCCAGCGGCGCAATCCGGGTGTCGCCTTCGGGAGTCACCAGAGTCTGGCGGGCAGGAAGCCGGCGGCGGCCGATCAGTGTCACGGGAACCTGGTCGGCCAGTCGCAGGGCGATCAGCCGCCCCATGGCGCCGGGGCCGACAATCCAGTGTGTCGCTGGGGGCATGAGGGCTACCTCCGGGGTCATGAACGGCGAGTGCGTCGCGTCGTGGCGGCCTTGCGGCGCGGCGCGACGCGGCGTTTGCTACCAGACGTGCGCGACGCCGGGGCCTGCTCGCCCTGGGCGCTGTGCAGCGCCTCGCGCATGCGCCCCGCGTCGGCGGCTCCGAGCAGGCCCTGCAGGTCCTCGACCAGCGCCGCGAGGAAAGGGGCTGGCGCCTCGTCCTGCTCGGCGATGGCCCCCAGGCGCTGCTCCCAGAGCGCGGTCCGCTCGGGACGGCTCACGGCGTCCGGCAGCGAGGCGATCAAGGCGCTGCCGAGCTGCGTGGCACGCAGCGCCTTGGCCTGGCGGACCAGGTAGCCGCGCGTCACCAGCGTCTCGAGGATCCCGGCCCGGGTTGCCTCGGTGCCCAGGCCGTCGTGCTCGCGCAGGGTGCGCCGGACGCTGGGGTCCTCGACGTAGCGGGCAATGTTCATCATCGCCTTGATCAGGCTGGCGTCGGTGAAGGGCTCCGGCGGGCGGGTCTCGCGGTCCTCGACCCCGGCCTCCTGGACCCGGCACGCCTCGCCCTCGGTGAGCGGCGGCAGCGGTGGCGCCTCGTCTCGGGTGGTGAACAGCGGTTTCCAGCCGGGGTCGAGGATCTCCTGTCCCCGGGCACGGAAGCACTCCGCCAGAATCGTGAATGCTGCCTTCACCTCGCGGGTGGCAAGCGGCGGGTAGAACTGCGCGAGAACGTTGCGCACGATCAGCCGGAAGATATCGGCTTCGGCCTTCTGGAGACGCGAGAGATCGGCGGGCTTGCCGGTGGGGGCCAGGGCGTGGTGGGCACCGACCTGCTTGTCATTCCAGGCGCGGGAGCGCCGCGAGAAGTCAGCGCCGGCCAGCCATTGAGCCAGCGCGTCGTCCTGGCGGCAGGCGCCCTCCAGCGTGCTTCGGGCCGAGGCGAAATGTTCCTCGGGGAGGTAACGGCAATCCGAGCGCGGATAGGTGATCAGCTGGTGGCGCTCGTAGAGCCGCTGGCAGATGTCCAGCGTCGCCTGAGCGGAGAGTCCGAAGCGTCGGGCGGCGTCCACCTGCAGGGCCGAGAGCGAGTAGGGCAGCGGCGCCGTCTGGCGCCTGTCGCGGCTCTCGACTGACGTGAGGCGCCCCTCGGCACCGGGCAGGCGCTCGGCGAGGGCGGCAGCCGGTTCCCGGGCGAGCAATCGCCCCTGGTCATCGAGGGGATGTGCTTCGTCGGGCGCCCACCAGGCGCGCAGCTGGCCTCGGGCCACGCTGAGGTCGGCCCAGAGCACGAAGAAGGGCTTGGGGGTGAAGTCGCGGATCTCCGCATCGCGGCGCACTACTAGCCCGAGTACCGGGGTCTGGACACGCCCCACCGAGAGCACCCCGTCATGACCGGCCTGGCGGCCGGTGAGCGTCCAGGCGCGGGTCAGGTTGATGCCGTACAGCCAGTCGGCCCGGGCGCGGCACTGAGCCGCCCGATAGAGCGGTTCGAAGCGGGCATTATCCTCTAGCCGAGCGAGCGAGCGCTGCACTGCCGGGCGGTTAAGGTCGCTGACCAGCAGCCGCGACACCGGCCCCTTCCAGCCCAGATGTTCGATCACCTCCTGCACCAGCAGTTGGCCCTCGCGGTCGGGGTCGCCGGCATGCACGACCTCGTGGGCACTCTTGAGCAAGCAACGGATCACCGTCAGCTGGCCGCGCGCCTTGGGGCGAGGCATCAGCTTCCAGCGGCCAGGCAGGATCGGCAGCTGATCGAGCCGCCACTGCTTGAGAGCCGGATCATAGGCATCGGGTGGCGCCTGTTCAAGCAGATGCCCCAGGCACCAGGTCACCGTGGTATCGCCCACCGTCAGGGCACCCTCCTGCTTGCTTTGCGCGCCGGGCAGGGCCTCGGCGATGGCCCGGGCCAGGCTCGGTTTCTCGGCGATGATCAGTCGCATGATGGCTCGTCGTGGTGAATGACATGGACATTCTTCCAGTGTTCATCATGACTCGCCAGGTGTAAGCTGCACCGAGACGTGTACAATGCTTGTACAACAGATCGTCCAGGAGAATGAACACATGCGCGAAAGTGGCCGTACTCGGCGCCTGCTTGGACTCGGCGCCCGCACCGGCGGGGCACTGATTCGTACTCGAATGGGGGGGCAGGCGGACTGGCGGGCCCTCGGAGAGGCCCTCTTCGAAGGGCTTTCCGAGCTGAAGGGCCCGGCCATGAAGTTGGCCCAGATCATGTCGCAGTGGGACGATCTGTTGCCACCAGACCTCGCCGAGGAGCTCTCCCGCCTGCAGCGACAGGCAGAACCGATGCCCTGGTCAGGCATCCGCCGCACCCTGGTCGCGCAGTATGGCGACCTGGAAGAGCTGTTCGCCGAGATCGAGGAACGGCCGTTCGCCAGTGCTTCCATGGGGCAGGTTCACCGTGCCACGACACGGGATGGCGATACCTTGGTACTCAAGGTGCAGTATCCGGGACTTGCCGAAGTGCTGGAGAGCGACCTGGCGCAGGTCCGACGCCTGATGCGCCTGGGGCGCTGGTTCAAGGTGCCCCAGGCGCGCCTCGATGCGCTGTTCGAGGAGCTGGCGGTCAGCCTGCGTGGCGAACTGGACTACCACGCCGAGGCCCAGGCGCTGGCGCGTTACCGTGAGCGCTACGCCTACCTCGAGAGCCTGGTGATCCCCGAGCCGCTACCGGACCTCTCCGGCGAACGAGTGCTGGCCATGCGCTACGAGCCCGGTACGCCCCTACGTGAGCTGGAGGCGGGCAATGACGCGCTGCGTCAGGGCGTGGCCCAGACCCTGGCGGACTGGATTACCGAAGAGCTTTTCACTCACGGCGAACTTCATGCCGACCCCCATGCCGGCAATTTTGCCGTCAACGACCAGGGGCAGTTGGTCATCTATGACCTGGGCGCGGTGATTCCGGTGCCCGAGGCACGTCTGGCCGCGATGATGCAGCTGCTGGAGGCCACCCTGGCGAAGGACCCCATGGCCATGGACGAGGCGCTGCTCAAGATGGGCGGTCGCCAGGGGCAGGGCGCGCCTCTTTCCCTCTACCGCGAGGCGGCCGAAGCGGTGGAACCGCTGTTTCGCCCCGGCGAGCAGGACTTTGGCGACGTGCGCGTTCACCGTCGTCTGCGTGACCTGTCGCCCAAGGTCTGGGCGGCCATGGACCGCCTGCAGCCCCCGGCGGACACGCTGCTGCTGTCGCGCACCCTCAATGGCCACTACTGGAACCTGGTACGCCTTGGCGCGAGGCTCGACATGGCCGAGCGCACCCGGCCGCTGTTTTCCCGACGACACGCCTGACCCTCACGGACAGGCGCCTGACCCTCACGGACAGGCGCCTGACCCTCCTGCCCAGCCTGGCGCCGGACTGGTAGACTATGCCGTTTTCCAAAGGTTGGAGTGCGCGATGCTGGCAGTATGGGTGGAACAGCTGCTGGGCTTTGCCTCGGGGGCGCTCAAGGCGATTCGCCAGGATGAGCGCTACCCTACGCTGATGGCATGGGCTCGCGACGAGGGACCGGCGCTGGTCGGCGGCGACTTGTCGCTTGCCCAAGCGCTGGCCCCTGAGCTGTGGTCGCAGACGCCGCTGGCGCGGCTCGATTTCGCTGCCGAGCCCCTGGCCAGGCCCGGGCCTAACGAACCCTGCTGGTGTGATTCCGGACGCAAGACCAAGCACTGCTGCGGGGCGGTCAGGTTGCCCGGTCATGTTCCGCCCCACCTGATGTGGATGCTCTCGCTGCGCGACTGGAAGGGCGATACGCTCAAGGCGGCCCTGGCCAGCGGCCGTGCCCCGGCCCAGGCGCTGCTGGAAGCCGGCCTGATCGCGGCCGAGTCCGGCCAGCGCGGGCGAGCGCAGCAGATTCTCGAGTCGCTGTTCGAGCGCGCCGACTGGCTCAATCTCCCCGAGCAAGCCGAGCCCGCCTTCGAGATCCTGATCGATCTCTATCAGGAGCGCGGCTTTCACCGCAAGCGTGAGGCGCTGCTCGATGCGGTGCTCGATCGCGGCCCGCTGTTCCTGCGGGGCGTGGCACTGGAGCGTCTGTGCCTGATGCACCTGGACAACGACGACCTCGACAGCGCTCGTGAGGCCTTCGTGCGTGCCCAGCAGGCCCTGCCCGACTCGCCGACGCTGGCCTATATCGAGGCCATGTTGCTGCTGCATGAGGGCCATGAGCAGGAGGCTGCCGAGCGCTCGCGCTTCTGGTTCCGGCGCCTGGCGCGCCAGGGCGACCTTGACCCCGACCAGCTGCAGTTCCTCGCCGACCTGGCCGAGAACCCCGGGGCGACCCTCGCCGACCAGCTGCTCAGTGCCGAAGAGGATCTGGCCGAGCCGCTGGTGGCCCTGCAGGCGCTGCTGGAATCGCTGCCGGTGGCGCCGCGGCTGGAGATCCGCCGCGGCGACGACGACAATCTGGAGTACCACACCACCGCCCGCGAGGATACTCTCTTCGCGGCCTGGCAGAAGGTCTTCCGGGCGCGGGTCGAGAGCGATGCCCCGATGGGCTTCGACGAGGATCCCTGGCAGCATGCCGGGGAGTGGCTGCCGGCGCTCTGCGCCCATCCCGAGTGGCTGGATGCTCCCGCTGTGGTGCAATCCCTGGCGCTGGCGCTGGCCAGCCGCTTCGGTAGCCTGCCGTGGATGGCGGCAAGCCTGTTCGAACCGCTGTCGAGCCGGCTGGAGCGCTGGCTCGAGCAGGTTCGCGCCGAGGGTGAGGGGGCCTTCCTGTGGGACAGCGCCGACAACGCCTTGCTGCTACGCACCGGGCTCGCGCTGGTGGTGGGGATGGAGCGCGGGGCCCGGGCGCGCTCGCGTGAACTCGCCGAACGTCTGCTCACCCTGGACGACCAGGACAGCCTGGGCCTGCGCGAGCTGGTGCTCGACCAGCTGCTGCGGGAAGGCCGCGATCGCGCGGCCCTGGACGTGAGCGAGCGCGAGTTGGACGGCGACGAGGAGGCGCCGCCGCTGGGGCTGCTGATGGGGCGGGTGCTGGCACTCTATCGCCTGGAACGCCGTGACGAGGCGGCCGAGGCGCTGGCCGTGGTGATCCGCCACAATCCGCATGCCGTGGCCATGCTATGTGCCGACAATCCCCGTCCGGTCGGTGGCGGCGTCGACAGTGTCGCCGAGCCCGGTTCCCGCGCCGAGGCCTGGCAATACCGCACCCTGATGCGTGATCAGTGGCGCGCCACGCCCGGCGCGCTTGACTGGCTGCGGGTGCGGCTGGCCGAGTGAGCAGGCGGCGTGTCCCGGGGTCAGGCCGTCCGCGGAGACGGCACCAGCTCAGGGTCGCGGCTGATCCAGATCGCCAGCAGCACGGCCGGCAGCCCCAGCAGCGTGGAGACCAGAAAGAAGGTGGCATAGCCCTCGATCTCCACGACCAGGCCACCGAAGCCGCTGAGGAACTTGCCTGGCAGGGTCATCAGCGACGAGAAGAGCGCGTACTGCGTGGCCGTGTAGGCGCGTGAGGTCAGGCTCGACAGGAAGGCGATGAAGACGGCACTGGCCAGGCCGTTGGCCAGGTTGTCGCCGGTGATCGCCATCACCAGCAGCGGCAGGTTCTCTCCGGCCAGCGCCAGGGTCGTGAACAGCAGATTGGTCAAGGCCGCGGCAGTGGCCCCCAATACCAGGATCGGCCCGATGCCGTAGCGAACCACCAGCAACCCCCCGAGTATCCCGCCGCCGATGCTCATGGCGATACCGAAGACATTGGTAACATTGGCGATGGTGGCGAGCGTGAAGCCAAGATCGATGTAGAGCGGGTTGGCCATGGAGGCCATGGCCAGATCGCTGATCCGGAATACCGCCACGAACAGCAGCAGCCACAGCGCCTTGCGCCGGTGACGGGTGAAGAAGTCGGTGAAGGGGCAGACGATCGCCCCGATCACCCAGGCGCCGAGGCGCCGCAGCGGCTTGGACCGGCCGCGAGAAGCCCTCAGGAAGGCCCGCACGCGAGGTTCATGGATCAGCTGGGTGGTCAGCGAGAGGCGCTCGGGTTCCGGGCGCAGCAGCACCGTGACCGCGCCGATGCCCACCAGCGCGGCCATGGTCAGATAGGCTGCCTCCCAGGAGGCCAGCGAGGCCACGTAGAGGGCGCCCGCGCCGGCCGCCAGCAGTCCGCCGCGATAGCCGATGATGTAGGTCGAGGCCATGGCCGCCTGGACATCGTCGGGGGCGGACTCGATGCGGAAGGCGTCGATGGCGATATCCTGGGTCGCGCTGCCGAAGGCCACCAGCAGGGCGAAGGCGGCCACCAGCGGCAGGTGGCCCGCCGGGTCAACTCCGGCCAGGCCCACCAGGCCGCTGGCGATCATTGCCTGGGCCAGCAGCATCCAGCCGCGGCGCTGGCCGAGGGTGCGGGTCAGCAGCGGCAGCGCAAGCCGGTCCACCACCGGGGCCCAGAAGAACTTGATCGAGTAGAGCATGCCGATCCAGGCGAAGAAGCCGATGGCCGCCACCTCGACCCCGCTGCTGCGCAGCCAGGCCGAAAGGGTCGAGAACACCAGCAGGAAAGGAAGGCCGGCGGAAAAGCCAAGGAACAGCATGGTGATCACTGGCGCGCGCAGGTAGACGGCCAGGGCATCACGCCAGCTGCGTTGGGCGATAGGGGATGGCATCTCGTTCAGCGCTCCTTGCTTGTCTCGGACGCGACGCAGGTCTCGACCATCAGTGATAAAATTCCCGATTACAGGCGGGCCTTGCACTCCTTGCCCCCCTGTCATGCACGTAATGTCTGCCGGGCTGGCATGCGCCGGGATTGTTGCAGAGCCCCGGCAGTGAAACCAGGAGCCTCTCGAACTTAACGCTGATCGGCTGTGAGATGCGACTCTCTCCCGCGGCGATCGGTCAAATCCGACAGGCTCCTTGCAGGAACCCTTATCAGGAGCGACATGAGCGATTCCGAGATTCGCCAGACCGAGGCCGACGACGCCCTGCGCCGCTGGTACGTGATCCAGTGCAAGGGTGGCGAGTCCTTCCGCGCCGCCGAGCACCTTGCCAATCAGGGCTACGAGATCTTTCACCCCGTGCTCCGTGTCCAGAAAAAGCGTCGCGGCAAGCTCGAATGGGTCGGCGAGTCGCTGTTCCCCTACTACCTGTTCATCCGGCTCGATCGCCTGGCCAGCAACTGGCGGCCCATCCGCTCGACCCGCGGCGTGCTGAAGATCGTTACCTTCGGTCTTGACTTGCCGGTGCCGGTCAGCGATGCGCTGGTCGAGACGCTGCTCACCCACGGCAGTGGCGAGGAAGACGCGACCGCGAACGTCTACTTCCGTGCTGGCGAGGCGGTGGAGATCACCGGAGGTCCCTTCAAGGACCTGCAGGCCGTATTCGCCAGTCACAAGGGCGAGGAGCGCGCCATCGTGCTGCTCAACATGCTGCAAAAGCAGCAGCGCCTGGAGATGTCCGTCGACCAGCTGCGTCGCCGAGATTAGCCGAGACACTTCCCCCGCTTCACCCAATGGCTTCAGGAGACCCCATGACCATCGCCCCCCAACGTGTCGTGACCCTGCACTATGTGCTCAGCGATCAGCACGGCACCGTTCTCGACGACTCGCGTGCCCGCGGGCAATCCCTCGAATACCTACACGGGCACGGCAATCTCATGGCGGGCCTGGAGCGTGCCCTGGCCGGCCAGGGCGCCGGGGCCCAGCTGTCCGTTACCCTGATGCCGGCCGAGGCCTACGGCCTACGCGACGAGGCCCTGGTACGCGAGGTTGGCCGCCATGCCTTTCGGGGGGCGGAGGTCGCCCCGGGCATGCGCTTTCAGACCCCTGGTGACGACGGTCCCGAGATCGTCACCGTCCTCGAGGTCCGTGACGACGCCGTGGTCATCGATACCAATCATCCGCTGGCCGGCCAGACCCTTCGCTACCGCCTCGAGATACTCGACGTGCGCGAGGCCACCCGTGCCGAACTTGCCAAGGGGCATCCGTTGCCCCCGGGTACCGATCCCGGTGAGGTCGAGGACAAGAAGATGCCGTGAAAACTGACCTGGATCAACGGTTTTCCGGCGACCCGGCGTGGTCGCGGGCAAAATTGATTCAGGTCAGCTTTCCCCTCCGCTCCTCGGGCTACAGTTCTCCCAACACATCGGGACGGGAGGACACCACCATGTATCTGGATGACGCCGTAATCTTTGGGCTCGTAACCGTCGCGATGATGGTCGCTTTCATGGGGGGCTGGATCGCCTTTATCGTTCGCGATCATCATCGCAAGAACAAGCACTGATCCAGCCGCTTCAAGAGTCGTCAGGGGAGGGGGGAGCTTCCCCCCAGTAGCCGACCCGCTTGGGTCGGCTTTTTTTTATCTGAAAGCAGCAGGGCCACCCTCAGGGGGCTATTCATTCCGGCCAGAGATCAGCGCTCGGCGGTGGTGTGCAGCGGGGCACGACTCGCAGTCGACCAGTGACGGTTCAGGGCGCGCATCACCCGTTCCGGGTACCAGGTCTTGCCCAGGCTGCCGTTGTAGCGCGCCAATGCCCGCGTCAGGTCGCCACCTTCCACGGCCAGATAGTGCGCCAGTATCGTGCAGCCATAGCGCAGGTTGCGGTGCGGGTCCTTGAGGTCGTCGGCGGGCAGCCCCAGCTCACGAATCCAGAACGGCATGATCTGCATCAGGCCCACGGCGCCGGCCGAGGAGACCGCCTTGGGTTTGAAGGCGCTCTCCACCTGGATCACCGCCAGCACCAGCTCCGGTGCCAGGCCGGCCAGTCGTGCCTCATGATGGACGCGACCCAGCAGCTCACGACGCCTTACCGGATTCGGCAGATAGCGGGCAAGGCGCGGTTCCATGTCGTTGAGCCATTGGCGGGCGGCCCAGATCTCGGAGGGTGCCACGGGTGCGGCGCGGATGCTGTCGAGGGTGCCGCGCAGGCTGGCGGGTACCTCCGGCAGAGCCCGCACGACGGGGGCAGGCGGTTCGGATGAGAGCGAGTGGGGCAGGGCGGCGATGAAATTCCTTTCGCCCTGGGCCAGCGCCGCGGTCGCGCAGAGACAGCAGGCCGCCGCCAGAACGGCGGCCCGCCGTGTCTCAGCGAGCGACCTTCTCGCCCAGGAAGTCGAGGATCTGTTCGGCCGGTACCATGGTAGCGTCACTGTCACGGCGTCCCTTGTATTCCAGTTCTCCCTTGTCCAGGCCACGGTCGCCAACTACCAGACGATGGGGAATGCCCATCAGCTCGTGGTCGGCAAATCGCACGCCGGGGCGCAGGTCGCGGTCATCCAGTAGCACCTCAAAGCCGGCAGCAGTTAGCGCATGATAGAGCCGCTCGGACTCCTCGCGCACGCGCTGCGACTTGTGGGCGTTCATCGGTACCATCGCGATCTGGAAGGGGGCGATGGCATCGGGCCAGATGATGCCGGCATCGTCGTGGTTCTGCTCAATGGCGGCGGCCACGACGCGGGTCACCCCGATACCATAGCAGCCCATCCAGGGATGCACGGCACGACCTTCGTCGCCAAGCACGGTGGCGTTCATCGCCTCGCTGTACTTGCGTCCTAGCTGGAAAACGTGGCCGACCTCGATGCCGCGCTTGATGGCGAGTACACCCTTGCCGTCCGGTGAGAGGTCACCCTCCACCACGTTGCGCAGGTCGGCCACCCGGGGCAGTGCCACGTCGCGCTCCCAGTTGATGCCGAAATAGTGCTTGCCGTCGACGTTGGCGCCGGCGCCGAAGTCGCTCATCAGGGCGACGCTGCGGTCGATGATGATCGGCATCTCCAGGTTCACCGGGCCCAGCGAGCCCGGCCCGGCACCCACCGCGGCGCGAATCTCCTCTTCGCTGGCCATGGTCAGCGGGGTGGCCACCTCGGGGAGGTTCTCAGCCTTCACCTCGTTGAGCTCATGATCACCGCGCACCAGCAGGGCGATCAGGCCGCCCTCGGCGGCGTGGACCATCAGCGTCTTGAGGGTCTTCTCGATGGGCAGACCGTGCTGTTCCACCAGAGCGGCGATGGTCCGCGCATTCGGGGTATCGACCAGCTGCAGTTCCTCGGCAGGCGCGGCGCGCTCCCCCTGTGGCGCCAGCGCTTCGGCCTTCTCCATGTTGGCGGCGTAGTCGGACTCGGTGGAGAAGACGATGTCGTCCTCGCCGGAGTCGGCCAGCACGTGGAACTCGTGGGAGCCGGTGCCACCGATGGCGCCGTTGTCGGCGATCACCGGGCGGAAATCGAGGCCCAGGCGGGTGAAGATGCGCACATAGGCGTCATACATCACCTGGTAGGTCTCCATCAGCGAGGCCTCGTCGACGTGGAAGGAGTAGGCGTCCTTCATGATGAACTCGCGGGCGCGCATCACCCCGAAGCGCGGTCGGATCTCGTCGCGGAACTTGGTCTGGATCTGGTAGAAGTTGGCCGGCAGCTGCTTGTAGCTGGCGATCTCCTTGCGCACCAGGTCGGTGATCACCTCCTCGTGGGTGGGGCCGACGCAGTAGTCGCGCTCGTGACGATCCTTGAGGCGCAGCAGCTCCGGGCCGTACTGCTCCCAGCGGCCCGACTCCTGCCACAGCTCGGCGGGTTGCACTGCTGGCATCAGCACCTCCTGGGCCCCGGCGCGGTCCATCTCTTCGCGCACGATGCGCTCGACCTTGCGCAGGGTCTTGAGACCCATCGGCAGCCAGGTATAGAGGCCGGAGGTGAGACGGCGGATCATCCCCGAACGCAGCATCAGTTGGTGGCTGATGACCTCGGCATCGGCGGGCGTTTCCTTCAGGGTGGCGATCAACAGTTGGCTAGCGCGCATGGGTCCGGCGATTCCTCGAGCGTATTCGTGCAGGTGACGGAAGCAGGGCCGCACAGGGCGGCGGCAATGACCGAGCATTGTACGGGCCGCCGCCCGAGGCGGCAAAAGCTTGTGTTTCTCCGAGCCGTGGAGCGGGAGCGCCGGCCCGTTCAGCCCTCGAGCAGCAGCAGACGCACCAGCATGCCCAGCACCAGGGTAGTGGAGACGCTGAGCAGGGTACCGAGCAGCACGTATTCGGTGAGCTTGCGATCTCGAGAGTCGCGTAGGTCGCCGAAACGCAGCACCGACTTGGCGGCGAGCAGGAAGCCGACCGCGGTGAGCTGGTCCAGCAGCACCAGGGTCAGCACCAGTAGCCGTTCCAGCACGCCGATACGTGCCCCGGCGCTGGCCAGGGTGCCTGTCTCTTCGAGCTGCTCGCTCCAGCGCTGCATGACCAGCGCGATGGCGATCGACAGCGGGCGCGTCACCAGCAGGTAGGCGGCCGCCATCCCCAGCACCGTCGGCGTGGCGAGCCAGTCGGCGAGCTCGCGCAGCGGAGCCAGGCTGCCGAGCCACGCCAGCCAGAGCCCCAGCAGCACCAGCAGATGCGTCGCCTGGTCGAGCAGGAACCAGCGCAGCTCGTCGGCCGGTAGCCGGGCCTTGGCCAGGTCGATCAGCCAGTGGCTGGCGGCGACCACCAGGGCGCCGAGCAGCACCGCGGCCAGGCCCCGGGGCGTGCCTGCACTCGCCACCAGCAGCACGCCGGCAACGAGCAGGCCATGAAGGCCGGCATGCTGAAGCAGGCGCGGGGAGCGGTGGCGCAGACGATAGCGCTGCTCCACCCAGGCGCGCGGCTGCAGCAGGAAGTCGCCGACCAGGTGGGCGAGAATTAGCCCCATCAGCAGCGACAGGACATCGGCGCTCATGGCGTGCCCTCCGCGTCGGCGATGCGCTCTCGCAGGTAGTCGAGGGTGTCGGACAGCAGGGCCCAGCGGGCGGCGCGCAGCCGCTTGTGGACACTGGGCTGGCGGATGCCGAGACGCTCGGCCAGGGCCTGCTGGGAGGCATCATGACGCAGGTTCAGGCCGACGACCTCGGCGGAATAGGGCGACCAGCCATCGAGCAGGTCGTCGAGGAAGCGCACCAGCAGGGTGAGTCCGGCATCCTCTGGCGCCTCGAGCCGGGTCAGTGACAGGTGGGCGCTAGTGTCGGCCAGAGCATCCAGGGCGCGGCCCGAGGCGACGAAGGTGGAACCGTCGGCCGCCGCGATGCCGCGCTCCGCCGGCCCGACCGCCACGGCGATACGGGCATCCCAGCGCTGGTTGGATTCGGAGTGCTCGATCAGCGCCGCGCGCAGGACCACTGCCGCCTCCATGGCCGGCGCCGCCTGGGGCAGGGCGAGCTGGAAGCCGTCGCCCCGGAAGCGTTCGCCGTGGCCGCCATGCCGGGCGGCCAGCTCGGCCAGGCTATCATCCAGTAGCCGGTAGAGGCGGGGCCGGTCCTCGACCTTGCGCGAGTCGACCACGTCGCCGGTCAGCACTGCGATGCGCGGTGGCATGGTGTTATCCTCCGGGAACCCGCCTCTAGTATAGCCTTTAAAGGCTATTTATCAATTTAATAGCCTTTAAAGGCTATATTTACGACAAATAACCCATAAGGGCAATAAATAGCCTACCGGGCCAGTTCGCGCATGGCGTCCTCCAGCCCTGCCAGCGTCATGGGATACATGCGGCTGTCGATCAGCTGGCGGATTAACGCCGTGGAGTGCGTAAACTCCCAGGCGCGTTCCGGCATGGGGTTGAGCCAGGCCAGGTGGGGAAACGTGTCCACCAGGCGCTTGAGCCACACCGCGCCCGGCTCGTCATTGAAATGCTCGACGCTGCCGCCGGGGTGAGTGATCTCGTATGGCGACATGGCGGCGTCGCCGACGATGACCACCTGGTAGTCGTCGCCATAGGTGTGCAGCACGTCCATCGTCGCAATGCGCTCATGATGGCGACGGGAGTTGTCGCGCCATAGCCCCTCGTAGAGGCAGTTATGGAAGTAGTAGGGCTCCAGGTGCTTGAATTCCGAGCGCGCTGCCGAGAAGAGCTCCTCGCAGGTGCGGATGTGGTCGTCCATGGAGCCGCCGACATCGAGCAGCAGCAGCACCTTCACCGCATTGTGACGCTCCGGACGCATCCGCACGTTGAGCAGGCCCGCGTCCCGGGCCGTCTCGCGGATGGTGGCATCGACGTCGAACTCCTCCGCGGCCCCCTGACGGGCGAACTTCCTGAGCCGGCGCAGCGCCATCTTGATATTGCGGGTGCCCAGTTCCAGCGAGTCGTCGTAGTCGCGGAAGCGGCGCTCGTCCCACACCTTGACCGCCCGGCGATGGCGTGAGCCGTCCTGGCCGATGCGAATGCCCTCGGGATTGTAGCCGTAGGCGCCGAAGGGACTGGTGCCGCCGGTGCCGATCCACTTGTTGCCGCCGGCGTGGCGCTCCTGCTGTTCCTCCAGGCGCTGCTTGAAGGTCTCGAGCAGTTGCTCCAGCCCGCCCAGGGATTCGATACGGGCCTTCTCTTCCTCGGAGAGCTGCTTCTCGAACTCACGGCGCAGCCAGTCGTCGGGAATCAACGCTTCGATGGCGGCGTCCATGTTCTCCAGTCCCTCGAACCAGGCGGTAAAGGCGCGATCGAAGCGATCGAAGTGGCGCTCGTCCTTTACCATCACGGTCCGGGCGATGCGGTAGAAGGCTTCAATGTCGGCAAATACCACGCCGCGCTCGGCCACGGCGTGAAGGTCGAGAAGCTCGCGCAGCGAGACTGGAACGCCATGGCGCTTGAGGGTTTCGAACAGGCTGATGAACATGCGTCAGCGCCTCTGGTTGCTCTGGCGGCGCATCATGAAGGCCAGCCGTTCCAGTAGCTGCGTATCCTGTTCATTCTTGACCAGGGCGCCGGCCAGCGGCGGCAGCGCCTTTGCCGGGTCACGGTGGTAGAGCGATTCCTTGGCCAGCTCGTCACTCATCAGCAGTTTCAGCCAGTCCACCAGCTCCGAGGTGGAGGGCTTCTTCTTCAGGCCCGGCGCCTGGCGCAGGTCGAAGAACACCTCCAGGGCTTCCCCGACCAGCCGGGGGGCAATCTCGGGGAAGTGCACGTCGACGATCGCCTGCATGGTCTCGCGGTCGGGAAATTCGATGTAGTGGAAGAAGCAGCGCCGCAGGAAGGCGTCGGGCAGCTCCTTCTCGTTGTTGGAGGTGATGACGATGATCGGGCGGTGGCGGGCGCGAACCGTCTCGCCGGTCTCGTAGACATGGAATTCCATGCGATCCAGCTCCTGGAGCAGGTCGTTGGGGAACTCGATGTCCGCCTTGTCGATCTCGTCGATCAGCAGCACGACCCGCTCGCTGGCGGTGAAGGCTTCCCACAGCTTGCCGGGCTTGATGTAGTTGGCGACGTTCTCCACGCCCTCGACGCCGAGCTGGGAGTCGCGCAGGCGACTCACCGCATCGTACTCGTAGAGCCCCTGGGCGGCCTTGGTGGAAGACTTGATATGCCAGGTGTGCAGTCGTGTGCCCAGGGACGCGGCCAGTTCCTCGGCGAGCAGGGTCTTGCCGGTCCCTGGCTCGCCCTTGATCAGCAACGGGCGCTCAAGGGTGACGGCGGCATTCACTGCCTGCTTCAGAGCCTCGCTGGCCACGTAGGTGGATGTCGAATCAAACGCCATGGATGCGCCTCGCATGAAGGTTCTCGGAAAATTCAAACGAGTGTACGTAAGCGGCGTCGCCGGGACAATTCTCCACGCCCGTGTGTGACATCTACCCCAGCAGCCGGGGATCTCGGTGTGCCAGGTAGCGTCGCAATTGTCGGGCGTTCTCGATGGCGTGTCCGGCTTCGTCGTTGTTGAAGTAGGCATAGACGTCTGGGTCGTTCGTTGCAGACGCCACCAGTCGACGGGCCTGGGCGGTCAGATACTGCGGGGTGTAGCGTCCTCGCTGCGGGTCGCCGTGAAAGCGGAGGTAGGTCCAGTCGGTGGTGAGCCGTTGCGGGTGGTCGGGCAGCCTGTCGTGGCGGCAGAGGGCCGCCCGGTGGGCCTGCAGCACCTGGTAGATCTCATCGCACAGCCAGGAGGCATCACGGAATTCCACCGTCCAGCGCTGGTCGCGTGGCGCGGCCTCGAGGAAGGCATCCAGGCGCTCGGCATTGACGTGCCACTTGCCGGGGAGTTGCACCAGAATTGGCCCCAACTTATTGCCAAGCAGGCTGGCCCTCTCCAGGAAGCGGCCGATGGTGTCATGCGGATCCTTCAACTTCTTGATGTGGCTGCCGTAACGGCTGAACTTGACGGCAAAGCGGAATCCGTCGGGGACGGCGTCGCGCCAGGCGCGGAAGGTGGCGGCGTCGGGCAGTTGGTAGAAGGTGTTGTTGATCTCGACGGTGGCGAAATGCTCGGCGTAATGCGCGAGCCATTGCTCACGAGGCAGCGTGTCGGGATAAAAGACGCCACGCCAGTGATCGTATTGATAGCCTGACGTTCCCACCCGCACCTGTCTCGTTCGGTTCATACGGTCTCCCGGCGCCTTTCGAGAAATTGGGGGGAAGGCGACGGGCAATGGGGCATGGCAAACGTTTGTTGCTGCTCATGGCACGCCGCCGGTCTTTCACTCGCCGGCTGGCCCCGTGTCGTCGACCCGCACCCGGACATAGGAGCCCGGCGCCTCCTCGAGGGGCGGGAACTGGTCGTTGCCGGGCGCTCGGGGCGCCACCTGGCCGCCGGCGTGGCGCTTGAGCCAGTTGCGCCATTCCGGCCACCAGGAACCCTCGTGGTGGGTGGCCGAGGCCAGCCAGCGCTCCGGATCCTTCGGCAGGCGACCATAGGTCCAGAAGCCGTATTTCGCGGAGTCGGCCGGGTTGATGACCCCGGCGATGTGCCCTGACCCACCGAGCAGGAAGCGAGGCTGTTTGCCCAGCAGGTGTGCACCGCGGTAACTGGACTGCCAGGGGGCGATATGATCCTTCTCGGCTGCCACGAAGAACGTCGGGATGCGCACCTTGCCCAGGTCGATGGACTCCCCCGCCAGGGAGATCCCGCCGGGCTCGGCAAGGCGGTTTTCCAGATACATGTTGCGCAGGTAGAAGCTCTGCATGCGCCTCGGCATGCGGGTGGAGTCGGAATTCCAGTAGAGCAGGTCGAAGGCCTTGGGCTCGCGACCGAGCAGGTAGTTGTTGATCACGAACCCCCATATCAGGTCGGCGGACTGCAGCAGGTTGAAAGCGTTGGCCAGATGCGTGCCCTCCAGATAGCCGCGCTGCGCCATGTGCTGCTCCATGTAGCGGATCTGCTCCTCGTCGATGAACACCTCCAGCGGCCCCACATCGCTGAAGTCGAGCAGGGTGGTGAAGAAGGTGGCACTCTGCACCCGCTCATCGCCCCGCGCGGCCTGGTGCGCCAGGGTACAGCTCAGCAGGGTGCCGCCGATGCAGTAGCCGATGGCGTTGAGCGTCTCCTCGCCGGTGACCTCGGTCACGACGTCCATGGCCTTGAGGGTCCCCTGGGTGAGGTAGTCGTCGAAGGCGACCTCGGCATACCGTTCATCGGGGTTGACCCAGGAAATCACGAAGACGGTGATGCCCTGCGCCACGGCCCAGCGAATGAAGGAGCGCTGCGGGGTCAGGTCGAGGATGTAGAACTTGTTGATCCAGGGCGGGACGATCAGCAGCGGCCGGCGGTCGACCGCCTCGGTGGTCGGGGCGTACTGAATGAGCTGCATCAAGTCGTTCTGGTAGATGACCTTGCCCGGGGTCACGGCAAGGTTCTCGCCCAGTTGCAGCTCGTCCAGGTCGCTCTGCTTGATGCGCAGCAGGCCCTCGCCGCGGGCCATGTCTTCCATCAGGTTGGCCAGGCCCTGCAGAAGGTTGGCGCCCCCGGTGCGAACCGTGGCCTCGATCACTTCCGGGTTGGTCACGGCGAAGTTGCTGGGGGCGAGGGCGTCGATCAGCTGACGGGCATAGAACTCGACCTTCGTCCGTTCGTCGTGGTCCAGCTCCTCGGTGACCTCATGCACTCCCTTCAACCACTGCTCGGCGGTCAGCTGGTAGGCCTCGCGGAGCGCATCGAAGAACAGGTTCTCCTCCCAGCCTTTGCCCTTGAAGCGCTTGTCTCGCGGGGTGGGCGTCGCATCTGGAGGTGATGCGTCGCCGAGCAGACGCTGTGTCGTGTTCTGCCACAGCGCCGCATAGCCCTGCCAGAGCTGCTGCTGAAGCTCCAGAGCCTGATGCGGATGGTAGAGAAACTGCTGGCTCAGGCGGCCGAGCGCCTTGGCCGCGACCGCCGGGTCGGGGAGGGTGAAGAAGTCCCCGCGCGCCTGGCGTTCGAGCCAGCCCTGCCAGGCCCGGGATGAGCCGGTCGACAATCGCGCGAGCGTCTCGGCATAGCGCTGTGCCAAGGCGTCGGGCGACGTCTCATGGGACGATGCAGACGAATCGCCCTGTTTCGCTGAAGACGGTTTCTGGTCATTCATGGCCTTGCCCCTTGGTGAGGACGACTCGATAGCGGCGTCGTACTAGAGGAAGGTAGGCCGACGACATCAGCATTAGCAAGAATACCCTCGAGCGCTGTGCCAGAGGTGAGCGCTATCGCGGCCATGGAGCGACACGCCGGCCGCGCCGGCCTCACTCCGCGTAGATCATCCGGCGCGTCATGCCGCCATCCACGACCAGGTTCTGTCCGCTAATGAAGCCCGCGTCGTCGGAGAGCAGGAAGGCCGCCATGGCGGCGACGTCCTTCGGCTGGCCGACGCGCCCGACCGGGTGCTGGTCACGATCGACCGCTCGGTGCTCCACCGGCATGCGGCTGGCCGCCTTCTGCCAGTCGCCGACCTCGATCCAGCCCGGGCTGATGGCGTTGACGCGAATCTCGGGACCCAGGCTGATCGCCAGCGCATGAGTGAGCGCCACCACGCCGCCCTTGCTGGCGGCATAGGCCTCGGTATCGGGTTCCGACTGAAGGGCTCGAGTGGAAGCCATCAATACCAGGGCCCCACGGCTCTCGCGCAGGTGGGGCGCGGCGTGCTTGGCGCAGAGCATCGCCCCGGTGAGGTTGGTGTCGAGGTAGGCCTGCCAAGTGGCGAGATCCAGCGCCTCCACCGGGCCCTGGAAGGGATCGGCCAGGCCGGCGTTGTGGATCACCCCGTCGAGCCGGCCGAAGCGCGTCACTGCCGTTGCGATACTTTCGGCCACCTGGCGTTCGTCGCGCACGTCCGAGACCATGGCCAGCAGGCGCTCCGGATGACCGAGGCGCTCGCGGCACTCGGCCAGCGCCTCGGCGTCGATGTCGGTGAGGGCCACGCAGTCGCCGCGGGCCAGCAAGTGTTCGGCGATGCCCAGGCCGATACCCTGGGCGCCACCGGTGAGGTACACCACGCTTGGCGGGTTCATCGGTTGTCCTCCTCGATCTGGCCAGCGGTGCGGTAGGCCTCGACCAGGGTCGCCGGATCATGCCCGGCGTGGCCGCGCCCGGCATGAGCGCGCATCAGCTGGGCGGCCAGGCCGCTCATGGGCGTGGCGCTGCCGCTGCGCTGACTCTGGGCCACCGCCATGTCCAGGTCCTTGAGCAGGGTGCGCAGGTGCCAGGGCGGGTCGGCGAAGTCGCTTGCCGCCATGCGGGGTGTGAGGATCCTGAAGGGTGTCGAGTCGGCGAAGCCGCCGGCCAGCGCTTCGGTCAGTCGCCCGGCATCCACCCCGCTGGCCTCGGCCAGGGCTACCATCTCGGCGATCACGGTCGCCTGGCAGCCGACCACCATCTGGTTGCATACCTTGGTCACCTGGCCGCTGCCCACCGGGCCCATGTGGGTCACGCGGGCGGCGAGCGGCGCCAGCAGGGGCCGAATGGCCTCGATGTCCTTGCCTTCGCCGCCACACATGATGGCCAGGCTGCCTGCCTCGGCACCGGCCACACCGCCGGAGACCGGCGCATCCACCCAGCGCATGCCGGATTCGCTCTCGAGCCATTCGGCGTAGTCGCGCGTCGCGGCGGGGTCGCTGCTGGAGAGGTCGATCAGCCGCTGGCCGGCACGACCATGCTGGGCCACGCCGCCCTCGCCGAACACCACGTCTTCCACCACGGTGGTATTGGCCAGGCAGAGCAGTACCTCGTCCACCGCGTTCATCAGTTCGGCGATGGTGTCGGCGACTTGGGCGCCGGCCTGACTCAGGGCCTCGGCCTTGGCGGGGGTGCGGTTCCATACGGTCACGTCGAAACCGGCGGCCAGCAGTCGTCGCGTCATGGGGTCACCCATCAAGCCGATGCCGATAAAGCCGAGGCGAGGCTGGGTCATGTGAGGGTCTCCGGGCAAAGGGGGTGTGAGAGAGCAGCATGCGTGACGCATGGGTTTTTCGGCAACTCGGCACGTCGGCAAAGGACAGCCAGGCAAGGGCCAGGGACCGATGACGAGGTCGTAATGAGCAGGTGCACAATAGCTCGGCACCGCCTCATCATGGCGCATGGCCTTGCTGTCAGGCGCCCGTATGGTGCAGTGCGGCATGATGCCGACCGTCTCGGAAAGGGGGTAGAATCCAATAGTATTTCTCAACGCCACGTTTTAACTGAATTTTTTTATTTTTGGCCCGCTTTTAGCTTTATTAAAGACATGATCGCCACCCGTGTGGCGAATCACCGAGTGAGCTGGCGTGCTCCAACTGGTCCCCTTCGGGGGGCCTTTTTTATACCTGGCAGAACAGGCCGCTTGCTTTCACCACCGCAGGCCTATTTGGTCTCCTGTCGTACCAGCTCGATCAGGCTGCCGTGACGGATCATGTCGATCTGGCGTCGGCTCAGGTCGTGGCGCAGGGTATAGCGCTGATCGCGCGTCCTGTTGTGGAGCGTGATGTCCTCACCACTATCGAGGGCAGCGACGATATCGTCTAGAGCCAGCTCGTCGCCCTGCTCGATCGCTTCGAGATTCTCGGGGTCGGTGAAGGTCAGCGGCACCACGCCAAAGTTGGCCAGGTTCTGCCAGTGAATTCGCCCATAGGAGAGCGCGCATACTGCGCGTAGCCCCAGATAGCGCGGGGCGATGGCAGCGTGCTCGCGGCTCGAGCCCTGGCCGTAGTTCTTCCCGGCGACGAGGAAGAAACCCTCCCCCTCCAGATCATGGGCACGCGGGCTGAAGTCGCCATCGACGGCCTGGAACACGTGCTCGGCGATGGCCGGGATGTTGCTGCGCAGCGGCAGCACCTCGGCGCCGGCGGGCATGATCTCGTCGGTCGAGACATCGTCGCCGAGCTTGAGCAGTACCGGCCCGGCAAACGAGGCGGGAATGGGCTCGAACGCCGGCAGCGACTTTACATTGGGTCCCTTGACCAGTTCCACCAGGCCGCTGTCCTCGGCAGGGGCGAGCAGCATCTCGCGGTTAACCACCACTCGTTCGGGCTCGCGAAAGCGCGGGTAGTCCATGTCCAGGTCACGCGGGTCGGTGATCTTGCCGGTCAGGGCCGAGGCGGTGGCGGTCTCCGGGCTGCACAGGAAGACGCAGTCCTCGGGGGTGCCGGAACGCCCCGGGAAGTTGCGCGGCACGGTGCGCAGGCTGTTGCGTCCACTGGCCGGGGCCTGGCCCATGCCGATGCAGCCATTGCAGCCGGCCTGGTGCAGGCGGGCGCCGGCCCGAATCAGGCGTGTCAGGTAGCTTTCGTTGGAGAGGATCTCCAGGATCTGGCGTGACGTGGGGTTAACGTCGAATGATACCCCGGGGGGAACCTGACGACCTTCGACCATCATCGCCGGCACAGCGAAATCGCGAAGCCCGGGGTTGGCCGAAGAGCCGATATAGGCCTGATAGATCGTCTCGCCGGCGACCTCGCGAATCGGGCGGACATTGCCGGGACTACTGGGCAGGGCGATCAGCGGCTCCAGCGTGGACAGGTGGAGCGACACATGCTCGTCGTAGTCGGCGCCGGCATCGGCGAGCAGCTCCCGCCAGTCGTCGCCGCGTTCCTGCTGCTCCAGGAAGCGCCTGACTTCGCCATCGGAGGGAAATACCTAGGTCGTGGCCCCCATCTCGGTGCCCATGTTGGCGATCACGTGGCGATCCATGGCACTTAGACTATCGAGGCCGGGGCCGTAGTACTCGAATACCTTGCCCACCCCGCCCTTGACGTCGAAGCGGCGCAGCATCTCCAGCACCACATCCTTGGCGCTAACCCAGTCGGGCAATTCGCCAGTCAGCTCCACGCCCACCACTTGGGGCATCTTCAGGTAGAGCGGCTTGCCGGCCATGGCCAAGGCCACTTCCAGCCCGCCCGCCCCGGTGGCGAACATGCCCAGCGCCCCTGCGGCCGGCGTATGGCTGTCCGAACCGACCAGTGTCTTGCCGGGGATGCCGAAGCGTTCCTGATGGACGGGGTGGCTAACCCCGTTGCCCGCCGGGCTGAACCAGACGCCGAACTTGCGGCAGGCGCTCTGCAGGAACAGATGGTCGTCGGGGTTCTTGAAGTCCTCCTGGATGAGGTTGTGATCGACATACTGGGCCGAGAGCTCGGTGCGCACACGGTCGAGTTGCATGGCTTCGAACTCCAGCATCACCAAGGTGCCCGTGGCGTCCTGGGTCAGCGTCTGGTCGATGGCCAGCCCGATCTCTTCCCCCGGCACTAAGCGACCGCTCAGCAGATGGGCGTCGATCAGTTTCTGAGTCACGTTGAGTCGTGTCATGACACCTCCTGTCTAGCCTTTAGTTCAGTCTAGCCAAGGTCAGGCAAGGGGGCGGAGGCCAGAATGCTATGGTCGGGGAGTGGGCCGTCCCCACAGAGCGGTCATCTGATGTGTATCAGGGGGCTTGGCGAGTGGCCGGATCACTGCTGCGTCCCGATCGGGTGATCGACGTATGAAACGTCCTACCTGGAGATAGCGATGCTGAACCTCTTCGATGCGATCCCGGCGCATCTCGATGACGAGATGTTCGAGACACTGGTCATAGGTGAGGCGATGCGGGTGGAGCGCATCGTGTCACGGGGGCACACCTCACCGGCCCAGGGCTGGTATGATCAGCCGCACCATGAGTGGGTGCTGGTGCTCAAGGGCAAAGGCGTCGTGGCCTTCGAGAACGGCGAGCCGGTGACGCTCGCGGCGGGGGACTATCTGACGATCCCCGCCCATTGTCGGCACCGTGTCGCCTGGACCGACCCCAACGAGGAGACCGTCTGGCTGGCGGTGTACTACGAATGAGGCCAGCCGGGCGAGGTTGGCGATTCGACGCGCGGATGACGCGCAACACAGAGAACTGACGATGCGCCTGAGGATACTCTCGGACCTGCACCTGGAACACGTCGATAGCCCGCCCGCGTTGCCGGCGGTGAGCGCCGATGCGGTGATTCTCGCCGGCGACATTCATGCCGGCATCCAGGGGCTCGGTTGGGCCGCCGAGCATTTTGCCGATACCCCGATCCTCTATGTGCCCGGCAACCACGAGTTCTACGGCACCGAGATGGCTGCCATGCGGCGGGAGCTGGCTCTCGAGGCGGCACGCTTGGGTATCCACCTGCTCGACAATCGCTCGCTGACCCTGGATGGCGTGCGCTTTCATGGCACCACGCTGTGGACCGATTTCGCCCTCTACGACGGCCAGCCTGGGCTCGAGCCGATGATCAGCGAGGCCCGGGCACTGGCTATGATGCCGGATTTTCATATCATCGAGCAGCCCGAGGGTCGGGTATTCACCCCGGCGGAGAGCGGACGTCTGCATGCGGTAGCGCGAGACTGGCTGGAAGCGGAGCTGGCCCGGCCATTCGCCGGCCCCAGGGTAGTGATCAGCCACCATGCGCCCCTGGCGGCGTGCATACCACGATGCTACCAGGGCGATGTGCTCTCGCCGGCCTTCGCCTCCCATCTGCCCCAGCTGATGGGCCGCATGGATCTCTGGATTCATGGCCATGTTCACGAGCCGGTCGATCTCGAGGCGGCGGGAACGCGGGTTGTCGCCAACCCGGGCGGCTATCCCGACGAATTCGACCCACCGCAGTTCATTCCTGACCTGGTCATCGAGGTAGATACCCCATGATGCGGCTTATCGCGGCTGATCTGCTGGCGGGCTTCCGCCAGTCGGCTGGCCTAGGGTAGCCGCCTTGTCGATGCGCCACGGCTTTATCCTGACCCGTCACTGGGAGGAGACGTCTCGGGGGACCGAGGTCAGCTTCTGGCTGGCCACCGACCAGGGACCGCTCAGGGTTCGCCTGCCGGCTCAGCCCGCCGTGGCCTTTTTGCCCTCCGAACAGCGCGCGTTCGCCGAGGCGCTGCTGGAGGGCGAGCCGGGCGTCACGCAGCGTGACCTCGAACTGCGCGACTTCCACCAGCGTCCGGTGCTGGGTCTCTACTGTGCTCACTACCGTCAGTTGAGTGCCCTCGAGCGACGCCTCACGGCGGCCGGCCTGACGCTCTACGAGGCCGACATCCGTCCGCCGGAGCGCTACCTGATGGAGCGCTTCATCACGGCCCCTGTCGCGGTAAGCGGCACCCCGGATGGCGAGGGCGGCCTGATGAAAGCGCGCCTGCAGCCAGCCCCTGACTACCGTCCGCGGCTGCGCACGGCGTCGCTGGATATCGAGACCAGCGCCCGAGGCGAGCTCTTGTCGATTGCCCTGGAGGGCTGTGGTGCGCGCCAGGTCTTCATGCTGGGGCCATCCCCCGGAAAGCGCTCGGGCGAGGTGAGCGAGCCCGAGTTCGCACTCGACTACTGCGACTCGCGCGCCGAACTGCTCGAGCGGCTCAATGGCTGGTTCGCCGAGCATGACCCCGATGCGATCATCGGCTGGAACCTGGTGCAGTTCGACCTGCGTGTCCTGCATGAGCATTCTCGCGCGCTCGGCGTGCCGCTGCGGCTGGGTCGCGACGGCACCGAGATGGCGTGGCGGGCTCACGGCCATTCGCCACACCATTTCTTCGCCTCGGCCGCCGGGCGGCTGATCATCGACGGCATCGAGGCACTGCGCTCGGCCACCTGGCACTTTCCCTCGTTCAGCCTCGAGAACGTCGCCCGCACCCTGCTCGGCGAGGGCAAGGCGATCGATAACCCCTACCAGCGTCTCGACGATATCCTGCGCATGTTCGCCGAGGACAAGCCGGCACTGGCCCGCTACAACCTCAAGGACTGCGAGCTGGTCACGCGGATCTTCGAGGCGACCGAGCTGCTGGAATTCCTGCTCGAACGAGCCTCCGTGACCGGCCTGCCCGCCGATCGCAGCGGCGGCTCGGTGGCGGCCTTCACGCATCTCTACCTGCCGCGCCTGCATCGCCTGGGCCTGGTGGCCCCCAACCTCGGGGAAGGGCAGCCGGACGAAAGCCCCGGCGGCTTCGTCATGGATTCGCGCCCCGGCCTCTATGACTCGGTGCTGGTGCTCGACTTCAAGAGCCTCTATCCCTCGATCATTCGCAGTTTCCTGATCGATCCGGCGGGGCTTGTCGAGGGGCTGGCCGACCCGACGGACGAGGCCTCGGTGCCAGGCTTTCTGGGCGCGCGTTTCTCGCGCAGCCGTCACGCGCTGCCGGCCATCGTCGAACGCGTATGGGCGGGGCGCGAGGCCGCCAAACGCGACGGCAATGCGCCACTTTCTCAGGCGCTGAAGATCATCATGAACAGCTTTTACGGGGTACTGGGCTCGAAGGGCTGTCGCTTCTTCGATGCCCGGCTCGCCTCGTCGATCACCCTGCGCGGCCATGCCATCATGCACCGCACCCGGGCGCTGATCGAGGCCGAGGGCGTTACCGTGATCTACGGCGATACCGACTCCACCTTCGTCTGGCTGGGGCGGGCCCATCAGGAAGCCGACGCCGCGGCGATCGGCCGGCGGCTGGTGGCCAAGGTCAACGCCTGGTGGCGAGCGCACCTGGCCGAGGAGTATGGCCTGGAAAGCGCCCTGGAACTGCAGTTCGAGACGCACTACCGGCGTTTCCTGATGCCGACCATCCGCGGCGCCGAGGCGGGCAGCAAGAAGCGCTATGCGGGCCTGGTGCAGGCGGGCGATGGCAGCGAGCGGCTGGTGTTCAAGGGGCTCGAGAGCGTACGCACCGACTGGACGGACCTCGCCAAGGCGTTCCAGCAGGAGCTCTACCGACGCATCTTTGCCGGAGAGCCCTGGCAGGACTATATCCGCGACTATGTGCAGGCGTTCGTCCGTCGATCCCGCGAGCCCGGGCTCGACGAGCGGCTGATCTATCGCAAGCGGCTACGCCGTTCGCTTGCCGACTACACGCGCCATGTGCCGCCCCACGTGCGCGCCGCCAGGCTGGCCGATACGGAAAACGACCGCCTGGGTCGGCCCCGGCAGTACCAGAGGGGAGGCTGGATCCGCTACGTGATGACCGTGGCCGGCCCCGAGCCCCTTGAAGCGCACTCTTCCCCCATCGATATCGACCACTACCTGACCCGCCAGCTGCAGCCGGTGGCCGACGCCATCCTGCCCTTCGTCGGCGATGACTTCGAGCGTCTGATCGACCGCCAGCTGTGGCTGTTCTGAGCCGCCGGGGGTGTCAGCGGAAAGCGGGCTCTTCAGGCGTACCGTCCGACGGCGCTCGCCCGAACTGCAGCTCGGCCAGGTGGCGATACAGCGGGCTGCTTTGCATCAGCTCCGCGTGGCGGCCTGCGGCCACCAGCCGGCCGTCTTCCAGCACCAGCAGGCGGTCGGCGGCGACCACGGTGGCCAGGCGATGCGCGATGACCAGGCTGGTGCGGCCCACCATCAGTCGGTCGAGGGCCTGCTGCACCAGCCGCTCGCTCTCAGCGTCCAGCGCACTGGTGGCCTCGTCGAGCAGTAGCACGCGAGGTTTCTTGAGCAGCGCCCGGGCAATCGCCAGGCGCTGGCGCTGCCCGCCGGAGAGCTGCACGCCGCCGGGGCCGAGCGAGGTGTCGAAGCCCTCGGGCAGGGCCTCGATGAAGGCCAGGGCATTGGCGTCCCGGGCGGCCTCTCGCAGGTCGTCGATCTCGGCCTCGGGATCGCCATAGCGCAGGTTCTCGGCCACGCTGCCGGTGAAGAGCACCGGTTCCTGGGCCACCAGTCCCAGCGCCGAGCGCAGTGCGTCGGGGGCCAGGTCACGCAGGTCGATTCCATCGAGGCGCAGCGCGCCGGTATCGGGGTCATGGAAACGCAGCAGCAGCGAAAGCAGGGTGCTCTTGCCGGCGCCAGAAGGGCCCACCAGGGCGACGCGCTCGCCGGGGCGAATCGTCAGGTCGACCTCATCCAGCGCCGGTATCGTGCGCCCCGGGTAGGTGAAGCTCACCCGCTCCAGGCAAATCTCGCCGGAAAGCGGTTCCGGCAGCGGCGCCGGGTTGGCCGGCGGGACAATGCTCGGGCGGGTGTCGAGCAGCTCCAGCAGCCGCTCTGCGGCCCCCGCCGCGCGCTGTACGTCGCCTGCCACCTCGGCCAGCGTCGCCACGGCACCCGCGGCCAGCACGGCATAGAAGACGAACGCCGAAAGCTCGCCGGCGGTCATGCTGCCGGCCAGCACCGCCTGACCGCCCTGCCAGAGCATCACGCCGACGGCGGCGAAGACCGCCAGCATGGCGATACCGGTCAGCCAGGCGCGCTGGCGGGTTCGGGCCACGGCGGTGGCGAAGGCCTCCTCGACGCGTGCTCCATAGGCCCGGCGATCATGGCGTTGATGGCTGAAGGCCTGGACGGTGCGGATGCCGGCCAGGGCCTCCCCGGCATAGCGGCCGAGCTCGGCCACCCGGTCCTGGCTGAAACGCGAGAGACGACGTACCCGACGCCCGAGCCAGAGAATCGGCAGCACCGTAGCGGGGATGCCCAGCAGCACGATGGCCGAGAGCCACGGCTGTGTCACCAGCATCAGCGCCACCGACCCGACCAGCATCAGCAAGTTGCGCAGGGCCAGCGAGATCGAGGAGCCGAACAGACTCTGCAGGACGCTGGTGTCGGCCGTCAGTCGTGATGTGATCTCTCCGGCGCCGCCGCTCTCTCCGGCACTGCTCTCGAAGAAGCCAGGCTCGAGCTCCAGAAGGTGGTCGAAGACCTGGCGACGCAGATCCGCGGCGAGACGCTCGCCGATCCAGGTGACCAGGTAGTAACGCAGCGCCGAGGCCACTGCCAGTCCCGCTACCACGACGAGCAACAGGCCGATAGCCTGATTGAGTCGCGTGCGATCCTCGGCCAGGAACCCCTGGTCGATGGCCAGGCGCAGTCCCTGGCCGAGCAGCAGCACGCTGGCGGCCGCGGCGAGCAGAGCGAGTGACGCCCCCACCAGGCGCCAGCGGTAGGGACGGAGCAGGGTCAGCAGGCGCAGCAGCACGCGGGGGTCGGGTTGTCGGGCCATGGGGTCTCGGCGGCATCGTCGGCGGGTGTTGCCGCGACGATAGCAGCACCGCGAGGCCGCTGCATGGCCGAGCAGGAGCGTCTGCGACGCCATGCCGCTTGATGGTGGGGTCGGGGGCCAGCATAGTGCAGAAAATTCCTTCCCGATGGAGAGCGAGATGGCCGAATCCCTGACCCTGGGCTGCCCCCGGTGCGGTGCCCTCAATCGTGTCGTCCGCACACGCCTCGACCATGGGCCGACGTGCGGCAAGTGCAAACAGCCGCTGTTCAGCGGCGAGCCGGTGGCATTGACCTCAGCCAACTTCCCTACCCTGGTCGAGCGCAGTGAGCTGCCGGTAGTGGTGGATTTCTGGGCCAGCTGGTGCGGGCCCTGCAAGATGATGGCGCCGATTTTCGCCGAGCTGGCCCGCGAGCTCGAGCCCCGCATGCGTTTCGCCAAGCTGGATACCGAGGCAGAGCAGGCGTTGGCGGCGCGTTTCGGCATCCGCAGCATTCCCACCCTGATCGTTTTCAGGAACGGTCGGGAAGTGGCCCGCCAGCCGGGACTGCTGCAGGGGCCGCAGCTGAAGCAGTGGCTCGAACCGCACCTGGCGTGAGAGTGGCCGGTACGCCTTCCAGCAGAACCAATTCGGGGCCGTGGGGCGTGGCTACCACACAGTTGCGTCCTCCCTCCTTGCCGGCATAGAGGGCACGATCGGCGCGCAGCAGGCCCGGATCGATGCTGGTCTCGCCATCGTCGACCCGACTGATGCCCACCGTGACCGTCAGGTCCAGTGTCACACCGTTGACCTCCAGAGGACGGAGACTCACGGCCTCACGTAGACGTTCGGCAACCTCCCTGGCAGTGATCAGGTTGGCCAGGGGGAGGGCGATGACGAACTCCTCGCCACCGTAGCGGCCAATGATGTCGCTTTCGCGCAGTGCCGACTGGCAGCGGGCGGCAACAACCGTCAGCGCCAGGTCACCGATGGCATGACCGTGGACGTCATTGATGGCCTTGAAGTAGTCGATATCCACCATACACAGCGATAGCGGCGTGCCGTCACGGTGAGCCCGGCGGCGCTCCTGCTCGGCGAGCTCGAAGAAGCGCCGGCGGTTGGTGATCCCCGTTAGCTCGTCGGTCCTGGCCATATGGCGCAGGCCCTGCTCCAGCTGGGTACGCTTCTCGATCTCATTCTTCAGCAGGCGGTTGTTCGAGCGCTCCTCCAGCAAGCTTCCGAATTGGGCGCGTTGTAGCCGATGAATCCGGGAAACCGTCAGCCAGCACAGCAGATTAACGAAGCCGAGCAGCATCAGGCTGTTTACCATGACTCCGCCAGGCAGTGGTGACCATATGACCATCGCAATAAGGAAGCCGCCGATCAGGTAGGCGTTGCTGATCAGCATCCAGGGTAGCCGGTTGGGAACGAAGAGATAGAGGGCCATGCTGGCGGCCACGGTCGAGGCGAGGTTGGTCAAGGTGCCTTCCGGCCGAAAGGGGATGGTAAGCAGCAGGCCACTGACGGCCAACAGGCAGACCAAGTTGATCGGCAGCGGTGCCTGGGCCAGAGAGGGGCGTCGCCATACCCATAGCGCCAGCAATAGTAAGGTCGTAGCGACAGTGGCACGCATGCCAAGAAGCACCATGAAGGCAGGGCTCGAGCCGAGCAGGCTGAAGTCGGTCAGACTGAAGGCGAGGAAGAGTCCGGCGGCTATCACCAGGGCGTGACGCAGCTGGCAGGCGTCATGGGCCTGCATGGTCCGACGAAACAGGGCCTCCCGGTTGGCGTCCCGAAATTCGCCGCGCCAATTCAGGTCGTTGCTATCCCCTGCGTTGGTTGCCATTGGTTCTTCCTTCAGGGGCGGCGGCATTCCGCCTCCCTTGAGTGGGTGATTGCGTGAATGTTCTGTCGTCTGTGGCGTGTTCGGACGGCTGTGATACGGGGGAAGCATGGCGACAATTTGCCCATCCCGCCAGCTACCTTGCGCAATTGTCACAGCAGGCTTACGAAGTGTGTAAGTGATCGCTTACAGCGCAAGTGTGAGTCACGTATTAGAGGGGGACTCAGCGTTTATTCTGCCTCGGCGCCCAGCTTCTCTCGGCGGGTTAATCACTTGCGAGCGTCGTCGGCGTCGCGTTAGCAGGGGGCATGTACTTCTCGGTCCTCTCGCTTTGCTACAGTGAGTCATTACTGAGCGAGGCAACGAGGAGGAGAGAGGGATGGTCAAGCTGATGAGCAACGGCCAGCGCATCCGGCGCCTGCCGATCGGCAAGCAGCTGGCGAGTTGAGCATGCAGCACCTGGACCTGCAGGTCATCGAGCAGGCGCTGGCATGGGCGAGGGCGGGCGAGCCGGTATGGCTGTGCAGCGTGCTGGCAACCTTCGGCTCCTCGCCGCGGGAGCCGGGCTCGCTGCTCGCCGCCCGGGGTGACGGCTCCCATGTCGGTTCGTTATCCGGCGGCTGCGTGGAGGAGGATTTCCTCGAGCGGCTGCGTGACGGCGCCTTCGAAGCCCCGCTCAGCGAGATCCGCTACGGGGATGGCGACGATGAACAACCGGGCCGGCCCAGGGTGAGCCTGCCCTGTGGCGGTATCCTCGACGTGCTGGTGGAACGACTGCACCCCGACCCTGCCACCCTGGTGCATCTCGAGGTGCTTCACGCCAGCCTGATGGGCCGCCGGCCGCTGGTGCGCCATGTGGTCCGCGACGGTGGCCGGGTCTACCTGAGCGAGGACAGCGGCCTGGGCGCGCGGGTCGAGCAGGACGCCGAAGGTCGCGAATGGCGCCTGCGCATCGGTCCGGCAGCCCGACTGATCATCGCCGGCATCTCGCCGGTGAGTCAGGCCTGCGCCGATATCGCACGCGGTCTCGGCTTCGAGGTCATCGTCTGCGACCCGCGCCAGGAGGCTCGCGCCGGCTTCGCGGTTCCCGGTGTGGAAGTGCAGTCCGTGTTGCCCTCGCAGTTCATCGCCTCGGGTGCCTGCCACGCCGCCACCGCGGTGGTGGCGCTGACCCACGACCCGCGTATCGACGACCTGGCGATGATCGAGGCGGTGCGCACCCCGGCCTTCTACATCGGCGTGATGGGCTCGCAGCGCACCTCTAAGGCCCGGGCCGAGCGGTTGCGACGGTCGGGAGGGCTGGACGAGACGGCGCTCGAGCGCATCCGCATGCCCATCGGCCTGGCCCTGGGCAGCAAGACACCGGCAGAGATCGCCCTGGCGGTGATGGCCGATATCGTCCGCGTGCAGCGTGGTCGCCCCCGCGATGCCCTCTGAGCACGTGGTGGCGCTGGTGATGGCGGCCGGACGCTCGCGGCGCTTCGGCGACACCGACAAGCGTCTTGCCGTGCTGCCTGACGGTCGCTCCCTGCTGGCGAGCAGCTGCGCGCTGGCCAGGCAGGCGTTTGCGGATGTCCGGGTGGTGTTGCGCGAGGCGGATGACCCGGTGGCGCTGGGCCTTGTTGACCCGGCACTGCGCCTCATTCGGGCGCCTCACGGTGAGGCGGGGCTGGGCGCCAGTCTGGCCGACGCCTTCGTGGCGTTGGGGCGCGACCCCAGGCTTTCGAATGCACGGGCGGCGGCGGTACTGCTCGGCGACATGCCCGCTATCACCCCGGCTACCCTCAGGCGGTTGCGTGATGCTGCCGCGCCAGAGTGCATCCTGCGCCCCAGCCAGGACGGTCGGCCGGGGCATCCGGTGCTGTTTGGCCGCGACTTCTGGCCAGCGCTGGAAACGCTCGAGGGCGATACCGGCGGCTCGCCGATCCTGCGCCGCTATCCGGCATGCCTGTGCACCCTGGCGGTCACTGATCCCGGCATCCATCTGGATATCGACACCGACGAGTCGCTTGCGGCCCTCGAGGGATGAGCCCACGCCGGATGAGCCAGTCTCAGCCCTGACGCGTGAGCTGCTCGCGTAGTTGCTTGGGCACCTGCTTGATGATCAGCCGGTCCTGGTCCTCGTCGTACTCCACGCTGGAGCCGAGCAGGTGGGAGTCGAAGCTGATCGATACCCCGCCGGCGCGGCCGGTGAAGCGACGAAACTGGTTGAGGGTCTTCCGGTCCGGCGGAATCTCCGGCGAAAGGCCGTAGTCGGCGTTGCGGATATGGTCGTAGAAGGCCTTCGGCTGTTGCTCATCGAGCACTTCCGAGAGGGCCTCCAGGGTCATCGGCTCGCCGCGTCGAACCTGGTCGCTGGCGTAGTCGATCAGTGCATCGGTCTTCTCGCGGCTGGCCTCCTCCGGCAGGCCCTCCTGCTCCACGTAATCGCTGAAGGCCTTGAGCAGGGTGCGGGTCTCGCCGCTGGCGTCGACGCTCTCCTCGGCGCCGACCAGCGCGGCAAATCCCTCGGCCATCTTCTTGCCGCCGCGGTCGTGAGTCCAGGAGAGGTACGGTTTTGCGTCGCCGGCCTGCCATTGGCTGATGTTGATGCGTGCCGCCAGGCTCATCTGCGTCAGGTTCAGCTGGCGCACCGGCACCACGGCCAGTTGGTCATCGATGCCGAAGCCCTGGCGGTGGTGCAGCAGCGCGAGGCTGAGATAGCGGTTGTCGCCCACCTGGTGGTCAAGCACCAGCAGGTCACCGGAAAGCGAGAGGTGTGCACTGACCAGGTCGGCGATGCGAGCCGCCAGGTCGCGGGAAAAGCGAACGAAGTCGCGGCCCCCGTCGAGATAGTCGCCCAGTTCGCTGGCAAGGGGAGAACTCACCTCGCCCTCGGGCGTGGTCTCGGCGAAATGACCCCAGGCCTTGGGCTTGGCATTGAAGGCATCGTTGACGCCCGCCAGCAGGTCGTCCAGGGCCGAGGAAACGGGCAGTGCCGCCGTGGCGGGCACCAGGCTCATCGACGCCTCGCCGGCGGCGTCTGCGATGCGATGAACGATGGCGTTGAGGATCGGCATGTGGCCTCCCGCGGTGATGGACGAGAGGGCGCATGATACGCGCCGTGGCAAACGACCGGTAGTAGCGCTCCCCGGCGAACAGGGCGGCTCAGGGGCCAGGCCTGAGTCTGACCAAATTCCTACTGGCAATGCTGTCGGAAGTTGATGCCACGACGCTGAATGATAGGAGCACACTTGTCGCAGTCGAAAAGCGGCGAGGCTTTTGCCTTGCCGTCGTCACCTTGCCGCTCCTTGCAGTACGCTATTCCACACTGAAGGGGAGGCGTGCCAGCACCTCACCGCTGTCGCTGGCCTTGTAACGCAGCTCATAGGGCCCGGGTGATGCCGGTGCGAACAGCTGCAGGGGACTGCCCTGGCTGGCGCGTGCCTCGCGTATGGCGTCGGCATCCTCGGGGGCATCGGCGGCCACGATCTGGATGAAATCCTCGTAGCGCCCCGGTCCCTGCCAGTTCACCGTGACGACGCCGCCGGCCTCGGGGGTTCCCTCGAGGGCCAGGCTGACCTCGCCGGCCCCCACGCTGACCGGCAGGCTGGCGAGTGTCCTTCCCGATTGCTGGATCACGTAGCGGACCTCGTAGTCGCCGGGCTCTTGCGGGGCCTCGAGGGTGATCGGTGAGCCTCTACTGGTCCGCACGTAGTCGGTGTAGCTGCCCTCGGGCGCCCCGGCCTCGACGATGGTGATGTAATCCTTGGGGTTATCGGGCCCCGTCCACTCCACCTGGAATTCGCCGCTTGGCACGATGGGTGCGTTGACCATCAATTGCGCCGTGGCGGGTGTCAGGCGGATGGGCTGAGTGGCCAGCGTGCGTCCGGACTGCTGGAGCACGTAGCGGATCTCGAAGTTGCCCAGCGCATCCGGGGCGGTGAGGGTCAGCGGCGAGCCCCGGCTGGTGCGGGTGTAGTCGGTGTAGCTGCCCTCAGGGGCACCGGCCTCGACGATGGTGATGTAATCCTTGGGGTTGTCGGGGCCCTCCCACTCCACCTCAATCACCGAACCCGCGACGGCCTCCTCGGGGGCGGTGACGCTGGCGGACACCGGGAGGAGCGTGATGGGCTGAGAGGCCAGGGTGCGCCCGGACTGCTGGAGCACATAGCGAATCTCGTGGTTACCCAGCGCATCCGGCGCGGTGAGGGTCAGCGGCGAGCCCCGGCTGGTGCGGGTGTAGTCGGTGTAGCTGCCCTCGGGCGCGCCGGCTTCGACGATGGTGACGTAGTCCTTGTCATCGTCGGGTCCCGTCCACTAGACCTCGATCACCGAGCCCGCCGGCGCCTCAGCGGGAGCGGTCAGCTCGGCGCCGGCGGCTCGGGTTCTGGTTCGGGCTCAGGTTCCGCAACGGAGGCGGCGGCGACCTGCTCGACCTGGTTCAGCGCGCTAGCCAGCTCGGCGCCGGAGTGAGTCTGGAAGAGTTCTCCGCCCGTCTGCTCCGTCACGCAGGAGAGCTGCTGGATCTCGCTGTCGGTCAGTCCGAAGCCGACCACATGGGCCCGAATCGCCAGCCCCTGCTCGGCCAGACGTGCCGCCGCGGCGCAGGGGTCGCCGTCGCAGGTCTCGAGTCCGTCGGTCACCAGGATGATGTCCGCGGCTTCGGCGGTACGCGGGATCTGCTCGGCGGCCAGACGCAAGCTCTCGGCGATGGGTGTCATGCCTTGGGGGTTCAGGGCCCGTATCCGGCTCGCGAGGGTCGCCGCGTCCTGGCGCTCCATGGCGGCGATGACCTCGATATCGCCGCAGTCGCCCCGACGGTTGTGGCCATAGGCCAGCACGCTCAGGGGGACCTCGGGGTCGCGACCCTGCAGGTACTCATCGATCACCTCGCGGGCCACTTCGATCCGCGTGACATCGCCTTCGACGCGGTTCCACATCGAGCCCGAGGCATCGAGCACCATGACACCAACGCGCTCGGCCATGGCAGGGGTTGCGCCCAGCAGCAGCGCGGCGGGCAACAGGGTTAAGGGCCGGCTCGAGCGGGCCATACAGCACCTCCAGATTGCGTTGCGACAACGCACAGCATAGCCAACAGCAGCCCGAGGGTGCCCCCTTCATTTCGACGGGGGCCGACAAGCCCGTTGCTCATCAGCCCCCTGCTGCGCCACCTGGCGCTACGGCTTCAGCCGGTAGCCGCTGCGGAAGATCCAGCCGACCACCGCGAGCGCCGCGGCCAGGAACAGCAGGATCACGCCCAGGCTGATCAGCGGGCTGACGTCGCTGATGCCGTAGAAGCTCCAGCGGAAGCCACTGATCAGGTAGACCACCGGATTGGCCAGGGTCACCGCCTGCCAAAAGGGCGGTAGCATGTCGATCGAGTAGAAGGTGCCGCCCAGGAAGGTCAGCGGGGTGATCACCAGCAGTGGCACCAGCTGCAGCTTTTCGAAGCCGTCGGCCCAGATGCCGATGATGAAGCCTAGCAGGCTGAAGGTCACCGCGGTGAGCACCAGGAACACCGCCATCATCAACGGGTGGTCGATGGAGTAGGGCACGAAGAGGCGCGCCGTGACCAGCACGATGGCGCCAAGGATCAGCGACTTGGTCGCCGCCGCGCCCACATAGCCCAGTACCACCTCGACATAGGACATCGGCGCCGAGAGGATCTCGTAGATCGAGCCCGAGAAGCGCGGAAAGAAGATGCCGAAGGAGGCGTTGGAGACGCTCTGGGTCAGCAGCATCAGCATAATCAGGCCCGGCACGATGAAGGCCCCGTAGCTCACCCCGTTCACTTCGCTTATGCGGGTGCCGATGGCCGCCCCGAACACCACGAAGTAGAGCGACGTGGAGATCACCGGCGAGACGATGCTCTGCAGCACGGTGCGCAGGCTGCGGGCCATCTCGGCCAGGTACAGGGTCTTGACGGATTGCAGGTTGAAACGCTTCATGCTTACTGACGCTCCTGGACCAGGCTGACGAAGATATCCTCCAGTGAACTCTGGCGGGTATGCAGGTCCTTGACCCTCAGCCCCACCGCCTCGAGATCGGCCAGCAGACCCGAAATCGTCGAGCCCCCTTCCTGGCGCGCCGCGTCGTAGCTGTAGACCAGCGCATGGCCCTCGTCGGCGAGCGTCAGGCCATGGCCAGCCAATGATTCCGGCACGGCCTCCAGTGGTTCCTGCAGATGCAACGTCAGCTCCTTGCTGCCGAGCTTGCGCATCAGCTTGTGGGTGTTCTCCACCAGCACGATCTCCCCGCGGCGAATCACGCCGATGCGGTCGGCCATCTCCTCGGCCTCCTCGATGTAGTGGGTGGTGAGGATGATGGTCACCCCCTGATCGCGCAGCCCGCGTACCACCTCCCACATCTCGCGGCGCAATTCGACGTCCACGCCGGCGGTGGGCTCATCAAGGAACAGCACCTGGGGCTCATGGGAGAGCGCCTTGGCGATCAGCACCCGGCGCTTCATGCCACCGGAGAGCTCCAGCAGGCGGCTGTTACGCTTGTCCCACAGCGTCAGCGAGCGCAGCACCTTCTCGATGTGCGCCGGGTCCTTCGGCTGGCCGAACAGTCCGCGGCTGAAGCTCACCGTGTCCCACACCGTGGTGAAGGCCTCGTTGGTCAGCTCCTGGGGGACCAGACCGATCAAGGAACGGGCGGCGCGGTAGTCACGGACGATGTCGTGGCCATCCACCAGTACCCGGCCGCGGCTCGCGTTGACCAGCCCGCAGATCACGCTGATCAGGGTCGTCTTGCCGGCGCCGTTGGGGCCGAGCAGGGCGAAGATCTCGCCTCGCTGAATGGTCAGGTCGACATCCACCAGCGCCTTGAAGCCATCGCCGAAGGTCTTCGAGAGTTCCTCGACCTGTATCATCGGTGCATCACTCAAGGGTGATGTCTCCGTCGAAGTTAAGCGCCAGGCTCAGACCATCCACTTCCACGGTCACCCGTGCCGGCAGTCGCTCGTTACCCTTGAGGTGCCCATCGGCCAGCGCCTGCTCCACCGCCTTCTCGATCTCCTGCTGGGTGGTGACGCCGACGTTCTTCAGCAGCTTGCGAATGCTGTGTTGAAAGGCCTCGTCGTTCATGTACTGCTCCTTTTCTGGTGATGGCTGATGGCTCCATCCTAGCGCGACTGGCCGGATGATACAGGGGTTGTACAAGAAAAAGCCGTGCATGGCAGCCATGCACGGCGTTGATCAGGGCGCGACGCGCGTTCAGCTACGCTCGGTGACCTCCAGCAGATGGTAGCCGAACTGGGTCTTGACCGGGCCCTGCACCTTGCCGACGTCGCCCTCGAACACCGCCTTGTCGAATTCCGGCACCATCTGGCCCGGGCCGAAGGTGCCAAGCTCGCCGCCCTGCTTGCCGGACGGGCAGGAGGAGTGCTCGCGGGCAACCTCGGCGAAGTCGCGACCGCCCTCGATCTCGGCCTTGAGTTCGTTACACTTCGCTTCGCTGTCCACCAGGATATGACGTGCGCTTGCCTGAGCCATGTTGCTCTCCTCGATGTTCGGCACAAGGGCCGGTTGATGTACTCGCGAGCATAGCATGCCATCCGTCGGTTTTTCGCGGGGCGAACGCGGGTTCGCGACTCCCCAGCGGCGCTCACTGTTGGCACCCGGAGCCGTTCGAGAGCACGCGCTGCCTGCACAAACATAAAGCCCGGCGCGGTGGCCGGGGCTGTGATGAGCGGGGAGATCACTCGCTGGGTTTATTGGAACGGCTGGAATTGTAATCCTGTGACGGTGCTGTACGAAGGCGTGCTTTATCGGCTTGGACCCCGATCGGGTTGTTGTTCGTCCGAAGACCGGCGGGGTTGTTATCGACGCCGATGACAGTGCCCGCATCCCCTTTGCCTCCGCCAATCCCGCCACCGCCGGAAGCGTTTATACCGCCATGTCCATCACAGATGGTTGAAGTCGGGTGGAAGGTTAAAAATATGGTGCCGTCCATGCACTCTATTCTGTACTCCGTCCTAGGTTCGTCCATCAGTCCCTGTTCCATGGCTGCCTGGGGTGAGAGGGCGTGGCTGGACAGGGACACACCCAGCAGGAGCATGGAAGACAGAACTGCCGTTGCGTGGGCTTTGAAGTTGAATGTTTTCATTGTGGTGGTTCCGTTCTGTGGTTGGTTCTCCCCTATGTCGTCGCTCGTCAGATTTCGGTTCACATGTTTTCGCAAGAATCGGTTTTTTCTGAGCCTGGGTGCTGGAGAGGCAAATCAGGCTGCCTGCTCTATCCGGTCCTGCCCTGCGTGGCCCTATTCATAGCGGATCTTCGTGGGAGCGCTGCTCGCAGCGCGAAGCCCCGACTCGACACTCACCCCGGGCACTCGGCAGGTCTTCGTGGGAGCGCTGCTGTAGCGCGATACTGTCTCGTAGGAGCACTGCTTGCAGCGCGATATTCTCCTTCACCAGCAGTTGGCGCCTCCCGACGCCGCGGCGTAGCATTGCCCCCACGATTCTCATCGCAAGGACCCGCGAACCCCCATGTTCGAGCAGACCTTCAAGAACATCGACGATGTGCTGTGGAAAGAGGCCGGTTGCGCCACCGAGCTGGACTACACCGAGCAGACCTCTTGGCTGCTGTTCCTCAAGTATTTGGACGACCTGGAGCAGAGCCGCGCCATCAACGCCACCCTGGCTGGCAAGTCCTTCGACTTCATCATCGACACGCCCTACCAGTGGTCCACCTGGGCCGCCCCCCGCGACCGCGACGGCAACCTGGATCGCGACCGCGCCCTGACCGGCGACGACCTGCTGGATTTCGTCAATCGCGAGCTCTTCCCCTACCTGCAGGGCTTCCGCGAACGCGCCAGCGGGCCGGATACCATCGAGTACAAGATTGGCGAGATCTTCGGCGAGGTGCGCAACAAGTTCCAGAGCGGCTACAGCCTGCGCGATGCCCTGGAGCTGGTCGACAACCTGCAGTTCCGCTCCCAGGCCGAGAAGCACGAGCTCTCGCACCTGTATGAAGCCAAGATCAAGAACATGGGCAACGCCGGGCGCAACGGCGGCGAGTACTACACCCCGCGCCCGCTGATCCGCGCCATGATCCGGGTGATCGGCCCCAGGATCGGCGAGCGCCTCTATGACGGCGCGGCGGGGTCGGCGGGCTTCCTCTGCGAGGCTCACGACTACCTGCGCTATGGCATCAATAGCGACGAGCCGCGGCGTCTCACTACCGAGCAGCTCGACACCCTGCAGAACCACACCTTCTTCGGCAAGGAGAAGAAGAGCCTGCCGTACGTCATCGGCATCATGAACATGATCCTCCATGGCATCGAGGCGCCCAACCTGGTGCACACCAACACCCTGACCGAGAACCTCGCCGACCTGCAGGAGAAAGACCGCTTCGACGTGATCCTCGCCAACCCGCCCTTCGGCGGCAAGGAGCGCAAGGAGGTCCAGCAGAACTTCCCGATCAAGACCGGCGAGACCGCCTTCCTCTTCCTGCAGCACTTCATCAAGCGCCTGAAGGCCGGCGGCCGCGCCGCGGTGGTGATCAAGAACACCTTCCTCTCGAACGCCGACAACGCCTCCAAGGCGCTGCGCCAGGAACTGCTGGAGAGCTGCAACCTGCACACTGTGCTCGACTGCCCCGGGGGCACCTTCCTCGGCGCCGGCGTGAAGACGGTGGTGCTGTTCTTCGAGAAGGGCGCCCCCACCCGCGATATCTGGTACTACCAGCTCGACCCCGGCCGCAGCCTGGGCAAGACCAACCCGCTCAATGACGACGACCTGGCCGAGTTCGTCACGCTTCAGGCCAGCTTTGCCGACTCCGACAATTCCTGGAAGGTCAGCGTCGACGACCTGGACCGCGACACCTTCGATCTCTCGGTGAAGAACCCCAACAAAGTCGAGGAAGCCCCGCTACGCGACCCCGAGGTGATCATCAACGAGATTGAGACGCTGGACCGCGAGGCCGAGGAGATCCTGGAAGGGATTCGGGGGATATTATGAGGGCTGATTGGCAAACCGGGCAGTTGGGAGATTTCTTTGAAATAGTAACTGGTGGAACGCCTCCCAAAGCTAAGAAAGAGATGTATGGAAGCTATATGCCTCTCGTAAAGCCCCCTGAGTTGACGGGAGCCGGAGTCCAGTCGGGTGAAGATTTTCTTAGCGAGGAGGGGGCTGCTGCGTCTCGAATTCTACCTGTAGGTTCTGTGCTTGTTTCATGTATTGGAAATTTGGGGAAAATTGGGATCTCCAAAGTTGAACTCGCGACTAATCAGCAAATAAATTCGATCAAGCCGAATGCCGGCAAAGCATTTCCCGAGTTCGTTTTTTATCTTGTGCAAGCCCCTCATTTTAGTGACCAACTACACAGGCTGGCATCTGGGACTACTGTTTCAATTGTGAATAAGTCAAAATTTAAAAGCATCCTTGTCGATTTGCCCTCCCTCCCCGAACAGAAAAACATCGTCGCCACCCTTGATGAGGCCTTTGAGGGAATCGATACGGTCGTCGCCAATACCGAAAAGAACCTCGCCAACGCCCGCGAGATGTTCGAGAGTTATCTGAGTTCGGTGTTCAGTCAGCGGGGTGATGTATGGGTTGAAAGGAGGCTGGAAGAGATAGCATCTTCAACACAAATTGGACTTGTCAGAAACCGAAAGGAGCAAGGCGATAGTTTAGAGTATAGTTACGTTAAAATGGACAACATAACGCCTAACAATTATTTTGACAGTAAGAATATAGTTCGCGTTGAAGCCAAGCAGTCAGAGGTTGAAAAATATAGCCTTAAAAAAGGTGATCTGTTGTTTAGTACTCGAAATAGTTATGAGCTCGTCGGGAAAAGCTGTCTGTATGATATCGAAAAGAAAGAGCCAGTGTTGTTTAATAATAATATTATGAGGATTAGGTTTGTGGAGGAGATTTCTCCCAATTTCGCTGCCTATCTTTTTCATTCGCCAAAAGTAAAGAAGCAGCTGGAAAACATGAAGAGCGGCACAACAAATGTGTCGGCTATATACTATAAGTCACTTAAAAATATTCGCTTGGCATTTCCAAGTCTTGATACCCAGAAGACAATATGCGGGCGGCTGGATGAAATGAGTGCAAGGACCCAGGAGCTTGAGGCCATCTACCAGCACAAACTCACCGCTCTTGCCGAACTCAAGCAGTCCCTGCTGCAAAAGGCCTTCTCCAGCGAGCTGACGGCCAGGGAGGCCGAGGCGGCGGTAGAGGAGGCGACGGCATGAGGTCCGAGAGCCAGGCCCCCATCGTCATCTACCAGGAGGCCGGCCAGGCGGTCGAGGTGCGGCTGGATGCTGAACACGAGACCGTCTGGCTGAGCCTGCAGCAGCTCTCCGAGGTCTTCGGTCGCGATAAGTCCGTGATTTCTCGTCACTTGCGTAATATCTACAAGGAAGGCGAGCTGGAGCGCCGGGCAACAGTTGCAAAAAATGCAACAGTTCAAGAAGAAGGTGCCAGGCAGGTTCGCCGCCAAATCGAGCTTTACAACCTCGATGCCATTATCTCGGTGGGCTATCGTGTCAACTCCCGGCGCGCCGTGCAGTTCCGCCAGTGGGCCACTCGGGTGTTGCGCGAGCATCTGACGCAGGGCTGGACGCTGAACCGCCAGCGCTTCGAGGAGAACGCCCGCGAGTTGGAAGCCGCCATGGCCCTGGTGCGCAAGACCGCCGGCAGCCCGGCGCTGGATGCGTCGAGCGGCCGCGGCCTGGTGGATATCGTCACCCGCTACGCCCAGACCTTCCTGCTGCTGCAGCGCTACGACGAGGGCCTGCTCACAGAACCCCGCGCCGAGGCCGGCGGCCGGTTGCCGACGCTGGAGGAGGCCCGAGCCGCGCTGGCCTCGCTCAAGGCCGAGCTGATCGCCAAGGGCGAAGCCACCGAGCTGTTCGCCCGCGAGCGGGGCGACGGCCTCGATGCGCTGCTCGGCAACCTCGACCAGACGGTATTCGGCGAGCCGGCCTATCCCTCGGTTGAGGCCAAGGCCGCGCACCTGCTCTACTTCGTGGTCAAGAACCACCCCTTCGCCGATGGCAACAAGCGCAGCGCCGCATACCTTTTCGTCGACTTCCTACATCGCAACGACCGCCTGCTCGATGCCCACGGCGAGGTGGTGGTCAATGACGTGGGCCTCGCCGCCCTGACGCTGCTGATCGCCGAGTCCGATCCCGCCAACAAGGAGACCATGGTCCGGCTGATCATGAACATGCTGGCCAGCCCGGCAGACGCCTGACGGACCACCGCTCCCGAAAAGGCTGAAACTGGCTTTGACCGGTAGAAACCCATATGTTGTGAAGTGTTACCGAGCCGCCAGGCCCCTGATCGCGCACCGACCGGACAAGGATGACCGATGAACGAGGCCGATACCCGCGCCGAGCTGATCGACCCCGCCCTGAAGGAGGCCGGCTGGGGCCTGGTGGAGAGCAGCCGGGTTCGGCGCGAGGTCATCACCCTGGGGCGGCTGCAGGGCGCGGGGCAGCGCACCCGCGGCGACATCGCCGACTACGTGCTCTTCTACCAGGGCCAGAAGCTGGCGGTGATCGAGGCCAAGAAGCGCGACCTTCCCGTCACCGAGGGCCTGGCCCAGGCCAAGCGCTACGCCGAACGGCTGCAGGCCCGCTTCGCCTATGCCACCAACGGGGTGGGCCTCTACCGGGTCGACATGCACACCGGTGAGGAAGGCCCGGTCGCCGGCTACCCCTCGCCCCAGGCGCTGTGGGCCGAGAGCTTCCCCGAGCCCAACGCCTGGCGCGAGAGCTTCGGCGAGGTCCCCTTCCACGACAACGGCGGCCAGTGGCAGGCGCGCTACTACCAGCACAACGCCATCAACCAGGCGCTGGAGGCGATCGCCGCCGGCCGCCAGCGCGTGCTGCTGACGCTGGCCACCGGCACCGGCAAGACCGCCATCGCCTTCCAGCTCGCCTGGAAACTGTTCCACAGCCGCTGGAACCTGGCGGCCTGGCAGGGTGATGATGACACTCGCGTCCGACCGCGCATCCTCTTCCTGGCCGACCGCAACATCCTCGCCGACCAGGCCTACAACAGCTTCTCCGCCTTCCCCGAGGATGCCCTGGTGCGCATTGCCCCCGATGCGATCCGCAAGCAGGGCAGGGTGCCCAAGAACGGCAACCTCTTCTTCACCATCTTCCAGACCTTCATGAGCGGCCGCGATGCGGAGGGCAATCCGGCGCCCAGCTTCGGCGACTACCCGCCGGACTTCTTCGACCTGATCATCATCGACGAATGCCACCGCGGCGGCGCCAACGACGAGAGCAGCTGGCGCGCCATCCTCGAGTACTTCTCGCCGGCGGTGCAGCTCGGCCTGACCGCCACCCCCAAGCGCACCACCAATACCGACACCTACGCCTACTTCGGCGAGCCGGCCTACGTCTACTCGCTGAAGGAGGGCATCAACGACGGCTTCCTGACGCCGTTCAAGGTGCGCCAGATCGCCACCACCCTGGACGACTACGTCTACACCCCGGATGACGAGGTGGTGCAGGGCGAGGTGGAGCAGGGCAGGCGCTATACCGAGGCCGACTTCAACCGCCTGATCAGGATCAAGGCGCGCGAGCAGTATCGGGTGCAGGTGTTCATGGAGATGATCGACCCGCGCGAGAAGACGCTGGTGTTCTGCGCCAACCAGGAACACGCCCTGGCGGTGCGCGACCTGATCAACCAGGCCAAGACGCACCCCGACCCCAACTACTGCGTGCGCGTGACGGCCGATGACGGGGCAGAGGGCGAGCGCTTCCTGCGCCGCTTCCAGGACAACGAGAAGACGATTCCCACCATCCTGACCACCTCGCAGAAGCTCTCCACCGGCGTGGACGCACGCAACATCCGCAACATCGTGCTGATGCGCCCGGTGAACTCGATGATCGAGTTCAAGCAGATCATCGGTCGCGGCACGCGCCTGTTCGACGGCAAGGACCACTTCACCATCCTCGACTTCGTGCGCGCCTACGAGCACTTCAATGACCCGGAGTGGGATGGCGAGCCCATGGCGCCCGAGCCCTGTGGCCGCTGCGGCGAGACTCCCTGCGTCTGCGTGGTCTCGCCGCCGGCCCTCTGCGAGGCATGTGGCAACCGCCCCTGCACCTGTGAGAAGGAACCGCCGGAGCCCTGCCCGGTGTGTGGCGAGTCGCCCTGCCAGTGCGGCGGCGAGGGCGGCAGGCCGGTGGTGGAGATCGAGCTGGCGCCGGGCAAGGTCCGGCAACTGCAGCACATGAGTGCGACCAGCTTCTGGAGCCCGGATGGCACGCCGATCAGCGCCGCCGACTTCATCCGCCGGCTCTACGGCGACCTGCCGGCGCTGTTCCAGGACGAGGCAACCCTGCGCGCGCTATGGAGCCGGCCGGATACCCGCCAAGGGCTGCTGGAACGCCTGGCCGAGAAGGGCTACGGCGGCGAGCAGCTGCGTGATATCGCACGCCTGGTGGATGCCGAGAACAGCGATCTCTTCGACGTGCTGGCCTACATCGCCTTCGCGCTACCGCCGATCAGTCGCGAGGAGCGGGTCGCCAGCCACCGCCGCCAGCTTTTCGCGGAGTACGACTACCGCCAGCGAGAGTTCCTGAGCTTTATCCTGGACCACTACGTCCAGAACGGTGTCGGCGAACTCGCCCAGCACAAGCTACCGGACCTGATCCAGCTGAAGTACCAGACACCCACCGACGCCATCGCCGAGCTCGGCAGCGTCGAGAATATCCGTGACGTCTTCATCGGGTTCCAGGCGAGGCTGTATGAATCCCATAAGGCATGAAGCAAGACAACAAGAACGAGCCAGGTAACCAGGGAGGTTGAACCGTGCAGGGAATACAGGTCGATCCGTACCGATTCGAGTTTCTTTTCGGGCTTTTCTCCGACTTCGTGGAGCAAAAGTCGGGCCAGAAGTTTACAGGGTTTCAGGATAACGCGTATCTCAAGAGGGAGGAGGGCTACAAGCAGGAACTCCATTTCGAAGGGAGAGGGAAGCTGGATGTTGAGTCATGGAAAGAATCGGATATCGGCAGTGGAAAGATCGTTGGCAACGTCATTTCGGCCATAGAGCTTTCAGGCAACAATACCGTGCCCTGGCAGGCACGCTTTGGAGATGAACAACGCCCCCACCACGGACTCCATCTTGCTCTGGATGATAAGGCGCTGCTGGAGGGGGTGGAGCGCACACTCTACAACCTCTACAGGCAGGATAGGGATGGCGCATGCTTTGATGAGCTGGTGAGACTTCTTGGCAGGAAATACTCGCTTCTCGCCTACCTCATGTTCCTCAAGGACTCGAGCCGTTACCTTCCCATCGCGACAACAAGCTTTGACAGAGCGTTCGAACTGCTGGGCGTGGATATCAAGACCACTGCCAAATGCTCATGGGAAAACTACATCGGGTTTCTCGATGCGATCAACCAGGTTCGGCTGTTGCTGGAAGGGCGGCTGAGCAACTCGGTCAGGTTGCTAGATGCCCACTCCTTCGTCTGGATGCTGGTGGCACAGCTGAGCCAGGAAGTTGACCTTGAACGGAGCGTGAGCGACTTCGGCCGTCGCGAGAAGACAGAAAGGGAGTCAATCGTCAGGTCCCGCATTGGCCAGGGTGTCTTCCGAAAGAGCCTGCTGGCGGATTGGGGTAATGCGTGTGCCGTCACAAGCTGTGCAAATACCAGCCTACTGGTGGCGTCTCATATCAAGCCGTGGGCGAGATGTGACAACGATGAACGCCTGGATCCCAGCAACGGCCTGCTGTTGTCACCTACCCTGGATGCCTGTTTCGATGCCGGTTACATCACCTTCGCGGATGACCGATCCATCATCATCTCCGATGCGCTCAGCCCCGAAGATGCTGCCAGCCTGGGTGTCGATGCTGGCTTGAAGCTGTCGAGAATCACCCCCGAGCATTGCCAATATCTTCAGCACCATCGTGAGCATGTCTTTAAGGCCGCGGGCAAAGAGGGTGAGTGAAGCCGATGCCACTACAAAACCGAGTCGATCCGTTTGGTCAGATCTTGTCATCTCCGGCACGCGGCACCCTGATGGGAAACCGCGGCACCCTTCATGATGCCGAGAAGAATGTGGTCAAGACCCACTCCGTGCAGCGCTGGATCATCTGTGTGCTGGAGTTCAAGGGCCAGAGCAGGGAGCTGATGAGTCCTGGTAAATACACGGAGCTCTTCTTTCTCGACGAGGCAACGGCGCTTGCAGCGGGCCATCGACCCTGTCAGGAGTGCCAGCGAGAGCGGGCCCTCGAGTTCAAGCGCCATTGGGCCCTGGCCAACCGACCTGATGACCCGGATGCTGTGCGCATGCCCGAGATGGATAGGCAGCTGCACCACGAGCGGATAGCTCGACGGCGAAAGGTGACCTGGCAGAGTCCGGTTGCAGCACTGCCGGATGGTGCCATCTTTGAGCATGATGGTCAGGCGTATCTCGTCTGGGATGGCAATCACTGGAGCTGGACCTTCGAGGGCTACCAGCAGGCAGAGCCTTGCGGTTCAAGGACTGTGGTAGATGTGCTGACGCCGAAGTCCACCGTGAGGGCGTTGCAGGCTGGCTTCAGGCCGGGCGTTCATCGTTCCATCACCCCTCCTTCAACCTGAACTTCAGAGCCGCCATCGATAGAGGAGTGCTCCATGCTCAACCGCTCCGCCCTGCTGCTGCGCTACAAGGCTCCGGCCGTGCAGTGGATCAACGACGCCGATCCCTCGCCGGGTGGCAGCAGCGTTACCCTGGCAGAGGTCAACAGCGATCTGACCGTCTATCTGGTCAGCGACGAGGTGGCGGATTCGCCGGAGGAGGTCAGGCGGTGGATCAAGGCCAACTGGCGCGGCCTGTTCGAGTCGGAACTGGAGGGCTGGTACACCGACCCCACGCTGTGGCCGAAGCGCACCCTGAAGCGCTTCGACGAGTGGTTCGATGTCGAGTGCCACAGCATGCTAGTGGATACGCTGGGCACGCCCATCGAGGACGACGAGGCGGAGGACTGACACGGAGCCACCATGAAGCCCTTCTCCATCCTGCTGATCCGCCTGCTCGGGCTTTATCTCTTCCTGAAGACACTGTTCGCGGTGGTACCGGCGCTGGCGCTGTTGGGACCCAATGCCGCGGAGCCCGAGGTCGGCAAATTATTGCTGGTCTATCTGGCAACGGTGGGCGTGCCCATGCTTGGCGGCGTGCTGCTGTGGTGTTTCGCCGGCCGCCTGGCGGAGAGGCTGCATGGCGATACCGAGACGGGCGCGCGTATTGCGGACGACGACCTGGTGCGGGCCGGCACGTTCCTGATCGGCGTATACCTGGTGGTGCGTCACGTCGGCATGCTGGTGGCGGCCTACACGGGTGCGGGTGCCGTCGCCTACGACGCCCTGTTCGTGGTGGTGGCGGGCCTTGGCATGATGCTGGGCAGTGGCGCCATCGCCGCGCTCTACCGCCGGATCAGGTACTGGGGGCTGGATCGGTAGGCTGCCCTTGCCCTCAGAACCGCCGTTCGCCGTCACTCCCACTCATCCCTTGTCGAGCGCAGCAACATCTGGTCCATGCCACGGGTGCTACGCTGCCAAGGGCGAGGAGGGGAGGGGGAGCATGAGCGAGAATTCCAGGCGCCGTTGGCGGTGGGTCGTGGTCTCGGGCGCAGTGGCGTCGGGGCTTGTACTGGCGGTGTGGCTGGTGCTGTGGCGGCTGACACCGCCCCCTGTGTCGGGACAACTGGTCGAGTACCACAGTGATGCGCCGGTGGCCGGCGCCACCGTGACCCTGAGTCGCCACGGCTGGGGTCTGAGCGGCCCGGATCGCCAGCTGGTCTGGGACAAGCGCTATTCGGCAACCGCGACAACCGATGCCGACGGGCGCTTTAAGGTACCCATGCCCGGGCCAGCATGGCTGCTTGGCAGGGGCTCTGGCCAATTGCGGGTCGAGTCTGAAGGCTTCCAGAGCCTCGATGCGGGTTACGTGGCCCCCAGCGCACGGCTTACCCTGCAGACGGTGGCCAACCGCGACGAGCGCCTGCCCGGCGGTATTGCCTATTTGGGCTGGGACCTGGCAGGCGATCCCTTCGGCTGGTCCTTCATCGATCACGCCCCGACACGCGATCTGGCAAGGGTCGATCTCTATCCCGTGGCCATGCAGCGCGAGCCCTTCCGTGCCACCCTTGGCGTTGCCGAGGGTGGCGGGCTGTTCTTCCTGCCGGCCGAGGCGCAGGGGATTGCCCATCCTTCCTATGACTACCTGCTGCGCTATGTGGATGCCTCCCCCGAGCCGCCTGTCGCAGACCGGCTGACGCTGGACGCTACCCCCGGCACGCTCTTCCTAAGTACCTCGCAGGATCGCTACGCCAAGCTCGCCTGGGAACCCGGCGCGGTGACTGCGATGTCGGGTTCCGTGCCGGGGCTGGATGCCATCAGCGAGCGGCTGCTTTCGCTGCGCTTCGTCTACCGTCTCGGCCCCGGCAAGACGCTGCCTTATCAGCCGCCGCTGTTTCCGGTGGCGCCGGTGCGCGCCGCGCTGCTGGCGAGCCTGCCCGAGGAGGGTGCCCCCCTTATGGGCCCGCGTGCCTACCGGCTGACGGTAACCGACGTTGAGGGCAGGGTACTCGAGCGGCAGAACCTCGAGCTTGAGCCGGGCACGCCGCTGGACCTGCCGAGCTGCGCCGTGGATGCGCCGTTGACGTGGCGCTTCGCGTCGCTGCGCCTGGTGTACGACGAGGAGGACCTGCCGCGCCTGCAGCTGACCGTGGATGGCGAACGGTTCGTGTACCATTCGGCGCCGAGGCTGGTCAGCCGGCGCGATGACACCGTCGTCGAGGTGATGGCCTTCGATACTGACTACCGGCGCCACGACCTGGAGGTTCGCCTTCGCGAGTTGCCCGCTGGGGCGAGTCCCGACGGCTGTCTGCCCGCGAAGTGAGCCGGCCAATCTGCTCCGGTGGCGCGGGGTAACGGTGGCTGCCTGCTGGTCCGCGGCTCAGCCGCCGGCGCCGATGGTCAGCCGCAGGGCCTGCAGGCTGTCGAGTTCCAGGCGGGTCTGTTCGGAGAATACCGGATGACCGATGACGCGAATGTCGAGGCTCGCCTCGGCACCGCCGTAGGTCACCTCGGCAGTGACGCGGCTGTCGCTGGTCAGCGGTGCCATGGGGGCGAAGTCGACACGCCTGACTTCCACAGCAGTAAGGCCGAGGTCGTCCAGCCGCTGGTCGAGGGCCCGATTGATCTCCACGCCGTAGTAGAAGTAGAGCCCGCCGTAGGCCAGGCCGGCCAGTACGGCAAGATAAAAGATGAAGCGGACCATGGCCGTCTCCTGGGTGGTGAGGCTAGCGGGGCCGCCAGCCCCCTTGGCGAATCACCGGGCAGCCGGCCACGTCATGATTATAGAGGTAAAGCCAGGCGGGGCCGAAGGCGGTAGCACGGATCACCCGCTCGAAGTCGCCGTGCTTGGGCGTCCGCACCCGGTAGTCCTCGAGCCGATCCAGCCCGGCCAGCAGCCGGGCGCTGACCTCGAAGACCTCCACCTCGATGCCCTTCGATGCCTGGGGCTTGGCCGCGGGATAGGGCCCGAGATCGTAGAGCGTGGCCGAGGTGAGGATATCCGCTCCCACGAAGTCGGCGCCTTCCAGCCAGTGGTGGTTGCGCAGCCCGCGCTTGAGGGTGCCGTACACGGCGACCAGGGGCGTGCGATGGATGGCGAGGGGAGGCGTGTGCATGGGGGGCCGGCTCCAGAACGCTGTCGGGTCTACCAAGGATACCGTCGGCGCCGGGCCGGGTGCCATGCCCACCTTCAGGCTCAGCGGCCCTCCATGGAGGCCGTGGGCGAGATGCCCTGATCCTCGGCGGCGGCTTGCTGCGCCTGCAGGGCAGGCTGGAAGCCCTCGCGGGCCTGCAGGCGAGCCCAGTAGTCGCGCACATGCGGCTTGAAGCGTTCGTCCAGCCCCAGGTAGCTGGCCAGCAGCAGCGCATAGCCAACCGAGACGTCGGCGGCGGTGAAGCGCTCGGCGCAAAGCCAGTGCCGTGTTTCCAGCCGTGGCTCCAGGGTCCGCAGTCGCGAGAGGAACCAGCGACTGTAGTCCTCCACGACCTGGGGTTGGCGGCGCGCCTCGGGTTCGAACTGGCTATAGCGCAGCACCAGGGTTTGCGGAAAGGTCAGGGTTGCCTCGCCGAAGTGCAGGAAGTTGAGATAGTCGCCATAGGCGGGCTCGTCGCTGGCCACGTCCAGGCCGGCCTCGGGGTGACGCTCGGCCAGGTATTGGCAGATGGCCGCCGATTCGGTCATGCATACCTCGCCATCGATAAAGGCGGGTACCGTACCCAGCGGATTGATGGCCAGGAAGGCGTCATCGTGGACGCGTGGTGGAAAGTCATGAAGGGTCAACTCATAGGGAAGCCCCAGTTCCTCGAGCATCCAGAGGGGACGGAAGGAGCGGGCGCTGACGCAGTGATGGAGCTGAATCATGGGGTCTCCTGAGCGGATATTGATCTACGTCGGGGCAGGCCATGGGCAAAGGCTACTATGCTGCCTGCAGCCTGGGTAGGCGCGTATTGGATCGGGGGCATCCCCAGCGCCCTCGTCGTGAAAGGAGAGCTCATGGATATCGCCGTCCTCACCATCAAGATTGCTCTGCCGGGCTGTCGTTCGCTGAAGGAGAAGCGCCAGCGCATGGGCGGGCTGCACGAGCGCTTCGGGCGCCATCCGTCGATCGCGGTCTGCGAGAGCGGCGACCGGGATCGCCACGAGGCCAGCGAATGGAGTTTCGTGGTGGCCGCTGCCTCCTCACGCGAGGTGGCGTCGCTGTGCAGCGATATCGAGGACAAGCTGCAGCGCACCGTCGACGGCCGCGTGATGGAGGCCACGCGCGAATACCTGTGAGCACGAACGTCGTGCCCCCTAAGGGGCATTGCCAGACGCCGGAGGTGCTGCGATAGCCTGAGGTCGGAACGTGTCCCGCGTGCAAACGTGACTCGTCAAATATCTACCGCCAGATCGGGAGATCATCGTATGTCGCCACAACCCTGCCTCGGTATCCTGCTGCCCGATGACGGACCCGATGATTACGAGTGGTATAGCCTCAGTGACGAGGCGCCCGGGCTGCCGCCGATCCGCATGGGCAAGGTGCCGAGCGACGGCCACCACGCGCTGGCAGCGCTACTGAGGCTGGGCGAGGTGGAGCGGCTGGCGCCGGTCGGCCAGGCGCTGGTGGAGCAGGACGGCGCCGAGGCCGTGGTATGGGCCTGCACCAGTGCCAGCTTCATCGGCGGGCTCGAGTGGGCCCGGGCACAGAGTGCAGCCCTGGCAGCGCGGCTGGGTGTGCCGGTCACCAGCACCGCGCTGGCCTTCCAGGAGGCGCTGGCTGCGCTCGGTCATGATCGGGTGGACCTGCTCAGCCCCTATCCGGACGAGGTGACCCTGCGGCTGGCGAGCTTTCTGCGTGAAGGTGGTGTCTGCGTGGTCAACGACAAGGCACTTGACTGCCCCTATGCCGCTGATTCCCATCGGGCCGATATCGGCACCGAAGTGCGTCGCTTCTGCGCCCGTTATCCCGACTCCTCGCGTCCGCTGCTGATACCCGACACCGCGGTCAACTCGCTGTTCCTGCGCGAGGCCCTGAGCCGCGAGGTCGGCCGGGAACTGCTTACCGCCAATCAGGTGACCCTGTGGGCAGGGCTACGTCGGCTGAGCGGCACCCGATTGCCGCAAAGCCTGCTCGGCCCGCTGGCCACGATCCCCTGAGGCCCGCTGGCACGCAGTGGCGCGCGTCATTCGCGCGCCGCCGCCACGTTACCGATTATACGGCATGGCATCGCGCAGCCTTTGTCGCTGTTCGTCGGTGAGCAGGTCCTGAAGTTGGTTACGCAGACGCAGCTGCTCGGCCATCATCTCGCCATGCACGTCGGCCATGCGAGCATGCAGCGCTTTCACCTCGTCGGGATCGGGGCGCTCCTGTTGCATCAGCGAGAACATCTCCTCGCGCAACTCCATGATTCGATTCATGCGCTCGAACTGGGCGGGACGGTGCTCCTGCATCAGCTCCCGTGCCGCATTGCGCTGCTCTTCGTCGAATAGCTGCTGCAGGCCCATGTAGCCATAGCCTTGCCCAAACCCGGGTCTCATCATGCCGGGCCCCATGTGGCCATAGCCCTGCCCGAACCCGGGTCCCATCATGCCGGGCCCCATGTGGCCATAGCCTTGCCCGAACCCGGGTCCCATCATGCCGGGCCCCATGTGGCCATAGCCTTGCCCGAACCCGGGCCCCATCATGCCGGGACCCATCTGGCCATACCCCTGGCCCATCATGCCCTGGGCGAGGGCGGTGCCGCTGGCAGCGGCCCCCAGCATCAGGGCCAGCGCGATGGCCTGCGACCGCGTGCGAAGATTCATGACGTCACTCCTTGGGTACCAACGTTGTCGGCGCAGCGTCTTGCCTGCGCCAGGTAGCGCCGTGTTCTCGGCATTAACTCCTCTTCAGCGTAGTTCGTAAGGCGCGCTGCCCCTTGACGCGCGTCAATTGTCCTGACGACAAGCGATACGGCCCGTTACTCGCTGCCTCGCTCATGCATTGCACCCATCCGGCGGGATGGCCATCCTGAGGGGCAGGGCCCGGCTGGAGCCCGATGGCCCGTTCCTCCCGTGCTTACCAACGAGGTATCGACATGCTGCTCGAAGGGTCCTGCCACTGCGGCGCGGTGCATTTTCGCGTCGACTCTCCCCATCCCTATCCCTACCAGCGCTGCTACTGCTCGATCTGTCGCAAGACTGCCGGTGGTGGCGGCTACGCCATCAACCTGGGCGCCCTCGCCGAGACCCTCGAAGTGGAAGGTGCCGAGCACACGCGGATCTACCATGCGGTGATCGACGGCGAAGAGAGCCCGGGCGAGCGTCACTTCTGCGGCCGCTGCGCCAGCGCGCTATGGGTCTTCGACCCCAGCTGGCCCGAACTGGTACATCCCTTTGCTTCGGCGATCGATAGCAAGCTGCCGGTCCCGCCGGAACGAGTCCATCTGCTGCTCGACAGCAAGGCTTCCTGGGTAGAGGTCGAAGCCCACGACAACGACAAGTGCTTTGCCGGTTACCCCGAGGAGAGCCTCGCCGAGTGGCATCAGCGCCTGGGCCTCGAGTGCTAGCAAAAGGCATCGGCGTCATCGCCGATGGTGTTGGCGTGGCAATGATCAGCGCTCGTCTTGCCGGGTCCTCAAAGCTGGCGCTCGTCGCGGGTGGAGCGTAGCAGCACCCAGTCCAGGGCCCGACTGCCGAGCAGGCGCTTGAGGGTACCGAACAGGTGGGTGGGCAGGGTTACGTAGTAGCGCGCCCTGGGGCGCGGGCTCTCCAGCGCGTGCACCAGCTTGTTGACCACCGCCTGGGCGCCGAGCGTGAAGCGCCCGCCGTCATCCTCGCCGGCCAGCCGCGCCTCCACGGCCCGGTAGGTCTCGGCATGGGCGCTGTGGGCGGTGTCGATATGCGCCTTGAACGCGCGATAGGCGTTCTCGCGGAAACGGCTGGAGATCGGCCCCGGCTCGATCAGACTGACCTGGATGCCGCTGCCGCTGAGTTCCAGGCGCAGGGTATCGGTCAGCCCCTCCAGGGCGAACTTGGAGCAGACATAGGCACCGCGGTAGGGCAGGGCAGCCAGGCCCAGCACCGAGCTGTTCTGCACGATGCGCCCGTGGCCCTGGCGGCGCATCGTCGGCAGCACTCGGCAGGTGAGCTCGTGAGTGCCGAGCAGGTTGGTCTCCAGCTGGGCGCGCAGCACCTCGCGGCTGAGATCCTCCACGGCCCCGGGCTGGCCATAGGCGGCATTGTTGAACAGCGCATCGAGCCGGCCGCCGGTCGCCTCCAGCACCGACGCGACGCAGGCCTCGATCGAGGCGCTGTCGTCCAGCTCGAGGGCCACGGCTTCTAGGCCCGCATCCCGTAGCCTGGCCAGGTCTGAGTCGCGCCGGGCGGTGGCGAATACCCGCCAGCCGCGATGGGCCAGGGCCTGGGCGGCGGCGAGGCCGATACCGCTGGAGCAGCCGCTCACCAGCACACTGCGGCGGGCGGCGTCGGGAGAGGAGGGCATCGGTGGGGCTCCTGACAGGGGTGGCGGACGAGTTCGACGTCTCGTTCGCACTCTGTCGCCTGCGGGCAGGCCATGCAAGCCGGTCGTGTTGCCCTTACAATGCGTGCTTGTGCCGAGGTCGATTTGCCATGCCCGATACCTCTTACCATGCCGAGCGCTTCGCGCGACTGACCGAACTGCTGGCCGAGTGGCAGCCGCTGTGGCAGCCCATGCCGTTCCAGCATCGCCGGCTCCCATGGCGGTCGACCTACCCCGGCCTCGCCGACACGCTGCTCTCTCTTGACGACGACGCCTGCACGCGTCTTCAGGCCGACCCCTTTTGCGCCTCTCCTCTGGCCGAGCACCTGCCGGTGGCGGAACTCGCCGCGCTTGTCGAGCTACCCGAGCTGCCGGCCGAGGGCCCTGGCCCGCCAGCACCGTGGGCCGAACACATGGGGGGGCGTAAATGGCAGCAGGTGGCGGCCTTCGTCCCCCGCATGGCGGCGCTGCCGAACGTCCGGCTGGTGGAATGGTGTGCGGGCAAGGGCCATCTGTCCCGAACCCTGGCCCGCCACCTCGAGCGCGATGTTACCGGCCTGGAGTGGCAGACCGCGCTCTGCCGCGATGGCGAGGCGCTGGCCGAGCGACAGGGGGCCCGGGTGCAGCTGGCGCAGCAGGACGTGCTGGCCCCCGATGCCGCCCGCTGGCTGACGGCAGACACCCAGGTGGCGGCCCTGCATGCCTGCGGCGACCTGCACGAACGGCTGATCGAGCTGGCCGCCGAGCGGGGCAGCGCCGTGAGCCTGGCGCCCTGCTGCTATCACCGCACCGCCAACGCGCACTATCGGCCCCTCTCGCAGCAGGGGCGCGAGCTGGTCGCCGAGCACGGCCTGTCGCTCTCCCGCGAGGACCTGGCCATGGCGGTGCAGGAGACCGTGACCGCACCGCGCCATGTGCGCCGGCATCGCGAGCGGGCCAATGCCTGGCGGCTGGGCTTCGATGCCCTGCAGCGTCAGGTTCGTGGCCGGGATGCCTATCTGCCGGTGCCAAGCCTCGCCTATGGTCGCATGCCCGACAGCTTCGCCGGGTTCTGCCGCTGGGCGGCCGAACGCAAGGGGTTGACGCTGCCGACTGACGTCGACTGGCACGCCTTCGAGCAGCAAGGCCAGCAACGCCTGGCCGAGGTGACGCGCCTCGAGCTGGTGCGCCACCTCTTCCGTCGCCCGCTTGAGGTGTGGCTGGTGCTGGACCGCCAGCGACGCCTCGAGGAGGCGGGGTTTCGGGTCGAGCTCGGCACCTTCTGCGACCGCGAGCTGACGCCGCGCAATCTGCTGCTGCGGACAAGCCGCCATCCCTCTCCGGATTGGGAGACGCATTGAACCATGCCTTGGAAACGTATTGCGCTGATTGGCCTGATCGGCTGGGGGATCTTTCATTTCGTGATAGCGCCGCCCGCCGAGCAGGTAGCGACGGCCATCGCTGAGCATCATCCGCTTGCCGCGGGTGAGCCGCTGCTCTCCATCACGGAGCCGCCTCGCCAGGGCGATATCGATGCTGCATCGCGTCGCTTGCCCGTCGAGGGTCATGACGTCCAGGTGGTGCCCCGTGCCACCTTCGAGCTCAAGGCCAGAGTGTTGTCGGTACAGGATTATCGGCTGGGCCGGGACGCGCGTCTCTCGCCGCTCGACCTGGCGCTGGGCTGGGGGCCAATGGCCGAGGATCGGGTGATTGAGGCGCTGGAGATCTCGCAGCGAAATCGCTGGTACTACTGGCGCACCGACTCACGGCCCCCTATCCCGGCTCGGGCGATCGCATTGAACAGCAGCAACATCCATATGCTGGCCGGCAATGCCACGACGCTGGCGTCGCTCAAGCGCCTCGAGGCCGGGGATAGGGTGACACTGCGAGGCCATCTGGTGGATATCGAAGGCGAGAACTGGGCATGGCGGACCAGCACCACGCGCACCGATACCGGACAGGGGGCTTGTGAGATCATGCTGGTGCACTCTCTGATGGCGTATTGACGCAGACGCGTCGTCCCGCGACGCTCGCAGCGACATGTTGTCTCTCGCGCTGCGGCCTCGCGGGGTCAGAGACGTAGCTTCTACACTACAGGGGGATTCTCTTGTAGAGAGAACCCTTCCCTGGAGGTGTGAGATGAGCGAATCCAAGACCTATCACGGCGCCTGTTTCTGCGGTGCTGTCCAGCTGAGGGTGACCGGCGAGCCGGAGGCCATGGGCTTCTGCCACTGCGAGGACTGTCGCCACTGGTCAGCGGGGCCGGTGAACGCCTTCACGCTGTGGAAGCCGGAGGCGGTGGAGGTGGTCCAGGGGGCCGACACGCTGGGGAGCTACCAGCGGACGCCGGCCAGCCTGCGCCAGTGGTGTCGCAGCTGCGGCGGCCATGTGCTGACAGAGCATCCCGGTATGGGGCTGGTCGACGTCTATGCGGCGATCCTCCCCGGCCTGACCTTCGAGCCGGCCCTGCATGTCCACTATCAGGAGACGGTGCTGCGGATTGCCGATGGCCTGCCCAAGATGCGCGACGTGCCCGCCGAGCTGGGCGGCACGGGGGAGACCCTCGACGAGTGACGTGACCGGAGGGTGCTACGGCCCCTCCCGCTCCTCGAGCCAGGCCCGGAAGTAGTCCTCGATGCGCCCCAGCGTGCGTGCGTACCAGGCTTCGTCCTTGGCCAGGGCGCGTTCGGCGTTCAGCGGATGGGTGGGAATATGCAGACGCATGTCTATGCCGCTATCGGGATGGGTGGTGACGCGCGCCGCTGCCGAGCGACGGGCCGGGCCGTAGGGAATGTGCCGCGACAGGTCGGCGAGGCGCTCGGTGGTGGTGGCGAAGCGCAGGAAGTCGCGGGCCGTCTCGGGGTTGGGGGCGCCGCGGGGGATGGCCCAGGTCTCGTGTTCCTGGACCTGGCCGTCCCAGAGGATGTCGATGGGCGCCCCGCGATTGACCATGGCATCGAAGAAGCGGCCGTTGTAGCCCGACGCCATGACCACCTCGCCCTCGGTCAGCAGCCGCACCGGCGTGTCTCCGGCTTCCCACCACTGGATCTCCTGCAACTCGTCGAGGCGCGCTAACGCCAGATCCAGTCCGCGCCGGGTGCTCAGCAGGTCGTAGAGCTCCTCGTGGGGGACGCGATAGGAGAGCAGTGCCCACTCCAGATTGACCGCCGGGGTGCGCTGCAGCGCCCGGGGCCCAGGGAATTGCTGCTGATCGAAGAGATCCGCGATGCTCTCGGGCCGCGTGCCGGGGAAGGCGTCCTGGCGGTAGGCGACCACGGTGGCGAAAATGCTGTGGGTGATCGCGCAGCGGCCGAAGGAGTTCGGCAGGAAGTCCTGCTCCGCCGGGGTGCCGTCCGGGGCCGGTGCCAGCAGTTCGGGGGAGAGCGGCTCGAGCAGCCCTTCCGCGCAGGCGGCCATGGCCTCGCTGCGCGTCATGTCGATCAGGTCCCAGGGCACCTCGCCTTCGGCCACGGCACGGCGCAGGCCCTCGAGCCCCCCGTCGTAGCGTGCCACCTCGATACGCATGCCGGTGGCGGCGGTATAGGGCGCGAACAGGGCCGCCTGTTGAGCGCGCTCATAGGCCCCGCCCCAGCTCAGCACGCTGAGGGTATCGTCCTCCGCCTGGACGGGCATGGCGATGAATAACGCCAGCCACAGTAGCGCCAACCCCGGTGCGCTTGCCGGCCAACGGCGGCTCCGGTCATCCCGTGCCATGTTCTTCCCGTCTCAGTTCGTCGCTGTGCGCCAGGTAGGCGCGGGTAATGCTTGACTCGAAGACCACCCCCCGGAAGGCATCATCGGCGTGGGGATCGATCACCGGCAGGGCCTCGCCGGTGACGTCCTGCAGTTCGGCCATGGCGTCCCATAGCGAGGTGTCCGGCCTTAGCACCGGTCGTGCCAGGGGGGCTACCTCGTCGACGCGAACCGGCCCCGCTGCCGCCTCCCGCGCGGCTTCCAGGTCGGCGAGGCTCACGCATCCGCGATAGCGCCCCTGGCCGTCGACCAGATAGCCCTCGCCATGGCGTGCCTGACACAGCGCGGTTACGGCCTCGGCCACCGTGCTCTGCGGGTCCAGGGTCACGCACGCCTTGGTCAGGTATTCGGTCACCGGGGTGGCGCGCAGAACGGCGCGCCCGCGCCCGGCGGAGAGGTCCAGGCCGCGCCCCTCGAGTTGGATATCGAACAGCGAGCGGCCAAATAGCTGGGCCGCGATGGGGCTCGCCAGGGTCACGCTGGCCAGGGCCGCCGTGGTCAGCGCATAGCTGCCGGTCAGTTCGAAGACGATCAGCAGGCTGGTCAGCGGCGCGCCGATCACCGGCGAGGTCACCGCGACCATGCCGCAAACGGCGTAGAAGACGAAGGTCTCCTGAGGCGCGCCGCTGAGCTGGCCGACCAGGCTGCCGCACAGGGCCCCGAACAGCATGCCGATGACCAGCGCCGGGCTGAATACGCCGCCGCTGAAGCCCATTCCCAGACAGAGACCGGTGGCGGCGATCTTGAGCACCAGCACCAGCAGCAGCTCGGTACTGCCGAAGGCCCCGGCGATGGTGGCGAAACGCAGGGTCTCCTGGCCCATGCCGAGGATGTCGGGGACCCAGAGGGCGGTGAGCCCCAGCAGGGCGCCGGCCAGGGCCGGGCGCAGCGCGGGCGCGAGGGGCAGCGAGCCGGCGATTCGCGTCATCCCCAGAATGGTGTGCATGTAGGCCCCGGCGACCAGGGCGCCCAGGCCGCCGATGGCGAGGAAGGCCATGAACTCCCAGGGGCGAGGCACGGCGGTCTCGGCAACGTGAAAGAGGGCGCCCTGGTCGAGCACATTGGTAGCGATCACGTAGCCGACCAGCGCCGCCGCGGCCACCGGGGCGAAGGCGCGCAGCGCATAGTGGCGAAGTACCACTTCGTGGGCGAAGACGATGCCCGCGAGTGGGGCATTGAAGGCGGTGGCGATGGCCGCGGCGACCCCGCAGGCGATGGTGATGTTGTCGTCGGAGCGCCCCAGCCGCAGCACCCTCGCCCCCAGCGAGCCAAGGCTGGCACCCAGCTGCACCAGGGGACCGTACTGCCCCACCGAGGCGCCGGCGCCCAGCGAGACCAGGGCGCTCAATGCCGAGAGCCCGCCGGCCCGGGCCGGCAGCCGGCCGTGGCGCGTCTGAACCGCAGCGATGACGTCGGCCGGCGTATGGGGGCGCTGTTCGGGGATCGCGCGGTGCAGCAGGCCCACCACCAGGCCGCCCAGCGCCGGCACGGCAACTGTCGCGGCCAGCAGCAGGCCGGGATGGTCGAACATCATGCGGCTGCGCGGTGAGATCAGCAGCAGATCGTTGAGGGCCAAGACCGCACTGACGAAGGCCACGGCGAGAAGGGCGGCGACGCCACCCACGATGGCCCCCAGCAGCACCAGCCCCAGGAAGCGGATGACGGCCATCGGACCACGGCGGGAAACGGGGCGTAGCGGAAGGGTGTCCATGCACAAGGTTTAGGCGGCCACTCGCGGCAGGGCAAGTGCTGCCGCGAATTGCCGGGGCGCCGCGCCCGGCGCCAGGGGGCAGGCGCGACGGTCAGGCGGCCTGGGCGTCGGCCTCGCCGAAGTGGCGGTTCAGCCAGGCATTGATGTCGTCGGACTCGTAGAGCCACTCGGTGGTGCCGTCGTCGTGGTCGATCCGCAAGCAGGGCACCTTGACGCGTCCGCCGCCCTCGGCGAGCTCGCGGCGGTGATCGGGGTCGAGCCGGGCGTCGCGCAGTTCGATATCAAGTCCCAGGCGGGCGATCTCCTTGCGGACCTTGATGCAGAACGGGCAGGTGCGGAACTGGTAGAGCGAGAGGTTGCGGCATGCCGCGTCGACGCGGGCCTGCTCATCGGGGCTGCGCGCGATGGCCTTGGGGGTGGAGAGCTTTTCGGAAGCCAGCATGACCGGCCCCAGCACGGCGCGCAGGCCACGGAAGAAGGTGCGAATCAGGATTCTCATCGGCAGTCATCAACCTCGTGGACGATGGATGGTCAGGGGCGACCATGATGCCTGCCCGAGCGCCCCGGGGCTATCCCGTCAGCGGGGGAAGGTCACGCGTAGCGGATTCTCCTCGACCTCCCAGGTACCCGCGTCACGGGTCTCGCCATCGCCGCCGTGTACCACATAGCTGCGCTGGCCGTGATGGCGCAGGGAACCGGCAAGCCGCGCCAGGGCGCCGGCATCGTCGCCGCTGAGCAGGCCGACCCGCTGTTCCGGGATCATCCAGAAGCGGGCCTGTCCCGCTGTCTCCAGCGGCTTCGGCGGCGCGGGCAGGTCGTTGGCCTGGCGCCATTCGCGCAGCGCGGTGGTGGTTCCGATCACCAGCAGCGGCGAAGGCGCATCCTTCGGCCGGTCGGCGAACGCGTCGAGCGCATCAGGCTGGCGCCCCAGCACCTGGCGGGCCAGGGGACGATGGGCCTCGTCCAGGGCCAGCACCCGGGTGGTCGGGTCCAGCATCAGCTGGCGCAGGATGGCCGGCATTGCGCCGGGATGGCGCAAGAGGTCGGCGCCTGGATCCACCTCCATGGCCAGGGGGTACGAACTCAACGTTATATCGAAGGCCTGTCGTTGGCCCTCCATGGGTTGTATGACGCGGACCGGACCGGTCTGGGTTTCCGCCACCAGGGGCACCTCAAGCGGCCAGGGCGCATGGGGGCCGCGCTGGACCAGCTCGCCGCGGAGCCGGTAGCCGCTGCCCTTGGCGTCCAGCCGCACTGATTCCAGCTGCAGCGAGGGGCGCCCGGGCCGTGTCAGCCAGGGGGCGAAAAAGGCGTCCTGCGGCTCGCCTGCGGCCTCGCCGAAGGCGTCGATCAAGGCCGACCAGTCGGCGGTGCGGTGCATCCACTGCTCGGCCAGGCGCCGTAGGCCGCGATCGAAGGCCTTGTCGCCGATGCGCTGGCGCAGCATGTGGAAGAGCAGGGCGCCGTGCTGGTAGCCGATCAGACGGCCAGCCGGGTCGGGGTCACCGCGAAAGGCCACCAGGGCGGATTCCTGGGCGGCTGGCAGGGCGGCCAGGTCCGTCAGCCAGCGGCGGCGCAGGGACTCGGCCTCGCCGCTCTGTTCAGCCAGGGCGTGATCGGCCAGGTAGGTAGTGAGGGCCTCGGACCAGTTGCCGCTGGCGTAGTCGACGTTCACCCCGGCGCCCCACCAGGCATGCATCAGCTCATGGGCCAGCGAGGTCCGGGGGATAAAGGGCAGCGGGATGACGCGTTCGCCGAGCAGGGTGAAGCCGGGGAAGGCAATGCCTACCGGTGCCGGCGAGGCGGCGATGGAAAAGCTCGAATAGGGCAGCGGTCCCAGGCGCGACTGGAAGAGGGCCAGGTGCTCGGCGCTGTGTTGCAGATAGGTCTCGGCAAAGGCGGCATCCAGGCCCGGCGGGAAGAGGGTGCGCAGCCGCACGCCCTCGGTCTCGCGCTCGCGCAGCTGCCAGGGGCCGGTGGCGATCTCCACCTCGCGGGTGTGGGGGTGGTGGAAACGTGCCAGGTAATCGCCTTCTACCTCTCGCTCTTCCAGCAGCGAGCCGCTGCCCAGGGCCCGCTGTCCTGCCGGCACTCGCACCGTCAACCGCAGCGGGACGGCCGCGTCGGCCAGGTGCGGGTACCAGCCGGCGCGCGTCGGCAGCAGGCTACCCTCGACGCTTACGCGATGCCGATCACCCTCGCCGGCCTCGGGCAGGGTGCCCTGCCAGCGAAGCGTTACCGAGGCCTCGTCGTCCGTGCCGGTGTCGCCCGGCGGCAGCTGCCAGCGTCCCTTGGCATCCTGTGTGACCCGGATGGTCTCATCGCCGCGCTGGGCAGCGATCACCGTCAGGCCCTCCATCAGGCGGAAGTGTCCGCCCTCCGGCAGGGGCTGGCGCAGTTCACCCTGCAGGGCGCGCGTGGCCGGATCGAACTGGATGCTCAGGGTGCGGGCCGCCGTGTGGGCTGCCGGTTCGCCCCAGGCCAGCCCCACGTTTACCAGCCAGAGCAGGCCACAGAGCCCGCTCGCCAGCCGTTGAGCCGAGCGATTCACGCGCCCGGGCTCGGGAAGCGTGCCAGCACTTCCCTGAGCTCACCGTCGCGGCGAATGTCCAGTGGCAGCAGGGTGCCCGGGGCCTGGCGTCGGATCACCGTGGTGAGGTCGGCAGGCGCCGCCATGGGCTGGCCGGCGGCGGTGACGATGACATCGCCCTCGGCGAGGCCGGCTTTCTCGGCCACGCTGTCCGGCGCAATGCCTTGAACGAGCACGCCGTCCTCATGCTCGCCGATCAGCACGCCCAGGCGCGGCGGGTCCGGCAGCTGAAAGGCAGATTCGTCGCCCAGCACGTAGAACGCATCGGCCTCGGCCCGCGGGGATTGGCAGTCGGCACCCGGTGCCCAGGGAAGCAGGCTGCGGTGGTTCTCGAGGCCCAGGTCGTCAAGCTGATAGGGCACGCCGTCACCGTTGGCCAGATGGCCCCCACCCATCAGCCCCGCCACCAGGGTGCCGTCCGTCGCGGCCTCGGCCAGGGCCGTGGCCATGGCGCGATCCCAGGCCAGCTGGGCGGCGATGAAGCGCTCGACATCCGCCGGGTCGCCATCGCGGTTGGCATGCTGGGCATAGACCGCCTCCAGCGAGGCGCGGTAGGCGGGCAGCACCGGGGCCGGCGGCGTGATGCCGAAACGCTCCTGCTCCGGCACCGCGGCCCAGCCGTCGTTGGCCAGCCGGCCGCGCAGCTCGGGGGTGACGTTGAGCGCCAGCAGCGGGATGCGCTGCATGCGGGCGAAGTGCAGGATCGGCAGGTAGAGCTCGGGGTCGAAGCCCCAGGCTTGATGCCAGTCGCTCTGCTCGAGGAAGGCCGCCTCGTCGAGCTCGCCGGCCACCCAAGCGTCCAGTGCCGGCTGGGCCTCGCGTGGCAGCATCTCCAGGCCGATCACCATCGATGGGCGATGGGCATGCAGGGCCGCCAGGGTGTGAAGCTGCCAGCGATGGTGATCGAGACGATCATGCTGCTCGCCGAGCAGCACCACGCGCGTATCGGCGAGCTGCGTCGCCAGGTCGGCGGTGGTCAGTGTTTCATTGCCGTTGACCTGCCACTGGCCGGGGGCGGGGCAGTCATCGGCCAGGGCCGGCAGCGGGGCCAGCCAGGCCAGGGCGGCCCAGGCGCACAGTGAACGAACGGAGAGGGAGCGGATTCGCGACATTGGCGACTCTCGATAGAAGGGCGTTGGCTCACGTTACCCCGAGCCCGCCTGGACGAAAAGCGCTCAGGCCATGACGGCGTCGCAGCCTCTGGGCGATACTGACGCCGGCATCGTTCATAGTGGACGACCCTCGACCAGCGGGAGAAACACGATGAAAGCACGCCGGAGAAGCGCCAACCCAACGGCGGTGACACTGCTTGTCGCGCTACTGCTCACGGGCTGCGGCGGGGAGGCACCGGTCAGCGAGGTACCGCTGCCGGTACTGGCGAACAATCCCGCCGCCCACGATGAGCGCCAGGTGGCGACCCACGGCGTGGTGCGCCACTTCGAGGATCCGCTGCATTACTGGATCGAGGATGAGGACCTCAACCGGGTCGAGGTCTTCCCCCACGAGCGGATCGCTCCCTATCTGGGCGAGGCCGTGCGCGTCGAAGGCCTGTTCCGTTTCTCGAGAAGCGAGGGGCGGCGGCTGACGCTGGAGCGTATCGAGCGGCTGGGGAGCGGGTGAAACGGGGTCTTGCATGGCCTGTTGCCGTGACGCGGGCCCCATGGAACACTGTTCGCAAAACTCCCTTCCCGATGACGTCCTAGAGTCCCTGCGCACCATGAACGCTTTTACGATTGCTCCCCTGGCCAGGCGCTGCCGTCCTCTGGCGCTGTCTCTCGCATTGCTGCTCCCGTCGGTGGCAGCCATGGCCGAGCCGCAATGGCCTCGCGGCCATTACCCGCTGCCCGAGACCGGCAATATGGTCGGTGAGGTCTATACCGTCGAGACCCGAGAGGGTCAGACGCTGCTCGACATTGCCCGTGAGCACAACGTCGGCTACGAGGAGATCCGCAACGCCAACCCCGAGGTCAGTCTCTGGGCGCCTGCGCCGGACACCGAGGTGGTGATTCCAGCGCGTTACATCCTGCCGCCGGTACAGCGCGAGGGTGTCGTGATCAACCTGTCGGAGCTGCGCCTCTACTATTATCCGGATACGCCCGAGGGCGATACGCCGCGTGTCGAGACCTATCCCATCGGCATCGGTCGGGAGGGCTTCGATACCCCGCTGGGCGTGACCAGGACCACCATGAAGCTCAAGGCCCCGGCCTGGTATCCGCCCGAGTCGGTCCGTCAGGAGGCCAGGGAGAACGGCGAGCCGCCGCCCGAGGTGGTGCCGCCCGGTCCTGACAATCCGCTGGGCCAGCATGCCATCATGCTCGATATTCCGGGCTATCTGATCCATGGCACCAACCGCCCGGATGGTATCGGAATGCGCGCCAGCCGCGGCTGTATTCGCATGATGCCGGAGACCATCGAAGCGCTGTTCTCGCGTATCGAGGTCGGTGAGCGTGTCAACCTCATCGACATGCCGGTGAAGGTGGGGCTGGAGGGCGAGCGCCTCTACGTGCAGTCCTTCAAGCCCCTCTCGGATCAGCAGAATGGCATGGGGGACCTGCTGGAAGCGCTCAGCCAGCTGCAGGCCAACGAGGCCGCAGCCGATATGGCCGTGGACTACGCGCGGCTGCGCCAATCGCTGGAGGCCAGCAGCTGGCAGCCGGTCGCACTGGCGCCGCTGCCGGAAGCGGTCACCGCGCCCGAGCCGCTGCGCTGGTTCGACGAGATCCTGGCCATGCGACCCTGGCACGGTCAGCTGGAGACTCGCCGGGAGGGGTAACGACGGTCGTGACAGGACGTTTTCGACAACTCGGGAAGGACGCGTATGAAGACTCCGCATGCACGGATTCTGCCGGTATGGCTGCTGCTGATCGTCTCCTGCCTCGCCGTGGCCCAGAACGAGGGAGAGGAGACGCGCTGGTTCAGCGTCGATTCGGTGAATGCCGGCCTCGGTCCGCCTCCCGAGGAGGTCGATCGCAAGACGCCTCGTGATGCGGTACGCAGCTTCCTGGCGCTGTCTGCGGAGGAGAACTATTCAGCCGCGGCCCATCACCTCGATCTTCGCGACCTGAGTCCCGAACAGCAGGCCGAGCGCGGGGCGGTGATTGCCAGGCAACTTGCCGCCGTCCTTCAGCGGGGCGAGTGGATCAACCTTTCGACGCTTTCCTCCCGTCGGGATGCCATGGTCGAGGCGACCTCGGGCCAGAGCCCCCGTGCCGGCCAGTCACGACGCAACCTCAGGCTCGCCACTCTCAAAATCGACGGTCAGAGCTATGAGGTGCGGGCCGCCCGATTCCGGGCGGGAGAGCAGGACCCTGTCTGGCTGATCGTGCCGGAGACGATCGCTGCGATTCCCGCCCTCTACAAGAAATATGGCCCCTCCTGGCTGGAGGACCACATTCCGGAGCGTTTCCAGGGCGCCGCCGGCATACTGAAGCTCTGGGAGTGGTTCGCCATCCCGGTTTTCCTGCTTATCACCGGTTCGGTCGGGTGGTTGATCCATGCGCTGATGGGCCTGCTGGCCAGTCGCCTTCCGGCGGGACTGACCAGCGTCTTTGCGCAGATGATCCGGCTGCCCATGGCCTTCATCGCCATGGCATTGTTGGCGCAGTGGCTGCTCGACTATGTGGTCTCCTTCTCTGGCATGGTCACTGCCATCTTTCGCGGCCTGCTGGTCGTCATCATGGCCTGGGGCGTGGGCCTTGTCGCGGTTCGCCTCGTCGATACCCTGCTGATCAGGATCACGCGGCGCCTGGTGGGCGAAATCGACGACTCCCGGAGTCGCGACGAGCGCAAACTGCTGACCACCCTCTTTGCCCTGCGTCGCGCCGTGATCCTGATGACCGTGATGGTCGTGGCGATCTACGTCATCGCCCAGGTCAGCCTGTTCGAGACCCTCGGCGTGACCCTGCTGGCCTCGGCCAGTGTGGTGACGGTGCTGGTGGGGGTCGCCGGCCAGGCAGTACTCGGCAACATTCTCGCCTCCTTCCAGATCTCGCTGACCAAGGCGATCCGCATCGGTGACCTGGTGGTCTTCGAGGGGCAATGGAGTTACGTGGAGGCCATCTTCTATACCTTCATTCGCCTGCGGACCTGGGATGAGCGGCGCCTGGTCGTGCCGGTGAAGTACTTCGTCTCGAAGCCTTACGAGAACCTCTCCTCGAAGCATGCCAAGCTTTATCGGACCATTGAGCTGACCCTTCACCTCAGCGCCGACGTGGCAACCCTCAGGGAGAAGTTCAAGGAGTTCGCGATGGCCGAGGAAGGGGTCATCGACCACCACAAGCTGGCGTGTTTCGTCACCGGTCAGCATCAGGCCACCCAGGAGATATCCTTCTATCTAATGGGCCCCGAGGCCATGAGCGCCTGGGAAGCCGAGGCCAAGGTCCGGGAGAAACTGATGGCCTTCATCCGCGACGAGCATCCCGAATGGTGGCCCCGCGACGTGGTGGTGCTCAGCGAGCACGATATCGCGCGCGGCGACATCCCGGCCAAGCGACGGCTCAGACGACCGGCCACGGTGGAGGAGGTCGAGGCTCCGCCGACGCAGGGCGGCGAGACATCATCCGGTTAAGTCGGCAAGCAATGGGCAGACCGGCGAATCGCGCCTGGCCCGATCGGAAAGCGGGGCGGGAGCTGGCGTAAGCCTTCGCCGTGCCCGAGTGAGAGAGGGAGGTCGCGATGACGATGCTGTGGGGCGCCGTGGGAGTGCTAGGTGTCGCCCTACTGGGGTTGGGGGTTCTCGCACTGTGCGACCGCCGCGCCCGGCGACACGAATGGGCACGACTGGCCGCCCACCAGCCAGCCGAGCCGGCGCGCTTCTCAAAGGCTATGCTGCACGGGCTGCCCGAGCCGGCCCAGCGCTATTTTCGTTTCGTCATCCGGCCCGGCACACCGCTTTGGCCGGTAGTCGAGTTGGCCATGCGTGGTCAGTTCGGTCTCGGTACCCGCGCCACGCCGCGCTACCAGGCCATGCAGGCGCGCCAGATCCTGGCCGCGCCCCACGGCTTCGTCTGGGCGATGCGCACCCGCAGCGGCCTGCCGCTTTCCGGTTCGGACTCGGGCCGCTGGACGCGCTTTCGGCTTTTCGGACTGCTGCCCGTGGCGCGCCTGGGAGGCAATGCCGACCATGCGCTTTCGGCCTACGGCCGCCAGGCGGCCGAGGCGGTGTTCTGGTCGCCTGCCGCCGTGCTGCCGGGGCCGGGCGTTGCCTGGGAGGACGTGGACGCGAACACGGCGCGGGTCACGCTGACCCGGGGCACGCTCTCCCAGGCCGTGGACGTCAGTGTCGATGCCGAGGGATGTCCGGTCCGGGTGAGCTTCCAGCGCTGGAGTGATGCCAATTCCCAGAGGGTCTATCGCCGCCAGCCCTTCGGGGGATGTCTGTCCGACTTCCGCGAGGTCGACGGCTATCGCCTGCCGTTCCGAGTGGAGGCCGGAAACGGTTTCGGCACGCACGACTACTTCCCGTTCTTCATCGCCGAGATCACCGAGGTCCGCTTCCCGGGCGCGCGGGAGCAAGTCTGGCGCGACGGATAAGGGCATGGCGCTGGCCGCCGTCAGTCGCTCTCCTTCTCTGCCTCCGAGTCGGACGCCTCGCGCTCGGCGGGGCGACGTGCCATCACGGTAATCTCGACATGGCCCCCGCCATAGAGGCGTGGTGTCTGGGTGCAGGTGCGCGCCGGATAGCGATGGTCTGCAAAGAACTCGGCGTAGGTAGCGTCCATGTCGCGGGTCAGGTCGAGGTCGGTGATATAGACGTCGCTGCGCACCACATCGGCCATGTCGCAGCCGGCGGAGCGCAGCATGCGCTGAAGGCTGCGCATCACCAGGCGGGTCTCTTCGACGATGTCGCCGATCACCGTCTCGCCGCCCTGGATATCCGCGGCGGTCAGTCCCGACAGGAAGACATAGTCGTCGTCGATTACCATGTGGCTGCCGGGAAAGAGCGGCAGGGGCAGGGTGGAATCGTTGTGGTAGTCAGGCATGAAAACCCTCGTTTTGGTTCGCGATACCTGAAGAGTCTAGTCATGTCGTCGTGCTGCCGTCGAAACTTCAGCGTGGCGTTCTGCGCTTATCGGGAGCTGGGCGCCTCGCCATCGGCATGGTATTTCTGGGCTCAGACGTACCCACTGACGAGAGCCCACCAATGAGCTACGCCCCCCCATGTTCCACCTGCGCCGACTGGCACGTCGAGGTGGAGCAGGCCATGATCGAGATTCGTCCCGCCGCAACCCTGGCCCTGGTGCGCGACAGCGACCGCGGCCTGGAGGTCCTGCTGCTGCAGCGCACCTGGCAGGCAGCCTTCCTGCCCGGCTATTTCGTCTTTCCCGGCGGCGCCGTGGACCCCCAGGACCCAGAGGTTCGTGCCTTTGCCTCGGGCCGCGACGACGCCACCATCAGCCAGACCCTTAGCCTCGACGAGGGCGGGGCCGATTACATGATCGCGGCCCTGCGGGAGTGTTTCGAGGAAGCCGGCCTGCTGCTGGCCGTGGACGCCCACGGACACCTGCCCGCGGCGAATCATCCGGTGCTGACCGAAGGGCGCGAGGCGCTGCGGCGCGGGGAAATCAGCTTTCGCGCACTGTGTGAACGTCATGGCCTCGGCCTGCCGCTGGACCGGCTGGCCTATCTGGGCCACTGGATGACGCCCCCGGGCGCGCCGCGTCGCTTCGACACGCGCTTCTTCGTGGCCCTGGCGCCGCCGGGCCAGCAGGCGGGGCATGACGGCAGCGAGACCATCGCCCACGCCTGGCGCACACCTGCCGCGACCCTGGCGGATCATCGCGACGGCCGGCTGTCGCTGGGCTATCCCACCCTGCGCACCCTGCGCCTGCTGGGCGACTTTTCCACCAGCGAGGCGCTGCTGCGCTATGCCCATGCCAATCCGCCGACGCCGCGCCCCAGCCGGCCCTGGCCGGCCCGCAAGGGTGGTGAGGCCTGGCAGGTAGAGCCCGATGCCCCGGCCTATGCCGAGGTGCGTCGTCTGGACCCTCACCGAGAGGGGACGGCCAGCGCCGAGATCGTGCCCGGCCGGGCGGTCCAACTGGCCCCGGGCGTCACCCGGGTCACCGCCCCCAATCCCGGGGCAATGACGGGCTCCGGTACCAACAGCTACCTGCTCGGCGATGGCGATGACGTCCTGGTGATCGATCCCGGCCCCGCCAATCCAGTCCACCTGGACCGGCTGCTGGCACTGACCGCGGGCAAGATCTCACGGGTACTGGTGACCCATACCCATATCGACCATTCGCCGGGGGCGACCTGGCTCAAGGCGCGCACCGGCGCCGAACTGGTGGGCCTTCCGCCACCGGCAGGAGAGAGCCAGGACGCCGACTTCGCGCCTGATTATTGCCCCCGCCACGGCGAGCGCCTCGAAACGCCCGCGGGCGCGCTCAAGGTGCTGCATACCCCGGGGCACGCCTCTAATCATCTCTGCTACCTGCTGGAGTCTGCGCGGCTGCTGTTCGCCGGCGACCAGGTGATGCAGGGCTCCACGGTGGTGATCAATCCGCCAGACGGCGACATGGCCGACTATCTGGCTGCCCTGCAGGCCCTGGGCGAGCAGCCCTTCGATACCATTGCCCCGGGGCACGGCTTCCTGATCGGCGAGGCCCATGCCGCCATCGACTTTCTGGTCACCCATCGCCTGGCCCGGGAGCACAAGGTTCGCCGGGCCTTGGCACGTTACGCCCCGGCGAGCCTGGAGGCACTGACGCGCCACGCCTATGATGACGTGCCGGCGGAGAAGCTGGGGGTGGCGGCGCGCTCGGCGCTGGCCCACCTGCTCAAGCTCGAGGCCGAGGGACGCGCCGTGCAGCAGGCGGGGCAGTGGGTCCCGAGGGAGAGCTAAGGGGTGGCTTTAGCGTCACGCCCAGCGCTCGTCGGCGGTGAAGGCCACGGTGAACCAGCGCCGCTCCGGCGGCGGGCTCAGCCCGGCGCTGATCTGCTCGCGGATCTCGTCGAGTACCGCGATGCCCTGGCCCTGTCCGTACTCGGGCGTGGTGACGATATGGATCTCGATGTAGTGGCCGCGGCCGGCCTTGGCCACGTGGCTGTAATAGCGCAGCAGCCCATCGCGCGCCATCACCGGGGCCATGGCCGCATGCACCTCGCGGTCGATCTCGCTGGGCGCGATCAGCAGCACCTCCTTCATGGCGCGACGCACGATGCCGATGGGCACCGGCATGAAGCTGGCCGTCAGCACCATCAGCAGCACTGAGTCCACGTAGGGGGTAAAATGCGCCCAGGCAGTGCCCTGCAGGACGCGGGCGATGATGAAGGCCACCAGCAGCGAGGTGGTGATCAGCGCCGCCATCAGCCAGCCCTGCATGTCGATGTGCACGAACTCCGAGTCGGCCGTGCGATTGATGCGCCGCTGGTAGGCGGTCATGGCGAAGCAGACGATGGCCACCACCACCGCATAGCCGATCGCCAGGTCGAAGGCGAGCTCACGGCCCCCCTCGCGCAGGTCGAGCAGGGCGGTGAGGAAGGCATAGAAGCACAGCAGCATCAGGATGCTGCCATTGAGCGCGGCGACCAGCGGCTCCAGGTGCCAGTAGCCGTGCTGGAAGCGCTCGCTTGCCTCGCGCACGGCAAGCCGCGCCACTAGCAGCGCCAGCCCCGACATGGCGGCATCGATGGTGGAGAAGACGCCATCGAAGAGGATCGACTGCGAGCCGGCCAGCAGGCCGAAGGTGACCCCGAGGCTGGAGACCCCCAGGGTCACGAGGATGGAGAGCTTGAGGGCGCGCTGCTCGAGGGTGGCTTGCATGGACGGGGCTCGGTGTATCAGGGATTCCCCATACTAGCCGAGCCCTCCTTGCGGAAGAAACGCCAGGCGCTCAACGCCTGCCGTCGCTTGCGGCGGGTTAACGCGTCGCTGTGCTGGCCGCCGAATGGGGCGCGATGATGCCCTGTTCCCGGGCCAGGGCGTAGGCGGCTCGTGGGCCGGTCCACAGCGACGGCAGCAGGATCAGGGAGACGGGGATGGCGGTGATCACGATGAACTGCTGCAGCGCGCCGATCTGTCCCGCGCCCATGTAGAGCAGAATGCCCGCCATCAGGGCCATGGTGATCCCCCAGAAAGCGCGCACCATCCGGTTCGGTGCGTCGTGACCGGTGCATACCACGGCGATGGCGTAGCTCATCGAATCACCGGTCGTGGCCACGAAGATGCTGGTCAGCAGCAGGATGGCCAGCGCCATCAGGCCACCGCCCGGCAGCGCCTGGGCCACGGTAAGGGTCGCCACGTCGAACTGGAAGTTGTTGAGCGCCTCGGTGAGGTCAATCACACCGGTCAGCTGGTAGTGGATGCCGGAGCCGCCCAGCAGGGTGAACCAGATCGCGGTGGCCACCGGGGCCATCACCGCCACGGCCAGGATCATCTCGCGGATGGTGCGCCCGCGAGAGATGCGCGCCACGAAGATCGCCATCAACGGCGCGTAGCCGATGAACCAGGCGAAGAAGAACACCGTCCACCACTGCATCCACCAGGCCGGGGCGGTTTCGGCGGTCATGGTGGCCATGGCGAAGAACGACGACAGGTACTCGCCGAAGCCCTGTCCGAAGGCGTTGACCAGGAACAGGGTGGGGCCAGCCAGCAGGATCACCGCGGCGATGGCGAGTGCCAGGAAGACGTTGAAGCGCGACAGGATCTGGATGCCCTTGTGGATGCCGGTCATCGCCGAGGTGACATAGACCCCCGCCAGCAGCACCAGGATGCCGAGCTGGGTGGCGTAGCCCTCGCTGACGCCGAACAGCTCGTGCAGGCCAAAGCTCACCTGGGTGGCGAGAAAGCCGATGGGGCCGACGGTTCCAGCCACGACCGCGATCACGCAGCAGGCATCGACCAGGCTGCCGAGCGCCCCCCTCATGATGCGCTCGCCGAACACCGGGTAGAGCAGGGTGCGCGGTTGCAGCGGCTGGCCCTTAACGTAGTGAGCGTGGGCCAGCACGATGGCGGAGAGCGAGCCCAGCACCGCCCAGGCGAGAAAGCCCCAGTGCATGAATGACTGGGCCAGCGCACCGGCCACGGCCTCGGCGCTGCCCGCCTGGGTGTCGAAGGCTGGCGGCGTCACCACGAAGTGGTAGATCGGCTCGCCTGCGGCGAAGAACACGCCGCCCCCGGCCAGCAGGGTGCACATGATCATCGACAGCCACTTGAAAGTGCTGATCTGTGGAGTGTCCAGGTTACCGACCCGCGCCCCGGCCGCCGGGGAGATGGCCACGCCGATGGCGATCAGGAAGGTCAGCAGCAGCAGGAGCTGGAAGTAGGTGCCCAGTGTCGCGGCCGTCCAGGCGAAACCGGCGCTGATGCTGTCGGCCACCAGGTCGATGTCGTAAAGCGACAGGCCGACGAAGGCAACGATGAAGCCGACCGTGAGCAGCAGCACGATGGGGTCGCCCAGGCGCGATAGCGCCGAGGTTCCGGATGGGGAGGGAGGCTGGTTCGAAGGCATGAATACGCTCTAGTTGCTGAGGATGTGTGCGTCGATGGAACACGACGCCGACTAGAGCGATGGCATTGTAACGACCTTCGACCTAAGGCTAAACCTCTGGCGGGGCGATTGAGGAAGCAGGGGAGCCTGTCAGTGGGGGAGCACCAGCATCTGGAAGGCCATCATGGCGGCAAACGCCAGCGTGACGACCGTGGCAGCCGAGCCGCTGCTTACCCGCTCCAACGCCTCAGGAAACAGCTCCGAGAAGACCATCCAGATCATGGCGCCGGCGGCCAGGCCGAGTCCTACCGGCAGTAGCGGCCGGAAGGTTTCCACGAAGAGATAGGCGGGAGCCGCCATCAGGGGCTGCGGCAGGCTGGTGAAGATGGCCCACAGGCCGGCCTTCCAGACCGGCGTGCCGCGCGGGACCAGGATCAGCGCAATGGCCAGGCCTTCCGGCACGTTGTGAAAGGCAATGGCAGTGGTGATGAAAGTGCCAAGCCCTTCGCTGCCGGCAAAGGAGACCCCCACGCCGATGCCCTCTGCGAAGGAGTGGGCGGTCATGATACCGAGAATCATCAGGGCCTTGGTCGCGTTAGCCCCCCTCAGCTCCGCCACCTCGACCTCGCCCTTGTTGGACAGCAGCTTATCCGACACCACGATGGCACCCAGCCCGAGCAGCACGCCGATAAAGGTCAAGCTGATATCCAGCGTGACCCCTTCAGCGATCAGACTGTGGCTGGCGGCCAGCATCAAGCCTGCCGCTGCGGCGTTCGACCAGCCCATGGTGCGCTGTCCCAGGCGCTTCACGAACAGGAAGGGCAGTGCGCCGACCCCGGTCATGATGGCAGTCAGCATGGCGGCGGCGATGACAAACCAGAGGGAAGTGTCCATGGGGACCTCGTTCACGGGTTCCGGGAGTGCGCGGTGAGGGGGTTGCCACAGGGTAGGTGTCCTGGGCGCGTGCGAAAATACCTGGCGCCAACCTGAAATATAAGGTTATAACCTTTTCAGGTGTACCAGTAGACCCAGCGCGACGTCATGGCACACCCGCTCCGGCATCCTGTACCGATGCCATTGCCGCGTACTGGGCGCCGTGACCCCGTGCATGTGGCATGGCACCATGGCAGCTGGTTGATGACCGAGAGCCCTTGATGCCCAACGACAGTTCGCTAAGCCGTCTCTGGCGCTGGGTGGCGATCGGCGCTGCACTGCTGACAGCGGCCTATCTGTGGATCTGGTACTCGCCCGAACTGGCCGACCTGCAGCGCTGGGCTGACGAGGCCTCCCACCATCCCGCGGTGATCATCTCGGTGATTCTGGTCATGGCAGTGACGCTGACGTTCGGCCTTCCTGGCAGCATCGGGCTGTGGTTGATCGCCCCCTTCTATACCCCGTTGGCGGCTACCCCGATGTTGACTGCCGGCAGCGTGGCGGGTGCTCTGGGGGCCTACTACCTCGCGTCACGCTTCAGCGACCGCTGGAGCCCCAAGGGGCTCACGCGCAAGATCACCAACAAGCTTGAGCAGCGCAGCGATTTCCTGACGCAGTGTGCGCTGCGCGTGCTGCCGGGTTTCCCTCACTATGTGGTCAACTTCTCTGCCGGCCTGCTGCGCCTGCCGTTGGCGACCTTCGTGATGGCCGCCATCCTCGGTCTGGGTATCAAGTGGGCGGTCTACGCCAGCGCCATTCATGGCGCCCTGGAAGCGGTGGAAAAGCAAGAGGCCGTTCGCCTCGACGTTATCCTGCCACTGGTTGCGCTGACCCTGTTGCTGTTGACCGGCGCCTGGCTCAGACGCCGGGTCGAGGCTCATGGCCACCCGTTGGGGTAGAAGGGATAGTGCCTTGCGTTGAGCGGGGGTAGGCAGGAATCGCGGTCGTGAAAGAGCGCTGCCGTGACCTGGGGCGCGTTCCCACTGTCCTCTGAAGGAAATCGCCCATGGGGTGCTCAGTCAATGCTGCCTGGTATCCGGTGATCGTCGCCGCCGTCCTTTCATCGGGTTGTTCTTCATACGGCGCCTATCCCGTCGAATGGGGCGGCCTCTCGGCATCCCCAGGCAATAGCTGCCCCTCGCTTGCGGGGGAGTTTCAGAACGCGGGTGAGCGAGCCGTACCGGAGGGTGGCTCTCCGCAGTATTCCCCGCCTTATCTCTCCAGCTATTTCCTTGCGGATATCGCTGCAGCGGCGCAGGCGACGCGCGTTCGGATCACGGGCGATGCGAACGCGGAGCTCATGGTCGAAGCGCTCGGCGAGGGCGCTTCCCTCGAGCCACGCATCCTGCAGCGGCAGGAGGATTATCGCTGCGAGGACGGGTGGCTGTTGCTGGAGTCGTCTCGCTGGGTGGCGGAACAAGTGAGTGGCTTCGAGTCCATGACCTATCGCTTTCGCAGGGCGAACGATGGCGCCTTGGTAGTACAGGTGAGTGCTTCCGCGCTCGGCGTGATCCTTGTGGTGCCCATTGTCGGTAGCTCGACCGAGTGGCACCGATTCCCGCCGGTGGAATCGGGCAGTGTTCGGTCTGTTCGCCAGTGAGCGGATGAGGTGACACCGCCTGGAGCGGGTCGGCACAGACGCCTATTCCTCCAGCCTGATCCGGCGCAGGGTGTAGTCGCCTTGCCGGTTGGCCATCACCACACCCTGGAAGGGATCGCGCAGGCCGTTGTCCTGCACGCGCAGCAGACGCTGGTCATCCACGCGTACCTGCATCCGGCCGTTCTCGTCGCGGGTCCATACAATGCGGTGGAATTGGCCATCCTCGAGGTCGAGCTGGCCTTCGTGGCGGGCCACCACTTCCATGTTGCCGGAAATCAGCCTGATCAGGCTGAGCCCCGGGCGGGCGCCGGCCGTATAGACCAGCCGATAGCCGGTGCCATTGGGCCGGTTACCCTGGAAGAGCCCCAGTTGCAGGCTGCCAGGCCGCTGCCGGGAGGCCAGTTCGAGCTCCATTCGGAAGGCGTTATCGACGGGCGCATTGACGAAGATCTGCGCCGGATTGCTCGGCGGAGGGCCCTCGCCCTGTCGGTTATTGCTGGTCTGCTCGAGAATCAGCTCGAGTACGGCCAGGCCCAGCTCCTCCGGGCGGTCGGTGCTGAGGTCGCGAGTGTCGCGGTCGCTTCTCCGACCGGCTGCCACGATGCTGCGCAGTCCGTTTTCATCGACCTCGAAGTCGCCGCTCAATACCGTCCAGGCGGGGTTGCGACGGTAATCGCCGTCGCTGAAGTCGTCCTGCAAGGCGACGCGAGACGAGGCCATGGTGGGTGGCTCCGAGACCTCGGCCACTTGCTCCTGCTCCGTCTGGCGCAGGCGCTTCAGCAGGTCAGCCGATGCGCGGCCGTTGCGAGCGATGTCCATGTCGGCCTGATAGGCGCGTATCGCGCTTCGGGTTCGGCTGCCCATGACGCCATCCACCGGGCCGGCATCATAGCCGAGCCGATTGAGCTCGCGCTGTATCTCGGCAATGCCTTGCCGATCCGACAGGCTCTCGATATCGGGTCGCGAGGTCGCCGTTTGCTGTTGAGAGGAGGCCGTTTGTTCCTGCCGTTCCGGCGGCGCTTGCGGTTGCCAGCCCCGTGTCGCCTGTTGCGCCTCGGCCACCTGGCCGGCCGTCATGCGTTCGGCCAGCGAATCCCGAGCGTCGGCGGCATGGCGGTGTCCACGGGCTGCCGCGAGGTTGTACCACTTGTGCGCCTCGACGAAATCCTGGGCGGTCCCGTTGCCGGCCTCATGCAAGCGGCCCAGCATGTACTGGGCATCGGCGTCGCCGCGTCTGGCCGCGTCGCCGAACTCCTGCAGTGCCTCACGGTACGCCTGCTGCTCGTAATGGCGCATGCCCTCGGCGTAGTCGGCGCTGGCCAGGCCAACGGAGCCGATGAGGGCGAGACTGAGTGCGATTCCCTTGATGATCACGTGCCTGCCTCCTGTGGACGCGTTAGTGATAGGTGACTGCCGAGACAGCAAGGCCATTGCCTGATCGGCGATATCAGGCAGGCGATCGGCCTCCCGCTCTTCGCCCCCTGGCCTCAGCATAGGCAATATGCGTGATAACGCAGGTGGGGACGGGGGCCTCGCTGAGGCGGACGACAAAACAGCGCAGGTCATGCTTTCCTTCGTGGCGTCTCGTCGCGTTCCATCGCATCGAGCCAGTCCACCTCCAGCCGAAAGGGCCCTGCGGTGCGGTCGGCGATCAGCAGGCCCACCTGCTGGATCGCCCCGGGGTCGAACGGCGGCGCATCCTCCAGCCGTCGGCCGCGAAAGACGGCCTCGAATTCGTGCCAGGGCAGGGCAAACTGCTGCCACTCGCCGGCAGCCGGCTGGAACAGGGCGCGGTAGGCCCCCCCATCGAAGAGCCGGTCGGTGCGCAGGCGCAGCTGGTAGCGGCGGCCGTCGCCGCGGACTCTGAGCAGCAGGCCTGCGGTCTTGCTCAGATCGAACGCCTCGGGTTCGCGACGCACCGAGGCGAAGCCGCCGTTGTTCTCAAGCGACGTCTCGCCGCTGAACACCCCGATGCCGTCTTCCATGTGCAGGTGGCCGCGCGAGACACCGCCCATCACGTCATCGTTGATGGCGCGCCAGCGCGTCGCCTCGTCCGCATGTTGAAAGTCGATCAGGCGTGTCATGGGGCTTCCTCTCACCGTCTGTTTACCCTGGACTCAGCTTGCCTGCCATGTCGCGTGCTGTCTTGTCGGGGGTCACTACCGCGAAAGAATTGCGACATACTCTGAAGGGGATTGGCCGGCCATCGCGAGGGCATCATGAACTACGACGAGGCAGTGAAGCACACCTGGAACCTAGAAGAAGGGCATCCGCGGGACAAAGCCGAGCGAATGCGCTTGCTCATCCGCTACGCCACCCTGGCCCCCTCTGGCCACAATACCCAGTGCTGGCAGATCCGGGTGGAGGAAGACGCCATTACCCTTCTGCCGGACCTGGCCAGGCGCACGCCAGTGGTCGACCCGGACGACCATCATCTCTATGTGTCACTGGGCTGTGCCACGGAGAACCTGTGCCTGGCCGCCCAAGCGATGGGGCTTTCTGCCCAGGCCGAGTTCCGGCCGCAAGGCGACGGCGCGATCCGCGTGAGCCTCACGCCCGGCGAGGCCGAGGTGTCGCCGCTATTCGAGGCCATCGCCCACCGGCAGTGCACGCGCAGCGATTACGACGGCACGACGCTTTCCGCCGAGGAGCTGGCGCTGCTGGAGGCGGCAGGCAGCGGGGACGGCGTCTCGGTGGTGCTGCTCACCGAACAGGACGCCATCGAGCGGGCGCTGGAATACATCCAGCGCGCCAACACCCGACAGTTGGAGAATCCCGCCTTTCGGCGTGAGCTCGAGGCCTGGATTCGCTTCAATGACGCTGAGGCGGTGAAGAAGGGCGATGGCCTGAGTGGCCGGGCGACCGGTAACCCCCAGGCGCCACGCTGGCTGGGCAAGTTCCTGATGCGCGCCATGCTGAAGCCGAAATCGGAAAACGCCAAGTTGGCCCGCCAGGTGCGCAGTTCCTCGGGGCTGGCGGTGTTCGTCTCGGCGGCGGACGACCGGGCGCACTGGGTGCAAGCCGGCCGCTGCTACCAGCGCTTCGCCCTGCAGGCCACGGCGCTGGGCATTCGCAACGCCTTCGTCAACCAGCCGGTAGAGGAGGCAAGCCTGCGCCCCGAGTTCGCCAAAGCACTGGGGCGCGCCGGCGGACGCCCCGACCTGGTGGTACGCTTCGGCCGTGGCCCGGCCATGCCGCGCTCGCTGCGACGTCCGGTGGAGAGCGTGATAACGTCGACGACGTCAGCGCCGTGATGGACGAACTCGGCATCAAGCGGGCGTGTATGCCGGCTCTCGTGCGCTCCAGACGACGTTCTGCGCCACGGGCTAGCGGATAGTGTCAGGTATCGACAAGGCGTAGGTTGGGAAGCAAGCATAATCAGCATGTCGTCTTATCAACTGCGAGGGTGGTCAAGTTGCTCGAGAGCGTGTTTGCCCAGATAGGCATGATCCTCGGCCTCGCCGTGCTGGGGGGCGTATTGGCGCAGCAACTGCGCCAGCCTTTGATCGTCGCCTTCATCGGCGTGGGCATCCTGTTGGGACCGTCGGGCTTCAGCCTGGTCGAGCAACGCACCGAGATCGAGCTTTTCGCCCGGCTTGGCATTGCCCTGCTGTTGTTCGTGGTGGGACTGAAACTCGACCTGCATATCATTCGGTCAGTGGGGCCGGTGGCGCTTGCCTCCGGCCTGGGGCAGGTGCTGTTCACCTCGGCATTGGGTTACGTCATTGCGTTAGGGCTCGGCATGTCGTCGGTCACCGCCCTCTATGTGGCCGTGGCCCTGACCTTTTCCAGCACCATCATTATCGTCAAGCTGCTGTCCGACAAGCGTGAGGTGGATTCCCTGCATGGGCGGATCGCGGTCGGTTTTCTGATCGTGCAGGACATCGTGGTGGTGCTGGTCATGATCGGCCTGACCGCTTACGGCCAAGCCGACGGCGACGTCAACATGGGCTGGGAGGCCCTCAAGGTCCTGCTGACAGGCGCCGCCATGCTCTCGGGAGTGGCCCTGTTGATGCGCTATGTCCTGCCGGGGCTGCTACATCGGCTGGCCCACTCGTCGGAACTCTTGATGCTCTTCGCCATTGCCTGGGCGGTGGTTGGCGCCATGGTCGGGGACGCCCTCGGCTTCAGCAAGGAAGTTGGCGCCTTTCTTGCCGGCGTATCCATTGCCTCGACACCCTACCGGGAACAGGTAGCCTCTCGGCTGGTGAGCCTCCGCGATTTCCTGCTTCTGTTCTTCTTCATCGAACTCGGGGCGACCCTGAACCTTGGCACCCTGGGGGCGCAGCTCGGAGCTTCGGCGCTTCTTTCCCTGTTCGTGTTGATCGGCAATCCCCTGATCGTCATGGCGATCATGGGCTACATGGGCTATCGCAAGCGTACCGGGTTCCTCGCCGGGCTCACGGTTGCCCAGATCAGCGAGTTCTCCCTGATCCTGGCGGCGATGGGGCTGGCCCTGGGACACCTGCAGCAGGAGACGGTGGGGCTGATCACCCTGGTGGGCCTGATCACAATCAGCGTGTCTACCTACATGATCCTCTACTCGCATGCCATCTATGAGCGCCTCGCGCCCTGGTTATCGATCTTCGAGCGCCAGGTGCCGCACCGGGAGCTCGGCAACCAGGCGGATGCCAACAAGACGGTGGATGTGCTGCTGATCGGGCTGGGTCGCTACGGTGCGGCTCTCGCGTCAGACCTCAGGCAGCGTGGCTGTCGTCTGCTGGCGGTGGATTTCGATCCCACCACGGTCGAGCAACATGCACGAAGTCATTACCAGGTCTGCTACGGGGACGCAGAAGATCCTGAATTTGTGGCAACCTTGCCATTGCAACAGGCGAGCTGGGTGGTCAGCACTATCCGCGACCCCATGGTCAATCGCATGCTACTGCATGGCCTTCGCCAGCAAGGCTTCGCGGGGAAAGTCGCGATCGCCGTTTCCCACCATCGAGACGCCCGACGCTTTGAGAAGGAGGGGGTGGACCTGGTGCTGGTGCCTTACGCAGACGCTGCAAGAGAAGCGGCCATTCGGGTCATGGCCCCCTGATCGTCGGTCGAGCCCTCGGGAGGGTAGAACGCATGAAACATTTCGAGAACATCCTCTATGTCATTGAGCGCTCGGTCTCCCAGCAGGCGGGTCTCGCCCGAGCCGTGTCGCTAGCGGAGAACAACCAGGCAAGGTTGACCCTCATCGAGGTCATCCCCGAAGACATGCTGAATCGCTCCCTGGCGCCAAAGGGCCCCTCGGCCGATGAACTCAGGGACGCGGTGATGGCCGAGCGCCGGACATGGATCGAATCGCTGATCGCCCCCCATGCCGACCGCGTTGACTGCCAGGTCGACGTACTGGTCGGAATCACGTTCATCGAGGTGATTCGGGCCGTGCTGAGGGATGGCCATGATCTCGTCATCAAGACAGCGGAAGACCCCGAATGGAGCCGCTTGTTGTTCGGTAGCGATGACATGCACCTGATGCGTAAGTGCCCCTGTCCGGTCTGGCTGATGAAGCCGGACGACAAGCCGAACTATCAACGCATCGTCGCGGCCGTCGATGTCGACGTTCTGCGAACCGTGCCCGACGAACAGGTGCTGAATGACGGCATCCTGGATCTCGCCAGTTCCCTGGCGTTGTCGGACTTTGCCGAACTTCATCTCGTGCATGCCTGGGATGCACCGACGGCCGGTTTCGTGGGCATGTGGTCCAATGACCCCGACACGACGGAGCGCCATATCATCGAGGGAGAACATTCCCGCCATCAGGTCGCCATGCACAGGATGACATTCAGGCTTAGCGAGCGCATCGGCGAAGAGGCCTATGAGTACCTGTCCCCTCGGGTCCACTTGCCCATGGGGTCGGCCCGTAAACAGATTCCCCAGCTGGTCGAAAAGTTGAAGGCTGATCTGGTGGTGATGGGGACGGTGGCGCGAACCGGGATCCCCGGTTTTATCATTGGCAACACGGCCGAGTCGGTGATATCGCAACTGCAGTGTTCGGTGCTGGCACTGAAGCCGCCGGGGTTCGTCTCGCCGGTCACCCTGCAGTGACCCTGGCTCCCTCGGCCGGCCGATGCCGTGCTGCAGCACTCGGCCGTTTCGCCGGAGACTTGGCTGGATAAGTCTGAGGTGACCCGACGCCGCGAAAGCTACCGGCTCAACGGCTTCACGGCCCTGATCGGTCACTGGGCGTTCTGACCGGGTGGTATGCGTCTGCCGAGCCCAGGATAGCGCAGCGCAGCAGCTGCGCTTATTGCGTGTTTTCAGGGTAGACAGGAGGGGGTTCTGACCAGAAGACAACCCTTGGGTGGCGCGTATTACACGCCTGTGATCGTGATACTAGCCCTGGCACTCGCCGTGGGCTATGGCGCGCTGCGCTGGTGGCAGGGACCCGAGGTTGAGGGCTATGTGGTTGAAAAGCAGCCGTTGGTGCAAACGGTGGTGGCGACGGGGCGAGTCGTGACGCCCTCCCGGGCCCAGGTGGGCAGTGAAATCACCGGTGTCGTGCTGGAGCGCCATGTCGAAGAAGGTGACATCGTGACGCCCGGCGATACGCTGTTGGTGCTGCGTTCGGAGGAACTCGCCGCACAGGTACGTGAGGCCGAGGCGGCGCTGACGGAGCTTGCCACCAGACGGCGCCCGCAGGCCGAGGTGGCACTCGAGCGCGCCGAATCCGAGTTGGCCCAGGCCCGTCGCGAGACGGCCCGGCGTCGCGCGCTGGCCGAGCGCTCGCTGCTCTCCACCGAAACTTTGGAGCAGGCCGAACAGGCGCAGATGCTGGCGCGAAATGCCTACCAGACCGCCCGCCTGACGGCGACGGCGCTGGCACCGGGCAACGTCGAGGAGACCCTGCTGCGAGAACGCCTTGCCGCACTGCAGGCCCGGCTCGCCAAGACCGTGATACGTTCCGAAGTAGCCGGCACGGTGCTGACCCGCGACGTGGCCCCCGGTGACTTGGTACAGCCCGGCCAGGTGCTGTTCAGCATCGCGCTGAGCGGCGCCACCGAGATCCTTGTGCCGCTCGATGAGCGCAACCTCTCCCTGCTGGCCTTGCAGCAGGACGCCAGGGTCGTTGCCGATGCCTATCCGCAGCGCTCGTTTCCCGCCCACGTCAGCGTGATCGCACCGAGTATCGACCCCCAACGCGGCACCGTGGAGGTTCGCCTGGCGGTCGACCCGGTCCCCGACTTCCTGCGCCAGGACATGACGGTGTCGGTGAACATCGAGACCGGCCGGCGTGAGCAGGCGCTGGCGATCCCCAATGATGCCCTCGCTGACGTCCAGGGCGACCAGGCGCGGGTGTGGGTGGTGCGCGAGGGCAGGGTGCACCGCCAAGAGGTGACACTGGGGTTGCGCGGCCTGGCCATGTCCGAAGTGCTCGACGGGTTGACGGCAGGTGACAGGGTGCTGGCGGACCCCACGGTGTCACTCGCGGAGGGCAGGCGGGTGCGGTTCACCCGACGAACGGCGCCTGGGGGCGGCAACAGCGAGGACCACGCCACCCGCAACGAACTGCCGGTGAACTTCAATTGAGGCGCCTGCTGCGAGGTTTGTGGACCGAGTGGACCATCGCGATCGCGTTCCTGCGCGAGGGGCGTGCGCAGTCGCTGATGATCGCCCTGGGCGTGGCGGTGGGCGTGGCGGTGATCGTGTTTATCGCGGCCCTGATTCAGGGCCTTCAGTCCAACATCATCGAGCGCACCCTGGGTACCCAGGCCCACATCCGCCTGCTGTCGCCGGACGAGGTCAATCGAGTGTTGCCGGCTGCTCCCGGGATCCTGCAGCTGGTCCAGGAGGACAAGCGTGGGCAACGCCTGCGCTCGATCAACAACTGGCAGCAGATCAGCACGACGCTTGATCGGCTGCCGGAGCTGACAGCGGTATCGCCAGTGGTTTCGGGGCCGGCATTTGCCCGCCGTGGCGAGGCCGTGCAGTCGGTGGCACTGACCGGGATCGATGTGGCGCGTTACCGACGGATCATTCCACTGGAGCGTTACCTGGTCAGCGGCCGGTTTCGCGTAGGGGCGGACGAGGCGATGCTCGGCAAGCGGCTGGCCGATGATCTGGGCGTTAACGTGGGCATGAAATTGCGGCTGGAAACCGGCCAGCAGAACAGCAGGGTGGTGAACATCGCCGGCATCTTCGAACTGGGGGTTCGCGAGCTGGATTCGCGCTATGTGTATCTGGATCTCAAGCAAGCGCAATCGCTGCTGGACCTGCCCGGCGGGGTGACGGTCATCGACCTGACGGTCGCGGACATCTTCTCGGCGGAGGCGATTGCCGAGCAGGTGGGGCGCCTGACCTCGCTGAAGGCGGAAAGCTGGATCGAAACCAACGCTCAGCTGATGAATGCCCTCACGGCCCAGAGCCTCTCCACCAATATGATCATCGTCTTCGTGGCCATCTCGGTGGCGTTCGGCATTGCCAGCGTGCTGTCGGTGAGTGTCGTGCAGCGCACTCGGGAAATCGGCATCCTGCGGGCCACCGGCGCCACCCGACGGCAGATCATGCGGGTGTTCCTGATACAAGGGGGGCTGTTCGGCCTGCTCGGTTCGGTCATGGGTATCGCAGTCAGCTACCTCCTGGTGTGGGTGTTCAACACTTTCGGGCCGGGACTTTTCATCATTACGGTGTCCACAACACTGGTGGCGGCAGCGCTGCTGCTGGCCACGCTGACCGGCGTGCTGGCAGCCGCCGTGCCGTCGCGGCGTGCCGCGCGACTGGATCCGGTGGTGGCGATACGCTATGTCTGATGCGGCAAGCGAGGTGCTGCGCCTGGAGGCGCTGAGCAAGTCCTACAATATCGGGCTGCCCAACGAGGCCGAGGTACTGCATGAAATCGACCTGGTCATCGGCCGTAGTGATTTCGCCGCCCTGGTCGGGCCCTCTGGCTCGGGCAAGAGCACGCTGCTGAACCTGATCGGCCTGCTCGACACGCCGAGCAGCGGCGAGCTCACCCTGCTTGGCCAGGCGACCAGCGGGATGGCGGATGCCGGGCGCACCACGCTGCGCGGCAGTTCCATCGGCTTCGTTTTCCAGTTCCACCACCTGATACAGGCCTTCAGTGCCCTCGACAATGTGCTGATGCCATTGATGTTGACACGGGGCAAGCCCGACCAGGCGGCCATCGAGCGCGCACGCGAGCTGCTCGCCGCCGTTGGGCTGGATACCTTCGCCGATACCAGGCCCAACCGGCTCTCCGGTGGCCAGCAGCAGCGTGTGGCCATCGCCCGTGCGCTGATCACCGAGCCGGCACTGCTGCTGGCCGACGAGCCTACTGGCAACCTCGATACGCGCACGGCGGACGAGGTGTTCGAGCTATTTCGGCGTTTCAATCGTGAGCGCGGCTGTGCGGTGCTGCTGGTGACCCATGACCCGCGTCTCTCCTCCACCTGTGACCGCACCATCAACCTGGTGGATGGACGTATCGTCAGTGATGCCATGAATGCCTGACACGAGCGGTGCTGCTCAGCGGCGCAGGTTGTCGATCGGCGGAATGCGGCACAGGCGCAGGAGGGTATTGCGACAGGCCTTGAGCCAAGGGTAGAGGCGGGCGGCGCGCCGGGGACTGGCGAACAGGCGATACATCAGCCGGTTGAACACGCCGCTTCGCGTGCCGAGCAGGGTGAGGCGATGCAGGGCCTCGCTGCCGTGATACCAGCGATCGCCGACCTGCAGGGCGAAGCCCTGGTCCAGGTCGATGCCCTGGGCGCTGAGCTCGCGGCGTGCCTCGCTGGCCTGGCGCCCGTCGATCAGCTCGAGTTCGCCGATGTCGCGGCGAATGCGCTGCCAGCGCACATAGCGCCGACACATCGGGCAGTCGCCATCGTAGACCAGCCGCAGTCGTCGGGCCTCGTCGGGTGCAGGGAAATCGTTCGATCGAGACACAGCGTGCTCCTCCGCGCGGGTGCCCGTCCAGCCTACGCCTGAGCCGCGTGCCGGGAAACCACCGCTGCGTGACCTGTGGGGGGCCGAGGCGGCCGCGGTTCCCACGAATAATCGACTCGCCGGGTTCGCTTCCCGCCGCTAACATGAGCCTGATCCGCAAGTCTTTCCTTCAGGTGTGCCGACGATGCCAGTGATCGGAATGCCTCGCCATTCAGTAGTCCTCGCGCTGTCAGCGATCGTCCTCGCCAGCCTGCTCGATCCGCCCCCGAGCGCCGCCGATAACCTGGAGCTGCAGAGTCTCGGCCTGCGTGCCCGCGTCTCGGAGAAGACCTTGCTGGGGGATGAGGCGCCGGAGGATTTCAACGAGTACGACCTGTCGGCCAACGTTGCGCTGCCGTGGGAGCACTACGCCACGTCAGGCTGGGGGATGGGCACCCGGTTGATGGCGAGTGCCGGCGTGTTGCGGGGAGCGGGGGAAAATGCCCTTGTCGTGTCGGTCATCCCGGAGGTGACGCTCGGGAGCCAAGATGGGCGCTTGCTCATGGACCTGGGTGTGGGTGGCGCCCTGTTCAGTCGGCATCGCTTCGGCACGCAGGATTTTGGTGGGCCCTTCCAGTTCGCCCTGACCCTGGGCATCGGGGGGCCGTTATATCGACAGCTGGGGCTCGGCTACCGGTTTCTGCACTATTCCGATGCCGGTGTGAATGGGTCTGACACGACCGGGGCGGATTTCCATATGATCGAGTTCCGCTACCGGTATTGAGCATCGTCGGCGTGGGGGGCTGGCCCCACGTGCGCTCGGATTGGCGATTTTTTGACCGCTTGCCCAAGACGAGGCGCCCAAAAAACTGGATAATGGCGGGTTTTCTCCCCCTCGCTTCGCCCAACGCTTCGGTGCCCCGTCCATGGAAATCAAGGTCAACTATCTCGACAACCTCCGGCTGGAGGCCAAGTTCGACGACTTCACGGTCATCTCCGACCAGCCCATCCGCTATAAGGGGGATGGCTCGGCGCCGGGGCCGTTCGACTACTTCCTGGCCTCGTCGGCGATGTGCGCGGCGTACTTCGTCAAGGTGTACTGCAACGCGCGGGACATCCCCACCGAGAATATCCGGCTGTCGCAGAACAATATCGTCGACCCGGAGAACCGCTACCAGCAGATCTTCAAGATCCAGGTGGAGCTTCCCGAAGACATCTCCGACAAGGATCGCCAGGGCATCCTGCGCTCCATCGACCGCTGCACGGTGAAGAAGGTGGTGCAGACCGGGCCCGAGTTCCAGGTCGAGGCGGTGGAGAACATCGACGAGGACGCCCAGGCGCTGCTGATGGGCAAGGTGCAGGGCGAGGGCGACACCTGGATCGAGGGCAAGGATCTGCCGCTGGAGCAGACCATCGCCAACATGTCGGCGATGCTGGCCGAGCTCGGCATGAAGATCGAGATCGCCTCCTGGCGCAATATCGTGCCCCACGTATGGTCGCTGCATATCCGCGACGCCGCCTCGCCGATGTGCTTCACCAACGGCAAGGGCGCCACCAAGGAGAGCGCGCTGTGCTCGGCGCTGGGCGAGTTCATCGAGCGCTTGAGCTGCAACTTCTTCTACAACGACCAGTTCTTCGGCGAGGCGATCGCCGCCAGCGACTTCGTCCACTACCCCGACGAGAAGTGGTTCCAGCCTGGTCCCAACGACGAACTGCCCGACGGCATTCTCGATGCCTACACCCGCGAGCTCTACGACCCCGAAGGGGAGCTTCGCGGCTCGAACCTGGTCGACACCAACTCCGGTCGGGCGGATCGCGGCATCGTCTCGCTGCCTTTCGTGCGCCACTCCGATGGCAAGACGATTTATTTCCCGTCGAACCTGATCGAGAACCTCTATCTCAGCAACGGCATGAGCGCGGGCAATACCCTGCACGAGGCGCAGGTGCAGTGCCTGTCGGAGATCTTCGAGCGGGCGGTGAAGAAGCAGATCATCGAGGAGGAGCTGGCGCTACCCGACGTGCCCCAGGAGGTGCTGGCGCGCTACCCCGAGATCGTCGAGGGCATCGAGGCGCTGGAGGCCCAGGGCTTCCCGGTACTGGTCAAGGATGCCTCGCTGGGCGGGCAGTTCCCGGTGATGTGCGTGACCCTGATGAATCCCAAGACCGGCGGTGTCTTCGCCTCCTTCGGCGCGCACCCAAGCTTTCACGTGGCACTGGAGCGCAGTCTCACCGAGCTGCTGCAGGGGCGCAGCTTCGAGGGGCTCAACGACTTCCCGCCGCCGACGTTCAATTCGCTGGCCGTCACCGAACCCAACAACTATGTCGAGCACTTCATCGACTCGTCCGGACTGATCTCCTGGCGCTTCTTCAGCGCCCGCTCGGATATCGAATTCGTCGACTGGGACTTCTCCGGCAGCGGTACAGATAGCACCGCTGAGGAGGCGGCGACCCTGTTCGGCATCCTCGACGAACTGGGCCTCGAGTCCTACATGGCCATCTTTGATGATCTGGGCGCGCCGGTGTGTCGCATCCTGGTGCCCGGCTTCTCCGAGGTCTACCCGATGGATGACCTGGTGTGGGACAACACTAACAAGGCGCTGCTGTTCCGCGAGGACATCCTGCACCTGCACGAGCTGAGCGACGCGCAGCTCGCCGACCTGCTCGAGCGCCTGGAAGAGACCCAGATCGACGACCATCAGGACATCATCACCCTGATCGGCATCGAGTTCGACGAGAACACCGAGTGGGGCCAGCTCACCATCCTCGAGCTGAAGCTGCTGATCAACCTGGCGCTGGGCCAGCACGAGGAAGCGCTGGAGCGGGTCGACATCTTCCTGCAGTACAACGACAACACCGTAGCGCGCAACCTCTTCTACCGTGCGGTGAGCGCGGTCCTCGAGGTCCTCCTCGATGACGAGCTGGAACTGGACGACTTCCTGCACAACTTCCGGCGCATGTTCGGCGAGGCGACCATGGAAGCCGTGGTGGGCTCGGTGAACGGCGGCGTGCGCTTCCACGGCCTGACCCCGACCAGCATGGCGCTGGAGGGGCTGGAGAAGCACCAGCGCTTGATCGAGAGCTACCAGAAGCTGCATGACCACCGCGCCAAGCGGCATGCTACTGCCGGTGGGACTCGTGTGACCCGAGCCGAAGGGGTGCCGGGCTAACCGCGCTTGGCTTGAGTGCACCGGCACGCGGCCTGCGCGAGAGCGGTCAGGTCGTCCAGTCCACCGGTGCGCGGGGATCCGGCTCGTAGGCGATATAGGTGCCGGTGCGAATCGTCCGCTCCAGGTGCTCGCCAAGGTTTGCGTGGTGCTGAGCAATCCGCTCCAGGGCGTAGCGCAGCGAACGGGTCGCGCTGGTGCGTGCGCGCTCGACGCCACCCCCGACGCTGCGGGCCCGACCGTTCAGGCCGACGCCGCGGCGGAGTTCGTCGACCAGAAACTGGCGATCGGCACGCGCGAGCTCCGCGCGGTGCAGGTCGTTGTTCGCCTCGGCCTCCTCGATGTCCTCCTCCGTCTCGGCGAGCCGCTGCCGATAGGCCTCGCGCGCCTTGGAATCGAACACCTCAAGCCCGCACGGGGCCGCCACGCCGAGATCTTCCCGAGGCGTGCCGATGGTGAGCGCCCCGCGCTCTACCGAGACCAGGTCGAGAACGTGAAACTCCCGGCCGGGGGCCGTCAGCAGGCGTTCCAGGTAGCGCATGCCCTTGAGGTCCCTTAAGTGGACAGTGGTGCCGCCGTAGGTGACCGTTCGCATGTCGCCCTCACGGCGGAAGACGCAATGCTCGGGGCTAGCCGCCTGCCGCGCGGGCGTCGTCGGCAGCCGCTCGCGCGCCATCTCCGCCCAGAACCCGGCGTTGAGTGCCTCGAACGCTCGACAGGCGGCGTCGAGTTCCAGCTCGGCCGAGCCGTCGTCGCCCGCCGTGCGGTGCGCCGCGGCGAGCTCGACGCGCAGGGTCGCCGCCTCGAAGGGCATGCGCAGCGCAATCCACTCCATGACGGCCTCGCCGAGCAGCCGGATCGCTTCGCCTGCCCGCCCGTCGTGCCTTGCCAGGCGCCCCCTCGCGGCGAGCGCCGAGTTCTGCAAGGTGCGGCTCCGGTACATCCGGGCGATCTCGGCGAGGTCGGCGGCGGCCTCTCGCGCCGCCTTGTCGTCGCCGGCCGCCAGCGCGATCACCACCTGGGCCTCGCGCAGGGGCGCCCGCCTCAGGCCGCCTGTCGGCGGGCGCTCCTTCGACGGGACGTCGAACGGGGAGGCGAGGGCGCTCTCGATCATCGAGAAGGCGTCATCGACGCGGCCCTGGGCCAACCGCAACATCGCCAGCCCCGGCTGCGGCAGCCAGGCATTCTCGTGGGCCGCCAGGAACGCATCCTCGGCGCCCGGAAAATCGCCCTTACGCAGCCGCGCGTTGCCGAGCTCGGTCAATGGCCAGCCGAACTCCCGCCGCATCCACGGACGCAGCTCCTCGCAGGCCAGCAGGGCTTCCTGTTCGGCGGCGTCGCACGGCCCGCGCAGGCGCATGATCTCCGCCTGGTGCACCCGGCAGCGGCCGTGGAGGCCCCCGAACGCGGCACCCTGGCGCCAGCGTTCCATGGCTTCGGTCCACTCTTCCGCGCGGTCGTGCTGGCCAATCCACTGCATCGCGCAGATGAGTTCGCACCACATCTGCCCGGTGGTGAGGGGGTCGAGGTTGCCCGAGCTCAGCTCCACGGCCACATCGTCCAGCGCGCTCAGCCCTTCATCGAGTTCGCCGTCATGGATGCGGACCCTGGCCAGGGCCACCTGGCCGATGATCGAGGGCGGGGCTAGGCCGTGCTGCTTGCCTCCCGCCATGGCCCGTCGGGCCCATTGCCCCGTTCCCGGCATGTCACCACACATCAGCCGCTCGTAGGTGCGCACCGCGGCGAGCCACGCCCAGACCGGGCTCTCGGGCGCGTCGGCCACCAGCGTTTCGGCTCGCGACAGCCAGGCGCGCACGGTCGCCATCAGCCCGGTGTCCATCATCAGGTACATGGCCACCATGACCGCGGCGAACGCTGCCTCGTGAAGCCGCTGGCCTTCCAGGTGCAGGTGGTAGAGCTCGCCATACGCGGCCAGCGTGCCCTCCAGGTCGCCGGCCCCGTATGCCGCCTGGGCGCGCAGCTCCAGCAGCTCGGCCGAGGGCGGCGCGGAGAGCCCGGCGAGCAGCTCCCGCGCCCGGACGAAGTCGCCGCTGTCGAGGGCAGCGCGAACCGGCGATAGCTCCGTTGTCGTCATCGCTTGGCCCTCCTTGTTCCGGTTGTCACAAGGATTGTCACGCTCTTCAGGGTAGGTGCCCAGTGCACCTGGCGAGCACCCCCCCCAAGTAGAGGAGCAAGTGCCATGAGTGACACCCTGTATGACAGACTCGGCGGTTTCGCCGGTATCGACAAGCTCGTCAATCGCATTGTCGAGCTGCACCTTGAGAACGAGGTGGCCGGACCCCGCTACCACGCCCTCGATGAGGAGGCAGTCGCCCACGCCCGCGAGAAGACCAAGGAGTTCCTTGCCGCCGGCGCCGGCGGACCGGTGGAGTACACGGGGCGCTCGATGATCGAGACGCACACCGGAATGAACGTCAGCGCGGCCGAATTTGTCGCCGTAGTCGACGATATCCTGCAGGCCATGCATGAGATGGAGTACTCACAGCCGGTCTGCAACGAAGTGCTGGGCGTTGCCTATTCACTCAAGGAGGAGATCGTTCATCGATAGGGTGAGGCGGCGCTCGCCCGGCACGGCGACGGTTTGTCCCACGGCATCGAGGCAACGTCTCGTTTAGAATAGGCTGATTCATGGGCCGGTATGGCGAAGCGTCTCGCTTCGCCATTGCCGCGCCGTCGCCTTAGCGTCAGGGATGAACGATGTCCAGACTCGTCACACCGCTGCTGCTGTCGATCCTGCTGCTGGTCGGCTGCCAGCAGGGGGAACCCGAACCGTCCGCGTCCCAGCCGCGCTGGGTCAAGACCACCGCGCTGGCGGCTGACACGGCGCCAACGCTTTCGCTGACCGGGGTGCTGCGCGCCCGCTATGAAACCCCCCAGGCCTTTCAGGTCAGCGGCCAGATTGCCACGCGTCATGTCGATGCCGGGCAGGTGGTTCGCCAGGGGGAGGTGCTGTTTACCCTCGACCCGAGCGACCTGGAAGAAGCGCTGGCCGCGGCGCGCGCGGAGCTGGACGCGGCCGAGGCATCGGTGGCCGTGGCCGAGGCGGACCTGGCCCGCGACCGGCAGCTGCTGGAGAAGGACTACCTCAGCCGCCAGGCGTTCGAGCGCGCCGAGCTTGGCGTGCGCGAGGCCACCACCCGCCGTGACGCCGCCCGGGCTCGGGTGGCCCAGGCGCGCAACGCGCTGGCGTACGCGACCCTGCGTGCCGAGGCCGATGGCGTGCTGATCGAGGTCAGCGGCGAGCCGGGGCAGGTGATCGGCGTCGGCCAGGCGGTGGCTCGGCTGGCCCAGGAGGGCCCGCGCGAGGTCGAGGTCAATTTTCCCGCTCGGCTGCGTCCGCCGGAAACCGGCGAGCTGCTGCTGGACGAGCGCCGCATCGCCCTGACCCGTCGTGAGGTGGCCGGTGCCGCCGACCCGGCCAGTCGCACCTGGCGCGCCCGCTACCGCCTCGACGCGCCGCTGGAGGCGCGTCGCTTGGGCGATATTGTCGAGGCCCGTTTCCCGCTGGGGGACAGCGAGGCTGCCGGGCATTTCCGGGTGCCGGTGGCGGCGCTGGATGAGCGCGGCGAGAGTGCCCAGCTTTGGCAGATCGTCGATGGCCAGGCGCAACCGCTGGCGGTGAGCGTAGAGCGCATCACCCGCGAGCATGCCTGGGTCAGCGGCGAGGCGCTCGAGGTGGGCCAGGTGGTGATTAGCCTGGGGACCCACCTGCTCACGCCGGGTATGGCGGTGCGCCCGCTGGATGAGAAGGGCGCGCCGTGAGCTTTCCCAACCTCTCCGCGCTGGCCGTCCGCGAGCGCGCCGTCACGCTGTTTTTCCTGGTCATCGCGCTGCTGGCGGGGCTCTATGCCTTCGCTTCCATGGGGCGTGCGGAAGACCCCGACTTCACCGTGCGCGTAATGATGGTCTCGGCCGCATGGCCCGGTGCCTCGCCCCAGGAGATCCAGGAGAGCGTGGTGGACCCGCTGGAGAAGCGCATCCAGGAGGTCGATGACCTCTACCGTATCGAGACCACCATTCGTCCGGGGCGCGCCGACCTCAAGGTGGAGTTCGAGGACTACACCCCCGGCGAGGAAATGTCCGAGCGCTTCTACCAGGTGCGCCGCCGCATGCAGGACGCCGCCCCAAGCCTGCCCGACGGCGTAGTCGGCCCGTTGATCAATGAGGATTTCGGCGATGTTTACTTCTCGCTGGTGGCCTTGAGCGCCCCCGGCATGCCGATGCGCGAGATGGTGCGCGAGGCAGAAGAGATTCGTGATCGCCTGCAGCGCGTCGAGGGGGCCAACAAGGCGCAGGTGCTGGGCGAGCGTCAGCAGCGCATGCACCTCGACTTCGACCTGGCCAGGCTGCAGAGCCTGGACATCACGCCCGAGGCCGTCTTCGCCGCCATCGAAGCCCACAACCGGCTGCTTCCTGCCGGACGCGTGGACACCCAGGGCCCGCGCATGTACCTGCGACTCGATCACGATCTGTCCGACACCGAAGCGCTGGCCGAGGTGCCCATTCGTATCGGCGAGCGGTTGATTCGGCTGGGCGACATCGCCGAGATCTCCCGCGGCTACGAGGATCCGCCCAGCTACCTGGTTCGCGCCTTCGGCGAGCAGGCATTGCTGCTGGGAGTGGTGATGCAGAGCGGCGTCAACGGCCTCGAATTCGGCGAGCGCCTTGAGGCCTTCTGGCAGCAGGAGCGCGAGCGCCTGCCGCTGGGCATGTCGCTCGAGGTGATGACCAACCAGGCCGAGGCCATCGCCGGTGCGGTGAACCTCTTTCAGGTGAAGTTCCTGGTCGCCGTGCTGGTGGTGATGCTGGTCACCATGCTGGCGGTCGGCTTGCGTGCCGGCATCGTGGTCGGCATCGCCATTCCGGTGACGCTGGCGATGACCTTCGTGGTGATGCTGGCGATGGGCATCAACCTGGACCGCATCACCCTCGGCGCGCTGATCATCGCCCTGGGGCTGCTGGTCGACGATGCCATCATCGCCATCGAAATGATGATCGTGAAGATGGAGGAGGGCTGGGATCGCCTCGAGGCCGCCTCCCATGCCTGGAACATCACCGCCGCGCCGATGCTGTTCGGCACCCTGGTCACGGTGGCCGGCTTCGTGCCGATCGGCTTTGCGCAATCGGCGGTGGGTGAGTACGCCGGCAACATCTTCTGGGTGCTGGGTATCGCGCTGCTGCTGTCGTGGATCGTGGCGGTGGTGTTCACGCCCTATCTGGGAGTCAAGCTGCTGCCCGAGCAGAAGGCCACGCATCAGGCCCACCAGGCCTACCAGTCGCGCGGCTATCGGCGCCTTCGCGGGGTTGTCAGCGCCTGTGTGCGCTACCGCAAGAGCGTGGTCGCGGTGACGCTGGCGCTGCTGGTGGCCGCCGTGGCGGGCATGGCCGGGCCGGTGGAGAAGCAGTTCTTCCCCAGCTCGGACCGTCCCGAGGTGCTGGTCAGCGTCTACCACCCGCAGGGCACGGCCATCGGCGCGACCAACGCGACGACCCGGCGCCTCGAGGCGCTGATCGGCGAGGCCGAGGGGGTGGAATCGCTCTCCGCCTATGTGGGGGCGGGGGCGCCACGCTTTTTCATTTCCGCCAACCCGGAGCAGCCCAACCCGGCCTTTGCCAAGTTGATCGCGGTGACCGAGGGTGTCGAGGCGCGGGAGCGGCTGATCGAAAGGCTCAACGAGCGCATCGCGGCCGGCGCCTTCCCGGAGGCGCGGGTTCGTGTGGAAAAGCTGCTGTACGGCCCGCCCGTGGACTGGCCGGTGAGCATCCGCGTGCTGGGCGACGAGCCCAACCGTCTGCGTGAGATCGGTCACGAGGTGCGCGAGGTGATCGCCGAACACCCCGCCACCCGCGACCCCCACCTGGAGTGGGACGAGCGCGTGCCCCGGCTGCACCTGGCGATCGATCATCAGCGACTGCAGCTGATCGGCCTGTCGCCGGATGAGGTGGCACGCCAGCTGCAGTTTCAGCTGGACGGCATGACCATCACCGAACTGCGCGACGGCATCCGCCTGGTGCCCGCCGTGGGGCGTGGCGCCGCGCAGGACGTGGCCGACCTGCGGAGCCTGGAGGTGGTGAACCGCGAGGGGCGCCGGGTGCCGCTTACCCAGCTGGGGGAGCTGGAGACGGTGTTCGAGGAGCCGGTGATCAAGCGCTACAACCGCCAGCCGTTCCTGGCCGTGAATGCCGATGTCCAGGGCGCCCAGCCCAAGGATGTGACCCTGGAGGTCTGGGAGGCGCTGGGCGAGGTGCGCGGGCGCCTGCCTGCCGGCTACCAGCTGCAGATCGGCGGCTCGGTCGAGCAGTCGAGCAAGGCTCAGGCCTCGATCCAGGCCCTGCAGCCACTGATGGTGGTGCTGATGCTGATCTTCATCATGCTGCAGATGCGCTCCTTCGCCGGTACTTTCATGGTGGTGGCCACCGCGCCGCTGGGGCTGATTGGCGCGGTGGCGGCGCTGCTGCTGTTCAACCAGCCGTTCGGCTTCGTGGCCACTCTGGGGCTGATCGGCCTGGCGGGGATCCTGATGCGCAACACCCTGATCCTCACCCAGCAGGTGGCAGATAACGCCAAGGCCGAGATGGCGATGCGCGATGCCGTGGTCGAAGCGGCCGTGCAGCGCGCTCGACCGGTGGTGCTTACCGCCCTGGCGGCGATGCTGGCGTTCGTTCCGTTGACCCTGGACAGCTTCTGGGGGCCGCTGGCCTATGTGCTGATCGGCGGGGTGGCCGTGGGTACCCTGATCACCCTCCTGTTTGTGCCGGCGCTCTATGCGTTGTGGTACCGCATCGCCTCGCGTGCCGAGTGAGCCCGCGCCAGTCTGCGAAGCACCAAGCGCAAGGCCTTACCCCGTGGCCCTTTGTTATCCTAAGTTTGGCAAGCACCGGCGCACCGGCCGGATCCCGCTTGCCGGAACGGCTGCCCGCAATAGCGGCCATCATGGAGAACGACAAGAGGCCCCTCGATGCCAGAACGGATCCGCATTGCCCGCCTCGCCGGTGACTCGCCTCATGTGCCCATCGTGGCGCAGTGGGTCCACGAGACCTGGGGGTATCTGCACCCGGGCAGGGGCCTGGAGACCGCCATTGCCGTGCTGCGCGAGGAGTGTGGGGCGGGCGGCGTGCCGTCGGTGTTTGCCGCCCTGCAGGGCGATACGCCGGTGGGCACCGCCAGCCTGGTGGCCGACGACATGAGCGACCGCCGCGACCTGACGCCCTGGCTGGCCTCGGTCTTCGTGCCGCCCGCGTGGCGCAGCCGGGGCATCGCCTCGCGGCTGGTCCAGCGCGTGGAAGACGAGGCGCAGGCCCATGGGGTTGCGCATTGCTATCTCTATACCCCAGATCAGCAGCCGCTATATCGCCGCCTGGGATGGCGCGACATCGAGGTGCGAGACTACCGCGGCGAGGCGGTGACCATCATGCGCCGCGTCGTCAGCCCCTTTTCCTGAACCGCGGCCCGCTGAGACCATCGCGGGCTTACCGGCACCGCAAGTAAGGAGGGCTCATGGCGCAATTGAGTACGCTGTTCGTGATGCTGGCGGCACTCTGCTGGGGCCTGTCGGGGGGCATTGGTGGCGTGCTCATGGCCGACGGCTGGAACCCGCTCGTGGTCTCGTTCTACCGCGGCGCGATCGGCCTGGTGTTCGTGCTCGCCTGGCTGGCGCTGCGCTCGGGCGGCAGCGGCCTGGCCAATCCTCGGCTATGGGGTTGGTCGGTGATGGCCGGCCTGGGCGTGGCCGGCAACTTCACCTTCTACTTCGTGAGCATCTCCGAGGGCAGCGTCGCGGTGGCGGCGACGCTGATGTACTGCGCCCCGGTGTTCGTGTTTCTCGTCTCCTTCTCCCTCAAGCTCGAACGGCCAACGCCCTTCAAGTGGGCGGCGATTGCCATGGTCATGCTGGGGATCGTGCTGCTGACGCGCATCTATGACATCCAGCCGGGCGGGGTGACCCCCCTAGGCGTCATCGCCGGGCTGCTTTCCGGGCTCTCCTATGCGCTCTTCATCTTCGGCTTCAAGTACGCTGCGCCCCATGGCAGCCCTCAGGCCATCCTCGTCATCGCCTTCGCGGCACTCTCGCTCATCCTTTTCCCGCTGGGTGATACCGGCCAGACCCTCTCGGCGTTGGGCACCCCGAGCTGGCCGCTGTTCGTCACGCTGGGCGTGCTCGGCGCCGGCGTATCGTTCATCCTCTATGTCGTCGGGCTCAACTATACCGCCCCCGCCGTGGCCGCCATCGTAGCCATGATCGAACCGGTCACGGCCTCGCTGTTCGGCGTCGTGGTGCTCGATGAGCGCCTGGTCGGCCTCGAGCTGGTGGGCATGGGCCTGATCCTGCTCACGGTGACGGCGTTGAGCGTTGTCTCCAGCAGCCGCTGAGCGTATCGGCCGATCGATCTCGAGCATGTCGAACTCGAGTCACCCCTCGCAACCGGATTGCTGCCATGTTTCGCGCCCTCCTGCGCACTTTCGAGACCCTGGTGAACCCCTATCCCGAGGACAACCGGGGCACACCCCCCAGGGGGTTGTTCGCCTTCATCCTGCACTTTTCGCGGCCGGTGCTGCCGCTGCTGGTCGTGATGTCGCTGCTGACTGCGCTGGTCTCGGCGGCGGAGGTGCTCTTCTTTAGCTACATGGGCGAGCTGGTGGACTGGCTATCCGGTGCCGAGCGCGCGGGTTTCTTCGCCGAGCATGGCTGGCGCCTGGCCGGCATGGCAGCGCTGGTGGTGGTCGGCCTGCCGCTGTTGACCCTGCTGCAGGCGCTGGTGACCCACCAGAGCATCTTCGGCAACTACCCGATGATCGGCCGCTGGCTGGCGCATCGCCATATGCTCGGCCAGAGCCTGGCCTTCTATCAGGACGAGTTCGCCGGGCGGGTGTCCCAGAAGGTGATGCAGACGGCCCTGGCGATGCGCGAGACGGTGATGAAGCTGATGGACCTGATGGTCTATGTGCTCGTCTACTTCACCGGCGCCATGCTGCTGATGGGCCGCGCCGAGCCCTGGCTGATGCTGCCGCTGGTGCTCTGGCTGGTGGGGTATATCGCCATCATGTGGGTCTTCGTGCCGCGCCTGCGGGCAGTCTCCATGGCCCAGGCCGATGCCCGGGCGGTAATGACCGGGCGCATCGTCGACAGCTACAGCAATATCCAGACCATCAAGCTGTTCGCCGATACCCGTCGCGAGCAGGAATATGCCCGGGACGCCATGGAGGGCTTCATGGGCACCGTGTACCGCCAGATGCGCCTGGCCACCGGCCTTACCGTCAGCCTGACGGTGCTCAACTCCCTGCTGTTGGCCGGGGTAGCGGCCATGGCCATCGGCGCCTGGTACCTGGAAGCGGTATCGCTGGGCATCATCGCTGTGGCCATCGCCCTGGTGATGCGCATCCGCTTCATGTCCGACTGGATTCTCTGGGAGGTGGCCGGGCTCTTCGAGAATATCGGCACGGTACAGGATGGCCTCAACACCATCGCCCAGGAGCCGGCGGTCCAGGACGCGCCCGATGCGAGGACGCTGGCAGTGCCGCGCGGCGAGATACGCTTCGATGCCGTGCGCTTCGGCTATGCGCGCCCCGACGGGGAGGGCGTGCGCGTTTTCGACGGCCTCGACTTGACCATCGCCCCCGGCGAGAAAGTGGGCCTGATCGGCCGCTCCGGGGCCGGCAAGTCGACCCTGGCCAGCCTGCTGCTGCGCTTCTTCGATCTGGAGGGCGGGCGCATCCTGATCGACGGCCAGGAGATCACCGGGGTGACCCAGGAATCGCTGCGCCGGCATATCGGCATGGTGACCCAGGACACCTCGCTGCTGCACCGCTCGGTGCGCGACAACATCCGCTACGGCAGCCCCCAGGCCAGCGAGGAACAGATCCAGGAGGCGGTGCGTCGCGCCCATGCCGATACCTTCATCGATGACCTGGTGGACCTCCAGGGCCGCCGCGGCCTGGATGCCCATGTAGGCGAGCGCGGCGTCAAGCTCTCCGGCGGCCAGCGCCAGCGCATCGCCATCGCCCGGGTGCTGCTGAAGAACGCGCCCATCCTGGTGCTGGATGAAGCCACCTCGGCGCTGGACTCCGAGGTGGAGGCGGCGATTCAGGAGCAGCTCTACACGCTGATGGAGGGCAAGACGGTGATCGCCATTGCCCACCGGCTTTCGACCATCGCCATGCTCGACCGCCTGGTGGTGTTAGACGAGGGCCAGATCGTGGAGAGCGGCACCCACGGCGAGCTGCTGGCCAAAAACGGCCTCTATGCCGCCCTGTGGCGGCGCCAGTCCGGTGGCTTTATTGGCGAGGATATCGATGGGGAGCAGTAGCGCCGGCAATAGCCGTGCCCACCGTCTTGCGAGGTGTTATGAACCATCGGGAAGCCGCAACGATCCGAGAGGCCAGGAGGGACGACTTCGATCAGATCTGGCCGATCTTCCATGAGGTCGCCGCCGCCGGCGACACCTACGCCTACCCGCGTGACGTGACCCGGGAGCAGGCAGAGGGGATATGGCTCGAGGCGCCGAGGAAGACCTATGTGCTCGAGGAGGCCGGCAAGATCCTCGGCACCTACTACCTCAAGACCAATCAGCCTGGCCCAGGCGACCACGTCTGCAACTGCGGCTACATGGTGGCCTCGGCGGCGAGGGGGCGTGGCCTGGCCGTCATGATGTGCGAGCACTCCCAGGAGGTCGCAAGGGCACTTGGCTACAAGGCCATGCAGTTCAACTTCGTGGCATCGAGCAACGAAGGGGCCATAAGGCTCTGGAGCCGGCTTGGCTTCAAGACGGTAGGCCGCCTGCCCAAGGCCTTCCACCATCCCGTCAACGGCTATCTCGACGCCCTGATCATGTACAAGTGGCTGGCGCCATGAACCGGCGGATTGGCACATCATGCTGATGGAGGACAAGACGGAGATGGCACAGGCAGAACGAGGTAGGCATGGCACTTGATTACCGGTGGCTCCAAGACACAGTTCGCAATCGTTTCGAATCCGAGGACGCCATGGAGGCCTTCCTGCCCAGAGCGCTGACGCCTGACGAGCTCAAGCAGCTGGGGGATGACCGCTACCTTTCCGCCATGAGTCGGCGGGTGTTTCGGGCCGGCATGCAGCATTCCGTGGTTGATGCCAGGTGGCCTGCCTTCGAAGACGCCTTCTGGGGGTTTGTGCCCGAGAAGATGGTGTTGCTCACTCCGGAGCAGATCGAAGGCTTCATGACGAATGATCGCCTCATTCGCCATCGAACCAAGCTGCAGACCATCCCCAGGAACGCGCAATTCATCCTGGATATCCGCCAGGAGCGGGGGAGCAGCTTTGGCGAGTTCATTGCCGATTGGCCGAGTACCGACATCATCGGCCTGTGGCGGCTACTGGCGAAGCGTGGCGCTCGTCTGGGGGGACGCTCCGCCGCCGGCTTCCTGCGCCTGGTCGGCAAGGATACGTTCCTGCTGACCAGCGATGTGGTGGCACGCCTGGTCGCCGCCGGCATCATTGACCAGGCGCCTACCAGTCAGCGAGACCAGCAGCGGGTACAGGACGCCTTCAATGCGCTGCAGCAGGCGTCAGGAAGGCCGCTGTGCCATCTCTCGGCCATGCTCGCTTTGACCATCAATCCCAGGGTCTAGCCCATGGCGATAGGCCGGTAAGCAATCCTTGGCCGTAGTCGCGGAGCACCCCGGCCACGCGCAGACGGTAGTCCGCGAAGGCCTCCTGGCGGCCCTTGAGCTGGGCGGCACTCAGAGTGTGCGCCACGGGATCGGCGGGGGCGCCTGCAGGGTCTCCTTCACCACTTTCAGGGCCTGGGTCAGCGCCACCCGCGAGCGCGCCCCGCCCAGGCAGAGCCGCACCGCCTGGGGCGTATGGGCGACTTAGCTACTGCCCCCCGTCGTGTTTCGCCCCCTCGTCGGCCTGAGCGCCATCCTGTTGCTTTTCCATCGCCGGTAGCACCAGCACCCGACACGGGGCGTTCACCGCCACGTACTCCACGGTGGCACGGCGCAGCGGCCAGTGCCCGCTGCTGCCGCGGGACACCAGGATTATCAGGTCGGCACCGAGCTGCGCCGCCAGGCCCACCAGCTTCTCGCCGGCATTGCCGGCCAAGGCATGCAGGGTGGCGGTGCGATCCATCGGCAGGTACTTGCGCACCAGCAGATCCAGGGTCTTGCGGACTTCGGCTTCCTTCTCCTGCGGTGCCTCGTCGGTCACATGGGGGAAAAAGCCGCCGCCGCCGGGGTGGAAGACGCTGGCCAGGTGGAGCTCGCCGTCGTCGGCAAGCAGCTCCACGGCCGCCGCGATGGCGCACTTGCCCTCGCCATCGTCTTCCGGGTCAATGGCGAGCAATAGTTTCTGATACATCAGCGGTCTCCTGTTTCGGCGTAGCGGAGCCCTCCACCTCGGGAAAGGCCCTGCCCTGAACGAGCTCGTCGACGCTGAAGCCGCGATAGTCTGCCCGCAGCGCCCGAAGCAGTGCGATACCCATGAACACCAGCAGAATGCAGAAGGGAAGCCCCAGGGCGGTGATCACATTCTGCAGGGCATCCAGGCCGCCGGCCAGCAACAGCGTGGCGGCAATGCCGCCCTGCGCGACGGCCCAGAAAATGCGCTGGCGTACCAGCGAAGGCTGATCATCGCGCCGGGTCAACAGATCGATCACCAGCGAGGCGGAATCCGACGACGTGGTAAAGAAGATCACAATGATGACCACGCTCAAGGCCGAGGCCACACTCGTCAGCGGAAAGCCTTCCAGGAAGGCGAAGATGGCCACCGAGGGGTCCTGCTGCACCTGGTCCGCCAGCGACAGCTGCCCGCTCATTTCCCCCTGGATGGCCGAGAGCCCGAAGATGCCGAACCACACCAGCGTGAAGGCCGTGGGGGCAAACAGCACGCCGCCCACGAACTCGCGAATGGTGCGTCCCCGCGAAATGCGGGCAATGAAGAGGCCGACATAGGGCGCCCAGGAAATGGTCCAGGCCCAGTAGAACAGGGTCCACTGCCGCTGCCAGTCGGTCTCCTTGTAGGTTTCGGTCCAGAAGGCCAGCCAGGGCAGGGCGCTGAGGTAGTCGCCCACGCTCTGCACCATGCCCTCGGCAATGAACACCGTGGGGCCGACAAGCCCCACGAACGCCAGCAGTAGCATGGCCAGGACGATATTGACCTGGGAGAGGCGGCGAACGCCCTTGTCCAGCCCGAGGGCGACCGAGGTAGCGGCGATGCCGGTGATGACGGCGATCAGGCCGACCTGGACCAGTGGGCTGGTGGGCGCGCCTACCAGATAGTTCAGGCCGCTGTTCAACGCAGCGTGCCCAGCCCCAGCGAGGTGGCGACCCCGAACAGCGTGCCCAGCACGGCGATCACATCGATGGCCCAGCCCCAGGGCCCAAAGGCGCGTTCGCCCAGAAGGGGGTATAACAGGCTGCTGATGCGCATGGGGAGATGGTGGCGGTAGGCAAAGTAGCCGATCGCCAAGCCCGGCATGGCGAAAATGGTCCAGGTGTGCAGGCCGAAGTGATACAGCGCGAGGGTCATGGCATCGCTGGCCGCGCGCTCCGAGCCTGGCGTGACGCCATCGAAGGGCGGATGGGCGAAGTGGGAAATCGGCTCCGCCACACCCCAGAACATCAGGATGGTACCGATGCCGGCGGCGAACAGCATGGTGAACCAGGTAAGGTTGGAGTAATCGGGGCGGCTGTCGTCGTCGCCCAGGCGGATATTGCCATAGCGGCTTACTGCCAGGCCGAGCAGGAAGACCAGCAGCGCGCTGACCGCCAGAATGTAGAACCAGCCGAGGTTGGCGGCGACCCAGCCGGTGAGCTGGCCGAAATGGGTGGCGACGGCCTCGTCAAAGGGAATCGCGATGGCGACAAATAGTGCCGCTATGCCCGCCGAGGTGAAGAAGACTCCTGGTATGGTCTGCAATCCTAGCCGACGTTGCAGCCATGTCAGCACACGCGCCTCCGTTGCGTTGGAAAGGGCCAATGGGGGGAACCTTCACGCTACCATAGCCAATGGGCGGCTGCAGGCAGGCGGCCCTCGGGGCGCGGGGCGATCCGGCATCCGGGCGCGATAGGCCCGACTGAGGGCGCGCGCCAGGGCAGGGCGGCGTTAGCTTGCGGCGTTACTCAGGTGGTGGTGACCTGAGCGCGCAGCCAGGCGATCTCCTCGGCCCAGATCGCCGGCTCGACGGTTTCCAGCACCATGGGGATCTCATCGATACGCGGGTCGCGCATGAGGGTGGTGAAGGCGTCCAGCCCGATGTTGCCCTGGCCCAGGCTGTGATGACGATCGACGCGGCTGGCAAATGCGCTCTTGGCATCGTTCAGGTGCATGCCGCGCAGGTATGCCAAGCCCACCACCTTGTCGAATTCATCCAGCGTGGCGGTGGTGGCCTCTGGTGTGCGTAGGTCGTAGCCCGCGGCGAAGGCGTGGCAGGTATCGATGCAGACCCCGACCCGCGATCTGTCCTCGACCTGGTCGATGATCTCGGCCAGGTGCTCGAAGCGCCAACCCAGGTTGGTGCCCTGGCCGGCGGTGTTCTCGATCACCGCGGTCACGCCGCGGGTCTCGGCGAGCACCTGGTTGATGGAGTCGGCGATGCGGGTGAGGCACTCGGCTTCGCTGATCTTCTTCAGGTGGCTGCCGGGGTGAAAGTTGAGCAGGGTGAGGCCGAGCTGCTCGCAGCGCTGGAACTCGTCGAGAAAGGCCGCGCGGGATTTCTCGAGCCCGGCGCGCTCCGGGTGGCCGAGGTTGATCAGGTAGCTGTCGTGGGGAAGGATCTGCCCCGGGCCGAAGCCGTGTTTATCGCAGGCCGTGCGGAAGGCCTCGATGGCCTCGTCGGTCAGCGGCTTGGCGTTCCACTGGCGCTGGTTCTTGGTGAACAGGGCGAAGGCATCGGCGCCGATCTCCACGGCGCGCAACACCGCCTGGTCGGGGCCGCCGGCGGCACTGACATGGGCTCCGAGGTATTTCACGGGGGATTCCTTCCATCATGGCGTTGGTAAGGCCCTACCATAGCACCGCGACAACCAAACTCGACTTTGCAACCCCGCCAGGCCTCGCATAGGCTCAAGCGCCAAGGCTGCAATACGGCGCCCTCGAGAGTGGCATAGCGCGGCACGCAGGGACTATCGCATGGATGGCGGAGGTCATCGCCACATGCCCAGGTAGGGGCGGTAGCGTGGCTGAATCTTTCCCACCACTGCCTTATGAAACAAGACGGCGGGATGATGTCGCGGCCGCCTGGCTCGCGAGAATCCTCCGATATCTCCCAAGGGTTGATAAAGAACGCGACGATACAGAAACACGAGGGCATTCAGCGCCTGATTCCGAGTGGCCGCCGCCGCCAGGCGCTCCACTGCCAGATATTCCAGAAAGGCGCGTATCTCGGCGCCTCCCATGCTGGCGGGATGCCGTACGCCGTGGAAACGAATGAAATCGCGAATCCAGTAGCAGTAGGTCTTCTCGGTGCGCGGGCTGTAGCGTTTCACCCGCAGGGTGGCCTTGACCCGGTCCATCAGCTTCGGCGGCCTGCGCTGCGTCTCCATGAGGCCTCCCTCTCGATGCATGGATATGCATACAGTATTATTGGTGCTGGCAAAACGCGCAAGCTCGCGAATTCTGTATAGGTGGCCAAGCTTTCCTTTGGGTATCATGAAATCACAGGGTTAGCTGAAAAAAGGTTGCGCTGATAAGATTGTTGAACGCGCATGCTCATTCAAGTCAATAAACGAGCGCGCTGTCTAATACCTGTTATAAGCAACCGGAGTTTATATGAGTCGTTACGGGCGCAATGAATTTGTGGCGTTCTCAGAGTTGGACGGATTCAGAGTGCTCGAGAATCGAAAGAGTCAAGCGCTTCAGGCAATCAAGGACCAAGTCGATGACTACATCTTGAATGTCAACAAGGCCGAGTACCTCGAACATTTGGTTTCTGAGTATTCCATACCGCCATTGGAAATTTGTGGAGACGAGCTGACGGTATCAGTAGAAGAGCGAATGATCCCGGCTGAGTGGCATCCGCGGTCGTACTTTGTTGATGATGGCCAGTCTTACCCAAAAGATGTGTACACGTTTCACCTTCCGTTTTCGGGTGATGCTCAGCTTCTCAAGGTTCGTGCGAGCACCTATAGCATGTCATCCCCCCGGATCATGGTTTCTGGTCAAGAAATCCAGTTTGAGATCATCAACTTCAACCAAGAAGCTGATGCCATTAAGCGAGAGGCAGACAATGTCGTCTCTCAGCTGGCCTCGCAAAATCAGCACCTTACAAAAGACTTGGTTAGGTTCAACGGGTCCTTGGAGGCCCAGCTAAGCCAGGCGTTTGATGCCCGTAAAGCGCAATTGCTCAAGAAGCACGACGTAATCTCATCGTTGGGCATTCCAGTGCGGAAGGCAACTGGCACGCCACGAACGTTTTCCGTTCCAGCCAAAAGAACTCCAGCCATAACAAGCAAGCCTAAGCCTGATGTTTCTGCTAAAGGCTACAAGCCTGAACCAACGCTCGATGATGAAATCTATCGTCAGATTCTCAAAATCATCCACGATGTGGGGAAGCAGTTTGAACGCTTACCAAGTACTTATACCGACAAGGAGGAAGAACATCTTCGGGACCATATATTGCTGATTTTAGAGCCTAATTTTGAGGGCTCGGCGACAGGAGAAACTTTCAATAAGAAGGGAAAAACAGATATTCTTCTTCGCCATGAGAACTCGAATGTGTTTGTTGCTGAGCTAAAATATTGGCATGGAAAGAAAGGCTACCTTGAAACTATAACTCAACTCTTGTCGTACCTAACGTGGCGGGATTCAAAGGCGGCTGTGGTGATGTTCGTTCCCAACAAAGAATTCACCCCGGTGCTTGAAACTATTCGTGAAGTCACCTCGGAGCATCCCAACCACTTGGGTTTCGTAAAGGAGGCAGGTGAAGGCTGGTATCAGTTCAGGTTCCACATCAACGACGATCCCAATCGAGAAGTGCATGTTGCCGTTCAGGCATTTCACTTGCCTCGATGAGGTGGCTTATAACAAGTGGCAGCACGGTGACCGCTTTTCCGCCGCGCTGCGGCTCCAAACCGGCACGTGTGCCAAGCGTTGGCCGTCGAGAACCGTTACCGTGAGTAAACCGGCATGTGCGAAGACCATAAGCGAGTTACATTCGAAGTGTACACGCGTCAACACGAATTCTACGCGGCCCAGACCGCAACGGCGCTACAGTTTCCGATTAAGTTAGTTCTGTCGCTCAATGCTGCTGTGATGGCAGCCTCACTTCTTTTTGTTAGGGAAGCAGTGCAGGCTGGTGACCCAACCCAGTTTGTGCGGCTGCCGATGGTCCTCTTTGCCTTAGGCGTAATCTGTGTCCTTTTTGCAAGCTGGTTCCAGTGGCAGTTGTACTCCAAGATCATGCACCGTAAAAGAAAAGTCCTTGAGGATGCGATTGCAGCAATTGATTGGGTGCAAGCCGTTCACCCCTTCGTGAATGAGCCGGAAAGATACGGAAAAACCTGGTATCACGGCCTATGCTACACGTTCGTAGTGGCGTCTTTTGTGTTCTTCTTATTAGGCGTATTCACATTAGCAAGGGCGCTATAGCGGGACATATGGTCAGGAGGTTCTGTGGTACCTTGGTGCACGGCCAACAATACGCTTCAGCTGCCGCCTTAACCGCTGCGCGGTTGCGGCACAGCTGAGCGTAGGCGTTATGCGTAAATTTGGAACGTTGACATCACTATGGACCTAGAACTTCATCGGCAGCGGAGAAACCTTATTGCGATGTCGCTTGGGCTCATCGTTTTTGAAATCGCGGGAGGCCAAGTCAAGGAAGTTTCGTTTATCAATGGCGGTGTATCGCTAGAGAATCCGGAACTTCTTATTTCGTTGGGGTACCTCGCTTTGGCCTATTTGCTGTGGCGATATTGGCTTTACGTAAAGCCGGAACATGATGAGTTTAGGAAACTCGTCCAAGAAACCTTGGAGAGTTCTAAAATCTATCGAGAGTTCGTTGATCCTCGAGTAAAGAAATTCAAGGAAGAGTCTGGAGTGGCACACGCTGAAGGGTGGCAAGAGTTCGCGGATGAAGACGACAAAAAGGAATTTGTGCCGATTCCTGTCGAGGAGCACATAGGTGGGCATTTTTGGGCGCGCGAGTTGGTGCTTCGAGTCGCGAATCCGAAGGGCGATTTCAACCCAGATCGGGAGGCCCACCGCATACCTGTATTTTCGTACGAAAGAATGAAAGCTAGTGCGTGGGTGAAAGTAATATTGGCTGATAAAGCGTATTCAGACCTCTTCGTTCCGTATCTGCTAGCATTCGTCGCAGTAGGCGCATTGTTGTGGCGAGTATTGGGCGCATAACAAGACGTTCAAGCCGTTCACTGCGCTCACTCGGACACCCAGCACTCAGCGTTGTGCAGAGGAAAATAAATGAATGAGAATGTAATAAAGAATCTTCACCTATACGATGAATTGTTAACATCATTCAAACTTATTGAAATTGGATTTGGTGAATTTCAAAATATGGATGTTGAGAACGATTTTTATCATCTGCCTTTCCAGTTATTGTCGAGTGGTTTTGAAAGGCTAATGAAGTGTCATATTTGTTTTGGAGTTCATGAGACAACAGGGAAATATCCAGAATTCATGGAGTTAAAAAAATGTGGTGGTAGTAATGGCCATGATTTAGGGGAATTGAAAAAAAACATTTTGAGTTCCCACTTTAAAACAAATGACATACCTGTCCTAAAAGAAGACCATGATTTTCTGAGAAATAGTACAGAATTAGACCGACTCATCTATTTATTGTCTGAGTTTGGTAAATTTGCGAGATACCATAATTTTGACGTGGTTACTGCTAACAAAAAGCCAAGTATAAATGTAAAATCTCTTTGGGAAGAGTATGAGAGTGGAATTTTGACTTCTGACCCAAATTTAATGAAAAAAATTGAGAATATTGAGCTTCACAAAGAGGTAATCAATACTATTCAGAGACGCATAATAATTATATTAGAAAAGTTTGTTAGAAGTATTGGTAGGCAGTTCACAATGGGAAAACTAGGTGCAATCGCATTACAGTATTCATCTGTATACCACCCATTTATTATGTTAAGAGATGAAGAGCTCGGAACAAAGAATTACAGAGAAACAACTACAAGGTATAAAACTAACTCGAAGAAACCACACAAACGAAACATCAAAGACGAAATTGACATAAAATTTAATAATAATTATGCTCATCAGCATATCAGAAAAGATGAATTTGAAGGAGACTGGCCTTTTTACCATGAGGAAGTAATCATTGAATGTCGAGATGATCATTGGTGTATTGTAACCATTGAAGGCCAAGACTATGCGTTGAACGGAGCTGCGCAGGGAAAATATAAGTTAGAGGCTGTCCATGATGCAGGAATGGCAATATTGGGCAAATCTATTTCCCCATTTATTGACATGGCACTGAATCTAAAAAAAGACAAAAATGCACAACAATAAAATTAACTCGGACGTCACAAAGCTGCTCCGCTCGTTCCTCGCTCCGCAACTTCGTGACGCCGGTTATTTAAACGTTCAACTGCCCACAAACAAAGCCCCGAGTCAGTCACCTGGCTCGGGGCTTTTCGTTCCGGAAGAAGCGTTACTGTGCGGCCAACGCTACACCGACCTTGGAGCGGTTGGGCCGGCCGATGGCCTGGGTGATCCAGGTGCCGGTGGCGGCGAGGGCGTTCAGATCGATGCCCGTCTCGATGCCGAGGCCATCGAGCAGGTAGACCACGTCTTCACTGGCCACGTTGCCGGAGGCGCCCTTGGCATAGGGGCAGCCGCCGAGGCCCGCCACGGAGCTGTCGACCACGGCGATGCCTTCCTCCATTACAGCGTAGAGGTTGGCGAGCGCCTGGCCGTAGGTGTCGTGGAAGTGGGCGGCGAGCTTGTCCATGGGGACGTCGCGGCTCACGGCCTCGATCATGCGCTTGGCCTTGAGCGGGGTGCCGGTGCCGATGGTGTCGCCCAGCGAGACCTCGTAGCAGCCCATGTCATACAGCGCCTTGGAGACCTCCGCCACCTTGGCCGGGGCGATCTCGCCCTCGTAGGGGCAACCCAGTACGCAGGAGACGTAGCCGCGCACCTGCACGCCGGCTTCGTTTGCACGCTCGAGCACCGGTTCGAAGCGGGCCAGGGACTCGGCCACGGAGCAGTTGATGTTCTTCTGCGAGAAGGCCTCGGAGGCGGCACCGAACACCGCCACTTCCTCGACGCCGCACTCCAGCGCGCCTTCCAGCCCCTTGAGGTTGGGGGTGAGGGCGGCATAGGTGACGCCATCCAGGCGGGCGATGTTCTTCATCACCTGCTGATGGTCGGCCATCTGCGGCACCCACTTGGGCGAGACGAAGCTGGCCGCCTCGATGTAGCTGATGCCCGCCGCGCCGAGGCGCTCGATGAGCTCGAGCTTGGTGGTGGTGCTGATCGGCTCGGGCTCGTTCTGAAGCCCGTCGCGCGGGCCGACCTCGACCAGGCGCACGTGTTTCGGGAATGCCATCGGTTGTCTCCCATCCTTATCGGCCCGGCGGGGGCGTGCCCCGGCCAGGATCTTGGCTATTTGAGCTTAGGTGGCTGGCCCCTCCGGGTCAGACCCCGCCACGCCGTGTGGCGTGTTTCGGTGGTCGTTGCCGTTGGGGCCGGCCGCCGCCGGGGTCTGACCCACGGGGCTTTGGCCCGCAGTGGCAGCTCCCTGCCGAAACGTATGGCCCGTGATGGTGCCTGTCTCTGGCAGGGGAGGCCTGCGGCCTCCTATCGCGCTGCCAGCAGCGCTCCTACTAAGGGCAGCGCCGTTGCGCTGGGAGCGGCGCTCCAGAAGGGAGCCCCCATCATCGCGCTGCAAGCAGCGCTCCCACGTAGGGCAGCGCCGTTGCGCTGAGAGCCGTGCTCCACAAGGTAGCTCCCATCATCGCGCTGCAAGCAGCGCTCCCACGAAGGGCAGCGCTGCCGTGAATCCCAGATTACTCCTCCGGGGCGAACTCGAGCAGCACGTCGCCTTGGCCGACGGTATCACCGGCGTGGAAGTGGAAGCTGGCCACATGGCCGTCGGCGGGGGCGGACATGGTGTGTTCCATCTTCATGGCTTCCATGACCATCAGCGGCATGCCCTTTTCCACCTTCTGGCCGGGTTCCACCAGCAGCGCTACCACGGTGCCGTGCATGGGCGCGGTGAGGGTGGATTCGGCCTCGTGGTGGCCGTGGTCGATGGCGTCGATGCGCCGCCAGAACAGGCGGGTCTCGCCGCGCGGGTCGACCATCACCACCACGTTGCCGTCGCGACGCGCCTGCAGGCGGCGGCGGTGGCCGTCCAGGGTCATGGCCACGGCGTCGCCGGCCAGCGGGTCGAGGCGCGCGGTGAGCGTTTCGCCGCCGATGGTCAGGTGCCAGGGGCCACTGTTGTCGGCGCGAGTGCCTTCGACCACCACCACGGCCTCGGAGTCGTCATCGTCCTGGGCATGGGCCGGGTCGCACAGGGCGATGCGGATGGTGCGCGGGGCGTTGACGCGGAAGCCGTCGTGGCGGTCCCAGGGCGAGTCGCTCTCGCACTCGCGGGAGAGCTGGTTAAGGCCCACCAGGGCGGCCCCGGCATACTCCTCGGTGCTGTAGCGGCGCGGCGCGAAGAGGGTCTCCTCGTGCTTCTCGATAAAGCGCGTATCGAGCTCCGCGTCACGGAAGGCAGGGTGGGTGGCCAGCCGCTGCAGGAAGGCGCGGTTGGTGACCACGCCCTGCACGTCCAGCGCCGCCAGCGCCCGGTTGAGGGTGGCCAGCGCCTGGGTGCGGTCGTTGCCGTGAACAATCAGCTTGGCGAGCATCGGGTCGTAGTGCATGGAGACGGCATCGCCGGTCTCCACGCCGCTGTCCAGACGAACGCGTTCCGGGTCCAGGCCGGCGCCTTCCAGGTCCATGGCGAAGCGGGTCAGGGTGCCGGTGGCAGGCAGGAAGTCCTGCTCGGGGTCCTCGGCGTAGAGCCGGGCCTCGAAGCTGTGGCCGGTGATGGTCAGCTCGTCCTGGTCGAGGGGAAGCGCCTCGCCCATGGCCACGCGCAGCTGCCATTCGACCAGGTCCTGGCCGGTGATCATCTCGGTGACCGGGTGCTCTACCTGCAGGCGGGTGTTCATCTCCATGAAGAAGAACGACCCATCGATGTCCAGCAGGAACTCCACGGTACCGGCGCCCACGTAGCCGATCTCCTTGGCGGCGCGCACCGCGGCCTCGCCCATCTCGCGGCGCAGCGCGGCGGTCATGCCCGGGGCCGGGGCCTCTTCCAGCACCTTCTGGTGGCGGCGCTGCACGGAGCAGTCGCGCTCGAAGAGATAGACGCCGTTGCCGAGGCTGTCGCAGAACACCTGCACCTCGACGTGGCGCGGCTGGGTCAGGTACTTCTCGATCAGCATGCGCTGGTCGCCGAAGGCGGCCTGGGACTCGCGGCGGCAGCCCTCCAGGGCGGCCTGGAAGTTGGCGGCGGACTCCACCACGCGCATGCCCTTGCCGCCACCGCCGGCGCTGGCCTTGAGCAGCACCGGGTAGCCGATCTTGTCGGCCTCGGCCTTGAGCAGGGCGTCGTCCTGGTCGTCACCGTGGTAGCCCGGCACCAGCGGCACGCCGGCGTTGGCCATGCGCGCCTTGGCGGCGGACTTGTCGCCCATGGCGGCGATGGCCGAGGCGGGCGGGCCGACGAAGACGATGCCGGCCTGGTCGAGCGCCTCGACGAAGGCGCCGTTTTCGGAGAGGAAGCCGTAGCCGGGGTGGATGGCGCCGGCGCCGCTGCGCCGCGCGGCCTCGACCACGGCGTCGACCTTGAGGTAGCTCTCGCGGGCCGCGGCCGGGCCGAGGCGGATGGCCTCGTCGGCCTCGCGGACGTGGCGGGCGTTGGCGTCGGCGTCGGAGTAGACGGCGACGGTGCGCAGGCCCATGGCACGCGCCGTGCGCATCACGCGGCAGGCAATCTCGCCGCGGTTGGCGACCAGCAGGGTGTCGAAGGTATTGAGGCTCATGAGCGTCGCTCCGTGGCGGTCGTGTCGCTAGTGTTTCCGGCGGGGCCTTGGGCCCAGGCGGGGCGGCGCTTCTCGAAGAAGCTCGCCAGGCCCTCCTGGCCTTCGTGGCTGACCCGCAGCTCGCTGATCACCCGGCAGGTATGATCGCGCGTGGTGTTGCTGTCGGGCTCCCGGGCCACCTCGGCGAGCAGCGCCTTGGTGGCCCGGCTGGCCTGGGGCGAGGTGCCAAGCAGGGTGTCGACCATGGCCGTAACGGCGTTGTCCAGCTCCTCGGCGGCGACCACCCGATGGGCCAGGCCCAGCGTCTCGGCGGTGGCGGCGTCCATGACCTCGGCGGTCAGCGCGTAGCGCCGCATCTGGCGGGAGCCCACAGCGCGCTGCACGTAGGGGCTGATCACCGCCGGCGAGAGGCCGATCCGCACCTCGGAGAGGCAGAACTTGGCCTTCTCGGAGGCGATCACGATGTCGCAGCAGGCGGCCAGGCCCACGGCACCGCCGAAGGCGGCGCCCTGCACGCGGCACACGGTGGGGCAGGGCAGGGTGTCCAGGCCGTGCATCAGCGCCGAGAGCTCCCTAGAGTCCGCGAGGTTGTCCTCGAAGTCATAGTCGAGCATGCGCTTCATCCAGTTGAGGTCCGCCCCAGCGGAGAAGCTCTTGCCCTCGGAGCCCAGCACCAGCGCGCGCACCTCGCCTCGCTGGGCGAGCTCGCCCACCCGGCGCAGATGATCGTTGAGCTCGGCGATCAGGTGGTCGTCGAACGCGTTGTGGACGTCCGGGCGTTCCAGGGTCAGCCAGGCCACGCCGCGGTCGTCGATCGTCAGTCGGGAGTATGTCTGCGTCATCTCGACCTCACATCCGGAACACGCCAAAGCGGGTTTCTTCCACTTCGGCATTCATGGCGGCGGCCAGCGACAGGCCGAGGATCTCGCGGGTCTGCAGCGGGTCGATCACGCCGTCGTCCCACAGCCGGGCGCTGGCGTAGTAGGGGTGACCCTGGTGCTCGTACTGCGCGCGGGTGGGTGCCTTGAAGGCCTCCTCTTCCTCCGCGGTCCACTCGCGGCCCTCGCGCTCGAACTGCTCGCGCTTGACCTGGGAGAGCACGCCGGCGGCCTGTTCGCCGCCCATCACCGAGATGCGCGCATTCGGCCACATGAACAGCAGGTTGGGATCGTAGGCGCGGCCGCACATGCCGTAGTTGCCGGCGCCGAAGCTGCCGCCGATCAGCACGGTGAACTTGGGCACCTTGGCGCAGGCCACCGCGGTGACCAGCTTGGCGCCGTGCTTGGCGATGCCCTCGTGCTCGTACTTGGAGCCGACCATGAAACCGGTGATGTTCTGCAGGAAGATCAGCGGGATCTTGCGCTGGGCACACAGCTCGATGAAGTGCGCGCCCTTGACCGCGGATTCGGAGAACAGCACCCCGTTGTTGGCGACGATGCCCACCGGGTAGCCCTGGATGTGGGCAAAGCCGGTCACCAGGGTGTCGCCGTAGTAGCGCTTGAACTCGTCGAAGTCGGAGTCGTCGACGATGCGCCCGATCACTTCGCGTACGTCGTAGGGCTTCTTGAGGTCGGTGCCGACGATGCCGTAGAGCTCGCTGGGGTCGAGACGCGGCGGCTTTGGCGCCTGCATCTTCAGCTGGCCGCGCTTCTGCCAGTTGAGCCGCGAGACGCAACCGCGCGCCAGCTGCAGGGCGTGGGCGTCGTTTTCGGCGTAGTGGTCGGCCACGCCGCTCTGCTTGGCGTGCACGTCGGCACCGCCCAGGTCCTCGGCGCTGATGCTCTCGCCGGTGGCGGCCTTCACCAGAGGCGGGCCGCCCAGGAAGATGGTGCCCTGCTCCTTGACGATGATCGATTCGTCGGCCATGGCCGGCACGTAGGCGCCGCCCGCGGTGCAGGAGCCCATCACCACGGCGATCTGCGGGATGCCCTCGGCGGAGAGGGTGGCCTGGTTGTAGAAGATGCGGCCGAAGTGGTCGCGATCCGGGAAGACCTCGTCCTGGCGGGGCAGGAAGGCGCCGCCGGAATCGACCAGGTAGATGCACGGCAGGCGGTGCTTGCGGGCGATCTCCTGGGCGCGCAGGTGTTTCTTCACGGTGAGCGGAAAGTAGGTGCCGCCCTTGACCGTGGCGTCGTTGGCGACGATCACGCACTCCACCCCGGAGACCCGGCCGATGCCGGTGACCACGCCGGCGGCCGGCACGCCGCTCTCGTAGACCTCATGGGCGGCCAGCGACGAGAACTCGAGGAAGGGTGAGCCCTCGTCGATCAGGTGGTCGATGCGGTCGCGCACGAACAGCTTGCCACGCGACTCGTGGCGCTCGCGGGCCTTCTGGCCGCCGCCCTGGGCGATGGCCGCGGTCAGCTCGCGCAGCTTGCCGACCTCGTGGCGCATGGCGACGTCGTTGGCCTGAAAGACGTCGCTGCGCGAGTTGATCTGGGTCTGGAGGATGCTCATCTGGGATCCCTTGGATGTCGTTACCAGTGCCTTGCTGACTAATGTAGGAGACGATCGCGATAGCGTGGATCATCAGGGGCGCCTGTCGGCGCCATTCGCGCAGCAAGCTGTGCTCCTACAGGTCAGGCCCGGTGGTCTATCAGGCTAATTCTGGCGCCTTGTAGGAGCGCTGCTTGCAGCGCGATAAGCCCCCGTTGCCATCGCCTTGCAAGCAAGGCTCCTACTGCGAGATGCCACCGATCATGCTGATTCGTTGAAGATCTCGCGACCGATCAGCATGCGGCGGATCTCGCTGGTGCCGGCGCCGATCTCGTAGAGCTTGGCGTCGCGCAGCAGGCGGCCGGTGGGGTACTCGTTGATGTAGCCGTTGCCGCCGAGCAGCTGGATGGCGTCCAGCGCCACCTGGGTGGCCTTCTCCGCGCAGTAGAGGATCACGCCGGCGGCGTCCTTGCGCGAGGTCTGGCCGCGGTCGCAGCCGGCGGCCACCGCGTAGAGGTAGGCGCGGCAGGCGTTCAGGGTGGTGTACATGTCGGCAATCTTGCCCTGCACCAGCTGGAACTCGCCGATCGACTGGTTGAACTGCTTACGCTCGTGGACGTAGGGCACCACGATGTCCATGGCCGCCTGCATGATGCCGATGGGGCCGGCAGCGAGCACGGTGCGCTCGTAGTCCAGGCCGCTCATCAGCACCTTGGCGCCACGGTTGAGCTCGCCGAGGATGTTCTCCTCGGGCACCTCGCAGTCCTCGAACACCAGCTCACAGGTGTTGGAGCCGCGCATGCCCAGCTTGTCGAGCTTCTGGGCGGTGGAGAAGCCGGGCATGCCCTTCTCGATGATGAAGGCGGTGATGCCCTTGGAGCCGGCATCGGGGTCGGTCTTGGCGTAGACCACCAGCACGTCGGCATCGGGGCCGTTGGTGATCCACATCTTGTTGCCGTTGAGGATGTACTTGTCACCCTCCTTGCGCGCGCGCAGCTTCATCGAGACCACATCGGAGCCGGCGCCCGGCTCGGACATGGCCAGCGCGCCGACATGTTCGCCGCTGATCAGCTTGGGCAGGTACTTGGCCTTCTGCTCGGCGCTGGCATTGATCTTGAGCTGGTTGACGCAGAGGTTGGAGTGCGCGCCGTAGGAGAGGCCCACGGAGGCGCTGGCCCGGGAGATCTCCTCCACGGCGATGCAGTGCGCCAGGTAGCCCATGCCGCTACCGCCATCCTCGTCGGAGACGGTGATGCCGAGCAGACCCATGTCGCCGAACTTCTGCCAGAGATCGTTGGGGAATTCGTTCTTTTCGTCGATCTCAGCGGCGCGCGGGGCGATCTCGTCGCGGGCGAAGGCGTTGACCTGGTCGCGGAGCATGTTCAGCTCGTCGTCGTGGCCGAAGTCGAGGGGCTTGTAGGGCGTGTGCATGGCGGGCTCCCGTTCTCGTCAGGTAAGGCGCCGATTGTTCGGGCGCGGCGCCGGGGTCAAACAGTTGGCCATCAATATGGCAGATGCGATAAGACTAGGCGAGGTTGACGTTAACGTAAAGTGCAGCTTTCAGCGCCTTCGACGAATGTAGAAGAGGTGCGAGGTGCGAAGTGCGAGGGGCGAGGTGCGAGGGGCGAGGGGCGAGGTGCTAGGGGTGAGAGACGAGGAGTAAAGGGCGAGGCGCAAGCGGGGGCAGCCGTCGCGGCTGCCCCCGGTGACTCAGCCCGCCAGCCAGGTGATCACCTGGTGGTAGAGCGGTATGCCGATGATCACGTTGAGCGGGAAGGTAAAGCCGAGCGAGGCCAGCATGGCCAGGCCGATATTGGCCTGGGGGATCGCCGTGCGGATGGCGGCCGGGGCGGCGATGTAGGAAGCACTGGCGGCGAGCGCTGTGAGGATCAGCAGCGAGCCCTGGGGCAGGCCCAGCACCAGGCCGACGGACAGGCCGGCCGTGGCCAGCAGCGGCGGGGCCAGCAGGGCAAAGGTGAGCAGGCGCCAGTGGAACCAGGGAATCGGACGCAGGGTGTCCGCCGCGGTGAGGCCCATCTGCAGCAGGAAGAGGGCGAGCACGGCGTGGAAGGCACCGGTGAAGAGGTCGGTGACGTTGGCGCCCTCCTGGGGGCCATACATGGTGCCGATCACCGCACCGCCGGCCAGCAGGATCACGCCGCGGTTGGTCAGCGTTTCGTGCCAGATGCCCTGCATCGCTTCCCCCGAGTTCTTGCCTGCATGACGGCGATAGAGCGCGATGGCGACCATGATCGCCGGCAGCTCCATCATTACGAGATACAGGGTGACTTCGGCGCCGATCGGCAGGGCGCGGCTCTCGGCAAAGGCCAGCGCCACGGCAAAGGTACCGGCGCTTACCGAGCCGTAGTGGGCGGCAATGCTGGCGCTGTCGGCGGCGGAGAGGCGGACGACGCGGCGCAACACCGGCATCAAGGCCAGCGGGATCAGCGCGCCAAGCGCCGCCACCGCGGCCAGTTCGGGCACGAGCGACCAGTCCAGGTTGCCGTAGAGGGCCATGCCGCCCTTGAGGCCGATGGTTAGCATCAGCAGCAGGCTGAGGGTGTCGTAGGCGGCCTTGGGGATGGTCAGGTCGGACTTCACCAGCCCGGCCAGCAGGCCGAGCAGGAAGAACATCACCACGATATCGGGCATCGGGAGGTCTCTAATGGTTGAGGAAAAACGCCTGGCATTCTGCTAAGCCGGTTGCATTGATTCCAATAAACTCTTTCGCAATGCACCATAGATGATTATCTATGATGGGCCGAGGGCACCGCGACGATGAACATTCGACACCTGACCTTTCGCCTGTTGCAAGTCTATGTCGCCGTGGTGCGTGCCGGCTCGATCAGCGAAGCGGCACGCCGTCTCCACCTTACACAACCCACCGTTTCCCAGCAGCTGCGTCGCCTGGCCGAGACGGTAGGCGAGCCGCTGCTCGAGAGCCGCCAGGGGCGACTGGTGACCACCGAGGCGGGCGGCGAGCTCTACCGGGCGAGCCGCGAGGTGCTGGTACGCTTCGATGACGTCGAGGATTACCTGGCCTCGCTGCGCGGTGGCGAGCGAGGGCGCTGTTCGATTGCCCTGGTCAATACCGCCCAGTACGTGCTGCCACGCCTGCTCGGCCCCTACAGCCGGGCCTTTCCCGAGGTCGACCTGACCCTGCATATTGGCAACCGCCGGCAGGTGCTGACCCGCTTCGAGCGCCAGGACGATGACCTCTACGTCTTCAGCCATCCGCCCTCGCTGGCCCATGCGCGGGCCGGGCGTTTCCTGCGCAATCCGCTGGTGGTCGTGGCACCGCGCGACCATCCGCTGGCGGGCTGTGAGCAGGTGGCGATGAGCGAGCTGCTGGGCGAGCGCTTCCTGCTGCGCGAACCCGGCTCGGCCACGCGGATGCTCTTCGAGAGCTGGCTTCAGGAGCAGGGCCTGACCCTGGGGCCGACCCTGCAGATGGCCAGCAACGAGGCGATCCGCGTCGGCGTGGCATCGCGGATGGGGCTCGCCGTGCTCTCCGAGCACGTGCTGCCGCCGGAGCATTCGGACCTGGTGATCCTGCCGGTGGCGGGGCTGCCCATCGAGAGCCACTGGCAGTTCATCGTGCGCCGCGATCGACGGCTGCCGCACGCGGCGCTGGGGCTGCTGCGCTTCGCGGCCGGCCACCTGAGCGAGTGTGTCGAGCAGCGTTTTCTTAGCAACGAGCTCGAGGAGCTGCTGGCGGGATTGGGATCGGCCCCGTCAGCAGGCTGACGGAGCCGGACCGAAGGGTTATTGCTTGGCGTTGGGGAAGAACAGCTGCTGGCCCTTCACCTCGAAGTCGGCGATGGCCTGCTGGCCCTCCTCGGAGAGCAGCCACGCGTGCCACTGTTCGGCCAGGTCGTGCTTGAGGTGGGGGTGGCGCTCCGCGGAGATCAGGATGCTGCCGTACTGGTTGAACAGCGCATCATCCCCCTCGAACAGCAGCTCGAGGTCCCGCGGGTTATCGAAGGCGACCCAGGTGGCGCGGTCGCTCATCACGTAGGCGTCCATGCCGGCGGCGGTGTTGAGCGTCGGGCCCATGCCGCTGCCCAGCTCGCGATACCATTCGCCGCCCGGCTCGACGCCGGCCGAATCCCACAGGCGCAGCTCGGCACGGTTGGTGCCGCTGTCGTCGCCGCGCGAGGCGAAGGGCGCCTCGGCTTCGGCAATCAATGAAAGCGCCTCGGCCACGGTCTCGGCATCGGCGATGCCCGCCGGGTCGCCGTCGGGGCCGATGATGACGAAGTCGTTGTACATCACGTCGGCCCGCTCGGTGCCGTAGCCCTCTTCCACGAAGCGCTCTTCGCCGACGGTATCGTGCACCAGCAGGCTGTCGGCGTCGCCGCGACGGGCGATCTCGAAGGCCTGGCCGGTGCCCACGGCGACGACGCGTACGTCGATACCGGTCGTTTCGGTGAATTGCGGAATGATGGCGTCGAACAGCCCCGAGTTTTCGGTAGAGGTAGTCGAAGCCAGCGTGATATGGCGCTCTCCATCCTGGGCCTGGGCCGCCATCGACAGCCCCAGCAGGCTCACGGCGGTCATTGCGATACGTGCCTTGTGTTGCATGGTTGCTTCCTTTTGGTTGCTGCTTGACGCGATGAGGCGCAGGCGCCGCTAGAGCACCAGATCGCCCCGGATGAAAGCCCGCGCCTGGGACGAGGCGGGGGCCGTGAAAAAGGTCTCGGCCGGGGCGTGCTCGATCACCTTGCCGCGGCACAGGAACAGTACGTCATCGGCCAGGCGTCGGGCCTGATGCAAGTCGTGGCTGCTCATCACGATGCGCGTTCCCCGCTGGTGGAACTCCTGAACGGCGTCTTCCACCGCCTTGATGGCGGCGGGGTCGAGCGCCGAGGTGGGCTCATCCAGGAACAGCACCTCGGGGTCGAGCAGCCAGGCCCGGGCCAGGGCCAGGCGCTGCTGCTCGCCTCCCGAGAGCACGCGGGCCGGGCGCTTCTCCAGGGTGGCCAGGCCGAAGCGCTCCAGCGCCTCGCGGGCGCGGGGCTTGCGGAGGCGGCGTGGCGTGCCATTGACGGCCAGCGCATAGCTCAGGTTGGCGAGCGCCGAGCGCCTGAGCAGCACCGGCCGCTGGAAGACCATGGCCTGGCGCGGGGTGCGCCCCTCCCAGTGGACGCGCCCCTTGCTGGGAGTGAGCAGGCCATGGGCAAGGCGCATCAGCAGGCTCTTGCCGGCGCCGTTGGGGCCCATCACCAGGGTGCGGCAGCAGCCTGTCAGGCGCAGGTCGAGAGGCGACAGCAGCACTTGACCGCGATGCAGGAAGCTTGCGCCCTCGAGCACCAGGCTCGGGATCTCGGCGGTTAGGCGTCCGCTCAGATCGTTCATCCCAGCCTCCGACGGGCCGTCTCGCTCATCAGGTAGGCGCCGGCGTTGACCAGCGCCACCAGCGACAGCAGCACCAGGCCCAGGCCCAATGCCAGAGGCAGGTTGCCCTTGCTGGTCTCCAGCACGATGGCGGTGGTCATGACCCGCGTGACGCCGTCGATGTTGCCGCCGACGATCATCACCGCCCCCACCTCGGCGCTGGCCCGGCCGAAGCCGGCGAGCACCACGGTGACCAGGCCCAGTCGGGCGTCCCAGAGCAGGGTGGGGATCATGCGCAGGCGTGAGAGCCCCAGCGAGGTGAGCTGCTCGCGGTACTCCTGGAAGAGTTCCTCGACCTGCTGACGGGCCAGGGCGGCGATGATTGGCAGCACCAGGATGATCTGGGCAATGATCATTGCCCCGGGGGTGAAGAGCAGACCCAGTTCGCCCAGCGGCCCGGCGCGCGAGAGCAGCAGGTAGACGCTGAGCCCCGCCACCACCGGCGGCAGCCCCATCAGGGCATTGAGAATCACCACGATCACGCCGTGACCGGGGAAACGCCATAGCGCCAGAGCCGCGCCCAGCGGCAGGCCGATCAGCGCGGCGATCAGCACGGCGCTGAGCGAGACCTGCAGCGACAGCATGACGATCCCGACCAGGTCGGGATCACGCCCCAGGATCAGGGCCAGGGCGGTCTGGAAGGCATTGGCATCGTCGGACATCGCGGTCTCCTGCGGACTCCCTGCATCATGTGCGTTAATGTGCAGTGGCGCATCCAACGCAGTAATTCATGCAGTCTCATACAGTAAAACGACGTTCGTGCCACGAGGACCCGTCATGAGAGAGGCCGATCGAGGGAGTGTGTCCCCTGCCTACCTGACCACCGCCGAAGTCGCCGATTATCTGCGGCTCAAGGAGCGCAAGGTCTATGACCTGGTGCGCCAAGGGGAGATGCCCTGCGTGCGCGTCACCGGCAAGCTGCTCTTCCCGCGGCAGAGCATCGATCTCTGGCTGATGAACCACCTGGAGGGAGACCGGGCCAGCAGCCGGCCGGTGCCCGTGGTGCTGGCCGGCAGCCAGGACCCGCTGCTGGAGTGGGCGGTTCGCGAGAGCGGGGCGAGCCTGGCACTGCTCTGCCACGGCAGCGGTGACGGGGTGCGGCGCCTGCTGGCCGGCGAGGCGATGGTGGCGGGGCTGCACCTGCTGGACGCGCGCAGCGGTGATTACAACCGGCCCGAGGCGCTGGGGCTTTCCGGCATGCGCGACCTGGTGATGGTGCGCTGGGCGGTGCGTCGTCAGGGACTGCTGCTGGCGCCGGACAACCCCTTGGGCATCGGCTCGCTCGAGGATCTGGCCGCGAACCCGGTGCGCCTTGCCCATCGCCAGCCCGATGCCGGCGCCCACCGGCTATTCACCTGGCTGCTGGCGCGGGCGGGGATCGATGTCGGCCGGCTGCCCTTCAGCCCCCACCCCTCGCTCAACGAGGACGACCTGGCCCTGTCGATTCATCAGGGGGAGGCGGATGCCGGGCTCGGGGTCGAGGCCGCGGCCCGCCGCCAGGGGCTGGCCTTCGTGCCGTTGCACCAGGAGTCCTTCGACCTGGCTCTGCGGCGGCGCAGCTATTTCGAGCCGCCGATCCAGCGGCTGCTGGCCTTCGCGCGGGAGGCGCGCTTCGTCGAGCGGGCCGAGGCCTTCGGTGGCTATGATGTCAGCGAGCTGGGGAGCGTGGTCTACAACGCGTGAGGCAGGGTGCCGGGCCGCGCGGGAGGCGGCCCGACGGCGGGATCAGCTCTTCTGGTTCATGCAGTTGTCGTAGAAGGTGACGGTGGCGGGCCAGTCGCTGAACAGGCCGATGATGCCGACGTCGCGGGCGAGCACATCCAGCGTGAGCAGCTTGTCGCCTTCGTTGTCGATCACCTCATCGGTGGTGCGGTGGTACCACTCGCCGTCGTTGGCCAGCGGGCCGGAGCGCTCGAAGGTCCAGGCGATGAGGTCGAGCCCGGCCGCCTTGGCGAGCTCGGCGTAGACGGAGGGCACGATGCGGCTCTCGTCGTCACCCGCGTCAGGGTTGGCCGCCAGCAGCATCCACATCGGCGGCGCGAGGATCTGCACGTCCATCTCGGCCAGCTCCTCCATGCTCGGCGACCAGGTAGCCGGGTCGCTGTGGTCGAAGTCCTCCTGGCTATAGCGGTCGTCGAGGTAGACGGCCTGGCCACCGAACTCGGGGGCGTTGTCGATCCAGTAGCGGACGTCGTCCAGGTTGAACGACTGGGCCCAGACGTCGCTGGCCGGCACGTTGGCGGCCTTGTACTCGTCGATCATCTTCTGGGCGTAGTCGTGCTGGCTCATGCCCTCGAAGGGCATCTCGACGCTGGGCGCCTTGAGTTCCGGGGTCATCTTCACGCCCAGCGCCTTGAACAGTTCGATGCTTTCGGCGTGGGTCATCAACGTGCCGCGCGTGCTGTAGAGGTCCGTGCGCCAGCCGGGGGTGGCGTCGAGATACGCCTCGACGCTCGTGGCGTCGGTGTTGGCGCCTTCCATCTTGCCCTGAAGGGTGCGGTATTCCGCCAGGCTGATATCGCTGGTGCAGCACTGGATATCCGCGGCATTGGTCAATTCGCCCGCCTCGTTGAAGGCCGGTGGCACGCTGCACTTCTGTGCCAGCTCGGTGGCGACGATATTGGTGGTGGAGTGGAGGTCGCACTGCGAATGGCGGCAGACGAGCTCCTGGTCGGCGGTGAAGGTGACGTCGCACTCGAGGATGCCGGCGCCCATTTGGGCGCCGGCCAGGTAGGCCTCGCGGGTGTGCTCGGGGAACTGCATGGGCGCGCCGCGGTGGCCGATGCTGAAGTCGCTGCGCTGCCAGCTGTCGGTGCCGGCGGCGCAGCGCAGGAGCTCGGCCTTGAGCTCGCGTGAGCGCTGCGTTTCCTCGTCCATGTCCTGGACCAGGAAGAGCGGGCGGGGGCCGAGGGTGACCTTGCTGGCGGCGGTGATCTCGTCCTGCGCGGCGACGCTGGCGGGAACGAGCAGCAGCATTGCCAGGCTGGCAAGGGTGAGCATCGGGGAGGGTATCTTCATGGGGGCCTCGCATTTCTTCTTGAGCGGAAAGTAGGAGTCGAGCCCGTTCAGCATGCCTGATGGCCTATGACGCCACGGTGACGTTGGCATGTCGGGCAGGCAGGGCCGCCTTCAGCATAGAAGCCTTCGCGGTCGGTGGCCGGGCGGGGGCATTGGCCCCCGCCCGGCTGTTCAGGGCCGACAGACATACCAGTAGTTCTGAAAATCGTGATCGAGTTCGTGAACCGCGATGTCGCTGAAGCCGGCCGAGCGGAAGTACGCCTGTGCCTTTTCCCGGCCCCACATGGCGCCGAGCCCTTCGCCACCGCGGGCCAGCGACACCGTCATGCAGTGCATGCAGGAAAGCGTGTAGAGCAGCGGTCCGATCGGGTGGCCGCGGTCCTGATGGTGGTGGCTCGAGCCCTTGATGTCCTGGGCCAGATAGACGCCGTCATCGGCCAGGGCCCGCCGGATGCCGCGCAGCAATGCAGAGGGATTGGCTTGGTCGTGCACGGCATCGAAGGTGGTGATGAGATCGAAGGTCGCCGGTTCGGCGGTGCGGTCGAAGTCGGTCAAGTCGCGTACCTCGAAAACTACGTTGGTATTGCCGAGCTCGTTTGCCTCCCGGCGAGCCTTGGCAATGGCCGCCTCGGACAGGTCATAGCCGATGAAGCGACTTCGCGGAAAGCGGTGTGCCAGGGTGTTGAGGGCCTGGCCGCTGCCGCAGCCGGCGTCGAGCATGTGGAGACCGTTCTCGAGGCGCTCGATGAGTCCCGGTACCAGCGGCAGTATCTGCGATTCCAGCGCCAGTACCACCGACTGCCCGCTGTCCTCGGCCATGATCTCGTGGAAGCGGCCAAAGCGTTCATAGGGCACGCCGCCGCCGTCGTGAAAGCAGCGCACGATGTCGTCTTCCACGCTGCCGAGCAGCGGAATGTACTGGGCGAACACCGCGATGTTGTCCGTGGGTGAGCGTCTGCTGAGGCAGGCCGCATGTTCCGGTGGCAGGTGGTAAGTGCCGGCGGACGGGTCGTGCTCGACGATGTTGCCAACCGTCATGGCGCCCAGCCATTCGCGGACATAGCGCTCGGCGAGGCCGGCACGCTGGGCAATCTCCGGACTCGTGGCCGGTGGCATATCGGCCAGGGTGTCGAAGAGGCCGGTACGATGACCGAGCGAGGTCATCAAGCTCAAGGCGCCGCCATTGAGATGGTCCACGAGGCGGTCGGCAAAGGCCTCGGCGTGGCGTTCATCGAAGGCGTCAAGGACTGAGGTGTCGTCATGGGGTGCCGTCATGATGTCTCCCTCCTGTGGGTGAGCGCAGCCGGGGGGCCGGCTTTCCTACCAGCAGCTTGGGCGCTACCCCGGGTGGCGGCTAGTGAACCCGTGGTCGGGTTCTCACGCGGCGGGGAGTCTCGACTAGAATCAGCTATATGGGTCAGGTGTAGGCGGCAACGGTGCGGCCCTGGCGGGTCTCGGGGCCGTCAAACTGGACGTCCGGTACGGTGAACCGGGGTGGTGATGAAGATGGGCAGGGGCGAAGCGACCCGCGAACGCATCCTGGCGATTGCGGAGTCGGCGGTACTGGCGAAGGGCTTCGGTGCCACGTCCATCGAGGAGCTGATCGCCGAGGCGGGCATCACCAAGAGTGGCTTCTTTTACCACTTCCACGACAAGAACGCGCTGGCGCGAGCGCTGCTTGAGCGTTATATGGCGCGCGAGGATGCCCAGTTGGACGATGTCTTCGCCCGCGGCCGTGAACTGGCCGGCGACCCCCTCCATGGCTTTCTCGCGGGCCTGAAGCTGTTGGCAGAAACCATGAGCGACCTGCCGGGCGATTATCCCGGCTGCCTGGTGGCGACCTACTGTTACCAAGAGCGCCTCTTCGATCGCGATGTGCGTGAACTCAACCGGCGGATCGTGTTGCGTTGGCGTTTGCGCTTCAGTGCCATCTTGGACGAGATCGTCGTGCAGCAACCGCCACGCGCGCCGGTCGATACCCAGGCGTTGGCCGACATGGTGTCGACGATCATCGAGGGTGGGCTGGTGCTTAGCCGCGCCACCGGCGATTCGCAGATCCTGCCCACCCAACTCATGTTGCTGCGCCATTATATCCAGCTGTTATTCGAGCCCTAGGCCAGGGGGCGGCATTGAGGGCTCGTCTGTTCCATGGATAGCCCTGGCAAGCTGGGGCACCGTTAACGATCCGGCATGTTGCGCGTCCCCGGCACACCCTTGAGGCGTCGGCGCAGGGCGGCCTTGCCCATCATGTGGGCGCTGACCGGGGCGGTGGCGAACAGGAAGATCGTCACCAGCGCTTCCTGGAACGACACGCCGCCCTGCTGGTGGCTGAAGTAGAGCAGCGAGCCGATCAGCGTGCAGCCGACCCCCAGGGTGCTGGCCTTGGTGGGGCCATGCAGGCGCGTGTAGATATCGGGCAGCTTGGCCAGCCCCCAAGAGCCGATCAGCGCGACCAGGGCGCCGAACAGCAGAAAGCCGACGATGACGAGTTGCAGCGTCCAGGGCATGTCGATGCTGGTCATTCGATAACGTCCCCCCGCAGCAGGTACTTGCTCATGGCCACGGTGCTGACGAAGCCCATCAGCGCGATCAGCAGGGCCAGTTCGAACAGCATGCCGAACCCCATCCAGATATTGGAGAGCACGATCAGCGCGATGCTGTTGATCATCAGGGTGTCCAGCGCCAGGATCCGGTCGACGATATCCGGGCCGATGGCCAGGCGGTAGAGGTTGAGCAGGGCGGCGACGGCGAAGAGCGCCATGGCGATCGGGACGATGGTGGCGATCATCGGAAGATCTCCTCGAGTGGGATCTCGTAACGCTCACGAATGGAGGCGATGGCCTCCGCCTCGTCCTCCAGGTGCAGGGCGTGCACCAGCAGGGTGTTGGCCTCGCTGTCGTAGTGCAGCGAAACGGTGCCGGGCGTCAGCGAGATGGTGCTGGCCAGGATGGTGATGGCGAAGTCGTCGTCGAGCGTCAGCGGATAGACGAAGAAGCCCGGCCGCAGGTGACGGGCGGGGCGCAGTATGCGCAGGGCCACCACCAGATTGGAGCGCAGGATGTCCAGCAGCAGCACCAGCAGGTAGCGCAGCAGGGGCAGAGGTCGCTTGATCTTTGCCTCTTCTGGCCAGAAGGCATGGGTCACGACGGGAATGGCCACGCCGAGCGCCAGCCCCAGCAGCACATGCGCCATGCTGAAGTCATTGACCATCAGCAGCCAGAGCAGCGCCAGGAACAGCGAGAACAGCGGACGCGGCAGCCAGTACTGCCGGGAGCGGCGCGATATCGTCATGGTGCCACCTCCTGGCGGGCCACGAAGGCCTCTGGCAACACGGCGGCGATGTAGGCGTGCGGGTCGAGCAGCTGCTGTGCGGTCAGTTCGAGATACCCCATCACCGGCTCGCCGAATACCGCCAGCAGCCCGTTGAGGCCGACCATGCTGGACACCAGCGTCAGCGGACCTCGCTCGAGCGGATAGGGCCTCGCCATGTCACCGGGTCGCCAGAACCAGCTGCTTCCGGTGCGGCTGACGGCAATCAGGGTGAGCAGTGCGGCGGCCAGCAGGACGCCCCACAGCCAGAACCCCTGGGACTCCTGGGCGCTCGCCTGGAGGATCCAGGCCTTGCTGACGAAGCCGCTGAAGGGGGGGAGGCCGACCATGGCGATAGCGGCGAAGAAGAACACTGTGCCCAGCAGCCAGCGATGGCCGATGGGGCCGGTTGCCGTGAAGTTGTCGTAGCCCTCCTCGCGCTGTTGGCCCAGCAGGTCGGCCAGCAGGAAGAAGACGGCGGTCATGCCGGTGCTGTGGATCAGGTAGAAGAGCGCGGCGCCGAGGCTTTCCTGGGTGGCGAAACTGATGGTGGCCAGCAGGGTGCCGACCGAGAGCACCACCAGGTAGGCGGTCAGCGTGCGCAGGCTGTTCGAGCCCAGCACCCCGATGCCGCCCAGCGCCAGGGTGAACAGCGCAAGCGGCCACAACCAGCCCCATGCGGTCTCGTTGATCGGCGCCTCGCCCAGCGCGAAAACCAGCAAGAAGACCCGCAAGATGGCGTAGATGCCGACCTTGGTCATGATGGCGAAGAGCGCGGCGACCGGTGCGCTGGCGGCCGAATAGGCGCGCGGCAGCCAGAACAGCAGCGGCAGGATGGCGGCCTTGACGCCGAACACCACCAGCAGCAGCAGGCTGGCGGCGGCGAGCAGCGGTACATCGCCCGGCGGCGCCTGGGCCACTCGCTGGGCCAGGTCGGCCATGTTGAGTGTGCCGGTGAGGCCATACAGGGTGCCCAGGGCAATCAGGAACAGCGCCGAGCCCACCAGGTTGATGATCACGTAGTGCAGTCCGGCGCGACTGCGGGCGCGGCCGCCGCCGTGCAGCAGCAGGGCGTAGGAGGCGATCAGCAGGATTTCGAAGAATACGAACAGGTTGAACAGGTCGCCGGTCAGGAAGGCGCCGTTCAAGCCGGCCAGCTGGAACTGGAAGAGGGCGTGGAAGTGGGCGCCACGCTGGTCGCCGCCATTGCTGGCGTAGAGCAGGCAGCAGAACCCCAGCACGGCGGTCAGCGCCAGCATGACGGCGGAGAGGCGGTCGAGGATCAGCACGATGCCGAAGGGGGCCGGCCAGTCACCGGCGTGGTAGACAAGATGCTCGCCATTGCCGGCCACCTGCAGGCACCAGATGCCCAGCAGCACCAGCCAGAAGGTGCTCGCAAACCCCAACAGGCGCTGCAGGGCGAAAGGCGCCTGGTAGAACAGCAGCTGCCCGGCACCGGTGATCAGCGGCAGCAGGATTGGCAGGATCAGGGCGTGGTTCATGCGAGATCCTCGTCGGGGTTCTCACCGTCCACGTGGTCGTTGCGCAGCTCCACCGCGGCCTTGAGAGCCAGCACCACGACGAAGGCGGTCATCGCGAAGCCGATGACGATGGCAGTGAGCACCAGCGCCTGGGGCAGCGGGTCGGCCGGCTGCTCGCTGAGGCCGATGATCGCCGGGGCACTGCTGACCAGGCGTCCCGAGGCAAACAGGTAGAGGTTGACCGCATGGGAGAGCAGCGTCAGCCCCAGGATCACCGTGAAGGTGCGCGCCCGCAGCAGCAGGTAGACGCCGCAGGTGGTCAATACGCCGAGCGTGATTGCATAGAGCAGTGCCATTAACCGATCTCCTTGCCGGGGCCGGCCACGGTCATCAACTTGCCGAGGTTGGCGAGTATCAGCAGCGTCGACCCGACCACGGTGGCATAGACGCCGAGGTCGAAGAGCATCGCGGTCGCCAGTTCGAACTCGCCGATCAGTGGCAGGGTGACATGGCCGTGGGCCGAGGTGAGGAAGGGGTAGCCGAACAGCCAACTGCCCAGCCCGGTGGCCACGGCGATCAGGAGGCCGGCGCCGATCAATGGCCGGAAGGCGGTCAGCATGCGCTGCTGTGCCCAGACTAGCCCGCCCGCCATGTACTGCAGGGTCAGCGCCACCGCGGTGATCAGCCCGGCGATGAAGCCGCCGCCGGGAAGGTTGTGGCCGCGCAGGAAGATATAGGCCGAGACCAGCAGGGCGATCGGCAGCACCAGCCGCGCCACGGTGCTGAGCATGATCGGATGGGGCTCGGCGACCCAATGCCCCGGCTGGGTATCCACCACCCGTTCCTTGAGTTGCAGGTCGCGCGTGAAGGCAAATACCGCGACGGCCGCGATGCCCAGCACGGTGATTTCACCCAGGGTATCGAAACCGCGGAAGTCCACCAGGATGACGTTGACCACGTTGGTGCCGCCGCCGCCGGGAACGCTGTTGGCGAGGAAGAAGTCGGAGATCGTCTGCTGGGGGCGGGTAAGAATGGCGAAGCTGAAGGCCGTGACGCCGCTGCCGATCAGGCCGGCGATGGCGAGGTCGCGTCCCATTCGGGTGCGTGTGGACTCCCGCGGGGAGGTCTGCGGCAGGAAGGAGAGCGCCAGCATCATGATCACCACCGCCATCACCTCCACCATCAGCTGGGTCAGGGCCAGGTCCGGTGCCGAGAAGCGGGCAAAGGCGAGGGTGACGAACAGGCCGGTCACCCCGAGCAGCAGCAGGGCCGGCAGGCGATAGTGATGAAAGACCACGACGCCGATGGCCGCCAGACACAGCAGGAGCGCCGACATCACGGTCAGCGGATCGAGGGGACCCAGCGGTAGGCCGCCATGCCAGTGGGTCACGGCCACCAGCTCCAGCCCGACCAGCAGCACCACGGTGATCACGATGAAGGTCAGGTAGCGCTGCAGCGAGCCGTTCTCGAGCTGGAAGACGCGGCGCTGGGAGAGGGCGATGGTGCGGCGCATGACCCAGTCGAAGATCTCCTTGGCATCCACTTCCGGCAGGCGGGCATGGAAGCGGAACAGCGGATCGCGGGTCCGATAGAAGAGCGCGCCGCCGGCCAGGGCAATCAGACTCATGGCCATGGGCACGTTGCCGCCCAGGGTCGAGACGTCGTAGGGGGCGACAAGGGCCTGACGGGCCGCGGTGAAGGCTGGCTGGATCAGCGTGGTATAGGCCTGTTGCGGGGCCAGCCCCACCAGCAGCGTGGCCACGGCCAGCAGTGCGATGGGCGACAGCGCCGCCGAACCCGTGACGTGGGGTGGCCAGACGGGCAGGTCGATGGGGCGGCCGTTGAAGAAGACGTTGTGAAAGATACGGATCGAATAGGCCACCGAGAACAGCCCGGCCAGGGTCACCCAGAGGGGAATCACCACGACGGCCCAGTCGGGTGTCGACACCTGCAGGCTTTCGGTGAACAACATCTTCTTGCTCAGGTAGCCGCTCATCAGCGGCAGCCCCGCCATGGCCGCCGCCGAGATGCCGGAGAGCACCATCATGGCCGGCATGAAGCGCCACATCCCGTTGATTCGGCGCATGTCGCGCGTACCGGTGGCGTGTTCCACGTAGCCTGCCATCATGAACAGCGGCGCCTTGAACAGGGCGTGACAGAGCAGGTGAAAGAGCGCCGCCGCCAGCGCCATGGGGGTGCCCAGTCCCAGCAGCAGCATGATCAACCCCAGGTGCGAGACCGTGGAGTAGGCCAGCAGCCCCTTCATGTCGTGCATGAACATGGCGACGAAGGCGCCCAGCATCAGCGTCACCATGCCGGTCAGGGTCACCAGGTGGAACCACGCCGAGGTATCGCCCAGCGCTGGATGCAGGCGGGCGACCAGGAAAAGACCCGCCTTGACCATGGTGGCGCTGTGCAGATAGGCGGAGACCGGCGTCGGCGCCGACATGGCATGGGGCAGCCAGAGGTGGAAGGGGAACTGCGCCGATTTGGTGAAGGCCCCCAGCAGGATCAGATTGAGCATCAGGCCGTAGTGCTCATGGGCGCGGATTCGGTCGCCCGCGGCGAGCACCGCGGAGAGTTCATAGCTGCCGGCGGCCTGACCCAGCAGCACGACGCCGCCGAGCAGTGCCAGCCCGCCGCCAGCGGTGATCACCAGTGACATCCTGGCGCCCAGCCTGGCGGCTTGTCGGTCGGTGTTGTAGCCGATCAGCAGGAAGGAGACCAGGCTGGTCAGCTCCCAGAAGACCAGCATGAACAGCAGGTTTTCGGAGAGCACGATGCCCAGCATCGCTGACATGAACAGCAGGGTCAGGGTGAAGAAGCGCGCGACGCTATCCTCCCCCTCGAAGTAGTAGCGCGCATAGAGCAGGATCAGACAGCCGATGCCCGTGATCAGCAGGGCGAATAGCAGCCCCAGGCCATCGAGGCGGAAGGCCACGTTGAGGCCGAGTGACGGCAGCCAGGTCAGCTGCTGCACGATGGTGTCGCCGCCGCTCGCCACGTGGGGCAACCAGCTCAGCAGCATCAGCAGGCTCAACAGGGCGGGGATTGCCGAGACCGACGCCAGCAGGCGCGACGATCGACCTTGCATCAGGGCGGGCAGGCAGGCGCCCGTCAGCGGTAGCAGGATGATCAGCGCAAGTGGCATGGGACTCGTCTCCCTGTCCGGCATCGAGTTCGGCGAGTGTTCCCTCACTCCACACCAGGGCAGTGAGGCGTGTCATGATCGACGTCAACCGGGGGCGACGTCGCGGGAAATCGACCGAGGGCATCTCGAGATTACCTGCGGCACACAGGATGGTGAAGCCTTTCAGCGAGCCGGTGCCCTCATCCGCCATGGCGAGGACCGTCAGAGGCGTAATCGGTGCGGGGCCTCAGCACAGCCGGCTGCCGAGCAGCAGCAGGCTGGCATCCAGGGTCTGCCAGCCCCACCAGGCCAGCCCCAGGGCGGCGGCAGCCAGCAAGACAAGCACGCCCCGCCAGGCGCGGCTCACGCTTCGACCCCCCGAGCAGCCGGGCGATTGACTGGTCGCTCGTTGATGAACCAGTGCAGGGCGGCCGCCACGACCGAGAGCAGAATGGCGATGTTCCACACCGTGCCGTAGTCGCCCTGCAGGTCGTAAAGGTAACCGCCGAGCCAGACGCCCATGAAGGAGCCGAGCTGGTGGAAGAGGAAGACGATCCCGCCCAGCATCGAGAGATGCTGCACGCCGAACACCGAGGCAACGATGCCGTTGGTCAGCGGCACCGTGGAGAGCCACAGCAGCCCCATGGCGATGCCGAACAGGTAGGCGCTGGCCGGGCTCAGCGGCGTGATCAGGAACAGCGTGATCACCACGCCGCGGATCAGATAGAGCCAGGTGAGTAGGCGCGGCTTGGACAGGTGTCCGCCCAGCCAGCCGGCGGTGTAGGTGCCGACGATGTTGAACAGCCCCACCAGCGCCAGCACGGTGCTGCCCACCGTCACGGCGATACCGTTGTCATACAGGTAACCGGGCAGGTGAACACCGATGAAGACCACTTGGAAGCCGCACACGAAGAAGCCCAGGCAGAGCAGCCAGAATCCCCGATGGTTGGCGGCTTCGTTGAGCGCGGCAGCGAGGCTGATGTCGCTGGAGGTCTTGGCCGAGGGGCGGTCGCGCAGCATGGCTCCCAGGGGCAGCATCAGCGCGGCAATGGCGCCCATGGCTAGCAGCGCCGCCGACCAGCCCAGCCAGCCCATCAGGCCCAGGGTGCCGGGCAGCATGGCGAACTGGCCGAAGGAACCGGCGGCGCTGACGATCCCCATGGCCAGGCTGCGCTTCTCGGGTGGCACGGCGCGGCCCACGGCGCCCAGTATCACCGAGAAGGTGGTGCCGGAGAGGCCTAGGCCGATCAGCAGCCCGGCGGAGAGCGTCATGCCCAGTGCCGATTCCGAGAGCCCCATGAACAGCAGGCCCAAGGCATAGAGGGCGCCCCCGACCACCACCACCCGGGCGGCGCCGAAGCGGTCGGCCAGGGCGCCGGCAAAGGGCTGCGAGAGCCCCCACAGCAGGTTCTGGATCGCTAGGGCGAAGGCAAAGACGCCGCGGCCCCAGCCAAGCTCCGCGCTCATCGGCTCGAGGAATAGCCCGAAGCCGTGGCGCAGGCCCATGGCCAGCGAGATGACCAGGCTGCCCAGGACGATGATCAGCAGGGTGTGGCGACGCAGCGCATCCATTGCGGAAGGACCTGTTTGCAGACTAATGACAGGTCACTATCGCCCATCTGCCGTGCGTTGGCCACCGTTGCCATGGGCAGCGGGCTAACCTCCTACGCCGGGGGCGCCGGAGGTCATTGTCGGGTGGCTCGGGGATCCGTGCGCCTCCTGATGGTGAGGCGGTACGATGCCCAGCCGCTTCATGCGCCGGTAGATGGTCGGCCGTGACAGGCCCAGGTCGCGCGCCACGGCACTGATGTTCCAGCGATGTCGGCGCAGCGCCTCCTGCAGCGGGTCGTCACCCCGGCGCGGGTTGCCTATCCGGATATCCCGATATCCCGATTCCCTTCGCGCCGACGATGGAGCAGTGGGCGCTGCCCAATGCCGACAAGATCGTCGCTGCCTTTCACCAGATGTTGAGCCAATAACAGGAGACACCGCTGATGAGTACCGCAATTACCGTACCCGAGGACCTCCGGGAAGGCGATAACGAGGGCGTGATCACCGCCTGGCTGGTGGATGACGGTCACCAGGTCAGCCAGGGTGACCTGGTGGCCGAGGTGATGGTCGAGAAGGCCCAGTACGAGATCGAGGCGCCGGCCGCGGGCCGCCTCGCCATCACCAAGCAGGAAGACGAGGTGGTCGCCAAGGGCACCACCATCGCCAGCCTGGACGCCTGAGGAGGACCGCCATGTCCACCGATCATCAAGCGGCCGCTGCCCCCTCGGGGGCGGCCGGTCCGGGGGCGGTGCAGGAGCTTCGCGAGATTCCGCTGCGCGGGATGCGCGGCATGATCGCCACCAAGATGCGCGAGAGCCTGCAATCGACCGCCCAGCTCACCCATCATGCCAGTGCCGAGCTCGGCGCGGTTCAGGCGCTGCGCGCGCACTGCCGGACCGCCGGTCTCGCGCCGCCCTCGGTGCAGGACGTGCTGCTGCGCCTGGTGGTGCAGACCTTGCAGGACGTCCCAGCGCTGAACGCGACCCTGGAGGACAACCGCATCACCGAACACCCCGCGGTACACTTGGGGCTCGCCGTGCCGTTGCCGGATGACCTGCTGCTGGCGCCGGCGCTGTTCGACGCTCAGGCGATCGCGTTGGGGACACTGCCCGGCGCGTGACGCGACCTGGTGGAGCAGGCCCAAGCCGGGACGCTGTCGGTGCGAGAACTGACCGGGGCGACCTTCACCGTCTCCAATCTGGGGCGCTCCCGGGCGTACCATTTCACGCCGATCCTCAACGTGCCCCAGGTGGCCATCCTTGGCATCGGCGGCAGCGAGGCGAGGGTGGTGCCCGACGAGGCGGGCGGCGTTCTAACCGCCGAGGTGATCGGCCTGTCGCTGACCTTCGATCATCGCGCGGTCAATGGCGCGCCAGCGGCGGCCTTTCTCGATACGCTGGTCGAGCGCATCGAGCATCTCGCGCCCGATGCCTTCGACCACGAACTGCACGACTGACCCGGGGGGCGCCATGGCCGGTCCGCTCGATATCTCCAGCATGTCCCTGCAACGCCCCACGGTGGAGGAGGGCCTCGTTGCCGAGGAGGGCCTCCTCGAGAGGGTCTGCCAGGGGGAGACATCACTGGGCTGGCTGGCCTGGTCGCCCACCGACCGTGCCCTGGTGATGCCGCGACGTCACGAGCGCCTGGCAGGCTTCCCCGAGGCGCGGAAACGGCTGGCTGCGATGGACTGGCCGGTGCTGTTCCGCGCCACCGGCGGCACCCCGGTGCCCCAGAGTCCGGCGGTGGTCAACCTGGCGCTCGCCCTCCGCTGTCGGGTAGGCGGCTCGGCCGCTCACCTCGAGTGGGGCTATCGCCGACTGGGCGATCCCTGGTGCGATTGGCTCGGTGATCTGGGCGTGGGGGACGCCGATCTCGGGCCGGCACCCGGCGCCTACTGCGATGGGCGCTTCAATGTGCGCATCGGAGGGCGCAAGCTGGTCGGCACCGCCCAGCGCTGGCGCCGGGTGCGGGGCTGTCGCGACATGGCCCTGCTGGTCCATGGCGCCATGCAGGTGGACGACACCCCCGAGGCGCTGGTCGCCGTGGTCAACACCTTCCAGGCGGCCATCGACGATCCGCAGCGCTTCCGGGCGGGGAGCCATGTCGCCCTGCGCGAGATCCTGCCCGAGCTGCCGCTGGCATCCGCCATTCCCAACCTGGTCGAACGCCTGATGACGTGGCGTGTCCCCCTGGAAGCTGACCCAGAACGCTGATAGTGGCTGATGGGTCATTCTGCCCGCCGGATCAGGCCAAAAAGGGCCGCTGTTGAGGCGGCCCTTCCCGGCAGGGGATGCAATTACCGCAGGGCGTCTTCCAGGATCTTCAGCTGACCCGGCACCAGGGCATCCTCGACGGCGGTGATGCGTAACACGCGGCCGAGATCTGAGTGGGCCGGGCGAGCAATCAGCCGTCCGGCGGCGAGCAGCTCATGGTTGACCCGCTCGGCAAGCTCGGCACTGGGCAGCCGGATGCCGATGAAATTGGTGGCGCTGGGCAGCACCTCGGCGCCGAGTCCGCGAAAGTGCTCGGCGAGGCGTTCGCGGCGCTTCAACACGGCCGCAATGTGCTCGCGGGTCTCGTCGGGATGGTCCAGCACCACCTCGGCGGCCGCCTGGGTCAGGGTGGAGACCGCATAATGAATGCGCACCTTCATCATCATCGCCAGGGTGTAGGGTTCGGCGATGGCATAGCCGATACGCAGCCCCGCCATGCCGTGGGCCTTGGAGAGGGTGCGCAGCCGGATGACGCCGGGCAGGACCTCGCGGGCGAAGGGCGACTCGGCATCCTCGCGAAAGTCGTGGTAGGCCTCGTCGAGCAGCAGCCAGCAGTCGTCCGGCAGCGTGTCGCGCAGCCGGCGAATGGCCGCGTCGTCATGCAGGTGGCCGCTCGGATTGTCGGGGTTGGCGAGATAGACCAGCCGGGCCTGCTCGCGCCGCGCGGCGATCGACAGCGCCTCCAGGTCCGGGGCGAGATGGCCGACCGCCTGCTCGTAGGGTACCTCGACCAGTCGGCACCCCTGGCCCCGGGCGAAGTAGCCAAAGGTCGGGTAGGTGCCGGCGGTGGCCACCACGGCGGTGCTGGGCTCGGCCACGGTGCGCAGGGCGAGGGCAATCAGGCTATCGGCCCCGGCGTCGACCAGCAGCGCCTCGAGCGGGATGCCCTGCTGCTCGGCAAGCCGCTGGCGGACGCCCAGCGCCTCGGAATCTCCATAGCAGTAGGCATGCTCGACCATGGCATCCCCGAAGTGCGCACGCAGGGCGCGGTGGGGCATGTCGAGCCCCTCGTTCGATCCCAGGCGGTGGGGGATCTCGTGGCCCAGGCGGCGCTCCAGCACGCGAATCCCGGGGAAGGGGTTGGTCGGTCCTTCTCCGCGGAGATGCTTGGGAAAGGTCGGCATCGTGAACTCCCAGTCAGATGTGGTCTAAGGAATAGTGCTACGGTCGGCCAGGCGCAGGGCGGGGTCAAGACAGGCTCTGCCGCTGCGCGTCAGCCATCGGGAGAGTGGCAGGCTCGAAGCGCTGGCTCATGAGCGTTGGCCGGCCCTATTTGCGTTACACCCATGCCTCACGCCACGTTGGGGTCTTACATGGTGATTGGAGGGCAATCCCCGATGCCCCTGCTCGACCTTCGCGCCGACAACCTGGGCCAGACCCATGTGGCCCATGCCCATGACCACCACCAGCTGATCCTCGCCACCTGTGGCGCGACCGAACTCTCCATCGAAGGACGCGGTGATCGCATCACCGGCAGTCGCGGCTGTTTGATCCCTTGTGGCCGACACCACGACTACCGGGGCGATGGTCGCAACAGAACCTTCGTGCTCGATATTCCTGCTACCAGCCTGCCGGCGCTGCGCGATGGCGAGGCCATCGAGCGCCTTTTCGAAAGGCCGCGCTTCTTCAGCGTGCCGCCGCGGCTCAATCGCCTGGCGGCCAGCCTGATGCACCAGCTCGAGTGCTGCCCGGCATTGCATAGCGAGATCGCCGCGCTGCTGCTGCGGGCCCTTTATTTGCACCTCGAGTCCCAGCCCCTTTCGGAGGATACGGGGGTGGCGCCCGGTCCGGGGTTCAGCGAACGCCTCGATCTGACCCGATTGGATGCCTGGATTGATCACCACCTCGCCGACGAGATCCGGGTCGAGCAGCTGGCGGCGCTCTGCGCGCTGAGTGCGGGACATTTCCATGCCTGTTTTCGTGAGCTGACCGGCATGACCCCGCTTGCCTATGTTCAGCGACGTCGACTGGATCACGCCCGTACGCTGGTGACCCACAGCGGCTTAAGTCTCGGGCATATCGCCTCGCTGGTGGGCTTTCGTGATCAGGGCAGTTTCTCGCGCGCCTACCGCCGCTGCTTCGAGGTTTCACCCTCGATGGCACGCCGTGCGGACCAGACATTGGCGAGCCTCGGGCAAGAGCACCGTAGTGTCGGGCAAGCGAAGGCTGCCGAGTCGACCTAATCTGAAAACAGCTGTCTCATTGTGCCCTTCCGCAGGAGGGTGAGACAGGGTCACGACAACGACAAGACGATACGAGGTTGACCATGAAAGCGAAGACTCTCCCCGGCGCCCTGGCCCTGGCCGCGCTGCCGCTGGCCATCGCCAGCACCCAGGTGCAGGCCCAATCCATGGAAATGGCTATCTCCACCATCCTTCCGGAGAACATGAGCAATAACGAGGTCTACCCGGCGCTGGTGCACTTCAAGAACCTGGTCGAGACTCGGACAGATGGCGAGATCACCGTGTCGATCTTCGGCAACAGTCAGCTGGGTTCCGAAGTCGAGACCGCCTCCGAGGTTCAGGGCGGCCGTACCCTGCAGTCCACGATCATCACCACCGGGGCCATGTCGTCCTTCTATGACGACTATCAGCTGATGACCGCGCCCTTCATCTTCGACAACTGGCGTCAGGCCTGGACCTTCTTCGACAGTGAGTGGTTTGCCGACTTCATGTCGGGGACCATCGAAGAAGCCAACATGCGCTATCTCGGTACTTTCGATGACGGCGGCGGCTTCGTCGCCTTCACCAACAACAAGCGCTTGATCAAGACCGTGGAGGACCTCGAGGGGCTCAATATCCGCACCGAGGAAAACCCCGGCCACGTCGCTATCATGAAGTCGCTGGGCGCCTCAGCGACGCCGCTGCCCTGGGGTGAGGTCATCACCGCGCTGGAGACGGGCTTGGCCGACGGTCAGTTCAACGCGCCCGTCCTCAACGTCACCTATAACTTCGATGAGGTGACGGACTACACCACGCTTACCGGCCACGTTTACAACAGCGCCGCCTGGCTGGTCAGCGAGGAGTGGTTCCAGAGCCTCAGCGAGGCGCATCAGGAGGCCATCGTGACCTCTGCCCGTGAGGCCGTTGCCATTGGTCATGGCATGTCCGGCGCACTGGCCACGGCCAGTTGGCAGCAGTCCTGCGAGCGCTTCGAGGAGTGCTACATCATGCCTCCCGAGGAGCGGGCGCGCATGGCGGAGATTGCCACCCCGGCATGGAGGGACTGGATCGTCAACGATTTCGGCATCGAGGCCGAGAAGGTCGATGCCTTCCTCGCGGAGGTCGCCAGGGTCGGCGAGCAGGTCAAGGAATCTGACATGGCCGTCTATGGCCCCTGATGCTCGACCCTGATCCGACCCCTTGACCGGCCGGCAGGGCCGGCCGGTCAGCGCTGCCTCGAGGTGACCGATGGATCGACTTCAGTCCCTGCGCCGCCTGAGTGATGTGGTCAATCAGGTGGCAATCGTGATGTGTGTGGCCTGCGTGCTGATCATGCTGGGCATCTCCTTCACGGCCTTTCTCTACAAGCTGGCCACGGGCAGTACTCTGAGCTGGACCTACTCCCTGGCGCGGCTCTTCCTGCCCTGGATCGGCTTTCTCTCCATGACCATATCGTTGCGCTATGGCGAGCACGTGGCCATGACACTGCTGGTGCGCAGCCTGCCGCGGATGCTCCTCAAGGTGGCCGCGGGGCTCTGTCTTGCCGTCATCGGGCTGTTTGGCCTGATGCTGGTCTGGTACGGCTGGATCTTCTTCCAGGGCGCTTCCCAGGTCTACATGGTTTCCGACCAGATCCAGATTTCCGCCAAATACACCGCCATTGTGGTGCCGATCAGCGGGGTCATCATCCTGCTGCACCTGGTGCAGGGCTTTGACCTGCTGGAACACTTCATCGATGACGAGACCGCGATCGAGGAACTCATCGACGCCGCCGATAGGGAGGAGCGCTCATGACGCCCGCGATCATTGCTTTTGTCGTACTGTTGCTGATTGGTGCGCCGGTGGCCGTGGTAATGGCCATGTCGGGACTGGCCGGCGGTTTCGCCATGGGTGGCGAGCGCATGCTCGGCATCATCGCCGACCGTATGTTCTCCGGCGTCTCGGGGTTTCTGCTGATTGCCGTGCCCTACTTTATCTTTACCGCCGAACTGATGAATCAGGGCGGCCTGACCCAGAAACTTATCGCCTTCAACAATGCCCTGTTCGGGCGGGTGCGCGGGGCGCTATCCCACGTCAACGTCTCGGTGTCGGTGTTCTTCGCCGGGCTGACCGGGGCGGCGATCACCGACACCGTGGCGATCGGCAAGATCATGATTCCCGAAATGAAGAAGCAAGGCTATGACGCCGAGTATGCGGCGGCGATCACTGCCTGCTCGTCGATCATTGGACCGATTATCCCGCCCAGCGTGGTGATGGTGGTCTATGCCACCCTGCTGCGTGACATCTCGGTGATCGATCTCTTCGCCGGGGGCATCATTCCGGGCCTGCTGATGGCCGTGGCGCTGCTGGCGGTAAGTTTCTTCCTGGCCTGGAAGCGGGGCTATCCCAAGCAGGCGCCCACCCCGTTCAAGGTGGCGGCCGTGGCCTTCCTGGTGGCCCTGCCGGCGATGATCGTGCCGCTGATCATCCTCGGCGGCATCCTCTCGGGCATGACCACCATCACCGAAGCCTCGGGCTTTGCCGCCGTCTATGCCATCGCCATCGGGGTCGTCTTCTACCGCACGCTCACCTGGCGCAAGATCTGGCACGCGCTGGTGGTGACGGTGCGCTTCTCGGGGGTGGTGTTCTTCCTGCTGGCGACCTCGGCGGTGCTCGGCTGGTTCGTCACCCGCTCCGGCATCGCCCGGGATGCGGCGGGCCTGATCACCACCTTCAGCGACTCGACCTTCCTGCAGCTGCTGCTGGTCTGTGCCCTGCTGATCCTGGTCGGCACGGTGATGGACGTGTTGCCGGCGCTGGTGGTGGTGGCACCGGTGCTGGTGCCGGCAATGATCCAGCTGGGGGTGGACCCGCTTCACTTCGCCATCCTGATGATCGTGGTGCTCAATATCTCCAATGTCACACCGCCGGTGGGGATGACGCTGATGACGGCAGCGAGGATCGCCAACGTGCCCTTCGAACGCGCGATCATCGCCTCGCTGCCGTTCTATGTAGCCTTTATCGTGGTGATCCTGCTGCTGGTCACCTTTCCGTCGCTCTCCACCTGGATCCCCTCCTTGCTGGGCTAAGGAACCCTCTCATGAAGCTCTTCTACCACCCCGACCAGGAGCGCCATGCGCCGCCGACCTTCCTGCTGCGAGGCCGCCCGGTGGACTCGCCCGAGGGGCCGGTGCGGGCCGAGCTGCTGACCCGCGGGCTGGCCTCCATGGGCCTTGCCATGACGCCTCCCACCGAGGTCGATAGTGGGCGGTTAAGAGACCGCCTGGCCAGGATTCATGCCCCGCGCTATCTCGATTTTCTCGAAACGATCCATGCCCGCTGGTGCGAGCTGCCGGACGCCGCGGAGATCGTGGCGCCCAACGTCCATCCCTGCGGTGGTGGCCACCACTATCCCCGGCATCCGGTGGGGTTGGTGGGCTGGCACATGCATGACATGGCCTGCCCGATGACCGCCGATAGCTTCTCCGGCATTCTGGCCAGCGCCGCCAGTGCCGAGGCCGCTGCTGATGCCGTGCTGATAGGCGAGCCCGCGGCCTATGCCCTTTGTCGACCGCCGGGCCATCATGCCGGTCCCGAGAGAGCCGGGGGATTTTGCTTCCTCAACAACTCGGCGCTGGCCGCCACGGTGCTACGTGAAAGCTATGAGCGTGTGGCGATCCTTGATGTGGACCTCCACCATGGCAACGGCACCCAGGATATCTTCTATGACCGAGGGGATGTCTGGACCGGTTCGCTGCACGCCGATCCCGCCGACTTCTATCCCTTCTTCTGGGGCGGAGCCGATGAGCACGGCGAGGGCGAAGGGCAGGGGGCCAACGTCAACCTGCCGCTGCCCCTGGGCAGCGACGGCGCTACCTTTCTGGCGACCCTGGATCGCCTGATCGAGGCCCTGGACGCTTTTCGTCCTCAGGCGCTGGTGGTGGCCCTGGGGCTCGATGCCCACAAGGATGACCCGCTGGCCGGCCTGGCCCTGGAAACCGACGACTTTACTGCCCTGGGGCGGCGCCTCGCCGCCCTGGCACTGCCCACGGTGCTGGTGCAGGAGGGGGGCTACCCCACCGAGCACCTGGGCAATAATCTTGCCGCCTTCCTGGGCGGCTATACCGCAGCCTGACTGCCCTTCCGACGAGAGACCACGCCATGACCGTCACCTATCACGACAGCAACGCCCGCATGAGCCAGATCACTGTGCACAACGGCACCGTCTATCTGGCCGGCCAGGTGCCGACCGACCCCTCCGCCGACATGCGCGGCCAGACCGAGCAGGTGCTGTCTCGCATCGACGATTTGCTGGCCAAGGCCGGCACCTCCAAGGAGCATCTGGTGGCCGCCCAGATCTGGGTCACCAGCATGGCCGAGTTCGACCAGATGAACGCTGCCTGGGATGGCTGGGTGGTGCCGGGGCGCCCGCCGGTGCGCGCCGCCGTCGAAGCCAAGCTCGCCAAGCCCGAGTGGAAGGTGGAGATCATGGTCACCGCGGCGCTGCCGGAGGCCTGAGATGCGCATCATCACCGCCGAGGAGGTGTCGGCCTCGCTGGCCTGGCCGGCGCTGGTCGAACGGCTGGCCACGACCTTCCGTGAGGGCGTGGAGTCGCCGCCACGTCACCATCACGCCATGCATCGCCCCGATGGCGAGGCCACCATGCTGCTGATGCCGGCCTGGGAGCGGGCCGGCTATATCGGCGTCAAGATGGTCAATGTCTTTCCGCAGAACGCCGACCACGGGCTGCCGGCCATTGCCGGCGTCTACCTGCTCAGCGAGGGCGACCATGGGCGTCCTCTGGCCTGCATCGACGGCAGCGAGCTGACGCGCCGGCGAACTGCGGCGGCCTCGGCGCTGGCGGCGCGGGAGCTGGCCCGAGAGGATGCCTCGACGCTGCTGGTGGTGGGCACCGGCAAGCTGGCGCCCATGGTGATCGAGGCACACGCCTCGGTGCGCCCTATCACGCGGGTAAGGGTGTGGGGGCGCAACACGGAGAAAGCCGAGCGGCTGGCCGCTGACTATGCCGACCGCTTCGATAGCGCCGCGGTTACTGACCTCGAGGCGGCGACCGGCGAGGCGGATATCGTCAGCTGCGTGACGCTCTCCACCGCGCCGCTGATCCTGGGTGACTGGCTTGCGCCCGGTACCCATCTGGACCTGGTCGGTGCCTTCCGGCCGACCATGCGCGAGAGCGATGCCCGCTGTCTGGCCCGCAGCGAGGTGTTCGTCGACACCTATGCCGGGGCCCGGGGTGAGGCGGGGGATATCCTGCAGGCCGTCGACGAGGGAAGCTTCGCCTTCGACGATATACGTGGCGAGCTCGCTGAACTGATGCGCGACGAGCAGCCGGGGCGTTCGTCGTCCGAGGCCATCACGCTGTTCAAGTCGGTGGGCGCTTCGCTTGAGGACCTCGCCGCGGCCATCGAGGTCTGGGAGTGCCAGGAGGGTCGCGAATGACGGCGGATCGAAACGCAACGCCGGCCGGCGGTCCGGCGGCCGCAGGGTTCTTCTGGCACGAGCGCTGCTTCTGGCACGATCCAGGCGCCATCGGGGTCTTTTCCGCGCCCGGCGAGTTCCTTCAGCCGCAGTCGGCCTCGGAGAGTCCCGAGAGCAAGCGGCGGTTGAAGAATCTGCTCGAGGTCTCCGGCCTGATCGACGCGCTTTCAGTGGTCAAGCCCCCCCCGGCCAGTCGCAGGGATCTCGAGCGCTTTCACACGGCGCGCTATCTGGAGGCGCTGGAAGCGGGCGATCGTGCCCGCGGGGGGGACGGAGGCGACTGCGCCCCCTATACCCCGGGTAGCCTGGCCGCGGCTCGCCAGTCGGCGGGCCTGGCCATTGCCGCGGTGGAGGCGGTGGCCAGCGGTGAGCTGGCGACGGCCTACGCGCTCTGTCGTCCCCCCGGGCACCACGCCGAGGCGGATCTCGGGCGCGGCTTCTGCCTGTTGGGCAACATTCCGGTAGCCGTCATGCGGGCGCATGCCTTGGGCCAGGTGGGGCGCGTGGCGATTCTCGACTGGGACGTGCACCACGGCAACGGCCAGCAGGCGGCCTTCTATGCGGATCCCGACGTGTTCACGGTCTCTGTCCACCAGGCGGGCAACTTCCCGTTGGACACCGGGACATTCGAGGAGCAGGGAGAGGGGGCCGGCGAGGGCGCCTGCCTCAACTTGCCGCTGCCCCCCGGTTGTGGGCTAGGGGCCTACGAATACGCCATGTCCGAGCTGGTGCTGCCGGCGCTCGAGGCCTTCGCGCCCGAGCTGATTGTGGTGGCCTGTGGTTACGACGCCTGCGGCAAGGATCCGCTGGGCAAGATGCTGCTCAATAGCGCAGCCTTCGCAGGCATGACCCGCCAACTTCGGGAGCTGGCTGAGCGCGTCTCTCAGGGTCGGCTGGTGATGATTCACGAGGGCGGTTACTCGGAAGGCTATGTGCCGCTATGCGGTCATGCGGTGATCCAGACACTTGCTGACAGCGAGATTGCGGTGCCCGACCCCCAGAACGATGAGATTGCCGCCTGGGCCTACCAGGCCCTGCAACCCCATCAGCGCGCGTTGATCGACGGCTGGCGCGCGGCCTGGGCCGCGGCCGGAAGGCTCTGATCCGCGTTTTCGATGACTCTTTTCATGACAGGAACGCATGCCCATGACACCGCTCTATGATCGCGACGGCTGGATCTGGCACGACGGCGAATGGTTGCCGTGGCGTGACGCCCACACCCATATGCTGACCCATAGCCTGCACTACGGCATGGGCTGCTTCGAGGGCGTGCGCGCCTATAACGGTCCGCAGGGCACGCACCTCTTCCGGGTGGCGGAGCACACGCGGCGGCTGCTGGATAGCGCCCACGCCCTTGATATACCGTTATCTTTTGATGACGAAACCTTGATTCAGGCCCAGCGCCAATGCCTGACGCGCAACGGACTGACCAACGCCTACCTCAAGCCGACGGTCTACCTCGGCGCCGAGGGGCTGGGACTCAGAGCGAAAGGGCTGACCGTCCATGTGATGATCGCTGCCTGGGATCTGGGTGACTATGTGTCGCCCGAGGCTGCCGCCATCGGTCTTCGCGCGTTGACCTCCTCCTGGGCGCGCCATCACGTCAACATCAGCCTTTGCCGGGCCAAGACCAACGGCAACTACGTCAACTCGATACTGGCGCTCAACACGGCGGTGAAGGCGGGCTTCGACGAAACGATCATGCTCGACCCGGAGGGCTATGTCGCCGAGGCCTCGGCGGCCAATGTCTTCCTGTTGCGCGATGGCGTGCTGCATACCCCGGAAGTGACGTCCTGCCTGCAGGGCATCACCCGCGACAGCGTGATCCGCCTGGCCCGCGAGGTGCTGAACATCGAGGTGCAGGAACGGCGTATTACCCGCGACGAGCTCTATACCGCCGACGAAGCCTTCGTTACCGGGACCGCCGCCGAGTTGCTGCCGTTACGCGAGCTCGATGGCCGGCACATCGGCGCCCGGGCCGGTGCGCCTCCGCCCGGTCAGCCTATCGCCGAGGCGTCACTGACCGCCCGGCTGCAACGGCTCTACAAGCAGGTAACCCGCGGTGATCTCGATGATGACCTGGAGGGGTTCGCCGGCTGGCTGACTGGCGTCTGAGCCATCGCTTCCCCGGCTTGACATCCGGCACGGCCGGCGGTGGTAGTCTCGCGCTATTTTGCGTGCGAGGACGATGATGGTCATGGCGCTGCTGGATGGTCTTTTGCGCCTGGTGCTGCTGCTCGCCACTCTCTGGGGCGCGCTGGCCCTGGGCCATCGCCTGTCACTACTGCGGCCCGGGCGGTGGCTGATGGCGGGTCTCTGGCTGCTGGCGGGGAGTGTATGGTTGTGGCTGGCCTGGCAGGGCGCGCGGCTGGGGCCGCTTGCCGGCATGGCGGTGCAGACGACTGCGCTGTTGGCCTGGTGGCGGCGACTGAGGCCGGCGAAAGACCTGGCGTGGGCCGAGGATGTCGCCCACCTGGCAACGGGGGACGTCGAGGGGCAGCGGTTGATCCTGCACCGGGTGCGTCACTTCGACTGGCAGACACCGACCGAGGCCCGCGGGGGCTGGGAGCGGCGTGTCTATGACCTGCACCGCCTGCAATCGGTCGACCTGTTCGTGTCGAGTTGGGGGCGGCCGGGCATCGCTCACGTGCTGGTTTCCTTCGGCTTTTCCGGTGAAGGGCCGGCCGATGACGACTTCGTGGCCTTTTCGGTCGAAGTGCGTCGTGAGCGCCACGAGCGCTTCTCGGAGATCGCTGGCTTCTTCAAGCAGTACGAGTTGGCGATCATCGCCGCCGACGAACGCGATGTGTTGCGACTGCGCAGCAACGTGCGCGGCGAGCGCGTCACCCTCTACCATGTCACGCTTTCGCCCGACGCGCGGCGCGAGCTGCTGCTGGCCCTGGTGGGGGCGGCCAATGATCTGGAGCGCGAGCCCCGCTTCTATCACACCATCACCGCCAACTGCACGACCCTGGTGTTCGCCATGATGCGCCAGATCATCGAGGGGCTCCCGCTTGACCACCGCCTGCTGCTCAGCGGCCTGCTGCCCGGCTACATTCATGACCGTGGCGGGCTGGTGCCCGGCTACTCCCTGAGCGAACTGCGCCGCCTCGGCGATATTACCCGGCGCGCACGGCAGGCCCATGACGCCCACGACTTCTCGCTCCGTATTCGGCGGGGCGTGCCAGGGTGGTCTGAAGAATCTGAACAGTAGGGCATGATCGCTCCGCCCATTTGAGTTTGACGGATCTGATTCCCTCAGCTTAGCTTCAAAGCATGATTAGCTGATTCGGCGCCCCGTCTCGCCGATGACCGTCAGGGTCATGCGATTTCCGAGGCGTCCTTCCCCCATTACCACGTTGTCCGCGTGGAAGGAGCACGGTGATGCCACGCTCGGCCTTGCCTCACGCACGTCACCAGGTGGTCGTCACCTCGCCCGGTGACGTGTCGCCTTCCGCGCTGCGCGCCGTTGCCGACGGTCTCGCCAGACCCGTTGCCGAGGTGGCCGAAGCCATCTTCCGAGCCCCGAGCGTCCTTGTCGATGACCTCGACGCCGATACCGCCACGGCTCTCGACCGTCTGCTGGCATCGCTGGGCCTGGAATCTCGCGTGGCCCCCGACGGAGAGGCGGCGCCGGTCGAAACTTCCCTCGACGTGGCCGTTCAGGTCCAGGATGTTGCGCGCATCGCCGCCGTAACCGAGTCACTCGCCGACTTTCTCGGGGTCTCGGCCCAGCGCGCCTTTGGACTGCTGGCAACGCCGCCGGGCGTGGTGCTGGGTGGTGTCGGAGCGGCGGCGGTGGAGAGTCTTTCACGACGGCTCGGCGAGGGCGCTCAGGTCACCCGGGCCCCCAGCGACGCGGGGCCTTTCGATCTGTATCTCGCCCCGAATGCCAGCGTGCCGGCCTGGCTTAAGGCGCGTCTGCGCGAGAAGGAGCAGACGCTCCGTCCGGGATGGCATCCGCTCGGTCTGTCTTACGCCGAGGCGCGGTCGCTCTGGTCCTCTCTCGGGCGGGAGGGCGGTATGCGGCTGGTGAATCGCGCGCTCATGCGCTGGGATCTTGTCCTGACCGCTCAGGCGTCGCCCTCCAAAGGCGTGTTGGCCTGGCTCGAGGAGTGCTTCGGCATTCCGCCTCACGTGGCGCCCCGCGTGCTTGCCCATCCTCCTCTTGCCCTGGCCGAGGCCCGCGACGAGGCTTACGCACGACAATGTCTCGATGAGGCACACGCGCTGGGGCTGTCGGTTGACAGCGAGCCGAGCGGCTTCGGGCGTGCGGGCATCGAGCTGCTGGCCGCCCGAGATACGGCTCGGCTGAACGCCGTGCTGGCCCGTTTCGGGTTGGAGGAGACGGTGCGGATCCCCTCTCTCATCGTGGCCGACCTGTCGGACCTGGAAGCCAGGATGCTGGCCCATGAGCTGGCCGCGGCCGGCGCTCGGACCCGCTTCGTCGATGCGGCTCCTACCCCCGGAGACAAGACATGACAGCAACGAAGCTCGAGCGTGGGTCGCCGCACCTTCAGCACCTGGCCATCGCGGAGAAAGGCAAGCTTGCGGCGCTGGCCGGCGACCACGCGCGTGCCTTGGAGCTCTATCGGACGTCACTGCGACTGGCCGGTGAGATGGCGGCGCCGACGCCCTTCGCTCGCCACTATACCGATTGCATCCTCGAGAGCCTTGAGCGCCAGGGCCGGCATGGCGATGCGCTGGCGCTCACTATTGCCGCCTGCGAGGAACTCGAGCGGCGTGGAACGCCTTCCCCTCTGCAGCGGCGCGATTACGCCACCCTGACGCTGCGCCGCGCCGTCCTGCTGCTGTTCCTCGGGCGTGAGGACGAGGCCGACCATCATCTGGAACAGGCGGTGGCCATCGCCCGTCCCGACCGGCTTGCGCTGGCCGCCGAACTCCAGGCCTGGCGGCGGCGAGCGCTGACCATCACCGCCCAGACGCTCTCCGAGGCGCTGTCTCGCCACGGCTACTACACCGTTCGCCGCGCCAGGGTGCGGCCCGATCTGGCGCGCAGGGCAACCTTGCCGCCCGACCTCTCCCGACAGGAGGTGACATGACATGGCCAACTACGACGGCATGACGCCTGGCGAGGTGCTGGCGGATGCCAGCGTGGCCGAGTTCATCAAGGAACTCGGGCTGGGCATCGCCAAGGCGCAGAAGGAACTGGACGACAACTCGGTGCGCCAGATGCAGGCCTTTACCGAGGTTCAAGACTCCCTGGGTGAGCGCTCGCTGCTGGAACTGGGCTTGATGCCCGCCTTCTACCACTATCAGCATGCCGATGTCTCGGTGTCCCTGCAGCTGCGCCTCGAGGTGGGCAAGCGCGACGAGTTTGGTTTCTCTGCCAACGCCAGCCTGGGCGATACTCGCCAGCAGAGCGCCTCGGCGTCGGCCTCCCAATCGGAGAGTGAGAGCGGTACGCGGGTCGAGACACGTCAGGCTCGGCTCGAGTATCGCGCCGATGCGACCGGTACGCTCTCGGTAAACGGAACCCAGGTCGTGCCCTCCGGCCAGGCGCCGCGCGTCCGTCTCGGCAGCCTGCGCGATCAGCTGGTCGGCGGGCAGGGGGTCGAGGCGATGGTCTATTCGCCACCGGCGAACACCCTGGCCATTTCCAGCGATGCCCCCGGCCACCAGGTCATGACGACCTCCCGCTCGGTGGCTTTCACCTTCACCGCCACGGCCAACGGCCTGATCGCCATCCGCGACAATGCCGACACCGACTATGTACTGAATAGCGGTACGACGGTTTCGACCAGTGCCCAGGCGGGCCTCGAGGCCTATGCCGAGCACGTCAAGAGCCAGGTCGACGCGGCCGGTGGTTTCACCACGAAACTTCACCCACCTTATGAGGCGGGAGAGCCTAGCTTCGGCGTCTACTTCGACACCGGCAAGGCGGAGTTTCGCAGCGAGGAAGATCGGCGTGCGCTGACCGTACTCGCGCGCAGCTTTGCTGACATGGGCACTCAAATTCGACTCGAAGGCATGACCGATCGGCAGGGATCCGCCACCAAGAATCTCGAGCTGGGCCGCGAGCGGGGACGTTTCGTCAAGCAGTTCCTCATCGCCAACGGCGTCCGCGAAAGCCAGATCGATCTGGTGGACAGCCAGGGCGAGCAGCGAGCGGCGCGCGCCAACGATGATGACGGCACGCCGAATCAGGACTGGCGGATCACCTGGATCATGACCCCTGAACGCGACTACTACTGGCTTTCGCTGCGCAGCGGGGGCAGTGCCGTGCTGGACGGGGTCGCGCCCGACCGGCAGGACGGAGGCGACGGCAACGGATTCGTGTTCCTGTGGCAACCGACCTCGCCCGACCTGTCGGCGTTCTCCGTCACCGTCGAGGGGCAGGCGTTCGGGCTCAACGGCGCGGCCGTGGCGGGGCATGCGGACAATGCCGCCGAGGCCTATGCGCACCACCTGGCGGCAGCCCTTAATGCCACCGGCTCATTGCGCGCCAACCAGCTGGGTCATGTCGTCGAGGTGATGCGCGCCAGCGATACCTATGAGGTCAAGCTGTTCAGCGCCACCAGCGAACAGCTCGAGCTGACGGGCAGCGAGGGGCTCACCGTAACCCAGCAGTTCTCTCGCTCGCGGTCACGCCAGGTCGAGAGTCGCGAGGGCTCGAGCACCGCCGTGGCGATCGGCATCAGCGTGGACAAGCGGGAGTCTCGGCAGTTCAACATGGCGGTGACCGGCAACAGCCAGATCTCCGCCCGGTTGGCCTCCGTGCCGGCGCCTGAACTTTTCGTCGAGGCGATTCACGCCCTGCAGCGGGAGCGTCGCTCATGAGTGCCGGGACCCAGACGACCCGTGCCCTGGTCACGGCGCCGCTTCCGCAGATCGTCGAACGTCTCGGCATGGCCATCGCCGAGGGGCAGTTCGCCCTTGATCGCAATGCCGTGGAGATGGCCAAGGTGATGGGGGAGACGGAAGTCGAGGTCGGCGGAGAGACCTACAACCTGCTGGCGCTGGGCTTCACGCCGAGCTTCTACGCCTACACCGAGGCGACTGTCGAGGCGCGGCTCAGCTTCACCGTGAGCGAGTCGACCGATACCTCGATCGGTGCCTCTGTGACCGGCGGCGTCAACACCGGGGTCTACATGGCGGCCGCCACCGTCTCGGTCAGCTACGCCAGGAAGTACGCCATGGAGGCCTCCGGCATGTCATCCATCGCGGCCCGGCTGGTGTCGCTGCCCCCGCCCGAGCAGTTCATGGCGCTCCTGCGCCAGCAGCGCAATGCCGACGCCGACAGCGAGTGAGCTGGCCGCACCGGTCAACAATAAAGGAGAACGACCATGAGCATTGGACAGGACCTTCTCGACGTTCCCATGGGGGATATGATCCGCGACATGGCCTTCGCCATCGCGGATAGCCAGTATCAGCTCGATCAGAGCTCGATGCGCACCGCCGAGATGATGGGCGGTCTGCAGTCGGTGATCGATAGCCGAGGCAACCAGACCTTCGACGACAGTCGCGTCTTCTTTGGTTATGAGTACATGACCGTCGAGCAGGCGCTCTACTACGCCATCTTCGACGATTCCCTCACCGGGGCGCTGGACGAGGACTCGATTCGGCTCAAGGAGGTCGTCCTCGAGATCATCGAGGAGATGGCCAAGGCCGAGGGCAGCAGCGCAAGCGCCGTGCAACCGCTCAGAAACTTCAGCCGCGATACCTCAGCGAACGCCGATATCTCCAACGCGCTGGACACCCAGGTAGGAGGGGAGAGGCTGGCCGAAAAGGTGATACGGGTACCGACGCGCCTGTCGATGATGGAGCTCGGCTTCACGCCCACTTTCTATCAGTTCGTCGACACCATCATCGAGGTCAAGATCGCCATCCGCATGACCCGTGAGCGGGCCTACGAGCGCACTACCTCGAACGCCACCAGCGACCGACAGCGCAGTTCCGGCCGCAGCACCCGGGTCGGGTTGACCTGGCCGCCGGGGGTTAAGCGATCGAAGTCCTATCGCAGCAATACTTCCGTGCAGACCACCCAGGTGGATGCTACCTATTCCCAGAAATACAGCTACAGCGCCGAGGGCGCGAGCCTGCTGCGGACCAAGATGGTGCCCGTGCCCCCGCCCGCCGTGCTCACCGAGCGTATCCGTGGCTACATGGAAGTCGAGGAAGAGGCCCGGCGGCGGCGCATGGAAGCCCTCTACCCTGACGCTGATGACGGCGAAGGAGGTCCGTGATGGCCGTAGGACAGGATCTGCTCAACGTCCCCTTCCCGGAGATGGTCAAGTCGATGGGGGTGGGGATCGCCGAGGCGCAGTACGAGCTCGACCTCACCTCGTTGAAGATCGCTCGACTGATGGCTGGCTACGCGCCTGAGGACGAGGAGGAAGGCACGGCCTCCAGCGCGCGTCCCAACCTGGTCAAGATCGGCGATGACAGCCCGGACGGCTACTCGCTGCTGGAGCTGGGTTTCACGCCGACCTTCTACCAGTTCGTGGATACGCTCATCGAGGTCAAGATGTCGATCTCCATGGCCACCGTGAGCGAGAGCAAGCGCAGCAGCACCACGGTCAACGCCTCGGTGAGCGGGAAAGTAGGCTTTCTGTCGGCGAGCGCCAAGATGAAGGTCTCCACCGTCTCGGCCAGCTTCTCGAGCAAGTATCAGTATTCTGCCGAAGGGAGCTCGCTCATGCGCACCAAACTGGTGACTGTGCCCGCGCCGGCCATCCTCGAGGAGCGCATCCGCGCCATGCTGTCCACCGAGTCGGAACCGGAGTAGCCCCATGCCGCGAAACAGCTGGGCTTCCCTTCAGGACGAGGCGGCATCAGATCCGACCTCGGACGACCTGGCGTCGGAGGCCGCATCAACACCCTTGCCGGCTTCACTGGTGGCCCTTCAGCGGGAGCGCGCCGAGCTCGAGGCCAGGATGCAGCGGCTCGCCTCCGGCGGGACCGAGCCCAACGGGAACGCCGATGCCCGCTTTCCCGTCACCCCTCTCTCACAGCGTCGCCGGGCCGATGCCGATTGGGCGTCGCGGCGTGATGCCCTGAGCGATCGCTCGCCGCTGCGCGAGCTCACGCAGGCCCCGGCGAGATCGTTCGAGCCCGCCGACGACGCCCCGTCGCTGCCGCTGCGAACTGGCCAGCGATTGTTGGGCGATCCTCCGTCACGAACCGGGTTGCGCGAGCAGAGCCGATCGTGGATCGACACGGACGCGCTCGATGCCGGCGCGCGTCGCATCACGGGGCCTCTCGAGTCGTGGGAGCGTCGCGGTCGGGAGGCCCTCGAGTCGCCGTTGCCGAGCATGACCACCCCCACGCGCGCCTATGAGACGCGGCGTGAACGGCTGCTCTCGGTGGTGGAGGGGGGCTGCGGCGACCTGGATGAGCGGGCCGAACGTGCCCGGGAAGTGGCGCTTTCGCGCAAGCGATGGCAGCGGCGCGAACAGCAAGCCGATGATCGTCGCCTCACCCGGGCGCGCCAGCAACGACAAGCGCAGGAGGACGAGTCATGAGCCAGGGAGGCCAGATTGCGGCCGATGCGGTCCGCGACATGTTAGTGGGGCTTGCAGATGCCCTGCAGGATGCCCAGGGCACGCTGTCGGAGGCGGCGCGCACTGGTGATGCCGGGCATGGTTACGAGATTCCCTATCTCGATTTCGCCTTCGAGGTGGAGTTTCACGAGGAGGCCGAGGCGAATCAGCCGACCAGGCTGAGACTGCTCCCTAAGGCCCGCCGAGACCACCAGGAGACTGGCCGGGAAACGCGCATCAGCTCGTCGATCTCCGGTCGGCTGGCCACGGTGCCGAGCCATGGTGGGCGCCCGGAGACGCTGCTGGATCTGGACGTGTCCGCCGTGGAGGGGCGCGCCAAGCGTGAGCGGCTGGATATCCAGGTATCCAGCATGGCCGGCGAGCAACAGGGAGGCGTCCCCGTCTCCCTGCAGGTGGATGTCGAGATGACCGAGCAGCTGCTCGGCTATCGGCCCTCGGCCCAGCAGCGCCTGTCGCTGCTGTCATCGCAGCGGCTGACCACTCGTGAGGACGGCAGCGCCCATCTGGTCATCGATCTCGCCTCGCTGCGAGGCAAGCAGGTGGTCGTGCAGGTGGAGTCGCGAGGGGCGATCGGTCGGGTGCTGCTGCCGGGAGATCTTTCATGACCATCAAGCTTCGCGTGACCGCCAGCCTGCTGGACGCCGCCCGAAAGCCCGCCGCCCATCAGGTGGTGGAACTCCAGGTGTATGAGCTCGGAAGGGGATGGCAGGGGCTGAACAGGTCCACGACCAACGACGAGGGTCGCCTTGCCATCGGAACCGGGCTGCAGGGGGAGAGCAAGCTCGCTCCGGTGCTGCGACTGGTCAAGGCGGACACCGACCCGGCGGAAGTCCTGTCACAGCAGGGCAGCTACCACATGGCGCGTAGCATACTGAACGTTTCGTTCGGGGAGGTGATGATGTTGCCGGGCGCCGGCGTATCGGCGCCATCCGTCTCGCGCCGTCGTCCTGAACGGCTCGCCGGAATGAACCTCAATATGGCGGACCTGATGCTGGACACACAGGTCCCTTCCCTGTCGCCCGACAGCCCTCGGCCGGGTGTCGGCACGACGATCGAGTCGACCAGGCCGGAAGTCGGCGGCATGACCCCGGGCATGCTGGAGACGCGCAAGACCGCGGTGGTCATGGAGATGCTCAGCGCCGAGACCGCCAAGCGCGAGCAGCTGCAGGTCCAGGTCGACCTGCGACAAGCGCGCATCCAGGAGCTCGACCAGGCGTTGCATAAGAGTGAGGCGCAAGGTGCGCGCCTGAGTCGTCAGCTCGACCAGCTGCGCAAGACGGTCTCGACATCTCCGCCCATGGAGCGGCTGACCTCGACCATTTCCGGTGCCCTGGACTTGGCACGAGCCGAGCCGGGGATGGAACTGGCGTCTGCCGAGTTGCGCATTCGCGGTCTGGTCATGGAAGGGGGCAAGAATTTCCACCCACTCGACAGTGCGGAGGCCAGGGAGGTGCTGTCGGACAACGTCTCCGAGCTGGTGCTGCGGCTCAATCCACCACGCCAGAGCGGCGCGCCAGCGTCTGCCGAGGTGCCCGACCTGATCGGCCAGACCCTCGAGTCGGCCCGACGTCAGGCCCTGGCCGCGGGGCTTCGGTTGGACGTGATCGAGCGGCATAGCCGGCGTCATCCCTCCGGTGCCATCGTCGAGCAGCGACCTGCACCCGGTGCAGCGCTGTCACAGGCCAACGGGCGAGTCGGGGTCGTGGTCGCCGTGGGATCCGAGACGGAGGAGGCAGGCCATGAGTGATATCAAGCGCTTGATCAACGACACGACGGCCGCGCCACTCGGCCAGATCATCGCCTCGGTGGGGCAGGGGGTGGCACAGGCGCAACGCGCCCTGGACGAGCAGGCGCTGGCTCAGCTGGAAGCGCTGTATCGGGACAGCGATGAGGCGATGGCACTGCTGCGCCGAAGCGGCTGGCAGCCGACCTTCTATACCCTCCCCGAGACCGAGGGGGAAGTGAAGGTGGCGCTCTCGCTCTCCGGTTCGGTCTCCGGGAAAGGGCAGGCGACCCGGCCGGCTGGTTCCTCCCTGGGGCGGGCGGGCGCGTCGCGCATCGCCCTCTATGCGGCCCCCGTGGATGCGGGGTATCAGAATCGCTTCGGTTACCAGGCCACCGTCGGGGCAACGCTGCGCTTCCGTATTGTCCCGGTGCCGCCTCCCCCGGAGGTCGAAGAGTTGCCGATCGTGGCGGTCCCTCGGCTGATCTCCATGCAACGTGATACCGCGCAGGAGCTGCTCGCCGAGTTCCGTCTCGAGATGGAGGTGGATCCGTCTGGCGCCCCCGCGGGAAAGGTGTTGACGCAGGTTCCGTCGCCCGGCGAGGTGCTGCGGCGTGGTGATAGCGTCACGGTCACCCTCGAGTCGGTGCCCGATAGCTGACAAAAACGCCACGACGCGGGCGTCGTGGCGGTATCTTGCTCCTCCCTGGACATCATCCCGATGCCTGTCTCCCTAGGGGGCGTCCCGCCCCCTCGCTTCCCTGGCGACGTTCACGGCAGTGTCCCTTGCCTGTCTTCTCTACTTTCACTGCTTCTCGTGACAGCGGCGTGAAGGCCGGATGACCGCTGAATGACTGCCGAGACGACGCGCGCCGGCAGGCGGGGTTGCCTTCTGGTAGAATCCTGCGCCGTTTCGTCTCAATCCAACTCCTTTTTCGGGAAGCTGTCATGAATGCAGTAATCATTGCGGTGCTGGTGATGGTGGGCCTGTCGCTGGCACGGGTCTCGGTGGTCTTTGCGCTGGTGGTCGGTGCGCTGGTCGGGGGGCTGGTCGGCGGGCTATCCATCGAGGCGACCCTGGCGGCCTTCAACGACGGCGTGGGCGGGGGTGCCAAGGTGGCGCTGGCCTACGCGACCCTGGGGGCGTTTGCCGTGGCGATCTCGCGCGCCGGGCTACCGGACCTGCTGGCGCACCGGCTGATTCGGCTGCTCGGCCAGGAGGCGCCGCCGAGTCGTCAGGCCACCGTGAAATATCTGCTGCTCGGCGCGGTGCTGCTGGTGGCGGTGTCTTCCCAGAACCTGATACCGGTGCATATCGCCTTCATCCCGATCCTCATTCCGCCGCTGCTCAAGGTAATGAACCAGCTGCGCCTGGATCGCCGGGCCGTGGCCTGCGCCCTGACCTTCGGCTTGACCGCCCCCTACATGCTGTTGCCGGTGGGGTTCGGGGCGATATTTCTCAATGACATTCTGCTGGCCAACATCAATCAGGCCGGCGAGGCGCTGGGCCTTGAGATCAGTCGCGGCATGGTGCCCCTGGCCATGGGCGTGCCGGTGGCCGGCATGGCGCTGGGCCTGGTGGTGGCGCTCTTCCTCAGCTATCGCGCGCCGCGTGACTACGAGGCACTGGACGTGGCCACCAGCAACGTTCCCCATCATCAGCCGGAAAGCCAGGCGCCGCATGCGCTGGGGCTGACGATGTCGCTGGCGGCGATCATCGCGGCGCTGGGCATTCAGCTGTATACCGGCTCCATGGTATTGGGCGGTCTGGTGGGCTTTGCACTGCTCTCCCTGGGCGGCATCTTCAAGTGGCGGGAAGCTGACGACCTCTTCACCAGCGGTATGCGCATGATGGCGCTGATCGGCTTCATCATGATCTCCGCCTCGGGTTTTGCCGCGGTGATGAATGCCACCGGACAGATCGAGACCCTGGTGGCCTCCAGCGTCGAGGTGATCGGCGACAACCGCGGCCTTGCTGCGCTGCTGATGCTGCTGGTGGGTCTGTTCATCACGCTGGGTATTGGCTCGTCGTTCTCCACCATTCCGATCATCGCGGCGATCTTCGTGCCTCTGGCGGTGCAGTTCGGCTTCTCGCCGCTGGCGACGGTAGCCCTGGTGGGCACCGCCGCGGCGCTGGGCGATGCCGGCTCGCCGGCCTCGGACTCTACCCTGGGGCCGACCTCAGGGCTCAATGTCGACCGTCAGCACGACCATATCTGGGACAGCGTGGTGCCGACCTTCCTGCACTACAATATCCCGCTGATCGCGTTCGGCTGGCTGGCGGCGATGACCCTCTGATCGGGCTTTCTGCGATTGTGTCTTCTGCGAAAACGACGACGGCGGCCCAAGGCCGCCGTCGTCGTTTCTGTCCGTCACGCGTCGGGCAGGTGGTTTTCCAGGGAGGCCAGCAGGCCGCGCAGCAGCGAGAGCTCGCGTCGGGAAGGCTGGGCCCGGGCGAACAGGGCCTCGAGTTGGTCCTCGGTGCGGGCATGAGGCTGGGTGATGAACCCGCTGTGACGCATCACTCGGCGCAGGTGGTCGTGGAAGTGCCCGAGCTGCTCGCGCGTCGGCTGGCGCTCCTGCGACGGCCGAGGGGGCAGGTAGCCGCTGTCGGGGCGGCGCCGCCAGGCGGTGAAGAGCTCATGAGCGAGCACCTGCACCGCCTGGGAGAGGTTGAGAATGCCGTAGTCGGGATTGGCGGGGATGCTCACCTGGTGGCTGCAGCAGCGGATCTCATCGTTGGTCAGGCCGAAGCGCTCGCGGCCGAACACCAGCGCGACCGGGTCGTGGCTGGCCTGCTCCATCAGTTCCCGAGCCATCTCGTCCGGCTCGTCGAAGTGGGGCAGTGGCAGGCTGCGCAGCCGGGCGCTGGCCCCTACCACCTGGACGCAGTCCGATACGGCTTCCTCGAGTGAGCCGACTATCCGGGCATTTTCCACCAGATCTTCGGCGCCCGCAGCCAGTCGCGAGGCCTCGGAGTCGGGGAACTGCCGGGGGTTGACCAGCACCAGGTCGGTCAGGCCCATGGTCTTCATGGCCCGCGCCGAGGCGCCGATATTGCCGGGGTGGTAGGTCTGTACGAGGACGATGCGGATGTTAGATAGCATGGGCGGGCGACTGGTGTCAGGTAATGAGCGGAGGGTGGGTATCTTACATCGCCAAGCCGCCAAGCCGCCAAGCCGCCAAGCCGCCAAGCCGCCAAGCGGCGATGCTTCCTTGCGACTTTCTACTTTTTGCTTGCTACTTGAACCGCGCCCCTCGCCCCTCGCCCCTCGCCCGTGACGTAAAAAACCCCGCCGGTCTCCCGGCGGGGTTCGTCTCGGGCCTTGCCTGGAAGGGCAGGGCCTGGGGCAGGGGGCTGATTACATCATGCCGCCCATACCACCCATGCCACCCATACCGCTCATGTCCGGCGCGGCTTCCTTCTCGTCCGGGTCGTCGGCGATCATGCACTCGGTGGTGATCATGAGGCCGGCGACGGAGCCAGCGGACTGCAGGGCTGAACGGGTCACCTTGGCCGGGTCCAGCACGCCCATCTCGAACATGTCGCCGAACTCGCCGGTCTGGGCGTTGTAGCCGTAGTTGCCTTCGCCTTCCTTCACCTTGTTGAGGATGACCGAGGCTTCCTGACCGGCGTTGGTGACGATCTGACGCAGCGGGGCTTCCATGGCGCGCAGCGCCAGGGCGATGCCGTGGCTCTGGTCCTCGTTTTCACCCTTGAGGCCCGTCAGCTTGGTCAGCACGCGCACCAGGGCAGTACCGCCCCCGGGCACCACGCCTTCCTCGACGGCGGCGCGGGTGGAGTGCAAGGCATCCTCGACGCGCGCCTTCTTCTCCTTCATCTCGATCTCGGTGGCGGCACCGACACGGATGACGGCCACGCCGCCGGCGAGCTTGGCAACGCGCTCCTGGAGCTTCTCGCGATCGTAGTCGGAGGACGTCTCCTCGATCTGGGCGCGGATCTGACCGACGCGTGCCTCGATGTCGCCGTCCTGGCCGGCGCCGTCGATGATGGTGGTGTTCTCCTTGGACATGGTCACGCGCTTGGCGGTGCCCAGGTGGTCCAGGGTCGCCTGCTCGAGGGTCAGGCCGACTTCCTCGGAGATCACGGTGCCACCGGTGAGGATGGCGATGTCCTGCAGCATGGCCTTGCGGCGGTCACCGAAGCCCGGTGCCTTGGCAGCCGCGACCTTGACGATGCCACGCATGGTGTTGACCACCAGCGTCGCCAGGGCCTCGCCTTCGATGTCCTCGGCGATGATCACCAGCGGCTTGCCGGCCTTGGCGACAGCTTCCAGCGTCGGCAGCAGCTCGCGGATGTTGGAGATCTTCTTGTCGACCAGCAGGATGTAGGGGTCTTCGAGCTCGACCGCCATGGTGTCCTGGTTGGTGACGAAGTAGGGCGACAGGTAGCCACGGTCGAACTGCATGCCTTCCACGACATCCAGCTCGTCCTCGAAGCCGCGACCCTCGTCGACGGTGATCACGCCTTCCTTGCCGACCTTCTCCATGGCGTCGGCGATGATCTCACCGATGCGCTTGTCGCCGTTGGCGGAGATAGTGCCGACCTGGGCGATCGCCTTGGAGTCAGTGCATGGCACGGACAGTTCCTGGACGCCCTCGACGGCGGCGGTCACCGCCTGGTCGATGCCGCGCTTGAGGTCCATCGGGTTCATGCCCGCCGTCACGGCCTTCATGCCTTCGGTGACGATGGTCTGGGCCAGCACGGTCGCGGTGGTGGTGCCGTCACCGGCAACGTCAGAGGTTTTGGAAGCGACTTCCTTGACCATCTGGGCGCCCATGTTCTCAAACTTGTCCTTGAGCTCGATCTCCTTGGCCACGGAGACGCCGTCCTTGGTCACGGTGGGGGCACCGAAGGACTTTTCCAGCACCACGTTGCGGCCTTTCGGCCCCAGGGTGACCTTTACGGCATTGGCCAGGACATCGACGCCGCGCGCCATACGCTTGCGGGAATCATCGGAGAACTTGACTTGTTTTGCTGCCATTTTCGTTTGCTTCCTGTGAGTTCGTGAACGTCAGTATCGAGCAGTTGCGGGTCGTGTATCCGGAATCAGCCTTCGACGACGGCCAGGATGTCGGACTCGCTCATGATCAGCACTTCCTCGCCGTCGATCTTTTGCTTCTCGACGCCGAAGCCCTCTTTAAAGATCACGGTGTCGCCGACCTTGACGTCGAGGGGACGGACGTCGCCGCTGTCGAGAATCCGGCCGTTACCGACGGCCAGGACTTCACCGCGCGTAGGCTTTTCCTGGGCGTTTCCCGGAAGCACGATGCCGCCAGCGGTCTTCTGTTCTTCTTCAACGCGACGGATCACGACGCGATCGTGCAAGGGACGGATGTTCATTGCTCACGTTCTCCTGATGGTTTGCAGTGCCAGGGCAGGGCCCGGGCGGTTTTCATCATCAACCCGCAGTCCTGCTGCGGGGTGGAGGCGGAAATCGCCTTCCTTGTCGTTGGCCCGGGGGTGTCCCCGTGCCGAATCCTGATGCTGTCGGATAAGTGGGGCTCAGCATTGGGCTTTCAAGGCCCTGCGCGAAAATTTTTTACGTCGCGCTCAGCGTGAGTCGTCACGCGAGATGAACTCGCCCTCCAGGGGCTCCTCCTGGTGTTCCCCGTGGGCCTGCTGGTTCGGCCCACCAGCGTCTTGCGAGCCATCGTGGCGACGCTTCGGACCGGCCTGCTGCCAGTCGGCATCGGTGCCCCGGCGGGGCCGATACGTCTCGGCGTGCAGGTGCAGGCCCTTCATTCGAATGCCCACCCAGCCAAGCAGCCTACCCAGCAGGCGTCGAGCATTCGGGATCAGACACATGAAGCCCAGCGTGTCGGAGACAAAACCCGGCGCCATCAGCAGGGCGCCACCGAAGATCAGGGCCGCGCCGGTCAGTAATTCGCCTGAGGGAACTTCGCCCTGGGCCATGCGCTCCTGGGCACGGGCAAAGGTCGCTACGCCCTCACGGCGAATCAGGTGCAGGCCGATGAATCCGGTGGCCAGCACCAGCAGCAGGGTGCTCAGTAACCCGATTTCGCTGCCAACCGAGAAGAGGATGACGAAGTCGAGTAGCGCGAACAGCGTGAAGGCGACGAGAAAAGGCATGATGACTCCGCGTATGACAGTTCGGCTGGTGATGGGGGCGTCGCAGGCAAATTCAAGCCGACAGGGTGTCACGCCAGGGTCATGGAATCTCTTTCCATGATTCGCTATGGTAATGATGCAGTGCATCATAGCCATGCAGTGCTGATACCGGTTGCCGTTGTCGGCAGCCGCTCGATAAGCGCGCTGTCAGTGCAATTTCCCATTCCCGGAGAAGTGCCCGTCAGCTACCTCTCCCTGAAGGGAGAGGCTTGTGAAAGCAAGCCCGGCTGACCAGGGAAAGCGGTAGCCAACCCGCTACGTTGGTAACAGGTCGTCAAGACCCACCCCGCCGTGCTTCCTCAGCGGCGGGCTCTGGAAGGTCAGGATCATGCTGCGGTACGCCGCCCGGGCGCAAGGTAAAACGCCGAAGGTTCTGATCGCTGCGGCAACGCAGGAGCCGGTTATCGACATTCCCGAGGGGAGACGGGCCGACAGGCCCGCGACACCAGGCCCGTAAGGGCATTGATAGGGAGAAAATCGCATGGCGGTTTTCGTATTGGATAAACAGAAGCGGCCCTTGATGCCGTGCAGCGAGAAACGCGCCCGGCTGCTGCTGGCGCGGGGTCGGGCGGTGGTGCATAAGCGCTATCCGTTCACGATCCGGCTCAAGGAACGGGTGGCTGGCGACACCCAGCCGCTGCGACTCGGCATCGACCCCGGCAGCAAGACCTCTGGGCTGGCGCTGGTGCGCGAGGATGCCGAGGATCGTCATATCCTGTGCCTGTTTGATCTTGTCCATCGTGGCTTCCAGATCAAAAAGGCACTGGTGCAGCGAGCTTCATTTCGGCGTCGCCGTCGCTCAGCTAACCTTCGGTATCGGGCGCCGCGCTTCGACAACCGCACCCGACCCAACGGTTGGCTGGCCCCCAGCCTGAAGCACCGTGTCGATACCGTCACGGCCTGGGTGAACCGGCTAACGCGACTGGCGCCGATCACTGCCATCAGTCAGGAGTTGGTGCGCTTTGATACGCAGAAGCTGGAAAACCCGGAGATCAGTGGTGTCGAGCACCAGCAGGGTTCGCTGCTCGGCTACGAGGTGCGCGAATACCTGCTGGAAAAGTGGGGACGCGAGTGCGCCTACTGTGGCGACCAGGACACCCCACTGGAGGTCGAGCATGTGGTACCTCGCGCTCACGGTGGCTCGCACCGCGTCAGCAACCTGACGCTGGCCTGCCACGCCTGCAACCAGGGCAAAGGCAACGGCACGCTGGACGCCTTCTTCACCACCGACAAGGGGCTCAAGAAGCGACTCAAGGCCAACAGTCTGTCGGCGGATGCTCGGCTGGCGCGCGTGCAACGTGAGCTCAAGCGCCCGCTGCGGGATGCCAGCGCCGTCAACGCGACACGCTGGGCACTGTTCAACGCCCTCAAGGCCACCGGTCTGCCGGTGACAGCAGGTAGTGGTGGGCGCACCAGGTACAACCGCCAGCGCCTCGGCATTCCCAAGACCCACGCCCTCGATGCCGCCTGCGTCGGTCCATTCGGCCGGCTGCATGGCGAGAACTGCCCCACGCAGGTCATCAAGGGCACCGGGCGCGGCAGCTATCAGCGAACCCGATTGACCCGGCACGGCTTCCCGCATGGCTATCTAATGCGGCAAAAGCAGGTTCGCGGTTTTCAGACGGGCGACATGGTGCGGGCGATTATCACCACCGGCAAGAAAGCCGGAACCCACACCGGACGAGTCGCTGTGCGTAAAACAGGAAGCTTCAACATCCAAACCGAGCAGGGGGTCGTGCAGGGCATTTCGCACAAGCACTGCTTGCTGATCCAACGCGGTGATGGCTACGGCTACCACCTCACCTCATCCATTCAACCAAAGGGAGGAGCGGGGCAGGCGGTAGTGTAACAGGTCGCCCTGTGGGCGACGCGCTATCCCTCCCGGCACTGAAAGTACCGGGTATCCCGCGCAAATTCTGATGAAACTCGACAATACCGTTATTGCTATCACCGGTGGTGCCCGCGGCCTCGGCCTTGCCATGGCCAAGCGGCTGGGTAGCCAGGGAGCGAGGCTGGCCCTCTTGGACATGGACGGCGATTCCCTCGATGATGCTGTCTCCGACCTTCATGCCGACGGAATCGAGGCTCGAGGCTTCATGGTGAACGTGGCCGACGAGGCGTCGGTGAAGCAGGCATTTGGCGATATTGCCACGTCGCTGGCTCCAATCCATGGCCTGGTCAACAACGCCGGTATCGTGAAAGACGGCCTGCTGGTCAAGGCCAAGGACGGCAAGGTAGAGAAGACCCTGCCGCTCGATAAATGGCAGCAGGTGATCGACGTCAACCTGACGGGGGTCTTCCTCTGCGGGCGCGAGGCATCGGTGCAGATGATCGAGGCGGGCCACCGGGGCGTCATCGTCAATATCTCGAGCATCTCACGGGCCGGCAATATGGGGCAGAGCAACTATGCCGCGGCCAAGGCGGGTGTCGTGGCGCTCACCACCACCTGGGCATCGGAATTGGCACGTTACGGCATTCGCGTGGGGGCGGTAGCACCGGGCTTCATCGAGACGGAGATGACCGCTTCGATGCGTCAGGATATGCTCGACAAGTTGACGGCAGGGGTGCCCCTGGGTCGGCTTGGCGACCCCCAGGACATTGCCGAGAGCGTGGCGTTCGTCATGACCAACGACTATTTCACTGGCCGGGTGATCGAATGCGATGGGGGACTGCGCCTCTGACCGGGCATTGTCGGCTCGACGAGTAACGCCGGTCAGAGTGACGACCGGCGTCATGGATTGATGCCCTCAGAAGGTCACCTGGTCGGCCAGGCCTTCCACGGTGGCCTCGCCGATGCCACTCACGCGTGTCAGATCCTCGGCGCTCGCATAGGGACCATTTGCCTCTCTGTCCTCGATGATCGCTGCCGCACGCGTCTCTCCGATGCCCGGGAGTTCGGCAAGCAACTCGGCGTCGGCACTGTTGATGTTGATCGGCTCCATCTCCTGGGCCAGGACCTGGCCGGCGATGAAGGGGGAAAGGCCCAGCAGCATGACCAGCAGCAGTCCGGGCAGGCGTTGCCTAATGACGCTCTTCATGATCCCTCTCCTTGTTCCTGGATGGTCGTGGTCGACACACGACGCGCCGACCTGCCCCTTTCAAGCTAGTGGGCTCCCGCTATTGCTCATGTCAGCGATTTCCGCCACATCATGTAAGTGATTGCCGAAAGGAAAGCGACGACATTGCGGACATGCGCTGTCAGCCATGACTGATATACTTGCCGGGTCATCTGTCCGCCAGGAGCCTGCTCGTGCCCACCGCTTCACCCCTGATCATCGCTCTCGACTATGCTTCCCTGGATGCCGCGCTGTGCATGGCCGACCGGCTCGATCCGTCGCGGTGCCGGCTCAAGGTAGGCAAGGAACTCTTTACCCGCAGTGGTCCTGACGTGATCGATGCCCTGCATGGCCGTGGCTTCGAGATATTCCTCGATCTCAAGTTTCATGATATTCCCAATACCGTGGCCGGGGCGGTCCAGGCCGCGGCTGAGCAGGGCGTGTGGATGGTCAATGTCCATGCCAGCGGTGGCCGCCGCATGATGACGGCGGCGCGGGAGCGCTTGGACAATCAGGGGCTGGCAACTCACCTGATTGCGGTGACGGTGCTGACCAGCATGGAGACCGCCGACCTGGCTGAGGTGGGTGTCGAGGCGTCGGCTGCCGACCAGGTCGAGCGCCTGGCCGCATTGGCTCGTGATAGTGGCATGGACGGCGTGGTTTGTTCGGCGCAGGAAGCGTCGCGACTGCGTGCGCACTGTGGCGAAGATTTTCTCAAGGTCACGCCTGGCATTCGCCCGAGTTTTGCCGTGGCGGGGGATCAGCGTCGCGTCATGACCCCGGCCGATGCCATGGCGGCTGGCAGTACCCACCTGGTGGTGGGGCGCCCGGTGACCCAGGCGGAAGAGCCGATGGCAGCCCTGGCCGCTATCGAGCGCGAGCTTCCGGGGGCTGAGCCCGGCTACTGACACTCGATGCCGGTGATTGGCTTGGTGGTGCCCCAACTGCGACAGCGGGGGCACTGCCAGTGCAGGCGTTCGCCGGAGAAGCCGCAGCGCCGGCAGCGGTGGCGGGGCAGCGCCTGAACCAGGCTGTGAGTGTGGTGCTGCAGCAGTGCGAGGCGCTCGTCCTCCTCGCCATTGGCATTGTATCGGTAGAGGTTCAGCAGGTAGTGCATCGCGCCCAGGCTCGGGGCATGGTCGAGCCGCTCGGTGACCAGCGCCAGGGCATCCCGGTCGTTACCCTGATGGTGGCGCAGCGCCTCGGCCAGCCGTGTGATCACGCTGGTGCAGGGCGTCTGCTCGAGAAGCTCCTGCAGGCAGCGGATCAGGCCCGCTTCGTCATCCAGCAAGCGGTAGGCGCGGGTCAAAGGCTCGAGAATGGCGGGGGTGAAAGCAGGGTCCTGATCGGGAACTCGCCTGAGCAGCCGGATGGCCGCCTTGTACTGGCCGGTATCGTGCTCCATGTCCGCCAGCAGCAGGTTGGCACGCACGCAGTGCGGATCGGTGTTCAGTGCCTGGCGTAGGTGGCGCCTGGCCAGTGCAGGGCTGGCCGAATGCCGTTCCTGATCGGCAAGCTCACACAGCCAGTGCGCGGCGGCTCTGCGGATGTCGTCGTACTGTCGTACCAGTCGAGGCAGGGCGACATCCAGTGCAGCCTGCCACTCGCCCTCGCGCTCCAGCAGGTCGACCAGCAAGCGCCGCGACGCGTCACGCAGTTCGTCATCCAGACTGTCGCGCACTAGGCCCTGCAGCAATCGTTCGGCACGGTCGAGCAGTCCCAGGGCGAGGAAGTCGCGGGACAGCTCGAGCTGCACCCGGTCGCTCTGCTCGGGGGTCAGGGTCGGGCGGGCGAGCAGGTTCTGGTGGATCTTCAGGGCGCGATCTGGCTCGCCACGGGTGCGGAAGAGGTTGCCCAGTGCCAGGTGTGTCTCGATGGTGTCGCTGTTGACTTCGAGCGCGCCGATGAAGGTCTCGATGGCCCGATCTTGCTGATCGTTGAGCAGGTAGTTGAGGCCGACGAAGTAGTCCCGCGACAGTGCCGGCGACGGTGATTTCCTGCCGCTGCCCTGGCACTCCCGGCGGCCTAGCCACCAGCCGATGGCGACGGCTACTACCAGCAGGGCCAGCAGGAAAACATCGGGCATTCTAGGGGAGTTCCTTCATCTCCTGGACGCGCAGGCGGTCGAGTTCCTTGCGCTGCTGCTGGTTATGCCGCTGGGCACGGGTCAGCAGTGTGCGCAGGCGCAGGTAGATGCCAGTCATGGCGAGCATTCCCAGCAGCACGCCTACGGCCAGCGATGCCAGAAGCCAGACGGAGAGCGAGGCTGCAGGCAGCTCGATCCAGATCAGGTTGAGGGGCAGGGCCTGCTGGTTGTTGACGGCAAAGAGGATGCCGATCAGTAACACCACCAGCAGGATGATGGCCAGGATCAGGCCTTTTAGCCAACGCATGTGCTTGTTCCCATGTCGGTTGAAGGAGAGACGGCGATCGCGGGGCGCCGTTCAGTAGCCGAGCGCGCGGCTGGCATCTACCTGTTCGCGCAGCTCCTTGCCGGGCTTGAAGTGTGGCACGAACTTGCCGTCGAGTGCGACTGGTTCCCCTGTCTTGGGGTTGCGACCCACGCGCGGCTCCCGATAATGGAGGGAGAAGCTGCCGAAGCCGCGGATCTCCACGCGTCCTCCCTCGGCCAGGGTGTCGGTGATGTCATCGAGGATCAGGCGGACCGCTGCCTCGACCTCCTTGACCGACAGCTCTGGCTGTCGCATGGCGATCTGTTCGATCAGTTCAGACTTGGTCATCTGTTCTACTCCGTGCAGCCCTGCCTGGGTCAATGCGATCCCGGCGTTGTTGTTTTTTAAAAGCATACTGCGCAAGTCTCGAAAAAACAACGCACTACGACCTTTTCTCGAGGCAGGTATGCGCCCGGTAGTGCGGGCTGCCGACGTGGCGGGGCTCGGGTATACTGACGCTACACTCATCCGACCCGACGAGGCCGACCTTGAACGACGATTCGTCTCCGGAAGCTACCCTTCGCAAGCGCCTTTACTGGCACTCGCGCCGCGGCATGTGGGAACTGGACCTGCTGCTGATTCCCTTCCTAGAGCAGCGCTATGGTGATCTGGACGAAGCCGATCAGGCGGCCTTCCGGTCGCTGATCGAGGAAGAGGATCAGGATCTGTTCGCCTGGCTGATGCGCCGCGAGTGGCCCGCGGACCCGGCGCGTCGGCGTATCGTCAAGATGATCGTCGAACATGCCGAGACCACCGACAACGATCGCTATCGTAACCTCTAGGCTTGCGTTGGCCGCCCATGGTTTCTGCGCCGCCTCGGTTGCCGGGCTGCTGGTGGTGACAGCGCCTCCCTGGGCCGTCGTGATCGTGGCGCTGGTGCTGGGCGGGGTGCTGGCCACGTTGGTCCGGCAGCGCCTGCAGGGTGCGCTGCGTGGCACGCCGACGGCAGCCGGGGCTGTGGCCTGGGCCTGGCGTGACAGCGTCGATGAGGCCTGGCGTCCGGTGAACCTGCGCTGCGACTACCTCGGCCCCTGGCTGATCGGACTGAGGGTCGAGGGGCGGCGCCTGTGGCTGTGGCCCGACAGCAGCGACGCCGAGTCGCTGCGTCGCCTGCGTCGTGAGCTGCTGCCGTTGCCCTGAAGGCCTGATCTTGCGCTGTGTAGAGCTTGGCTTAAATGGTCTCAAGGGCCTGCAGGCGGATTCGGGATGGATGCGGGGTCGCGTCGCCGTGGACCGGGCAGTCGGGGTTGAAGTGCAGGCCGCGGGACTCCCGTCGCGCGCGAGCGCAGGTCACGGTGAGGCGCGCCAGACGTAGCGCATGCCAGAGATTTGCCAGGGGCACCGACGCCATGGCGTCGCTCATCATGGGCGCGAGACGCTGATGAAGCTGGTCGAGGCCTTTCGCCGCCTCGTCCAGTCCATGATCGGTGCGCACGATGGCGACGCGGGCACTCATCAGCTGGCGCATCGCCTCGCGGATCTGCTCGATCTCGCCCATCGGTACCGGCTTCCGGCCCCACGGCGCCGGGATCGGCTCGGCAGTCGACGGGGATTTTGCAGCGCGCAAGCGTTGCGCACAGCTGCGGGCATAAACCAGACATTCCAGCAGCGAATTGCTGGCCATGCGGTTGGCCCCATGCAGGCCGGTGCAGGCTACCTCGCCGATGGCGTAGAGCCGCGGGACCGTGGTGGCGCCCCCGAGATCGGTGGTGATGCCGCCGCAGCTGTAGTGCGCGGCCGGTACCACCGGGATCGGCTGGCGCACAATGTCGAGTCCGCGACGGGCACAGTGGGCATGGATGGTCGGGAAGTGGTGGCGAATGGCGGCTTCGCCGAGGTGGCGGATATCCAGGTAGACATGGTCGCTGGCGGTGCGCTGCATCTGTGCGTCGATGGCCCGGGCCACGATATCCCGGGGCGCCAGCTCGGCCCGGGGGTCCACCGCTGGCATGAAGCGTTCGCCCGCAGCGTTGAGCAGTAGCCCGCCCTCGCCACGAACGGCCTCGCTGATCAGAAAGGCGGGACCCTCAGGATCAAAAAGGCAGGTGGGGTGGAACTGTTGGAACTCCAGGTTCATCAGCTCGGCCCCGAGCTCGGCGGCCATCATCATGCCCTCGCCACTGGCCGGCTGTGGACTGGTGGTATGGCGGTAGAGGCCGCTGGCCCCGCCGGTGGCGAGCACGGTGTCCTCGGCCAGCAGTTCCTGCAGCCGGCCGCCGGCATCCAGGCAACGTGCCCCGCGACAGAGTCCCTCGCCGTCGGCGATCAGGCCGATAGCGGTAAGCTCGCCGCACAGCTGGATGTTCGGGTGGGACTCCACGTGCTGCTTGAGGGTATCGACCACGGCACGCCCGGTGGCATCGTCGGCATGGATGATGCGGCGCGCACCATGGCCGCCCTCGCGGGTGAGGTGGTAGGGGTAGCCGGCATCGGCACTCGCGTCCGGCGTGAAGGGAACGCCCAGTGACAGCAGCCACTCGATGGCCGACGGCCCCTGCTCCACGGTGAAGCGCACGGCGGGTTCGTCGCACAGGCCGTCGCCCGCCACCAGGGTGTCGGCCACGTGGGCCTCGATATCGTCCTGGGGGGAGAGCACGGCGGCGATGCCTCCTTGGGCCCAGCGGCTGGCGCCCTGATCGTCGCTGGTCGGGCGCAGCAGCGTGACCCGGCGATGGTCGGCCACTTCCAGTGCCAGTACCAGCCCGGCGACGCCGCCGCCGATGACCAGCACCTCATGCTTGCCGTCTGTCATCTGCCTTTCCTTCTTTTGTGTTGGCTCGCGCGATTGCCGAGGTGTCCGCGGTCAGCCCGTGGTGGGGCGCCCGGCGGCGCAGCCGCCGGCTGGGTAGGCGCTCGAGCCCACCCAGGCACTGGGTGAGGTTGGCCGTCAGGCGTGCCAGCTCCCGATTGAGCCACAGATAGCCGCTGGGGCTGAAGAGCATGCGGCCATCGGCGGAGCGGGCATTGCCGGCCAGCTCGGCGTGGCGCTGCAGTTCGAAGGAAGTGATAGTCACGTCGACCTGCTGGCCGGTGCGTACCTGGAAGGCCAGGGTGCCGATGCCGCGAGCCAGGGTGTGCTGCTCTTCGCGGAGTCCGTCCATGGCGTCGATCCGCTCATGTCCGTCGCGACTGCTCCAGTGGGTCTCGAGCAGCAGCTCGATGGTGGAGAGCATGCGCCGCTGCAGCGAGATCAGCTCGTCAGACTCGTGGCGGCTCAACCGTCGCTCGCGATGGATGGCATCCACCAGGCCGCGCTGCTTGACCAGCAGGCTGCTGGCGGCCTTGAGCATCTCGCGGGTATCGATGTCGGGAGCCGCCGTGGCCGAGGTGTGGGCATGATAGAGCCGCCCCATGCGGTCCAGGTTGTCGGCCAGCATGAAGCGCATCATGTCGGTGGCCTTCTGCGGCAGCACCAGCACCGTGACGCTGATGCCCACCAGGGTGCCGAGCAGTACGTCGAAGGCGCGCCACAGGGCGATATCGAGCTCCTGGGTGCCGCCTCCGACCACCAGCAGCAGGCTGATGGCGAACATCAGGCCGCTGTAGCCGTGCCGGTTGCTGAAGGTCAGCCAGGTGGCGACGGCAATGCCGGCGAGCGTAGCAAGGGGGATGAGTGGCGGCCAGGTCAGCGGCAGCAGGATCAGCAGCAGGCCCCAGCCGGCACCCAGCAGGGTACCCAGCAGGCGCTGGCGACCCTTGTCCAGCACGCCGCCGATATGCGGCAGATTGCCCATCACCATGATGGTGCTGACCAGCGCCCAGCCGCTGTGCTGGATAGCAAAGAACTCGATGATGGCGAAAGTAATGCACAGGGCCAGCACAATGCGCAGCACATGCAGCTTGCGCCGATGCTGATAGTTGAAGTAGGGGTCGCGCAGGCGCGGCAGGATCATGTCACGGCGTCCCGTTGGAGGGTCTCGCCCGACGCTTGCCGGAAGGGTGCAGGAAAGCTGGTGCCCGGAGCCGGGCTCGAACCGGCACGGTGTTGCCACCGAGGGATTTTAAGTCCCTTGCGTCTACCAATTTCGCCATCCGGGCGGCACGGTTCCGAGCGGGCAGCTAGGGGAATGATGGAGGCTGGAGTCGGAATCGAACCGGCGTACACGGAGTTGCAGTCCGCTGCATAACCACTCTGCCATCCAGCCTCATGAGTCTTGCCATTCGTGGGGAATGGAGCGGGAAACGAGCTTCGATCTGACCGGCGCACCGGCTCGCGATTTGGCTGTCGCACGCATTGACTCTTTGTCTTGCCTTGAGTCTGGAGCGGGAAACGAGATTCGAACTCGCGACCCTCGCCTTGGCAAGGCGATGCTCTACCACTGAGCTATTCCCGCCTGACTCGAGAGCGAATTATACGGATAAGTCGGTGACTGTCAAACACTTTTCAAGCTCTTCGGTGCAAGCCTCTCAGCGCATCGAGCTGCTCAGGTGCGGCCAGGCGGCCTTGAGGTAGAGAAACATCGACCACAGGGTCAGCAGGGCCGCCACGTAGAGGGTCGCTACGCCCAGCAGGGCTACGGGGGTGCCGGGGGCGAAGGCCAGCAGCACCAGCAGCGCGACCATCTGCAGCGTGGTCTTGACCTTGCCGATCCACGAGACCGCTACCTGGCCGCGCTTGCCCATCTCGGCCATCCATTCGCGCAGGGCCGAGATGACGATCTCCCGGCCGATGATCACCAGCGCTGGCAGGGTCAGCCAGATGGCCTCGTAGCGCTCGATCAGCAAGGCCAGGGCCACGGCCACCATCAGCTTGTCGGCCACCGGGTCGAGGAAGGCGCCGAAGGGCGTGGACTGGTCCCAGCGCCTGGCCAGGTAGCCGTCGAGCCAGTCGGTCACCGCGGCCAGCGCGAACAGCGCGGCGGCCAGCGGCATGCTCCAGGTGAAGGGCAGGTAGAACAGCACCACCAGCAGCGGGATGAAGACGATTCTGGCCAGGGTGAGCAGGTTGGGTATGTTCATCGGTAGGTGCGGTCCTTGCCTTGGGGGATACCGGAAACCCTCTCATTCTATCCGCCGGGGGCTGACTCATCCATGCAGGGCACGATGAATCGTTTCGGCCAGCGTAGCACTGATGCCGGGGACCCGGGCCAGCTCCTCGCGACTGGCCTGCTTGACCCCTTGCAGGCCACCGAAGAAACGCAGCAGCTCGCGTCGGCGACGCGGCCCCACGCCCGGGATGTCCTGCAGGGTGGAGGTACGGCGCGTCTTGTCGCGACGTGCCCGGTGGCCGGCGATGGCGAAGCGGTGGGACTCGTCACGGATGTGCTGGATCAGGTGCAGGGCCGGGGAGGCGCCGTCGAGGTCCAGGCTGTGGTCGACCGTCTCGACGAACAGCGTTTCGAGCCCCGCCTTGCGGGTGGTGCCCTTCGCGACACCCAGCAAGATGATGCCGCTGACGTTCAGCTCGGCAAAGACCTCGCGCGCCATGTTCAGCTGTCCCTTGCCGCCATCGACGATCAGGATGTCCGGGGTTTCGCCTTCGCCTTCGGCAAGGCGCTTGAAGCGGCGGGTCAGGGCCTGGCGCATGGCAGCATAGTCGTCGCCGGCGGCAACCCCCTCGATGTTGAAGCGCCGGTAATCGGACTTGCGTGGCCCGTTCTCGTCGAAGACCACGCAAGAGGCTACCGTGGCCTCGCCGTGGCTATGACTGATATCGAAGCACTCCAGACGGCAAGGTGTCTCCTCGAGTCCCAGAACGTCACGCAGGGCCGTGAAGCGCTTCGCCAACTGGGTCTGGCTGGCCAGTTGGCTGGCCAATTGCTGTTCGGCGTTGGTGCGCGCCAGTTCGCGCCACTGGGCGCGATGGCCGCGGACCTGGTCGGTCAGGCGAATGCGCTTGCCGGCGCGCTCAGCGAGCGCGCGGGCGATCAGCTCGGCGTCCGGCACCGGGTGGCTGGCGATCACCTCCGCCGGGATCTCCCTGGCCTGGCCCAGATAGAATTGGCTGATGAAGTCGCCGAGCAGCGCCTCGGGGCCCAGGTCGAGCCCGTTGGCCGGGGCATGGTGGCGGGCCCCCAGCAGGCGGCCCTGGCGGACCGTGAGCACCGAGATGCACAGTGCTCCCGGACGGCTGGCCAGGGCGAAGACATCGGCATCGCCACCGCCGGTGTCGACGAACTGGCGCTGCTGCATCTGGCGCAGGTGCTGGACCTGGTCGCGAAGCCGGGCGGCCTCCTCGAAGTCGAGCCGGCCGCTGGCGGCCTCCATGGCCTCGCTCAGCTCGCGGGTCACCGCCTCGCTTTTGCCCTCGAGGCACATCACGGCGTGCTCGAGGTCGCGTCGGTAGTCCGCCTCGCTGATATAGCCCACGCAGGGGGCGCTGCAGCGCTGGATCTGGTATTGCAGGCAGGGGCGGGTGCGGTGGGCGAAGACGCTGTCCTCGCAGTTGCGGATGCGGAAGATCTTCTGCATCAGCGACAGGCTCTCGCGCACGGCGCCGCTGCTGGGATAGGGGCCGAGGTAGCGGCCATCGTTGTGGCGCACCCGGGCCCGCTTGTATTCCAGGGCGGGGAAAGGGTGGCGGTCGCTGACGAAGACGAAGGGATAGGACTTGTCGTCGCGCAGCAGGATGTTGTAGGGCGGGCGCAGCTCCTTGATCAGCGTCTGCTCGAGCAGCAGGGCCTCGGTCTCGCTGTTGGTCACCGTCACCTGGATGTCGGCGATGCGGCCCACCAGGGCCTGGGTCTTGGTGTTGAGCGCGCCGCGAAAGTAACTCGCCAGGCGCGCCTTGAGACGACGCGCCTTGCCGACATAGAGGGTCTCGCCATGCTCGTCGAGCATGCGGTAGACGCCGGGGGATTCGCTGACGCTGCCGAGGAAATCGCGAGAATCGAAACTCATGGAGAAGGCGTGCCGGGGACGGGAAGCGGAGCCGGTATTCTATCAGAGAGGGCTCTCGGGAAGGCGCTCAATCCGTGTCTGTAAAGCCGTCGACCAGGCCGTGACGCAGGCCGAGATGCGTCAGCTCGACGTCCGAGGTTACGCCAAGCTTCTCGAAGATCCGGTAGCGGTAAGTGTTGACGGTCTTCGGGCTCAGAAACATGCGGTCGGCGATGTCGGCGACGCGCTGGCAATTGACGACCATCATCGCGACCTGCAGCTCGCGCTGCGAGAGCTGATCGAAGGGGTTGTCCGGTGCATCGATGCGCGACAGGACCAGCCGCTGGGCGATCTCGGGGCTGACATAGCGCTGACCCCCGAACACGCAGTGAATCGCCTCGACCATCTCGTCATGCTGGCAGCCCTTGCTGATGAAACCATGCGCCCCGGCCTCGAGCAGACGCTGGGCGAAGGTTTCCTCGATGAAGGCCGTCAGCACCAGGATACGGATGTCGCTGGCAAAGCGGTTGATCTTGCGGGTCGCCTCCAGGCCGCCGATCCCCGGCATGCGAATATCCATCAGCACGATATCCGGCTCGAGCTTGCGTGCCTGGGTGATGGCCTCTTCGCCATCGGCGGCTTCGCCGACCACGCGGATCCCTCGCTCGGCATTCAGCAGGTGAGCGATGCTGGTCCTAACCAGGTGGTGGTCATCGGCGACGAGAACCCTGATCAACGAGGACGCTCCTGAAGATGTGGTGGGTGAGTGTCGTTTCATGACGGAGCCTGCTTGAACCGTAAGGCGCCAACACAACGGCCGACTCACATCATGCTCTTAGGGTGGCATATCCCGTCCCTAAGGGGAATTGGCACAAGGCAGCAGAGTGAAACTGCCCGCTGGGGCTTGACCCATCGCAGCGGGCTAAGTAGTATGCGTCTCGTTCTCGCATGGCGGGAACGATGTGGGGCCTTAGCTCAGCTGGGAGAGCGCAACACTGGCAGTGTTGAGGTCAGCGGTTCGATCCCGCTAGGCTCCACCAACCGCTTACATGAAAACGCCGCCTGAAGCTCTGCTACAGGCGGCGTTTTCGTTGGTGCCCGTCCATGAATGCTCCTATCGGGCAGATTGTCACAACGGGCGAGCTTCCGCCAGCGGCATGCCGGGCCAATATCCCGCGTTACGAACGCCTGACAGTGCAGTACCCTGTGGTTTTGGTTCGGTCATCCGGGAGACCATCGTGGGCTTTCGCTTCCAACGTCGCATTCTGCTCGCCTGCGGTGCGCGACTGTTCACCTGCAAGCTGCGCCCTGGGCTATCGGTGGGGCCGCCCGGCCTCTGCCTTCAGTTGGCCACGGGCGAGGAAGGCGAGGCAGTGCCGGTGTGCCTCGATATCGCCGCCAACGGGGAAATCCGCTATCGGCATCCCGACGGGCGCCGCCTTCCCGAGGCCGAGGCTCGTGCCGTGCGGCGTCACTGCGAGGCGACGATACGTGCTGCACTTGCGTCGCACTGCAATACGCTCAATGCCGATCTCGACGCTCTCGAATGCCTGCACGAGCAGACGCCGCCACCGCAGGTCACCGGCTATCAGCCGCGCAGCTATCCTGTGCCTCCACCCGCACCGATGCACCGCGAGCAGCCCGACTGGCGACATCTCCTCTGGCCGGCGGCCCGGACGCGCCTCGACCAGGAGAATGCGCGCCGCGAAGCAGCGCATGCCGAGGCCTATCGTGCCTGGGAGTGGGAGAAGGCAGAGTTCGATGCCCACGAGTTCGAGCGCCAGCAGCGTGAGGAGGTGGCGGCCTGGAACCACCCCGAGGCCATGCAGCAGACGCTGTCCGAGCGGCTGAACGAGCTCGACTGGCCCCGTGAGACGAGGGTCGACTTCGAGCTGAGCGACGATGCTCACACCATTGCCCTGGACATTGACCTGCCGGACGAGAATGAGCTGCCCGACCGTTACTGGACCATGCCCGCCAAGCGTCTCAAGCTCTCGGCGCGCAAACTCGGCACCATGCGACAGCGTGAGCTCTATCGGTGTCATGTGCACGGGGTGGCGTTTCGTGTGCTGGGCACGGTGTTTGCCCGGCTGCCGGGCATCGAGCGTGCGTTGGTCTCCGGCCATTGCCGAGTCGAGGATCCGGCCAGCGGTGAGTGCCGACGCCGCTACCTTTTCAGTGTCAAAGTTACCCGCGAGGCATGGGAGGCCGTCGACTTCAATCGATTGGCACGCCTCGACCCGGCCGACGCGCTGACGGCTTTCCCCCTGCGACGCGAGATGACCCGAGCCGGCACGTTTCGCGACGTCACGCCATTCGAGCTGGATTGGCGTTGGCGCTGATGCGAGGCCAGCCGCTCGTGCTTGGCTGGCCTCGGGTCCGGGGTTGACGGTTTCTGTCGGCGAGTCGACTCGCCGGCGGCGTTCAGTCCGACGAGGCCTTGCCGGTGCTCAGGATATGGTGCAGGCCGGCGCACTCCACCAGGGGATCGTCGCAGTTGACGACAATATCGGAACGGGCCAATACGTAGCTCTTGCCGGTGATGGTGTTCTCCACCACGGTGTGAGTCCCTTCCTGTCGTGTGCCGGTGAACTCGCCGATGAAGCCTGTCTCGCGCAGCGAGACGGTTTCCAGCTTGTCGCCCGGCTGGATGCGCCCCTCATGGTGCATCAGCGCCAGTCGGGCCGAGGTGCCGGTGCCGGTGGTGCTGCGGCAGATCACGCCGGGATGCACATAGGTCGTCGAACGGGAGCGGTAGAAGTGGTCGCCGACCTGTTCGAGGGGGCCCATGAAGTGGAGGAAGGGTAGCGGGCCCACGTCGCCCAGGGTGTAGTGGGAAAAGCCGCGCTCGGCCTGGATCGCCTCGACGATGCGGTGGGCGCAGTCGGCGAGCTCCCGCTCCTCGTCGCGATTGAGGTGGAAGCCCAGCTCGGTCGCGTCCACCAGGGCATAGAAGCCGCCGCTGTAGGCAACACTATATGTCACGTCGCCCAGACCGGGCACATGGATCGAGGCGCGGTAGGTGTCGATATAGCTGGGCAGGCCCCCGCAGGTGATCGCCTCCACCACGCCGTTCTCGACCAGCGCCTCGATCTGCACCAGGCCCGCCGGCGACTCCAGCTTGAAGCGCTGGCGCCCTTCCTGCTTGGCCACCAGGCCGCTTTCTAGCACCGCCGTGGCGGTGCAGATGGTGTTGGAGCCGGAGTAGATGGGGTAGCCCATCACTTCCATGATGATGTAGCCCACTTCTGCGGCCGGGTCACTGGCGGGGACGAGCAGGTCCACCGACATCTCGGGAATGCCGTAGGGCTCGTCCAGCAGCAGCTTGCGCAGGCCATCGGCATCGTCGCGCAGGTAGTGCATCTGGTCTCGCACCGAAGCGCCGGGCAAAGGCTCGATACCGCCGACCACGATGCGGCTGACATCGCCGCCGGCGTGCGTGTCGATCAGTTGAAGAGTCAGTTCCTGGCTCATGAGTGTCCCTCGAGGGCGAAGGGCGCACCGTGCTCGTCCCACTGGCTGTCGGGGACGATCACGATCTTGCCCAGGAAATTGCTGTCGCGGCTGACGAAGTAGCGTTCGGCCTGGTGCAGGTCGGAAAGCCGGAAGGCGGCGTGCAGCACCGGCTTGAGCTCGCCGGCGCGGATCCAGGCGATCAGCTGTTCGGCCTCCTCACGGGTGCCGTGGGAGACGCCGAAAATCTGTACCTGGTAGAGGTAGAACCGGGTCCACAGGATCTCGCTGATATTGCCGCCGCTGGCTCCAGCGATGGAGAGCCGCGGGTAGGTGGTGCGCGCCTTCATGTCCTGGATCATGGTGTCGATGAAGCGGTCGGTCATTTCGCCGCCGACCAGGTCCATCACCGCGTCGATGGGTGCGCCGCCGGTGGCCTCGAGCACTCGCTCGGCAAAGCCTGCCAGGTCGCCGCGATCGATCACCGCCTCGGCGCCCAGCGCCTTCAGCGCCGGGGCCTTCTCCTGCTGGCTCACCGCGTAGGGCACGGCACCCACGATACGGCACAGCTGGATCAGCGCGGTGCCGACCCCACCGCTGGCCCCGCTGACCAGTACTCGCTCGCCGGCCTTAACGCCAGCCGAGGTCATCATGTGGTAGGCGGTCTGGTAGGAACACATGCCCATGGCGGCCAGCTCGGCATCGGCAAGCTCGGGGTTGGGCACGTGGTGGAACTGATCCGACGGCACGGCGACGTATTCGGCGAAGCCGCCGTCGGCGCCGTGGCCGTAGTAGTCCGGGGTCAGGTTGATATCACGCCGGGCGTTCGGGTAGAGGTTGAAGTCGAGCAGGCCGCGCTCGCCGATCCGTGCGGCATCAACATCTTCGCCCACCGCCACCACGCGCCCGGCAATGTCGGCGCCCTGAATGCGCGGAAAGGTCAGGGTCGGCGTGCCGCCCATGGCAAACGAGGTCACCTCGCCTTTCTTGACCGGATAGAGCCCCTCGCGGGCCTTGCGGTCGGTGTTGTTCTTGGCGGTGGCCGTGACCTTGACCAGTACCTCGCCGGCTCCCGGCTGCGGGGTGGGCACATCCTCGCGATAGACCAGTCTGTCGAGGTCACCATGCCCGGTCAGCAGCATGGCGGCCATGGTGTCGGGTGTTGTCTCGCGGCTCACTGAGTGCCTCCTTTCGTCTGCTATCGACTGGCCTAGACGATAGCAGACTTTGCCGAGGCCACGTCATCCCCTTCACCGCCATGGTGGGGCCGTTCAGCTGCCTGCGCGGTGCCAGAAGGGCTGTCCGACTGTCGGTGTGCTGGGGCTGGCGGTCTGGCGCTGTTGCATCAGCCCGGCCCGGTAGGCCTTGCGACCGGCGACAATCGCCTCGGCGAAGGCCTCGGCCATCTGCACGGGGCGATGGGCCTTGGCCACCGCGGTGTTGAGCAGTACGCCGTCGAAGCCCATCTCCATGGCCTCGGTGGCCTGGGAGGGGGCTCCCAGGCCGGCATCGATGATCAGCGGCACATCAAGGCGCTGGCGCAAGGTCTGGAGGGCATAGCGATTCATTAGGCCAAGGCCGGTGCCGATGGGCGAGCCCCAGGGCATCAGCGCCTGGCAGCCGGCGTCGCGCAATCGCTGGCAGAGCACCAGGTCGTCGGTGCAGTAGGGCAGCACCTTGAAGCCCTGATCGATCAGTTCGCGGGCTGCCTCCAGCAGTCCGAACGGGTCTGGCTGCAGGTTGTAGTCGTCGCCGATCACCTCGAGCTTGATCCAGGGCGTTTCAAACAGTTCTCGTGACATCTGGGCCAGGGTGATGGCCTCGCGGGCCGAGCGGCAGCCGGCCGTGTTGGGCAGCAGCCGGCAGCCGCTGTCGCGCAGGATCTGCCAGAAGGCGTCGCCGTCGCCCGAGGCAGGATTCTGGCGGCGCAGCCCCAGGGTGACCATCTCGCAGCCTGATGCTCGAATGGCCTCTTGCATGACGGTCGGCGAGGAATACAGGGCGGTGCCGAGCAGAAAACGACTGCCGAAGGTCTCGTCGTAGAGCGTCAGGGTGTCGTCGTCGCGTGCGTTCATCAGCCACCTCCTACCGGCGCCACGATATCGATGCGGTCGTTGTCGTGCAGGATCCGCTCGGCGTAGGCGGAGCGGGGCACGAACTCGCCATTGACCGCCACCGCAACCCGGCGGTCGGCGTAGTGCCAGGCCTGCAGGGCCTCTGCCAGGGGAGTGCCGGCGTAAAGACGGGTCGTTTGGTCATTGAGGTGCAGGGTGATCTGGTTCATGCAGTAGTCTCCTGCGGCGGGCGTGCCGCCAGAATGTCGGCGAAGGGCTGGTCACCGTGGCCGCGAATTTCGGCCAGCAGGTGGCAGACCACAGCCGGCGCGAGCAGGTAGCCATGACGGAACAGGCCATTGGCACTGATCAGTCCCTGCTGATGGGTGACATGCGGCAGGTTGTCAAGGAAGGCGGGGCGCAGGTTGACGCCCTGTTCCAGGATACGTGCTTCGGCGAAGGCCGGAGATAGCGTGTATAGGGCGCTGCCGAGCTCCAGCGAAGATTGCAGCGACACCGGCGAGCGGTCCTCGCTCTCGATCTGAGTGGCCCCGATCACGAAGCGATGCTCCGGCTTGGGGACCACGTAGAGCTGGTATCGGGGGTGCATCAGCCGAACCGGTCGCGATAGCCGGATCTCGGCGGTCTGAACGTGCAGCGTTTCACCGCGCACGCCGCGCAGGCTAGGGTGGTGGGGCCGGGCGCCGGTGCCTCGGCAGTCGACGACCAGGTCGAAGTGTCGTCGGCCCTCGGCGGTGGCGACCTCGCCGGGGAAAGTCTCCACCGGGCAGTGGCCATGGCACTCTCCGCCCAGGGCGCGGATCGCCTCCAGTAACCGGGAGAGCAGGGTGCGGTTGTCCAGGTGAGCCTCGTCCGGCAGGTAGAGTCCCTGGTGGAAGCCCCCGGCCAGGTCAGGTTCCAGGCGCTGAATGTCGCTACCGCTGAGCGTCTGGCAGGGGGAGTCGCCGCCCAGCGCATGGTCGAGGTCGCGGCGGAACTGGGTGAGCTCGCCCAGGTCCTGGGGATGCGCCACCATCAGGCTGCCGTTCTGTTGCCACAGCGAGGGGGCCTCGAGCGCCTCGAGCCACGTCGGCCACTGAGTCAGCGCGAAGCGGCCCATATCGTGGACACAGCGCTCGGAGATCGACGTTTCGCAGAGCGGTGCGACCATGCCGGCGGCGGTCCAGGCCGCCGCGGGCGGGGCGTCCAGTGGCCCGGCGTCATAGAGGGTGACGGCGTGACCGTCGCGCAGAAGCTGCCAGGCGACCAGGCGCCCCAGCAGGCCGGCGCCGGCGATGGCAATGTGATGGGTACCAGGTGTCAAGATAGCGGCCATCCAGCAGGAGACATGGCTGATCAAGCGGGATGGCGTCGGGAGGCAGGCAGGAAAAAATGCGCTTGTTCCCTCCGCAGGCATCAACCTGATCAGGTTCAACGGGTTCGGCCGTACCGATCTCAGCCCCCGTGTACAGCGCGTTGCGTGTACCGGGGCTCCCCGACAAGTCTTGTCAACTTAACCAAAGATGCCGGAGCACGCAAACGCGTCGCGTGTCCGGGCATTGGCAGCGATGGCGTCTTGTGCTGCTCAGGCGCAGTCGGCGGCCCCCTCGCCGAACATGTCGAACAGCAACTCGCGACCCAGGCCGGTCAGCACGAATCGTTGCTGGTCGTTCCAGGTCGCCGCCTGGCTGGTCTCGAGGATGTGCTGACAGGGCGCCCAGTCACGGTCGGCCTCACCCAGCGATTTAAGCTCGCTGCGGTTGAGCCCACGGTGCGGGACGGTGACCGTCTCGAGTACGTGCCCCTGACGAAAGAGCAGGGCGGCCATGTTGGAGAGGCACTGACGCAGGCTGCGCTGCATGCCGTTGGTGCTGGGAGTGTCGTGTGCTGTCATGCTGCCGCATCTCCTTGAGGATTCTGCTGCGGCGCATTATACATGCGACGAAGGTCGATGTCATACCAAGGTCTAACGTGCTCCGCCCGGCGTGCCACTCGGCCGGGCCGGGCGGCGCGCCTTCAGCCTTCCACGCGGCCCAGGAGCAGGAACTCGATCAGCGCCTTCTGGGCATGCAGGCGGTTCCCCGCCTCTTGCCAGACCACCGCACGCGGATCATCGAGCAGGGTCGTGCTGATCTCTTCGCCGCGGTGGGCGGGCAGGCAGTGCAGGAAGAGCACGTCGTCCTTTGCCCGGTCGAGCATCGCCTCGTTCACCTGGAAGCCGGTGAAATCGGCCTCGCGTCTGGCCTGCTCCTCCTCCTGGCCCATGGAGGCCCAGACGTCGGTGGTGACCAGGTCTGCCTCGGCCACGGCCTGCTGGGGGTCGCGCAGGAGGGTCACCCGGTCGCCGGCGGCGGCGAGGATATCCTGGCGCGGCTCATAGCCCTCGGGGCAGCAGATGCGCAACTGGAAGTCGAATTGACGGGCGGCATTGATCCAGGAGTGACACATGTTGTTGCCGTCGCCGATCCACACCGCGGTGCGGCCCTTGACGCTGCCGCGCAGCTCGGTCCAGGTCATCACATCGGCGAGCAGCTGACAGGGGTGGTAGTCGTCGCTGAGGGCGTTGATCACCGGCACCGTGCTGGCGGCGGCATACGCCTCCAGGCCTTGGTGGGAAAAGGTGCGGATCATCACCGCATCGACCATTTCCGCGAGCACGCGCGCGGTATCGGCGATGGGTTCACCGCGCCCCAGCTGGGTGTCGCGGGGGGAGAGAAACAGCGCGTGACCGCCAAACTGGGCCATGGCGGTCTCGAAGGAGACTCGGGTGCGCGTCGAGGATTTCTCGAAGATCATCGCCAGGGTACGGTTGGCGAAGGGCGTATAGGTTGGCCCGTGGGTCTTCAGGCCGTTCTTGATCGAGATGGCGCGCTGGATCAGGTAGCGCAGCTCGTCCGGACTGAGGTCAAGCAGGGTGAGGAAATGGCGGGTAGCCATGGTGTCGCTCCACGGGAAAAAACGCCCATCCTAGCCAGCCCGGGGGGGATGCGCAACGCGCCCGTCATCAGTAGAATGGCACCATTCACAAGGCCGACCAGCGCACTCGGGTATTGCCCGAATGCCGGCCGGCCAAGATCTATCGAGGTCCGATCCGTCGCGAGCCGGCCCAACGAAAAGGGAGATGTCATGAGCACCACCGTCGAGAACATCCAGCGCCAGATCGGCGAGAACCCCATCCTGATCTACATGAAGGGCACCCCCCAGCTGCCGCAATGCGGCTTCTCCGCCCAGACCGTCCAGGCCCTGATGGCCTGCGGTGAGCGCTTCGCCTTCGTCAACGTTCTGGACAATCCGGACATTCGTGCCGAGCTGCCCAAGGTGGCCAACTGGCCGACTTTCCCGCAGCTGTGGGTCGAGGGCGAGCTGGTCGGCGGCTGTGACATCGTGGTCGAGATGCACCAGACCGGCGAACTGGAAAAGCTGGTCAAGGACGCCGCTGCCAATCACAAGGACGATCAGCCGGAGGCCTGAAGCTCGAAGAGCGGCGCTTCGCGCCTTGGAAGCTGGAAGAAAACATCCCCCGCAGCATGGCTGCGGGGGATGTTTGCTATGGAACACAGCAAGCTTTCCAGCTTCCAGCTTACGGCTCCTCGTCCAGCCCCTGTTCCTTTTGCACCAGGGCCCAGCCGCCCAGGTCCTTGTAGCGATTGACCATGGCGCAGAACAGCTCGGCGGTGCGTTCGGTATCGTAGCGCGCCGAGTGGGCGGCGCTGTTGTCGAACTCGATGCCTGCGGCGCGACAGGCTCGGGCCAGCACGGTCTGGCCATAGATCAGGCCGCCGAGCGAGGCCGTGTCGAAGCTCGAGAAGGGATGAAAGGGGTTGCGCTTGATGCCGCAGCGGTTGACCGCGGCATTGAGAAAGCCGTGATCGAAGGCGGCATTGTGACCGACCAGTACGGCGCGGGTGCAGCCGTGAGCCTTGATGGACTTGCGCACCGGGCGAAATATCTCGCCCAGTGCCTCGGCCTCACTGACGGCCACCTGTTGGCGTAGCGGATCATCGAGGCGGATACCGGTGAAGTCCAGCGCCGACTGCTCCACGTTGGCCCCCGGGAAAGGGGTGACATGGTAGGCATAGGTGGCGTCGGGGATCAGGTTGCCGTCCGGGTCCATGGTCAGGGTGACCGCGGCAATCTCGAGAATCGCATCGCGCTCGGAATTGAAACCGCCGGTTTCCAGATCCACCACCACGGGCAGGAAGCTGCGGAATCGCTGCGCCATCAGTTCGCGGGCGATCGCCTCGCTCATGCGCCTCTCCTTGTCTGGGCCATCGTCTCTCGAAACCGCGAAAGTCTAGCAGCTTGCCTGCGGCGAGTCGCGTCGCCGGTATTCGCTGCAAGCTCGGCGCGCTATAATCGCCCCTTTCAAGAACGTTACCTAGAGGAGCCTCAGCATGTCCGATGTCAAGAAGGTCGTGCTCGCCTATTCCGGCGGCCTGGACACGTCCGTCATCGTCAAGTGGTTGCAGGAAACCTATGACTGCGAGGTCGTGACCTTCACCGCGGACATCGGCCAGGGCGAGGAGGTCGAGCCGGCCCGTGCCAAGGCCCAGGCGCTGGGGGTCAAGGAGATCCATATCGAGGATCTTCGTGAAGAGTTCGTGCGTGACTATGTCTACCCGATGTTTCGCGCCAACACGATCTACGAGGGTGAGTACCTGCTCGGCACCTCCATCGCCCGGCCGCTGATCGCCCGTCGCCTGATCGAGATCGCCGACCAGACCGGCGCCGATGCCATCTCCCACGGCGCTACCGGCAAGGGCAACGACCAGGTGCGCTTCGAGCTGGGCGCCTATGCGTTGAAGCCGGGCGTCAAGGTCATCGCGCCCTGGCGCGAGTGGGACCTCAACTCCCGCGAGAAACTGATGGCCTACTGCCAGCAGCACGACATCCCGGTGGATTTCTCCTCCAAGAAGAAGTCGCCCTACTCGATGGATGCCAACCTGCTGCATATCTCCTATGAAGGCGGCATCCTCGAGGATCCCTGGGCCGAGGCCGAGGAGGAGATGTGGCGCTGGAGCGTGTCGCCGGAGGCCGCGCCGGAGTCGCCCACCTACATCGAGCTGACCTACGATAAAGGCGATATCGTGGCCATCGACGGCGTGCCGATGAAGCCCCACGAGGTTCTCGAGAAACTCAACAAGCTGGGTGGCGACAACGGCATCGGTCGCCTCGACATCGTCGAGAACCGCTACGTGGGCATGAAGTCCCGCGGCTGCTACGAGACGCCGGGGGGCACGATCATGCTGCGTGCCCATCGCGCCATCGAGTCGCTGACCCTCGACCGCGAGGAGGCCCACCTCAAGGACGAGCTGATGCCCAAGTATGCCGAGGTGATCTACAACGGCTACTGGTGGAGCCCGGAACGCCGCATGTTGCAGGCTGCCATCGACGAGACCCAGAAGAACGTTTCCGGCGTGGTGCGCATGAAGCTCTACAAGGGCAGTGCCACCGTGGCGGGCCGCAAGTCGGAGGCTTCGCTCTTCGACGAGTCCATCGCCACCTTCGAGGACGATGCGGGCGCCTACGACCAGAAGGACGCCGAGGGTTTCATCAAGCTCAACGCCCTGCGCCTGCGCATCGCCGCCGGCAAGGGTCGCAGGCAGGACTGAACCTGACCGTCATGCCTTCCTCGACGCCGGCTTGATGCCGGCGTCGTCGTGTCAAGGCAGATCCCATGCGAGGAGAGCACCATGTTCAAGAAACTGTTATCCGGCCTGCTGGGGGGTGACAACAGCACACCCGGCAATGCCGCCTCCGCCGAGCCGGTAGAGTACAAGGGCTACCTGATCGTCTCCGAACCCGCCGACCAGGGCGGCCAGTTTCGGGTCAGCGGCTGGATCCGCAAGCCCCTGCCGGCGGCCGAGGGCGAGGAGGGCAGCATGCTCGAGCACCGCTTCGAGCGTTCTGACATGCTGCCGGGTCGCGACGCCTGCGACGCCTTGATGGTCAGCAAGGCGCAGCGCTTCATCGATGAGGTTGGCGACGAGATGTTCTCACCGCGCTGAGACTCGCCTTATACTTCAGGACATGCCGATCAATCCCTTGATCCGGAGTCCTCATGCGCCTGCTGCACCGCGCCTCGCCCTGGCGGGGACTGTTCGCCACCGACGCGCTGCCCGATCCCAGCGACTGGCCGGTGCTGCTCGACCCGCTGCGCCAGGCCCTGTTGAACCTGGGACTTACCCCCGCCCTGGCCGAGGCCCACGCCTGGCAATGGCAGCTGGTGGACGCCCTGGACAGGCTCGACCTGCCCGCTTGGCGCATCAGCCAGCTGATCAGCGACCACAATGATTGGCTCTATCGGCGCGCCATTGGACTTTCTCTCGAGGAGATGCGCGGCCAGGGCTGGGGGGAGCCGCCGACAGGTTTCTGTGTGCTGACCCTGGGCTCTGGGGCGCGCCACGAGAGCCTGCTGGCGCCGGATCAGGATAACGCCATGATCATCGCCGACTATCCCGACGAGCGGCATACCGAGATCGACGGCTATTTTCAGTCGCTGGGCGAGCGCTTCACCGCACGCCTTGATGAGGCCGGAATCCCGCTCTGTCAGGGGCATGTCATGGGGCGCTGGCCGATGTGGCGCAAGCGGCTCTCGGAGTGGCGGGCACAGCTCAATATCTGGACCGCCGAGCGCCGGATCAAGCGCGTCCAGCAGGCTAATATCCTGTTTGATTTCTTTCCGGTCCATGGCGAGACGTCACTGGCCGAGGCGCTGGCCGATACGGTGGCAGGCGTGATGCCGGCGTCGTCGTTGTTCCTTGACGAGATGGCCAGCCTGCTCGATGAATTGCCGCTGGCCCTGGATCGGCTCGGCCGGCTCGGTGGCGACGGCGAGGGTGCTCCCCATGAGCGAGCCATCAACCTCAAGCGCCAGGGCATGCTGCCGCTGGTCAATGCCGTGCGCCTGCTCGCCGTTCGAAACGCTGTGCGCCCGCCGGATACTCGCTCACGGTTGGCGGCACTGGTGATGCGGGAGGTGCTGGAACCCGAGCACGCCCGGGCCCTGACGGCGGCACACGAGCGCTTGCAGGCTTTGATGCTCGATGAGCAGCGACTGGCCCTGACCGAGGGGCGCACGCCCGATGTCTGGGTGAATATCGCCCGGCTGGGAGAGGATCAGCGGCTTCTTTTACGCCACGATCTGCTGCAGATCCGCGTGCTGCTGAGAAGGGCGCGCCGTCTTTAAGCCCGGTGGACCTATTCCGCAGGCGCCTCGGGCAGCTCCATCACCAGGCAGGCACCGCCGAGCCGTGGCGCCTCCTCGACCCACAGTCGCCCGCCCAGATGGGCGACGATGCCGCGGCTGATCGGCAAGCCCAGGCCGCTGCCCCGTGGCCGGCCACGTGCCTCGCCACCGTCCTGCTGCTGGATCTGGTGGAATTTCTCGAAGACCCGTTCGCGCTCGTCTTCGGCGATGCCGGAGCCGTTGTCCTCGACGGCGAGACGGTAATGGTCCTTGTAGCGCTCGAGGCGCAGCAGCACCTTCGGATCGTCGTCGGCGGCGAACTTGCCGGCGTTGTCGAGCAGGTTGATGATCACTTGTTCGAGGCGGTCCGGGTCGCCGATGACCGTTGCCGTCTCCGGTATGATCTCGACCTCCAGGGCAATCCCGCGATTTTCCTGCAGCCGGTGCACTGCATCCACGCTGTGTCGTGCCAGTGCCACCAGGTCCAGGCGCTGGGGTTCCAGGGTCAGGCGTCCGCTCTCGAGCCTGGCCAGGTCGAGTATCTCCTCGATCAGCCGAGAGAGCCGCTGGCTCTCGCGCACCACCACGTCGAGGAAGTGGCGGCGTTTCTCCTCGGGCAGGTCATCGCTGTCGCGTAGTATCTCGGCAAAGGCACGTATCGAGGTGAGCGGTGTGCGCAACTCGTGGCTGACCATGGCGACGAACTCGTCCTTGAGACGGTCGAGTTCGCGCAAGCGTTCGTTGGCCGCACGCAGCTCCTCGCTGGTTTGCGCCAGCTCATTGGACTTCTGCTCCAGTTGGCGGTTGACCTCCAGGGTTTCGGATGTGGTGTCGAGGATGCTGAGAATCGATTCGAGGCTCAGGGCTTCGCCGCGCACCACCGAATCGATCAACACCCTTGCCGAGGCGCTGCCCAGGGAGCCGGCCAGGGCCTGTTCGGCGCGGGCGATCAGCGCCGGCGGCGCAGTCTGGGCATCATCGCCGGCCGTATCGTCTTGGCTGGCGAAGACGCGAGCCGTCGCAGCGCCCCCCAGATAGCGGTCGAGCAGGGCACGTAGTTCACCTCGCGTGGTCTGGCCCTGCCACAGCGAGGTCTCCATCAGGCCGGGGTGCATGGCCTCGGTAAACAGGGCGGCCTGGGTCTGCTCCAGCGGCGACTGGCGGGTGAACAGCGAGATACCCACCAGCAGCCCGATGTTGGCGGTCAGGCTCCATAGCAGCGAGTGGGTATAGATGTCCCAGCCCTCGAGGCCGAACAGCGCATAGGGTCTCAGCCAGTCGAGCCCCCAGGGGCCCTGGTCGAGGAAGCCGGCCTCCAGCCATCCGGACTGGGCGAAGCCCGGAATCAGCAGGGTCCAGGCCCAGACTACGAAGCCTGCGCTCATGCCAAGGCCGGCCCCCAGGCGGTTGGCGCCACGCCAGTACATGCCGATCAGCAGCGCCGGGGCGAACTGGGAGGCGGCGGCAAAGGAGACCAGGCCGATCGTCACCAGGCTGTAGGCGTCGCCGATCAGCGCATGGTAGAGATAGCCGAGCAGCAGGATCAGCAGGATGGCCACGCGGCGGATGCGCAGCAGCCAGCCGGCGAGCTCGCCGCGAATGCTCATCTGGAGGTGCCGCGAGCGCAGCAGCAGCGGCATCACCAGCTGATTGCTGACCATGGTCGACAGGGCGATGGTCTCGACGATCATCATGCCGGTAGCGGCCGAGAGTCCGCCGATGAACACCAGCAGCGGCAATCCCTCGAGGCCGGCCGAGAGCGGCAGGGTCAGCACGAAGCTGTCGGGGTCGCTGCTGACGTCGCTCAGCAGCAACCCGGCCATGGCGATGGGGATCACGAAGAGGTTGATCACCAGCAGGTAGAGCGGGAAGAGCCAGCTGGCGCGCTTGAGGTGTCGCTCGTCGACGTTCTCGACCACCAGCACCTGAAACTGCCGTGGCAAGGTGAGAAAGGCCAGGAACGCCAGCACCAGCATGCCTACCCACCCCAGGGTTCCGCCGGGCACTGCTTCGAGGCTCATCAGTCGGGTCAGCTCTGGCATGGCCACGACCCGGGCGAAGAGTTCCGCCGGGCCGTTGAAGAGCACGAAGACAGTGAACACGCCCACCGACAGGAAGGCCACCAGCTTGACCAGCGACTCGAAGGCGATGGCCGCCACCATGCCCTCGTGGCGTTCGCTGGCGTCCAGGTGGCGGGTGCCGAAGAGAATGATGAACACCGCCAGGACCAGGGCCACCCAGAACGACTTGTCGGCCCAGAAGCTCTCGTCGGCCAGGCGCAGCTCGGCGGCCTGGGGGTAGTTGACCAGCACCGCGTGGCTGACGGTAATCGCCTTCAGCTGCAGGGCGATATAGGGGGTGATGCCGATTAGCGCGATCAGAGCCACCAGGGCCCCCAGGCTCGAGCTCTTACCGTAGCGGGCGCTGATGAAATCGGCGATGGAGGTGATCCGCTGGGCGCTGGCGATGCGTACCATCTTGCGGATCACGAAGGGTGCCATGAGCATCGCCAGGGTCGGACCCAGATAGATCAGCAGAAAGCTGGGGCCGTACTGGGCGGCGCGGCCGACGCTGCCGTAGAAGGTCCAGGCGGTGCAGTAGACGGCAATGGAGAGCGCATAGACGGTGGGTGAGCCGATCAGCGAGCGTCCCTGCTCGGCGCGACGGTCCCCCCAGGCGGCGATGACGAAGAGCAGCGCCAGGTAGCCGAATGCCACCGTCAGGACCACCAGACTGCTTTTCATGGCGTATCAGCCTGCATCCGGGGTCACTCCCTGGGGCGGTGTTCCATTAGCCAGGCCATCAGGCCGATAACCCCACCCCAGGCTACGAACAGGTAGACGATCAGCGAGCCCGGCCACGTCAGGGAGCGCTCGGCGATCAGCAGCAGGGGCGGGGATATCAGCAGGGCCGCCAGTATGATCAGCACGACCAGCCGTTCCTTGAGGCGCGGCGTGTTCACGAGGCGAAGGCATCCTCCTTGTCGTGGGCGCTGGCCTGCAGTGCCAGCGCCTGCTCGAGTGTCTCGATACCGCGCGCCTCCAGCCGGGGCAGCAACGACAGCCACAGCTCGGCGGTGACGCGGGCATCGCCCAGGGCCGTATGGCGGGTGCCGGGCGGGAAGCTGAGGTCGTAGCGGTCGGCCAGGCTGTCCAGGTCATGGCCATCGAGGCTGTCGTCGAGCGCCCGGGAGAGCAGCAGCGTGTCGAGCACCGGCATGTCGAACGCGGTGCCACTGCCGGGGGGGTGGATGGCCAGCAGGTCGAAGTCGGCATTGTGGGCCAGGATTACCGCCTCGCCGATGTAGTCGCGAAAGCGTGGCAGGGCCACATTGAGCGGCGGGGCGCCCGCCACGTCGTCATCGGTGATGCCGTGGATGGCGGTACTGGCTGGCGGGATGGGCCGCTCCGGGTCGACCTTCAGGTCGAAGATGTCGCTGGCCAGCAGTCGCGTATTGACAATGCGGCAGGCCCCGATACTGACCACGGTGTCGCCGCGACGCAGTTCCAGTCCGGTGGTCTCGGTGTCGAAGGCCACCACCTCCAGGGTCTTCAAGGGCCGAGCCGCCAACTCGGCATCCGGCGGGGGCATATCGGCGATGCCGAAGTCATGGAACTCGGGGCGCGGCGGCGTACGCGGATGCGGTGCCCCGACCCGGTCGGTGGCCGGCAGTGGCAGGCGCAGCCGGGCATGTTCGCCGTCCTCGTCGGCAAGGCTCCAGGCATCGCTGGTGTGCTGGCGCAGCACATCGCCGACACGCGGGCCCAACGGCAGGGCATCCAGGCGCTCGGCGCGCCATTCGTCCAGCACCTTCTCGCCCAGCGGGGAGCCGCGCCAGATGAGGTCCAGGTAGACCCGACGGTTGCCCAAGCAGACCTCGCCTTCCAGTTCGTGCTGGCCGGAATGCGCCGCCAGCCTTGCCAGCAGCGAGTCGAGCAGCACCAGCAACGCCGGCGCGTCGCCCTTCAACCAGGCGGGCATGCCGATCGGCGTGATGCGCAGCGAGTGGCTGGCCTGACGTTCCTCGAGGGCCGACCAGAGATCATTGGACCACAGCGGGACCAGGCGCTCGCCCTCGCGGTGCATGTCCTCCATCAGCTGGCCCATGCGCTCTAGCTGGGCGGCCAGGGCTCGGCTCTCCTCGTCGATGACGGCCTCCAGACGCTGACCGAGTTCGCCCGCCGCGCTGTCGTCGCGCACCCCGACCAGGGCATCGGCGGCACTGGTCAGGCTGGCGCTGTGGCGTCGCAGTACCGGCAGCATCTCGGCGATGTCGGCCCGTGCCCCCATCTCGCTGGTCCAGGCCGCCGTGGTGTCGGTCAGGGTCAGCAGGGCCTCGTGGTTGCTCTCGGGAACGCGGCGCATCACCACATGCAGCCAGCGCTCGTCGCAGGGCACCAGGATTTCCCGCGGCGCCCCATCATCGGGTAACTGACCCAGGGCGTCCTCGAGACTGCGGATCGGCAGCAGGGCATCGAGGCGCTTGCCGAGCCCCAGCCCGGGGTGACCCTCGAACAGCGTCTCGGCTGCCTGGTTGAAGAGCAGCACCCGGCGGTGGTGATCACAGAGCAGCAGCGGGGTGTCGAGCACCTGGAGCAGGGTCTCGAGCTCCTGTCGGATGCGGGCGGCACTGCGCGCGCCTTCGGCGTGGGCGGTAGCCAGGCGCTCGCGGTCGGCTCGCCAGGCTTCGCGGACGCGCATCAGGTCGGGGCCGAGCCCGCGCAGCCAGCCTTCCGGTGGATAGTCCTGGCGGGCATCCGGGTTGGCCACCAGCCGCGCCAGCTGAACCTGGAGATGACGTAGCGGCGTGAACAGCTGACGTTCGAGCAGCAGGCCGACCAGAAAGATGGTGCCGCCTCCGGAGAAACAGCCCAGCCACAGTAGCAGCCGCGCCATGCCCTCGAGCCCGACGAGGCTGTCCAGCCACATGGCGAACAGCGCGCCGCCGAAGATGCTGACGCCGCTGAGCAATAGCCACAGGCCGATCAGCCGCTGGCGGCGAGGCAGACGAGAACCACGCTTGGCCATCAGGACACCTCGGCAAGCAGCGTCTTGACCTTCTCGACCAGCGCCTGGGTCGAGAAGGGCTTGGTGATGTAGTCGTCGGCACCCAGCGCCATGCCCTTCTCACGCTCTACCTCGCGCCCGTGGGCGGTCAGCATGATGATCGGCAGCCGCGCATGGGTGGGATCGGCCCGCAGCCGCTCGAGAACATCAAAGCCGCTGATGCCGGGCAGGCTGATATCCAGCAGGATGAGGTCCGGGGGAGACTCGGCGATCCTTGACAAGGCACTCTCGCCATCCTCGGCGGTGTCGACCTCGAAGCCGGCGTGCTGCATCAGAAATTCCAGGGACAGGACGATGTTGGCTTCGTCATCCACCACCAGCACCTTGGCCATGGTGCCCTCCTATGAGTGTGTTGTCGTTTTATGCACGGTTACCGATCAGTCTAGTGGCCGGTCGAGCGGTGGCAAAGACGACCTTGGCAGGAGGTCAGAGGCATTGGCGTGCTAGGGTGCCGGGACTGCCTCTGATTCCCGGGGGCTCATGAAGGAGGACGGCATGATCAAGGTCCATCACCTGGAGAACTCCCGCTCCCAGCGGGTCCTGTGGCTGCTGGAGGAGCTCGGTGTCGACTACGAGATCATCACCTATCGGCGTGACCCCCGCACCATGCTGGCGCCCGACTCGCTTCGCGAGGTTCACCCGCTGGGCAAGTCACCGGTGATCAGCGATGCGTCACGTGATGGCCGGGTGGTCGCCGAGTCGGCGGCGATTCTCGAATATCTGGTCGAACGCTTCGATACCCCCGGCCATCTGGTGCCGGCGGCGGGCAGCGATGCACGGGAGCGCTACCGCTTCTGGCTACACCATGCCGAAGGCTCCGCCATGCCGCCGCTGGTGATGCGGCTGGTGTTCTCCGCGCTTGGCAAGCCACCGGTGCCGGCACCGGTGCGCCCCCTCGGCAAGCTTTTCGCCCGGGGGGTGGAGCAGCAGTTTCTGGGGCCGCAGATCCGCCAGTTGAGCGACTACTGGGAAGCCGAGCTCGGCCATGCTAGCTGGTTTGCCGGCGACGCCTTCAGCGCGGCCGATATTCAGATGAGCTTCCCGGTGCTTGCCCTGGAAAACGGTGGTGGGCTGTCCGGCTACCCCCGGCTGGAGGCCTTCCTGTCCGCCTGCCGGGAGCGCCCGGCGTACCGTCGCGCCGTAGAGAAGGGCGGTGAGTTCTCGTTGGGGTGACGTAGGCGACGTTGGCTGAAACACGCGAGGTACTTTTTGGTTTGGCTGGCCTCCCGACCTAGTAGGCCCGCTAAGCGCCAGCGCACCGGGCGTGTAATGAGGCTTCCACCGCGCTGTATGCGCCTTCCGCTTAGCCGGCCTACGCGATATTCCCATGGTGTTCAGCCGAATTGCGATGATTCTTATTTCTGCTGCCGTTTGAGCTTGTGCATGGGGCCAAGCGGCCCCAGCCATAGCCAGATCTGAGCGATCACCAGCAGCGGCAACCACCAGGCGGGCGCGCCGGTCACCTTGTTAAGAAGCCAATGGATGAAGAAGGCGGTAATTCCGGCGACCAGGCCCACCAGCGGGAAGAGCAGCGGGCGCTCTCGGCCTGGCCAGCGCATCAGCCGGCAGAGCGTGCCCACCAGGGCACCGAAAACGGTGGTCAGGACGAGGGGTATCAGCAGGTCCAACATGTCGAGCCTTGAGTCAAGAGGATGAGATAACGCCGCCAGCCTGGTTGCCGCCTGGCCGTAGGGCGCGTCGACGCTGGCTCACTCACCGCGGCGCAGCAGTATGTTGCGGAGTGCCAGCTCGGCCCGTCCCAGCCACTCGTGCAGGGCACGGGTGCTCTGGTGGAGGTGGTAGGCACGCGGGATCATTGAGGGAAGGCCAGGCGGTGGAGCACTGGCGAATTCGGTTGGCGCTGGCGTGACGGACAGGCCGGCGCGTTCGAATTCCGCGACGGCCCTTGGCAGGTGCCAGGCCTGAGAGACCAGCGCGACATGGTCGATGCCATCGCCTCCCAGCATCTCGGCGGTGTAGCGGGCATTCTCGGCGGTGCTGCTGCTGCGACCTTCCAGCCAGCGCACCGGCACGTCAAATACCTCGCGCAGTGCCGCGGCCATCAGGCTTGCTTCGGCGCTGTGCTCGTCGTGCACGCGGCCGCCGCTGACCAGGATCGGCAGTTGAGTCCCGCGATGCAGGTGGGTGCCATAGGCCAGCCGGCGCCAGCTGGCATTGGCAGGGGCATCGCCCCAGCCGAATTCCGGGGAAGCGGTGTCGCGTCCGCCACCAAGGATCACGATGGCCTCGGCGTCACGCAGTTGAGCGGGGCCAGCCAGGGGGGGAGGCTCGAGCCCCTGGCGCAGGGCATGGCTCGCCAGAGGCGTGGAAAGGGCCAGCAGGCTGGCGACCCCGAGAGTCACCAGCAGGCCACCGGCCATGCCGCGCACGCCAAGCATGAGGCCCAGGAGGATCAATAGCACATTGATCACGGGGGGCAGCAGGAGATATTTCAGCGCTTCCATGGGCGAGACTCGTTGGCGGTCATCCTGCCAGTGAACCAGTCGGCGGCCTCTTGTGCCAGCCGGTGACCTGGAGAGATCGTCGGTCGCGAGGTGCCTGACGCTTCGACATCCCGGGCTCGATGCCCGTTATGGCTCGGTCTTTTCCGGGTACTCGCAGAGGTCCTCGATGACGCAGCTGCCGCAGCGCGGCTTGCGGGCCAGGCAGGTGTAGCGCCCATGGAGAATCAGCCAGTGATGGGCATCCTGGCGAAATTCTCGGGGCACATGCCGCAGCAGTTTTCTTTCTACCTCCACCACGTCTTTCCCCTTGGCGATCCCGGTACGATTGGCCACGCGAAAGATATGGGTATCCACGGCGATAGTGGGCTCACCGAAGGCCGTGTTGAGGATCACGTTGGCGGTCTTGCGGCCGACGCCCGGCAGCGCCTCGAGGGCCTTGCGGGTGCGTGGCACCTCGCCATCGTGCTGTTCGACCAGAATTCGGCAGGTCTTCATCAGATTCTCGGCCTTGGTGTTGTAGAGGCCGATGGTCCGGATGTGCTCCTTCACGCCGTCGATCCCCAGATCGAGGATCGACTGGGGCGTGTTGGCCACCTTGAACAGCCGTTCGGTGGCCTTGTTTACCCCCACGTCGGTGGCCTGGGCCGAGAGCAGCACCGCGGTGAGCAGCTCGAAGGGCGTCGTCCAGTTCAGTTCGGTGGTCGGCTCGGGGTTGTGGGCGCGCAGCCGCGCGAAGATCTCGAGGCGTTTCTGGGCGTTCATGCTCGGCTCATGAAGAGGAGACGTGATGGAGCGCGGCCCGGGCGTCATCGAGCAGCCGGCTGGCGCTATCGACCTGCCCTTGGGCCGCCGCGATTGCATTGGCATCGCCCTGGCGCTCGGCGTGGGCCAACTGCTGTCTGGCGCGGCGCAGGGCCTGTTCGGCGGCCTTTACGGCCATCTGTCGCTGGCGTTGCGGCGCGGGGCCTGCGGTGCTGCCCGGCGCGGACCGCTGGCGCTGTCGAATCAGCCGCTTCTGGCGCTCCATGCGCTTTTCACGCGACTCCCTGGCCAGGCGCTGCTGGCGGTCGCGATGACGACGGCGCCCCTGTTCGGCGCGGCGTGCCAGGTAGGCGTCGCGTGCCTCATCGGTCTCGGCGGCTTCCCAGGCGGGGTGAGGCAAGAGGTCGATGCAGTCCACGGGGCAGGGCGCCACGCACAGCTCGCAGCCGGTGCACTCATCCACGATGACCGTATGCATGCGCTTGGACGCGCCGAGGATGGCGTCCACCGGGCATGCCTGGATGCACTTGGTGCAGCCGATGCATTCGGCCTCGCGGATCCAGGCCACCAGCGGGGATTGGGCGGGCTGTTCGAGCGCAATCACGTCCCGCCGGGTCAGCGCCGCTAGCCGAGTCACGGTGGCGTCGCCGCCGGGCGGGCAGCGATTGATGGCCTCGCCGTCGACGATGGCCTCGGCATAGGGGCGACAGCCGGGCTGGCCGCACTTGCCACACTGGGTCTGGGGCAGCTCGGCATCGATGGCCTCGATCAGCGCGGCCCGAGAGCGGGCATCGATCTCCGTCACGGCGGCGCCTCAGCGCACCCGCTGGCCCGGCTCGGCGCCGGAATCGGGGCTGAGGAGATAGATGCCGTCGTCGTTGCCGGCGGCCAGCACCATGCCCTCGGACACGCCGAAGCGCATCTTTCGCGGTGCCAGGTTGGCCGCCATCACGGTCAGTCGATTCTCGAGAGCTTCCGGGGCATAGGCGGCGCGAATGCCGGCAAACACGGTGCGAGTCTCGCCGCCCAGGTCAAGGGTCAGCTTGAGCAGCTTGTCGGCCTTCTCGACATATTCTGCCCGGGCGATGCGGGCGATACGCAGGTCGACCTTGGCAAAGTCCTCGAAGCTGATCTCGTCCCCGATGGGATCCTCGGCCAGCGGCCCCTTCGCCGTCTCCTTGAGTTTCTGTTCTTCCACCAGGTCCTCCTTCGATGCCGCCATCATGGCATCAATCTTGTCGCGTTCCACGCGGGTCATCAGCGGCTTGAACTTGGCGATCTCGTGGTCCACCAGCAGCGTGTGGCGGCTGTGCCAATCAAGGGTCTCGAGCCCGAGGAACACACGGGCCTGCTCGGCCATGGCCGGCACCACCGGCGCCAGGTAGACCATCAGCTGGCGGAACAGGTTGATCCCCACCGAGCAGATCTCCAGCACCTCCTGCTCGCGCCCCGGCTGCTTGGCCAGCACCCAGGGCTCGGCCTCGGCGATGTAGGTGTTGGCCTCATCGGCCAGTTCCATCACGCGGCGCATGGCCCGGCCGAACTCGCGAACCTCGAAGTCCGCGGCGATCTCGTCACCGGCAGCGATAAAGCGTGCCACCATCTCCGGCTGGCTGCAGTGGGCGGACAGGCGGCCGTTGCCGAGCTTCTTGACGAAGCCGGCGCAGCGGCTGGCGATGTTGACCACCTTGCCCACCAGGTCGCTGTTGACCCGTGCCGCGAAGTCCTCGAGGTTGAGATCCAGGTCGTCGACCCGCGAGGTCAGCTTGGCGGCGAAGTAGTAGCGCAGGTACTCCGGGTTGAGGTGGTCGGCATAGGTCGCGGCCTTGATGAAGGTGCCGCGCGACTTGGACATCTTGGCGCCGTTGACCGTGACGAAACCGTGGCAGTTGACGGCGGTGGGCGTCCGGAAATCGGCACCGTGCAGCATCGCCGGCCAGAACAGGGCGTGAAAATAGACGATGTCTTTGCCGATGAAGTGGTAGACCTCGGCGTCGGAGTCGGGTGCCCAGTAGGCATCGAAGTCGATGCCCTGGCGGTCGCAGAGGTTCTGGAAGCTGGCGAGGTAGCCGATTGGCGCGTCGAGCCAGACATAGAAGTACTTGCCTGGCGCGTCGGGAATCTCGAAGCCGAAGTAGGGGGCGTCGCGGGAGATGTCCCACTCGTTGAAGCCCGACTCGAACCACTCCATCAGCTTGTTGCGGATCTGCGGCTGGACATGGTCATCGTCGATCCATGCCTTCAGGAAGTCGGCGAAGTCCGGCAGCTTGAAGAAGTAGTGGGTAGAACTTCTCACCTCGGGGGCGGCACCGGAGATCGCCGACACCGGATCAATCAGCTCTGCCGGCGTGTAGGTGGCGCCGCAGGCCTCGCAGTTGTCGCCGTACTGGTCCTCGGCCTTGCATTTCGGGCAGGTGCCCTTGATGAAGCGGTCGGCCAGGAACAGGCCCTTCACCGGGTCGAACATCTGTTCGATGTCGCGGCTGGCGATATGTCCCTTGTCCCGCAGCCGGGTATAGATCAGCTCGCTGAAGTGGCGATTCTCCGGGGAGTGGGTCGAGTGATAGTTGTCGAACGCCACCCCGAAGCGGGAGAAGTCGGTCTGGTGGTCGCGGGAGACCCGTTCAATCAGCGCCTCGGGCGTGATGCCCTCCTGCTCTGCCCGCAGCATGATGGCCGTTCCATGGGCGTCGTCGGCACACACGTAGTGGCATTCATGCCCGCGGCTCTTCTGGAAGCGCACCCAGATATCGGTCTGGATGTATTCCAGCAGGTGGCCCAGGTGGATGGCCCCGTTGGCGTAGGGCAGGGCGCTGGTGACCAGAATCTTGCGCGGGGCGCGGGCGGTGTTCGACATGGCGTCACAGAGTATCCCGTTGAAAATCAGGCCACGATTGTAGCCATCTTCGCACATGGCTGCATCTCCGCGTCCGCTCGTCTTGCCCGGTTCAGGCGGCGTGCTGGTAGCATCTCAGCCATAGCTTGCTGCCCCGGTGACGCGCCAGATCCATCCAAGTGAATACACGGTCTCCGCGGCCCCAGGCGCAAGCTGGGAGGCACGCCCGGCTATGGCTGCCGTACCGTGAGGCACGCGCCAGGGGTGCGTTACAGGCAAGGTGGAGCGCCCAGCTTCTTTTGAAAGGTAATCTCCCGGCGTTGCGCCGGGAGTAGAGGAGAGCCAGAGGGAAGCCCTGGTGGTTAGTAGAGCGCCTGCTCTTCCTTGACCACTTCCTTGAGCAACTCGAGAAAGAGTCGATCCGCCTCGGAGTGTTCCTCAGGGTCCTCGGGAATATGCACGCTGGTGGTGTCGGAGATCTCGTTGGCAATACGCGCCATCACGTCACCCTCACCGGGTTCGTTGAGTTGACGGCGGGTGACCTCCAGCGCCTGCTCGAGGATCTTCGGATCCTGCAGTAGTTTCTTGATGAAGCCCCGCAGTTCGTTGATCACGCGGGTCTTTTGGATTTCCGATGAGGCCATGACGTTCTCCTTGGATCCATGCCATTTCGAGACAAGCAGACGATACCACGTTTGTCGGCGGGCGTGGTTGGCTGCCATGCCTGTCCTTGCACAGGGCATTGCACGGTATATGGGGTGTAGCGTGGGCCTTGTCCTGCATCAAGCATCTGCTAACTCCTGCCTGGCCCTAGTCCCTCAGGAGTGGACAAATTCTTCTGTTCGGTTACGCTGGATTACAAAGCCTCACATCATGAAATCGCATGGGGCATATCAGACGTTCGGCTTGGCCTGAGCCAGCCTGATGGAGACCTCAGGGGAGTCGTCACAGGAAGTCGGGAAAGGAAGCGCCATGGCATGACACCTCGACCCATGGGCCCGCAACAAAATAATAAACCGGTCATTTCATTTCCTGTCAGGCCTGGTATCTAGAAGACCGGGCCATAGCCATCATGAAAGGGAACACCCATGAAACGCACGACTGACGCATCTAACAGCCCCCTTGTACGTCGCCTTGCCGGCACTCTGGCTCTGGGGTCCTCCTTGGCACTTCTGCCACTCGCTTCGGCCGTGGCACAGTCGTTGCCGGCGGGACTGGCGTCGCCGGGGAGCGCCGATCTGCGCCAGGTGGTTCAGCAGGCGATCTCGACAAACCCCGAGGTACAGGCCGCATGGAGCAGCTTCCGCGCTTCCGGTAATGATATCGGAGTGGCCCGAGGCAACTATTTGCCGAGCGTCGACGTCTCGGCCGGGATCGGCGTTGAGGATAGAGAGCTCGACAGCCGCGGTAGTTACGATACCCGCTACGCGGAACTGACGATCACCCAGATGCTCTGGGACGGTCTCGCCACGGCCAGCGAGGTCGAGCGCCTGAGCCGAGCCGAACTGGTGAGCTATTATGAGTTGATGGGGGCCAGCGAGGAGACGGCCCTGGAGGCAACGCGCGCCTACCTGGACGTGCAACGCTACCGTGAGTTGGTGCGCCTGGCCCAGGACAACTACCGTGAGCACCTGAGGGTCTTTAACCAGATCGAGGAGCGCGTGATCTCCGGGGCAGGTCGCCGCGTCGATCTGGAGCAGATCAGCGGTCGCCTGGCGCTGGCCGAGTCGAACCTGATGACTGAAGCGTCCAATCTGCACGATGTGACGGCGCGCTACCAGCGCATCGTCGGCGACCTCCCGGCGGAGAACCTGGCGCCGGCGCCGGAGATGGACGAACGCCTGCCGGCAGACGTCAACCGGGCGCTCGATCTGGCATTCCAGGGGAATCCCGACTTCCATGCCGCCATCGAGAACATCGAGGCCTCGCGTGCCGAGCAGCGTGGTACCCGCTCGGCCTTCCAGCCGCGACTCGATTTGCGCGGTCGCACCGGCACCTACGAGAACAGTGACGGCAGCTACGATGTGATCGCCGATGGCGAGCGCCGCGATCGCCACAGCATCGAGTTGGTCGCCAGCATGAACCTCTACAGTGGCGGCAGTGACCTGGCGTCCTTCCGCGCCGCCAGCGACCGCGTCGAGCAGGCCGTCAGCCTGCGCGAGAAGGCCTGTGTCGACGTTCGCCAGACCACCCAGATTGCCTATAACGATACCCAGCGGCTGCGCGAGCAGTTGGAATACCTGAATGAGCATCGCCAGTCCATCGACCGGGTGCGCGGCGCTTACGAGCAGCAGTTTGAAATCGGACAACGCACCCTACTCGACTTGCTGGACAGCGAGAACGAGTATTTCGAGGCCAGCCGTGCCTATGCCAATGCCCGCTATGACGTGGCGCTGGCGGATGCCCGTACCCTGGCTGCCATGGGGCAACTGATGCAGACCCTCGAGGTACGGCGTGATGATCTGCCGACCCTGGCCGAGCTGGGCAGCGACGGGGTCCAGATCGATCCAGATGCCATCTGTCCGGCTCAAGGCCCACAGGGCTTTACACTCAACGACTTTATCGGCGGCATCGAGGCGCCGACACGAGCGCCGGACGTGACCCTCTCGGCCGATGCCCTGTTCGAGATCAATAGCGCCGTATTGAACGCCGAGGCGCGTGCCGAACTCGATGGTCTGGCGGTCGCGATTCGTGACATGGACAACCTTGCTCGGGTGTTCATCGCCGGTCACGCCGATATCACCGGCACCGATGCCATCAACGATCCGCTCTCTCAGGCACGCGCCGATAGCGTGGCCAGTTACCTGGTGAGCCAGGGAGTTGAACCGGGACTGATCGAGACGCGCGGCTATGGTTCGCGTCAGCCGGTGGCCAGCAATGCCACGGTGGAGGGGCGCCGCCAGAACCGTCGTGTCGAGGTGACCCTGGAGCGTGTTGGCGAAAACCTGGACTTGAGCGGTCACGCTTTCGACGGAGAAGACGCAACCTTGGCGAACAACGTAGGTGACGCGGCATCGGACTGGTCCGCAGCACCCGCCGGTTTCTATGGCGAGTTGGACATCCGCATCGCCGAACCGGAAGCGCTGGCGCGTCAGGAGGGCAGCTTCATGCAAGTGGCGGCGCTGGAGAGCCAGCAGCGAGCCCGCGGCCTGGGTAAGCGCCTGGGAAGTGAGCTCGATATTCCGGCCCGCCTCCACTCCGCCGGGACGCTGCATCGTGTCCAGCTTGGTCCCATCGACGATCCGGCGCTGATCAAGACCCTTCGCCAGCGGCTCGAGACTATGGGGTACGGCGGCAGCTATATCGTCAACGGATGAACCGAGTGCCAGCCACCGGCAAGTTAGCTTTTTGCCGGTATGCTTCGCCCCGTCGTGACCGCGATGGGGCGTCTTGATATTCGAGGTGGTTGTGTCGCAGAAAGAAGCGCTGGACCCTGGCCCTTCCCGGTCAGCGGTCCATGATGAATTACTCGAGTGCCTGCAGAGCATCGCCCAGATGCATGGGCATGACGTCACGGCCGAGTCGCTGACGTCCGGGCTGCCCCTGGAAGAGGGGCGCCTGACACCCGGCGTCTTCGGCCGCGCCGCGTCTCGCGCCGGTCTCACGGCCCGAATCGTCAAGAGTCGCCTGGTGCAGCTCAACCCCGCGCTCTTTCCCTGCGTGTTGCTGCTTGAGCCGGGCCGTGCTTGCGTGCTGGTGGCCCTAGATATCAAGGCGCGTCGCGCTCGGGTGATCTTTCCCGAACTGGGCGATGCCGAAGCCGAGGTGGGCCTGGATGGCCTGCAGGAGAGCTACAGCGGCCAAGCCATTTACGTGCGCCCGCGCTTTCATTTCGATGAGCGCGGGCCCGAGGTCAACAAGCAACGCTCCCGTCACTGGTTCTGGGGCGTGATCCGCGAGAATCGCAAGCTCTATCGCGACGTCATCGCCGGGTCGGTAGTGATCAACCTCTTTGCGGTGGCGATGCCATTGTTCGTGCTCAACGTCTACGATCGGGTGGTCCCCAACCACGCCACCGAGACGCTGTGGGTGCTGTCGGCCGGCATCTTTATCGTGCTGTGCTTCGACCTGGTGCTGCGCCTGATGCGCAACGCCTTCGTCGATCTGGCGGCCAGTCGTGCCGACGTCAAGCTGTCGTCATCGATCATGGCGCGGGTGCTGGGATTGCGCATGGAGGCACGGCCGGCCTCGACGGGATCCTTTTCGGCGACGCTGCAGTCCTTCGAGTCGGTGCGTGCCTTCATCGGCTCGGCGACGGTGGTGGCGCTCGTCGACCTGCCCTTCGTGCTGATGTTCGCGGGCATCATCGCGCTGATCGGCCCGCCGCTGGTGATTCCGGTGCTGGTAGGCATCGTCTTCGTGCTGCTCTATGCCATGGCCGCCCAGGGCAAACTCCACGAGCTCTCCGAGACTACCTGGCGGGTGGGGGCCCAGCGCAACGCCACCCTGGTGGAATCGGTCGCCAGCCTGGAGACGGTCAAGACGCTGCGCGCCGAGAGCCGCATTCAGGCCACCTGGGAGAAGGCGTCAGCCTTTCTCTCGCGCACCTCCGCCCAGCTGCGGCTGGTTAGCTCCTCGGTCTCGAGTGTCGCGCTCTGGGCACAGCACAGCGTCGCCGTGTGCGTGATCATCATCGGCGTTTACCAGATCATCGAAGGCAACCTGACCCAGGGCGGGCTGATCGCCGCCTACCTGCTGTCGTCGCGGGCCATGGCGCCGATCAGCCAGGCCGCGGCACTGCTGGCGCAGTACCACCAGTCCTCCACCGCGCTGCAGTCGCTTAATGAGGTGATGGAGCGGCCGGTGGAGCGCCCCGACGGCAAGACCTTCATCGACCGCCCGGTGGTGCGTGGTGAGATACGCTTCGACAAGCTCTCCTTTCGCTATCCCGAGGCGGAGCGCGACGCCCTGCAGGACATCTCGGTGACGATCGAGCCCGGGGAGCGGGTGGCGCTGCTGGGCCGTGTGGGCTGCGGCAAGACCACCCTCAACAAGCTGGTGCTGGGGCTCTACCAGCCCACGGCAGGCGCGGTGATGGTCGACAAGGTGGACATCCGCCAGTTCGACCCCATGCAACTGCGTCGTCATATCGGCTATGTACCCCAGGACGTCAGCCTGTTCTTCGGCTCGCTGCGCGAGAACATTCTGGCCGGGGGCGGCAGCGACGGGGTCGATGATGAGGCGCTGTTGCGTGCCATCAAGCTGAGCGGCCTGGACAGCCTGGTCAACTCGCATCCCCAGGGCGTCGACCTGCCGGTGGGCGAGCGCGGCCAGATGCTTTCCGGGGGCCAGCGCCAGGCCGTGGCCATCGCCCGGGCGCTGGTCCATGACCCGCAAATTTTGCTGCTCGACGAGCCCACCAGTTCCATGGACCATGCCAGCGAAGAGGCCTTCAAGGCCAATCTCAAGGCCTATGGCCAGGGCAAGACGCTGATCGTCGTCACCCACCGCACGTCGTTGCTCTCGCTGGTCGATCGCATCCTGGTCATCGATGCCGGCAAGGTGGTCGCCGACGGTCCCCGCGACAAGGTGGTGGAAGCCCTGCGCAAGGGCCAGATCGGGAGGGCCAACTGATGGCAAGCGCGGACAAGACCGCCGAACAGCAGGGCTTCGAGGCGATCGGGCGTTTCTCGGAGACGGGTGGCAAGCCCTTCCGGCCCTTCATCGACCGGCTCTTTGCGCGCCGGGTCAGTGCGGCACACCTGAGTCGCGACTGGGCCAGCGACGCCGACTGGGCCCGCCTGCAGCAGGACCCGATTCGCGCCCGCGGCTTTCTTTACGTGGTGGTGCTGGCCGTTATCGCCCTGCTGGTATGGGCCACCGTTGCGCCCATCGACGAGGTGACTCGCGGCACGGGCCGGGTGATTCCCTCCAGCCAGCTGCAGCGGGTGCAGTCCTTCGATGGCGGGGTGGTCCAGGAGATCCTGGTAGAGGAGGGGGAACGGGTCGAGGCCGGCGAGCTGCTGATGCGTATCGACCCCACCCGCTTCCTGGCCAACTTTCGCGAGAACCGCGCCACGGCGCAGTCCCTCCAGGCGCGTGCCGAGCGACTGCGGGCGCTGGCCACCGGCTCTTCCTTTACCCCGTCGGACGAACTGGTCGACAAGGCTCCGGAGATCGTCGACCAGGAGCGTGAACTCTATCAGAACGCGCTCGAGAAGCTGGCCGAGGAGAAGAGCATTCTGCAGGAACGGCTCTCCCAGCGCCGCGCCGAGCTCGAGGAGGCTCAGTCACGTCGCGATACCGCCGCCAGGGAGCTCAACATGGCCAGCCAGGAGCTCAACCTCACGCGGCCGTTGCTACAGTCCGGGGCCGTGTCCGAAGTCGAGGTGCTGCGGCTCCGTCGAGAGGTTTCGCGGGCCAGCGGTGACCGTGCCCAGGCGGCGGCCCAGGTCGAGCGTCTGCAGTCGGCGATCGAGGAGGCCCAGGCCCAGCTGCGCGAGGTCGAGTTGGAAGCGCGCAACGAGTGGCGTACCGAGCTCTCGCAGACCCTGGGCGAACTGGCCGCGCTTGACGAATCCAGCGCCGGCTTGCAGGACCGCGTGCGGATGTCGGAGATCCGCTCACCGGTGGATGGCGTGATTCAGCGCCTCAACGTCACCACCCTCGGCGGGGTGGTCCAGCCGGGCCAGGAGGTGGTCGACATCGTGCCCACCGATGATGCGCTGCTGGTGGAGGCGCGCATCGCCCCGCAGGACATCGCCTTCCTGCGCCCCGGCCAGCCCGCCACCATCAAGCTCACCGCCTACGATTTCGCCATCTACGGCGGGCTCGAGGCCGAGCTCGACCATATCAGCGCCGACACCATCACCGATGACGAGGGCAATACCTTCTATCTGGTGCGGGTGCGCACGGTCGAAGACGCACAGAAACACAAGGAAATGGACGTGATTCCGGGCATGACCGCCCAGGTCGACATCATGACCGGCAAGCGCACCGTGATGCAGTACCTGCTCAAGCCTGTTCTGCGGGCCTGGGACAATTCCATGGGAGAACGATGATGACACAGCTCTTCGTCTGTCAGGGACGCGACGAGATCCCGCGCTGGCGTGCCGCCTTCGCTGAGGCGCGCCTGGTGACGCCCCAGCAGGCGCGGGCCCAGGCCGGTCACGGCGATAGCGTGTGGGTCATGAGTAACATCGAGGAGTGGCAGGGACTGGTCACGTTGCTCGCTGGCCGTGGGGCCATCGTCAACGTATTAAGCTACGCGCCCACCTCACTGCAGGCTCTGCAAGCGTTGAATGCCGGCGCTAGGGGCTACGCCCATGCGCTGTCACCCGCCGAGTTGCTGACCCAGGTAGACCTCGTGACTCACCACCAAGGCATCTGGGTGCCGACCGAGCTGATGGCTCAGGTGATGGGCGGGGCCTATCGGGCGCTGGGGGGCGGGGCTCAGCAACAGGATGAGGCCCTCTCGGGATTGACGGATCGCGAAAGGGCGGTGGCACTGGCCGTAGCCGAAGGACAGAGCAACAAGGAGGTAGCGCGCCGTCTTGAGATCACCGAGCGGACCGTCAAGGCGCATCTTGGTGCCATTTTTCGCAAGCTCGGCGTGCGCGACCGTCTGCAGCTGATCCTGCGTCTCGCTCAGCGTGAAGTCGTTTGACGGGCCGTCGCGGCTGATCAAGCGCTGAGTTGACTCAGGTCAAGGGCAGGGCCATCCCTGCCCATCAGTACAATACTGCTTCTTCGGGACATGGCCTAGTTTCATGGTATGCACCGTTCTTCCGTGGGCGGCATCGCAATCGCTTTGTAGGCAGGGAGTCATCTCATGACCATCGCAACCATCATCTCCATCAGCAGCGGTCAGGCCTGGGCACGTGACGAGGCCGGCAATCTTCGTGAACTGCGGGTGGGGGATACCCTGCAGGAGGGTGAGACGCTTATCACCTCGGACAATGCGCGCGTGCAGCTCGACTTCGATGATGGTCTTGACCCCACCATGATCGAAGGTGGGCAATCGATTGTCATGACCCCTGACCTTGATGCCGAGCAGCCGGTGGCGAGCGAGGAATCGAGCGCCCAGGATGAAGATCTCCAAGCCCTGCTGACTGCCATCGATGAAGGGGAGGACGACCTGCTGGAAGACCTCGCTGCCACCGCAGCCGGTGCTGGCGGCGCCGGCGGTGACGGCGGCGGGCACGATTTCGTGCGCCTGGCGCGCATCAATGAAGACGTTGACCCGCTGGCCTACGAGTTCTCCACCGCGTCGCTTGACACCGTCGAATTCGACGAGGCCGAGCCCGAACTCATTGCGGAAGACGAGAACGACGTTCCGACCATTTCGATCAGCGCCGACAGTGGCGCGATCACGCTGTTGACCAGTGATGCCGAGACGATCGCGGAGGGAGAAGATGACGGGACGAGCAGCAGCACCACGTCCTTCACCGTGGTGTTCGCTATCGACCCGGCAGGCACCAGCTTCGGCGAGGATGGCCCTGGCGAGATCGTCTGGGAATACGGGCTGGCGCTGGCCGAGGGCGTGACCAACGGGGTCAACTCCGGCCTGACCAGTAGCAGTGACGCGGTCTTCCTGCATGATATCGGCGGCGTGATCACCGGCTCGACCGAGAGTGATACCGCTGCCGTGGGCGGGGACAATACCGTTTTCCAGGTCGGTGTTTCCGAGGATGGTACGATCACCCTGGTGCAGTTCCAGGCCATCGATCACGATCAGGCCGACAGCAGCGACTTCTCCAGCGACATTCAAAACATCGGTGGCGGGCTGATCGTGCTCAACGGCACCGCGACCATCACCGACAGCGACGGCGACTCGGCCAGCGACAGCGCTTCCATCGATCTGGGGGGCAGCATTGGCTTCAGCGATGATGGGCCGGTTGTGACTGCAAGTCTCGGTGAAGCCGCCGTCAGCGTTGATGAGACCACGGCCGAAGCACTGGACGGCTTCCCGATCACCTCCACCAGTGAGGGTGCCGTTCTTGTCCTCGACACCGACTTCGGTGCCGACGGCGCGGCGGCCAGCAACGATACCGTCTATGGTCTCGAACTGAGCGGCGATGGCACGACCAGTCTGGCCACGGCCCAGGGCGACTACCCGATCAGCCTGGTG
>NZ_JACHXQ010000002.1:0-34872 GCF_014192285.1 Halomonas fontilapidosi | reverse complement strand
CGACGAGACCGATGCCGTTACACCGGGCGGCTTCCCGATCAGTGATACCAGCGACACCGCGATTCTCACCCTCGACACTATCGACTTCGGTGCCGATGGTGCGGCGGCCAGCAACGATACCGTCTATGGTCTCGAACTGAGCGGCGATGGCACGACCAGTCTGGCCACGGCCCAGGGCGACTACCCGATCAGCCTGGTGGAAACCAACGCCACCACCCTCACCGGCCAGTACGTGGACGGTGCCGGTGTCACCCAGACCGCTTTCACTGTGGCGATCAATGCCAACGGCACGCTGACGGTGACTCAGGAAACCGCCCTTGAGCATCAGGATCCCAACGACGACAACGACACCCTCGATCTGTCCGGTCTGATCACCGCCACGGTGGAAGTGACGGATGCCGACGGTGATACCGACAGCGACAGTGTCGAGATCGGCGGGGCGGTGACCTTCATTGATGATGGTCCGACCATCAGCGCTGCCGATGACTCGACTACCTTCAATTACCAAGGTTATGCGGCCACCGGGCAACTCAATTTCAATGCCGGTGCAGATGACCTGGGAGAGTTGGTTTTCCGCGGGTTTGTTAATGGTAATCAGGGCGTCCTGTCAGATGGCACCCTGATGACCGCTGGCGGGCAGCCTGTCTACTGGTTTGGCGAAGGGACAGACACCCTGGACGGCAGGTTGGATGATCAAAACGGAGATATGGTTTTCTCTGCATCACTAAATGATGATGGTAGCTATACCTTCACGACCTACGAGAGTATTGACTCTGTCAGCACCTTTGAGGTCATCGATATTGGTAGCTTGGGTATTAGTGGGGGGAATGCGGGGGGCTTCGTAGTGGGTTCCAGTACGCCTGATGATGACTTTGATGACATCCTTATAACTGCTGTACAGCCAGGCGGTACGGTCAACACTTCTGCTGATGATATCGGTACTGGCAACCAGTGGGTTGATTCTTCGGATGGAGTTCGTTTCGAATTCGTTACTAATATACAAGCTGATGCCACCTTTGATGAGCATCGATTGGTCACTGGCGCCAATGTCAGTTTGGCAAGCGTTAAAGGCGGCGATACTCAGACAGACGTTCTACTGGCTATTTATGATCAAGGAGGAACGAATACCTTGCTCACGTCTGAGCAAGAAGTCCTTGATACGGTGAGTGCCATCAGGTACACGTCGGGCAGTACGAGTATCACGCTGAACGGAGCCGGCGAGATTGAGACAGCATTTGATAACGGAGTTATCGGATTCGCACAAGATTATTCTGCGAATGGAACGCTCGTTTCGGGCTTGGTGGTATATGGCGTTGATGAAGCTACCTCAGTCGGTATTACTGCATCCACGGCGTTTGATACCATTGATATCGTCAATTTCGATGCGCCTTCTTTCTCGATAAATGGTATTGACGGTGCGGCTATTACCAATGAGCCAGTTGATGTAGGGTTGAGTTATGCGGTCATTGACGGGGATGGCGATGAGTCAGATTCGGAAGAATTCAATATCACTCTCAACCCCGTTATCGAAGGAACCATCGGTAATGATACCTTGCTCGGTACCGAATTCGACGAATTGATCATCGGCGGTGCTGGTGACGATGATCTGACCGGTGGCCTTGGTGCCGACACCTTCGCTTGGAATCTCAGCGACAAGGGCACTTCTACTGAGCCTGCCAATGACACTGTCATGGATTTCACCCTGGGTGTGTTTGGTACTAATGCTGATGCGGATAAGCTAGATCTCAGTGACCTTCTTCAAGATGCGGATTTTGCCACCGAAAATATTAACGAATACATTGTCGCTGAAACTTCGGGAAACGATACGATTTTGCATATCAAGCACGATGGAAACATCAGTGGAGATGGTAGTGATGCCGATCAGGCAATCCTTATGAAGGGTGTTGATATGGGCGGTGATACTTCTCCTGCCTTCATTCAATCTCTTATCGACGACGGTCAGCTCGACATCGAGTAAACTTTCACTAACTCCAAACAGACGCCCGGCATCGCCGGGCGTTTTTCTATCAGTGTCTTATGCAACCATCCCCATCTGTTCTACCATGTCGGCAGGAAGTGATCATCCGCAGAGGTTTATATGTACATAAAACGCGACGACGAAGGCCGCATCGAACTGGTCAGCCGCGATGAGACACCGGAGTGTCAAGAGTACCTGTCGGCCGATTCCGAGGAGCTGCTGGCCTTTCTGATGGAAGGCGAGAAGGCCAGGGGGCAGGCGCCTTTCCAGGCGTCGGACCTAGCATTCGTACGGGTGCTGGAAGACGTGATCGAGCTGCTGATGGACAAGGGCGTGATCAGCTTCACCGACTTGCCGGAACCGGCTCAGGAGAAGGTGATGGAGCGCCAGTCACTGCGTCGTCGGCTCAACGGACTGCAACTGATGTCTGGCAGCGACGAGGGAAGCGGGGTGATCTAGCACGTTGTAACCGGACGGGAGAGGACGGCACGGGCCGGCATCTTTCAGGATGCCGGCCCGTGTCATGTTCAGCCCGCGGGCTTGTCATGCTGCCGTATGCCGGGGCCGGTGGCGCCATCCAGGCCCAGTTCGTAGAGTATCCGGGCCTCTGCCAGGTTCTGGATTCCCTCGCCGATGGCCAGTATCCCCAGTGAATGGCAGAGCGTGGCCATGCCGCGCAGGATGGTCTGTTGTTCGGCGCTCTGGTCGACCTCCTGGACCAGCGTCCTGTCGATCTTGAGGTAGGCCAGGCCTAGGTCCTGCAGGTCTGCGATGCGCGTGAATTCGGCGCCCACGTGCTCTAGGCCGATCCGACAGCCGAGCGGTTGCAGGGCACGGCACAGGCTGCGGAAGCTGGCCAGGTCATGAATGGCCAGGGATTCTGGGATTTCCAGCCAGAGGCGCTGGGCGACATCGGGCCGGGCCCTGAGTCGCGCCTGGAGTTCCATGACGAAGCGGGCATCCTGTATCGAGGCGGCCGACAGGTTGATGCCCAGCGGCTTGCCATGCTGGGTGATATCGCGCACGGCCTCGTCGATTACCGCCAGGTCGAGTTGGCCATCGAGCTCGAGCCTTGAGACCCACGGCATGAACACGCCGGCCGGTTGCCATTCGCTGTTCAGGCGTAACCGCGAGGGGCTCTCGAAGTGCAGGAGCCCGCCCTTGTCGTCCAGTACCGGATAATGGGCCAGGTAAACCCCCTTGGCCATGGCCTCCTGAAGGGCGCGACGCCATTCGCCATGGCTGGTGAACAGGCTGCGGCGTTGGGGGCCTTGGGCGATGACCAGGCTGTGGTCGCCGCGGGTCTCGGCGGCCGCGAGGGCGCCATCTAGGCTCGCCAGCAGACCGCCTCGCTGATCGCCCTGGGCATAGTCGATCAGCGAAGCGGGCAGGCCGAGCGGCACCTGGCCCTGCTCCCTCAGCGAGGCGAGGCGCTTGCCGAGTTCATGCTGAAGCTGTTCCAGGTCATGAACACCGGGCAGTAGCAGGACGAAGTCGCTGCCGTTGAGGCGGCCCACGACGCCACCGCCGAGGACCTTGCCGAACTGGTCCAGGCTGCTGGCCAGCGCATGCAGCAGCGCATCGGTCTCACCGTGGCCGAGTTGCTCGTTGATGTCAGCCAGGCGAGCGAGGCGCACCAGGGCGAGGGTGCCACTGGCTCGAGAATCCTGGCTCTCCAGGTGGATCTGCAGCTGGGCGAGGAAGGCCTCACGCTTGAGGACACCGGTTACGCCATCGTGCTGGAGCCGTCGGCGCAGCTGGTCGAGCTTCTCGCTCTCCTCGCCAAGCATGTCCCTGACGGCGGCGGAGAGCTGGTTCATCGCCACGACCACTTCGCGCAGTTCGCGTGTGCGCGGGGCGGGGATGGTGGTGAAACGCCGCTCGCCAATGTGCAGGGCCTGTTCGACGACGTTGCGCAGCGGGCGCCGAATGGTCCGCACGAGCCACCCGCCAAGTATCAGGCTAAGGACGGCCGCCAGGGCGAACCAGCCGACCAGTTCCAGGCTACTGCGCCACAGTGAGCGATAGGCATAGCTATGCTGACTCTCCAGGGTGAGGGTGCCAAACTGTCGCCAGCCGTCCTGGACGACGGCCTGGCTGGGCGGCACCTCGAAGCGCACCAGGTCGACAAACCAGGCCGGCACGTCCTCGATGGCCTCGCCGGCTTGGCGCTGCTCGATGATCTCGCCCTGTGGGTCGCGCAGCTCTATCCGCCGGTAGTGGCCGGTGTCGAACTGCGCGGCCACCAGTAGTTCCAGGGTCACCGGGTCCTTGGGCATCTGGCTCATGGTCAGCGCCAGGGCGTTGGCGTTGTCGGCATTCTTGATGCGGACTTCCTGCTCGATATAGGCCCGGCTGGCGCTGACCCCGATGAACAGGCTGCCGCCGAAAGCGAGCAGCAGAATCACCACGATGGTCAGCCAGAGCTGCTTGATAAGCGACATGGCGTTGTTCTCCCTAGAGGGTGCGATACCCGAATCAGATGAATCCCTGCTCCTGCATGCGATTGATCGCGCGTCGCCAGCGTGACAGGCGTGCTACGGGATCGGCGCGTGACTGGGTGGAGCCGCCGGCCCACAGGCCGCTGCTGTTGAAGCTGAACAGCGGATCCAGGTCATCGCGAAGCGAGCCGCGGGTGATCGAGGGCTGCAAGTTGTCGAGCACCAGCGGATCGGCCGCCGGGCTCTCGTAATAGCCCAGCACCATGTGCGCCTGGGTGATGCTGCTGCGACCGATGCGCGCCTTGACGTAGATCATGCGCAGCTCATCGCCCGGCACCCCCAGTTCCTTGAGGGTGATGTACTTGGCAATGGAAAAGTCCTCACAGTCCCCCTGACCACGACCCAAGGTCTCCAGCGGTGTGGCCCAGTAGTCTTCCTGGCCCCAGATGGCGATATCATCCAGCCAGCGGATACGTCGGTTGAAGAAGTCATTGACCTCGCGAAGGCGGGTCGACAGGTCGGCCGGGCGTAGCCGTTCAAGCAGCGCGAACCAGGCGTCGAGACTTGCCAGCCCCTTCTGGCCATACAGGGCCTGCATGCTCCGGCGCAGGCGTTCCGGCGCGAGATTGGCACCCACATCCGCGGGGCGAAGCCCCAGGCCAATGGCCAGCGACAGACTGCCGAGCCCCGCCAGAAAACGGCGGCGCCCGGGCGACGCGAGTGTCCGGGGGAGAGGCGTTGGCATAGTCGGGCCTGAATGAGCGTTGTCTCAAGTCTAGGGGGCGTAGATGCCTAATGCGAGGGGCTGATGCGCATGGTACCGAGTGGTTCAGCCCTTGCCGGGGCCCAGCCAGACCCGCAGTCGTCCTATCCAGTCGAGCGTCCGGGCGGCCTCGCGCAGCTCACCCGCGGCGCCTTCCAGGGTTTGACCCTCTGGCAGTGCATTGACGTAGAACGAGACGTCCACCTGGTTATCCAGATAATGAAGATCCAGTGCGACGCGGGCATGCCAGATGGATAGCTCGCGCCAAGCACCATCGAGGAGCTCGACCACGTCGCTGCGCAGGGGCAGGCCGGGGCGCAGGCTGTGCTCGAGTTCGCCCGAGTCGTCCTCGGGGTCGATGTGGAAGGTCACGTCGGCGAGTTCGGGAGAGGCCTCGCGAAGGCGGCGGCTCACCTCGTTACCGATCTCGTGCGCCTCGGAGACGGTCACCCGCGGCGGCACCACGACGTGCAGGTCGAGGACCACCTCGCTGCCCAGCTTGCGGGTTCTGAGGTCATGGACCCCGTTGACGTGGGGGACGCGTTCGGCGATGTCTCGCATGTGCTCGCGCTGGGCACGAGGCAGTGCCGTATCAATGAGCTCCTGGCTGGATTCCCACAGCAGCCGTCCGCCAACCTGCCCGACCATCAGGCCGACCACGATGGCGGCTACCGCGTCCATCCAACCCACACCGAACTGCGCCGCCACCAGGCCGACCAGCACCACCACGGTGGAGAGGGCATCAGAGCGCGAGTGCCAGGCGTTTGCCTCGAGCAGTCGTGACTTGACCCGCCGGGCCACGCGTAGGGTGTAGCGGAAGATCCACTCCTTGGCGAGCAGCGCCGCCACGGCGACGCCGATCGCCCAAGGCCCCGGGGCAGGTACCGCTGCGCCGCCCACCAAGCGCGCGATGCTGGCCCAGGCGATGCCCCCGGCGACGAAGATCAGTACGCTGCCCAGCCACAGAGTGGCCAGCGTTTCGATGCGGCCATGGCCGTAAGGATGGTTGCTGTCGGGCTCCTGACGGCCGAAATGGGTGGCCGCGACGACGAACAGGTCGGTGAGGATGTCCGAGAAGGAGTGGATGCCATCAGCCACCAACGCCGCAGAGCCCACCATGACGCCGGCGACCATCTTGGCCACGCCGACCACGCCGTCGATAGCGGCACCGATCAGCGTGACCTTGTGGGCCTCGCGGGTCTGGGCGGCGCGATCAACGGCCGGTTGCTGCGAGCTTCTCGCCGGGGCGTCGAGGTCGGAGCTTTCTTGCGTCGTGCCCCTCTCTACCCTCTTCCTCTTGCTCAACGGCAGCGTCCCGCCTTGTTGAGCACCGGGTTGGCGTACTGGGTCAGCCACCAGTGGCGAAGCTCGCCGGGCACCTCCTGCAATCGCAGCTGGAAGCGGGCGCGGTCGGCGTCGCTGACCTCGCTCATGTCGAGCAGCTCCGGGGCCTCGCCCAGGGCTTCCAGGGCCAGGTAGTGACTGGGAAAGAGGTGATAGCCGGCGAGCACCTGGCGATCGATCTCGGCGGCCGCGGCATCGGGGTCGTCGAACGCCGCCGTGAGCGGGGTGCCGAAGGTGAGCTGCACCCGGCCCTTGTGGCCGGTGATGCCGGCGACGATAGAGCTGATGTCCTCGAATTCGCTCTTCTCGTAGTTGCCGCTGGTCTGCATGGCATGCAGCTCCCGGGCCTTCTGCAGGTCGCAGGGGTCGTACTCGTAGCTGATCGACACCGGCACCAGGCGCAACTCGGCGATGGCCTCGCCGATGCTGGCGCCGCGTTCCCGGCCGCGCCGCGCCATGGTCAGCATCTTGATGATCGCTGGGTCGGTGCGATCGATACCGTTCTTGGCGCGCCCTTCGCGCTGGGCCATCCAGATGGAGTGGTTGTCCTCGAGGATGGAGTGGCGAATATAGGCGGAGAGATTCTGGTAGGCGGCCAGCATGGCGCGCTTGCCGCGGGCGCTGCGCGGCACGATGAAGCTCTTGTTGAGACGCATCAGGTCGTTGACGTAGGGCTTCTTGAGCAAATTGTCGCCAATGGCGATGCGCACGGTGTCTCGCCCGGCCAGATAGAGGGCATAGTTGACGAAGGCCGGGTCGAGCGAGATGTCACGATGGTTGCCGATGAACAGATAGGCGGTGTCCGGGGCCAGGGAATCAAGGCCCTCGACCCGGAAGGTATCGGTGGAGGTCCGGATCATGCGCTGCATGTAGCTGGCGATGCGCATCTGAAAGTCGTGCACCCCGGTCACGTCGCGCACCTCACGGCGAATGGCGAAACTGGCCAGGATGCGCGACAGACGCGGCATGAAACGGCTGAGCCGCGGCAGTCGATAGCGGGTCAGGGCATCGAGCAGCTCGGGGTCATGGGCCAGGCGCGCGAGGACGTCGGCCACCTCGTCGTCCTGGTAGGGACGAATCTCGGCCCAGGGATCGGATGCAGGGGTAGGGTGAGTCGTGGTCATGGGGTCCCGGCTGTGGTCGTAGGCGATCAGGTACTGCGCGTGTCTCCGGCATGGCCGGCCTCGCCGCCCAGCCACTCGATCAAGCGTTCGATGTTCTCGGCCAGTGCCTGGGTCATCAGGATAAAGGCGGTCTCCAGGCGCACCACGGCATCATCGCCGTCGTCGGTCTGGGAGGCCTCGTCGATCAGGGCATCGTCGAAGCGCAGCGACTTGATCGCCAGATCATCATGTAGCACGAAGCTTAGTCGTCCCTCGATCGACAGTGCCAGCTTGCTGGCCTGACGACCGCTCTCCAGTAGCTGCTGGATCTCGTCGCTGTCGAGGTCAACCTGGCGGGCGCGCAGCACACCGTCGTCGCCCTTGGCCTTGAGCTCCACCTGGTCGCCGAGCACCAGATCGGCGGGGCGTGAACCCGGATCGCCGAGCCAGGTGGTCATGGCGCGCATGGGCAGCGTCTGGCTGGCCAGCGGGGTCACCTTGAGACTGCCCAGGGTTTCGCGCAGCAGGTCCAGGAGCTCCTCGGCCCGCTTGCGGGAGCTGGCATTGACCGCAATCAGCCCGCGGCGGCTGTCCCACCAGAGGTCGACCTTCTGGCTGCGCACGAAGGCGCGGGGCAGCAGCTCCTCGTAGACCTGCTCCTTGATCGCCAGCTTCTCTTGGCGGCGCAGCTTGCGGCCCTCGCTGGCCTCGATCGCCTCGCTGCGCTCCTCGACCTCCTCACGGACCACCGAGGCGGGCAGGATGCGTTCCTGGCGCAGGGCGGTCATCAGGCGCTGGCCCTGCAACTCGTGCAGCAGCTGCGTGCCGGCACGGCCGGCCGGCGCGGACCAGCCCAGGCGACGCGCCTCGCTGCCGCCGAGAGGGCGGAAGGCCTGCTCGTCCAGCGCGGTTTCCAGGCTGGCGGCGTCCAGCTCTGGCGCGTCGTGCAGGCGGTAGAGATGCAAGTGCTTGAACCACATGGAGCATTTCCCGAGAGAAAAGGGGCACATTATGGCCAAAGGGCGCCTCTGGTGCCAGCGCATGCGCCGGCAGGTTGGACAATCATATTCAAACTCTTGTTTGAATGTCGGCTCGTGCCCTGACTAGAATCGATGCTTTACCCGCACAGGAGCTTGCCAGCATGGATTCCCGTATCTCTCGCACCACCCTGCGCGTCAGGGGCTATCACCTGGATGGTTATGGCCATGTGAACAATGCCCGCTACCTGGAATTCCTGGAGGAGGGGCGCTGGGCGTATTTTGATGATCGCCCCGGGCTGGCCGCGTTCCTCACCAAGGGAGATGTGGCCTTCGTCGCGGTCAATCTCAATATCGACTACCGTCGCGCCGCGGTAGCCGGCGACGACCTGGAGGTGCTGACGCGGCTCGCCGAGGTTGGGTCGCGGCGTGCGCGCATGCACCAGGAGGTTCGCCAGGTACGAGACGGCAAGACGGTGGCCAGCGCCGATATCACCTTCGTGCTGCTTGACGTGGCGGCCCATCGGGCCATCGAGATCAGCGGCGAGATCCGCGAGGCCATGACGGCGCTGGTCCTGCCTTAGCGCTCCTTGCATAGCTCCCTTTGCCCGGCCCGGGATGGTATGATGTCAGGCTGATATTGCGCGCCATAACTCGGCCACGTGACGCGCCAACCTGTTGCAGTGCAAAGGATTCGACGACCCATGGGTGACATCGCCAGAGAGATTCTGCCAGTCAATATCGAGGACGAACTCAAGCAGTCGTACCTCGATTACGCGATGAGCGTGATCATCGGCCGTGCGCTGCCCGACGTGCGCGATGGCCTCAAGCCGGTGCACCGGCGCGTGCTGTTCGCCATGCACGAACTCGGCAACGACTGGAACAAGCCGTACAAGAAGTCAGCCCGCGTGGTGGGCGATGTCATCGGTAAGTACCACCCCCACGGCGACAGCGCCGTCTACGACACCATCGTGCGCATGGCCCAGGACTTCTCGATGCGCCACGTGCTGGTCGACGGCCAGGGCAACTTCGGCTCCATCGACGGCGACAATGCCGCCGCCATGCGTTACACCGAGGTACGCATGGCCCGGTTGGCCCACGAGCTGCTGGCCGATCTGGAAAAGGACACCGTCGACTGGGTCGACAACTACGACGGCACCGAGCGCATCCCCGAGGTGTTGCCCACCAAGGTGCCCAACCTGCTGATCAATGGCTCCTCGGGCATCGCTGTGGGCATGGCGACCAACATCCCGCCGCACAACATGGGCGAGATCATCAACGCCTGCCTGGCGCTGATCGATGACTATACCCTCAGCGTCGACGACTTGATGGAGCACGTGCCCGGCCCCGATTTCCCCACCGGCGGCATCATCAACGGCCGCGCCGGTATCCTCGAGGCCTATCGCACCGGGCGCGGGCGCATCTACGTGCGGGCCTGCCACACCATCGAGCATGACGACAAGACCGGGCGCGATCACATCATCGTCAACGAGCTTCCCTACCAGGTGAACAAGGCGCGTCTGATCGAGAAGATCGCCGAGCTGGTCAAGGAGAAGAAGATCGATGGCATCGCCGAGCTGCGCGATGAGTCCGACAAGGATGGCCTGCGGGTGGTCATCGAGGTCAAGCGCGGCGAGTCCGGCGAGGTGGTGGTCAACAACCTCTTCGCCCAGACGCAGCTGCAGACCGTCTTCGGCATCAACATGGTGGCCATCGACAATGGCCAGCCGAAGATCCTCAACCTCAAGGAGATCCTCGAGGCGTTCATTCGCCACCGCCGCGAGGTAGTCACCCGCCGCACGCTCTTCGAACTCAAGAAGGCCCGTGAACGCGGTCATATCCTCGAGGGCCTGGCCGTCGCCATCTCCAACATCGACGAGGTGATCGAGCTGATCAAGGCCTCGCCGAACGCCAGCGAGGCCAAGGAGAAGCTGCTGGCCCAGTCCTGGCAGCCGGGGCAGGTCACCGGCATGCTCGAGCGTGCCGGGGCCACGTCCTGCAAGCCCGAGGACCTCGAGGAAGGCTTTGGCCTCAACCAGACCGGCCGCGAGTATCGCCTGTCGCCGGCCCAGGCCCAGGCGATCCTCGAACTGCGCCTGCACCGCCTGACCGGGCTCGAGACCGAGAAGCTGCTCGACGAGTATCTGTCGATCCTCGAGAAGATTGCCGAGCTGACGGCCATCCTGGCCTCGGCGGAGCGACTGCTCGAGGTGATCCGCGAGGAACTGATCGCCGTGCGCGACCAGTTCGGCAACCCGCGCAAGACCGAGATCCAGGCCAGCCATCTGGACCTGCGCCTCGAGGACCTGATCGCCGAGGAGGACATGGTGGTCACCGTGTCTCGCACCGGCTACGCCAAGACCCAGCCGCTCTCCGACTATCAGGCCCAGCGCCGCGGTGGTCGCGGCAAGTCGGCCACGGCGATGAAGGACGCCGATGTCATCGAGCACCTGCTGGTGGCCTCCACCCACGACACCGTGCTGCTGTTCTCCAACCGCGGCAAGGTCTACTGGCTCAAGGTCTACGAGATTCCCGCGGCCAGCCGCGGTTCGCGGGGCAAGCCGCTGGTGAACCTGTTGCCGTTGGACGAGGGCGAGGCGATCAACGCCATCCTGCCGGTGCGCGACTACGATTCGCAGAGCTACATCTTCTTCGCCACCGCCCGCGGCACCGTCAAGCGCACCAGCCTCGAGCAGTTCTCACGGCCGCGCAGCGTGGGCCTGATCGCCATCGACCTCGAGGAGAACGACCGCCTGGTGGGGGCCGCCATCACTACAGGTGCCGATCACGTGATGCTGCTCTCCTCCAACGGCAAGGCGATCCGCTTCGAGGAGTCGGATGTGCGTGCCATGGGTCGCACCGCGCGCGGTGTGCGCGGCATGCGCCTGCTCGGGGAGGCCGAGGTGATCAGCCTGATCATCCCGCAGAGCCAGCAGATCGATGCCGAGGCCGGCTTTGATGGAAGGGCGGAGAGTGAGTCCGAGGCCGAGGCCGAGGAGGGCGCGAGCGTCGAGGCCGGCAACGGGGGGCAGATCACCATCCTTACCGCCAGCGAGAACGGCTACGGCAAGCGCTCTCGCCTCGAGGAGTTTCCGCTGCGCGGTCGTGGTGGCCAGGGCGTGATTGCCATGCAGACCAGCGAGCGTAACGGCGCGCTGGTGGCGGCCATGCAGGTCTACTCCTCGGATGAGATGATGCTGATCACCGATCGCGGCACCCTGGTGCGGACGCGGGTCGATGAGGTCTCGATCAGCTCGCGCAACACTCAGGGCGTGATGCTGATTCGCCTCGGCAACGATGAAAAGCTGGTCAAGACCGTGCGTGTCGATGAGCCCGAGGACAACGGCGAGGTGGCCCTGGAGGCGCCGGCCGAGGCGGAGCACGAGAACGCTGGTGCGCCATCCGACGAGGGAACGCCGGAAGCCGGTGCGACCGGCGGTGAACCAGATCAGGAATAAGGACACGCAACGCTGATGACACGTCACTACAACTTCTGTGCCGGCCCGGCCGCGCTGCCCACGTCCGTGCTGGAGCGCGCGCGGGACGAACTGCTGGACTACCGTGGCCGCGGCCTCTCGGTCATGGAGATGAGCCATCGCGGCGAGGACTTCGTGGCCATCGCCGAGCAGGCCGAAGCCGACCTGCGCGAGCTGCTGGCGATCCCTGACAACTACCGGGTGCTGTTTACCCAGGGGGGGGCCAGCCTGCAGTTCGCCGCCGTGCCCTATAACCTGCTGGGCGCCGGCGGCCGGGCCAACTTTCTGCATACCGGCATCTGGGGCAAGAAGGCGATCAGTGAGGCGCGTCACCTGTTCGGCGATGTCCACGTGGCGGCCAGCAGCGAGGGGAACGGCCACAGTGCCGTGCCACGCCAGGAGGAGATCGTGCTCTCCGATGATGCGGCTTACCTGCACTACACCGCCAACGAGACCATCGGCGGGCTCGCCTTCGACTACATCCCCGGCAGTAACGGAGAAGGCCCCCGCCGGCCGGACGGCAGCGAGGTGCCGCTGGTCTGTGACATGTCCTCCAGCATTCTCTCGGGCCCGCTGGATGTCTCGAAGTTCGGGGTGATCTATGCCGGTGCCCAGAAGAACATCGGACCCGCCGGCCTGGTCGTGGTAATCATTCGCGACGACCTGCTGGACCGCGCACGCCATTACATGCCGACGCTCTTCAGCTATCAGGCGCTCAGCGAGGCAGGCTCGATGGTCAACACCCCGGCGACCTACAGCTGGTACCTGGCAGGACTGGTCTTCGACTGGCTGAAGCAGGACGTCGGCGGGCTGGCCGCCATGGATGCCATCAACCAGCGCAAGGCGGCCCGGCTCTATGCGGCCATCGACGGCAGCGCCCTCTATGCCAACCCGATCACGCTGCGCAACCGTTCGCGGATGAACGTGCCCTTCGTGCTTGCTGACCCCAGGCTGGATCGCCCCTTCCTGGACGAGGCCGAGGCGGCGGGGCTGCTCAACCTGAAAGGGCACCGCAGCGTGGGCGGCATGCGCGCCAGCCTCTACAATGCCGTGCCCGAAGCCGCCGTCGAGGCATTGATCGACTTCATGGCCGATTTCGAGAAACGCAGGGGATAATCCATGACCGAGCCTACCGTCAGCCTCGAGGCGCTGCGCCAGCGCATCGATGCCCTGGATAACGACATACTCCGCCTGATCAGCGAGCGAGCGGCCTGTGCGCAGCGGGTGGCCGAGATCAAGACCGACCGTGAGCCCGGTGCGCTCTTCTATCGCCCCGAGCGCGAGGCCCAGGTGCTGCGCCGGATCATGGAGCTCAACAAGGGCCCGCTGGACAGCGAGGAGATGGCGCGACTGTTCCGCGAGATCATGTCGGCCTGCCTGGCTCTGGAGCAGCCGGTCAAGGTCGCCTACCTGGGGCCTGAGGGCACCTTCACCCAGCAGGCCGCCATCAAGCACTTCGGCGAGAGCGCCATCAGCCTTCCGATGGCCGCCATCGACGAGGTGTTCCGCGAGGTGGAGGCCGGCGCCGTCAACTATGGCGTCGTTCCGGTGGAGAACTCCACCGAGGGGGTGATCAACCATACCCTCGACTCCTTCATGGACTCCGGGCTGCGCATCTGTGGAGAGGTGGTGCTGCGCATCCACCATCATCTGCTGGTGGCCGAGACAACCCGTCGTGACAAGGTCTCGCGGATCTACTCCCATCCGCAGTCCTTCGCCCAGTGCCGCAAATGGCTCGATGCGCATTTCCCCCAGGCCGAGCGGGTGCCGGTCTCCTCCAACGCCGAGGCCGCCCGCCTGGTCAAGACCGAGTGGCACAGCGCCGCCATCGCCGGCGACATGGCGGCCCAGCTTTACGGCCTCGCCAAGCTCGCCGAGAAGATCGAGGACAGACCCGACAACTCCACGCGCTTTCTGATCATCGGCAACCAGGACGTGCCCATCTCCGGTGAGGACAAGACCTCGCTGGTAGTAGCAATGCGCAACCAGCCGGGGGCTCTGCACGACCTCCTCGAGCCCTTCCATCGCCATCAGATCGACATGACGCGGCTCGAGACGCGTCCGTCGCGCACCGGCGTGTGGAACTACGTGTTCTTTATCGACTTCAAGGGGCACCGCGAGGAGCCGCGCGTCGCCGCCATGCTGGAAGAAGTTCAGCTGCGCGCCGCCGAGGTGAAAGTGCTGGGCTCCTATCCGGTGGGCGTTCTCTAGGCATGGCGTCGGCGCTGCGCGAGTCACGACTCCTGATCGTCGGGCTGGGGCTGATCGGCGGCTCGCTGGCCGCGGCCCTTCGACAGGCAGGTGTCGGTCGTCACGATCACAACGATGCCGTCGCGGGCGGGCCACTAGAGAGCACCGAGATCCTCGCTTGCGACCCGGACCCTGACGAGATCGCCCGCGGTATCGAGATGGGCCTGATCGACCGCGGCGATACGGCGCTCGAGGCATTGGTCGAGGGCGCGTCGCTGGTGGTGCTGGCCGTGCCCGTACTGGCCATGGCCGGCGTGATGGAACAGCTGGCCGCCTGCCTTGGTCGCGCCGCGCCCGATGTCGTGGTCACCGATGTGGGCAGCACCAAGGCTGCCATTCGCGAGGCGGCGGTGGCCGCCTTCGGGCGGATGCCGGCGAACCTGGTGCTCGGCCACCCGATCGCCGGCTCGGAGAAGAGCGGTGTGGCGGCCGCCGACCCCGAGCTCTACCGGCGGCACAAGGTGATCCTGACGCCCGAGCCCGATACCGACCCGGCCGCGACCGCCAGGGTGCGAACGCTCTGGGAGTGCTGCGGTGCCGAGGTGCTGGAGATGGCCGTCGAGCGCCACGACCAGGTACTGGCTCGGACCAGTCATTTGCCCCATCTGCTGGCCTTCTCGCTGGTGGACACCCTGGCCCGTCAGGATGAGCGGCTGGAGATCTTTCGCTATGCCGCCGGCGGCTTTCGCGACTTCACGCGAATCGCCGGCAGCGACCCGGTGATGTGGCGCGACATCTTTATCGCCAATCGCGATGCCGTGCTCGCCTCCCTGGATGACTTCGAGGCCGGGGTGGCCCGGCTGCGCCGCGCCGTGGAGCGCGGTGACAGCGATGCCATGCTGGCCACCTTCGACCGGGCCAGCCACGCCCGCCACTATTTCGAATCCCTGCTGAATCAGACCAGCTATCAGGCGGAGTACCAGATGCAACAACACGGCAAGCTGCGCTACCGAGTCAGTCCCGGCGGTGGCGTCACCGGACGTATCCGCGTCCCCGGCGACAAGTCGATCTCTCATCGTGCCATCATGCTCGGGGCCCTGGCCGAGGGCGTCACCGAGGTGAAAGGCTTTCTGGAGGGCGAGGACAGCCTGGCCACCCTCCAGGCGTTCCGTGAGATGGGGGTGGCCGTCGAGGGACCCCACCAGGGGCGCGTCACTGTGCATGGCGTGGGCATGCACGGCCTCAAGCCGCCGTCCGGACCACTCTATGTGGGGAATGCCGGGACCGCCATGCGCCTGTTCGCCGGGCTGTTGGCCGGCCAGGCCTTCGATACCGAGCTGACCGGTGACGTCTCGCTGACCAAGCGACCCATGGGACGGGTCGCCGACCCCTTGCGAGAGATGGGGGCCGAGATCGATACCGCCGCGGGCGGGCGTCCGCCGCTGCACCTTCACGGTGGCAAGGCGTTGAAGGGCATCACCTATGACATGCCGATGGCCAGCGCCCAGGTCAAATCCTGCCTGTTGCTCGCCGGTCTTTACGCCGAGGGCGAGACCCGCGTGCGCGAGCCGGCACCCACCCGCGATCATACCGAGCGAATGCTTCAGGGCTTCGGCTACACGGTGCACCGCGAGGGCGACACCTGCTGGCTGCAGGGCGGCGGCAGGCTCACCGCCGCGCCCATCGACGTGCCCTCGGACATCTCGTCGGCGACCTTCTTCCTGGTGGCGGCGGCAATCACGCCGGGTGCCGACCTGGTGCTTGAGCATGTCGGTATCAACCCGACCCGCATCGGCGTGATCAATATTCTCCAGCTGATGGGCGCCGACCTGCACCTCACCAACGAGCGCGAGGTCGGCGGTGAGCCGGTGGCCGATCTGCATATCCGCTACGCGCCTCTCCGGGGGATCGACATCCCCAAGGATCAGGTGCCGCTGGCGATCGACGAGTTCCCGGCGCTGTTTATCGCCGCGGCCAACGCCGAGGGCACCACGCGGCTGCGTGGCGCCGAGGAGTTGCGCGTCAAGGAGTCCGACCGGCTGCAGGCGATGGCCGATGGCCTGGCCATTCTCGGGGTCGAGCACACCCTGCGCGACGATGGCATCGACATCGTCGGCCATCCTGAAGGAGAGAGCAGCGAAGGGGCCAGCTATGGCGGCGGCCACATCGATAGCTTGGGCGATCACCGCATCGCCATGGCCTTCGCCATTGCCGCGCTGCGCGCCGGAGCCGAGATCGTCATCGACGACTGCGCCAACGTGGCCACCTCCTTCCCGGGGTTTATCGACCTGGCGCGGCGGGTCGGGCTGACCCTCGAGGAACAGCAGGAGGCGTCATGAGCGTTGTGGCACCGGTAGTCACCATCGACGGCCCGGGAGGGGCCGGCAAGGGCACCATCAGCCGCCTGGTCGCTGCACGCCTGGGCTGGCACTTGCTTGATAGCGGCGCGCTCTATCGCCTGACGGCGCTGGCCGCCGTCAAGCACGAGGTGCCCCTCGACGACGAGCCGGCCCTGGCCGACGTGGCCGCTTCGCTGGATGTGGCCTTCCTCGCCGAGGGCGCGGCCACCACCGTGCTGCTGGAGGGGCAGGACGCCACTAACGCGATCCGCACCGAGCAGGTGGGTGATGCGGCGTCGCGGGTCGCCGCGCTGCCGGCGGTGCGCCAGGCACTGCTGCAGCGCCAGCGTGACTTCCGCCAGGCCCCGGGGCTGGTCGCCGACGGGCGTGACATGGGCACCGTGGTGTTCACCGATGCGCCGCTCAAGATATTTCTCACCGCGAGCGCCGAGGAACGGGCAAGACGGCGCCACCTCCAGTTGCGGGAGGCCGGGGTGGATGCTAGTCTATCGAGTCTTCTAAAGGAGATTCAGGCGCGCGATGCCCGCGACATGCAGCGCAGCGTGGCCCCGCTCAAGCCGGCCATCGATGCCATTGTGCTTGACACCACGCGCCTGACGATACCGGAAGTGGTGGATCGGCTGACGGAATTGCTGACCGAGCGTGGTCTGGCATCCGCCACCTGACTCTCCCTTGCGGCGCCTCCGGCAGGATGTGATGACGTGGTCCGGCACTTCTTGGTTTGATAAAGCAGCGCCGTGAGCTGGGCCAGGTCGAACCAGCGCTAACATCCCCGGGGGTTTGGTAAATAAGGCCCGCACTCGCTGGTGGTGCGGAGAAGGCGGCAACGCCGTACTCAACGTTGATCACGTAGGAACATCATGAGCGAAAGCTTTGCTGAACTGTTTGAACAGTCTCTCCAAGACATCAACATGGAGCCGGGTGCCATTGTCCCGGCTACTATCGTCGACATTGACGGCGACTGGGTCACCGTCAATGCCGGCCTGAAGTCAGAAGGTCAGATCCCCGCGGCACAGTTCCGCGACGAAAACGGCGAATTGACCATCGCCGTTGGCGACGAAGTTCACGTCGCCCTGGAAGCCGTCGAGGACGGGTTCGGCGAGACACGCCTGTCCCGCGAGAAGGCCAAGCGCGCCGAAGCGTGGAAGGTGCTGGAAGCCGCCTTCGAAAAGGAAGAGATCGTCAAGGGCGTGATCAACGGCAAGGTCAAGGGCGGTTTCACCGTCGACGTCGACTCCATCCGTGCTTTCCTGCCCGGTTCCCTGGTGGATGTCCGTCCCGTGCGCGACACGACCCATCTCGAGAACAAGGAGCTCGACTTCAAGGTCATCAAGCTCGACGCCAAGCGCAACAACGTGGTCGTGTCCCGTCGTGCCGTACTCGAGGCCGAGAACAGTGCCGAGCGTGAAGCCCTGCTGGCGACCTTGCAGGAAGGTCAGCAGATCGTCGGTATCGTCAAGAACCTCACCGACTATGGTGCCTTCGTCGATCTGGGCGGCGTCGACGGCCTGCTGCACATCACCGACATGGCTTGGAAGCGCATCAAGCATCCGAGCGAGATCGTGGCCGTGGGCGACGAGATCACCGTCAAGGTGCTCAAGTTCGACCGTGAGCGCAACCGTGTCTCCTTGGGCCTGAAGCAGCTGGGCGAGGATCCGTGGGTCAACATCAAGGATCGCTACCCGGAAGGCACCAAGGTCCACGCCACGGTCACCAACCTCACCGACTACGGCTGCTTCGCCGAGCTGGAAGAGGGTGTCGAGGGCTTGGTCCACGTCTCCGAAATGGACTGGACCAACAAGAACATCCATCCGTCCAAGGTCGTGCAGGTCGGCGACGACGTGGACGTCATGGTGCTGGACATCGACGAGGAGCGTCGTCGTATCTCCCTGGGTATCAAGCAGTGCACCACCAACCCGTGGGAAGACTTCAACGCACGCTACAACAAGGGCGACCGCGTCACCGGCACCATCAAGTCGATCACCGACTTCGGCATCTTCATTGGCCTGGAAGGCGGCATCGATGGCCTGGTGCATCTGTCCGACATCTCCTGGACCGACACCGGCGAGGAAGCCGTTCGCCAGTTCAAGAAGGGCGACGAGGCGGAAGCCGTCATCCTCTCCATCGACCCGGAGCGCGAGCGCATCTCGCTGGGCATCAAGCAGCTCGATACCGACCCGGTCTCCGAATTCCTGGCCGTCAATGACAAGGGCTCCATCGTCACCGGCCGCGTGGTCGAAGTCGATGCCAAGGAAGCCCAGGTCGAGCTGGCCACTGACGTCATCGCCGTGCTCAAGGCCTCCGAGATCAGCGCCGACCGCGTCGAGGATGCCCGCAACGTGCTGAGCGAGGGCGACAGCGTCGAGGCACGCATCATCGGTGTTGATCGCAAGAATCGCCAGATCGCCCTGTCCATCAAGGCCAAGGACCAGGACGATACCCGTCAGAACCTCAAGAAGCTGCGCGAGGAGTCTCCCGAGAGCGGTGGTCCGACCACCATCGGCGATCTCATCAAGCAGCAGATGGGTCAGGACTGATAGCGCCAGGGAGCTTATCCCACAGCGCTTGTAGAGGCGCCGCCCCAAGGGGCGGCGCTTTTTTGTTGCGCCGGTATCTTGCATGACGCGAGAAGCGACTCGTCACACGGATGGCGCTTGTTTAGTCCTTCGCGAGTTTAACGCGACCAGTTGTTTGCACAGTGTGCGATTAAACGTCTTGCTGGTTGTTTGCCGAAGTCCGAATTGATGTTCAGAATGTTGCCAATGAAGTATTAAAAGGCAATAATGACGCTGCATCCTGATATCCCGATAAGGAACTATTATATGTCATCCCTGCTCAGTAACTACATGCAGATGGAGCAGCAGCTCAAGCAACTCCAGTCTGAAATGGACAAGCTGCAGAACGACGACCGTCTCAAGGCCGAGCTTGCTTTCAAGGAAAAGCTTGAGTCGCTGATGCGCGAGTACGACAAGAGTGCTGCCGACGTCATCGCACTTCTCGATCCCAAGCCCGCTGCGGCGACACGCAGCAGTGCCGCAACGCCAGCGACAGGCGGTGCTCGCCGCAAACGCAAGTTGAAGATCTATAAGAACCCCAACACCGGAGAAGTCGTGGAAACCCGTGGCGGTAACCAGAAGACGCTCAAGGCCTGGAAAGATGAGCACGGTTCCGACACCGTCGAGTCCTGGCTGGTGCGTGTCGAGGAGTAAGCCTCAGCGCGTGAAGGCATGACGCCGCCCTTTGAGGCGGCGTCATCGTGACAACCTCGGGAAGATGATTCGCCGCGGTGTTGCCCGTATAATCAGGCTTCCCCCGAGCACCGGCGATGGCTTGTTCATCCCTCTTCACGCCACGGCCTTCGCCTCGACACCACTGGAATCGAATGAAATCGCACAGCCCCCGCCCGCCCATGGATGAACGAGAGAAGTTGCGCAAGTTTCGCGAACTCGACGATGCCTTCGCCGATGCGCTACGCGAACTCGAGCGTCCCGATAGTCAGCTTGATATTCCCACCGGTCCGCCGGTCCGTTCGCTGCAGCGCCTGGAAGAGGAGGAGACGGCAGCGCCGCAGGACCAGCAGGCTCGCCAGCGTGTATTCGAAGAGCGGCTGCGGGCGCTGATGGCAGAGTATGCCCAGCCGCCCGAGAGCGTCAGCCAGCTGCTGCAGACCTTGCGGTCCCTCGGACGAATCGCCTGACATGCCCCGGCTGTGTTCTGCCTCGTCCGCATACTTCAGCGATAGCGATAGACGCGCAGGCTCGGCAGGAAGGCGGTATCCTCCAGCCGTTCGTCGCGGCGCCGCGCCCGCGTGCGGGTGGCGGGCGGATGAGAGGGTGGCAGGTTGTGGTCGGGCAGTCGGCCGTCGGGGCTAGGCACGAACAGCGGCAGGGCGATGTTCATGGCGCGCCGATGGCGGCCATCCTCGAGTGGTTCGCGATAGAAGAGGTTGGCGCGCATCAGCGGCGCCTGGCTTTGCACCTGGGCCAGCGGTTCGCCATCGGGGATGCCGGCCAGCTGCTTCAGCTGGATACGCACGTGAGGCGCCTCGCTGTCCAGGGCCAGCAGCTTCTGCTCGGCCTCGCGCACCGTCAGCCGCTTGATCGAGCGCCCGCTGGCATACCAGGCCAGTCGGACGCGAGCCACCGGGGCTTCGGCCAGCGGGATCGCCCGCCAGCACTGCTTCAGGTGCAACCGGGCAAGTCCCGTGCCGCGCAGGTGATCCTGCAGGGCCGGGTGCCTGAAGGGCAGGATCGCCTTGATCTCCGGGATCAGCGTGGGAACGTCGCGGCGGATCTCCGCGAGCAGTTCGGCGAAAGCCTTCTTGGTGGCGTTCACCCGCATAACCGCTTCCATCACTGTGTCGTTGGCCGCCACTAGCCCTACGTGGCTGCGAGTCGCACGGCCATCCTGGCCATCCTGGTACCAGACGTCGAGCAGGGCATGGCGCAGCCAATCGGCATCGGCCGCGCCATGCTCGAAGGACCAGGCCGGCGCCTCTGAGGCTTGCCAGTTCGCCACCAGGGCATCGGTCTGTTCCACCAGGCGATCGAAGTGATCCTCGAGTTCCGCCAGCAGGCGGTATTCCGGGCGCTTCCCGTCGCCGCTCACGTCGGCTCGCCATCTCGGTCGGCGCGCGCCAGCAGCTCGTCGAGGCCACTCTCGTCCATGGCGGGTTCCCCGGCGATGCGGTGGGATTCATCGGCCCAGGCACCCAGGTCGAGCAGGCGGCAGCGCTTGCTGCAGAAAGGGCGATAGGGGTTGGCCGCGTTCCACAGCACCTTCTTGCGGCACTGCGGGCAGGCGACTTCCAGCGGGCGCGTAGTGTCTTGCATGTTCATCAATGTCGTCTTCGGCAGGGTATCGGGATAAAAGCGGCGGATCAGGTTCTGGGAGGCCAACTGCTGGCGTCCCGGTAGCGTCGGTCGAGTTCGGCCACCTGCGCGGCCAGCCCCGCCTCGTCGGTGGCATTGTCGATCACATCATCGGCGCGTGCCAGGCGCTCCTCGCGGGGCATCTGGGCCGCGACGATGGCGCGGGCCTGGGCTTCGTCGACATCATCGCGCGCCGCCGTGCGCGTAACCTGGATCGTCTCGGGCACATCGATGACCAGGCAACGGTCGACCATGGCGTCCTGGCCAGATTCGAACAGCAGCGGGGAAACCAGCAGTACGTAGGGGGCTCCCTGCGCCTGGAGCTGTTTCAGGTGCGCCGCTAGACGCTGGCGTATGCGCGGATGGGTGATGCGCTCCAGCTGCCGTCTTGCCTCGCCATCGGCGAAGACGAGCTCGCGCAGCGCACGGCGATCGAGGCTGCCGTCGGGGGCGAGGACGTCATGGCCGAAGTGTTCGGCAATCTCGGCAAGGGCCGGTTGGCCCGGTGCGACGATCTCGCGGGCCACGTCATCGGCATCTACCCAGGGGATGCCTCGTACGGCGAAGGCCCGTGCCACCGTGGACTTGCCCGAGGCGATGCCGCCCGTCACGCCGATGATCATGGTTGTCTCCTGGCTTGCTATATGGGTCTTGCCCATGGTGAGTTCAATACAGCAGCCCGGTATAGACCGCCATCAGCGGCTCGCCGGCCAGCAGAGCGATCCAGCCGGCCATCACCAGCCAGGGCCCGAAGGGCATCGGCGCACCGCGCAGGCGCGGGACGGCCAGCTGGATGAGAATGCCCACGATCGCCCCCGCACCGGCGGAGAGGATCAGTACCAGCGGCAGGGTTTGCCAGCCGAGCCAGGCGCCCAGGGCGGCCAGCAGCTTGAAGTCGCCGTAGCCCATGCCCTCCTTGCCAGTCACCAGTTTGAACAGCCAGTAGAAGCTCCACAGCACGAGGTAGCCGGCCATGGCCCCGATGACCGCCGACGGCAGCATCAACGGCTGGAAGAGCAGCTGGTAGAGTAGCCCCGCCCACAGCAGCGGCAGAGTGAGCAGGTCCGGCAGCAGCTGGGTGCGCAGGTCGATCACCGCCATCGCCAGCAGGGTCAGGCAGGCACCAAGAATGAACAGGGCCTCGAGGGACGGTCCGAAGAGGGCCAGTACCGTCACGGCCAGCACGCCCCCGGCGAGCTCCACCAGGGGATACTGGGGGCTGATGCGGGCATGGCAGTTGGCGCAGCGCCCGCGGCGCTTGAACCAGCCCAGCAGAGGAATGTTGTCGTGCCAGGCGATGGGCGCCTCGCAGCGTGGACATAGCGAACGAGGCGTCACCAGATTGAAGGGGGTCGCTTCTTCCGGTGGCAGTTCCAGGGCCTCACGGGCCTCGGCCCGCCAACCACGCATCAGCATCACCGGCAGCCGGGTGATCACCACGTTGAGGAAACTGCCCAGGCACAGGCCCAGGATGGCCGTCAGGGGCCAGAGCAGCCAGGGAGAGAGGTCGTCGAGCAAGGATGTGACTCCTGTCCAGTGGGATCCGGTCTGCATTGTATCGGGGGATGGCGCTGATTGCCCGGATGCTCGCGCCTCTTCGTGGGCTGTCCTGCACTGCGGCTTTCGTCTAGAATCGGCTCCTTCCATCTTCCAGGGGCATGATCATGACCCAGACGCTCGGACCGGTGATGCTGGATCTCGAGGGCCAGAGCCTGACGCCCGAGGAGCTCAAGCTGCTGGCGCGCCCCGAGGTCGGGGGCGTGATCCTTTTCGCGCGCAACGTTGCCTCGGCCGATCAGGTCCGCACCCTGTGTGACGAGATTCGTCGCGTACGCCCCGACCTGCTGCTGGCGGTCGATCAGGAAGGCGGGCGGGTTCAGCGACTGCGCGAGGGTGTCACTCGTCTGCCGCCCATGGGCCGCCTGGGGCGTGACTTTGCCCTGCAGCCCGAGGTGACGGTGCGTCTCTGCCAGGATGCCGGCTGGCTGCTGGGCATGGAGATGGCGGCCTGTGGCCTGGATCTCTCCTTCGCGCCGGTACTGGATGTCGACGGCGGCACCTCCAGCGTGATCGGTGATCGCAGCTTCTCCGCGGACCCTCGTGCGGTAGCGCGTCTCGGTCGTGCCTTCCTCGATGGCCTGCATGAGGCGGGCATGGTGGCGGTGGGCAAGCACTTTCCGGGCCATGGTGGCGTGGCGGCCGACTCCCATCATGAGCTGCCCGTGGATGGGCGCCCCCTCGACGTGCTGCGCCAACACGACCTGCTGCCGTTCGCCGAGCTTGCGCCTCGGCTCGATGCGGTGATGCCTGCGCATGTCGTCTATTCCGGTTTCGACCCGCGTCCGGCGGGCTTCTCGCCGGCCTGGTTGGGCATGCTGCGCGAGAGCCTGGGCTTCAAGGGTGTGATCTTCTCCGACGACCTGAGCATGGCCGGAGCGGCCGCCGCCGGCACGCCCGCCGATAGGGCCCGGATGGCATTGGCCGCGGGGTGCGACATGCTGCTGGTATGCAACGATCGCAGCGCGGCCCACGAGGTGCTGGATGCCTGCCGCGGCCATCGGGTGCCGCGCGCCAGGCGCCTTCGCTATGCCCGAGCCCGTCCCGACCTCACGTCGCTGGGAGCCCTGTCACGCTGGCGGCGCGTCCATGCGCGGCTCGAGGCGATGGCTGCCAACTGAACTGCCTTTCCTTTCTTTGTTTTTTCCCAAGAGCCGACCGACGATGTTCCGACTCGATGCCGATTCCCTGCCGTCCCTGACCGAGATGCACGAGGTGATGGACAATGCCGACTGCCTGATCTCTCAGCCCGAGGTCGAGCGTGCGCTGGACCGCATGGCCGATGAGATTACCCGTGATCTGGGAGACCGCCTGCCGGTCTTCTACTGCGTGATGAACGGCGGCCTGATTACCACCGGGCACCTGTTGACCCGGCTGGGCTTCCCGTTGGAAGTGGATTACCTCCACGCCACCCGCTACCGGGGTGGCCTGCGCGGTGGCGAGCTGTTCTGGCGTGTTTCCCCGGAGGTCCCCATGGCCGGTCGCCATGTGGTGATCGTCGATGACATCCTCGATGAGGGCGCCACCCTGGCGGCGATTCTCGACTATTGCCGGCAGGCGGGGGCGGCGAGCATCTCCACCGCGGTGCTGGTCGACAAGCAGCACGACCGCAAGGCGGTCCCCGGGCTGCGGGCCGACTACTGTAGTCTGGAAGTCGCCGACCGCTATGTCTTCGGTTTCGGCATGGACGTCAAGGGCTACTGGCGCAATGCGCCCGGCATCTACGCGCCGAAGGGGATGTAACCGCCCCTTCGGGGCGAGCGATAAGCCGTAAGCCATAAGAAAACCCCACGTGCTCAAAGCTCGTGGGGCTTTTCTTACAGCTTAGAGCTTACAGCTTACAGCTCAAGCCAGCCCCAACTCGTGGGTGGCTTCCTCGCGCATCTTGAACTTCTGGATCTTGCCGGTGACGGTCATCGGGAAGTCGTCGACGAATTTCACGTAGCGCGGGATCTTGTAGTGGGCGATCTGGCCCTTGCAGAAGGCCTTGAGCTCCTCCTCGGAGAGCGATTCGCCTTCGCTCAGCTTGACCCAGGCCATCACCTCCTCGCCGTACTTCTCGTCGGGTACGCCGATCACCTGCACATCCGAGATGGACGGATGGGTGTAGAGGAAGTCCTCGATCTCGCGCGGATAGATATTCTCACCGCCGCGAATGATCATGTCCTTGATGCGACCGACGATCGCCACATAGCCCTCGTCGTCCATGATGGCGAGGTCGCCGGTGTGCATCCAGCCGGCCTTGTCGATGGCCTTGTCGGTGGCCTCCGGATTGTTCCAGTAGCCGAGCATCACGCTGTAGCCGCGGGTGCAGAGCTCGCCGGTTTCGCCGCGGGCCACCGCGGCACCGGTGTCCGGGCTGACCAGCTTGACCTCCAGGTGGGGATGGATGGTGCCCACCGTGGTGACGCGCTTCTCCAGCGGTGCATCGGTCTGGGTCTGGGTGCTCACCGGACTGGTCTCGGTCATGCCGTAGCAGATGGTGACGTCCTGCATGTTCATGCGGTCGATCACATTGCGCATCACCTCGATGGGGCAGATGGAGCCGGCCATGATCCCGGTGCGCAGGCTCGAGAGGTCGAAGCTCTCGAACTCGGGATGCTCCAGTTCGGCGATGAACATGGTGGGCACGCCGTAAAGGGTCGTGGCCTTCTCCTCGGAGACAGCGCGCAGCGTCGCTTCCGCTTCGAAGCCGTCGCCCGGATAGATCATGGTGGCGCCATGGGTCACGCACCCCAGGTTGCCCATCACCATGCCGAAACAGTGATAGAGCGGGACCGGGATCACCATGCGGTCGTCTTCGCTGAGGTTCATGGTGCGCGCCACGAAGAAGCCGTTGTTGAGAATGTTGTGGTGGGAGAGGGTGGCGCCCTTGGGTGCGCCCGTGGTCCCTGAGGTGTACTGGATGTTAATCGGGTCGTCGAACTGCAGGGTGGCCTGAATGTCAGCCAGGTGATCGGCGGAGACCTCGTCGGCATGGGCCAGCATCTGCGGCCAGGTCAGCATGCCGGTCAGGGCGCGCTGTTCATCGAGGCAGATGACCCGCTTGAGCTCAGGCAGCTTGGCGCTGGAGAAGGTGCCGGGCGCACCGTCGCGCAGTTCCGGGGCCAGCTCGGCCAGGGTGGCGACGTAGTCGGACGCCTTGAAGGCCCCCTGCAGGACTAGCGTCGAGGCGCCCGACTGCTTGAGCGCGTACTCGAGCTCATGGGTGCGATAGCTGGGATTGATGTTGACCAGGATGGCGCCGATCTTTGCCGTGGCGAACTGGGTGATGGTCCACTCGGCGCAGTTGGGTGACCAGATGCCGACCCGGTCCCCCTTTTCCACCCCTAGGGCGAGCAGGGCGCGTGCCGCCTCGTCGACGGCCTGCTGCAGCGATTTCCAGCTGTAGCGAAGCCCCTGATGACGGCTGATCAGGGCGTCGCGCTCGGCGAAGCGCGCCACGGTATCATCGAAGCAGTCACCGATGGTCTGGCCCTTGAGGGGAGTTTCACTGATGCCGCTGACGTAGCTGATCGATCGATGTTGGCGTGTCATGGTGTTACTCGTCTTGTTGTGCCCTGTGGCAGTGTGCGTGAAACGGGGGATGACGTCGTGGTCGCCGGCACGCGTTTTATCTTCTTCTAGGCCTCGTGGCCGAGGTTGCGCAGGACTTCCCGGGCACGGTGATCCACGTCGTCGAGCTCCAGGCGCATCAGGCGGATGTCTTCCAGCTGCCGCTCGAGATTGGCACGCTTGTCGGCCAGTATTTCCAGCAGTCGCCACAGCTGGCGAGCATTTCCGTCGGGCATGGCGTCGTACATCATCACCACTTCGCGGATCTCGGCCAGCGAGAACCCCAACCGCTTGCCGCGCAGGGTCAGCTTCAGACGCACCCTGTCCTTCTCGCGGTAAATGCGCTTTTGCCCCTCGCGCCGCGGCGCCAGTAGCCCTTCCTGCTCATAGAAGCGGATGGTTCGCGGCGTGACCTCGAACATCCTGGCCAGTTCACCGATGCTGTAGTGCCGGTGCTGGCGAGGCAGAGCCTCCTGTGAAGCCTGATTGGCCTGGGCGGTTGGCTGTGTCATGACGTCTATCCTGTGACCGGGTGGTGAACCGGCGGTTTCCCACCTCGTATAGAAACACTAGACGAGGTTTACGTTAACGTAAAGTGCTTGTTCGACCATGGGGTGATATGGGATAAACCTAGCAAGTGCTAGGTTGGTGTCCAGCCGGCCGGGCAGGGCGGCGCTGCCAAAAAGTGTCAAGGCGACCTTTCCCCGTGTGTTCCGGGGCCCGGACAACAAGCACAACGATATGACTTACCCATTGCTGAACGAGAGTGATTCCCCATGGACTTCTCCCTGACCGATGACCAGAAGGCGCTGGCCGCGGCGGCCGCCGACTTCGCGCAGGCCGAACTGGCCGAACATGCCGCTGACTGGGACGCGCGCTCTCACTTCCCGGTGGACGTGATCCGCCGGGCCGGTGAGGCGGGGTTCCTCGGCATCTACACCCCGGAAGAGCACGGCGGCCTGGGCCTTTCGCGCCTCGAAGCCTCGCTGATCTTCGAGCAGCTGGCTCAAGGCTGTATCTCCACGACCGCCTACCTGACCATCCACAACATGGTGACCTGGATGATCGCCAGCTGGGGCGACGATGCTCTGCGCGAGGCCTGGGTCCCCGCCATGGTAGCCGGTGAGGCGCTCGGCTCCTACTGCCTGACCGAGCCCGGTGCGGGGTCTGATGCCGCCAGCCTGCGTACCAAGGCCGTCAGGGAGGGCAACGAGTATGTGCTCTCCGGCAGCAAGATGTTCATCTCCGGCGCGGGGGAGACCGAGGTGCTGGTGGTGATGGCGCGTACCGGTGCGCCCGATAGCGGGGCCGGCGGTGTCTCGGCGATCGTCGTGCCGGCCGATGCCGCCGGTGTCGAATACGGCAAGAACGAGGAAAAGATGGGCTGGAAGAGCCAGCCGACTCGCCTGGTCAGCTTCGATGGCGTGCGTGTGCCGGTCACCAATCGCCTGGGTGCAGAAGGAGAAGGGTTCCGGTTCGCCATGAAGGGCCTCGACGGCGGGCGCCTCAATATCGCCAGCTGCTCGCTGGGGGCCGCCCAGCAGGCGCTGACCCTGTCACGGGACTACCTCGCTGAGCGCAAGCAGTTCGGCCGCGAGCTCAGTCAGTTCCAGGCGCTGCAGTTCAAGCTCGCCGACATGGCCAGCGAGTTGACCGCCGCACGCCTCATGGTGCGTCATGCGGCCTGGCGCCTTGACCAGGGCGACCCCGAGGCAACGGCCCACTGCGCCATGGCCAAGCGCTTTGCGACCGACATGGGCTTTACTGTCTGCAACGAAGCCCTTCAGCTGCATGGCGGCTATGGTTACATCCGTGAATATCCACTCGAGCGTCTGGTCCGGGATACCCGGGTCCACCAGATTCTCGAGGGGACCAACGAGATCATGCGCCTGATCGTGGCCCGTCGCCTGCTGGCCGACGGCGTCATCGAATCGTTGCAATAGGAGATTCCAGATGTCGGACCTTGCAGTGCTCTTCGACGAGCTGCCCACCCGCGACGGCGGTCGTGTCGGCGTGGCGACCCTCAACGCCCCGAAGTCGCTCAATGCCCTGTCGCTGGAGATGATCCGCCAGCTCGATGCCAAGCTCGAGGCCTGGGCGGTGGACCGCAGCATCGTGGCGGTGTGGCTCGAAGGCAGCGGCGACAAGGCCTTCTGTGCCGGCGGTGATGTGGTGGCCCTCTACCGGTCGTTGACCGAAGAGGGCGAGAACCGCGGTGCCGGTCGTGACGGTCTCTTCGCCGAGACCTACTTTGCCACGGAGTATCGTCTCGACTACCGCATCCACACCTATCCCAAGCCGTTGATGGTCTGGGGCGACGGCATCGTCATGGGGGGTGGCCTGGGCCTGATGGCCGGCGGCTTTCAGCGCCTGGCCACCGAGACCACGCGCATCGCCATGCCGGAAATTACCATCGGTCTCTATCCGGATATCGGCGCCAGCTGGTTTCTGGGCCGCATGCCCCGCGGAGTGGGCGCCTACCTGGGCCTGACCGGCGCCCAGCTCAATGCCCGCGACGCCCTGGACCTGGGGCTCGCCGACCGCTTCATTCCACGCGATCGCCGTGCGGTGTTGCTCGCGGCCCTCACAGAGGCTGACTACGGCGATCGCAGCCTGGCGGCCCTGCGTGCCGGAGTGCAGACGGCGCTCGATGAGCATGAAGATCGCCGCGCCGCGCCGACCGGCCAGGTGTGGCCGCACCTCGACCACATCCAGACGCTGGTGGGTCGGGTGGATGCGGCCACGGCCGTCAGCCGCATTCTGCGGGATAGCGACGACGACAGCTGGCTTGCCGCCAACCGGGCGCGTCTCGAGGTTGGCTGCCCGATGAGCGCCGAGCTGGTGTGGCGGATGCTCGAACGCCACGCCCACAGCGGCCTCGCCGATGCTTTCCGTGACGAGCTGGGGCTCTCGGTGCAGTGCTGTCGCCAGGGGGACTTCGTCGAGGGGGTTCGCGCGCTGCTGGTCGAAAAGGACAAGTCGCCACGCTGGCAGCATGCCAGTGTCGCCGAGGTGCCCCAGGCCGATATCCAGGCCCTGATGACGCCCCTCTGGCCGAGCGAATCTCATCCCTTGCGCGACCTCGGCGTTGGCCACCGGGTCGGCTCACCTCGTCGCGCCTAGCCTGAACAACTCAAAATGCAACAGGAGCCATGCCAATGAATATCGCCTTTATCGGCCTCGGCAACATGGGCGCGCCCATGGCCATCAATCTGGTCAAGGCCGGCCATGACGTCACTGTCTTCGACCTGGTCGAAGGTGCCATCCAGTCCCTGGAAGCCGAGGGGGCCAAGCGCGCTGCCAGCGCCGAAGCCGCTGCCGCTGGCGCGGACGTGGTCGTTTCCATGTTGCCGGCGGGCGTACACGTCAAGGGGCTCTACCTGGGCCGCAACGGCGCGGCGGGGCTGCTTGATAGCCTTGAGGGCAAGCCGCTGCTGGTCGATTCCTCGACCATTGCCCCGGACGATGCTCGGCTGGTGGGTGCCGCCGCTGCCGAGCGCGGTTTTACCTATCTGGATGCCCCGGTCTCCGGCGGCGTGGGGGGCGCCAAGGCCGGTGCGCTGACCTTCATCGTCGGCGGCGAGGCAGCCGGCTTCGAACAGGCCAAGCCGCTGCTCGAGGCCATGGGCAAGAATATCTTCCATGCCGGCGAGGTGGGGGCCGGTCAGGTCGCCAAGATCTGCAACAACATGCTGCTGGGCATCCTGATGTCGGGCACCGCCGAGGCGCTGGCGCTGGGGGTGAAGAACGGCATGGACCCCGCCGTGCTCTCCGAGATCATGAAGCAGAGCAGTGGCGGTAACTGGGCGCTCAACGTCTACAATCCCTGGCCGGGCGTGATGGAAGGTGCTGCCGCTTCCCGTGACTATCAGGGTGGCTTTCTCACCGACCTGATGGCCAAGGACCTGGGGCTCGCCTGGGAGCTGGCACTGGGCTCGAAGTCCACCGTGCCCATGGGGTCTCAGGCCCGCAACCTGTTCGCCCTGCACAGCGCCCAGGGCAGCGGCCAGCTCGATTTCTCGAGCATCCAGACGCTCTATCGCCAGGGGGAAGATCGCTGAGTCGACACCCCATGCGACACCTCGCCGGCTACAAGCGCAAACCGATAGCGGGCACAATCCAGTGCCCGTTTCGTCGTTGAGAGCCTGCATGAGCGCACCCGCCAACTCTTCTTCCTCCCCTTCCTCTGCCCCGCGGCCAGGCCCCGTCCGTCGCGAACTCCTCGAAGGGCCCATCGGCCTGACGCTGCTGCGCAAGTGCCTGCCGGTGGTCGGCGGCATGATCGCCATGATGAGCTTCAACCTGGTGGATACCTGGTTCATCTCGCGCCTCGGTACCGAGGAACTGGCGGCGGTAGCCTTTACCTTTCCGGTGGTATTCACGGTGATCAGCCTGGCCATCGGCCTGGGGATCGGGACCTCGGCGGTGGTGGCGCGTCGCCTGGGGCAGGGCAACCTGGAGGCGGTGAGACGGCGCGCTACCGACGCCGCTCTGCTGGCCTTGGGCGTGGGGCTCGGCATGACGCTGCTGGGACTTGCCACCCTGGAGCCGCTGTTCCGTCTTATGGGGGCCGATGATCTGCTGATGCCGCATATCCGCGACTATATGGGCATCTGGTACTTCGGGGCGGCGGCGGTGATTGTGCCGAGGGTGCTCAACAGCATCTTGCGCGCCCATGGCAATACCGCCACCCAGGGGCTGATGATGGTGCTGGCGGCGGGGGCCAATGTGCTGCTGGACTGGTGGCTGATTTTCGGCATCGGTCCCTTTCCGGCGCTGGGGGTTTCCGGCGCGGCGCTCGCCACGGTATTGAGCTGGGGCCTCATGGCCGGCGTGCTGGTCGTCCAGCGCGAGCTGCGCCAGCTCTTCGACCTGGCCGGGCTGACGTGGCAGGGCCTGGCCGCCTCGTGGCGCGAGCTGGGCCGCATTGCGGGGCCGGCAGCGCTCACCAGTGTCTTCACACCCATTGCGCTGGGACTGATAACCCGCATCGTGGCCGGTCACGGCCATGATGCGGTGGCGGGCTATGGTGTCGGTACGCGTATCGAGGCGATCTCGCAGATCGCCGTGCTGGCGCTCTCCATGACCCTGTCACCGTTGGTCAGCCAGAATGCCGGCGCCGGACAGCTCGACCGCGTACGCCGGGCGATCCTGGGCTGCTTCGTCTTTGTGCTGGCCTGGCAGCTGCTGGTGTGGGCCTTGCTACAACTGCTGGCGCCCTGGCTGGTGGCGGGATACGCGGAGCGCGAGGCGGTCGGGGAGGTATTGCGCCATTTTCTCTGGCTGGTACCGCTGGGGCTCGGTGCTCAGGGCGTGGTGATCCTTGCGGTCTCCTCCTTCAATGCCCTGCATCGTCCCGCCAGGGCCATGCGCCTGTCGGTCATCAGGCTCTTTGCGCTGACCGTACCGCTGGCCTGGCTGGGCGGACGGCTGGCTGGCAGCACTGGCATCTTCGCCGGCATTCTCGCCGCCAACCTGCTGGTCGCACTGCTTGCCTGGTGGCAGATCCGCAGCGAGCTGGCACGCCAGGCGCGACACGCCTCGGCTCGGGTGTGAGTGAATACGTGACGATGGACTTGGCAGATGCTCCCGCTTGGTCTACATTTGATGAAAATGTAGAAATTGTCAGCACGCCAACCGAGGATACCCCATGAGCCAGATCACCCCCGTTACCTGGGATGACCCCTTCCGCCTCGTCGACCAGCTCTCCGAGGACGAGCGCATGGTCCACCAGACCGCCCATGACTACTGTCAGGAAAAGCTGCTGCCGCGGGTGCTGGAGGCCAATCGCCACGAGCACTTCGACCGCGAGATCATGAACGAGATGGGCGAGCTGGGGCTGCTTGGTGCGACCATCGACGGCTACGGCTGCGCCGGTCTCAACTATGTCAGCTACGGCTTGATCGCCCGTGAGGTGGAACGCGTCGACTCCGGCTACCGCAGCGCCATGAGCGTTCAGTCGAGCCTGGTGATGTATCCGATCCATGCCTTCGGCAGCGAGGCTCAGCGCGAGAAGTATCTGGGTAAGCTTGCCAGCGGCGAATGGGTGGGGGCCTTTGGCCTTACCGAGCCGGATCACGGCTCTGACCCGGGCGGCATGAGCACCCGTGCGACGCGCACCGATGGCGGCTGGCGCCTCAACGGCACCAAGACCTGGATCACCAACTCGCCCATTGCCGATGTCTTCGTGATCTGGGCCCGCGACGACGAGGGCGTGGTCAACGGCTTCATCCTCGAGAAGGGCATGAAGGGGCTCTCGGCGCCCAAGATCGAGGGCAAGTTCAGCCTTCGCGCCTCCATCACCGGCCAGATCGCCATGCAGGACGTCGAGGTCTCGGATGAGCAGCGCCTGCCTAACGTCACCGGGCTGAAAGGGCCGTTCTCCTGTCTCAACCGTGCCCGCTACGGTATTGCCTGGGGCACCATGGGGGCCGCCGAGGCCTGCTGGCATGCCGCCCGTGACTATACCCTGGAGCGCAAGCAGTTCGGCCGTCCGCTGGCGGCCAACCAGCTGATCCAGAAGAAGCTTGCCGACATGCAGACCGAGATCGCCCTGGGCCTGCAGGCGTCGCTGCGCGTCGGCCGCATGATCGACGACGACCAACTGGTGCCGGAAGCCATCTCGCTGATCAAGCGGAACAACTGCGGCAAGGCGCTGGATATCGCCCGGGTGGCGCGTGACATGCACGGTGGCAACGGGATCAGCGATGAATACCATGTGATTCGCCATGTGATGAACCTCGAGGCGGTGAATACCTACGAGGGCACCCATGATGTCCATGCCCTGATCCTCGGACGCGCCCAGACCGGCATTCAGGCCTTTACCGGTTGATCCGCCAGGACGAAATCGGCTGAAGATAACGAGGGGCGCTGGATCAGTCCCGAGTGCGCTGAACGTGAGCAAGGAGCTCCAGATGAGTGGACCGCTTGAGGGCATCACGGTGCTCGACATGTCGCGTGTGCTGGCTGGCCCCTGGGCCGGCCAGTTGCTCGCTGACCTCGGGGCCCGGGTGATCAAGGTCGAACACCCGTCGCGCGGCGATGACACCCGCGGCTGGGGGCCACCCTGGCTCGCCCAGCAGGACGACGCTGAGCGGGTGGCGGCCTACTTTCTGTGCGCCAACCGTGGCAAGCAGTCGCTGGCCGTGGATATTGCCACCGAGGGCGGACAGGAACTGATCAGGGCCCTGGCGAAGGGTGCCGATATCCTGCTCGAGAACTTCAAGGTCGGCGGCCTGGCCCGATACGGGCTCGACTACGCCAGCCTCAAGGCGATCAACCCGCGCCTGATCGGCTGCTCCGTCACCGGTTTCGGCCAGGACGGCCCCTATGCCCATCGCGCCGGCTACGACTTCATGATCCAAGCCATGGGTGGTCTGATGAGCCTCTCCGGCGAGCCCGACGGCATGCCCATGAAGACCGGCGTGGCCATCACCGACGTGATGACCGGCCTTTACGCCACGGTGGGCGTGCTGGCCGCGCTACAGGAGCGTGCGCGCACCGGCCGGGGGCAGCATATCGACCTGGCGCTGCTCGATGTTCAGGTGGCCACCCTGGCCAACCAGGCACTCAATGCCCTGGTCGCCGGTCGTTCGCCCGAGCGCCACGGCAACGCCCATCCCAACATCGTGCCCTATCAGGCCTTCGCCTGCGCCGATGGTCACCTGGTGGTCACGGTGGGCAACGATAGCCAGTTCGCACGGTTTGCCGACCTGCTGGGTCATCCCGAATGGGCAGAGGATCCCGCCTATGCCACCAACGCGGCTCGGGTCGGCAATCGCGAAGTGCTGGTCTCGCTCATTCAGGGAATCCTGCTCGAGCGTGACCGCGACGACTGGTTGACCGAGATGGAGGCGCGCGGCATTCCCGCCGGGCCCATCAATACCTTGACCGAGGTCTTCGACGACCCCCAGGTGCGTCATCGCGGCATGCACCGGACATTGCAGCGTGGTGACCTAAAGGTGCCTCAAGTCGCCAATCCGCTGCGTTTCGACGGCGAGCCCGCCACCAGCGATATGGCGCCGCCGGGGCTCGGTCAGGACAGCGATGCGCTCCTCGCCGAGATGGGGCTGACGCCCGAGGATATTGCCAAGCTCAGAAAGGCGGGGGTGATGAGATAGCGGCAAGCAGCCAAGCAGCCAAGAAAAGCCTCCAGCAGAGCCTGAACTGACCCCCAATAGTTGGACGGTTCATTCAGCCGGCGATCAAGGTCTGAGTCCTGTACTGTACGGGGCTCAGACCTTTTAGTTTCAGCCTG
>NZ_JACHXQ010000001.1 GCF_014192285.1 Halomonas fontilapidosi | reverse complement strand
ATGCTGGCGAGAAGAAAAGGGAAAATCGTTGGTAGAAATTTGGTACGTGATGGCAATGAATGCCGGAGTGGCGGAGCTCAGTTCCTATCCATCATCGGCGCGACGGAGAAGGTACGGTCGAGCTGGGGCATCGGCATCACGAGGTGTCGGTCAGAAAGGTGGCATTCTACCAGTGCCGGTCAATTTCTGGCCAATGCTGGCCGGGTGATAGGCTCGCGGGCCTTGGCTGGTGCAAGAAAACCGGACACGCAGAAACACCAAGGCCCGCATCAGCGGGCCTTGGTGCTCGGCGTCTTGCGACGCGATAGGTCTGTCTGATCGACGATCAGATGACTTCGATGTTCGAAGCCTGCAGGCCTTTCTTGCCCTGAACCACGTCGAAGGAGACCTGCTGGCCGTCCTGGAGGGACTTGAAGCCGTCTGCCTTGATTTCGGAGAAGTGGGCAAAGAGGTCATCGCCGCCGTCGGTCGGGGTGATGAAGCCAAAGCCTTTTGCGTCGTTGAACCACTTGACTGTGCCAGTAGCCATGATGTGTCTCCTCTCGCGCTGTGCGCGTGTTACGAATTACCGGGTAATGCCCCGACTGCTAGTGGGTCAAACAAGGGGATATAACCAGACAACCGAAAGGATTCGACTACTACTGACAATATGCATCTTGCTTACCAACTGCACGCACTGTGTCACGAATGGCGCCCGGCGTCAATGCCTTGTATGGCGTCTCGGTCATCCCGATGATGGATCAGAGAGGAGGCCGATGCCGCACAAGGCGGCCTTCGTCCATACTGACTGGCAAGCATCCACCCATCAGAGGGAGCAACGCATGAGCGGCGATCTTACCGAGCACCAGATAGAGCTGCTGTCGCGCGTGCTGCAGCACGGCGGGACACTGGCCTCGCCTTTCGGTCACCCGGGCGAGGATAGTCTGCTGGAGGAAGTGCTGGAAGACATCGACACCCTGGAAGCCAGGCGCCTGATTCGCGTCGACCGGACGCGGGGCAGCGACGAGCCCGAGCGCATTACCCTGACGCCGGAAGGCTACGACGCCCTGGGCATGGCTTGAACGGAGGGGGCGGCGGCTTGACCCTCCTCATGCAGGGGTGTTGGCTGCGATAGGCTATCTAGAGGCAATACAGGCAGGGCCCTTGTTAGGCACTGTCGGCATTACAGGAGACGACACCATGGCGCACAGGAAGCAGGAGCTGGAAGCGCTGCGCGACGAGCTCATCGACCGTTTCGAGCGTTACAAGGCCCACAAGGAGCAGCGGGGCGGTCCGTTGGACAAGGACATGGAAGAACAGTCCATCGAGTTGCAGAACGACGACGTGATCGAGGCGCTTCAGCAGGAAGCCGAGGACGAACTTCGCCAGGTGATGCATGCGCTCGAGCGCATCGACAACGGTGAGGGCGATCTCTGCGAGGAGTGCGGCGAGGCCATCGACGCGCGCCGGCTATCGGCGGTGCCCTACACCACGCTCTGCCGCGACTGCGCCGAGCTGCCCGAGGCCACGCGCGGCGGTGGGGAATGATGCTAGTCTGGCCTCTCATCGACGCGACGGGAGGCGTGCATGACGGTCTGGTATCGAGCAATGGCAGCAGGCCTGCTGATGATAGGGCTGGCGGGATGCGGTGGTAGCGAGGAGGCTGCAACATCCGAGCCTGCCGAGACGGCGACCACCGCCGAGGCTAGCGAGTCACCACCGGAGCCCGCTCCCGACGTTCCGGAGGTGCCGCCTTTCGACCAGGCAGTGACGATCGATGTCTCGTCCAGCCTGGGCAGTGACCGACGCCTGAGGGTGGAGGGCGACACCAATCTGCCCGGGGCGACCCGCTTGCTGGTCATCGTGGAACGCGAACTCAGCGGCGTGCGCTGGCGCGAACGCGTGTCGGTGGAAGAGGGCGGCTTCGATGCCGGTCCGTTCGGGCCCGGCAGTGGCTTACCGGATGGCGGCTACCGGGTCATCGTCGAGGTGCAGGAGGGCAGCGTGCAGCCGAGGTCGGTGCGAGCGCGTCTCGGCGAGCAGAACGAGCATCTCAGCGGGCCCCTGGTGCAAACGTCGCGTCATGGGCTGGGCCAGATCGCTCGCTACAGCCAACGCTTTCTGGTGGGCAGTGAGACCCGCCGCACTCTCGATGAGGTCGAGGTGATGGAGGTGGAGTGATTCCTCACAGCGACTGCATTCGCCAATGGGCGACCAGCTTGCCGAGCAATCGGCAGGCCGGGGCCCAGGGCATGGCCTCGTCGCTGTTCTCGCGATGAAATATCAGCTCGCCAGTGGGGGTCTGGTCGACGTGGCGGATAGCCAGCGTGCCATCATCATCGATCAGATAGAGTCCGGACTGGCGGAAGATGTCGCTGGGGGCAATGGCGACGAGGTCGCCCTCCTTGAGGAAGTCAAACTGCTCACCCGGGGCCGGGGTAACCAGAAAGCAGTCACCGTCCCAGTGCTGACCGGGCACCATCTCGATCGGCAGTTCGATTCCCTTCTGCCGGCCATCCTGCCACGGCAGCGGCATCCGGCTGCGCAGAAAGAGCGGGCCGGCGCGGGTTCCCGTTTCCTCCAGCAGCCGCGACAGCGGGCAGTTCAGGGCCTGGGCCAGCGCCACGAGCCGTTCGTGGCCGATCTGTCGGATGGCGCCCGACTCCCAATAGGAGATGGTCACATCGGATACACCGACCCTGCGCGCCAGGGCCGCCTTGTTGAGCTTGGCCTCCAGCCGAAGTTCCTTGATCCGAGGGCCGAGTGTGTCCATTGCAACATCCTGTGGGGAAATTAAGAGGGTGTGATCTTCTGCGATCGATTTTCAGCGTGCAAGGGCGTGCATCAACGCTAATTCTGCTCTGTTTATGGCCATCGCGGCACCCCTCACCGGGCATCACCACTCAACGGCTTCGCCGGCCCAGTCGAGGAAGGTGCCGCTCTGCTCCGGGCCGCAGTCGTCCAGTACCGTGAGCAACCGCTCGGCGACGAACCTCGCTGTAAACAGCTTGTCGTCCGGAACCCTTGCCTGGAAGGGTTTTGAAAGCGCGGTATCCGTGGTGCCGGGATGCAGCGAGGCGACACAGGCCTCGGGATTGAGGCGTCGCAGTTCCACGGCAGCGGTCTTCATCAGCATGTTGTGGGCGGCCTTGCTGGCCCGGTAGGCGTACCAGCCGCCCAGCCGATTGTCGCCGATCGAGCCGACCCGCGCCGAGAGACTCGCCACCAGCGCCGGATGGCGCCCCTTGAGGCTGGGCTGCAAGGCCTTGAGCAGCAATGCCGGGGTGATCGCATTGACATGGTAGAGCCGGCTCAGGGCCTCGGCGTCCAGATCGTCGAGTTTCTTCTCGGGGCCGATGCCGAGCTCGTCGTCATGCAGCATGCCGATGGCATTGAACACCAGATGAAGCGGGGCGGCGTCCAGAGCGTGTTCCAGTGCGGCGAGCCCCTGCGTTTCGCTGATGTCCAGAGCGAGTGACTCAAAGCGGGGGTCAGGATGTGAATGGCCGGCGCGGCTGACGCCGATCACACGGCCTGGCCGATCGCTTTCCAGCAGGGCGTTGACCACGGCGTGGCCGATGCCGCCGGAGGCGCCAGTGACCAGGGCCGTGAAACCGTCGGGGAGTCGCGAGAGCATGGTGAATCCTTGTGCGGAGGGTTCAGGTTCCAGCATGGACCACGCGGGGAGGGAATGATTCCTGGGCACGGCTGCCCGGCGCCGACCAGGTGCGTATAATGTGTGGCATTCGCCCGCTCGCCAGGGCAAGTCCCACACCATCGACAGGACCAAGGACGACATGACCGTTCGTACTCGTATCGCGCCGTCACCCACCGGCGATCCCCATGTGGGCACCGCCTATATCGCCCTGTTCAACCTCTGCTTCGCCCGCCAGCACGGCGGCCAGTTTATCCTGCGCATCGAGGACACCGACCGCGTGCGCTCGACGCCCGAGTCCGAGCAGATGATCCTCGATTCGCTGCGTTGGCTGGGGCTGGAGTGGGACGAGGGGCCCGACGTGGGCGGCCCCCATGGCCCCTATCGCCAGAGCGAACGTGGCGACATCTACGGGGAATTCGCCCGTCAGCTGATCGAGGCCGGCCATGCCTTCAAGTGCTACCGCACCAGTGAGGAGCTCGATGAGCTGCGCGAGGCGCGCAAGGAAGCCGGCATGCACCTGGCCCTCAAGCCTTCCGACCTTGCCCTGCCTGGCGAGGAGCAGTCGCGTCGTGAGCGCGAGGGCTGGCCCTACGTGGTGCGCATGAAAGTACCTGCTTCGGGCAGCTGCGTGGTCGACGACATGCTGCGCGGCGTGATCGAGGTCGACTGGGCTCAGGTGGACGCGCAGATTCTGCTCAAGTCCGACGGCATGCCCACCTACCACCTTGCCAACGTGGTCGATGACCACCTGATGGGCATCACCCACGTGCTGCGTGGCGAGGAGTGGATCAACTCGGCGCCCAAGCACCAGCTTCTCTATGAATACTTCGGCTGGGAGATGCCGCAGCTCTGTCACATGCCGCTGCTGCGCAATCCCGACAAGTCCAAGCTCTCCAAGCGCAAGAACCCGACCTCCATCAACTACTACCGGCGCATGGGCTTCCTGCCCCAGGCGGTGATCAACTACCTGGGCCGCATGGGTTGGTCGATGCCCGACGAGCGCGAGAAGTTCAGCCTCGACGAGATGATGAGCCATTTCGATATCCAGCGCGTGTCGCTGGGGGGGCCGGTATTCGACCTGGAGAAGCTGACCTGGCTCAACGGCGTCTATATCCGCGAGGAGCTCGACGACAAGGCCTTTCTCAAGGCGCTGATGGAATGGGCCTTCAACGAGGAGTACGTCAGCCAGATCCTGCCTCAGGTGCGTCCCCGGGTGGAGACGCTCTCTCAGGTGGTACCCCTGGCCGGGCACTTCTTTTCGGGCCTGCCGGACATCGAGGAGGAGAGCTTCGACGAGGTCAAGCTCTCCCGCGAGGAGCTGCTCAAGCTGCTGCAGTTCCTGGTGTGGCGCTTCGAGGCTGTGCCGGCCTGGCACAAGGCGGCGCTGCTGGAGGAGGTCAAGGCACTGGCTGGCCACTTCGAGCTTAAGATGAAGGCCTTCTTGGCCCCGGTGTTCATCGCCATCACCGGCTCCAGCTCGAGCACCTCGGTGATGGACGCCATGGCGATCCTGGGGTCTGACATGACCCGGGCGCGCCTGCGCCACGCCATCGAGGTGCTGGGCGGGGTCTCGAAGAAGCAGGCCAAGCGCTTCGAAAAAGAGTTTCGCGAACTCGCGTGATTCTGTGTTGACGAAGACGGGGTTAATCAGTAACATGCGCCCCGTCTTCGAGAGATACGGGGCCTTAGCTCAGCTGGGAGAGCGCGACACTGGCAGTGTCGAGGTCAGCGGTTCGATCCCGCTAGGCTCCACCAACGTCTCGCACCGAAGATATTGCGTCCCATTCGTCTAGTGGTCCAGGACACCGCCCTTTCACGGCGGTAACAGGGGTTCGAACCCCCTATGGGACGCCACCTTCTTCCCTCGCTGTATCTTTCCAATCGCACTACGCCTGACGATTCGTTCGCCTGGTGCCTTTTTGCGATCCCATGGCGCGTCGCTCATCCCAGCATTTTGGGCGATATCGGCTTGACAACCCCCTTGACTTGTCCACTTTCACGACTCGCTTGAGTCGACCTGTGCATAGTCTCGCCCGGAACCCGCATGGTTGCCGGCCTCCTGCAAATTCCCTTTTATTTCAATAAGTTAGGATAGGTCAAAAATTGATCAATCTAAGCCGGCCCCGCTGCTCATGGCGATTCTGCGACCTTTTCGAGAGGTTTTGAACAGGCTTATCCACAGAATGTGTGGAAAACGGGGCAGACCAGTAAGAAGGCTGAGCAAGCAGTAAAGTCAACCCCGCTGAAGGAGTTGTCGCGTACTTGGGTATGACGTCCATCAGCCACTGGGCCTGCGAGCCACTGGCATGGCCCGTCAACGCAAAAGGCCGCCCGAGGGCGGCCTTGCTGAGGGGGTGGGGGTCGGCTCAGCGTGTCGGGTAGTCGCGCTGTTCGTGGCCGGTGTAGAGCTGACGCGGGCGACCTATCTTGTAGCTGTCGCTGAGCATCTCATGCCAATGGGAGATCCAGCCGATGGTGCGCGAGACGGCGAAGATCACCGTGAACATGTTCTTGGGGATGCCCATGGCCTTGAGGATGATGCCGGAATAGAAGTCGACGTTCGGGTAGAGCTTGCGCTCGATGAAGTAGTCGTCCTCCAGGGCGATCTGTTCCAGCCGCTTGGCGATCTTGAGCTGCGGGTCGTCGGCCATGCCCAGCTCGGCGAGCACCTCGTCGCAGGTCTCCTTCATCACCTTGGCGCGGGGGTCAAAGTTACGGTAGACCCGGTGGCCGAAGCCCATCAGCTTGAACGGGTCGTCCTTGTCCTTGGCCTTGTCGACGAAGCGCTGGATGTTCTCCTCGGATTCATCGCCGATCTCGTCGAGCATGTTCAGCACCGCCTCGTTGGCGCCGCCGTGGGCCGGACCCCAGAGAGCCGCAATGCCGGCGCTGATGCAGGCGAAGGGGTTGGCGCCGGTGGAGCCTGCCAGACGTACGGTAGAGGTAGAGGCGTTCTGCTCGTGGTCCGCGTGGAGCATGAAGATGCGGTCCATGGCCTTGGCGTAGACCGGGTTGATCTTGTATTGCTCGCATGGGTTGCTGAACATCATGTAGAGGAAGTTCTCTGCATAGTTCAGGTCGTTACGCGGGTAGTTGAACGGCTGGCCGATGTTGTACTTGTAGGACATCGCCGCAATGGTCGGCATCTTGGCGATCAGGCGAATAGCGCTGATCTCGCGGTCCTCGACCACATTGATGTCGAGGTGGTCGTGGTAGAAGGCGGCCAGGCCGCCGACCACGCCACACAGAATCGACATCGGGTGGGCGTCGCGGCGGAAGCCCTTGAAGAAATTGTTGATCTGGTCGTGGACCATGGTGTGGTTGCTGATCCGCGACTCGAAGTCTGCGTATTGGGCGTCGTCGGGCAGTTCGCCGAACATCAGCAGGTAGCATAGCTCGACGAAGTCGGACTCTTTCGCCAGCTGGTCGATCGGATAGCCGCGGTGCAGCAGCACCCCCTTTCCGCCATCGATATAGGTGATCGCCGATTGGCAGGAGGATGTGGCCATGAAGCCGGGGTCATAGGTGAAGAGGCCTTCGGCACCGAGACCGCGAACGTCAATGACGTCGGGGCCCAGGGTGCCGGAATAGATCGGTAGGTCGATCGGCTTTTCCAGACCGTCTACCGTCAATGTCGCTTTCCTGTCAGCCATGCTGGCCTCCTCTCGAGTTACTGGTGGGACGAAAAGTCGTTGCTTCGCTGATGGTGCTGGCGAAAAGGTTCGCCCACTATAGAAGCGTCCCAGCGATTGTCAATTCCACCATTGGGCGGCTAGTGTTGTACATTAACGCGTTAATGATATCGTTGCTGTATAGGAAATGGTGCCCTGCACCACAATGGTGTGTCATGCTGTCTGGCAACGTCTGCGAATACCCCGCAAAACGCCGCCAGCGCCGAGAAATCGGCCTTCCACCATGGTCGAGTGCGTCCTGTGTCCATTTGTCATGGCGGTGCGATGTCCCTATAATCTTAGCGCGCGACTGGCAGGAACCGGTGGTCGTGTCCAACTCGGCCACGAACGTGTCCCTTCCCGAAACCACCGCCCGCTCGGGCCTTGTCCGACGACCGAATAGCGGGCCAAGAGAGTGTGTAGAGCCGTGAATAGCAAACGACCCGTAAATCTGGACCTGTCCACGATACAGTTCCCCCTTCCCGCCTTGACGTCCATTGCCCATCGCATCACAGGCGTCATCCTCTTTATCGGCCTGATCTTCGCCTTCTGGGCGCTAGATACGTCGCTCTCATCGCCGGCCGGTTTCGCGGCCGTGAGTGACGCCCTGGCCCACAACTTCCTGGCCAAGCTGGTTGCCTGGGGGCTGCTGTCCGCCCTGGCCTTCCACTTCGTGGCTGGCATCAAGCACCTGCTGATGGACATGGATATCGGCGTGACCCTCGAGGGGGGTGTCAAGAAGGCGCAGATCACCGTGGTGGTGAGCGTGGTCCTGATCATTCTGGCTGGAGTCTGGGTATGGTAACCAACATCACGAATCTCGGGCGCAGTGGTCTCTCCGACTGGCTGCTGCAGCGCGTCTCTGCCGTTGTTCTGGCGCTCTACACACTCTTTATCGTCGGCTTCCTGCTCCTGAGTCCCGGGCTGGACTTCGCGGCCTGGAGCGGCCTCTTCTCCCAGACCTGGATGCGTATCTTCTCGCTGCTGGCCTTCATCTCGCTGGCCGCCCACGCCTGGGTCGGGCTGTGGACCGTGACTACCGACTACCTCAAGCCGACCGGCATTCGCGTCGCCGCCCAGCTCATCATCATCCTGGCCATCTTCGTGTTCCTGGTCTGGGGCATCATCGTTCTGTGGGGAGCCTGATACATGTCTACCATGCGTAGCCTGTCTTTCGACGCCATCATCATCGGCGGGGGTGGTGCCGGCCTGCGGGCCGCCCTCGAGCTGGCCAAGTCCGGCAAGAAGACCGCGGTGCTGTCCAAGGTCTTCCCGACCCGCTCGCACACCGTGTCTGCCCAGGGCGGCATCACCTGCGCCATCGCCTCCGCGGATCCCAACGACGACTGGCGCTGGCATATGTACGACACCGTCAAGGGCGGCGACTATATCGCCGACCAGGACGCCTCCGAGTACATGTGCTCCGAGGGCCCCAAGGCGGTCTTCGAGCTGGAGCATATGGGCCTGCCCTTCTCCCGCTTCGACAACGGGCGTATCTACCAGCGCCCGTTCGGCGGCCAGTCCAAGGACTTCGGCAAGGGCGGCCAGGCGGCGCGGACCTGTGCCGCCGCCGACCGTACCGGCCATGCCCTGCTGCACACGCTCTATCAGAACAACCTGAAGAACAACACCACCTTCCTCAACGAGTGGTATGCCGTCGACCTGGTCAAGAACGCCAACGGCGACGTGGTGGGCTGCATCGCCATGGACATCGAGACCGGCGAAGTGGTGCATGTGAAGTCCAAGGCCACCGTCATGGCGACCGGCGGGGCAGGGCGCATCTTCGCCTCCACCACCAACGCCCTGATCAACACCGGTGACGGCATCGGCATGGCGCTGCGCGCCGGCTTCCCGATGCAGGACATGGAGATGTGGCAGTTCCACCCGACCGGTATCTACGGCGCGGGGACCCTGGTCACCGAGGGCTGTCGCGGCGAGGGTGGCTACCTGGTCAACAAGGACGGCGAGCGCTTCATGGAGCGTTACGCGCCCAACGCCAAGGACCTGGCCGGTCGCGATGTGGTGGCGCGCTCCATGGTCATGGAGATCCTCGAGGGTCGTGGCTGTGGGGAGAAGGCCGACCACGTCTTCCTCAAGCTGGATCACCTGGGCGAGGATGTCCTTGGCAAGCGCCTGCCCGGCATTGTCGAGCTCTCCAAGACTTTCGCTCACGTGGATCCGGCCAAGGAGCCGATCCCGGTCGTGCCGACCTGCCACTATATGATGGGCGGGATCCCGACCAACGTGCACGGTCAGGCGATCATGCAGAAGCCCGACGGCAGCGATCAGATCGTCAACGGCCTGTTCGCCTGTGGCGAGGCAGCCTGCGTGTCGGTGCATGGCGCCAACCGTCTGGGCGGCAACTCGCTGCTCGACCTGGTGGTCTTCGGCCGTGCGGCGGGCATGTTCATCGAGAGTGCGCTCAACGAGGGTATCGAGTACCTCGACGCCTCCGAGTCCGATGTCGCCGCTGCGATGCAACGCATCACGCGCTGGAACGAGTCCGAGGGTGGCGAGACCGTCCCCGATCTCAAGCGCGAGCTGCAGGACATCATGCAGACCTCGTTCGGCGTGTTCCGCGAAGAGGAGAACATGGTTGAGGGCGTCAAGCGCCTGGAAGAGCTGCGTGAGCGGATCGCCAACGCCTACCTGCCGGACAAGTCCAACACCTTCAACACCGCGCGTGTCGAGGCCCTGGAGCTGGATAACCTGATGGAAGTGGCCGAGGCGACTGCCATCGCAGCCCTGGAGCGCAAGGAGAGCCGTGGCGCTCACTCTCGCTACGACTACCCGGACCGCGATGACGTCAACTGGCTGAAGCACTCGCTCTACTTCCCGGCCGAGAAACGACTGGGCAAGCGCGATGTCAACTTCGCACCCAAGACCGTCGACATGTTCGAGCCGAAAGTCCGCACCTACTAAGGGGAGTCACGATGTCCAAGCTTCAGGTATCCCTGTACCGCTACAACCCGGAAACCGACTCCGCGCCCTACATGCAGGAGTTTCAGGTCGACACCCAGGGCCGCGACCTGATGGTGCTCGACGTCCTGCACCTGGCCAAGGAGCAGGACAACGGCCTGGCCTATCGTCGCAGCTGCCGTGAGGGCGTGTGCGGTTCCGACGGCATGAACATGAACGGTAAGAACGGTCTGGCCTGCATCACGCCGCTCTCCGAGGTGGTCAAGGGCAACAAGCTGACCCTGCGGCCGTTGCCGGGGCTGCCGGTGATCCGTGACCTGGTGGTCGACATGGGGCTGTTCTACCAGCAGTACGAGCGCATTCAGCCGTACCTGCAGAACGATGAGCCGGCACCGGCCATCGAGCGCCTGCAGTCGCCGGAGGAGCGTGACAAGCTCGACGGCCTCTATGAGTGCATCCTGTGTGCGTGCTGCTCCACCGCCTGCCCGTCGTTCTGGTGGAACCCGGACAAGTTCGTCGGCCCGGCGGGCCTGCTGCAGTCCTATCGGTTCCTGGCCGATTCGCGCGACATGGCCACCAGCGAGCGCCTGGCGGAGCTGGAGGACCCGTTCTCCGTGTTCCGTTGCCGCGGGATCATGAACTGCGTCGCGGTCTGCCCCAAGGGACTCAACCCGACCCGGGCGATCGGCAAGATCCGTGAGATGCTGCTGGCCAATGCCACTTAAATCGTGGCGTCCAGCTTGTTATCATGCTTGTCCCCCTTGGACTGCGGCAAGTGGTCGCAGTCGAGTCCGGTACGGAGCATGATGCTCAGAGCCGGTGCCCAGGGCACCGGCTCTTGACCATGGAATTCAGGATGCCCTCCCTCAGGCAGGGCACCACCGATGTCGATGCGGTCGAGTCGTGTCGGCGCCGATACCACCCCATCAGTGCAGGGTGACCAAGAGATGCAACAAGGCATAATGGAGTTGATGTGGCGCTCCTCCCACGTGAGTGGCGGCAACGCTCACTATGTGGAAGCGCTCTATGAACAGTACCTCGATGATCCCTCCGCCGTTCCCGACGAATGGCGCCAGTACTTCGACCAGCTGCCGCGCCCCGACGGCGGGCCCAGTGAGGACGTACCTCTCGAGCCCATTCGCGAGCAGTTCTACCAGCTGGGTCGTCATCGGCGTACCACCCAGGCTGTTGCCGCCAGTGACGAGAACAAGAAACAGGTCAAGGTTCTCCAGCTGATCAACGCCTACCGCTTCCGCGGGCACCAGAAGGCCGACATCGACCCGCTCGGTTTGCGCAGCCCCACCCCCGTTCCCGACCTCGACCTCTCCTTCCACCAGCTCTCGAAGGCCGACCTGGACACCGAGTTCCAGACCGGCTCCTTCTTCATGGGCCTGGACAAGGCGCCGCTCAAGGAGATCGTCAGCGCCCTGGAGCAGACCTACTGCCGCTCCATCGGCTGCGAGGTCATGCACATCGTCGATACCGAGGAGAAGCGCTGGCTGCAGCAGCGCTTCGAGTCGGTGCGCTCGGCACCCAAGTTCAGTCCCGAGGTGCGCAAGCACGTGCTGGAGCGGCTGACGGCCGCCGAGGGCCTGGAGAGCTACCTGGCCTCGAAGTACCCGGGCACCAAGCGCTTCGGCCTCGAGGGCGGTGAAGCCTTCATTCCGATGATGGACGAGCTGATCCAGCGCGCCGGCGGCTACGGCACCAAGGAGGTGGTGATCGGCATGGCGCACCGCGGGCGCCTCAACCTGCTGGTCAACATCCTCGGCAAGAACCCCTCGGATCTGATCGACGAGTTCGATGGCAAGAAGGTCATCGAGCGCGGTTCGGGCGACGTCAAGTACCACCAGGGCTTCAGTTCCAACGTGATGACCCCGGGCGGCGAGGTGCACCTGGCGCTGTCGTTCAACCCGTCCCACCTGGAGATCGTTGCCCCGGTGGTCGAGGGCTCGGTGCGTGCCCGTCAGGATCGGCGAGACGATCCGGTCGGCAACAAGGTGCTGCCGATCAACGTCCACGGTGATGCCGCCTTCGCCGGCCAGGGCGTGGTCATGGAGACCTTCCAGATGTCGCAGACCCGTGCCTACAAGACGGGCGGCACGGTCCACATCGTGATCAACAACCAGGTGGGCTTCACCACCTCGCACCCCGAGGACTCGCGCTCCACCGAGTACTGCACCGATATCGCCAAGATGGTCCAGGCGCCCATCTTCCACGTCAACGGCGACGACCCTGACGCCGTATTGCACACCACCCAGGTGGCGCTGGACTATCGCCAGCAGTTCAATCGCGACGTGGTCATCGACCTGGTGTGCTACCGCCGCCGCGGGCACAACGAGGCCGACGAGCCCTCCGGCACCCAGCCGATGATGTATAGCAAGATCAAGGACCATCCGTCCTCGCGGAGCCGCTACATCGAGCGGCTGGTCAGCCAGGGGCTGCTCAGCGACGATGACGCCAAGGCGATGATGGAGAAGTACCGCGACGACCTGATGGCCGGCAACCACGTGGCCAATGCCCTGGTGCAGGAGCCCAACAAGTCGCTGTTCGTCGACTGGACGCCTTACCTAGGCCATGAGTGGACCGGCCATGCCGACACCACCGTGGATATGAAGCGGCTGCAGCGTCTTGCCGGCAAGATGTGCGAGGTTCCCGATGGCGTCGAGGTGCAGCGCCAGGTGGCCAAGATCTACGACGACCGGCGCAAGATGCAGGCCGGTGGCCTGGCGGTCAACTGGGGCTTTGCCGAGACGCTGGCCTACGCCACCCTGATCGATCAGGGGCATCCGGTGCGCATCACCGGCCAGGACGTCGGCCGTGGTACCTTCTCCCACCGCCATGCGGTGGTGCATAACCAGAAGGACGGCAGCGCCTACGTGCCGCTGCAGCACATGGCCGACGGTCAGCCGCGCTTTACCATCCACGACTCCTTCCTCTCGGAAGAGGCCGTGCTGGCCTTCGAGTATGGCTACGCCACGACCATGCCCAACGCGCTGATCGTGTGGGAAGCCCAGTTCGGCGACTTCTTCAACGGCGCTCAGGTGGTGGTCGACCAGTTCATCTCCTCCGGCGAGACCAAGTGGGAGCGGCTGTGCGGTCTGACCATGCTGCTGCCTCACGGCTACGAGGGGCAGGGCCCGGAGCACTCCTCGGCGCGTCTCGAGCGCTTCCTGCAGATGTGTGCCGAGCACAACATGCAGGTCTGCGTGCCGACCACGCCGGCGCAGATCTTCCACCTGCTGCGCCGCCAGGTGATCCGCCCGCTGCGCAAGCCGCTGGTGGTGATGACCCCCAAGAGCCTGCTGCGCCACAAGTCGGCGACCTCGAGCCTCGAGGAACTGGCGGACGGCGGCTTCCAGATGGTGCTGCCCGATCAGGGCAAGCTAGAGGCCGAGAAGGTCGAGCGCATCGTCCTCTGCGCCGGCAAGGTCTATTACGACCTGGCCAACTGGCGCGAGGAGAACGCCCGCGACGATGTGGCGATCCTGCGCATCGAGCAGCTCTACCCCTTCCCCAAGGAGGAGCTGCTGGAGGCCATCAAGAACTACACCAACGTCACCGATGTGGTGTGGTGCCAGGAAGAGCCGCTCAACCAGGGCGCCTGGTATTCGAGCCAGCACCACATGCGGGCCGTGGCCGACATGCTGCGTGACGGCCTGGGCGGCAAGCTCAAGTTCGCCGGTCGCCCGGCATCCGCGGCACCCGCGGCGGGCTACATGTCCGTGCATACCGAACAGCAGCGCCAGCTGGTGGAAGACGCCTTTAACCTCTAAGGCGCCCACCGGGACGAGAGAGAACAGACAAGGGATACGACATGGCTACCGATATCAAGGCACCTACCTTTCCGGAATCCGTCGCCGAAGGCAGCGTGGCGGCCTGGCACAAGAAGCCTGGCGACAGCGTCGAACGTGACGAGCTGATCGTCGAGATCGAGACCGACAAGGTAGTGCTCGAGGTCGTGGCCCCCGAGGCCGGTACCCTCAGCGAGGTGCTGGTGGAAGAGGGCGATACCGTGGAGTCCGAGCAGGTGCTGGGCAAGATCGGCGAGGGCAAGGCCGAGGGTGGCAAGTCGGAGGCCAAGAAGGCCGATGACAAGGCCGAGAAAAAGGACGAGGCAGCGTCGAAAGGCGAGGCAGAGGCCACGCCGGCCGGGGGCGGCAAGACCCACGAGATCAAGGCGCCGACCTTCCCCGAGTCGATCCAGGAAGGCACCGTGGCCAGCTGGAACAAGCAGGTTGGCGAAGCGGTCAAGCGTGACGAGGTGCTGGCCGAGATCGAGACCGACAAGGTCGTGCTCGAGGTCGTTGCTCCAGCCGATGGCGCGCTTGCCGAGATCAAGGCCGAGGAGGGTAGCCAGGTCGAATCCGAGGCGGTGCTGGCGACCTTCAGCGAGGGTGCCGGCGGCGGTGCCGGCCCGGAGGTCGGCGAAGGCAAGGCGGCAGCCTCCGCCGATGACGGGGCAAGCGACGAGAAGGTGGGTGACAAGATCCTCGCGCCGGCGGCGCGCAAGCTGGTTGCCGAGCACGACCTCGACGTCAATGCCATTGAAGGCACCGGCAAGGGCGGTCGCATTCTCAAGGAGGACGTGCAGCGTGCGGTGAAGGAAGGGTCCGCCAAGAAATCCGCCAAGTCCTCCGCCAAGCCGGCCGGTGGCGCCCAGGCGGCTGCCGCCGCGGCGCCGGCCGTGGAAGGCGAGCGTCCCGAGAAGCGCGTGCCGATGAGCCGTCTGCGCCAGACCATCGCCAAGCGCCTGGTGCAGGCCCAGCAGACCGCCGCCATGCTCACCACTTACAACGAGGTGGACATGGGCGCGGTAATGGACCTGCGCGCCCAGTACAAGGACACCTTCCTCAAGGCCCACGACACCAAGCTCGGCTTCATGGGCTTCTTCGTCAAGGCAGCCTCCGAGGCGCTCAAGCGCTTCCCGGACGTCAATGCCTCCATCGACGGCACCGACATCGTCTACCATGGCTACCAGGACATCGGCGTCGCCGTCTCCACCGACCGCGGCCTGGTGGTGCCGGTGTTGCGTGACACCGACAGCATGAAGATCGCCGACGTCGAGAAATCCATCGTCGACTTCGGCAAGCGGGCCCGTGACGGCAAGCTCGGCATCGACGAGATGCAGGGTGGCACCTTCACCATCACCAACGGCGGCATCTTCGGCTCGCTGATGTCCACGCCCATCATCAACCCGCCGCAAACCGCTATCCTGGGCATGCACAAGATCCAGGAACGGCCGATGGCAGTGAATGGCAAGGTCGAGATCCGCCCCATGATGTACCTGGCGGTTTCCTATGATCACCGGATGATCGATGGCAAGGACGCGGTACAGTTCCTGGTGACCATCAAGGAGCTGCTCGAGGATCCGGCTCGACTGCTGCTGGACATCTGATTCCGCGATTGACCGCAGAAGAAACCCTGCGAACTGCAACGAACAGGAGCCAACATGGCCGACAAGTTTGATGTGATCGTGATCGGTGCGGGCCCCGGTGGCTACGTGGCCGCCATCCGTGCTGCCCAACTGGGCCTGAAGACGGCCTGTGTCGAGAAATGGATCGGTAAGGAAGGCAAGGTGGTGCATGGTGGCACCTGCCTGAACGTGGGCTGCATTCCGTCCAAGGCGCTGCTCGAGGCGTCCCACAAGTTCGTCGAGGCCAAGCACGACTTCGACGACATGGGCATCCAGGCAGGCGACGTCAGCATGGACGTCAAGAAGATGATGGCGCGTAAGGACACGATCGTGAAGAACCTGACCGGCGGCATTTCCGGTCTGTTCAAGGCGAACGGCGTTACCGCCATCGACGGCACCGGCAAGGTGCTGTCAAAGGGCCAGGTCGAGGTCACCGATCAGGACGGCAAGGCGACCACCTACGACGCCGACAGTATCGTCATTGCGGCAGGCTCCGTGCCGGTCGAGATTCCGCCGACGCCGTTGAAGGAAGGGCTGGTGGTCGATTCCACCGGCGCCCTGGAGTTCCAGGAGACCCCCAAACGCCTGGGCGTGATCGGGGCCGGCGTCATCGGCCTGGAGCTGGGCAGCGTGTGGAATCGCCTGGGCAGCGAAGTGACCATGCTCGAGGCCATGGATGACTTCCTGCCGATGGTCGACACCGCCATCGCCAAGGAGACCCAGAAGCTGCTCAAGAAGCAGGGACTGGACATCAAGCTGGGCGCACGGGTCACCGGCTCCGAAGTCAAGGGCGAGGAGGTGGTCGTCAAGTACACCGACGCCAAGGGCGAGCAGGAGATGACCTTCGACAAGCTGATCGTCTGCGTGGGTCGCAAGCCCTACACCAAGGGCGTAGTGGCCGACGGCGCGGGGGTCGAGCTGGACGAGCGCGGCTTCATCCAGGTCGACGACCAGTGTCGCACCAGCCTGCCGGGCGTCTTTGCCATCGGTGACTGCGTGCGGGGTCAGATGCTGGCCCACAAGGCGTCCGAGGAAGGCATCATGGTGGCGGACATCATCGCCGGTCATAAGGCCGAGATGAACTACGATGCCATCCCCTGCGTCATCTACACCTTCCCCGAAGTGGCCTGGGTCGGCTTGAACGAGCAGGATGCCAAGGCCAAGGGCATCGAGGTCAAGACGGGCGCCTTCCCGTTCGCGGCCAGCGGCCGCGCCATGGCCAACAACGCCACCGAGGGCCAGGCCAAGATCATCGCCGATGCCGAGACCGATCGCGTGCTGGGTATGCACATCGTCGGCCAGCATGCCGGCGAGATGATTGCCCAGGGCGTCATCGCGCTCGAATTCGGCTCCAGCGCCGAAGATCTGGCGCTGACCTGCTACGCCCACCCGACCATGTCGGAGGCAGTGCACGAGGCGGCTCTGGCGGTGGAAGGCCACGCCATCCACATGGCTAACCGCAAGAAGAAGAAGTAAGGACAACAAGCGCCACCGAGAGGTGGCGCATCGCTTCCGGCCAAGTATCGGAGGCGAACGGTGGTGACACGGCGACCGCTGCCCAGAGGCCGCGAGCCCTGTCATCGTTCGAGTCACATGCAACCAATGGCATGAACCGATGAACCTTCACGAGTATCAGAGCAAGCAGCTGTTTGCCGACTATGGCCTGCCGGTCTCCAAGGGCTTCGCCGTCGACACCCCCGAAGAGGCGGCGGAAGCCTGCAAGAAGATCGGTGGCGACAAGTGGGTGGTCAAGGCCCAGGTCCACGCCGGTGGGCGTGGCAAGGCCGGTGGCGTCAAACTGATCAAGAGCCCGGAGGAGGCCCAGGCCTTCGCCGAGTCGTGGCTGGGCAAGAACCTGGTGACCTTCCAGACCGACGAGAACGGTCAGCCGGTCACCAAGATCCTGGTCGAGACCTGCACCGATATCGCCAACGAGCTCTACCTCGGCGCCGTGGTCGATCGTGGCACCCGTCGCGTGGTGTTCATGGCCTCCACCGAGGGCGGCGTGGAGATTGAAAAGGTCGCGGAAGAGACCCCCGAGAAGATCCTCAAGGCCGAAATCGATCCGCTGGTCGGCGCACAGCCGTTCCAGGCGCGTGAGCTGGCCTTTGCGCTGGGCCTGTCGGGTAACCAGGTCAAGCAGTTCACCAAGATCTTCCTGGGCCTGTCCAAGCTGTTCCATGACAAGGATCTGGCGCTGCTGGAGATCAACCCGCTGGTGGTGACCGACGAAGGCAACCTGCACTGCCTCGATGCCAAGATCAACCTGGATGGCAACGCCCTGTATCGTCATCCGGATCTGCAGGCCATGCGCGACCCGTCTCAGGAAGACGAGCGCGAGGCCGAGGCGGCCGCCTGGGAACTCAACTACGTGGCCCTGGAAGGCAACATCGGCTGCATGGTCAATGGCGCCGGCCTGGCCATGGGCACCATGGACATCATCAAGCTCAACGGCGGCCAACCGGCCAACTTCCTTGACGTGGGCGGCGGTGCCACCAAGGAACGCGTGGCCGAGGCCTTCAAGCTCATCCTCTCCGACGATTCCGTGAAGGCCGTGCTGGTCAACATCTTCGGCGGCATCGTGCGTTGCGACATGATCGCCGAGGGCATCATCGGTGCCGTCGAGCAGGTCGGTGTCAACGTGCCGGTGGTGGTGCGTCTGGAAGGTAACAACGCCGAGCTGGGTGCCGAGAAGCTGGCGTCCAGCGGTCTGAACATCATCGCTGCTACCAGCCTGACCGATGCGGCTCAGCAGGTCGTCAAGGCAGCGGAGGGCAAGTAATGAGCATCCTGATCGACAAGAACACCAAGGTCATCTGCCAGGGCTTTACCGGCGGACAGGGGACCTTCCACTCCGAGCAGGCGATCGCCTACGGCACCCAGATGGTCGGCGGCGTGACGCCGGGCAAGGGCGGCCAGGAGCACCTCGGCCTGCCGGTGTTCAACACCGTCAAGGAAGCCGTGGCCGAGACCGGTGCCGAGGCCAGCGTGATCTACGTGCCGGCAGCGTTCTGCAAGGACTCCATCCTCGAGGCGGCCAACGCCGGGATCAAGCTGATCGTCTGCATTACCGAGGGCATCCCGACGCTGGACATGCTCGACGTCAAGGTGAAGTGTGACGAACTGGGCGTGCGCCTGATCGGGCCGAACTGCCCGGGCGTGATCACGCCCGGCGAGAGCAAGATCGGCATCATGCCGGGCCATATCCACAAGCCGGGCAAGGTCGGTATCGTGTCGCGTTCCGGCACCCTGACCTATGAAGCTGTCAAGCAGACCACCGACCACGGCTTCGGTCAGTCCACCTGCGTGGGCATCGGCGGCGACCCGATTCCGGGCTCCAACTTCATCGATATCCTCGAGCAGTTCGAGAAGGATCCGGCGACCGAGGCGATCGTGATGATCGGCGAGATCGGCGGCACCGCCGAGGAAGAGGCTGCCGCCTACATCAAGGCCAACGTCTCCAAGCCGGTGGTCTCCTATATCGCTGGCGTCACCGCACCTCCCGGCAAGCGGATGGGCCACGCCGGCGCCATCATCGCCGGTGGCAAGGGCACCGCGGACGAGAAGTTTGCTGCCCTGGAAGCCGCAGGCGTCAAGACCGTGCGTTCGCTGGCCGAGATCGGCGATGCCCTGAAGGCCGCGACCGGCTGGTAAGCCAAGCGCGGCGCATGGCGCAGCACGAAATACGGAAAGGGCACCTTCGGGTGCCCTTTCTGCTTTTCGTCCCAGCGGCTAGGCTTCGAGTCTCAAGACGATGCTTCGGAGATCGCCATGGCAAAGGTACCCGCCGCCTATCGCGCCACGCAGGGTTCCATCCTCGACGTGGATCGAGACTTCTACGGCCGGCTGACGACGCCAGGAGCCAGAGAGCGCGTCGATCGGCGGGTCGTGCCGATTCGCCAGGGGCTGGCCTGGGAGGTGCCGGCCGGCCATGTGCTGCGCCTTTCGACGCTGGAGGGCCCGCAGGTGGGAGATCTCAACCTCTGGCATCGCCACAACCCGCGGGAGCGCTTCTGGGCCTCCCGCACGCGTCAGCTGCAGCGTGCCCATGTGTCGACCTTCGATCGCCTGTGGTCGACGCTGCCGTTTCTGCGGCCCCTGGCCACCATCATCGACGATACCCTGGCGCGCTATGGCACGGACGCCGACGGTGGGCGCGTGCATGACCTGCTGGGCACGCGCTGCGACCCCTACGTCAACAAGCTGCTGACCGGCCAGGACTTCGACCACCACTGCCATTCCAACCTGGTACGCGCGGTCGCGCCGTTCGGCCTCACCGAGTTCGACGTGCACGACGTGCTCAACGTCTTTCAGTGCACCGGTCTCAATGACGACGACCAGTACTTCATGAAGGCTTGTCCGGCCCGGCAAGGCGACTATCTGGAGCTGTTCGCCGAGGTCGACCTGCTGTGTGCGCTGTCGTGCTGTCCGGGTGGCGACCTTTCGGTCGACCTGTGGGGCCCCGAGGCGCGTGATCCCCTGGAAACCTGCCACCCCATCGGGGTCGAGGTCTTTCGTCTTGAACCGTCGCTGCTGGCGGGGTGGGAGCCGCCGGCCTATGCGCCTTACCAAGGCGGGCACGGCATGCGCGGCCCCGCCATCGACTGGACGGCGCAGAAGCAGCGGCGTTTGAAACCCTGAGACGGCCTTCATGCTTGCCCGTTCGAGGTGCGTCGCGTCAGCCGGTAGGCCCAGAGCAGAAATACCGGGGCTCCGGCAGCCAGGTAAAGGTGGTAGGAGACCAGGCGCCAGACCAGTACCGCGGCGGCCGCCTTTTCGCGTGCCATCAGCGGCAGCAGCAGCCCGCCAACCCCCAGCTCGGCCGCCCCGGCACCTCCGGGCAGGAAGCTGAACTGGCTCGCGGCCATGGCCATCGTCTGGGTCAGGAAGGTCCATAGCCAGTCGGCATGTCCACCGACGCCCAGCACCGCCAGGTAGAGCAGGCTGTAACGCAGCAGCCAATGCGCCGTGGTGAGCCCCAGCATCGCCAGCAGCGTCGCAACAGGCAGCCGCAACGTGGCCCGCAGGGCTTGCCGACAGGTCAACAGGCGGCGGACCAGCCAGCGGCGCCGAGCACCGCTCAGCCAGCGTGCGACGGGCGATGCTGTATAGCGCAGCAGCGCTGGCAGGTAGCGCATCGCGAGGGTAAAGCCGACGGCCACCAGGGCCAGCGCGGCCAGGGCGATCTGGATCAGCGTTTGATGGGGCCACTGGGTCTCGCCCAGCCAGGAGTAGGCCACCAGCCCCGACAGCATGCACAGGAAGAACAACAGGTCGCAGCCCTGGTCGATCAGGAACACGGCGGCCCCCTTGGAGGCCGGCAGGCCGCGCTGGGCCAGCAGAACCAGCAGCGTGGCCGGGCCTCCGCTGCCGCCGGGCGTGGCACACAGGGCGAACTTGGACGCCAGTTCGATGCCCAGTGCGCCGCGCTGCCCAAGCCGGCCGGCCCGGCCATCCAGCATCAGGCGCAGTCGGGCAGCGTTGAGGTTCCAGCAGACGAATGCCATCGTAAGCATCAGGGCCAGCAGGCCGAGCGGGAAATGCGTGACCTTTGCCAGGGCGTCGGGCCCGCCCAGCCCGCTGGTCACCAGCAGTGGCGCCATCAGCGCCAACACGATCAGCAGGCCGTGCAGCGGCCGCCAGCGCGGCAAGGCCCGGCGAGAATCAGCCGTTTCGGTGGATGGCATGGCGCTCGCTGCCGTGACGCAGTTGTCGATAGTGGTCCAGCAGGTCATCGATGACCCACGCCCAGCCGAAGTGGCGCTCGACGTGTCGGCGGGCATGCCGGCCCATGGCCACCGGATCGTTGAGGAACAGCTCCTGCACGGCACGCGCCATGGCGCCGGCATCGCGTGGATGACAGAGCACGCCGGCACCCAGCGGCACGTACTCCTTCAAGGCGCCTGCTCTCGCCGCCACGACAGGTAGCCCGCAGGCCATGGCTTCCTGCGCCACCAGGCCGAAGGTCTCGCGCGTGCCGGCATGCAGCATGGCGTCGGCGCTGGCCAGGGCGGTGGCGACTTCGCTGGGCGGGCAGTAGCGGGACACCACGCTGACGTTGTCAGGGACGCGAGTGGGCATCCCCGGCCCCATCAGCAGCAGGTGGTAATCGGCACCCAGCCGCTGCATCACGTCGAGCAGCACGTCGATGTGCTTCTCGGGCGAGTGACGGCCGGCGAACACCAGTAGCCGCTGGCGGTCGCCCAGCCTCAGGCGTCGGCGGAGTTCGGGGTCGCCATGGCGAGGGTGGAAGGCCTCGAGGTCGACGCCCAGCGGCTGCACGCGCACATTCTCCACGCCCCAGTCGGCTAGTCGCGCGGCCATGGCGCTGCAGGGCGCCAGCACGCTGTCGAAGTGGCCGTAGAGATCGCCCACGTAGCGCTGCAGACGGTGACGCACCGCGGTGCCGAAGCGGTCTCCCATCAGTCTTGGCAGGTCCGAGTGGAAGAAGCCTACCGTGGGGACGCCCATGGCCTGGCCGGCCTCTGCCGCGGCCCAGGCCGTCACATAGGGATCCCCGGCCTCGATCAGGTCGGGGGCCATCGTCATCAGAGCCTCGCGCCAGGGGCGACGGCGCAGCGGGAAGCGGTAGCCCTGGCCTAGCGGAATCCGTGGCGCGGGGAGGGTATGGACCCCGCCAAGCGAACCATGCTCGGCGCCGGGTACCAGCAGGCTCGTGCGCAAGCTCGGTCGTGTGGCCAGCACGCGATGCTTGGCCTGAAGATAGGTGCGCACCCCGCCGCTGGCAGGGGCATGGAACATGGTGACGTCGACGATATGCAAGCCGCCCTCCTGGCATCGGTCTTTGCTGCCAGCCTAGGGCGGTAATGCGACAGTTGTGCGACAGCCGCAACGCGAGACGGCGACCCTTAGGTCGCCGTCTCGCATCGCCGGGCGTTGCCGGTGGGTCAGTCCGCGGGGCGGCCCACCAGCGAACGGGTCTCCTCGCGGGCCTCGGTCAGCACCACGCGGATGACGTCGCCGAGCTTGAAACGCTCCTCGTCCTCGATCACCACGCGCCCTTCCTTGTCGTCGATCGCCACCTTGGCGCGGTCGCTGTGCATCAGCGGGGCCGGGATGAAGGCGGTGGCGCCGTTGGCCGTCAGGCGAACCCGCATGCCGCCGCGATTGACGGCAATGATCTCGGCCTCGAAGGACTCCTGAGCCTCGGCGGACGGCGTCAGATAGCGCACATAGAGCCAGTCCTTGACGTCGCGCTCGGCCATGCGGTTCAGCCGGCGCCGCTCGGTCAGCTGCTCGGTGAGCTGCTGGCTGGCCTCGGCCGGCGCCTGCTCGCCCTTGAGCACTCGCTTTATCAGGCGGTGGTTGACCATGTCGCCGTACTTGCGGATCGGCGAGGTCCAGGTGGCATAGGCAGCAAGCCCCAGGCCGAAGTGCGGGCCGGGCAGCGCCGACATGCTGGTGAAGCCCTGGAAGCGCCGCAGACGGGCATCCAGCCAGGCATCGTCGCGGCCTTCGAGCTCACGCTTGAGCTCGGTGTAGCGGGGCAGCTCGGTGAGCTGCTCGCGCTCGACCTGGATGTCCTGGCTGGCCAGGAACTCCTGAGCGGCCTCGGCCTTCTCCGGCTCGAAGGCGCGATGAACGTTGAAGATGCCGTGACCAACGTGCTCGGCGAGCAAGTGCGCGCAGCAGGCGTTGGCCGCGATCATCGATTCCTCGATCATGCGGTTGGCGATGCGTCGATGCTCGGTGCGGATATCCAGCACATTGCCGGCGTCGTCGAGGTCGAAGACGAAGTCGGGGCGGTCCTTGAATACCAGCGCGTGGGCGGCGCGCCAGGCGCTGCGCGCTTCGGTCATGGCTTCCAGGGCCTTGAGCTGCTCACCGATCTCCTCGGCAGGCGCCCAGTCGCCCTGACCCTCGAGCCAGTCGGAGACCCGCTCATAGGCAAGCTTGGCGTGCGAGCGGGCGGTGGCGGCGAAGAAGCGGTAGTCACCGAGGCTGCCATCGGCGCCGACCTCCAATGTGCAGGCCAGCACCGGGCGATCCTTGCCCTCCCAAAGCGAGCAGAGGTCGTCGGCCAACTGCTCGGGCAGCATGGTGACGTTCTGGCCCGGCAGGTAGACGGTAAAGGCGCGGGTACGGGCCTCCAGGTCGGCGGCATGGCCCTCTTCCACGTAGGCGGTGGGGTCGGCAATGGCCACCGTCAGTGACCAGCCGCCATCGTCGCGAGCGCGGATGCGCAGGGCGTCATCCATGTCGCGGGTCTTTTCACTGTCGATGGTGAAGAAGGGCTCGGCGGTCAGATCCTCACGCTCGAGACCCTCGTCACGCAGCGGCCAGTCGTCGCCGGCGTCCGGACACTCCTGCTCCAGGGCATGGCGGGCCAGGGTCACGCGCCACGGCACGGCCGGGTCGTCGGTCTTGGCTACCAGCTCGTCGATCTGGGTGAAGAAGGCGCGATCGTCGGGCTTCAGGGGGTGGCGCACCAGGCGGGCCACCACCCAGTCGCCGTCGGCGATGCTCGCCTCGTCGAGACTGCGCTTGATGCGCGCCTTGAGGGCCGTCTTGATCATGGGGTGATCGGGGACCACCGCCAGGCGACCGTCACGCTTCTGCACGCGCGCGATAAAGCGCTGCATGCCGGTCTCGATCAGGGTGTCCGGCTCCACGGACTTCTTGTCGCCCTCCTCGTGAAGAACGGCCTCGACACGGTCGCCGTGAAGCACCTGCTTCATGGCGGGCGGCGGCACGAAGTAGGACTCACCGTCGTCGGTCTCGAGGAAACCGAAGCCCCTGTCGGTGGCCTTGATCACGCCCTCGACGCGAGGGGTGTTGGAGCGGATCTGTTGCTTGAGCTGGGCAAGCGCCGAGTTGTTCTGCAGCATGGTCACGATCGGTTGGCGAGTAGGAGGGTCACTATACGGATTCGCGACCCCGGCGCCAAACGGTGCGCCGAGCATCATGCGCAATCAGTTGCTTGCAGCGTCTCCGGGCCGGCGGCGAGCAAATGCCGGATGCCGAACGCGGCACAGTGACGGCGGCATTCGGCAGGAAGACAGACGGGGAGAGCTTCGGTAGCCTGAACGCCTCACCCCATGCGGATGCCCTCATGACCCCACGACTGATCGTCACCGACCTCGACGGCACCCTGCTCGGGGCCGACCATGACCTCCACCCGACGACCATCGACACCTTGCGTGCCCTGGCAGGGCAGGGGCACCACCTGGCGTTCGCCTCGGGTCGCCATTTCCAGGACATGCAGCGTTTTCGCGAGCGCCTGGGCATCCCGGTGCACGTGATCAGCACCAACGGCGCCTATCTCCACGACACCGAGGGTCGCCTGATCACTGCCCGTCACCTGGAGGCGTCGCTGGCCCGGCAGCTGATTGCCCTGCCGCGCCCCGCCGAGGTGCGCCTCAACCTCTACCATGAGCATGAGTGGCTGATCGATGCCGAGGCGCCCGGTCTGCTGGCGCTGCATGCCCATACCGGCTTTGGCTACCGGGTCGCCGACCCCGAGGAACTGGACGGCGAAGGTGTGGGCAAGGTGCTGTATATCGGTGAGCCGGATGCGGTCAGGCGGCTGGAGGCGACGATTCGGGCCCGTCACGGCGAGCGGCTGCATCTCACCTGGTCGCTGGCCACGTCGCTGGAAATCATGGCCGAGGGCGTGAACAAGGGCACCGCCCTGGCGGCGCTGCTCGAGCGCCTGGGTCTGGGCCCGGAAGCCTGCCTGGCCTTCGGCGACAATCTCAATGATACCGAGATGCTGGCCCTGGCCGGCGAGGCCCACGTGATGGCCAATGCCCATCCGGAACTGGCCGACCGGGTGCCCGGGGCCCGGCGGATCGGCCACCACGATGAGCGGGCCGTGGCCGCGACGCTGCGCGAGCGTTTCGGCGTCTCCACCACCTGAGCTTGTAACCTGAGCTCAGAGAGGGTATCGACGGTCGACGTCGATAGGTTGGCTGCCCCCGGCGTCAGCGCACGGTGATCACCGTGCAGTCGGCGGCGTGGCCGACCTTGTGGGAGACGCTGCCGACCACCAGCCCCTTGAGGTCGCTCAGCCCGCGACTGCCCATGACGATGGCGTCGACGCCGCGGCGGCGGGCCTCGCTGATGATGGTGCGAGCGGGGTCGCCCTGCTCGATGGCCGTCTCGACGTTGGTGGCGCCGAGTTCACGGGCCGCGTCGGCCGCCCGGTCCACGACCTGCTTGCCGATCGCCTCGCGCTCCTCACGCGACGCCTCGACGGCGATGGCACCGATGCCCCAGACCAGGGTGGTCTCGTGAGCGAGTTCTTCGGGTATGTGCAGCAGATGCAGGGCGGTGTCTTCCTGACGGGCCAGCTGGCAGGCTACGGACAGCGCCTTCTTGGCATGCTCGGAGCCGTCGACGGGAACCAGAATGGAGTGGAACATGATCGGTGTCCTTGCTGTGAGATGACGGTGGAACCTACCGAGGAGCCTAGTCACTCGCCCGCCGGCTGTCATGATCCGGATCAAGGGTGTCGCGGCTTGGCCTTCTCATCGCCGGCGTCCAGGCGGCGTAGCTGCTGCCAGAGGTCGCGGCGCAGGCCGGCCATGCGTGGCGCCTCGTCCACGCTGAAGTCCAGCGGCCGGGCCAGGCGCTGGGTGCGCAGCCCCAGGCGCGCCGCCAGCAGGCCGATGCCCAGTCCCTGGGCGGCACGTGTCGAGAGCTTGCCGGCCAGGTCCATCGACAGCATCTGCATGCTCGCCTCGCTGGCGATCTCGCTGACTCCGGCGAATGCCATCTGATAGAGCACGCTGCGCAGCAGTCGCAGGCGAGCCGCATAGCCCAGTTCCAGCCCGTAGAGCCGGCACAGGCGGTCGACCATCGCCAGGTGGCGCCAGGCCACCAGTGCCATGTCGACCAGCGTCAGGGGGCTGACGGCCACCATGACCGCGGTCTCGCCGGACATTCGTGAGATCAGCCGGCGGGCCTCCCGGTCGCGGGGGGCGAGCAGGTGGTGGGTCAGCAGTGCCCGCGTGTCGCGGCCATCATGATGGGGCTCGCGAGCGGCCAGGAAGGCCTGCCAGTGGGGATGGTCGTCGTCGAGGCCAAGGTCGCGGCGCAGCTGTCCGGCCAGCGACGCCGCCTGGGCCGGGGCGGCGTCGGGCAGTTCGGCGAGGCGCTCGCGGAGGCGAGCGTGGCGGGCCAGGCGGCGCAGGCGCCACAGCTCGCGCAGCAGGGCCGAGCTGCCAAGCCCCAGGGCGAGCAGCAGCAGCAGGCTCCAGCCGCCGGCGAGCCAGTCGCCGCCGAGACTGGCAGCATGCAGGGTCCGGCCGGCCTCTACGACGCCCAGGCCCACGCTGCCGCCCAGCAGGCTGAGCAGCCCCCAGCGACGCCGGCGCGGTCGCATCAGGCCATGCTCCAGTGCCCGCTCGCCGGGGGCCGCATCGGCCTGCGGGTCGGCCAGTGGCTGGCTCGCCATCTCGGCATCAAAGTGTTGCCCGGGCCGGGGATCGCCGGGGTCGGTCTCCGGGGGTGGCACGTCATCGAGGATGAAGCGTTCGCCCGGGCGCGGATCCCGTTCGCGGGAAGAGGTCATGACAGCTTGTCTCCGATCAGCCAGTCCAGGGCGGCATCCATGCGGATGTGGGGGAGTGGCGCCCCCTTGTCGCGGGGCAGGGGGCGGAAGGCCGTGAAGTCGAAGCCCTGACGGGCCCAGAAGTCCCTTGCCGGCAGCCGGTCGGGCACCTCGCCGGGAAACAGCAGCAGCGTCTCGCCGGCCAGGGTGGTGCCGCGCAGGGCCGGGGTGCGTCGCCCCTGCTGGTTGACCTCGTGGCTCTGCGTGGCGCGGATCGCCGCCAGCGAGAGGGCCCGAACCGGTACGTCGGCGAAGCGCAGGTCCTTCAGCGGGTCAGCGAGCAGGGCCTCGAGCAGGGCGACCAGGCGGCCATGCTGCTCGGGCGTGACATGGTCGGCCTTGGTGGCGGCGATGGCCAGCCGGTCGATGCGCGGGGCAAACAGCCGGGTCAGCAGGCTGCGACTGCCGTAATCGAAGCTCTGCATGAGGTTCGACAGGGCCCGTGAGAGATCCTCGAAGCGCTCCGGCCCGGCGTTGAGGGCCCCGAGCACGTCGACCAGCACGATCTGGCGGTCGAAGCGGCGGAAGTGCTCGCGATAGAAGGGCTTGACGATATGCTGCTGGTAGTGGCGAAAGCGCCGCGTCAGGGTGGCATAGAGGCTGTCGGCCGGCAGGGCGGCGAGTTCGGCGCGGTCGGCCTCCTTGATGCCCGGCAGGGGGAAGAACTGCAGCACCGGTGCGCCCTCGAGCTCCCCGGGCAACAGGAAGCGTCCCGGCTGCAGGTCGGCGAAGCCGGCCTCCCGAGCTGTCCGCAGCCCCGTCGCGTACAGCTCGGCGATCTCGGCAAGGCGCGCCTCGTCGACCTCCTCTGCCGGGTCGAGTGCCGCTACCGCCCGATGCCAGTCGGCGAACAGGGCGGCGCGCTCGCTGCCACCGTCATGCCGCTGAGCCCGGCTCCAGCTCAGGTAGTCGTGGTTCAGCAGTGGCAGGTCGAGCAGCCATTCGCCGGGATAGTCGAAGAGGTCCAGAGTCAGCTGGCGTGTCTCGCCGCCGAGCAGACCGCGCCGGGCGGGTCGGTAACGGATCGCCAGTCGCAGCTCGCTGATGCCACGTGTCGGCTCGGGCCAGCGCGGTGGCTGGTCATCCAGCGCCTGCATGGCATGGTCGTAGGGGAAGCGCGGCACGCCGAGGTCCTGTTGCGCTACCCGCCGGGCTCCCAGGAGTCGCCCCTCGCGGGCGGCCGGCATCAGCTCGAGTCGCGCCTCGAGGCCGGCATGACGGAGTTGATTGACCAGCGAGGTCAGAAAGGCCGTCTTGCCCGAGCGTGACAGGCCGGTCACGGCCAGACGCAGCTGACGGTCACGACCGCGCTCGAGCAGGTCATGGAGTTCACGGGCAAGCGGGTTGCGCATGGAGCATCCTTGCAGGGTCGGTGACTGGATAATGGCTGGGCTGGACGACCATCTGGCGAGGCATTGGGACGTTAAGCGCCGTGCGACTAGCGCGGCGGCAGGGCGCCCGCCGGCACCGGCTCAACCAGTCCGAAGAGCTGTGCCAGCACGGGGGCCGCGGCGATCACGAAGCCCAGTACCGCCAGGCTACCACCGAGCAGGCGTCGTTCGGTGCGACGCGCCAGGGTCAGGCCGCCAATACAGACCAGCAGGCCGAGGATGTTGCAGACGTAACCCAGCATCTGCAGCAGTTCGTAGGCGGTCATGGGGTCTCCTTCGTTGGTGGGCAGGTGGTGGGGCGGCTAACCTGTGATGATACCAGCTCCACTCCAATGCGATGAGGAGGTGATCATGGAAGAGCGTCGCCCGGAAGCGGTCATCGACTTCTGGTTCAAGGAACTCACTCCCCCCCAGTGGTTCCGCAAGGATCCGGTCCTGGATGCCGAGGTGACACGTCGCTTCGGTGCGTGGCTCGAGGCGGCGGGGCGTGGCGAGTTCTGGCATTGGCGGACGTCCGCCCGCGGCAGGCTGGCCGAGGTGCTGGTGCTCGATCAGTTTCCGCGCAACATCCACCGGGGAGCGCCGCGCGCCTATGCCTGGGATCCGGTGGCCCTGGTGCTGGCCCAGGAGGCGGTTGCGCAGCGCGCGGACCGCTTGCTGGACGTGCCCTGGCGGGCCTTCCTGTTCATGCCCTTCATGCACAGCGAGTCGCTGGCGATCCATGACGAGGCAGAGCGCCTTTTTGCCCAGCCGGGGCTGGAGGAAAACCTGCGCCACGAACACCGCCACCGCGAGGTCATCGAGCGCTTCGGGCGCTATCCCCATCGCAACGCCATCCTCGGGCGCGAATCCACCCGCGAGGAGCTGGCCTTCCTCGCGCAGCCCGGTTCCGCCTTTTGAGGCTTTTCTCCCGGCGCCTGGCAAGGCACCATCGGTAACATCCTTAACCAAGCAGACAGGAGGGTATGCCATGGGAATCATCGCCTGGTTGATCATCGGTGGCCTCGCCGGCTGGATCGCCGGCCATATCATGCGCGGCGGCGGCTTCGGCATTCTCGGTAATATCGGGGTCGGCGTGGTGGGTGCCGTCGTCGGCGGTGGCCTGTTCAACCTGCTGGGCCTGCAGGCCGGCGGGTTCATCGGCTCGCTGGTCACGGCCATCGTCGGGGCCGTGGTGCTGTTGTGGGTGATTGCCAAGGTCAAGAAGGCCTGACTGACGCGCCGCGGCGATACGAAACGCCTTCGTTCCGGCAGGTGGTCGGGGCGGGGGCGTTTTCTCTGTGGCCTGGTCATGAGGCATGGCCAGGTGCGATCAAGGGGCCCCCATGTATGTACTGAAACGACTCGGCGCGGTGCTGGTCCGCGGCGTGGCCGATATGGGGTGGGGGGTGCTTGGCCTGCTGTTGCTCGCCTACCTGCTGCTCGCCTGGCTCGGTCTGGCCGTCACCGGCGAGACGGCCCTGGTCGACTCGCCGACCACCTTTCTCTACTACATGATCGTCACCACCTCGACCGTCGGCTACGGGGACTACTCCCCGGTGACGCGGGGCGGCCAGCTGATGGTCGTGTTCTTCATCATTCCGGTGGGCATCGGCCTGTTCGCCACTCTGCTGGGCAAGGCCTCCGCCCTGGTGATCTCCCAGTTCACCCGGCGCCTCAACGGGGAGCAATCGATCGTGCAGAAGGACCATATCGTCATTGTCGGCTTCAATGCCTACACCGAGTCCCTGGTCGGGCAGGTTCGCGAGGAGGCGCGGCCCGGACAGCTGGTGGCGCTCTGCGTGGGGGCGAACGCCCCGGCGCGTAATCCTTTCCTCGAACAGGGAGTGGAGTACTTCCGGGCCGCCTCGCTGTCTGACGAGACACTCTACGAGCGCGCCTCGGCCAGGGACGCCTCTCTGGTGGTGGTCGACGTCGAGGATGACAGCGAGACCAATCTGGTCTGCATGCACCTCTCCGCCTTGGTCGACGAGCGCTGCCGGATCACCGCCTACGTGAAGAACCAGATGGTGGGGCGTCTGCTCGAGACCCACTGTCCCAAGGTGAACGTGATTCCCTCCCTGCATCAGAAGATGCTGGTCAAGGCCGCCCTCGACCCGGGTAGCGAGGAGGTCATGCGCCTGCTCGTCGACGCCGATCAGGCACAGACCCAGTACTCGACCCGCCTCACGGGACAGTCGCTCCCGCTCTCCGTCGAGCGGGTGTCGAGGTGCCTGCGCCGCCAGTGCCGGGCCTCGCTGATCGCGATTCGCCAGGCCGCGGAGCTGCATCCGGTGCTCAATCCCGACGACGAGGTTGTGCTGGCGGCGGGTGACGAGGTCTTCTACATCGCCGGGCGCCGGCTACAGGCCGACGAGTTGGCCCACTACCTCGCCGCGGAGGGGGACTAGCCCGTCCGAGGTGGTTCAGCCAGCCGGCGTCGGCAGGATGCGCCGATAGCGATCCAGGCAGCTGTCCAGCCAGGCACCGCTGGGCGCGCTCTGGGGGCGCGAGGCGGGCACCTTGAGGGTCAGCAGGAAGAGGCCGTAGCGTTCGGCATCGGCGTCGGGCAGGCGGCGGCCGAGCTGCCGGGCGAGATCGGCCGCCAGAGAGCCTGGGCGCCGCCAGGTGAGTCGCAGGGCCTGCTGGTCGAGCAGGTACTGGAAGCGTGTCGCGTCCTTGAGCACCGCCCAGCCGCCCTCTGCCAAGCCCTGGGAGAGGCTCTCCAGCTTGCGATAGGCCGGGGCGCCGGCCGCCCGACAGGCATGGGCCCCCTCCACGAAGCAGCGCTCCCGTTCATCGAGATCCTGCGGCCAGCGCCCCCCGCGACGCCTTGCCGGGGTGGCCACGAAGGGCACTACCACCGAGACGGCGGGGGTCCCGTCGGCCATCGAGGTCTGTCGGGTGTCAATGATGCCGTGCCCCAGCTGACGCCTGAGCCAGCGGTAGTCGCAGGCCTGCTGGATTCGCGCTTGGGCATCGCTGGCGGTTTGATGAGCGCCCTGCAGGGAGCGCAGCAGGGAGAGGGTGCGAAGGATCATGGTGCCTTACCGGTGGGCGAGCGAATGAGCGAAGGAACGAGCCGACAAGCGGCGAGACTAGCAGTCAATCGGCTTCTGAGCGTCAACGCCGGGGGCTGCCAACGCGAACCGCCCGGCTGTTGCCAGCCGGGCGGTGGGTCTTGCGTCGTCTTCCGGGCGAACCCTATCAGGCGGTCGCGGCGCTCTTGCTGCCGACCAGCTCCTTGAGGGATTCCTCGACGATGGCGAGCCCTTCCTCGAGGATCTCATCCTCGATGGTAACCGGCATCAAGAAGCGGATGGTGTTGCCGTAGAGGCCGCAGGAAAGCAGGATCAGCCCCTTCTCGCGGGCCTTCTTGCACAGCGCGCCCGCCAGGTCGGCATCCGGGGTATGCTTGGCCTTGTCGGTCACGAGATCGATGGCCGCCATGGCGCCCATGTTGCGACCGTTGTCGACGCAGTCGAAGTCCTGCTGCCACTGGGCGAAGCGCTTGGCCAGCTTGTCGCCGAGCGCCTGGCTCTTCTCGAGAATGTTCTCCTGCTCGAAGACCTCGAGCACGGCCAGGGTCGCGGCGCAGGAGACCGGGCTGCCGGTGTAGGTACCGCCCAGCGAGTTGGCGCCGGAGGCGTCCATGTGCTTGTCGGTGCCGACCACGGCGGAGATCGGCATGCCGTCCGCCATGCTCTTGGCCATGGTGATGATGTCGGGCTCGACGCCGCTGTGCTCGATGGCGAACAGCTTGCCGGTACGCCCGAAGCCGGACTGCACCTCGTCGATGATCATCAGCATGCCGTGCTCGTCACAGATCTCGCGGATCGCCTTGAGGAAGCTCGCCGGCGCCGGATAGAAGCCACCCTCGCCGAGGACCGGCTCGAGCACGATCGCCGCGGTATCCTTGGGGTTGGCATCGGTCTTGAGCGCCATCTTCAGGCCACGCAGGGCCTCGTCCTCGCTGACGCCGTGGTAGGGCACCGGGTAGGGGGCGCGGAAGACGTTGCCCGGCATGGAGCCGAAGTCGGTGGCGTAGGGCGCAACCTTGCCGTTCATGGCCATGGTCATGAAGGTACGGCCATGGTAGCCGCCGTCGAAGCAGATCACGTTGTTCTTGCCGGTCGCCGCGCGGGCGACCTTGACGGCGTTTTCCAGCGCCTCGGCGCCGGAGTTGGCGAGCATCACCTTGGCATGGCCACGCACCGGAGTGACCTGGCTGAGTTTCTCGGCCACTTTCACATAGCCCTCGTAGGGCATCACGGTCTGGCAGGTGTGCATGACCTTGTCGAGCTGGTCCTTGACGGCCTGGACCACCTTGGGGTGGCGATGGCCGATGTTGAGCACGCCGATGCCGCCGGCGAAATCGACGATGCGGTTGCCATCGGCGTCCCACACCAGGGCGTTCTCGGCGCGGTCGGCAAACTGGGTGGCCGGGCTTGCGGCGCCGCTGGCCACGTAGCGTTGCTTGAGTTCGTTGAGTTCTGCGTTGTTCATGAATCCAGTCTCCTTGATAAGACGTTGCGGGCGATCACAGGCCGCCGACACAGACGTATTTTAGCTCAGTGTACTCGTCCAGGCCGTGGCGCGACCCCTCGCGTCCCAACCCCGACTCCTTGACCCCACCAAAGGGCGCCAGCTCGGTGGAAAGAATGCCTTCGTTCACCGCCACCATGCCATATTCCAGCCCTTCCATCACATGCCAGATACGACGATAGTCGCGGGCATAGAAGTAGGCGGCAAGGCCGAACTCGGTGGCGTTGGCCATCTCGATGGCCTGGTCATCGCTCTCGAAGCGGAACACTGGCGCCAGCGGCCCGAAGGTCTCCTCGGTGGCCACCTTCATCTCGTTGGTCACGTCGGCGATGATCGTCGGCTGGAAAAACGTGCCGCCCAGCGCATGAGGCTCGCCGCCGCAGACCAGCCGCCCGCCCTTGTCCAGGGCGTCGCGTACATGGCTCTGCACCTTCTCGACGGCGGCCGCATTGATCAGCGGGCCCTGCACCACCCCCTCGTCGAGGCCGTTGCCGACCTCGAGCTGGGCGACGCGTCTGGCCAGCTTGTCCAGAAAGGCGTCATAGACACCGGCTTGCACCAGCAGACGGTTGGTGCAGACACAGGTCTGGCCGGAGTTGCGATACTTGGAGGCCACGGCGCCCTCGACGGCGGCATCCAGGTCGGCGTCATCGAAGACGATGAAGGGGGCGTTACCCCCCAGCTCCATGGAGGCCTTCTTGACGGTGCCCGCACACTGCGCCAACAGGCGCTTGCCCACCGGGGTGGAGCCGGTAAAGGAGATCTTGCGAACGCGCGGGTCGGTGGTCAGTACCTCGCCGATCTCGGCCGGGCGGGAGGCGGTCACCACGTTGATGACGCCGGCCGGGAAGCCGACGTCCTCGGCGAGCTTGACCAGTGCCAGGGCAGTGAGTGGGGTGGCCTCGGCCGGCTTGATCACCACCGGGCACCCGGCGGCCAGGGCCGGGGCACACTTGCGAGTGATCATGGCCAGCGGGAAGTTCCACGGCGTGATGGCGGCCACCACGCCGATCGGCTCTCGGAAGACCAGGATGCGCTTGTCCACGCCATGGCTGGGCAGGGTCTCACCGGCAACGCGCTTGGCTTCCTCAGCGTAATACTCCACGAAGGAGGCGCCATAGGCGACCTCGCCACGCGACTCGGCCAGCGGCTTGCCCTGTTCCAGGGTCATCAGCCGCGCCAGGGCTTCCTGATTGGCCATGATGGCGTCGAACCAGGCGCGCAACAGGGTAGCGCGCTCCTTGGCGGTCCGTCGCTTCCAGGCCGGCCAGGCCGCCGACGCCGCAGAGACGGCTTCCCTGGCTTCCTCGGCGTCGAGGTCGGGTACCTCGGCGAGCGTTTCACCGGTTGCGGGGTTGGTCACGGCGAAGCGGCGCGCGCCTTCGCGCCACTCTCCCGCCACATAGGCCTTGTCGATCAGCAGCTGGGGTTCCGCGGACATGGGGGTTCCTCGTCGGGAGTTTGATCATCTTGTTGGACGAGTGTGCATTATTTAAAACAACTCGCCAAGCCCCTGGCCCCTCGAATGGCATGATCGGCGGTCGCTCGGGCATCGGCGCCGGCAACGCTTTCCGCTACACTATGGCGCCGACTTGCTGCGCTGAGCTGCGCGGCACGGCATGTTCCTGTTCCGGTTTTTATGGCGAGGTGAGCCTTGGTCGATCCCCTGAATGCCTGGTGGGCCCAGCAGCTGGTGCTGTGTGACTGGGCCTTCACCCCCGATCCCCTGACGGTAGAGGCCGAGGCGGCCGTCGAGCGGCTGGCCGCTCTCGGGGTCGCCGACCGCGGCGAACTGGGCTGGTGCCTGCTGGAGGCCCTGGGCATCGGGGGCACCAGCGTTGACCCGGGCAGGTTGCTCGCTGGCCTGGAGGTCATCGCCCTGGGCGGCGCCGCAGGCTGGCTCGGTGAAGCCCATGCCCGGGCCTGGGCGCAGCGGCTGACCGAAGAGGTCAGCGCTCACCACACTAGCCTGGATGCCTGGTTGGAGGCGCTGCTGCATGCCCGCAGTGCCGAAGGCTGGGTGCGCGGTGACGACGGCTTCTATGAAGCCTGTGAAGCACTCTCGGCGCTGGAGCACGATGGGGAGGGAGTGACCTGGGAGATGCTGCAGGAGTGGCTGGCCACCCATGCCACCCCGGCAGCACTCTGGTCAACGGCTCCCGAGGAGCAGGTCTGGCGTCTTCGTGCCCCCTTTTCACCGGTCGTTGAGCTGCCCGCCGGCCCACACGACTGGCAGGGGGTGGAAGCTTGGCTGGAAGAAGCCTGGCAGATTCGTAGCCGTGAGGATCTGCTCCGCAGCCTGCTGCGGCTGGCCTCCCAAGGCGACCGCCAGACCTGGGACCTGGATGCCGGGCGACTGATCGAGGCGGATGCCGAGGCGCGTCGGCAATGGTGGGAGGCCCTGGCGGGGGGCGAGCGCGACTACGGACGGGTCATGCTGGGCTTCCTCGATCAAGGGGAGCCTCTCGAATGGGCCGCCTGGGACTGGCTGCGACTGATCGACCTGGCCTGGGCGGGTGCCTGCCTGGGCTGGCTCGAGGCACAGGAAGCCCGCGACTTTGCCCACCACGGGGCCGACCTGGCGCTGCGTCGCTACAGTGACTGGCCGGCCCTGGCGCGGGCCTACCAGCGGGGGCGCAGCCTGTTCGAGGGCCGCAATCGGCTGCCTGCCCTCGATGCGGACTGGGCGCTGCTGCTGCATTCGCCGGTGAGTCCCTGGCGTCCGGCCCTGCAGGGCCTGATTCCCGAGGCCTGCATCGCCGCCTCACGGGATGCCCTGCGAGCCTGGCGTGGTGATCCTCGTCATTGGGCGCTGGCGCTGGCGGCGGTACGCGAGCCCGAGTTCGCGGCCCGTCAAGGGGCATGCCTTGAACTGTCGGCCGCGCGACGCGAGGAGGCGCGCCGATACCTGGCCGAGACCCTCGACCTGCATGCCGACGAGGGTGTCGAGGCACTCTCCCGCTATTGGTTGCCGGCCCAGGCCCACCATCTCAACCAGCTGGCGGCAGATGCCGCCCATGCGGCTCTGCCGCCGGCCGCGACCCCCTTTGGTCAGCCCATTCCGGCCGAGCTGGCAAGCCGCGATGCCCTCCGGCAGGCGAGCCGTCACGCGGCCACCATCCACATGGCCGAGAAGTTCGCGTTTCACCTGCAGATGGCCATGGACAGTGGAGACTTCGATGCAAGCCGGCTGGCGAAGCTGGCCGGGGCCCTGCAAAGCTCGCTGTGTCGTTTCTATCCCGATGCCCGTCGCCTGCTACAGGCCTGGGCCCACTGGGAGAGCCTGTTACCCGAGCCCGAGCAGCCCCCGATGGTCGCCGAGATCCGCTGGCATCTGGAGGATCCCGGCAGCCTCTTCCACTGGCTCGACTGGCGCGGCGGCGCCTGGCAGGAGCCCGGGCCGCGGCCAACGCTTGCCCATTTCACCGCGATGGCGCTGGTCGGACCGCTCAACAGTCCGGCCTGGAGCCTGCCGCAACCGGAGAGCGAGCGCGAGTGCGTCGCCATCCGCGACTGGGTCGACGGCCACTACGCCCTACATGGGGAGGCGGAGCTGCAAGAGTTTCTCGATTACCTGATCGAGGTCGGTGACCGTCAGGAATACCAGATCAACTATGCCCCCTATACGCTCAATCACGGTCGGCTGGCCGCCGAGATCGCGATTCTGGAGAGCGATGAGTGCAGCGACGAGGAGGGGGCCCACCTGCTGCGCCTGCAGCGCGTCAGGGACAACGAAGATGATTGCAACGAAGTCGATCTGGCGGCCTGGGATATCGCCCAGGCCGTGGATCTGGCCATCGCCGGCCGCCAACTGGGATGGCTCGACGAGCCAGATTTTCTAAGGCTGCTCGAGCGTGCCCATGCGCTGGCCGGCAGGCACTACGCGAGCTGGGAAACCTATGCCCATGGCCTGCACGCCGGCTTCTCGTTCTTCATGGGCGAGACCCCGGAGCGCGAGAGCTTCCTGGCCGGCTTTCGCCATGCCCTGGTGGCATGGCTCTCGGGGGCTCCGCCGCTGGCGGGTGCCTGGGCCAGCCTCGACTTTCCCGGCGCACGGCCGCGCCACTGGGCGCCGTTGCACATCGATACGCTGCCGGGCGACAGCCGGGCTCTCCACTGAAGCCTGGCCCTGTCAAGAGAGCTTGGCTTATAATCATCAACATTATTGCCATGGCTCCACCTGTCGGGAGCCTTCGACAGATGGTGAACCGCCGACAGGCCGCTCTGGCAGTGATACCGGTGGTTTCCGGCAGCACTGCCACAGCGACCACGCCCGATGGCGTCGGACGCCGTGCGTCGACGCCCAAGGTGCGGTTCAGGGAACGAGGTCGTTGCAGGATGCAAATCAAACGCATGTGCCGTATTGGCGCCATGGGTGGCGTCATTGCGCTGGTGTCAGGCTGTGCGGCGTCGAGTGGTAGCGAAGAGTCGGCCATCGGGGGCTACTTTGCCAGGGACCTGCCCGGGATGCCCGCCGACCCGCTGATGTCTCCCGTGGACAACCCCATTCTGGAAGCCCGCGGTCTTCACAACCCGCCCCCGTCGCTAATTCGCCGAGCCCTGCTGGCTCAGCACGAGCGCTGGGCCGGCACGCCTTATCGGCTCGGTGGAAGCTCCTTTCGTGGCATCGACTGTTCGGCCCTGGTACAGAACGTCTTCAGCGACACCTTCCGCTTCGACCTGCCGCGCACCACCGAGGAACAGGTCCGCACAGGGCTCGAGGTCGAGCGAGATGCGCTGCGCCCCGGCGATCTGGTGTTCTTTCGCCCCCCCGGCGTGTATCGCCATGTGGGCATCTATGTCGGCGAGGGTCGCTTCCTGCACGCCTCCACCTCGCGGGGCGTCATGATCTCCGACATCGACAATCGTTACTGGCAGCGTCACTTCTGGCAGGCCAGGCGAACCCTTGAGCCGACCCGTCTGGCTCAGCGTCTGGGCGGTATTGGCGAAGGCTAGTCGCTTGGAGTGTCTCGTGGCGGGCCAACACCACGTCGGGGAGGGCCCCGGCAGAGACGCTTGCCGGTGGATCATGGCCTGCTTGGTCGGAGGGCACCATGATTGCCGCCCATAGCCGCGCATGGTGGCGCGCGACCCTGGCCTTGTGCCTGGGCTCCTTTCTGGTCTTCATCAACCTCTACGCCCCCCAGCCCTTGCTGCCGGCGCTGCGCGATACCTTTGAGGTCTCGACGCTGGGCATCAGTCTGGTGATGTCGGTCGCCACCCTGGCGCTGGCCGCCTCGCTGCTGGTATTCGGTCCGCTCTCGGATGCCATCGGCCGGGATGCCATCATGCGTGTGACCCTGTTGGCGGCCGCGCTGTTTTCGCTGGGGCTGGCGTTCGCGCCGAACTTCGAGACATTGCTGGCGATGCGCGCTCTGCAGGGTTTCGTGCTGGGCGGGCTGCCGGCGGTGGCGATCGCCTGGATGGGCGACGAGTTCGAGCGACCGGCGCTGCTGTCAGCAGTGGGGCTGTATATCGGCGCCAACTCCCTGGGCGGCATCAGTGGCCGGGTAGTGGGCGGCGCCGTGGCCGAGGTCGGCGGGACACCGGCCAGTTTCCTGGCGGTGGGTCTGATGACGCTGGTGGGGCTGGCGCTGTTCTGGAAGCTGCTGCCCGCCGCCCAGGCCTTCACCCCGCGGCGCTTCGAGCTGCGCGGCGCCCTGGCCGATCTTGGCGGCCACCTGCGCAACCCGCTGCTGCTCGGCGCCTACCTGCTTGGCGGGCTCAACTTCCTGATCTTCATCAATCAGTACAGCTATATCACCTTCCGACTGGCCGATGCGCCCTATGGTCTGGGTACCCGCGTGCTGGGGCTGATTTTCCTGACGTACCTGGGGGGTACCCTCGGTTCGTCGCTCTCCGGACGATTCGCTGCTCGCTGGCCGCAGCCGGTGTGCATGATGCTGGGGATCCTGATCCTGAGCGGCGGCACGGCCATGACCCTGGCCGGCTCGCTCGGCTGGATCATTGTCGGGCTGACCGTCAACGCCTTCGGGTTCTTCCTGGCTCACTCCATGGCGTCGAGCTGGGTGGGGCGTCACGCTCTGCGGGCCCGAGGCAGCGCCTCGGCCCTGTACCTGGTGTTCTACTACAGCGGTGCCAGCCTGGGCGGATTCTGGCTGGAACCGTTCTGGCGAGCCGCCGGCTGGCCGGGCGTGGTGCTGGCGTCCTGGTTGATGCTGGCGGTGACCCTGGGGTTGGCTGCCTGGCTGTGGCGGCGAGAGCGTCGCGGGCATTAGGAGGCCGCGTTGGCACCGGCCTCCTCGCCCCAGACCTCCTCGAGGCGCTCGACCCGGCCGCACGCCGACTTGTAGAAGCGATAGCGCACCGGGTTCTCCATGTAGTAGTCCTGGTGATACGCCTCGGCCGGATAGAAGACCTCGAAGTCGTTGATTTCAGTGGCAATCGGCTGGTCGAAACGCTCGGCCGCGGCCTGCTTGCTGGCCTCGGCCAGCGCGCGCTGCTCGGCATCCATGGGGAAGATGGCGCTGCGGTAGGAGGCGCCCTGGTCGCAGAACTGGCGATCCACGGCGAACGGGTCGATGTTTCGCCAGAACACGTGCAGCAGGGTCGCGTAGTCGACCTGCTCGGGGTCGTACTCGACCTTGACCACTTCGGCATGGCCGGTGCCGCCGGCCGTGACCTGCTGGTAGGTCGGGTCCTCGGTGTGGCCGCCGCTGTAGCCGGAAATGGTGGCCTGCACGCCTTCCACCTTGTCGTAGGCTTCCTCCATGCACCAGAAGCAGCCGCCGGCAAAGACGGCACTGGCGGTCTCTTGATTGGCTTGGGAGGTGCCGGACAGGGCGATTGCAAGTGCGATGGGCGGTGCGAATAGTGCGAGATGACGAAGTGCGGCGTGGGACGGCAGGCGCATTTCATGGCTCCATTGCTGATGGCTGGTAAGTTGGAGAGGCGGAGAGACGTTGAGTTCCGCATTGATCCGTTTCCTTACACTACGCCGCGATCGCTGCGGCGTAAGTTATCGCTGCCCACCACGACATAGGGTCGACTTCATCATCCGCGGATGCGGTGCCATTATCATTGACTTACGGGAGACCACCCTTGACACGACGACGCCTGATACTCGCGGCCGTGATTGCCTTGCTGGTCGCGGCCTACTTCGTCAGCGGAGCCGACCAGGCCCTGACCCTCGAAAACCTTCAGGCCGAGCAGGCGCAGTTCCAGGCCTGGTTGGCCGCTGAGCCCCTGACCGTCGGTGGTGGCTTCTTTCTGGCTTACGTGGCCATCACGGCGGTCTCGTTGCCCGGCGCCACCCTGCTGACCCTGCTCGGTGGCGCATTGTTCGGTTTTGGCTGGGGGCTGCTGCTGATCTCCTTCGCCAGCGCCCTCGGCGCCACGCTGGCCGCGCTGATCGCCCGCACCCTGGCGCGCGCGCCACTTGAGCAGCGCTTTGCTACCCAGCTGGCCCGCATCAATGCCGGCATCGAGCGCGAAGGCGCCTTTTATCTGTTTACCCTGCGACTGATTCCGCTCTTTCCCTTCTTTGTCATCAATCTGGTGATGGGCCTGACCCGCATGCGGCTCTGGACCTTCTACTGGGTCAGTCAGGTCGGCATGCTGCCGGGCACGGCGGTGTTCGTGAACGCGGGGCGCGAGCTCGGCAATCTGGAGTCGCTCTCCGACGTGCTTTCTCCGGGGCTGATCGGCTCCTTTGTGCTGATCGGCCTCTTTCCCTGGCTGGCGCGCGCCCTGGTGGCGATCGGCAAGCGGCGCCAGTTGGCCCGCCGCTTCGCGCGTCCACGGCATTTCGATCAGGACATCGTGGTCATCGGTGGCGGGTCGGCAGGGCTGGTCGCGAGCTACATCGCCTCGGCAGTGAAGGCCCGAGTGGCGCTGGTGGAGCGCCATCGGCTGGGCGGCGATTGCCTCAATACCGGCTGCGTCCCCTCCAAGGCACTGATCCGCGCCGCCCGCATCGCCAGCGAGATCCGCGACGCCCCGCGTTACGGGGTCAGCGCCGGAGAACCCGAGGTGGATTTCGCCGCCGTGATGGACCATGTGCACCGCGCCATCCGCGAGGTGGAGCCCCACGACAGTCGCGAGCGCTACGAAGGGCTGGGCGTGGAGGTGGTTGCCGGGGAAGCCGTCCTCGAGGATCCCTGGCGGGTGCGTGTTCGCGAGACGTCCGGCGAGCGGGTGATGACCACGCGTCATGTGATCATCGCCAGTGGAGCGCGACCGCGGATACCGCCGCTGCCCGGTATGGACGAGATCGAGGTGCTTACCTCCGATAACCTCTGGCGGCTCGAGTCCCTCCCCGAGCGACTGGTGGTGCTGGGCGGTGGCCCCATTGGCTGTGAACTGGGCCAGAGCTTCGCCCGGCTGGGCAGCCGAGTGGCGCTGGTGGAGATGGGCGGCCAACTGCTGCCTCGTGAAGACCGCGACGTGGCCAGCGAGGTCGAGGCCCGGCTGGGCGAGGAGGGCCTGGATCTGCATCTCGCCACCCGGGCGCTGCGCGTGGTGAGCGAGGAGGGCGGTGGCCATGCCCTGGAGGTAGAGCGTCACGATGCCCAGGGTGAGCCAGTGCGTGAGCGGTTGCCCTTCTCCCACCTGCTGGTGGCGGTGGGGCGCCAGGCCAATGTCGAGGGGTTAGGCCTCGAGGCCCTCGGCGTCGAGACGCGTTCCGACGGCACCCTGGCGGTGGACGAGTCGCTGCAGAGCGTGCTGCCCAACGTCTGGGCCTGCGGTGACGTGGCGGGTCCCTACCAGTTGACCCATGCCAGCGCCCACCAGGCCTGGCATGCTACGGTGAATGCCCTGTTCGGCGAGCTCAAGCGGTTCAGAGTGAGCTATCGGGCCCTGCCGGCTGTCACCTTCACGGATCCGGAGGTGGCGCGGGTCGGGCTCAACGAGCGGGAAGCCCTGGCGTCGCACGTCAAGGTCGAGGTCACGCGCTATGCCTTGAGTGAGCTGGATCGCGCGATCGCCGAGGGCCAGACACGCGGCTTCGTGAAGGTACTGACCGTGCCCGGTCGTGACCGGATTCTCGGCGCCACCATCGTCGGCCAGGGGGCGGGGGAAATGCTCGCCGAGTTCACCCTGGCGATGACCCGCGGCATCGGGCTCAACAAGCTGCTGGGCACCATTCATCCCTATCCGACCCACAGCGAGGCGGTCAAGGCTACGGCCGGCGTGTGGAAGAATGCCCACAAGCCGGAACGCCTGCTGGGCTGGCTTAAGCGCTATTTCGCCTGGCGGCGGGGTGACAACAGCGTCGACGAGGCAGGGAGGTAGCATGCTCGACCGCTGGACCATGCCCCTGACCCAAGGGCCGCTGTTGGCGCTGGCCCGCGGCCTGGTGGCGCTGAGGGTGCGCCCCGACCAGGTGACGGTCGTCGCCTTCCTGGTGGGAATGCTGGCCCTGCCGCTGCTGGCTCTTGGCTGGTATCTGCCGGCGCTGGTGGCCATCCTGCTCAATCGCCTCGGCGACGGGCTGGATGGCGCCCTGGCCCGGCTGACGGGAGAGGCCAGCGATGCCGGGGGCTTTCTCGATATCGGCCTGGACTTCGTCTTCTACGCGGCGGTGGTACTGGGGTTCGCCCTGGCAGAACCGGCGGCCAATGCCCTGGCGGCGGCCTTTCTGCTGTTTGCCTTCATCGGCACCGGGACCTCGTTCCTGGCCTTCGCCATCATGGCCACGCGCTACGGCCTGGAACGGCCGCGCTTCCAGCAGAAGGCCTTCTACTACCTGCATGGCCTGACCGAGGGGACGGAGACCGTGCTGGCCTTTGTGCTCTTCTGCCTGCTGCCAAACCACTTCCCGCTGCTGGCGATGGTCTTCGGCGCGGCCTGCCTGGTGACGACCGCCACCCGGCTGTGGGGCGGCCATCGCACGCTGCGAGCCTTCGAGCAGGGGCGTCGCACGCCGCCGAGCAACTGAACGACGAAGGGGCAGCCAGTGGCTGCCCCTTCGGAATCCGGATTCGCCTGTCGGCGGCCGGTGCGGTCGACGCGAGCCCTCAGTGCTCGTGGCCGCCCTCGCCGTGCACGTGACCGTGCTCGACTTCTTCCTCGCTGGCCTCGCGAACCTCGGCGATCTCGACGTCGAAGTTCAGCGGCTGGCCGGCGAGCGGATGGTTGCCATCCACGGTGACGGTGTCACCATCGACCTGGGTCACGGTAACCATCAGCGGGCCGCCCTGGGTCTGGGCCTGGAACTGCATGCCCGGCTCGACGTTTTCGACGCCCTGGAAGGCATCGCGCGGCACTTCCTGAACGAGCTGCGGCTGGACGTCGCCGTAGCCCTCCTCGGGGGAAACCTTGACCTGAAGCTTTTCGCCGGTGGCATGACCTTCCAGCTCCTTCTCGAGGCCCGGAATGATGTTGCCGGCGCCGTGGAGGTAGGTCAGCGGCTCGCGGCCTTCCGAGCTGTCCAGCACTTCACCTGAATCGTTGGTCAGGGTGTAGTGGAACGCGACAACGGAATTCTGCGCAATCTGCATTGATGAACCTTTCGGTGAGTGCATGTAGCGCGACATGGTAACGCGGCAGTCAAGCGGCTGTCAGGGGCATGGAGGAAATTCAGGATGTGAGGGGCGAGCCTGAGCCGCATTCACGCCCATACAGTCGCGCTAGCGGGGACCTTTGGACGGTTGCGCGGCCTACCGGGCGGGGATACCCTTGCGGGGTCCGATTTTCCCATCCCCCAAGCGACCCTTTCCTGGAGAGTGCCATGACCTTGACTCTGATCTGGCTGATTGCCTTCGCCGTGCTTCTGTTTCTCTTCCTCAAGCGCTGGGACGTCTCCGTCAGCAGCATTCTCGATGCGCTGCTGCCTGCCGTGCTGCGCAGCGAGGATGATCGCTGGGTCTGGTGCCCGGCCCTGGCGGTTCTGGGTGCCACCTTCATCGTGCGCCCCGTGGACATGCTGTTCACGCTGATCGTGATCGGACTAGTGGCGTCGATCGGCACCAAGCTCGCTAGCTGGGTCATGAACAAGGTCGACCAGCACTGATTCTGTATCCAGCAGCACTCGCATAGCGTCTGGCCGTTGACGTAGCGACCGTAACGAGCAAGGCCCGCGGATCGCACCGCGGGCCTTCTTCATTCTGGCGACCTTTCAGGCGGCCGTGGGCAACCTCAGTAAGGGGCCACACTGACGTTGGTGCCGCTGCCAATCAGGCGGACGCGCTGGCCGACCTGGAAGTTCTGGTCTGCCTTCTGGACCACGACCACGGTCTGGCCGTTGTCCTGGCGGATTTCCATTTCCCAGGCGGTGATGCGGTTGGTCGCTTCCTCGACCTTGGTGCCGGCTACGGCGCCGCCGATGGCACCGGCCACGGTGGCCAGCTGGCGTCCGCTGCCGCCACCCACCTGGTTACCGAGCAGGCCGCCGATCACCGCGCCGCCGCCGGAGCCGAGCAGGCCGCCGGCCCGGCTGTCGGCCTGGATCTGCACCTGGCGCAGGGCGGTGATGGTGCCGAAGGTGACGTTCTGGGCCGTCTTGGCCTGGTTGCCGCTGTAGACATTGCCCGAGTAGGGGGCGGTGTTGGCGCAGCCGGCAAGGGTCAGGATGCCGATGGCCAGAACGGGAAGAAGGCGTTTCATGCAGGATCTCCTTGATGTCCGTGATGGACAATCGGTCCCCAAGGGGGGATGAAGGGTTAGCGGACAGCGTTCTCTAACGAGTCTATCCATTGCGCCCCGGCTTGGCCAGCGCGCCGATGCTTGGCCAGAGTGTAGCGTCGCCGTGCGATCAATAATATGAAAAAAGGGAGGCCAGTGGCCTCCCTCGGGGGTCCCGCCGTTACCGCCAGCGGCCTTAGCCGAACTGGTTCATGGTGTTGTCCTTGCCGCCGGCCTTGAGTGCCGCTTCGCCGTGGAAGAACTCCTTGTGGTCGTCACCGATGTTGGAGCCGGCCATGTCCTGGTGTTTGACGGTGGCGATGCCTTCGCGGATCTCCTTGCGCTGCACGCCGGCAACATAGGCCAGCATGCCTTCGTCGCCGAAGTAGCCCTTGGCCAGGTTGTCGGTGGAGAGGGCCGCGGTGTGGTAAGTCGGCAGGGTGATCAGGTGATGGAAGATACCGGCCTCACGGGCGGCATCGCGCTGGAAGTTCTGGGTCCACTCGTCGGCCACCGCCGCCAGCTCGCTGTCGTCGTACTTGGCGTTCATCAGGTCGGCGCGGTCGTAGCCGGAAACGTCCTTGCCTTCCTGTTCCCAGGCATCGAACACCTGTTGGCGGAAGTTCAGGGTCCAGTTGAAGGACGGCGAGTTGTTGTAGACCAGCTTGGCATCCGGACACACTTCACGAATGCGGTTGACCATGCCGGCGATCTGGCCGACGTGGGGCTTCTCGGTCTCGATCCACAGCAGGTCGGCGCCGTTCTGCAGGCTGGTGATGCAGTCCAGCACCACTCGGTCCTCGCCGGTGCCCGGCTTGAACTCGTAGAGGCCGGAGGCCAGGCGCTTGACCTTGACCAGCTTGCCTTGCTGCTTGATCACCACGTCGCCGTTGTTGATGTCGGAGGCCGAGGCGATCTCGTCGCCATCGAGGAAGTTGTTGTACTGGTCGCCGAGGTCGCCCGGCTCCTGAGTCACGGCGATCTTCTGGGTCAGGCCGGCGCCCAGCGAGTCGGTGCGGGCAACGATCACCCCGTCTTCCACGCCGAGTTCCAGGAAGGCGTAACGTACGGCGTTGATCTTGGCGATGAAGTCCTCGTGGGGCACTGTCACCTTGCCGGCCTGGTGGCCGCACTGCTTCTCGTCGGAGACCTGGTTCTCGATCTGGATGCAGCAGGCACCGGCCTCGATCATCTTCTTGGACAGCAGGTAGGTGGCCTCGGCATTGCCGAAACCGGCATCGATGTCGGCGATGATCGGCACGATGTGGGTTTCGTGGCTGTCGATCTTGGCGACCAGCTCATCCGCCTTGGCGTTGTCGCCTGCCTTCTTTGCCTCGTCCAGGTCACGGAAAAGATGGTTGAGCTCCCAAGCGTCGGCCTGGCGCAGGAAGGTGTAGAGCTCCTCGATCAGGCCCGGCACGGTGGTCTTCTCGTGCATGGACTGGTCGGGCAGGGGGCCGAACTCCGAACGCAGGGCGGCGACCATCCAGCCGGAGAGGTACAGGTAGGAACGCTTGGTGGTGCCGAAGTGCTTCTTGATCGAGAGCATCTTCTGCTGACCGATGAAGCCGTGCCAGCAGCCCAGCGACTGGGTGTACTGCGAGGTGTCCGCATCGTAGGCGGCCATGTCCGCGCGCATGATCTTGGCGGTATAGCGAGCGATGTCCAGGCCAGTCTGGAAGCGGTTCTGGAGGCGCATGCGAGCCGCATGTTCAGGGTTGATGTTGTCCCACTTGCCCTGTTGGGCTTCGCGCAGTTGAGCCAGAGCCTTGAGTTCGTCTTTGAATGTCGTCATGGGGCCATCCTTCGGGTCAGGAGTGGAATCTCGTGATCGCGATGTCGGAAAACCGGTGTCGCGGCCGCTGGAATCGCCTGCTGCATTATTCGGCAATGCCTTATGCTGCATCTGCGAAGTGCTTTCAGGGTCGACTAGATGCCAGGGCTTGTCTCTACGCCCTTGGTCGAACCTTGGGGGAGGGAGTGACAGCCGCTGTGCCTGATCTCGTCGGTCGACGGCAAACGGCCGTTTCATCCTCGCCATGGATCCCACTATGGCCCCTGATGCCGGGCTTCAGCAATTGACCCTTGGGAGCAGAGGGCGTTGTAACCCGACTACACAGCGGGCCACCGAGCGCCCTTTGCTGTAGTCGAGTTCCCGCGAGGAAGGTGATAGGCGCGACTCAATCGTCGATGATGAGGCGCATACTGCGGTGCGGAATGCCGGCATCGAGAAAGGGCTCACCGAAGGCCATGAATCCCAGCTGTTCGTAGAAGGCCAGGGCATGGGTCTGGGCGGCGAGCTCCACCGCGGCATGGCCATCGCGGCGAGCGGCCTCGATGGCGGACCGCATCAGGATCGCGCCGATCCCCAGGCCGCGGGCCTGGGGGAGCACGGCGACCCGGCCGATATGGGCATCGGGCAGCAGCCGGGCGGTGCCCACAGGGCGGTTGTCGAGCAGGGCCAGGAAGTGGCAGCACCCGGGGTCGCGGCCGTCCCACTCCTCCTCTTGAGGCACCCGCTGCTCCTCGATAAAGACCACCCGGCGGATCTCCGATGCCTCGGTACCGAGTTCCTCCCAGCTACCCTCAAGAATCTCTAGCGCTGCGTCTTGCATCTCACCTTCCTGTCTCGAACCTGATGCCCTTGCCCCTTGCCCCTTGCCCCTTGCCCCTTGCCCCTTGCCCCTTGCCCCTTGCCCCCTGTTACTCCTCGAACTCGTCCGCCCAGGCCAGGCTGCCAATATCGAGCAGGCGGGCGAGCAGTGGGGCGGCGCCGGGCAAGGCAAGCAGGCTCTCGTCCAGCGGCTCAGCCGCGGCCAGGGCAAGGGCCAGAGGACGTGCACAGTTCAGCCCGTCGCCATCGGCGAAGAGGGTGGCACGGTCATCATCCAGCGCCCGCCAGGCGAAGCGTGACCCGGGGCTGCGGACCAGCGTCTCGCCCTCCTGCAGGGCGGTGACGAGCTCCTCAGGATCCGTCGGCGTCTCGGTAGGGACCAGCTGGTCGACGTACTTGGGCTGAGTCATCACGCGGCCGAACCACTGGGCCAGCTGGGCCGGCTCGTCCAGGGTGTCCAGGATCAGGCGGCGCATGCGCGCCACGGCGGCATCGTCGAGTTCGGCGGGATCCTCGGGCGGAGCCATGCCGGCATCGGCATAGCGCTTCGACGCCGGCAGCTGCTCGCCCAGGTAGTCGGCAAACGAGGTGATCGCCTCGTCCGCGGAGGGGGCGCGAAAGCCCACCGAGAGGGTCAGGCAGTCGTCGGAATGGCTGACGCCATGATGGGCCCAGGCGGGCGGCAGATAGAGCATGTCGCCCGGCTCGAGAAGCCAGTCACTGTCGGCTTCCACCTCGAAGCGTTCAAGGATGCGCAGGTCGATGCCCTCGAGGATGGGGGCGTCGTCGCCGACCTTGCCGCCCAGCTGCCAGCGGCGCTGGCCACTGCCTTGCAGCAGAAAGACATCATACTGGTCGACGTGGGGGCCGACGCTACCGCCTGGCGGGGCGTAGCTGACCATGATGTCGTCGAGGCGCCAGCGGGGCAGGAAGCTGAACTGCTCGAGCAGCTCGGCCATTTCGGGCACATAGTGGTCCACGGCCTGCACCAGCAGCGTCCAGTCGCGCTCGGGAAGCCGGGCGAAGGTGGTCTCATCGAAGGGACCGTGGTGAACCTGCCAGGGGCCGGCGGCACCATGCTCTTCTACCAGTCGGGCCTCGATGCCTTCCTCGCAGGCGAGTCCCGCCAGCTCGTTGGGATCGAGCGGGCACTGAAAATCGGGAAAGGCGCCGCGAATCAGCAGCGGCTTCTGCTGCCAGACGTCGCGCAGGAACTCGGCGGCGGTCAGGCCGCCGAGCATGGTCAGCGGCGTATCGGAGTTCATAGCTTCCTCGCCTGCGCTTCGGCGTTGCCGATATAGGTGGCCGGGCTCAACGCCTTCAGTTCGCTTTTCACCGCCTCCGGCAACGCCAGCGTATCGATAAAGGCGGCGAAGCCGGTCTGGTCGATGCGCTTGCCGCGGGTCAGCTCCTTGAGCTTCTCGTAAGGCTTCTCGATGCCGTAGCGGCGCATCACCGTCTGGATCGGCTCGGCGAGTACCTCCCAGCTGGCGTCGAGGTCTTCATTGATGCGCGCCGGGTTAGCCTCGAGCTTGCTGATGCCCTTAAGCGAGGCCTCGTAGGCGATCAGACCGTAGGCCAGGCCGACGCCCAGGTTGCGCAGTACCGTGGAGTCGGTGAGGTCGCGCTGCCAGCGGGAGATCGGCAGCTTCTGGGCCAGGTGACCGAGGATGGCATTGGCCAGTCCCAGGTTGCCCTCGGAGTTCTCGAAGTCGATGGGGTTGACCTTGTGGGGCATGGTCGAGGAGCCGATCTCGCCCTCGACGGTCTTCTGCTTGAAGTAGCCCAGCGAGATGTAGCCCCAGACGTCACGATCGAAGTCGACGAGGATAGTGTTGAAGCGGCACACCGCATCGAACAGCTCGGCGATGTAGTCATGGGGCTCGATCTGGGTGGTAAAGGGGTTGAAGGTCAGCCCCAGGCCCTCGACGAAGGTGCGGGCGTTGGCTTCCCAGTCCACCTCCGGGTAGGTAGCGAGATGCGCATTGTAGTTGCCCACCGCGCCGTTGATCTTGCCCAGGATCTCGACGCCCTCGATCTGCGCTAGCTGGCGGCGCAGGCGATAGGCAACGTTGGCCATCTCCTTGCCCAGGGTGGTGGGGCTCGCCGTCTGCCCGTGGGTGCGCGAGAGCATCGGCTGGGCGGCGTGCTCGTGGGCGAGCCGGGCGATCTCGTCGGCCACCCGGTGCATCACCGGCAGCAGGCTCTTCAGGCCATCGGTCAGCATCACGCCGTGGGAGAGGTTGTTGATGTCCTCGCTGGTGCAGGCGAAATGCACGAACTCGGTGACGGCGTGCAACTCGGGCTGCCCGGCGATCTTCTCCTTGATGAAATACTCCACCGCCTTGACGTCGTGATTGGTGGTGCGCTCGATCTGCTTGATGCGCTCTGCGTCCTCCAGCGAAAAGTCGCGCAGCAAGGCCTCGAGGAAGGCGGTGGCCTCGGCGGAGAGCCGGGGGACCTCGGTGATATGTGGATGCTCGGCGAGGCGCTGGAGCCAGCGAATCTCGACGATGACCCGGGCGCGGATCAGTCCGAACTCGCTGAAGTGCTCGCGCAGGGCTTCGGCCTTGCCGGCGTAGCGGCCGTCGACGGGGGAGAGGGCGGTCAGGGCGGAGAGGGGCAGGGAAGCGGCTTGCATGGTCGGATTCCGGTCGAGGGAAGTGGAAGGGTCAGCCCAGCTGGTCGAGGGTCTTCTTCAGCGCGCCACGCTGGAAGACCAGCTTCCAGCGCCGGCCCCCCTGCTGGTGCCAGAGCAGCGCGAAACGAATGCCGGCGAGCAGGATAGCGCGGACCCGCTCGGGCATCATGCGACTCTGCAGCAGCGAGGGGTCCCCCTGGACGACGATACGGGTCTTTAGCGTCGAGAGGGTTTCCTGGTAGGCCTCGCCGAGACTGGCGATGACGTTCTCGTGGGTCTCACCGAAGTGCTCGGCCTGGCCCTGAATACGGGTCAGGCGCGTGCCGAGGTCATCCAGCATGGCACCGTTGCCGCGCAGCTTGTTCATCAGCATCAGCAGCGAGAAACCGTAGCGCAGCACCACCGGGTTGGCCTGCTGGCGGCCGACCACGCTCTCGAGCACCTCGAGGCCGCGGCGCAGGTTGTTGGGATGGCCGCCGTAGATCGCCTCGAAGCTCTCCGGGTTGGTATCCAGGGTGGCGCGGATCAGCGTTTCCCAGGCACGCTCGTCGACCTGGCCGGTGCGGGCAAGTTCATCGACCAGGCTGGCGGCCTGGAAGACGCCGGCAAGTGCCAGCGCCTGGCGGGCCGTCGGGGTGTCGGGGGCGCGGTGAATCGGGGTAGACGCGGTCATGAGGCAGGCTCCGTGGCGTTCCAGGTCTCGTGGATCACCCCACCGCCGAGGCAGATCTCGCCATCGTAGAGGACCAGCGACTGGCCGGGAGTGACGGCACGCTGTGGCTCATCGAAGCGCACCTCGACGCCGTTCTCGGCGGTGACGCGTATCCGGCAGGGTACGTCGGCCTGACGGTAGCGGGTCTTGGCGGTGTAGCGGCCCTCCGCGGCCGGCGGTTCGCCGGCCACCCAGTCCATGGCTTCGGTGGCCAGCGCGTCGGTATAGAGCAGCGGGTGGTGCTTGCCCTGTACGGCAACGAGCACATTGCGCTCGAGGTCCTTGGCGGCGACGTACCAGGGGGCGTCCGGATGATGGGCGAGCCCGCCGATGCCCAGGCCCTGACGCTGGCCCAGGGTGTAGTACATCAGCCCCATGTGCTCGCCGATGACCTCGCCGTCGGGCGTTTCGATCACGCCGGGCTGGGCGGGCAGGTACTGCTTGAGGAAATCACGGAAGCGGCGCTCGCCGATGAAGCAGATGCCTGTCGAATCCTTCTTGCGTGCGGTGACCAGGTCATGGCGCTCGGCGATGGCGCGCACCTCGGGCTTCTCCAGCTCGCCCACCGGGAAGAGGGTACGCGCGATGGCCGCCTCGGGAACGGCATGCAGGAAGTAGCTCTGGTCCTTGTTGGGGTCGAGCCCCTTGAGCAGGCGCGGTCTGCCGTCGCGAATGCCGCCGCGCACATAGTGCCCAGTGGCGATCTTCTCGGCACCCAGCATCTCGGCGTACTCCAGGAACACCTTGAACTTGATCTCGCGGTTGCAGAGGATATCTGGGTTCGGGGTGCGCCCTGCCTGGTACTCGGCCAGGAAATGCTCGAACACATTGTCCCAATACTCGGCGGCGAAGTTGGCGGTATGCAGCCGGATGCCGAGCTTTTCGCACACGGCCTCGGCGTCGGCCAGATCGGCCTTGGCGGTGCAGTACTCGGTGCCGTCGTCCTCGTCCCAGTTCTTCATGAACAGGCCTTCGACGTCGAAGCCCTGTTCCAGCAGCAGCAGGGCGGACACGGAGGAGTCGACGCCGCCGGACATGCCGACGATCACCTTGCCTGTGGTGGCGGTCATGGGCGCTCTCGAATCGGGTATGGCTCAAATGGGGCGCGATTATACATGATCTTGTCGCCAGGCGCCGAGCGGTCAGCCGCAACGAGCTAGCTACAAGGAAACCCACGGGCTTGCCCCTTGCCCCTCAGCGCTCGTGAATCACGTCCATGGGATAGAAGCGACTCGCCAGGGCATCGCGGACGCGCCGCAGCACCAGCGGGCTGCGCAGACGGCCTTCGCGGTCCAGCGCCTCGAGTTCCTCCAGGGTCAGCCAGTGCACGGCGAGGATGGCCGGGTCCAGCTCGTTGCCCAGATGCGCCAGCGCCATGCCGAAGAAGCCGTGACTGTGAAAGGTCAGGCCATCCGGCGTGTGGTAGACGTACATGCCCAGATAGTCGGTGATGCCCACCTGCCAGGCGGTCTCTTCGCGCAGCTCGCGCAGGGCGGCTTCCTTGATCCGCTCACCGGGCTCCAGGTGGCCGGCCGGCTGGTTGAATAGCGTCACGGATCTGCCGCGCTCCTCCTCGACCATCAGGAAACGGCCGGCCCGCTCGACCACGGTGGCGACGCTGATGTAGGGCTGCCAGCGGCTCATCGGCGGCCTCCTCTTGCTCGGGCCCGGCGCGCGCCTGTCGGTGGCTTGCGCGGGGCATGAAGGGTCTCGCGGCGCCACTCACCCGGGGCCAGGCCTTCCAGCGTCCAGGGGCCAATGGCCACGCGGACCAGTCTCAGGGTGGGGTGTCCGACGTGGGCGGTCATGCGCCGGACCTGGCGGTTGCGTCCCTCGGTGATGGTCAGCTCCAACCAGCGGGTGCACGGGTGGCGCTTCGTGTCCAGGGGTGGGTTACGTTCGGGCAGCTCGCTCGACGCCAGGCGTCGCACCTTCGCCGGCCGGGTCCTGCCATCCTTGAGCATGACCCCATCGCGGAGTGCCCGCAGGGCGGCTTCGCTGGGCTCGCCCTCAACCTGCACGCGGTAGGTCTTTTGCTGCTTGTGGCGAGGGTCGCTGATGCGATGGATCAGTTCGCCGTCGTCGCTGAGCAGCAGCAGTCCCTCGGAGTCATGGTCGAGTCGACCCGCCGGGTAGATGTCGGGGACATCGATGACGTCGCCCAGCGTCGCACGCGGCCCACCGTCCGGTGGCGTGCGGTCGGTGAACTGGGAAAGCATGCGGTAGGGCTTGTGCAGCAGGTAAAGGTTCATCGTGTTCTTCCACTATACCGAGTGCCTGGAGCCAATCAACGCCCGATGCCATAACGCAACGACTCCCCTCCGCCAAGGGGCGGACGGGAGCCGAAAGGGCCGCCCGTAGTGGGCGGCAGGTCGCCTCGGGGTGATCGTCAGTCCTGGGCGACCAGCGCCAGGGCGTCGTTCAGGGTCTTGCTGGGGCGCATGACGGCACGTGCCAGCTCAGGGTCGGCATGGTAGTACCCTCCGATGTCCACCGGCTGTCCCTGCACGCCGTTCAGCTCCTCGAGAATGATCGCTTCCTTGGCCGTCAACGTCTCGGCCAGGCGTGTGAAGAGTTTCTTGAGTTCGGCATCCTCGTCCTGGTCCGCCAGAGCCTGGGCCCAATAGAGAGCGAGATAGAAGTGGCTGCCGCGGTTGTCCAGCTCGCCCGCCTTGCGGGAGGGCGACTTGTTGTGCTCGAGGAACTCACCGGTGGCCTTGTCCAGCGCATCCGCCAGCAGGGTCGCGCGGGCGTTGCCGAACTGCTTGGCGAGATGCTCCAGGGAGGCCCCCATGGCGAGGAACTCGCCGAGGCTGTCCCAGCGCAGGTGGTTCTCCTCGAGGAGCTGCTGTACGTGCTTGGGCGCTGAGCCGCCGGCCCCGGTCTCGAACATGCCGCCACCGGCCATGAGGGGCACGATGGAGAGCATCTTGGCGCTGGTGCCCAGCTCCAGGATCGGAAACAGGTCGGTGAGATAGTCGCGCAGGATGTTGCCGGTCACCGAGATGGTGTCGAGGCCGCGAACGACGCGCTCGAGGGTGTAGCGCATGGCCCGGACCTGGGACATGATCTGGATGTCGAGCCCCTCGGTGTCGTGCTCGGCGAGGTAGGCCCTGACCTTCTTGATCAGCTCATTCTCGTGCGGGCGGTAGGGGTCGAGCCAGAACACGGCCGGCATGCCGGAGTCGCGGCAGCGCGCCACCGCCAGCTTCACCCAGTCGCGGATGGGTGCATCCTTGACCTGGCACATCCGCCAGATATCGCCCTCCTCGACGGTCTGGGTGAGCAGCACCTCGCCGGTCTCCAGGTCGGTGATGTTGGCGATACCCGCTTCCGGGGCCTCGAAGGTCTTGTCGTGGGAGCCATACTCCTCGGCCTTCTGGGCCATCAGGCCGACGTTGGGCACGGTGCCCATGGTGGCCGGGTCGAAGGCGCCATTCCACTTGCAGAAGTTGATCATCTCCTGGTAGATGCGGGCGAAGGTCGACTCCGGCATCACCGCCTTGACGTCCTTGAGGCGGCCGTCGGCGCCGTACATCTTGCCGCCGGCACGAATCATCGCGGGCATCGAGGCGTCCACGATCACATCGCTGGGCGAGTGGAAGTTGGTGATGCCGCGTGCCGAGTCGACCATGGCCAGTTCCGGTCGCTGGTCATGGCAGGCGTGCAGGTCGCGGATGACCTCCTCACGCTGGGTCTCGGGCAGCGTGTCGATCTTCTCGTACAGGTTCGCCATGCCGTTGTTGACGTCGACTCCCAACTCATCGAACAGCGCACCGTGCTTCTCGAAGGCATCCTTGTAGAAGATCTTCACGCAGTGGCCGAACACGATCGGGTGCGAGACCTTCATCATCGTCGCCTTGACGTGCAGGGAGAACATCACGCCGGTCTTGCGCGCATCCTCGATTTCCCGCTCGTAGAACTCGAGGAGCGCCTTCTTGCTCATGAACATGCTGTCGACGACCTCGCCCTCCTGCAGCGAGACCTCGGGCTTGAGCACGTGTGCCTGGCCGCTCTCGGGGATCAGCTCCATCTTCACCTTGCGGGGGCGATCCAGGGTCATCGACTTCTCGCCGTGGTAGAAGTCGCCGCCGTGCATGTGCGAGACGTGGCTGCGCGAGGCCTGGCTCCACTCGCCCATGTGATGCGGGTACTTGCGGGCGTATGCCTTGACCGCCTTGGGCGCACGGCGGTCGGAGTTCCCTTCACGCAGCACCGGGTTGACGGCACTCCCCTTGACCTTGTTGTAGCGCGCCTGGACGTCCTTCTCCTCGTCGCTCTTCGGCTCGTACGGGTAGTCCGGCACGGGGTAGCCCTGTCCCTGCAACTCCTTGATAGCCTCATGAAGCTGCGGCATGGACGCGCTGATGTTGGGCAGCTTGATGATGTTGGCTTCCGGCGTCTTGGCCAGGGCGCCCAATTCGGCCAGATGATCCTCGACGCGCTGGTCTTCTGCCAGGTAGTCGGGAAACAGCGAGAGAATCCGAGCCGCCAGGGAGATGTCGCGGGTTTCCACGTCGATCCCGGCAGCGTCGGTGAAGGCGTCGATGATCGGTAACAGCGAGTGGGTCGCCAGCGCCGGCGCTTCGTCGGTAAAGGTGTAGATAATCTTCGGGGTTTGGGGCATGGGGCGTGGATCCTCTAGTGACAGCGTTGGTAGGGAATGGGGTGCCATGCGCGGGCGCCCTGGGGGAGGTGGACAAGTCTATCAAGATTGTCGACAAATATGGCCCCAAGCCTACTCCGATCCGGTGGGCGAATGCTATACTCCGCCCTCCACTGAACAGACAGGGGAGTTCTCAATGGGCTTTCAGAAAATCGTCCTGCCCGAGGGCGGCGAGAAGATCACCGTCAATGCCGATGATAGCCTGAACGTGCCGAACGAGCCGGTCATTCCGTATATCGAAGGCGATGGTATCGGTATCGACGTCACGCCGGCGATGATGATCGCCATCGACGCTGCCGTGCAGAAGGCCTACAACGGCGAGCGCAAGATCCACTGGATGGAAGTCTACGCCGGCGAGAAGGCCACTCAGGTCTATGACGCCGACACCTGGCTCCCGGAAGAGACCCTGGAGGCCGTCAAGGACTATGTCGTCTCCATCAAGGGACCGCTGACCACGCCGGTAGGTGGCGGTATCCGTTCCTTGAACGTCGCCCTGCGCCAGAAGCTCGATCTTTATGTCTGTCAGCGTCCGGTGCGCTGGTTCGAGGGCGTGCCGAGCCCGGTCAAGAAGCCGGGCGATGTGGACATGGTCATCTTCCGCGAGAACTCCGAGGATATCTATGCCGGCATCGAGTGGAAGGCCGGTACCCCGGAGGCCGACAAGGTCATCAAGTTTCTGCGCGAGGAGATGGGTGTCCAGAACATTCGTTTCCCCGAGAACTGCGGCATCGGCGTCAAGCCCGTCTCCGTCGAGGGTACCAAGCGCCTGGTGCGCCAGGCCCTGCAGTACACCATCGACAACGACCGCGAGTCGCTGACCCTGGTGCACAAGGGCAACATCATGAAGTTCACCGAGGGGTCCTTCAAGGACTGGGGCTACGAGCTCGCCAAGGAGGAGTTCGGTGCCGAGCTGCTCGACGGCGGCCCCTGGATGACCATGAAGAATCCCAAGACCGGCAAGGAAATCGTCATCAAGGACGTCATCGCCGACGCCATGCTGCAGCAGATCCTGCTGCGTCCGGCCGAGTACGACGTCATTGCCACCTTGAACCTCAACGGTGATTACCTCTCCGACGCCTTGGCGGCCGAAGTGGGTGGTATCGGTATCGCGCCCGGCGCCAACCTGTCCGACGCCGTGGCGATGTTCGAGGCCACCCACGGCACCGCGCCGAAGTACGCCGGCCAGGACAAGGTCAACCCTGGGTCGCTGATCCTCTCGGCGGAAATGATGCTGCGCCACATGGGGTGGGTCGAGGCGGCCGACCTGGTGCTCAAGGGCATGGAGAAGGCGATCTCCAAGGGTGAGGTCACCTACGACTTCCATCGTCAGATGGACGATGCCAAGCTTCTCAAGTGCTCCGAGTTCGGTCAGGCCGTCGCCGACAACATGTAACCCGCGGCGTCGGACCCGGGGCCCCCGTCCGCCACTCGGCGGGTGGGGGCCTCTTGCGTTGAGGCGCCCGTATCTGACCCCGGCGGTGAACCCTGACGGCGCGGTGGCGTCCAATCACGGTTGAGATGATGGACGGACACCGGCTTGTCGAGATGGATAGTGGCTCTTATGTTCAATAGAGACGATGAGGTGGCGTGGCGAATGGCCATGATGTCCCCCCAGGGAGGCATGACTCGCCCCCCCGGTCCCGAGGAAGACGACGATGACCTGGCGGTACAATCCGCCAAGCCTGAGCTGGCGACGCCGCCGATGTACAAGGTGGTGTTGCACAACGATGACTTCACCCCCATGGAGTTTGTGGTGGAGGTGTTGCAGACCTTCTTCCACATGGACAGCGAGACGGCGGTGCAGGTGATGTTGACCGTGCACACTCGGGGAAAGGCCACCTGTGGTGTCTTTACCCGCGATATCGCTGAAACCAAAAGCCATCAGGTCAATCAATATGCAAGAGAGTGTCAGCACCCGCTGCTGTGTGATATCGAGGCGGCTGACTGAGCGGCATGGTCGAAGAGGGGCAGCGACGGTCCTGCGTTGAAGGCAGACTTGCAACGCCACCGTTTGTACCCGATGTTGATGATGCCGGACCATGAATGATCCGACACGAAGCCCTGGGCGGCGAGAAGGGGACTGCCATGCTGAGTAAAGAACTTGAACTGACCCTTAACACGGCTTTTACCGTGGCCCGCTCCAAGCGCCACGAGTTCATGACCGTAGAGCACCTGCTGCTGGCGTTGCTTGACAACGCCTCGGCGGCCGACGTGCTGCGTGCCTGCGGGGCCAATCTCGACAAGCTTCGGTCCGACCTGCAGGATTTCATCAATTCCACCACCCCGCTGATTCCTGAGGATCAGTCCGACCGGGAGACCCAACCGACACTCGGCTTTCAGCGCGTGCTGCAGCGCGCCGTCTTCCATGTTCAGTCCTCCGGCAAGAGCGAGGTCACCGGGGCCAATGTGCTGGTGGCGATCTTCTCCGAGCAGGAGAGCCAGGCGGTCTACTTTCTCAAGCAGCAGAATGTTGCCCGGGTCGACGCTGTCAACTACATCGCCCATGGCATCTCCAAGGTCGCGGGTCACGGTCAGAGCCAGTCGTCGCCCTCTTCCGAGTCCGAGGAAGCCGAGGAAGGGGGAGCCGAGACCGGTTCCAATCCGCTGACCAGCTACGCCTCCAACCTCAACGAGCAGGCCCGGCTGGGCAAGATCGATCCGCTGATCGGCCGCGATCACGAACTCGAGCGCGTGGTGCAGATTCTCGCCCGCCGGCGCAAGAACAATCCGCTGCTGGTCGGCGAAGCCGGGGTGGGCAAGACCGCCATCGCCGAAGGGCTGGCCAAGCGCGTCGTTGAGGAGGACGTGCCCGAGGTCATCAGCGATGCCGTGGTCTACTCCCTGGACATGGGCGCCCTGCTGGCCGGTACCAAGTATCGCGGCGACTTCGAGAAGCGCCTCAAGAACCTGCTGGCCGAGCTGCGCAAGCAGCCCAATGCCGTCCTGTTCATCGACGAGATTCACACCGTGATTGGTGCCGGCGCCGCTTCCGGCGGGGTGATGGATGCCTCCAACCTGCTCAAGCCGCTGCTCTCCTCCGGCGAGCTGCGCTGCATCGGCTCGACCACCTTCCAGGAATATCGTGGCATCTTCGAGAAGGATCGTGCCCTGGCGCGGCGGTTCCAGAAGGTCGACGTCATGGCGCCCTCGGTGGAGGACACCACGCGCATCCTCAAGGGGCTGCGCTCGCGCTTCGAGGAGCATCACCAGCTGAAGTACACCGATGCGGCCCTGGAGAGTGCCGCACGGCTGTCGGATCGCTACATCAACGACCGCCATCTGCCCGACAAGGCGATCGACGTGATCGATGAGGCGGGCGCTCACCAGCGGCTGCTGCCGCCCGAGGTGCGCGTCGATACCATCGATGTGGACCAGGTCGAGGCGGTGGTGGCCTCCATCGCGCGGATTCCGCCGAAGAGCGTCTCCAGTTCCGATCGCAAGCTGCTGGCCAACATCGACCGCGACCTCAAGATGCTGGTGTTCGGTCAGGACGAGGCCATCGACAGCCTCGCCGCGGCGATCAAGCTCTCGCGGGCCGGCCTCAAGTCCCCGGACAAGCCGGTAGGCAGTTTCCTGTTCGCCGGTCCCACGGGGGTGGGCAAGACCGAGGTGGCCCGGCAGCTGTCGCATATCATGGGCATCGAGCTGGTGCGCTTCGACATGTCGGAATACATGGAGCGTCACACCGTCTCGCGGTTGATCGGCGCCCCCCCGGGGTATGTCGGCTATGACCAGGGCGGTCTGCTGACCGAGGCGATCACCAAGCAGCCCCACTGCGTGCTGCTGCTTGACGAGATCGAGAAGGCGCATCCCGAGGTCTTCAACCTGCTGCTGCAGGTCATGGATCACGGTCGCCTGACCGATAACAACGGCCGCGAGGCGGATTTCCGTCACGTGATCCTGATCATGACCTCCAACGCCGGGGTCGAGCAGGCCACGCGGCGCTCCATCGGCTTCCAGACCCAGGACCACTCGACTGATGCCATGGAAGTGATCCGCAAGACCTTCTCACCGGAGTTCCGCAATCGCCTGGACGGCATCATCCAGTTCCATGCGCTGCCGACCTCGGTGGTTCGCAACGTGGTGGACAAGTTCCTGATCGAGCTTCAGGCGCAGCTCGACGAGAAGCGGGTTCAGCTCGATGTCGACGAGGACGCCCGGGACTGGCTGGCCGAGAAGGGCTACGATCCCGACATGGGCGCACGTCCGATGGCCCGCCTGATCCAGGAGAAGCTCAAGAAGCCGCTGGCCGAGCTGATCCTGTTCGGCGAATTGTCCGAGCACGGTGGCGTGGTCCACGTCAGCGTGGAAGATGGCGAGCTTCAGCTTTCCACGGAATCGGAGCTGGCCGACGCCCCTTGACGGGGCTCAGGTCCCCACCGGCACACAGCGCCCTGTCTGCGGACGGGGCGTTGTTCGTTCGGGCCTTGCGGCGGAGAAAGCGGCGGACGCGGAATGGTCTGGCGCTCTGGCGCGGGGGCAGGCGTTGCGGCGTGCCCGGCCTGGGCTCAGCGGGCGCGGTAGACGATGCGGCCCTTGGACAGGTCGTAGGGGGTCAGCTCGACCTTGACCTTGTCGCCAGTAAGGATGCGGATGTAGTGCTTGCGCATCTTGCCCGAAATATGGGCGGTGACCACGTGGCCGTTCTCCAGCTCGACGCGGAACATGGTATTGGGAAGGGTATCGACGACGACGCCTTCCATTTCGATATGGTCTTCACGTGCCATATAGGCGATTCCTCGCTGATGATGACGAAAGAAAGCGGCACACTCTCACGGCTTCTCAGCCCGTGCCGACAGGATAGCGCGATATTGTGCCGCATGCCGCTCGTCAAGGCAAAGGAACCCGACCTCTGGCGCCCTTACAGGGCAATCATGCGCCGCCAGTGGCGGCCGTCGAGCATCTCCAGTGGCCGGAAGGAGTGCTTGTAGTTCATCTTGCGGCACTCGCGAATCCAGTAGCCCAGATAGACATGGGGCAGCCCCTGGTCAAGGGCACGCTGGACGAGCGAGAGCACGGCAAAGGTGCCCAGCGAGCGACGCTCCAGTTCCGGGTCTGGATCAAAGAAGGTATAGATGGCCGAGAGGCCGTGTTCGAGCTGGTCGAATGCCGAGACGGCCACCAGCCGGCCATCGAGTCGAAACTCCAGCAGCCGGGCATAGTCCTGATCGAGGGTCAGGAAGGTGCGGTACTGCTCGTGGCTGGGGGGGTACATGTCGCCATCGGCGTGACGGGTGCGGACGTAGTGGGCATACAGCGCATAGTGTTCGGCATCGAAGAGCGCTGGACGCACTTGCAGCGTGAGGTCAGCATTGCGGTTGACGAGCTTGCGCTGGGTGCGACTCGGCGCGAACTCAGCCACTGGAATGCGCACCGAAATACAGGCGTTGCAGGCATCGCAGTGGGGGCGATACAGGTGGCGACCGCTGCGACGGAAGCCAAGCAGCGCCAGCGCATCGTAGACCCCCTGGCCCGGTGACTCCTGGGGGTCGAGGAACAGGGTGGTCGCCTCGCGGCCTTCCAGGTAGCTGCAGGCATGAGGCACGGTCAGGAAGAAGCGCAGGTCCCTGACCGGCTGCCGGGGGGCGTTGCTGCTCAAGACTGCCATCTCCTCTGATTCGGTGATGCACTGGTGTCGATTGCATCAAATGACCAGGTCGGTGTCGGGACCTCTTGAAGCGTCTCTCCCTGGTCACTGCATGTGTTGCCCAGCCACTGTTCAAGATAGCCGATGAACTCGCTCCGGGCGATGTCCCGAGCCCCCAGGCTGGCCAAGTGGCCGGTATGCATCTGGCAGTCGATCAGCCGGCCTCCGCCGGCCTGCATGACCCGTGCCAGGTGCACCAGGGCCACTTTCGAGGCATCCGTTTGCCGCGAGAACATCGATTCGCCGAAGAACACCGGTCCCATGGCCACGCCGTACAGGCCACCGGCCAGCTCGTCGGCTCGCCACACTTCCACGGAATGCGCCGCGCCACGTCGATGCAGGCGTGTATAGGCCGCCTGCATCTCGGCCGTAATCCAGGTGCCGGGTTGACCGTCGCGTGGCGCCGCACATGCCGCCACCACCCGTTCGAAGGCGGTGTTCGCGGTGACCCGAAAACCGCCGTTGCGCAGTCGCTTGGCGAGGCTGCGCCGGACCCGGATCTCGTCCGGAAATAGCACCATGCGCGGGTCAGGGCTCCACCAGAGCACGGGTTGGTCATCGCTGAACCAGGGGAAGATGCCGCGGCGATAGGCGGCCAGCAGCCAGTCGGGGGTCAGGGCCCCGCCGGCGGCGAGCAAGCCGTCGGGGTCACGCAGAGCCGACGTGACGGGCGGAAAGCTCACGGGGCGGTCGGGGAGCCAGGGGAGCATGCGCAGCGTCTTCCTCGTTGACGACCCGCCCAGTCTGCCGTGCGGCGCGGGAGGGCTCAAGGCATGCAGGCCCCTGTGATGGTGAGCACTTGCTCGGTATGATTGATCGCAATGAAACCGGCAAGACGCCATGTTGGCGCAAGGAGGACGGCCGCTTGAGTGTCAATAAGAGGACCTCGTCACGTCGAGTGACGGCGGCGAATGCCAGGGATACGGCCAAGCGCTTCGGCCTGCGGCTGCAGGGGGCGGCACGCGAGGGTGTGGTGATCGTGCTGCTGGCGGCGTGTGTGTTCCTGCTGCTGGCGCTCTACAGCTTTCGCGCTGATGACCCCGGCTGGTCAAGTAGCGGGCCCGAGACCGAGGTTGCCAACTGGATGGGGGCGATTGGGGCCTGGCTTGCCGATGTGCTCTATTCGCTGTTCGGCGTCAGCGCCCTGTGGTGGCCCGGCATGCTCGGCTTTGCGGCCTGGTGGCTGATCCGCTCACGCCAGGTGCGCTTCGAGTGGGATGCCACCGCCCTGGCGGTGCGCTGTGGGGGGCTGGTGCTGCTGCTGCTGGGCTCCACCACCCTGGGGGCGCTGCACTTCTACCACCCCGAGGGTCCCTTGCCCTACTCCACGGGCGGGATACTCGGGGAGGGCCTGGTCGGTGCCCTGCTGCCGCTGGTGGGGGCGGGCGGTACCGGCCTGCTGGCGGTAGCCGCCATGCTCTGTGGTTTTCCCCTGTTCACCGGGCTTTCCTGGCTGACGGTGATGGATGAACTGGGCCATCGCAGCCTGCTGCTGTGGCGCTGGGTGGTCGACCGTTTCGGCCTGGTGCGCGAACGGCGCGCCGAGCAGCGAAGCGACCGGGCGGGGGAGCGAAGCGAGCGCCCGGACATACAGGCCAGTGAGCGGGGGAGCGACGAGGCCCCGCCCGAGGCCGAGCGCCGGTCGCGCTGGTGGCAGCGTCGCGGCAGAGAGCAGTATCGCGAGGCGGAGCCGGTGCTGGCCGCCGACGGTATCTCGCGTCGCGACCCCGGTTTCGGCAATGACGGCGAGACCGACATTCCCTGGGAAGTGCCCGAACGCACGCCTTCGGCCAAGCAGCCCGAGGCGGCCTACACTGCCCGTGCCTCACACGAGGCCGTGGAGCCGCGGGTTACGATCGACCCGCCGGGAGACGCCAGGGTGGCCGCTTCCCCGCCCGGCAGCGAGGACAGCACGGCTGATGCCATGGCGCCCACGGCCTCTCGCGAGGCGGCGCCGGACGCTGATCATGCCGCGTCTTCCGTACTCGACAACCCTGCGCCTTCCGGGCAGACAGACAGCGAAAGGGGCAAGGCACGCCGGGTTCCTGAGACGGTGCCCGAGCCGGTGCTGCCCGATGACGAGGAGGACGTTCCGGCCTGGCACGGTCCGGCGCTGCGCGCGCGTCGGGATGATTCAGGCCTCGAGGCATCTGTCGAGGCGTCCAGCGGCAGCGCCGAGGCGGAGGAGCCCTCTCGCCAAGCCGCCGAGCCGACGACGCCCGCACCGGCCACGCCGGATATCTCGCGGCACTCGCCGGTTCATGTGGGTCAGCGTCTCGAGCCGGGGCGGGTCGACCCGCAAGAGGGTGACGAGCAAGAGCGCGACGACTCGGACGCGCCGCAACCGGCCTGGACTCCGCAGCGCGAAGACAGCGCAGCAGACAGCCAGACAGCGGCTGGCCGCCGTGACCCGGGCGTCGCTCCCCCGGAGCCCTCACCGGCGCCCTCGCCGGAAACCGAGCCGCAGCTAGCCTCTGCCGAGCAGGGGCGCGAGGCGGCTGACGACCCCGAGGGGCCGGCACTGTGGACCGTGGAGCACCTGCAGAACCAACGGCCGGTGCTCGACGAGCTGCCCGAGCCTGACGGCGAACTGCCCAGCCTGCGGCTGTTGACGCCCCCCCAGGCCCAGCAGCGCAACTACTCCGAGCAGCAGCTGGCCGAGATGGCCGAGCTCCTCGAGACGCGACTGCGCGAGTACGGGGTCAAGGCCGAGGTGGTCGATACCTGGCCCGGCCCGGTGATCACCCGCTTCGAAATCAAGCCGGCGGCCGGCGTGAAGGTCTCCAAGATCAGCAACCTGGCCAAGGACCTGGCGCGTTCGCTGATGGTCAAGAGCGTGCGCGTGGTGGAAGTGATTCCCGGCCGGCCGACGGTGGGCATCGAGATTCCCAACCCGCATCGCGCCATGATCCGCCTGCGCGAGGTGATTGACTCCGACCGCTACCAGCACGAGGCCTCGGCGCTGACCCTGGCGCTGGGCCAGGACATCGGCGGCGGCCCGGTGGTGGCCAACCTTGGCAAGATGCCTCACCTGCTGGTGGCGGGTACCACCGGTTCGGGCAAGTCGGTGGGGGTCAACGCCATGCTGATCTCCATGCTGCTCAAGGCGACACCCGACGAGGTGCGCATGATCATGGTCGACCCCAAGATGCTGGAACTGTCGGTCTACGACGGTATCCCGCACCTGCTGGCACCGGTGGTCACCGACATGAAGGAGGCGGCCAATGCCTTGCGCTGGTGCGTGGCCGAGATGGAGCGACGCTACAAGCTGATGGCATCGATGGGTGTGCGCAATATCGCCGGCTTCAACGGCAAGCTCGACGAGGCCGAGCGGGCCGGCGCCCAGGTGGCCGACCCGCTCTGGGAGCCCCAGCCCTGGGAGATGCACCAGTCGCCGCCGGTGCTCGAGAAGCTGCCCTACATCGTGGTGGTGATCGACGAGTTCGCCGACATGTTCATGATCGTCGGCAAGAAGGTCGAGGAGCTGATCGCGCGGCTGGCCCAGAAGGCTCGCGCCGCCGGCATCCACCTGATTCTGGCCACCCAGCGCCCCTCCGTGGACGTGGTCACCGGCCTGATCAAGGCCAATATCCCCACCCGCATGGCCTTCCAGGTCTCGTCGCGGGTCGACTCGCGCACCATCCTCGATCAGGGCGGCGCCGAGAACCTGCTGGGCCACGGTGACATGCTCTACCTGCCGGCCGGATCCGGCATGCCGACTCGCGTGCATGGTGCCTTCGTCGACGACGACGAGGTGCATCGAGTGGTCGAGGACTTGAAGCGGCGCGGCGAACCGGAGTACATCGACGAGATCCTCTCCGGCGGCGTCTCCGCCGAGGCTCTCACGGGCCTGGAGGCCGACGGCGGCGGTGACGACGACGCCGAACAGGATGCACTCTACGACGAGGCGGTGGCCTTCGTCACCGAGAGTCGCCGAGCCTCCATCTCGGCGGTGCAGCGCCGTTTCAAGATCGGCTACAACCGAGCCGCGCGACTGGTCGAGTCCATGGAGATGGCCGGGGTGGTCTCCACCATGGGTACCAACGGTGCCCGTGAGGTGCTGGCCCCGCCGCCGGTGGGCGACTGACGCGCGCCAACCTTGCAGCAATCATGGAAGCCCCGGCGAGTGCGCAACCCGCCGGGGTGTCCGGGGTCCGAGTGACAGGATGCCATGATGGACCCGTCCAGGGAGACACAGACGATGACAGTGAAGAAGACCTTCGCCGCGCTGACCATGACCCTCGCCGTGCCGATGTCGGCCCTGGCCAGCGAGGGGGCCGAGCGCCTGGCGGACATCCTCCAGCCACTCCAGACCTATGTCGCGGACTTCGAGCAGCAGATTCTCGATGGCAGCGGCCAGCGCCTGCAGCAAGCGAGCGGCCGCATGTGGCTATCGCGTCCCGGCAAGTTCCGCTGGGAGGTGGACGCCCCCTACTCGCAGCTGGTGGTTTCTGCGGGTGAGGAGGTCACCCTCTACGACCCCGACCTGGAGCAGGCCACGGTGCAGGCGCTGGACCAGCGAGTGACCCACACGCCGGCCCTGCTGCTCTCCGGCAGTGCCGATGAACTGACCGGCAGCTACGACGTCACCCGTCGCCAGCAGGGCACCAGCGAGACCTTCACCCTGGTGCCCAAGGATCCCGATACCCTGTTCGAGGAACTGCAGATGACCTTCCGCGGCGAGGCGCTCGACCTGCTGCAGATGACCGACAGTACCGGGCAGCGTACCGCCATCGAATTCGACAACGTGCGCATGAACGAAGCCCTGGACGACGGCCGCTTTACCTTCGAGATTCCCGAGGGTACCGACGTGATCCGCGATACGTACTGATCCCGGCTTCGCCGGGAGCTGTCAGCCATAAGCTTTAAGCTGTCAGTGAATCGCCCTCATGGTCCTGCCACGGGGGCGATTCTATTCAGGCTATATTCTGGCTTACGGCTTACGGCTTACGGCTTACGGCTTACGGCTTACGGCTCTCGGTTCGTGGTTCGGCGCTACGCGCCCTCATCCGCCTCGGCATCGAGCTGTTCCCGCCAGTCCATCAGCTGGCCGTAGCGCTTCTCCTGACCGTATTCGGTGGGCGCATAAAAGCGTTGGCGGGGCAGGTCCGAGGGCCAGCAGTCATGGGCACTGCCGGCCGGATAGCCATGGGGTTCGTTGTGCGCATAGCGGTAGCCCTGGCCGTGACCCAGCGATTCCATCAGCTTGGTCGGGGCGTTGCGCAGATAGCCGGGTACCTCCAGCTGCGGCTGCTCCGCCACGCAGGCCTTGGCCTGCTTCCAGGCCTGGTCGATGGCGTTGCTCTTGGGGGCCACCGCCAGGTGAATGGCGGCGTGGGCGATGGCACGCTGACCCTCGTAGTCGCCCAGGCGCAGGTAGGCGTCCCAGGCCGACATCACCAGGGGCAGGGCGCGTGGGTCGGCATTGCCCACGTCCTCCGAGGCGATGGCCGCGAGACGGCGGATCACATTCAGCGGGTCGCCACCGCCCTGCAGGAAGCGGGCGATGTAGAGCAGAGCGGCGTCCGGTCGCGACGAGCGTACCGACTTGTGGATGGCCGAGAGCAGGTCGTAGAAATGGTCGCCCTGCTTGTCGAAGGCGCTGGCCTGGTGGCCAATGACGTCTTCCAGTGCCTGGCGAGGCAGGCGTTCGCCGTCGTCCTCGGCCACGGTGAAGTCACTGGCGGTCTCCAGCAGGCCCAGGGCGCGGCGGGCATCGCCGGCGGCGGCGCGGGCCAGCAGCGCGAGGACCCCCTCGTCCACGTGGATCTGTCGGGTGCCCAGCCCGCGCGTCTCATCAGCCAGCGCTCGCCGCATCACCTCCACGAGCTCCTCTTCGCTGAGCGGCTTCAACACATGCACGCGTGCTCGCGAGAGCAGCGCCGAGTTGACCTCGAAAGAGGGGTTTTCCGTGGTGGCGCCGATCAGTGTCAGTAGCCCCGACTCGACATGGGGCAGCAGGGCATCCTGCTGGCTCTTGTTGAGGCGATGGATCTCGTCGAGGAACAGCAGCGTGGGTCGCTGGCGGGCCTGCATGTCCCGGGCCCGATCCACGGCGGCACGGATTTCCTTGACGCCTGCCATCACGGCCGATAAATGTTCCAGATGGGCGCCGGACACCTCGGCAAGGATCTCGGCCAAGGTGGTCTTGCCGGTTCCCGGGGGGCCCCAGAGGATCATCGAGCGCACCACGCCACTCTCGGCCATGCGCGCCAGCGGTTTTCCGGGGCCCACCAGCGCCTGCTGTCCTACATAGTCCTCGAGCCGGCGGGGACGCATGCGAAACGCGAGCGGCGCGGCATCGTCTGGCGTGTTGCCCTGGAAGAGATCCATTTCTGACTCCTTGGCTCGCGACGGCTTTCACCACCCGATGAACTTGACGTGTCGCGGCGAATCCAACATAAAAGGCATCTATTCTATATTGTTGCCACATAGGAGACTCCTGCCATGCCCATGCTGAAGCAGTTGCGCCAGGATCATGCCAACATGGCGCGCATGTTGCACGTCCTGCAGCTGAAGCAGAAGTCCCTGGAAAAAGGCGAACGTCCCAATTTCCAGCTGGTCAGGGAGGTCGTCGACTACATCCTTGACTATCAGGAAGGTTTCACCCGGCCCCTCGAGAAGGTCTGCACCGAGCGACTAAAGGAGTTGGATCCCTCGAGCGTCGAGGTCACGGAGCGCCTGGCCCGTGACTACCGATCTCTCCAGTCACGGCTCAAGCAGCTGTCCAACGATCTCGACATGATCCTGATGGATGCCGTGGTGCCCATGGACCGCTTCGCCGCGGACCTCAAGTCCTACCTCGAGAGTCACCGTGCCTACCTGCGTGACGAGCGCGAGCTGCTGTTCCCGCTGATCCAGAAGAACTTCAACGATCAGGATCTCGACGCCTTGGCGGCGGCGCTGCCTGAAGGTGCCCAGGCCCAACTCGAGCGGCTGCAGGAAGCCTATCCCGAGCTCTATGCCGAGCTGCGAGATGCTCCCGAACCGGCGACCTGATTCCACCCGCGTCGGGTCGGCGTTTCGGCCCGGCCCCCGGTTCGGGAGCCTGCCCGCCACATCAGAACGAGACGCTTGTCTCGACATCCCGACTCTCGTCATGGCGGTCAAATCCGACGGGTTCCTGGGGTAGAATGGCCGCTGTTTCCAGCGGCCGTTGTCTTTCATGAGTATCCAGACCCTTCTCTCACTGCTAGCGAACCGCTCGTGTGATCTGCCCCTGTGCCAGCGGGAAGACGGCTGATGGCGGGGCCGATCCTGGTCTTTGATTCGGGTGTCGGTGGGCTTTCCGTGGTGCGGGCACTGCGCCGTCGTCTGCCCGACGCCAGCCTGGCCTATGTCTGCGACAATGCCATGCTGCCCTATGGCCAGCGTGAGGACGTCTGGCTGGTTCAGCGTATCCGAGCCGTCTGCGAGGCCGCCGTGGTGGCCAGCGGCTGCAGCGCCCTGGTGGTGGCCTGCAACACGGCCAGTACCCTGGCACTGGAGGTCTTGCGCGCCTGCCTGTCGATCCCCGTGGTCGGCACCGTGCCGGCCATCAAGCCGGCGGCTCGGGTCACACGGACCGGCCATATCGGCCTGCTGGCCACCAGTGCTACCGTGTCGCGCCCCTACACCCTGCGGCTGATCCAGGACTTCGCCGCCGATTGCCGGGTAACCCGGGTGGCCGCGGATGCGCTGGTCACCGAGGCCGAGCGGCTGGTGGCCGGAGGGTTACCCGATCGGACGAACCTGCGCCTGGCACTCGCGCCGCTGTGGGACGATCCACTGCTTGATACCGTAGTGCTGGGCTGCACCCACTTTCCGCTGCTGGGCTCGTGGCTGGACGAGGCGGCGCCATGGCCGGTGACCTGGGTCGATTCCAGCGAGGCCATCGCACGGCGTGTGGCCCAGGTGGTGCCGGTTGTTGCCCATCGCCAGGGGGTCGAGACAAGCTTCGTCACCGCACGCGATGAGCGCCTGGACAAGGGCCTGGCCGCCTTCGGTTTCGCTCCGCCCAGCCTGCTGCATCCGGCCTGAGCCGACCGCGAGGGTCGGTATCATCATTTCCTCCTCAATCTTGTCATCGTCATCCAGGAGCCGCCGTGGCCATTCCCGTCGTCGACCCCTCCCGCTATGAGCAGCAGCTCGCGGCCAAGCGCGAGCGTATCAACCGTGACTTCGCCCGCTTCGCACCCCCCACGCTCGAGGTCTTTGCCTCGCCACCGAGCCACTATCGGCAGCGCTGCGAATTCCGCCTCTGGCACGAGGGCGACGACCTCTTCTACGCCATGTTCGAGGTCGATCGCGACGATCCGAAACGCAAGACGGTGGTTCGCCTGGATCACTACCCGGTGGCCAGCCGGCAGATCAACGACCTCATGCCGCGCCTGCTCGATGCCATCCGCGACAACGACCTGCTGCGTCGGCGGTTGTTCCAGGTCGAGTTCCTCACCACGCTGTCCGGCGAGGCGCTGGTCACGCTGATCTATCACCGCCGGCTCGACGCGGCCTGGGAGGACGAGGCCCGGCGCCTGGAGCAGGCGCTCGACATCATGATCATCGGTCGTGCTCGCAAGCAGCGCCTGGTGCTGACACGGGATCATGTCTGGGAGCATTTCTCGGTCGACGGTGACGAGCTGGTCTACCAGCAGGTGGAGAACAGTTTCACTCAGCCCAATGCCGAGATCTGCCGTTCCATGCTGGCCTGGGCGCGGGACGTTACCCGGGACAGTCAGGGCGGTGACCTGGTGGAGCTCTACTGCGGAAATGGCAATTTTACCGTGGCGCTGGCCGACAACTTCCGGCGGGTGCTGGCCACCGAGATCTCGCGGACCTCGGTGGCCAGTGCCAGGATCAACCTGGAGGCCAACGGGATCGACAATGCCGAGGTCGGCCGCATGTCCGCCGAGGAGTTTTCCCAGGCTCTGAAAGGCGACAAGGGAGGGCGGCGAGTCGCCGAGATGGCTCTCGACGATTACGCCTTCTCCACCGTGCTGGTCGATCCGCCCCGGGCGGGACTCGACGAAGAGAGCTGCCGTCAACTGAGCGAGTATTCGCGTATCGTCTATATTTCATGTAACCCCGAGACCCTGGCCGACAATCTCGAGACGCTGACCCGTAGCCACGATATCCGGCGTTTCGCGCTCTTCGACCAGTTTCCCTGGACGCACCATTGTGAATGCGGGGTCCTGCTCGAACGGCGCGACTGAGGCGCCAGCGACTGACGTGCCTGGCGCGATGTCAAGTGACGATGCGCAACCGACATGCTCCATGAACGAAAGGGCATGCGGCTGGGGTGAGCTCGGGAAGTGACGTAAGCTGGAAGGCGAAGCGGCCAGGAGGCCGCCACGTCAAGTTTATCCGGCCGCCCCCGGCGGCCGCTGGCAGCCGAGGTGATGGATGCAACACGTCGCACATGAGGAGACCCGCCAGGATCTGCTCAAGCAACTCGAGGAGCGGCTGCGAGGCCGTCTGGACGAAGACAAGGCCGCCCAGGTGTGTGCCTTCGCCCGCCACTTCTATGCCACGGTGCCGGTCGACGATCTGGCCGACCGTCGACTCGATGACATCTATGGTGCCACTCTCTCTGTGTGGCACTTCCTGCAGCAGTTTGATCCTGACGATCCCAAGGTGCGGGTCTTCAACCCTGACTTCGAACAGCACGGCTGGCAGTCGACCCATACGTTCATTGCCGTACTTCATGAGGACATGCCGTTCCTGGTGGACTCGGTGCGCATCGAGCTCAATCGACGCGGCATGACCGTCCACGCCATCCACAACGCCGTGCTGGCGACGGAGCGCGACAATCAGCACCGGCTTCAGCGCGTCACGCCGACGCGGCAGGCCGGCGCCTCGCAAGCCTGGGAGTCGCTGATCGCCATCGAGGTCGACCGCCACTCGGACCTGGCGCTGCTCGAGGAAATCGAGGCAAGCCTGCAGGAGGTCCTGCGCGACGTGCGTATCGCGGTGGCCGACTTCGATCCGATGCGCGAGCAGGCCAGGGAGGCGATAGCCGAGCTCAAGGCCTCGCGCCCGGAGCAGGTCGGTACGGCCGACCACGAGGAGGCCATCGCCTTTCTCGAATGGCTGTTGCACGACAACTTCACGTTCCTGGGTTACGACGAATTCGTGGTCCAGGAGGCCGATGGCCATCAGCGTCTCGATCGTGTCGATGAGAGCAAGCTGGGCGTGTTCCGCCTCGAACAGCCCCGCTACCAGGAGCGTATCCGCACCGACCAGGGCGTCGAAGGCGATCGCTACGTGCTGGTGCCCCAGCTGCTGTCGTTTGCCAAGAGCGCCTACCATGCGCGTATCCATCGACCGACCTATCCCGACTACATCTCGGTTGACCGCTATGACGACCAGGGGCGGGTGATCGGCGAGCGGCGCTTCCTGGGCCTGTTCACCGCCACTGTCTATAACGAGTCGCCGCGCAATGTTCCCATTCTGCGCCGCAAGCTCGCGACGGTGATGGACAACTCCGGCTTCAATCCCAAGGGGCACAACGGCAAGCACCTGCTGCACATTCTCGAGGTCTATCCCCGCGACGACCTCTTCCAGATCGATACCGACGAGCTGACTCAGACCGCGCTGGGCATCCTCGACATGCGCGAGCGGCGCCGTGTGAGGCTGTTCATCCGTGAGGACCGATCCGGCAAGTTCTACTCCTGTCTGGCCTTCGTGCCGCGCGACGTCTTCTCCACCGAATTGCGTCAGCGTATCCAGAAACTCCTCTGCGAGGAGCTCGATGCGACCTACGGCGACTTCAATACCTATCTGTCGGAGTCGGTACTGGCCCGCATCCAGTTCATCCTGCGCTTCAACGGCGATCAGCCGGCAGACTACGACCTGCGCCGTCTGGAAACCAAGCTGGCGCAGCTCGCCCGGAACTGGCGCGACGATCTGCAAGGTGCCGCCATCGAGGGCTTTGGCGAGGAACAGGCCAATCTGCTGATGGATCGCTTCCGGGATGCCTTCCCCGCCAGCTATCGCGACGACTTCTCGGCGCGTACCGCGGTCTATGACCTCCAGCACATCAGCGAACTGGATGCCGGCTATCCGCTGGCGCTGTCCCTCTATCGGCTGGTCGAGGAGGAGGGCAGCGGGGTCAACCTCAAGCTGTTCCAGCGCGGTCAGCCCATTCCGCTCTCCGACGTGCTGCCGATGATGGAGAACCTGGGGCTCAGGGTGATCGGCGAGCGGCCCTACGAATTGCAGGCCAGCGATGACAGCTACTGGATCCATGACTTCGACCTGGAGCACCACACCAGCACCGAAGTCAACCTGCAGCAGATGCGCGAGCCCTTCGTGGAGGCGTTTCAACGTATCTGGAACGGGGAAGCCGACAACGATCCCTTCAACCGGCTGATCATCGGCGCCAACCTGGATTGGCGCGAAGTGGCCATGCTGCGGGGCTATGCGCGCTACCTCAAGCAGATCCGCTTCGGCGTCTCTCAGGACTACATGGCCACGACCCTGGCCAACCATCCGGAGATCACCCGTGAGCTGGTGACGCTCTTCGAGTTGCGCTTCGACCCGGCCGAGCGTCCGCCGGAGAGCGAGTTCGAGGCCTGCACCGCGCGTATCATCCGGCTGCTCGATGACGTCGCCAGCCTCAATGATGACCAGCTGCTGCGTCGCTACATGGAGCTGATCCAGGCGACCCAGCGCACCAACTATTACCAGACGACGTCGGATGGCCGCCACAAGGACTACATCTCCTTCAAGCTGCAGCCTTCTCGCGTGACCGGTATGCCCAAGCCGCGGCCCGCCTACGAGATCTTCGTCTGCTCGCCGCGCGTCGAAGGCGTGCACCTGCGTGGTGGCAAGGTCGCGCGCGGCGGGCTGCGCTGGTCCGACCGTTTCGAGGATTTCCGCACCGAGGTGCTTGGCCTGGTCAAGGCTCAGCAGGTCAAGAATGCGGTGATCGTGCCGGTGGGTGCCAAGGGCGGCTTCGTCTGCAAGCGCCTCCCCGAGGGGGGAGACCGCGACGCCATCCAGCAGGAGGGCATCGCCTGTTACAAGACCTTCATCCGCGCGCTGCTCGATGTCACCGACAACCGCGTGGGGGGCGAGATCGAGCCGCCCCGGGATGTGGTGCGCCACGACGATGACGATGCCTACCTGGTGGTAGCGGCCGACAAGGGCACCGCGACGTTCTCCGATATCGCCAACGAGATCTCGGCCGAGTACGGCCACTGGCTGGGGGATGCCTTCGCGTCGGGCGGGGCCAACGGCTACGACCACAAGAAGATGGGCATCACCGCCAAGGGGGGCTGGGAGTCGGTCAAGCGCCACTTCCGTGGCCTGGGGCTGAACACCCAGCAGGACGAGTTCACGGTGCTGGGCATCGGTGACATGGCCGGTGACGTCTTCGGTAACGGCATGCTGCTTTCCGACAAGATCTGCCTGGTGGGGGCTTTCAACCACCTGCATATCTTCGTCGACCCCAGCCCCGATGCCGCGTCCAGCTTCGCCGAGCGGCAGCGTCTGTTCGCCCTGCCGCGCTCCAGCTGGGAGGACTACAATGCCGAGCTGATCTCCGAGGGCGGCGGCATATTCAAGCGCTCGGCCAAGACCGTGCCCATCTCCAGACAGATGAAGGCGCTGTTCGGCATCAAGGAGGACAAGCTTGCCCCCAACGAGCTGATCCGCGCCATGCTCAAGTCGCAGGTCGATCTGCTGTGGAACGGCGGGATCGGCACCTACGTCAAGGGCAGCGAGGAAACCGACGCCCAGGTGGGAGACAAGACCAACGATGGTCTGCGTATCGATGGCCGCGAGCTGCAGTGCCGGGTGGTTGGCGAGGGCGGCAATCTGGGTCTCACCCAGCGAGGGCGCATGGAAGCGGCCGCCCGGGGGATTCGTGTCAACACCGACTTCATCGATAATGCTGGCGGGGTCAACTGCTCCGACCACGAGGTCAATATCAAGATCCTCATCGATGAGGTGGTCAAGCGTGGCGACATGACCGAGAAGCAGCGCAACCAGCTGCTCGCCGACATGACCGGCGAGGTCTCGGACCTCGTGCTGCTGGACAACTACCGCCAGACCCAGGCCCTGGATCTCGCCGAGCTCCTCTCCCGCCAGGGGATCGGGCCCTTCCGTCGCTTCATCAGCGAACTGGAGGCGACCGGTCAGATCGACCGCGAGCTGGAGTTCCTGCCCGATGACGAAGTGCTCAAGGAGCGCGCCGCCAACGAGCAGGGCATGCTGCTGCCGGAACTTTCGGTCTTGATCTCCTATGCCAAGAGCGTGCTCAAGGGCGATTTGATCGCCTCGGATGTGCCCGACGACCCGACCATCGTCAAGTTCGTCGAACGGATCTTCCCCAGCGTGCTGGTCGAACGTTACAAGGAGGAGATGTACGACCACCGCCTGAAACGCGAAATCGTCGCCACCCAGGTGGCCAACGATCTGGTCGATCACATGGGCATTGTCTTCGTCCGGCGGTTGATCGACTCCACCGGTGCCGATCGTGCCTCCATCGCCCGCTCCTACGTGGTGGCGCGTGACAGCTTCCAGCTGCCACGCCTCTGGGAGCAGATCGAGGCGCTGGATAACCAGGTACCCAGCGCGATGCAGTACAGCATGATGCTTGACCTCATGCGCATGCTGCGGCGCGCGACGCGCTGGTTCCTGCGCAATCGCACCGGCATGAGCACCCGCGATGCCATCGACTTCTTTGCCCCGCGTCTGGCACAGCTGCAGGAGAATATCGGCAAGCGCCTGCGCGGCGAGGAGCACGAGGCCTGGGAGGCCCGTCGCCAGGAACTCATGGCAGCCGGTGTGCCCGAGAACCTGGCCGCAACCGTGGCCGCGGCTGGCAGCCTCTACGCGGCGCTCGGCATCATTCAGGTGGCTCGCCAGACCAACGAGAAGCCGCAGCGCGTCGCCGAGGTCTATTACGAGATCGGCGATCGGCTGGAGCTGCCATGGATGAGCCAGCAGATCACTGCACTCAAGGTGCGCGACAGCTGGCAGGCCCAGGCCCGCGAGACCTTCCGCGATGACCTCGATCGCCAGCAGCTGGCGCTGACCAACAGCGTGTTGGGCATGGAAGGTGGATCGAAGGACACCTCGGAACGGGTGGAGCAGTGGGTCTCGCTCCACCAGGGCATGCACCGGCGCTGGTGCCGGCTACTCGAGGAAGTGAGCAGCGGCAGTCACGGTGGCTTCCCGCTCTTCGCGGTAGCCGTGCGCGAGCTGGTCGACCTGGCAGAGAGCAACCGCGAGACCTGACGGCTTTGTGCTGTCCCGGCCGCCAACACGAACCCCCGCCAATGGCGGGGGTTCGTGTTGCAGGGCAGGTGTCAGGCCGCGCTGAGGTCGGCGGCTAGGCTACAGCAAGAACACGGTGGCCAGTCCCAGGAACGCCATGAAGCCCACCACGTCGGTCACCGTGGTCAGGATCACCGACCCCGAGAGGGCAGGGTCGATGCCCGAGCGCTTGAGCATCAGCGGTATGACGATGCCGGCGATGCCCGCGGCCAGCATGTTGATCACCAGCGCCGAGGCGATGATGACCCCGATGGCAATGCTGCCGAACCACAGCACCGCGAGCACGGCCACCACCAGCGACCAGAGCACACCGTTGAGCGCGGCGATGCCGATCTCCTTGCGCAACAGCCAGCGGCTGTTGGTGCGACTGATCTGACCAAGCGCCAGGCCACGGATGGCCAGGGTCAGGGTCTGGCTACCGGCAATGCCGCCCATGCTGGCGACGATCGGCATCAGCACGGCGAGGGCCACGATCTTGTCCAGCGCATCCTCGAAACGGCCGATCACCCAGGCGGCCAGGAAGGCGGTGATCAGGTTGATGCCGAGCCATACGGCGCGCCGCTTGGCGCTGGGCATCACCGGTGCGAAGAGGTCCTCCTCCTCGTCCAGACCGGCCATGTTCATCAGCGCCTGCTCGGAGTTCTCGCGGATGACGTCGACGATGTCGTCGATGACGATACGCCCCAGCAGCAGGCCATCCTCGTCGACCACCGGCGCGGAGGTCAGATCGTGGGTCTGGAAAAGGGTGGCCACCTCGCGCGAGTGCATGGTTACCTGGATGCTGTCCACCGCGTCGTCCATCAGGTCGGCGACGGCCATTTCCGGGTCGTTGGAGACCAGCCGAGCCAGCGGCAACGCCCCCACGAAGAAGCCGTTGCGGTCGACCACCATCAGCGCATGGGTGTTGTCGGGCACCGTCTCCTTCCAGCGCAGGAAGCGCTTTACCGTCTCCAGGCTGACATCGGCGCGCACGGCGATGGTATCGGTGCGCATCAGGCGGCCGGCGCTGTCCTCCTCGAAGGAGAGGGTCTCCTGCAGTCGGTTGCGCTGCAGCTCGTCCATCGAGCGCAGCATGTCCTCGGCCACCTGCTGGGGCAGGTCCTCGAAGATCTCCGCGAGGTCCGTGGTGTCGAGGCTGGCGGTCGCCGCCACGATCTCGTCATGGTCCATGTCATCGAGCAGGGTGCTGCGCACTTCGTCATGCACATGCAGCAGGACCTCGCCGTCGACTTCCCCCGGTACCCGTTCCCATAGCTTGATGCGAGCCGCCGGCGGCAGCGACTCGAGCAGCAGGGCCACTTCCGCAGGCTCCAGGTCGGCCAGCACATCGTCGACGGCATCCAGCTGCTCATCGCCCAGAGCGAGGTGAATTCGCGAGAGGCGGTCCTCTAGGGTTTCGGTGGTATCGGCCATGTCGGTCTCCCTGGCGTCGTCAGCACGGCCTACCCGGCCGTGATCGCAAAAAACTTGCCTACAGTAGACCACAGAACGGCGCTCCGCTGTCGCCGCGACTCTCGCCGCATCGGCCGCAAGACACGGCAATGGCGTCGTTTCCCGCCAGCGGCGCTGGTATACTCTTTCGCCCTTATCTGCCGCCCCGTCCGCCACCCTTGTCCGGAGTCGCCATGTATTCGCTCGCTCGTTCGCTGCTCTTTCGCCTGGACGCCGAGACCGCCCACGGCGTTACCCTCAAGGGGCTGGACATGGCCGGTCGCCTCGGGCTGGCGGGGCGACTCGGCGGTGGCCGAGTCGCGGATCCGGTGGAACTGATGGGGCTGCGCTTTCCTAATCGGGTAGGCCTGGCCGCCGGGCTGGACAAGAACGCCGACCATCTTGATGCCCTGGGCGCGTTGGGCTTCGGTTTCGTCGAGGTAGGCACCGTGACCCCCCGCCCCCAGGAGGGCAATCCCCGGCCGCGGCTGTTCCGCCTGCCCGAAGCCGGCGCCATCATCAACCGCATGGGGTTCAACAACGCCGGAGTGGATCACCTGGTCGCCCGTGTACGGGCGAGCCGCTATACCGGGGTGGTGGGGATCAATATCGGCAAGAACCTCACCACCCCGGTGGAGCAGGCGGTGGATGATTACCTGACCTGCCTGCACAAGGTGCACGGCCATGCGCACTACATCACGGTTAACATCTCGTCGCCCAATACGCCCGGGCTTCGCAATCTGCAGTTCGGCGAGCACCTCGATGCGCTGCTGGGTGCCTTGCGCGAGGAAAGCCGCCGGCTCGACCAGCAGACCGGTCGCCGCGTTCCGCTCGCGGTAAAGATCGCCCCGGACATGAGTACCGAGGAGGTCGGCCTGGTGGCCCGTAGCCTCGACGCCAATGGCATCGATGCGGTGATCGCCACCAATACCACGGTCTCTCGCGAGGCGGTAGCGGGGCTAGCGCATGGCGACGAGCAGGGCGGGCTCTCCGGGCGGCCGGTGTTCGAACCGTCGAACATGGTGATTGGCGAGTTGCGTCGCCGACTTCCCGACATGCCGATCATCGGCGTGGGGGGCATCGACAGCGGCGAAGCGGCGGTGGCCAAGGTGGCGGCCGGTGCGGACCTGGTGCAGCTCTATTCCGGCTTCATCTATCGCGGTCCCGGGCTGGTGGGGGAGTGTGCTCGGGCACTCAAGGCGCGTTTCGCTGACCACTAAAAAGCCCATGGCGATGCCACGGGCTTGATGTGTTCGTCAACGGTGCTAACGATAAGATGACGACTCGGTAAATGCGGGGTCACATTACCATGGGGTTCTTGTGAATGCCGGAGACTCCCGTCATGCCGGACCATTGATCCCCACGACCTTCACGCCAACCGCTCATCCAGTATTCGCGTAGATTGATATCCTGACTTGGACAGTCATCGCGGGAACGACCTGATAGACCCGCCTTGTACCCATGAACATAGGCACGCTGGAAGCGATCACGTTTCTGTCGTTTCATTGGACTACCTCTTGATGAAGGTACCGACGAGAACCCGACCTCGAGACCGGATTCGTGTTGCCTGGGCAGCATCGGTCTCTGCAGCAACTCCGCGCTGCACGACGACTCGAGGCCCGCTGACAGATACGCATGCGTCATTCAGTAGCTACTCAGTCATTCATAGCCCAGGATAATGACGATTGTCGACCGATGATTTGTAACAAGGCGTTCGCATGAACGTCACAACAACCCGCACGGACCCGCCCTACGCCGATGGATATGTCATGACTGAACCACAACCCACTGATTCACTGGATTTTCTGGCGACCTGTCCGCGCGGCATCGAGCTGCTGCTGGCGGATGAACTGGCTGCCCTGGGTGCCGTGCCAGGCAAGACCACCGTGGCTGGGGTTCACCTTCGCGCGAGTCTCGAGAGTGCCTATCGCATCTGCCTGTGGTCGCGCCTGGCCAATCGGCTGGTGCTCTGCCTGTCCCAGGCGGAGGGCATCGAATCGCCGGAGTCATTGCGCGCCACCGCAGCAGCCGTCGACTGGCGACGCCATCTCGCACCGGGCGCCACCCTGGCGGTGGATTTCCATGGCCGCAGCGAAGCGATCCGCCACACCCGCTTCGGCGCCCAGACCGTCAAGGACGGGGTGGTGGACCGACTGCACGCCGAGGGACGGCCGCGGCCCGATGTGGATACCCGACACCCGGACCTTCGCCTCTATGCCCACCTGCATCGGGGGCGGCTGACCCTGGGCGTGGACCTCTCGGGCGACAGCCTCCACCGCCGTGGCTATCGCCGCGACGTGGGCCATGCGCCGCTCAAGGAGAACCTGGCCGCCGCCCTGCTGGTGCGCGCCGGCTGGCCGGCCCTGGCCCGGCAGGGCGCGCCGCTGGTCGACCCGCTGTGCGGTGCCGGTACCCTGCTGATCGAGGCCGCCATGATGGCCGCAGACATCGCCCCGGGCCTGGCCAGACAGCGCTTCGGCTTCCACGGCTGGGCCGGCCATGATGAGCGCTGCTGGTCGGAACTGAGGCGCGAGGCCGAGGCGCGGGCCAGCATCGGGCGCAAGCGCTGCCGCTCGCGGCTGTTTGGCTTCGACGAGAGTCCCCCGGCGCTGGCCGCAGCGAAGGCCAACGCCATGCGTGCCGGGGTGCCGGCGCTGATCGAGCTCGAGGGGGCCTCGCTGGCCGGGCTCGCGCGCCCCGCGGGGCTGTCCGACTCGCCGCGGGGGCTGGTGATGACCAACCCCCCCTACGGTGAGCGCCTCGGCGAGCTTCCCGAGCTGGTGCGCCTCTATGCCCTGCTTGGCGAGCGAGTCAAGGCCGCCTTTCCCGGCTGGCAGCTGGCGGTCTTCACCGCCAACCCGGACCTGGGGCATCGCATCGGGCTGCGGGCCCACAAGCAGTACGCACTGCGCAACGGCCCTCTGGAGGCCAAGCTGCTGCTGATGGTCATTCCCGACGCGGAGCAGTCGTCGTCCAGCGAAGCCGCCCCGTTGCGCTCCGAAGGGGCGCAGATGTTCGCCAACCGCCTGGAGAAGAACCGCCGGCGGCTGAAGAAGTGGCTCAAGAAGAGTGGCGAGAGCTGTTACCGGCTCTATGATGCCGACATGCCCGAGTATGCCCTGGCCATCGACCTCTATGCTGATCGGGTGCACGTCCAGGAGTATGCAGCGCCCCGGTCCGTCGATGCCGCCCAGGCCCAGAAGCGGCTGCACGAGGCGCTGGGTGTGATTCCCGACGCGCTCGGCGTTGATGCCGGCAAGATCGTGGTCAAGCGTCGCGAGCGGCAGAGCGGCAAGGAGCAGTACCGCAAGCAGGCGGCGAGCGGTGAGCGCTTCGAGGTTCACGAGGGCCGGGCACGGCTGTGGGTCAACCTGCGCGACTATCTGGACACCGGCCTCTTCCTCGACCATCGCCCGGTGCGCCGGCTGCTCGGCGAGATGGCGCCGGGCACGCGTTTCCTCAACCTCTTCTGCTATACCGGGGCCGCCACGGTTCAGGCGGCCCTCGGGCCTCAGACAGACGGCACGGAGACGGCCGGCGGGGCCAGCGAGAGCGTCAGCGTCGACCTCTCCAATACCTACCTGGAGTGGGCTCGTGACAACTTCGCCCTCAATCGGCTCGACCCCGGACGCCATCGGGTGGTGCGCGACGACTGCCTGCGTTGGTTGGCGACCGCCGGCGGCGAGTTCGACCTGATCTTCCTCGACCCGCCGACCTTCTCCAACTCCAAGAAGATGGCTGATACCCTGGACGTCCAGCGCGACCACGGTCGGCTGGTGCGCCTGGCCATGGCGCGCTTGGCACCGGGCGGGACCCTGGTGTTCTCCAACAACCAGCGACGCTTCAAGATGGATGCCGACCTCGCCGAACAGTTTCGGGTGGAGGATATCTCCTCGCGCACCTTCGACCCCGATTTCTCGAGGAACCCGGACCTGCACCATGTGTTCCTGATCCGCCATCGGGAGGACGCATGATCCGGCTACGACTCTATACCACCCTCGGCTGCCACCTCTGTGAGCAGCTGGAGGCGTTGCTGGCCACCCTGTGTGCCGAGCGCTACCGGCTTGAGCGGGTCGAGATCAGCGAGGACGAGGGGCTGGTCGCACACTACGGGGTGCGCATCCCGGTGCTGGCGGACGAGACGGGGGAAGAACTGGACCGCGGCATGGAGCCCGAGCGGCTGGCCGGCTGGCTGGCATCGCGGGGCTGGCTGGACGAGACAGCCTGGCAGCAGCTACAGCAGCAGCTCAGTGGCGAGAGGTCACCCGAGGTGGCGAAGAGGGCGGCGAAGGGGGCAACCCTGCGTGGCGGGCGGCGTTATCTGGGCTGATGGCCCTCAGCGCTTAGAGCGAGTCCAGCAGCGAGAGCTGGCTGACGGCGTCGCGCCCCTCGGCGCTTTCGTCCTCGACCTCCAGCACCTTGCGAAAGCCTCTGGAGTTGAGAATGGTGGTCTCATCGGCCAGCCACATCATCGCCTGGTCGTGGTCATCGGCCAGGCGATGCTTGAGGCCGCCAAACTGGGTGCCGATCTGCCCCCAGGCGCGGCTGAAGATCCAGTCGCCGAACATGTCCTGATGGACATGCACCAGCACATAGTCGTGGTCGGTTTCCCAGCGGACAATCACGGCAGCTCCCGAGGTGGAGGGCGCCGCTGGCCTGCGACGCTCGAGTGACAATGGCGGTATTGTAAGGGCTTGGGCACACTGAACAAGTCGTATCACCAGCAAGATGGGAGCCAGCCATGAGAATCGTCGTCGATGCCAATGTGCCCGCTGCAGAGACCTGCTTCGGAGAACTGGGCGAGGTGGTCCGAGTGCCGGGACGCGCGATCGATGCCGCTGCGCTGCGCGAGGCCGACGCCCTGGTGGTGCGCTCCATCACCCGCGTCGACGAGGCCCTGCTGGCCGACGCTCCCCGGCTGCGTTTCGTCGGTACCTGCACCATCGGCACCGACCACGTGGACGAGCGAGCCCTGGCCGGGCGCGGCGTCGCCTTTGCCAGCGCCCCGGGCTGCAACGCCGAGGCGGTGGTGGACTACGTGCTTTGCAGCCTGGCGACCCTGGCCGAGCGCCAGGGCTGGCGGCTTGCCGAACGTCGCATCGGCATCGTCGGTGTGGGCAACGTGGGCGGCCGGCTGCTCGAGCGTCTCTCGGCCATGGGCATCGACTGCCTGGCTTGTGACCCGCCCAGGGTTGAAGCAGAGAACGTCGAGGCGGAAGGGGCCGCGAAACTGGCCAGCTTCGCGGATCTGGACACCCTGATCGATCAGTGCGACGTGCTGTGCCTGCATACGCCGCTGGTGAGCGAGGGGCCCCATGCCACCCTCCAGCTGCTCGATGCCCAGCGCATCGCCGCCCTGGCCCCGGGCAGCGTGCTGCTCAACGCCGGGCGCGGCGACTGCGTCGACGGCAAGGCGCTGCGACAGCGGCTGGCGGGGCAGGCTGATATCAGCGCGGTGCTCGATGTCTGGGAGCACGAGCCCGCCATCGACAGCGGCCTGGCGGATCTCGCCGCCATCGCCACGCCGCATGTTGCCGGCTACAGCCTGGATGGCAAGCTGCGCGGCACTCACCAGATCTATCGTGCCCTGGCCCGCCATGTCGGCCTGCCGGCTCGCCTGACGATGGACGACCTGGCGCCATCGCCTTCCGTGGCGCGCCTCGTCCTGGACGGTGGTCTCTCGCCCGAGGAGGTGCTGCGCCTTTGCCTGCGCGCCGTCTATGACGCGCGGCGTGACCATGACAGCCTTCACCGCGAAGCCCGGCGCCAGGGGGTGGCCAAGGGCTTCGATGCCTGCCGGGCGGCCTATCCGCTGCGTCGCGAGTTCGCGACCCTCGCCATAGAGCTTCTCGAGGGGGCTCGGGAGCTCGCACCGCTGCTGTCAGGCGCGGGCTTCCGGGTCGCTACCGCCACTGCCTGACGCCGATGGGACGCTAAACGACAGCGGACCCGCCGGTTGGCGGGTCCGCTGTAATGTATCGCCTGGCAGGGGTTACTGCCGGTAGGCGGCTTTCTTCAGCGCACGGATGCGGCCTGTGCAGAGAGCAGCGGCGGGTGGCCCCCGCCGCGGGTCGCCGTTACTCTCGGTAGGCCGCTTCCTTCAGCGCACGGATGCGATCATCCAGTGGCGGGTGGCTGGCGAACAGCTTCTCCAGCAGCGAGCGGGTCTGACCCTTGGTGATGGCCATGGCCCGCAGGGTGTCCGGCATCTGGTCCGGCATTTCGGTCTCGGCCTTGAGGCGGGCGAGGGCGTTGATCATGGCGCCGCTGCCGGCGAGGTGTGCGCCGGCGCTGTCCGCACGATACTCGCGGAAGCGCGAGAACCAGGCAACGATGGCCGAGGCGATCAGCCCGAAGACGATCTCGGCGACGATCACCACCGCGAAGTAGCCCATGAAGCCCAGGCCGCCCTCGCCGTCGCTGCGACTCTTCAGGAAGCCGTCGACCAGGTGGGCGACCACCCGTGCGAAGAACATCACGAAGGTGTTGAGCACGCCCTGGATCAGCGCCAGGGTGACCATGTCGCCGTTGGCCACGTGGCCGATCTCGTGGGCCAGCACCGCGCGTACCTCTTCCGGGCGCATGCGGTTGAGCAGGCCGGCGGAGACCGCCACCAGGGCGTCATCCTTGTTCCAGCCGGTGGCGAAGGCGTTTGACTGCTGGGCCGGAAAGATGCCCACCTCGGGGGTCTTGATGCCGGCATCGCGGGCCAGTTCCGCCACGGTATCCACCAGCCACTTCTCGGTGGCATTCGACGGCGTCTCGATGATCACCGTGCCGGTGCTGCGCTTGGCCATCCACTTGGAGATGAACAGCGAGATCATCGCGCCGGCCATGCCGAAAATGAAGCAGAAGATCAGCAGGGCATTGAAGTTCATGCCCTGTTCGGTCAGGTAGCTCTCCAGCCCCAGCAGTCGCAGGGTAATGCTGGCCACCACGATCACGGCCAGGTTGGTGCCCAGGAAGAGCAGGATTCTCATCATTGCCGGAAATCTCCAGTCGTCGGTAAGGGGGCGCCGCGCTCTGCGGCCTGCACAAGCTGTTGCTTAGATACGCGCTTGCCCGCCGGGTTTCAAGCGGCGGGCAGAAAGGCATGCCCCGAGCTACTGGCGGTAGCGCGACAGGAAACGGGCGAAGCGGTCCAGGGCGTCCTCGAGCTGGTCGGCCCAAGGCAGGGTAACGATGCGCACATGGTCGGGGTCGGGCCAGTTGAAGGCCGTGCCCTGCACCAGCAGGATCTTCTCCTGCAGCAGCAGATCAAGCACCAGCTGCTGGTCGTCGCGGATGTTGAACACCTTGGGGTCGAGCCGCGGGAAGGCGTAGAGCGCCCCCTTGGGCCGGGTGCAGCTGACGCCGGGAATGGCGTTGAGCTTCTCGATGGTGATGTCGCGCTGGGCAAGCAGGCGTCCGCCAGGCAGGATCAGGTCATTGATCGACTGGTAGCCGCCCAGCGCGGTCTGGATGGCATGCTGGGCCGGCACGTTGGCACACAGGCGCATCGAGGCCAGCATGGTCAGCCCCTGGATGTAATCGTCAGCGCGCTGCTTGGCGATATGGCCCGAGAGGATCATCCAGCCGCTGCGGAAACCGGCGCAGCGGTAGCTCTTGGAGAGCCCGTTCATGGTCACCACCAGCTGGTCCTCGCCGGCCAGTGCCCCGGTGGAGACATGTTCGACCCCGTCGTAGAGGATCTTGTCATAGATCTCGTCAGAAAAGACCACCAGATCGTGTTCCCTGGCGATCTCCAGCAGCTCGCGGACCACGGCCGGCGGGTAAACGGCGCCGGTGGGGTTGTTGGGGTTGATGATCACGATCGCGCGAGTGTGGGCGGTCACCTTGGCGCGGATGTCGGCCATGTCCGGCGCCCAGTCGGCCTGCTCGTCGCACAGGTAGTGCACGGCATGGCCGCCCGAGAGGTTGGCCGCCGCGGTCCACAATGGATAGTCCGGCGCGGGGATCAATACCTCGTCGCCATCGTTGAGCAGCGCCTGCATGGCCATTACGATCAGCTCGGAGACGCCGTTGCCGATGTAGATGTCCTCGATGCCGACACCGGGAATCTCCTTGCGCTGGCACTCCTGCATGATCGCCTTGCGCGCGGAGTAGAGCCCCTTGGAGTCGCAGTAGCCCTGGGCGGTGGACAGGTTGCGCATGACGTCCTGGAGGATCTCCTCGGGCGCCTCGAAACCGAACGGGGCGGGGTTTCCGATGTTCAGCTTGAGGACGCGCTGGCCCTCCTCTTCCAGGCGTTTGGCGTGCTCGAGCACCGGGCCGCGGATGTCGTAGCAGACGTTCGCTAGCTTGTGCGATTTCCTGAGGGGGGGAGTGTCCATGGGCGCTGAGATCCAGTGATGTCGGTGTGCCGCCTCTGCCGTGGCGGGCGTCGTCTCGGGGTGATGTTGCCGGTGATTATGCGGGTTTGGCACCGTTGCCACCAAGCGTCTCGGCGGCGTCGGCTTCGGGCTCGGGCGGGATGTCTGCCGGGGTCTCCAGGGTCAACCGGCCCAGCTTGCCGTCACGCAGTTCGTGGAGCAGCACCTCGGCACCGCGGTGCAGGTCGACCTCGCCACCGGGGCGCAGGCCGCCGCGCTTGGCGGCGATCTCCGCGAGGATCGCATGGCCATCGAAGCCGGACAGCGCGAGCAGATCGACCCGTGGCGGGCCATCGGCCTCGACCTGCTCTGCCTCGGGGTGAGGCGCGTACTCGGGCAGGGCCTTGAGCTTGTAGCGTGCCGTGAGGGCTTCGGGGTAGCGCCTGGCGAGTTCGGCCGCGGCGACCACGGCGACTTCCACGTAGTCGATGGCGGTGTCGCGAATGGCGCCGCTGGCGGCCAGGCGATGGGCGCTGGCCTGGTCCTCGATCTTCGGCCACAGCACGCCGGGGGTGTCGATCAGTGCCACGCGGCCGCCAATGCGCACCTTCTGTTGGCGCTTGGTCACCGCCGGTTCGTTGCCGGTCTTGGCAATGGTGCGTCCTGCCAGGCCGTTGATCAGCGTCGACTTGCCGACGTTGGGGATGCCCATGACCATCACCCGCACATCGCGGTCGGCGCGCACCTGGCCGGCAAGCTCATGGCACAGCTTGGGAATGCGCTTGAGCTCCCGGGCCTGGGTGGTGGTCACCGCCAGGGCCCGCATGTCCTGCTGGGCATCGAAGAAGCCGACCCACTCGCGGGTTCGCTCGGGGTCGGCGAGGTCGGCCCGCGATAGGATCTTCAATACCGGCTTGTGGCGGGTCAGCTCGGCCAGCATGGGGTTGGCGCTGGAGTAGGGCAAGCGGGCGTCGAGGACCTCGATCACCACGTCGATTTCCGGCAGCGACTCGAGAATCTGCCGGCGCGCCTTGTTCATGTGTCCCGGGTACCAGCCGAGCATCGAGCCTCTCCTGCATGCGCATCAATGAAAATGGCCGCCCACTATAGCAGATGGGCGGCCGCCTCAGGGGAGGGCTGTGACCGGCAGAGACTATTCCCCGGCGTGGAACTGGATCGCCACCGAGTTGATGCAGTAGCGCAGCCCGGTGGTCTCCGGCGGACCGTCGGGGAACACATGGCCGAGGTGGGCATCGCAGCGCGCGCAGGTCACCTCGGTGCGCTGCATGCCGTGGCTGGTATCGGTCTGTTCTGCCACGCAGTTCGACGTGAAGGGGCGGTCGAAGCTTGGCCAGCCGCAGCCGGCATCGAACTTGTGCTCGTTCTCGAACAGCGGGGCGTTGCAGCACACGCAGTGATAGATGCCGTGCTCGTCACTCACATGGTACTTCCCACTGAAGGGCGGCTCGGTGCCTTTCTGGCGGGTGACGCGGTACTGCTCGGGTGTCAGCTGCTGCTGCCATTCGGCATCGCTCTTCTGGATCTTGCTGCGCATGGCCTCTCTCCTTGTCCTGGCGCCGGGGTCGAGGGCCCGGCGTATCTCCTCTTCCATTCTGACACCAACCCGGGTGGGTGTTTCCAGTCACGCAGAGGAATCGAACACGCGATATCAACGCCCCGCCTGATGCGCTTGACAGCATCCCGAAGCCTGGGTAATATTCGCCGCACCTCGACGAGGCGAGACATTGCGTCCCATTCGTCTAGTGGTCCAGGACACCGCCCTTTCACGGCGGTAACAGGGGTTCGAACCCCCTATGGGACGCCACTCGACTCATCAGGTAACGGAGTGCGGGAATAGCTCAGTGGTAGAGCATCGCCTTGCCAAGGCGAGGGTCGCGAGTTCGAATCTCGTTTCCCGCTCCATTTGGTTTGGGTAGCATATTTGATCAGGCCAAGGCTCGGCTCACGAGCTGGAACGCCAGCCCGATCGAATCTCGTTTCCCGCTCCATGCGTCCCATTCGTCTAGTGGTCCAGGACACCGCCCTTTCACGGCGGTAACAGGGGTTCGAACCCCCTATGGGACGCCACTTCGGTTTGACATTGCGAGACCTGCGGGAATAGCTCAGTGGTAGAGCATCGCCTTGCCAAGGCGAGGGTCGCGAGTTCGAATCTCGTTTCCCGCTCCATTTGGTTTGGGTAGCATATTTGATCAGGCCAAGGCTCGGCTCACGAGCTGGAACGCCAGCCCGGTCGAATCTCGTTTCCCGCTCCAAGCTTGAACAAGTGGTATCGAGCCAAGGCTCGGGTCACGATCCGATGTGTCGGCCCAGTCGAATCTCGTTTCCCGCTGCATCTCGAATCTCCTTTGCGTCCCATTCGTCTAGTGGCCTAGGACACCGCCCTTTCACGGCGGTAACAGGGGTTCGAACCCCCTATGGGACGCCATCTCGCCTGCACGCCCTACCTTCTTCGGCAACAGTCTACCCATGCCGGTTTCACTTCGTCGGGTGAGATCCGAGTCAGCATGCTCCTGCCTGCTTCACCGGCTGGGCACGGCCAACCTTGAAGTTTCAGCGGTCACCCCCCATCTCTCCGGTTTTGCGCGACAACATTCACTCCTCTCTGACGGGATCGCACATGGCCGAACCGGCACTGTCCATCCGTGGCCTGAGCAAGGTCTATGGCAATGGCTTCCATGCCTTGAAAGGCATCGACCTCGACGTCGCCGAGGGCGACTTCTATGCCCTGCTAGGCCCCAACGGCGCGGGTAAATCGACCACCCTGGGGGTGGTCTGCTCGCTGGTGCAGAAGACCGCTGGCCAGGTCTCGATCTTCGGTATCGATATCGACCGCGACTTCGCCCGGGCCAAGTATCATCTCGGCGTGGTGCCCCAGGAGTTCAACTTCAACCAGTTCGAGAAGGTCATCGACATCGTGCTGGCTCAGGCCGGCTATTACGGCATGTCGCGTCGCGAGGCGCTGCCCCGGGCCGAGGAACTGCTGCGCGACCTGGGCCTGTGGGACAAGCGCAACGGCAGCGCGCGGATGCTCTCCGGCGGCATGAAGCGTCGGCTGATGATTGCCCGGGCGCTGATGCATCGGCCCAAGCTGCTGATCCTCGACGAGCCCACCGCCGGTGTGGACATCGAGCTGCGCCGCAGCATGTGGGAGTACATGCGCCGCATCAATCGCGACGAGGGCACCACCATCATCCTCACCACCCACTATCTCGAGGAAGCCGAGAGCCTGTGCCGCAACGTGGGGATCATCAACCACGGCGAGATCATTCGTGACACCAGCGTGCGTGACCTGCTCGCCGAACTCGATACCGAGACCTTCCTGCTCGACCTGGCGCACCCCGTCGAGGCCGCGCCCGAAGTGGAAGGTTTCGAAGTGAATCGTGTCGATGCCGCTCAGCTGGCGGTAGTGGTGCACCGCGGTCAGCGCCTCAACGATGTCTTCGAGGCGCTCAGTGCTCAGGGGCTGCAGGTAATGTCGATGCGCAACCGCGCCAACCGGCTCGAGGAGATGTTCGTCTCCATGGTGGAGCAGGGCAACAGCGACAAGGCGGCGGCCGACGCAGCGGAGGCACGCGCATGAGCCCGACGCAGATCGCCATCGCCCTCTGGACCCTGGTGCACAAGGAGATCAAGCGCTTCACGCGGATCTGGCCGCAGACCCTGCTGCCGCCGTCGATCACCATGACCATGTACTTCATCATCTTCGGCAACCTGATCGGCTCGCGGATCGGCGAGATGGATGGCTACAGCTACATGGACTTCATCGTCCCGGGGCTGATCATGATGGCGGTGATCACCAACAGCTACTCCAACGTGGCTTCGAGCTTCTTCTCGAACAAGTTCCAGCGTTCCATCGAGGAGATGATGGTCTCGCCGATGCCCAACTGGGTGATCCTTACCGGCTTCGTGGCAGGCGGCATGGCCCGCGGCCTCGGCGTGGGCCTGATCGTGACCGGGGTGTCGCTGTTCTTCACCCGCATCGAGGTGGCACACCCGCTGCTGACGGTCGTCGTGGTGGTACTGACCGCGGCGCTGTTCGCCATTGGCGGCTTCATCAACGCCCTGCTGGGCAAGAAGTTCGACGACATCTCCATCGTGCCGACCTTCGTGCTGACGCCGCTGACCTACCTCGGCGGGGTCTTCTACTCGATCTCGCTGCTGCCGGCCTTCTGGCAGGGCGTGTCGATGCTCAACCCCATCCTCTATATGGTCAACGTCTTCCGCTACGGCTTCTTGGGTGTTTCCGACATCCCCGTGGGCTGGGCGCTGGCGGCCATCCTGGCCTTCATCAGCGTGCTCTTTGGCGTGGCCCTGTGGATGCTGGAGCGCGGCAAGGGCATCAGGAGCTGACATGTCACACCATCGACCCGATACCCTGGCGCATGCCCCCCTGGGGCGCGAGGCCGCCTACCCCGAGAACTATGACGCCGGGCTGCTCTATCCCATTCCGCGCGCCGCCAATCGCGCGCCCCTGGGACTGGAGGAGGGCGCCTTGCCCTTTGTCGGCGAGGACGAATGGCACGCCTTTGAGGTCTCCTGGCTCAACGCCCGCGGCAAGCCTATCGTGGCGGTGGCGCGCTTCCGCCTGCCAGCGGAATCGCCGAATCTGATCGAGTCGAAGTCCTGGAAGCTCTACCTGAACGGCTTCAACCAGACCTGCTTCGAGAGCCGTCAGTCGGTCATCGACACCCTGGAGCACGACCTGGGCGAAGCAGCCGGGGCACCGGTAGTCGTCGAGCTGTTCGACGTCGATCACGAGGCGCTCACGCCGCGCCACCTGCCCGGTGACTGCCTGGATGATCTGGACATCGAGGTCACGGACTATACGCCCAGCGAGGAGCACTTGGCGGTGGGAGAGGCGACCGTCGAGGAGACGCTGCATTCGCATCTGCTCAAGTCCAACTGCCCGGTCACCGGCCAGCCCGACTGGGGCAGTGTGCTGATCCGCTATCGAGGCCCGCGGATCGATCGCGAGGGGCTACTGCGCTACCTGATCGGCTATCGCCAGCATCAGGACTTCCATGAGCACTGTGTGGAGCACATCTTCCAGGACCTGATGACCCGCTGTCAGCCTGAGCGACTGCTGGTGCTGGCCCGCTATGTGCGCCGCGGCGGGCTGGATATCAGCCCCTGGCGGGCCACGCCGGGCGAGCGTCCGCCGGAGCCGCTGCGCTTGGCCAGGCAGTAGCGGTCGGCACGACAGTCGATCGGTCAGCTGGTAAAGTGTCGAGAAGTATTCTCGTCTGACCGCCGCCAAGGGAGGCACTCAATGGACGCGCTGACGCTGCTGCACGAACGCAGCTCCATGGGTAAGCTGATGGGCCCGCCGCCGAGCCCCGAGCAGCTTGAGGCGATCTACCGCGCGGCCCTGCGCGCGCCAGATCACAAGGAACTGCGCCCCTGGCGCTTCATTGAGTTCTCCGGCGAGGGCCTTTCGCGCCTCGGCGAGCTGTTTGCCGAGGCGGAGTTCCGCGAAGACCCCCACGTGGGCGACGCAGCTTTAGACGCCGCGCGCAAGAAGCCGCGGCGTGCGCCGATGATCATCGCGGTGATCGCCAAGGTCACGCCCGACATCCCCAAGGTGCCAAAGATCGAGCAGGTGATCTCCGCCGGCTGCGCCGCCCACGGTATCCTGCTCGCCGCCCACGCCCAGGGGCTTGGCGCCATGTGGCGCAGTGGCAAGTACGCCTTCGATCCCACGGTGCACAAGGGGCTGGGGCTTGCCGAGGACGACGAAGTGGTAGCCTTCCTCTACCTCGGAACTCTGGGGGGACGCCACAAGCCTACACCGGAGCACGACATCGAAGCCTTCGTGGAGCGCTGGGATTGACCATGCGAGAGATCGGCGTTCCCCACCCCCGCCCGCCGTTGCCCGCTGCCGACAGCGAGGACGACATGGCCGCCTTCCTTGCCTGGCTGGGCGAGGCGATCCCCATGGTCCCCGCGCTGGGCATCCGCGAAATGACTCGCGATGGCGACGGCCTGGCCTGGTCGCTGTCGCTCACACCCAGCCTGAATGACAAGGGCACCGGTTTCGGTGGGGCGCTTGCCGCCCAGACCACGCTGCTGGGCTGGTGCTGGACCACCCTCTGGCTGCGCCGTCATGGGCTCGCCCGGGATGTGGTGGTGGCCGAGGCCAGCCAGCGCTTTCTGGCACCGGTGACCGGCGACTATCGCCTGACCTGCGAGCCCGAAGCAGCCGGCGGCCCCGAGGCCCTTGCCGAACGGCTGGCGCAGCGCGGTAAGGGTCGCATCGCCCTCGTCCAGCGCCTCTGGTGCGGTGACACCCTCTGCCTGGAAGCCCGCGGCGACTATGCGGTGCTGCCCGACGGCTGAGCGCGCGATACAGGGAAAACGGCTTGCATTCGGGCACTTAAGTCGATAGTATATGCGCCGTTCTTGAGCAAAAGGCCACGTGCCCAAGCGAGAGAAGCACAATGTGGAGAGGTGTCCGAGTGGTCGAAGGAGCGCGCCTGGAAAGCGCGTAAGTCGAAAGGCTTCGAGGGTTCGAATCCCTCCCTCTCCGCCACGAATGCCGAATAAGCCGCTGAGAAATCAGCGGCTTTTTCTTTTTTCATGTGTGAGTAGCTAGCCCTTCATCGATGCCTCATGCCGTTCTCGTCGTTCGCACGGGAAGGACCTCAAGCAGGCCTGCAATGAGCACGACGGCACCCCCTGCCATCTCGACCCCGGTCAGGGTCTCATCGGCGAACAGCGCCGCGGAGACCGCCCCCACCAGCACCTCCGTCATCAGCAGGATGCTGACGCGTGCGGGCTCCAGCCGGACTGCCGCCCACATCAACCCCACGAGGGACAGGCCCCACCATAGGCCCCCCGTCAGCAGTGCCAGCCCCGTCATCGTGATGACCTGAGGTGAGGTGAGGCTCGGCAGCGGCTCAAGCGTCGGCGCAAGGACGAGGGCCGTCACGGCTGCGCCGAGAGCGAAGACGAAGGTGGCGGGCAGGGCCGTGAGGGTGGATCTGGCGCGGATGCCGGTGGTGGAGAATGACCAGAGGATGCCGCCCATCAACGACATCCACTCTCCTGCTCCCCGGGGCAGCGGGAGCGTGCCGTCGGCGCCCAGCATGATGGCCAGTCCCGCTAGGCCAAGCACAATGGCGATGATGCGCAGGCCGGGCGTGGGCCATCCCATCAGGTAGCGGCCAATCAGCGTGCTCCACACCGGGCTGAGAAACCACAGCAGGATGATGATCGCGACCCGTCCGTAGAGGAAACCGATCGAATAGAGCGCGAAAGCCGCGCCACCCAGGACAACCGAGATCAGGACCACGGGCGGGGTGCGAGCCAGTTGACGGCGCTCTCGAATGGCCGCGGGCAGGAGAATCGCCACCGTGGCCGCGGTGATGGCGGACGTCCCCCAGGCCCCCGTCAGCCCCATCTCCCCCAGGGCGCGAACCGGCAGCCAGTAGACTCCCCAGAGCACCCCCGTCGCGAGCACGATGGCGGAGGCGAGAAGCGTGCGCTGATCGGGTTGCATGAGCCATGACCTTGCTATTGCGTGAGAGCGGGAGGGGGAAGAGAGCTCGCCATTGTCCAGCTAAAGGCGTGTCGTGCAATGCCCTTGTCCTGTCCGGCGAGGCTGGAGAGGAAGGTGCCTGGGGCAGAATCAGGCGCGGCCGGTGACGACAGCGACGCGGTGATAGCGCGCGAGTTCGCCGATCTGGGGTCAGGCCATCGCCCAGGTTGCGCAGCAGGACGTGACGGTCATCCAGCGCAAGCGGCTGTCGCTGGCAGGGGCGTCCCATGGTGGCCAGACTGTAGCACTATAGCGGGGGAGGGCTGCGGAAAAGGGCACCGGGGCCTCAGCTTTCGTTTCCACTTCGAGGGGAGAAACCGATGCGTGACGATGTCGAGATGCTTGCCATGCCGCTGGAGCGGGTGCGCCGCTATCTCGAGCCTGGCCCCATTGTGCTGGTCTCCTCGGCCTGGCAGGGCGAATCCAACATCATGACCCTGGGCTGGCACACCGTAATGGCTTTCTCGCCTTCCCTGGTCGGCTGCGTCATCTCCTCCGGCAATCACAGCTTCGAGCTGGTGCGCCGGAGCGGGCAGTGCGTCATCAACTTGCCGACCACGGCCTTGATCGATGAGGTGATCGGCATCGGCAACAGTAGCGGCGCCGAGCTCGACAAGTTCAACCATTTCGGCCTGACCGCGTCGCAAGCGACAGCCGTGGAGGTGCCCCTGATCGAGGAGTGCCATGCCCACTTCGAGTGCCGGCTCGTCGATGACAGCCTGGTCGACCGCCATGACTTCTTCATCTGGGAGGTGGTGGCGGCTCGTGCCCGGGCGACGCCCGCCTATCCCGAAACGCTGCACTACACGGGTGACGGTGTCTTCATGGTCGCCGGCAAGATCATCGACCGGCGCGGCCAGTTCCTGCCGCAGATGCTGTGAGGCGACTCGACCGTCGGCAGCTTCCGCCTCGACTTGGGGTACTGGACTCCCGCCATCGCCTGTCCCGACCGGGGCCGCATTGGGGGACGGGCGTCGATTGGGCTATGCTGGGCCTCATGCCGAGGGCGTGGCATACCATCCATCATCAGGGAGAGTTCCCGCATGTCGTTCCGTCCCCTTCTTGCCGGCCTGCTGATGGCGCTGCCGCTGGCGGCCGTTGCCGAGTCCCCGAACATCGAGCCGGGCCAGTGGGAGTTCATCAGCACCACCTCCGTGCGCAGTGACCTGCCGATCCCCGACCAGACCGAGACCCATCAGGAGTGCATCGCCCAGGGCGATATTGACGACGAAGAGTTCAGCTTCATCGAGGAGGAGCAGGGCTGCGAGCTGCTCGAGCACGAGGTCACGGTCGACGGCCTGGACTACCGCATGGTCTGCCGGGCCGAGGGCGGAGAGGCCAATATCGTCGGCCGCATGGACTTCCTCGGCGATCGCGTCGAGGGCAACGTCGACATCCTGGTCGACTCGGCCGCAGGCGAGATCAACATGATCACGCGCATGGAGGGGCGGCGTCTCGGCGAATGCTGACGCATCGTCCCGTCGCCATCGACAAAGGCCACCCCGCGGGGTGGCCTTTGTCGTTTTGGCGCTTACCGGTTCAATAGCCGGCGGGCGTCTCACCCATCTCCCGCTCCAGGCGTCGGGCCACGTCGCCCGGTGAGCCGGTGCGCCGCGCCAGCAGGTCGTAGGCCACCGGCACCACGAAGAGCGTGAAGAGGGTGGCCGCCGCCAGGCCGCAGAGGATCACGGTGCCGATCACCAGCCGGGTCTCGGCGCCGGCGCCGCTGGAGACGATCAGCGGGACGGCGCCTGCCATGGTGGTCACCGCGGTCATCACGATGGGGCGCAGGCGGGTCACGGCGGCCTCGACCAGGGCCTCGTGGAAGGCCACGCCCTGGTCGCGCAGCTGGTTGGCGAACTCCACGATCAGGATGCCGTTCTTGGCGGCGAGCCCCACCAGCATCACCAGCCCCACCTGGCTGTAGATATTCAGCGACTGGCCGGTGAGGTAGAGCCCCAGCAGGGCACCGCAGATGGCCAGGGGCACGGTGAGCATGATCACGAAGGGGTGCACGAAGCTCTCGAACTGTCCGGCCAGCACCAGGAACACCACCAGGATGCCCAGCCCCAGCAGGAAAGCGGTGGCCCCGCTGGCTTCCTGGTAGTCCCGGGAGGCCCCCTTGAGGTCGGTCTGGGCCTCGGGAGGCAGGATTTCGTCAACCGTAGCCTCCAGGTACGCCAATGCCTCGCCGAGCGGATAGCCGCTTTCCAGGTCGGCCTGCAGGGTGACGGCGCGGATGCGGTTGAAGCGATTGAGCGTACTGGGCCCGGCGAAGTCGGTGAGGGTTACCAGGTTGCCCAGAGGAATCAGCTCGCCGCTGCGCTGCGAGCGCACCCGGATATTCTCCAGGGCGGAGGGGCTGGGGCGGGCACCGGGCTCGCCCTCGAGAATCACGTCGTACTCTTCGCCGTCGTCCACGTAACGCGTCACGCTGCGCCCACCCAGCAGGGTTTCCAGGGTGCGGCCGATCTCCGTGATGGTGACGCCCAGGGCAGCGGCGCGGGTGTAGTCGATATCCACGCGAAGCTGGGGCTGGTTCTCCTCGTAGTCGCTGTCCAGGCCGGTCAGCCGCGGATTGTCGTCGCGGATGTGTGCCATCAGGGTGTCGCGCCACTCGGCCAGCTGCTCATAGGTGCCGCCCCCCAGCACGAACTGCACGGGCTTCTCGACGCTGGACCCGAAGCCCTGGCGCATCACCGGAAAGGCACGCACGCCGGGCAGGTCGCTGAGCGTCTGGCGAATCTCGTCCATGATCGCCCAGGCCGAACGACGGCTGCCCCAGTCGGCCAGATTGACGATCACGAAGCCGCTGTTGAAATTCTCGATATTGCCCCAGCCGCGTGGCGCGCGGACCACCACCCGCTCGATCTCTCCGTCGTCCACCATGGGCAGCAGCCGCGCCTCGATCTCGTCCATGTAATCGAGCATGTAGTCGTAGGTGGCGCCGGGTGGGCCGTTGACCAGCACCCAGAAGTTGCCGCGATCCTCACGGGGGGTGTATTCGTTGGGCAACTCGCCGTTCAGCCATAACATGCCGCCGATGATGCCGAGGAACAGGGCCAGCACCAGCAGGCGCAACTTGAGCACTCGCTCGAGCAGCCGACCATAGACGCAGCGCGAGTGCTCCAGCACCCACTGTACGCCGTGAGCCAGGCGCCCCTCGTGCATGTCGGCCTTGAGGATCTTGGAGGCCATCATCGGCGTCAGGGTCAGCGCCAGCAGGCTGGAGAGGGCCACCGCCGAGGCCAGCGTCAGGGCGAATTCCGAGAACAGCCGGCCGATGTCGCCCTGCAGGAAGCTCAACGGCACGAACACCGCGATCAGCACCAGGGTGGTGGCGATGACCGCGAAGGCGATCTGGCGGGTGCCGCGGAAGGCAGCGACCAGCGGGGTCTCGCCGTGGTCGTGCATGCGTCGGTGGATATTCTCCAGCACCACGATGGCGTCGTCGACGATCAGCCCGATGGCCAGTACCAGCGCCAGCAGGGTCAGCAGGTTGATGGTGAAGCCCATCACGGCCAGGGCGGCGAAGGTGCCGATCAGTGCGATGGGGACCGTGACCGCCGGGATCAGCGTGGTGCGCAGGTTGCCGAGGAACAGGAAGATCGCCACCACCACCAGGCCCATGGCGATGAACAGGGTCTGCACCACCTGGGAAATGGCGCCGGAAACGAACACCGAGGAGTCGAAGTTCAGCGACAGCGACATGCCGTCCGGCAGGCCGGCCTGCACGCGCGCCATCTCGGCCTTGACCCCCTTGGAGATCTCCAGCACGTTGGCGGTTGACTGCTTCATCATGCCCAGCCCCACCATCGGCGTGCCGTTGCCGCGGAAGATGGTGCGCTCCTCCACGGCACCGATTTCCACCCGCGCCACATCGCCCAGGCGCACCAGGTAGCCGTCACTGCCCTGGTCGAGCACCAGGCCGCGGAAATCCGCCGGAGTGGCGAAGTTGCGTGGCAGGCGCACAATGAACTGTCGATCCCTTGACTCGATGGCCCCGCCGGGCAGTTCCACGTTCTCGCTGCGCAGGGTGTCCGCCACGTCGCCGACGGTCAGGTCTCGGGCGGCCAGGGCATCGGCATCCAGCCACACCCGCATGGCGTACTCGCGCCCCCCGCCGATCCTGACCTGGGAGACACCGGGCAGTACCGAGAAACGGTCGACCAGAAAGCGGTTGGCATAGTCGGTGAGCTCGGCCATGGAGAATCCCTCGCCGGAGAGCGAGAGCCAGATCACCACGTCGGAGCTGGAGTCGGCCTTCTGTACCTCCGGCGGCTCGGCCTCTTCGGGCAGGTTGTCCAGGGAGCCCGAGATGCGGTCGCGGATGTCGTTGGCCGCGGCATCGATGTCCATGTCCAGGCCGAATTCGACGTTGATGCTTGAGCGGCCGTCCTGGCTGGAGGAGGAGATCACCTCGATGCCGGAGACGCCGGAGATGCGGTCCTCCAGTACCTGGGTGATACGGGTCTCGACCACGCTGGCCGAGGCGCCGGGATAGCGGGTGTCGATGCCGACCACCGGCGGGTCGATGGAGGGGTACTCCTGCAGCGGCAGGCGCTGCAGGGCGAGAAGCCCGAAGGCCACGATCAGCGCCGCCAGTACCACCGCCAGCACCGGGCGCTGGACGGAAACGTCGGAGAGGCGCATCAGCCGTTGTCCTCCGCCGCGTCACGCCCGCGGCGCAGCAGCTCGGGAACGCTGGTGTCGTCGTCAAGGACGCCCAGCAGGCGAGTCGGCTGGCCATCGCGGACGCGCTCGGTGCCGTGGGCGACCACCAGCTCATCGGCCTCGAGCCCGTCAAGCACTTCCACCTCGCCCTCACGGCGGGCACCGATCATCAATTGGCGTCGCTCGACCCGATACTGGTCCGTTTCGTCCAGTACCAACACGAACTGGCGCTCCCCCTGGGGGATCAGCGCCGACTCCGGAATCACCAGGGCTTCGCGTGGGGCGCGCTTGACCACCACGCGCATCAGCATGCCGGGGCGCAGGCGGTGATCAGGATTGTCGAGCTCGGCGCGCACTGTGACGCTGCGGCTTACCGGGTCGACCCGGGCGCCGATGGTGGCGACTTCCCCGTCGAAGGTCGCGTCGGGATAGGCCGCGCTGGTGGCGGTGAGCGGCAGCCCGGGGGAGAGCTCGCCCAGGGCGAGCTCGGGCAAGGTGAAGTCGAGCTTCATGATGTCCAGCTTGTCCAGGGTGACAAGCTCCGTACCCGGCGAGACGAGGGCACCCACGCTGACATTGCGAAAGCCCACCACGCCGTCGAAGGGGGCCCGGATGCGGTAGTCGGCCAGCCTGGCCTCCAGCGCCTGGATCTCTGCCTCGGCCTGGCGCAGCCGCGCCCGGGCATCCTCCACGTCGGCCCGTGGCGCCAGGTTGCGATTCTGCAGCTGCGCCAGGCGGTTGACCGCATTGCGGCGCTCGTCACGCAGCGCCTGGGCGGCCCGCAGGTCGGCCTGGGCTTCATCATCGGCCAGGCGCACCAGCAGCTGGTTGGCCTCCACGCTGTCGCCATCGCGGAAGTTCAGCTCGCGGATGGTGTCGGTGACGGTAGCCGAGAGCGTCACGCTCTCGTCGGCGTGCAGGGTGCCCAGGGCCTCGAGGGGGTCGGACCAGGCCACCAGGCCGGCGCGGGCGGCGATCACCGCCGTGGGCTGCTGGGCGGCCAGCGGAGATGAACACAGCAAGGCTGCCAGGCCGAGCAGCAGGAGTAGGCGGGGTCGCGATGCAGTCATGGGTGTGGTCGATCGTCTCGGTGAGCGGGCAGTCGCCCGGTGTGTCAGGCTTTCCTGAAGCCTAACCCGCCATAGCGGAAAGAGTGTGACAACAATGTAGAAGCGTTCCCCATAAGCGTAACTGTACAAGACATGTACAGGAATAGGGAATCGGCCAGGCGGATCGCTGATCTCGCGACGCCGCTCGGCGAGGCATCCAGGGGCTGCTAGAATGCGCCGCCAGGATCGATGCGGCGCGGGGGAGCAAGATCGTGACTTACGATGTGGTGGTGATCGGTGCCGGCGCCGCCGGCCTGATGTGTGCCCTGACGGCCGGCTATGCGGGCCGGCGGGTGCTGGTGGTCGACCATGCCAACAAGGCGGGCAAGAAGATCCTGATGTCCGGCGGCGGGCGCTGCAACTTTACCCATCTGGCGTCGGGGCCGGCGAACTTCTATTCCGAGAATCCTGCCTTCTGCATCTCTGCGCTCAAGCGCTATCGCCCCGAGCACTTCGTCGAACTGGTGGAGCGCCACGGGGTTGAGTACGTGGAAAAGACGCCGGGCCAGCTGTTTTGCGCCGACTCCTCGAAGGAGATCCTGCGGGTATTGCTCACCGAGTGTGACTGGGCAGGGGTGGAGGTGCGCCTGAAGACCGTCGTCGAGGGCGTCGAGCGGCGCGGGGAGGGCATGCGGCTGGCGACATCGCTGGGGGGCATCGACTGCGGGGCTCTGGTGGTGGCCACCGGAGGACTGTCGATTCCCACCATGGGGGCCAGCGGGTTTGGCTACGATATCGCTCGGCAGTTCGGGCTGGCGATCACCGAGACGCGGGCCGCGCTGGTGCCCTTCACCCTGACCTCCCAGTGGAAGGCGCGGGCCGAGGCACTGGCCGGGGTCAGCTGCGAGGTAGCGGTAACCTGTCGCGAGAGAACCTACCGAGAGCCCCTGCTCTTCACCCATCGCGGGCTCTCGGGGCCGGCCATGCTGCAGATCTCCAGTGTCTGGCAGCCCGGCGACACCCTCTCTATCGACCTGTTGCCGGGCCTCGATGCCTTCGAGGCGCTGTGTCGTGCCCGACGCGCGACGCCCAAGCGTCGGTTTTCCACCTGGCTGGGGGAGCGGCTGCCGAAGCGCCTGGCTCAGGCGCTGGTCGAGTGGCAAGGCGACGACAGGGTGCTTGCCGAATACGCTAATGCCCACTTTGAGGCCTGGACCGAAAGCCTCAAGGCCTGGCAGGTCAAGCCCGCCGGCACGGAAGGCTGGCGGACTGCCGAGGTGACCATGGGGGGCGTGGATACCTCAGCGATTTCATCGAAGGACTTTTCGGTCCAGGGGCTGCAGCAACTGCGCTTTATCGGTGAGGTGCTGGACGTCACGGGGGAGCTTGGCGGCCACAATTTCCAGTGGGCCTGGGCGTCCGGTGTGGCCTGCGGCAATGCGCTCTAGCCTTGGCTTTTTAACCCTGGCTTTTGCGCCGTGTTACGGGGCGAGCGGGGAGTGCGGTCAGAGATAGCGACCCGCGGAAGCCACCGCCACGGTGGCCAGCCCGAGAATCAGATTGATTCCGATCAGTCGGCGGATCTGCCCCAGCTGCTTTCCCCCCGCGGACCAGTTCTCGGCGGCGATGGCCTTGCCCAGTCGCGGGTAGGGCGCGAACCAGATGTGCAGGAAGAGCGCCATCATCGCCAGCCCCGACACCAGCATCAGGTGGACGTGGAGGCCGGCGCCGCCCATGCCGCCAAACACGCCGAAAAGCATCCACAGTCCTGTCACCAGCAGCACGATCACGGCGGCCCAGACCCAGGGAAAGAAGCGCTGGAAGGCGTGATACCAGAGGGTCAGGCGCTGGGGAGGCTCGAGCAGGTCAACGGCCACCGGCCGCAGGATCATCCAGGCGAAGAACATGCCACCGACCCAGATCGTGGCGGCCAGTATATGCAGCGTGATGGCAAGGGACATGGCAGGATTCCTCCGGGCAGTGACAGCCGCCAGGTGATGTAGCGGGGTGGCCCACGGGTCAGGCTACCCCGATCAACGCAACAAGACTCGAGCCCGCTTGACGAGCAGTGCGCCGGTCGCCAGGCGGCCTGCCAGGCGCGACACGCCGCCGGGGCGTCGTGCGCCCCGGTAGAGCAGCACGCCGCCCACGGCCATCAGCGGGACCTTGTAGCGCATCAGGAACTTCCACCCCCGGTCGATGGAGCGGCTCTCCGACCGCCAGCGGCTGGCGGCGACCAGCAGGTCGATGCGCTGCTGCTCGATAGCGTGTTCGAGCTCGGCTTTGCGGGCCCGGCGCTCAGTGCGATTCACGAGACGCCTCCACCAGATCGCGGTCGCTCGCCAGGTGGCGCAGGGTGCCGGCCAGCAGGGTGCGGCGGCGGGCCAGGTGCATCACTCTCAGGGCGAGCAGGATGCCGCTGCTCAACAGCACCAGAGCGCTCAAGCCAATAGCCGTCAGGCGGTGTGTCTCCCAGAAGGCGACGATCACCAGGGTTGTCAGCACGCCGATGCCCAGCATCAGCAGGATCAGGCTCAGCCCGGCGAGCATCAACAGGCCGACCAGTCGCGCACGCTCTTCTTCGAGTTCGAGCACGGCGAGGCGCAGGCGCGTCTCGCCGATGGCAAGCAGGCTGCCGAGCAGCCGCTTGCCGGCCGCGAACAGCCGTTGAGCCGGTCCTTGGCTCGCCGACATCAGCGACGCCCGATGAGCATGCCGACGACCACCCCGACCGCGGCGCCGATGCCGATGCTGGTCCAGGGGTTGTCATGGACATAGCGGTCGCAGGCATCGGCTTGCTGGGTGACGTTGTCGCGGGCTTCGCCATAGATGCGTTCTCCGCGGGCCTCCAGGCGCTCGCGGGTATCCTTCAGGCGCTTCTCGGCGCGGTCTCGCAGCTCCTTGATGTTGCTGCGGGAGTCATCGGCGGTCGCGTTGACCAGTTCCTCGACGGTCTGGCTGAGATTGTGCAGGTCTTCCTTGAGCTGCTGGGTAGATTCGCTGGTGCGGGGGGCATGACTGGCCATCGGGGTCTTCCTGTGACGGTGAATGACACGCTCAGCATAGCAGTCAGCGAGGTGACTTCAATGCACTTGGCCTTGAATTGGGTCAGGGTTGGCACTCCAGACTGCGCCCGGAAACAGTGGGTTGAGGCTGAATCCCAGGCTCAGGCGATGGCTGCGCTCGTCGTAGTCGATCAGGCTCTCGCCGTATCCGTAGTAGTACTGCAGGTGGCCACGAATGCTACCAAAAAGGGGCACGGAGTAGTCCACCTGGGTCCCCATGTTGCCGTCGCTGGGATAGCCACGCAGCATCAGGCTGAGCTCGTTGTCGCCGTTGAAGCGATGGGCCAGGGTAATGTCGCCGTAACCCAGATACTTGTGGATGTCAGGGTTGTCATCGTCCTCCTTCGACTCGGGGATGCGCCAGTGGGGCGCCAGGATCAGCGCCCAGTCATCGTTGACCAGGGTCGACTCGAGGATCAGTCGGTTCCAGCTGCGTGACAGCGGGTCGGAGCGGCCGTTGGAGTGGTGGTTTAAGGCCAGGCGATTGTTGGTGTTGGTCCAGCCCAGCAGTGACATGTGGTTCTCGAAGTCGAGGAAGACTTCCGGTTCGTAGTTGGTCTCGCGAAAGGGCGATGAGGCATCCGTGTTGAAGGCCTGCCACCAGCTGCGCTGGGTATAGGCGAAATGCAGATCGCCGCCATAGTCGCCGAACAGGTCCTCCACCAGGTTGAACTTGGCGCTGAACTGGAACTTCATTTCTGCCCGGTCGAGTGCGTCACGCTCGCTGACGTTCTGGAAGGCTTCGTTGTTCGGGCTGGCGTTGTAGCTCAGTGGGAACCAGTAGTTACGCCGATGGGTGGTAATAGCGAAGGGGTTCTGTGCCGATTCGCGCTCAAGCTGGCGTCGCTCATCCACCGCGTCGGTCAGTTGCTGTGCGGGGATTGTCTCGCTGAGAGCGGCATCCTGAGGGCGCTCGCCGTCGGCATCGGCCAATTGTCGCTGCAAGGCACTCATCTCCTCCTTCAGGTCGGCGATGCGGGACTCGATGGCCTTCCGCTCGGCCTGGCTCATCGGCTCGGCGGCCGAAGCGTCAGCGTTCAGAACGGCCAGCATCAGGGCGGCAGACAGCAGTGAAAATCGAGCAGACATCATGATCGGGTACCTGTTAAAGGTCGAAATATCGTCTCAAACGCCTCGGTTCGGCAAACCGACGCTGCCTCGAGCAACATGTCAGCATTGCCACGCCGGCTCGGCGGGTCGAGAATCCTCCACGGGTTCATCATAACCGAGGCTGTCCCTTGAATGTCGCTGTACATCTTTGTCGCTTGAGCATTGCCTCGCGGCGCCTCCTCTTTCCGTTGTTGCTGAGCGTGCTGCTGAGCGCGCTGAGCTGGCTGGTGGTCGCGCCACCCACGTTGGCTCAGGAGAGTGCATCGGAGGCGTCGTTGTCTCCTAAGTTGCCGTCACGCGAGGAGATCGAGTCTCGACTGGACGAGCGCAAGCCGGCCGAGGGCGAGACGCCCAGCGAGGGTGCACAGCGAGACATCGACGCACTGAACGCTGCCCTCGACGCCGCTCAGCGTCTGACCGCGGTCAGGGAGCAGTTGTCACGCCTCGAGACGCGCGTTCAGGAGGCGCCTCAGGAGCTCAAGCGTCTGCAACGCGAGCTTCGCGACATGCAGCAGACCGACCAGGAGGAGAGCCTTGACGAGTTGGAGGCGCTCTCCCTCGAGGCGCTGGAAGAGCGCCGCAAGGAGGCCCAGGAGGCGCTATCGGGCTTTCAGGATCGCCTCGCCGAGGTCTCGGCTCGGCTGCTGAGTGCCCAGACCCTGCCGGAGCGAGCACAGCAGGCCATCGGTGAGGCAATGCAGCGGGCCGACGAGAATCGCCGCCAGCTGGAGGAGCTGGCGGCCGGTCAGGTTGCCGAGGATGACCCCCGGCGCTGGCAACTGCGCATCGAACGCGAGCTGGCGGAGCAGACCCTGCAGCTTCACCAGCGTGAACTGGCCACCAACACCCGCCTGAGGGAGCTGGACCAGGAGCACCGCGACCTGCTGGAGCGCCAGGTCGCCAGCCAGGAGGCCCGTCTGACCACGCTTCAGGGGATCATCGATCGACGCCGTCGCGAGGAGTCCGAACAGGCCATCGCCGAGGCGGTAAGCGACGAGGCAGGCGGGGTAATCGGTCATCCCGTCGTGCGCAGGGCCCGGGAGATCAACCGCACCATGAGTCTGGAGCTGCTGCGCGCCACCGACCGGGCCAATCGTCTGGTTCGGGAGGGGCTCGAGGTGCGTCGCCAGTTCGACCGGGTTCGTCAGCTGCAGCGCAGCCTCAACGAACAGATCGACGCCATCCGCGGCAGCATACTGCTGGCGAGAATCCTGCGTGAGCAGCGTCAGATGTTGCCGCGGGTGGAGGCGCGACGAGGCCTGCAGGACGAGATCGCCGACCTGCGTCTCAAGCAGTTCGAGCTGGGTCGACAGCGTGATCAGTTGCGCGAGGGCGAGCAGCTGGCGCGGCAGCGGATCGAGGAGGCCGACGCCCAGGCATCTCCTGCCCTGATCGATTCTCTGCTCGCGCTCTACCAGGCCCGTCGTGAGCTGGTTGACCAGCTGGAACAGGCCTATGGCGAGATGCTCAGTGCAGCCATTGACCTGCAGCTCAACCAGCAGCAGCTTCTGGCTACCAGCCAGGAGCTGCGCGCCACCATCGACGAGCAGCTGTTCTGGATTCCCAATACCCGTCCCGTCGGACTGGCCTGGCTCAACCATCTGCCCGAGAACCTCGCCATGGAGTGGCGCGAGGGGGAGTGGCGAACGATATTGCCGACGAACTGGCGGCCGCCGAATGCCCGGGCCCTGTTCGGCCTGCCGGTGCTGCTGGTGGCGCTGGGGCTGCTGGCCGGTCAACGGCGGATCCGCGAGCACCTGGCACGCCTGCATCAGGAGGTCGGCCTGCTCAAGCGGGATTCCCAGGGACACACGCCGCAGGCGGTGGCACTCAATGCCCTGCTGGCCCTGCCCGGCCCGCTGTGTGTGCTGGCCCTCGGTCTGGCACTGCTGATGGGCGCCGAAGGGATGACCCGCGGCATCGGCCATGCGCTGCTTCATCTGGCCCTGGCCTGGGCCGTGATTGCCTGGGCGCGCAACCTGCTGTTTCAGGGTGGGGTGGCGACCCGACACTTCTACTGGCCTCCCAGCTATGCGGCGGCTCTGCGCCGTTGGCTGATGTGGCTGGGCGTGGCCCTGGTGCCGGTGCTGTTGATCGGCCCGCTGGCCCGGGATGCGGCGATCGCCTTGAATCAACGCCCGCTGGGCCTGGTCCTGCTGCTGAGTGGCCTGCTGGCCATGAGCCTGGTGATGAGCAAGCTGATCCTGGCCCATGTGCCCTTCTTCGGGGTCAAGCTATTCCGGCTGATCATCGGCCTGGTCATTGCGCTGGTGCCCCTGGTGCTGGCCGGATTGATTATCTATGGCTACGAATACACGGCACTCAGCCTGCTGGGGCGCTTCGTGATCACGCTTTATCTGCTCGGGCTTTGGGTCCTGGTGGAAGCCACGGTGATTCGTGGGCTGGCGGTGGCGGCACGCCGTCTGGCCTATCGCCGCGCCTTGGCGCGGCGGCGTGCCCAGGCACAGGAGGGCGCCGAGGGTAGCCTCGAGGTGGTCGAGGAGCCACCGCTGGACATGGAGCAGGTCAACCAGCAGTCGCTGCGCCTCTCCAAGCTGATCCTGCTGATCGGCTTCATTCTGGTGCTCTACCTGGTGTGGTCCGACCTGCTCTCCGTCTTCAGCTATCTGGAACAGGTCACCCTCATCGAGCCGGGGGAGGGCCAGGCGGCCGAGGCGGTGGCGAGCATGGTCTCGGTGGCCGATATCATCACCGCCCTGCTGGTGGTGGTGCTGACCCTGATGATGGCACGCAACCTGCCGGGTCTGCTCGAGGTGAGCGTGCTGTCCCGCCTGGAGCTCAAGCAGGGCAGTGCCTATGCCATTAGCTCGCTGCTCGCCTACGCCATTGTCGGCGGGGGCGTGGTGACCGCGCTGGGGACCCTGGGGGTTTCCTGGAGCAAACTGCAGTGGCTGGTCGCGGCGCTGGGTGTAGGGCTGGGCTTTGGCCTGCAGGAAATCTTTGCCAATTTCGTCTCGGGGTTGATCATCCTTTTCGAGCGGCCGGTGCGCATCGGCGACACCATCACCCTGGGCAACCTCACCGGCACGGTAAGCAAGATCCGCATTCGCGCCACCACGGTGACTGATTTCGACCGCAAGGAGATCATCATTCCCAACAAGACCTTCATCACCGATCAGTTGATCAACTGGTCGCTCTCCGACACGGTCACGCGGGTCGTGCTGAGCTACGGTGTTGCCTACGGCTCGGATCATCGCCTGGTGCATCGCCTGCTGAGACAGGCCGCCGACGAGAATGCGCGGGTGCTGGCGGATCCCGAGCCCCAGGTCTTCTTCATGAGCTATGGCGAGAGCACGCTGGACTTCGAGCTGCGCATCTTCGTCAACAGCCTCGGCGATCGTCTCTTTGCCACCGACGAGATCAACTGCCGGGTGGGTGAGCTGTTCGCCGAGCACGGCATCGACATCGCCTTCAATCAGCTTGATGTCTGGTTGCACCGCGCCGGCGGCGAGACGGCAAGGGTCCAGCATATCGCTACCGGTTCGTCGGTGCCTGCCGAGCATCCGCCACCCGGCGCCGGTGGGGATCCGGGCGATCTCGATGGCGGTGACGGCGATGCCGGGCGTTGAGTAAGGGCTGGCACAGGACGCTCGCCAAGAGGCGTAACGCCGTCAGCGCTTGATAGCGTGGAGCAGGAACTCGCGGTTGCCGTCACCGCCCAGCAAAGGGCTCGGCTGCCAATGCAGGATCTCGACGCCGAGCCCGGTACAGCATTCGCGCAACCGGGTCTCTACCTCGGCATAGCGCTCGGGGTCGGCCACCAGACCGCGCGCGTTGACGCCGCCCGGCCCGAGCTCGAATTGTGGCTTGACCAGGCTCAGCAGCTCGCCCCCCGACGGCAGCAGGTCGGCGAGGTCGGGCAGTATCAGCGTCTGGGAGATGAAGGAGACATCCATTACGGCCAGGTCCGGGCCCGTCGCCCCCAGCGCATCGAAGGCGGCTCTCAGCCGCGGCTCGCCGGTCATGGTGCGCGCGTTGAGTCCCTCGAGGCAGGTGACGCGGGGATCGTTGCGCAGCGAGGGGTCGAGCTGATCATGGCCGACCTCCACGCCGATCACATGGCGGGCCCCAAAGCGCAGGGCGCAGTCGGTGAAGCCGCCGGTGGACTGGCCGACGTCGAGCACCAGGCGGCCCGCGAGCGTCAGACCGAGGGTCTCGATCAGCGCCTCCAGCTTGAGGCCTGCCCGGGACACATAGCGCTCCTCGGGATCCTCGTCCACCGTCAGGCGCGTCGCCTCGGGAAACTTCTCGCCGGGTTTCTTCAGCGGCATGCCGCCATCGGCCAGCCGGACCCGTCCGTGGCGGATCAACCGCTGGGCGCGGGTCCGTGAACGGGCCAGGCCCTGGGAGAGGAGTAGCTGGTCGAGGCGCTGCATGGCCGCAGGAGGGGGCCTTACGGCCCCTCGTCGGCCTGCAGCTCCCCAGGAGGAATCCGGTCGGCCCCCCAGCTGCGGTAGATATAGCCGGTTACCCGATCGAGCTCCTCCTGGGTGATCTTGGCCAGTTCGCCGCGTTCCAGCGGGTCGTAGTGGAAGATGTAGAGGCGCGAGGCGAACTGCTCGAAGGGCAGTGAGGACTCGCCGAAGCGCTCGCCATTGCCGGCGGTGCTGACCTCGATACCATCCCCCCAGTCCTGACCGCTGTCATTGTTGGGGTTGTAGAAGTAAACGCGCATGGTATCGCTGGGATCGAGCGTGACGCGCAGCAGCGTAATGGCGTGCCAGCCGATAAAACGAGCCGCGCTGTCGGTCACCGCGATGCCGGCTGGCTGGGGGTGAATCAGCGGCTGGTTGCCGTTGTAATAAGGGTGGTAGCTGGCATAGAAATGGCGCAGGAAGTCGTCCAGCTCGTGCAGCTTGCCGGTGGTTACATCGACGTTGATGCGAAAGCCGCGGCCCGACCACCAGCCGTGAAATTCCGGATTGACCCAGCGATGCGGGTCGCCTTCGCGATCGAGACAGCGTCGTCCCATCTCGGCATAGATGCGATCCAGGTGCGGCACCACCAGCAAGGAGACCGGATCGAGATCTATCGGTAACTCCTTGGCGACGCCGGAGAGGCTGGCCATGGAGGAGAGGGGATTGCCCTCGAAGTGCATGATGATCTCGTCGTCACGCGCGGCCCAGGTGACCATCTGCAACAGGTAGTCGGGGTCGTTGTAGGCCCACATGGACAGGGCGCGGGCGGACTGGCAGGTCGGGTTGTTGCCTTGTCCCACGCCCAGCGGCAGGCCGAGCATGCACAGCACCCCTTCCAGCAGCCGGGCGCGCGGCGAGGCACTGTCACCGAAGGCCAGGTTGAGTCGCGCCTCGGACCAGTCCGATAGCCTGAGCCCCAGCTGGCGCCACATGGCCGGGGCCACCGGGGGCTGATAGAGGATGCCGCGCTCGAGCATCAGCGCCAGCCCATAGATCGCCTGGGGCGTGGTCGGGTAGACCGCCCCGCGGATCAGCGCGTGCACCAGCTCGCGATAGCAGAGCAGGCAGTCGCGTCCGGTCGACGACAGTCCCATGGCCTCGGCGAGCAGGTGGTCGCTGTGATCGAGCAGGTGACGCAGCAGCACGGCGTGGTAGGGCGAGACCAGGCTGGTGTCATGCATGGCCCGGGCGAAGCCGGTCGCCTCGTACTGCAGGGCGCCGCTGTCCATGCTCGAGAGGCGCTCGCGGTAGGTTTCGATGCCGGGATCCTCGCGGCACGCGTGCGTGGGACCGTACAGCGAGCTGACCAGACGGTCCGCCCCCTGGCCTCTGGCCCCCAGGTCGATCTCCGGATTGGCCTGGCAGATAGCGATCTGGGTGATCATCTGCTTGATCGTATCCACCTGGATCGGCCGCTGCTGCAGGATCCGCCAGATTTCGGTGATCAATCGGTCGATCACGTGCTCGTAGCCGATGCGCTCGGCCAGGTGCTGGAACAGGTAGCGGGGAATCTGCGCCAGTCGCCCCTGGGTCTCGCGTTCCGCCTCGGTGGGGGCGCCGAACAGCAGCCAGAGATTGAGCGCCATCACCTGGGTCAGGTAATGGTGGGCCTGCTCCTCGGAGAGCAGGGGATGCAGGTAGTCCCCCTTGGCCACCGCGAGGATCCGCAATTCGCTGATCGCCTCGATCACCACGATGTCGGCGTTGGCGCTCTTGAGCGAATGGGTGGTCAGGGAGGGCACCAGGTACTGGGGGGTCTGCCAGTCGGAACCGCGAAAGACCCCGGCCTCCTCCAGTTTGCGGGCCCGCTGCTCGATGGCCTCGCAGCCGCCCTCCTGCAGCATGATCCGCCGGGCGGTATCGAGAACCCGGGGCAGCTTGCCCGGCTTGGCAAACTCGGGCGCCTCTGCCAGCAGTTTGATGGCGTCATCCAGTTTCTTGAGCAGGCCAGCGAGCTTGTCGCTGGCCTGTTGCGGTGTACTGGCGTCTTGCATATCTCGAGGCGTAGTCACGCCGACTCCTTGTCGTCAGGCTGTCATAAAATCCATGACGCCTGTATCAGACATAGAAATCAAGCTCTTCCATGTGCTTGAGCAGTTCCTTCATGCGCGCCGACTCGTCGCCCTTGAAGTAGATCAGGCCCCAGTGGGTGCCGAAGGCAGTCCGCTTGGTGACGGTCTCCTCCATGGGCGGCGTCAGCTCGTGGGACTCGAAGTAGGGGTCGTCTTCGACCTCCTCGGGAATCTCCAGCTTGCTGACCACGCGACGGCGCGGATAGACCCCGAAGCAGCCGGCGAAGCCATCGGCGTCCACCACCTCCTTGGGGAAGAAGGCCTCGACCTCGTCATGCGTGGACTTGGGATCGAAGACCAGCATCGAGGCCTGGTAGGCATTGAAACCGTAGACCCTCTCGAGCAGTTCGAAGACCTTGAAGCCCGGCGGGCGGTAGGCCACCTCGCCGAAGTACATCTCGCCGTCGTTGGTGACGAAGTATTCGGGGTGGATCAGGCCGAACTCGATGTCAAAGGTCTTGATCAGCTTCTCGATCTGGGCGGTGATCTGGGGGCGGTACTTCTCGAGCTCCGGCGAGGCCGGCACGAAGACCGAGTAGCCCAGCGTCACGTATTCGGAAATATTCAGGAAGACGATCTTGCCGTTGTGGATCCAGGCCTCCACGGCGAATTCCCAGCCATCCAGGTGCGATTCCATCAGCACCGGAAACTCCTCCTCGGGGATGGTATCGACCTCGTCCGGCGTGCGGATGACCCGATGGCCCAGGCAACCGGCCTTGTCGAACGCCTTGAGGTGGATCGGGTCGTTGGGGTCACCATCGAGCTTGAGCAGGGTCTGGTTGACCCGCTTGAGAAAACGCACGACGTCCTCCTTGTCGTGGGCCTCCTCGAAGATGCCGACGCGGATGCCGCCCAGCTGGGCGCGGCGCTTCATCAGTGCCTTGTCGCGCAGCAGCAAGGATTGACCGTAGAGGCGCGGATTGTCGAGCAGCACCGAGTTGATGGCACCCGCCCATTCCACGGTCTCCTCGAACATCGGAATGGCCACGTCGACGCCTTTTTCCTTGAGGGTCTCGGCAATCTCCATCGAGCGGTCATTGAGACGCTCGAAGTTCCACGGCACATAGGGGATATCGTGCTTTTGACAGTACTCTTCCGCCCAATCCGGGGCGACCACGACATAGCGTCGATCGAAGTTCTCGGCGGCTTCGATAGCGTTCAGGCTCCAGCCCAACAGGGCAATGTAGCCCTTGTTCGGATCCTTCTTCATGGTGCGCCTCCGTGATAGGCAGTGGCGGAAATGACTGGCATACCATACACGAGCGACGCCGCTTCCTCATCCCTGCGCCTGCGGCCAACCGGGTTACCCGCGTCGCCCCTTGTGGCCGAGGCCGGGCATTGATATAGTGCAGCTCGCTCGATGACGGCATATAGCGCTATCGGGCGAGCGATGCCTCGAGCATCCTGCCGTGGTGGCCCCGTCGGTCCTCCCGCAACGCTAAACCGCAAACCCCGCCAGGCCCGGAAGGGAGCAACGGTAGTGGTGGTCGCGTGTGCCGGGATGTGGCTGTCGGGGCCGCCTCCATTTCGGCCATATGATTGATTTTGAAGGGTTTGTTGCCGCCATTTTCGTGACAGATACGATCTGGTGATACACAATGACCCTGAACCTGCCCCCGTGATTCGAACTCCCTATGGCGTATACCACTTTCGCCTGACGATTCCTTCCCCTTTACGGCCCGTAGTCGATAGGCGTGAGATACGTCGATCCCTCCCGACCCGAAACAAGCGAGAAGCCATCCTGCCGCGCCAATGTCGGCACCTCCCTGCCTGGATCTTCGATATCGTGGTCGCGTGGTTATCCAGCCTGATGTCCATGAACCTGCTCCCGGATGAATGGCTGAAGAAGCTCCCTGGCGGCTAGCAGGGGGCAACTTTTGTAGGTGATTTGATCATCCGGGACTCTGTAGATAGGGGACGCCACGGCTGAAGTGGACCCCATCCTTGAATATTGAGCCCCCGCCCCCCCGGAAAGTCCAATAGCGGTAAATCATCTATCTAGGTACTTTTGCGAAAGAATACGATGGCATTTGCGCTGTACAAGATCAGAGCACTGCGTGGCAGGCGCGGGAACATACCGACACGACGACTCTAACGTTACCGTTTAGCCCAATAGATACCGGCGCCATAGTCACCAATCCGGGCACGATGGGCCGCGGTAAAAAACTTAGCGTTGACTGATGTAATCTAAAGGGGTGATACATGGCAAATCGCGACGTCTATGTACTAAGCGCGGCACGCTCAGCAATCGGGACTTTCGGCGGTTCTTTGAGCCAGATGGAACCGGCAGAACTTGCAGGAACCGTCATGAAAGAGGCCGTTGGCCGGTCAAACGTAGATCCTCAAAAAATCAACTACGTGACTGTCGGGAACTGTGTTCCGACTGACTCACGCTACGCATACGTAGCCCGCGTTGCCTCTATCCAGGCCGGTTTGCCGATGGATTCCGTGGCGATGGCGGTCAACCGTCTGTGCAGTTCCGGCCTTCAGGGCGTCGTTTCTACCGCCCAGGCCATCATGCTGGGCGATTGCGATTACGGTGTTGGCGGGGGCGTCGAAGTCATGTCACGGGGCACCTATTTTGCTCCGGCAATGCGTTCCGGTGCTCGAATGGGCGACACGGGGATGGTTGATTCCATGGTTGCCGTGCTCACCGACCCCTTCGGTGAGGGTCACATGGGCATCACGGCTGAGAACCTGGCTGAAAAGTGGGAACTGAGTCGCGAGGAACAAGACGCCTTTGCGGTCGAGTCTCAGCGACGTGCGGCCGTCGCCATTGAAGAAGGCCGTTTCAAGTCTCAGATCGTGCCTATCACCTTGAAGAGCCGTAAGGGTGAAACCGTTTTTGACACTGACGAACATTGTAAAGCCGATACCACCCTGGAAGGCCTCGCCAAGATGCGCCCGGCATTCAAAAAGGAGGGTACCGTCACAGCGGGTAACGCATCGGGTATCAACGATGGTGCGGCAATGCTGGTTCTGGGTAGTGCTGAAGCGGCCGAGAAGGATGGCTACAAGCCGCTGGCTCGCCTGGTCTCCTACGCGGTTGCCGGAGTGCCTAACCACATCATGGGCGAAGGCCCGATTCCGGCTACCAAGCGAGCGCTGGAGCGTGCTGGCCTGACACTTGATCAAATGGACGTCATCGAATCCAACGAAGCTTTTGCCGCCCAGGCTCTGGCTGTATCCAAGGGGCTCGGGCTGGACATGTCCAAGACCAACCCCAACGGTGGCGCCATTGCACTGGGGCACCCAGTGGGCTGTTCCGGTGCCTTCATCGCGACCAAGGCATTGTACGAGTTGGAGCGCATTCAGGGTCGCTACGCACTGGTCACCATGTGTATCGGCGGTGGTCAGGGTATCGCGACCATTTTCGAACGTGTCTAACCCGGACATTTCACCGGCGTCGCGAAGTTGGCCTGCTGAGTGAGCAGGCCAGCTTTTCACGCGGGATTTAGCGACGTGACCTTCCCCCCAAGAGCTGATCCCCCCGCCTATCTCTCGCTACTCCTGCGCCATTCAAGCCCGTCACGGGCCATACCGTATCGGTATCACGGGTTACGCCTGGTACCTCCTGCTGCTTCCTGGCGCGTAACGAGGGGTGCTAATCTCGTTACCTGAACGCTTAGCGATGCCCACTGGCCCCCTTCCTGCCTCTCACCGGGAGCGAAACACCATGAATGCAAGCCGTATTCTCGACCAGATCATGAAGCAGGCCGGCGGTGGCCGCCAGGGTAGCGGCGCACCGGGCGGCGGCCTGGATGTCCAGGGGATGATCGATAGCCTCTCCTCGCAGCTCGGCGGCGGCCGAGAGGCGGGAAAGGGCAGCGGGGTCGACATGAAGAGCCTGCTCGGCGGTGGTGCCCTGGGGCTGCTGGTTGGCTCCAAGCGCGGCCGCAAGCTGGGCGGCAAGGCCATCAAGTACGGGGCCATTGCCGGCGTCGGCATGCTGGCCTGGAAGGCCTGGCAGAACTCCCGCGGCGATGCCCAGGCCGACACCGCTCGGGAGGGGCATGCCATGGAGCAGCTGGAAGGCGATGCGCGGGAGCAGCGCAGCCTGGAGCTGCTGCAGGCGGTGATCATGGCGGCGCGGGCCGATGGCCATATCGATGACCGCGAACGTGCCCTGATCACCGAGCAGATCGACGACCTGGGCGCGGATGCCGAACTGCACGACTGGGTCCAGCGCCAGCTCGAGGCCCCGCTGGATGCCCAGGCGCTGGCTCGGCAGGCGGACTCTCCCCAGGCGGCGCGCGAGATGTATCTGGTCAGCGTGGCGGTGATCGACGACCAGAACCCCATGGAACGGGCCTGGCTCGACCAGCTGGGTGGCGCACTGGGGCTGGATGACGGCATCAGGCAGGCGCTCGAACGCCAGGCGCTGGAAGCCTGAATCCCATCGACGTCACAGCGGGGGTGCACGTGATGCCAGGCGTCACACCCGAGACCGCCTAGGTATGCCGGTCCTGACGCAGCACGTTGCGTGTGAACGGCCCGGCGTACGCGGTTCGACGACGCTTCGTGGCCGTCGAACCGCGGTCTTGTTCAGCCCTGTGTGCCCAGGTGCTTGCGCAGGAAGTGTTGGGTGCGTTCCTGATCGGGATGACTGAAAAGGTGCTCAGGGGTATTGGCCTCGACCACCACGCCGCCATCCATGAACATCGCCCAGTCGGAAACGTCGCGCGCGAACGCCATCTCGTGGGTAACGATCAGCATGGTCATATGCTCCTCGGCCAGTCCCTTCATGACGCGGTTGACCTCTTCGACCAACTCGGGGTCGAGGGCCGAGGTGGCCTCATCGAAGAGCATGACCTTGGGTTGCATGGCCAGCGCCCGGGCGATGGCCACCCGCTGTTTCTGGCCACCCGAGAGGGCGCTCGGGTAGACCTGTGCCTTGTCCGCCAGTCCCACACGCTCGAGCAGCTCCATGCCCAGTTCCCGGGCGATACTGGTGCTTACTCCCTTGAGCTTTCGGGGGGCCAGCGTCACGTTTTCGAGTGTCGAGAGGTGGGGAAACAGATTGAAGTGCTGAAACACCATGCCCATGTTCTGGCGGATATGGTTGATGTGCTTCTCGAAGGCGAGTCCCTTCAGGTCGGGACGATTGACCTGCACGCCATCCAGCAGAATTTGCCCCTCGTCGATCACTTCCAGGTTGTTGACGGAGCGCAACAGGGTGCTCTTGCCCGAACCCGACGGCCCGATGATGGAGATGATCCTGCCGCGGTCGACTCTAAGATCGATACCCTTGAGCACTTCCAGGTCGCCGAAGCGTTTCTTGACGCCCTTGAGCTCGACCATCGGGGTCTCGGTTGTCTGTGTCATGTGACGTCCTCGTTAGCTGCGGTAGGCGGCACGACGTTCGATCCACGTCTGGCCGGCTTCCATCATCAGGTTGATCAGGTAGTAGATAACGGTGATGGTGATGTAGAACTCAAAAGGGCGGAAGGTCACGCTGATGGCGTACTGCGAGACGTAGACCATCTCGCCGATGCCGATGGCCGAGAGCACCGAGATATCCTTGACCATGATGATCATGTTGTTGCTCAGCTGGGGCAGTGCGCGATTGAACGCCTGGGGGAGAACCACATAGAACAGCGTGGCCAGATGCCCGAAACCCAGCGAGCGTGATGCCTCATACTGGCCACTCGACACGGACTTGATGGTGGCGATGAAGATGTCGGCGTTGTAGGCCATGTAGTGAAAGCCCAGGCCCAGCACACCTACCACGATCGCCGGTATGAGTATCCACTCGCCAATGCCGAAATACAGGAAATAGAGCTGCAGCAGCAGCGGTGTGGTCATGAACAGCCAGATGAAGAAGCGCAGTGGCCAGTTCACCATCTTGCGGGTATACAGCGTGATGACCGCCACGATCTGGCCGCCAACCACCGACATCACGGCGACGGCCACGCCGATCAGCAAGGTGACGCCGACGCCTTGCAGCAGTACGGGCAAGTAGTCAATAACGGGGCTGAAGTCGAATTCCATGGGGCTATCCTGGTTGTTGTGGCCCGGTAAGGCGCCCGGTAAGGGTTACAGGAAGGTGTAACGCGTGGCCCGGCGATAGAGGAACTCCACGATGCCCATGACCGCGTAGATGATGACGATGTACATCAGGGCGCTAAGCGTGAAGACTTCCAGGGGCTTGTAGGTGGAGCCGATCAGTCGCTGGGCCTGGTAGGTCAACTCGACCACCGAGATGATCGATACCAGCGAGGAGTTCTTGACCAGAATGATCGCCAGCACACCCACTGAGCGGATCATGAGACCGGCGGCCTGGGGCAGGATGATGTATTGCAGGGTAGTCAGACGGCCGAAGCCCAGTGAGCGCGAGGCCTCGTTCTGGCCACTGTCCACCGACTCGATGGCGCCACGAATGGCTTCGCTCATGTAGGCCCCGATGTTGAAGGCGCCCACCACCACCCCGCAGGTGAAGGGGTCCAGGCGCAGGCCGATGGCGGGCCCCCCGTAGAAGATCAGCAGCAGCTGCACGAAATAGGGCGTGCCGCGCACCACGCTGATATAGGCGCGGGACAGCCAGCGCACGGGCCGGATTCGCGAGGTGCGCAGCACCACCAGCGCCGAGGCGATAAAGAAACCGAAGAACAGGGCGCGCGCGGAGATGTCCACCGTCACCCAGGCCGCCTGTACCAGTAGCGGCGCGATCTCGATCATCAGATTGAAGTCCATGATCCCTTCTTTCCTGTTGTTGTGTTGTCAGGAAGGGTGGGCAGCAGCAGGGCTTTCGCCCTGCCGTGTCGATCCCATCAGTTGAATTCGACCCCTGGGCCGATCCACTTGTCGACGATCTGCTGGTAGGTGCCGTCCGCCCGAATCTCGGCCAGCGCCGTGTTGAGTGCCTCCTTCAGCTGCGGGGAGCCTTTCTGAAGGGCGATGGCGGCCGGGAAGCGCGGCAAGTCGCCCACATCTACCTGCTTGATGTCGATATCTTCCTCGTTCAGCGCGACATAGACGGGAATATCGTCGGCGACCATGACGTCGATGCGACCGGTAGTGAGGGCATTGAGCATGTCGGGCAGGCCCTGGAAGGTCTGGTTGCGCCACCTGCCCTCGGCCTTTTCGGTGGCCCACTGATTGCCGGTCTCGCCGAGTGTCGAGCCCACGCGCTTGCCTTCGAAGTCCGCGATGCTGCTGACATCGTCGGTCTCTTCGCGCACCCAGATGGAGAGTCCCGAGCGGTAGTAGGGGTCGGTAAAGTCAACGGCCTTTCGGCGTTCATCGGTGGCGCTCATGCTGCAGATGCAGGCGTCGAAACGGCCGCCTGCCAGGGCGGCGACGATGCCGTTCCAGGGCGATGTCTGGATATTGACCTCGACGCCCATCCTGTCCGCCAGCGCCTCGGCGATATCCACATCGAAACCGACCAGGTTGCCGGCGGTATCCACGTAGCTGAAGGGCGGATAGGCGCCGGAATTGGCGACCTGGAAGACATCCTCCTGGATCGCCGGGAGGTCTCGGGCCTGGGCCGGCAGGGTGGCGAGGGTGACAGCGCCGAGCAGTGCCAGGGTGCCGATGAGGGGACGAACAAAGGGTTTCTTGTGCATTGTCATGTCAGTGCCTGCTTGTTGTTGGTGATGGTGGTGGTGGTCTGTCGATCGTGACGCCGGGGGCGTCAGGGAGTGCATCGCGCGGCTTGCAGGGGAGGTCACCTCCTGTTTGTCTACCTGGATATTGGAAACGAGCCGGTGCCAGAGGCACCTGTCATACGCGCTCGAGGATCACGGCGATGCCCTGGCCGCCACCGATGCAGGCGGCCGCACAGCCGTAATGCTTGTTCTGGGCGTGCAGAATGCGCGCCAGAGTGCCGGTCAGGCGGATACCGGTCGCCCCCAGGGGGTGGCCGAGTGCCAGTGCGCCGCCGAACACATTCACCTGCTCGGCGTCGAGGCCCAGGGCCTGCATGGCATAGAGCGGTACCGCACTGAAGGCCTCGTTGATCTCCCAGGCCTCGATATCCTCGATTCTCAGGCCGGTCACTCTCAGAGCTCTTTCAATGGCGGCCGCCGCGCCTGCCCCCATGCGCTCCGGCGCAACGCCGCAGTCGACCACCTCGACGACCCTGGCCAGGGGCGAGAGGCCGTGCCGGGCCATGGCGGATTCGGCCATGACCAGTGCCGCGCCGGCGCCCGAGGTAAGCGGAGAGCTGTTGCCGGCGGTGACTCTCCCTGCCTCGAGAAAGGCCGGGGCGAGACCTGCCAGACGTTCGAGGCTGGTGTCGGCACGGATGTTGGCATCGCGCGCGACCACCTCGCCGGCCGGGTTGGCCAGTGCCAGGCGTTCGCCGTCGAACCAGCCGGCCTGCTCGGCCTGGGCGGCACGCTGATGGGAGCGCAGGGCGAAGGCATCCATGGCCTCGCGGGAGATGCCGCTCTCGCTGGCCAGCCGCTCGGCGGTCAGGCCCATGTTCATGGCCACGCCCAGGTCGAGATCCTCGGCCCCTTGCAGTGCGTCCGGCACGGTCAGGATGCCTTCCTGGAACAGGGCCGGGCCCATCGGCACACGCGACATGTTCTCGAAACCGCCCGCCAGGCCGGCCTGAACGGTGCCGGCCTGGATCTCACGGACCGTCCCGCGCAGCGCGGCCAGGCTCGAGCCGCACTGCTGGTCGATTTGGCGCGAGGCACAGTTCAGGCTCAGCCGCGAGAGCCACTGGGGATAGCGTCCGCCGAAACTCCACTGCTCCTTGACCGGCAGCGCGCAGCCGACGCTAAGATCCTCGATGGTGCCCCCTTCGAGGCGAGTTCGCTCCAGCAGGGCGTCGATGACCTGACCCAGCAGGACGTCGCCACGCTGGCCCGACCAGGCGTCGACCTCCGGCTTGCGAGGATGGGCGCGGGTGAAGGCGGTGCGGGCATAGTCGACCAGATAGGCATCGTTCATGCGTCGTCTCCCTGGAGTCCGGTGAGGCGAGCCCAGCGATGAATGAAGAGGGCGTAGGTGGCTATCACCCGGCGGATGGAATCGATCTCGACGCACTCGTCGACGCCATGGATGCGCTGGGCGACCGGGCCATAGCAGGTACCGTTGATGCCGCCCGCGACATGGAAGGCCCGCAGGTCGGTGGTACAGGTTGAAAGGTAGTAGTCTGGCGGCGTGCCGATCAGGTCCTCGTGACAGCGCGTCAGCAGGCGGATCGCCGGTGTCTCCAGGTCGACCAGGTGGCCTTCGGAGCGAAAACCATGGAACGCGACGGAGGGGGCCGGGCTGCCGTCATCGAGACTGGCATGGTGCTCGGCGATAACCTGGCGCACGCGGGCCATGATCTCATCTGGCGCCATGCCTGGCGGGAAGCCGACGCGTCCCTCCAGGATCGCGTGGGCCGGTACGCTGGAGGCCCAGTTGCCGCCCTCGATCTTGCCGATGCTCAGGTTGAAGGGATGGTCCAGCGCGGCATAGGGCGCGGGGCGGGGCAGGGCATTGATCTCCTTCTCCAGCGCCTTGAAGGCGGGCAGATAGTCCTGCAGGACCTCGATGGCGTTACTGCCGGCGCGGGTGTCCAGCACATGCGCCGGCACCCCGTCGATGCGCATCCGGAACCACAGCACGCCCACCTGGCCGCTGTAGATCTGTGCCCCGAAGGGTTCGGGTATCAGCACGAAGTCTCCGCTGTAGCCCTGATGGAGGCAGGCCAGGGCACCATTGCCGGTGCACTCCTCCTCGATCACGGTCTGCAGCGTCAGCGGGAAGTCGATCGCCACGCCGGCCTCGCGCACGGCCTGCACCGCCATGACCATGGCGGCGATGCCGGCCTTCATGTCGCCGGCGCCGCGACCAAAGAGCCAACCGTCCTGCTCCCAGGGCTCCCAGGGGGGGCGTGTCCACATGTCGGTGGGTTCGGCGGGCACCACGTCCAGATGGCCGTTGAGCACCAGGTGGGGGCCATCGGCTCCGGCGTTGAGTCGTGAGACCAGGTTGTAGCGGCCCGCGCTCGACCATTCGGTCGGCGCACGCTGCGGATGGTCGGCGAAGCCCGGGGCATCCAGCGGTACACGCTCCGTCGGCAGGTCCAGGCGCGAGAACCAGCGCTCCATGGTGGTCAGGGCATCCTGTTCCTGGCCCAGCACGCTGTAGTCGCGGACGAGGTCCCGGGTGAGTTCCAGGGCCGGCGCCATCAGTGCCTCACAGCGCTCGAGGATGCGTTGTTCCTTGGCGTCGAACATCAGAACCTCCCCAATCGTGACTCGTCGATGATCAGCTCGGCCTCGGTGGCCGCGCGCAGCGCCGCCACCTCCAGCCCCTCGGCGATATCGATCACCTCGAGCCCGGCAGCGGTCACCTGCATCACGGCCTTCTCGGTGATGATCCGCGACACGCAGCGCGGCGCCGTCAGCGGCAGCCGACAGTGCCGCAGGATCTTGGGGTTGCCGTGCTTGTCGTTGTGCGAGCAGAGCACCACCAGGGTGTCGACCTTCTGGGCCAGCTCCATGGCCCCGCCGATCCCCGGGGAGAACTTGCCGGGAATCTTCCAGTTGGCCAGGTTGCCCGCCTGGTCGACCTCGAAGGCACCCATGAAGGTGATATCCACCCGGCTGCGCCGGATCATGGCGAAGGACAGTGCGCTGTCGAATACGCTGGCCCCCGGGCGGGTGCCGATATAGGCCCCGCCCGAATCGATCATCTCGAGGTCGGCTTCGCGGCCCGAGGCTAGGGGTTGGCAGCCCAGCACGCCGTTCTCCGAATGGATCAGCACCTCCATGTCCTCGGGCAGGTAGTGAAACAGTCGGGTGGGCAGGCCGATGCCGAGGTTGACGATCTGGCCGGCGACCACTTCCCGGGCGGCGCGAGCGAGAATCCTCTCCTGATCAGATGGCATGGGCGCGCCTCCCCTGTTCGCTGGTGACCGGGTCGACCTGCACCACCTGGCTGACGAAGGCGCAGGGGGTGTGGATGGCTTCCGGTATCAGGCTCCCGGGGTAGCGGATCTCGAAGGCCTGGGCGATGGTCCGGTCGGCTGCCATGGCCATCAGCGGGTTGAAGTTGATGGCGGTGCCGCGGTAGACGAGATTGCCGTAGGCATCGGCCAGGTCGGCGTGAACCAGGGCGATGTCGGCCCGGATGGCCGGCTCGATCGCCCAGGTCCGGCCATCGCACTCGATCTCGCGGCGACCCGCGGCGATCTCGGTGTCCAGGCCGATATCGGTGAGGAAACCGTAATGGCCGGCACCGGCACAGCGGATCTTCTCGGCGAGCAGGCCCTGGGGGTACATCTCCACGGCCAGCCGGCCCTGGTTCATCTCCTCGATGGCGATCCGGTTGAGGCCGATATGCGAGGTCAGCAGCCGGTCGACACGACCGGCGCGGATCAGCCGGCCGATGCCGATATCGGGTTCATTGGCATCGTTCTTGATCAGGGTCAGGCCGGTCTGGCCCTGGGCCAGCAGCTCGTCGAGCAGGGCGAAGGGGGTGCCCGGCGAGCCGAAGCCGCCGACCATGATCACGGCGCCATGCGGAATGCTGGCGATGGCTGCCTCGATCGTCGAGTGTTTGTGGTTGAGCAGCGTCATGGGGTCTCAGCCTGTGGTGCCGTGGGCGGTGGCAGCGCTGTGCTGCTTGAGCAGCGGCGATACCACCTCGCTGTCGAGGCGGCTCAGGGCGATGCCGAGTCGCTCGAGCAGCAGCAGGGTCTCGCTTTCGCTGATGGTAAAGGGCGGACTGACCAGGAAATGATCGCCGGCCAGGCCGTTGAGAGAGCGGCGGGGATAGATCAGCAGGCCTTCCTTCTTGGCCAGCGCCGTGATGCGGGCGAAGAGATTGGCCTCGGCAGGGAAGGGCGTTTTCTCGACGGGATCCATGACCAGCTCGACGCCCCACAGCAGGCCCAGGCCGCGCACATCGCCGATCCAGGGGTAGCGGTTCTGCAGCGCTTGCAGGCCCTGTTGGAGCTGCTGGCCACGGGCCCTGACGTTGTCCAGCAGGCCCTCGTGCTGGATGGCACGCAGGGTGGCCAGGGCAGTGGCACAGGCCAGGGGATTGCCGGCATAGGTGTGGCCATGCTGGAAGCCACCGCCGGCCATGACTGTCGCGACGATCTGCTCACGGCACAGCAGCGCACCCACCGGATAATAGCCGGCGCCCAGCCCCTTGGCGGTGGTGAGCAGGTCCGGGGTCACGCCCCACTGCTGGTAGGCGAACCAGCTGCCCGTTCGACCCACGCCACTCAGTACCTCATCGAAGATGAGCAGACAGCCGATCTCGTCGCACAGACGCCGAAGTCCCTCCAGGTAGCTCTTGTCGACCAGTCGCGCCCCAGTGCTGGCGCCGCCCACCGGCTCGAGCACGATGGCGATGATGGTGTCGCCGCCGGCCGCGTCGATTGCCGCGCGTGTTTCGTCGAGCACACGCTGGATGTGGAGATCGCGATCGCCGTCGCTTTGACGATAGAAGTCCGGCCCCGGCACCTTGATGGAGCCGGGAGTAATGGCGGTGAAGGGGCCTTCCAGCGGCTGGTAGCCGGTGACGCCCAGCGCGCCCAGCGTGCTGCCGTGATAGGAGGGGCGCAGCGAGACGAAGTGGCGGCGCTGCGACTCGCCGCGGGCGACGACGTACTGTCGGGCCAGCTTGAGGGCCGATTCGACGGCTTCAGAGCCACTGGAGACGAAGAAGATCTTCTCGAAGTCACCCTCGGTGATCTCGACCAGCTGCTGGGCCAGCGCCATGGCCGGGGCGTTCTCGAACTGGGTGCGGTAGGTGAAGGCGACGCGGTCCAGCTGTGCCAGCATGGCGTCCCGGATGTCCTGGCGGCCATGGCCGAGGTTGCAGGAAATGGCCCCGGAGCAGCCATCGAGGTACTCCTTGCCGTGGATGTCCCACAGGAAGACACCGTGGCCGTGGCTGACTTCCGGCATCGGGGGGCCAGCCTGGTAGAACAGGGGAGAAGCCGTCATCTTGTCGATCCGTTGTCGTTATGTGGTTCGGATAGCAACAGTCTAGGTAGCGACAGCAAAATATTTCAATATATGATCTTTTTACCGAACACGATGATTTTTACTCATGGCAGACGTCAATATCCACTCGCTCAAGGCGCTGGCGATCTTCAAGACCCTGTTCGAGGCCGGCAGCGCCTCGCAGGCGGCCAGGACGCTGGGCATCACCCAGTCGGGGGTCAGCCGGTCTCTGGCCCAGCTGGAGCAGAACCTGGGACTCGAACTGTTTCTGCGTGAGAAGAACCGGCTGGTGGCGACCCCCGAAGCGCGCGAGCTCTATGAGGAGATCTTGCGTCTGATGGGCAATATCGATGAACTGCGCCACAGCGTGCTGGCCCTCAAGGAGTTTGGTACCTCGCGGCTGCGGATTGCGGCGATTCCGGGCCTGGCCTTCGGCTTCGTGCCGCGTCTGGTGGCCGCACTGCTCGAGGACAATCGTGGGTTCAGCATCAGCTTCGACATGATGTCGAGTCATGATGTGCTGCGGGAGGTAGAGTCGGGCCATGCCGATATCGGCTTCGTGACACTGCCGGTCACCTCGCGCGTGCTGCGCGTCGAGGCATGGCTGACGACCCAGGCCCGCTGCCTGGTGCCCGGGAGCCACCCCCTGGCAGCCCGGAGCGCGGTGACCATCGAAGATCTCAAGGACCAGTATCTGGTGATCAGCAATCAGCCCAATGTCGGCGCCGATCCGCTGCTCAACCTGACCGCCACGCACGGCATTCATATTGCCGGCAAGACCGAAGCCAATATCGGCGCCATCACCGCCCTGGTGGCCAGTGGTGTCGGTATCAGCGTGATGAACCCGATCACCGCCACCGACCAGCTTTCCCCGCAAGACGGGGTGTCGATGCTGCCTTTCACGCCCGAGATCGACTTCAGTTTCGGCCTGGTCTATCGCGACGACTGGAAGCATGCCCGGGCGTTGGACTTCATCCGGGGTTACGGTCGCGATCTCTTGCGGGAATATCCGGGGTGACGACCATCGGGCGTTGCTTCCCGCAGCGCTTCCCGGTCGCTAGAATGGTGCCTTGCTGTCGGACATCGGGCCGCGTCATCGCATGCCCCCGGCGTTCGTCAATTCCACCGCTGCTGTTCGCTTCACCGCAAGGATTCCGCGCTGCATGAGCTATCAGGTTCTGGCCCGCAAGTGGCGACCGCGTACCTTCCACGAACTGGTGGGCCAGGAGCATGTCCAGCGCGCGCTGGTCAATGCCCTCGATCAGGGGCGTCTGCATCATGCCTACCTGTTCACCGGCACGCGCGGCGTGGGCAAGACCACCCTGGCGCGCATTCTGGCCAAGTGCCTGAACTGCACCCGTAACGGCAAGGGCGACGAGGGCGTGACCTCGTCCCCTTGCGGCGAGTGCGACAGCTGCCGTTCCATCGACGAGGGGCGATTTGTCGACTTGATCGAGGTCGATGCGGCCTCACGCACCAAGGTCGAGGATACCCGCGAACTGCTCGACAACGTGCAATACGCGCCGACGCAGGGGCGCTACAAGGTCTACCTCATCGATGAGGTGCATATGCTCTCCACCAGCAGCTTCAACGCGCTGTTGAAGACCCTGGAAGAGCCGCCACCCCATGTGAAGTTCCTGCTGGCGACCACTGACCCGCAGAAACTGCCGCCCACCGTGCTGTCGCGCTGTCTGCAGTTCACCCTCAAGCACATGCCGCCCGAGCGCATCGTCGGCCACCTGGCCAAGGTGCTCGAGGTCGAAGGGGTGTCCTTCGAGGAGAGTGCGCTGTGGCTGCTGGGCAAGGCGGCCGAGGGGTCCATGCGCGATGCCATGAGCCTCACCGACCAGGCAATTGCCTTCGGCCAAGGAGCGGTGCAGCATGCCGACGTCGCCGCGATGCTCGGTACCCTCGATCATCGTCACGTGCTCGCACTGATCGAGGCCCTGGCCACGGTGGATGCCGCTCGGCTGCTCGCCGAGGTCGCCGCCCTGGCCGAGCAGGGGCCGGACTTCGCCGCGGTGCTGAACGACGTCACCGGGGTGCTGCACCGCCTGGCCATCGCCCAGATGGTGCCCGATGCCGTGGATAACGGCCACGGCGATCGCGACGCGCTGCTCGCCCTGGCGGCGCGCTTTACCGCCGAGGACATTCAGCTCTACTACCAGATCGGCATCCAGGGCCGTGGCGACATGGCGCACGCCCCGGACCTGCGCAGCGCCCTGGAGATGACCCTGCTGCGCATGCTGGCGTTTCGCCCCCAGGGCGTGCCGCGTCCTGCGCAGACGCCGCTGCCCCTGCGTGGCCAGGGTGAGCCCGACGGCGCCGGGTCGGGCGGCACGGCGCCGAGCGGCAGTGCGCCCTCTCAGGCTGGGCCGGCTCGCCAGGAGCAGGCATCAGAAGGTGGGCAGGCCATCCAGGCGGGCTCGTCACCCGCGCCCGCCCAGCTCACCCCCGAGCCCTCGCAGGCCCCCGATTCAGCCGCGACGGCTGGCCCGTCACCCGAGCCCGTGGCGTCGGCCGCTGAGGCCGACATGCCCGCGTGGTCGAATGACGAGCCGCCCCCCTGGATCGAGCAGGAAGAACCGCATGCGAAAGCTCCGCAGGCCTCTTCTCCTGTCTCGCCGGTGGACGAGCCCGCGGCCGGGCCGGCAGAGGCCTCCCTGCCTGACGCCTCGGCGCTGTCGGACCCGTCGGTGACAGAATCACAAGCGACGCAAGAGGAGACCGCTGAAGCGCCGACCGCTCCTGCGCCCGTCGCGGCAGAGGGCTTCAGCCACGCCGACTGGCTGGCCTGCTTCGATTCGCTGGGGCTCGGGGGGTTGACGCGTAACCTGGCCGCCCACTGCGTTGTCGAGGCCGACGACGGCGAACGACTGACGCTGCGGCTCGACCCCTCCCAGGAGGCGATGCAGGCCGAGGTCCATGTCACCCGCATGCGCGAGGCGCTGGCGGCCATCGGGGTCGAGCGCCTCCTGGCCATGGAGTCGGGCCCGCTGCCCTCAGGAGTCGAGACCCCCAAGCAGCAGGCCGATCGCCTGGCCGCTCAGCGACATGCCGAGGCGATTGAAGCCCTGAGTCGTGACCCCCACATACAGAAGTTGCAGCAGGCTTTCGGTGCGCGCCTGATCGAATCCACGGTCAAGCCGGCCGACGCCGAGGCACGCGGTTGAATTGCGCCGCGGCTGTCGATCACATCAACCATGAGAGGAATCCGCCATGATGAAAGGTGGAATGGGCAATCTGATGAAGCAGGCCCAGGAGATGCAGGAGAAGATGCAGCGTGTCCAGGAGGAGGTCGCCAAGGCCGAAGTCCAGGGCGAAGCCGGGGCCGGCATGATCAAGGTGACCATGAACGGACGCCATGACGTGAGCAAGGTCGATATCGACCCCAGCGTCATGGAAGAGGACAAGGAACTGCTCGAGGATCTGCTGGCCGCCGCCGTGAATGATGCCGTGCGCAAGGTCGAGGCCAGTTCCAAGGCCAAGATGGAGGAGGCCACGGCCGGCCTCAACTTGCCGCCGGGCTTCCAGATGCCCTTCTGATCGACGTCGAGATAGATCGCCGATGAGCTTTTCCCCGCTGGTCGAGAGACTGATGGAGACGCTGCGCGTGCTGCCGGGTGTGGGGCCCAAGACGGCGCAGCGTATGGCCATGCACCTGCTCGAGCGCGACCGCGACGGCGGTCGACGCCTGGTCGAGGCGCTGGGTGTGGCGCTGGAGCAGGTCGGCTACTGCCGACGCTGTCGAACCCTCACCGAGGAAGAGGTCTGTCGACTCTGCACCAGCTCGCGGCGCGATGACGATCTGCTCTGTGTGGTGGAGTCGCCCGCCGACCAGCTGGCCATCGAGGAGGCCGGCGGCTATCGCGGCCGCTACTTTGTACTGCATGGCCACCTCTCGCCGCTCGACGGTATCGGCCCCGAGGACATCGGCCTCGATCAGCTCGAGGCCCGCGTCGCCGAGGGTGGCGTGGAGGAGGTGGTGCTCGCCACCAATCCCACTGTGGAGGGCGAGGCAACCGCCCATTATATCGCCGCCCAGCTTTCGCCCCTCGGCGTGACGCTCTCGCGGCTGGCCTATGGCGTACCCATGGGCGGTGAGCTCGAGTACGTCGACGGTGGCACCCTGAGCCGCGCCTTCAATGGTCGCCTGCCCTTCCGGGGCGAGTGATCCCCTTTTCCCTGCCGGAATCCTGCATGCCCCTGACCCCCGAGATTCACTGGATCGATACCCCCGAGGCCCTCGATGCCGCCTGCGCCGAGGTGGCGTCGGCCGACGTGATCGCGCTGGACACCGAGTTCTTTCGCGAGAGCACCTTCCACCCGGTGCCGGCGCTGATCCAGTTCACGGCGGGCGGTCCCGCCTTCCTGGTGGATCCCCTGGAGGTGGCCTGCACCGCGGATTTCCGGCGGCTTTTGTCGTCGGGACCGCTCAAGCTGCTGCATGCTTCCAGCGAGGACCTTGAGGTCTTCGCGCACTGGGCCGGCGTGCCGGTTGCGCCGCTGGTAGATACCCAGATCGCCCAGGCGCTGCTTAGTGAGGTGCCCTCCATGGGCTACCAGAGGCTGGTGGAGACCTGGGTCGGCGAGACCCTGCCCAAGGACGAGACCCGTTCCGACTGGCTCAAGCGCCCGCTCAGCGAGACACAGCAGCTCTACGCCGCCCTTGACGTGGTCTACCTGCTGGAGGTGTGGCGGCGCCAGTGCGAGGCGCTGGAGCGCCAGGGGCGTCGCGCCTGGCTTGAAGCGGACTGTGCAGACCTGGTGGCGCTCTCGGCCCGCAGCGACGCTGCCGATGGCCAGTGGTATCTGCGCCATCGCCAGCTGTGGCGGCTCGCGCCGCGTCAGGTGGAAGCCTACCGGCGTCTGACCCAGTGGCGCGAGGGCGAGGCTCGGCGCCGCGATGTGCCACGCGGATGGCTGGTGCCGGACCGGCTGCTCTACGCCATTGCCGAGCAACTGCCGGAGAACCGCTTTGAACTGGCCCGCGTCGAGGGCCTCAAGTCGCCGCTGATCAAGCGCGAGGGCGACGAGTTGCTGCGGCTGGTGCGCGAGGCCCAACACGTCGATGAGAGCGAACTGCCGACGGTGCCGCTCTCGCCGATGGCCCCCGAGTTCAAGCAGCGCCTCAAGGCGCTGAAGAAGGTGGTGAATGCCGATGCCGACGCCCTCGGCGTGGCACCCGAGGTGCTGCTCAAGCGGCGTGACCTGGAGGCCCTGGTGGGCGCCGATCTCACGGGCCAGCCGTTGCCGCTGCCCGGGGGCTGGCGCGGCGAGCGGCTGAATGCAGGCCTGTCGGCGGCCCTCGAGGAGATATCCCGATGAGCGATGATCGCATGCGGGGTGACAAGCTGCTCTGCCAGGTCTTCAAGAGCGCGCGCAAGGAGCAGATGTATCTCTACGTCGACAAGCGCCAGGGCCTCGAGGAGGTGCCCGAGGCGCTGCTCGAGCAGTTCGGCAGGCCGCTGCCCGCCATGACGCTGATTCTCACCCCCGAGCGGACGCTGGGGCGAGCCAGGGCCAAGGACGTCATGGCCGCCATCCGCGACAAGGGCTACTACCTGCAGATGCCGCCGGCCAAGGAGGACTATCTGCTGGACCTCTACCGCACGCCGACCGAGGCACGTTACTAAAAGGAATACAGGTCTGACCCTGTAGCCAACTGAGGCGTAGTGAAAGGCGAATCCCAGGGGGGCGAGCCACGATGAGAGAACGATTCTGGGAGCGCTTCGACCTCGAGGAGCTCACCGGCGAGGAGTGGGAGGCGCTCTGCGACGGGTGTGGCCAGTGCTGTCTGCTCAAGTTTCAGGACGAGGAGTCCGGCGACCTGGCGGTGCTCAACGTCGCCTGCGAGCTGCTGGATATTGACAGCTGTCGCTGCAGTGACTATGCCCATCGCTTCGCGAGGGTGCCCGACTGTACGCAGCTGACCCCCAAGCGTATCGACGATTTCCGCTGGCTGCCGAAATCCTGCGCCTATCGGCGAGTGGCGGAAGGGCGCAAGCTGGCCGCCTGGCACCCGCTCATCGCCGGCGGGCCGGAACGCATGCACCGCAAGGGCATCAGCGTTCGCAGCTTCGCCGTCTCGCAGCGCGAGGTGCCCGAGGAGGAGCTCGAGGAGCACATCATCGCCATCCTCCCCATCGATGCCTGATCCACGCCCTGCATCGGGGCGCCCTCCGCTCCATGCCTGAGACGCCTCATACGCGGTAGGCGTCCACGCTCATACCCCAGCGCCCCTTGTTTCATGGCTTCGTCCTATGGCGCCGATCACCGGCGAGGACGATGCTTTGCTGTGTGTAACAGTTTGTTGTCCAGCGTGGACGTGAGCATGGCGTGTCACGTCCGGGGGGCATGGGATAACGACGAGGGGATGCATCATGAAAGGTTTCAGGAAGTTAGCGCTTGCCTTGGCGATGGGTGCCCTGGCCTCTTCCGGTGTGGCGGCGCAGTCGTCCTCGTGGAGTGGACAGACTCTCAGCGACGACGAAATGGCGGCGATGTTCAACGACCTCATGAACGAGGGCCGGGTACTCGACGACCAGGAGATGGCGCAGCTGCAGTCATGGCTGCCGACGCGGCAAAGCCCCGAACAGCTGCTGCTGCTCTACCCGCCGAGCGCCGGAGACCGGGGAACGGCCCTGTCCAGCGCACGCGACGGAAGTGACGTCGTGCTGGCCGCCAGCGATGGCGGCGCCGACGACGATACGAGTGGCGGCACGGACGATGGTACCGATGTTGGCACGGACGACGGCACCGACGACGGCACCGACGACGGCACCGACGACGGCACCGATGACGGCACCGATGACGGCACCGACGACGGCACCGATGACGGCACCGATGACGGCACCGATGACGGCACCGACGACGGCACCGATGACGGCAGCGATGATGGCACGGATGACGGCACCGACGATGGCAGTGGTGACAACGGCCTGATTCATTCCGGTGGTGGGGGTGGCGGTTCCGGCGGCGGCTCGGGTGGCGGCTCCGGCGGTGGTTCTGGTGGCGGTTCCGGCGGCGGCTCCGGTGGTGGTTCCGGCGGCGGTTCCGGCGGCGGTTCCGGCGGCGGTTCCGGCGGCGGCTCTGGCGGTGGTGCCGGTGGCGGTGCCGGTGGCGGTGCCGGGGGTGGCGCCGGTGGTGGTGCCGGCGGTGGCAGCTGACGCCACTGCAGCCTGATCGGTATGCAAGGGACCCGGCCTCGGCCGGGTCCCTTGCGACCTAGACATCAGGATCAGGCGTCCCGGCCCTCGAGCCCCAGTGCCCAGAGAAGGAAGGCATCCTGGCGGGCGTTGTCGTGCCAGGCCTTGAAGCGTCCCGAGGCCCCACCGTGGCCGGCGGCCATATCGGTCCGTAGGAGGATGGGGCGGCCCTCCGCGGGGCGGCGATCCGCCGCGGGGCGGCCCTCCGCTGGGCGGTCTGTCGACGATGGGTCCTCACCCCCCGGGTTACGGTCCAGCTCCCTGAGGCGAGCATAGAGCTTTGCGGGTTCCCAGTAAGGCACCCGGGTGTCGTGCCAGCTGCCCTGCAGGAAGACCGCCGGCCAGGGTTGTGCCGAGAGGTTGTCCAGCGGTGAGTAGTTGCCGATGCGGCGTCGTGCCTCGGGCTCGCGGGGGTCGCCCCATTCGGTGTACTCTGCGGTGGTAAGTGGCAGGTCGGGGTTCTCCATGGTGCGCAGCACGTCGACGAAGGGGACGTCGAGGACCGCGGCGCAGAAGGCTTCCGGGGCCAGGTTGAGGCTCGCGCTGACCAGCAGCCCCCCGGCACTGGCGCCGTAGGCCGCAATGCGCTCGCCGTCGCTGAAGCCTTTCTCGACCAGGGCGTCGCGGGCGGCGAGGAAGTCGTGGAAGCTGTTCGCCTTGTGCTCGAGCTTGCCGGCCAGGTACCAGGGCTCGCCACGATCGCCGCCGCCGCGCACGTGCGCCACGGCAAAAGCGGCGCCGCGCGCCAGCAGTTCCAGCCGGGCCACCGAGAACCAGGGGTCGAGCACTTCGCCGTAGGCGCCGTAGCCATAGAGCAGGGTAGGCAACGGGTGGCCGGCCAGGTCGGCGCGCATCACCACCGAGACGGGGACGCGTTCGCCATCGTGGGAGGTCGCCCAGAGACGTTCACAGACCAGCTGTTCCGGCTGCAGGTCGCCATGGATCGGCTGCTGCTTGAGCAGGCGTCGCTGGCCACTATCGAGGTCATGCTCGAGCCAGGACACCGGCAGGATGAACGACTCCTCGCGCAGCCGCAGGCAGCGGGTATCGAAGTGGGGCGCATCACCCAGTGCCAGGCTGCAGGGCAGCTCCGGCAGTGGCAGGCGTTCGTCGCGGGTGATGGCGTGGTCGGTATCCAGCTCGAGGACGCGCAGATGCACCTGAGCCTCGTGATGGTCGCGTTCGGTGATCACCAGCCCCCATTCGAAGGCGTCGACGCCTTCCAGAGTGTCATCGTCGCGGTGGGCGATCAGCGGCTGCCAGTGGGTGGCGGGGTCGGATTCGCCCAGCTGCTGCTCGGCCAGCACATCGAGCTGGAAGTGGGTGGCCTCCCGGTTGTGCAACACATAGAAGTGGCCGGGGCGGTGGTCCAGCGCATATTCCACCCCGTTTTCCCTGGGGCGGAAGCAGCGCGGCGCCGTGGCTGGCGCCCGAGCGGGTATCAGGTAGCTCTCGCTGGTGTCCTTGGAGGCGCTCTCCAGCACGAGCCACTCGCGGGAGCGCGTCTTGCCCATGCCCAGCCAGAACTGCGGATCCTCCTCGCGCAGCACCAGGGCCGGCTCATCGGCCTTACCGGTCGCCAGCGGCAGGCGCCAGATGCTCTCCGGGCGCTGGGTGGCGTCGTAGCGGGTGAAGAGCAGGGTGGTGTTGTCCTCGGCCCAGCCGATTTCGGGGCCGATCTCCTCGAGCAGCACCTCGGGCGCACCGTCGGGCAGGTGCTTGAGGTAGAGGGTGTAGGTCTCGTCGCCGCGAGTGTCCTCGGTCCAGGCCAGCCAGGCCTCGTCCGGGGACAGCGCCATGTCGCCTACCTCGAGAAAGTCATGCTCGCGGGCCCTGGCCTGCAGGTCGAGGAAGCACTCCGCGGCATCGGCGTCGCCATTGGGGTGGCGCCACCAGACCGGGTAGTCGGCATCCACCGCCGTCACGCTCCACACCGTGTAGTGGTCCAGCGGTGTCCTCAGCCCGTGGACGGCCAGTTCGCGGCGAGCCAGGTGGCCGTGGTAGAGGCGCTCGACCAGATCGTCGAGGGGCGAGAACCAGCAACGCGACTCTTCGTTGGCGGCTTTGAGGAAGTCGCTGACCGTTGGGTCATCGCGGTTCTCCAGCCAGTGCCATGCTGGGTCATCGACATCCCGGAAGCGGTATACGGGGTCATCGGCAGGCGTCTCGGGGGCCTGGTCACGTGGCGGCTGTGCTTTCATTGCGCGAGATGTACCATACTCAGTGTATTTTCAAGAACGTGCGTCATCGACGCACTGGTCGCGAGGTCGTGATGCTGATTTCGGATTCAATGTCCCTACTATGGCTTGTCTATGGCGTGTTGTCGCTGGTGGTGCTGTTAACTGGCTATCTCGGGCTGGCCTTCCTGGCGCGCTTGCCGCGGCTGGTGGTCACCTGGCTGGTGGCCGGTGTGATGTGGGCGCCGGCCCATTTCCGCCTGCCGCTGCTCGAGGAGGGTGAGTTCTATACCGGCTTCGCCCCCGCGGTGGTGGTGGCGGCCGTGGCCTTTCTCGAGGGCAACGGTGCCTCGTTCGTCTCGGCGGCCTCGCTGGTCGCCGTGGGCGCCGGAGTGGGTGTCCTGGTGGGGCTGCTGCTGTGGTGGCGTGGCCGCCATCGCGACACCCTCGATGATGATGCCTACGTGGACATGGCCGACGAGGCGCCCGCCAACCGTCGCCGCGGTGGTCGAGGCGAGCGCCAGGAGCCGATGATCGGCTAAGGAGCCTTGATGGGCGGGAATGGCATGCCAGGGCCCTGCGGTCGACTGATCTGCATGCTCACGCTGGGCTGTGCCCTGTGGCTGTGGGCAAGCCTGGCGCCGGCTCAGGTCGACTGGGAGGAGCACCCGGACGTCCGGGTGGTGGTGGATGTCTCTGGCAGCATGAAGGACAACGATCCCGAGCGACTGGCGCTCAGCGCCCTGGAGATGCTGGTGGCGCTGTTACCCAATGGCGCCACGGCGGGCATCTGGACCTTCGGTGAGACAGTCGATAATCCTCTGCCGCTGGGCGAGGTGGATGCGGCCTGGCTCGAACGGGCCCTGGCCCTGCCGCCGGCCCTGCAGGATTACCAGCAGTACACCGATATCGAGGCGGCCCTGCGTGAGGCGGCAAGGGCGGATGCCAACGGCTGGCGGCATCTGGTACTGCTTACCGATGGCATGATCGACCTGTCCCCCGCCCAAGGGAGTAAGCCGGAGGTCGATGAGGCCTCGCGTCGTCGACTCCTGGACGAGCTGGCGACCGACCTGGCCGACCGGGGTGTGACCATCCATGCCATCGCCTTCTCCGGCCAGGCCGACCTGGCCTTGGTGGAGCGGCTGGCCCAGTCCACCGGCGGCCTGGCGTCACTCGCCGAAAACCCGGAAGGACTGCTGGGCGCCTTTCTCGACATTGTTGAGCGGATCTTTCCGGCCGACCAGGTTCCTCTCGAGGAGGGGCGCTTCGTCATCGACGACGCCGTCGAGACGTTCTCGGCGCTGGTTTTCCATCAGCCCGAGGATACGCCCCTGACCCTGATCGCCCCCGACGGCACGCGCTATCGGGCCAATGAGGCGCCAGGCGCCATTCGCTGGCAGGTGGATCCGCGCTTTGACCTGATCCGGGTGCCCGATCCCCAGATCGGCGAGTGGCGACTGGAAGGGCCGGTGGGCGAGGGCAGTCGCATCAATGTTGCCTCCTCGCTCCACCTGCGCACCGCCGAGCTACCGACCACGCTCTACCTGGGCTTCGAGGTGCCCGTCGAGGCCTGGGTGGAGCGCGACGGCGATCCCCTCGACGCGGAAAAGCAGGCCCCCTCCCTGTCGGTCTCGCTGCAGGATGCCGAGGGCGATATTCAGTCGCGGATTAGCTTGCAGCCCGAGGCGGGGCGTTATCGTGGTCGCCTGCCGGCGCCGGCGCTCACCGGCAATGCGCGCCTGGTATTCCGGGCCGAGGGGCCGGGGTTCCAGCGTCAGCGGGTGCAGGCGGTCAACGTGCTGCCGGCCATCGGCGCGGTATATCGCCCCCGGCAGGGCCGCGTGGTACTGGCCGCCGAACATCCTCGGCTGAGTCATGACAACACCACGATTCATGGCGAACTGCAGGGAGAGCGTCTCGAGGCCCGCGCCGTCGGCGCCTCGCGCTGGGTTATCGCCCTGCCCGAACTCGACGAGGGGCAGAGTCAGCCACTACTGTTGACGGCCGTTATCGAGCAGCAGGGCGAGACGCGCGAGTTGTCCCTGCCCCGCCTGATACTCAATCCCGACGGACGTGTCGGCATCGACCTGGCAGACGCGCCTGGGCGGACCCTTGGTACCGAGCGTTTCGAGGGCGGCGAGCAAGGCGCTGCCTCGCGGCCTGCCGCCGACACCATGGCCGACCGCTTCGTCGCCTGGGCCAATCGCCTGCCCGAGAAGGCGGTTGGTCTCTGGCAGGCAGGCGTCCCGGGCCTGCAGCGGCTGTGGCAGGCGCATCACCGAGACCCGCGACTGTGGGCCGCGGTGGCGCTGATCGTGGCGCTATGCCTGGTGATCAGCTTCTTGTTGCGTCGTCGCCGCGCGCGACACCCTGTGCGCCGGGAGGAACCGCATGTGTGAACTGCTTGGCATGAGCGCCAATGTGCCGACCGACATCTGCTTCAGCTTCACCGGCTTCCTGCACCGTGGCGGGGGCACCGGGCCACATCGCGATGGCTGGGGCATCGCGTTCTACGAGGAGGGCGGCTACCGTGACTTCCGTGATCCCCATCCGTCGGTGCATTCGCCCATTGCCCGGCTGATCTGCGACTACCCGATCAAGTCCAACATCGTTATCAGCCATATTCGGCAGGCCAATGTCGGGCAGGTACGCCTGGCCAATACCCACCCTTTTGTTCGCGAAATGTGGGGGCAGCCGTGGTGCTATGCTCACAACGGCCAACTTGCTGACTGGCAGGCGTTGTCGCACTCCTTCTACCGCCCGGTGGGAAGCACCGACAGTGAGCATGCCTTCTGCTGGCTGCTTGGCGAGTTGCGGCGTGCCTTTCCGGAGCCACCACAGGATGACGCCCGGCGTCACGCCCTCTGGCAGCTTCTTCATGAGCTATGTGAGCGGCTGCGAGGCCTGGGCGTCTTCAACCTGTTGCTGGCCGACGGCGATTACCTCTACACCTTCTGTTCCACCAAGCTGGCGCACATCACTCGACGGGCGCCCTTTGGCCGAGCCAGTCTCTCGGATGCCGAGCTGACGGTGAACTTTGCCGAGCACACCACGGCCGATGATGTGGTCTCGGTGATTGCCACCGAGCCGCTGACCGACAACGAGGAGTGGGTGCGCATGGTGCCGGGCGAGCTACTGGTCTGGCAGGGCGGCGTGATAAGAGCTCGGTTTAAAACGTAAGTTTCAATCGGCTGTTTCACGTCGTGGTGCCGCTGGTATAAGGTAGTGCATAGAACAACAAGTCCGCTGATCATATCAGCTACAGCATGGAGACTGCCCATGAGCGAGAACGCCAAGCCCGCTATCCTGACCGGACAGCCCCTGGAGGGACTCGACGACTACGCCTCGGTAATGGAGATCTTCCACTCCTCCGTGTCGCGCTTTGCCGACAAACCGGCGTTCAGCTGCATGGGGCGCGTGCTGAGCTATGCCGAGCTCGACCGTCTCTCCGGCGATTTCGCCGCCTGGCTACAGCAGGAGACAACGCTGCAGGAGGGCGACCGCATCGCCATTCAGCTGCCCAACGTGCTGCAGTTTCCGGTGGCTGTGTTCGGTGCGCTGCGAGCCGGACTGGTGGTGGTCAATACCAACCCGCTCTACACCGAACGCGAGATGGCCCACCAGTTCAAGGATTCTGGCGTCCGCGCCATCGTTATCCTGGCCAACATGGCCGACAAGCTCGAACGGGTTCTCGAGCGCACCGATATCCAGCATGTGGTAGTGACCGAGCTGGGGGACCTGCATGGCTTTCCCAAACGTCAGTTGATCAATGCCGTGGTCAAGTACGTCAAGAAGATGGTGCCAGCCTATTCGTTGCCCGGCGCCACGCCATTTCGCCAGGCTCTCCAGGCAGGCGCGGGCCGCCGCCACAGGGAGGTGACGCGCGAGCCGGATGATATCGCGGCGCTGCAGTATACGGGTGGCACCACGGGGCTGCCCAAGGGGGCCATGCTGACCCATCGTAACCTGGTGGCCAATATGCTCCAGGCTCGCCAGGCCATTGGCCCGGCACTCAGCGACGGGGCCGAGACCATCATCGCCCCGCTGCCCGTCTACCATATCTACACCTTCACGGTGAACTGCCTGTTCATGATGGAGACCGGCAATCACTCGGTACTGATCACCAACCCCCGTGACCTGGATGACTTCGTCAAGACCCTCAAGGGGATCTCCTTCACCGGCTTCATCGGGCTCAACACCCTCTTCAACGCCCTGTGCAACCGCGAGGATTTCCGCCGCCTCGATTTCTCCCGGCTGCATCTGACGATCTCCGGTGGCATGGCCCTGACCCGTGCCGCGGCCCAGCGCTGGGAAGAGGTCACCGGCTGTCCGGTGGCCGAGGGCTATGGCCTGACCGAGACATCGCCCATCGTCAGCTTCAATCCCGTGGATGCGATCCAGCTCGGCACCATCGGCAAGCCCGTGGCGGGGACCGAGGTCAAGGTGGTGGATGCCGATGGCCAGGACGCGGCGTTCAACGTCGCCGGTGAACTTTACGTGAGAGGCCCTCAGGTGATGAAGGGCTACTGGAATCGCGACGACGAGACGTCACAGTCGATCGACGACCAGGGCTGGTTCCACACGGGGGATATCGCCGTGCTTCAGTCGGATGGCTATATCCGCATCGTTGACCGCAAGAAGGACATGATTCTGGTCTCCGGCTTCAACGTCTACCCCAACGAGATCGAGGACGTGGTGGCGGCCCATCCGGGCGTGATCGAGTCGGCGGCCGTCGGCGTGCCCGACGAGACCAGCGGCGAGGCGATCATGCTGTTTGTCGTTGCCAGGGACGAGCGCCTCGATGCCGAGACGCTGCGCGCCTGGTGCAAGAAGGACCTCTCCGGCTACAAGGTGCCGAGGTTCGTGGAGTTTCGCGACGAGTTGCCCAAGACCAACGTTGGGAAAGTGCTGCGTCGTCAGCTGAGAGACGAGGCGACGGACAATGCCGAAGCGTGATGACGTTAGCCGGGTGGGCCGGGGCGCTGTTATCGCCGGCGCCCCTTGGGCACGCGATAGCGTCTTTCTAGCCATTCGATAGCCACGCTTGATGGTCGCGATTAGGCGCCGCCGTGACCTCGGCGTTACAATATGCTGCCCGCCCCGGATGTCCCGGGCGGGTTGCTTTTTTTAATGAATGAGACACGGAGACGATCGTAGCGAACGTGACCACCGAGACCCGCCAGGCCCCTGCCACGAAGGCCCAAGAGGCTGCAGAACTCGATGCCCTGACCCGCGACCTCGCTGATGCCCTGCGGCGCGATGTCCCCACCCTGGACAAGCGCCTGCGCGGACTGCGCCGTCGCCTCAGGGAGGGCAAGCCCGTGGACCGTGGCCTTGCCGAGGTGCGGCGTGCGCTCGAGCGTTCGCGGCAGCAGGTGGCGCATCGCCGGGCGCAGCCGGTGGCCCTTGAGTACCCCGAGGCGTTGCCGGTGGCGGAACGTCGTGAGGACATTCTCGAGGCCCTGCGCGAGCACCAGTTGGTGGTCGTGGCCGGCGAGACCGGTTCGGGCAAGACGACCCAGTTGCCCAAGCTCTGCCTGGAGCTGGGCCTGGGGCGCCGCGGGCTGATTGGCCATACCCAGCCGCGTCGCCTGGCGGCCCGCTCGGTGGCCAGTCGCCTCGCCGAGGAACTTCAGGTGCCGCTGGGCGAGCAGGTGGGTTACCAGGTGCGCTTCACCGACCAGAGCAGCGACAGCACCCTGGTCAAGCTGATGACCGATGGCATCCTGCTCGCCGAGACCCGTCACGACCCGGACCTGATGCGCTACGAGGCGATCATCATCGATGAGGCCCACGAGCGCAGCCTCAACATCGACTTCCTGCTCGGCTACCTCAAGCGCCTCACCGCGCGGCGTCCCGATCTCAAGGTGATCATCACCTCGGCGACCATCGACGTGACCCGCTTCGCCGAGCACTTCGGGCGCCACGATGAGACGGGGCAGGTCCAGCCGGCGCCGGTGGTGGAGGTCTCGGGGCGCACCTACCCGGTGGAGGTGCGCTACCGGCCGCTGGTGCGCGATGACGACGAGGAAGAGGACCGTACCCTGCAGGAAGGCATCCTGCACGCCGTGGAAGAGATCGAGCGGGTCGAGCGGGACAGGCGCTGGTTCCATGGCCCGCGCGATATCCTGGTGTTCCTTCCCGGCGAGCGCGAGATCCGCGAGACTGCCGACACCCTGCGGCGCGCCGATCTCAAGGGCACCGAGATCCTGCCGCTCTACGCGCGGCTCTCCAATGCCGAGCAGAACCGTGTCTTCGCGTCCCATGCGGGGCGGCGCATCGTGCTTTCCACCAACGTGGCGGAGACCTCGCTCACCGTGCCGGGCATCCGCTACGTCATCGACCCGGGCCTGGTGCGGCTCAGCCGCTACAGCTACAAGGCCAAGATCCAGCGCCTGCCGGTGGAGCCGGTCAGCCAGGCCAGCGCCAACCAGCGCAAGGGGCGCTGCGGGCGTATCGCGGAGGGGGTCTGCATCCGCCTCTACGACGAGGAGGACTTCCTCGCCCGGCCCGAGTTCACCGACCCCGAGATCCGCCGTACCAACCTCGCCTCGGTGATCCTCTCGATGCTGTCGCTGAAACTCGGTGATATCGAGGCCTTCCCCTTCGTCGACCCGCCGGATTCGCGCTTCGTCATTGATGGCTTCCGGCTGCTCTTCGAGCTGGGCGCGGTGGATGCCAGCAATCGCCTGACCCCACTGGGGCGCAAGCTGGCGCGGTTGCCCATCGACCCGCGCCTGGCGCGCATGGTGCTGGCCGGCGCCGAGCAGGGCGGATTGCGCGATGTGCTGATCGTGGTCGCCGGCCTGGCGGTGCAGGATCCCCGAGACCGGCCGGCCGACAAGCGCCAGGCCGCCGACCAGGCGCATCGCCGCTGGCAGGACCCCGATTCGGACTTCGTGGCACTGCTCAATCTCTGGCATGGCTTCGAGGCGGCCCGTGAGGAACTCTCCGGTAACCGGCTGCGGCGCTGGTGCAAGGATCACTACCTCAACTATCTGCGTCTGCGTGAGTGGCACGACACCTTCCGCCAGCTGCGCCAGCTGCTGCGCGACATGGACATCGAGGTGCCGCCGCCCGCCCCGCGTGCTGTCGCCGATGACCAGGAAAGGGACGACAAGGTCCGTCGCGAAGCCCGTCGAGAAAGCGCCGTGGCGCTGCACAAGGCGCTGCTCACCGGGCTGCTCTCGCATCTGGGCCTTCTCACCGAGAATCGCGAGTATCTGGGGGCACGCAACCGCAAGTTCCTGATCCATCCAGGCTCGGGGCTGGCCAAGAAATCGCCCAAGTGGCTGATGGCCTTCGAGTTGGTCGAGACCAGCAGGCTCTTCGCGCGCACCGTGGCCCGAATCGAGCCCCAGTGGATCGAGCCGCTGGCCGGCCATCTGGTCAAGCGCTCCTATGCCGAGCCGCACTGGGAAATGAAGCGCGCCCAGGTGGTCGCCACCGAGCAGGTCACGCTCTTCGGTCTGCCCATCGTCACCGGCCGCAAGGTCCACTATGGCCCCATCGCCCCACAGGAGTCCCGGGAGCTCTTTATCCGCCGGGCGCTGGTGGAGGGCGAGTTCCGAACCAAGGGGGCGTTTTTCGCCCATAATCGGGCCCTGGTGGAAGAGGTCGAGGACCTGGAAGATCGTGCTCGCAAGCGCGATATCCTGGTCGACGAGGAGACGCTGTTCGCGTTCTATGAAGAGCGCATCCCCGAGGACATCGTCAATGGCAAGGGCTTCGAGGCCTGGCGGCGCAAGGCCGAACGCGACAACCCCGACATCCTGAAGTTTGATCGTGCGGCCCTGCTGGCGCGCGAGGCAGGGGAGGTCACCGAGGCCGATTATCCCGATGAACTGATGCTCGGGGGCGTGCGCTACCCGCTCAGCTACCATTTTGAACCCGGGGCCGCTGACGACGGCGTGACCCTCACCGTGCCGGCGGCCATGCTGCCCCAGTTGCCCCTGGCGCGGCTCGAGTGGCTGGTACCCGGTCTGCTGCGCGAGAAGTGCATCGCGCTGATGAAATCGCTGCCCAAGGCGGTGCGCCGCCAGGTGGTGCCAATCCCTGATTGGGTAGACGCTGCCCTGGAGGCCATGAGCCCGGATGACGTCCCGCTCACCGAGGCGCTGGGCGAGTTTCTGCGCCGCAAGACCGGCGTTCGCCTCCACCCCGATGACTGGCGTACCGACCAGCTGGAGCCGCACCTGGTGATGAACCTGCGGGTGGTCGACCACCAGGGGCGGACCCTGGGCCAGGGGCGCGACGCGCGCGAATTGGAGCGTCGCTTCGAGGCGGCTGCGGGGGAGGGCGCCCGTGCCCTGGCCGCGCAGGCCAGCAGCGAAAGCGAGCTCGAGGCCCTGCCCGAGACACCCCTGCCCGAGTCGCGGGTCACCACTCAGGCCGGAATTCGGGTGGAAGCCTATCCGGCCCTGGTGCCCGCCAAGGACGCGTTTCGGGTCGAACTCTTCGACCATCCCGACAAGGCTCGCGAGGCGCATCGCCGGGGCGTGACAAGGGCCGCCATGGAGCAGTTGCCTGATCAGGTGCGAGGCATCGAGCGGCTCAAGGGGCTCGATACCTGTGCGCTGCTGTTCGCCAAGGTGGGCAGCAAGCGTCAGCTCATCGAGGATGTGGTTTGCGCGGTGTTTCGCCAGGTCATGGCCAGCGACCCACTGCCGCGCTCGCAGGCGGCGCTGGAACAGCGTCTCGCGGCACAAGGCGATGCGCTGCTGCCTCGGGCCGAGGCCCTGGTGACCACCCTGGAACAGGCCCTCAAGGGCCACCTGGCCGTGACCAAGGCGCTCAAGGGGCAGCTAAACCTGGCCCTGGCGCTGGTCTACAGTGACCTCAAGGCCCAGATGCAGCGGCTGGTGCAGCCCGGTTTCGTCAGCGCGGCCGGGGAGTGGCTCGAGGAGTATCCCCGCTACATGGAGGCGGCGCTGATCCGCCTGGAGAAGGCGCCGCGCGAGCGTATGCGCGATCAGATGCACATGCAGGAAGTCCAGGATTTCGAGGCCCGACTGACCGCGCGCCGCGAGAGCGAACGTCGCGGTAACGTGGAGGACCCGGCACTGGTGGAGTTCGGCTGGTGGATCGAGGAGCTGCGAGTCTCGCTCTTCGCCCAGCAGTTGGGCACCAAGTTCCCGGTCTCCACCAAGCGCCTCGAGAAGCGCTGGACAGAACTCACAGGGAGAAAAGCATGAGCCAAGTGCTGATCACCGGGACGGGGCTCTTCACCCCGCCGCACGCCATTGACAATGCGGCCCTGGTGGCCTCGTTCAATGCCTGGGTGGACGCAGAGAATGAGCGCCATGCCGAGGCCATCGCCGCCGGCGAGCGCGAGCCGTTGGCGCACTCCAGCAGCGAGTTCATCGTCAAGTCCTCGGGCATCCACAGTCGCTTCGTGCTCGACGCCGAGGGTATCCTTGACCCCACACGGATGCGCCCGAGGCTGCCGGAGCGTGACAATGACGCACCCTCACTCCAGTGCGAGATGGGCCTGTCCGCCGCGCGCGATGCCCTCGAGGCGGCGGGGGTCGAAGCCGGCGATATCGAGCTGGTCATCGTCGCCTGCTCCAACCTGGAACGGCCCTATCCGGCCGTTGCAGCGGAGCTACAGGACGCGCTGGGCGCGGGCGGCTATGCCTTCGACATGAACGTCGCCTGCAGCTCGGCGACCTTCGCCATCGAGACCGCCGCCAACGCCATCCGCGCCGGCAGCGTCAAGCGCGCGCTGGTGGTCGACCCGGAAATCTGCTCGGCGCACCTCAACTTCCGGGATCGCGATAGCCACTTCATCTTCGGCGACGCCTGTACCGCCATCGTCCTGGAGAGCGAGACGGTGGCGACGGCCGCCGAGCGCTTCGAGGTGCTCGGCACGCGTCTGGTGACGCGCTTCTCCAACGCCATCCGCAACAACGCCGGTTTCCTCAATCGGGTCACCGACAGTGATCCTCTGGCCGTCGACAAGCTCTTCGTCCAGGAAGGCCGGCGAGTCTTCAAGGAGGTCTGCCCGCTGGTGGCGGCACTGATCACCGATCACCTGGCGAGCCTCGAGCTCTCGGGTGACGACCTGTCGCGGCTCTGGCTGCACCAGGCCAATCGCCACATGAACGACCTCATCGCCCGTCGCGTGCTGGGCCATGAGCCGATCCCCGGGCAGGCACCGATCATCCTCGACCGCTATGCCAACACCAGCTCGGCGGGCTCGATCATCGCGTTTCATCTCTACCGGGACGACCTGCCGAGCGGCGCGCTCGGGGTGGTCTGTTCCTTCGGCGCGGGATACAGTGCCGGCAGCGTAGTGGTGCGTCGCCAATGAGTGTCATGACAGGGAATTGCCGGGAGGCGAGCAAGCCGATGAAACTGTGTCCGATGAAGTGGGCGGGGCGGGTAGCGCTGGTCCTTCTGCTGGGGATCACCGCGGGGTGTGCCACCACTGGCGAGCGCCAGGAGCGACATCCCGACGACCCCTGGGAGGGCTTCAATCGCAAGGTGTTCGCCTTCAACGACGTGATCGACCGCTATGCGCTGAAGCCGGCGGCGCGCGGCTACCGTTTCATTACCCCTGATCCCGTCGAGAGAGGCGTAGGCAATTTCTTCTATAACCTGGGGGAGCCGCGGACGGCACTCAACAGCCTGCTGCAGGGCAAGGGCGGCAATGCCGGCATCGCCACCGGTCGCTTCCTGATCAACACCACCATTGGCCTCGGTGGCCTGTTCGACGTTGCCACGCAGCTGGAGATCACCGGCCGCGAGGAGGACTTCGGCCAGACGCTCGCTGTCTGGGGATGGGAGGATTCGCGCTACCTGATACTGCCGCTGCTCGGTCCGAGTACGCTGCGCGATACCGGCGGCCTTCCGGCAGACATGTATACCTATCCGACCACCTACGTGGACGATGACGAGGTGCGGATGGGTCTCACCGCCCTGCGGGTCATCGATACGCGCGCTGGCCTGCTTGACCGGGAGGAGATGATCCGCGGTGACCGCTACAGCTTCATTCGCGATATCTGGTTGCAGCAGCGCCGCTTCGAGGTCAGCGATGGCGAACAGGGGGAAGATCCCTTCGTCGACGAGGCGTTCGACTTCGATGAAGCGGACTTCGATGACGCCTTCGCCGAATGAGGCCATGACCGCATGTCACCAGCCAAGCAACTGATCGGGGTGATCGACGTGCCCGGGCCGGAGCGCGATGCCCTGGCCGAGACCATCGCCCGCGACGGCCTGGCGGTATATGCCGCCGACGACATCGAGGAACTTCCCTCGGAAACCGCGCTCATCGTGGCCCACGCGCGAGCGGTGCCCAGCGGCGAATGGACTCGGCTTGCCGAGCGTCTGCCGACCCTGGTGGTCAGCGATGAGCGTGAGGATGCTGACCTGCTGCGTGCGGTTGATGCCGGTCTGGTGGACTACATCATCGACCCGTTGCGCCATGGCTCCTTGCTGCGGCGCATGATCGGCAAGGCCATCGACGTGCATCTGCTGGCCGCGGAGCGTGAACATGACCGTGCCCGCCTGGCTCAGCTGAACGAGAACCTGGAAGAGCTCAACGAGAGTCTCGAGACCCACCTGGCGATGCTGCGTCTCGATCAGCAGGCCGGTGGACAGATCCAGCGCAAGCTGCTGCCGTCGAGACCGCAGCTCCTGAATGACGTCGACTTCGACTACTGGCTGGCACCCTCGCTCTACCTGTCGGGCGATTTTCTCGATTTCCAGGCCTTCAATGCGCGCTACAGCCTGTTCTACTTTGCCGACGTCTCGGGCCACGGCGCGTCCTCGGCCTTCGTTACCGTACTGCTGAAGTATCTCTCCAATCACTGGCAGCACGAGTGGAACGGTGAGCACCCCGAGGCCCTGGCGCCGCGCTGGCTGGCGGCGATCAACCGCGAATTGCTGGATGCCGGCATCGGCAAGCATGCGACCCTGTTCGTCGGGGTCATTGACCATGAGCGGCGCTATCTCCACTATTCGCTGGGCGCTCAGCTGCCCATGCCGCTGCTGGTGGCGGACGGTGAGATAACGCCGCTGCCGGGCGAGGGGATGCCGGTCGGCCTATTTCCGGGGGTCGACTATCCCCAGCTGGGTTGTGCACTGCCGGAGAACTTCCGGTTGTGGCTGTGTTCGGATGGCATATTGGAGTGTCTACCGGGCGATACGCTTGATCTACGGCTCAGGGAACTCGAGCAGCGGGTCCTGGCCAGCGAGACGCTGGAGGACCTACGTGGCAGCCTTGCACTGGGCGCCTTGGCAGACGATGATGAAAGTGTCGCCAAGGGCGCGCCAGGGCACGAGGAACTGCCGGACGACCTGACGATCATGATGTTGAGCGGATTTGGCAATGATAAACCATGAAGGCCGCATCAAGGCGGCGTTCGATTCCGGGGTATTCGTCCTCAAACTGTGCGGGGATGTGCGCCTCACATTGTGTGCCACGCTGGACCAACAGGCTCGTCAGCTGGCCGAGACCCCGGGCCTCGAGACGCTGATCATCGACCTGCGCGACACCACCAACGTGGATTCCACCGCGCTGGGTTTCCTCGCCAAGGTGGCCATGGCGGTGCAGGGCCGCGTCACCGAGCGACCGACCATTATCGCCGACAACCCGGATGTTCGGCGAATGCTGGACGTCATGGGGTTCTCGCGTATCTTCACCCTGGTGGAGACACCGATCACCGAGACCTGTGAGCTCTGCGACCTTCCCGAGATACCCACCGACGTCGAGGAAACCCGCCAACGGGTTCTCGAGGCGCACCGTATCCTGATGCGCCTCAACGAGCATAACCGCGAGGAGTTTCAGCCGCTGGTCGAGATGCTCGAGGCCCAGCAGACCGCCTCGCACGGTAACTGACCCGGGCCTCGACGACCTCCTGCCGTTCAGCTTTTCCTCAGCTCGCTCAGCAGCGCCTCCAGCTTGCGCTGGTCGTCCATGAATTTGCGAATCCCCTCCGCCAGCTTTTCGGTAGCCATGGCGTCCTGATTCATCTCCCAGCGGAACTCGGCCTCGTCCTGGGGTTCCGGGGTGCGAGTCTCGGCATCCAGCGGCATCAGCCGGCGCTCCAGCGTACCGCGGGTCTCGGCCAGTTCTTCCAGCAGCTTGGGCGAGATGGTCAGGCGGTCACAGCCGGCCAGGGCAATGATCTCGCCGGCATTGCGGAAGCTCGCGCCCATCACGATGGTGCTGTAGCCATGCCCCTTCAAGTGTTCATAGATGCGCTTGACGGACTGCACGCCCGGGTCGCGGTCGCCACTGAAGTCGGCATCGGGTTGCTGGGCCTTGTGCCAGTCCAGTATTCGACCGACAAAGGGCGAGACCAGAGTGACGCCGGCATCGGCGCAGGCCCGGGCCTGGGCAAAGCTGAACAGCAGGGTGAGGTTGGTACGAATCCCTTCGCGCTCGAGGATACGGGCGGCACGGATGCCTTCCCAGGTGGCGGCGACCTTGATCAGGATACGCTCGGCACCCACGCCATGCTGCGCGTAGCGGCTGATCAGAGAGCGTGCCCGTGCCAGGGTGGCGTCGGTATCGAAGGAGAGACGCGCGCTGACCTCGGTCGAGACGTAGCCCGGTATCAGCGCGCTGACTTCGCTGCCGATCTCCACGGCCACCGCGTCCAGGGCATCGTCGATGTCGGTGGCCTGGCGGGCGATCTCGGCCAGCCGTGCACGGCGCGATTCGTGCTGGGCCGCCTGCAGGATCAGCGACGGGTTGGTCGTGGCATCGGTCGGCGAGAAGCGGCGAATGGTGTCGAGGTCACCGGTGTCGGCGACCACGGTGGTCATCGTCTTGAGTTGTGAAAGCAGATCATCTGCCATGCGGGATCCCTCCGGTTGTCATGGGGGCCACTCTAGCAAGGCGCAGAGACCGAATATAGACGGCCGAGGCAGGGCGCCGCCGTTTCGGGTATCATTAGCCCTCTATCTTTTGTCGCGTGATGCCGGGAGGCGCCTTGACCCTCAACGCACGACGCGTAGCGCTGCTGGTGGCCGCCAACACGGCTCTGGCGCCCTTTGCCATCGATGCCTACCTGCCGGCCATGGCGGCGATTGCCGGGCACATCGGTGCGAGCATCCACCACACCGAGCTGTCGCTTTCTACCTTCCTGGCCGGTTTTGCCCTGGGTCAGCTGGTGTTCGGCCCGGTGTCCGACCGCGTCGGGCGCAAGCCGGTGCTGCTCGGCGGCCTGGTGGTCTTCCTGCTGGCCAGTCTGGTGATCACCACGGTGGACTCGCTTGGCGAGCTGTTGAGCTGGCGATTCGTGCAGGCGCTGGGCGGTGGCGCGACCGTGGTCAATTCGGCGGCCATCGTGCGCGACTGTTTTCACGGGCGTGAAGCTGCCAAGGTCATGTCGACCATGGCCATCATTATGCTGATGGCGCCGCTGGTGGCCCCGGTCGTCGGCAGTGGCCTGCTCTATCTTGCCGACTGGTGGCTGATCTTCGTGTTCCTGGCGGTCTATGCAGGTTTCCTGATGTGGCTGCTGGGCACCCGCCTGCCGGAAACGCGAGCGCCCGGTGAGTCGGCGGCAACGCCGTCCAGGGTGTTGGCCAATTACGCCAGCGTGCTTGGCGACCGTCGGGCCATGGGCTTCATTGCCGCGGCCTCGATGTCGTTCGCCGGGCTGTTTGCCTTCGTTACCGCCTCGCCGTTTCTCTATCTCGAGCACTTCGGCCTGACGCCATCCCTCTATCCGCTGGTATTCGGCGTCAACGTGGTCGCCATGGTCGCCGCCAACCGCCTCAACATTCGTCTGCTGAGGTGGCGCACGCCGCTGCAGAACCTGCGCCTGGGGCTGGCGATCCAGCTGGCCGCCGGCATCGGACTGGCGCTGATGGTGATCACCGGCCTGGCGTCGCTCGCCACCATGGTGCCGCTGATCATGCTGTTCGCTGGCACCATCGGCCTGATTGCCCCCAACGCCATTACCTCACTGCTCGACCGCTTTCATCACATGAGCGCCACGGCCGCGGCCCTGCAAGGCAGCCTGCAGTTCTCCAGCGGCGCCTTGGCCGGGGTACTGGTGGGTGCCTTCGAGGTGGATAGCGCCTGGCCGATGGTGGGCACCATGCTGGGGGCGTCACTGCTGGCCAACCTCGGCATCCGGGTGCTGGCCGGGCGCACCGCCTTGCCCGAAACGCCGGCGGCGACATCGCGCAAGCGGTGATGGTCTCCCTGCTTTCCCGTCGTCAACAGCGTTCCTGGACGTGAGCGTGTCATGATGCTGTCATTTCCTTGCGTCAGTGTGTGACCCGCAGGGGGGCTTCTTGTCCCCGGTAAAGATGACGCTGAGGTGACGTATATGTCATCAGTTTGTCATCTTGCTGGTGCAAGGTGTCACTCGCGAAGGTTGCATACTGTCCCAATCAGGAGATCGCTCCATGAATCGCATCCTCAAGACCACTGCCATTGCTGCCGCCGTCATGGGCGTGGCCACCGTGGCCCACGCTCGCGACCAGATCCGCATCGTCGGCTCCAGCACCGTCTACCCGTTCGCGAGCTACGTCACCGAGGAGTTCGGCGCGGTGACCGAGTATCCGACGCCGGTCATCGAGTCCACCGGTTCCGGCGGCGGCATCCGACTGTTCTGTAACGGCGTGGGCGAGGGCACTCCGGACATCACCAACGCCTCTCGCCGCATCAAGGTCTCCGAGCTGGAGCGCTGCATCGAGAACGGCGTGACCGACGTCACCGAGGTCAAGATCGGTTCCGACGGTATCGTCTTCGCCCAGTCCAGCACCAACGACGCTATCGAGCTGACGCTCGAGCAGCTGTTCCTGGCCGTGGCCGCCAAGGTGCCGGTCGATGGCGAGCTGGTCGACAACCCCTACATCAACTGGAGCGAGATCGACGCCTCCCTGCCGGATCGCGAGATCTCCATCTACGGCCCGCCCAGCACCTCCGGTACCCGCGACGCCTTCGAAGAGCTCGCCATGGAAGTGCCGTCAGAAGAAATGGAGGCCTACGGTGGTGAGGCCTATACCCAGATTCGCGCCGACGGCGCCTACATCGATGCTGGCGAGAACGACAACCTGATTGTCCAGCGCCTGCAAGAGGACACCGAGGCCTTCGGTATCTTCGGCTACTCCTTCCTGGTCGAGAACCCCGATGCCCTGGTCGGTACAGCGATCGATGGCGTGGCGCCGGAGCCCGAGGCGATCAGTGCCGGCGACTACCCGATTGCTCGCTCGCTGTGGTTCTACGTCAAGAACCAGCACGCCGAGGCCGTGCCGCCGCTGTACGACTATGTCGACATGTTCGTCTCCGAGACCATGATCGGCGAGGGCGGCTACCTGGGTGACCTGGGCCTGATCCCGCTGCCGGAAGCCGAGCGTGAGCAGACCCGTGAAAAGGTCGAGAACCGGGCTGAGCTCGAGGTCAGCGACCTCAAGTAATCGCCTGTGGGGCAGGGACGCCCGATCCGGCCGGCAGCCCACGGCTGCCGGCCGACGCGCTTTCCGGCAGGCATGCTGCCGTCGTAATCCACCGAGAGAGACCTATGCAGACCAATCAACTCCTCGCCATGTTCAGCGGCGTTCTGCTGCTGCTGGGTCTGATAGCCTTCTTCCTGGGACGTGCCAAGGCCGCGCGAGTGCGCGAAACCGGCGCGTCCATGTACGCTCAGCCCGACCAGTACGCCTGGTTCGCCGTGCTCGCCACTGCCGGCCCGGCGATTACCGTGGGCGCCGTCGGGGCCTTCCTGATGCTGCTGCTGGGCGCGGACATTCCCACCTTTTACCTGCTGGCCGGTAGCTTGGTCGTCGCCGCTATCGGCCTGATGGTGGGCATGAGCCAGGTGAAGCCCGACTTCCACGCCCGCCAGGCCATCGAGCGGGTGATTCGCTGGATCCTGGTGACCGCAGCGCTGATCTCGATCTTCACCACCTTCGGGATTCTCTTCTCCATCGTCTTCGAAGCGCTGCGCTTCTTCCAGATGCACAGTTTCTGGGACTTCATCACCGGAACCGTCTGGAACCCTGGCGCCAGCTTCCTGGCCGCTGCCGGACGGGCCGACGAGGGTGGCGCCGCCGCCCAGTTCGGTTCGGTGCCGCTGTTCGCCGGCACCTTCATGATCACCGCTATCGCCATGCTGGTCGCGATCCCGGTGGGCCTGCTCTCGGCCATCTACATGGCGGAGTTCGCTCCCAAGCGGGTACGCACCCTGGCCAAGCCGACCCTCGAGGTGCTGGCCGGCATTCCCACCGTGGTCTACGGCTTCTTCGCCGCCATCACGGTGGCGCCGTTGATCGTCGACCTGGCCGGCTTTTTAGGCCTGGACGCCTCCTTCAACAATGCCGTGGCGCCCGGCGTGGTCATGGGCATCATGATCATCCCCTTCATCTCCTCGCTCTCCGACGACGTAATCAATGCGGTCCCGGACAGCATGCGACAGGGCTCCCTGGCGCTGGGCATGACCAAGGGCGAGACCATCCGCGACGTGGTCATTCCCGCGGCCCTGCCGGGCATCATCTCCGCCTCGCTGCTGGCGGTCTCCCGGGCGCTGGGCGAGACCATGATCGTGGTGATGGCGGCGGGCATGCGGCCCAACCTCACCGCCAATCCGCTGGAAGACATGACCACGGTAACGGTGCGCATCGTCGCGGCGCTGACCGGCGACCTGGAGTTCGAGAGTGCCGAGACGCTCTCCGCCTTCGCCCTGGGTCTGGTGCTGTTCGCCGTCACCCTCAGCCTGAACCTGGTGTCGGTGCTGATGATCCGTCGCTTCCGCGAGAAGTATCGCGTCAATAACCTGTAACGCCGAGGAAACGCCGAGATGAGTCAATCCTTCGACGCCATCAGCGCCCAACTACGCCGCCGCCATCGCCGGTCGTCGCGGCTGAAGTGGATCTCCATGGGGGCCCTGGGGCTGGCCGGCCTGTTCCTGGTGCTGTTCTTCGCCGACATGCTGTCCAAGGGCCTGCCGGCCTTCCAGCAGGCGCAGATCCAGGTGGAGATCGACTACAATGACGATGCCCAACGCATGGGGCGTGCCGCCCTGGATCCCGAGGTGTCTCGCCTGGTGAGCCGGACCTTCGAGCGCTTGATCCCGGTGCGCATGCGCGACAATCCAGAGCTGCTGGGCACCAGCGAGACCCGCTGGGTGCTGGCCGACAGCGAGGTAGACCAGTATCTCAAGGGGCATCGGAACAAGCTAAGTGACGCCCAGCAGGCCACCGTCGATACCCTGGTGGAGCAGGGCCGGGCGGCGCTCAAGTTCAACACCACCTTCTTTACCAGCGGCGACTCGAAGATGCCGGAAGCCTCCGGGATTCTCTCCGCCGCCGTGGGTACGGTGATGACCATGCTGGTGACGCTGGCTATCGCCTTCCCGATCGGCGTGATGACGGCGGTCTACCTGGAGGAGTTCGCCCCGGACAACCGCCTGACCCAGATCATCGAGATCAATATCAACAACCTGGCGGCGATTCCATCGATCCTGTTTGGTTTGCTGGGCCTGGCCATCTTCATCAACTTCTTCGGGGTGCCGCGCTCCTCCCCGCTGGTCGGCGGCATGACGCTGGCGCTGATGACTCTGCCGGTGGTCATCATCGCCACCCGCACGGCGCTGCGCAGCGTGCCGGACTCGATTCGCCACGCCGCCTTCGGGGTCGGTTGCTCGCGCTGGCAGGTGGTGCGAGATCACGTGCTGCCGCTGGCCATGCCCGGCATCATGACCGGTTCGATCATCGGCCTGGCCCAGGCCATGGGGGAAACCGCCCCGCTGATCATCGTCGGCATGGTGGCCTTCATCCCCGACGCTACCGCCTCCTTCACCCAGGCGGCCACCGTGCTGCCGGCCCAGATCTTCACCTGGGCGGGCGAGCCGGAGCAGGCCTTCGTCGAGAAGACCGCGGGGGGGATCCTTGTGCTGCTGACGATCCTGATCTTCCTCAATGCCACCGCCGTCATCCTGCGCAAGAAGTTCGAGCGCCGCTGGTAAGCCACGCTACGTTACAGGATATCCCTAGATGAACATTCATGTTGCCGAGCGGAGTACCGCGCCGATGTCACCTCACCAAAGCTCCCGTCCCGAAGCTGGCCAGCCGGTAACCCGCAATGCCGATGCTCACCATGAGCTGAGCATTCGCGTCCGCGACCTCAACCTCTGGTACGGCCAGAGCCAGGCGTTGAAGAACATCAACATCGATGTCTACCAGAAGAACATCACGGCCCTGATCGGGCCTTCGGGCTGTGGCAAGTCCACCTTCCTGCGCTGCCTGAATCGCATGAACGACCTGATTCCCAACGTGCGTCTCGAGGGGCTGGTGGAGATGGACGGCCTCGACGTCAATGCCGCCAAGATGGATGAGGTGGCCCTGCGTCGCCGGGTGGGCATGGTCTTCCAGAAGCCCAATCCCTTTCCCAAGTCGATCTACGACAATGTCGTCTATGCGCCGCGCATGCACGACCTGGTGAGCCGCAAGGCCGATCAGGACGAACTGGTGGAAAAGGCACTGCGCGACGCCGGCCTGTGGGAGGAGGTCAAGGATAAGCTGCAGCAGCCGGGCACCTCGCTTTCCGGCGGCCAGCAGCAGCGCCTGTGCATCGCCCGCGCTATCGCCGTGCAGCCCGACGTGATCCTGATGGACGAGCCCACCTCGGCGCTGGACCCGATCTCCACGGCGACCATCGAGGACCTGATGGACAAGCTCAAGCAGCAGTTCACCATCATCACCGTGACCCACAACATGCAGCAGGCGGCGCGAGTGGCCGACTATACGGCCTTCTTCCACCTTGGCGAGATCATCGAGTACAACGACACCAGAACGATGTTCGCCAACCCGGCCACCAAGAAGGCCGAAGACTACATCACCGGCCGCTACGGCTGAGCGTGGCCGCGCCCACGCGCTCCGGCCGGCGAAGCAGTATCCGGCCATGAGTCTCCCGTCAGGCGATCGGGGCCGCTATCAGGAGGTCTTTCTGGCCTTCCTGCTGCTGGGCCTGACCTCCTTTGGCGGCCCCGTCGCGCACCTGGGCTACTTCCGCCACGAGTTCGTAACGCGTCGGCAGTGGCTCGGCGAGCGCGACTATGGCGACCTGGTGGCGCTCTGCCAGTTCCTCCCCGGGCCGGCCAGCAGTCAGGTGGGGTTTGCGCTGGGCATGCTGCGGGCCGGTCCGGGGGGCGCGGCGCTGGCCTGGCTGGCCTTTACCCTTCCCTCGGCGCTGCTGCTGGTGGCCTTCGCGCTGGGTGCGAGCCTGTTCGAGGGGCCCGTTGTGGAGGGCTTGGTCCGCGGCCTCAAGGTGGCGGCGGTCGCTATCGTGGCGCAGGCCGTATGGGGGATGGCCAAGGGGCTGTGTCCGGATCGTCGTCGCGCCGGTATCGCTCTGGCCGCGGTCTTCATCGTGGTGCTGGTAGGTGGCCCGCTTGGCCAGGTAGTGGCAATCCTGACGGGGGTGCTGGCCGGCCTGGCGCTATGCCGCGCCAACGGTGATGCGGCGCAGCCGGCGACGCTATCGCTGCCCGTTTCCCATCGGGCCGGCGGCGTCGCCCTGCTTGCCTTCCTGTCCCTGCTGGCGGGACTGCCGCTGCTGGCACTCGCGACCGCCTCGCCGACCCTCGACCTGCTGGATGCCTTCTATCGGGCCGGTGCCCTGGTGTTCGGCGGCGGGCACGTGGTGCTGCCGCTGCTCGAGGCTGAAGTGGTGCAGTCGGGCTGGGTCTCGTCGGATGTCTTCCTGGCCGGTTACGGGGCCGCTCAGGCGGTGCCCGGGCCGCTGTTCACCTTCGCCGCCTATCTCGGCAGCGTGCTGGGTATCGGACCGAGCGGGCTGACTGGGGCCGCCATGGCGCTCGTCGCGATCTTCATGCCGGGGCTGCTGCTGCTGGTGGCCGTGCTGCCGTTCTGGAATAGCGTTCGCCACTGGGCCGCTGCCCAGTCGGTGATGCGCGGCGCCAATGCCGCCGTGGTGGGTATTCTGGGTGTCGCACTCTATGACCCGGTCTGGACCGGGGCAATCCTCGGGCCCGAGACGTTCGCCCTGGCCGTGGCTGGCTTTCTGCTGCTGGTGCGCTGGCAAACGCCCGCCTGGGCCGTGGTCGGGCTGCTGGCCGTGTCGGGTATCCTGCTCGCCTCCTGATCGCTTCCTCCCGCGATCGCCGTCATGGAATTGACATCTGGCGCTGTTATATATGATATTCCATATATATTCGGGAGCTCCCCACATGACCAAACAGCGTGTGCTCTTCCTGTGCAATGCCAATTCCGCTCGCTCGCTGATGGGGGAGGCGCTGTTGCGCTACCTGGCAGGCGACACCTTCGAGGCCTACAGCGCGGGCAGCGAGCCGGATGAACCCGCTGCGATGACCCTGGCGGCATTGAAGAAGCAGGGGATTTCCACCGAGGGCTTGGCCAGCAAGTCGCTGGATGACTTCACGGGCCAACACTTCAATGCCGTTATTGTGCTGTGCGACAAGGCACAGCAATCCTGTCGCGACTGGCAGGGCGAAAGCGACGAGCATCTCTACTGGGATATTCGCGATCCGCGTCTGATCGGCCGCGAGGACGCCTATGAACAGGCGTTGCAGGAGATTCGTCGCCGTCTGTCGCTGTGGTTGCAGATCAAGACGAGAGACGGCAATGCCTGAGGCTGTCTTCCGGCGTTCATTGTTTATCAGGAGAGCAACATGACCCTACGACTCGGCATTAATGGCTTTGGGCGCATTGGCCGCCTGGTAGTGCGAAGCCTCTGGCCCCGCGTGGCGGCGGGCGAGGTGGAACTGGTGCGCATCAATGACCCGGGCGGCGACGCCGCCACCTTCGCCCACCTGCTCGAGTTCGACTCGGTGCACGGCCAGTGGTCGCCGGGACAGGGCATCCAGGCTGAGGAAGAGGCCATCCTGATCGACGGTCGTCGTATCGCCTTCAGTGCCCACAAGGCGCTGGGCGATAGCGACTGGTCTGGCTGCCAGGTCGCCATCGAGTGCTCCGGCAAGATGAAGACCACGGCAGCGCTTCAGGCCTATCTCGACCAGGGCGTCGAGCGGGTGGTAGTGAGTGCACCGGTGAAGGAGGAGGGCGTGCTCAATGTGGTGGTGGGCGTCAATGACGACCTCTATGATCCGGCGATGCATCGCATCGTCACCGCGGCGAGCTGTACCACCAACTGCCTGGCGCCGGTGGTCAAGGTGATCCACGAGACCTACGGTATTCGCCACGGCTCGATGACCACGGTGCACGACATCACCAACACCCAGACGATCCTCGACGCCCCGAGCTCTCCACAAAAGCCGGATCTGCGTCGTTCGCGCGCCTGCGGCATGAGCCTGATCCCCACCACCACCGGCTCGGCCAAGGCGATCACCGCCATCTTCCCGGAACTCGAGGGCAAGCTGAACGGTCACGCCGTGCGCGTGCCGCTGGCCAACGCCTCGCTGACCGACATGGTCTTCGAGCTCGAGCGCGAGGTGACGGTGGAAGAGATCAACGCGGCGCTCGAGGCCGCCGCCGAGGGTTCGCTTGCCGGCATCCTAGGCTATGAGGAGCGCCCGCTGGTCTCCATCGACTACCGCACCGACCCGCGCAGTTCGATCATCGATGCCCTCTCGACCATGGTGGTCAACGGTACCCAGCTCAAACTCTACGCCTGGTACGACAACGAGTGGGGCTATGCCAACCGCACCGCGGAACTGGCCCTGAAGGTGGGCCTAGGGAAGGTAGGGCGGGAGCAGGTAGATGAGATGCAGGTGGGTCGTGGTTGATGGAAACTCGCTTGCCGTTCGCCTGCGGGCCTTGCCCTTTGAGGTGCGCCAGTACCTGCTGATCACCGGCAACTACTGGGCCTTCACCCTCACCGATGGCGCCCTGCGCATGCTGGTGGTGCTGCACTTCCACCAGCTGGGCTACTCGCCCCTGGAAGTGGCGCTGCTGTTCCTCTTCTACGAGGCCTTCGGCGTGGTTACCAACCTGGTAGGGGGGTGGCTGGGGGCCCGCCTGGGGCTCAACCGCACCATGAACCTCGGGCTCGGGTTGCAGATCGTGGCGCTGGCCATGCTGATGGTGCCCGCCACGGCGCTGACCGTGCCCTGGGTGATGGCCGCCCAGGCGCTCTCGGGGATCGCCAAGGACCTCAACAAGATGAGCGCCAAGAGTGCGGTCAAGGTGCTGGTGCCCAAGGACAGCCCCAGCGCCGGCAGCGCCCTCTACCGCTGGGTAGCGATCCTCACCGGTTCCAAGAACGCGCTGAAGGGCGCCGGCTTCTTCCTGGGCGGGCTGCTGCTGACCTTGATCGGCTTTCGTGGCGCCGTCATCGCCATGGCGGTGATGCTGGTGGGCGTGCTCGCCCTGTCGCTGGTGCGCCTCAAGGCCCACCTGGGACGCCAGAAGCGCAAGCCCAAGTTCACCGAGGTGTTCTCCTCCTCAAAGGCCATCAACGTGCTTTCGGCAGCGCGGCTCTGCCTCTTCGCCTCCCGGGACGTCTGGTTCGTGGTCGCCTTGCCGGTGTTTCTCTATGACCAGCACGGCTGGAGCCACTGGACGGTAGGGGGGCTGCTGGCCATTTGGGTGATCGGCTACGGCGGCGTGCAGACCCAGGCACCGCGCCTTACCGGCCTGGTCAAGGGCGGGGCGCGTGGGGTCACGGCCTTCTGGGCCTTGCTGCTGGCCGGCCTGCCGGCACTGCTGGCCCTGCTGCCCCTGGCCGAAGTGGGCTGGCTGGTAGCAGGGCTGCTGGCCTTCGGCGTGCTGTTCGCCGTCAACTCCAGCTGGCACAGCTACCTGATCGTCCACTACGCCCGCGCCGACGGCGTTTCCATGGACGTGGGCTTCTACTACATGGCCAACGCCATGGGTCGCCTGCTGGGCACGCTGCTCTCCGGCTGGGTCTACCAGGTCCATGGCCTTGCCGCCTGCCTGTGGATCTCGTCTGCCCTGGTGGCGGCCAGTGCGCTGATGGCCCTGGCATTGCCACGTGAGGCGGCGTGACATGGTATGACACAGTACCCGGCTTGGGCAGGGGTTGCTGTCGGAGCAGCGGACGGTGACGTAGAATGACCCCCTTGGTTTCTATGAGGTATATCGCTTGATTCAGCTCGACCCCCCAAGACTTTTTAAGTGCCTGGGTGACGAGACGCGTCTGACGCTCACGTTGCTGATTCGCTGCGAGCAGGAGTTGTGCGTCTGCGAGATGACCCACGCCTTGGAGGAGTCCCAGCCAAAGGTGTCGCGTCACCTGGCCCAGCTGCGCAACTGCGGCCTGCTGAGCGACCGTCGTGATGGTCAGTGGGTCTACTATTGCCTGGCGCCGGCACTGCCCAACTGGATAGAGGATATCCTGAAGGCCGCTCAGCAGGGCCAGGCTGAGCGTCTGGCCCTGCTGCAGAACCGTCTCGCCAGCATGGGGAATCGGCCGGAGCGGCGATTGACCATGTGCTGATATGGCAGTCATTCAGTATGAACGAGGGAGAATTGGTAACCTCACTCGCCCATGCTGCGCCAGATCCGCAATCGGCGTCATGTCTCAGGAATAGCGCCGACGCTTGAACGAGACGTCTCGCAGGTAGGCGGGGTTGGAGCCGATGCGGCGAAGGTTGGCCCAGGCCCCCTTGTAGTAGGGGATGATGTTGCGGTCCGTCCATTCGCTGACCACGTCACCCTGAACCCCATTGGGATAGCCGAACATCATGAAGACCTGCCCCCGGTTCAGGTCGGGTTCCAGATAGGCCATGGCCATGGTCGCGCCGTAGTCATTGTAGACCTCGACAATATCGCCGTTGGCGATCCCCAGCGCCTCGGCATCCTGCGGGTGGATCTCGACCGGGGCCATGGGGTAGCGGCCCTTGCGGAAGGCCAGGTGCTGATCATGATAGGCAGACTGCCAGATATGATTGGTACGACCGTTGTTGATCCAGAAGTCGAACCTCTCCTTCTGCTGCTGAACCACCTCGGGAAGCCCGTTCCAGGGCGACGGCTGGAAGTGTGCCCTGCCATCCTCGGTATCGAACCTGCTGTCGGTATACAGCATCTCGGTGCCGATCAGCTTGCCGTCCTTGTACGCCTTGATGGGCAGCTGGACGCCGTTGTTGCCGGCCTCGGACAGGCGCTCGTAGGTGGCCAGGTGTCCCGTCGGCCCGCCCTGGCTGTCGATCTCCTTCTCATGGGCCATGCGGAACCCGTCGTTGAAGGCGTCCTCCTCGGTCGTCCAGTCGAACCCGGCGAAACGCTCGGCCATCGCCGCGTTGCCTGCCGCCTCGAAGCGCTGCTTGAGGGCGTTGGCCATGTCGGCGGCGATCAGGCAATCCGGCCTGGCGATGCCGGGAGGGTCCATGAAGCGTTCGGACAGCCGCAGCCGCCGCTCGCCGTTCATGGAGGTCAGGTTCATCTCGCCGGGATGGGTCGCCGGCAGCACCAGGTGGGAGGACTCGGCGAACTTGGTGCGGTAGAGGTCGATATCGACGATAAACAGGCCGCCCTTGTTCTTGACGGCATCATAGACGATATCGATCAGCTCCTCGGTGGAGGCGCCGCGTGCTTCGGCTAGCGCCTGGTTGACGATGGCGGCTCGCCGCTTGATCACCTGGCGATAGGTCTCGGCATTGACGGTGGTCTGGAAGGCGTTGCAGGCCCAGACCGTCAGCATCATGCCATTGCCCTTGATCAGCTCCTGGTCGATATAAGGCGCCGGGCGCCCGCCGGGATAGGGGGGGCGCGTATAGCCCTCCTGGTGGCCGCCCATGCGCACGACGCCGGTGCCGCGGCGGCCGACGTTACGGGTGGCCACCACGAGGTTGACGATGGCGGACTGGATCCGATAGTTGTCATTGCCCCAGATCACGCCCTTCTCGTAGGCGTGCATGGTGCGCGGGGCATGACCGCTTGCCTTGGGCTGGTAGGCCCATTCGGCGGCCTTGATGATATCGGCACGATCCAGCCCGGTGATCCGGGCGCACTCGTCCAGCTCCAAGCGGTTGGCGGCGAGCATCTCCGCGAAGCCACTGGTGTGCTCGTCGATGAAGGCCTGGTCGTGCCAGCCCTGGTCGACCACGTAGGTCAGCAGCCCATTGAACAGCGCGGTATCGGTGCCCGGCTGGATCGCCAGGTGCAGGACATGGTCCTTGCCGGCGACGGTCTCGCAGATCGCCACGGTAGGCGTGCGTCGCGGGTCGACCAGGATGACCCTGCCCTTGCCCACGCTCTCGTCGGGGAACCATTCCCGCTTCTTGCCGACGTTGGCGCCCCTGAGGTTCGGCTCCCAGTGGGCCAGGAACCAGTTCGACTGCGTCTCGTAGGAGTTGCCGCCGATGGAGAAGATGACGTCGGATATTTCGGCATCCTCGTAGCTGTTGTTGAGCTCGCCGATGCCCATGTCGCGGGTCGCGTGGCACTCGGAGTTGTAGGCGGGACGGTTGTGGATGCGGACCATCTTCGTCTGCAGGCCGCTGAAGATCAGCTTGCCGGTGCCCCAGGTGTTCTCGAAACCGCCGCCGGCGCCGCCATGGTCGAAGAGGTTGAAGAACAGCTGGTCCGGGCCCTCGTTGTCGAGGATACGCTGGGTCAGGCCGGCATAGAGGGCCATCGCCTGCTCCCAGTTGCTCTCGACCCAGTCGTCACCGGTGTACACCAGTGGGTACTTAAGCCGCCGCTCGCCGATCGGGGTGCCCTCCGAATACATCACGCTGGCCATCTGGCCGCCCCGCGTCGAGGACAGCCCCTGGTTCACGCTGCACGCCTTGTCGGGAAGGATCATGATGTTGTATTCGCGACCGTCGTGATCCTTGATCCGGTTGACCATGGCCGGCGTCATGGTGAGCTGCATGGCAGGAAGCTGGCGGGTGAAGTCGAGCCCCAGCGCATTCTGGTCGGCAGTCCTGCCACCTTCCCGGTTGGCGGGCCACTTGTAGACATGGTAGCCGCAGCCGACGATGCAGAAGTGACACGCCATGTTGGTCTTCCGGGCATCTGCCGGGGGCAGCGGGATGCGGTCCTTGAACTGCGTCATTGTTGTTCTCCCGATTCAGATGATATTGGCCTGACGACCATAGATCAGCCCATCGACCGACACGGCAAGCAGGGCGTCTTCTGCCTCGTCATACTCCAGGATGATCCGCGGTAGGCTCTCGGTGGCATGGCCGATCACCATCTGGCCGGCGTTGTCGGGATCGAAGACGCTGTAGTGACAGGGGCACTTGAAGGTCTCGGCCTTCTGGTCGTAGTTAACCGGGCAGCCCATGTGCGTGCATTGGGTACTGTAGGCCACCACGTCCCGGTCCGGGCCCACCCCGACCTTGACCTCACGCCCCTTGCGAATCAGCACGCATGGCGATCGGGAGTCGGGATAGTTGAAGTGGACGGGCTGATTGACGGCGACGTCTCCCAGCCTGGCCACCACTTCTCGCGGGTAGGGGAGAGTCGTGCTGCCGGTGGTGCCCGAACCCTGGTCCGGCTGGGCCTTGGCCAACGGTGACAGGGACAGGGTGCTGACGGCAGCACTACTGCCGGTCAGCTTGAGGAAGTTGCGGCGGCTCAGTCGGGACATCGTCTGGCGCTCCGGAATGTTGTTGTAGGGAGGTCGATATCGGCTGTTGCTGCATAGTTATATGGATATTTGAATCAGCAGATTCATTTCTCAGATTAGTTACCCCCTGGCAGGCGCGCAAGGACGGTGGGTAGCGTCGGCGCGTTGCTACTGCCAACAGCCTAGAATTTCAGAGGCTTGAGCCAGGAGAAGGGGTAATCCCTGAACAGGACTTGATGATGATCAAGATAGTCCGGTGGGGCGTCTCGGAAAGGGGCCCGGTGCTGAAGGATCAACACGGGCCCGGTATGCCCTGCTTAGCCCTTCAGCAGGCTCTCGATCTTTTCTCGGCCCGGCACGCTGCCGCTGTGAACGAGCGTACCGTCGATGGCTACGGCGGGCGTCGACATGACCTGGTAGCCCATGATCGTGGCCGGGTCGGTGACTTTTTCCACCTCGACCTCGATGCCCAGTTCGCCAGCGATGGCCTGAATCTGTTCGGCGGTGTTGACGCATTTCTTGCAGCCGGTACCCAGTACCTCGATCTTCTTCATGATGTGTCTCCTCTAGGACAGGAATCCGCTGAACAGCCAGGGGCTCAGCAGGTTGATGAGCCAGCCAACGATCATGAAGTTGGCTAGCAGGATGACGAAGATGGTGGCCAGCAGGCGCCACTGCATGACCTGCTTGAGCATGATGAACTCGGGAAAGCTGGCCGCCACGGTGCTCATGCAGAAGGCCAGGGTGGTGCCCACCGGCAGCCCCTTGAGGATCAGGCTCTCCATCACCGGGATGACGCCGGTGGCGTTGGAGTAGAGCGGAAGCCCGGCCAGCACGGCGATGGGCACGTTCCACCATTGGCCGCTGCCCAGGTTGTCGGCGAACCAGCCGTCGGGCACAAAGCCATGCAGGCCGGCCCCCAGGCCGACGCCGATGAGCACCCACTTCCAGATCCGCCCGACGATCTCCTTGAGCTCGTCTCTGGCAAACTCATGGCGCTCCTTCAGGGTCAGAGAGGGCGTCTCGGGTGCGGGCGCATCGTCGTGGGGCGTCGCGGCGGCCTGTTGATAGGCCTTGGCCGCGAAAGCCTTCAGCCAGCGCTCGCCCTTCAGGGCATCGAGGAGCATCCCGCCGCCGATGCCCACGGCCATGCCGATAACGATGTAGACGAGGGTAAATTCCCAGCCCAGCAGGCTCCACAGCATGATCACCGCCACCTCGTTGATGATCGGCGAGGTGAACAGAAAGGCCATGGTGATGCCCAGTGGGATCCCGGCGCTGGTGAAGCCCAGGAACAGCGGGATGCTCGAGCAGGAGCAGAAGGGGGTGATGGCGCCGAAGCTGGCGCCCAGGCCGTATCCTGCCAGGCGGTGCTTCTGCTGGATGTAGTGGCGTACTCGCTCCAGGTTCAGCGAGGCGCGCATCAGGGCGATGACATAGATCATCACCACCAACAGCGCGAAGATCTTGGTGGTGTCCTCGACGAAGAAGTGCAATGAGGCGCCGAGCTTGCTCTCGGGGTCCAGCCCCGCGACGCCATAGATCAGCCAGTCGGCCAGCCAGCTAAAGACCTCCAGCATGGTCATCCTCTCCCTGTGTGTTCGGTCGGTGTCACCCAGGAAGACGCAGCAGGCGGCAAAAGGATACCGCCGCGATGCGAAAAATCTCGCTTATCCTTGGTGCGCGCGATGGCAGCAGATGCGCCCCTGCTCGTCGAAGACGATCCCGCACTGGGTGATGAGGCGCAGCCGCAGCCGCTGTCGGGCGCGGCGTAGGCGCGCCTTGGTGGCCGGCAGGCCCAGACCGTGGCCGTCGGCATAGTCGGCCTGGCGAAGCCCTTCCAGGTCGCAGCGCTGCAGGATATCGCGATCCTGCGGCTCGAGATGGGGCAGGGCGCGTTCGATACAGTCGATCAGGCTCTCCACGGGGGAGGCCGTCGGCGACTCCGTGGCGATCTCGGGCGGTGCCTCGTCCGTCCAGCGTTTGTCTCGACGCTGCTGATCGATCCACTGGTGGCGTGCCACGCGAAACAGCCAGGCACGCGGGGAGTCCAGTTCGCAGAACTGCCGGCGGTGGGCCAGCGCCTTGGCATAGACGGTCTGCAGGAGGTCATCGGCGGCATCGCGATCGCCACTGTGTCGGATCAGGAAGCCGCGTAGCTCGTCCCGGTGGTCTTGCCAGGCAGACTCGATGCAGGGAAAGACACGGCGCACGGTCAGGCATCTCCTGAGGCGAGGGGGTCCTGGCGGTGCAGGGGCTGGAGCGCCATCAGCCCAAGAATCGGCCCCGGCAGCAGCCACCAAAGCACCCAGCCGCCCTGCCACTCCCACAGGGCAGTAGTGAGGTAAATGGACGGGATGGTCAGCGCGAAGCCCACGGCGTTCATCACTGCCAGGGTCGAACCCACTCGCTCGCGCGGCGCGCTGGCCGCGGCCAGGGCCGAGAACTGTGGCGAGTCGGCGATCACGCTCAGCCCCCACAGGACGAGCAGTATCAGAAGCAGCCCGGGTGGCAGCCAGCCGACCAGCGGATAGACCAGGCAGATCAGCCCAGAAGCGGCCAGCGCTCGACGCGCCACCCACAGGCTGCCGAGACGGCGGCTAAGCTGCCCGCCACCGACACAGCCCAAAAACCCCAGCGCGATGACGGTAAACGACAACCAGGGAACCCAAGCCTCGGCTGCGCCGAGTCGCGCCACCTCGCGGGCGACCAGGAAGGGGGTGAGCGTCCAGAAGGCATAGAGTTCCCAGCAGTGGCCGAAGTAACCGCCGGCCACGGCGCGGAAGCGGGGCTCTCGCAAGGCGGCCAGTCCATCGAGTACTCGTGTCTTGCCGCTCGAGGATGGCAGATGCGTGCCATCTCCCAGAACGAAGATGCCTATCCCGCCGAGTACAGCAAGGATGGAAGCACCCAACAACGACCACTCCCAGGGCAGGCCCAGGGTTGAGCCGCGAAGGAGGTGGGGCAGGGCGGTGCCCAGGGTCAGCATGCCGACGAGCCAGGCCAGTGCTGCCCCGGTATAGCGGGGCGTCCAGCCGATCACCAGCTTCATGCCCAGCGGATAGATGCCGGCCAGGCAGAGCCCGGTGGCAAAACGCAGCAGCAGCGCGTGGGGAGGGTGTGCCGCTGCGAGCACGAAGACAGCGTTGGTCAGGGCACCGGCCAGGCAAGAGGCGGCGAAGATTCGGCTGGCGCGGAAGCGGTCGGCCAGGCCGGTGGTGGCGATGAACAGGGTGCCGGCGATGAAGCCTGCCTGCACGGTCAGGGTCAGGCGGCCCAGGTCCGCCTCGGAAACGCCCAGGTCGCGGGAGAGTGACAGTCCCACGCCGTTGACGGAGAACCACAGCGAGGTGCCGAACAGCTGGGCCAGCACGATGGTGAGCAGCGGGTAGCGCCGCAGGAGAGTCGCAGTCATCGCTTGATCCTCACTGGGAAGACGCCCGGGTGCAAGCCGCGAGGGCGTGCTATCTGGACAACGGCGCACCGTCCACGAAGAGATGTCGAAGGCCCAGGAAGCCCTCGACATCAAGTGTCAGGTCTTGGTCGAGCAGCGTCGGAGCGATATAGAGCACCACGCCATCGTGCTCGAGGCGCGTGTAGCGCTTCGGTGCATCCGGCGTCCTGGCTTCGGCCACCGCGATGTCCGCTCTGCCGCCGCAGCAGCCATGACGGGGTGAGAGGCGCACCGTGGCCACGCCGCCTTGCTTGTGCAGCCACTCGCGGGCGCGGTCGCTGACCTCGATGGCCATGGCTCAGCCCTTTGCCTCGGCGGGTGCCTCGGCCTCGGGGAAGTGGTGCCGAGTCTTGTTGGCGATGCGCACCAGCGCCAGCATCAGCGGTACCTCCACCAGCACGCCCACCACCGTGGCCAGCGCTGCGCCAGACTGTAGCCCGAACAGCGAGATGGCGGCGGCCACGGCCAGTTCAAAGAAGTTGCTGGCGCCAATCATCGCCCCAGGGGCGGCAACGCGGTGGGGCACTTTCCATACCTTGGCCCAGCCGTAGGCAATGAAGAAGATCAGGAAGGTCTGAACGATCAGCGGGACGGCGATCAGCACGATATGCAGTGGCGCCTCGAGAATGACCTCACCCTGGAAGGCGAACAACAGCACCAGTGTCAGGATCAGCCCGGCTGGGGTGACCGGACCGATGCGTTTCATGAAGACGTTGTCGTACCACTCGCTGCCATGGCGAGCGATCAACGTGCGACGCGTCAGATAGCCGGCGGTGAGCGGAATCACGATGTAGAGGACCACCGACAGCGCCACGGTGTCCCAGGGCACCTGAATGTTGGAGATGTCGAGCAGAAAGACCACGATGGGCGCGAAGGCGAACAGCATGATCAGATCATTGAGCGATACCTGTACCAGGGTGTAGGCGGCATCGCCGCGGGTCAGGTAGCTCCATACGAAGACCATGGCGGTACAGGGCGCAGCGCCGAGCAGGATGGCACCCGCCAGGTACTGGCTGGCCAGGTCCGCGGGGATCAACGGCTGGAACACCACCGTCAGGAAGAACCAGGCGATGGCGAACATGGTAAAGGGCTTGATCAGCCAGTTCACTGTGGTGGTGATGATCAGCCCCCTGGGTTGGCGGCGCACGCCGAGCACGGCACTGAAGTCGATCTGCGCCATCATCGGGAAGATCATCGCCCAGATCAGGATCGCCACCGGAATCGATACCTGGGCGACCTCGAAACGCGACAGCGCCTCGGGAATCGCTGGGGCAAACTGGCCGAGCAGTACGCCGATGACGATGGCCAGCGCCACCCACACCGAGAGGAAGCGCTCGAAGAGCCCCATGCCCTCCGACGTGCTGGGAGACTGGGAATCCTGAAGTGTGCTCATGGTGTGACTCCTGTCAGATGGCGCGCTGGTTGACCCGGGCGGAGAGCTGCTCGGCCGACTCCTTGCGTTCGGAGTAGCGGTCGGTGAGCGCCTCGCTGCGCCCGCGCACCAGCAGGGTGAATTTCACCAGCTCCTCCATGACGTCGACGATGCGATCGTAGTAGGACGAGGGCTTCATGCGCTCGTGTTCATCGAACTCCATGAAGGCCTTGGGCACCGAGGACTGATTAGGGATGGTGACCATGCGCATCCAGCGCCCCAGCACGCGCAGCTGATTGACGGTATTGAAGGACTGGGAACCGCCGCACACCTGCATCACCGCCAGGGTCTTACCCTGGGTGGGACGCACCGCGCCCTGTGCCAGGGGGATCCAGTCGATCTGCGCCTTCATGATGCCGGTCATGGCGCCGTGTCGCTCCGGCGAGCACCACACCATACCTTCCGACCACTCGGCCAGTTCGCGTAGCTCCGCCACCTTGGGGTGGGTCGTCTCCTCGGCATCGGGCAGCGGCAGCCCCTTCGGGTCGAAGATGCGAGTCTCGGCGCCCATGGCGCGCAGCAGCCGCGCGGCTTCCTCCACCGCCAGGCGGCTGAAGGAGCGGCTGCGCAGCGAGCCATAGAGCAGCAGGATGCGAGTGGGATGCTCACGGTCCACGGGGATGCCCAGGCTGGCCGCGTCGGGCACTTGGAAGCGAACGCGGTCGATATTGGGCAGGTCGTCGAGGGGATGGGTCGTCACGTGGTGTCTCCTTGTGGGGTCTCTTCCCGGGAGGCACCCTGGTGGATCTTTTCCAAGGCCTGCCGCAGGGCTTCGCTGGACAGCTGATCCAGCGGCAGGGCCAGCATGGCCTCGATGCGCCGGCGCAGGGCGCCGAAGGTGCTGGCGAAGGCGGCCTCGATTTCGGCCTCGCTGCCCTCGGCCCTCGAGGGGGCTGGCACGCCCCAGTGGGCCTTCACGGCCTTGCCAAGGAAGAGCGGGCAGGCCTCGCCGGCGGCATCATCGCAGACGGTGATGACGATATTCGGCGTCACCTCGAGATCGTCCCAGGACTTGTTGGCGAGCCCGCGGGGGGAAATGCCCTCCTTCTCCAGCCAGATCAATGTCAAGGGGTTTATCTCGCCGGCCGGATGGCTGCCGGCGCTCCAGGCGTGATGCCGGGTCTCGATCAGGTGGTTGAACAGCGCCTGGGCGTAGATGGACCGGCAGGAGTTGCCGGTGCACAGGAACAGTACGTTCATGGTGTCTCCATTGAGACAGTCGTCGGGGGCGGGGTATCAGGCCGTTTTGCTGCTCATCATATATGGGAAATCATATATACTCAATGCTATCACCCGGACGCCGGCGCGTTGCGCTGGTCCGGGGCGCGCTGGAAGGCCGGCGAGACCTCGGTCGGGTCCTGGACGTCGCGATGGCGCGCGGCGGCTTCTGCCCACCAGCCGAGCTGGCCCAGGGTGCGGCCGAAGTAGCCGGCCCAGTGCTTCGGGTCCTCGCGGAAGCGGCCGTCCTCGTCGAGGGCCTCCTGGGCCCTGGGTATGTGAATCATCGCCGAGACCGGCAGGCAGCCGAGCTCCGCGAGAAAGGTGCGCATGTTGACCGCCGCCCGGGCGCCGCCCCACTGTCCGGCGGAGTAGGTGACGATGGCGCTGGGCTTGAAGGCGTAGAGGGAACTGCCGAAGTGGTTCAGCAGGTGGGCAAGCGCCGGGCTCATCGAGTGGTTGTACTCCGGGCTGACCATCACGTAGCCATCGGCGGCCGCGATCTTCTCGGCGAGGGCGTCCAGAGGTTCGGGCACCTTCGCCTTCGCGTAGGCGAAATGGGGCTTGAAGACGGCGCCGAGCTCGATCTCTAGCGGGTCGATAAGCTCGACCGTGGCGCCGTCTGCCTCGAGCAGCCGTCCGCAGGCGCGTGCCACGCGCAGGCCGAGACGGGCAGGGGCGGGTGGGGTGCTGTTGCGAGCGGTGCCCAGGAACACCAGGAAATGGGGCACGGGTTGACCTCTTCAGGCATGAACGGATGAGCTCGTCACGCTATAGCAGACTCATCGAGAGAGCGAGTCTGGCGGCATCCATGCCATGGCGACGTCGCGGCTCAGATCAATGCACGGCGGACCTTTGCCGAGAGCGTCTCGCTGACCACCACCGTGCCCAGGATCACGATCAGGATGGTGGCCACCTGGGACCAGGCCAGGGTATCGATGGAGGACTGCAGCTTCATGCCGATGCCGCCGGCACCTACCAGCCCGAGGATGGTGCTCTCGCGGATATTGATGTCCCAGCGGAACATTGAGATGCCCCAGAAGGCGGGCAGTACCTGCGGCACGAGCCCGTAGTGGATCACCTGGGCCCGACCGGCGCCCGTGGCCGTCACCGCCTCGACCTGGCGGGCATCGGTCTCCTCGATGGCTTCATACAGCAGCTTGCCGACGAAACCGATGGAGCGCAGGGCGATGGCGACGATGCCGGCCAGCAGGCCGGGGCCGATGATCGCCACCAGCAGCAGGGCCCAGATCAGCGAGTTGATCGAGCGCGAACTCACGATGATGAACAGCGCCACGGGCCGAATCAGCAGCGCCGAGGGGGTAGTGTTGCGCGCCGCCAGGAAGGCCACCGGTACCGCCAGGATGATGCCGCCCAGGGTGCCCAGGGTGGCGATGTTGAGGGTATCCCACAGCGGCATCAGCAGCTCGGGTAAATAGGCCAGCTTGGGCGGGAACATGCGGCTGCTGATGTCGGCAGCCTGGCTGGGCGCGTCGGTGACGAAGATCCACAGCGTGTTCTCGTTCATTATCTGCCAGCACCAGATGAACAGTGCCACCAGCGCCACCCAGCCGACCCATAGCGCCAGCCGGGCACGCGGCGTGCGAAAGGTCCAGACCTGAGAATAGTGGGGGGGCTCGCCTGGGCCGGTGTCGAGAGCGCTCATTGCAGGGTCTTCCTGAGGTAGCTTGAGCCATACTCCGAGAGCATGACGATGGCGATGACGAGCAGCAGGATGGCGCCGGCACTGTCGTACTCGTAACGGTCGATGGCGGTATTGAGGGTGGCGCCGATTCCCCCGGCGCCGACGATGCCGATCACCGCGCTCTCGCGGAAGTTGATGTCCAGGCGATAGAGCGACAGGCCGATCAGTCGCGGCATGACCTGTGGCTGAATGGCGTAATGGATCAGCTGCAGGCCGCTGGCACCGGTGGCACGGATGGCCTCGATCTGGCTGGCGCTGGCCTCCTCGATGTCGTCGGCGAGGAGCTTGGCGACGAAGCCGATGGAAGCGAAGGCCAGCGTGAGGAAGCCGGCGAAGGGACCGAAACCGAACATGGCGACCAGGAAGATGGCGATGATGATCTCCTGCAGCGAACGGCTGACGGCGACGATCGAACGACACACCAGATAGACCGGGCGCGGTGACAGGTTACGTGCCGCGCCGATGCCGATGGGCACGGAGATCAGCACGCCCACCACCGTGGCGGTGAGTGTCATGGTCAGGCTCTCGATCAGCCCCTGACGAATATCCTGCCAGCGGCTGACGAAGTCCGGCTGCAAGAAGCCCTGGATGAAGCGTGCGCCGCGCGACAGGCCTTCGACGACGCGGCCGGCGTCGATCTCCAATGAGCCCAGCGCCAGCACCAGGTAGGCCACGACCAGCAACGGCAGGGTCAGCCGCCAGCGTCGGGTCGTGACCAGCTGCGGTGGGCGTTTCCAGCGGCGCGGATAGGCGGCGTTCGCGGTCATGTCGCTGCCCCCGGCAGCCGCAGGGAGATCTGTGCATCGCTGCTGGACTCGGGCTCGTCGTCCTCCTGGTCCATGGCCGTCCAGTCCTCGGCACCGTAGATCTCGCTGAGCATGGTCTCGTCGAGGCGGTCTGGCGTGTCATCGAACACCATCTGCCCGGCGCGAAGTCCCACCAGTCGGTCGACGAACTGCTGGGCCAGCGGCACATCGTGGATGTTGACGATGGCCGGCAGCTGGCGCTCGGCGCAGATCTCGGTGATCAGCCGCATGATCTGGCGGCTGGTCTTGGGGTCGAGGCTTGCGGTGGGCTCATCCACCAGCAGCAGCTCTGGCTCCTGGGCCAGGGCGCGGGCGATGCCCACCCGCTGGCGCTGCCCCCCCGAGAGGGCGTCGGCGCGCTTGTCGGCATGTGCCAGCAGGCCCACCCGGTCGAGCAGGCGGTAGGCATTCTCGATGTCGTGACCCGGGAAGCGCCGCGTGAAGCTGCGCCAGAAGGGCACGTATCCCAGGCGGCCGGAGAGCACGTTCTCCATGACGGTCAGTCGCTCCACCAGGGCGTATTCCTGGAAGATCATGCCGATGCGCCGCCGCGCTCGGCGCAGCTCGCGACTGCCCAGGCAGGTCAGGTCGGTCTCGTCCAGGTAAATTGCGCCGCTGGACGGCTCTACCAGGCGGTTGATGCAGCGGATCAGGGTCGACTTGCCGGCCCCCGAGGGGCCGATCAGGCCGACGACCTGGCCTCGCGGGACGCGAAAGGTCACGTCGCGCAGTGCCGGGTCGCCGACGCTATAGACCTTGGTCAGCTGGTTGAGGGTCAGCACGTGGCAGGTTCTCCCCTGTGACTCATCTACGCGAAGGCGCGGGCGGCATGCCGCCCGCGCCTTCCTGAGTTGAGGCTCAGTTGCAGTCGTATTCGACGCCGTTGGCCTCATCGATCTGGCGAATCACCGCCCAGTGCTCCTTGAAGGTGATGGGGATGAACTGCTCCTCCCCGTTGCGACCAAACTCCTCGGCCAGCGCGCTGCCTTCCCACTCGAAGCTGAAGAAGGACTCCTGGATCGCCTCCTGCAGCTCGGGCGCCAGGTTGTAGACGGTGCCGTAGCTGGTGGTGGGGAAGGTGTCGGACTGGTAGATCACCTCGAGCTGGTCGGCGTCGATCACGCCACGGTCGATCATGCGGTTCTTGACCGAGTTGGCGACGGTGGCCACCGCGTAGTCCTGGTTGGCCACGCCCAGCACGGAGTTGTCGTGCTTGCCGGAGAAGTCGACCTCGTAGTCCTCGCCGGAGACCATATCGAACTCGGAGGCCATCAGCGCGGTGGGCGCCTTGAAGCCGGAGTTGGAGGTCTCGGAGGTGTGAGTCAGGGTCCGGCCGCGGATGTCCTCGACCTCGTCGATGCCTGAGCCCGGATGGGTGATGATCTCCATCTCGTAGCCGAAACTGCCGTCCTCGGCGGCCATCATGGTGAAGGGCCGATAGCCGGCACAGGCCACGGCCAGGGGGTTCGAACCCGTATTGAAGCCGGCGACATGGAGACGCCCGGCGCGCATCGCCTCGATCTGGGCGGAGTTGGACTGCACCGGGAAGAACTGCACCGTCTTGCCGGTGACCTCCTCCATATGCTCGAGGAAACCGTCCCACACCTCGGCGTAGACGGCGGGGTCCTCGACCGGGGTATAGGCGAACACCAGGGTGTCGGGGTCGAGCCACTGGCTCTCGTCTGCGGGGATATCGGCCACCAGGTCGCCGTCGCTATCGGTGTAGCGCTCGCTCAGGGAGAACTCAGCCTGGGCCTGAGAGATACCGACGGTGAGAGCGGCGACGGCGAAGCCGCCGGCGAGCAGGGAGCGTGTCAGGGTTTGCATGGGAGTCCACCTGTGTCAGGGATATGAGGTGCATGACGTATCCTGGAAGCCTTTCATGACAGTGAAGAGTCGCCTAGATGACGCGGCGATGACCGTGGCATGTCTCACTCTCACGTACGCGACTAGCTGCTACCATCGCAGCCAGTTCCCCTGCTGCGGAGGCCACCATGACTGCACCCCCGTCGCTGCACCTGGTGCGGCTTGCCGTCGGCGAGTTGGCCCCGGTGACCCTGACGGTCGCTCCCGGCGAGGTTCACTGCCTGTCGGGTCCCAGCGGTTCCGGCAAGAGTCGTCTGCTGCGCGCCGTGGCCGATCTCGAGGCCCATGACGGTGAGGTATGGCTGGGCGATATCGACCAGGCGTCGCTGCCGGCCCATGCGTGGCGTGCGCGAGTGATGCTGGTGCCGGCAGAGAGCCACTGGTGGGAAGACGAGGTGGGCGAGCACCTGCCCCGGGCCGAGGCGTCCGACCTGGAGGCGCTGGGATTCACGCCCGAGGTGCTGACATGGCAGGTCGCGCGGCTGTCGTCGGGAGAGAAGCAGCGCCTGGCCCTGCTGCGGGCGGTCAGCCTGGAGCCCTCGGTGCTGCTGCTCGATGAGCCTACCGCCAACCTAGACGGGGCGACCACGCGCCGGGTGGAGGCGTGGCTAATGGCGCGCATTCGCGAGCGACACTGGCCGGTGCTCTGGGTCGCCCACGACGCCGATCAGATCGCCAGGGTGGCGACCCGCCACTGGCGCATCGAAGGCCGTAACCTCAGGGAGGCACCGGCATGGGTGTGATCGAACTGGCCTGGTGGCAGCTGGCCCTGGCGGCGCTGATGGTGGTGGCGCTGGCGGGATGCACGGCGGCCATGCGGCTCGGCATGAGCCGACACTTGCTGATCGCGGCGACGCGCACGGTGGTCCAGCTTGCACTGGTGGGTCTGGTGCTGGAGGCATTGTTCGCGGCAGCGACGCTCTACTGGGTGGCGCTGATGGCGCTGGGCATGCTGTTGATTGCCGGGCGCGAGGTGATGGCGCGCCAGAAGCGGCGCCTGATCGGCGGCTGGGCCTTCGGTATCGGTACCGTAGCGATGTTCCTGTCGTCGTTCACGGTGACCGTGTTGACCCTCGCCGTGATCATCGGCCCCGAGCCCTGGTACCGACCTCAGTATGCCATTCCGCTGCTGGGCATGATGCTCGGCAACACCATGACCGGCGTCGCCCTGGCGCTGGATCGCCTGACCGACACCGCCTGGCGCCAGCGCGCGGTGATCGAGAATCGCCTGATGCTAGGTCAGCGCTGGCAGGCGGCGGTGGGGGACATTCGCCGCGAGGCGATGCGTAGTGGCCTGATGCCGATGATCAACGCCATGGCCGCCGCCGGGGTGGTCAGCCTGCCGGGCATGATGACCGGCCAGATTCTCGCCGGGAGCCCGCCGGCGCTGGCGGTGAAGTACCAGATACTGGTGATGTTCACCATCACCCTGGGAACCGGCTTCGGCACGCTGGCTGCGGTAGCCGCGGGCAGCCGGCGGCTGTTCGATGGTCGCCAGCGACTGCGTCTCGATCGTCTGGCGGCGCCCAAGGGGTGAGACAGGCCAGAATCGATACGCCTCAGGCCGAGGCCGGCTCGGCCAGGAAGGGCAGCAGGGTGGCGATCAACGTCTCGGGGCACTCGCGATGGGGGACATGCCCGCAGGGCAGGATGGCCATCTTGGCCGGGCCGGCGACCTGCGTGGCGATCCGCTCGGGTTGAGCCAGCGAGCCGTATTCGTCGTGCTGGCCATGGATGGCCAGGGTCGGACAGGTTACCCGCTGCAGGGCGCCGTCCAGCGTCCAGTCAGCGAAGGCCTGGGAGTGCCAGGTGTCGACCCAGGCGCGCAGAACCCATTCGGCCTTGGCCCCGTGATGTTTTGCCAGGCGCGCCATGGCGGTGGGGTTCTGGAAGGCCTGTTCGGCTTCGCGGATGCCGGCCAGGGTGCGGGGCTCGGTGAAGGCCTGAGCCGCCACCGTCATCAGCGCCTTGCAGCCGTCGGCATGCCGGCCGGCGATCTCGACCGCCATGCCACCGCCAACGCTGTGGCCGAGAATCACGAAATGGGCGAGTCCGAAGGACTCACGCAGCTCATGAAAGTACTCGGCTTCATCGGCGATAAAGCTGGACGGCTGGGGCCCCGGGTAAGGCGACGACCTCCCGTAGCCAAGGCGGTCGTAGGCGATGACCTCGCGGCCGCTGGCAGCCGCTAGCCGGGCGGGGAATTCCCGCCATAGCGACACGCAGCCCAGCGAGTCGTGCAGCAGCACGATGGGGCTGCGCGATGCCTCGCCCTCAGTGGGTCGCCAGCGGGCAGCGAAGCACTTGCCGTGCGGCGAGTCGATCCACGACGACTGGATGTCGGGCATCCCTGCCACGTTGCGCTCCTCAGTCGATCAGCTCCACGGCCACGGCAGTCGCCTCGCCGCCACCGATGCACAGGCTGGCGATGCCGCGCTTGCCGCCCTTGGTGCGCAGGGCATGGATCAGGGTGGCGATGATCCGCGAGCCAGTGGAGCCGATGGGGTGGCCCTGGGCGCAGGCGCCGCCGAACACGTTGACCTTGTCATGGGGCAGGCCCAGGTCGTCCATGGCCATCAGGGTGACCACCGCGAAGGCCTCGTTGATCTCGAACAGATCGACGTCGTCGACGGTCCAGTCGAGTTGCTTCATCAGCTTGTCGATGGCGCCGACCGGGGCAATGGTGAACTCGCTCGGGTGACGTGAATTGGTGCTGTGGCCCAGCATCCGCGCGATCGGCTTGGCGCCCAGCCGGTCGGCCGCCGCCTGGCTGGCCAGGATCAGCGCCGAGGCGCCGTCGGAAATGGAGCTCGAGTTGGCGGCGGTAATGGTGCCGTCCTTGGCGAAGGCGGGGCGCAGCGAGCGGATCTTGTCGAGCTTGGCCTGAAAGGGCTGCTCGTCGTGGTCCACCACGTTTTCGCCTTGGCGGCTGGTGACGGTGACCGGGGCCATCTCGGCCTTGAGGTGGCCGGCGTTAGTGGCCTCCATGGCGCGCTCCAGCGAGGCGATGGCGAAGTCGTCGAGACGCTCGCGGCTGTAGTCGCGCTCGCTGGCGATCTCCTGGGCGAAGCCGCCCATCAGCTTGCCGGTTTCGGCGTCCTCCAGACCGTCGAGGAACATGTGGTCCTTGAGTTCACCGTGGCCCAGCCGATAGCCCGCCCGCGCCTTGGTCAGGATGTGCGGCGCATTGGTCATCGACTCCATGCCGCCGGCCAGGACGACCTCACCGCTACCGGCGCGGATCACGTCGTGGGCCAGCATGGTGGCTTTCATGCCCGAACCGCACAGCTTGTTGATGGTGGTGGCGCCGATGACGTCGCCAATGCCGGCCTGGCGCATGGCCTGGCGGGCCGGGCCCTGCTTGACGCCAGCGGGCAGCACACAGCCCATGATGCCCTCGTCGATGCTGTCGGCACTGATGCCAGCGCGTTCGATGGCGGCGCGGATTGCCGTGGCCCCCAGTTGCGGGGCGGTGACGCTGGCGAGGCTGCCCAGCATGCCGCCCATGGGTGTGCGTGCGGCAGAGAGGAAAACGATATCGTTGGCGTTGCTCATGGTGTGACTCCGTGATGGCGTGCGGCTTGCGACAAACCGCGTTGTGATTGTTGGGGGGTTGAGGTGATATCCCCGTCACTTCTGGTTGTGGCGTATCGAGGCCGGGCTGGCAAGGAGGCTGCGTTGACCCGGCCCCGGGGCTGTGGTTTTCTCAGGGTCAACCAAGCAAGCGCTAGTGTAAACGTCGATGAATGTAATGAATGACTCACCGCGTCGCAAGGAGTTGACCCGCCAGGCCGCCCAGTTGTTCGTCCAGGAGGGCTTCGATCGGACCACCGTGCGCATGCTCGCCCAGGAGATGGGCATCAAGTCCGGCAGCCTCTTCCATCACTTCCGCGACAAGCAGGAGATCCTGACCGCGGTGATCGAAGAGGGCACCCAGAATGCCCTGGTCATCGCCAAGGCGGCCCTAGAGCAGTGTGACAACACGGCCGAATCACGGTTGCAGGCCATGGCACGTGCCCACCTGGAAACCCTGCTCACCGACCGCAATGCCCATGTCGTTGCCCTCTACGAATGGCGCCGCCTGGACCCCGAGGCCCGCGACCACCTGAGCCACCTGCGCGATGCCTACGAAGCGCTGTGGGAAGCGGTGATCGACGAGGCGCTGGGCGCCGGTCTGATCCACGGCGACCGCTTCCTGGTGTCTCGCTTCGTGATGGGGGCGCTGAACTGGACGGTGCGCTGGTACGACCCCGCCGGCCCTCGCTCTCCGGATGACCTGGCCCACGAGCTGGTCGCGATGATCACTCATCGACCCGCCTGACCCGCCGGCCCCTGGTCGAGCGCCGGTACGTCATCGCTCCGCCACGCTCGACCATCGTCTAGTCCCATCCCGTCGTTCAGGGCTTGCCCCCTTCCTCGAGAGCCTCTAGCGTGTACCTAGCGCTTGCTAGGTTGACGCTTACGTCAACTGCATCTAACCAGAAGGTGGGCGCGCACGCCAGCCATCGGCTATGACCGTTTCCTTACGTCGTCAGCATTGGGCGTGCCCCATTTGCCGCCACAACAAGCACAAACCGCGAGAGGGCATTACATGAGCACCCTTCCCGACTATCAGAGCTATCTCGAGACCTTTTCCATCGATGACGTCATCGCACGCCTCGACGATCATCGCGATGGCAAGGCCAATGCCTTCGAGTCCTGCTGCGGACGACACCTGCGTGCCGGGCGTGGCGATGTCCTGGCGCTGGTGCACGAGGATACCCAGGGCCAGGTCAATACCCTGACCTATGCCGAACTCGATGCCGAAAGCGCCAGGCTCGCCGGCTGGTTTGCCGAGCGTGGGCTGGGCGTGGGGGACCGCATTGCCTGCATGCTGCCACGCTCTCCCGCACTGCTGGTGGCGGTGCTGGCCACCTGGCGCATCGGTGCCGTCTACCAACCGCTGTTCACCGCCTTCGGGCCCGACGCCGTGGACTATCGACTGGGCCGCGCCGATACGAAGCTGCTGATCACCGATCACGCCAACCGCTTCAAGTTCGATGATCTGACCCAGTGCCCGCCGGTGCTCGCCGTCGGCGGACCCGATGCCCAGCACGCCAGCGACCTGGACTGGAACGAGGCGCTCGCCCACTCGCCGATCGAGGCCACCCCGCCGCGCCTGGCGCGCGAGGAGCCCTTCCTGCAGATGTTCACCTCCGGCACCGTGGGCAAGCCCAAGGGCGTGGCCGTGCCGCTGGCCGGCATGCCGGCCTTCGCTCTCTACATGGAACTGGCCGTCGACCTGCGTGACAGCGACCGCTTCTGGAACATGGCCGACCCAGGCTGGGCCTACGGCCTCTACTACGCCATCGCCGGGCCGCTGCTGCTGGGCGTGACAACGCACTTCTGCGAGGCGGGCTTTAGTGCCGAGGGGGCGCTGGCCTTCATGAAGCGCCACCGCATTACCAATTTCGCCGCCGCGCCCACCGCCTATCGCCTGATGAAGGCCTCGGGGCTGTTCGACGATGCCCACCAGACCCTCGAGCTGCGCGCAGCGAGTTCCGCGGGCGAGCCACTCAACACCGAGGTGGTGACCTGGGTGGAACGCTCGCTGGGCTGTCCGGTCATGGACCACTACGGCCAGACCGAAACCGGCATGACCTGCAACAATCACCATGCCCTCGACCACCCCAAGCACGTCGGGGCGATGGGTGTGCCGATGCCCGGCTACCGCCTGGCGATCCTCGATGCCGAGTACAATGAACTGCCGCCGGGTGAGCCTGGCGTGCTGGCCGTGGATATCAAGAATTCCCCGGCACACTTCTTCGCCGGCTATACCTGGCAGGAGAAGCACCCCTTCGCCGAAGGGTATTATTTGACCGGCGATGTGGTGATTCGCAATGCGGACGGGACCTTCCAGTTTGCCGGTCGCGACGACGATATCATCACCACCGCCGGCTATCGTGTCGGGCCTACCGACGTGGAAAACAGCGTGATGACTCACGCAGCGGTGGCCGAGTCCGCCGCCGTGGGTCAGCCCGACGAAATTCGTGGCGAGATCATCAAGTCGTATATCGTGTTGCGCGAGGGTTTCGAGGCCAGCGATGAACTGGCCGACGAGATTCGCCAACTGGTCCGCGAACGGCTTTCGACTCACGCCTTCCCGCGGGTGATCGAATTCGTCGAGGAACTGCCCAAGACGCCCAGTGGCAAGATCCAGCGCTTCAAGCTACGCGCCGATGCCGCCGACCCGGCCCCGGCCAAATGACGAGGACCCTGACATGCAAGTGAAGGACAACACCTTCCTGATTACCGGCGCCGCCTCCGGACTGGGGGCGACCACTGCTGAACGTCTGGCGGCCGGCGGTGGTCGCGTCGTGCTCTGCGACCTGAGCGACGCCGTCGAGGCGCATGCCGAGCGCCTGGGCGAGGTTGCCCGGGCGGTGCGCGGCGATGTGACCTCCGGCGACGATATCCAGGCCGCCGTGGACGCCGCTGTCTCGCTCGGCGGCGAGCGCGGACTGGCCGGTGTGATTCACTGCGCCGGCGTGGTCAGCGTCGGCAAGCTGGTCGATCGCGAGGGCAATCCCGCCGACCTCGAGGCCTACAATCGCACCGTGCAGATCAACCTGGTGGGCACCTTCAATGTGATGCGTCTGGCCGCCGCCGCCATGGCCAAGAACCCGGCGGGCGAGGACGGCGAGCGGGGGGTGATCATCAACACCGCCTCTGTCGCCGCCATGGACGGCCAGGTGGGGCAGTGTGCCTACAGCGCCTCCAAGGCCGGCGTGGTGGGCATGAGTCTGCCCGCGGCCCGTGAGCTCTCGCGCCACGGCGTGCGGGTGATGGCGATTGCCCCCGGCGTGTTCGAGACGCCGATGATGAGCGAGATTCCCGACGAGGCGGCCCAGGCGCTGGCCGCTTCCGTGCCTTTCCCCAAGCGGCTCGGCAAGCCCGGCGAGTTTGCCCGCCTGGCCGAGCAGATCATCACCAATGCCATGCTTAACGGCGAGGTGATCCGCCTCGACGGCGGGATTCGCATGCAGTAGCGCCTGCGGCCAGCCGCAAGCTACAAGGAGCAAGCTTCAAGGAAACCCCTTGGCTTGCTCCTTTTTTTCATCTTGCGCCTGGGGGATATCCCTTGCGCCTCTTACCTTGTCGCTCGAAGCTTTTAAACGAACGCTTGACTGATGGTTGCGTCACGGATAATTTCAAACACATGTTTGAAAGCGGCCGCCGCCGCTGTCCTCGCCCGACTTCCAGGAGAGATCGAGATGCCCAACTATCAGGCCCCCCTGCGCGACCTTCGTTTCGTGATGGACGAGATGCTGGACTACCCGGCCCACTATGCGGGCCTGCCCGGCGGCGAGGAGGCCTCGCCCTATGTGGTCGCCGCCATCCTGGAGGAGGGCGCGCGCTTCGCGCGCGAGGTGCTGTTGCCGCTGAATCAGAGCGGCGACAAGGAAGGCTGCCTGCTGGAGGGCGGCGAGGTAAAGGCGCCCAAGGGCTTCAAGGCGGCCTATGCCCAGTACGTCGAGGGCGGCTGGCCTAGCCTCGCGGCCAATCCGGCGCATGGCGGCCAGGGCCTGCCGCCGTCGCTTGCCATGGTGCTCAACGAGATGGTCTGCGCCACCAACCTGGCATGGGGCATGTACCCGGGCCTCTCCCATGGTGCCGCCGATGCCCTGCGCCACCACGGCACCGAGGCGCAACAGGCCACCTACCTGACCAAGCTGGTGGAAGGCACCTGGACCGGCACCATGTGCCTCACCGAACCCCACTGTGGTACCGACCTCGGCCTGATCAAGACGCGCGCCTTGCCCAGCGACGATGGCGCCTACGCGATCACCGGCACCAAGATCTTTATCTCCGCCGGCGAGCACGACCTGGCAGAGAATATCGTCCATCTGGTGCTGGCCAAGCTGCCCGACGCGCCCGAGGGCTCCAGAGGCATCTCGCTGTTCGTGGTGCCGAAGTATCTTCCCGATGACGCGGGGGAGCCGGGCGAGCGCAACGGCGTGGTGTGCGGTTCGCTGGAACACAAGATGGGCATCCACGGCAACGCCACCTGCGTGATGAACTTCGACGGGGCCAAGGGATTCCTGGTGGGCAAGCCCAACAAGGGGCTGGCCTGCATGTTCACCATGATGAACGCCGCGCGTATCGGCGTGGGCATTCAGGGCCTGGGGCTGACCGAGGCGAGCTTCCAGAACGCCCTGGCCTACGCCCGTGACCGCCTGCAGATGCGCGCACTCGACGGTGCGAAGGCACCGGAGAAGCCCGCCGACCCGATCATCGTGCATCCGGACGTGCGCCGCATGCTGCTGACCCAGAAGGCGTTCGCCGAGGGCGGCCGGATGCTGGTGCTGTATGCCGCGCAGATGATCGACATTGTCGAGCATGGGGGCAATGCCGCCGAGAAGGAACGCGCCGAGACCCTGCTCGGCCTGCTGACGCCCATCGTCAAGGCGTTTCTCACCGAGGTGGGCTTCGAAGCCACCAACGAGGGCGTGCAGGTGTTCGGCGGCCACGGCTTCATTCAGGAGTGGGGCATGGAGCAGCTGGTGCGTGATGCGCGCATCACCCGCCTCTACGAGGGCACTACCGGCATCCAGGCGCTCGACCTGCTGGGTCGCAAGGTGCTGATGAGCCAGGGCGAGAGCCTGAAGGTCTTCACCAGGGAGATCCACAAGTTCTGCGAGGCCGAGGAGGGCAACAGCGAGCTTGCCGAGTTCGTGCGTCCGCTGGCCAAGCTGAACCGGGAATGGGGCGAGATGACCATGGCCATCGGCATGAAGGCCATGAGCGACCGAGAGGAAGTGGGCGCGGCCAGCGTCGATTATCTGATGTATGCCGGCTATGTGACCCTGGCCTATCTCTTTGCCCGTGCGGCGAAGCAGGCCCGGGTGGCGCTTTCCGAGAGCACCCAGGAAGCCGCCTTCTACCGTGCCAAGCTCGACACCGCACGCTTCTACTACCAGCGGCTGATGCCGCGCACCCGTGCTCACAAGGCCGCCATCGAGGCCGGCGCGGAGCCGCTGATGGCGATCAGTGCCGAAGACTTCGGGCTCGGCTTCGAGATCTAGCGTTCGCGCGATCGCAGTTAATGGGAGGATTTGATTGGTAGAGGAAGAAAGAGCAGGATGCAGCGTAATACGCCCGGCTATTTGCCTTGCGATTCTTGCGGAGTGACTGCCTTATGCGCGTTTTTGCCAATCCCGTCGGTGCCGGCGCCCTCTGGTTTGATAACCTTGCCACCGCCCAGGGAACGCCGGTTGCCTATGATCCGCAGGCCAGGGCCTTCATCACCATGCCGCCGTTCTGCATCAATCGTGACGTGATCGGCTGCAACTGGATCGCTCCCAAGCAGGGGGCCTTCTGTCGCGCCTGCGCCATGACCGAGCTGGCGCCGGATCCCTCCATTCCCGATGCCATGCCCAACTGGGCGCAGACCGAGGCCGCCAAGCGCTGGGTGCTCGACAATCTGGGACGCTGGAACTGGTTTCGGCCCGAGGACCCGGGCGCTCGCCCGGTGTTTCACATGCTGGCCGAGGGCCCGACCCCGGTGCCCATGGGGCATGTCGGCGGCGTGGTGACGATCAGCGTGGCCGAGGCCGACCCGGTCCTGCGCACGACTCGGCGAGAAGCCCTGGAAGAGCCCTATCGCACCATGATCGGCCATATGCGCCATGAGATTTCGCATATGCTCTGGTGGCGTCTCAGCCTTCGGGAAGATTTTCTCGACGCCTTCCGGGGCATGTTCGGCGATGAGCGGGAGGACTATCCCGCGGCACTGCAGCGCTACTACCATAACGGGCCACCGCCCGACTGGCGCTCGCGCTTCGTCAGTACCTATGCCTCTGCGCATCCCCATGAAGATTGGGCGGAAACCGCGTCCCACCTGCTGCACTTGACGGATATTGCCGATAGTTTCGTGGCAGCTGGCCTTTCGTCCTCCGACCTGCCTCATCTCGGCTGGGACCCCTACATGGAAGCAGATGCCGAGAACTTGATCCACATTGCGACGCACCAGGTGATGGCAGTCAACCACATCAATCGCGCCATGGGGCTGTCGGATCTCTACCCCTTCGTGCTGTCTGAACAGGTCCGCCGTAAGCTGGTTTTCATGCACGACTGGCTGCGTCGCGGCGCACAAGGGCTGTGAGCGCAACATGTGTGTGAGCGTGCTTGATAGGCGTGGCACCTTGAGCGAGTCTCTGCAGTCGCTGTAGCGGCTCATTGCTGGCAGATAGATGTGAAAAGCATGCTGGTGTCGGTAGCGGCTCGAAGGCATGATGACGCCTCGACGCCGTGTTGAGGCGGCGAGAGACATCAACGCTCACGAGGAGTCGCCCATGCCACGAACGTCGCGCCTGCAAGACCTGATCCGGATGTTGCGCCATCACGCAGAGCCGATCGGCGGGCCTGAGCTTGCCGAGCGGTTGGGGGTCACCCTGCGCACCCTCTATCAGGATATCGCCGCGCTGCGGGCGGTCGGGGTCGAGGTGGTCAACGCCCCCGGCCAGGGCTATGTGCTGCCGCCGGAGGTCACGCTTCCGCCAGCCACGTTGGCGGAACCCGCTCCGCTCGAGCCGGCCGAGCTCACCTTCTACACCAACCCGCTGTCGCGGGGCGGCATCGTCCATTGGATGCTCGAGGAACTCGGCGTGCCCTATCGCACGGTGACCCTCGAGTACGGCACGACCATGAAGTCGCCGGACTATCTGGCTCTCAACCCCATGGGCAAGGTGCCGGCGATTCGCCATGGCGACGTGGTGGTCACCGAGGCCGCCGCGATCTGCACCTACCTTGCCGATGCCTTCCCGGAGGCCGGCCTGGCGCCGCCGCCTGCGGCGCGGGGTGACTACTACCGCTGGCTGTTTTTCGCGGCCGGTCCCCTCGAGGCCGCTCTCGCGCTGACCACCCTCGGCGTGCAACCCACGGTCGAACAGCAGCGACAGCTCGGCTGTGGCGATTACTGGACGGTCATCGAGACCCTGGCCGGCGTCCTCGAGGGACGGGCGTATATCGCCGGCACGGCCTTCAGCGCCGCGGACGTCTATGTCGGTACTCACCTCGGCTGGGGCATGCATTTCGGTACCCTTCCCCGGCGACCTGAGTTCGTGGCCTACTGGGAAGGGCTGCGTCAGCGGCCGGCTCATCAGCGCTGCGAGGCCTACATGGCGCAGGTGCTGGCCGAGGCCTGAGTTTCAGGCTCAGGCGCCGTGCAGCCGACGATGAAGGCCGTGGATGCGGTCGGCGAGCGCCGGCTCTGGACCCTCGACTTCCGCTTCCGGCACGATTGCCTGAATCGGCAATGGGCGAACCGGGGGTGGCGCCGCGCCCATTGCCTCGAGCCACTGTTCCAACTGCTCGGACGAACTGGCATAGACGATGCGTCCCAGCCCCACCCAGCCGTGGGCGGCCGCACACATCGGGCAGTGTTCCCCTGAGGTGTAGACGGTGGCTCGCGCGCGCTCTTCGGGTGTCAGGTTCTCCGCGGACCAGCGCGCCAGGAAGAACTCCGGATGCTGGGTGGCATCCCCACCGGCGACGTGGTTGTGATCCTCCACCAGCACCGCACCATCGCCGCTCACCAGCACCGAGCCGAACGGCTCGTCGCCGGCCTCGAGGGCCTCCTCCGCCAGTTCCACGCAGCGCTGCAGGTGTTGCTTGTCTGTCTCGGTGATCATCGTTCTGCCCCTCCGGTATTGGCGTTGCCTTCCAGCATAGGGGCCCGGCGTAGAGATTTCATCGTTCGGGAGACGCGCTTTCCGCGTGGGACGGGTATCGTTGTGGCGCCGCTAATGAGGCGGGCCAGGCAGCGCTCGCTGGGCGTTAACGGCCGGAGAAGCGACAGCAGGGCAGGGAGCAGGGTGTCATGCGGTCTCAGGAGAGGCGACGCCAGCCTTCGCGAAGGTGGCGGGTCGCGCTGTACCAGAGGCCCGTCGGTGCCTGCTCGGCGGGTGGGAGGGGCAACGCCGCGAGGGCGCGCTGCAAGCCGGCCAGGATGGCGTCCAGATGGTGGTGGCAGAGCGTGCTGTCCAGTCCGCCCGGGCAGTGGCCGAGCAGGGCATCGCACTGGGAACAAGCCGTCTCGAGGGCCTGGTGGGCGTCGCCTTGTCCAGCCGCCTGGTCGCGACACGCCTTGAGGTCGCGACAGAGCATCGTCAGCATCCTGCCGTCGAGCCAGCAGGGCAGACCGTCGCTCGCCTTGCCGGCCATGGAGTGCTTGATGGCCTGAAAGGAGACCTGCAGGAAGACAACGGTGGTACGTAACCTGGGGCGTTCGGGAGTCATGTGGGCCGAACCGGCGATAGCCTTTCGATGAGAATAATTATCAATAGTAGGCGTGACTGGGCGCTTGTGTCAATTCAGCGTTGGGCCGTTGGCCCCTGCCACGTTGGGCGCACCACCAAGGGCGAGATACTGCTGGTCGCTTGTGTCGTGGTCTATCTGGCGCGCCGGTGCATCGAGAGCGGGGAGCGGGGACTACACGAATGATGGGCATGCAAAGGGCAGGGCGCAGGCCCTGCCCGTGGTCACATGCCGCCTCGACCAGAGACGACGTTCAGGGCGTCATCAGACGTAGAAGTCCAGGTCCTCCTGAGCCTTGAGCAGGTCCCGCATCGTGATGGGGTCGTCACCGAAGAAGAAGATGAGGCCCCAGTGTGTACCGAATGCCGAGCGGTCCGGCACCGTCTCTTCCGCTGGCGCTACCAGCTCGTGAGACTCGAAGTAGGGATGCTCGGTGGTTTCCTTGGGCATTTCCAGCTTGCTGACGACACGGCGCCGTGGGTACACGCCGAAGCAACCCGCGTAGCCTTTCGCATCGACCACCTCGCGCGGGAAGAAGGCCTCGACCTCCTCCTTAGTGCTCTTGGGGTCGAAGACCAGCATGGAAGCCTGATAGGCGCTGAACCCGTAGGCGCGTTCTATGAGTTCGAAGGCCTTGAAGCCGGGAGGCCGGTAGGCGACTTCCCCGAAGTACATCTCGCCGTCGGAGGCCACGAAGTACTCGGGGTGAATCAGGCCGAACTGGATATCGAACGTCTTGATCAGCTTCTCGATCTGCTTGGTGATGGCATCTCGCCAGCTTTCGAGTTCCCGTGTCGCCGGGACGAAGACCGAATAGCCCAGGGTCACGTATTCGGAGATGTTGAGGAACTTGATCTTGCCATCATGGATCCAGGCCTCGACGGCAAATTCCCAGCCATCAAGGTGACTTTCCATCAGCAAGGGATATTCTTCGTCGGGTATGTTGTCGATCTCTTCCAGCTTGCGGATCATGCGATGCCCGAGACAGCCGGCCTTGTCGAAGGCCTTGACGTGGATCGGGTCATCCGGGTCGCCGTCGAGCTTGAGCAGCGTCTGATTGACGCGTTTCATGAAGCGAATGATGTCGTCTTTCTCGTGGGCCTCTTCGAAGATGCCCACACGGATACCGCCGAGCTGAGCGCGGCGCTTCATGAGCGCCTTGTCGCGGAACAGAATGGACTGCCCGTACATGCGGGGGTTATCCAGAAGCACGGAGTTGATCGCACCCGACCATTCGACGGTTTCCTCGAACAGCGGGATGGCGACATCGACGCCTTCCTCCTTGAGCCGCTCCGCAATTTCCATGGATCGATCATTCAGGCGCACGAAATCCCATGGAATGTAGGGGATATGATTGGCCTCGCAGAAATCGGCGGCCCAGTCGGGCGCTACGACCACGTAACGACGGTCAAACTTCTGCGCGGCCTTGATGGCATTGATACTCCAGCCCAGCAGCGCGATATAGCCCTTGTTGGGATCCTTGGGCGTTTCAGTCCCCTTGACCGAGTCCAGTGTCGGGTCAGTCCAGCTCGAAACGTCCTTGGAGTCCGGGGCTTCTGATACAGTCGACATGCGATGCTCTCCTTCTGCATTAAGCAGGAAATTGATGCTCGATTTCCAGCGGTCTTGCCTATCCCAACTGCCAGGCAGCGTTGGACTAGCGTCCCGATGCCCAGCTCTTACGCGCCAGGCTCATGGCCTGACTCACTTCATTGGTCGGAACATCGTTTGGCTCGCCCTTTTCGAGCGGGTCATAGTGAAAGACGTAAAGCCGTGATGCGAACTGGGCCACCGGGAGCGATGCCTCCCCGTAGAGTTCGCCATTGCCTTGTGTCGAGGTGATAATTTCCTGCCCCCAATCCTGACCACTGTCGTTGTTGGGGTTGAAAAAGTAAACGCGCATGACCTTGTCTTGGTCGAGTGCCAGGCGCTGGATCGTGATCGCATGCCAGCCGAGAAAGCGCGACGCGCTATCGGTCACGGCAATACCCGCTGGCTGCGGATTGATGACGGGAATATTGCCATTATAGAAGGGATGGTAAGCCGCGTAAAAGTCGCGGATAAAGCCCTCGAAATCCTTCAGATTGCCGGTAAACACATCGACGGCAATGCGAAAACCGTGACCCACCTGATCGCCATGGAACTCGGCGTTGACCCACTTGTGGGGATCCTCGCCGCGCCCGACGCTGCGGCGTCCCATCTCGAAGTAGATGCGATCGAGGTGCGGGACGGTGATCAGGGAGACGGCATCAACGTCCACGGGTGGCTCGGTTGCCAGGCCCGCCCCAAGCTCGCGAGACGAAATGTTGTGGCCCTCGAAGCGCATGACGATCTCGTCGTCGCGCGCCGCCCAGGCGACGATCCGCAACAGGTCGGCCGGGGTGTTGAAAGCCCACATCGACAACGCCCGTGTCGACTGGCAGGTAGGATAGTTCCCCTGACCCACGCCCAGCGGGCGGCCGAGGACATTGATAACGTCGGCGAGCAGAAAGCATTCCGGCGAGCGACGGTCTCCGAAGACAGCCGCGATCTTCTCTGCCGCAGCATCGCACAGCGTCAGCCGTAACTGCCGCCATAACGATGGGGCCATCGGAGGCGGATAGAGAATCCCTCTCTCCAGCATCATGGCGAGCCCGTAGGCGGCCTGGCTGGTTTCGGCAAACAGGGCTTCATCGATGAGGGTGTGAATCAACGCCGGATAACAGTGAAAGGCGTCGGCTCCCGTATGGCTCAGGCCGAGTGCCGTCGGGATCAGTTCGTTCCAGCGGGTGCGCAGGTAGCGTATGAAGCCCGGCATGTAAGGCGAGACCAGCCCCGTACTGTGCATGGCCTGAGCAAAGTCAATGGACTCCCGAAGCAGGGCCGCGTCATCCATGCCGGCCAGGCGCTCGGCATATACCTCGAAACCGGGATCCTCTCGGCAACCTTCGGTGGGACTGAACACGGCGTTGATCAGCCGCATGGCGTCTGCGCCCGCCTCGCCGACCGTGGCATCCGGCTGGTCTTCCAGACCGGGCAGGCAGGTGGCAATCTGGGTCACCATCTGCTTGACGCCGTCGACCTGGACAGGGCGTTGCGCCAGGATGCGCCAGACCTCTGCCACCAGGTGCTCCAGCAGGTTCTGGTAGCCCAGGTGCTTCAGCAGATAGCGATACAGGGCCTGGACGGCGTAGCCGAGCCCGTCTGGCCTCAGGCGATCGCCCTCCTGCAGGTCGCCGACCACGATGTCGAGATTCATGGCCATCACCTGGGCGAGAAAGTGATGGGCATGTTCTGCCGAGACGGAGGGATGGGAATAATCGCCCTTGGCGACGGCCAGCAGGCGGATCTGGCTCAGGCTTTCGACCAGCGCGGCGATCGGGTCCCCGTGGCGCGCGGTCCGCACCGCCAGCGAGGGCACCAGAGTCTGGGGATAATCCCAGTCGCTGCCACCGAAGAAACCTGCGGCCTCGATGGCGGGCACGCGCGCATAGAGGGCTTCCAGCCCTCTTTCATCGAACATCAAGGGGCGTGCCGCATCAATGACGTCGAAGACCGGGGAGACCTCGGCAACGGCATTCTCGATGGCAAGGCGTTCGATGGCGGCATCGAGCTGCTGCGCTAGCTCGCCTATGGTGCCGCTGTCGTCGGGGCAGGCGTCATTTGTCTCTTTGCTCATTGATTCACAGTCCGGCTTAGCTCGTGACATGTCAATCCCTCCCGAAGGCACCTGGCCGTAAACGGCGGGCTGCTCAACGTTTAGTAAACGTTGAGCAGGGCGTTATGTATCGCAGAGGGTCCGGCGAGCCTGCCGATGATTTAGCTCATGCTCCGAAGGCAGGGGAGTGTCGGGGTCAAGCAGCCAGGCGGCGATATCGGCCACGGTGCGCTCGCGTTTCGTATAGCGGGTCAGCATGTGGTAGCCCTGAGGGTAGAGCGCCAGGCGAAAGCCCTCCTTCTCGGGCAGTCGTGCGAGCAGGGCACAGATCGCTTCCGGTGGGATGATGTGGTCCTCGCTGCCATACAGGATCAGTGACGGAGCCGGCAGTCGTCGGGTGGCCTCCAGGCCCGCCTCCATGGCCAGGCTTACGCCGTGCAGGGTGTCAATGCGCGCGCGGCGAAGGATCAGCGGGTCGTTTGCCAACCGGCGCCTGACGGCGGGATCATCGGTGGGCTCGATGCCGAAGCGCTGGACGATGTCCGAGGAGACGCTCAAGGCGGGGAAAAGGCGCACGCCGAGCCACAAACCCAGACGCTGGTACCAGGGCATGGCCTCGAAGCCCCACACCGCGGGTGAGATCAGCACGCTGCCATCCACGGGCGGCGGGTTCTCACCGCTCAGGGCGAGGATTGTCACCGCGCCGCCCATGCTGTGGCCGACCAGGTAAAGCGGGATTTGCGGATGGCGCGCGCTCAGCCGCTCGGCGAGCAGGGTGACGTCGGCGGCCAGCCGCTCGTGGCCTGGCCAGAGGCCGCGCTGGGCGGTGGTGCCGAAGCCGCGCTGGTCGTGGGCATAGAGGGTAATGCCTTGGGGTGCCAGGTCGTCGGCGAGGCGCTTGAAGGTGCCACCGTGTTCGTTGAAACCGTGTACCCCGAGCACGATGGCCTGTGGGTCGCCCTTGGCTGGCCAGTGATGAAGGGGTAATCGGTAGCCGTCATCGGCAATGATCCCGCCATCCGCCAGCCGTGTCGTATCATTGCCGGATGCCGGAATCTGGCGCCAGTCGCCCCAGCCGCATCCGGTCAACAGCAGCAGGAGGCCCAGCCACGTCAGTTGACGGATAAGGCGTCGTCTCACCGCATGGCTCATCTTCGGGGTGGGTAGCCCAGGGCGTCTCGCAGCCGCTCGGCATGCGCTGCTACCCAGGCCGGATCGATCGGTCCCCAGTCGCGGATCACGAAGGCGCCGATATTGTGACGCTCGCCGGGGGTCGGCTCGAACTCGCAGCGGATATCCAGCTCGTCCAGCGCGCCCAGCGTATCCTGAGCGGTGCGCCGGGGCATGCCGGTGGCCGCGGTGATGGCCGGCACGCTGGCAGTACCGGTCGCCACCAGATGCGCCACATAGAGGCGGCGGTAGAAGCTCGAACGGGTCTTGCTCAGGGGCATGCGAGGGCTCCTTCGCGTTACAGGCTGACGCGGTCGATGTGGCGGCGGAAATACATTTCCAGACGCAGGGTCAGTGCCCAGCGCGGGTCGCGGCCGGCGTCGCGGGGAAAGTGCAGAGAAGGGGCAACGTCCAGGAACGTGAAGCCCTTGTGAATGTCTCGACGAAACCGAACCTCGAGATAGCTGTCCTCGATGGCGGGGTTGGATCCACTCTCGCCGATCACCCCGCCCGAGGTGCGCAGTACGCTGCGGCGGTTGAGGCGGTGGTTGAGCTCCACGACCTGGCTGAACTCGAGGTGGTCGACCGTTTCGCGCCACTGGACGTTGGTGAGAAAGCGCAGGTGACGCTGCTCGTCGAGTGGCCTGCCCAGGTCCCAGCGGGTGCGGGCAGAGTAGCCGTCGCCGTTGAACCAGGACAGGCGGTTGTCGCTGTGCAACTGCCAGGGGCCCTCCTGCAGGGTCCAGAGCCGTTGACTGGTTAGCCGCACGTAGGGCTCGAGCGGCAGGCGCAGCTTGATACCGGCACCAACGCGCGTGTTCCAGTGGCGCGTCTTGTCCTTGTCGCCGAGGCGGTTCAAGCCCACCAGCAGGTCGCCCAGGCTATTGGCGGGATCATCGCTGAGCGCCGACTCTCGCTCCGACAAGGTGCCGCGGGTCTCGTCGGGTTCGCTCTCGATGATCAGTCTCAGGCGCTCCTCGGTGGTGGGCAGGTCGAGGCGGAAACGCGCGCCCAGGTCCTGGTCGAAGGGCTCACCTTCCCGCCAGTCCCACTCCTGGCTGAGGCGCAAGTAGGAGTCGGTGTCCACGCTCAGTGCATCGGTGGTTCCGAAGAAGCCGTCGATGCGGCGCGAGGTGCTCTCCACCCAGCGCGAGACACGGGCATGGAAGGGTCCTAGCTGTTTTTCGGCCCACGCTGGCAAATCGCTGTCGTCGACCTCCGGGGGATTGGCATGGGCAGCCAGGCCGAGGGTGGCCAGCGATATGGCTAACAGTGTTCGCAATCCCTTCATCTCTGCGTCTCTTGGCCCTGTTTGTCGGGCAGTTTACCGGCTTCGCCATCCTTGGCACCATCGTCTCGTGCCTTGCGGCCCTCCCGCTGTCTCCCTTTGGCTCGTGACTCCTTGATCGATATCAAGTCATGACGGCGGAACATTGACATGCTGAAAGGTCGTCCAAGTCGCCACGGTTGGGGGCTGTATGGTCCACACTGAGGAGACGAGCATGTCGGAGGAAATCGCATGAGCTGGAATGTCTTTATCATCGGCCAGGATGAGCTGAGCAGGCAGATGCTGCCGCACCTGCGCCACCGCGAGGACTATGCCTTCCACGAGTTATTATCCTTCGAGGAGGTGGTGCATGCCGATGAATACCCCTTCGAACGTCTCGTCGCGACTGCCCTGGCTCAGCTCGAGCGCTTTCCCGGGTCGGTGGATGCCATCGTCGGGTACTGGGATTTTCCGACCAGCGGCCTGCTGCCGGTCCTGCGCCGGGAATACGGCCTGCCCGGCCCGTCGCTCGAGGCGTTTCTCAAGTGTGAGCACAAGTACTGGAGCCGCCTGGAGCAGGCGAAAGTGATCCCGGCGTGTGTGCCGGCCTTCCAGGCCATCGACCCCTTTGATGAGCGGGCCGTCGATTCTGTCGAGATCGACTATCCGTTCTGGATCAAGCCGATAAAGGCCCACTCCTCTCATCTCGGCTTCCTGATCGAGAACGCCGACCAGCTCCGCGAGGCGCTGCCGACGATTCGCGGCGGCATCGGCCGTTTCGGCGAGCCGTTCGACGAGGTGATGGCCCTGGCCGAGCTTCCCGAGGAAGTGGCCGCTATTTCAGGCCATCACTGTATCGCCGAGGCGATCATCTCTGCCGGTCGCCAATGTACCCTGGAGGGGTATGTTCAGAACGGCGAAGTACATGCCGAGGGGATCATCGACAGCTTGAGGGACGAGACGCACGCCTCCGTGCTGCTGCGTTACGAATATCCTTCCACGCTGCCCGACGCCTTGCAGGAGCGGATACTGTCGAACACTCGCCGCTTTCTGTCGCATATCGGCTACGACGATGGACCGTTCAACATCGAGTACTTCCTCGATGAGGAGAATGACCGTCTGTGGCTGCTCGAGATCAATTCGCGCATCTCTCGCTCGCATGCGGCGATATTTCAGCTGGTCGACGGCGCGCCGCACATGCAGGTAATGGTCGACACGGCGCTGGGCATTGCCCCGCGCATGCCACACCGCGAAGGCGATTACGCCATTGCTGCCAAGCAGATGTTGCGCGTCTTCGAGGATGGCTGGGTGCGTCGCGTGCCCTCGCAAGAGGAGATCCGCGAGGTCGAGGAGCGGTTCCCGGGGACCCTGGTGCATCTCAACGTGAAAGAGGGCATGCAGCTCTCGGAGCTTCAGCACCAGGACTCCTTCTCCTTCGAACTGGGCGTGCTGTTTACCGGGGCCGAGAACCGCGAGGCGCTGATCGAGCGGATCGAGGCGTGTCGGCGGATGCTGCCCTTCGAGATCGACCCCCTAACCGAGCAGGAGTCCCACTGAGCCATTGCGTTATTCAAGGAGGACCGTGTCATGCATGTCGTGACCGACTTTCCCTACCCGGTCGAGTGCCGGGATCCCGTCTGGATTCCCATGGACGACGGCATCGAACTTTGTGCCCGCCTGTGGCTGCCGGAAGGCGCCGAAGAGGCACCGGTGCCCGCCATTCTGGAATATATCCCCTACCGCCTGCGCGATGGCTCCGCGCGGCGGGACGCCATGCACCACCATTACTTTGCCGGGCATGGCTACGCCTCGCTGCGGGTGGATATTCGTGGCAGCGGGGACTCCGGCGGCGTACTCACCGACGAATACCTGGAACAGGAACTGCTCGACGGCGAGGCGATCCTGCGCTGGATCGCCGCTCAGCCCTGGTGTGCCGGCAAGGTGGGCATGATCGGCATTTCCTGGGGCGGCTTCAATGGCCTGCAGCTGGCCTATCGGCGCCCACCGGAACTCGGCGCGGTGATCAGCGTCTGTTCCACCGACGACCGCTATGCGGACGATGTCCACTACATGGGCGGCTGCCTGCTGGGCGACAATCTCTCCTGGGCCTCCACCATGTTCGCCTACAATTCGCTGCCGCCGGATCCCAGCGTGGTCGGTGATGCCTGGCGAGAGATGTGGCACCAGCGGCTCGAAGGGAGCGGCCTATGGCTTGCCACCTGGCTCGAGCACCAACACCGTGACGCCTACTGGCAGCACGGTTCCATCTGCGAGGACTTTTCCCGCGTCGAGGTGCCGATACTGGCCGTCAGCGGCTGGGCGGACGGCTATTCCAACGCCGTCAAGCGGCTGGTGGAGAATCTGCCCGAGCACTGCAAGGGGTTGATCGGGCCCTGGAGCCACAAGTATCCCCATCTTGGCGAGCCGGGGCCGGCCATCGGTTTCCTGCAGGAGTGCCTGCGCTGGTGGGACCAATGCCTGAAGGGCATAGACCGCGGCCTGGAGCAGGATCCCGCCGTTCGGGTCTGGATGCAGGACAGTATGCCGCCGACCACTCGCTATGGCTGTCGGCCGGGGCGCTGGGTGGCTGAGCCGAGTTGGCCTTCGCCCAACGTTTCCTATTGGCGCCTGTCGCTGGCGCCAGGCAGGTTGGCGTTGGATGGCCAGCGGCGCCGGGAGGAAACCGCCCTCACCCTGCAGTCGCCGCTGACCTGCGGCCTGTTTGCCGGTAAATGGTGCTCCTATGCGGCAGGCCCCGATCTGGCCCATGACCAGCGAGAAGAGGATGGGGGCGCCCTGACCTTCGAAACGCCGCCGCTGGACGAGGCCCTCGAAATAATGGGCGCGCCGGAAGTGGAGCTGGAGCTTTCCGCCGACCGTCCCGTGGCGATGCTGGCGGTCCGGCTTTCCGACGTGGCGCCAGACGACAAGGCCACCCGCGTGACCTATGGCCTGCTCAATCTGACGCATCGTGACAGCAACGAGACCCCTAGCGCCCTGGAGCCGGGGCGTCGCTACCGGGTCCGCGTCAAGTGCAACGACGTCGCTCAGGTGTTCCCGCGGGGTCACCGACTCAGGCTCTCGCTTTCCACGTCCTACTGGCCGCTGGCGTGGGCGCCGCCCGAGCGGGTGCGACTGACGATCTTCGACAAGGGCAGTGCGCTGCATCTGCCGCAGCGCCCGCCGCGCGACGAGGATGATCGTCTGGCTGAATTTGCCGAGCCCGAGGCCGCGCCGACCATCCCGGCGACGACACTCGAGACGGGGCATCACAACTGGTATGTGCATCGTGACCTCGCCGAGGATCTCTCGACGCTGGAGGTGATCAACGACAACGGCCGGATTCGTCTGGAGGACAGCGAGCTGGAGGTGGCAACACGCGCGGTGGAGACCTATCAGTCGCGAGACGACGATTTCGACTCCCTGAAGGCTACCACGCTCTGGGAACGCTCGTTGAAGCGGGGGGACTGGGAGGTGAGCACGGTAACCCGCACCGTGCTGACGTCGACCGCCGTGGCCTTCGAGTTGCACGCCACGCTGGATGCCTACGAGGGCGAACGGCGCGTTCACTGCCGCAGCTGGGATCTCACTATTCCGCGCCGGCTGGTCTAGCCCCGGGACAGTCACCGCGCCAGGAACCACTCCTTCATCACCGTCGTGATGTGGCGCATGTCGCGCTCGGCGGTGATGTAGGCGGGCATGGTATACAGCCAGCGGCCGATGGGACGCAGCCAGACGCCCTGTTCGCGGGCCCAGTCGCCGACGCCGGCCAGGACGGCTGCGTCATGGGTCTCGATCACTGCAGTGGCGCCCAGCACTCGCACGTCGGCAACGGCGGGGTGTGCGGCCAGCGCCTCGTCATCCAGCAGCGTCTCGCGCAGCACCCGGTTGAGCCCGTGGATCTTGCCCGGATAGTCCTCTTCCTCGAAGACGGCCAGGCTCTCCAGCGCCACACGACAGGCCAGCGGGTTGCCCATGAAGGTGGGGCCATGCATGAAGGCGTGCTCGGGAGTGTCGCCGACGAAGGCATCATGGACCCGGTCGGTGGCCAGCGTCGCCGCGTGGCCGAGATAGCCGCCGGTAAGCCCCTTGGAGAGCACCATGATGTCGGGCGTGACATCGGCATGGTCGGCGGCGAACATCCGCCCGGTGCGGCCGAAACCGGTGGCCACCTCGTCGAAGACCAGCAGCACGTCGAATTCGTCGCACAGCTCGCGCGCTCCCTTGAGATAGTGGGGCGAGGTCATGTTGAGTCCGCCGGCGGCCTGCAGCAGCGGCTCCATCAGCAGGGCGGCGACCTCGTGGTGATGGCGTTCCAGAACCTCGCGCAGCGCAGCCAGGTCCGCCGCCACGGCGTCGGGCTCGGCATCGAAGGGCGCGGTGGGGGCCGGCGCGAAGGGGTGGCGGGGCAGGTAGCCGGCAAACAGCGAGTGCATGCCCTCTTCCGGATCGCAGACTGCCATGCAGCCGGCGGTATCGCCGTGGTAGGCCTTCATCAGCGACATCAGGCGGTGCTTGCCCGGCTTGCCGTGCAGCTGGTGGTATTGCACGGCCATCTTCATGGCGACTTCCATGCCCACCGAGCCGCTGTCGGAGTAGAAGACGTGATTGAGCCCCTCGGGCGTGACGCGCACCAGCTCCCGGGCGAGGCGGTCGGCGGGCTCGTGGGTCAGGCCGCCGAGCATCACGTGGCAGAGTTCGCCGGCCTGCTCGCGGATCGCCGCCACCAGCCGCGGGTGCGCGTAGCCGTGGATCATGCACCACCAGGAGCAGGTGGCGTCGAGCAGCGTCTCGCCGCCCTCCAGGGTAAAGCGCGGCCCCTCGCCGCCGACCACCTTGGGCGCTTGGCGCTGGGTCTTGAGATGGGCATAGGGGTGCCAGACGGGAGAGGAGAGGGGAGCGGTCATGAGAGAACTCCGTGGCAGCGTGAAAGCGGTACGATGGGCACGCGAAGGCGCCGCGCATCTCGGGGGATGACGGACGGGAGCGCGTCGACAACAGGGAGAACAGATGGTGCGGATGGGGAGAGGGGAACTCACTACGCCAACCGGCACCACAAATTCCCATGAATCATAGCCTTGATGGTTAGCGTTCGCTAACCATCTGTGTGGAAGTGTGACACCCAACAGTGAGTGGGTTGGTGCGGTTATCCTAGCGAGGCGTGAGCGAGACAGCAAGGTGTAACCTTGTTCCCCCTTAGCTAGTTTACAGCGTTATTGGGAAGCGCTCGCCATCTGAGATACCTGTTTGACAAAATAGCCGACTGCCCCCGGCCTCCAGCGCTCCGCTCGAGTGACATCCCCTGTTTGCGTGAGTAGTCTCTAAGAATAACGAATGACGGGCTCAGCCAAAGCCTGCACGCAGGGAGCACGCCCCGCATGGCCTTCGATCAGTCCTACAGCATGGACACCCTTACCGTTGCGACACGTCCAGACGCCGACAGCGATGAGTTCATCTATTCCTTGCTTGACGCCTAAGGTTTCACCAAGGCCACCATCACCCAGGTCCGCAATGGTGGGCAGCGCAATGTCGCCAGCCGCAAGGAGGAAGGGCACGTTGCTCTCAAGAATTGGCTCTAATGCATGCCAGTCCGCCAGGTGGAAAGTATCCAAGTGCTGCTTATTGAGAATACCGGGCTCTTCCAGCACCAGACTAGGGCAGACCAGGGTGCCTTCCATGCCATGCCTCCGAGCGTCGTGGAGGTCATATCCTGGCCCAGTGCAGGGGGCGAATTCCACACCCAGCGACGGAGAGCCCTAATATTCGACAATCTTTTATGTTATAAAATCACCAATAACTCCCATGACGTGAAAAAAAATCTCGCACAGAAATGAAATGTTTATCTCGAAGTGCACTATAGTAAACATGCCTAAGCAAGACGCTCCCTGGCGACAAATACGAGACCCACGACATTGACCATGCGCTTATTGTTCTGATGAGCAAATGTGACTTGCCCAAGTCATTCCAATGTCCTCACCGAGATGCCTCAGGCTGATGGCACGGCGATTTTCGCAACGTGCAACACCGCATCGGGGACTCGAGCATCCGCCTTCGGTTATCGCGCCGAGGGACCATCCAAGCACCTGCTCACAGAAAATGCTGTGCTGCTCCTGCGTGACTCAGCGCCGTAGGGCTCATCACGGTATCGGGGCGTCATTCGGCATCAAGAGTCTGCTGTCGACCATATACGCACCCTCGATACCCTTGCGAGGTAATCAACATGAAACTCACGGCATACGCATCAGCCTTGGTCATCACACTGCTGTTCGCCCCTACTGTGATGGCGGAAGACTCGGTGTATCTGGAAGAGCGCATGAAACGTCTCCATGAAAAGGCAGTGATGTCCACCATGATAAAGACGTCAACACCGACAAGGGCGCAACTGGGAACAATGGTCATACCGGCAACTCGAACAACTCCGGCTACCGTCGTGACACCCGATCCCTGGTGGCACTGACACTATGCATCGGGTAATTCCTTTATCTAGAAAAGAATGCCTGGTGTGAAGAATTTTCGTCACTTCCACGACTCATCTAGAGCCGTGGTTTTTCTTGATAATGGATTCAGGTCAACTCCATCGATCCCTAGTGTCATACGCGAATTCCTGCCATCGTCCTGCCACTAAAGGCAAGGACCATAACGGTCGCGAGTATGCAGTCTCTCGACTTTATTTTTCTGAGCTGGCGGATAAATTGAGCAAGAAAGGTGCTGGCTAAGCAACCCACAACGGACTACCATTGTTGTTATAAGCTGCGCATGCTGGACCAGTTTCTGGTAGCGTGTTCCCAGTTCCTGATCGATGTATGACATGCCGGCTCCGCCCGCAATCGGGTTTCACTGGAGTCCTGTCATGAAAACATTCCGTCTTGTCTTGCTTGCCGCCTCTCTTGGTGTTGCTATTCCTGCGATTGCCTTGGAAGAAACCAGTCAAGATGACCCTGCGCTCAGTGCCAGAAACGACATCGGCACCATCGACTTCCAGGCTAACTGTGACGATGCTGTTCGCGCTGACGTCGACCATGCGTTAGGGATGATGCATCATATGATGTATGCCCGAGCGCGAGCGGAGTTCGAAGCCGTGGTCCGCGCCAATCCCGGCTGCGCCATGGGCCATTGGGGCGTAGCGACAACCCTGTTCCAGCCGTTATGGGCTACCACGCCGAGCGAAGGGGATATCACCCTCGGTCGGCGGAGCATCCAGAAAGCGCTGGACGCTGTCGAAGACCCACGTGAGCGGCAGCTGGTTGAGGCTACCGCAGCTTTCTTTGCTCCCGAGACCGACCAGGTGCAGGTGCGCCTGGCGGGCTGGATTAACGGCATGAGTGAGGCGTATCAGGCCTTTCCAGAGGATTCTGACGTCGCTTCGCTTTATGCGTTGTCGCGCCTGACACTCGCACTGTCCGCCGATGATCGCAGTGCCCTACTCAACGAGGCTGAGCAGGTCCTTCGCAGGGTCTGGGAAAACGAATCCAGACACCCTGGGGCAGTCCATTACAGCATCCACGCCACCGATGCGGATGGCCGGGCGGGGGATGCGACTGAGGTTGTGGAATCCTATGGCGCGATTGCCCCCAGTGTGCCCCATGCGCTTCATATGCCTTCACATATCTATGTCCGGCTTGGCGACTGGGCTCGGGTGATCGAGTGGAACCAACGGTCCGCCGAGGTGGCGGTGAATCACGTGGCTGATGGTGCGAAATCCTTTCATTACGTCCACGCGCTTGACTATCAGGTCTATGGCCACCTCCAGCGTGGTGAGGACAGTGCGGCTAGGGACGTGTGGGCAACTGCCCAGGCGAATGGGCCGCATCAGGCGAATTTCCCCGGAGCTTTCCATCTGGCCTCCATGCCGGCAAGGCTGGCTGTCGAAACACGAGATTGGGAAACGGCAGCAACCCTTACGCTCGGCGATCCCGACTATATCCGCTGGCAGCAATTTCCCTGGCCGACTGGCTTGAGCTGGTTTGCGCGGGGGCTGGGCGCCGTCCATACCGACAACTTGGCCGCCGCCCGTGAAGCGGAACAGCAGTTGGTATCCCTGGTGAGGGATGCCGGTTCTGCCGCAGATCCGCGTTTCTCAACCTATATCGAAGTGGACCGCCGCATTCTTTCCGGCTGGATTGCGAAAGCCGAGGGCAGGCCTGAAGATGCTATAGCGCTGTTGCGCTCCGCTGGAGAGCTAGAGGCCACCGCCGAAAAACATCCGGTTACACCGGGATCGTTGCTCCCTCCTTACGAGGCACTCGGGGACCTGCTGGTGTCTCTTGATCGTTCGGCGGAGGCCTTGGCCGCTTACGACAACTCCAATCGAACCTGGCCGCAACGCTATAACACCCTCGAGGGCGCCGTCCGCGCGGCGGAAGCTGCTGGTGATGGCGACGCTGCCGAGCTCTGGTCCCGCCGGCTGCTGGAAACCGCTCCGGAGAGCGAGCGTGATTCTTTCCAACAGATAAGGCTGGCGGTAACCCAGTAAAAGCGGACTGGGGTTAGTGCTGGCCCGCTCTTCAGACCCGCCCGCTGATCACCCAACTGCGCACCTGGCTCGAAAAATCAGCCAACCAGGTGCTGCAGAAAAGCGCGCTGGGTAAGGCGCTGCACTACTTGGATGGTCAGTGGCAACGCCTGAGATGTTTCCTCGATGATGGCCGGATTACGCTGGACAACAACCCGGCCGAGAATGCCATCAGACCCTTTGTGGTAGGCCGCAAGAACTGGCTGTTCAGCCACACACCGAGCGGCGCCCACGGCAGCGCGGCAATCTACAGCCTGATGGAGACGGCCAAGGGCAACGGCCTGTCACCCTACGACGATCTGCAATTCGTGTTCGAAACCCTGCCGATACTCGGCTAGCATGACGATCTCGACGCGCTGTTCCCCTGGCGCTGGAAAGACGCTCTACCGGTCTAACTCAGGCCGCAACAGATGGGGTTCGTGGAGCGCTTACGAGAATTCCACACTCAACGATGATGAGATAATATTGCTTTATAGCTAAATGTTTTGCGAGATTTTCAATATGTCGATTTTGTATATTCAGGTATAGATTTAGTGTGTTTTCTTTGACTCATTCACGTCCTTTAGGCCTTGCACAAACTTGGGTATTGTTTTTAAGAGATGAACAATGATGAAAATCAAGATGCCATGGTGAGTACCTATAGACACTTCTTCAATGTTTGCCCATGTCTCGTAGCCGGCAGTGGCAAGAAGAACCAGGCCGCTCAGAATATTAAAATATGGGCTTTGCGCAATTTTTATAAAAATTGATTTTTACTTATTTAAATAACTTGTTATGCCCATTATCCGTAAGGCCGGTCTTGAAGCTTTCTCTATCAATGTAATCGATTATTTTTAATAATTCGTTCCTCGCAGTGTGGCATGCTTTTTCCTTTGTTATAGAAAATTCGCCGAGTCGAGAGTGATGCCTTCTCGTGTAGTGTTTAGCTTCTGAAGCAGCTAAATTTTTAGAGCTCATTGCCAAAGATTGCCACAGGCTTTTGCTTCCGCTCCAATCGGGTCACTTTACACTCTCCACCCTGGAGTGGGTCGACTGGTTCAACCATCGACGGCTCCTGGAGCCGATCGGCAACATGCCGCCGGCCGAGCGAGAAGCGCAGTATTATGACAATAGGGCCAGGCCAAGAAGGTGGCTTGACTCAAACCAACGGTTCTCCGAGAAAGCCGGTACGGTTCACTTGGCTGTTGCCTTGCAGGTGGTTTTGAGGCTTTGCCTGACCTCACGCTTCCCCGCGAGCTGTTGTCGCAGATTTCCCTGCGAGCTGTTGTCGCAGATCAAGTGGGATCACGATCCGGGCGTAGTAGGTTGTCCGGTGTAGGCTCCGAGTCAGGTAGCTGCCGTAGGCCATGGGAGACTCCAAATGTCGCACCGAAGTGTGACACCTTCCACGGCTGTAAGCCTTTCTGACTCAAGGAGTTAGGACTCATGCAGGCTCGGGGCGAACCTGGTGCGGATGGGGAGACTTGAACTCCCACGCCTTACGGCACCAGAACCTAAATCTGGCGTGTCTACCAATTCCACCACATCCGCACGGGTAGGCAGGCGGACATATTCTACGGACGCTCCCGTGCAAGTCAATCACCATCGGGCAGCATCAGATAATCCGCGGCGGCCTTGGCCATGGCCCATGGCGGATCGGAGGCCAGCCGTGGCAAAACGCCCAGGCAGGGCGCGGGTAGCGTGGCCTCGAGGGTGGCCAGGTTGTCACGGTAGAGGCTCGTGTCGGCAGCGAACGCCGTGTCCACCAGGCTGCCCACCCAGCCGGCCAGGCGTGGACCGTCTGCCCGAATGGCCTCGGCGGTCAGTCGCGCATGGCTGATGCAACCCAGACGCAGGCCCACCACCAGAATCACCGGTAGCTCGAGCCTGACGGCCAGCGCCGAGAGGTCCTCTTGCCCATTGAGCGGTACCCGCCAGCCGCCGGCGCCCTCGATCAGGGTCAGGTCGCGTTGCTCGGCAAGCAGTGGCCGGGCATGGTCGACCAGGTCATCGAGGGCCAGCCGTACGCCAGTCCGGCGCGCGGCCAGATGCGGGGCAATGGCGGGGGCGAAGGCGAAGGGATTGACCATGGTGTAATTCGCCGCGGGGTGACTCTGGCCCTGCAGCGCCAGGGTATCGGCATTGCGCAGTCCCTCGGATGTGGTTTCGCAACCGGAGGCCACGGGCTTGAGGCCCAGGGTGGTCAGGCCGCGACGGCGCGCCAGGGCCAGCAGGCCGCTGGTGACCAGGGTCTTGCCGGCATCGGTGTCGGTGCCGGTAACGAAGTAGGCGCTCATCTCAGGCGTAAAGCTCCAGGGTCAGCAGGCGATAGGTCACGGGCAAGCCCTGGGGTTCGCGTTGCGCCTCATAGCGATGTGCCGCCCTTGCCAGGTCGCCGCGGGTGAGCTGCGTCCCGGGCCGCGAGGTCTGGGCGCCGATGCCCTTGATGGAGGCCATCACCGCGGCGAGGTCCGGATAGTGAAATTGCAGCATCTGCTCGCGACAGTCGAGATGGCGAAAGCCTGCTCCTCTGGCCGCGCCGTGATGACGCGCGGCGTCGCGGAAGCCCAGCAGGTCGGCGGGTTGGCCGGGCCGTGACCAGGCGTGATCGACCTCGGCCAGGGTCCCCGGCGCCAGGGTGTTGATCAACGCCCGGCCGCCAGGGCGCAGGACGCGACGAAGCTCGGCCATCACGGCGTCGAGGTCCGGGCACCACTGTACGGCCAGGTTGGATACCACCAGATCCTGGCTGGCCTCGCCCAGCGGCAGGGCGGCGGCATCGCCGCACAGCCAGCGGGCTGCTTTACCGTGTGTGCGGCGGGCCACCTCGAGCATGCCCGGGGCCAGGTCCAGGCCGATGACCGTGCAGCGGGGACCGAAGCGGGCGGCCAGGTGCGCGGCCAGCTCCCCCGGCCCGCACCCCAGGTCCAGAACCTCTTCGGCGTTCTCGGGAAGCTGGGATAGCAGTGTCTCGGCCATGCGGCGTTGCGCGACGGCGCGTTCGGCGTAGTGTGGCGCAGCACGCGAAAAGGCCCGGGCCACGCGGGCCTGCCAGTCGTCACCGCGCAGGGCGCCTGCGCAGTCGGACGTGGCGAGCGGCAGTGCGGTCATGACGTGGCGCCTCCGCTGGAGGCGATACCGGCCAGGCAGGCGGCCAGTGACGCCGGCCGGCTGAGCATCGGGCAGTGACCGGCACCGGTCAGATGATGATCGGCGCTCTCGCGCTGGGTCGGCGCGAGCAGCGGGTCATGTGCTCCTGAGACCCGCCATACCGGGCAGGGTGCGTGGGCCAGGCGCTCAGCGTTATCCAGCTCGCCGAGCTGGTCGAGTCCCGCGGCCAGGGTGGCGCGGTCGGCGGCGCCGCCATCGTCGAGCAGTGCGCGCAGTCGTCGATGCGCGGCGCGCGGGTCGGGCTCGCCGGCCAGCTGCCAGCGCAGGAAGTGCCGGTGGGTGGCGTCGGGGGCTCGCGCGAAGGCCCGCTGGAAGGACCGCAACTCCGTGACGGGGATGCCCTTCGGGTGACAGAAGCGCTCGGCCATGCCGAGCAGCACCAGCGCGCGAGGCGCGGGCAGGTGGTCGAGCAGCGCGGCGGCGAGCAGCCCACCCAACGACCAGCCCACCCAGATGGCGTCCGCTGGAAGAGCGCCCACCATGTCCTTGGCCAGCTGAGCCAGGCTGCCGGGATCTGCCAGCGGGGGGCGGTCCCCGTAGCCGGGCCAGTTCGGCGTACTGACGCGAACTGCGTCGGGCCAGTGCCCGTCCAGCGGCTGCCAGAGTCGCGCGTCGCAGCCCCAGCCGGAGAGCAGCACCAAGGGCGTCATGGGCCCACCTCGCCCTCTGCGAGGGCGTCCCGGGCATGGCAGTCGGCGAGTGCCTCGAACAGCGCCTCCAGGTCGGCATCGCGGTGGGCGGCACTCAGGGTGATGCGCAGCCGCGCCTGGCCGCGAGGTACCGTAGGCTCGCGAATCGCGCCGACCAGGATGCCGCGCTCGGCCAGTCGAGCTGCCCAGTGCATCACCCGGTGGCTCTCGCCCAGCACCAGCGGCTGGATCGGTGTGCGGGAGCCAGCCAGCGGCAGTCCCAGGGTGGCGGCTTCTTTACGAAAGCGCGCGATCAGCTTGGCGAGGCGGGTGCGCCGTTCGGGTTCCGCCTCGAGCAGGTCAAGGGCCTTCAGCGTGGCGGCGGTCACCCCCGGCGGCTGGGCGGTGGTGTAGATGTAGGGGCGAGCGAACTGAACAAGATGGTCGATCAGCGCCTGGCTGCCGGCCACGAAGGCGCCGGCGGACCCCAGCGCCTTGCCCAGCGTGCCGACCAGTACCGGAACCCGGCCGATGCCGTGGGCACGTCCCACGCAGCCGTCGCCGGCCGCGCCCAGCACACCCAGGCCGTGAGCATCATCGACCATCAGCCAGCCACCATGGCGGTGGGTGGTTGCGGCCAGCCCGGCAATGTCGGCCACGTCGCCATCCATGCTGAAGACCCCGTCGCTGACCACCAGCATGCGAGCCTCTCGCGGGGTTCGACTGAGCAGCCGCTCGAGGTCCTCGAGGTCCGCATGGTGAAAGCGCCGTGAGCGGGCGCCGGCAAGCGCGGTGCCATCGAGCAGCGAGGCGTGGTTCAAGCGGTCCTGGAAGACCCGGGTGTCGGCATCGCAGAGGGCCTGCAGCGTTCCGAGGTTGGCCATGTAGCCGGTGGAGAAGAGTAGCGCCGCCGGCCGCCCGGTCAGCGCGGCCAGGCGCTGTTCCAGAGCCTCGTGTACCGCGAGATGGCCGCTGACCAGGTGCGAGGCACGGGCACCGGCGCCGTGGCGTCGGGCGCCTTCGGCCTGGGCCTCGGCAAGACGCGGGTCGCCGGCCAGACCCAGATAGTCGTTGCCCGCGAAGTCGAGAATGCCCCCGGGAGCCTGGCAGCGGCGCGTCCGCCACAGCCCGCGAGCCCGGCGTTGTTCTCGGCGCTCGGCGAGCCATGTCGTCCAGCTGTCGCCCGGTGCCAACACGCGGACCTCAGGCCTCGGTAGTGGCATTGGCGTCGTAGGACTTAGTGGCAGTGGCGTCGTAGGACAGCTCGGCGGCACGGGCCTGGCTGGCTTGGCGCGCCATGGCGGCCTCCAGCGTTGCTTGCTGGCCCTGGTCGTCGGCACAGGCTTCGCGAGCGCTCTTTGCCACCTCTTCCGGATGCAGCCCCAGCTTGGCGAACAGCGCGCGGTCCTGATCCACCTGGGGATTACCCGTGGTCAGCAGCTGATCGCCGTAGAAGATCGAGTTGGCCCCGGCCAGGAAGGCCAGTGCCTGGGTGGACTCCGTCATCTGTTCGCGACCGGCCGACAGGCGCACATGGCTTGTCGGCATCAGGATGCGGGCCACGGCGATGGCGCGGATGAACGCGATGGGGTCGAGGTCCTCCACGTCCTCGAGCGGCGTGCCAGGCACCTTGACCAGCATGTTGATCGGCACTGACTCCGGGTGTGGTTCCAGGCGAACCAACTGCTGGAGGAGGGCCGCACGGTCGCGAGGGGCCTCGCCCATGCCGAGTATCCCCCCCGAGCAGACTTTCATGCCGGCCTGGCGCACGTTGCCCAGGGTCTCCAGGCGGTCGGCGTAGGTGCGGGTCGTGATGATTTCGCCGTAATACTCGGGGGAGGTATCGAGGTTGTGGTTGTAGTAGTCGAGCCCGGCCTCGGCCAGGCGGCCAGCCTGGTCAGTGTCGACCATGCCCAAGGTCATGCAGGTCTCCAGGCCCAGCGCCTTGACCTGACGGACCATCTCCAGCACGACATCGAGGTCTCTCTCACGCGGGCTCTTCCAGGCTGCCCCCATGCAGAAGCGACTGGCGCCGGCCTCGCGGGCGGCTCGGGCCTGCTCGACCACCTTCTCGACCTCCAGCAGCTTCTCCTTGCCCAGGCCAGTGTTGTAGTGCCCCGACTGCGGACAGTACTTGCAGTCCTCGGGGCAGGCGCCGGTCTTGATGGAGAGCAGCGTGGAGACCTGTACGGCGTTGGGATCGAAGTGAGCCCGGTGGACGTGCTGGGTATGAAACAGCAGTTCATTGAAGGGCAGAGCGAAGAGTGCCTCGATCTCCTCGACCGTCCAGTCGTGGCGGACCTCGCCTGTCGGGGCTAGGGTCAGGGAAGCGGTGCGGGACTCGTGTGACGCAGGCATCATGGTGGGCTCGCTTATGGTCAACTTGTCGTTTGGATCGAGGTTGACGGATAGCCTAAGGTTTACGGCCGGCATGTCAACCTTACTGAAAAAGAAGGTTGACGGTTGGGCGGTGAAGGCGCTGCCCGGTCGCTGTGTCTTTTGCCTTGACGCCCTGCAGGGACATCTTCCCTGGTGTGAGGCCTGTTTTCCGGAGTTGCCCTGGAACCTGCCGGCCTGCCCGGTCTGTGCCGAGCCCCAGCCGGGCGCTGCAAGAGGGCGCCGCTGTGGCCACTGCCTACGTCGTTCACCGGGCTACGACCGCGCCTGGGTCCCGCTGCGCTACGATGCCGAGGTCGCCGGTCTGGTGCAGCGCTTCAAGTTCGATGCCTCACCACGGGCCGGCCGGGTACTCCTGGAACTGCTGAAGGCGGGCCTGTCTCCGGCGGTTCAGCGCTGGCCCGACGCGCTGGTGCCGGTTCCCCTGCATCCTCGGCGGTCGCGTGAGCGTGGCTTCGACCAGGCGCACTGGATGGCTGTGCGTCTCGGGCGACAGTTGGGTTGCCCCCTGTCGCTGGCGCAGCGCAACCGTGACACCCGCACCCAGCGCGGCCTGGATCGTGGCGAGCGGCGCCGCAATCTGCGCGGGGCCTTTCGCGTTCCGGCGGGCCTGCCGCGGCGGGTGGTACTGGTGGATGATGTCATGACCACCGGCGCGACACTGGATGCCCTGGCCGTGGCGTGTCGACAGGCCGGCGCCGAGGAAGTGCAGGCCTGGGCGGTGGCGCGAACGCCGGCCGGCCGGCACTGATGGCCGGAATATCCCGTGGTGTGCAGCGAAAGGCCATCCGCGCTTCTTGCGACACAGGCGATGGCTTCCCTGTTAGCATGACGTCCTCGTTACCCGGGAGACGTCATGGACACCACCCTTCATCCCTTCGCTCAGCTCTCGCCCTCTCGGGTGGTAGCCGCGGTGGAATCACTCGGCTTCTGGCTGCCCGGTGAGCCCTTTGCTCTCAACAGCTACGAGAACCGGGTCTTTCTGGTGCACGACGAGGAGCGTCGCCGCTGGGTGGTGAAGTTCTACCGTCCGGAGCGCTGGACAGACGCCCAGATTCGCGAGGAGCATGATTTCCTTGCCGAGCTCACCGCGGCCGGTGTGGAGGTGGCTGCCCCCTGGAGAGATGAAGCGGGCGAGAGCCTGCACTACGCCGAAGGGTTTCGCTTTACGCTGTTCCCTCACCTGCCCGGCCAGGCGCCCGAGTTGGAGAATCCGGCTCATCTGTTTGCCCTGGGTGAGCTGATCGGCGCAGTACATGCGGTGGGCGAGCAGGGACACTTCGTGCATCGCCGCGCCCTGGACCTTGATGGCATGGTGCTCGAGGCCCGTGACAAGGTGCTGGCCAGCCGCTGGCTGGACCGCCGTCAGCGCCAGGCCTACGAGCGTATCACTGCGACTCTGCATCGACGCCTCCTGCCCCATGCGTGGAGCGCGGATCAGGCGATCCGCGTGCAGGGCGATTGCCATATCGGCAATATTCTCGGCCGCGACGAGCACTTTGCACTGGTCGACTTCGATGACTGCCTGATGGCCCCGGCCATCCAGGATCTATGGATGCTGTTCACCGCCCAGGAGGAGGGCGAGCGCCAGATGCAACTCTCCGAGGTGGCTGAGGGCTACGAGCAGCACCGCGACTTCGACCGCCGGGAACTCGCGCTGGTGGAGCCGCTGCGCACCCTGCGGCTGCTGCGCCATAGCGCCTGGCTGGTGGATCGCTGGGCAGACCCGGCCTTCCCGGCGGCGTTTCCCTGGCTGGCCGATGCCGGTTACTGGGACGGGCAGCTGCGCACGCTGGAGCAGCAGCGCCAGGCGCTGGAGGCCAGGCCGCGCTGGCTGGCTTGACCGTGGCCGCTAGCGGGTGCCACCACAAATAAACGCACCCCGTGGGGTGCGTTGTGTCTCGATCGGGATGATGCTCAGTTATCTTCAGGGCTTGGCCTGTCGGCGGGAATCGGGTTGGCCACCCCTTCGCCCTCGGCCTGGCGGCGCTGCTCGTTGATCCTGGCGGCGGGATTTTCCTGTTGCTCGATGGCCAGTTCGCTGGCCAATCGTAGTTGAAAGGTCTGTTCCGGGGTCAGGCGGCAGTCACCGTCCTGACAGGCCGCGAGGCCGAAATTGCCGTCGCTACCATAGGCCGCGGCGGAGATCTCGCCGCTGTAGATCTCGCTGTCGCTGCCCTCGGTCTCGATGCAGGTCAGTGACTGGGTGGTCAGGCGGATGCGCTCGCCATCGATCTGGGCGTCGCCGATCAGCACGCAATATTCCGGGAGGGAATGGGAGGCATCGCCATCGGCGACCGGGTGGATCAACAGGTCGTTGCGTTGCGGTGTCTGTGCGGACAGCGTCAACACGTCGATAACCTGGGCATCGACGGTGGCATCGGCCGGCAGTTCGAGGGTATCGCTCATGGCCAGAGTTGGCATCGCCAGCATGGCGGCCATCAGCAGAGAGGCATGGGTCTTGGTCATGTCGGGCTCTCGAAGGTCTCGAAGGTAACTGGGGGCACAGCGTGGAGCTGCTTCTACTCTATCACAGGGCGAGCGGAGCGGCAGCCGGCTCCAGGCAGCCCATACGCGACATGATGTCACTGCCGGTACGACGGCCGCCTGCTCTCGACGGGCGACATGCGCTAGACTGGCCTCTTCGCTAGGCTTTTATTGTACAAGATTAAAAATCTGTATATATTCTGTATATGGTGATGCGATGGCCAGGCCATCCACCAATGACACATCGGACACCGACACCTCACGGGGCCTGACCATGACCGAAGAACTCGCCAGTCACTATCGCCGGATCATCCACGAACTCGGAGAGGATCCCGACCGAGAAGGGCTTCGTGACACGCCGAAGCGGGCCGCCAAGGCGATGCAGTTTCTCAACCACGGCTATACCCAGTCGCTGGAAGAGATCATCAACGGCGCGGTGTTCGAGTCCGAGACCGACGAAATGGTGCTGGTCAAGGACATCGAGCTGTACTCCATGTGCGAGCACCACCTTCTCCCGTTCATCGGCAAGTGCCATATCGCCTATCTGCCCAGCGGCAAGGTACTGGGGCTCTCCAAGTTTGCCCGCATTGTCGACATGTATGCCCGTCGCATGCAGATCCAGGAGAACTTGACTCGCCAGATTGCCGAAGCGGTGCAGCGTGTGACCGAGGCCCGCGGGGTGGCGGTGGTGATCGAGGCACGCCACCTGTGCATGATGATGCGTGGCGTGGAGAAGCAGAACTCCAGCATGACCTCCTCGGTGATGCTTGGCGCGTTCCGCGAGAAGCAGAGCACGCGCCAGGAGTTCCTCACCCTCGTGAATGGCCGCTGATTTCCCCCGCAAGGAGCTCCACCATGTCGATGCATGCCCTGGATGACCAGCACTTCGACCATGATCTCGCCACGATCCGCATCAAGAACCTGCGGTTACGTACGCACATCGGCATCAAGGAAGACGAGATCAAGAATCGTCAAGACGTGGTGATCAATGCCGTGATCCGCTATCGCGCTGACAAGGCCGTCGAGTTCAACCACATCGAGCAGGCGCTGAACTACCGCACCATCACCAAGCAGGTGATTGCGCTGGTGGAAGATCACCGTTTCCTGCTGCTTGAACGCATGACGCGCGAAGTGCTGGACCTGATCATGAGCCACGAACCGGTGCTGACCGCCCAGGTGGAGATCGACAAGCCCCATGCGCTGCGCTTCTCCGACTCCGTCTCGATTACCCTGTCCGAAACCCGGGAGCCTCGCCGGCCTCGCTGAGGTGATGTGAATTACCGATTAAGGACCCCGGTGCTTGGTGCGCCGGGGTCTTTCGCTTAGCATGGGGGAAAACCGACAAGAGTCCGCCTTTGCGGCAGGAGACGATCATGCAAGCCCTCAAGGAAACGCAGCTCTACTGTCCCTTCGCTTACATCGATGGCAGCTGGGTCGCCGCCGATAGCGGTGAGCAGATCAACGTCCTCAACCCCGCTACCGGCGAGGCCATGGGCGATGTGCCGCGGCTGGGACGGGCCGAGACCGAGCGGGCCATTGCCGCCGCCGATGCGGCCCTGCCAGCGTGGCGTGCGATGACCGCCCAGGAGCGCGCCGATATCCTGATGAAGTGGCACGACCTGATGCTCGAGCATCAGGACGATCTGGCCATGATCATGACCTTCGAGCAGGGCAAGCCGCTCAAGGAAGCCGCCGGCGAGATCGCCTATGCGGCGAGCTTCCTGCGCTGGTTTGCCGAGGAAGCGCGGCGCGTCTATGGCGAAACCGTGCCCGCCGCCAAGGCCAACCAGCGCATCGTGGTGACCAAGCAGCCGATCGGCGTGGTCGGCGCCATCACGCCCTGGAACTTCCCCGCGGCGATGATCACCCGCAAGGCGGGCGCGGCCCTGGCGGCAGGCTGCACCATCGTGGTCAAGCCGGCCAGCCAGACGCCGTTCTCTGCCACCGCCCTGGCCAAACTGGCCGAGCGCGCCGGGGTGCCGCGCGGGGTGTTCAATGTGGTACCCGGCCGTGCCTCCGACATTGCGGCAGCGATGACCGAGTCGTCACTGGTACGCAAGATCACCTTCACCGGTTCCACCGAGGTGGGGCGCCAGCTGATGTCCCAGGCCTCCCAGCACATCCAGAAGATCTCCCTGGAACTGGGCGGCAACGCCCCCTTCATCGTCTTCGAGGATGCCGACCTGGATGCCGCGGTCGAGGGGGCCATGGCTGCCAAGTTCCGTAACGCCGGTCAGACCTGCGTCTGCACCAACCGCTTTCTGGTCCAGTCCAGCGTGGTCAATGCCTTCTGCGAAAAGCTGGCCGTCGCCATGAACAGCGAGCTCAAGGTTGGTGATGGCACCCAGGAGGGCATCAACATCGGCCCGTTGATCGACGACAAGGCAGTGGCCAAGGTCAGCGAGCACGTCCATGACGCCGTTGATCAGGGCGCCGAGCTGCTGCTGGGGGGGCACCCCCACCCGCTAGGCGGCAACTTCTTCTCGCCGACGCTGATCAGCTTTGCCAATGACCAGATGAAGGTGGCCCGCGAGGAGACGTTCGGTCCGCTGGCGGCGGTCTTCCCCTTCGATGACGAGGAGGATGCCGTCCACATGGCCAACGACACGGAATTCGGGCTGGCCTCCTACTTTTACTCCCGGGACCTGGGACGTGTCTGGCGCGTTGCCGATGCCCTGGAGTACGGCATGGTGGGTATCAACACCGGGCTGATCTCCAATGCGGCCGCGCCCTTTGGCGGGGTCAAGGCCTCGGGCCTGGGTCGCGAAGGCGGTCATCAGGGGTTGGAGGAGTTCCTTGAGACCAAGTACCTCTGCATCGATCTGGGCTGACCGGGCTTCGCCCGGAGCCGTAAGCCATAAGCCTTAAGCTGTAAGAAACGAAAACCCCGTCGGCCATGGCCGACGGGGTTTTCTGATGATGGCGACGCTATCTACGCTGCGCTTACAGCTTACAGCTTACAGCTCGCCGCTGGCGTCAGTGCCTGAAGTGGCGCATGCCGGTAAATACCATGGCGATACCGGCCTCGTTGGCGGCGTCGATCACTTCCTGGTCGCGCAGGGAACCGCCGGGCTGGATGACGGCGGCGATGCCGGCCGCCGCCGCGGCATCGATGCCGTCGCGGAAGGGGAAGAAGGCGTCACTGGCCATCACCGAGCCCGGCACCGAGAGGCTCTCGTCGGCGGCCTTGATGCCGGCGATCTTTGCCGAGTAGACGCGGCTCATCTGGCCGGCGCCGACGCCGATGGTCTGGCCATCCTTGGCGTAGACGATGGCATTGGACTTGACGTACTTGGCCACCTTCCAGGCAAAGGCCAGATCGCGCATCTCCTGCTCGCTGGGCACCCGCTCGGTGACCACGGTCAACTCGTCTCGGCCGACCATGCCCAGGTCGCGGTCCTGCACCAGCAGCCCCCCGGTGACGCGCTTGAAGTCGTGGGCGTGCTGGCGCTCGCCCGGCCACTTGGCGCCGACATCGAGTAGGCGCACGTTCTTCTTCTCGGCGACGATGGCAAGCGCCTCCTCCTCGATCCCCGGCGCGATGATCACCTCGACGAACTGGCGGTCGATGATGGCGCGGGCCGTCTCGGCGGTGAGCGCTACGTTGAAGGCGATGATGCCGCCGAAAGCGCTGGTCGGATCGGTGGCGAAGGCCTTTTCATAGGCTTCTTTAGGACTTGCGCCCACCGCCACGCCGCAGGGGTTGGCGTGCTTGACGATCACACAGGCGGTGTCGGTGAAGGCCTTGACGCACTCGAAGGCGGCATCGGTATCGGCGACGTTGTTGAAGGAGAGTGCCTTGCCCTGAAGCTGGGTGGCAGTGGCCACGCTGGCCTCGCTGGCGTCGGCTTCCACGTAGAAGGCGGCCCCCTGGTGGGGGTTCTCGCCGTAGCGCATGGCCTGCTTCTTCTCGAACTGCAGGTTGTAGGTGCGCGGGAAGCCATCCTCGCCGCCGGGAACCCGGCTTCCCAGATAGTCGGCGATGGCGGCGTCATAGCCGGCGGTGTGCTCGAAGGCCTTGACCGCCAGGTCGAAGCGGGTGGCATCGCTCACCGCGCCGTCCCCGGCGGCGATCTCGCCCAGCACCCGGGCATAGTCGCCGGTATCCACCACGATGGTGGTGTGGGCATGGTTCTTGGCGCAGGCGCGCACCATGGTCGGGCCACCGATATCGATATTCTCGATGGCGTCAGTGAGGGTGCACTCCGGGCGTGCCACGGTGGCCGAGAAGGGGTAGAGGTTGACCACAACCATGTCGATGGGGTCGATGGCATGTTCCGCCATCACCGCGTCATCCTGCCCGCGGCGGCCAAGGATGCCGCCGTGGATCTTCGGGTGCAGTGTCTTGACCCGGCCGTCCATGATCTCGGGGAATCCGGTGTGCTCGGAGACCTCGGTCACGTCGATGCCATTCTCCTGGAGCAGGCGGAAGGTGCCGCCGGTGGAGAGCAGCGCGACGCCCTGCTCGACCAGGCCGCGGGCGAAGTCGACGATACCGGTCTTGTCGGAGACGCTGATCAGGGCGCGGCGAACCGCGGCGGAGGAGGCTTGGGCCATGGGGGTCACTCTTTGTCGATGGGGGTGAAGGGTGGCAGCAACGCCAGGGCAGTGGTCAGATCAGGCCATAGTGCTTGAGCTTCTTGCGCAGGGTCCCGCGATTGAGGCCAAGCATCTCGGCGGCGCGTGTCTGGTTGCCCTGGGCATGCTCGAGGACCGAGGCCAGCAGGGGGGCCTCGACCTCGGCCATTACCATGGCATAGAGGTCGGTGACGTTGCTGCCGTCAAGGTGGTCGAAATAGCGCGTCAGCGAGGCTTCCACCGCCTCGCGCAGGGGGCGATCGTCCGGCGGGCTCGGACGCACGCCTTCGCTCAATATGGCGAGGTCACGGGAAGCCTGGGCATCCAGCCCAGGCAGCGCGGCATTCGGGTCAAAGGGTTGGCTGCTGGTCATGCGGCACAGATTCCATCCGAGGTCACGGCCCGGGCAACGCGATCGGGTGTCGCGGCAGGGTCGTGACGAAAGAGTTCTTCGATAAAGCGACGCTGGGCCTGGCGGCTCTCAAGGCCGTTGAAGGTGGCTCGCAGGGCGCGTCGCCCGGCGTCGTCGAAACGTTCATCTTCGGCCAGGTACCAGCCGAGATGCTTGCGTGCAATGCGCACTCCCATGTGCTCGCCGTAGAAGTCATGCAGTGCCGCGAGATGGTCGCCGAGGACCTCGGCACGCTCCGCCCTCCCCGGCGGGGCAAACGGCTGGCCATGGCGCAGGTAGTGATCGATCTCGCGGAAGATCCAGGGGTTGCCCTGGGCAGCGCGACCGACCATCACCGCATCCGCCCCAGTATAGTCGAGGACGTGAGCGGCCTTGGTGGGAGAATCGATATCACCGTTGGCGAACACCGGGATGTCGACGGCCGAGGCGATGGCAGCGATGGTGTCGTACTCTGCCTCGCCGCCATAGCGCTGCTGGCGATGACGACCATGCACGGCCAGGGCCTGGATGCCGGCGTCCTCGGCAATCCGCGCGACCCGCACGCCGTTGTTGCTGTCGGCGCACCAGCCGGTACGGATCTTCAGCGTGACCGGTATGTTCACCGCGGCCACCACCCGCTCCACAATCTCGGCCACCAGGGTCTCGTCGCGCAGCAGGGCGGAGCCTGCCGCTTTATTGCAGACCTTCTTGGCCGGGCAGCCCATGTTGATGTCGATGATCTCGGCGCCCATCCTGGCATTGAGACGCGCCGCCTCGGCGAGCATCTGGGCGTCGCCGCCGGCGATCTGCACGCTGCGCGGACCCGGCTCGCCGCGGTGGTCCATGCGCAGCCGGGACTTGCGGGTATGCCACAGGCTGGGGTCCGAGGTGACCATCTCGCCCACCACCAGGCCTGCCCCGAGACGACGACAGAGCGTTCGAAACGGGCGGTCGGTGACCCCGGCCATGGGTGCCAGGACCACTCGGTTGAGCAGCTGGTGGCGGCCGATGCGGGGCAGGGGGCGAGAGTCGGTCATGGTCGGGATCGCTGGCGTCAGGGGCTGCATATCATACGCCCCCGCTCGACGTTGGTGAACCGCTACTCAAGGCGAATGCCTGTCAGGGGCGGTGCCCGACGCGCCGCCCGGCGAGTAGCACCCAACCCTCGCGGACCTCAGGTTCATCCATGACCAGGCCCTGTCCGCGGTAGGCCTCAAGGACCTCCTCGGCCTGGCCCTCGAGGATCCCCGAGAGGGCCAGAAGGCCCCCCGGTGCCACGCGACCGGCGATCTCGTCGGCCAGCTCTACGAGGGGCCCGGCGAGGATGTTGGCGACCACCAGCGGGAAGTCGCCCGGCTCGAGCTGCTCGGGATAGCAGAGCCGAAAGTCGCTCTCGCTCACCGCGTTGCGCTCGGCATTGTCGCGGCTGGCTTGCAGCGCCTGGGGGTCGATATCGGTGCCGGTGGCCCGTTGTGCCCCGAGCTTGAGGGCGGCGATGGCCAGGATGCCCGAGCCGCACCCCACGTCGAGCACCGTCAGGCCCTGCAGTTCGCCAGACACCGACAGGCCGTCGAGCCAGGCCAGGCAGAGGGCCGTGGTGGGGTGGGTGCCGGTGCCGAAGGCCAGCCCCGGGTCCAGGTGGAGGTTGACGGCGTCGGGCTCCGGCGGGGCGTGCCAGCTGGGCACGATCCACAGCTTCTCGCCCATTCGCAGGGGATGGAAGTCGTCCATCCACTCGCGCTCCCAGTCGCGGTCGGCCAGCAGCTCGACCTCGACCTCGGGGCAGGGCTCCTCGGGAAACTCGGCGGCCCAGGCCTGGCGCACCCGGTCGAGCATCGCTTCGATGCCCTCCAGGTCGTCGTAGAGGCCGGTGAGCACCGTCTCGTCCCACAGCGGGGTGGTACCCCGCTCCGGCTCGAAGACCGGATCGTCATGGGCATCCTGAAGGGTGATGGCGGTCGCACCCTCGGCGAGCAGCAGCTCCTCGAGGGGCTCGGCGTGCTCGGGGGCGATGCGAGCCTTGAGTTGCAGCCAGGGCATGGGCGTCCGTAATGGTCGGTTAGGAAGAAGGGCGGGGTCTGATGGAACGTGCAGAAGGCTCGGGGCTGACCCGCGACAGGCTTGTTCGGGGGCGCTGTGAACCCTTCCCTGGGCGCTACCGACGCCATCCCTGGCGTAGGACCCCCTCCAAGCCTGTCCCCGGCGCCCCTTTCAGCTGGCACAGGAGAGGCGGTCGTGAGGCTATAGCCCCAGCTTCTTCTCCAGGTAGTGGATGTTGACGCCGCCCTGCTGGAAGTAGCCGTCGCGCACCAGGTCCTTGTGCAGGTCGGTGTTGGTCTTGATGCCTTCCACCAGCAGCTCGTCCAGGGCGTTGCGCATGCGGATCAGCGCCGTCTCCCGGTCCACGCCCCAGGTGATCAGCTTGCCGATCAGCGAGTCGTAGTGGGGCGGCACGGTGTAGCCCGTGTAGACATGGGAGTCCATGCGCACGCCGAGACCGCCGGGCGGGTGGTAGAGGGTCACCCTGCCCGGCGAGGGCATGAAGGTGCGGGAGTCCTCGGCGTTGATGCGGCACTCGAAGGCGTGGCCGGCGAGCTTGACGTCTTCCTGGCGGACCGACAACGGCAGGCCCGAGGCGATGCGCAGCTGTTCGCGGACGATATCCACGCCGGTGACCATCTCGGTGACCGGGTGCTCCACCTGGACCCGGGTGTTCATCTCGATGAAGAAGAACTGGCCGTCCTCGTAGAGGAACTCGAAGGTGCCGGCACCACGATAGCCGATGGTGATGCACGCCTCCCGGCAGGCGTCGAGAACCTCGGCGCGGGCAGCCTCGTCGAGCCCGGGTGCCGGCGCTTCCTCGATCACCTTCTGGTGACGACGCTGCAGCGAGCAGTCGCGATCATACAGGTGGATGGCGTTGCCCTGGCCATCGGCCAGCACCTGCACCTCCACGTGGCGCGGGTTCTCGAGGAACTTCTCCATGTAGACGGTGCCGTCGCCGAAGGAGGAGTAGGCCTCGGTGCGGGTGACGTTGACCGCCGAGAGCAGGTGGGCCTCGGTGTGCACCACGCGCATGCCGCGCCCGCCGCCGCCGGCGGCCGCCTTGATGATCACCGGGTAGCCGATGCGCCGCGCCACGGCGAGGGTCTCGCTCTCGTCGTCGCCCAGCGGGCCGTCGGAGCCTGGCACGGTCGGCACGCCGGCTTTCTTCATCGACTCGATGGCGCTGACCTTGTCGCCCATCAGGCGGATGGTCTCGGCCCGGGGCCCGATGAAGGTAAAGCCGGAGCGTTCCACCTGCTCGGCGAAGTTGGCATTCTCGGAAAGAAAGCCGTAGCCGGGGTGGATGGCACTGGAGTCGGTGACTTCGGCGGCGCTGATCAGCGACGGAATGTTCAGGTAGGAGTTCGCCGAGGAGGCCGGCCCGATGCACACCGCCTCATCGGCCAGGCGTACGTGCATCAGCTCGCGATCGGCCGTCGAATGGACGGCCACCGTCTTGATACCCAGCTCCTTGCAGGCGCGCAGGATGCGCAGGGCAATCTCGCCGCGATTGGCGATGAGGACCTTGTCCAACATGAGGAATCCGCCAGTTGGTGAATGATGAGGACAGGGGGCGCGTCAGGCGATGACCAGCATCGGCTGATCGAACTCGACCGGTTCGCCATCCTCGACCAGGAAGGCCTCGATCACGCCGTCACGGTCGGCCTCGATCTGGTTCATCATCTTCATCGCTTCGACGATGCAGATGGTCTCGCCCTTCTTGACGCTCGAGCCGACCTCGACAAAGGACTTGGAGCCAGGTGCCGGGGAGCGATAGAAGGTGCCGACCATCGGCGAGTTGACGGTATGCCCCGTGTAGGTCGGGGCGGCATCGGCGGCGGGTTCGGCGGTCGGGGCCGGTGTCTGGGGCGCGGGGGCTGCCGGCGCCGCCTGGGACATGGGCGCTTGCCAATTCGTGCCGTTGGGGTGACGGCTGATGCGAACCGACTCTTCCCCTTCCTGGATTTCGATCTCGCTGATGTTGGACTCTTCGAGCAGCTCGATCAGCTTCTTGACCTTGCGGATATCCATGACGTTGTCTCGACCGGTGGGGTTGGGGGGTGATCCGGGGTGCTGTCAACCCCGGCCAACTTTCAATAGATCGCGGCAAGATAACGTGTCTTGAGGCATCTATTGACCATGAAGGAGCAATGATGCCGGAGTCTGACGAAATTCCGGCGGGATGTCCAGCCGTGCGGGAACAGTGTTCGAGCCGTTGGCAGGCGGGGCTCAGGCTCAGCCTTGGCGACCCTTGAGCCACTCCAGCACCCCCTCGAGGTGGCTGGCCAGCTGAGGGGCCGTGACCTCGCCCTGTACCCGGGCATCACGCAGCTCCTTGCCGTCGTCGAAGAATAGCAGGCTGGGCGGGCCGAACAGCTGGAAGTGGTCCAGCATCTCGCGGCTGGTGGCATCGCTGTCGGTGACGTCGACGTTGATGCGCCGGAAGTTGGCCAGCGGGCCGGCTACCTCGGCTGCCGGATAGACGTCGCGTTCCATGATCTTGCAGGAGATACACCAGTCGGCGGTGACGTTGACGAATGCCGGCCGCTCGCTCTCGGCAAGCGAGGCCTGCAAGGCATCGAGGTCCTCCACGGTGGTGATCGCCCGGGCAGCGTTGGCCGTCTCGGCGGGCACGGTGCCGGCCACCGGTGTGGCAGGCGCCGATGTGACGGGCGCCAGGGGGCGCAGTGGGTCATCCCCGCCTCGCGACGCGCCGATCACCAGGGCGATGCCCCAGATCAGCAACATCACGCCCGCTGCCTGGCGAACCCGCGGCCAGCCCTGGGCCTGGTTCACGGTCAGCGCGCCCAGTGCCAGGGCACTGCCGATGGCAAGCCCGGCCCACAGCAGCAGGGCGATACTGCCCGGTAGCAGCCGCTCCACCAGCCAGATGGCGACCCCCAGCAGCAGGATGCCGAAGGTGGCCTTGACCCCATTCATCCAGGCGCCGGAACGCGGCAGCAGCGTGGTGCCAAAGGTGCCCACCAACAGCAGCGGCACGCCCATCCCCAGCGCCAGCGCCAATAGCGCGGCCCCGCCCATCAGCGCATCACCGGTGGAGGAGATGAACACCAGGGCCCCCGCCAGCGGTGCCGACACACAGGGCGAGACCACCAGCACGGAGAGGGCCCCGGCCAGGGCCAGACCCGCGGGGCCGCTGCGCTGGGCGCGGGCCTGCCAGCCATCGATGCGGCCGGCCAGGCGGGGCGAGAAGCGCAGGTCAAAGGCACCGAACATGGCCAGGGCGAAGAGGGTAAAAAGCGCCGCGAAGGTGATCAGCACCGGGGCGGACTGCAGCCGGGCCTGGAGGTTGAGGCCGGCCCCGAACAGGCCCATCAGCACCCCCACGGCCGCATAGGTCAGCGCCATTCCGGCCACATAGCTGGCTGAGAGGAAGAAAGCGCGGGAACGCGTTGGGTGCTGGCCGACGATGATCGACGAGAGGATCGGCACCATGGGCAGCACGCAGGGCGTGAAGGTCAGCCCCAGGCCGGCGAGGAAGAACAGTCCGAGGACCAGCGGCAGGCTGGCCTCGGCCATCAGGGCACGAAAGCGGCCATCCTCGCTCTGAGGGGCGCCACCCAAGGCATTGCCACTCGTTCCGGCGACATCCTGTCCGCTCGCCTGGTCGGCGGAAGGCATATCGCCAGCCGACGTGTCACGGCCGGACGTGCCCGTCTCGTCGTTCGGTGACCAGCCGGCAAAAGCCGCCGGTGCCTCCCCCTCGGCGGCGGTCAGTTCGACGCGTTCCGGCGGATAACAGAGGCCGGCATCGGCACAGCCCTGGAAGGTCAAGGTGATGTCCAGTGGACCCTCATGGCCCGGCTCGAGGGGCACAGCGAAGACCACGCTGTCATAGAAGACCTTGACGTCGCCCAGGAATTCGTCGCTCTTGGCGAGTCCTGTAGGCAGGGCGGGGCTGCCCAGTTCGAGGCCCTTCTCGGCTGTCTCGACGGCGAGCTGGTGACGATAGAGATAGTAGCCTTCGGCATTCTCGATGCCGACATGGAGCGTCTCGCCGTCATGCCAGGCGCTGGGCTGAAAGGCCTCGAGCACCGGCAGGAACGCCTCATCGTCTTTCTGGGAGAACCACTGGGCCTGGGCGCCCAGCGGCAGCAGCAGCGTGATCAGCAGGACGAATCTCAGGACGATCGGCACGACACTTCCTTATTGCGGTGAAATCGTTGACGCAAGGCGCGGCTTGGACCCCTTTCTGTGACGCCGGGTTCCGTTCATCGGCGCCGAGGCCAAGGTCCTGCTAGGATATCGCAGTAACAGGGCGGCTGTTGATGGCCTCCCGCCCGCATGGCTGCGCCGTATTGTCGCGTTGCCGGAAGCTCTCACCATCAAGGAAACCCGATCATGGCATTGACGCATAAGGGTGCCGCCAGGCGCCGCAACCGGAACGAGGTACTCGAGCGTCCGGAGTATGGCTGGATCTGGAAGCCGCTGCTGACGCTGCTGGTCATCTACCTGGTGGTATGCCTCGCGCTGGGCATCTGGTGGAGCCGCCCGCCGGCGAGCTTCAACGTTGAGCAGGCCGTCGTCGACCAGCGCGGCACCGCGTCGGGCAACACGGCAGCCCGCGGGGCCGTCACTACCGCCGGGCTGATGACCCTGATCGAGACCCTGCTCGAGAAGCCGGGTGGCTACCTGCGCAATGATGTGGCCCCGCCCGGATTGTGGCTCGACAACATGCCGGCCTGGGAACTGGGTGTGCTCGTCCAGGCCCGTCGGATCTCGAGGTCGCTGCCGGCCATGGAGCAGTCGTCGGCTCCGGTGCTGGGCGTCGTGCAGGAGAGCCTGATGGGGGACAGCAGTGACTGGCTCTATCCCTCCACCGAGAAGCGCCTCAATCAGGCCCTGGGGGAACTGAGCGACTATCTCGAGGCGCTTGGCACGGGCGGTGACGCCGCTTTCGGTGACCAGGGGCAGGGCCTGGTGGCCTGGCTAGAGGCCATCACTGAGTCACTGGACGAGCTGGGTCTGCGGCTCTCGGCGAGCATCGGCAGTCACGAAGAGCTGCGCGACCTGGATATCGATGCCGAGAACATCCCGGGGAAGACACCCTGGTATCGAGTCGACAACGTCTTCTTCGAGGCGCGCGGCCAGGCCTGGGCGCTGATGCACCTGCTCGAGGCGATGCGGCGGGACCAGGCCGACGTGCTGGCCTCGGCCGGGGTTACCGACCATTGGGAGCGCCTGGTGGCCGAGCTCGAACAGAGCCAGCGCCGGCTGTGGAGCCCGCTGGTGCTGAATGGCTCGGGTTTCGGCATCTTCGCCAACCATTCGCTGGTGTTGGCCAATCATATGGTGCGAGCCCGAGACCTGGCCCGTCAGGTCACCGAGGGCCTGGCCGAGGTGGCGCCGGCACCGGCTGCCACGGCCAGCGAGCCGCCGGTGGTGGACGTCGAGCGCCGCGAGGATGCCGGCCAGGAACCGGTCGCCGATGAAGGCGGGGACCCGATGCCCGCCCCCACCGAGGAAGCCGTCACCGCGGAGAGTGCCGTTGACACGGATACTGGCGATGCGTCCGAGGGCGAGGTGCCGGCGTCCAGCGGCGAAGCACCCGCCGAAGAGGCGGCCAGCGATGAGAGCGTCGCCGACGAATCGGTCGTCGAACAGCAGGCTGCCGATAGCGTCGAGGGCAGCGACGACGCCTCCCAGGAGGGCCAGCAGAGGCCCAGCGATAGCGTGGAAGAAGGCAGCAGCGACGCCTCGGTCGACGCAGGCGCCACGACCGAGGGCGAGCCGTCGGCGAACTGAGGAAAACAGATATCCCCGAACGACAACGGGCCGCCCTGGCGGGCGGCCCGTTGTCTTTTCAGGCGCTCGGCCGAGGTCGGGCGGCCTGGCTTCAGGCCTTCTCGTGGGCGGCCACGGCCTTCTCGATAGCCTTGCAGGCCGCCTCGGCGCCTTCCCAGGATTCCACCTTGACCCACTTGCCCTTCTCGAGATCCTTGTAGTTCTCGAAGAAATGGGCGATCTGCTGGCGCAGCAGCTCGGGCAGGTCGGTGACCTCGTGGACGTCATCGTAGAGGCTGGACAGCTTGGGATGCGGGACGCACACCAGCTTGGCGTCCTCGCCGGCCTCGTCGGTCATGTTGAGGATGCCCACCGGGCGGGCGCGGATCACGGCGCCGGGCTGGACCGGGTAGGGCGTCACGACCAGAGCATCCAGGGCGTCGCCGTCGTCGGCCAGCGTGTGCGGGATGAAGCCGTAGTTGGCCGGATAGAACATCGGCGTGGCCATGAAGCGGTCGACCAGCAGCGCGCCCATGTCCTTGTCGATCTCGTACTTGATCGGCACGTGGTTAGCAGGGATCTCGATCGCCACGTAGACGTCGTTGGGGAGATCCTTGCCGGCGGGGATGTTGTCGAGGTTCATCGTCGCTTCCTTGGGTTGGCAATAGTAAGGCTTGGCGAATCGGGCAGGTGTAAAGTCCGCCGAATTATACGAACCCGCGGCGGGGATTACCAATGGGCCTTAGGTGGCATGCCAGGCCTTTGGTCGACGGGCCAGCCGGCAAGGCAGGGTGTATCATGGGTCTCCGATGGACGGTCCCGGCCACCGGCCGGCGCTTCGCGCTGATAGCAAGGAGAGTGCCTTGATACCCGTGCAACTGTCACTGAGCTACGGACAGGCCTTCGTGGCGCCTGATCGGCGGCGGCATCGCAGCTCGATGGCGGTGCGCTTCCCCGAGCCGCCGCTGCTGGCGGCCAAGGGGGCTTGCGCCATGATCAGCGACTCCACCCTGCGCAACAACCTGGCCAAGCAGGCGGGAGACCTCAGCGTGAAGGGGTTCCTGGCCGACTATTTCGCTACCCCCGACCATTGGGACGTCAAGACGTCGGCGACCCGCGTGCTGAGGGCACTGAACGCCTGGTGCTTCAGCCAGAACCGCCAGCTGTCCGACGGCAGCTACGTCTCCTCGCTTTCCGCGATGGTCTTTCACGGGCGACAGGCACACCTCTTTCACATGGGCGACACCCTGGTGTTTCGCCTGCGCGGTGCCGAGTTCGAGCAGCTCTCCCGGGATCATGTCACCGACCTGGGAGGTTATCGCTATCCCTCCCGGGCCATGGGCATGGACAGTGGCCTCGAGATCGATTACATCAACGTGCCGCTCAAGCAGGGCGACATCTTCCTGTTCACCACTCAGGTGATACAGGGCACGCTGATGCCCTCGGATTACGTGCGCTTGATCCGCGAGGATGTCAGTGACCTGGATGCCGCCTGTGAGCGGCTGGCCGCAGCGGCGCGTGAACGGGCCCAGGAGCGCGGGTACGGCGGCGACCAGTTCTGTTTCCAGCTGGTGCGCATCGATGCGCTTCCCGATGAGGCCTCGCAGGAAAAGCCGGGCCGTGTCTATGGCGACCTGCCGATTCCCCCTGAGCTCTCGCCCGGCGATCATCTCGACGGCCTCGAGGTGCTGTCGGTACTGTCGCGCACGGCCCAGTCGCGGGTCTACCACGTCCGCGACCGGCACTGCGGCCGTGAGATGGTGATGAAGGCACCGAGTCCCGAGCTCTCCAACCGCAATGCCTACCTGGAGCATTTTCTGCTGCAGCAGTGGGTGGTGGAGCGCGTCAAGTCGCCTTTCGTGGTGCGTATCATGGAGCCTTCGCGTCCGCGGCGTTTCCTCTACTACCTGATGGCCCACGTCAGGGGCGAAACCTTGACCGAATGGGCTCGGCGACATCCCCAGGCCAGTCTCGAGCAGCGTCTCGACATTGCCAATCAGCTGGGCAAGGCGGTGCAGGCCTTGCACCATCGGGATCTGCTGCATCAGCGTATCCACCCCGACAATGTCTTGATCGACGCGCACGGTCAGGTGGTGCTCGCCGACTTCAGCGCCTGCCATCTGCGGGATGTGGATGGCCATCGCCGCTCACGGAGCCTGGTTCGCCAGCTCGGGCTGACCGAACACTCCGCGCCGGAGTATGCGCTGGAGGACGACGTCGGCCGGCGCAGTGACCAGTACTCCCTGGCCTCGACGACCTACTGGCTGCTCACCGGCGAGTTGCCCTATGCGTTGGCACCCAACCGGCTGCGCAGCCACACCGATCTGGAACAGCTTGCCTACCGGAGTGCACGCACCCTCAATCCGGAGGTGCCTGTGGCCCTCGACGATGCCCTGCGGCGGGCCCTGGATCCCCAGCGGGCCCTGCGCTTTCGGCGCATGTCGGAGTTTCGTCGTGCGCTGCGCCCGCCGCGGGACGGCGCCCGTATGGGAGGCCAGGCCGGGACTCAGGCACCGCGCGAACCCGCCCGCTTCTGGCAGGGCATCGCGGGCATCCTGCTACTGTTGCTGGTGCTCTCCTGGTTGCTCAGGTAAATTTGAATTTGGGGTTAATGAACGGGGACCCTGTTAAATCGTGAAGTCGGGCAGCTTGCGCTCGGCCCGGGCGCGCTTGAGGTGCGCCACCTTGGGCAGGCCGTTCTCGAACGGGGGGAAGTCCTCGCCCTCGATCAGCGGCGAGAGATACTGGCGGCAGGCCTCGGTGATGCCGAAGCCGTCCTCGCGGATGAACTCCCGCGGCATGAACTTCTCGCGATTGGCGACCTCGGCCAGCGGCGCCGCGTCGATGCGCCACTCGTAGGGGGTCTCGCTGACGCGCTTGATTGCCGGCATCATGGCATTCTTGCCGGCGATGGCCAGTTCCACGGCCTTCTCGCCCACCGCGTAAGCCTGCTCGACGTCGGTCTTCGAGGCCAGGTGGCGCGCGGCGCGCTGCAGGTAGTCGGCCACCGCCCAGTGGTACTTGTAGCCCAGGTCCTGCTTGACCATGCCGGCCAGGGTCGGCGCGACGCCACCCAGCTGGCGGTGGCCGAAGGCATCGGTATTGCCGGAGTCGGCGAGGAAGGTGCCATCCTCGTAGCGCGCGCCCTCGGAGACCACGATCACGCAGTAGCCGTAGTGCTTGACCGACTCCTCCACCCGGGCCATGACCTTTGCACGATCGAAGTGCACCTCGGGGAAGATGACCAGGTGGGGCGGCTCGCCTTCGCCCTGGCCGGCCAGTGCCCCGGCGGCAGCAATCCAGCCGGCATGACGGCCCATGACCTCGAGTACGAACACCTTGGTGGAGGTGGCGCACATCGAGGCGATGTCCAGCGAGGCCTCCAGCGTGGAGGTCGCGATGTACTTGGCCACGCTGCCGAAGCCCGGGGAGTTGTCGGTGATCGGCAGGTCGTTGTCCACGGTCTTGGGTACGTGGATGGCGGTCAGCGGATAGCCGAGCTTCTCGGAGAGCTGCGAGACCTTGAGGCAGGTATCGGCGCTGTCGCCGCCACCGTTGTAGAAGAAGTAGCGAATGTCGTGGGCCTTGAAGACCTCGATCAGTCGCTCGTACTGGGCCCGATGCGTCTCGATGTCCTTGAGCTTGTAGCGGCAGGAGCCGAAGGCGCCCCCGGGGGTATGGCGCAGCGCGGCGATGGTCTCGTCCGACTCCTGGCTGACGTCGATCAGGTCCTCGGTGAGAGCGCCGATAATGCCGTTGTGACCGGCGTAGACCTTGCCGATCTGCTCCGGATAACGGCGGCAGGCTTCGATCACGCCGCAGGCGCTGGCGTTGATCACGGCGGTGACGCCGCCGGACTGGGCGTAGAAGGCGTTATGCTGGGCCATGGGGCTTACCTGTTCCTGGTCACGTCAAGGGATCCGAAAGCCCGAGAGTCTAGCCGAAAGTGGCATGGGCTGCATCCGTGGCCCTTCGTCGTGGCGACTCGGCGCCAGTGGCTGGAGCGCGCACTGGGGGCCATGCTAGTCTCGCGCAACCTTGCCGCGGCCAGCGGCGTCATGAGTTCCCGGAGCACGCATGCACCTCCACATCCTCGGCATCTGTGGCACCTTCATGGGTAGCCTGGCGCTGCTCGCCCGCGAGCTGGGCCACACCGTCAGCGGCTCGGATGCCAATGTCTATCCGCCGATGAGCACCCAGCTCGAGGAGGCGGGCATCGCGCTGAGCGAGGGATATTCGGCGGGCAATCTCGCGCCGCGGCCGGACCGCGTGGTGATCGGCAATGCCCTCTCCCGGGGTAACCCCGAAGTCGAAGCGGTGCTGAACGAGGGGTTGCCCTACGTATCCGGCCCCCAGTGGCTGGCCGAGGAAGTGCTCCCCGGGCGACGGGTGATCGCCGTGGCCGGCACTCACGGCAAGACCACCACCGCGAGCCTGCTGGCCTGGCTGCTGGAGTCGGCGGGGCTTGCGCCGGGGTTTCTGATCGGCGGGGTACCGCGCAACTTCGGCATCTCGGCCCGCCTCGGCGCTCACGATGCCCCCTTCGTGGTAGAAGCCGACGAGTACGATACGGCCTTCTTCGACAAGCGCTCCAAGTTCGTCCACTACCGCCCCGAGATCGCCATCCTGGGCAATTTGGAGTTCGACCACGCGGATATCTTCGATGACCTGGCCGCCATCGAGCGGCAGTTCCACCACCTGGTGCGCACCGTCCCCGGGCGTGGCCGACTGCTGGTCGCCGACGCTGAGCCGGCGCTGGACCGGGTGCTCGAGATGGGCGCCTGGACGCCGGTGGTGCGCTTTGGCGACGCCATCGACAGCCCCTGGCGGCTGGCGCTCGAGCGCGAGGATGCCTCGCGCTTCCGGGTGATCCACGAGTGCCATGGGGAACAAAGTGAGGTGAACGAGGACGCCGTGGTCGACTGGGCGCTGACCGGTGCCCATAACGCGCGCAACGCCCTGGCCGCCCTGGCGGCGGCCAGCGCCTGCGGGGTCGACCTGCCGCGCGCCGCCGCCGCGCTGTCGCGTTTCGCGACGCCGCGCCGGCGTCAGGAACTGCGCGGCGAGGTGGCGGGCATCGAAGTCATCGACGACTTCGCCCATCACCCCACGGCGATCGCCGCCACCCTGCAGGGGCTGCGGGCCGCGACGCCGCGCGGGCGACTGCTGGCGGTGATCGAGCCACGCTCCAATACCATGCGCCTGGGCACGCTGCGCGACCGGCTGGCGGCCAGCGTCGGCGCCGCCGATGCGGCCTACTGGTTCCAGCCGCCGGGCCTCGACTGGTCGCTGACGCCGCTGCTCGAGGCGAGCCCGGTGCCGGCTCGGCTGCTCGATGACCTCGATGCCCTGGTGGCGGCGCTGGTCGCCGAGGCGCGGCCGCTGGATCGCATCGTGGTGATGTCCAACGGCGGCTTCGGCGGTATCCATGACAAGCTGCTGGCGGCGCTGGAGGTGGCCCATGCCGACGGAACTTCGTGACCCGGTCACGGTGGCCCTGACCGGCGCCTCCGGCGCCCAGTACGGGCTGCGGCTGATCGAGGCGCTGGTCGCCGCCGACCATCAGGTCTGGGTAATGATCTCCAAGGCCGCCCATCTGGTGATTGCTACCGAGACCGACCATGAGCTGCCGGCGCGCCCCGCTCGGCTCGCCGAGGTGCTCACCGAACGCTGCGCGGCGGCACCCGGACAGATCCGCTGCTTCGCCCGCGAGGACTGGATGGCGCCGGTCGCCTCGGGGTCCGGGGCCCCCTCGGCCATGGTGATCTGCCCCTGCAGCACCGGCACCCTCTCGGCGGTCGCCACCGGGGCCAGCAACAACCTGATCGAGCGCGCCGCCGACGTGGCGCTCAAGGAGCGCCGCACGCTGATCCTGGTCCCCCGCGAGACTCCGTTCTCGGCGATCCACCTGGAGCATATGCTCGCCCTGACCCGCATGGGGGCGGTAATCCTGCCCGCTGCCCCGGGGTTCTACCACCAGCCGACCTCGGTGGACGACCTGGTCGACTTCATCGTGGCGCGGATCCTCAACCAGTTGGGGATCGCGCATCGTCTGATGCCCCGTTGGGGCGAAGGCGCGGGCCAAGGAGCGACATCTCGCGGTGATTAGTCTCGCGCTGCTGTCGGTGTTCGTGCCGACTTTCCTGCTGGTCTCGCTCACCCCCGGGATGTGCATGACCCTGGCGATGGTGCTGGGCATGACCCAGGGCGTCAGGCGCACCCTGTGGATGATGATCGGCGAGCTGGTGGGCGTGGGCCTGGTAGCCTTCGCCGCGGGGGCCGGCGTGGCGGCCCTGATGCTTCGCCAGCCCGAGCTCTTCGCGCTGTTCAAGTGGCTGGGCGGTGCCTACCTCGGCTATCTGGGGGTGATGATGTGGCGTTCCCGGGGACGCATGGCGATCCCCCAGACCCTGGAGGCGGGGCCGCCCGCCGCCCGGGGTCAGCTGGCTCTGCAGGGGCTGGTCACGGCGGTGGCCAACCCCAAGGGCTGGGCCTTCTTCATGGCCCTGCTGCCGCCCTTTCTGGATGCCTCGCGCCCGCTGGTCGGCCAGCTGGCGGCACTGATCGCGGTGATTCTCTCCATCGAATTCCTCTGCCTGCTGCTCTACGCCACCGGTGGGCGCACCCTGCGTCGCCTGCTTGGCGAGAGTGGCAACGTGCGCCTGCTCAATCGTATTGCCGGCAGCCTGATGGTCGGCGTGGGGCTTTGGCTGGCCCTGGGGTGAGGAGAGGCTAGACCGGCGGCAGCCAGGCGATCCGGGAAGCGACCAGCACCAGCGAGGCGACGCCCAACAGGTGCCAGGGACAGGGCGCGAGGCTCGGCCGCGGCTGTCGCTGCCAGGCCAGCTGCACCAGGGCGCAGACCACCAGGCCGAGCAGGGCGCCGCCGATCAGGTCGCTGAGCCAGTGTACCCCGACCAGCAGGCGCGACAGGGCCATCGGCAGGATCACCGCAATGGCCGCCCAGTAGGCCAGAAAGCGCCGCCCGTCGGGCAACGCTCGGCTGGCGAAGGCCGCGGCCATGCCGAACAGCACCACGGCGGTCGAGGTGTGGGCGCTGGGGTAGGAGAGGGAGTCGGCCAGATGAGCCGGGGTCTCGGGGCGTGCACGGCCGATGGCGGCCTTGAACAGGCTGTTGAGCAGGGCGATGCCGACAAGCCCCCCGGCGATGTGCCAGAAGGCCGACAGCTGACGTCGCCACAGCAGCCATGCCGCCCAGGGCAGGCTCAGGGCGAGCACGCCCAGCAGGTCGCCGGCCCTGGCCATCAGTTCGCCGAAGGCGGGCAGACCCGGCACGGATAGCGCCTTGAGCACGTCCGCAAGCCGCAGATCCAGGGGGAGCGGGCCCTGATGGTGGATCACCACCAGGGTCCAGGCCGAGAACGCCGCCAGCGAGAGGATCAGCAGCAGCCATGACGCCAGGGGGGGCTCCACGTCATGGGCTGGAGCGAGCCACCGCCACAGGCGCCGGCCGAGGAGGCTGCGCCGCGAGAGCCCGACCAGGCGCCGATAGGCGAACCCATCTCGGGTCACCAGGTGACGCACCCAGGAGAAGACCACCGCGAGCAGGACCACCAGCACGCCGAGAGCGATCAACCAGGGCTCGAGTCCCTCGGGCAGTGCCAGTACCTTCTGCCAGGTCCGTCCCAGCAGGTAGCCCGGCAGCACATAGGCCGGTGCCCAGATCAATGCCGAGCCCAGGTTTGCCCAGGTGAAGGTGCGCGGTGACATCCGCAGCATGCCGGCGATCAGCGGCACCACTGGCCTTACCGGCCCCACGAAGCGGCCCAGGACGACCGACAGCGAGCCATGTCGCTGGAAGAAGCGGGCGCCTCTTGCGAGCCATTCGGGGTGTCGCGACAGCGGCCATAGGGCGGTGACACGCTCGCGCTGGGTATAGCCGAGCAGGAAGCTCAGGCCATCGCCCACCACGGCACCAAGAAAGGCGGCGGCCAGTACCGGGCCCACGGCCAGCTCCTGATGACCGGCCAGCGAGGTGGCGGCGGTGATCAGCACCACGCCCGGTACCAGCAGCCCCACCAGCGCCAGGGATTCCACCAGCGCGATGGCGGCGATGATCAGCAGCAGCAGCGACGGTGACGGTGCCAGATGAAAGAGGGTGTCGGCGATGCTCAAGGGGACTCCGTTGCCGTATTCACCAGGGGAGGCGCGGTTCAGCCATCGGCCAGCGACTGGCTGACGGCCTGCAGGCGTTGCTCGAAGCGTTGCCAGGACTCGCCCAGACGCGGCCGGCAGAGCCTGCGTCGCACCTGCATCTGGCCGGTCTCGACCAGCGTGGTCTGCGCCACGACCTGGTCGAGTCGCTGTTGCACCAGCAGGGCGCCACTCTCGGTGGTGTCGGGAAGAACCAGCCAGAAATCTCCCGGCCCCTCTCGGCCCAGGATGTCATGCTCGCGGCAGCAGCGGTCGACGGCCTGGCAGAAGCCATTAAGTAGCGCCTGTCGCGCCTGGGCCCCGAACTGCTCGCCGGCCATCTCCAGCTGGGGCAGGTGAACCAGCAGCACGGCCAGCGGCTGCTCGAGCAGCGATGCGCGTTCGGCCTCGCTGAGCAATCGTTCATGCAGGGTCTCGCGTTCCACCGCCGGGCATTCAGGGTCGCGAGGGTCGGTGGCCCTCAGCAGGGCGTGCTGTCGGACCTGCTCCCAGGGCACCAGGGCTGCCACGATGACCAGTGTCAGATAGCTCAGCAACATGGGGCGGTCGAGTTCGCCGTTGCCGAGCAGCGATAGCCACACCGGTGTCAGCGCCAGGTTGAGCAGCATGGCCGGTCCCAGCGGCAGCAGCAGCAGGGTCAGCACCGGCGGCAAGCCCACCCAGAGCGCCGGCAGCCCCGACTGGAGAGGCAGTTCGACGGCAATCAGCAGGTAACCGCAGATCAATGCCAGGTAGGCGGCCAGTCGCGACGGCTCCTCGCGCGTCGCGCTCAGCAGGGTGGCCACCAGCATCAGCAGAAAGAGGGCCGCAGGCAGGGGGGTCCGCGAGTAGTCGCCCATCAGATAGAGCCACAGGGCCATGCCCAGCAGCAGTAGCGCGCCGCCGGCATACCATGCCGCGAAGCCCCGCGAGAAGCGGATTCGACGTTCAGGCATCGACCGCCTCCCCGCTTGTCTGAAGACCGGCTGCCTGCCTGGCCAGGGCCTGGCGCTCGTTGTCGAGCGATACCAGGTCGGGCAGGGCGGTTGCCCGGCCCGGCCCGCGGATCTCGAGGTGGTGCCAAAGCGCCTGACGACGCGCCTCGGCCTCGCGCCGGCCGCGGCTGGTCAAAATCACCGCCAGGGTTGTCGCGTTGAGGCGGTAGCAGGGCTCGAAGCGGTGAGTCAGGCGGCACAGCCGGTGGGCCAGCGTCCAGCAGCGGTGTCGCGGGGTGTGCAGCAGCAGCAGTTCGGCATGCACTCCCTGGCGATGGCTTCGGGCGCGTTCCACCGCGAGGTCCCTGCTCAGCCTGGTGCCGGGCCAGAGCGGGAGGCCCGGCACCAGGCGGGCCCGCTGCAGGGTTTGCTGGCGCAGCGCGCGCAGATCGAGTGCCCGGGACAGCCCCAGCAGCATCAGGGCCGCGAGCAGCAGGCCGGTCAGGGCCCACTGCTCGAGCCCCAGCAGGTCGCGCAGCGGCCACCAGGTGGTCACGGCGAGCAGGGCCTCGAGCAGCAGCAGCCAGCGGGGCTGGGGCAACATCACCAGCACCGCCCAGGCCCATAGCCAGGTGATGTGCTGCCCGGGCTCCAGCCACAGCAGGGCGGCGAGCAGCAGGCCCGGCAACAGCTGCCAGGGCACCGTGGCGGGTCGGCGATGGTTGAAGGCAAGCAGCAGCGCGGTGATGGCCAGCCAGGTTGCGGCCAGCCACAGCAGCAGGGCCTCGGTCAGGGCCGTCGTGGCGAGGGCCAGCGTGGCCAGCAGCAGCGCCGCGAGCAGCAGGTTGCCGCGCAGCAGTCCGACTTTGTACTTGGTCTGCATGGTGGCTTAGTATGATTCCCTTACCCTGTTCACGGCACAGTATACCGCCGGCGCCCCCTTGTCGCGGCATCGCCGGCTCCCAGGAGACCCGTAACGGCATGACAGCTCAAGCCCCTCGCTCGGATCAAGACCTCGCGACCCCCGACATCGGCGATGTCGACGCCTACATGCAGCGCCTGGGGCAGGGCGCCCGCGAGGCAGCCACCCGGATGCGCCGCGTCGACACCGCGGCCAAGAATGCGGCCCTGCTGGCCATGGCCGAATCTCTCGAGCAGGCGCGTAGCGAGGTGCTGGCGGCCAACGCCCGTGATCTTGCCCGCGGCCGCGAGAGCGGGCTTGATTCCGCCCTGCTTGACCGCCTGGCGCTGGATGATACTCGCCTCGACGCCATGCTCGATGGCCTGGCCCAGGTCGCTTCCCTGCCAGACCCGGTCGGCGAGATTGATGGCCTGCGCTCGCGCCCCAGCGGCATCCAGGTCGGCCAGATGCGTGTGCCGCTCGGGGTGATCGGCATCATCTACGAGTCGCGCCCCAACGTTACCCTGGAAGCAGCGAGCCTGTGTCTGAAGTCGGGCAATGCCGCCATCCTGCGGGGCGGCTCCGAGGCCCGCGAGACCAATGCCGCCATCGCCTCCTGCATCCGTGCCGGGCTGGCGCGTGCCTGCCTTCCCGAGGGCGCTGTCCAGGTGGTGGCGACCACCGACCGGGCCGCCGTGGGCCACCTTATCAGCATGCCGGAATATGTCGACGTGATCATCCCGCGGGGCGGCAAGTCGCTGATCGAGCGCATCACCCGGGAGGCCCGGGTGCCGGTGATCAAGCACCTCGATGGGGTCTGCCACGTCTATATCGAAGCCAGCGCCGATCGCGACAAGGCGCTGGCCATCGCGGTCAATGCCAAGACGCACCGCTACGGCACCTGCAACACCATGGAGACTCTGCTGGTCGATGCCTCGCTGGCGGATGCCCTGCTGCCGACCCTGGCCGTCGCCTACGGCGAGCACGATGTCGAGCTGCGCGGCTGCGAGCGCACCCGCGCAATCCTCGGCGACGTCACCGCGGCCAGCGAGGCCGACTGGCACACCGAGTACCTGGCCCCGGTGCTGGCCATCCGCGTGGTCGATGGCATCGAGGAGGCAATGGCGCATATCGAGCGCTATGGGTCGCGGCACACCGACGCCATCGTCACCGAACATTACGGCCTGGCGCGGCGCTTCCTCGCCGAGGTGGATTCCAGTTCGGTAATGGTCAACGCCTCGACCCGCTTTGCCGACGGCTTCGAGTATGGCCTGGGGGCCGAGATCGGCATCTCCACCGATCGTCTGCATGCGCGGGGCCCCGTGGGGCTCGAGGGGCTGACCACCCGCAAGTACGTCGTGCTCGGCGACGGCCAGGTACGCCGGTGAGTCGATCGGGCCTGCCCGCCAGCATCGACCGCGCCGGGTCTTCCCCGCCGCGGCTTGCCATGCTCGGCGGGACCTTCGATCCCGTTCACCTGGGGCACCTGCGCAGTGCCGTGGAGCTTCGTGAGGCGCTCGACCTGGATTGCGTGCACATGGTGCCCGCCGCCATGCCGCCGCTGCGTGGCGAGCCCAGCGTCTCTGCCGCCGACCGCCTCGCCCTGTTACGCCTGGGCATCGGCGACACGCCGGGCCTGGTCGCCGATCCGCGCGAACTCGAGCGAGACGGGCCGTCCTACACCGCTGACACGCTCGCCTCGCTGCGTCGGGAGCTGGGGGCCGAGGCGCGTCTGATCATGGCGCTGGGTCATGACGCCTTCCTGCGCCTCGCGGACTGGCACGAGCCGGAACGCCTGTTCGCACTGGCCCATGTGGTGGTGGTCGATCGGCCGGACCATCAAGCCGCGCTGCCCGAGAAGCTTGTCGAACTGCTGGAGGGGCGCGAGGTCGAGGAGCGTGCGGCGCTGATGGCAAGGCCCGCGGGGCAGCTGCTGCGCCTCAGGCTGCCGTCGCGCATGGCGATCTCGGCCACCGAGGTCCGCCGGCGGCTGTCGGCGGGCCGCAGCGTGCGCTATCTGCTGCCGGAGGCGGTCGAGGCGCATCTCCTGTCGCGGGGCCTCTATCGGCGTGGCTGAGTGCTGCCCACGCGGGCGTCGAGCCGGTACAATGGAAAGCGTATTCCCGAGAACGAAGGGCTGACACGAAGGGCTATGCATATCGACGCACTCAAGACTCTGGTGATCGACGCACTGGAGGACCTCAAGGCCCAGGACATCACCGTCCTGGATGTTTCACGATTGACCAGCGTGACCGACCTGATGGTGGTGGCCAATGGCACCTCCAGCCGCCACGTGGCGGCGCTGGCCGACAACGTCGTTCAGGCGGCCAAGGAGCAGGGCATGCCGCCGCTGGGCGTCGAGGGCGAGAACGGTGCCGACTGGGTGCTGGTCGACCTGGGCAACCTGGTGGTGCATGTGATGCTCCCCGAGACCCGGCAGCTCTACGACCTGGAGCGGCTATGGGCCGACCTGCCCAGCGATACGGGATCCCGGCTCGAGGAAGGGGTCCAGCGTTCATGAGGATCCGCCTGCTGGCGGTGGGCACGCGCATGCCCGATTGGGTAGCGTCTGGCGTCGAGGAGTACCGCAAGCGCCTGCCCAGGGACTTCGCCCTGGAGGTGGAGGAGATCACCCCGGGGCAGCGCGGCAAGAATGCCGACGTCAGCCGGGCCATGACGCTGGAAGCCGAGCGCATTCGTGGTCGTCTCAAGGGCGCGGAGCACCTCGTCGCGCTGGAGGTGGGAGGCAAACCCTGGAGCACCGAGCAGCTGGCCCGCGAGGCCGATGCCTGGCGCCTCGAAGGGCGAGACGTGGCACTGCTGGTGGGTGGCCCCGATGGCCTGGAGCCATCGCTCTCGGCGAGTGCCGACCAGCGCTGGTCACTGTCGCCGCTCACCTTGCCCCATCCGCTGGTGCGTATTCTGCTCGCCGAACAGCTCTATCGCGCCTGGACCCTGCTGGTGGGCCACCCCTATCACCGATGACGCGGGTTTTCTGGCCTCTTTTCTGCACTCTCGGCGCGAAACATGGTCCGATTCACGTGTGCTGCAGGCGCTTGTGTTCCATGACCGCTGAAGGCTTTCCTGCTCAATCACCCCGAGGTTGTCACCGAGCATGCGTCGGCGCCGCGAAACCCTGAAGAACCCGGAACAGGAGCTGCGTGTCTTCCGCATGCGCGCGCTGCTGGCCGTGCTGGTGGCGGTATGCCTGACCGGGCTGCTGGGCGGCCGGCTGTTCTATCTGCAGGTCGTGCAGCACGAACTCTACAGTACCCGCTCGGAGAAGAACCGGGTGCGTGTCGAGCCGCTGCCGCCCACGCGCGGCCTGATCTATGATCGCAACGGCGTGCTGCTGGCCGAGAACCGTCCCACCTACAACTTGACCCTGGTGCGAGAACGGGTCGAGGACCTCGATGCCACCCTGTCGCTGCTGATCGAGCTGCTGGGGGTGCCCGAGGAGGAGGCCGACGCCTTTCGAGCGCGCTCCCGCCAGCGACAGCGCCCCTTCCAGCCGGCACTGCTGATGAGCGATCTCGAGGAAGAGCAGATCGCCCGACTTGCGGTCAATCGTCATCGCCTGCCCGGTGTCGAGGTCGAGGCTCAGCTGCTGCGCTACTATCCCGATGCCGAGACCATGGTGCACGCGTTGGGCTATGTGGGACGGATCAACGCCGAGGAGCTCGCCAGCATCGATGCGGGCAACTACGCCGGCACCCACTTCATCGGCAAGACGGGGGTGGAGCGCTTCTACGAGGACGAACTGCACGGTCAGGCGGGGTTGCGCAAGGTGGAAACCAATGCCCGCGGGCGGGTGCTCCGCGAGCTCGGCCATACCGACCCGGTGCCGGGCAAGGACCTGACCCTGACGCTGGACAGCGAGCTCCAGAAGCTCGCCGTGGAACTGCTCGATGGCCGCCGCGGCTCGATCGTCGCGATCGCGCCGAAGAGTGGCGAGATTCTCGCCCTGGCCTCGGTACCGGGGTTTGACAGCAACCAGTTCGTCACCGGTATCGACGTCGCCTCCTACCGGGCGCTCCAGGAGGACCTGGACCTGCCGCTCTACAATCGGGCGATCCGCGGTCATTATCCGCCAGGCTCCACCATCAAGCCCTTCCTGGCCCTGGCGGGGCTGGCGGAGGGCAAGATCACGCCCGATAGCACCATCCGCGACCCCGGCTACTTCCAGCTGCCCAACGACTCCCGGCGCTACCGCAACTGGTTGCGCTGGGGGCATGGCCGGGTCGACCTGGAACGCGCCATTGCCGTGTCCAACAACACCTACTTTTATACCCTGGCTCATGACCTGGGCATCGATAAGATCCACGAGAACATGTCGGCGTTCGGCTTCGGCCAGCGCGTGGCCCACGATGTGCATGGCGAGAGCGATGCCCTGATGCCCTCGCGTGACTGGAAGCGTGGGCGCTTCAACCAGCCCTGGTACCCCGGCGAGACACTCTCGGTAGGCATCGGCCAGGGCTACTGGCAGCTCACCCCGCTGCAGCTGGCCACCGCCACGGCAGTGCTGGCCAATCGCGGGAACTGGGTCAAGCCTCGCCTGGCCCGCCAGGTCGGCGACGAGCAAGTGCCCGTCGAGCTTCCCGATACCCCACCCGACATCACGCTTGACAACGAGGGGTGGTGGGACCGGGTGTTCTCCGGCATGGAAAAGGTGGTGTCGGGCCACGAGGGCACCGCGCGGCGTATCGGCACGGACCTCGAGTATCGGATGGCGGGCAAGTCCGGTACCGCCCAGGTGTTCTCGCTGGGCCAGGACCAGAAGTACAACGCCGACGAGCTCAAGGAGCGGCTGCGCGACCACGCCCTGTTCATGGCCTTCGCACCGGTGGAGGACCCGCAGATCGCCGTGGCGGTGATCGTCGAGAATGCCGGTGGGGGCAGCACCCACGCCGCTCACCTGGCCAAGGCGATGACCGATGCCTGGCTGCTCGAGGATGAGGCGCCCGATAGCGAGGAGGTGCGCGACGTGCTCGAGCGCGAAGACGACCGGGTGGCGGGGAACTGACGATGATCTGGAACGAGCTGACCCGAGGCCTGCGCGCCCATCCCGTGAAGCCCTCGCTGAGCGGCATTGCGCGTCGGCGCAGCCTCTGGGAGCGCATTCATCTGGATCCCTGGCTGCTCGGCATGTTGCTGGTGCTGATGCTGGCCGGGCTGGTGGTGCTCTATAGCGCCAGCGGCCAACGCCTGCCGGTGGTGACCGCCCAGGCCATCCGCTTCGGGGTGGCCCTGGTGGTGATGGCAGGGCTTGCCCAGCTCTCGCCGACGACCCTGCTGCGCTGGACCCCGCCCCTCTATCTGGCCGGCGTGCTGATGCTGGTCGCCGTGGAACTGATCGGCGACATGGGCATGGGGGCCCAGCGCTGGCTGGAGATTCCCGGCGTCATCCGCTTCCAGCCCTCGGAGCTGATGAAACTGGCCATGCCCATGATGGTGGCCGCCTGGTTGAGCCGCCAGCCGCTTCCGCCGCGCTGGCGTGACCTGCTGGTATGCGCGGCGATCATCGGCGTGCCGGTGGTGCTGATCGCCAGGCAGCCCGACCTGGGTACCTCGCTGCTGGTCACCTCCGCCGGGGTCTTTGCGATCCTGCTGGCGGGGCTCTCCTGGCGCTTCATCGTGTTCTGTGGCGTGCTGGCGGCCTCTGCGCTGCCGCTGCTGTGGATGAACCTGCACAATTATCAGCGCCAGCGGGTGCTGACCTTTCTCGACCCAGAGAGTGATCCGCTGGGGGCGGGCTGGAACATCATCCAGTCGACCACCGCCATCGGCAGCGGCGGTTTCTGGGGCAAGGGCTGGCTGCAGGGCACTCAGTCGCAGCTGGAATTCCTGCCCGAGCGCCATACCGACTTCATCGTCGCGGTGCTCGGCGAAGAGTTCGGGCTCATCGGCATGCTGGCCTTCCTGCTGCTCTACCTGCTGATCGTGGGGCGCGGGCTGTGGCTCGCCGGCGCCGCTCAGGAAACCTACGGGCGCCTGGTGGCAGGCAGTATTACCCTGACCTTCTTCATCTATGTGTTCGTCAACGTGGGCATGGTCAGCGGCATCCTGCCGGTGGTCGGCGTACCGCTGCCATTGGTCAGCTACGGCGGGACCTCCAGCGTGACCTTGATGGCGGGTTTCGGTATTCTCATGGCCATTCATGCCCACCGCCGCCTGCTGCCGCGCTAGATAAATGGTATGACTCAGGGAGAGCTGCTATGACGGTATCGTCACCACGGAGAAAACGCTGGTTGACCTGGCTCGCGAGCGGCCTGCTGGCCTGGGGGGCGACAACGGCGCTGGCGGCGGACTTCGATCCTCAGCGCCATGCCGAGGCGCAACGCCTGATGGAGGAGCTAGCCGACAAGGGTGTTGACCGCGACTGGTTGCAGGCGGCCCTGTCCGACGCCGAGTTCCGCCAGCCGGTGCTGGATGCCATGGCCGGCGCCGCCGAACATCGCCTGCGCTGGGATGAATATCGCGCCATCTTCCTGGATGCGCCGCGCATCGCCAACGGGGCCGCCTTCATCGAGGCGCATTCGCAGGCCTTCGAGCGGGCCGAGGCCGAGTATGGCGTGCCGCCCGAGGTCATCGCCGCCATCATCGGTGTCGAGACCCGTTACGGAGGCGTCACCGGTCACCACCGCGTGCTCGATTCCCTGGCGACGCTGGCCTTTCATCACCCCAGCCGCGGTCGCTTCTTCCGTGGTGAACTGGCCGCCTTTCTGGAGATCGCCTTCGAGGAAGAGCGTGCGCCCGGCAGCCTCACCGGTTCCTACGCGGGGGCCATGGGCTACCCGCAGTTCATACCCACCAGCTACCGCGCCTACGCTGTGGACTTCGACGGCGACGGGATCCGCGACCTCTGGACCAACCCGGTGGATGCCATCGGTAGCGTGGCGAACTACCTCGCCGAACACGGCTGGCGCGCCGGCGAGCCGATCTACCACCAGGCCGAGGGGCCCGCATCGCCTCCCGCCGGTATCGACTTCAACCGCGCCGCTCGGCCGCCCGCCGTGCCGTCAGCAGCGCTCGCCGCCGCGGGCCTCGAGGTGCCGGATGCGCTGGCCGATGCGCATCGTCTGCTGCCGGTGGCGCTGGAGGATGGCGAGGACAACTGGCGCTACGTGCTCGGCGAATACAATTTCTACGTGATCACCCGTTACAATCACAGCCACCTGTATGCGATGGCGGTGACCGAACTGGCTGAGGCGATCACCGAAGTGCGGGGCCTGGATGCTCACTGGCTCGAGGCCACCGACACCACCCCGGGAGACGTTTGATGAGACGCACTCTGGCTGCCTTGAGCGTGCTGCTGTTATTGGCCGGCTGTGCCGGGGGCGGTGGCGGGCCGCGTCCGGTGGCCGACGAGGCGGTCAGCCAGTCTCCGGACGCCGCAACGGGTGGCGGGCGCTATGCTCTGGCCGGCGACGCCTACCCCGAGGACCCGCCCGATGTCGCCACAGTGCCCGACGCGGTGCCGCGTCGCGAGGCGCGCTCCCGGGGCGGCAACGCCTCGTCCTACGAGGTGTGGGGCAAGCGCTATGAGGTGATGGCGGATGCCAGTGGCTACAGCCGCCGGGGCAGGGCGTCCTGGTACGGCGAGAAGTTCCATGGCTATGCGACCTCCAACGGCGAGATCTATGACATGTACAAGATGAGCGCCGCCCACCGCTCCCTGCCCCTGCCCAGTTTCGTCCGCGTCACCAGCCTCGACAACGGGCGTTCGGCGATCGTGCGGGTCAACGATCGCGGCCCCTTCCACAGCGAGCGCGAGATCGACCTCTCCTACGCGGCGGCTGCCCGCCTGGGCATCCTCGAGCAGGGGACCGGGCGGGTGAAGGTCGAGGCCATCGACGTGGAGCGCTGGATCGCCGACAACGGCGCTACCGCGCAAAACGACGCGCAGTCGACTCCCGTCGAGCAGGTCACCTCCCGGCAGGTCTCTGATGCCGCTGCGCCGCAGCGCGTACTAGACCCGCCCGTGGCTGACAGCGGCGTCTTCCTGCAGGTGGCGGCCCTAGGCTCCGCCGCGAGCGCCCGCCAGCTGAAGTTGCGCCTGGAGGGCGAGATCGACCGGCCCGTGCGCGTCGCCAGTGCCACCGGCCTCCACCGCGTGCAAGTCGGCCCGCTGGACAATGCCGGCCAACTGGCCCCCGTCCGCGAACAACTGCGCCGTGCGGGCTTTGCCCAGGCTTTTGTCGTCAACGATGCCGACTGAGTCGGCGCTCCTTTTTTCGAATGACCCCGCGATGCCCTTGATGAGAACCCTTGCCATGAGATTCACGCTTTCCTTCCGCCGTAACGGGCTGTTGCCGCTGCTGCTGGCCGGCCTGCTGCTGGTCGCCTCACAGGCCTCGGCTCAGGCGATTCCGACGCCTCAGACCATGATCCCCTCTCCGCCGCAGCTGGCGGCCACCTCCTGGATCTTGATGGATGCCGACAGCGGCCGGGTACTGGTCGAGCACAATGCCGACGAGCGCCTGCCACCGGCCAGCCTGACCAAGCTGATGACGGCCTATCTCGTGGAGCGCGAACTCGATCGTGGCAACATCTCGCCCCAGGACCAGGTGCCCATCAGCGAGAAGGCCTGGCGCACCGGGGGATCCAAGATGTTCATCGAGGTCGACACCCTGGTGAGCGTCGACGAACTGCTCAAGGGCATCATCATCGTCTCGGGCAACGATGCCAGTGTGGCCATGGCCGAGCACCTGGCCGGCGGCGAGCGCCCCTTCGCCGACCTGATGAACCAGCACGCCACCCGGCTGGGCATGCATAACACCAATTTCGTCAATGCCACCGGCCTGCCCGACGATAACCACTACTCGTCGGCCCGTGATCTGGCGCTGCTTTCCCAGCACATCATCAATGACTACCCGGAACACTATGCCAACTACGCCAGCAAGCAGTTCAGCTACGGCGGTATCGAGCAGCCCAATCGCAACCGCCTGCTGTGGCGCGACAACAGCGTCGATGGCCTGAAGACCGGCTGGACCGAGGCCGCCGGCTACTGCCTGGTGGCCTCGGCCAAGCGTGACGACATGCGCCTGATCTCGGTGGTCATGGGCACCGCGTCCGAGGAGGCCCGGGCCCAGGAGACCCAGAAGCTGCTCAGCTACGGGTTTCGCTACTACGAGACCCTCAAGCTTTACGACGCCGGCGCCGTGCTGAATACCCCGCGGATCTGGGGGGGCGACAAGAACGAGCTGCGCGTCGGCGTCGACCGCAACGTGGTCATGACCGTGCCGCGCGCCCGCAATGAGGAGCTCACCGCCAAGCTGGACATCGAGGCCGATCTTACCGCCCCCATCGAGGCCGGTGTTCGGGTGGGCACCATGGAGGTGCGCCAAGGCGATGAGGTGGTTGGCGAACGGCCCCTGGTGGCGCTCGAGAACATCGAGGAGGGCGGGTTGTTCAAGCGCTTCTTCGACCAGGTGCAGCGCTTCTTCACCAACCTCATCGGCGGCTGGTTCGACTAGGGCCGGCGTTGGTCTCTCCGCGCCAGGTTGGGTAAAATGCGGGCATATTCCCGACCTGCCGGAAGGCTTCATGAATGACAACTCCCTGCGTGATCTTCGCAAGCCTCGCCGCCAGGCAGCTGGCAAGCCGCCGAAGATCACCTTTCCCTGCGACTACCCGATCAAGGTCGTCGGCGACGCCGCCGAGGATTTTGCCGCCACGGTCTGCCAGATTGTCATCCGGCATGACCCGAGCTTCGACGCGAGCACCATTCAGGTGGTGCCCAGCCGCCGGGGCCGCTTCCAGTCGGTGCGCCTGACGATACGCGCCACCGGCGAGGTGCAGCTCAAGGCGCTCTTCGACGAGCTCAAGGCCACGGGCCGCGTGCACATGGTCGTCTGATGGCAGCCGGATGCGAGCGGTCACCGATCCAGCTGCATCGCCTCGGGCGTCGTCCCTATACGCCTGTCTGGCAGGCGATGCGTGAGCTCACCGACGGACGAGATGCGCAGACCCCCGACCAGTTCTGGCTGGTCGAGCACGACCCGGTATTTACCCAGGGACAGGCCGGCAAGCCCGAGCACCTGCTGATGCCGGGCGATATCCCGGTAGTGGCCACCGATCGCGGCGGGCAGGTGACCTACCATGGTCCCGGCCAGGTTGTGCTCTACCCGCTGCTCGACGTGCGCCGCGCACGCCTGGGCGTGCGCGACCTGGTCAGTGCGCTGGAGAATGCCGTGATCGCCCTGCTGGCCGAGCATGGCGTGGTGGCCCAGGCCCGACCGGACGCGCCCGGGGTCTATGTCGGGGAGGCCAAGATCGCTTCCTTGGGGTTGCGGATCCGTCGTGGTGCCAGCTTCCATGGCGTGGCGCTCAACGTCGACGGCGACCTCTCGCCCTTTCAGCGCATCAACCCCTGCGGCTATGCCGGCATGGCCATGACCCGCCTGGCGGACCTGATTGACGACGGCGCCGACGTCGCGGCGGTGGGGGAGGGCCTGGCGGCGTGCCTGGCGCGGGAACTGGGGAGGGAGCTAGCAGCGCCAAGCAGCCATGCGCCGAGCCACAAGTAACCCCCCGAAGGCAATGATCTTCGGGGGGTTGTTTTTGTTTTCGGGGCTCACTCTGGATTGCTTGGCCGCTTGGCCGCTTGGCCGCTTGGCCGCTTGGCCGCTTGGCCGCTTGGCCGCTTGGCCGCTTGGCCGCTTGGCCGCTTGGCCGCTTGGCGCTCAACCCACATTCACCGCGTCGATGCGGTTCGGGTCGGCCTGCTGGCCGGGTACCTCGGCGGGGGCGGCCAGGCCCAGGTTGTTCTTCTCGAAGACGCGGTCGGCCCGGTAGCTGGAGCGCACCAGGGGGCCGGACGGTACCTCCATGAAGCCCTTCTCCAGGCCCAGCACGCGATAGCGTTCGAACTCTTCCGGCGTGACCCAGCGCTCCACCGGCAGGTGGTTGCGGGTGGGGCGCAGGTACTGGCCGAGCGTGACGATGTCGACGCCGATGGCGCGCAGGTCGTCGAAGGTCGCCAGGATCTCCTCTTCGGTCTCGCCGAGACCGAGCATCAGGCTGGTCTTGGTGATCACCCCCGGGCGGTGGCGCTTGGCATGGGCCAGCACGTCCAGGGTCTTGCGATAGCCGGCCCGAGGGTCGCGAACCCGCTCGGTGAGCCGCTCGACGGTTTCGACATTCTGGGCAAAGACCTCGAGGCCCGAATCGACGACCCGCTCGATGGCCGAGGGCTCGGCGTCGAAGTCCGGCGTCAATGCCTCGACGACTACCTCGGGGGTGCGGGCCTTGATGGCGCGGATGCAGTCGGCATAGTGGGTGGCGCCGCCATCGGGCAGGTCATCGCGATCCACGGAGGTCAGCACGATGTAGCGCAGGCCCATCAGCTCGACCGAGCGAGCGGTATTGTCCGGCTCTTCCGTGTCCAGCCAGCCCCTGGGGTTGCCGGTGTCTACCGCACAGAAGCGGCAGGCACGGGTGCACACCGAGCCCATCAGCATGATCGTGGCGGTGCCGTTGCTCCAGCACTCGCCCTGGTTGGGACAGTGTGATTCGGCACAGACGGTGCTGAGACGATGGGTGGCCACGTTCCTCTTGACCGCCTCGAAGCGTTCGCCGCCGGGAATCTGGGCGCGCAACCACTTCGGCTTGCGGCCGTCGGCAGCGCCGTCTTCGACCTGGCGACGTACCTTCATGCCATCCTTGATGGCGGCCGTGCCATGATCGTTGCGGTATTTCTCTCCGCTGGAGACGCGTGGGGAGGGGGTGTCGCGCATAGCTGTGAGCCTCTCTGCTCGCCGGCTGTCGACGCCATGCGGGCGCTGCCGCGGGATCTCCGGGAGTGCGCCGGTCGGCGGTTCCAGGCAGCCTGGCACGTCGAATGATTCGGGGATCTATGCCCCCAAAAATACCACAGGAATTGTCACCCTGGACAGCCGCGGCCCGTGCCCTGGGTCACCCGGCGGACCGTCGTTGCGCCGTTGGCCGCCGACCATCGATGCCATGGCGCGGCAAGGGCGGCGCGAAGCGGCAAAAGGTCTCGGCGCCTGATGCGCCGCCCGCCCGCTATGTGCGTGCCGCTCGCGCGCTATGCGCAGGCAGAGGACCTGAAACGCGCTTAGGAGTGTGGCATCCCGTGCTCGCCTCAGCGCGCCGCATACGCTATATTGCACTGCAACAAAGCCCGATTTCATGCATCGGCACCGGGACTGCCCGGCACCGAGCAACCCTGGAGCTGAAAAATGAATTCCCTGATACCGACTCCTCCAGCCAGCATGCTGCCCCTCGTGGATCCGTTCGGTTTCGGACGTGCCGCCTGCAACTACTGGCGCGACACCCTGGAGCGCAGCGTGCTCTTCATGGATGTCATGCGCCAGCGCGGCAACCAGTACCTCGAGCATATCGAGAAGACCAAGCCCAATGTGCTGGGCTTCGACACCGAGGTGCTGATGGATGGGCGCAACCTGCCCCGTCCGGTCAACTACGAGCTGCTGCGCATCCAGCCGCCCGCGGGGGTCGAGACCGACCTGCAGATGCGCCCCTTCGTGGTGGTAGACCCGCGCGCCGGTCACGGCCCCGGCATCGGTGGCTTCAAGCCGGATAGCGAAATCGGCGTGGCGCTGCGCGCCGGGCATCCCTGCTATTTCATCGGCTTTCTGCCCTATCCGGTGCAGGGCCAAACCGTCGAGGACGTGGTCGAGGCCGAAGTCGCCTTCCTTCGCCACATCATCGAGCGGCATCCGGAGACCTCCGAGAAGCCGATGGTGGTCGGCAACTGCCAGGCCGGCTGGCAGATCATGATGGCCGCCGCCCTGGAGCCTCAGCTCTTCGGTCCACTTCTCATCGCCGGTGCACCGCTCTCCTACTGGGCTGGCGAGCACGGCAAGGCGCCGATGCGCTACACCGGCGGGCTGACCGGTGGCAGCTGGATGACCTCGCTGTTCAGCGACCTGGGCGCCGGCCTCTTCGATGGCGCCTGGCTGGTCCAGAACTTCGAGCGCTTGAATCCGGCCAATACCTGGTGGACCAAGCAGTACCGGCTCTACGCCCAGGTCGACACCGAAGCCGAGCGCTACCTGGAGTTCGAGCGCTGGTGGGGGGGGCATGTGGTCCTTGGCGGTGACGAGATCCAGTACATCGTCGACAACCTGTTCGTCGGCAACCGGCTCTCCACCGCCCAGCTGGTGACCTCGGACGGCCGCCGCATCGACCTGCGCAACGTGCGCTCCCCGGTAGTGGTGTTCTGCTCGCGCGGCGATGACATCACGCCGCCGCCGCAGGCCTTGGGCTGGGTGCGCGACCTCTACGAAGGGGTCGAGGACGTGATCGCCAACGAGCAGACCATCGTCTATTGCGTCCATGACACCACCGGCCATCTCGGCATCTTCGTGTCCGGCAGTGTCTCCCGCAAGGAGCACGCCGAGTTCACCGCCAACATGGACTACATCGACGTCCTGCCGCCCGGCCTCTATGAGACCACCGTCTCCAGTGCCGCCGAGCGTGAAGATGCCGAGCTGATCGAGCGCGACTACCTGCTCGAGTTCTCGCCTCGCACCATCGAGGAGCTCGACCAGGAGGTTCAGCATGACCCCGAGGACGACACCCGCTTCGCGGCGGTGGCGCGGATCTCCGAGATCAATCTGGGCCTCTACCGCCTGTTTGTGCAGCCCTGGATCCGTGGCCTGGCGACCCCTGAGTCCGCCAAGTGGATGCGGCGCATGCACCCCAACCGCATGGGCTACCGTCTGCTTTCCGATCGCAATCCGTTGATGACCGCGATTCCGGTGCTGGCCGACAAGATCCGGGCCGACCGCCATCCGGTTCACGAGGACAACGTCTTCCGCGCGGTCGAGGGTATCTTCTCCGACCAGATCACGCGCAGCCTGAATGCGTGGCGCGATCTGCGCGACAGTAGCAGCGAGCGTTTCTTCCTCGACTTCTATGGCCAGCCGATGCTGCAGGCGATGGTCGGCCTGGGCGGTGACGCCCATGCGCATCGCCGTCGTCCGGGGGCCGAGCCGGAGCATCGCCGCTTCATCGAGCGTCGCCGTGATGAGGTACATCGCGCTACCACCCAGGGCGGCAGCCACGAGGCGGTCATGCGCTCGGTGATCCATGTGCTGGGTGGGGCCCCGGCGACTGACGAGCGCAACTTCAAGCGGCTGCGCGCCTCGCGCGCCGAACTCGAGCCGGGCATCCAGCTGGCCGACTTCAAGCACCTGGTGCGTGAGCAGTTCTTCACCCTGCAGCAGGATCATGAAGCGGCCCTGGCGGCCATCCCGACCCTGCTGCGCGGGCAGACGGCCAGTCAGATCGATGCCCACCTGGCGCATATCGAGCATGTCCTGGCGGCCAGCGGCGAGCTGAGCGAGCATGCCGCGGATCGCTTCGAGCACATCAAGGCGCTGTTCCACCAGGCCATCAAGCAGGCCCCGCAGGAGGAGCAGGAGGCGCGGCGCGAGGCCCAGGCGAGTGTCGCCAGCCAGGCCCAGGCCGGCCAGCTCGCCCGCCATGAGATGGAGAGCCTGATGGAGTCGCTGCCCGTCGCCCAGCCGGCGCCATCGGCGGCCTCCCGCCAACAGGCAGCCTCTGCGGCTCCGTCCCCGACGCCTGCCAGCGAGCCTGTTGCCACGGCCCCGGTCAAGGAACCTGTCAGCGAGCCCGCTGCCAAGGCACCGGTGCAGGCGCCTGCCGCCGAGGCCAAGGCCGCTGAGGCGCCCCCGGAGTCCGCGTCTGACGCCGTGTCTGAGACGGCCTCCAAGGAAGCGCCTGCTCAGGGCGGTGATGACTCCGACCAGGGCACTGAAGGCGCTGAACAGGGCAGTGAGGGCTCCAGTCAGAGTGCTGAAGGCTCCGACCAGGGCGCCGAAGGCTCTGCCGATGCCAAGGCAAACCCCGGCAGCGCATCAACGGCCAGCGCGAATACGGCCGCAAGCACCAAGGCGCCGGCCAGGCGCAAGCCCGCCAGCCGCGGCACGCCGCGGCGGCGGACGCCGCGCAAGACCGACAAGAGCTGATCGGCTCTTCCCGCCGCACCCGCGCCCCCGCCACCCTTCGGCGGGGGCGCGCTCGTTGAGTCCGGCATCCTTTCCGGCTTGGCGTGATAACGTCCGGGAAGCTAGGGTCAAAAGGTCGTCCGATCAGCCTGGACAATGCCACTATCCGCGATCACCACGGGGGCCGGCTGCCGGCGGCGACTGGCGTGACGTCGAGCGCTGGGGTAGGGTAAGCGCATTTTTCACCCGCGCAACAGGGTGACCGAAACCGTCTGGTGCCAGCCGTCGCGCTGGCGTCATCAGCACAGTGGAGCACTATGGGCAAGTCACTGGTCATCGTCGAGTCGCCGGCCAAGGCCAAGACGATCAACAAGTATCTCGGCAACGACTTCATCGTGAAGTCGAGCGTGGGGCACATCCGCGACCTGCCGACCAGCGGCTCTGGCAAGGCAGCCACGGACCCCAAGGAGCGTGCCCGCCAGGCGGCCGCGACCCGCAAGATGTCGCCCGAGGAGAAGGCCGAGCACCGCAAGCGCAAGTCCCATGACCAGCTGATCCGGCGCATGGGCATCGACCCCGAGCACGGCTGGGAGGCGCATTACGAGATTCTCCCGGGCAAGGAGAAGGTGGTGGCCGAGCTCAAGAAGCTCGCCGAGAAGGCCGATACCGTCTATCTCGCCACCGACCTTGACCGCGAGGGGGAGGCCATCGCCTGGCACTTGCGCGAGACCATCGGTGGCGACGAGACTCGCTATCGGCGGGTGGTGTTCAACGAGATCACCAAGAACGCCATCCAGGACGCCTTCCAGGATCCCGGCAGCCTGAACATTCCGCGCGTCGAGGCCCAGCAGGCCCGCCGCTTCCTCGATCGCGTGGTGGGCTTCATGCTCTCACCGCTGCTGTGGGCCAAGATCGCCCGTGGCCTCTCCGCCGGTCGGGTGCAGTCGGTGGCCACGCGGCTGATCGTCGAGCGTGAGCGCGAGATCCACGCCTTCATTCCCGAGGAGTTCTGGGACGTCCAGGCCGACCTGGTGCCCCACGTCGACGGGGCCGGCGGCGACCAGCCGGCGGTGCGCTTCGAGCTGGTGCGTCAGGACGGCAAGGCGTTCCGACCCACCTCCGAGGCCGAGACGCTGGAGCGCATTGCCCCGCTGCGCCAGGCGAACCTGGCGATCACGGCGAGGGAAGACAAGCCGACGCGCTCCAAGCCGAACGCGCCTTTCATCACCTCGACCCTGCAGCAGGCGGCCAGCGGTCGCCTGGGGTTCTCGGTGAAGAAGACCATGACCCTGGCCCAGCGCCTCTACGAGGCCGGCTATATCACCTATATGCGGACCGACTCCACCAACCTCTCGAAGGATGCGGTGGAGAACGTGCGGGAGTTCATCGGCTCGGAATTCGGCTCCCGCTACCTGCCCGAGGCGCCCAATCGCTACTCCAGCAAGGAGGGCGCCCAGGAGGCCCACGAGGCCATCCGCCCCTCCGAGGTCGCGCGCCGCGCCACCGACCTGGCCGGCATGGAACGCGACGCCGAGCGGCTCTACGAGCTGATCTGGCGCCAATTCGTGGCGTGCCAGATGACGCCCGCGGAGTACCTCTCCAGCACCCTGACCGTCGAGGTCGATGGCTTCGAGCTGCGCGCCAAGGGGCGGGTGCTGAAGTTCGACGGCTACACCCGGGTGATGAAGCCGATGGGCCGCAAGGAGGAGGATCAGTCGCTGCCCGACCTCGCCGAGGGCACGCCCATGAGCCTGGCGCAGCTCGATCCCCAGCAGCACTTCACCAAGCCGCCGGCGCGCTATACCGAGGCCAGCCTGGTCAAGGAGCTGGAGAAGCGCGGTATCGGCCGTCCCTCCACCTACGCCTCGATCATTTCCACCATTCAGGACCGCGGCTACGTCACCCTGGAGAATCGGCGCTTCTATGCCGAGAAGCTCGGCGACATCGTCACCGAGCGGCTCAAGGAGTCCTTTCCCGACCTGATGGACTACTCCTTCACCGCGCGCATGGAGGATGGTCTCGACGAGGTGGCCGAAGGGGAGCGCAACTGGCAGGCGCTGCTCGATGCCTTCTATGCCGAGTTCAAGAAGGAGCTCGAGGAGGCCGAGAGCGAGGATGGCATGCGGCCCAACCAGCCGGTGCCGACCGACATCGACTGCCCGACCTGCGGGCGCAAGATGCAGATCCGCACCGCTTCCACCGGTGTCTTCCTGGGCTGCTCGGGCTACAACCTGCCGCCCAAGGAGCGCTGCAAGACCACCATCGACCTGCTGCCCGGCGACGAGGCGGTGGCCGCCGATGCCGGCGAGGATGCCGAGACCGATGCGCTGCGGGCCAAGCATCGCTGTCCCAAGTGCGGTACCGCCATGGACAGCTACCTGATCGACGAGACCCGCAAGCTGCACATCTGCGGCAACAGCCCCGATTGTGACGGCTACGAGGTCGAGAAGGGCAAGTTCCGCATCAAGGGCTACGATGGTCCGACCATCGAGTGCGACAAGTGCGGCAGCGAGATGCAGCTCAAGACCGGCCGCTTCGGCAAGTACTTCGGCTGCACCAACAGCGACTGCAAGAACACCCGCAAGCTGCTGCGCAGCGGGGACGTGGCGCCGCCCAAGATGGACCCCATCCCCATGCCGGAGCTCGAGTGTCAGAAGGTCGACGACCACTACGTGCTGCGCGACGGTGCCAGCGGCCTGTTCCTGGCGGCCAGCAAGTTCCCCAAGAACCGTGAGACGCGCCCGCCGCTGGTCAAGGAGCTCAAGGCGCATGCCGAGGAGTTGCCCGACAAGTACCGCTACCTGCTCGATGCCCCCAGCGAGGATCCGGACGGCCGCCCGGCGCAGATCCGCTTCTCGCGCAAGGCCAAGGAGCAGTATGTGATGACCGACGAGGGTGGCAAGGCCACCGGCTGGAAGGCCAACTTCGATGGCCGCCAGTGGCACGTGGAGGACAAGCGCAAGTGACGCCGCGATCCCGCACCAATCAGCTGCTCTATCAGGCCGAGCTGCTGCTCGAGACGCCGGTCGGCAGCGACGAGCACGCCCAGGCGCGGCGCATGGCCGCGGAGGAGGGCAGCCTGGCGCTGGCCGAGCTGGCGCTGCAGTCGCTGCTGCGTGAAGTCACCGAACTCGCCAACCTGGAGCGTCACGACTGGCGTGAGCTGCTCGGCCCCGAGGGCGCCGACATTGCCGAATTGCATCGTCTGCGCGAATTGGCCGTGCGCCCCGACAGCTGGCTGGCCTGGCTGGTTGGAAAGCTCGAGGCGCTGCACGGCAGCGATGGCGTGGCCCGCCGCCGCAGCGGCGCCGCCGCCGGGTTGATCGCCGTGGGCAGCGGCGCAGCACTGGGGGAAGAGCTGAGCTGGTGTCTCGCCGAGGCCAAGGCCGAGATCGCCGCCCTGCGCGAAACCAGCGAGGAGTGGTAGGGCGCCTGGCAACCTTCAAACAGACGCTTATAATCGGGTTCCTTGCTCCCCGATCGGTCGACCCACATGAATGCCACCGCATGCAAGCGCCTGTTCCTTGCGCCGCTGTTGGCCCTCCTGCTGGCCTCGGCCGTCGCTGAGGCGGCCGACCTCGTCCTTGACGCCCGACTGATGCCGGGGGGCGAAGCCGATTTCCCCGCCCTGCGTCAGGAGTTCTCGCGCCTTTCTGCCGGTCGCCCCACGCCCGGGCTCGCGCCGGCACGGCCCGGTGCCGGCGCAGCGCTGCCCGGACGGGATGTGCTGGAAACGCCCGACTTTCTTGTCGCCGCGGCGCCTTTCGGACAAGAGCCGCTTGCAAGCGCTAGCCGAATCGTGCTGATCGGCCCGCCTGAAACGCTCGACGCCGCCGTCGACGCCCTGGTCGGCCAGGCGCGAGCCCACGGTGCCACGTTGGTGTCGCTGCCCGTCGACGAATCTGCCCTTGAGCCCGACGATGCTGCCCTACGCGGGGCCGACGCCGCGCTGGTGCTCGCCCTGCCGCACCTCGACGAGGCCGCCCAGCGCCGGCTCTTCGCCATGCTGGTCGAGGCCGGGGTGCCCAGCATGGCACTGACCGACGCCCGCCAGGTGGAGCGCGGGGTGCTGCTCTCCTCGCCGCAGGCGCTGGATCACGACGCCTGGCGACGCGCGGTGGCGCTACGCCTGGCGGATCGAGCCGCGGGGCGCCGGCCCGAGCCGCTGGATGAGCGACCCACGCTGCCGCGCCCCTGGCTCAACCTGGAAACGGCGGCACGTCTCGACCATTCGCCAAGCTTCGATCTGCTCAGCCGGTCGCGGCTGATCGGCGAGGCCGTCGCGCCTCGGCACGGCCCACTGGATCTTGAGCGGGCCGTGGCGCTGGCACTCGCCGACAACCTGGGGCTTGCCACCGTGCGCCAGGAGATCCAGGTCGAGGCCTTCGATCGCGACCTGGCGGCGTCGCGCTACCGTCCCAATCTTTATCTGGAGGCCACCGGACGGGTCATCGACGAGACACGCGCGCGTCTGGCCCTCGGTCAGCAGCCCGAGCGGCTGGCCAGCGGATCGGCGGTGCTCGAGCAGCTGCTGTTCTCCGAGCCGGCCCTGGCGGCCATCGAGATTGCCGACCGCCGCGACCGTGCGCGGCGCGCCGAACTCGAGGTGGAGAGCCTCGATGTGGCACTCGACGTGTCAGCCGAGTTCCTCGATCTGCTCAGGCTCGATGCCAGCCGCAAGGTGCTCGAGGCCGATCTCGAGCTGGCCCGCGCCCAATACGACCGGGCGCAGCGCGGCGAGGTGGCCGGCGCGGTAGGGCGTGGCGAGGTGGCCCGCTTCGCGGCCGAGCTGGCCCAGGCCCGCGAGCGCCATGAGCGGGCAGTCGCCGACCGGGAGCGGCTGCGAGTGTCGCTCAATCGACGCCTTGGCCGTGACCCCGCCAGGCCGCTGGAACCGGCCGAACCGGACCTGACGCGCGTCGAATGGCTGGGCGGCGACGCGCGTTTCGCCACGGTCCTCGACAATCCCGCGCGCTTTGCCGACTGGCAGTCACGGCTGGTGACCAGCGCCTTGCGCCACTCCGCGGAGCTCGACGCGCTGGGCGAGTTGCGCCGCGCCGCCCAGCGTGAGCTGGTCTCGCGCCGTCGTGCCTTCTGGCTGCCCGAAGTGGGCCTGGAGGCCCGCTACACCAGCGAACTGTCCCGCGACGGCGCAGGCGACCGGGCGCCCTGGGAGTCGTCCCGGCCGCTGGTCCAGGCCGGTGTTGGGGCGCTGGAAAGGCTGGGCGTGTCGCTGCCCGAGACCGGCCGCGACCAGTGGAGTGTCGGCGTCTCGGCGCGGCTGCCGCTCTATGCCGGGGGCCGGCGCAGCATCGAACGCGACCGCAGCGCGGCTCGCCTCGAGCAGGTGGCGCTCGAGGACGCCGAGGCGCGCCTTGGGCTGGAAGCGCGGCTGCGCGCGGCGAGCGTCGAGCTGCTTGCCGCCTGGCGGCGCATCACCCTGCGCGACGAGGCACGCGGCCACGCCGAGGAGGCGCTGGAACTGGCCGGAGTGGCCTGGCGGGAAGGGGCGCTGTCCCAGGTCGCGCTGATCGACGCCCGGACCAGCGCGCGCCAGGCGGGGCTCGCCGCCGCCGAGGCGCGCTGGCAGGCGCTGCAGGCGCTGGTGCACCTGCAGCGTGCACTGGGCATGACGCCGGGCCCCATGACGACCGCGGCCCGCGACCGACTGCTGGCGGGCATCGACAGTACGCTACCCAGCGGAGGACGGCGATGATCATGCGGGGGGCCATCTTGATGGCGCTGGTGCTGCTCGTTGGCTGTGCCGAGGAGCGCGTGGACGAGGCGCCGCTGCGGCCGGTGCACACGCTCAGCGTGGCGGTCAGCGAGGTTGATGCCGCACGCGAGCTGCCGGGCCGCCTGGAGGCAGCCGCCAACCGTCGCCTGAGCTTTCGCGTGGCGGGCCAGCTCGAGGCCCATCGCGTGGCGGTGGGGGAGACAGTGGCCGCCGGCCAGCTGCTGGCCCGCCTCGAGGCTACCGACCTGCGCCTGCAGCGCGATCGCGCCCGTTCGGCGCTGGCCGGCGCCGAGGCGGCGGCCGCCAATGCCGAGGCCGAGTGGCAGCGGGCCCGGCGGCTCTTTGAAGCCGGCAGCGCCCCGGCCCGGGACCTGGACGCCGCCCGCGCCCAGCGGGAGGCGGCGCTTGCCCGACGCGACAGCGCGCGTGATGCCCTGGCCTTGGCCGAACGGCAGCTGAGCTTCACGCGGCTCGAAGCACCCGGCGACTGCCGGGTGGCGACCCGGCTGGCGGAGGCCGGCGAGAACGTCGCGGCCGGTCTGCCGGTGCTGGTGCTGGCCTGCGGCGATGAACTGGAGGTGCGCGCCGCGCTCTCCGAGGATCTGCTGGGCGAGCTGTCGGCGGGCGCCCCGGTGCGGGTCCACCTGCCCCTGGCGGGGCTCAGCGTTGCCGGGGAGGTTACCGAGATCGGCCTGCCGGTGGACCCGCGCCAGGCTACCTGGCCGCTGCGCGTGGCGTTGTCTGGGCTCTCGTCCGCCGAGCGGGTGGCCTTGCGTCCCGGCATGGCGGCAGAGCTCACGCTGCCGGTGAACGGCCCGGAGAGCGGGATCTGGGTGCCTATGGCGGCGGTGCAGCGTGATGCGCGCGGGGCCTATGTCTATGTGGCCGACGTCGAGGCGCCGGCGTCGGGGAGCGAGGGGCGGGAAGCGACCATTCGTCGCCGGGACGTGGTGCTTGGCGATCAGCGCGGCGAGCGCATGCGAATCGACGCGGGCCTGGCCGAAGGCATGTCGCTGGTCGTCGCCGGCATGAGCCGGCTGCATGATGGCCAGCGGGTGCGCGTGATGGACGCGCATCGGGAGGCGCGGCAGTGACGCTGACCGAGGCGGCGCTGCGCTATAACCGGATCACCATCGCCGGCTTGCTGATGGTGCTGCTGGGCGCGCTCTACAGCTACCTCAGCATTTCCCGGGCCGAGGATCCGGCCGTGACGGTGCGGGTCGCACAGATCGTCACCTATCTCCCCGGCGCTATCCCCGAGCGCGTGGAGCAGCTGGTCACCGAGCCGCTCGAAGCCGCCGTCATGGAGATGCCAGAGCTCGATTTCGTGGAGAGCACGTCGCGCGCGGGCGTGTCGATCCTTCGCGTGGAGCTGCGCCCCGTGGTCGAGGATGTGCAGGCCAGCTGGGACAAGCTGCGCCGCAAGATCACCGACGCTCGGCGGCAATTGCCCGACGAGGCGCTACCGCCGATCGTCAATGACGAGTTCGGCGATGTCTTCGGTATCATGCTGTCGCTGACCGGCGAGGGCTTTGAGCAGGCGGAGCTCAAGGAGGTGGCCGACGACGTGCACGACCGGCTGCTGCTGCTCGACGACGTGGCCAAGGTCAAGCTGCACGGCTATGCCGAGGAGCGCATCTTTCTGGAGTACCGTGAGGCACGCCTGGCCGAGCTTGGCGTCTCGCCGCAGGGGCTGGCGCGGCTGCTGGCCGCCCGCAATATCGTGCTGCCCGGCGGGGCGATTCGCAGCGACGACGAGCGCCTGGTGGTCGAGCCCACGGGCAACTTCACCCGCCTCGATGACATCCGTGACGCGCTGGTCCCGCTCCCCGACGGCTCCCTGGTACCGCTGGGGTCGCTGCTCGAGGTTCGCCATGGCTATGCCGATCCGCCCACCACCCGCTACCACGCCAGCGGCCATCAGGGGTTGGCGATAGCCGTGGCCATGCGCGAAGGCGGCAACATTCTCGACCTGGGCGAGCAGGTCGCCGCGCTGATTACCCGCCTGGAACAGACACTGCCGATCGGCTTGACCTTCGAGGTCCTGACCGACCAGCCCCAGCGGGTCGAGGTGCGCATCAACGAGTTCCTGAACAACCTGCTCCAGGCGGTCGTGCTGGTGTGCGTGGTGATGCTGCTGTTCCTGGGGCTGCGCACCGGGCTGATCGTCGCGAGCCTGGTGCCGATGACCATTCTCGCCTGCCTGGCGCTGATGGGACTCTTCGATATCGGCCTGCATCAGGTGTCGCTCGGTGCGCTGATCATCTCCCTGGGCATGCTGGTCGACAACGCCATCGTCATGGTGGAGTCCACCCAGGTGGGCGCCCGGGAAGGGCGCTCGGTCCGTGAGGCCGCCCTCGCCGCGGCCAGCGAGCTGCGTTTCCCGTTGCTGACCGCGTCGCTGACGACATCGGCCGCCTTTCTGCCCCAGTTCCTGGCCGTCTCCGACGTGGGCGAATACACCCGCTCGCTGTTCCAGGTGGTCACCATCACCTTGCTCGCCTCCTGGGTGCTGTCGCTGACCATGATTCCGCTGCTCTGCGTGGCCTTTCTCAAGGTCAGGAAACCCTCGACACGGCGTCGCGAGGACGACGACAGCCGCCAGGGCGCGACGTCGCGCCCCGGGCTTGGCGAGCGGCTGGCGACGGCCGCCCACGACCGCTATCAGCGTATCCTGCTGACGCTGCTGCGCCACCGACTCGTCACCCTGGCGGTCGTGGCGGCCTGCATGGGGGTCGCCTGGCTGGGCTTCGGTCAGCTGCCCAAGATTTTCTTCCCCCAGGCGGAGCGCACCCTCGTCACCGTGGAGTTGCGCCTGCCGTACTCCGCGCCCATCGAGCGCACGCGCTCGGTGGTGGAGGAGATCGAGACCTTCCTGGCCGGCGAGCTTGCCGCCGAGCGCGACGCCAACGGCGGGTGGGTTCGCGACGGCGTCGATCGCTGGGGCAGCTTCATCGGTTTCGGCGGGGAGCGCTATATCATCAATCACGCCCCGGAGCCGCCAAGCCCGGAGTATGCGTTCCTGCTGCTGCAGGCCAATCGCTGGCAGGCAGTGGACGCGGTGATCGAACGGCTGGAGGGCTGGCTCGGGACGCGTTTCCCGGATCTGCATGCGAGCATCGAGTCGACGAGCTTTGGCCCTCCTGTGACGGTACCGCTGTCGGTCAGGCTCTCCGGCCATGACGAGGCAGAGCTTCGCGAGATTGCTGACCGAGTGAGGCAGAAAGTGACCTCGCTGCCCGGCACGCGCAATGTGCGCGACGACTGGGGGCCGTGGATCAAGCGCCTGCGTATCGACGTGGATCCGGCTCGCGCGCTGCGCGCCGGCGTCACCGAGCGTGACGTGGCGATGAGTCTGCAGACCGCCCTGTCGGGGTTGCGGGTCGACACCTTCCGCGACGACGACACCCTGGTGCCGATCATGCTGCGCAATCAGCATGGCGAACAGCGCAGCCCCGATGCCCTCGAGGGGATCACGGTCCTGCCTGCCCAGGGAGGCAAGGGCGTGCCCTTGGCTCAGGTCGCCGAGGTCGAGCTCGATTGGGGGCCGGCGCGTATCCTGCGTCGTGACCGCTTTCTCACCATGGCCGTGGAAGCCGAACTGGCCGAGGGCGTGACCGCGGCCGAGGTGGTGACGACGCTGCGCCCCTGGCTGGCGGAGCAGCAGGCAGACTGGCCGGAGGGCTTCTTCCACGAGTTCGGCGGCGAGGTGGAGTCCTCGCGGATCGCCATGGAGTCGATCGCCGCGAAGCTGCCGATCGGCGCCGCGGTGATCCTGTTGCTGCTGGTGGCTCAGTTCAACTCGCTGCGTCGGCCGCTGATCATCCTCACCACCATTCCCATGGCGTTGATCGGCGTGGTGCTCGGCCTGACCCTCACCGGCTCCTATTTCGGGATCATGACCTTTCTCGGCGTGGTCTCGCTCGCCGGTATCGTGATCAACAACGGCATCGTGTTGATCGAGCGTATCGATCGGGAAGCCCGCGCCGGCATGCGTCACCAGCAGGCCATTCTCGAGGCGGGCCGACGCCGCTTGCGCCCCGTGGCCATGTCGACCCTGACCACCAGTGGCGGCCTGGTGCCGCTATGGCTGGGCGGCGGACTGCTGTGGGCTCCCATGGCGATCGCCATCATCTTCGGACTGCTGGTCGCCTCCGTGCTGACCCTGTGTATCGTGCCGGTGCTCTATTCCCTGCTGATGCGGGTGCCGTTCGACGCGGAGGACGCGCCGCCGCGAGACGACGCGCAGCGTCGCGACAGCGGGACTTCTACTGTGTCAGGCTAGCGGTTTTGCCGCTCAAGGTTACCGCCATGCAACGTGTGGCCATCTTCGTCGATGTCCAGAACGTCTACTACACCACCCGCGAGGCCTTCGGCCGGCACTTCGACTATCACGCCTTCTGGGCCCGCTTCGCGGCCGGTTGCGAGGTGGTCGAGGCCAACGCCTACGCGGTGGAGCGTGGCGACCCCCGCCAGCAGCAGTTCCAGGCCATCCTGCGCCGCATCGGCTTCACCGTGAAGCTCAAACCCTTCATCCAGCGGCGTGATGGCTCCGCCAAGGGCGACTGGGACGTGGGCATCGCGCTGGACGCCATCGAGGCCGCACCGCGGGTCGACCGGGTGGTGCTGGTCTCGGGCGATGGCGACTTCGACCTGCTGGTCGAGCGGATGCGCGAGCGCCATGGGGTGGTGGTGGAGGTGGTCGGCGTGGAACGGCTCACCGCCGACTCGCTGGTCCGCGCCGCCAGCCACTTTGTGCCCATCGAGGGTGAGCTGCTGCTCTAAGCCAGGGAAATCGCGTAAAGAGAAAAGCTCTCCTGGAAGCGTTGTCGATGCTCTCCGTGATAGCGGTGGGAGCGCAGCTTGCTGCGCGATCCGGCGCGTAGCGGCGGTGAGGTTGGCCGGTCCTTGTGGGACCGGAGGCCTCCCATCGCGGTGCAAGCACCGCTCCCAAAAAACTTCTGTGCATCCTTTGGGAGCGACCAGCCCGACGCTTCGACTGGCGCCGCGACGATGCGGGTGTGTGCAGCGGCGATAACCGGTACAATCGCGCCCCCTGAATTTACGCACTGACCTGGACCCCTCATTGATCTCCACCGCCAATATCACCATGCAGTTCGGCGCCAAGCCGCTGTTCGAGAATGTCTCCGTCAAGTTCGGCAATGGCAACCGGTACGGCCTGATCGGGGCCAACGGCTGCGGCAAGTCCACCTTCATGAAGATCCTCGGCGGTGACCTCGAGCCCACCTCGGGCCAGGTGATGGTCGAGTCCGGTACCCGCCTCGGCAAGTTGCGCCAGGACCAGTTCGCCTTCGAGGACGAGCGGGTCATCGACACCGTGATCATGGGCAACGCCGAACTCTGGCAGGTCGCGGCCGAGCGTGAACGCATCTACGCGCTGCCCGAGATGAGCGAGGAGGACGGCATGGCCGTGGCCGACCTGGAAGTGCGCTTCGCCGAGCTCGACGGCTATACCGCCGAACCGCGAGCCGCGGAGCTGCTGCTGGGCCTGGGGATTCCGCTGCACCAGCATACCGGTCCGATGAGCGAGATCGCGCCGGGCTGGAAGCTGCGCGTGCTGCTCGCCCAGGCGCTGTTCGCCGACCCCGATGTGCTGCTGCTCGATGAGCCCACCAACCACCTCGATATCAACACCATCCGCTGGCTGGAGGGGATGCTCACGGCGCGCAACAGCACCATGATCATCATTTCCCATGACCGCCACTTCCTCAACAGTGTCTGCACCCACATGGCGGACCTGGACTACGGCGAGATCACGCTGTTCCCCGGCAACTACGATGACTACATGACGGCGGCCACCGCCGCCCGCGAACGCCAGCACGCCGACAACGCCAAGAAGAAGGCGCAGATCGCCGACCTGCAGGCCTTCGTCAGCCGCTTCTCGGCCAACGCCTCGAAGGCCAAGCAGGCGACGTCGCGGGCGCGCCAGATCGACAAGATCAAGCTCGAGGAGATCAAGCCCTCCAGCCGCGTCAGCCCCTTCATCCGCTTCGAGCAGGCCAAGAAGATCCATCGCAATGCGGTCAACGTCGAGGCCATCACCAAGGGTTTCGACGACGAGGCGCCGCTGTTCGAGCGCCTCTCGATGACCGTGGAAGCCGGCGAGCGCATCGCCATCATCGGCCCCAACGGCATCGGCAAGACGACCCTGCTGCGCACCCTGGCCGGTGAGCTGCATCCCGATGGCGGCGAGGTGCGCTGGACCGACAGTGCCGAACTCGGGGTCTATGCCCAGGACCATGCCGACGACTTCGCCAATGACGCGACGCTGTTCGAGTGGATGGCCCAGTGGACCACGGGCGGGGAGCAGGAAGTGCGCGGCGCGCTGGGCAGGATGCTGTTCTCGAGCGACGACATCGGCAAGTCGGTCAAGGTGATCTCCGGCGGCGAGCAGGGTCGCATGCTGTTCGGCAAGCTCGCCCTGACGCGCCCCAACGTGCTGCTGATGGACGAGCCCACCAATCACCTGGACATGGAGTCCATCGAGGCGCTCAACCTGGCCCTGGCGTACTATCCCGGCACCCTGATCTTCGTCAGCCATGACCGCGAGTTCGTCTCTTCCCTGGCGACCCGCATTCTCGACATGAGCGAGCAGGGCGTCGCCGACTTCAGCGGCAGCTACGACGACTACCTGCGCAGTCAGGGGCTATTTGGCTGATCAGCGACCCCGTATCCCCTCGAGTTGATATGCATCAAGCATGATGGACGCGGCTTGGCTAGGATGAAGCTATGAACGAATCGCCCGCGTCAGGGCATCCGCAGGGGAGGAGTCGCAATGCGCTTTCATCAGGTCAAGGAACTGGTCGCCTGGGCGGCCGATTACCACCGGGGGCTCGCCGAGCAGTACGACCAGCTGGCCGCCGGTGACGTCAACGACCGGGTACGCATGGCGCTGGAGTACCTGGCCGAGCATGAGCGCAAGATGCAGACCGAACTGGCCGAGTACCTCAAGGAAAAGAGCCAGCATCGCAAGGTGCTCGAGACCTGGTTCGATGACCCCGAGGACTTTCCCCATGCGCCCACGCTCGACCGCCTCACCGGCAGCATATCCTGCGACAGCGTGCAAGATGTGCTCTCCACCGCCTTGACGATGCACAGGACGCTTCAGGACCTGTATGCTCACCGAGTCGAACGGGCAACGGCGGAAGACGAGCGTGAATTCTTTGCCGCACTCTCCAACGGTCACGATGCCGAGGTTCGCCGCATTGCCCGCGACATGCAACGTCTAGAGGACTACTGAGGAGAAAGCGATGTCGGATCAGATTCTGTCACTCAAGCTGCTGGGCTACTGGACGGACGAGCAGCTTGGCGATATTCCCGATATATCGGGTATCTTCTGTGTGTATGCCGGCACCCCCGCCGGTGAAGGCGAGCCCGAGGTCGAGCGGCTGCTGTATATCGGTGAGTCCGGTGACGTGCGTCAACGCATCCGCCATCATGAGCTGCGTGAGAAGTGGTCCGGCCAACTGGAGAGCGGACAGGTCCTCTGCTATAGCGTGGCGGCGGCGACCTATGTCTACCGCGAGCGTCTCGAAGCGGCCATGGTGAACCTCCACAAGCCGCCGGTGAACCACGATTACATCGACCGCTTTCCCTTCGATACCACCGAGATGCATCTGCGCGGTCGCACCGACAAGCTGGTTTCGCAGTTCATCGTCGAGCGCGCCGACTGATGGCGGAACAACGGCAGCCGGCAGGGTGGCGGCTACTGCCGCGTCTCTCGGCCCTGGTTGCCGATCCGGCCGGGGGTGACGATGAGACCCTGATGGCCCATGTGCTGCTCGATGAAGCCATCCGCGCACGGGCCAGCGACATCCATATCGACCCCTCTCCAGAGCAATGGCGCGTTCGACTGCGCATCGACGGTCGCGTCATCGATGCGCTGGACCTTGATGTCGGCATCGGCCTCCAGCTGGTCAACCAGTTCAAGGTGCTTGCCCGGCTCGACCCCATGCCCTCGCGTGTCGCCCACGACGGCAGCTTCAGCTGGCCCCTCGATGAGGAGGGCCTGGAAGAGACCTCGCTGCGGGTTACCGCGGTGAACTGTGTGGCCGGTGAAAAACTGGCCATCCGCTTTCTCGCACCGCCCAGAACCTTCCAGGACACTCTGTCGCTGGGGATCGGCGAGCAGGGTGCGCAGGGGATCCGCCGCTGGATGGATGCCACCGGCGGCATGCTGCTGGTGGCCGGACCCACCGGCGCCGGCAAGACCACCACCCTCTACACCCTGCTGAATCAGCTGCGTCTCAGCGACAGTCATGTGGTAACGCTCGAGGATCCCGTGGAGTATGCCATCCCCGGCATCAACCAGATCCAGGTGGACCCCGCCAATGGGCTCGATTTCGCCTCCGGCACGCGTTCCATGCTGCGCCTGGATCCGGACTATGTGCTGATCGGCGAGGTCCGTGATGCCGGCTCCGCCGAGGCGGCCGTGAGCGTGGCCGGCAGCGGCCGCTCGCTGATGGGCACGCTGCACAGTCGGGACGCCGTGGGGGCTGTCTCCACACTGCGACAGTTGGGCTTGGAGGATGCCGAAATCAGCGCCACGCTTGGCCTGGTGATCGCCCAGCGTCTGGTGCGCCGGCTATGCGAGCACTGTCGGGAACGGCAGCCGACGCCTTCTCGGGATGCCCAATGGCTCGAGGCGGTGGGGGTCGAAGTGCCAGAGTACGCCTGGGTGCCCGTGGGATGCGAGCACTGTGATGGCTTGGGCTATCGGGAGCGCACCGGGGTCTTCGAGATCTGGCAGCCTACCCCCGAGGATCATGCGCTGCTGCTGCGCCACGCCGATGACGCCGTTTTGCGACGCAACCTCCTGGAACGCGGCGAGACCCTGATGTTTGCCGATGGCCTGGCCAAGGCCGAGGCCGGCATCACCAGCCTGCGTGAGGTCTTCCGGATGGGCGCCATCCTGCGCGCCTGAAACGCCGTGTCGCGCTGGTTCAGTCCTTGGGTCGATGCCGGTCATGTCTCAGCGGTGGCCCACACCCCCTGACAGGCCGGCAGCAATCCGGTATAACGGCTGTCAACATGAAGTTTTTCCATCCTGCTTGTCCCTGAGGCGTCACCGATGAAGCTCCTGTCCCGTCGTCGCTTCGGCCTGCTGGCGCTGAGTTCGCCGCTGCTGCTGCTGGCCCCTCCTGCGTCTGCCAGCCTGATGGAGAGCCTGCTGTCCCGCGCCATCGTGCCTCGCCATGACGACGAGCTTTGGGTGCTGGTCGAGGATCGCGAGGCGATGCTGAGCGTCTATCGCGGCAATCGCCTTGTCGAGCGCTTCGAACCGGTCTCGCTGGGCCGGGGTGGGGCCCGGCCGCAGCGTCAGCGGGGCGACCGCGCCACGCCGTTTGGCGAGTTCCGGGTCAATCGCTTCAATCGCCGCAGCAAGTTCCATATCTTCATCGGACTCGACTACCCCACGCCGACCCATGCCCGCATGGCGCTGGAGGCAGGGGTCTACACGCAGCAGGACTACGACGACTACTTCTCCTACTACCGTCGACACGGCTATCCTCCCCAGGATACGGTGCTGGGTGGTTTCATCGGCATCCATGGTGTCGGTGAGGGGGATCTCGACATCCACCAGCAGTTCCACTGGACGGATGGCTGTGTGGCGGTGACCGACGATCAGGTCGAGCGCCTGTCGTCACTGATCGACATTGGCACACGCGTCGTCATCCGCTAGGCTTTACATGCGCTAGGGACGTTCTAAGCTATGGACAAGCGCCGTTGCATATCATAAAACAGCGTTTGACTCCTGTGCTTCGCAGCAGAAGTCGCTGCAAGAAGGCCTGCTTCCGCAGGCAGCCTGAATTTCAGGCAACACCAATGCCGTATCCAAGGAAGACTCAAGGAGAACATCATGACTCTGAAGACTACCCTGAAGCTGACTGCCGCTGCCGCCTCGCTGGCCATCCTGGCCGGTTGTGCCTCTACCAGCGCCCTGGAAGAAGTCCGCATGACCGCCGAGTCTGCCCAGGCCGACGCTGCTGAAGCACGCAGCATCGCCACCCAGGCGCAGAACACCGCCAACCAGGCGCAGCGCGATGCTCAGGCGGCCCTGCAGATGTCCGAGCAGAACCGTGAAGAGATGAACCGCATGTTCGAGCGTTCCATGCGCAAGTGATCGTTCTCCGCCGCCCGCTAGGGCGGTAGCAGAACGTTCAAGACAAGGGCCTCGCCGGTAACGGCGAGGCCCTTGTTGTTTGCTTGAAGTGTGCTATTCACTCTGTGGCGGCACTGTTGTCCTTGTGGGAGCGAACGGTTCGACGCCTCGACTTGCATCGCGATGGGGTGGCTGCCTCTTCGCGATCAGACCAGCAGAGCCTCAGCTTTCCTCGGGCTGGTTCTCGAGGGATTCGGTATCGGCAGCGATCAGCTCCAGGCGATCCCAGAGCGTTTCCGGCGCGGGCTCGGGGGCGCTGACCTCCAGCGCCACGGGCATGCCGCGCGGTACTTCCACCACTTCACGAAGACGGGCGTAGTCCACCGGGTAGTCGAGCCCGTCGGTTGCCATGTCCACCTGATCGAGGGCCTCGGTGATGCGCTGGATGGTGGTGCCGTCCTCCTCGTCCAGGTACGGGTAGGCCTGAACGTGCAGGGTGCCATCCGACCAGCCGAGCTTGAGCGTCTCGTTGATCAGCTTGACCTGGGTGCCGGTGGGCAGGCGCGGGAAGAGGGCCTCGATATCCTCGGGCAGCATGCGGATGCAGCCATGGGTCACGCGCATGCCCACCCCCTCGGGGCGATTGGTGCCATGGATCAGGTAGCCGGGGATGCCCAGGCGCATCTTGCGCGTGCCCATGGGGTTGTCGGGGCCCGGTGGCACCACGCTGGGAAGCGGGTCGCCGGCCTCGGCGTGCTCGCGGCGGATCGAGGCCGGTGGATACCACGCCGGGTTCTTGACCTTCTCGGTGATGCGGGTGGTGCCCAGCGGCGTCTTCCAGTCCATGCGCCCGACGGCGATGGGGTAGGTCTCGACGCGCGGCGTCTCGCCGTCATCGGACGGCGGATAATAGTAGAGGCGCATCTCCGCCACGTTGACCACCAGCCCCTCGCGGGGCTCGTCGGGGAGGATGAAGCGACCGGGAATCACCACCTCGGTGCCCTCGAAGGGCGCCCAGATGCTGACCCCCGGGTTGGCGCGCACCATCTCCTCGTAGCCGATGCCGTGCTCATGGCCGATATCGATCAGGGTGTCGCCGCTCTCGGCAACGACGCGATAGACTTCGCCTACCAGGTCGCCCTCTTCGGGAAGGGGATAGTAACCGCGGGGCCATTCTTCGCTGTTGGCCTGCAGGGGCGTTGCCAGGGCGGCGCAGAGCGCCAGCGCCGAGGCGAATCGGGCGGTGCGCCCGAGCGGGAAAGAGTGCGTCATCGAGTCATGGTCTCGTGGTTGCCGTGGGTCGGGGCTGCGATGGGCCCATCCTGGGCATCCTTAGCCTATAGTATCGCCCGGCGAATCAGAAATTCCCACTTGGGGTCCCCTTCCCAGTTGGGGTCTGACCCCGGTTGACCACCCAGGTTGACAGCTACGCCGCTTCGGCCTTGCGGTTAAGGGTATCGAGCAGCTGTTCCACGGCCTGGAAGCGGTCGTCGGCCTTCTCCATGGGCGCTTCGAAGCGCAGCGTGTCGGCGCCGTCCAGGCGATAGCGGTCCGGCGCCTTCTGGATGAGCTCCACGAGCACCAGCGGGTCGACGGGGGTCTGGCTGCCGAAGATCACCCGGCCCTTCTCGGGGCCGGCTTCCAGGCGGGTGATGCCCAGGCGCTCGGCGCGCTGGCGCAGCCGGGTCTGGCGCAATAGGGTCTTGACCGGGTCCGGCAGCAGGCCGAAGCGGTCGATCATCTCGACCCTGAGCTCATTCAGTTCGGCCTCGTCGCCGGCGTTGGCGATGCGCTTGTACATCACCAGGCGCTGCTGGACATCATGCAGGTAGTCGTCGGGGATCAGCGCCGGCAGATTGAGGCTGACCTCGACGCCCTGGTCCAGCGGCGCCTCGATATTGGGCGTGCGGCCCTCCCGGATGGCCGTCACGGCGCGGTCGAGCATCTGCATGTAGAGGCCATAGCCCACCGCTTCCATCTGCCCGCTCTGCTCCTCGCCGAGCAGTTCCCCCGCGCCGCGAATCTCCATGTCATGGCTGGCCAGGGTGAAGCCGGCGCCCAGGTCCTCGGCGCCGGCGATGGCCTCCAGCCGCTTGACGGCATCCTTGCTCATCACCCGCGGCGGCGGAGCGAGCAGGTAGGCGTAGGCCTGATGGTGGCTGCGCCCGACGCGGCCGCGCAGCTGGTGGAGCTGGGCCAGGCCGAACTTGTCGGCGCGCTCGATGACGATGGTATTGGCGCTGGGCACGTCGATGCCGGTCTCGATGATGGTCGAGCAGACCAGCACGTTGAAGCGCTTGTGGTAGAAGTCGGACATCACCCGCTCCAGCGAGCGCTCCGGCAGCTGGCCATGCGCGACGCCTACCCGGGCATCAGGCACCAGCTCGCGTACTTTCTCGGCGGCGGGCTCGATGGTCTTGACCTCGTTGTGCAGGAAGTAGACCTGCCCGCCGCGCAGGATCTCGCGCAGGATCGCCTCCTTGATCACCGCCTCGTCGCGCTGCTGGACAAAGGTCTTCACCGACAGGCGCCGGGCCGGCGGGGTAGCGATGATCGATAGATCGCGGATGCCGCTCATCGCCATGTTGAGCGTGCGCGGGATCGGCGTGGCGGTCATGGTCAGGATGTCGACCTCGGCGCGCAGGCTCTTGAGGCGCTCCTTCTGGGCCACGCCGAAGCGGTGCTCCTCGTCGATGATCAACAGTCCCATGTGCGGCAGCTTGGTGCTCTTCGAGAGCAGCTTGTGGGTGCCGATGACGATGTCGGCCTGACCCTCCTCGATGCGTTTCAGCGACGCCGACTGGCCCTTGCCCGCGGTGAAGCGCGAGATCAGCTCGATGTTCACCGCGGTGTCGGCGAAGCGGTCGCGGAAGTTCTCGTAGTGCTGGCGGGCGAGCAGGGTGGTGGGCACCAGCACCACCACCTGGCGCCCGGAGTGCACGGCCAGGAAGGCGGCGCGCATGGCGACCTCGGTCTTGCCGAAGCCCACGTCGCCGCAGACCACCCGGTCCATGGGGCGCGGGGCGGTCATGTCGCCGATCACCGCCTGAATCGCCGCCCGTTGGTCGGGAGTCTCCTCGAACGGGAAGCTGCCGGCAAAGCGCGCGTACTCCGCGTCGGGCAGGTCGCAGGCGAAGCCCTCGCGGGCCTCGCGGCGGGCATAGATGTCGAGCAGCTCGGCGGCGGTATCGCGGATCTTCTCGGCGGCACGCCGCCGGGCCTTTTCCCACTGGTCGGAGCCGAGCTTGTGCAGCGGGGCAAGCTCGTCATCGGCGCCGGCATAGCGCGAGATCAGGTGCAGGCTGTCGACCGGCACATAGAGGCGTGCCCCGTCGGCGTACTCCAGGGTCACGAACTCGGCGGCCTGGCCACCGGCCTCGAGGGTCTCGAGGCCCTTGTAGCGGCCCACGCCATGGGCCTGGTGGACGACCGGGGCGCCGGGGCGCAGCTCCGACAGGTGGCGAATTGCCAGCTCGCTGTCGTCGGTGGCGCGTTCGCGGCGGCGGCTCTGGCGAACCACTTCACCGAACAGCTCGGTCTCGCTGACCACCGCCAGGTCCGGGTCGGTCAGCCACAGGCCGGCATCGATCTCGCCCTCGGTGATCGCCAGCCGGTCGTCGCTGTCCAGAAAGGCGGGGAAGTCCTCGACATGGCGCAACGCGAGCTTGAGCGGCGCCAGGGTCTCCTCGAGCGCCTCGCGACGCCCGCGCGACTCGGCGACGAACAGCGCCCGGGTGGCCGGGTGCTCGGCCAGGAAGGTCTCGAGGGCGGCCAAGGGCTGCTTGGCCCGGGCATTCACCGTCACCGTCGGCGGGGTGCGGGTGGCCGGCGTCACGGCGTGGCGGTGGTCGGTCTCGGTGGTCAGCGCCACCCGCGGGTGGCGCTTGATGGCGCCGAACACTTCGGCGACCGGCACGAAGGCGCGGTGGGGCGGCAGCAGCGGCCGGGTGGGGTCGACCCCGAGGTTTTCGTAGCGGCTCTCGATGGCCGCCCAGTGATGCTCGGCCGCCTCGAAGACCCCGGGCAGCATGGCCACCCGGGTGCCCTCGGCCAGGTGCTCGAAGAGCGTGGCGGTCTCGTCGAAGAACAGCGGCAGGTACTGCTCCAGGCCCGGGGCGGGAATGCCCTTGAGGGCATCCACATAGAGCGGGCACTGGCGCGGGTCGACGTCGAACAGCGTCTCGAAGCCCTCGCGGAAGCAGGCAATCGCCGAGCGTGACAGCGAATATTCGTGGGCGGGCAGCAGTTCCACGCGCTCGACCCGGTCCTGGCTACGCTGGGTGTCGGGGTCGAAGTGGCGCAGGGTGTCGATCTCGTCGTCGAACAGGTCGATACGCAGCGGCGCCTCGGCGCCCATCGGGAAGAGGTCGATCAGGGCGCCGCGCAGGGCGTATTCGCCGGGTTCATAGACCGTCTCCACGGCCCTGTAGCCGGCCCGCGACAGGGCGTCGCGAAAGCCCTCGCGGTCGAGGGTCTGGCCGGTTTCCAGCGTCATCACGCGCCCGGCGATGTAGTCGACCGGTGGCAGGCGCTGCATCAGGGTGTTCATGGCCGCCAGCACGATGCCGTGTTCGCCGTCCTGCAGCCGGCGCAGCGTGCGCAGCCGCGCCGAGACGATATCCTGGTGCGGCGAGAAGCTGTCGTAGGGCAGCGTCTCCCAGTCGGGGAAGGGCAGCACCGGCAGGTGGCCATAGAAGCCCAGGTCACTCTCCAGGCGCTGGGCTGAGGCGGTGTCGGGCGTGACCACCAGCAGCGGCGCGTCCTCGGCCAGGTGGGCCAGGGCCAGGGCGCTGGCGCTGCCCGGCGGTGCCTGCCAGTAGAGGGTGTCGCGCAGCCCCTGGGGGCGCGGCGGGTCGAGCGGCGAGAAATTCGGCATGCTATCGGTTACCCAACCGTGGTCATGAGCGGCTTGCGGAAAGCGGGTATGATACCAGCCTCGCGGCGGGCCTGTAGTCCAGGATGGCGTTCTGTAAAACGCCTACAGCCAGTGCGACCATCCTGCGATTGCCCCGGCCGACGCCGCCCCGGATAATGCGCAGATAGCCTTAGCCCACCCCTATCCCCAAGGAGAGGTCACCCGTGAGTCAGCAACCCCTCGATAGCGTCTTCCAGGAATGGCACGACAACCAGGCGATCGCCGAACAGATGATCCCCATGATCGGCAGCCTGTATCGCCATAACAACGTGGTGGTGACCATGTACGGGCGGTCGCTGTTCAACCGCAGCGTGATCCGCATCCTCAAGGATCACCGCTATGTGCGCAAGGTCGAGGGTACCGAGCTCTCCGTTCAGGACACCTTCCCGCTGGTCAAGGCGATGACCGAGCTCAACCTGGGGCCGGCGCATGTCGACGTGGGCAAGCTCGGTGTGGCCTTCAAGGCGCGCGGCGGCGACCCGGTGGCCTTCCTGCGTGACGAACTGGCCGAAATCGTCGATGGCCATGACGCCGACGGCGACAACGGCCAGCCCAAGGACGTGGTGCTATATGGCTTCGGTCGTATCGGGCGGATCCTGGCGCGCGTGCTGGTCGAGAAGGCCGGCGGCGGCAACCTGCTGCGCCTGCGCGCCATCGTGGTGCGCGGCCGCGGCGACATCGCCAAGGACCTGGAAAAGCGCGCCAGTCTGCTGCGCCGCGACTCCGTGCACGGGCCCTTCAACGGCACCATCAGCGTCGATGCCGAGGCGCGCACCATTACCGCCAATGGCAACGTCATCAAGGTGATCTACGCCGATTCGCCCACCGAGATCAACTACACCGACTACGGCATCGATAATGCCGTGGTGGTCGACAATACCGGCATCTGGCGCGACGAGGACGGCCTCGGCCAGCATATCCAGTGCAAAGGCGTGGCCAAGGCGATCCTCACCGCCCCGGGCAAGGGCAACATCGCCAACATCGTCTACGGCATCAACCATCAGGATATCGGCGAGCAGGATCGCATCCTCTCCGCGGCCTCGTGCACCACCAATGCCATCGTGCCGGTGCTCAAGGTGCTCAACGACGCGTTCGGCGTCGAGCACGGCCACGTCGAGACCGTGCATTCCTATACTAACGACCAGAACCTGATCGACAACTACCACAAGGGCGACCGTCGCGGCCGCAGCGCGCCGCTCAACATGGTGCTGACCGAGACCGGCGCCGCCAAGGCGGTGGCCAAGGCGCTGCCGGAGTTCGACGGCAAGCTCACCGGCAACGCCATCCGCGTGCCGACGCCCAACGTCTCCATGGCGATCCTCAACCTGCGCCTGGAAAAGGAGACCGACGCCGAGGCGCTCAACGACTACCTGCGGCGCATGTCGCTGGACTCGCCCTACCAGAAGCAGATCGACTACGTCGACTCGCCCGAGGTGGTCTCCACCGACTTCGTCGGCAACCGCCACGCCGGCATCGTCGACGCCAAGGCGACGATCGCCAACGGCAAGAATGCCGTGGTCTATGTCTGGTACGACAACGAGTTCGGCTACAGCTGCCAGGTGATCCGCATCCTGCAGCACGTCTCCAACGTGCACTTCCTTAAGCTGCCGCGCGTCAAGGGGTAAGGCCCTTCGGGCAGCGCCAAGCCGCCAAGCGCCGAGCCGCCAAGCTGATCCCTAACGGGCGGCAGGTGCGGAGGTAAAATGAGCCCCTGCCGGATCAAGCATCCAGCAGGGGCTTTGTGTTGACGCTAGGGGTGGCAGGACCATTATGCCGCTTGGCCGCTTGGCCGCTTGGCCGCTTGGCCGCTTGGCCGCTTGGCCGCTTGGCCGCTTGGCCGCTTGGCCGCTTGGCCGCTTGGCCGCTTTGCGACCTTAGGTCAGGTGGCCATCCTTCTCGCTTCTCTTTATAATATGGTGGATTTTCGGGGTGGTTCGAGCGTGGCTCGGGCCTCACATATCCGATCCATCAACTGGGCGAGACTATGATCGAAGTCAAAAAAGGCCTGGATCTCCCCATCGCGGGGACGCCGGAGGCGCAGATCGAGAATGCGCGACCGGTGCGCCATGTGGCCGTCCTGGGCACCGACTATGTCGGCATGAAGCCGACCATGGAGGTCAGTGAGGGGGACAGGGTCAAGCTGGGCCAACTGCTCTTCACCGACAAGAAGATCGACGGGGTGCGCTTCACGGCGCCCGCGGCCGGCGAGGTTGTCGCCATCCATCGCGGCGAGAAGCGCAAGCTGCTCTCGGTGGTGATCAAGGTCGACGAGAGCGAAGAGGCGGTCGAGTTCACGGCCCACGGCCGCGACAAGCTCGAGAGCCTCGAGCGCCAGGTTGTCGTCGACCAGCTGGTCGAGTCCGGCCTGTGGACGGCGCTGCGCACGCGTCCCTACTCGCGCACGCCGGCCATCGACAGCACGCCGACCGACATCTTCGTCACGGCCATCGATACCCATCCGCTGGCGCCGGATCCTGCCGGCATCATCAACGAGCAGCCCGAGGCCTTCGAGGACGGGCTCAAGGTGCTGGCCAGGCTCACCGAAGGCAAGGTCTATCTGTGCACGGCACCGGAAGCCCGCCTCCCGGGTGCCGACATCCAGGGCGTGCAGCACGAGACCTTCGCCGGCCCGCATCCTGCCGGCCTGGTTGGTACGCATATCCACCACCTCTCGCCCGTGGCCCTGCACAAGCGCGTCTGGCACACCGGCTATCAGGACGTCATCGCCTTCGGCAAGCTGTTTGCCGAGGGCAAGCTGGACGTCCAGCGGGTGTTCGCCGTGGGCGGCCCGCGTGCCGAGAATCCCCGCCTGCTGCGTACCCGGATCGGTGCCAGCACCGAGGAACTTCTCGACGGTGAAGTGATCGACCCGGATGGTACCCGTGTGATCTCCGGCTCGGTGTTCGCCGGTGCCACCTGCGAGGGCAGTCTGCGCTTCCTGGGTCGTTTCCATAACCAGCTCAGTCTGCTCGAGGAGGGCAACAAGCGCGTGTGGATGGGCTGGTTGTCGCCCGGCTTCAACCGCCACTCGGTCATGGGCATCTACGTGTCCAAGATCAAGGGCCTGTCTCGCTACGCCCCGACCACCTCGACCAACGGTTCCGAGCGCGCCATGGTGCCGGTGGGCATGTACGAGGAAGTGATGCCGCTGGACATCCTGCCCACTCAGCTGCTGCGTTCGCTGATCGTCGGTGACATCGAGACGGCAATGCAGCTCGGCTGTCTGGAGCTGGATGAAGAGGACCTGGCCCTGTGCACCTATGTGTGCCCCGGCAAGTACGAGTATGGTCCCATCCTGCGTGACAACCTCACCATGATCGAGAAAGAGGCCTGATGATGGCTATTCGACAGACACTCGACAATCTCGAGCCGCACTTCCACAAGGGCGGCAAGTACGAGAAGTTCTACCCCCTCTACGAGGCGGTGGACACGATCTTCTACTCGCCGCCGGATGTCGCCAAGACCACGGCGCACGTGCGTGACGGGGTCGACCTCAAGCGCATCATGATCACCGTCTGGGCCTGTACCTTCCCGGCGATGTTCTTCGGCATGTGGGCCGCCGGCTGGCAGGCCAACAGCGCCATCGCCGAGGGCTTCAGCTCCATGGGTACCTGGCGCGAGGCGATCATGATGACGCTGGCCGGCGGTCATGACCCGGGCAGCCTGTGGGCCAACTTCGTACTGGGCGCCACCTACTTCCTGCCGATCTACCTGGTGACCTTCGTGGTCGGCGGCTTCTGGGAGGTGCTGTTCGCCATCAAGCGTGGCCACGAGGTCAACGAGGGCTTCTTCGTTACCTCCGTGCTCTACGCGCTGATCCTGCCCGCCACCATCCCGCTGTGGCAGGTGGCTCTGGGTATCACCTTCGGTATCGTGATCGGCAAGGAGATCTTCGGCGGCACCGGCAAGAACTTCCTCAACCCGGCACTGACCGGCCGTGCGTTTCTCTACTTCGCCTATCCGGCGCAGATCTCCGGTGATGCGATCTGGGTAGCGGCCGACGGCTACACCGGTGCCACCGCGCTCTCCGTTGCCTTCTCGGACGGCATGGCGGCCCTCACCAGCCAGTTCAGCTGGTGGGATGCCTTCCTCGGCTTTATCCCGGGTTCGGTGGGAGAAACCTCCACGCTGGCGATCCTGCTCGGCGCCGTGGTGCTGCTGTGGACCAAGATCGCCTCCTGGCGGATCGTGCTCGGGGTGTTCCTGGGCATGGTCGCGACCAGCGCGCTCTTCAACCTGATCGGCTCCGACAGCAACCCGATGTTCGCCATGCCCTGGTACTGGCACCTGGTGGTCGGCGGCTTCGCCTTCGGCATGGTGTTCATGGCCACCGATCCGGTCTCCGCCTCCATGACCAACCAGGGTCGCCTGATCTTCGGCGCGCTGATCGGTGTCATGACGGTGCTGATCCGCGTCGTCAACCCGGCGTTCCCTGAAGGCATCATGCTGGCGATCCTGTTCGCCAACCTGTTCGCGCCGCTGATCGACAACTTCTTTGTACAGGCCAACATCAAGCGCCGCATGCAGCGCACCGGTGTGCCGGCCGAGGAGACTGCCTGATGGCACAGAGCAACAACTCCATCAAGAAGATCCTGACGGTGGCGTTCGCACTTTGTATTGTGTGTTCGATCATCGTCTCTACCGCGGCGGTGGCCCTGCGTTCCAAGCAGGAGTTCAACCAGGAGCTCGACCGCAAGACCAACATCCTTAACGTGGCCCAGCTCTACGAGCCCGGCATGGACGTGAACGAGACCTTCGAGTCGACGATCACGCCGCGCGTGGTGAACCTGGAAACCGGTGAATACAGCGAAGAGCATGACCCGGCGACCTACAACGCCTTCGAAGCGCGTCGGGATCCGGCCAGCGGCCGGACGCTGTCGGGGGAGAAGGATATCGCCGGTCTCTCGCGTCAGGAGCTCTACAGCACCGTCTACCTGGTCGGCGATCCCAACGACCCCGAGCAGATCATCCTGCCGATTCGCGGCCAGGGCCTGTGGGGGCTGATGCGCGGTTTCCTCTCCGTGGAGGGCGACGGCAACACCATCGTCGGCATCACCTACTACGAGCACAGCGAGACCCCCGGCCTGGGTGCCGAGGTCAACAACCCGCGCTGGCAGGCACAGTGGGAAGGCAAGGAGATCTACGACGAGGAAGGTGAGCTGCAACCGGCCATCAGTCTGGTCAAGGGCGGTGCCAGCGGCGAGACAGAGGTCGACGCGCTCTCCGGCGCCACCCTGACCAGCAAGGGCGTGACCAACATGCTGCACTTCTGGCTCAGCCCTCAGGGCTTCGGTGAGTACCTGGCGCGGTTCCGTGAAGGCACCAACGCGAACGTGGCCGAGGGCACCGACGCCGAACTTGAAAGTGAAGGAGCCTGATCATGTCTGCTGCGAACGCAAAAAGCGTCCTGACGACGCCGATCTTCAAGAACAACCCCATTGCCCTGCAGATTCTGGGGATCTGTTCGGCGCTGGCGGTAACCACCAGCATGAGCGTGTCACTGGTCATGACGCTGGCGGTGATCTTCGTGACGGCCTTCTCGAACCTGTTCGTGTCGCTGATCCGTCACCACATCCCGTCCTCCATCCGCATCATCGTGCAGATGACCATCATCGCCTCGCTGGTCATCGTGGTCGACCAGATCCTCAAGGCCTACGCCTACGAGATGTCCAAGCAGCTCTCGGTGTTTGTCGGGCTGATCATCACCAACTGCATCGTGATGGGCCGCGCCGAAGGCTTCGCCATGACCAACACCCCGGGAATGTCCTTCCTGGACGGCGTCGGCAATGGCCTGGGCTACGGCTTCATCCTGATGACCGTGGGCTTCTTCCGTGAACTGCTGGGGGCCGGCAGCGTGTTCGGCTTCACCGTGCTGCAGCCGGTGCAGGATGGCGGCTGGTACGTGCCCAACGGCCTGCTGCTGCTGCCGCCGTCGGCGTTCTTCATCATCGGCCTGATCATCTGGGTGCTGCGCTCCGTCAACCCGGAACAGGTCGAGGAGAACGAGTTCCAGATGAAGCCCAACACTCAGCCGAAGGAGGCCGTGTAACATGGAACATTATCTGAGCCTGTTCGTTGCCTCGGTGTTCGTCGAGAACATGGCCCTGGCGTTCTTCCTGGGCATGTGCACCTTCCTGGCGGTGTCCAAGAAGGTCTCCTCGGCCTTCGGCCTGGGCATCGCGGTGATCGTGGTGCTGACCGTTACCGTGCCGGTCAACAATCTGGTCTACGGCCTCCTGCTGAAGGAGGGGGCCCTAACCTGGACCGGCATCAGCGGTGCCGAGAACATCGATCTCTCCTTCCTGGGTCTGCTTTCCTATATCGGCGTCATCGCCGCCCTGGTGCAGATCATGGAGATGTTCCTCGACAAGTACGTGCCCGCGCTCTATAACGCGTTGGGCGTGTTCCTGCCGCTGATCACCGTGAACTGCGCCATCCTGGGTGGTGTGCTGTTCATGGTCGAGCGTAACTACAACTTCGGCGAGTCCGTGGTCTACGGTTTCGGCGCCGGTACCGGCTGGGCGCTGGCCATCACCGCGCTGGCCGGCATTCGCGAGAAGCTCAAGTACAGCGACGTCCCCGATTCCCTGCAGGGGCTGGGCATCACCTTCATCACGGTGGGGCTGATGTCGCTGGGCTTCATGTCCTTCTCCGGCATCCAGCTCTGAGGCAGGTTGTGCGCGCCCGGCGGCGGCAGGTGCCGCCGGGGCCCAGGCAACGTCTAGCAATAGGAACCCGACATGGTTGATACAACAGTCATCTTGCTCGGTGTGGTCATGTTCACCCTGGTCGTCATCGGCCTGGTTCTGGTGATCCTGGCTGCCCGTAGTAGGCTCGTCAGCACCGGGGACGTGACCATCGAGGTCAACGGCGACCCCGACCACACCCTGACCACCCAGGCCGGCGGCAAGCTGCTCAACACCCTGGCCGCCAACGGCATCTTCCTCTCTTCCGCCTGCGGCGGCGGCGGCTCCTGCGCCCAGTGCAAGTGCCGCGTGGACGAGGGTGGCGGTGCCATCCTGCCCACCGAGGAGTCTCACTTCACCCTGCGCGAGAAGAAGGAAGGCTGGCGCCTCTCCTGCCAGGTGCCGGTGAAGCAGGACATGAAGATCGAGGTGCCCGAGGAGGTCTTCGGCGTCAAGCAGTGGGAGTGCGAGGTCATCGAGAACCCCAACGTCGCCACCTTCATCAAGGAGCTCAACCTCAAGCTGCCCGAGGGCGAGGAAGTGGCCTTCCGCGCCGGCGGCTACGTGCAGCTGGTGGCGCCGCCCTACGACATCAAGTTCTCCGACTTCGATATCGAGGAGGAGTACCGGGGCGACTGGGAGAAGTTTGGGCTGTTCAACATCTCCCACAAGAACAACGAGGAAATCATCCGCGCCTACTCCATGGCGAACTATCCGGAAGAGAAGGGCATCCTCAAGTTCAACATCCGTATCGCCACGCCGCCGCCCAACACCGACTACCCGCCGGGGCTGATGTCCACCTACGTCTTCGCGCTGAAGCCGGGTGACAAGGTCACTGTGATGGGGCCCTTCGGCGAATTCTTCGCCAAGGACACCGACGCCGAGATGATCTTCATCGGCGGCGGGGCCGGCATGGCGCCGATGCGCAGCCACATCTTCGACCAGCTCAAGCGGATCAAGACCGACCGCAAGATCTCCTTCTGGTACGGCGCGCGCTCCTGGCGCGAGACCTTCTACAACGAGGAGTACGACCAGCTCGCCGAGGAGTTCCCCAACTTCGAGTGGCACCTGGCGCTCTCCGACCCGCAGCCCGAGGACAACTGGGAAGGCCCGACCGGCTTCATCCACAACGTTCTCTATGAGGACTACCTCAAGGATCATCCCGCTCCCGAGGATTGCGAGTACTACATGTGCGGGCCGCCCATGATGAACGCCTCGGTGATCAAGCTGTTGATCGATCTTGGCGTGGAACCCGAGAACATCCTGCTGGACGACTTCGGCGGTTGATCTCTCGCCACACGGCGAACCCCGGGCCGGCCACCAGGCCGGCCCCTTTGTATCTGCTGCCCGACATGCCGATCGCCTCGCCAATATCCGCAGTCGGCATCTCAGGCACCAGATTCCTGGCCTGTGGACCTCAAGCGCGTCAGCGTTGTCATACAGGCAAGACAGCCAGCCCTTTTCACTAACGAGGAGCCCTGCAATGACCGTTTACCTGATGGCATTCGCCTTCATGCTGCTGATCGTGGCCGCCATGGCCGTGGGCGTGATCATGGGGCGCAAGCCCATTGCCGGCACCTGCGGCGGCCTCAACCAACTGGGCCTCAAGGAAGGCTGCGACGTCTGCGGCGGCAGGGACGAGGTCTGCGAGGAAGAGAACCGCAAGAAGACCAGCGCCCGCCGTCGCAGCGACGAAAGCCGCGGTGCCGATCTGGGGTACGACGCCACCCGGCGCTGAAGGCCGATACATGAACGACGAGGATCAAGGGCCGGCGGCTCTTGATCCTTTTTTACGTACCGCTGACGGAAACCCGGGCAGAAGGAGCAGCGTGAACCGTACCGGCTTTCTCGGAGACTCGTTGGTTTGAGTCAGGCCACCTTCTTGGCCTGACCTTGTTGCTCATGATACAGCGCTTCTCGCTCGGCCGGTGGCATGTTGCCGATCGGCTCCAGGAGCCGTCGGAGATTGAACCAGTCGACCCACTCCAGGGTGGCGAACTCAACGGCTTCCAGGTGCCGCCATGGCCCGCTTCGGCGGATTACCTCCGTCTTGAACAATCCAATCACCGACTCGGCCAGTGCGTTGTCGTATGAGTCGCCAACACTCCCGACAGACGGGGCGATGCCGGCCTCCTCCAGGCGCTCTGTATATCGAATCGAGACATATTGAACGCCCCTATCGCTATGGTGGATCAAGTCGCTGCCAGGTCGCTGAGGCCGTTCATGAAGCGCCTGTCCCAGCGCATCCAGCATTATGTCGGTGCGGAGTGAGCGGGAGACTCGCCAGCCGATGATCCGGCGGGCAAAGGCATCGATGACGAAGGCGACATAGACAAAGCCCTGCCAGGACGCGACATACGTGAAATCCGACACCCACAGGCATTCGGCTGAGCCGGCTGAAACTGCCGCCACACCAAGTCTGCGGGAGAGGCCTTGTTGAGATCTGGCACGGTCGTACGGACAGGCTTGCCTCTCACCACGCCTGGCAGCCCCATCCGGCGCATCAGGCGCTCGACGGTGCAACGAGCGGTGGGGATCGCTTCTCGATGCAATTGGCGCCAGACCTTGCGGATGCCGTAGACACCGAAGTTCTCGTCCCAGACGCGCTGGATCTCGGCGCTCAGCCAGCGATCACGCTGGATGCGGGGTGGCGCTCGATCAGGCTGGGCGTTACGCGCCTTGTGCTCGTAGTAGGTCGACGGGGCGATCGGCAGGATACGGCAGATCGGCTCGACCCCGTACGACTCTCGGTGATCATCGATAAACTCGATCATTACGTGCCGTGGCGCAGGGGGCCTGCCCGTCGCGCTCCGCCTGGGCAAAATACGCGGAAGCCTTGCGCAGGATCTCGTTGGCCTGCTTCAGCTCGCGGTTCTCGCGCTCCAGGGCCTTGATCCGCTCGCGTTCAGTCGTGGTCGTGCCTTCCCGCCGCCCCGCATCACGTTCGGTCTGACGGACCCAGCTACGTAGCGTCTCCGGTGTGCAGCCGATCTTGGGGGCAATGGCGCCGATAGCCGCCCATTGGGAGGGGTGGCCGGCCTCGTGGTCGAAGACCATGCGGACGGCCCGCTGACGGACCTCAGGGGCATATCGCTTGGAAGTGTTGATGGCTCCATCCTCTCAAGGTTTGGAGCCTCCGGGAATCCCGGTACGGTTCACCAGGGCGCTGATGGGCGAAGCAGAGTGGGGAGGCCAGTTCACGATCCGCCGCATCTTCCTGATGCAGCGCTTGCAGGACAGCCTCGCTGAGAACGGGAAGATGCTATCCTTCCAGGTCCCGCGCCGCCGAGAGCAGTGTCAGCCGACCTTGTCGGGCGTGGCGCATCAGCGGAATCAGATTCTCCGGCGCTTCGCGGAGTTCTCCTCGGTAGCGGGTGAAAAACACTTCCGCGCTGATCTCCCCCAGTTGGTGCGCGAGTCTGGTCGATCGTCTCTGGCCACGTGGCAAGCGCCGCGAGAGTCTGGCACTGACCGACTCGCGATGCGTCCGCCTCACCCGCGCTCCGACGCCATTACCATCCTCGGCGGCTATCGGCTGATAGATCCGGTTGAGCACGATGTCATAGGCCATCGCTACTCGCCTCCCATCTTCAGGTCATCGAGGGCTTCCTTGGCCTGCTCCTGCCAGGCGCCGGGGATGGTAGCCCCTCGCTGCAGGGCTTCGTGGGCCTTGTCGCCTTCCCCCAACTCGCGATGCAGCAGCCCCAGGTTGAGCCAGGCGACGGCAAGGCCGGAATCCGCTTTGACGGCATCCTCGAAGGCCTCGATGGCGCCCTGGCTATCACCGATGGCATTACGGGCATTACCCAGCGCGAAGTGGCCCATGGCCTGTGTCGGGTGCCGTGCCACGAAAGCCTCCCAGGCGGGTATGGCAGCTTTTGCTCCCTGGACGCGTTCGAAGTCGGCAATGGCCTCCAGGGCGCTCTTTGCATCAGTGGTGGCGGGCAAGTCGCCGGGTGGCAGGGCGATGAAGGCCCATCGATCGCTGCGGGCCCAAGTGGCATCGAAGCGCGTGAAGGAGGTCATTCGCTCCGGCTCCATGCCGCTGTGAAGGATCAGCGTTTCCTCCTCCCGATCAAAGCCGATGGCGACGGCATAGTGCCAGACCGGCCAGGTCGGCAACGACAGGTTCTGCATTACCACCACCGGATGGCCGGCATCGATCTCGGTCAGTAGCGCATCGAAACCGCCGTTGATCACAAAGGGGATGCGGCCGTGCCGGCGTGTGGTAGCCAGCATCTCGGGTTGAACGCTGCCTTCGCGACCGGGGAGGAAGACCTGCGGGATCAACGTGTCGAGGTCCACGGGCACGCCAGAGGCGTTGAGCACCATGGCAAGCGAGGCCGGGCCGCACTGGTAGTCGCGTTGGCCGTGGAAGGGGACCTCTTCGAGCAGCGTCTGTTGGGGCAGCTTCTGACTCGTGGACTCCGAAAGCTCAGGTGTGCTGGCACAGCCGGCGATATTGAGCATCATCAGCACCAACGCAAGAACGCCCGGGGCACGGGCGTTCTTGCGGAGCGTGTTGGCGTGATGCCTGATAGGGCATGGGGTCATACGACGCATCCAATCAGCGGGTAAAGGGATAAACGTCGGTTAGGCCGAGAATGTCAGTAACCAGCAGGATCACGAAAACGGCGAAGAGAGCTCCGACCACGCTGGCGCCGGCTGGCAGCTGCTCGAGTTGCTCGGCCATTTGGGCAGCTTCCGCATCGGAGAGGGCCGCGACACGGGCTTCGACCTGGGCTGGGTCAACGCCCTGAGCGACCAGCTGCTGCTGAACATCGTCACGCGCGAGAACCTCATGGATCCGTTCCCGGTCTTGCTGGACGCGCTCGGTCGTCAGCGCCTCCTGGGTGCTCACCAGGCCACTGTCTGTACTGGCAGGCGCGGCGGCTACCGGGAGGCTGCCAAGCACCAGCGCGGCGATCAACAGCGGGCTGAGGTAACGATAGAGTTTTTTCATCATGTCGGTGTTCCTTCTTCTCAAATTGGGCTTCCGATTCCAGGCCTCGGCGTTTGCCTCCGTGCAGGACGCCGAGAGAACGATTCCTCACCAGTATAGGACGGAATGATGTGAAATTTCATGCCCTTGTGGGAGGGGAGTTGGGAGCCAGTTCAGCCGATCCGATAAGAGGAGGGCAGCTCGGCGAGCAGGCCGCGGCCGCCGGCCAGGGTCAGCGCCAGGTCGTGCAGGCCATCCCACAGCGGCACGCTGCCGCCGCCTTTGATGGCCAGGTCCAGGCGCTGGGCGAACAGCAGCAGCTTGTGCAGCCGCTTGAGAGGTAGCCGGGCGAGGGCCTGCTGGTAGGCGGGGCGGCGTTTCTCGAAGATCGGCGGCTTCTGGGCCTTGCAGGCATGCTCGAGGCTCTGGCCCTGGTCGAGGTGCTGCTGGAGGGAGAGCAGCAGCCGCAGCTCCCGCGACAGCGCCCACAGCACGATGGGCGCCTCGACGCCTTCGCCGCGCAGGCCGGCCATGATCCGCGTGACCCGCACCCGCTCGCCTTTAAGGCAGGCGTCCATCAGGGTGAAGACGTCATAGCGGGCGCTGTCCTCGACGCCGCCGGCGACTTCCCGGGCGCCGATCCGCGCGCCCGGCGGCAGCATCAGGGCCAGCTTCTGCAGTTCCTGATCGGCGGCCAGCAGATTGCCTTCGGTGCGCTCGCCGAGCAGTCGGGCGGCGTCGAGGTCCAGCGAGAGGCCATGGCGGGAGGCGCGATCGCGTAGCCAGAAGCCCAGCCGCGAGGCATCCACTGGCCATACCGGCACGAAGAGCCCGATCTTGTCCAAGGCCTTGAACCAGGCGCTCTTCTGTTCGCGATAGTCGAGCTTGCCGGTGGAGAGCAGCAGGACGTCATCGCTGTCTTTGAGGGATTCGGCGTAGTCACGCAGCGCCTTGGCGCCATCCTGGCCGGGCTTGCCGCTGCCCAGCCGCACTTCGATGAGCCTCCGGGTAGCGAACAGCGAGAGGTTGGCGGCCGCTTCGGTCAGGCGTCCCCAGGCGAAGTTGGCTTCCACGTGCAGGATTTCGCGCTCCTCTATGCCGGCCTGGCGGGAAGCGGCGCGAACGGCATCGCAGGCCTCGACGTGCTGCAGCGGCTCCTCGCCGGCGACGATCACCACCGGCGGCAGTTTCTTGGCCAGCGCATCCTCTAGCTTGTCGGCAAATACCTTCACGAACGGACCTTCACGAGATATCCAGTGCGCGCAGGCGGTTCATCAGCTGGCTCACGGCGGCGTCGCGCAGCCTCTCGCGCGCTTCCTCGCGTAGGTCGTCCTGGGCCAGCAGTTCGTCGCTGTTGACGGTTAGGCGCTCGCTGACTTCCAGGCGCTGCTGGTCGAGCAAGTACGCGCTGTCGGCGCGGCGCTGCACGGAGAAGGGTACCTCCAGGGATATCTCCAGCTCGCGCGGCCCACTCTCGAGCACGCTCAGCGAGCGTTCGCGGAAGCGTTCCGGCCCCAGGTTGAGGACGTACTCGGCCTGGCCATCGATGCGGGTACCGGCCTCCGTCAGCCGGCGGACAACCTTACGGGATAGCTCGCTGTCCATGCCCTCAAGGGCCAGAACATCGATGGCGACCACCGGCTGGTCGAGGCCGCGCAGGCGAAAGCCGCAGCCGGCCAGCGCCAGGGAGGCGCCGGTGGCGAGGCCAAATTGCAGTAGGGTGCGGCGCTGCATGGAACTCTCCCCGTCAGGGTCCGGCGTTCAGCCGACCACGATATTGACCAGCTTGCCGGGCACCACGATCACCTTGCGGACGGTCTTGCCCTCGATGTGGCGCTGCACGTTCTCGGCCTCCAGGGCCTGGGCCTCGATAGCAGCCTTGTCGGCATCGGCCTCGACCTCGAGACGCGCGCGCAGCTTGCCGTTCACCTGCACCACCAGCTCAATGGTATCGCGCTCCAGGGCCGCGTCATCGACCGCCGGCCAGCGAGCATCGATCGCCGGTTCAGCGTGGCCCAGCGCCTGCCAGAGGGTGTGGCAGGCATGAGGGGTGATCGGGGCGAGCAGCAGCACGCAGGCCTCCACCGCCTCGCGCGCCACGGCCCGGCCTTGTGGCGAGTTGTCATCGAACTTGGAGAGGGCGTTGGTCAGCTCCATCACCGCGGCAATGGCGGTATTAAAGGTGGTCCGCCGGCCGATGTCGTCGCCGGCCTTCTTGATGGTCTCGTGGGTCTTGCGACGCAGCTCGCGCTGGGTGTCGTCGAGGGCGGCGAGGTCGAACGTGCCGGGCTCGCCGGCCGCAAGATGCTCGCTGACCAGCCGCCACAGGCGCTTGAGAAAGCGGTGGGCGCCCTCGACGCCGGCATCCGACCACTCCAGCGACTGTTCGGGCGGCGCGGCGAACATCATGAACAGGCGTACGGTGTCGGCGCCGAAGCGGTCGATCATCGATTGCGGGTCGACGCCGTTGTTCTTCGACTTCGACATCTTCTCGATGCCGCCCATCTCGACAGGCTGACCGTCGCTGACGAGAACCGCACTGACCGCGCGGCCCTTCTCGTCGCGCTTGACCTCGACATCGGCGGGGTTGAACCATTCCTTGCCGCCGTTCTCGGTGGGGCGATAGTAGGTCTCGGCGATCACCATGCCCTGGGTGAGCAGGCGCTGGAAGGGCTCATCGCTTTTCACCAGCCCCAGGTCGCGCATCAGCTTGGTGAAGAAGCGGGCATACAGCAGGTGCAGGATGGCGTGCTCGATGCCACCGATGTACAGATCCACCGGCAGCCAGTAGTCGACGCGCTCATCCAGCATCGCTTCCATGTTGTCTGCACAGCAGAAGCGCGCGAAATACCAGGAGGACTCCATGAAGGTGTCGAAGGTATCGGTCTCGCGAGTCCAGCCGTCGCCGAGATCATGGAACTCGGGCATGCGCTTGAGCGGTGAGCCGGTGGCGTCGACGGTGACGTCCATGGGCAAGGCAACCGGCAGTTCCTCGTCGGTGAGCGGCACGGTCTGGCCCTCGGGGCCGTACTTGACCGGAATCGGTGCGCCCCAGTAGCGCTGACGGGCCACGCCCCAGTCGCGCAGGCGGAAGTTGACCTTGACCTCGCCGCGTCCCAGCTCGGCGAGGCGCTGGGCGATGGCATCGAACGCCGCCTCGAAGTCCAGGCCGTCGAATTCGCCGGAGTGCATCAGGGTGCCGTAGTCGGCGTGGGCGCCCTCGGAGAGGTCCGGCGCCTGGCCGTTCTCGTCGGCGATCACCGCCTCGATGGGCAGGCCGTACTTGGTGGCGAATTCCCAGTCGCGCTGGTCGTGGCCGGGCACGGCCATCACCGCCCCGGTGCCGAACTCCATGAGCACGAAGTTGGCCACGTAGACGGGCACCTCGCGGCCGGTGAGCGGATGCACGGCCAGGTGGCCGGTGGGCATGCCCTTCTTCTCGCGGGTGGCCAGCTCGGCTTCCGAGGTGCCGCCGCGGGCGCACTCGGCGCAGAAGTCGGCCAGCGCGGCATTGTGCTCGGCGGCCTGCTTGGCCAGCGGGTGGTCGGCGGCCACGGCCATGTAGGTGACGCCCATCAGGGTATCGGGGCGGGTGGTATAGACCGCGAGTGGCTGGGCCGGCGCGCCATCGGCGGCCTGGATGTGGGAGCCCTCCGCGGGTTTGATATCAAAGCTCATTTCCACGCCGCGCGACTTGCCGATCCAGTTGCGCTGCATGGTCTTGACCTGCTCGGGCCAATCGATGCGCTCCAAGTCGGCCAGCAGTTCCTCGGCGTAGTCGGTGATCTTGAGGAACCACAGCGGGATTTCCTTGCGCTCCACCAGTGCGCCGGAGCGCCAGCCGCGGCCCTCGATCACCTGCTCGTTGGCCAGCACCGTCTGGTCGACCGGGTCCCAGTTGACGGTGGACATCTTCTTGTAGACCAAACCCTTTTCCACCAGCTTGGTGAAGAACCACTGCTCCCAGCGGTAGTAGTCGACATCGCAGGTGGCGAACTCGCGACTCCAGTCGTAGGCGAAGCCCAGCGCCTTGAGCTGCTGGCGCATGTAATCGATGTTGTCGTAGGTCCACTTGGCGGGCGGTACCCGGTTCTGGATAGCGGCGTTCTCCGCCGGCATGCCGAAAGCGTCCCAGCCCATGGGCTGCATGACGTTCTTGCCCTGCATGCGCTGGTAGCGAGAGACCACATCGCCGATGGTGTAGTTGCGCACATGCCCCATGTGTAGCTTGCCGCTGGGGTAGGGGAACATCGACAGGCAGTAGAACTTCTCGCGGCTGGCGTCTTCCACCGCCTTGAAGCACTGGTTTTTGTCCCAGAACTGCTGGGCGTCGCGTTCGGTCTCGTGGGGCTTGTACTGTGCGTCCATCGCTCTCTTCGGGTACCTTGAAAGTCGAGCGCAGCGGCCTGGTGCTGCGCATGTCAGCGGCCCTTGTCCGGCGTCAAGGTCTGGCGCCGTGGCGGCGCGAAACCATTGAATTTCCGGCGGGATGTCGTCTAAATGGAATAACTGGCTGTGCGCTAGGATACCCCAGCACGGCGCCTGGCGGCTATGGGGCAGCACCGCCGGGCCTGCAAGCCCTGTCGCGAATTGAGGAGAGCAACATGAGTGAGCACAAGGAGCCGCATCAGGAACACCGCCTTCGCGAGGGCTACGAGCGCATGCTCGACCGGCTGCGCGAGGGCGCCGATGAGCTGACCTGGGAGAATCTGCAGAAAGAGCTGGACGAGGCGGTCGAGTTCGAGGACGAACTGGAGGAGTTCACCAAGGACGAACTGGCGCTGCTGCGCGCCTGGGTGGAGCGCGACCTCAAGGAGATGCGTCGCTACCTGAGTGCCGGTGGCGAGGGTGTCGCCAGCTGGCTGGGGATCGATCTTTCGATGCTATCGCGCAAGGTGGTGGAGTCGCTGTTTTCCATCGCCGATCGCAGTGTGATCGAGCGCGAGCGGCTCGAGGATGACCTGGAGGCATCACGCGCCGACTACGTGGCCGGCGAGATGGCCGTGCCCGGGCGCATGGCCTGCGTGCACTGTGATGCCATCGTCGAACTGGAGGGCGTGACCCGCATCGAGCCCTGTCACCAGTGCGGCCATCGCTACTTCGTGCGCGCGCCGAAGGAGTGAGAAGGTGGCTTCCCATGGGGCGGCCTTTCTAATGCCTTTAAAGGCTTGCTTCCATCACCACAATGGCCCCCACCACCAGTAGCGTCATGATCGCGGCATAGCCGAGGTTGTGGCGCATCATCGTAGTTCCACTGACGCCGTAGCGTCCCTGCAGCGAGAGGTTGATGCCGGAGAGCGGGCCGACGCTGGTGCCGACCGCCCAGGAGGCCAGGGCCACGAAAGCGAAGAGGGTCTGTCGTCCGCCATCCAGGTCGAGCATCGAGGCGAGGACCGACACGCCGATGATGGGGTGCAGGCCGGCTGCGGCACTGATCACGATGGCCAGGAAGCTGGCGATGGCCTGCACGGGACCGAAATGGGCAAACAGCGTCCAGCTGCTGTCGGTGGCGGCGGCGATGAAGGTCGATAGCCCCTGGGTCAGTAGCCCGGCACACAGGAACAGGGAGATCTCACCACGCATGGCCGGCAATCGAACGAGGGTGTGCTGGTGCACGCGTCGCAGCGTCCAGCGCGGCCCCTGGGGCAAGTTGGAGAGCAGCGCCACGCTCGGCAGCAGGAAGGTGATGATGCTGACGATGGAGAGGTCGGGCGTGATGCCGTAATGGAACAGCATCACCAGGGCCGCCATGCTGACCGGCATCAGCAGGCTGCGCGGCGACAGCGAGAAGCCGGCCGTATCGGCCAGCTCGAAACGGTGCGTAAGCTCGCCCACGGTCAGCATGCCCGCGGCCATGGCCAGCGGTAGGCCGAAGGCGAGGATCGTGGCGTAGTGCATCTCGGGGGCCAGGGTCATCACCACGCCCATGGAGGCGAAGAAGGGCGACCAGAGGGCGGCGCTGGAGAGGCCACGATTGAGGCCGAGTAGCTGCGGTGTAGTCAGCGGGCCGCGGCGTTCCAGGCGGTCGCCGACCATGAACACTGTGGAGAGGTTGAGGATCGAGCCGAGCAGATGGACCCCCAGCCAGGTGCCCAGCATGCCGCGGGCGCCGGTCAGGGCCTTGCCCGCGGGGCGCGACCGCCCGCGCAGGTTGCCGATCAGGCCGATGAAGCTGACCCCCACGAGCATGGCAACCACATAGGTATTGCCGTCGAGGATGCCCGGCCAGTCGATCCGGGCGTCGTGCCAGATACTTGCCAGCACCAGCAGCCCCAGGCCGATCGCGGCCAGCACCCCGGCCTGGCCGCGGGTACGCCGCGGGATGTCGACCCACAGCAGCGCCGTTGCCAGCCACAGGCAGTAGCTCACCGCGTGCGCCAGTGGGAACAGGTCGGTGAACTGTGCCACCTGCAAAAGCAGTCCGGACAGAATCAGACCGCCTGCTAGCGCATGGCGGGGGATGATCTTGGGCTGGGGGGTGTCGGGCACTGGCGCGGTTCCTGGCGCAAAAGATGAGCAGTCTAAACAATTCCTCGCGCATCTGTCCTGGGGCGGCGGCTAACAAAAGCCCCTGCCGCCGCTTCACGATAGGTCGCGGCGCGAGCGCGGCTCCTACAAACAACCCCTTGATGTCCTGGCCTATTTAACCTCGGCGCCACTCCCTGGCCGCTGGCTCGCGGGCCGCGTCGAGCTGGGCCAGCATGGCCCGCGCCGGATTGGAGAGGGTGCGGCTGCGATGCACCAGATAGCCCAGCGGGCGCTGGATGGGCGGGTGGTCGACGTCGAGTTCGTGCAGCTCGCCGGCCACCAGGTGCGCCGGCAGCAGGCTCCAGCCCAGGCCAATGGCGGTCATCATCTTCAGCGTCTCCAGGTAGTTGGTGGAGAGCGCCACCGGCAGGTGGAGGCCGGCGGCCGCGAAGCGTGACTCGATCAGGCCGCGGGTAAAGGTGAGGGGGCCGGGTAGTACGGCGTCGAATTCGCACAGCGTTTTCAGGCTGGGGTTTTCCCGTTCGGCAAGGGGATGGTCCGCAGCACAGACGAAACAGAGCCGATCGATCCATACCGGGACCACCTGAAGCTGCGCATCGGGGTGCGGCGCCAGGGTGACCACGGCGATTTCCAGCGAGCCATCGAGTACGCCCTGATAGGCTTCCTCGGAGTCCAGGAAGTGAAGGTCGAGTCGCACCTCGGGATGCTCGCGGGTATACGCCTTGAGCAACGGCGGGAGGCGGTGCAGGCCGATATGGTGGCTGGTGGCCAGCGTCAGGCTGCCGGCCACGCTGCCCTCGAGGTTACCCAGCGCCCGGCGGCTGTCGTCGACCATCACCAGGATCTGTCGCGCCCGTGGCAGCAGAACCCGGCCGGCCTCGGTAAGACTGACGCGCCGGCCGATGCGATCAAACAGCCGCGCGTCGATCTGCCCCTCCAGCACGGCGATACGCTTGCTCACCGCCGGCTGGGTGAGATGCAGCTGCTCGGCGGCGCGGGAAAAACTGCCGCTGTCGGCCACGGCAAGAAAGGCCTGCAGACTCTGCGTGTCCAAGCCAAGACCTCCGAAGGATCCATTAGGGTCAGACCCTTCAGTAAACTTTGGGATCTGACCCTGAAGGGGAATTTGAATTCCAATATGGAATCTAATCCATAAATAACATGAATTGCTTTTATGGGCGAGGGGCGGGAAACTGACGTAAATGAGCCGGTGTCTCTCTATGTGCCGCCATGGGGTCAGACCCCGGCGGCGTCGATAAGGCCGGTGAAGCGCACCATCATGGGCCTGGTGGCCTGGCCGGGGTCTGACCCCGTGGAAGCCACCTGTCGTGGCCTCCGCTTGCAAGGCCCACCCATCATAATGACCGACCAGACTGAGCACAGGGCCCAGGGCCCGGGAGAACGATATGGCAGGCCAGACACTCTACGACAAGCTGTGGTCGCAGCACCTCGTCAAGGAGCGTGGTGACGGCACCGCGCTGATCTACATCGACCGTCAGCTGCTCCATGAGGTGACCTCGCCTCAGGCCTTCGAGGGGCTGCGCCTGGCAGGGCGCAAGCCGTGGCGCATCGATGCCAACCTGGCCACCCCGGACCACAACGTGCCCACCACCCTCAAGGAACGCGCCGAGGGCAATGCCGGTATCAAGGACCCGGTGTCGCTGATTCAGGTGCAGACCCTCGACGACAACTGCGTCGAGTTCGGCATCGAGGAGTTCAAGATCAACGACCCGCGCCAGGGCATCGTCCACGTGGTGGGCCCGGAGCAGGGCGCCACGCTGCCGGGCATGACCGTGGTCTGCGGTGACTCGCATACCGCCACCCACGGTGCCTTCGCGGCGCTGGCGCACGGCATCGGCACCTCCGAGGTGGAGCACGTGCTCGCCACGCAGTGCCTGCTGGCCCAGAAGATGAAGAACATGCAGGTGCGCGTCGAGGGTGAACTCGGCACCGGCGTGACCGCCAAGGACATCGTGCTGGCGATCATCGGCCGGATCGGCACGGCCGGTGGTACCGGCTATGCCATCGAATTTGCCGGCAGCGCCATCCGCGATCTCTCCATGGAGGGCCGGATGACCGTCTGCAATATGGCCATCGAGGCGGGCGCACGCGTCGGGCTGATCGCCGTGGACGATACCACCATCGACTATCTGCGCGACCGCCATTACGCCCCCACCGGCGAGATGTGGGACGCCGCGGTAGCCGACTGGCGCAACCTGGTCTCCGATAGCGACGCCCCCTTCGACAAGGTGGTAACGCTGGATGCCGCCAAGATCGAGCCGCAGGTGTCCTGGGGTACCAGCCCCGAGATGGTCACCGGCATCTCCGGTGTGGTGCCGGACCCGGCCGAGGCCGGTGACGAGACCATGCAGCGCGGCTACACCCGTGCGCTGGAGTACATGGGGCTGGCACCCAGGCAGAAGATCACCGATATCCGCCTCGACAAGGTGTTCATCGGTTCCTGCACCAATTCACGCATCGAGGACCTGCGCGAGGCCGCCAAGGTGGCGCGCGGCAAGAAGGTCGCCGACTCCATCCAGCTGGCCATGGTGGTGCCGGGCTCCGGCCTGGTGAAGCGCCAGGCGGAAGCGGAGGGGCTCGACAAGGTGTTCATCGAGGCGGGCTTCGAGTGGCGCGAGCCGGGGTGCTCCATGTGCCTGGCGATGAACGCCGACAAGCTGGGGGCCGGCGAGCACTGCGCCTCCACCTCCAACCGCAACTTCGAGGGTCGCCAGGGCTTCGGCGGACGCACCCACCTGGTCAGCCCGGCCATGGCGGCGGCTGCGGCCATCGCCGGCCACTTCGTGGATGTCAGGGGCTTGGGCAACACCGATGCTGCCAATGACGATGTCCAGGGTCAGGAGGCCTGAAGCATGAACAAGTTCGAACGCACCGAAGGCCTCGTCGCACCGCTCGACCGGGCCAATGTCGACACCGACCTGATCATTCCCAAGCAGTTTCTTAAGTCGATCAAGCGCACCGGCTTCGGCGTCAATCTCTTCGACGAACTGCGATACCTCGACGAGGGGCAGCCCGGGCAGGATGTCAGCCAGCGTCCGAAGAATCCCGATTTCGTGCTGAATCAGCCGCGTTACCAGGGCGCCAGCGTGCTGCTGGCGCGGCGCAACTTCGGCTGTGGCAGCTCGCGTGAGCACGCCCCCTGGGCGCTGGAGGACTTCGGCTTTCGGGTGATCATCGCGCCGAGCTTTGCTGACATCTTCTACAACAACGCCTTTAAGAATGGCCTGCTGCTGGTGACGCTCCCGGAAGAGAGCGTGGATCGCCTGTTCGCCGAGGTGGAGGCACACGAGGGCTACCGTCTGGACGTCGATCTGGAAAACCAGCGGGTGATCACGCCTTCCGGTGAGATCTTCACGTTCGAGGTGGATGAATTCCGCAAGCAGTGCCTGCTGGAAGGCCTGGACGATATCGGCATCACCCTGAAGGACGAGGACGCCATCCGCGACTTCGAGGCACAGCATCGCGCCGCACGGCCCTGGCTGTTCCGCGACTCCGCTCAGGCTTGACCCCCTCTCACACTCTTGCCGCCGGGATCGCGGGCTGATCCAGCCAGAGCGCCGAGGGGCGCCGGGGACAGGCTGAAAAGGAGGTCCTATGCCATGGATGGCATCGGTTTCGCCCAGGGATGGGTTTACAGCGCCCCCTTGTAAGCGCGTCCCCGGAAAAGCCCCGGACTGGTGGTGACGACACAAGGACGAAGTAATGACACATAAGGTTCTTATTCTCCCCGGGGACGGCATCGGCCCCGAGATCACCGCCCAGGCCAGTCGCATTCTGGCCGCTTGCCAGGCCCGTGGTCTCGACGTCGAGGTCGAAGAGGGGCTGTTGGGCGGTGCCGCCTATGACGCGCATGGCGAGCCGCTGCCCTCCGAGACGCTGGAGAAGGCCAAGGCGGCGCGTGGCATCCTGCTGGGCGCCGTGGGCGGCCCCAAGTGGGACAAGATCGAGGACCTCGCCAAGCGCCCGGAAAAGGGCCTGCTGGGCGTGCGCAAGCAGCTGGGCCTGTTCGGTAACCTGCGCCCGGCCATCACCTATCCTCAGCTCGCCGCGGCGTCCAGCCTCAAGCCCGAGCTGGTCGCCGGCCTCGATATCATGATCGTGCGCGAGCTGACCGGTGGCATCTACTTCGGTCAGCCACGCGGCATCGAGGAGCGTGACGGCGAGCGGGTGGGCTTCAACACCTACATCTACTCCGAGAGCGAGATCGAGCGCATCGGTCGCGTCGCCTTCGAGATGGCGCAGAAGCGTGACAAGAAGCTCTGCAGTGTCGACAAGGCCAACGTGCTTGAGGTCACCATTCTGTGGCGCGAGGTGATGGAGCGCCTGGCGCCGGAGTATCCGGACGTCGAGCTTTCCCACATGTACGTCGACAACGCCGCCATGCAGCTGGTGCGAGCGCCTAAGCAGTTCGACGTCGTGGTCACTGGCAATATGTTTGGCGACATTCTTTCGGATGCCGCCGCCATGCTCACGGGTTCGATCGGCATGCTGCCCTCTGCGTCGCTCAACGAGAGTGGCCAGGGGATGTATGAGCCCTGCCACGGCAGCGCACCGGACATTGCCGGCCAGGGCATCGCCAATCCGCTGGCGACGATCCTCTCGGTGGCCATGATGCTGCGCTACTCCCTTGACGTGCCGGAGATGGCAAGCCGCATCGAGGCCGCCGTGGGCAAGGTGCTGGACGATGGCCTGCGAACGGCCGACATCGCCTCCGATGGAACTCGCACCGTTTCCACCAGCGAGATGGGAGACTCCGTGCTGTCCGCTTTCGAGCTGATGTAATGCAAGCAAGCTGCGTCATGACGCGCGCGCATTAATCTGCTTTACCAGCGGCGCCAGGTTACGCGCCATGTCGTCCAGCGACCAGGGACGGCGATAGCGGTAGACCTGGATGCGCCGGGACAGCTCGGAGACGTAGGCCATCAGGCGCGCTGGGCCGTTGAAGGCCTGCCCCCACTCCGGTAAATAGAGGGCCGTCATGACGACCTCGCTGGCCTCCTGGCCGTCGAGAGGCTCCAGGCTGGCAGCGGCGCCCCTGTCGGCATGTTCCAGCAGGACGAGGGCCTTCAACGGCTGGGCGTAGGTGTGAAATCCCCGGTGTTGAATGAGGTGATATTTGTCGGTTCGTGTCAGATCCCTGCTGAGGCTTTGATGATCGAACCCCAGGCTCGCCACGGCATCCCTCCTGAGCTTGAGCCTGGGTGGCCCTGGGTGCAGATTGGGTAGCGCCTCATCCGGTTTGATGACGCCGACCTCGTCAGTCAAAAGCGGCCAGTCATGGTGATAATGCAGCCAGGCGGCCAGTGTCGATATGCCAGCGCCGTGGTCGCCGGTGAATCCCCAGACTCCGCTTGGCGTTTCCAGGGCGCTCAGGTGGAGGGGAAGCCAGTGCTTCTGGTGCAGCAGCGCGCCCATTGCGCTGCCTAGCAGATGGCCTCGCAGATCCCTGTTGGGCGTGCCGGTTCCGTGGGTCTTCAACATCCGTCGGTCGATCAGGATACGCTTTCCCTGTTCGATTCGATAACGGGCGATTCCCTCGATGCTGAACTCGGAGCAGTCGGCGCTAGACTGCCGGTCGGCTTCGATAACGCCTTCACTTTTGATGATGTCAGAGAAGGAGCCGGCCAGTATTTCGATATCTTGGGTGGGCGAGGACGCGGTTACGCGAAGCTCGGGGAGTTCAAATTGCGAGCTGAGCACGAGACCGTAACTGCTGTAGTGGTAACACGGGACGGCCGAGCTTGAGAGCCCGCGTTTCTCCTCAGTGTCCAGGGCGTTCCTAGTGGTAGGGACGGCAATATTGTGGCGCATTTCCTGAGCCCCTTTGCCATGGCTGTGTCCTTATGGGTCCAGTGGGCTGAATGCCGAGTGGGACCCCTGGAGCTTGTTACCGTGGACATTTGGTGTTTATTACATAAATTTACCTAATGTCACAGTTTTGTCAATTCTTGTTTCACTGGAATACCGATAGGGGTCGGCTACGTCTGACTTGCATTGGCCGGAACCGGTAGACGTCTGCCAGGCGGGTCCGGCTCATGTATAATGTCTCGCACATTCGATTTCTGGAGGGCTTTACATGTTGAAAGTCGGTTTCGTCGGTTGGCGTGGCATGGTTGGTTCCGTGCTGATGCAGCGGATGATCGAGGATGGTGATTTCCAGGGCATCGAGCCGATCTTCTTCACGACCTCTCAGGTCGGCCAGGCCGGTCCCGATGTTGGCGTCGACGTTCCCCCGCTGAAGGATGCCTTCGACCAGGACGCTCTCAAGGCGCTGGATGTGGTCGTCACCTCCCAGGGGGGCGAGTACACCGAGAAGGTCTATGCCGACCTGCGCCAGAGCGGCTGGAAGGGCTACTGGATCGATGCCGCCAGCACCCTGCGCATGGCGGATGATTCGACCATCGTGCTCGATCCGGTCAATCGCAAGGTCATCGATGCGCAGCTGGCCAAGGGCGCCAAGACCTTTGTCGGCGGCAATTGCACCGTCAGCCTGATGCTGATGGGCCTCGGCGGTCTCTTCGAAGCAGATCTGATCGAGTGGATGACCTCCATGACCTATCAGGCCGCTTCCGGCTCCGGCGCCAAGCACATGCGTGAGCTGCTCAACCAGATGGGCAGCCTGCGCGACAGCGTGGCCGATGAGTTGGCCGATCCGGGCAGCGCCATCCTCGACATCGATCGCAAGGTCACCGCGGCTATGCGCAGCGGCGAGTTCCCCACCGACAACTTCGGTGCCCCGCTGGCCGGCAGCCTGCTGCCCTGGATCGACAAGGCCATGGACAACGGCCAGAGCAAGGAGGAGTGGAAGGGCTCCGTGGAGACCAACAAGATCCTCGGCCTCCAGGACAACCCGATCCCCATCGACGGGCTCTGTGTGCGCATCGGCGCCATGCGCTCCCACAGCCAGGCCTTCACCATCAAGCTCAAGAAGGACGTCCCGATCGACGAGATCGAGGATCGCCTGGCGCGCCACAACGATTGGGTCAAGGTGATTGGCAACGATAAGGATGCCACCATCGATGGCCTGACGCCGGCGGCCGCTACCGGTACCCTGAGCGTTCCGGTCGGGCGTCTGCGCAAGCTGGCCATGGGCGGCGAGTACCTTTCGGCCTTCAGCGTGGGGGATCAGCTGCTGTGGGGCGCCGCCGAGCCGCTCAAGCGGATGCTCAAGATCCTGCGCGAGCAGTAAGCCTCATGCGCTGTTCCATGACCGTGTGAACGAAAGCGGGACGCCCTGGTGGCGTCCCGCTTTTTGCTGGTGGCTGCCCGTTAGCGGGTTGGGGTCGCGCGTCATGCGTTCAATGGCTTATGTTGAAGTACGATAAATGCCGATGCTCTGTGAGGGCGTTGGCAAAGGGAATGTGATACATAGTCCTGATAAACCTAGTCACGATAAACATTAAGAATATACAACCAGGTCACCGTCGGGGTCGGCGGGGCGCAGTGGAACGACGCAAGGGAACCCGATGAAACGCAAGCTGACTCTCGCCATGCTGCTTTCGCTCTCCGCCACCAGCCCGCTGGCGTTGGCCCTGGGCCTGGGCGAGACGGAGGTGAACTCGACCCTCAATGCACCATTGCGGGCGAGCATCCCCTTGACCGACACCAGCGGCCTGCAGGCCGGTCTGCTCAATGTGTCGGTGGCCGATGAGCGCGCCTTCTCGGCTGCCGGCCTGCCGCGTACTCCGCTGGCCGCCAGCGTGAAGATGGAGGTGACGCGTCGACAAGGGCGCCTGGTGGTCGACCTGACCACCGAGCGGGCCGTGCGCGAGCCCTGGCTCGACCTGCTGCTGCGCTTCGACTGGCCGGGTGGCCAGCAGCTGCGGGAAGTGACCCTGCTGCTGGACCCACCGAACTATGACCAGCTTCCCGCTCTGGTAGCGGCTTCCTCCTCTGCAGCGCAGGAGCGCGCATCCTCGCCTCCTTCGTCCGCTTCCGCGGCAGAAGCGTCGTCGCGCCCGGTGGCACGAACCTCCGATGCCGGCACGGGCGGTGCCGCCCGGGTGCGCAGCGGCGATACCCTCTGGGCGGTCGCCGGACGGCTGCGGCCGGACAGCGGCATCAGCATGAACCAGATGATGGTGGCCCTGGTGGAGGCCAACCCGGAGGTCTTTCCCTCGGGCAATATCAACGCCATGCGCGCAGGGTTCACGCTCGTGGTTCCGCCCCGCGAGGCGATAGCGGCACGCTCTCCTGCCGAGGCAGAGCGTATCGTCCAGGCCATGAATCAGGCCTGGGCCAATCGAGGTAGCGGGGCGCCGGCGCGAGTGGCGCTGGGCGGTGCCTCCGACGCACCGACATCGGCCGTTGCCAGTGCGCCGGCACAGCGGGAGGCAGCGCCGGCGTCGGGGGATAACGCAGCGCCCGAACCGGTTGAAGCGGCGTCCGATGAGGCCGAGGACGGTGGCCAGGCCGCAAATGGTAGCGAGGAGACCCAGCGGCTGACCCTGCTCAGCGATGCCGAGGTGGCCGCCGAGGGTATCCCGGTCGAGGGGGTGTCGGAGCAACAGGGGGAAGCCGCCGCGACGCCGCAGAATGAGGGGAGTGCAGCTTCCTCCCTGGCCATGCCGCCTGGAACCGAGGGCGAGGGGCCGTTCATCGCGCCTGAGGTACTGGAGATGATCCGGGGTAGCGGCGGGCTCACCGATGACCAACGCCTGCTGCGCCTCGAGGCGCGTTGGCGCGAGAATCGTCAGGCGCTGGAGGCGGTGCGCAGCGAGCGTGACGCCCTGCAGTCCCAGCTCGGTGACCTGCGTGACGAACTGGACGCGATGCGCGATCAGCTGGCCGCAATGACGGCCGGCGGGCAGGGCGCCGATGCACCGGGCGGTGGCGGTGTGGTGGCACCCGGCAGCGAGCCGAGCACGTCCCAACAGACACCGTGGTGGGGCGCCCTCTATCAAGGCGCGACCGACCGCCCGCTGATGCTGGGTGGGGCAGGGCTGGCGGCGCTGCTGGCGCTGTGGGCGCTGGTGCGGTGGCGTCGCCGCGAGGAGAGCGAGCCGGCACCAGTGTTCAACGAAGCGCGACCGATAAGCGCGGCGGACAGTGGTGTGGTGGTGCCGGGCACTTCCCGGGCAGCGCGGGACGAGCCTCGCAGTGACGACAGGCCAGCGCCAGTGCGTGCGTCCATGCCCGAGGCCGAGGCGATCAACGAGGCCGATATCTTTATCGCCTACGGGCGCTACGACCAGGCGCGGGAGCTGCTGGAGTCGAGTCTGGCGCGTGAGCCGGACCGAGATGACCTGAGGCTGAAGCTGCTCAGGGTCCAGCTTGAGCAGGGCGAGCATGCGATGGCAGCGCGTCAGGCCGAGCTGCTGCGTGCCGGTGGGGACCCGGACGTCCAGGCCGAGGTCGCGCAGCTGATGGAGCGCCATGGGCGCGGTGCTGCCTCGGCGGCGTCGGAGCCGCCCATGACCGGCGCGACGGCCGATCGGGCCATTTTCCCCGAGGCCGACGAACTGCCGCCGCGCCGTTTCGATGCCTCCGACGCCCCTGAAGCGCCCGAAACGAACGAGGCGTCTTCCAGCGGGACGTCGTCGTCACAGCAGACGCCGGCCGATGAGTCACCTTCCCGCGAGGCACCTTCCGACGAGGCTTCTTCCCGCGGCGAACCACAGACGGCCCAGCCCGGCGGTGTGAACCACCATGAGGCCGAATCGGCCGACGAGCAGGCCGACCCGCTGGCGCGCTACCGCCCGCCGGAGCGGGAACCGGGCCCTGAAGCGACGCCGCAGGCGCCTGACACCCAGCGTCCCGACATCGCCGGCTCGTCCGGCCAGCAAGGCGAGGCGCCCGATGAGGCGTCCTTCGACCAGCAGCCCCAGGGACGCGAGGAACAGTCGAGCGAACCGCTGACGACCCGACAGGCCGACGACGGGCGCGAGATCATCGACTACCGTCCGCCGTCCCTCGAGGCGTCCCCCTCGCCCCGCGAGGAGACACCCATGCAGCCCAGCGTGGAGTTTACCTCGTCCACTCCCGACGCTGCCGGCGGGGCAGATGCCACGTCCGGATTCCGTTCCGCCCGGGAGACGCCCGAAGAGTGGGATGTCGAGGAGGTGGCCTTCCCGCCGCTGTCGCGAGATAATGCCCACTTTTCCGCAGCGGCTTCCTCCACGTCGACGCTGGCCGAGGCACGGCGCCTGATGGATGCCGGCGAGGCCGGCCAGGCCCGCGCTCTGCTCGAGAGCCTGATCGACGAGTCCGACGACCCGGATGCTCGGCAGGAGGCCCAGGAATTGCTGGATCAATCCGCGCAATGAGGCCGAATGACCCTTTTCCGATCCCTCGATGACCGCCATCCCCTGACTGGCCGCCTGGCCATGGGGGTGGAGTACGACGGCAGTGGCTACTGCGGCTGGCAGCGACTCAAGCATGCGCCTTCGGTGCAGGCGGCCGTGGAGGCGGCGCTCGCCAAGGTGGCAAACGAATTCATTACCGTGCATGCCAGCGGTCGCACCGATTCGGGTGTGCACGCCACCCGCCAGATCATTCACTTCGATGCCCCGGTGCCTCGCTCACAGAAGGCCTGGGTGTTCGGTGTCAACGCCAACCTGCCCCGTGATGTCGCGGTGCGCTGGGTGAGGTCGGTCCCCGATGCCTTTCACTCCCGCTTCAAGGCCCTGGCTCGGCGCTACCGCTACGTGATTCTCAACCAGCCGAGCCGTCCGGTACTGGAGCGGGCCAATGCCACCTGGTGTCGTGATCCCCTGGATGCTGACGCCATGCATCGGGCCGCCCAGGCGCTGGTCGGTGAACACGATTTCTCGAGCTTCCGGGCCGCCGGCTGCCAGTCGAAGACCCCCTGGCGCCACCTGCATTTCATCGAGGTGCATCGCCATGGCCCACTGGTGGTCGTCGACGTCCAGGGCAATGCCTTCCTGCACCATATGGTTCGCAATATCGTCGGTGCCCTGGTCACGGTAGGGCGTGGCGAACGCGGCGATGACTACCTGGGTGAATTGATGGCGCTGAAGAACCGGCGGCTGGCCGATGTCACCGCCCCGGCCTGCGGCCTGCACTTCGTCGATTCGCTTTACGACGCGAGCTGGGAATTGCCTCGCGAGCCGCTGGGCCCCAACCTGCTGGCCTTTCTCGGCGAGTGGACCGGCGAGCGAGCGCTGCCCGACTGCCCGATGGTCGAATTTCGTCGCGGCAAGCCAGTTGCGGCGGAGCAGGCGGCGACATGAGCGGGCGTACCCGCATCAAGTTCTGCGGCCTGACCCGCCCCGAAGACGTCGATGCCGCGGTGGCGGCGGGCGCCGATGCCCTGGGTTTTGTGCTCTGGCCGGGCAGCAAGCGCGCCGTCGACGAGCGGCGCCTGGTCGAGCTGACCGCACGCGTGCCGGCCTTCGTGACCCGGGTCGGTCTGTTTGTCGATGCGGACCCGGCGCTGGTCGCACGCTGCGCCGAGCACCTGGATCTGTTGCAGTTCCATGGCAACGAGTCGCCCGACACTTGCCTGGCCGCCGGACGCCCCTGGATCAAGGCGTTGCGCATGCGCGATGGTCTCGACCTGCATGCCGCGGCCGCGGCGTATTCCGGGGCTCGGGCGCTGCTGCTGGATGCCTACCGGCCGGGCGTGCCGGGTGGCACCGGTGAGACTTTCGACTGGTCGCGAATCCCCGCACGCCTGGCAAAACCTGTTATCCTCGCCGGAGGCCTGACGCCGGACAACGTGGCCGAGGCGATCGCCGCCGTGGCCCCGTTCGCGGTGGATGTTTCCGGCGGTATCGAGGCCGGCGCCGGCATCAAGGACGTGGCGCGCATGGCGGCCTTCCTGCGGGCCGTGCGTGGCGCCGACGACGCGCCCTCCGAGGCGTGAACTATTAGCTACAGCCCATTTCCCCTACACCCCTTCTGGCGACCCTGTGAGGTGTCTTTCGTGAGCAAGTTCAGTGACCTGACCCGACTGCCGGATGTCCGAGGCCATTTCGGCGCCTATGGCGGCCGGTTCGTCTCCGAGACCCTGAGCTTCGCCCTGGACGATCTGGCCAAGACCTACCTGAGTCTGCGCAACGATCCGGACTTCCTGGCGGAATTCGACTATGACCTGGCCCATTTCGTGGGCCGTCCGTCACCGCTCTATCACGCCGAGCGATGGTCGAAGCAGATCGGCGGGGCGCAGATCTGGCTCAAGCGCGAGGACCTCAATCACACTGGGGCCCACAAGGTGAACAACACGGTTGGCCAGGCGCTGCTCGCCAAGAAGACCGGCAAGCCACGCGTGATCGCCGAGACCGGCGCCGGCCAGCACGGCGTCGCTTCTGCCACGGTGGCGGCTCGCCTGGGGCTGGAGTGCGACGTCTACATGGGGGCAGCTGACGTGGAGCGTCAGAAGCTCAACGTCTATCGCATGCGCCTGCTGGGGGCTAACGTCATTCCGGTAGAGTCCGGCACCCGCACCCTCAAGGACGCCATGAACGAGGCGCTGCGCGACTGGGTGACCAACGTCGACACCACCTATTACATCATTGGTACCGTGGCCGGCCCCCACCCGTACCCGATGCTGGTGCGCGACTTCAACGCCGTGGCCGGCCGCGAGGCACGCCGCCAGTCCTTCGAGGAGTTCGGCAAGCTGCCCGACGCCCTGATTGCCTGCGTGGGCGGCGGCTCCAACGCCATGGGCCTCTTCTATCCCTTCGTCGAGGACGACGAGGTGGCCATGTATGGCGTCGAGGCGGGGGGCGATGGCGTCGAGACCGGCCGCCATGCCGCGCCCCTGGCGTCCGGCGCGCCGCGCGGCGTACTGCACGGCAATCGCACCTACCTGATGTCCGACGAGGGTGGTCAGGTCTCCGATACCCATTCGGTCTCGGCCGGCCTGGACTACCCGGGCGTCGGCCCCGAACATGCGCTGTGGAAGGACGTCGGACGGGTCAACTATGTGGCCGCCAACGACGATGACGTGCTTCAGGCCTTCCGCGAGCTGACCCGCGTCGAGGGCATCATGCCGGCGCTGGAGACCGCTCACGCCCTGGCCTACGCCAAGGTGCTGGCGCCGACCATGCGCCCCGACCAGAACATCGTGATCAACCTCTCGGGTCGTGGTGACAAGGACATCATGACGGTAGCCAAGATCGACGGGATCGAATTCTGATGACGGCCCAGACCATGAATCGTATCGACCAACGCTTCGCCGCGCTCAAGGCCGAGGGCCGCCGCGCGCTGATTCCCTATATCACCGCCGGCGACCCGGCCCCGCAGCACACCGTCGGCTTCATGCATGCCCTGGTGGAAGCGGGCGCGGATATCATCGAGCTGGGGGTGCCGTTCTCGGATCCCATGGCCGACGGGCCGGTGATCCAGAAGGCCTGCGAGCGTGCCCTCAAGCACAAGGTGCGGCTGTCTCACTTGTTCGAGATGGTGCGCGAGTTCCGTCAGACCGACAGCGAGACGCCGGTGGTGCTGATGGGCTACCTCAATCCGGTGGAGCGCCTCGGTCTGGCAAACTTTGCCGACCAGGCCGCGGCGTCGGGGGTCGATGGCGTGCTGATCGTCGACATGCCGCCGGAGGAGGCCGACGATGTCGGCCCGCTGCTCAAGTCGCGCGGGCTGGCCTCGATCTTCCTCGTCGCCCCTACCACTTCGCGGGCCCGGGCCGCTACAATATGCGCCCACGGCGAGGGCTACATCTACTATGTTTCGCTCAAGGGCGTCACCGGCTCGGCAAGCATCAATGCCGACGATGTCGCCGACCACCTGGCGCCGCTGCGTGAAATGACCGATCTGCCGCTGTGCGTGGGCTTCGGTATCCGCGACGGCGCTTCGGCAGCCGAGGTGGGCAAGGTGGCCGATGGCGTGATTGTCGGCTCGGCGCTGGTCAATCGTATCGCCGAGAACGTTGAGCGTCCCGAGGCGATCCCTGCCGCTCTCAAGGCGGTGCTGGGGGAGATGCGCCAGGCGTTGGATGCCTGAGTCGGGCCCGTCGCCAACCGAATCGACCCTGCCCCCGCTGTTGCCGGGGGCATCAGCCTATACGGAAGTGTTTCTGACATGAGCTGGCTAGACAAGATCGTGCCCTCGGTGGGCCGCATCCAGCGCAAGGATCGTCGCGCGAGCGTGCCTGACGGCCTGTGGCGCAAGTGCCCCAAGTGCGAGGCAGTGCTCTATCTCCCCGAACTGGAGAAGCACCATAACGTCTGCCCCAAGTGCGACCATCACCTGCGGCTGACCGCCCGCAAGCGGTTGGACTGGTTCCTGGACAAGGAGGGTCGCGAAGAGATTGCCGCCAACCTCGAGCCGGTCGATCGTCTCAAGTTTCGCGATTCCAAGAAGTACAAGGACCGCCTGGCAGCCGCCCAGAAGGAGACCGAAGAGAACGATGCGCTGATCGCCATGCGCGGCTCCCTCGAGGGGCTGCCGGTGGTGGTGGTGGCCTTCGAGTTCACTTTCATGGGCGGTTCCATGGGCGCCGTGGTGGGCGAGAAGTTCGTGCGTGCCGCGACCCTTGCCCTCGAGGAAGGCATCCCGTTGATCTGCTTCTCCGCCTCTGGCGGGGCGCGGATGCAGGAGGCACTGTTCTCGCTGATGCAGATGGCCAAGACCTCGGCGGCCCTGGAGAAGCTCAAGCAGGCCGGCGTGCCCTACATCTCGGTGCTGACCGATCCGGTGTTCGGTGGCGTCTCGGCGTCGCTGGCGATGCTGGGCGATCTCAACGTGGCCGAGCCCAATGCGCTGATCGGCTTCGCCGGCCCTCGGGTCATCGAGCAGACCGTTCGCGAGCAGCTGCCGGAAGGCTTCCAGCGCAGCGAGTTCCTGCTCGAGCACGGCACCGTGGACATGATCGTCCACCGTGGCGAGATCCGTGAACGGCTGGGCGGCGTGCTGCGCAAGCTGACGCACTGGCCCGCAGCGGGGCAGGACGCGGAGGTCGTCGGCCAGCCTGATCTGGTGCAGGCGGCCGAGCAGGCCGAGCTCGATGAAGTGGACAAGCAGGACGATGGGCAGATAGCGGGCGAACCGCCGACAACCGCGCCGGCGGACGATTCTGCCGCCGAGCAAGCCGGCGAACGCCCCAACCCGGCGCGCTGACCGATCGGCATGAGCAACCAAGCCCTTCCCGATACGCTTCCAGGCTGGCTAGCTCGCTTGGAAGCGGCCCATCCGGTGGGTATCGACCTTGGCCTGGAGCGCGTGGCCGAGGTCGCGCGTCGTATGGGGTTGTTCGACGCCCCGCTTTGCGAGCGGGTCATCACCGTGGCCGGGACCAACGGCAAGGGCTCGACCGTGGCCATGCTGGAGGCCCTGGCCCGGATTCATGGATGGGTCACCGCGACCTACACCTCGCCGCATCTGCTGCGCTACAACGAACGCCTGCGTCTGGACGGCCAGGAGGCCGACGACGCGACGCTGATCGCCGGCTTCGAGGCGGTGGAGGCAGCCCGCCTGGCGGGCGAGCCGGTCAGCCTGACCTACTTCGAGGTGGGTACCCTGGGCGCGCTGTGGGCCATCGCGCGAGCAAACGCCGACCTGGCGATCCTCGAGGTGGGCCTGGGCGGTCGCCTGGATGCCGTCAACATCATCGATCCGGATGTGGCCGTGATCACCACCGTGGCCCAGGACCATGCGGCCTTCCTTGGCACCGACCTGCAGGGTATCGGCCGCGAGAAAGCCGGAATCCTGCGCGCCTCACGGCCTGCAGTGCTGGGCAGCATGACGCTGCCGGCGAGCGTTCGCCAGGTGGCCGATGAACTCGGCGCCGAGGTCTACGCGCTGGGTGAAGCCTTTCAGCGTGACGGCGATGGCGAAGGATGGTGCTTCTGGGGGGCCAATCGCATCACCGATCTCCCCGACCCCGGCCTGCCCCTGGACAATGCCGCCACGGCCCTGCAGGCCCTGAGCCTGGCCGGTGTCGAACTGTCGGATGAGGCCTGTCGCCGTGCGCTTGCCGACGTCACGCTGCCCGGGCGTATGCAGTGGTTGGGGCAGTGGTGCCTGGACGTGGGCCATAATCCCCATGCGGCCACCTACCTGGCGACGCGTCTCGCGGCGCGGCCCTGTGCCGGGCGCACCATCGCCTTGCTGGGCATGCTCGGCGACAAGGATGCCGATGGCGTGATCGCCGCCCTGTCGCCGGTGGTGGATGCCTGGGTGCCGGCGAGTCTTGCGGGGGAGCGTGCTCGTACGGCGGATGATCTGGCCGGGCGCCTGATGCGCCATGGCGGCGAGGTCTGGCATCGCGGCCGCTCGCCCGTGGAGGCGGCCGAGTGGTTGGCGGCTCGGCTCGCGCCCGATGATCGCGTGCTGGTCTGTGGCTCCTTCTTCACCGTGGCCGAAGTGCTGGAAGGGCCGCTGGCGGCGAGCCAGGCCTCGGCGCAGACTGCAGGGGAAGACAGCGTCATCGAGGGAGCGAGATGAGATACGGAATGCGAGAACGCCTCAGCGGCGCAGTGATCCTGATCGCCCTGGCGGTGATCTTTGTGCCCATGCTGTTTGACGAGCCGGCGCCGCGCAGCGAGCGCCCTCAGCCGGTGATGACCATCGAGCAGCCGGTGGAGGTGGAGAGGCGTGACGTACCCGACCCCACGCCGCCGTCGAGCCTCGGCCAGATACAGTCGCCCAGCGGGTCTGCATCGCCCGATCAGGACAGCGCGGAGGCGCGTGGCGAGGTGCCCGCCGCACAGGCGGAAGCGCCCGAGATCGGGTCGGCCGCCGCCGAGCGCGCCGACGCCGAATCCGCCGAGACCGTCACCGAGGGAGCCTCCGAGACAGGCGATGCGTCGTCCGAGGATCCCATCGCCGAGCTGGCGCGGGCGGCCGACCAGCGCCTGTCGAGCCAGGCCGAGCAGGCAAGCCGCGCACCGGCTCGCGAGGGCGAATGGGCCGTCCAGGTCGGCAGCTTCGCGGAGCCGGGCAACGCCGAGCGCCTCGAGTCGAACCTGGCCGCCCAGGGCCTGCCCGTCTATCGCAGAGCCCGGGACAACGGCCTGACCACCGTCTATGTCGGTCCCTATGCCACCTCTCGTCAGGGTGAGGAGGTGATGGCCACGCTCAAGGCCGAGTCTAACCTCCAGGGCTTGCTGGTGCGGGTGGACAACTGAGCATGGCGCTGACCTGGATCGACTGGCTGTTCGTGGCGGTACTGATGGTGACCGGGCTGACCGGCCTGCTGCGCGGGCTGATTCGCGAGGCGCTGGGCCTGGCCGCCTGGATCATCGCCCTGCTGGTGGCACGCCTGCTGGCCGAGCCGGTGGCGGATCTGTTTGCCGGGCTGATCGACAACCCGGATGGGCGTCTGGTGCTGGCCTTCGTGCTGGTGATCTTCGCGGTGATCCTGCTCTGCGGCATCGTCATCCGCATGCTGCATGCGGCCGTGGAGTGGGTCGGGATGGGGCTGCTGAACCGCGTGACCGGTGCCGCCTTCGGCATGGCCAAGGGGGCAGCGGTCCTGGTGCTGGTGACGATCCTGATCAATCTGACGCCGCTGGCCAATCTGCAGGCCTGGCAGGACGCCGAACTGCGCCCGACCTTCGAGCAGCTACGGGACTGGGCGCTGAGCCATCTCGAAGGTTGGGAGGGGCGTCTGCCCGAGGCGCCGGAATCGCTGCGCGACCTCTCTCTGCCGGCACCGGACACTGACAAGGTCCCGCCAGCGGACGGCGACGCAACGACGCCCTGACACATGAAAACGGGCCGGACCACGGTCTAGCCCGACTCTTCAAAGCAAGCTCCAGGCAAGCGAGGTAAGGTGGAATGTGCGGTATCGTGGGCCTGATGGCCAAGCAGGCGGTGAACCAGGGCATCTATGACGCCCTGACGGTGCTCCAGCATCGCGGTCAGGATGCCGCCGGCATGATGACCTGGCATGATGGCCGCTTTCTGCTGCGCAAGAGCAACGGCCTGGTGCGGGACGTCTTCCATACCCGCCACATGGCGCGCCTGAAGGGCAACCTGGGTATCGGGCATGTGCGCTATCCCACCGCCGGTTCCTCCAGCGAGGCGGAATCGCAGCCGTTTTACGTCAATTCGCCCTACGGCATCACCCTGGCTCACAACGGCAACTTGACCAATTCCGACCAGCTCAAGCAGGAGCTGTTCTCCTCCGACCTGCGCCATATCAACACCAGCTCCGACTCTGAGGTGCTGCTCAACGTCTTCGCCCATGAGTTGGGCAAGCAGGGCCTGCACCTGGCGCCCGGCGACATCTTCGACGCCGTGCGTCGCGTCCACCGCCGCTGCCGAGGCGGCTATGCCGCAGTGGCGATCATCAACGGCGTGGGCCTGGTGGCCTTCCGTGACCCCCACGGGATCCGCCCAGTGGTGTTCGGCACCCGCGACGAGGGCGAGGGGCAGGAGGTGATGATCGCCTCCGAGTCAGTGGCCCTCGACGTCGGTGGCTTCGACCTGCATCGTGACCTGGCGCCCGGTGAGGCGATCTTCGTCGACATGACCGGTGCCATCCATACCCAGCAGTGCGCCGACCATCCGCGACTCACCTCCTGTATCTTCGAGCATGTCTATCTGGCACGCCCCGACTCCATCCTCGACGGCGCCTATGTCTACGGCACCCGCATGCAGATGGGGCGCAAGCTCGGCGATCGCATCCAGAACGAATGGCCGGCGCACGACATCGACGTGGTGATTCCGATTCCCGATACCTCGCGCACCTCCGCCCTGGAGCTGGCCCAACACCTGGGTGTGACCTATCGCGAGGGCTTCATGAAGAACCGCTATATCGGGCGGACCTTCATCATGCCGGGTCAGACCCAGCGCAAGAAGTCGGTGCGACAGAAGCTCAATGCCATCGGCGTCGAGTTCAAGGACAAGAACGTGCTGCTGGTGGACGACTCCATCGTACGTGGCACGACCTGCAAGCAGATCATCCAGATGGCCCGTGAGGCCGGTGCGCGCAAGGTCTACTTCGCCTCGGCCGCGCCACCCGTGCGCTATCCCAACGTCTACGGCATCGACATGCCGGCGGCCAGCGAGCTGATCGCGCATGGGCGCAGCGAGGCCGAGGTGGGGGAGCTGATCGGTGCCGACCGGATCTTCTATCAGGACCTCGACGACCTCAAGGCCGCCTGCCGGGAGGTGAACCCGGAACTCGAGGCCTTCGACTGCTCGGTGTTCGACGGCCGCTATGTCACCGGCGATATCGACGAGCATTACCTGTCGGATCTCGAGGCCTCGCGCAGTGATGACGCCAAGGCGCAGCGCAGCGCGGGCGATCATGCCCTGGTGGGGATGCACAATCAGGAAGACGACATCGACGACTAAGGGGCACGTCATGCAGCAGGATCCGACATCGCAGCAGCAATGGGCGCTCGAGACCCTGGCCATTCGTGCCGGTCACCAGCGCACCCACGAGCAGGAGCATGGCGAGCCGATCTTTCCGACCTCGAGTTTCGTCTATGACAGCGCGGCCGAGGCAGCCGCCAAGTTCAGTGGCGAGGCGCCGGGCAACGTCTATTCACGTTTCACCAACCCCACGGTGCGTACCTTCGAGCAGCGCCTGGCGGCCATGGAGGGGGGCGAGCGCTGTGTGGCCACCAGTTCCGGCATGGCGGCGATCCTTTCCACCGCGCTGGCCCTGCTTCAGTCCGGCGACGAGATCGTCGCCTCGCGGTCGCTGTTCGGCTCCACGGTCAGCCTGTTCGACAAGTATCTGGGCAAGTTCGGTATCACCACCCGCTACGTCGAGCTTTCCAGCCTCGAGGCCTGGGAAGCGGCAGTCACCCCGGCCACCCGGCTGCTGTTTGCCGAGACGCCGTCCAACCCGCTCTCCGAGGTGGTGGACATCGCCGCGCTGGCGAGTATCGCTCGCCGCCACGAGGCGCTACTGGCCATCGACAACTGCTTTCTGACCCCGGCGCTGCAAAAGCCGATTGCCCTGGGGGCCGACCTGGTGATCCATTCCGCCACCAAGTACCTGGATGGGCAGGGCAGGGCAGTCGGCGGGGCCGTGGTAGGACGTGACAAGGAACTTGAGGAAGTGTTCGGGGTGGTGCGCACCTGCGGCCCCTGCCTGAGCCCCTTCAATGCCTGGCTCTTCACCAAGGGCCTGGAGACCCTCAACCTGCGCATGCGGGCGCATTGCGAGAACGCCCGGATCCTTGCCGAGTGGCTGGAGGGGCATCCCGCCGTGGCGCGGGTCCATTACAGCGGCCTGGTCACGCACCCCCAACACGAACTCGCCAGTCGCCAGCAGCAGGGCTATGGCGCAGTGCTGGGCGTCGAGGTGAAGGGGGGACGCGAGGCGGCCTGGTCGGTGATCGATGCGACGCGCATGCTCTCCATCACCGGTAACCTGGGAGACGTCAAGACCACCATCACCCATCCCGCCACCACCACCCATGGGCGACTCTCGGAGGCGCAGAAGGCGGCCGCCGGGATCACCGAGGGGCTGATCCGTATCGCGGTCGGCCTGGAGGCCATGGAAGACATCCGCGCCGACCTTGCCCGGGGGCTCGACGCCCTGGTGTGACGCGATTCCCATAATCTCTGCTCTTGGCGTCTTGACCTGTGTCTGTCGCCGTCATCTCATCAGGGCATGTATTCACCCCGCCTCATTCATCACGATGACGAATGAGGGTTTTCAACCGACGGGTTGCCGTATAGGCCCACTTCAACGTCATGCGGTCGCTTGATAGACGGTTGTTATATACCTGAATCGGTTTTGACTGGTCTTTTCATGACTTTTAAGAATTGATGTCGAGCGTCAGCGCAGCCGTCCCCGCCGACCCCCTTTGTGGTCGCCTTGCCTGCTGCATAGATCGTGGTGACGCCGGGAGTCAGACTAGGGCGGTCAGCCGAGGTAGCCCCTTAAGCAAGGTGGGCCACCATTTGTCGGCCGCATCGCCGAGGTGAACCGAGATGCGCCGGGTATGCAGCGACAACGTCGCCGCGTCCTTGAGCACCTGCTCGCGCAGCCGCATCAGGGCGTACGGCTCTCCAGCAAGCGCCGCAGCCCAGGCAGGACCTGGTAGGCGTAGAGGCTCAGCAGCAGGCTCACTTCGTTGCGGGCCATCACGTCCTGGATGGTGGAGGCGCAGACACCGCGATCGGTCGACGAAAGGTGTACATCGAGCGCCGACTTCACCTCGCCCATGTGCGCCTCGGCGCTGCCACGCTTGCGGTACAGCGCCAGGACCTTCTCCGGCGGCCAGTCGAACTTGCCGAGGTTGGTGACCAGGAAGAAGGCATGAAGCAGTAGGTCATCGGGGAGCTCCTGCACCACCAGCACGACGCGCCGCGGCGTTGGCCAGGAACCGGCTTGGGACTCAAGGCCGTGGCACCACTCCCGTGGCTGTTCGGGTGTCCGGCCTGGTGGGCGCTTCAGGTACGGTGCCGCTAGCTTCTGAAGCCCCGAGTGACTGCGCAGTCGCCCCACGTACTCGATGCCGCGTTCTTCCAAGGCCTCCAGCGTGTCGTTGTCGGTAAAATCGCCTCCACTGGGTGCTGGACGTCACGATGCAGGAAGACCAGAGCCGCCATCCCCGAGATCATGGCCCTGAGAACCTGGCCCTGCCGCGCCGACTGGCGTTCAACGTCGCCAAGTTGGAGCCTTCCAAAGGGTCAATGAAAGGCAAGCGAAAGCAAGCAGGCTGGAATGACGACTAAATACTGAGCCTCATTCGTCAGTTCGCTCAACTGCGATAGCCCTGGGATCTCGACGTGCGATTGCCCTGGGGGCATCGCTTGAGCCGCGAGTTGCGGCAAGTTGGCTCGCAGAGCTCAGCTTGCATCTCTTGGTGACTTATAAGCTTCTGCCGCTTCCTTCAGGTTGGCCAGCATGGGACCTAGGTTCTCGCTTAAGGACTCGACCGCCGGCCGTGCGTAATAAAAGCCCTGCTGTCGTGTGATGCCCACGCTGGCCAGCCATATCGCCTCGCCGCGGGTTTCGACACCTTCCGCGACCAGCAGCATACCCAATTCATCCCCCAGACCCTTGACGGCCCGAATCAGCGCCTGTCGTCTGAGGTCCTTGTTGCAGCCCATCACCAGGTCGCGGTCGACCTTGAGGTGGTCAGGCCTGAGGTCCGTCAGCATGTCCAGGTTGGCAAAGCCGTTGCCGAAGTCGTCAAGCGCGGTCTTGAATCCCTTGGCGCGATAGCTTTCGATGATTCGGTGCAGGTGGCGCCGGTCGTTGACACGCTCCGTCTCGGTGATCTCGAACACTATCCGGCTGGTGGGCCAGGCCACGCGATCGCAGACCTCGAGCGTGGCCTGGATGCACGCCTCGGGTTCGTAGACCGCGTTGGGCAAAAAATTGATCGAGAGGTCTTGCTGCATACCCAGTCTGCTGGCCAGCTCGATGGCGCGGACCCTGCAGGCCTGGTCGAAGCGGTAAAGGAGATCGTCGGTCACGCGGGAGAGTATGCTCCACGCCGACTCCCCTTGCGGGCCGCGTACAAGCGCTTCGTACATGATGATGCGTGCTTCACTGACGTCGACGATCGGCTGGAATGCCATGGTGAACTCGAAAGGGAGGTCCCCTTCACACCGCCCGCAGCGACCCTCCGTCATTGCGCAATAACTCATAGGCTTGCCCTTTTCCTCAGCGCCTCACCGCTGAATTGATCTTCATGGTTCCCGGGTCAGGAGTAGCTCAACTCGGCGGTTGGCTGCGCGTCCACGGGGTGTGTCGTTGCTCTCCAAGGGCTGTGTATCGGCATAGCCGATGGCTCGCAGTCGCGTTTCAAGCAGGCCAGCGTCAGCGAGGTAGCGAAGTACCGAGGTCGCCCGCCCGGTGGATAGCTCCCAGTTAGAGGGAAAGCGGTTGGTGGAAATGGGGATGTTGTCAGTATGCCCCTCGACCGATATCCGTCCGTCAAATGTCTCAAGCGTTTCCATCAGGTCTTGCAATACCCTCTGTCCACGGGGGGTGAGGCTGGCCTGCCCACTGGAGAACAGCAGGTTATTGTCTATGCGTAGCGTGATCCCCCTATCGCCCTCGGCCACGCTGACGCCCTCAATACCCAAATCGGTAAATCCAGGCTGCAGTCCCTCATGGCGGGGCTTTATACCGGAGGCCATCGGCGCGAGTCCTGGCGAGATGTCCATGGCGGCTGATTGCGCCGCAGGGGAAATCGCTTGTGCGTGATCGCCGGAGAGCTGGCTACCGCGGGTGGCCTGGCCATTGCCTGTCATCGACAGTAGAAGGACGAAGAGCGTGATCAGCAGGGTCAGGACGTCCAGATAGCTCATGAGCCAGCTTTCTCCGTCATCATGACCCTGGCCAGGCGGGCTGAGCGCCTGGCGGATGTCCCTGTCACGCATGCTGACCGGTCTCACCTTTGTCACGACGCTCGGCTGGAGATTCCGGGTCGCGAATCTCGTCATGGTAGTTGGCGACAAAGGAGTTCAGCGTCTCCTCGATGAACGATGGCAGGCGGCGCTTGGTGATCAGGGAGATGCCTTCGAGCACCATGTTCATTGCAATCAGGCGCTCCTCGGTGCGACGCTCGAGCTTCACGGCCACGGGCTTGAACACCAGGTTAGCCAGCAGTATGCCGTAGAAGGTAGTGAGCAGAGCAACGGCCATGCGTGGTCCGATCACATGCAGGTCACCGGCTTCCATGACCTCCAACATGTTGACCAGGCCTACCAGGGTGCCAATCATCCCGAAGGCGGGGGCATAGGTAGCCATGGTACGGAAGATCTGAGCTTCAGCGTGTTCGCGGGCCTTTAGCCGGGAGATTCGCCAGCGCAGGAGGTCGAAAATCTCATCTTCCTTGGTATTGGCAATCACCAGTTGTATGCCGGTGCGCAGGAAAGGGTTGCGAGTCTGCTCCAGGGAGGCCTCTACCGCGCGCACATCTCCCTTGAGCCAGAGCCGGGAGATATCCACCAACTCCTTGATATCGTCGCGAATATAGGTGTTTTCGCGGCGAAAGACGATGGCCACCAGGCGAACGACCCTGAGTACTTCCTTGAGGGGGTAGCTGATGAACGTTGCGGCCAGCGTGCCAGCCACGACGATCCCGAGGCCCGGCAGGTTGATGAAGCTTTGCGGTGATTCGGCGGTGAAGAGCAGAACGCTGGCGAGCAGCACGCAGCTGGCCAGTATTCCGATCAGTGTCGAGGGGTTCATACACGGCTCCGGAGAGTAGGCGGCAAAGGCATATAGACGTTATCGGACGGCGAGCAGGATACTTTAATCTTGCTGCTGCTGCGCACGGACACTTCCTGGAAAGGGTGATAACCTTGGCTCTGCATCAGCTGCCCAGAACGGCTTTCCAGCCTGCTTGGAGCAGCTATTCATCGAAGGGAGTGAGAGAGAATGGCAGGACAAGAGGGGGCGGACAATTTTACCATCGCAATGCACCCGATCCACGACGCTGACTATTCTCACGTGGCCGACCGTCTCGTCTATCAGCAGCATGACAGTGATCATGATGATCCTGTGAGCAACACGGCGAGAGCCTTGAGTGCGGCCCTGTATGAAATTGATGATGGACAGCGATTGGCTTCAAGAGAGCTGTTCATCGAACTGCCCAGCGAGTGGCTGGTGCGTCAGGATCTTCTGCCGACGCCAGCCGCTCGCGTCGTTATCTGCTTGCCCCCTAGTCTGGAGATTACGCCGGAGGTGGCTGACAGCCTGAGAAGGATTCGTGAGCGGAGATACCGCATCGCTGTACCCGACACCATTGATGGTGTGTTGGATGCCGACGGGGAGAGCATTGCCGACATTATCGAGATCGATGCTTCTCGCCCTCTCGACGTGGAGAGGTTGCAATCCCTCAAGGTGAGGGGGTTTCGATTGCTTGCCGAACATGTTCAGGACCATGAACAGCTCGAGCAATGCCTTGCGGGTGGCTGCGATTATGTGAATGGTCGCTATCTGTCACGGCCACACTACCACGTATCCAAGCCGCGGGGACGGCACGGCAATCGTGCTGCGCAGCTCAGGCTTATCAATGAGCTCTATCGCGACGACGTTGACCTCGCTCGTCTTCATGACCTTCTTCTGCAGATGCCGCATTTGCATGTGGCCATCCTGCGTCGCGCCAATTCGAGCTATTTCGGCCAGCGCCAGCAGCAGTCGGACCTGCGCCGGGCGATACAGGTGATCGGACTCAATGAGCTTCGCAGGCTGGTGATGACGATGTCGCTGGCCAGTTACATGCCATCATCACGGATCACGCTCAGGATGGCCTTGATCCGAGCCTTCATGTGCCAGAACCTTGCCGAGCCCTTCCGCACGATTGATCCCGAAGAGGCCTTCACCACGGGCCTGTTCTCGATGATGTCGGCGCTGCTCGACGAGGATCAGGAGGCTCTGCTAGCCGAGTTGCCTCTTGCCGAGAGAATCCTTCAGGCGCTCGAGCAGCATGAAGGTCACCTCGGCGCCATTCTGGCCATCTGCGAGGAGTACGAGCAGCAGTTAGCGGAGAATACCTCCGAACATTCGGTTCAGCGGCTGCAGGCGTGTTATATCGATGCCCTGGAAAAGACCGATATCCTGATGGGGCGCTTCTAGCTCCGACGAGTCACTAAAGAAATATTATCAAGGTTTAAAGCCTTTATAGCTCACTGGATTGAAAAGGACGCAAGCGTAAGGCAGCCACGGCAATATGCCACTATGGGCTTTTCTTCCGCGCGCCGCAGAGGCCACCAGATCACCGGCGGTTTCGACGTCAGCGGTTCACCTCAGGTGGTCATTGGTAGCAGTTCAGAGAGTCAAAGCGCCCACTCCTTGAGTGGGCGCTTTCATGGGAGATCACAGAGTCCCGGCCGGGCTCAGAAGCTTGCCCACTCCAACTCCGAAGAGTCCACGTTCCTCGTGCCCTTTTGGGGGGATTGAGGTTTTGGCGACATACTCGCCATCCTGCCAGCCGTGTCGCAATCGACCGCCGTTGAGCTCTCCGGCAATCGAAATGCCGACATGGCTGCCATGAGCTGCTGGGCATGCTGACGCAGGTGGTCCGCGGCAGTCGCACTCTCCTTGACCAGTCCGGCATTCTGCTGGGTCACGCGATCCATCTGAGTGACCGCAGCGCCGGCTTCCTGGACGCCGGCGCGCTGTTCAGCGCTGGCATGGCTGATCTCCTGCATTATCTGGCTGACCCGGCCGATGGAAGACACAATGTCTTCCGTGGCCTGGCTCGCCTCGGCGGCGCGCTGGTTGCCCTGCTCGACGCGTTCACCGTTGCGCTGGATCAGATCGCCGATGTCGCGTGCTGCATCGGCACTGCTCTGAGCCAGCTTTCGCACTTCGGCCGCAACGACCGCAAACCCGCGGCCATGCTTGCCGGCCCGAGCCGCCTCCACTGAGGCATTGAGCGCCAGGATGTTGGTCTGGAAGGCAATGCTGTCGATGGTTGAGATGATGCTGGCGATCTCGTTAGAGCTTTCGTCGAGCTCATGCATGGTAAGGGTCATGTCGTGCACTGCCTCGCCGCCTTGCTTGGCTGTGTTGCTGGCGCCTGCGGCTTCGCGACTCGCCTGCTCGGCGTTGTCAGTGTTCTGAGTGACGGTGCTGTTCAACTCTTCCATGGCCGATGCCGTCTGCGTCAGGGCGCTCGCCTGCTGTTCGGTACGGGAAGCAAGGTCACCGTTACCCTCGGCGATCTGCTCGCTGTTGATGGCTAATGAATCAGCAGCGGCGCGTACCTGAGCGACGATGCCCTGAAGCTGGCGGGACATCGTCACCTGGGCGGCCATGATGCTATGCGTATCTCCCTTGCGCAGATGGCCCTCGGTGGCCAAATCACCGCGGCCTATGGCTTCAGCGAATGCTTTGACCTCATAGGGTTCCGCTCCCAACTCCCTCGGTAACTGCCGTGACAGCAGGAAGGCGATGAGGCCCCCGATCACCAGGGCCGCCAGGCATAGGCCGAGCATCAACATCTGAAATCCGGAAGCGGTGTCGCGAGCACTGGCCGTGTCGACGGCCGTGGCTGCTTCCTGATGGTCGATGAAGGCATTGATATCATCGAGCCATTGGAAGAAGGCGGGGCCGGCGGCGCTGAGCAGGACATCGCGCGACTCGGCAATGTTGCCGCTATATCGCGTGAGGCAATGATGTCACTGGCCAGGGCGTTGGTGCGTTCTGCCTGGGTGTCGATCGCCGCCAGCAGGCGACGCTCTTGCTGGCTGGGAGCGCTGGCTTCCAGCGAGCTTTCCATGCCTTGTACGGCGGCCTGGTAGTTGTCGCTAAGCACTCGATAGTCGGCCTGCAATCGCTCCAGTTCAGCCTCTGAGGTGACCAGCGTCATGTCACGCAGCAGGATGGCGCGGTCGTGGACGCTGCCTCGCCAGTCGATAGCATGCCTTAACTTGACGCCGTTGACGTCATTAATGGTGGTCAGGTTGCGGTCGATGCGGTTGACCTGCTCGATGCCGATGACGGTGAGCACGACAATCAGAGCGAGGACGGCGGAAAATCCGCAGACGAGACGGACGCGGATGCCGAGGCGTGCCACTCTGGCCATGAGTGAATTCATTGTTAGTGTTTCCTTGTGCGATGCGGCGGGTGAGGGCGCCTGGTGATAGCGCGCCCCTGCTCATGTCGCAGCCTAATACCGATACATAACTTATACAATATATTTATTTTGTACCGTTTTCTTGTACAGCATGAGCCGTTCTAGCCCTCTGCAAGGCCCAGTGGTTTGAGGTAGGTCGTCTTCCTTGCCTGGCCCTAACCCGGAAGACAACAACCGGGTAGCCTTCCGGCGGCAGGCGGAGGGGATGGTCAATCGTGGAGCTTTGCTCGCAGGCGGCTGACCGCTTGGCTGTGCAGCTGGCAGACGCGTGATTCCGATACACCCAGCACCGCCCCGATCTCTTTCAGATTCAGCTCTTCCTGGTAGTAGAGGGCCATGAGCAGCTTCTCGCGTTCGGGCAGCGCCTCAATGGCCTGGATCAGTTGCTGGCGTTTCTCCTGATCCATCAGTCGGGAGAAGGGGCTTTCCAGTGTTCGGTTTTCCAGCCGAGACTCACCCCCTTCGGCCATCAGTTCCTCGAAGGGCAGCAACTGGCCACTGTTAGTATCGTTCAGCAGGCGCCGGTACTCCGGCAGGGGCATATCAAGCGCAGCCGCAATCTCCGTCTCTTCCGGCGAGCGCCCCAGTTGCTGTTCCAATCGGCGAACCGTCTCGTCAACGGCCCTGGCGCTGCGTCGCACGCTGCGTGGCAGCCAGTCTCTGCTGCGCAGCTCATCCAGCATGGCGCCTCGGATACGCTGGTTGGCAAAGGTGGCAAAGCTGGCGCCCTGTCCCGAGTTGAAGCGTCCCATGGCTTCCAGCAAGCCCACGGTGCCTGCCTGAATCAGGTCGTCGAGTTCGATGCTGGATGGCAGCCGTACCTGCAGGGCGAGTGCCTGTCGGCGAACCATGGGCAAGTACTCTGTCAACAGTTCGCCCTGATCGATCTTCCCTTGTGCCGTATACATCCTCTTGCCTCACAGCTGGGCGGCAGTCCCCTTGGCGGGGTGGTCTTGCCGAACTCGGTTTATCGATGGTTCACGATCACCTGAAGGTCGCCTACCGTTTCGGGGCGCTGCCCTTCCGGTAGGAAGAAACGGAACTCCAGCGCCTCATCGGCTGCTAGCCCTTCCAGAGCGTGGGTGGTACCACGCATGGCTGACAAGGGAACACAGCCGGCCGGATGGCAGAGTCTGACGCTCAGGTTGCTTCCCGGCGCCAGTCGATAGCGCCAGGTGAGGCTGTGTATGGCCTGATCACTGGCCTGCATGCCGACCGGTCTCAAGGCGTCGGACGCTGTTTCGCGGCCCGTCAGGCTGACCCTCGTCTCGGGTGCATTGGCGACCCAGCTGCCGGCGGCCTGCAGATCGCCGAACACGACGGCAACCAGCAGTCCCAGAGCCACTCGAGCATAGCGTCTCATTTCGCCATCACCAGTAGCTCGATGCCCAGGCGGCTCCAGGCTGCCTGTTGCAGGTTGTCCAGTAGGCCCCTGCGCGGCATGTCCGGCGCATGCACGGCCAGGAGTCTGCAGGGACCTTCTCGGTCCTTGAGACTTGCCAATACTCCGAAAGCCCGGCGGAAGGCCTCCGGGTCGTTGCCGACCCAGAGGGCCCAACGTGGCTGTTGTATGAGCAGCTCTGGCAGACAGGGACTGCTGAGCGTCACCGGGACCACGCGCCACTGAGTGGCTGACCCGACCCAGCGGCGTCCTTGCGCCGCCCAGTGATCCAGCAGATCCATGACCCGTCGAGTCTGGTGCGGTGAAGTGCCCGGCAAACCCACCACAACGAGTGTTCTGTGGGCAAGCGCAGCGCTTGTCTCTCTCCTGGAGAGAGAGGGGAGCGCGGGTTGGGTGTCTGCCCATTGACGAAGTCCAGCTGCCTGATCGGCGACTATCACCTCAGCTCCTCCAGCGCGGCTGAGCCGACGTGACGAATGGCATCTCGGGCGCCGAAGAGATAGATCAACGCTTCCAGCAGGGCGACATCACGGCGCCGACGACGCCCCTTCACGAGCCCCAGGAGTTCAGCGCGCAGATCCATGGCGGCTTGGTCGCAGCCATGCTCGAGATGACTGGCGGTGGCGGTCATGCCGGCCGCCAGCAGCAATCTTAATTCCGGTCGTGTCGGTGCAGGCAGCAGGCGTGTCAAACGCTCCATGGTACGGCGAGTCTGCTGTGCAAGCCCTTCGGCCCGTAGGTGGCCAAGCAAAAGGGGCAACGCGTCCTCGTGATGGCTGACGGTCGACATCCAATAGCGACGCCCAAGGTCCTTGCCACTTTCAGGATCGCTCAGTATGCCGAACCAGGCTTCCAGGGGTTTTCCGGACACGCTTTCCTTTCGACGGGCCGGAGACGCCGTGACAGTGAGTTGTGACAGCGCTACTTGGCAAGGTTGGCCGCGGAGTCGGCAACTGGCCTGCACGGATGGTGTGGCAAGTTGGGCAAGTTCTGAAAGGGCGTGACGTTCTGCGCCATGGATCACCCGCTGCCCAGCGCGGACCTGGCTGGACCAGGCGACCTGCGCTCCATCAAGCCACTGCCAGGCATCGGTATCCGGTAGGGAGGGGAGCAGATGGACACTGACGCCCTGCACTTCGTCTGACATGGCCAGCCGGTTGACCTGGCCGATGGGTTGTCTGTGTTGCAGGTTCGGTAGGGCTAACCAATGGCCCTGTGCGTCTACCCCCAGGTCGGGCATTGCCCAGTCATGGCCCTTCAAGGTTCGCCGGGAGCTCCATAGCATGCCCACGCGGTCGCATCTCTTGGCAGCCTGCAGGAGCAGGGTATCGAGACGAGCTGCCTGAAGTTCATCGGGCAGCGCGGAGATGTCCCAGGCGGACTCAAGGTCACGGAAGCCCACCAGTCGCTGACGAAGCCCTTGGAGGGTGGACGACAGCCGCCGTCCCTGACCGAGCAGGTCACCTCCCGCGAAGTTCCCTGGCGGCGTCCGGGGCTGCTGAGAGGCCGATGGTTCAGTCAGAGGAAGCGGCGTGCGCGTGGCCAGGGCCTGGATGATCAGCGCCATCGGATCACCCGGGGCCAGATCCTCGGGGACGCGCTGTCCGTGAGAGACGAATGTCAATCGCAGACCATGGCGTATCACCGTCTCCAGCGCTGGTGCCAATCTCGCCGCCTCGTCCTCCTTGGTCAGCAGGCAATCATTGAGTTCGGCACCTGTCGCTCTCGCAGCCTGACGGTAGCGAGTGGCCACCTCGTCAAGGGTCTCCGGCTGGCTGGCCGCGTTGAGCAGGAGCACCATTCGTACCCTGACGCGGCCCGCCTGCAGCTGAGCAACCTGCTCGATGATGCGCTGGTCGCGCTGGCTCATGCCAACCGTATCGATGATGACCCAGCGGCGACCTTGGAGGTGGCGAGCCAGGCTGTCGACGGGTTGGCCGGGGGCGAGGGCGTGCATGGGTATCCCCAGCAGCTCGGCATAGATCCGCAGCTGTTCGTGGGCACCAATGCGGAAACTGTCGGTAGTGATCAGCGCGACCTGCTCGGCCCCGTGGCGTTGAACGAAGCGAGCCGCTAACTTGGCCGTCGTGGTGGTCTTGCCCACCCCAGTCGGGCCGACCAGCGACACGACGCCAGGTGGGTCGAAGAAACGTGCTTCCTGCTCGAGGGTAGGCAACCTGGCTGCCAGTCGACGTTGCAGCCAGGCAAGGGCACGAGGGTCATCAATATTGCCGTCATCGAGTTCGGCAGGGAGCGCTTGCAGCAGTTCATCGGCCAAAGCAACACTGAATCCGGCTTCTTGCAGCAGCCGCTTGAGTCGCGTGCGGCCATCCCGGGGCGGAACATGGCGTGCCTGCTCCCGAGCCAGCAGAGCGCGCATGTCCTGCATCTCGCGAAGCAGTTGCTCGCTCATGGACTGCAGGGAGCGCTCGTCCATGGGCGCAGTGCCAGCCTCTGGAACCTCTGGTATGAAGGGGCCATCGAGCGATTCCTGTACCGAAGTTGCTGTGATGCCTTCCATGGCTTCGTCAGCCATCGCCAGAATTTCCACGCCCTGCTCGGTGCGCCGGTTGGCGAGGATCAAGGCATCATCTCCAAGCGACTCACGCACCTGGCGCATGGCGTCTCGAGTGGTGTTGCCCGAGAATCGAATGACACTCATCTATCAGCGGCCTCCTAGCAGCGTGGTGACGCGCAGCGTGCGGTCGTCGGGAATTTCTGCCTGAGACATCACCACCAGGTGGCGCAAGCGTCGCCGCAGGAAGCGTGACAGCAGCGCCCGTAGGCCGTGCTGGACCACCAGAACCGGTGGTTCGCCGCTTGCCTCATGGCGCTCAAGGGCCTGTTCGGCCTGGGTCATCAGCGTCTCGGCCAGCCCCGGTTCGAGTCCGCCGTTGCCGTTCATAGCCTGGGTCAGTATTTGCTCGAGCTGGTTTTCCAGGCCGATGACATTGAGCACCTCGCGGCCGGCAAACCACTGCTGGGTAATGCTCCTGCCCAGCGCGATACGTACCAGAGCCGTCAGTTCATTGGCATCCTGCTGATGCGGTGCATGTTCGGCGAGGGTGTCGAGAATGGTGCGCATGTCGCGAATCGAGACGTCTTCCTCGAGCAGGTTCTGCAGCAGACGCTGCAGAACCGTGAGGGAAATGGCCTTGGGCACCACGTCTTCCACCAGGCTCTGCTGTTCTTGGCTCAGCTTGTCGAGCAGCTTTTGCACTTCCGAGCGTCCGAGCATCTCGGCGGCATGCCGATGGAGCAGGTGATTGAGGTGGGTGGCGATCACCGTGCTGGCATCGACCACGGTATAGCCATAGACCTGAGCATGTTCACGTTGGCTGGTGTCCACCCAGACGGCCGGCAAACCGAAGGCCGGATCCTGGGTCATCATGCCCTTGAGCTCACCGGTCACCTGGCCTGGATCGATGGCCAGCCATTGGCCGGGGAAGGCTTCCGCACGGCCGATCTCGGCGCCTTTCAACGTCAGCAGATAGGTGTTGGCGCCCAGCTCCAGGTTGTCGCGGATGTGGACCACGGGAGGGAGAAAGCCCACCTCCTGGGCGAATTTCTTGCGTACGCTCTTGATTCGGCCCAGCAACTCTCCTTGTTGGCGAGCATCAACGAGGGGAATAAGACGATGTCCTACTTCAAGCCCCAGCGTATCGACGAGTTGAACGTCCTCCCAACTGGCTTCCGGTGCTTCAGGCCTTGGTTCAGGCTCCGTGGCGATTTCTTCCTCGACAAGGCGGCGCTCCTTCTCGCGAAGCAGCCACCAGGCCAGCCCCCCCAGCAATGCCGTGAAGATCAGGAACACCAGGTTGGGCATCCCCGGTACGAGTCCCAGCAGCCCCATCACTGCCGCTGCCAGGATCATCACCTGCGGGTTGACGAACAGCTGACTGATCATCTGTTGACCGACGTCCTGGTCGGTGGTGACGCGCGAGACGGTCACGCCGGCAGCCGTGGAGATCACCAGAGCGGGAATCTGGGCAACCAGGCCGTCGCCGATGGTCATCAGCGTGTAGGTACGCGCCGCGCTCCCGAAATCCATGTCGTGCTGAAGCATGCCAATCAACAGGCCGCCAATCACATTGACCACCATGATGACCAGGCCGGCCATGGCGTCGCCGCGCACAAACTTGCTGGCACCGTCCATGGAACCGTAGAAATCGGCTTCTTGAGCCACGTCGCTGCGCCGTTGCCGTGCATCGTCCTCGCCGATCAGCCCGGCATTGAGGTCGGCATCGATGGCCATTTGCTTGCCCGGCATGGCGTCGAGCATGAATCGGGCGCCGACCTCAGCGATGCGTCCGGCTCCCTTGGTGATAACCATGAAATTGATGATGACAAGGATCAGGAATACCACCAGGCCCACAGCAAAGTTGCCGCCGACCAGAAATTCCCCGAAGGCCTCGATCACCTTGCCCGCTGCGTCGCCGCCCTGATGTCCTTCCATCAAGATGACGCGAGTGGACGCAACGTTCAGTGACAGCCTTAATAAGGTAGTGAACAGCAATACGGCCGGGAACGCAGCGAAATCCAGTGGCTTCTGAGTGAACATGCTTACCAGCAGTACCATCACCGCCAGGGCAATATTGAACGTGAAAAGCAGGTCCAGGGCGAAGGGCGGCAGCGGCAGGATCATCATGGAGAGAATCATGAGGATCAGCACTGGGCCGGCCAGCAGCTTCATGGGCACATTGCCCATCCAGTCGCGTTGGCCCAGGTAGTGGTTCAAGGCCTTCATGAACGTGCCTCGTCGGTGTCGGTGTCGTCGTCTGCAGGAACCTCCAGAGCCGCTGGCACGGCAAGGTTGTCAGGGGAGGGCGGTGCCTCGCCGCCCTCCCTGGTGGCTCTTTTCAGGCCAAACGCCCAAGCCAGGACCTCCGCGACCACGGTATACAAGTCGACGGGAATCTCGGCATCGAGATCCACGTGACGGTAAAGAGCCCGTGCCAAGGGTGGCGCCGATAATCGCGGAACCCCATGTTCTTCACCGACTTCCCGAATACGAGCGGCCACCGCATCGGCTCCCTTGGCGACAACCCTGGGAGCCGACATGCCGCTCTCCTGATATTGCAGAGCCACCGCATAGTGGGAGGGATTGGTGATGATCACATCGGCCTCCGGCACCTTGCTCATCATGCGACCTCTAGCCATCGCCTGCTGCTGCTGGCGGATGCGACCCTTCACCTGGGGGTCCCCTTCCGACTCCTTGTGTTCGCGCTTCACTTCGTCCTTGCTCATGCGGAGTTTCTTGGCGTGGCTCCATAACTGGTACGGCACATCAATCAGAATGACGACCAGCAGTGTCAGGACCATCAGGCCGCTGGCCTGGGCGGCCATCCACATCGCCTTGGCAAGAGCCTGCTGAATTGGCTGGTCCATCAAGGCCATGAAGTCACCACGGTTCAGGTAAAGAAATATCACCGCCACACTGCCGACCAGCAGCGACTTGGCGATGGCCTTGGCCAGTTCCACCAGCGCCTGGACACCGAACAGGCGTTTAAGCCCTTTGAGAGGGTTGAGCTTGGACAGCTGTGGCTTGAGTGACTTGGCCGAGATCAACCAGCCGCCGAGCAGGGCCGGTGCCACCAGCGCGACAACGGTGAGCAACAGGAACAGGGGCAGTAGCGCGTACAGCGTGCGCTGGCCCAGGTCAAGGGCGTGCGCAAGCATCGGGGTGGTTTCCAGCGCATGACGTCTCTCGAACAGAAAGGCCTGTTCCATGACCAGTCCAAGTTGGTCATAGAGCATGCCGCCCATCGACCACAGTCCGGCGACGCCGCCCAGCAGCAGCATGAACGTGGCCAGTTCCCGAGAACGGGCGACCTGGCCCTCCTCGCGGGATTTTTCCAGTCGTCGCGGGGTGGCCTCTTCGGTCTTTTCCTGGTCGCTATCTTGGTCGGCCATGGCCATTCACCGGGCAGTCGTGCGGACCTTGGCCATTGTGTCGGGGAAGGGAAAGCAATGATGCGTCAAAAAGGGCCAGTAATCGCGGCCTTATCCGCGACTGCTGGCCTCATCTGAAAAGAGTAGGGCGGCGGGAGCTAGAAACCGAGCTGATCCAGCAGGTCGTCGACCTGGTCCTGGCCGGTGACGATGTTCTCGCCCTCTGGCTTGACCTGGGGACCATTGAGTAGTTCCTCCTCACGGCGTCGCTCATCGCTGTGTCGCTGACTCGTGGCACGTTTCTGGAAGTCCTCGCGCGCCTTGCCCTGAGGTACGGTATCGATCAGCACCTGCACGAGCTGATGTTCGATCTCCCGGATCACGTCCATCATCTTCTTGATCACTTGGCCCGTCAGGTCCTGAAAGTCCTGCGCCATCATGATCTCGAGCAGTTCCTGGTTGGTTGCCTGGGTGCGTTTCGGTACCTCGGCTAGATAACCCCGAGTGTCACGAACCAGGTCGCGTGCCTCGTCGAGCTCCTTGGGCTCGGCAAACCACTCCGCCCAACGGTTGTCCAGCGCCACTGCCCGTTCGCTGAGCTCATCCTGCAGCGGTTGCGCGCGGTCGATGGCATTGAGTGCCCGTTCCGCTGCCTGTTCGGTCATCGTCGCCACGTAGCTGAGACGGTCGCGGGCATCGGGTATGGCCTCGGCAGCTCTCTCTATCTCCTTGTCGAGCCCCAACTCACGCATGCTCTCACGCAACATGCGGGTCAGCTGCCCGATACGCTGTACCAGCTCGTCGCTGGACTCTCCGGGGAGATCCTGCGATGGCATCTCGTTACTCATGATCCTCGCTCCTCGATGTCGAACCCTTCCCGGCCGCCTTACATGCCCAGTTTTTCAAAAATCTTGTTGAGCTTTTCTTCCAGGGTGGCCGAGGTGAAGGGCTTGACGACATAGCCGCTGGCGCCCGCCTGGGCCGCCGCGATAATGTTCTCCTTCTTGGCCTCCGCAGTGACCATCAACACGGGCAGATCCTTTAGCGCGCTATCCGCTCGGATCTGCTTGAGCATCTCCAGCCCGTCCAGGTTGGGCATGTTCCAGTCGGAGACCACGAACTCGAAACTGCCATTCTTGAGCTTGTTCAGGGCATCCTGACCATCCTCGGCCTCCTCCACGTTGGTGAAGCCGAGTTCCTTCAACAGGCTGCGAACGATGCGTCGCATGGTCGGGAAGTCATCCACCACCAGGATGCTCATGTCCTTGTTTGCCATTGGATATCCTCTTCAATTGTGATGTGCAGGCGCCGGCACCTCAGTGCCGACAGAATTCAGAATTCTTCCCACTCTTCTTCTGCTGCTGCCTGGCGCACAGGACGCCGAGGCGAGGAGGGCGTCGATTGTGGCGCGGTACTCATCGACTGCGCCTCGGAGTGACCGGCGACAGGAGATGACTGCGGGGTGTTTACGGTCTCCGTCAGCTTGAAGACGGTCACCGCCTGCTCCAGGCGGTTGGCCTGCTCTTCCAGCGAAGAGGCAGCGGCCGACGCTTCTTGTACCAGCGAGGCGTTTTGTTGAGTGACCTGGTCCATCTGTCCTACCGCTTGATTGACCTGTTCGATGCCATCGCTCTGCTCCTGCGAGGCCGCTGAGATTTCGTCCATGATATCGGTAACGCGGCGAACGGCAGCGACTACCTCATGCATGGTCTCCCCAGCCTGTTCCACAAGGGTCGAACCTTCCTGCACCTGGCTCACCGAGCCCTCGATCAGCCCCTTGATCTCCTTGGCGGCGTCGGCGCTGCGACTTGCAAGGTTGCGCACCTCGCCCGCTACCACGGCAAAGCCGCGGCCTTGTTCACCGGCACGAGCCGCTTCGACAGAGGCATTCAGCGCCAGGATATTGGTCTGGAATGCGATCGAGTCGATCACGCCAATGATATCGGCGATCTGTTTCGAGCTACCGGAAATGCCGTGCATGGTCCTGACCACACGCTCTACCACTTCGCCGCCGCGCTCTGCCGTGGTGGACGCATCCAGGGCCAGGCTGCTGGCTTGGCGGGCGTTGTCGGCATTCTGTTTCACCGTGGTAGTGAGCTCTTCCATGCTCGAGGCGGTCTCTTCCAGGGAAGCGGCTTGTTGTTCGGTTCGCGAGGAAAGATCGGCATTGCCGCTGGCAATCTCGCGACTGCCCACATGGATCGAGCCACTACTCTCCCGGACATCAGTCACGATTCTCGTCAAGTTCTGCTGCATATCGCGCATAGCGGCAAACAGCTTGCTGATCTCGTTACGGCCGATCACTCGAATCTCGTCGGAGAGGTCTGCTTTGGCGATGGTCTCCAGCGTATCCACGGCTACCTGGAGCGGCGTAATGACGATTCTGCGCAGTCCCACGTAGATCATGGCCACTATCAGCAACACCACTGCCAGCAAGCCGATCTCGACGCGCTGGAACATGGCCGACGTCTGCCTGTGCTCGGCCAGCATCATGTCGCCGCGCTGGTCGGCATAATGAACGAATTCGGTGAGGGTCGACTCCTGCGCTTCGGCCGGGGCCACCATCTGTTCTCGCAGGACGTTGAAGCCCGTCGTGTCCATCTGGTCAAGCGATTGGTGTTGCTGGCGGACCAGCGCGAGCAGTTCGGCGAAGTTGGACGCGACCTGGGCGCCAAGTGCTTTTCCCTGGTCCGTTCGAGGTGCGCTGACAAAGGTGTCGAAGCGAGCCTGCGCTCGATCGAGTTGGTCCAATGCCGAGGCAAGGCGCTCATCGCCTTGTCCTCGCTTGCCCAGCATGAAGTGGTTTGCTGCTACCTCTAGGTCAAGCATGGCGCCACTCAGCAGGGCATCCGCCCTGTTGATCTCGTTGAGTTGGGTCACGTTGACCTGATCGAGGGTCTCCAGAGTGTCGTTGGCCGAATGATTGATCACTTGACCCACAATGGCCACCAACGCAAGGAACACCACGAATGCTGCCAGGATGGTCACCATGGCGGCATGTATGCTGATGTTGCGCAAGAGACGTGTCATGCCAGTTTCCTCATGCATTTCGATGAGGCGCCTTGCCTGGCGCCGGTAGGAGGGATCTATACCCGCTGGGCGCGCCCCGAGGTCGATGCTAGAGAGAGCAGGTGGGGGGCGATGTCCTCCAGGGCCATTATCTCGGCCGCCGCCCCAAGCGAGACCGCCTCGCGCGGCATGCCATAGACCACGCAACTGGCTTCGTCCTGGGCGATGGTCGGGGCTCCTGCTTCGCGCATCTCCAGAAGGCCGGCGGCGCCATCCTTGCCCATGCCGGTGAGCAACACGCCGATGGCATTGCGCCCAGCCTGGGTGGCGGCAGAGTGGAAGAGCACATCCACCGAGGGACGGTGTCGATTGACCGGCGGACCGTCGTCGAGTCGTGCGACGTAATTGGCACCACTGCGAGCCACCTTCAGATGGACGTCACCGGGAGCGATGTAGGCATGGCCGGGCAGAATGCGTTCGCCGTCTGCTGCCTCCTTAACGGTGATCTGGCAAAGCCGGTCGAGGCGCTCGGCGAAGGAGCGAGTAAAGCCGCCCGGCATGTGCTGGGTAATCAGGATGGCCGGGCTATTGGCGGGCAGTGGCTCGAGCACATGACGAATGGCCTCGGTGCCACCGGTGGAGGCACCGATGATGATCAGCTTTTCACTGGATACCATGGGGGCCTTGAGCGGCCTGGGTCCCGGGGTGTCTGACCGCCTCGCCGTGCGTGGCCGAGCGCGCGCTGCCGCCCGGAGCTTATCGGCAATCTCTGACGCATACTCTCTCATGCCATTGCGGATACCCAAGGAGGGCTTGGCCACGAAATCCACCGCGCCAAGCTCCAGGGCACGCAGTGTCACCTCAGAGCCGGCCTGGGTCAGCGATGAGACCATCAATACCGGCATGGGGCGAAGACGCATCAGTCGTTCGAGGAAATCGAGACCATCCATGCGCGGCATTTCCACATCCAGCGTCAGCACGTCCGGATCGTGACGCTTGATCAGATCACGAGCGGCAATGGGGTCCGGTGCGACGGCCACGACTTCCATGTCGGGCTGTTGATTGATGATTTCTGTCAGCAGGTCACGTATCAGCGCCGAATCGTCGACACACAGGACCTTGATTCTTTTGGCGCTCAAGAGGTTATCTCCTGTTCTCTCAGCAGCCCGCGGGGGAGCCGTGCGGGCCGGCCACGAGACCTCTATCGGCCATAACTGGCGAGACTTTAATAGTGCACCACGTTTACCGTTGGCCTCTGCGCGTATAGACGGTCTGTCCGCGCAACTGGAAGGCCTCGGTAATGTAGGAAAAGCTCTCGGAATGGCCGGCAAACAGCAGACCATCGGGTTTGAGCAGTGGAGCAAAGCGTTCGAGAATCCGGGCCTGGGTTGTCTTGTCGAAATAGATCATGGTGTTGCGGCAGAAGATGGCATCGAAGGGCCCCGAGACAGGCCACTGGGGGGCAAGTAGGTTGAGAGGCTGAAAGTCAAGCAGGCCGGTGACTTCCGGGCGCAGGCGCGCGAAGCCCTTGTGGGCTCCCTTGCCGCGCTGAAAGAAGCGCTTGACCCTCGAATCCTCGAGCTTGCAAACCTGCTCAAGGGGATAGATACCGGCCCGGGCCCTGGCCAAGGCCTCGGTATCGATATCCGTCGCTATGACCTCTGCCTGGCTGGCCCTCGAGCCCATGGCTTCCATCAGCGTCATGGCAATGGAGTAGGGCTCTTCTCCCGTCGACGCCGCGGCACACCAGATACGTACCTTCCCGGAGTGTCGTTGCACATGCTCGGCCAGCAGCGGGAAATGGTGCGCCTCGCGGAAGAACGCCGTGAGGTTAGTGGTCAGGGCATTGGTGAAGGCTTCCCACTCTCGGGCATCGGGCTGCCGCTCGAGGCGAGCCAGATAATCGACGAAACGCGTCAGGCCATGATGGCGCAAGCGCTTTGCCAGGCGGCTGTAGACCATCTCGCGTTTGTGCTCCGCGAGCACAATGCCGGCCCGCTGGTAGATAAGCTGGCGGATTCTGCCGAAATCCTCATCGGTAAGTTCGAGGTCTCGCTCGTGCCGCCCGCTACCCCAGCCTTTTTCCTCCGCCGCCACGGCGATGTCTCGGGGATCGCTCAAAACGCCTCCCATTCCTCGGCGGCCTCGCTCAGGTGCTCCGTGTCGTTGCGACGCGTCCGGCGGTTGTCCCCTTGATCAGCGTTTGATCCAGGTTTTGGCTTGCTTTCGGGGGCCGTGTGGCGAGCGTGACGCTCCGCCTTGGAGAGGGCTCGCTCCATGCCCGCGCCGCGTAGGCGGAAGGCCGAAATGGCATTGCCGAGAAGGCTGGCCTGCTGCTCGAGCTCGCTGGCGGCGCGCGCCGAGGCCTGGACGCGGACAGCGTTTTGCTGAGTTACCTGATCCATTTCCACGACTGCCTGGTTGATCTGCCCGATACCGTTGCTCTGTTCCTCGGAGGCGGCGGTGATCTCGCCCATGATGTCGTTCACACGAGTGGAGGCCTCCATGACCGCATTGAGAGACGTCTCCGCCTTGCGAACCAGGTCGGCGCCACCATCGATCTGTCGGGCCGAACCATCGATCAGCTCACGAATCTCGCTGGCCGCATCGGCACTGCGGCCGGCCAGCTTGCGAACTTCGCCGGCCACCACGGCGAAGCCGCGTCCCTGCTCACCGGCCCGAGCGGCTTCGACCGATGCATTCAAGGCCAGGATGTTGGTCTGGAAAGCGATCGAGTCGATGACATTGATGATTTCCGTCATCTTGCGTGACTCGGCGGTAATCTGCCCCATGGTGTCCACGACCTGGTGCATCAACTCGCCGGTTTCCTGGGTGCGAGCGGCATTCTCGGAGGCCAGGCCACTGGCCTGGCGGGCATTGTCGGAATTGTGCTGAACCGTCGTGGTCATCTCTTCCATGCTCGAGGCCGTCTGTTGCAGCGAGGCGGCCTGTTGCTCGGTGCGGGCAGAGAGGTCCTCGTTGCCCGAGGCGATGTCGCGCGCTGCCGGCGTCACCACGCGGATGCCGCCGCTGACGTCATCGACAATGCTGCCAAGGCTCTTGCGCATGATGTTCAGGGCCTCCAGCAGGCGACCTAGTTCGTCGCGTCTCCGCGCTGGCACGTCGGCCGCCAGGTTGCCCGAGGCAATCTGCATGGTGAAGGCTTCTGCATCACGTAGCGGGCGCAACATGGCGCGCAGGGTCAAGGCACCAATCACCAACAGCACCAAGAGGCCGATGGCCAGCATGCTGGCTTGCACCATCAGCATCTTCTGTTGCTCTGCTCGGGCCTCATTGGCCAGCGTTGCCGCATCCACCTGTTTGCCTTCAATGAGCGTATTGACGGCAGAGGAGAGCGCACCGCCCATCGTCTGCATCTCTTCAATGTGTGGTGGCAGGTTGGTGAACAAGTCAAACTTGTCGTCACTCTGGAGCAGGGTGATGGCCCGTCCAATGCCTTCTTCCAGGTACTGCGTGAGGACGTCATCGAAGGTGTCGCCCTGTCCACCTTGGTTGACCGCTCGGGCTCGGTAGTTGGCCCATAGTGTCTCCAGGGATGTCTCGATCTCCTGAAGCTCTTCGGCATGCTGGTCCCTGTTCTCCAACAGCATGAATCGCTCGCTTCGAGAGAGCGATTGGTGAGCTCGGGTGGCCAACTGGTCGATCTGCTGCAGACGGGCAACATCTTGCAGGCCGTCTCGGTCCAGTGCCTGAAGGCGCTCACCGGAGACTTGCAGGCCGAAAAGCCCCATGGCGCCACTCGCCGAGAGCAACACGCCGGCTACCACCACCATGGTCACGACACGTGCTCGCAAGCTGTGAAAATTGAGTCTCGACAGGCGGCCGGCAAGACCGCGGCGGCGCAGCTGCCCACGCTCGAGGGCAAAGCGTCTACCTTTGCCCTCGCGGATCAGTGCGTAGGCCTTATCCGCCTTCTCGACATCCTGCCGGGACGGCTTGACCCGTACCGATGCGTAGCCGACGACCTGATCATTCTCGACAATCGGGGAGACGCTGGCCTCGACCCAATAGTGGTCACCGTTCTTGCGCCGATTCTTGACCAGGCCTTTCCAGCTCTCTCCATCCGCCAGGGTGTCCCAGAGGTTCTGGTAGGCGGCTTCCGGCATGTCCGGGTGGCGCACCAGGTTGTGGGGGGCGCCGAGCAGCTCCTCCTGACTGAAACCGCTGACGTCGATGAAGGCCGGATTGGCATAGGTGATGCGGCCCTTGAGATCGGTACGCGAGATCAGGAAGTGCTCTTCATGGAGCTGATATTCTTTCTGAGTGACCGGCTGGTTATTTCGCATGCGATATTTCCTGCTGAGGCAAAAGGCGAAAGCCTGGCGCTTGTTATGTCGTTACGCCGGCTTAGGTCTGCTCCGAAAGGTCGACGTGGCGGGGAGCCCTAGAAGGATTCCCATTCGTCGTCTCGACCTTTCTGTCCGTTTTCAAGCCCCTCATTGGCGGCATCGGGCTTCGTCTTCCTGGCCGGCATCAGGGTCGGCATCCAGCGAGCAAGATCATGGGATTGGTCGGCTTGTTGTAAGGGGGAAGCCTGAGTGTCGGTGTTCTCATCCTCGAGTTGGAAGCGGGTCACAGCGACCTTAAGCCGGCTGGCCTCAGCCTCCAGTTGGTTGGCAGCACTGGCTGCCTGAAGAACAAGTTCAGCATTTTGCTGAGTGACCTGGTCCATCTGGGTAATGGCATCATTGACCTGGGCGATCCCATTGCTCTGTTCGGAGGAGGCGGTGGCGATCTCATCCATGATGTCGCTGACACGCTGAACGGCGGCCACGATCTCGTTCATGGTCTGGCCGGCGCGGTCGACCAGCGACGTGCCGGCATCCACTTGACTCACCGAAGTCTGGATGAGCGTGCGAATCTCGCTCGAGGCACTGGCACTGCGACTGGCCAGGTTGCGGACTTCCTGGGCGACTACCGCGAAGCCTCGGCCGTGTTCGCCAGCTCGCGCGGCTTCAACAGAGGCATTCAAGGCCAGAATGTTGGTCTGGAAAGCGATTGCGTCGATGGTGCCGATGATCTCTGCGACGCGATGAGCGCCTTGGCTGATGTCATGCATGGTCGTGACCACGTCGCTTACGACCTCACCACCCTGTTGAGCCGTTCGTGTGGCGTCAGTGGCCAGCTGGCTGGCTTGCCGGGCATTATCCGCGTTCTGGTTCACGGTGGAGGAGAGCTCTTCCATACTGGCGGCGGTCTGCTGCAGTGAAGAGGCCTGCTGTTCGGTACGGGCGGAGAGATCGTTATTGCCGTGAGCGATGTGCTGGGTGCCAACGTAGATCGATTCGCTGCCGTTGCGCACCGTACCTACGGTACTGGCAAGGCCGTGTTGCATCTCTTCCAGCGAGGCATAAAGTCGCCCTATCTCATTGTCTCCTAGTTGCGGAATCTTCTGGGCCAGGTTGCCCTCCTTCATGCGCTGGAAGTAGCCGACCAGTTCTCCCAGAGGGCGTACGACGTTGACCGTGACGCCCCACAAAACCACCACCACGGTGATCAATGTACCCAGCAATGCCGCCAGGATGGCCAGCTGCATCCAGCCGGCAAAATTGCTGAATGATGTTTCGAGTGTGGCACCGGTTTCGCCAGCATGTGGAGCGATCTGTGAAACCGCCGCTTTGCCTTCCGCCAGTGCAAAAAGGCCAAGCAGGCTGACGGCCAGGATCAGCACGGTGAAGGTGAGCAGTACCAGCAGCCAGCTGACCCGCACAGACATGTTGTCGAGTATCCTCACTTCCCACTCCCTGTCGCTTGCGGCGAGATAGCCGCCGGTGATTGGTCGACCTGACTCGTCAGGCATCCGCCATTTCATATTGTGAACTGTCAGCGACGGATTGCCGTTGTTCCGTGTCTGGCGATGCCTCGAGCGTCTCGCTGGTGCCCTGTCGCCTACCTGAGGCGGCGATGCTGAAGCGGGCCACGTGATCACGCAATTGGTGACTCTGGACAATCAGGCGTTGCGACGCCGCGCTATGTTCTTCCACGAGGCCGGCATTCTGCTGGGTCATGCGATCCATCTGGGACACCGCTTCATTGACCTGTTCGATGCCATGGCTCTGCTCTTCGGAGGCCGATGAAATCTCGCCAATCAGCGTACTGAGCTGCTGGATATCGGTGACCATGATCTCGATGATCTTCCCGGTTTCCTGGACCATTCGAGTTCCTTCGACGACCTTGCCGTCGGAGGTTTCAATCAGTGCCTTGATTTCCTGGGCGGCCTGCGAGCTTCGGCTGGCCAGGTTGCGCACTTCCTCAGCGACCACGGCAAAGCCGCGGCCGTGCTCGCCGGCACGAGCCGCTTCCACCGAGGCGTTGAGCGCCAGGATATTGGTCTGGAAGGCGATGGAGTCGATAGTGTCGACGATCGTGCTCATCTGGCCCGCGCTTTCGTTGATGCCGCTCATCGAGGCCTCTACTCGCGCCATGGACTCATGGCCACGGGCGGCATTCGAGGCCGTCTCGCCTGCCAGTTCACGTGCCTTGCCGGAATGCTCCGCATTCTGCTTAACCGTTGCGGTCAACTGCTCCATGCTGGAAGCGGTTTCGGCGAGTGATGCAGCCTGCTGCTCGGTCCGTGTCGCCAGCTCATCATTGCCGGCACCGATCTCTTCGACAACACCATTGACCTCGTCGGTACTGCGATGGATGTCGCCGATGGTGCCTGCCAGTGCCGCGCGCATTCTCTCGATGTCGAAGAGCAGACTATCTCGATCCTTGTCTCCTAGGCGTATGGCATGGTCAAGACGACCCTCGGCGATTTCGCGTACCATCTCGGCTGCATAGTGAGGGTCGCCGCCAAGGCGGCGCGTAACACCGCGAATGACCAGACCCATCAGTAGCGATACCGGAATGCCGATACCCAGCAAGGCGAGAAGATAGTGGGTCAGGCTGGCCAGAAAGGCACTGTCGATGTCGTCGACATACACCCCCGTGCCGATATACCACCCCCACTCCTCGAACAGGACATTCAGCGAAGACTTTTCGGCCAGGGCGTCCTCATCGGAGGCATGTGCCCATAGGTAATCCACGACGCCGTCATCGGTTTTGACATCCTCGACGAATTCTCGGAACAGGTATCGTCCTTCTTCATTCTGGAAATCGGCGACTGACGTACCGACCGGCAGGCGTGGGTGAGCAAGAAGCTCATAGTCGCCATTGAAGATGTAGAGATAGCCGCGCCCCTGGTCGTAGGTCATTTCGCGTACCGCCGAGGCTGCCCGGCGTTTTGCCTCTGCGAGGGGTAACTCGCCACGTTCGCTGCGCTCTGCGTGGTCGCCAATAACATTGATGGCCATGTCGACATAGTCACCCATGGCATTGCGGCGTTCCTCCAGCATGGTCAATCGCGTTTCCCATGCGCCCCAGCCGACCAGCACCAGCATTGCCACCCAGATGATGCCGAGTGAGCCCCAGAGCTTCTTTGTCATTGTCATCTTTTGCATGCGTCTTACCCTGCTTGAGCTTGCCTTAGTTGCTACTACGATCGACCAGCGCCATTTCCTCGCTGGTGAGGAGTTTGTCGATATCAACCAGCACCAGCATGCGGTCCTCGAGGCTGCCCAGCCCACTCAGGAAGTCCGATGACAGGGTCACGCCGAACTCGGGAGCCGGCTTGATCTGCTCCGGCGTGAGAGTCATGACATCCGACACGCCATCGACCACGATGCCCACCACGCGCTCACCGACGTTCACCACGATCACCACCGTCTGGCCGCCGTACTCGACCTTGTCGAGATGGAACTTGATGCGAAGGTCGACGATGGGCACGATAATGCCGCGTAGGTTGGTTACACCCTTGATGAATTCCGGCGCATTGGCGATACGCGTGACGTTCTCGTAGCCCCGGATCTCCTGCACCTTAAGGATGTCGATGGCGTACTCTTCTTCCCCCAGGGAGAACACCAGAAATTCCCGGTTTTGGGCCTCGGATGTGGCATAGTCGGCGTGTTGTGACAGGCTGGTCATGATGGCTCCCTCTCTTGTTGAAGCAGTGTCTCGTAATCGATTGAGGCGCGCTGTGGACGGCGTGCTTCCTTCTTGGCTCGGCTCAGGCGATGCAGGTCGGCGATATCCAGGATCAGGGCCACACTGCCATCGCCGAGAATGGTCGCCGCCGAAACCCCTGGCACCTTGCGATAGTTGGTTTCCAGATTCTTTACCACGACTTGCTGCTGACCAATCAGATCGTCAACCAGAAGAGCATAACGCCGTCCCTCGCCTTGGACGATTACTGCGATGGTCTCTTTCAGTTGTGTCTTGGCGCCCTTCACATCCAGTGCCTCATGCACCGCAACTACTGGCAGGTACTCGTCGCGAACCTTGAGCACGACGTCGTCGCCGGCCATGGCATACAGGTCTTCCCGAGATGGCTGCAGAGATTCGAGTACGGTGGAAAGTGGCAGGATAAACACCTCGCTACCCACCTTGATCGACATGCCATCGAGAATGGCCAAGGTCAGGGGCAGAACGATGCGTGTGGTGGTGCCTTGTCCTCGACGTGACATGATCTCGACATGCCCCCCCATGCCCTGGATGTTGCGCTTGACCACATCCATGCCGACACCACGACCGGAGACGTCGCTGACTTGCTTGGCGGTGGAGAAGCCAGGCGCAAAGATCAGCTGCCAGACCTCGTCGTCGCTCATGCTATCTGAAACTGAAAGGCCGCTTTCGTGGGCCTTGGCAAGCAGTCTGTCGCGGTCCAGCCCGGCGCCATCGTCAATGACCTCGATGAGAATGTTGCCGCCCTGGTGTTGAGCCGAGAGGGTCAGACGGCCGATGCGTGGCTTGCCGGCCGCCTCGCGCGTGTCCGGATCCTCTATGCCGTGATCGAGACTGTTCCGCACCAGGTGGGTGAGGGGGTCGATGATGCGCTCGGTGAGGCTCTTGTCGAGCTCGGTAGACTCGCCCTCGGTGACCAGTTCCACCTCCTTGTCGAGCTTGCCGGCCAGATCGCGTACCAGGCGCGGATAGCGGCTGAACACGTAATCCATGGGAACCATACGCACCGACATGACCGCTTCCTGAAGGTCTCGAGCATTGCGTTGGAGCAGGTTCATGCCATTCAACAAGCCGCCATGTGTCACCCCATCCAGCTCGCTGACGGTCTGATCGAGCATCGACTGAGTGATGATCAGTTCTCCGACCAGGTTGATGATCTGGTCAACCTTGTCCACCGAGACCCGGATCGAACTCGATTCACCGCCAGCCTTGGCCTTCTTTGCCTTGGGCCTGCCACTCTCGGATGCTCCCCCCGTGGTGAGGAGGGCAGGGGAGGTGGCCGTCTCCGACTTGGCGGGCGAGGCTGGGTCTTTTTCCGACTGAGGAGGCGCTTGTGGTGAGGCCTCCGGCACACTCTCCTCGTTTTCAGCGTGACGAATCTGTAGCTGTTCGGGTTCCACGATAAAGCACATCACGGCTTCGATGTCGTCCCGACTGACGCCAGTGAGGAGCGTGACCTCGTAGCACTCTTCGTCGCCGTGATGTCCTTGGACCGTGCCTAACTGGCCTAGCTCTTCGACCAGCAAGCCGCGGTCCTTCTCGCCTACGTTGAGCAGGGCCACAGCGAGTAGCTGCTCACTCGTTGGCGATGCAACTGCCACGTTGTCAGTGGTGGTATCGGCAGTGTGTGCCGGGGGAGTCGCAGTTGGGGCGTTGCCCGTGTCTTCCGGCGCGCTAGCGGCGGCCTCGAGTTCCTGGCCAATCTCCTCACGGGCCAGCTGCTGCAAGGTCTGGCAGATACGGGTGAAGGCGGCCTGGTCGGGTTCTTCCTGATTGCGATAGGCGTCTAGCTGATCGTGCAGCATGTCCTTGGTTTCCAGAAATGTATCAACGATGTCCCGACGCAGGGGCATTTCCCCGCGGCGCGCGTGATCAAGTAGGTTCTCTAGGAGATGCGTTGTCTTTTGCAGCACATCGAAGCCGAAGGTACCGGCTCCCCCCTTGATCGAGTGTGCGGCACGGAAGATCGCATTGAGCTGTTCGGCATCGGGTTCCTCGAGGTCGATCTCGAGAAGGTGGCGCTCCATGTCGGCCAGCAGTTCCTCTGCCTCCTCGAAAAAGGTGTCATAGAAATCGGTGATATCCATGCGCTTGTCCCCATGCTGGAAAGGTTTTCGCCCCTCAGGGCGACGCTTGTTCTGTACCCAGTGTCTGCTGCAGGCTTTTGGTGAAACGCTCCACCGGCGCGGTATCGACTCTCGGCTTCGCTTGTCGGCTAAGCGGTGACGGCGTTCCCGCACCGTTGAGTATGCCTGGCGAGCGGATGCGATCAGCTACCTCACGGAAAAGCACCAGCAATTCGATCCGGCGATTGATGGGATCACTGGCATCTGTCTCGGGCATTACAACCCGATCGGCGAACCCGGAAACCCTTAATAGCTTGACGGGATTCAGTCCCCCGGACACCAGCTCACGACGTGATGCATTGGCACGGTCATTCGAGAGCTCCCAGTTGCTGTAGCCGCGGTAGCCGTTCAGGTAAGCCAGGTTGTCGGTGTGACCGCTGATGCTCAGGTCATTGGGCAGTTCGTTAAGCAACGGTGCCATGGTGCGAAGCAGGTCTCGCATATAGGGGGCAACCCGGTCGCTGCCGAGGTCGAACATCGGCCGCTGCTCGGTATCAAGCAGCTGAATTCGTAGCCCCTCCGGTGTCATGTCGAAGCGCAACTGCTGACGCAGCTGCCTCAGATCCGGGTCGGCGTCGATGGCCGTTTCGATGCGTTGTTGGAGGTCCCGAAAGGCCCGGCGCTGTTGTTCACTAGGGCGGGTCTGGGTGCGCAAATCGATGCGTGCCCGTTCCCCATCCGAATGAACCGGATCTGGACCTCCTCCCGGAATCACATTAGCGCTTTGCGCTGCTCCATCTCCGCCGGTAATGGCGGTAACCAGGGGGGTACGAAAGTATTCCGAGATGGCTTCGCGCTGATTCTGATCGGATTGCGACAAGATCCACATCACCAGGAACAGGGCCATCAAGGCGGTCATGAAGTCCGCCAGGGCAATCTTCCAGCTGCCGCCATGGTGTTGGTGAACGACTTTCTTGCGGCGGATGATGATCGGTCGATGATTCTGAGTCATGTGCTGCCTTCACCCGCCTTGGAATTGCGAACATATTCCTCTAGCTCGGAGAAACCGGGACGCTCCTCGGTATGCAACGCCTTGCGCCCGAATTCCACGGCCAGTTGGGGGGCATAACCATGTAGGCTGGCCAGCAGGGTAACCCGCATGCACTGCAGGACCTTTTCCACCTCTTTGGCTTGTCGTTCAACGCGGCTCGCCAGTGGATTGACAAAGCCGTAGCCGGCCAGGATGCCCAGGAAGGTACCGACCAGGGCATGGGCAATCATTTTTCCCATCTCATCGGGGGCGGCATCCGCAGCGCTCAACGCCTTAACGACGCCCATGACGGCGGCAACGATACCGAATGCCGGCATGGCATCCCCGACCTTGGTGATGGCATCGACGGGAATATGCGCTTCCTGCTCGAAGGCTTCGATCTCATGAAGCATCAGCTCGTCGAGTTCCATGGGGTCCATGCTGCCGCTCACCATCAGACGCAGATAGTCGGTAAGAAAGGTCATGATCATTGGGTCGGCGAGAACTTTCGGGTGTTCATTGAACAGAGCGCTTTCCCCAGGGTTGTCGATGTCGCGTTCAATCCCCAGCATGCCGTCTCGACGGATCTTGGCGAGCATCTTGTACTGCAGCGCCATCAGCTCCATGTAGAGCGCCTTGTCATACTTGTTGGAGCGCCGTAGGCGAGCAAAGATTCGAAAGGTGGCCTTGATGGCCTTGCCGTTGTTGGCAGCGATGAAGGCCCCGATACCGGCGCCGAAGATCATCAGGAACTCCGTGGGCTGGAAAAGCGGCCCCAGGTGGCCACCCGCCAGCGCAAACCCCCCGAACACGGAGAAGATCACGACAAGGTATCCGATGGGTATCAGCACGGCCGGTATCCCCTAGCAAGGCGATGAATGATGGTCTACATCGATTATCGGCGGCACCGGGCGATACTTGAGGGGAGTAGAGGAACTTGTTGCTGTGTCCGCGGGGAAAGAGGTTCCCCGCGGAATCGACCTGAGGAGGTTCAGGCCTGGCGGTGCGCCGCTGGTTCAGAGGTGTCGACGCGGTCTATCGCAGCCTGTTGGCGTTTGCGGGTCTTGCCGGCTCGCGAAGGGGGCTGACAGATGCCGCAGACATAGTCATGGCTCGGGCTGTGGGCGTGCGCCACGAAGTGGCCGGCACAGCGGGTGCAGGAGGAGAGCTGCAGGAGATCGCTCTCGAAGAAGCGCACCAGGGTCCAGGCGCGGGTCAGGCCCAGGACGGTTTCTGCATCTTCCGCTTCCACCTGCTCCGCGTACAGCCGATAGGCCTTGATAAAGGCTTCCATCCGATCGCAACCAGGATCTTCCTGCAAACGAAGGTAAATGTTGTAGAACAGCGAGGAATGGATGTTCGGCATCCAGGTGATGAACCAGTCGGTCGAGAACGGCAGCATTCCCTTAGGCGGTGACATGCCCCGTACTTCCTTGAATAGGCGTATCAGACGGGCACGGCTAAGGTCGGTTTCGGTTTCCAGGACCTGGAGACGTGCGCCAAGTTCGATCAGGTCAATGGCCAGCTGTACCTGTTGCATTTCAACTAGCAAGCTCTTGCTGGACATGCCTTACTCCTCCGCCGCGGGCGAGACCGCCGGTCGGGAAGCCATCAGCAATGCGGCATGGAGTGGCCCTAGGCCTTGCTCCCGGGGGTTATGGGTTAGCTGGCGTAGATGTTCAGCGCTGTCATGACCAAAGTGGCAAAGCAGTTGGTTGACGCGCGACAGGCGTGTGAGTTGACGAGCATTAAGCTCCTGGATCAGGTCAGCCATCTCGTCATCGATCTTGAGGCGAAATCTTGCCGAAGCTCGATCCTCGTTGATCAGGCGCTGGGCAAGCAAGAGGTAGGCGAGGTTCATTTCGTGAATCTCGCTGACTAAGTTATTGGTTTCCATGGGTTCCCTGTCGTCCGTCAATCTTTTTTTGCTTGGTCTGGGCCTTGGAATTCTTGTTGGCTGGCTGCCCGTGGACCACATTTGGATCGATCGTCTATCAAACGCACGTATTGTCGTTGGCTGAGAAATAGATGCAATAACTCACATTGGGTATCCATGCGTGTTGAGCACGAGGAATGGGTAGGGTCTAATGCAGAAAGGTGTGAAAAATCATGCTTATGCAGCTGTAGCTAAAGAGGCTAACCAAAATTAGATTTTAACAAAAATTTACATTTTGGCGCACAATGATGCGCAGTGGCAGCATTTATTGGTGGGGGTTATTCCGTGGATCGCCTGGTGAGAGTTCGTATACCCACACCAGCAGCTCTGCAATGACCTGATAGAGTCGTGGCGGTATAGCCTCGTCCAGGTCCAACTGCATCAGCAACCCGACAAGCTCTGGGGCATCATGCACATGAATCCCCTGGCGCCGGGCTTCCGAGATGATGCGCTCGGCGAGCTCACCATAGCCTTGTGCGATGACCCGCGGGGCGCCTTCACTATCGTGATAGGCCAGTGCGACGGCCTGGCGACGTCCTTCCTGGTTCTGATGGGTCATGACAGCTGTCCCTCGACCGGGCCGTTCAGGTCGATCCGGACCTCTTCGAAACCGTGACCGGCGAGTCGAGACCTCAGGCTTTCAATACCTCCCTCGAGCTGACGACGAGTGAGCTCTTGAGCGGCATTCAGCTCGATCTCCACGCTATGGGCCTGCATCCATAGCGATGCCTTGACGCGTCCCAGGCCGGCGATGTTTAGGTCGATCTCTGAGCGCCAGCCTTGTTGTTCAGCGTCGCGGTTTTCCGTATTGCGCTTTTCGCCACCCGTCCGGTCTTGGTGACCGGGAGGAACCTGGATCATCAACGCCATGAACAGGCCGCTCCAGACGTCACCTTCCCAGCGCAGGGCGGGCGTTACCAGCATTTCGAGCTGATGGCGGACGATTCCCTGCAGGCTCTCGTGAACGGCTTGATTTGAGCGTGAGCTGGTCTCGGGAAGTGGTTCGCGCGGGTTAGGCGTGGCACCGTTATCGTTTCCGGTAGTTGAAGGGCTCGAGGTCGGGACGGCGTGAGGCGGCGCAGTGGTAGAGCCTGCGACATTGGCTGCTGGTTGTGACTGTGGCGAGGAAGCCGGGACGTTAGTCGGGTGGGGAGCGGCAGGTGAGTGAGTGCGACTGGAGAATAAGGGGGCAAGCAGGAAGGGAGAGTGGCGATCGCTACCGAGATTATTTGACGAGTTTGCTCCATGGCCACCCCCTGAGGGGATGAAGTTCAGGGAGCGCCACATCTGCGGTTCGCGTTCGAGTTGCTGACGTGGCAGCTCTCCCTTGAACCAGCGGGCCAGGTGCGACTCATAGAAGAGTCCGCTGTGACGGATGCTGTCTTCCAGGCGAGTCGCCAAGATGGTTGGGGCTGGCATCGGTTCGCGGGGCATCAGTGGCATCGCCGTCGTCACGACAGATGGCGGAGCGGGAAAGCGGACGAGTAGGTCGGCGATGGTTCGTGCTGATGTGCTGAAATGGGTCTGCGCCGAGGCGGGAGGATGACCTTGTGGCGGCATTGTCCCAGAAGTGGCACCTGACCGCTCTCGAGAGGTCCGGCCCAGTTCCGGCAACCCAGGCGAGTTGCTTCGGGCGTCAAGGCGCGAATCACTGTGCAAGGCTTTTGGGGCCTCTGCGGGAGAGGTTGGCTTGACCGGCTGGTTCAAGTCTTGGGCAGGCGGGGTGTCGACCCGTTTGCCCAGCACTTGATGCAGCAGGGTGTCCAGCAGAGGCGTTATACCGCTCACGGGGATCTCTTGGTGAATCGCATGTCGGCGGGTGTGGCTGTGGCTTGCTCAACAACGCCATAGGTCCGTCGCAGGTTCCGTTGGCGTTGCGTAGCCCCGATCAAATTGCCAAGCTCTTCTCGCCGCTCCATCAAGTGTTGGCGGATCTCGAGATCGTTTTCCAGGATCTGCTCGAGCAGCCTTGCCTTGCGATCCCGGCCGTCGGTATCGAGTTGAAGCTCGGCATCGAGTTGTATCAGCTGTTCCACTTGCACGACGTAGTGACTTTCCTGGTCGATCAGCGCGGCCCAGTCGGCATCTCGTGCCAGAGCCAGCATTCGCTGCGTGCGCGATAGCAGCGTTTGGTACTTTTCTAGCAGCGCCAGCTGGCGGGTCGACTCAACAGCGCACTCCATGATCAGCCCCTCGCCCCGTGATCACCGATGTCTCGCCACGCCGAGGCGATATCGTTCAGCAGCTTTTCGGCCTGGTTGAGGCGCTCGGTATCGTTGTGCAGGTTGGCCGATAACAGCAAACGCGCCACATAATCATAGAGTGAACCGAGCTGCGCAGCGATTTCTCCCCCTTGTTCCGTATCCAGAGCGGCCGCCAGGCCATTGTTGACAATATCCAGTGCTTTGGAGATTGCCTTGCCCTTCTCGGATGTATTGCCATCCTGGAGGTGGATTCGGGCGGTGCGTATCGCCGCCAATGCACCATCGAATAGCATCACGATCAACTGGTGGGGGCTGGCGGACATCACGCCGCTTTCGACGCCCACCTTTGCGTACGCACTGGCGCCGCGGCCGTAGGCAGCTGCTCCTCGCATGGCACTCATGGCTTTTCTTGCTCCTCTCTGAGACGGCACCGACGCAATGTCAGAAGGAGGTGCCGTGACGCTACGTAGTCTGACAAGGATCCGGCTGAATGTACTCTCGAATAGCCCTTGTCATATGATGTAGTTCAGGTTATCGGCACGCTCTTTGGCAACTTTAGGCGGATACGGGGAGTTCCTCCTGGATACTTCCGAGACGCTGCAGACTGGCTCCTCGTAGGATATTGCCAAGGGCCGGCCCGGGAGGCTCTGCTGAGTGCGTGAGTTGCACCTGTTCAGGAGAGCCATGAGCGTCATGAGCTTGAATCCATGCCAGCTGGCCACTGCCGAAGCGTACCAGTGAACCGACTGGGTAGAGGCCAAACCGTTTGATGTAGCGCTTGACCCAGCGCTGATCGAACTGTTCTGGCTGGCTCAGCAGATATCGATAGATGGCGTCAATCCGCCACGCAGGGCGGTCCGGACGGTCTCGCCGCATGGCATCGACGGCATCCACGACTGCAGCGGCTCGAGCCAGCTCATGGAGATCGTTGCCCGCAAGGCGGCGAGGGTACCCGCTGCCATCCAGGCGTTCATTGATGTTGTACGCCACCGATTCGAGGATATTGGCTGAGAGCCAATGGCAGCGCCCCATGCGGTCTCTCAGTGCCTCCACATGGCGCCCCATTTGCTGGCGTTGTGGCTCATCGGGGTGCTGCAGCTGCCATAGCTCGGCCGGCAGCAGTGCCTTGCCCAGATCATGAACCATGGCACTCGCCACCATGGTCTTGCACATTTCTCGTGGAAGGGATGATAGGCCAGCCAGCTCCAGCAGGCCGACACTGACCCCGAGGCTATGGCTCACTAGCCTGGGTTCATGCTGTAGGCAGCGTGTGGCGAAGAGAAGCCCCTGGCGGTCCTCATCGTGAAGTAGCAACAGGCGGTCGGCGTGTCGTGATAGCTGAACCGAGTCGACTTCCCCGCCCTGTTGGAGTTCGAGCAGTTGCGCATCCAGGTAGCCGGCGATACGTGCCAGGCGTCTTGCCATGGGCGTTGGGTAGGCTTGATTGTTGCGTCGGCCCACTACGGGTGGTGTGGAAGTCCGGGGCTGGAAGAGCAGTGATGGCAGGCGTGTCCCTTCTCCGCCTTTGTCATAGCGTGCCGCCTCGCGCTCGATCTCGCGAACCAGGAACCACAGTTGCCTTTCACGCTCACCGCTGAGGGTGTCGAAACGAAAGCCACTCAGTATGACTTGGCGTTCGGTATCCACTTGCTGATGACGAGGTGTTGCGTGAACAGTGAACCGGGTGTCATTGGGAAAGCAAAACTCCACCTCGTGAGGCGGATCGCTATCTGCCAACAAGGCGCCGGCGGAGAGCGACAGCTCGAGTTGGCAGCCCTCTAGCGAGAGGTCTTTCAGATCCCCCTGGGCCGACTCTCCCGCTTTGCCGCGCAGGATGGCACCGACTTCCATGCCCAGCCTGAGACGTGCGCGAAAGGATTCTCGGCGTTGTAGTACTTCCAGGTGATGGGGGAAGGGGCAGAGGCACATCAGGCGGCCATCCGCCTCATGGCATTCCGTCATTGTGATTGCCGGGGTGCGTAGCATCTTGCCTTGAGCTTGCCCCAGGAGTCGAAACTCCTGGCCGCGTTTCAGCTCGCCGGCCATCTCACGGATGGCACTGATGTCCAGTTCCAGGGCTTCCCCCGGGTGTTGCTCCATGACAAGCACCGGCAGTGGCTGGCTGCCGGGGGTGTTCACCTGAAGCGATGCCCCGCCGGGTTCAATCAAGGCTTCCAGTAACGCCTCAATCTCGGAGGGGCTCTCCACGCGCGCGTAGCCATCCTGTTGCTGCGACATCCTTGCCTCTTGTGTGTAAGGTTCTTCTTGGGCCTCCTATCGGCTGTTGGAGCGTCTTCTTGAGCTGCAGGCTCTTCTTTTCCTCAAGTCTCGGCTCAGATGGTCGATATGAATTGACTAGTATAAGGGTAATCTGAGCAGCGAGCTTGCCGGGAGTTTTCCATGTCCGATGATGGTGCTGGATTACCGCCACACCCCCCTTCAGGAAACGGCGAGGTCGACAACTCGGCCCTGACATACCATCCGGCTGTGTTGGCCCGCCTTGCTGTGGAGCATGCGCCGATGGCCTTGGTGGTGCTCGACGCGCAAGGCAGGGTGCTCTGGGCCAATCCGGGCTTTCTGGAATTGGTCGGGGCGGCAGAAGAGGTGCTGGTAAACAAGCCGCTGACGGATAAGGTTCGAATGGTGTCATGGTTGCCGATTCCGAACCAACGCAATGCGGAATCGGTCAGTCAGCAGTGGCAGCGCATATGGCTGGCCAGTGAGGGCATCGAATCCCCCAAAATAGTCCTGATGGCCGAGGTCAGCCCTGAGTCGGCTCCCGCCGGTGTCGCCAGGATGCTGGCTTTCGTCGATCTCCGGGCAGGTCAGGCGGGAGAACTCCCTCCCACGGCGGATCCGCATACTGGTCTTGCCAGCCAATGGGTTTTCGAGGACCGGATGCGTCATGCAATGGATCGAGCCGATCGGCACGATCAGTGCTTGGCTGTGTTGTTGATTCGGCTGGATCGTGCCGAGGATGTCCGGCAGGTCTATGGTGAGCCGGTGATGCAGACGCTGCTGCCGCAGATAAGCCGTCGCCTGATGGGTACCCTGCGGACTGAGGACAGCGTCGCCTATCTCGGTGATGACCACTGGGGCGTGTTGATAGAGCACCCCGTGTCTCCGGAGAGCCTGCAGGCTGCCGCACTTCGCTGTCTAGAAGCCATGGAGGCGCCATTCAAGCAGGGACGACCACCATTACTGCTCACGCTATCCATCGGCATCGCCATGTATCCGGACGATGGCAATTCAACAGAGCAGTTGATGGCCAATGCCGGTCAGGCACTGAGTCGGGCGAGTCCTGCCAGTCATGTTTTCCACGATCGAAGCATCAAGCGCATGCTTTCGCAGCGTATGGCGCTGCGATCCTGTCTGCAGGAGGCCTTGCTGTTTCCCGACCGTCATTTTGTTGTGGTCTACCAGCCGCAGGTTGACTTGGCGAGTGGCTGCTGTGTGGGCGTCGAGGCGCTCGTGCGGTGGCGTCATCCTCAGCGGGGTGTTCTCCAGCCTGTCGACTTCCTGCCGCTGGTGGCGGAGATGGCGCAGATGGTCAGGCTCGATCGCTGGGTCATCGAGCAGGTCATCGCTCAGCACCAGCGCTGGCAGTCGGAAGGCGCGCTCTCGGCGGATCTAAGGATATCTATCAACCTCGATGCCAGCCTGCTGGAGCCCTCTGCCTTTGACGGTCGTCCGCTCGATCGTTTTCTGCGCGGAATGGCCGATGATCTGGGCTGGCTTAGCCTGGAGGTCGATGGCTGGGTGCTCTCTGAACAGGTCGAAGGCCATAGCCTCCTGCTGCGTCGCCTTGCGCGCATGGGGGTGCAACTGGTAGCCGACAAGCTGGGAGGAGGGCATCTGGATCTGGTTCGCTTGGCCATGCTGCCTATTGCCCGAGGCAAGATCGAGCGCGAGCTGGTGCATGGCCTGACGGACAGCAGTGCCTTTGCGCGCCAGGCGCTGGGTGCGCTGTCGCAGTGCCTCACTGCGCTGCAAATAGACAGCATCGTGGTAGGCGTCGAAACAGCCGAGCAGCTCAAGGTGGCGCAGCAAAAAGGGGTCGATCAGGTCCAGGGAAACCTGCTCGGCTCGCCAATGGCCGCATGCGAGCTGGCAGTGTGGTTGGGGCGCCTTCCTGGTCTGAAGGTGCTCCCGAAGCCTTGATGTACGATCCGCGATAGGTGTGTCGGCGGTCTTCCTTTGCAGGAGGGAGGGATTACCGCTAAGCGATCAAGCAGAGGTGTTCAGGCGTCTCTGCCCTGTCATCGTCCGTCCGTCAGGCGCATAGACGGATTTTTCGGCAATGCTATGTATGTAGTCCAGCATCTGTTGGTTGTGTGTCATGCGTAGCCTCGCCAGGCGACCGTTGCGCTCATTCAGGCGAGCGGTGTCTGCCGCCAGTTCAAGGGTGGCTTGCCACTGGTCAAGGCAACCCACATCCATGGCTGCCTGGCGTGCACCGTCTCCGCCCATCGCATAGCCAAGTCTCAGCTGGACCCGGACACGATTCGACTCGGTGTCTTCGAGACTCGATAGCAGCTGGGATTTTTTCTGCGCGATATTCTCGAGTTGCTGGCCGTCAATGGTGCCGCTGATCAGCTGCGCCTGCTCATTTTCGAGCAGCCGGTTCAATGCACCCAGCCGAGACTGTTGTTGCTCGAGGAGGCGGCGAAGGCTCATGCGTTGTCGCCCTTGGCATCCAGCAGATCCTTGACGCTCTCGATCAGGCCGTCGGCAATGCGGTCGGCGCGCACGTCCAGTCGCCCTTCGCGGATGGCGTCTCGAAGCTCTTCAACACGTGCGGTATCAATATCCTGACTGACATCGGTGGCAGCCTGGCTCAGATGGGTCGTGGCAGACGGGCCATCATCCTGCGTGTGAGTCGGGTCTGTCCCTTGGGCTTTGCGAGGCTCGTTGAGCGGCTCTGTCTGGCCAGGACGCGGCAGGGGGTGGTGATTGTCGACTTTCACGGTGGTGACCTCGTGATCGATATGTTGACGAGGATATCGGCCGTTGAAGGGGTAACTTTAGCGATGTGGCTGCTCTACTGGCGATTTTGCTGCCGAAAAGCTTAAAAGTCCACGGTCAGGCGCCCTTGATCGACAACCCTTGCCTCGAGGATCTCGCGGTCTGGAAGGCGCACCCGCACGTATTCTCCCTTGCCACCGGGTTCCAGTGCCTCGGCTTCTCGCGCAATTCGGAACCCCGAGCCCTGGGCTTCGATTACCACGCGCTGTCCTCGTTTGACCAGTTGGCGGGGTCGCAAGTGATGGTCTTGTAGGGTCATACCGGCTGCCAGAGGTCGTGTGGCTTCCTGGCCGATCGCCTCGTCGGGGTCGAGGATGGACTGGCGTGGCAGTCGGCTTAGGTTGCCTAGGCGTTCAACAAGGTGCTCTGGGCGTACTGTCTCGCCGGCCTTGATATCCCGTGCAGTCTCGACGTAGCGGCCGGTGATATGAATCTCAGCCTGAAAATAGCGTACCTGGCGCCCCTGGTCGCCACAGCGCACGCCAACCGAGACGCGCCCGGCCGGTCTGGTGGAGGTGTTGGGCAGAAAGGGGGTGGGGTTCTCACAGGCCGGCAGAGTGGCGCGTGACGGATGTACTTCGATCATAACCTCCTCCCCCGACGCGCTGGCCTGCGCATAGAGAAAGGCGTGAATCTTGGCCAGCATGGCTGCTTCATCAGCCTGGCTGGGCCCCGCCAGTAGCAGCACGGCGAGCACCAGGAGGCGTGCGACGAGCGGGAAACGGTGGGGTGGCGGGCAGTATCGGGGCATGTCGAGGCCAGGGTAGGAGCTATCGTGATGATTCTAGCGGGCGTCTGCGTGATGAAACTCGTGAATTGGCCCCCCGAATGTTGGCTGTTCGGGGCTTTGTCATGACAGGAGCTTGGCTAAGCTCCACCGTCGACTCATACCTTTTCGGGAGTGCCGGGATGATCGATCGGCTCGAAGCCTCTTTGAATTTCCATCAGCAGGCCCTCGGGCTGCGTCAAGAGCGCCAGAAAGTGCTGGCGAGCAATATCGCCAACGCGGATACGCCGGGTTACAAGGCGCGCGACATGGATTTCGCGAGCGAGTTGCAGAAAGCCGTCAAGCAGGGTGGTGACAGTAGTGGACTGGCGCTGTCGAAAACGTCCGCGCGTCATATCGAGGGTCAGGGGCTTCCTGGCTCGTCTCGTGATCTGCTGTATCGGGTGCCCGATCAGCCAAGCCTCGATGGCAACACCGTCGACATGGATCGCGAGCGGACTCAGTTTGCCGATAACTCGGTACGCTACCAGTCGGCGCTGACGATTCTCAACAGCCGTATCCAGGGTCTCAAGAAGGCCATGCAGCCCGAATAATCAGGAGTGACCGCATGTCGATGTTCTCCATCTTCGATATCTCTGGCTCGGCCATGAGCGCCCAGTCACAGCGCATGAATGTTACTGCCAGCAACCTGGCGAATGCGGATAGCGTATCGGGCCCTGACGGTGAGGCTTATCGCGCCAAACAGGTGATGTTCGAAACCCGCGCGCAGTCACGTGACGGTATTGGCGGCGTAGGGGTCCGCGAGGTGGTCGAGGATCCCTCGCCGATGCGCATGGAGTATCGCCCGGGCCACCCGTTGGCCGACGAGGAGGGGTACGTGACCATGCCCAATGTTGATCCGGTAGGCGAGATGGTCAACATGATCTCGGCTTCTCGCTCCTACCAGGCCAACGTCGAGGTCATGAACACCAACAAGCAGCTGATGCTCAAGACGCTGACGCTGGGGGAGGGCTAAGCCATGGCGGCCACCATCGATAACAGTGTGCTCACAGGCATCAATGGGGTCGGCGCGACCCGCGGGGCGTCCAGCACGCGTGCCAACGGTTCCCAGGCGCTGAACGACAACTTCATGACCATGATGGTCGCCCAGCTGAAGAACCAGGATCCGCTGAAGCCGATGAACAACAGTGAGATGGTCTCTCAGCTGGCCCAGATCAACACGCTCAACGGCATCGAGGACCTCAACGGGACCCTGCAGGGCATCGGCAGCCAGATCGATGCCGGACGTGCCCTGGAGGCCGCCGGCCTGATCGGCCAGGGCGTGCTTGTGCCCGGCGACCGGGTGCTGGTGGGACGTGATACCGAGGGCAACGTGAACGCCACGCCGTTCGGTATGGAGCTCAGCGAGCCGGCAGAGAACGTCAAGGTCACCATCACTGACGGCGCAGGCCAGGTGGTGCGGCGTTATGACATCGGCTCCGTGGATGCCGGGGTCTCCTCCTTCCAGTGGGATGGCGAGACCGACCAGGGCAACTTCGCTCCCGACGGTGCCTACCGCATTGGTCTCGAGGCGACCCAAGGCGGCGAGGAGCTTTCAATCGATGCCCTGAACTACGCCATGGTCAACGCGGTGACACCCACCGATGAGAGCGGCGGGTTCGCATTGGACCTGGGCGCCGTGCAGGGGCAGGTCGGCCTGTCCGCTATCAAGCAGATTCTCTAACGAATAACTACCGCTTTCGCCTTACGCAGAGGGAACATCATCATGGGTTTTTCACAAGCGCTCAGTGGCCTGAATGCCGCCGCCTCCAGTCTGGACGTCCAGGGCAACAACATCGCCAACTCTCAGACCGTGGGCTTCAAGAGCTCCAGCGCCCAGTTCGCCGATGTCTTCGCCAACTCCAAAATCGGTCTGGGTACGCGCATGTCAACGGTGCTGCAGGATTTTGGTGAGGGTAACCTGGAGAGTACCGGCCGCGAGCTCGACCTCGGCATCAGTGGCGAGGGTTTCTTCCGTTTCATGCAGAACGACCAAGTGGTCTACTCCCGCAACGGCCAACTCTCCATGACCTCGGATGGCTACCTGCAGAACGCCCAGGGCGCGCGGATCATGGGCTACGGCGTGAATGCCAATGGCGAGGTGCAGACCGGTGGGCAGCCGCAGGTGATTCAGGTCGGTAGCGAGGAGATGGAGGCAAGCGCTACTTCTCAAGTAGGGACAGTTTTCAATCTGGACTCTCGGGAAGTCGCAGGAGAGGATCTTGATCAAGCCCGAGTTGTGACTGACGTAAGTAACCCTGATAATCCTGTGGCTCAAGAGCAGTTGGATTACCATTTTTCTAACAATTTCACAGTCTATGATTCTTTGGGGAATCCTAGAAATATTTCCATATATTATGAAAAGCGTCCAGAGGCCGAGAACTCTTGGTTAGCGAAAGTGGCCATGGATGGTTACTATGATATGACGTCTGATCCTGTCGGGAAGGCTGCTGGTGAAGTGTCCGTTCCTGCAAAGGAAGCTGGAGATGCTGCCAATGATTCCTATGATCAACTTCTGCGGAGTGCTAATGATGTAAAATCTGACCTTGATAGCTTGAAGGGTGCGTTGGATGCTGCGGCAGCTTCAGCAAATACGGCTGGGGCTACTAAGGAAGATATCAGTAAAGCCGTGATGAGCGCTGCATCTCAGTTTATAACCTCTTCTGGCACTACACTGAGTGAAGTTCTTGATAAATATCTTAATGGCGAGGACGTGGGGTCTGGTGAGGGGAGAGTTCTATCGGCTTTTGTGGAGAGTGTTGAAGCGGATATAGAAAGTGCTGGTGACGCAAATGCTGCTAAAAGTGCTGTTGATGGAAGTGATCCGATGACTGACGGTTCCGTTATTGCAGAATTTGATGCATTTTTGGCTGCCAGATCTAAACAGATTGTCGAGAGTGTTAATCCACAATATGCTGGAGTCGCGCAGAGTGCTGCTGAAGTGATTCTTAGTGGTCGTGCTGCAGGAGATGCTATTGATCAGCAGATTGTAAATGCTAATGCCACAGATCTTGATGGTGATGCAGATACACTTGCTTCACTACAAAGCCTTTTGAGCGTGCTTGCTGACGATGTACTTTCTGGGGTTGATGACAACGACGTCATTGATGCCGTAAATGGTGTGGAAGCGGCTGCTCAGTCTGCTACCACGCTCACAGCTGCAGTTTCAAATGCCGTTGCTGCAGACCCAGGAGAGGCGTTTGAAGCGTTTGGGACTAATGATTTCGTGGTTGAGTTTGACCAAAATGGCTCTTTGTCTCGTGTTGGGCAGCCCCGGCTTGCTGAGGGTGGAGGGGTTGAGTATGTGGATGCGAGAAATAATACTCCTTCAGTGAACTTTTCTAGTTCAGAACAGACACCTTTGGCAGGGGCTCCCGCTGATCTAACCTTTGACATCGACCTTGCTGGTGCTACTCAATTCGGCAATACCTCTCGCACCACCGATCTGCAGCAAAATGGCTACACCTCTGGCGCCTTTGTGGGCATCAGCATCGAAGGCGACGGTACCGTGGTGCGTAACTACTCCAACGAGCAGTCGGTGGCGGCGGGCCAGATCGCCATGGCCAGCTTCCGCAACCCCGAGGGGCTGAGCCCAGAGGGCGATAACGCCTGGTCGGCGACCCAGGCCTCCGGCCAGGAGCTGGTCGGTGCGCCGGGCACCGGCCTGCTGGGCAGCATCGAGTCCGGCGCCATCGAGACCTCCAACGTGGACATGGCCCGGGAGTTGGTGGACATGATCGTCACCCAGCGTGCCTACCAGGCCAACTCCCAGACCATCAAGACTCAGGACGAGGTCCTGCAGACCGCTATCAACCTGCGCTGATCGCCTCGACGGAGACTGAGTCATGGATCGCATCCTCTATACCGCCATGAGCGGGGCCAGGCAGAGCATGGAGCAGCAGTCGGTGGTGAGTCACAACCTCGCCAATGTGGACACCGCCGGCTTCCGTGCCCAGTTGCACGCCATGCGCGCCGTGCCGGTTCAAGGCGATGGTGCCCTGGCGACTCGCGTCTCGGTGGCCGCCTCCACGCCGGGCGCAGACCTTGCGACCGGCTCGATCAACCAGACGGGACGCGCCCTGGACGTGGCCATCGATGGCGATGGGTGGCTTTCCGTCCAGGCGCAGGATGGCAGTGAAGCCTATACGCGTCGTGGTGATCTCCAGGTAGACGGTAATGGCCTCTTGACCAGCGTCGGGCGTCCCGTGATCGGTGAGGGGGGGCCTATCCAGGTCCCGCTGGGGGCTCAGGTCTCCATCGGGGCAGATGGCACCATCAGCACCCTTGGTGCCGGTGAGGATCCCGATGCCCTGGTGCCGGTGGGACGCCTCAAGCTGGTCAATCCGCCCGAGGGAGAGCTCGCGCGCGGCGATGATGGGCTCTTTCGCGCCGGGGGCCAGAATGCACCGGCGGCACTGCCGGCCGACGAGAACGTGCGACTCGCCAGCGGCGCACTGGAGGGCAGCAACGTCAGCGCCGTGGACGCCATGGTATCGATGATCGACGTGGCACGACGCTACGAGATGCAGACCAAGGTCATCAGCACCGCCGACGAGAACGCGCAACGCGCCAATAGCCTGCTGTCGCTGCAGGGTTAAGCGCCAGAGTCGTCACCATCTATCGAGAGGAACCCGGAATGATCAAGTCACTCTGGACCGCCAAGACCGGCCTGGAATCGCAGCAGGTCAAGCTTGATGTTATCTCCAACAACCTGGCTAACGTCAGCACCAACGGCTTCAAGCAGTCTCGTGCCGTGTTCGAGGACCTGCTATACCAGAACATGCGCCAGCCCGGTGCCCAGAACAACATCCAGGATCGTCTGCCTTCCGGCATGCAGGTCGGCACGGGCGTTCGCCCGGTGGCCACCGAACGACTCCACACGCAGGGCGGGTTGGAGAACACCGGCAACTCCCGGGACATGGCCATCAACGGCAACGGCTTCTTCCAAGTGCTCATGCCGGATGGTTCCACCGCTTACACCCGCGACGGCAGCTTCCAGCTCAACGAGAACGGCCAGATGGTCACGGCCAACGGCTATCCCCTCGAGCCGGCGATCATCCTTCCCGCCAATGCCCTCTCGGTATCCATCGGGGAGGATGGCGTCGTTACTGTGACTGAACCGGGCAGCAGCCAGGACAATCAGGTGGGCCAGATCACGCTGTCCACGTTCGTTAATCCGACCGGCCTGGAGAGCATGGGGGGGAATCTCTATGCCGAAACGACCTCCTCTGGGCCGCGCAACGAATCCATGCCCGGAATGAATGGTGCGGGCCGTCTCTTTCAGGGCTATGTCGAGACCTCCAACGTCAATGTGGTCGAGGAGATGGTCAGCATGATCCAGACCCAGCGGGCATACGAGATCAACAGCAAGGCGGTGCAGACCAGCGACGAAATGCTGGCTCGCCTGACCCAGCTGTAACCAGGAGAGGCGCGGCATGCTGGGGCGGAGAATGGCGAGACGGAAAACTGACGGACGATGGCGCAAGAGCGAGACTGGCATGCGGCTGCTGATGGTGGCCGTGGTGCTGCTGGTGCTGGGGGGCTGCGCGCAGATTCCGCGTGCCTCGGTGGTCGGTGAGCAGGAGCGCATCGAGATTCCCGATCGGCCGGCGCCCAAGGCCAATGGTTCCATTTACCAGGTCGAGCGCGGCTATAACCCGTTGTTCGAGGATCGACGGCCACGCATGGTGGGGGATATTTTGACCATCGTTCTGGACGAAGAAGTCAGCGCCAGCAAGAGCAGCCAGTCCAACGCCGATCGCAGCGGCGCCTCCAGCCTCGAGCTGGCCCAGCTGCCCGATGCCCTGGAGACGCTCGCCGAATATGGCTTTGACGTCAGTGGCAATAGCGACTTCAGCGGCGGCGGTGGGTCCGAGGCCAATAATTCCTTCACCGGTACCATTACCGTCTCGGTACTCGAGATCATGCATAACGGCAACCTGCGGGTGCGAGGCGAGAAGCAGATTGCTATCAATCAGGGCACTGAATTCATCCGTTTCTCGGGCGTTGTCAACCCACGAACCATTACGGCCCAGAATGCCGTGCCCTCCACCTCGGTCGCCGATGCACGTATCGAGTATGTTGGCGATGGCTATATCAATGAAGCGCAACACATGGGCTGGCTGCAGCGTTTCTTCCTCAACGTCTCGCCCTTCTAGGTGATCTGATGTGTGTTGATAGAATGGCGAAAAGAGCTTTCAGGTGGCTCCTGCTATCGGCCATGCTCATGCTATCGGCGATGCCAGCGCAGGCCGAACGGATACGCGACCTGGCATCTTTTGGCGGCGTGAGAGACAACGTGCTGGTGGGTTACGGCCTGGTGGTCGGGCTGGATAATTCGGGCGATCAGACCACACAGGCGCCGTTTACCGGACAGAGTCTTTCCAACATGCTCTCGCAGCTTGGCATTACAGTTCCCCCGGGAACCAACATGCAGCTGCGCAACGTGGCCGCTGTGATCGTCACGGCTGACTTGCCTCCGTTCTCGCGACCCGGTCAGCGTCTCGACGTGACCGTATCGTCCGTGGGTAATGCCCGAAGCCTGCGCGGTGGAACGCTGCTGATGACGCCTCTCAAGGGCGCTGATGGCGATACGTACGCCATCGCCCAGGGGAATCTGTTGATTGGCGGTGTCGGTGCTGAAGCGGGCGGGAGTAGCGTTCAGATCAACCAGCAGGCCAGTGGTCGCATTGCCGGTGGTGCCATGGTCGAACGCGAAGTACCCCTCGATCTGGGCGCCAACGGCGGACTGCTCGAGCTTGAGCTCAAAGAGGCAGATTTCGGCACTGCCCAGCGTGTGGTGAGTGCGATCAATGCCGAGTTTGGCCAGCCCGTGGCGGCCGCCCGCAATGCTCGCGTCATTGCCCTTGATGGCCCGCAGAATGCCAATTCTCGCGTCAACTTCATGGCGCGCGTCGAAAATGTCCAGGTTACGCCCAGCGAGGCCGCAGCGCGGGTAGTGCTCAATTCGCGCACTGGCTCCATCGTCCTCAATGGCAAGGTGATGCTGCGCCAGGCGGCCGTGGCCCACGGCAACCTCTCGATTGTTATCGACACGGACGTGGGCGTCAGCCAGCCCAACCCCTTTGGGGGCGGCGAGACCGTGGTGGTCGAGGACACCGAGATCAGCATCGAGCAGCAGCCCGGCACCCTCAAGGTCGTCGAGGGCGCCAACCTTCTGGAGGTGGTGGACGCCTTGAACTCCTTGGGCGCTACGCCCGCCGACCTGATGTCGATTCTCGAGGCGCTCAAGGCCGCGGGATCACTGCGTGCCGAGCTGGAGATCATCTGATATGAGCCTGGGAAGCAACATCGACGGCCAGTTCGCCCTGGACATGCAGGGCCTGCAGCGGCTCAAGCATACGGCCCGGCAGGATCCTGCCGGAGGGGCCGGGGAGGCCGCCAAGCAGTTCGAGGCGCTCTTCATCCAGATGATGATGAAGAGCATGCGTGACGCCATCCCGACCGCGGGGCTCATCGACAGCAAGCAGACCGAGTTCTATCAATCGTTGCTTGACCAGCAGTGGTCACAGACCCTCGCGAATCGCGGCATCGGCCTGGCCGACAAGCTGGTCGCGGAACTTGATGGATACGGGGTCGAGCCTCATCAGCGGAGCGATGCGATGGCTGATATCGAGTCGCTGGTGGCGGGGATTCCCCGAGGCACCCCTAGGGTACTGACCGATGCTATCCAGCCCGGGACCGTCGATGACAAGGCGAAAATGCCCGAGCAGTTCCTCGACGAGCTGATGGCCATTCCTGCCGGCACTGCCCAGGCCAACCAGGCAGGCGATGCGCGCGAAGCAACGCGCGCTGAGTTTCCCGTTCATGTGCGAACTTTCCTCGAGCGCCTGGAGGCGCCTGCGCAAGCGGCTAGCCGGACCACTGGCGTGCCGGCTGAGCTGATCCTGGCCCAGGCGGCCCTGGAGACCGGCTGGGGCCGCCACGAGATACCGCGTAGCGACGGGGGGAACAGCCACAACCTCTTCGGTATCAAGGCCGGAAGTCGCTGGCAGGGTGAGACGTCCGAGATCACCACGCATGAGGTGGTTAACGGCCAGCGTCAGCGTATCCGCGATGACTTCCGCGTCTATAACTCCTTCGAAGAGGCCTTTACCGATTACGCCAGGCTGATCGGCGAGAACCCTCGCTATGCCTCGGTGACCACTGCCGGTAGCGCCGAGCAGGCGGCGAGGGAACTTCAGCAGAGCGGCTATGCGACGGATCCATCTTATGCCGACAAGTTGATTGCCGTGATGGATACCATGGGGCCGTTGGCGGGTCGCACGACATTGGCGAGCAGCAGTGTCACGTCCCCTCCTACCGCCTCGTTTTGATCAAGCGCTCAAGTTTGTCGCTGCTGTGCCGATAACTTTTCTATCGGCTTAAGGAAATCCTGCCATGAGCATCTTCTCCACGGGACTGAGTGGCCTCAATGCGGCGCAGAACGCGCTGAGCACCACCAGCAACAACATCAGTAACGTCTATACACCGGGCTATAACCGTGAGGTGGCCGTTCTCGGTGAAAGTCGTACCGACGGTGGCGTGCAGGTCAACGACATCCAGCGTCAGTTCAACCAGTACGTGGCCTCTCAGCTCAATGCTGCGACCAGCAAGTCCAGTGCGCTGGAGGCCTATCGCACGCAGGTGGATCAGATCGATAGCCTGTTGGCGGATCGGGATGCTGGCCTGGCACCGCTGATGCAGAACTTCTTTTCGGCCATGGAGGATCTGGCCAGCGCCCCTTCCGACCCGGCGGCGCGCCAGGGTGTGCTGGGTGCTGCCGATACGCTCAGCGCCCAGTTCCGCTCTTTCGATGGCTACCTGCAGGACATGCAGGAAGGCATCAACGGCCAGATCGCTGACGAAGTCACCCAGATTAACAACACCACCGAACAGCTGGCCGGCATCAATCGGGAGATCGTGCTTGCCCGGGCGCGGACCGGCGAGGCCCCAAATGGCTTGCTCAATCAACGCGATCAGCTGGTCAGTGAGTTGAACGAGCGCATTGATGTCCGGCTCAATATCCAGGACGGCAAGACCTATAACATCAGCCTGCCCAACGGCCAGCCGTTGGTGGCCGGCACCAACCACTACAAGCTCCAGGCAATGGACTCGCCCGCCGACCCCCAGCGAACCGTGCTGGGCTACCAGGACTCCGGCGGCAACTTGATGGCGCTGAACGAGGATACCGTGACCGGCGGCACCCTCGGCGGACTGATGGACTTTCGCGCCGAAACCCTGGACAAGACCCAGAACCAGATCGGCCAGCTGGCCGTTTCGCTGGCGGCCGGACTCAATGCCCAGCACCGGCTGGGGAGTGACCTGGAGGGTAAGCAGGGTGGGGCACTCTTCACCTTTGGTGAGCCTCAGGTCTATTCCGATGCCCGTAATAGTGGTGATGCCACCGCGACCGCCAGCTTTAATGAGGCTGATCTGGGTGGACTTCGCGCAACCGACTTCACTGTGCGTGTTGTTACAGATGCTCCGAGTGATGCCAGCGGATTCGAAGTGTTCCGCAAGGATAGCGGTGAAACAGTTGATGCGACATTCGCCGGTAGCATGTTGAGTTTCGGTGGCGTCCAGGTGGAGCTCCAAAGTTTGGCAACGGCTAAAGAGGGCGATCGCTTCGAGGTGCAGCCGGTACGTCGTTCGGCGGCGAATCTTGAAAGTGCCATCCGCGATCTGGACAAGATTGCCGCCGCCTCGTTGGTAGAAACCGAGGGTAACCTTGGGGTGCGTAATGTTCTGGCTGCTGATGATCCTCTGACTGCGATCTCATCGGATGGTTATGAGCTGACTGTGCAGGATGATGGTACGTTCACGCTGTCGGGTGGCAGTTCCGTTATGCGCGATGGTTCTGCCCTTACAGCGGGGAGTGACACGCTGCAGGCGGGTGATCGCCTGACCATCGACGGTGTCAGCTTCACCCTTGCCTCGCTACCGGCATCAGGCAACGAGGCCAGCCTGGAACTCCGGAAAGGACAGTTCGGTTCCGGCAATAATCAGAACGCCCTGCGCATGCAGGAACTGCAGGAACAGTCACTGGTCGGCGGCAATGCCTCCTTCAGCGGCGCTTACGGGGCCATGGTCAGCGACGTCGGCAACCGCACCAATATCGTTCAGGTCAACTTGGACGCTCAGCAGGGCCTGACCGACCAGCTGCGGGCCGTCCAGCAGTCCGAGTCTGGCGTCAACCTGGATGAAGAGGCCGCCAACCTGATCCGCTACCAGCAGTATTACCAGGCGAACGCCAAGGTGATCGAGACGGGTAGAACCGTGATTGACACTATCCTCGGCCTGCGCAACTGATCCCAGGAGAGCTCCTAGATGCGTATCAGCAGCGTTACCATGTTCGAGCAGAGCGTCTCGTCCATGAACCGCCAGCAGGGCGAGTTTCTCAAGGTCAGCCAGCAGATCGCCAGCGGTCGGCGGGTGGTCAATCCCTCCGACGACCCTCAGGCGGCGTCTCGCGCCGTGGGTGTCGACCAGGCCAAGGCGGTCACCCAGCAGTATGCTGACGCCAGGGTAAGCGCACGAAATTCTCTCTCGCAGACTGAGAGTGTGCTTAATAGCGTCAACGACGCGATCGCCAGCGCCAAGACGCTGATGGTGCAGGCCTCTAGCGACACCCTGAGCGACGCCGATCGTCAGTCGGTGGCCTCCGAACTGCGTGGCATCTACGAAACGGTGATTGGCCAGGGCAATGCCACCGACGGTAACGGCCGCCACCTGTTCGGCGGCTATCAGGACAGCTCTGCGCCTTTCGTCAAGAAAGCAGATGGTGCCGGCGGCGAATACATCGACTACGTCGGCGACAGCAACACCCGCGAGCAGCGCATCGATGCCTCGCGGCTGATGAAGGTCAGCGAGAACGGTGAGTCGATCTTCAACAGTGTCCCCAGCGGTGCTGGCTATGTGGCCGAAGCCGGCAAGTTCAATGCCCAGGGCGAGCGTATTGGTGATAATGCCGGCAGTGTGACCTTTTCTGGGCCTCAAGTCATCGACAACGGAAACAGTGACTACGGCGAGTCGTTCCGTGTCGTCTTCACCAGCGATACCGAGTACAGCGTAGAGAAGGAAAACACGACGGGGGGCTGGGATACGCTGACCAGCGGCAATACCTATGATCCAGCATCCAGCAGCGTTTCTGCTGGTGGTCTGCGCCTCGAACTCAAGGGCGAGGCTGTGGCTGGCGATACGGTCGAATTCGCCCCGGCCGACGAAATGAATACCAACCTCTTCCAAACCTTCGAAAAGGCCCTGAAGGTGCTGGAGAACGAGGCCGGTAACCCTGTCTCGCCCGAGCGTAGTGCTGAACGCCGTAACACTTTGAACACGGTGATGCGCGAGTTCGACAATAGCCTGGATAACGTGCTGACCAAGCGTGCCGCGGTCGGCGCGCGTCTCAACGAGCTTGATGTGGTCGACAGCGTGGCCGGCAATCGCATGCTCAACTACGAGCAGACCCTCTCCGACCTGGTCGACCTCGACTACGCCCAAGCAATCTCCGACTACAGCCTGCGCCAGGTGGGCCTGCAGGCGTCACAGAAGACCTTTGCCGACATGAAAGGCATGTCACTCTTTAACTATCTCTGACATTCGGTCCCTGATGACCATGGTCGCTTGCACTCTCAACCATGGTCTTTTTGCCGCTCTGGCGCCTTTCATGGCCGGAGCGGTTTTTTTTAGTTCGCGATGGGCAGCGGTGCCATTGTTTCCAGCAGATTCTGCAAGAAGGCCAGTCCCTGGCTGAACAGACGCTCAAGGAAGCTGCCGATATCGGTCATCAGTACCATCATCAGAATCAAGCCGACCGTCAGTGACGTCGGGAAGCCGATGTTGAAAACCGTGAGCTGGGGGGCCGAGCGGTTGAGGATGCCCAGCGACAGGTTGATGATCAGCAAGGCGGCGACCAGCGGCAACGCAAGCAGCATGCCCGCTGTATAGATAGTGCCGCCGTAGCGGGCCAACATGATGAAGGCTTCTGGATTGAAGCGGCCGATGCCGATCGGCAATGTCTGGAAGCTGGTGACCACCACCTCGAGAACCATCAGGTGGCCGTTGAAGGCCAGGAACATCAGCAGCGTGACCATATAGAGGATCCGTGACAGCACCACCATGTTGGTGCCGCTCGAGGGATCGAAGAAGGTAGCAAAGGCCAGGCCCATCTGCAGGCCGATGAACTCTCCCGAGGCCTGCACAACGGCCAGCATCACTCGTACCGTGAGGCCGATGGCGGCACCGATCAGCAGTTGCTCGACCAAAATGCCCAAACCGGCCCAGGAGAAGAGTGGCACTGCAGGCATGGGCGGCAGCACCGGCGCGATAACGACCGCAACGGTACCTGCCAGGGCAAGCTTTGCCTGGCGCGGAATGCTGGAATGTCCCCACAGCGGGGCGCTGAGCATCAGTCCAGTGATGCGTGCGAAGGGCCAGAGAAAGGTCACTAGCCAACTTTGGAGCTGATCAAAGGTGACCTCTACCATCAGCGGACGTCCTGCCTCACGAGATCATGGCAGGGATGTTGCCGAACAGCTCGATGGTAAAGGTGGTGATCAGCTTGAGCAGCCAGGAACCGCTTAGTACCAGGACCGCAAACACCGCGAGGATCTTGGGGATGAACGAGAGCGTCATTTCGTTGATCTGAGTGGCGGCCTGGAACAGGCTGACCAGCAAGCCCGTAGCCAGCGCCGTGAGCAGCAAGGGTCCGCCAAGCAGTAGCGTGACGCGCATGCCCTGATAGGCGATGTTCATCACCTCTTCCGGTGTCATGTCGGCTTCCTCGGAGTGTGTTCAGAAGTAGAAGCTTTCTGCCAGCGATCCGATGATCAGCTGCCAGCCGTCCACCAGTACGAACAGCATCAGCTTGAACGGTAGCGAAATAGTGATCGGCGGCACCATCATCATCCCCAGCGACATCAAGACGCTTGCCACTACCAGATCGATAATCAGAAAAGGGATAAAGATGGTGAAACCGATCTGGAACGCTGTCTTCAGCTCGCTGGTGACGAAGGAGGGCACCAGTATGCGCATGGGCACATCCTCGGGCCCCTGCAGGTCGCCGATGTCGGCCAGGCGCGCGAACATCGCTAAATCAGGCTCCCGAGTCTGGGCCAACATGAACTCGCGAAACGGGCCCTGGGCCCGCTGTAGAAACTCATCGAAGTTGATTTCATCGTTGGAGAGGGGGGCCCAGGCTAGCTCATGCACCTGCCCCAACACTGGCGCCATGATGAACAGGGTGAGGAACAGGGCGAGTCCCAGCAGTACCTGGTTGGGCGGCGTCGCCTGAGTGCCCATGGCCGTTCGCAGCAGGCTCAAGACGATGATGATGCGCGTGAAGCAGGTCATCATCAGCAGCACGGCAGGCAGGAAAGCCAGTGAGCTGAGCAGCAGCAGGGTCTGCAGTGACAGCGACCACTGCTGTCCGCCATTGTCCAGAGGACGGCTGACGATGCCGGGAATCTGCTGTGCCAGCGCCAACGTGGGCGAGGCCAGCAATATCGCCATGGCTAACGTCACCAGCAAGTGCCTTGACGCCACGTGTCTCACACCTTCCCCCGTCGTCCCAGTCCGGCATTGTGCCGGAGGGCCTTGGCGAAACGTGTACTGAAAGAGTCTTCCGACTCAAAGCCTGGCCCGGCCGTGTTGTCTGTCGCCTGAGATTCTTCCGGGGCGGGCATGTCATGCAGCTTATTGACCTGTCCGCCGCCGACACCGAGGACCAGCCAGGTACGGTCTACCGCGACAATTACCACGCGCTCCTTGGTCCCCACTGCCGCGCTACCCACGACTTTCAGGTGACGGCCGTGGCGCTGATGAGGTAGTCCCCAGCGGCGCAGCACGGCGGCAGCCACCAGAATGACCACCAGGATGAGCCCCAGCGCGGCAGCGGTCTTGCCAAGGGTGGCCATGCCGATCAGGGTCTCTCCGCCGGTGAGGGCGGCATCCAGGCCACCCTGGGATTGTTCGGGTATTGCTTCGTTCATCGGTTGAGCTTCTGGACCCGCTCGGAGGGCGTGATGATCTCTGTGATACGGATGCCATACTTGTCTTCGACAACCACGACCTCACCCTGAGCGATCAGGTAGCCATTGATGAGGATGTCCATGGGCTCGCCCGCGAGACCATCCAGCTCGATTACCGAACCCTGGGCAAGTTCCAGTAGCTGCTTGATGGTCAGCTTGGTACGTCCCAGTTCGACGGTGAGCTTGACCGGGATATCCATGATCATTTCCAGGTCGCGCCCCTTGGCAACTCCCTGCGCTCCCTCGAGGGGACGGAATACGCTGTTCCCTGCGGACTGGGCGTTTGACGTTGCGGTGGGTTCTTCGGCCTGCTGATCCTGCTCGGCGGATTCTGCGGCTGCCTGTTCGGCCATCGCCTCCGCCCAGGGGTCATCCTCGTCGCTGCCAGTAGCATCGTCCTGCTGCTCCGACATGGCGGCGGCCCAGTCGTCTTCGCTGATGCTTTGATCAGGATTTTTAGGATCGGGTTTGTTGGGATCAGTCATGAGGGGATTCCTTGGATTGCGGCCGTGACCCTTTCACGAAGGCATCTGTCGGCGCATGGTCGGCGGCATGGTCGAAGATGCGAAGCACGCGCAGTGCCCGCTGTTCATGCTGGCTGCCGTATTCACACTCCATCACGGGCACACCATCCACGCTGGCCATCACCGTGTCGGGAAGCTCCATGGGCAGCACGTCACCGACCTTCAAGGCCATGACATGGGCGATGCGGCTCGCGATATCGGTAAAGTTGGCGACCAGCTCAACCTCGGAATGACGTATCTCGCCGGCAATGCGCTTGGTCCAGTTGCCGTCCTGATCCTGGCTGCCATCGCTGAGGGGGTTGGTTAGCAGGTCACGCAGCGGCTCGATCATGGCGTAGGGCATGCAGATCTGGAAACTGCTGGCGAGGTTGCCCACCTCGAGATTGAAACTGGTATTCACCACGATCTCGTTTGGCGAATTGGTGATGTTGGCGAACTTCGATTGCATCTCAGAGCGCAGGAAGCTGATCTCGAGCGGGTAGACGGATTTCCAGGACTCGCTGTAGGCGTCGATGGCCAGCTGCAGCAGTCGCTGGATGATGCGCTGTTCGGTATTGGTGAATTCGCGACCTTCCGACTTGGTCACGAAGCGTCCGTCACCGCCGAAGAGGTTGTCCACCACCATGAACACCAGGCTGGGAGGAAATACGATCAAGGCCGAGCCTCGTAGAGGCTTCATGGCGATCATGTTGATATTGGTGGGTACCGGCACATTGCGGGAGAACTCGCTATAGCTCTGGTAGCGTACCGAGTCCACGGTAATATCGGCACTGCGGCGAATCAGGTTGAACAGCCCCATGCGAAAGTGGCGCGCAAAGCGCTCATTGATGATGTCCAACGCATGCAGGCGTTCACGGATGATGCGGTGCTGGGAGGCAGGATCATAGGGGCGCACGCGGGAAGCGCCGTTGCTCTTGGCCTCGGGCTCGTCGTCACCACTCACGCCCTTGAGCAGCGCATCGATCTCTTCCTGGGAGAGCAGATCATCTTGGGACATGGTGTCTTGGCTACCCCGGCTTATTGCACAATGAACTCGGTGAAGAGTACATCGTTGATGGCCACTTCCGGCTGATTGACCGACATGGGTGCCTCGAGGGCCGCCACTACCTGATCTGCCAGGCGCTGCTTGCCTCCTGGCGAGGTCAGTTCACCGGCCTGCTTGCCGGAGAACAGCGTCAGCAGACGGCTACGAACCTGTGGCATATGTTGTTCGAGGATTGCCTTGCTTTCCTCGTCATCGAGCTTAAGCGTCAGGCCGGTGTAGAGTAACCGTGGGCCGTAATCGTCATCCGCCAGGTTGACGGTGAAAGGCTTGATCGGCATGAAGATTGGCGCTTTTGGCTCCGGCATGCCCTCGGTCTGCGTAACGGATTGGGCCTCGCTGTCTTGCTGAGTGAGGACCATGTAGATAGCCACCGCTGCCGCTGATGATGACAGGATCAGCAGCACCATCATCAACCACAGAAGCTTGCGTGAGCCACCACGGGATTTTGCCATTCTCTTTCCTAGGTTACAGAGTGTTGCCGACGCGCAGGCCGCAGTATGCGTGTTGCGCCGTGCTCATGAAGAAGGGAACAGGCTTGTCGATTGCGCCTATCTTGCTCGTTTGGCGCTCCAGAGGGGTGAGGCTCAGGCATAGAGGTCTACTCGGCCGTCCAGATTCAGTTCACGCGATGCCTTGCTCTGGGTCACCTCTGATGACCCGTCACCACTCTCGCCAAGTCCTGCCGATGCCAGCATGTTGCCTGTCTGGTGGGGAGCGCTGTCGCTGTTACCGTTTCGCTGTTCACCTACCGAGGTCTCACCCAGGCTGATGCCCTGTTCGGCGAGCGCTTCACGCAACTGCGGGATGGCCTGCTCCAGTACCTGGCGCACCTGGGCATGGGCAGAGATGAACTGCGCCTGTGCGCCGTGGTCGCCCATTTTCAGGGACACCGACAGCGGCCCGAGCTCCGCCGGGTGGAGCTTGAGCTCGACGCGCTGCTCGCCGCCCTGCTGGCTCAGGCGCACCAACTGCTGCCCCAGCTGCTGCGGCCAGGCGGGGCTGGTTACCGGCGCCGGCAGGCTGGCCTGGGCCGGCGTTGCGGAGGCACTGGTCATCGCCCCGGCCGTGCCGCCGCCCATCGCACCGGTCATGGTATTCGCTGCGTCCTGGCCGGCCATCTCGAGGCCACCGGTGGGCCCCGACGTCTCGCCACGCTGGGCCAGCAGGGCGTCGCCGGCGGTTGCGACACGCAGCACCTCATTGCTCGCCGCTGAGGCCTGGCCGGCGCCGGCCAGGGAGGGGGCGAGTCGTTCGGTCGCGGCAGCGCCTGCCGCCGCGCTCGGCTGGGGCGCGCGACGCTCGGCGGCGATCGCCTCGATCAGCGGATTGCTGCGCAGCGCCTGACCGGCCACTTGAGGGGCAGGGCCGGGGGTACCCGCCGCGGTGGGCGCGCTGGCACTGCCGCTGGCCGGGAACCCGGCGGCGGCCAGCGGCAGCAGCGCGAGAGCATCGTCCGCCTCTGGGCGGCCGGCCTGTTCGATCAGCGCGAGGCGCTCCTGCAGCCCGCCCCAGCCGCCGTTACCTGTCGCGTCGCTGCCGCCTGACCGCGGCCTGCCCTGCTCGAGCGACTGGAGGACCGACTCGACGTCTTCGGCCGAGAGACGCGACCAGGCGGCCCGGTTGTCCTCGGCGCCGAGCAGCGGGGCCAGGTCGGCGTTCTCGCCTATCTTCCCGTGCTCGACGTTGGTGTCGGTCGGGCCCGACACACTGGCCAGCCGGGCCTTGACCGCCTCGCCCCGCGTGGCAGCATCGGCGGGCGCATCACTCTGGCCGTTCGTCGCGGCCGCTGATGCTTGCGAGGACGACGCCTGTCGCGTCGGGATGCCGGCTTCCCTGGCCCCCTCACCGCGGGCCTTACTCGCACCGGCAAGGTGGCGGGCGAACTCGTTCCCCGGTGCCTTGGCTCCCTCGGACGAGACGCGGTTTCCGGTGGCATTTCCGGGGGCATTGACGAGCAACTGTATATCCATCGGCAGTCTCCTTGTGGCTCAGTGCTCGCTATGGGACGAGCGCTGGCGGACCAGTCGGTTATTGACCAGGTCGTCACTTGCGTGCTGTTCCCGGCGTTGTTCATCGCGGCGCCTGGCGACTTCCCGCCGTTCGGCGAGGGTGTCGTAGGACGACAGGCGCTGCTGCTGCTGCTGCCAATGCTGGCGAGTCCGCTCGACCCGCTGCTGCTGGGCGGCCAGCGCCTCACGGGCGCGCACCAGGGCGTCGTCCAGGGAGGCAAGAAACTGCTGGTAGTTACGCATGGTGGCCGGGTCGATACCGTCGCGCATGGCCGCATTCAGCTTTTCGGCATACTCCTGGCGATAGCGATGCAGTGACCCCAGCTGCTGGCTGACCTGGCTGCTGGTGCGCTGCTCACCGGCCAGGTTCTGACCCGCCTGATCCCGAGCATCGCGGGCGAGTTCGATAAGCGTGTCGAGTGGCGTGTTAGTTTGGCTCATGGCTTGCCTCCCACGACCCTGTCCAGCGCCTGACGAGCGCTTTCCAGGCTACTGTTCTCTTCGATGCGCTGCTGCAGAAAGCCCTCGAGTTGGGGGTAGCGCCTCACGGCGTCATCCAGCTGAGGATCATGGCCAGGATGATAGGCGCCGACACTGATCAGATCGCGATTACGCTGATAGCGGGAGAACAGTGACTTGAACTGCTGGGCTTGTTGTCGCTGCCGCGGGTCGATAATCGCGGTCATCGCTCGACTGATGGAAGCCTCGATATCAATCGCCGGATAGTGGCCTGCTTCCGCCAGGGTGCGAGAGAGCACGATATGGCCATCGAGGATGGCACGCGCCGAATCGGCGATGGGATCCTGCTGGTCATCCCCTTCGGTGAGCACGGTGTAGAAGGCCGTGATGGATCCTCCGCCACGCTCGGCATTGCCGGCGCGCTCGACCAGGTTCGGCAGTTTGGCAAACACCGAGGGCGGATAGCCCTTGGTCGCCGGCGGCTCACCGACGGCCAGCGCAATCTCGCGCTGCGCCATGGCGAAGCGGGTCAGGGAGTCCATGATCAACAGGACATTGCGCCCTTCGTCGCGGAAGCCTTCGGCCAGCCGAGTGGCGTAGGACGCTCCCTGCAGGCGCTGGAGTGGGGACGTGTCGGCCGGTGCCGCCACCACGACGGCCCGCCGCAGGCCTTCCTCGCCCAGGATGTTGTCGATGAACTCCTGGACCTCACGCCCGCGTTCGCCGATCAGGCCCACCACGATCACGTCGGCACGGGTATAGCGGGCCATCATGCCGAGCAATACGGACTTGCCGACCCCGGAGCCGGCAAACAGGCCCATGCGCTGACCGCGGCCGACACTGAGCAGGGCGTTAATCGCGCGGATACCCACGTCGATCTGCTCTTCGATAGGGGCGCGCGCCAGGGGGTTCAGGGGCGGTGTGGCAAGCGGCGCGCGGGGCGCCTCGGTGAGAGGTCCCAAGCCATCCAGAGGACTGCCATTGCCGTCGACGACACGGCCCAGCAGGCCTTCGCCGAGGGGAAAGCGCCGGGCACTTTCGTGTGCGCCATCGGCAAGTGGAAAGACCCGCGCCCCCGGCATCAGGCCGGTGATCTCGGCCAGCGGCATCAAGTAGAGCCTGTCGCCGGCAAACCCCACCACTTCGGCTTCGGCGAATTGGGGGCCTTCCTGGCGCCCGGGGGGTAGCTCGATCCGACAGGCATTGCCGAGTGCCACCTGCAGTCCCACCACCTCGATGATCAGGCCGGTGGCACGCACCACCCGACCGCTGATGCGATAGGGCGGCAGGGGCTCAACACGGGCGCACATGCCACGCAGGGCGCGCTGCCAGTGAGCCTGGTGAGGATTGGTGGACAGCGGTTCGGACACTAGGGAGCTTCTCCTTGCTGCTCATCATGGCCAGGGCTGCGATGCCGGACCTGGGCCTTGACGGCCTGCCAACGTGTCTCCCAGGTGGCATCAAGCTCGCCATTGGCGTTGGTGACTCGGCACCCGCCACGGCTGAGCTGGTCGTCCGGCTGCAGCATCCAGCCCGCCGCCGACAGCTCTTCGCCCAGATGCTTCTGCACCAGCTTGTGGTCCAGCGGGTGCAGCCAGAGACGCTGTTGGCCGATGAGCGGTGGCTCGGTGTGCAGCAGCGCGCGCACCAGCTCAAGCACCTGGCGCGGCCTTGCCTTGAGGGCTTCCCCGGCCAGTTGATGGCCGGTGGCCAGGGCCAGGTCGACCAGGTCCTGGGCAATGGACTCGTCGAGCTCTTCCAGGGCGGCGCTGAAAGCCGAGGCCAGGGAGACGAGGGGCTGGAGCGCTTCGGCAAGACGCGCTTCCATGTCGTCCTGGGCCTGCTGACGACCCTCTTCGAGACCTCTGGCGAGCCCTTCGGCATGGCCCTGTTCACGCCCTGCCAGCAAGCCTTCCTGATGGGCCTCCCGACGAACCCTCTCGCGCAGCGCTTGCAGCTCGGCCTGACGCTGGCGCGCCTCGCGGCCGTCGGCATCTTCCTTTGCCTGAGTGCCGCCAGGCGACTCGGGCCGTGAGGCCCGCCTGGGGCTCTGTAGCTCCCCCATCTGCCAGCGGCGCCAGGGCGTCTGGCTGTCCGCCATGCCGGCTTCACCACGTTCAGACATAGGTTTCGTCCCCGCCGCTCAGTACGATTTCGCCCCCGTCGGCGAGGCGGCGCACCACCTGCAGGATGGCCTTCTGTTCGGCTTCCACCTGAGAGACCCGGATTGGCCCGCGGGCTTCCATGTCTTCGCGCATCAGGTCGGCGGCACGCTGGGACATGTTGCGCATGAACTTGTCCATGAGGGTTTCCGGTGCCCCCTTGAGCGCCACCACCAGCGAATTGGTATCGATCTCCTTGAGGATCAGCTGGATGCTGCGATCGTCCAGGTCGATGAGGTTCTCGAACAGGAACATCTCGTCGATGATCTTCTGGGCCAGGTCCTCGCTGTGGGAGCGAACCGTTTCGATGGCGGCCTCTTCCTGGTTGGTGTTCATCAGGTTGAGGATCTCGGCAGCGGTCCGTGCGCCGCCCATCTTGCTGCGCTTGAGGTTCTGGCCATCCAGCATGTTGGTCAGCACTTCCGTCAGCTCCTGAAGGGCGGCGGGTTGCACGCCGCTGAAGGTCGCGATCCGCAGCACCACATCGTTGCGCAGCTTGTCGTCGAACAGTGCCATCACGTCTGCCGCCTGGTGGCGATCCAGGTGGATCAGCACCGTGGCGATGATCTGTGGATGCTCGTCGCGTATCAGTTCCGCCACCATCGAGGCCTCCATGAGGTTCAGGGCATCGATGCCAGAGCCGGTCCCGCTGGTTTCCAGCACATCCTCGATCAGGCTTGAGGCACGATCGCTGCCCAGTGCCTTGGTCAGCACCGAGCGGATATGCTCACTGGAGTTCAGGTTGAGCGCGATGAACTCCTCGGTTTCATCGTGGAAGGCCTGCAGCACCTGGCGCATATCATCGTGGGAAATCTGGTCCAGCCTGGCCATCTCCGTACTGATCTGCTGGATCTCGTTAGGGGAGAGGTACTTGAACACTTCGGCCGCACTGTCCTCGTCGAGTGCCAGCAGCAGGATCGCACTGCGCCGTGGGCCGCTCATCTCCTGGAGCTTAGTCATGCTTGTTCATCCAGCCGCGAACGATCATGGCCACCATGCGAGGATCCTCGTCGGCCATCTCGCGCAGGTCGTTGAGGTTGTCCTCGTAGGCCGATGCCTTGCGCTTGCGTCGCGGTTTGTCATAGGTGGATTCGTCTTCTCGGGCAGCGGTTGACGAGCCTTCCTCGTCATCCTCGCCGACCTTGGCCTGGAAGGTGGTGGAGGGCTGTGCGGTTGGCTGGGGAGGCTGGCTGGCCCGCTTGACCAGCGGACGCAGGATCAGCAGGTACAACAGCAGGACCGCCAGGCCCACCAACAGGTAGCGGCCCAGGGTGATGGCCAGCTGCTGGATCTCGGGTTCCTGCCACCATTCGAGGGGTTCGACCTCCGGGGACGTGCGAGCAAAGGGCCTGTTGACCACGGCAATCTCGTCGCCGCGGGCCTGGGAAAAGCCCATGGCCTGGCGGACCAGGCGCTCGATCTGGTCGATCTCGGCATCGCTGAGCGGGGCGGGCTGCATCACGCCCTGATCATCCGGCGTCGGGCGGTAATTGACGACTACCGCGGCCGACAGCCGCTCGACTTGGCCGCGACGATGCTGGACGTGGGAGATGCTGCGATCGACCTCATAGTTGATCACGTCGTCGCGATTGAGGTTGCGCGTCGCCGTCAGGGTATCCGCCTCTGCTTGCGCCTCTTCGGCGTTCGTCTCACCCTCCTCGGCGGGCGGGTTGGCTACCGGTGAGGGGGCGATACCGGGAGGCGTGTTGCTCAGTGCTCCCGGAATCCCGCTTGCCAGGTCGCCGTTGCCGCTGACGTTGACACTGCTCTGACGGCTGCGAACGGCGGCCTCGTTAGGCGGCTGATTGGGGCCATAGCGCTCCGAGGTTTCCTCGCGCCGTGAGAAGTCTACTTGGGCCGTGACCTGGGCCTTGACGTTCTGATGGCCCAGGATCGGCGTCAGTATCGACTCGATGCGGCGTTGGTAGGAGCGCTCTACTTCGGCAACATAGTCCAGCTGTGTGCCGTCCAGCCCCAGCCCATTGGCATCCGGCGTGGTCAAAAGTCGACCGTTCTGATCGACCACCGTCACGGCCTCGGCGGACAGATCGGGCACGCTGCTAGAAACCATGTGCATGATGGAGCTGATCTGCCCTTCGCCAAGGGTGCGCCCGGCATGCAGGGTCAGCACCACCGAGGCCTTGGCCGGCTCGCGGTCGCGCACGAACACGGACTCCTTGGCCAGCGCCAGATGCACGCGGGCCCGGTTGACCGGCCCCAGTGATTCCATGGAGCGAGCCAGCTCACCCTCCAGGCCACGCTGATAGTTGATCTGCTCGGCGAACTGGCTGATACCGAACGCCTGATTCTCCAAGAGTTCGAAACCGACGTTCCCGCCTTGGGGCAGTCCCTGTTCGGCCAGTTGAAGGCGCAACATGTGAACCTGATCACTCGGCACGAGAAGTGCCTGTCCGCCCTGGCTGAAGCGGTAAGGAATTCCGCGAGTGTCGAGCTCGTTGATGATGCTGCCGCCGTCCGCCTGGCTGAGGTTGCTGTAGAGCACGCGGTAGTCGGGACTGCGGGCCCACATGAGCAGAGCAACAATCAGCGCGATCGAGGCAGCGCCCGCGATCAGCAGGGCCACGAGGGGATTGCCACGTAGCTGATGTTTCAGGCGCGCAAGGCCGCCCGAGCCATGGCTGGCTTGGTTATCGGTGGCGGAGGCGCCACTGCTCATGCAGGCCACCAGGCATGGCGGATGCCGTGGTCGGAGGTTGTCAAGGAAGAAGGCATCGAGTGCTGTCCGTCCATCGCGATTGGCCGCCCCTGGAGTGGGCGTAACTTTGATGTCGGTCATTATCCGCTGGCGCTGTCACCCTAAAGGTCGGAAAAGCCCAGTTTTTACGGGGTAATTGCCCGCTTGGCCGAGTGCGTCGGGCTGGTAGTCTGGCGCTCCCTAGTCCCGTGACCCTAGATGCCAAGGTGGTAGTGATGAGCGTTCCCGCAATCGAGACTGTCCTCTCCCAGATGCAATCATTATCCAGTCAGGCCGCCTCACAGCCCAGCAGTGGTCAGCGGGTCGACACCCAGGTGGGGGCAGGTGGCTTTACTGGTGAGCTGCAGTCGGCCATCCAGCGCATCAACGAGCTCAAGCTTGATGCCGACGCCAAGGCTCAGGCCTTTCAGGCTGGAACGCCCGGCGTGGCGCTCAACGACGTGATGGTCGACATGCAGAAATCGAGCGTGGCCACCGAAATGGGGATTCAGGTGCGCAATCGCCTGGTCACGGCCTACAAGGATGTGATGAACATGCAGGTCTGATCAGGCCTCGAGTTTGATCAACCGGCCCCGCAACTCTTCCAGGCGTTCGGCAATGCGCAGCACTTCTTCTGCCGGGATCTGACGAATCACCTCACCGCTGTCGCGGTCGACGATGCGGGTTACGAGCCGTGACGTCGACTCGCGTAGTTCGAATTCGATGCTGTAAGGCCGCATCACTTCGTTGATGCGCTGCAGCGGTTCGACCAGGCTTGCCTGGCTGATCACATCCGTGCCACCCGCAGCGCTCTGAGCGCTTTGTGCGATCACTCCGTCCAGGGAGGGCAGATTGCCCAGCATGCTCTCCAATCGCTGGCGGGCCGACAGCGAGAGGGAGGCTGCGGTCTGGGGGGATACGGAGACATCGGTTAGCGGTTGCGGCATAGCCAGTTACCTTTCTTGTTTCGTTTTAGTCGGCGCCATGGCGCTGGGAAAAATAAGGTTCTTCGCAGATCAGCGTGATACGGGTGAGGTTCGTAGGAGCGCTGCTTGCAGCGCGATCCGCCGCGTAGCGGTGGCATGCCCTTGGCATCCGCCATGCCCACGGCCGGGCGCCTGTTGGCGCCTTCGCCGTGCCAGCACGGCTCCCACAACACAACGTTCAGGTCTCTGCTCTCCTGTAAACGACCGTTTCCCGGCAAAGTGCGATGAACCAAAAATAAAGCGCTCCACACGACCTATCGGCCATATGGAGCGCCGGCTTTAGCATCGACGCCCGTCCCCCATTCTGGCTCAGGCCGTTTCGGCGCTGCGTTCGGCGGTATTCTGGCCAGCCGTCCACACGGGCGATGACGCGTTGCTGACGGTGAAATGACCCACCAGCTTCGCCATGTCCCCGGCCTGTTCATCCAGCGAGCGACTGGCGGCCGCCACCTGTTCCACCAGGGCGGCATTCTGCTGGGTGACCTCTTCCAGCTGTGTGACAGCCTGGTTGATCTGCTCGATACCGGCCGATTGCTCACCGGTGGCGGCGGACATGTCGCGGACCAGCGCGGCAACCTGTTGGATGCGGCGAGTAATGGCCTCGAGGGTGTCGCTGGTGCTGCGCACCAGGGTCTCCCCCTCGTTGATACGTGCCACGTTGTTGGCGATCAGCTTGCGAATTTGTTCCGCCTCGCCGGCACTGCGGCTGGCGAGTTTGCGCACCTCCGCTGCCACTACCGCGAAGCCTCGGCCATGCTCACCCGCGCGCGCGGCTTCCACCGAAGCGTTGAGGGCCAGCAGGTTGGTCTGAAAGGCAATATTGTCGATCGCCTCCACAATGCTGGTCACTTCCTGATTGGCGGAGTGGATCTGCTGCATGGCCTGGCGTGCCTGCTCGGCCACCTGGCTGGCGTCGCTTGCCTGCTGGCTCACCTCGTCGGTCATCGTTTCTGCCTGGTGGGCGTTGTCGGCCGTATGCCGAACCGTGGCGGTGATCTGCTCCATGCTCGAGGCGGTCTCCACCAGGGAGGCGGATTGTTCCTCGGTGCGCTGGGCAAGGTCCTGATTGCCCTGGGCGATTTCCCCGCTGGCCAACTCGACCGAGAGGGCACTGCGCTGGATGTTGCTCACCAGCGTCTCGGTTTCTTTCGAGGCAGTATTAAAGGCAGCATATAGCTGCGACAGCTCATCGCTTCCTGGGACCGTCAGACGTCGAGTCAGATCACCACCTCGGCTGGCGATATCCTCCAGGGCGGCGCGCAGCGAGCGCACAAGGCTCTGAACGATGAGCGACGAGAAGAGGATGGCCAGGCCAGCGGCGACCAGCGAGATCACCAGGTAGCCGATCAGTTCCTGGCGTGCCTCCCCACGCAGGCTTTCCGCCTGAGCCAGCACGCCTTCGGCCAGGCTGTCCTCCAGACCCTTGAGCTGGTCGATCTTGAGAGTCTGCCGGTCAAACCATTGCTGGGGGTCAACGTCGTAACCTCCGGCGACGCCCAGGTCCAGCGCGATCTGGCGCAAGGGGGCAGCGCGTTGCACGTCCGCATCATTGAGGACCTCAGTAAGTTGCTGTCGGGTTGTGTCATTGGCCAGGGTGCGGAAGCTTTCCAGGTAGGCCTTCTCCTGCCCGAGCATCGACACCAGGCGCTGATGCGTCGCCGAGCGCATCAGGTTGGTGCTGAAGGCATTGGCCAGCAGGGCGCGTTCGATACCCGCGAGGTCTTTGGCCTTGAGTAGGGTGAAATAAGCGCCGAGACGCCGCGAGATATCGGCATCGGCGGTGAGATGTGTCACGCGGCCAATCATGGCCATCAGGGCGTTGTTGAGAGCGGTGTAGTGGCTCACCGCCTCTTCGGCGCTCACGTTGAGGCGTTTCACCTGCTGGCGTATGGCGGGTGTGGCTGACAATTGCTGCTCGATGTCGGCAGCCTGGCTGGCGAGTGACTCGTCTAGTGCCGCCAGGTCGAGGCTACCTAGCGTCTGTTGATAGGCATTGATGGCCCGATCGCTGGCATTGTGCTGAGCGCTCAAGCGGTTGCCGAAGGTCTCGCCTTGACTGCCGATGAAGCCGGACGACATGCCGCGCTCGCGCTGGAGCTCATGAATCAGATTACCGGCGTGTTGGGAGAGGGAGGTCAACGATGTCAATTCGACCATCTCGCTCGCCAGATGCTGTCGCTCAACAATGCCGTTGCCGGCGAACCAGGCCAGGGCCAATAGGGGCAGTAGCAGGCTGAGCAGGAATTTTCTGCGCATAGGAAGGCGGTGCAGCAAGTGCGTCATCGAAAGTCTCTCCAGGTGGCGGCGGCAAGGGCCGTTGGTCAATCGCATCGGTAAACCGAGCAGGGTAAGCTGGCGGACTTTCGCTATGGTTGTGTTTCGGTCTGGTGTCCGGCCTGGAGCCGTTATCGACACAAGGAAGGGGGGCCTTGAGCCGTTGATTGACCGGGAAGTCGGTTTCGTGACTTGGGTCAATCAAGTGCGATGTGTCAGGGCTCGGCATCGCCGAGCCCCGTCGTCGCATAGCGTGAGGTCAGAAGGTATAGCTGATGCCTAGCACGGCGACCGGATAGAAGGGCAGCTCGTCGGCATCGTCTTTGAGTGTCTGCTCTTCGCGGCGCAGGTCCTCGCGGAACTGGTCATTGCGGCTTTCGTAATCATTGGAGGTCCGCAGGTCTACGGCCACATCTACCGCCATGACACCGAACTCGGAGAAGACGCTCAGTCCCTGCGTGTGTGAGCTTCGCCACCCCAGCCCGGCATAGGGCTGGACGCCATCGGCAACGGTCAGCTGGCCATGGACGGTGCCGAGCTCAGCTGTGGTGTAGGTGTTGCCGTCGAATTCGAACACCTGGTTGTCCTTGGCGCTGCCGCGCACGTTGGCTTCCATGTCTGGCAGCATGGCCCCGGCAGTGACGTAGAAACGACCGCCGAAGGGGTGGAAGTCGACCTTCAGGGCAGCGGCAGAAATGTCCAGGTCGCCCTGGTAGTTCACCTCGTCAGTGTCGTAGTCGCCGTCCCACGCGAGGCCACCGGCGTACTGCGCGGTGATGCCGAAGCGTTGGTGCAGTCGCCAGCTGATATCTGCGCCGGCCCCGGTGGTTCCGGCCAGTGCGCTCACGGTGACGCGATCCTCAAAGGCCTGCGCTTGGCTCATGGTGGCGCCCAACAGTACGGCGGAGAGGCCTGCCGCCAGCGTCATTTTCATCGATGAATGTCCTTGTGTTCCCTTGTGCGTCCTGCCTGCTGCTTGAAGGCAGGGTGGGTGTCCCTTACACCGCCCCGCTCTTATCGGCAGAGGCATAAAAGACTTTAGAGCGCTGAAAGGGGGGCATTGGTGCGAGTCGAGAACGATGCCTGTGTCGATAGCGCGCGCCAACCAGGCGTTTACCTACCTTACCGTCACCATCCGTACTGGTATCACCGAATATCGACCGGGGGATGACAAGGATGGCATGCTGGTGTGGGCCGATGGGGCGTTTTATCGGGCTAAAGTCGTCGGGTCGCACCGGTGTGATGTCCAACATGCCCGATGGCAGAAGCAATGGGGTAGAATGCGCCTAGCACAACCCGTCGGAGGTAACGCAGATCGGCTCTGAGGACCGGTCTTTCGGCCACTGTCCATTGATCTGAATCGTTGAAAAACGGGCTATTCGTCTCATCAGGTCGATACACGTGTCTCGAAATCCGACCCTCTCACCACGCCCAGTCAACTCCGACGGGCGCCTAACGAATGTGTCTGGGACTGAAGGAAACAGGATCACAGCATGAACACGCAAGGAGTGCCATGTCCGACGAGTGCACGTGAGGGCCAGGGTCCCCATGGCACCGTTGACAACACCCTCGGCAGAGCCACTGTCGAGCTTGCTGCTGGTGTCTTCAGCCAAGTCAGCGAAGCGATGATCATCACCGATGTCGACCATGGTGTCCTCGATATCAACCCGGCCTTCACCAAGCTGACAGGGCTGACGCCCGAGGCGCTAGTCGGTGAATCCCTGCAGGCGTTCTTGCTGGCAGGAGCGCCCTCGACGCGGGTCGACGAACTGTGGCGGGAGCTGCATTTCGCAGATCACTGCAAAGCCGAAATCACCTATCGACATCGCAACGGACGTACCTCTCCGGCGGTTATCTCGGCCACGCGCGTGCGAGATCAGCAAGGGCAGACCTCTCACCTTGTCTGGGTACTCTCCGATCTGGGCGCCCTGGCTGCCGCGCGTCGGTCAGGGCGAGAGGTCTATTTCGATGCCCTCACGGGCCTGCCGAACCTGCAGCTGCTGACTCAGCTGATTCAGGAGTCCTTGTTGCACGCGCACCACAAGGGAGGAAGCCTGGCGATCTGCGCTCTGGATATCGACCACTTCAAGCGCATCAACGACCAGCATGGCCAGGAAATTGGCGACCTGATGATCGCCGCCTTTGCCCAGCGCCTCAGCCATCAGTTACACGGCGACGATATCCTGGCACGCGTCGGTGGCGATGAGTTCGTGCTGTTGCTGCATCAGGGCGCCGATGACGACACCTTGGAACGGCTGCTAGCCGCCATGCGTCAGCCGCTTTTCATCAAGGGACGTCGCCTTCAGGTAACGGCCAGCCTGGGGGTCACCTTCTTCCCCCGTGACGATGAGGATGGGGATGTCCTGCTGCGCCATGCGACTCAGGCTATGTATCGCGCCAAACAGCAGGGCCGTGCGACTTATCAGGTGTTTGATACCGGTCTGGATCGCGAGATCCAGGCGCGAGAAGCGAGTCGACAGCGCTTCGCCACTGCCCTGCCAGAGGGCGAGCTGAGGTTGCACTACCAGCCCCAGGTCGACATCTTCGGTGGCGAAGTGATTGGTGCCGAGGCCTTGGTGCGCTGGCAGCATCCCGAAGAGGGGCTGCTTGCACCGGGGCGCTTTCTGCCGATCATCGAGGGTACGGCGCTCGAGATCGAACTCGGGGAATGGGTGATCGAAGCGGCCTTGCGACAGCTGCAAGCATGGTGCATGCAGGGCATCTCGTTGCCGGTTCACGTCAATATCAGCCCCGCCCACCTGCTCAGTGGCGAGTTCGCCGAGCGTCTGGCCGGGCTGCTGACGTGTTATCCCGAGGTTCCGGCGCGGCTGCTCAAGCTTGAGGTGGTAGAGAGTGCTGCCATACACGACATCCAGACGGCCCTGAGTGTCATGCGTCACTGTCAGGCGCTGGAGATCGACTTCGCCATCGATGATTTCGGTACGGGCTACTCTTCCCTGACGCACTTGCGGCAGTTGCCGGTGGACCTGATCAAGATCGACCAGAGTTTTGTGCGCGACATGCTCACGGACCCCGATGACATGGCCATCGTCGAGAGTGTGATCTACATGGCCAATCGCTTCCGGCGGCCGATGCTTGCTGAGGGCGTCGAGACCCTCGACCATGCCCGCGCCCTGTTGGCATTGGGCTGCGCCCGTGTTCAGGGCTATGGCATCGCTCGGCCCATGCCCGCCGAGGACTTTCCCGCTTGGCTGCGAGACTGGCCGGGTCGGCACGAATGGTCTGCCCTGGCCATGCACCTGCAAAAGTTGACCCCGCATGCGCGTCCACACCAAGTAGAGTGACGGTGGCTGGGAGTGCCGCTTTCGGCCCCGACCAGGGGGTAGGGTGGCGGTGGCGCGCTCCATCAAACGGTCGTCGTCAGCCGCTGTTATGAGTGCCAGGGTAATTCGTGCGCCAAGAATCATCCCGTCATTGATCAGCGTCAAGAAACGGGTTCTCTTCGGCGTTTCCTTGCGTGGTCTGTCCGCGTAACGTACTTCGTTTTTCCTTGATATTGATCAAGTCAATCCATTGGCACGAGGCACCATGACCCACGAGCTTCCCGTAGAACGCATCATGCACACTGGCTTGCTGACCTGTACGCCGCAAACGCCGCTATGCGAGGCTGCCGCGCGTATGGCTGAGCGGCGCTGTAGCTCGATGCTGGTGATGCAAGGTGGGCAAGCCGTCGGCATCTGGACGGAACACGACAGTCTGTTCGTCGACTTTGCTGACCCCGAGGCCGTGCAGTGCCCTATTGAACGGGTCATGAACCGACCGGTTGCTACCATCCACCAAGCCACCCCAGTCGGTGAGGCCGCCCTGCGTTTTACGACTGAACGGCGTCGTCACTTGCTGGTCGTGGACGATGCCGGCACTCCCCAAGGCATCCTCTCCCAGAGCGACATGGTGCTCAATCAGGGCCTGGAACCCTACCTGCGCTTGCGCGAGGTGGGCGGCGCGATGCGCAGCCGGCCCCTGCTGCTGCAGGGTGAGTTGACCCTCAACGAGGCAGCGCAGCACATGCGCCGCAGCGGCTGTGATGCGGCCGTAGTGATCTCTCCCTGCCAGCCACTCGGCATCCTGACCGAACGGGATCTGGTGCGGTTCGTGGCCCGTCGGCCGGGTGCCACGGCGATCGGCGAATTGGCCAGCCGGCCGCTGCTCACCGTGCGGGTCGAGGACGCCCTGATCCATGCCCGTGACCTGCTGATCGACCAGCGGGTTCGTCATCTGGGCGTGCTCGATAGCCAAGGAGAGGTGGTCGGCCTGCTGGGCTTCCAGGATATGCTGGCGGGGGCCGAGCACCTCTACCTGGAAGATCTGCGCGAGGCCCTGGAACAGCGTGACCAGGCGCTCGCCCAGTCACGCCGTAACCTACAGTTGGCAGAGCGCGTGATCGATTCCTCCCTGGAGGGGATCATTATCACCGATGCCCAGACCCGCATCGAGTTCGTCAACCCTGCCTTCATTCACATGACCGGCTACAGCCTGGAAGAGGCGGTGGGTCGCACGCCGGCGATGCTCTCTTCGGGACGTCACGGTGCCGAGTTCTATCGCGACATGTGGCGAGCCCTGCAGGAACATGGGTACTGGCGCGGCGAGATCTGGAACCGTCGAAAAGGCGGGCAGCTCTATCTTGAGCTGCTGACCATCACCGCCATCCGTAACGAACAGGGCGAGATCACGAACTTCGCTGCCTTGTTCACCGATATCACGCATATTCGCGAGAACGAGGAGCAGGTTCGACGACTGGCCTACTATGACCCTTTGACCCGGCTGCCCAATCGGCGCCTGCTGGAGGACCGCCTGGAATTGGCGATACGCCATGCCCATCGTCATCGGCAACGGCTGGCGGTGATCTTCCTCGACCTGGACCATTTCAAGCAGGTTAACGATGCCTTGGGGCATGCGGTGGGTGACGAGTTGCTGCTCAAGGTCTCTCAGCGGCTGCGAGCGCATCTCCGTGAGGATGACACCCTGGCCAGGCAGGGGGGAGATGAGTTCATCGTGCTGGTCAACGAGGTGGAAGAGGTCGAAGAGGTCATGCGAGTGGCGCATCGCCTGGTTGATTCGGTAAGCGCTCCCTTCGAGGTCGGCGGGCAGGTCTTTCGTGTTGGCTGCAGCCTGGGGATCAGTCTCTACCCGGACGACGGCGCCGAAGTCGAGACCCTGGTGCGAAATGCCGATGCCGCCATGTACCGCGCCAAGCAGGAAGGGCGTAACACCTTTCGGCTGTTTCGTCCCGAGATGCATCAGCAGGAGCACCGCCGACTCGAGCTGGAGACCGCCCTGCGCAATACCGCGGAAACCGGCGAGGGGCTGGCGGTTCACTACCAACCGCTTTTCGATCGCGACAGCGGTGAGCTGCAGGGCGCTGAGGCCTTGCTGCGCTGGCACCATCCGCAATTTGGTCAGGTTTCACCCGCCGACTTCATCCCCTTGGCCGAGCGGTCGGGGCTGATTCTGCCGCTGGGGGAGCGGCTGATGCACCTCGTGGCGGGCCAGCTACGAGACTGGCTGGCCGACGGCCTTACGCCTCCGCGCATTGCCGTCAATCTGTCGGCGCGGCAGTTCTGGCAGAGCGACCTGGTCGCCCAGGTGCAGGAACTCTACGCTGCCTATGGCCTGCCGCCGGGCCAGATAGGGTTCGAGCTCACCGAGAGCCTCCTGCTCGACAAGCACCAGCAGGCAATCCATACCCTGCAGGCGCTGCGCGAGCTGGATTGCTTTATCGCCATCGATGACTTCGGCACCGGTTACTCCTCGCTGAGTTACCTGCAGGAGCTGCCGGTGACTACCCTCAAGATCGATCGCAGCTTCATTCAGAAGCTCGGAGAGAGTCGCGGCAGCGCGGCCATCGTGGCCGCTGTTACCGGGCTGGCCAAGGAGCTCGGCCTGCGGGTGGTCGCCGAAGGAGTCGAGACCGAGGCCCAGCTGGCGGCGCTTTCCCGCTATCACGTCACCCTGATCCAGGGGTATCTCACCGGCCACCCGGTGGATGCCGAAACGTTTGCCAATCACTACCTGGATACCCAGCGCGTACATGCCTGATCCCTCGTGTTGTGGTTGCCGAGACGATGTTCTGCTGGGGCTCGCGAGAGCGAGGGGAGGTGCGGGTGAAGGGGGCATCGCAGGTCTTGGCAAGGTGGCAGCGGCGTGCTTTATAGTGGTGCATGTGTATCATTTTTGGTAAATATTGTTCTCCATCTGCATTGAGAAACGATAGCTTCCCCGCTAATATCGGCATTATCTTGTACAGATACTATACAGTGAGTGCCACTGCATTGATGCAATGCGTCAATGTGCCATTGTATTAGTATATCTATACATATGCTTTGTCGCCCCGACGGTGATGCCGTCATCTGACGTGGAGGGCGCGGCGTGGTGAAAGCGGCTGCCAAGCGGGCAACCAGTTGTCAGAAGGAATCAGGCGATGGGAAAGGACCAAGCGGATCATCAGGGCGCGTCATCGGGCACGACATGGCACGCCGATGCCTCGGATGACCTTAGCCAGCCGATAAGCCAGAGCGATCAGCTGCGCCTGATGGCCGCCGCCTTCGAAACCGGTCAGGCGACCATCATCACCGATGAGCGGATGCGCATTCGACGGGTCAACAAGGCGTTTACGCGCATCACCGGGTTCACCCCTGATGACGTGCTGGGCCACACACCGAGAATGTTCAAGTCGGGTCGGCACGGTCCGCGCTTCTATCAACGCCTATGGGGTACGTTGCTACGCCAGGGCCACTGGCAGGGGGAGATCTGGAATCGTAACAAGCAGGGTGAGATCTATCCGGTATGGCAGTCGATCACCGCGGTAAAAGACGATGACGACCGGGTGCGCCATTACGTCTCGGTGTTCCACGACATCGCCGAGCGCAAGCGCGTCGAACACACCCTGGCGCAGGAGGCCAGTCGCGATCATCTGACCGGTGCCGCCAACCGTCGCACCTTCGATCGCGCCCTGATCAAGTCGGTCAGAGTCGCCGGTGACACTGGCGGCGAGCTGTCGCTAATGTTCCTGGACATCGACCACTTCAAGGCGGTCAACGACAACCACGGTCACGATATCGGGGATGCGACCCTGCATGCGCTCACGCAGTTAATCCAGCAACGGCTTCGCAAGCGCGACCTGCTGGCGCGCTGGGGCGGCGAGGAGTTCACCTTGCTGCTGCCCGATACGCCGCTGCAGGGCGCCTGCCAGCTGGCGGAGCGGCTGCGTGCCGATGTCGCCGGGGCCGCCATGCCCGGGCCGGGGGTGACCATCAGCTTCGGCCTGACCGCTTTCCAGGGCGGGGATAGCGCACGGGACATGATTCAGCGTGCCGATGGCGCGCTCTATCGCGCCAAGCGGGGTGGGCGCAATCGGGTCGAGGTCGACCCCGAGTACGGCGTGGCGGAAACGCCGACCTCGGCGCAGGAGGCCGAGTCGCCTTCGCGGCCTCGCTTTATCGACGAGTATCGCGGCGCATCGCGACGCATGCAGCTGGCCTCCCGGCTCGAAGAGGCCCTCGCCCTGGCCAGCCACCATAACGGCACGCTCGCGGTGTGTTCGCTGGACGTTGACCACTTCAAGAACGTCAATGAGCAGTTGGGCAATGCCCTGGCCGACCGCCTGGTGCTGGCGCTCATCCAGCGCATCAATCGCTCGCTCGGCCGCGACGACCTTATCGTGCGCATGGGCGGCGACGAGCTCGTGGTGATCCGACACAACGTCACCGACGATACGACCTTTCAGGCGCTGCTCGAGACGATTCGCCAGCCTTTCCACCTGGCCGGGCGCTCGGTCACGATCACCGCCAGCCTCGGTGTGGCGAGCTTCCCGATGGATGACGTCGAAGCCGATGTGCTGCTGCGCCATGCCCAGCAGGCGATGTACCGTGCCAAGCAGAACGGGCGCAACACCCTGGCACACTTCAACCCCAGGCAGGATAAGCAGGTGCAGCGCTGTCAGGCGCAGCGCCGCCGCATCGAGCAGGCGATCCTGTGCGATGAGCTCTGCCTGCATTACCAGCCCCAGGTCGATATGGCCACCGCCAAGGTGGTGGGGTTCGAGGCCCTGGTACGCTGGCAACATCCCGAGGAAGGGTTGTTGGGCCCGGGCGAGTTTCTCCCCCTCACCGAAGGTACCTGGCTGGAGATCCTGCTCGGGGAATGGGTGCTCAAGGCGGTGCTCGAACAGCTGGCGTGCTGGCAGGGGGAGGGCAACGAGCTGCCGGTGAGCGTCAATATCAGTCCCGCGCATCTGCTTGCGCCCGACTTCGTCACTCAGCTCTCGGGGCTGCTCGCTACCATGCCCGCAGTGTCACCCTCGCGGCTCAAGCTCGAGGTGGTGGAAACGGCTGCCATGCAGGACATTGCCGCCGCCCTCAAGGTGATATCCCACTGCCAGGCCATGGGCGTGGAAGTGGCCATCGATGACTTCGGCACCGGCTTCTCCTCGCTCACCTACCTTCGCCAGCTGCCGGTGGATCTCATCAAGGTCGACAAGAGCTTTGTGCGCGACATGCTTGAGGACACCAGCGACCGAGCCATCGTCGAGAGCATTATCTACATGGCCAAGCGCTTCAACCGGGCGCTGCTCGCCGAAGGCGTGGAAAGCATCGACCATGCCACGGAGCTGTTGCGGCTGGGCTGTCACCTGGCGCAGGGGTTTGGTATTGCCCGCCCCATGCCCGCAGACGCGCTTCAGGGCTGGCTGGCGCAGTGGCCGAAGCGCCGCGAGTGGCAGGGCCTGGTGGCAAGCGCCGTGGAGGCGGTCACCGGCGAAACGCCGAGTCGCTCCCGCTGCTAGCAGGTGGGCGTTAAAGTTGTGTGGCAGGTCGCCGATAGGTGATGGCCTGGGCCAAGTCGCGTGGCACCCGCGCGCCGGCCGAATTTCCACACTCCACTCACGAGTGCGCCCATGCTCACCTCCCTGCGACGCCGTCTGCTTATCGCCACCGTGGCGGTCATTATCCTTGCGCTGGTGCTCAATACCGCCGCCAGTTACCTCACCGTGAAGTCCCATAACGACGCCCAGATCGCCAGCAACCTGGCCGCCGTGGCCAGTGGCAATGCCAAGGCCATCGACGAATGGCTCGATGCTCGCGCCGCCATGCTCGACGCCGTGCCGGCCCCCTTGCCGGGCGAGACGCCGCTTCCCGCGCTGACCCAGTTGGCGGCCTCCGGCAACTTCCAGATGGCCTATCTGGCCAGTGCCGCCGACGGCGACACCGTGTTCTCCAACGGCTTCGAGGCGCCGGCCGATTTCGACCCGCGCGAGCGGTCCTGGTACCGGCAGGCCGTCGAGGCCGGTGAGCCGATTGTCACCCAGCCCTATGTCGACGTGGCCACCGACGCGCTGGTGGTGACCCTGGCCACCCCGGTCGAACGTGACGGCCGGCTGCTCGGCGTGGTGGGCGGCGATGTGGCCATCGGCACCATCGTGGATATCGTGCGCGGCATTGCGCCCACGCCCTCGAGCTTTGCCTTTCTGGCGGCGGCCGACGGCACACTGATCGCCCATCCCGACCCCGCGCTCAGCCTGAAGAACGTCGACGCACTGTCGCCCGAGCTGAATGCGCAGCGCCTGGCGCAGCTGGTGGAAGCCGATGCTCCCCAGGCCTTGGCCGTCGGCGAGCAAGCGGTGCGACTGCTCGCCAAGGGCATTCCAGGCACCGACTGGCAGCTGGTGATCGCCCTGGACGAAGGTGACGCCACCGCCGGGCTGCGCGGCGTGCTGAACGCCTCGCTGGTGACGCTGCTGGTCGTAGCGCTGGGCACCACCCTGTTGCTGGGCGTGCTGCTCCGGCTGGCCTTTCGGCGGTTGCTCGCCGCGCGGGACGCCATGGCCGATATCGCCAGCGGTCATGCCGATCTTACTCGCCGCCTGCCGGAAGACGGGCGTGATGAAGTGGCGCAGATCGCCGCCGCCTTCAATCGGTTTGTCGCGCGCATGGAAGGCGTGATGCGCACCATCCGCGACAGCAGCCAGCAGGTACGCCTGGCCGCCGGTGAAATCAGTCACGGCAACCAGGACCTCTCGCGACGCACCGAGAGCGCCGCCGCCAGCCTGCAGGAGTCCTCCGCCTCCATCGAGCAGATCAGCAGCACCGTCGGCCACACCGCCGACTCCGCCCGGGAAGCCAACGGCCTCTCCCAATCCGCCACCGAGGTGGCCGCCAAGAGTGGTGAGGAGATGCAGCAGGTGGTGAGCACCATGGAGGAGATTCGCGACGCCTCCGGCCAGATCGCTGCCATCGTTAAGGTGATGGATGGCATCGCCTTCCAGACCAACCTGCTGGCGCTCAACGCCTCGGTGGAAGCCGCGCGCGCCGGCGAGGCAGGCCGCGGCTTCGCGGTGGTGGCCGGCGAGGTTCGCCAGCTGGCCACACGCTCCGCCGATGCCTCCCGCGAGATCCGCGAGTTGATTGACCGCTCCGAGGTTAAGGTGAAGGGTGGCACTGTCCTGGTGCGCCAGGCGGGCGACACCCTGCAGACGCTGGTGGAGCGCGTGAACCGTGTGGCCGAGGTGCTCGGCGAAATCAGCGCCGCCACGCACGAGCAGAGCGACGGCATCGGCCAGGTCAACCTGGCGGTGGCCGATCTCGACCGCGTGACCCAGCAGAACGCCGCCCTGGTGGAGGAGTCCACCGTCGCCGCCGAGCAGCTCAAGGCGCAGGCCAACCGTCTCGCCGAGGCCGTGGGCAGCTTTACGGTCAGCGGGGAGGGCGATAAGCCTGGCGAAGCCGAGGCACCACGCCATCGCGCCGTAAGCTGGGCCGATGAGCCCCAGCCCGCCTAAGCCAGACTTCGCGCCTCCGCTGGCTATCGAGCGCAAGATTTAGCGCAGTGGAGTGTAACGGCGTGGTAGTGCGCGCCGGGGGTGAGGGACGCCTCCGGCGTTTTTTATCGCGCGTTGTTAAAGTTGCGACGCAAACGGCCGATAGTGGCTAAATCACGCATCATTCGCTTAGGCGCTCGACAAGGGGCATCGCATGGCTAGCATTTCATCTCTCGGCATCGGTTCCGGCCTGGATCTCAATGGCTTGCTGGACCAGCTGCGCTCGGCCGAGCGTCAGAAGCTGCAGCCGATTACCCAGCAGAAGGTGCAGCAGGAGGCCAGGATCTCCGCTTATGGCAGGCTGCAGACCGGCGTCAACAAGCTGCAGAGCGCCGCCGTGGGGTTGAATGACTCGGCGCTGTTCCAGAAGCTCTCGGCCAGCGTGCAGGGCGAGGGGCTCAGCGCCTCTGCCAGCGAAGCCGCAAGCCCCGGTCGTTATGACGTCACGGTCAATCGTCTCGCCACCGCCGGCACTCTGGCGACCCAGGCCACCGACGCGACTTACTCGCCGGATGAAGCGCTGTTCACCGAGGACACCACCCTTACCCTGGACTTCGGCGCCGCTTACTCTGACACCGACGGCAGCTTCGACCCCGCTGCCAGCCCTACCGGCACCAGCGTGACCATGGAGTTCGCTGCCGGCAGCAGCCTGGAAGCGGTGCGCGATGCCATCAACGCCAACGAGGCAGCCGGCGTCGATGCTTCCATTATCAACGATGGCTCCGGCTATCGCCTGGCGTTGAGTTCCCGCGAGACGGGTGCCGAGGCCTCGTTGGTGGGGTTCGAGTTCGGGAACAAAGACACGGCTTCTGCGAACCCGGTTCCGCTCGCTGAGGATACCGCTACCCTGCGCCCCGGCAACGACGCCGAGCTGGATATCAACGGCATCACCATTACCAGCCCCACCAACACCATGGAGGAGGCCATCCAAGGGGTGAGCCTGACGCTGAGCCCTGAGGCCGAGGGCAGCACTCTTGGCGTCACCGTCAGCCGAGATGACGGCTCGGTGAAGGAGGCGGTTAACAAGTGGGTCTCTGCCTACAACGAGCTTCAGTCCACCATCGGTCGCATGACGAAGCCGGGCAACGACGGTTCTTCTTCCGGTGAGCTGATCGGCGATCGCACCGTGCGTACCCTGGAGTCGCGCATGGTGCGCGACCTTACCAGCGCCGTGCCGGGTGGCGAGTTCTCGCTGCTCTCCGACCTGGGGATCTCCCTCGACAAGGAAGGGCGCCTGGAGGTTGACGAGGCGGCGCTGGATGCCGCCATCGCCGAGTCACCTGGCGAGGTTGCAGCATTCTTCGCCGGCGACAGCGAGGAGACCGGCATGGCCGGCACCTTCAACGCCACCCTGGAGCGCATGCTCGACGACAATGGCACCCTCAGCAACGCCATCGAGGGGGCCGAGAACCGCGTCGAGAGCCTGGGTGAGCGCTATACCCGCATGGAGGCGAGCGTGGAGCGCACCGTCGAGCGTTACCGTTCGCAGTTCGCCCAGCTGGACAGCATGATCGCCAGCATGAACCAGACCAGCACCTACCTGATACAGCAGTTCGACTCGCTGAACGCCCAGCTCGGGCGCGACTAAGTCTCGCCCCACCCCTCCCTGACATCGCCCCGGCCATTCGGCCGGGGCGATGTCGTCTGGCCGCTGCTTTGCATTGTGTCGTGTCAAGAGCGCCGCGCTACAGCGGCAAGAAAGTGGTGACTTTCCCTAAAGTTCATCCTTCAGGCGCCGTTATAGAGAGTAACGGCCAACGGCGCCGTTGTGGCAGGCCCGCTGGGCCTTGAACACCCATCGCAGCGGGCCCGCCACTGGAGCCCCAACAGCTTGGAAGGAATCACACCATGTCAGTGATCAATACCAACATTACCTCCATGATCGGGCAGCAGAACCTGTCCAAGTCCCAGAACAGCCTGCAGACCAGCATGGAGCGTCTCTCCTCCGGCCTGCGCATCAACAGCGCTAAGGATGATGCGGCCGGTCAGGCCATCGCCAACCGCATGAGCAGCCAGATCACAGGTCTGTCTCAGGCGCAGCGTAACGCCAACGACGGCATCTCCGTCGCCCAGACTGCAGAAGGTGCACTGAATCAAGTAAACGATAACCTGCAGCGTGTTCGTGAGCTGAGCGTTCAGGCTCAGAATGGCACCAATTCTTCTGACGACCTAACCTCCATTCAAGATGAAATCAATCAGCGCTTGGATGAGATTGACCGGATTGCCGAGCAGACTGATTTCAATGGAACTAAAGTCCTTTCTAAGGATACTGGTCTCGAGATTCAGGTAGGGGCCAATGATGATGAGCAAATCACTGTTGCTCTAAAAGAAATCAATCGCGACACCCTTGGTCTGTCTGGTTTCTCAGTTGAAAAGGCTTCTCTTAAGACAAGTGAGGCTATTACTCAGCTCAGCGATGGTGCTGCCGCTACCACTGAAGTCGACCTTAGTACAGCTGCTACTACTCTTTCGACTCAGCTTGGTGAAGAAGTTAGTGCTGAAGACCTGACTTATAGGAACGTTCTTACTCAAGCCGGCGCTTCAACAGCCGACTACGTAGTCGAGTACAAAGGTGAGAATTATGCTGCTATGGATCCGAGCTCTGGTGCAGTAAATGTCGTTACTGGTGGGGACCTTGGTGGTACTGCCGGTGGTACAGACTTTGCTGTTAAAGTTGCTTACAATGATGCAGGTACTGTGACTGGTTACACTGAGAATGCGGATGGTGATTTGGTTACCGTAACTGCTCCGTTTGATGATACAGCTGCCATTGCAACCGCAACGGATTTCACTGGTGCAGCGACTGCTGATCCGCTTGAAAAGCTGGACTCTGCTCTGAGTGATGTTGATAGCCTGCGCTCCGATCTTGGTGCCATTCAGAACCGTTTCGAATCTGCCATCACCAACCTGCAGACCAACGAGACTAACCTGTCTGCCGCTCGTTCGCGCATCGAAGATGCCGACTATGCAGTGGAAGTGGCGAACATGACCAAGTCTCAGATCCTGCAGCAGGCCGGTACTTCCGTCCTCGCTCAGGCCAACCAGATCCCGCAGAACGTCCTGTCTCTGCTGGGTTAATCTGAAGTCCTTGCGTCAACCCTTGGGGAAGGCGCTCTTCCCCTTGGTTCGCATAAAACCGGCTCCCATCGTGGGGCCGGTTTTTATCATCATTAGTGCATATGGTGGTATATGAAGGAACAGATTGACGCGAGAGAGTTAATTCGCGACGTGCTGCCCAAGCTCAAGGCCACGCGTCATCTGGTCGATAATACGCTCAAAGCGCGTATTGAGCAGTCCGAAGATTATGAGCAGCGTCGCAGGCTGATCATTCTCCAGCAGGAATTCGAGCTGGAGATGACGATGATCAAGCTGAATATGGATCACCTTCTTACGCGCTATCACGACCAGCTCAAGGCAGCAGCGGAGGGGCACAGGCGATTCACGACGCCGATACTGGCGCTGGATCAGTCAGAAGCCGTGGCCATTGAGAGCGCAAGGAATTTGTATCGTCGCGCCTATGAACTGCACGTAAGTTGACGCGACGACCGAGAATGAGCATCAGCTCGTCATTGATGAGCTTCAAGCTGTCATCGACGATACTCAGCACACCCTCGATCGCTTCGAGGCCACCGGCATGGAGACCAAGATGTCGACGGATTACCACAAGCTGCTGGCGATTCTGGATGATGCCGTGAACCAGCAGCGGGCGCATACGCTGGCGATGCTACCCCATCACAACATTAAGGGGTCATAGCTGGCTTTATGAGGTGGCGAGTATGCTGGGGCCTAAAGCTGTGGCGCTGACGGCCGATAGATTGTCTGCCCCATGGAAGTGGGCACTGTCATAACTATCGCAACAGGAAATTATCATGTTGAAGAATATCGTCGTCGCATGCTCTCTGCTGGTTCTTGCTGGATGTGCTTCCAGTGGCAATCAGTCGCTCTAGGGCCAGGATGAGGCCAGTGTATCCGAGGTCATTACCGAAGGGGTTACCACCCAGGTAGAAGTTCGGGAGCGGTTCGGCTCGCCGATGGACACCAGCTTCACCGACGGCGGCATGGAAATCTGGGAGTACAGCCTCTCCGAGGTGTCAGCTGATGCCATCAATTTCGTGCCGGTCGTCAACCTGTTCGGCTCCTCTGCCTCCGGTAAGAAGAAGGATCTGACGATTCTCTTCGATGAAGACGATGTCGTGCATCGCTACTCCATGTCCAACTCCGATGTGAGCCACAAGACCGGCCTGTTCCGCTGAGATCGGTCGGCTTGAGTGGGGCGCAGCCTGCCCCCACTCCCGTAGCTGCTGGCAACGTCATTGCTGCCCGCCCACATAGCCCCGGTTCAAGCTTTCCCATGTCACCTACCTTCGCGCTCGCAACGAGCAGCTGCTGGTTCAGCCGTCCCCATGGCGCAGCTCGGCGTGCTCAGTAGCTGGAGTGCCCATCAGCGCAGCCTGGTGCAGGTCTCGCATGTGGATGCGCCTAAGGGCGAGGCTGGCCGCCGTACCCGCTGGCAGCTCCAGCACCGCTTGGCCCTGGGCAAGGCGCTCGACCTGCGCGCCGGAGTAGAGGGCGACGACGATGCCCACGAGGTGAGCCTTGGGGTGTCATGGTACTTCTGAAGTGCCGGCGGGTGGAGCAGGCCCGCTACCCGCGGTACGCTGCATGAGAGGCGTAGCGACGGGGTGATCGGTACTCTTCGAGGGGAGGCTGCCGGGCCCCGAGCCGCCCCGGTGCCGATTCCCATCGGCTCGATTTCCTGTGAGAGGCGTTCAACGATCATGCGAGTTGCAGTTTGCCGAATGGCCTACCTCCGGCCCCTGATGGCGTTGGGTCTGTCGGTGATGCTCACCGGCTGCGCCATGCTGGCCCCGGCGCCGCCCGAGCGTCAGTCGAACGTCTGCGAGATCTTTCGCGAGCAGCCCGACTGGTACGATTATGCGCGTGACTCCCAGGAAAAGTGGGGCACCCCCATCGCCACCCAGATGGCCATCATCGAACGCGAATCCAGCTTTCGCAGCCATGTGAAGCCGCCCCGGACCAGGCTGCTGGGCTTCATTCCCTGGACGCGGCCGTCGTCGGCCTACGGCTACGCCCAGGCCCAGGACCCGGTGTGGGGGGAGTACGAGGACGACGCCGGCCGGCTGTTTGCACGGCGCACCCACATGAAGCACGCCACTGACTTCATCGGCTGGTACAACGCCCGCACCCGACGCATGACAGGGGTCTCGCTGCACAATCCCGAGCACCTGTACCTCGCGTACCACGAGGGGCAGGGCGGCTATCGGCGCGGCAGCTGGCGCGGCAAGCCTGCCGTAAAGCGCGCCGCTCGCCAGGTGGCCACCACCGATTCGCGCTATCGCCGTCAGCTCGCCGCTTGCGAGGCGGAGTTTCGCTGCGACGGCCTGCTCGAGATCTGGCCCTTCTGCCGCAGCGAGTGACCGACGCGATGCGTCGATCACTGGCCCTGGGGTAGAACCTGACAGCGAGGCGTCAGGCGGTGGCCCGCTGCGGTAACCAGGCGGCCTCGTCCTGGCTGGCGTTAGCCGGCGCCGTATCCTGCGCGAGGTGATGGACCTGGCTGGCGCTGTCCTCACTGAGCTTGAAGGCGGTGACCATATCGATCAGCCGCTGCGCCGCGGCTTGCATCTCGGCGGCGGCACTCGAGGTTTCGGCGACCAGGCTGACATTCTGCTGGGTGGCGCTATCCATCTGCGTGACGGCGGTTCCCACCTGCTGGATGCCGGCGTCCTGCTCCTTGACGGCCAGGGCGATCTCGTTCATCAGGCCCGCCAGCCGGCGAATGTCGCCGACTGTCGCTTCGATGCTTTCCTTGCTGCGCGTGGTCTGGCTAACGCCGCCGGCGATGCCTGAGCGGATTTCCTCGACCATGCCGCGGATCTGCTGGGCTGACTGGGCGCTGCGACTGGCCAGGGTGCGCACCTCGCTTGCCACCACGGCGAAGCCCTTGCCGTGCTCGCCGGCCCGTGCCGCTTCCACCGAGGCGTTCAGGGCCAGGATATTGGTCTGGAAGGCGATGGAGTCGATCACCTCGATGATCTCCCCGACCCGGCGCGAGCTGGTCTCGAGGGCCTGCATCATCTCGGCCAGGTGCGTTACCTCGGCGATCCCGCTCTCGGCCTTCTCGGCGGCAGCGCTGGAAACGCTGTCGGCGTGGTGGGCGGTATCACTGTTCTGGGTCACGATCGAGGAAATCTCTTCCATGCTGGCCGCGGTTTCCTGAAGCGCCGAGGCCTGCTGCTCGGTGCGCGAGGCGAGGTCCTCGCTGCCGCTGGCGATCTGGGTGGAGGCCATGCCCACGGTCTGTGCGCTGTCGCGAACGGCCTGGAAGCTGCGGTCCATGCGCGAGATGAAGGCGTTGAACTCGCGGGCCAGCACGCCGATCTCGTCGCCACGCCGGCTCTCGATGCGGGCGCTCAGGTCGCCTTCTCCCTGGGTGATATCGCGAATGCGCTCGCTCACCTGGCGAATGGCGCGCGACATCAGGTTCGGGCCCACCAGGGCCAGCGCTAGTACCAGCAGGAACACCACGGCAGAGAAGGCTGCCAGCCAACGTTGCTGGGCGGCGACGCTCGCCAGCGTCTGCTCCTCGAGGGCCAGGCCGACCTGGTCGGCGCGCTCGCCGGCGATATTGTAGAGTTCGCGCAGGGCGTCGAAGGCGGCCTGAGAGGCATTGGCCTGCTGGGCAGCGGCGTCGATGTCTCCCGCGGCGTGACGTGCGAAGACCGCCGAGGAGACTTCCTCCCACGCATCGAATCGTGGCGCGAACTCGCCCAGCGCATCGGTAATGGTCGGGTAGCCGCTCAGGGTGTCGAGGAAGGCATGCATCCGCTCCCGGGCCTGGTCGGCATTTTCCCGGTACTCCGCCCGCAGCGTCTCGGCGACCTCGCTGCCGGGGTCGGCATCCAGCACTTGCTGCTCGGCCAGGCGCGCCTGGTAGAGGTCGCGGTCCGCGTTCAGTACGGCGGAGATGGCGGGGTTGAAGGCGCTGCTGAATTCCGTCATGCGCTGCTTGATGGAGTGCACAAGCAGGGTGCTGGCGGAAAAGACAACCAGCAATGCCAGGGCGACCCCGATGAAGGCTAGGGTGTACTTGACGTTGATGCGATTGAGGCGTGAGAGCATAGGAGTTCCGCCGCTGTTGTTGTGGAGGGGCTGTCTTATGGTTCATCGGCCCAGGCGAAAGAAACTTGACTGGTCCCCAAACTGCCGTGCTGTAGCATCCGGGGAGCGGCGAGACCCGCGCCTTTTGTCGCACTGCCGTGGCGCGCATCGCTGGAATCTCATCCTCATTTCGACCAATGCCTCAAGCGTTTTCCGTCCGGCATGACGCATTAACACGTCTTTTAATGTAGTATTTCATGCTTTTACGTTAGGTTACCGGCGCGGCCGGGTGGTCGTTCGCGATGACATCACTGAACATGGCACGGGATGAGGGGAGGGAGCATGAAGCGTCGAGAGTGTCTAGGCTGGCTGGCCGGCATGGCCAGCCTACCGCTCTGGATGTCGGCCTGCTCGCTGCGTGATGATCTAACGCTCGGCCTTCATCCCTGGCCGGGGTACGAGTCACTCTTCCTGGCGGGCGAGTTCGGCTGGCTGCCAGGCGGCGTGTCGCTTCAGCGTGGCGCCAACGCCGGCGCCTCGCTGACCGGATTGCGCCGCGGTGAACTGGATGGGGCGGCGCTGACCCTGGACGAAGTGCTCAAGGCCCGCGGCGAGGGCCTGCCACTCACGGTTATCCTGGTGTTCAATGATTCGGTGGGTGCCGACATGGTGCTGGCAAGGCCGGGGATTACGTCGCTCGCCGAATTGGCGGGCAGGCGAGTGGCCGTGGAGCGCAGTGCCGTGGGCAGCCTCGTCCTGCATCAGCTGCTGGCGGCGGCGGGGCTACAAGCGGGCGAGATCGAGGTGGTGGATCTGCCACCGGATCGCCAACTGGCCGCCTGGCGCCAGGGAGATATCGACGGCGCCGTGACCTACGAGCCGATCGCCAGCCAGCTGAGGCGCGAAGGGGCGCACTCGCTCTTCGACAGCAGCCAGTTTCCCGACATGATTCTCGATGTGCTGGCGGTCCGACGCGATCGCCTGCGTTGGCAAACCCGAACACTCGAAGCCTTGGTAGCGGCTCACTTCCGCGGTCTGGCCCACCTGAGGGTCAATCGTGAGGATGCCATGCGCCGCATCGCTGCCTGGCGTGGACTGACCTTCGATGAGGTTCGCCTCTCCTACGCCGGCATGGAGCTTCCCGGTGTCGCGGGCAATCGCCACTACTTTGGCGCCGAGGGGCGCCTGCTGGCGGCGGCGGAGACCCTCAACGAGGTCATGGTCGCCAGCGGGCTGCTGGAAGCACCATCGTCCCTGGAGGGGCTGATGGACGATCGCTACCTGCCCCGAGGCGAAGTGACATGAGGTCATTGGCACGACATTGGCTGGCTGTGCTGTTGGCCGTAAGCGTCTCGACCGTCCCTCCGGCCCAGGCCGGCGACTCCCTGGTGCTGGGCATCTTTGCCTACCGCGACCCGGCGGTGATGCAGGCGCGCTACCAGCCCCTGGCCGACTATCTTGATGCCCAGCTACCCGACACGCGGGTATCGCTGGAGACACTGGGGCTGGATGCCATCGAGCGTGCGATCTCCCATCGCCGGGTCGATCTGCTGATGACCAATCCCAGCCATTACCTGCTGGTGCGCAGTCGCAACAGCCTCACCGGTGCCCTGGCCACGCAGATTCGCCTCGCCCATGGCCAGGAAGTCAGTTCCCTGGGGGGCGTGATCATCACCCGAGCGAACCGTGACGACATCAGTGAACTTGGCGATCTCAAGGGGCAGCGTGTCGGGATCCCCGGCAAGCGTTTCCTGGGGGGATACCAGACCCAGGCTTACGAGCTTCAGCAGGCTGGGCTGTCGCCTTCGCGAGATATCGACACGCTGGAGCTGGGGAGTCACGACGCCGTGGTATCCGCCGTCGCGGCGGGGCGAGTGGATGTCGGCTTCGTGCGAACCGGCGTGCTGGAGAGCCTCGCTCGCGAGGGTCGCATCGATCTGGACCGGCTCAAGGTCGTGAATGCCCAGCAGCTCTCGGGCTTCCCTTATGTGATCTCCACGCGGCTCTATCCGGAATGGCCGCTGATGGCACTGCCCCAGGTCGAACGCGCGATCGTTCAGCGTATTTCCTCGGCGCTGTTTGCCTTGACGCCCGACCACGAGGTGGCCCAGGCCGCCGGGATAGCGGGCTTCGCGCCGCCGATGGATTATCTGCCCGTCGAGAAGCTGGCGCGCCAACTGCGTCTTCCGCCCTTTGATCAGTCGCCGGACGTGACCTGGCAGGATATCTGGGAACAGCAACGTCCCTACCTGTTGGCCCTGCTGGGCGCCTTGCTGATCGTGCTGCTGCTGCTGGCCCAGCTCTCGCGGCGCAACCGCAAGCTGAAGCGTCAGCGTGAGCAGATGCGGCTGGCGGCCAGCGTGTTCGACCACACCCACGAGGGCATCATGATCACCTCACCGGACGGGCGGATTATCGCGGTGAACCCGGCCTTTACCACGATCACCGGTTACGACCGCCAGGACGTCATCGGGCACAACGCGAACCTGCTCGGCTTGGGCCGCCACGAGCCCGCCTTCTTTTTTGACCTATGGCAGGCGTTGCAGGAAAACGGCTATTGGTTTGGCGAGATCTGGAACCGTCGCAAGTGCGGGCGAGACTATGCGCAGCGGCTCACCATCAGTGCCGTGCGCGACGACCACGGTCAGGTAAAGCGCTACGTGGGCCTGATGGAAGACATCACCAGCGTCAAGGCGCATCAGCAGGAACTGGAGTACATCGCCCACTATGATGCCCTGACCGGTCTGCCCAACCGTGTGCTGCTCGCCGACCGCATCCATCAGGCGATGGCATCGGCCAGACGGCATCAGCATCGCCTGGCGCTGGTCTTCATCGACCTGGACGGTTTCAAGGCGGTCAACGATGTGCATGGCCACGACATGGGGGACCGCCTGCTGGTCGAACTGTCGCAGCGCATGCAGGCGGCCCTGCGTGAAAGCGATACGCTGGGGCGCCTGGGGGGCGACGAATTCGTGGCGGTGCTGGGGGATCTGGAATCCACCGAGGCCTGTCGCGTGGTGCTAAAGCGTCTTCTATCGGTGGTGGCCACGCCCATGGAGCTGAACGGGGTGAAGCTCCAGGTCTCCGCCAGCATGGGCGTGGCCTTCTCTCCACCAGGGCAGGAACTGGATGCCGATCAGCTGCTGCGCCATGCCGACCAGGCCATGTATCGGGCCAAGGAACTGGGCAAGAATCGCTATGCCTATTTCGAGCCGGAACTCGAGGACAGTGGTGCATCGCTGCCTGAACAGGCGGCGTGCGACTGCTGACGCTAGGCGCGTCCACGGTTCTTGTTCATCTCCCCACCTTCATCCCCCAGCCTTGTCCCACACCCCTCGAGTCGACGTGGGAATGAAGCGATGAGGGGAGAGGCAATGCCGAGTTGTCAGCCGACCGTATCGGCCGCCCGCCGGGGGCTTGCTGCCGGCGGGCGCTCGTTTGAGGAGACGCCAAGGGTGAAGGAGCCGACTGCCGCCATCAGCTCGCTGGCGGCGTCGGCCAGCTTCTCGGCGGTGGCATGGGCGCCGTCCAGCGCGCTCGACGACTTCTGCAGAGAAGCCTGCATCTCGAGTACGCTGCCTTCCAGCTCCTCGATGCCCTGATGCTGCTGGTGGCTGGCCCCGTCGATTTCGCGCAGCCGCTGCGCGACCTCGTCGAAGGCGCTCAGCACTCTGGCCATGGCGTCGCCGGCGGTCCGTGTGCGGTTCACGCCGGCCTGCACGCTATCGTCGTTCTGGCGGATGCGCGAGCGGATCTGCTCCGCAGTATCGCGGGTACGCTGGGAGAGCTTGCGCACCTCGCCGGCGACCACCGCGAAGCCGCGGCCCTCCTCGCCGGCTCGGGCGGCCTCCACGGAGGCGTTCAAGGCCAGCAGGTTGGTCTGAAAGGTGATCTCGTCGATATCTCTCAGCAACTCGGCGATGCCGGCGGCGTTGGCTTCCAGCCCCTGCATGGCCTGCTGCAGGGCGAGGACTTCCTGCTGGCCGCCACGCGCCTGGTCGGCTGCTGTGCCCGCTAGCTCGCGCACCCGGCTGGCTTCGCTGGCACTCTCGCGTGTCGTGGCGCTCAGTTGCGTGGCGCTGGCCGAGACGCGCTCCACCTGGGCGGCATTTTGCTCGGCCAGCAGGCGCAGGTTGGCCTGGCCGGAGAACAAGGCATCGCTCAAGGCGCCAACCTCCTGGCCGGTATCCTGAGCCTTCAGCAGGGTGGCCGCCACGCGCTGCTGCATGGAATCGATGGCTGCCAGGGCCGGGCGGCGGCGCTCGGCCTCACTGAAGCCGATATCCAGCCGCCCCTGGCCGGCCTGCTCGGCGAAGGTAGCGACTCGCAGACCGTCCTGCACCATGCGATTCAGCACCTGGGCGAGATACCCCAGCACCACGGCCTGGGCCACCACGGCGCCACCATGCTGTGCCAGGCAGACAAGCAGCGCTGCGGCCCCCTGATGGCCGGCTTCGCCCATGCCGGCATACAGGCTGACGGCACCGAGATACTGAAGCCAGGTGAAGAGGGCGTGGTGCACGGCAATCACGGCGGCGCCGAACACGATCACTCGCCAGTTGCTGTAGAGGATCAGCGCCGACAGCATGATGAAGATACTGAAATGCGCTTCGATCTGACCGCCGCTCTGTTCAATGAGCAGCGCCGAGAGCCCCATGAACAGGGCCGCCATCACAAAGCCGTTGATGCCATGGCCCGGCATCCGCCACTGCAGCAGGGCCACCAGCGGAAAGGCGATGGCGCCGAAGGCGATGGCAAGAAGCAGCGTGCCGCTATAAGCCCCCACGGCCAGGCAGAGCGCCAGGTGAAACCCGGCGGGCATCCACATCAGGCGGTCGATGCGGCGCCGATGATCGTTGCCGGCACGGGGGCTGGGGGGAGAAGTCTGCTGTGAGGGCACGGTGTTGCCTCTTGTCGATTGAGCGGGGGGCGCGCGTCAACAGAGCGACCGCCTCTCTACGCTGTATCGGCCGGCGCATCACGATCTTTACGCTTGCTGCTGAGACGTCAACGCCCGTCGATCGGGTCGGCGGGGATCGACCGCATGCTCTGCGCCGTACGGGGACCCGGCGCCTCGATGGATCCCTCTCATGAACAATACATGTACAAATCTAGAAAAATGTAAAATTTTCCCTAAAGTCTCCGGCAAGCCTACCGATCTAGGTGCTTAGGAAAGGATCTGGTCCGAGTCATACGCCTGCTCGGCATCACATGCAGATGTCGAGGCAACGTCAGGCAGCATGCCCGGGAGTTGGTATGCCGATCCTCGGCAAGATTGATGACGTAAGCCATGCCCCAGGAGGCACCTAGTGCGCGACAACGGCCCTGTTACGAATGTGAACTACCCACTTGACCCCGACGATGTGTTGATCTCGAAGACTGATACTCACAGTCACATCACCTACGCGAACGGTCGTTTCATTGAAGTCAGTGGCTTTGATTTCAAAGAATTATTAGGATCACCCCACAACATCGTACGCCATCCCGATATGCCGGAAGTCGTCTTCAAGGATATGTGGGATACCCTGAAATCAGGCAGGTTCTGGTCGGGGTTGGTCAAAAATCGGCGCAAGAACGGTGATCATTACTGGGTTAGAGCCAATGTGGTTCCCTTGAGTGAGGGTGGCGCTGTGAAGGGGTATGCGTCCATTCGTGTCAAGCCGAATGACGACGAAGTACGCATGGCCGAGGAGGTTTATCGCGATATCCGCCAGGGGAAAGGCCGGTACCTGGTGTGGCGTGGCATGTGGTATCGCCGCGGCTTATTCAGCCGTCTGCGCCGTATTAATTTCCATTCCGTTGGCACTCGTATCGGTGGTATCAGTATTCTGACGCTGGTGATGTTGGGTATTACGGGCCTTGGCGGTGGCTACCTGATCCATCAGCAGGCAGCAGACGTTGAGCGGTTACAGCTCCGCAGTCAGGCTTATAGCCTTGAACGGCATTTACTGCAAAACGAGCGTGACATGGATGCTGCTGTCGAGGCCGAGAGTCGGTACGAGGCGCGGACAGCAGCAGAAAGCTTGGCTGAGAACGCACGCGAACTCGAAATTGCGTGGGGGGCGTTGCAGGAAGCACTGGATGCTTATGATGTGCTGTACAGTGATGAGCTTGAGGAGCGGCTCGATAATGTGATCAATGTAGTCACGGTGGCGGTACATAAGCATTTGCAGGCCGGACGCTTCGAAGAGGCAAGGTCGGTATTCGAGGGGTTCGAGAATCAACAGTCTCCACGACTGACCAGTGAACTTGAAGCACTTCATGCCGGGTTAGCCGAGTGGTCAAGCCAGCAAAAAATCGATCTGCCCATAGAGGAGCGAAAGCTGGCTTTGGCCTTTGGCCTGATAGCGCTTCTGGGAGGCTTGCTGGTAGCGGTACTGGGTTGGCGTATGGCACGCTACATTCGCATTTCCTTGTTAAAGGCCAATGATTTCGCATTGCAGGTGGCGGCGGGAAACCTTAAATCGAATATGCCTGAAACCGGCAGAGATGAAGTAGGGCAAACGCTTCATTCGCTCAACTTTATGCGAAAATCCCTGAGTTTCTTGATCGGTGAAGTCAATCAGCGCGTCGGCGTAGTGCGTCCTTCCGTCAACGAATTGATGGAGAGCAATTTGTCGATGAGCAGCCGCATTGAGCAACAAGCGTCTGCCGTGCAGGAAACGGCTGCCAGCACTGAAGAGATTTCCTCCACGGTGTCACAGAGTGCCGAGAATTCGAAGCTGGCCAGCAAAGCGTCTGTGGGTAATGTCAAGGAAGTTGATGATGCCAGCCGCATAATGCAGTCGCTGGGGGAGTCCATGAGGGACATTACCCAGCAGGCCGAGAACATGGCCAGTATCGTTGGTACTATCGATTCTATTGCGTTCCAAACTAACATCCTGGCCCTCAATGCGTCCGTGGAGGCAGCACGTGCCGGTGAACACGGTCGCGGTTTTGCCGTCGTTGCTCAAGAAGTGCGTAAACTGGCAAGCCAATCGGCGGATGCGGCCAAGAAAGTTCAGGATTTAATTCAGAGTGCTCAAGATGGAATCAGCAATGGCGAAAAGCATGCAACCGATGCGGAGCACGCCATGGAGCGTATCAGGTTGGCTAGCCAACGTGTGAACGATCTCATGGGTGAGATTAGCGCAGCAACCACCGAGCAGAATGAGGGGATTGGCCAGATCAGCCAAGCGATCTCAGAGATTGATCAGAGCACTCAGGAAAGTTCTGTGGCCATGCATACTTATAATGCCTCTACCGAGTCGCTGCGTCAGGAGATATTGGCACTTTCCCATAGCGCGCAGGCTTTTCTCTCAGCAGCTGATGCGGCGAATGTAGCGAACGAACATCCGTTGACGAAAGAAACGCTATCTCAGCCGGCGATTGATGAAGTTAAAGGAAGTAAGACGCAAAAAAACTATCGCGTAACGCCGGTGGTGGAAGATCAGTGGGAATCTTTCTGATTAAGGAAGTGCACGACATGATAGGTGATTAGCAGCGCTATTTCCCGTTGGCATTTGTATCGATAAAGGGCACCGCTTCAGGGCGTTGCCTTTTTTTGCTGAATCCAGGTCTATCAGCGAGCTATCACGGGTGGAATGATATTGTGTGCCGTCTTCGTATTTCAGGGTAAAACCACGCTCTGGGCTGCCATATAACTGGATCGCTGCGGAAGCACCGCAACCGCGGGTGGTTGTGCTTGGCCCCGCTTGCGCCTAAGGTTGGCGGCTTTCTGCCACTTGCCTGAGCTCTACCCGGAGGGCGCATGATCGACGAGCACCGTGGCCGGGGCCGCCACGACGACCTGATGCGCCCCTTGCCGCCGGACGAAGATGCCAGCGGTTGGATGGTCAGCTATATCGACGTCATGACGCTGCTGGTGGCGCTGCTGGTGCTGATCATCACGCTCAGCGAGGTCGGCAAGGGCGACGGGGCTGAGGATGCGGTCGCGGAATCGCCAAGCATTCTCGCCGTCCAGGGCAACCTCGGTGTGCCGCTGCCCGAGCCCCTGCAACAGGTGCTGAAGCGTCGACGCATCAAGCCTGTGCCGAACGGCACCTTGTCGCCCCGCGCGATTTCGGCCGCCCTCGGGGTGGCCGGCTTGCCCGCGTCCCGTAAAACGCCGCCGCCGATGCTGGCCCTCCCCGACATCGCCACGATCATTGACGTGCCGTCTGGCGACGCGGCTATCGATTGGCCGCGTCTGGTGATGCCGGCCGATGATCCCGCCCGGCCCTTGGCCGACTACCTGCTGGTACTGACCGATCGTCCCCCCGTGGGTGTCGAGGAGCTCGACCCGGGCGCCATTGGCGGGGCGCGCCGGGTGGCCGAATCGCTTCAGAGCATCCCGTATCTGGAAGACCTGGAGGGCATGGAAGTCTCCAGGATTCCCGAGGGCATTCGGTTGCGGGTGGAGGATCGCCTGCTGTTCCCCACCGCCGAGGCGGAATTGACCGAGGAGGGGCGCACGCTGGTCATGGAGCGCTTGCGCGAAATGGTTGAACGTCACCCCGGGGAAGTCGCGGTGGAGGGCCACTCCGACAGCCAGCCGATCAATACCGAGCGATTCCCCTCCAACTGGGCGCTTTCCAGTGCCCGGGCCATTGCCATCGTCGAGGCGCTGGTGGAGGCCGGCATCGCTCCATCGCGCCTGCGTGCCGTGGGGCTCGCCGATACGCGCCCCTTGGCGAGCAACGCTAGCGCCGAGGGGCGTGCCCGCAACCGTCGGGTGGAGGTGGTGATTCAGACGCGCTGAGCGTCGCGTCAGCGCGGGCGAAGCAGTTCTCGCAGATCGCCATCGAGCTTGAGCGCAAGACTGCTGCTGCCCAGGATGCGGTCGCTGTGCAGTTCCACCACGCGCAGTGCCAGGTAGAGATGCTCATGCCCTCGGGCATAGGTGCCGAGCAGCAGCGCATCGGCATCCTGTCGGTTCCCCAGGTCTCGGACCTGCCAAGATAGCAGGCCGTCGCCGCCGCGCACTTGCCGTAGCTGGCGGCCGTCGAGCAATACGTCGTGCACCGGCATGCCCGCGCGAGCCAGTGCCGATGCCGAGAGTTCTGCGGCGATGCGCTCGAAGGCTGACGGCGGCTCTACCCCCTCCACGTCAATAAACGAGGCCGCGATCAGCGGGCCCTGATCGGTGAGCTCGGGGAAGGCCTCGACCATGTCCCGCATGGCCTTATCGAGGGCATCGGCGAGCCCCGGTGCGGGCGGCGCGTTGTAGAGCGCGCCTTCATGGCGAGCGCATCCGCTCAGGCTCAGTAGCATGAGCAACAGCAGGCAGGCCAGGCGCAGAGGGTAGGGCATGATGACGACATCTCCAGAACAAAGGCGATGCATTGATCGGCGAGACGCCGACAAACTTGAAGCAGGCCTGGCTCGTCACCCTTGGGCGGAGGGCACTGTCGAGGAGTGGCGTGTCGACCGGGATGCATCCAGTGATCGGCGTTAGGCGAGACTGCGCAGGCTTTCCTGAGCCCCGACGTTGGCAGTGCGGGCGATGATGTCGTACTGGCTGAGTTCGGCAACCGCTGTGCGCTCTGCCTGGAGGCGGTCAGACGCGGCAGCGCGCTGGGGCGCGTCACTGCCGGTCTGCCGAGTATCGGCGGAACCCACGGGGGATTGGGCCGACTGCGCTTCACGGCGGGCGCCATCCATCTCGCCCTGCTGCCTGGCCATCTCGAGCTGGGCGGCCATCATGTAGCCGCGGGCACGCGCCGCCACCTGATGATCCTTGGGGGAGGGGTCGGCCGGGGCGAGGGCCGCACTGATGACCTGCTGCATCTTGTCGATGGTGGCGCGCGGGTCACCCTGTACGGGGCCGTAATCGATGGGCACCTCACCCGCGACCACATAGCGTTTGCCGTCGGGACCGCGCTCGTAGGAATAGCTGGCGCCGCCGGTATAGGCGCCGCCGGCAACCTGGTGCGCCAGTTCATGCCGGCGTATCTCCTGGTCGGTGACCTTCATCTGCTCGACCTGGCGCAGCTCCGCCTCGGTCAGCGTCTCGGCGCCGGGCTTGGTTGGCTTGTCGCCCGGGGTGACGTGCTTGTCGTCGTCCGCCTGCGTGGGACGTGGCGTGTCGCGACCCGCCCGGGTCTCGGCGTTAGCAGCCTCTCCGCGTGCGTTGCGTGCCTCACCCCCTTGCGCCGAGGCGTGCATCGTGCCCGACACGCCTTGTTGGGCGGGAAGCGGAATGGGACCAACGACGGTGGACGCGAACATAGCGGGTTCCGATGAATGCCCTGCAGCAAGGGCGGTTAATGGTAAAGTATTAGCGATCTCCATCAGAACGACAAGTCCGTGGCGACCATGCCCAGCATCGACGTGATCATCGATCTCTCATACGAGGCCTGCCTGTCGCACTATGCCGGCCAGGTAGCCAACGTGCAGACGCGTAGCCTGGATGGGCGTGTTGTGCTGTTTCCCGCCGAGGCGATGAGGCGGGTGGTCACACGCGACGGCGTGCATGGCCGCTTTCGACTGACCTTCACCGATGCGGGGCGCTTCTGCTCGATAACGCGGCTGGGGGTGCGTTGATCTAACCACTGCTGCCAGTCTGCTCGACGTAGCGCTTCATCAGGCGGGGCATGGCGCGTGTGACGACGGGTCTACCGTCGCTTGGTGCATCAAGTTGTGAGGTCGAAGGCCGATATCCTGGGGAGTGTATAGGGAATGCCGGTGCTGCTTGGTGCCTGGAGAGTGTCTGGTGTCCTCGCGCGAAGCACTGCACCATTAGGGGCACAACGATAAGGTGATGACGGGCCTAGTCTAGGCCTGGCCAGTCGTCGCCACCGCGCAGGGAGCACACCATTCATGCCGTTCAAGACCCGTGATATTGCCCTGGATAGCTGGCTGCTGATGGTCTCGGCGGCGTTTGTGCTGATGGGGCTGGCGGGGGTGGTGCAGGGACTGCTTAACTCCCTGCAAACCCTGCTGGTACCAGACGCCGCCTTGGCCGCCATCCTCTCCGGTGTCGGCCTGCTGGCCGTGGTGCAGCACTGGCAGCAGGCGCGTTTCGTGGCCGGTGGCGCGCTGCTTGCCCTGATGCTCTATACCTTGGGGCACAATGCCGAGGCAGGCGGGAGCCAGGTGGGTGTCTCCTGGCTGTCCGCAGAGCCGCGGTTATCCTCTTGGCTAGCCACCATCCTGGTGGTGGTGGCTGGCTGTCTGTTGTCGGGGGTCGAGGGGCGAGTACAGCGGGGCGTCTGGTTGACGGTGGGCTCGCTCCTGCTGGGTATCGGCAGTGTCCTGCTGGCTTTGCTGCACGATTTTTCGGCGCAGGGCCACGTTCTGTCAGGTATGACGTCATCACCGCTGGTGGTGGCGATGTTCATGTTGCTTTTCGGTGCCGCCATGCTGGCAGCGGGTGTCAGTGGAGCCCAGCGGAAAATCAAGCTGGGACGGGCGGCCGTGATGGCAGGCCTGGCGGGGGTGCTGGTCAGCAGCCTGGCATGGGCCCTGCTCAGCTGGCAGCAGCAACAGCGGGTTCACCTTCATGCCGAGAACCTGCTCGACAACATCCGCCTGAATGCCGAACAGGTGATGGCGTCGCACCTTTCGTTAATGCAGCGCATGGCCGAGCGGCTGGACGCCTCTGCAGATGGGCTGGAACCCGCCGTGCTCGGCCGCGATGTGGCCAACCACTTGCGGGATACGCCAAGTCTCGAGGTCATCGGCCTGCTCGATGACCGGCAGACGTGGCGCTGGCGCGAGGCGCGTAGCGACGAGCTTCAGCGCTGGCTGGTCCAGTGGACGAACACCGAGCGCGTTAGCGACTGGCTCAGCATGCCGTTTCCCCAGCCGCGCATCACGCTGCCCGATGACAACGCCCCGGCGCTGGCGATCATGGCGATCTCGGTGCCTCGTCGCGACCAGCAGCTGGTGGCCGTGCTGGACATGGCCACGCTCCTGAAGCATGAGCTGCGCGTCCAGTTGAGCGGCTTTCAGGTCAACCTCTCGCGCGATGATGCGGTGCTCACCTCGCTGGTGGCGCCGGGCATGAAGCCCCATGACGTCATGCCCGCGGCCACGCTGGCATCACGTCATATCGGCCTGCCGGGTGGGCCGATGCTCAGCCCATCGGTACAGGCCCGCGGCGCGACGAGCTGGCTGCAGGCCGGTGTGGTGCCCTCGGCAGTTGCCCTGGGGGGCCTGGTGCTGAGCTATCTGCTGGTGTTCAGCCTGGGAATGGCAAGGCTGGCGCTGGGGCATTCGCGGCAACTGATCGCCGCGCGGGAGCAGCTCGAACAGCATCAGGCTATCCAGGCAATGATTGCCGAGGATCGGCCACTCGACGAGATCCTCGAGGCCATCTGTCTCATGCTGGAGAGCCAGTTGAATGGCGGGATCTGCTCGATCATGCTGGCCGATGATGATGGCCACGTACTGCGCCTGGTGGCAGGGAACAGCCTGCCGACGGGCTATCGCGACGCCGTGCGCTCGATTCCCGTGGGCGCTGGCATCGGTGCCTGTGGCAGCTCGGCTCACGACCGCAAGGTGGTGGTCTGCGAGGATCTCGCCCACGACCCGCGCTGGAAAGGATTCCGGACTGTGGCGACCCGTGAGGGGCTCAGAGCCTGCTGGTCCTATCCGGTGATCGCAAGCGACGGTCGGCTACTGGGGACCTTTGCGACCTACTACCGCCAACCGGCGAGTCCGCGCGATGACGAGCTGGACATATTTCGTCAGGCCGTGGATCTGGTCGGGCTGGCGGTGGAGCGCGAACAGGATCGACGTTCGCTATGGGAGAGCGAGCAGCGCTATAGGTCGCTGTTCGCCTATAACCCGGATGCGGTGTTTTCACTGGACCTCAAGGGGCACTTCGTCGCGGCCAACGCGCATTGTGCTGCGCTGACCGGCTATAGCGTTGAACAGATGCTGGGTGCGCACTATGCCGAGTTCCTCCAGCCCGACGACCTGGCTCATGTTCAGCAGATGTTCGAGACCGCCGCGGCCGGGGACCCCATCCGTTACGAGCTGCAGATTCCGAATCGTGACGGCAAGATGCGCTGGCTGGACGTGACCAACCTGCCTGTCGTGGTCGATCAGCGGATCAAGGGCGTCTACGGCATTGCCAAGGACGTGACCCGCCGCCGCGAATACGAGACCCGGCTACGGATTCTCGAGCGCGGGGTGGAAGCCAGTGTCAACGGAGTAGTGATCGCCGACGCCGCCGAACCCGACCTGCCGATCATCTACGCCAACGACGCCTTCCAGCGTATGACAGGCTACACGCGAGAGGAGGTGATTGGCCGCAATTGCCGCTTCCTGCAGGGCAGCGAGACCGACAGGGCAGTGGTGCAGCAGATTCGTCAGCAGCTGGCCCACCAGCGTGAGGTGCATGTCACGCTGTGCAACTACCGCAAGGATGGCACCCCTTTCTGGAACGATCTTTTCATCGCCCCGGTGCGCGATGAAGAGGGGCGGGTCAGCCACTACGTGGGCATCCAGCACGATATCTCCGAACACAAGGCCTATGAGGCCCGCCTGGCCTATCACGCCAGTCACGATGCGCTGACGGGTCTGGCCAACCGGGCGCTGCTCGAAGATCGACTGGCCCATGATTTCGAACTGGCCAGGCGCCAGGGGCAGCTGCTGGCGGTGCTCTTCGTCGACCTCGACGAATTCAAGCCCATCAACGACAGCCTGGGCCACGCCATCGGCGACCAGCTGCTGCGAGGGGTCGCAAAGCGGTTGTCTGCGGCCATGCGCGCGGGTGACACCCTGGCGCGGCTGGGAGGTGACGAGTTCGTGATACTGCTGCCCGATCTGCACAATGAGGAGCAGGCGCTGCATGTGGTCGAGCGGCTGCTGACGATCATTGCGCGGCCCTACCGGGTCGGCGAGCATGAGCTTTCCCTGTCGTGCAGCATCGGTATTGCCGTCAGCAACACGGAGGTCGCTCAGCCGCTCGAGCTCATTCAGCAGGCTGACATGGCCATGTACCGGGCCAAGCAGGAGGGGCGTAATGGTTACCAGTGGTTTACCCCCGAGATCACCCACCGACTGGGCGATCGCGTGGCGCTGCGTAATGAGCTCCAGGAGGCCATCGACACGCAGGCCTTCGAGTTGCATTATCAGCCGTTGATCGATCGCCAGGGGCGGGTAGCAAGCGTGGAGGCACTGTTGCGCTGGCCCCACCCGCGGCGCGGCTACGTCTCGCCGGCACAGTTCATTCCGCTGGCGGAGGAGACCGGACAGATCATCTCCATCAGCGAGTGGGTGCTCAACCGGGCCTGCCAGGATCTGCGCATGCTCGACCAGGCGGGGCAGGACACCCTAGACGTCGCGGTCAACCTCTCGCCACTGCAGTTCCACCGTTCGAGCTTTCTCGGCAACCTGCGCCAGACCCTGGCCGTGACCGGGCTACCGGCACCGCAACTGACGCTGGAACTGACCGAAGGGGTGCTGATGAACGATACCGAGAGTGCCATTGACACCCTGCACGCCCTCAGGGGCATGGGGGTTGGCGTTGCCATCGACGACTTCGGTACCGGTTTCTCCAGTCTCAGCTACCTCAAGAACCTGCCCATCGACACGGTGAAGATCGATCGCAGCTTCGTCAGTGAGGTCACGCATAGTGTCGAAGATGCCGCCATCATCCAGGGCATCATCTCCATGGCCCATCACCTCGGTCTCCAGGTGGTCGCCGAGGGCATCGAGCACCAGGCTCAGCACCAGCTGCTGCTGACGCATGGCTGTGATCTCTTCCAGGGCTTCCACTTCGCACGCCCCATGCCCCTGGAAACGCTGATCGAATTTCTCTTGGAGCGCCAACCGGTTCACTCGGGCGATTAGGGTTGCCGTCTTCAGCCACAACAAGAGTTGAATGCCGACGGAAGGGGCTAGTCTTGTCTTCAGAGGTTGGGGATCACTCCAGGACGGGGTTAGTGGGAGTTGTTAGCGGGTGACGCCGCTTCATGACCAACGAACGACCAGTCGAGACGCCCTGCAGCGCTGGCGTGACGCTCCCACTCCGATGCCGGGATAGGTTCGACGATCAGCCCTCGGCCGGCGTGACGGACGGGGCCTTCATGGTAGGTGAGGCTTGGGCTGCGAGACGACGGCGCGGGCGCGTAGTGACCCGCCACCTCGGCGAGAATCTCGGCGGCAGTATGGCGGTTACCCCCCTCGGCCAGGTGACGCGTCAGCAGGATGAGCTGATCGATATCCGCGAGCAGCGTGTCGGCGCCCTGGGTGGAGCGTCGATGCCGGCGTTCCAGGTCATGCATGCTTTCGATATGGTGCTGCGTGTGTCGGGTCACGCGAGTGCCGGCTTCCAGGCGGCGACGCTCGACCCGGGCGAGAACACCTTCCAGGCGCCGCTTTAAGTCCGTCATCCGCTCCTGGGTCTGCGCTAGGTGCTCGACAAACAAGGAGGGTGGATCGTGCCGGATAGCCCCCAGGAGAGCCCCCTGACACTGCAGGAATTCGTGACGCAGCGCCATCACGTGATCACCCAGCGATGAAAGGGCGCGCAGGTAGCGGGCACGCTTCTGTCGAGAGGTGGTGACGACCGCACGAATGGCGCGACTCAGCTTGCTCATGGCGCGATTCCACTCGGTACATGAAGGCTCTATACCCGGATGGACAAGGCAACCTTCCAAGGGTTCATCCGCCTTGGCTTACAGCTGTCGCCGCCAGCGGCTTTCAATGGTCTCGAGTTCCGCCGGCCCATAGAGGGCCTGGGCATGGCCGCTGTAATGGGCCCACAGCTGGTCGCCTAGATCGTAGTGCCACCACTCGCTTGGCAAGTTGGTAAAGCCTTGTTCGCGCATGGCCCCATAGAGGCGGCGGCGATTATCGCGGGCCTGTCGCTGTCGGGCGTCCGGGCGAGCAATTTCTTCCAGCGCGACGCTGTGGGAGGCCGCCACGGCCTCGTCGAATAGCGTGCCCATGTCCAGCGGCAGCCCGTCAGCATCGCTCAGGGTCACATCCACGGCACTGCCGGTAAGGTGGGGGCTCGGCGAACTCGCCTCGCGACTCGGCACGGAAACGAATTCCCGCGTTCGCTCCAGCAGTGTCTCGTCGCTGAGTTTAGGATGGTGAGAGCGGATAGCCTCCTGCAGCGTATCGAAGAGATACTGCTGCACGCGCCAGGGCCGCCAGCCGTCCAGGATCACCAGGCCGACCTCGGCGGGCAGGGAGCGGGCCACCTTCTGCAGCCGCCGGTAGACCCCTTCACGGACATAGCATTCGTTGACGGCCCCGGGAATGTCCTGCTTGGCATAGACCGGGAAGATCTTGATCGGTGACGGTGCCAGGCTCAACGGCACCAGTGGCTCGTCACTTCCCGTGATGGGGATGCGGCTCACCACCGACCAGTCGGGGTCGGGGCGGCGGTCGATGGGCGATGACAGGGAGCGGGTGTTGAGCATCGTCCGCAGTGCCTCGTGTCGGTCGTGGATGGAATGATGTCACCATAACCCGACGGACCTCGCACCGCAGTGGCTCCTCGTTCTCTGGCGGGGAAGGCGCCACGTCGGGTGAAGGGTCTCGAACCGCCCTCCGCACGTGCCCGAAACCCCTGTTTTGGCTACACTGTTGCCCCCAGCCACCGTAGCAACCCGGGATCATCCGATGTCACACTACTACCGCCTGGTGGTTTCCTGTCCCGACCGCCTGGGCATCGTCGCCAGAGTCTCCAACTTCATCGCCGGCCACGGCGGCTCGATCACCGAGGCCAGCCAGCATTCCGACCTGGAAGCGGGGCGCTTCTTCATGCGCTACGAGATCCTCGCCGACTCGGTGGGCATGCCGCCGGAGGCGCTGCGCGAGGCGTTCGCCCCCATCGCCGACGAATTCGAGATGACCTGGGCGCTCACCGATACCCGCCAGCGGCGTCGGGTGGTGCTGATGGTCTCGCGGGAGACCCACTGCCTGGTGGACCTGCTCTATCGCTGGACGGCGCAGGAGCTCGACTGCGACATCGCCGGGGTGATCTCCAACCACGAGGACATGCGCGGCCTGGTGGAGTGGCACGGCATCCCCTATCACCATGTGCCGGTCAAGGCCGATGACAAGCAGGCCGCCTTCGACGAGGTGCAACGGCTGGTCGACGAGGCCCGTGCCGACTGCGTGGTGCTGGCGCGTTATATGCAGATCATGCCGACCGCGCTCTGCCAGCGCTTCCAGGGCCGGATGATCAATATCCATCACAGCTTTCTGCCCTCGTTCGCCGGCGCCCGGCCCTATCATCAGGCGCACCAGCGCGGCGTGAAGCTGATCGGCGCCACCTGCCACTACGTGACCGAGGAGCTCGATGCCGGGCCGATCATCGAGCAGGATATCCATCGGGTCAGCCATTGCCATACGCCCAATGACCTGGTGCGTTTCGGCCGGGACGTGGAGAAGGCGGTGCTGGCGCGCGGCCTGCGTTGGCACCTGGAGGATCGCGTGCTGATCCATGGCAACAAGACCGTGGTCTTTGCCTGATGGAGTGAGCCGATGAGGCTGTGATCGTCCGCGTCGAAGCCAACACGGGCAAACCCGCCTCATTCATCACGATGACGAATGAGGGTTTTCAACCGACGGGTTGCCGTATAGGCCCACTTCAACGTCATGCGGCCGCTTGATAGACGGTTGATATATACCTGAATCGGCTTTTGACTGGTCTTTTCATGACTTTTAAGAATTGATGTCGAGCGTCAGCGCAGCCGTCCCCGCCGACCCCCTTTGTGGTCGCCTTGCCTGCTGCATAGATCGTGGTGACGCCGGGAGTCAGACTAGGGCGGTCAGCCGAGGTAGCCCCTTAAGCAAGGTGGGCCACCATTTGTCGGCCGCATCGCCGAGGTGAACCGAGATGCGCCGGGTATGCAGCGACAACGTCGCCGCGTCCTTGAGCACCTGCTCGCGCAGCCGCATCAGGGCGTACGGCTCTCCAGCAAGCGCCGCAGCCCAGGCAGGACCTGGTAGGCGTAGAGGCTCAGCAGCAGGCTCACTTCGTTGCGGGCCATCACGTCCTGGATGGTGGAGGCACAGACACCGCGATCGGTCGACGAAAGATGTACATCGAGCGCCGACTTCACCTCGCCCATGTGCGCCTCGGCGCTGCCACGCTTGCGGTACAGCGCCAGGACCTTCTCCGGCGGCCAGTCGAACTTGCCGAGGTTGGTGACCAGGAAGAAGGCATGAAGCAGTAGGTCATCGGGGAGCTCCTGCACCACCAGCACGACGCGCCGCGGCGTTGGCCAGGAACCGGCTTGGGACTCAAGGCCGTGGCACCACTCCCGTGGCTGTTCGGGTGTCCGGTCTGGTGGGCGCTTCAGGTACGGTGCCGCTAGCTTCTGAAGCCCCGAGTGACTGCGCAGTCGCCCCACGTACTCATAGATTCGTGCCCCCACGTGCCCATGAAACGCCGAGCCGCCCTGGTGACCGTGGACCTCGATGGGCAACCCGTCGATATTTAGCATCAGCTGCTCGGGGCGTTTGCCGCCCGTCAGCGAGGTCAGGCGCCAGGTCGCCAGCCGTAGCAACCCTTCGTGCACGGTATCGATGTTGTCGTTGCGGCCCAAGCAGGTCAGCAAGCGCGACGGCGCGGCTTGAGACGGTCGGTCCCAATGGCGTCGTGCCCCGCGCGTCGCTGCACGCCAGTTGCCAGAGCGGATCACGGCGCAGCGTGGTGGTATCTTTGAGATCGATCCAGCCCATTGCACGCTGCAGCACCACGGTGCGCAACTGACTGGCCAAGGTGTGGCGGACGCGATCCGGGTCGCGCCGATCGACCAGATGGTCTTCCAGCGCATCAATGACACCGCTGTTATCGAGGGCTTCACGGAGGAGCAGAGCACCGCTGTCGCTGGTGGTTCGCTGACTGCTCATTTCAACATGGATAGACCCGTTGCAGGACGGAATCCAGGGAGATACGCTTTCACCTATAGCGGATGGCCTCTTGGAATCGTGTTCTTGCCGGAACTGGTTGATTCCCTTAGATTTCACCACCCGCTATCTTCGTTTGCAGCACTCCCTCAGGAATATCCCGGGTTCACGCCCGCTCGAGGAGGCGACGGTGAAGATCCTGATGGTACTGACGTCGCACGACCGCATGGGGGACACCGGCGACGAGACGGGTTTCTGGCTGGAGGATGCCCTCAAACGTAGGGCGCTCGCTACGGTGCAGCCGCAATGACTTCGCCCCTTTCTAGGTGCACGATGGCCTGCTGGCGACCGGCCAGAATCGGGCCTCCAGCGCTTCTACCGCCCGACTCTTGCTCGAGACTCTTGACGAGCCGGACTGAGTCACCTCTTGCGCCGGTCTGGCGGTCCGCGATATCGCCTTCGCTGATGGCATCTGGTTTTTCCGAATGATGCATTCGGCTTTTTTCAGCGGATACCGATGGCGCGCTGCGATAGGCTGTTGTGATCGTAGCGACGCGCGCCAGAGGGCCTGAACATGTGGAAGAACACCCGCAGCGGCTGGGGACTGGTCAGTATTCTGCTGCACTGGGTCTCTGCACTGGCCATTATCGGCCTCTTCATCCTTGGCTGGTGGATGACCGGGCTCGGTTACTACGACAACTGGTACAACTTGGGACCCTGGTGGCACCGCTCCGTCGGTATGCTCTTGCTGTTTGCCACTCTGCTTCGCCTGGGGTGGCGTTTCGCCAATCCGACGCCGGTGGAGAAGGGCCATCGCCTCGAGCGCCTGGCGGCCCATTTCGGCCATATTGGCCTCTATGTATTGATGCTGGTGGTGCTGTGCAGTGGCTATCTGATTTCCACCGCTGACGGCAAGGGAATCAGCGTATTCGACGCCTTCGTGGTGCCCGCCCTGATCAGCGACCTGCCGAATCAGGCCACCGTGGCCGGTCAGGTTCACTGGTACGGCGCCCTGGCGCTGATGCTGCTTGCCGCAGGCCATAGCCTGGCCGCTTTCAAACACCATTGGGTCGATCGCAACGATGTCATGTTGCGCATGGTCGATCCGCGCCGTTCCCGTCGCCCCTGAGGCGATATCCCTCCCCGAAACCATCAGCAAGGAGAGACACCTGATGTTCAAGAAGACCGCCATTGCCACTGCGCTGGGCGCCACCGCCCTGATGGGCGTCAGCCAGGCCCAGGCCGCCGACTATGTCATCGATACCGACGGCCAACACGCCTTCGTGCAGTTCAAGGTCAGCCACCTGGGCTACTCCTACATCCTTGGCAGCCTCGAGGATTTCTCCGGTAGCTTCAGCTATGATCCCGACAATCTGGAAGCGTCATCGGTCAACATTGATGTCGAGGTGGCTAGCCTCAACAGCAACCATGCCGAGCGTGACAAGCACATCAAGAGCGATGATTTCCTGGATGTGGCGCAATATCCGACTGCCACCTTCACCTCCAGCGATTTTTCACCGACCGGCGACGATGCAGGCGTCCTGACCGGCGAGTTGACCATGCACGGCGAGACGAACGAGATTGAGATGCAGGTCACCCTGGTGGGTGAGGGCGAGGACCCCTGGGGGGGGTATCGTGCCGGTTTCGAGGGGTCTACCCTGCTGACGCTGGCCGACTATGGCATCGACATGAGCGACTTTCCCGAGGTGATGCATGACGTCGAGCTCTACGTGACGTTCGAGGGTGTTCGCCAGTAAGGCAACCCCGCGACACGTCCTGTAGGCAGCATGACACCCCCCAGCGTTGCGCCGGGGGGTGTCTTTTTCGGAGTATCGCAAGGTGGCGTGATGCTGCCCTGTAGGAGCGATCTTCAGATCGCGAAAGAAGGCCCGAGGCCTTCCCGGCTATAAGCACTCAGCTCCGGGGCGCCTGTCGGCGCCATCGTCGAGGCGTCGAACCGGCAATAAATTGCGCTCCCACAGGGGGACTTCATCTCCTTCACGCCAAAACGCGATTACCCTTTTTCTCTAGGGTTAATGGCGGGGTTCAGCAGGTCTCGTTGAGCACCGCCGCGGGGAAGTGCCGACGCAGCATGCGGTTCTGGAACTCGTCCACGAAGCGGCTGTTGATGATGATGATGAAGCGCTCGAAGGGCGCCTCTTCATCCAGCTGGTGGATACCGTCCACGCTGTGGAAGAGACGATCGTCGCGCAGGTGCAGGATATCGCCAGGGGCGAGTGTGGTGTCGACCAGGGGCCGGGTTCCGGCCTTGTCGGCATACAGGTGGTTGTCGCCGCCCGCGACATTGTGGCGGTTCAATACCAGAATGCTCAGCGCCTTGCAGCCATCGGCGTGGATCCCCTGACCCTGCAGGGGGTCGACCATGCCTTCGCCGCGAACGCCGGTGATCTGCATCAGGATGGGCTCGTTCGGCTTGAGGTCCCAGAGCCGGGCCCAGGCGCGCACGAAGGCTTTCACATCCGGGCGGGCCATGAACTCGGGCGTCAGTGGCTCGTAGTAACGCAGTCGGTCCGCCATGCTCTCGGCATCATTGAAGGCCCCTCCCTGCGCCATGGGGCAATGGCCCATGTCATAGGCTTCGCCCCGCTCGTCCAGGGTCAGCCACGACATGCGCTTCCAGCGACGGTTGACGTAGGGATCACGGGGCAGGTCGGTGGTAAATGCCTGCCAGGCTTCGAGATCCACCCGGGAGCGCACCTCGGTCATGGCCCAGTCATGGCGTTGCAGGGCGTCAGTGACGTCCGGCGTCCAGTAGTCGGCCATCGGGTCGAGGGGCATGGTGGCGGGATCGAAGCCGTACTTGAGGGTATCGAGTTTCATGGGATCTTCTCCATTGGATGTGGGCGTGATTGCCCGGTGGTTGCCCGAATGTCGTGGCAACCCTAGGAAAAGGAGAAGATCTGCAGCGAAATGTCAAAAAAAACAGGGTATTTATCTCGAAGTGTCATTTGCCGTTTCGTTGCAACGACGCACGACAACGCCGGGTCGATACACATTGCGTGTAGGATATCGCTTACATATGCAGGTAGGATGAAGGTTCCATGGCCCGCGGGGTGGGGGTGAGCCTGCAGAGTGGGTGAGCTTACCAGGGTGGGTGAACCTATACTGTGATGCGTTGTATTGCCGTCTTCCGATGATGAGGCACGAATGAGCGGTCGCGATACCGGCTTCCGACACTGGCTGGCGCGTCGGTGGCGACAGGCCACCGCGAGAAGGCCCGATGCCCCGGACGATTATCTCCGGGACGATGTCGAAGTCGTGCGTCGCCAGTACCTGGAGAGCGAGCAGCGCTTCCGCGCCCTGCTGGAGAGTCTGCCCAGAGTGGCGGTTCAGGGCTACGACCGTGAGCGCCGGGTGATCTACTGGAACGAAGCCAGCACCCGGCTCTATGGCTACGCGCCCGATGAGGCCCAGGGTCGGCTGCTGGAGGAGCTGATCATTCCGTCACCGATGCGCGAACCGGTGATTCAGGCTCATCGGGCCTGGGTGCAGGAAGGGGTCGAGATTCCTGCCGAAGAGCTCGAACTCCAGCACAAGAGCGGCGAACTTGTCCCGGTCTTCTCTCACCATGTGATGCTCGGCGAACACACCGATGATCCCCTGATGTTCTGTGTCGACGTGGACCTGTCGGATCAGAAACGGGCGCATCGCGAGCTGGATTTCGCGACACGCTTCGATTCGCTGACCCATCTGCCCAACCGTCAGACCTTCGAGGCTCTGCTGAATGAGGTGATCGCCGACTGTCGACGACACAATACCGGGCTGGTGCTGATCTATCTGGACATCGACCATTTCGTGCAGATCAACGATGCACTCGGCTACGAACAGGGTGACCGGCTGCTGGTCGAGCTGACCCAGCGACTGCGTCGGGCGACAAGAGCGTCTGACATGATCTCGCGACTCTCCGGCGACGAGTTCGTGGTCGCCTTTCCGGGCTACCAGCGCGAGGATGTGCTCTCGCAGCTGGTGCACAAGGTACAGCAAGTCTTGCGTGCCCCCTTCCTGATGGATGGCTCCCGACGCCAGGTGACGGCCTGCCTGGGCGTCAGCCTCTGGCCGGATAACGGCGATACCGCGCGCGAGCTGATCCGCAACGCCGACGTGGCCAAGAATCGGGCCAAGCTGGACGGCCGGGGTAGCGTGTGGTTTTTCGACCAGCAACTCCACGACGAACTGCTCCATCAGCATCATCTTATCGATAAGCTGGAGCAGGCGCTGGAGAGGGGCGAGCTCGCGCTGCATTTCCAGCCTCAGGTATCCGTTGCCAGCGGGCGCATCGAGAATCTGGAGGCGCTCCTTCGCTGGCAACCGGCGGAAGGCCCGTCGATCTCGCCGGCCGAGTTCATTCCTCTCGCCGAACGCTCCGACCTGATCCATCGTCTCGGTGACTGGGTCATGGAGGCCGCCTGCCATCAGCGCTCGCTCTGGCGGGAGGCTGGGCTGGCCATCGAGCGCATCGATATCAATTTCTCCGGTCGGCAGATGAGCCGGACGGATATCTTCCAGCGGTTCGAGGCCTGTCTGGCGCGCTATGATCTGGGACCTCGGCACATTGGTATCGAACTCACCGAGAATGTGCTGATCGAGGCCGACGAAAGGATCCTCGCGGGTTTACATCGGCTCCACCAGCTGGGCTTTCGCATTGCCATCGATGATTTCGGTACCGGCTACTCGTCGCTGAGTTATCTCAAGCATTTCCCTGTTACGGCCCTCAAGATCGATCGTGCCTTTGTGCGTGATGCCCCTGAGCAGCCCGAGGATCGGGCCATCATGGAGGCGGCGATTTTCATCGGGCATCGCCTGGGGCTCGAGGTCGTGGCCGAGGGCGTCGAGAACCGCGAGCAGCTGGCGCTGATACGGGAGATGCGCTGCGACCTGGTCCAGGGGTTCTACTTCTTCCGCCCCATGCCGGCCCAGGAATTGGAGCGCGTCCTGACGGGTCTCGTGGTGGGAGGTCAGGGGTTCGCGGGCTGAAGTTCGACGCCCGCTTGGCGTAGAATGCCTGCCTTCTGCCAGACTACGGAGCCGCTGTGACCTCCCTCGACGAATCGCGTTCCTCGCTTGGCCTCACGCTGTGGCGACAAACCTGGCCCATGGCCATTGGTGTGCTGGCACTGCTGGGTTTCCAGCTGGTGGACAGTGCCTTCATCGCGCGACTGGGCACCGCACCGCTGGCCGCCCAGTCCTTCACGTTTCCGCTGTCGTTTCTGGTCATCGGCATTCAGGTCGGCATGGGGATCGCCATCGCGGCGCTGATCTCGCGTGCCCTGGGGGCAGGGGAAGTCGCCCGGGCACGGCGACTGGGTAGCCTGGTGCTGCTGGTGGGAACGCTGACCATTGCGCTGCTGGTGGCGTTGCTGTGGGCCGTGCAAGCGCCGGTCTTCGCCCTGCTGGGCGCCGACGAATCGACTCGCGTACTGATCCGGGACTACTGGGCGCCTCAGCTGCTGGCGGCCTGGTTGGGCGCGGTGCTGTATTTCGGCTATAGCCTGTTCCGGGCCCATGGAGATACCTGGTTACCCGGCAAGATGATGGTGATGACCAGTCTGCTCAACCTGCTGCTCGACCCGCTGCTGATCTTCGGCATCGGCCCTTGGCAGGGGCTGGGGCTGCCCGGGGCGGCGTGGGCGACGTCGATCGCCTTCGCGACCGGCCTGCTGGTGTTGGGCCGCCGTCTGAGCGGCATGGATTGGCTGGCGGCCGACGGATTGCTCGGCGAGCTTCGCCGTTCGCTGGGGCCCTTTGCCGGTATTGCCGGCCCGGCCATGATCAGCCAGCTGATGCCGCCCCTGGCGGCCATGCTGGCGATCTCGGTGGTGGCCTCTCTGGGTGAGGCCCAGGTGGCCGCGTGGGGGCTGGCCAGTCGTCTTGAAACGCTCTCGCTGATGGTCGTGCTGGCCATGACCATGTCGCTTCCGCCCTGGCTCGGACGCTGCTATGGCGCCGGCGACTGGGGCCAGATACACCGGCTGATGCGCCTGGCGCTGCGCGTGGTGGTGATCTGGCAGCTGTCGCTGGGGATTCTGATGGCGCTGGCCTCTCCGTGGGTCGCGCAGGGCCTTTCCGGCAATCCCGAAGTGCGCGATGACCTGGCGATCCTGATCCGATTCCTGCTGCCCAGCTATGCGGCGCTGGGCGTCTGCATGCTCGTGGTCTCGGCGGGTAACGCCTTGGGCTGGCCGCTGCGCGCCATGCTGATGTCGGCCGCGCGGTTGTTCGTCTTTTACTTACCGTGTCTTTGGGCCGGGGCCTGGCTGGCTAACTTGATGGGCCTGGCCATGGGGGCGGCGCTGGGCAACCTGCTGGCGGGACTGGCAGCCTGGCAGGTGCTGCGGCGCATCCTCGCCAGTCCCCGCCGGCAGCCGGAGCGTGAGAGTCGAGCTATCAGCTGAAGAAAAGGCCCGCCGGTTTCCCGGCGGGCCTCTCCTTGATGGGCTTTGGCGAGGTGGCGATCAGTTGACCGCGGCGATCGCCTCGGCCAGGTAGGGCAGGTTCTTGTGGGAGAAGCCGGCGACGTTGGCGCGGCCGGAGCGCACCATGTAGATGCCGAACTCGTCGCGCAGACGATCAACCTGCTCGCCCGTCAAGCCGGTGTAGGAGAACATGCCACGCTGCTCGGCCACGCAGGCGTACTTCTGCTCCAGGCCATAGGGCTTCAGGGCCTCGACGAAGTCGCGACGCAACGTATTGATGCGGTCGCGCATCTCGGTGAGCTCGTCGCGCCAGAGGGCGGCGAGTTCTGCGGAGTGGAGGATCTCGCTGACGATGGAGCCGCCGTGGGCCGGCGGGTTGGAGTAGTTCTCCCGGGCCACGATGGCGATCTGTGAGCGGACGTTCTCCATCTGCTCCTCGTTCTTCGCCACCATGATCAGGCAGCCGGTGCGCTCGCAGTAGATGCCGAAGTTCTTGGAGCAGGAGCTGGTGATGATGACCTCGTCGAGACTCTCGGCCATCAGCCGAACCCCGTAGGCATCCTCGTCCAGGCCTTCACCAAAGCCCTGGTAGGCGAAGTCGATCAGCGGCAGCAGGTTGCGCTCGCGAACCACCTCCAGCACCTGTTGCCACTGGTCGCGGGAGAGGTCGAAGCCGGTGGGGTTGTGGCAGCAGGCATGCAGCAGCACCACGTCGCCTTCCGGAATCTCCTTGAGTGCCCCCAGCATGCCGTCGAAATCGAGACGGTTCTCGGCGTCCACGTACGGGTACTTGCGCAGCGTCAGGCCCGCGGCGGGAAAGATGCCCAGGTGGTTCGGCCAGGTCGGGTCCGACACCCAGATGTCCTTGCCGGGTAGCTGAGTGGCAATGAAGTCGGCCGCCAGGCGCAGGGCACCGGTACCGCCCGGTGACTGGGTCGCGCTGGCACGCTTGGCGTCCAGCACCGGCGATCCCTCGCCGAGCACCATGGGCAGGATCACTTCACCGTATGCCGGCGCACCATGAGAGCCAATGTAGGTCTTGGTGGTCTCGTTCTTGAGCAGCAGGGCCTCGGCTTCCTTGACGGCGCGCATCACCGGGGTGTTGCCCTGGTCGTCCTTGTAGACGCCGACGCCGAGATCGACCTTCTGAGGGTTGGTATCCTTCTTGAAGGCCTCGATCAGACCGAGGATGGCGTCCCCGGGAACCCGCTCAATTTTCTCGAACATTTATTTCGCTACCTCGTCGGTTCTAGCGGCAAGAATGAAATCATTGCGGTGCAGGCCCTTCATCTCGTGTGACCACCAGGTGACAGTGACCTTGCCCCACTCGGTCAGCAGAGCCGGATGATGACCGGCTTCCTCGGCGATCTCGCCGACGCGGTTGGTGAAGTCGAGGGCCTGCTTGAAGTTGCGGAATTTGAACACCCGCTCCAGCTTCATGATGCCATCGCGCTCGACGATCTGCCACTCGGGCACCTCTGTCTTGTACTGCTCGATCTCGGCGTCGGTGACGTGGGGGGCGTCCCAACTGCAGGCTTCGCACTGCTGATCGGAAAGCTGGCTCATGGTATCTCCTTATAGTCTCGAAAAATCTTCGTCAGGGGTGATCGGTCATGAAGGTCGCACGGGGTGATGGCCTCCGAGGCTGATCCGGCAACAGGTTTTCGCGGGGGCGCTGTGAACCCCTCCCTGGGCGCTACCGACGCCATCCGTGGCGTAGGACCCCCTCTACAACCTTTTCCCGGCGCCTCTCGCGATAGGGCAGGCTGATTAGTGATGATCAGGCGCTGGCCTTGGGGCTGCGGGTGGCTGGCTCGAAGCGGGGCTCGAACAGGCCCAGTTCCATGGCGCGGTGCACCATGCCCATGATGTCCTGCCGAGAAAGGTCGTGCAGGGACGTGAGGTCGTCGAGCACGTAGTAGAGCGGCTGCAGGATGTCGATGCGGTAGGGCGTTCGCAGGGCATCCACGGGATCGAAGGAGCGATGCGTCGGCACGTCGGAGAGCGAGTGCAAGGTCTCCTTTGGCGAGGAGATGATGCCTCCGCCATAGATGCGTCGACCCGCGGGTGTATCGACCAGGCCGAATTCCACCGTCATCCAGTACAGGCGCGCCAGGTAGACCCGCTCCTTGGGGGAGGCGGCCTTGCCCAGGCGACCATAGGTGGCGGTGAACTCGGCGAACGAGGGGTCGGTGAGCATCGGGCAGTGGCCGAAGATCTCGTGGAAGATGTCCGGTTCCTTCAGGTAGTCCATCTCCGCAGGCGTGCGGATGAAGGTGGCCACCGGAAAACGCCGGTTGGCGAGCAGCTCGAAAAAGGTATCGAAGGGGATCAGGGCCGGGACCTGGGCCGTCTGCCAACCGGTAGCGGCCTGCAGGACACGGTCGACCTCGCCAAGCTGGGGAATGCGCGACTCGGGCAGCGCCAGGCGCTCCAGGCCGTCGAGGTACTGCTGGCAGACGCGCCCCTCGATCATGCCCAGCTGGCGCTGCATCAGCGCCTGCCAGGTGCCATGCTCGGTGTCGCTGTAGGTGATATGGCCCCGGGCGTCGGGCAGTCGTGCACGGTAGCCGGTCTTGCTGGCGAACTCGCTCAGTTCACTCAATGGTGTTGTCATGATCTCTCCGTGGCGTCACTTGTGGGTTGTTGTCGGCCTTGCGGAATCCCTTCGAGTCTAGGCGGGGTGGGACGGCGTGCGGGAGAGAGAAGACGATGATTTGGCAGTGCGAAGCCGACGAACTGTAAAGAAAACGTGACGTATTTTTCGTTTTTCGGCCGCTCAGCGCGAAGATGCAGGCTGTGTGGCTTTGAGGTGGCATGACCGTCACGTTATCTTGACACTTCAGTCACGTCGACGTGACGACTTTCCCGACCTGACGCGAGAATCTTTATCGATGCGACTGAGGTTTCACTGCCAGAACCGGATCGGCATCCTGCGCGACATCGTCGCCCACTTCTCCGACTACGGCCTCAACGTGGCCCGAGGGGAGGTCGGTGGCGAGCATGGCAATGCCATCTACCTGCACGTGCCGAACCTGCTCCACGCGCAACTTGCCACCCTCAGGCCTGAGCTGGAGGCGGTCCCGGGGGTCTTCGGGGTGCGCCAGGTCAACCTGATGCCCAGCGAGCGGCGACACCTCGAGCTGGATGCGCTGCTGTCGTCGCTCTCCGACCCGGTGATGTCCATCGACATGGAGGGGCATATCGTGGCCGCCAACCGGGCGGCTGGCCAATTGCTGGGCGTGCGCGTCGATGAGGTGCCCGGGCTGTCGCTGGATCGCCATCTTCCCGAGTTTGACCTGCCGGCGCTGATCCGGCGCAACAATGCCCGGGTCAATGGCTTGCGCATCAAGCTGCGGGACACCACCTTTCTGGCCGATATCGCACCGCTGCACCGGGAGCACCAGGATGACGTGGCCTCCCTGGCCGGTGCCGTGGTGACCCTGCATCGCGCCGATCGCATCGGGGAGCGTATCTATCAGGTGCAGCGCCAGGAGATTCGTGGTTTCGAGGCGATCTTTCAGGCCAGCCCTCGGCTGCAGGCGCTGATTCGCGAGGCGCGGCGGATGGCGCCACTGGATGCCCCCCTGCTGATCCAGGGCGAGACCGGCACCGGTAAGGAGCTGCTGGCTCGGGCCTGCCACCTGGCCAGTGCGCGGGGGCAGGCGCCGTTCATGGCGCTCAACTGTGCCGGCCTGCCCGAGTCCATGGCCGAGACCGAGCTATTCGGCTATGCGCCTGGCGCCTTCGAGGGTGCACGACCCGAGGGCAAGCTGGGCCTGCTGGAATTGACGGCAGGCGGGACCATCTTCCTCGACGAGGTGGGCGAGATGAGCCCACGGCTGCAGGTCAAGCTGCTGCGCTTCCTGCAGGATGGCGGTTTCCGTCGGGTGGGCAGCGACGAGGAGACCTGGCTGGATGTGCGGGTGATCTGCGCCACTCAGCAGGACCTGCCGGCGCTCTGTGCCGAGGGGCTGTTTCGCCACGATCTCTACCATCGCCTCAACGTGCTTTCGCTTCAGGTGCCGCCGCTGCGCGAGTGTCGGGATGGCATCGAGGCGCTGGCCCTGCACTTCATCGATCGCGCGGCCCGCCAGATCGGCTGTCGCCTGCCGAGGCTATCGTCATCGGCCCTTGCCCGGCTCGCTGCCTACCACTGGCCGGGTAACGTCCGCCAGCTCGAGAACGTGCTCTTCCAGGCAGTTTCGCTGTGCGAAGGGGAAACCATCGAGCCGGCTCACCTGCGCCTGCCCGATGTCGGAGAGTCGGCAGGCCTGTCGGGTATCGAATTCGAGGGTTCGCTCGCCGATATCCTGGGTGAGGTGGAGCGTCGCGTACTCGCTGAACTCTATCCGCGACACCCCTCCAGCCGATTGCTGGCCAAGCGTCTCGGGGTCTCGCATACCACCATCGCCAACAAGCTCAGACGCTACGGGATCGGCGGGGAGGCGTAATGCGCAGGGCGAGCGAGAAATCCGGGACTCAGGAGGATCGGCCCAAGACCCGCTTGCCGCTTTGGCTCAAGCTGGTGTTTACCGCCTGGATCCTTCTCTGGGCGCCCACCTTCTGGGTGCTGGTGGGCCCGCAGAACTATTTCTGGCTGTGCAACCTGGCCAACTTTCTGCTGCTTGCCGGCCTGTGGCGCGAAAGCCGACAGCTGGTCTCGATGCAGTGGCTGGCGGTGGCCCTGGTCGGCAGCCTCTGGGCGCTGGATGTGGGCACCGCCTGGCTGACCGGCTGGCATCCCATCGGCGGCACCGAGTACATGTTCGATGACCGCAATCCCCTCGTGACCCGCCTGATGTCGATGTATCACCTGCTGTTGCCGCCGGTGGCCGGATATGCCGTGTGGCGCCTGGGATACGATCGGCGTGCGCTTGTCTGGCAGACGGGACTGACCTGGCTGGTGGTCCCGGCCAGTTATCTTTTTACCGAGGCCGAGCGCAATATCAATTGGGTCGAGGGACCTTTCGGTCAGCCCCAGACGATGGTGGACGCACCCATCTACCTGATGGCGCTAATGCTGCTCTGGCCGGTGCTGATCTACTTGCCGGTGCATGGGCTGACCCTGGCGCTGTCGCGTCGTCGTGGTGGCTGATCCGTTCAGCGGGCGAGATGCTCGGCGACGCGCCGGCGAACCTCGGCATAGGGATATCCCTCCAGGGAGGCGAACGCCGCCAGTTTTCTCGCCTTCATGGGCGTGAACAGCGGTGTGCTGATCCCGCACAGGAAGCGCGTCAGCAGGTCCGGCGTAGGCGGATGTCCCTCGCCGTCCTTGGCAAGCCGTACCGTGAAGTCGCTGCAAAGGTCGCCGACGTCCCATGATGACAGCGGCGGGTCAGGTTCGGCGGCCGGCAGGCGGGCCACCTGGCCGCGGCAGGCAGAACAGTGACCGCAGTGCTCCGGGGCCCGCGTATCGCCGAACCACTCGGCCAGTCGCCGGCTCAGGCAGCGGTCGCTCTCGAACAGCGCGAGCATGGCATGCAGGCGCTCGATCTCGGCGCGTTCCTTGTCGCGAAAGTAGGCGAACAGGTCGTCGGCCAGCATCTCGGGGGCGATCTCGGCCGAGAGCACCTCATAGACCTCGGTCATCTGCTTGCTTTCGAGCACCAGCCAGCCCTTCTCGACGAAGTAGTCCAGGGCGGTGATCACCCGGCCGCGACGGGTATCCAGACCGCGTTCTGCGCCGAGGGCCTCCAGCGCGGCGAAATCCAGGCTGTACCAGGTGCGAGCGCGGGAGGAAGCGTCGAGGATCGCCTGGACGAAGGCACGCCGCTCGCCCTGGAAGCGTGCGACCAGTGTTTCGGCGTCTTCCTCCAGCCGGAAGCGGTAGTCGGCGAAGTAGCTGTAGCGAGGCGCGATCAGGCGGCGCAGCTCGAGCTGCACCAGCAGGGTCTTGAGTGGCAGGGGGCGGATATTGCTGTACCGCGACAACGTATTGAGCATCAGCTCCCACTGGCGTCCGGCGCCGCGCAAGTCGTCGATCACTCGGCGAATGCCATGATGCTCGGGCGTGTCGCCGTAGACGAAGTTCTCCAGCACTTCCATGTGGTCGCGTCCCGCCAACATCAGGCAGCGGGAGGGCAGGCCATCACGACCCGCACGGCCAATCTCCTGGCTGTAGTTCTCGATGGACTTGGGCAGGTCGAAGTGCACCACATTGCGGATATCGGCCTTGTCGATGCCCATGCCGAAGGCGATGGTGGCGACGATGCAGGGCGTGTGGCCGACCATGAAGTCCCGCTGGATCGCGTCGCGCCGCTCGCCGTCGAGTCCGGCGTGGTAGGCGGTGGCCGGCAGGCCCGCTTTCGCCAGGTAGGCCGCCAGCCGTTCCGCCGTCTGCTGCAGGGTGACATAGACGATGGTCGGCTCGGGTGGCCCCTGCTCGAACCGTGGGCGTAGCCACTCGACCAGCCGGCGGGGACGCTCGGCGGCGGGTACCGGCGTCACCTGGAGGTCGAGATTGGCGCGGTAAAAGCCGGTGCCGGTGACGTCTCCCGGGGCGATGTCGAAACGCGTGCGCATGTCGTCGATCACCTGCGGGGTGGCCGTGGCGGTGAGCAGCAGCACCTGCGGGATGGCAAAGTCGCGGCGGTAGTCCGGCAGCTTGAGGTAGTCGGGACGAAAGTTGTGGCCCCATTCAGAGATGCAGTGGGCTTCATCCACCACCATCAGGGAGATCGGTATCCGGCTGATGAAGGCGCGGAACCGTTCGTTCTTGAGACGCTCTACCGAGACCATCAGGATGCGGGTCTCACCGCGCTTGACCCCGTCCATGACCGCTGCCGCCTCCTCGCGGCTCTGGCCCGAATCGAGGCTGGCGGCGGGGATGCCGTGACGGTCGAGGAAGGCCAGCTGGTCCTGCATCAGGGCCAGCAGCGGCGATATTACCAGGGTCAGGTGCGGCAGGTGCAGGGCCGGCAGCTGGTAGCAGAGCGACTTGCCGGAGCCGGTGGGGAAGATCGCCGCCGACGAGCGGCCGGCCATGATGGCCTCGATGACCGGTCGCTGTCCCGGGCGAAAGTCGTCATAGCCGAAGACCTTCTGGAGGGTCTGCTGGAGCATGGGGACTGCCTGCTGTGTTATCTGCAAAAATACTGGGATTTTTTCCAGTATAACGTGATCCTCGGCTTGCGTCCGTGCCCGATGGCATCTCGACGCTGGCTGTCGCTACACTGGGAGTACTGTCGCCACCCTAAGTCGAGGCAGGGAGAGGTTTCATGTCGATTACCGAGCACAGTCTCGAACTCGAGACCTGCGGCGTCACCCTCGAGGGCAATCTGCTGCAACCGGCAGACCCGGCGGGTATCGTGGTGTTCGCCCATGGCAGTGGAAGCAGCCGTTTCAGCGTTCGCAACCGCCATGTGGCGCGGCAGCTGGCCGAGCAGGGGCTGGCGACCCTGCTGTTCGACCTGCTCACGCCTGACGAGAGTCTGATCGATGAACGTACGCGATCACTTCGCTTCGACATCGCCTTGATCGGGGCGCGCATGAGTGGGGCCGTGAGCTGGGTGGCGGAATCACCGCAGACCCATGCGTGGCCGATCGGCCTGTTCGGGGCCAGCACGGGGGCGGCGGCGGCATTGATTGCCGCCGCCGATAAGCCCGAGCTGGTTCAAGCCGTGGTCTCTCGGGGTGGGCGTCCCGATCTCGCCGGTGACGCCCTGGCGCATGTCAAGGCACCAAGTCTGATGCTGGTCGGCGGGCAGGATACTCAGGTGATTGAGCTGAACGAAGCGGCGATGGCGCGCATGACCTGTCAACGTCAACTGCTGATCGTGCCCGGTGCTACCCACCTCTTCGAGGAGCCTGGCACGCTGGAGAAGGTCGAGGCCCATGCCGCCCGGTGGTTCCTCGACTACCTCTAGCGCCAGGTCTAGGCGCCCGTCATCACCTGGTTGCGACCCCCGTGCTTGGCCGCGTAGAGGCTCTCGTCGGCACGCCGGATCAGGGTCTCGCAAGAATCCCCGATACGGTGCTCGGCGACGCCGATGCTGACCGTGATACGCCCCTGACCGATGCCGAAGTCGTGGGCGGCGATTCGCTCGCGAAGGCGTTCTGCCAGCTGTCGACAGTGAGTCTCGGGGGGCAGCGGCAGCAGCAGGGCGAACTCCTCGCCGCCCAACCGGGCCACCAGGTCCTCTTCACGCAGCACCTCCCGGCATAGCGTCGCTAGCTCTGTCAGCACCTGGTCGCCGCGGAGGTGTCCCCAGGTGTCGTTGATCGACTTGAAGTGATCTAGGTCGAGCATCATCAGCGATAGCGGCAGGGCATGCCGATTGCTCAAGGAAATCTCCTCCTCGAGGCGCTGCATCAACTTGCGCCGGTTGGCGAGGCCGGTCAGGTCGTCGGTGTCGGACAGCCGGCGCAATCGCTCCTCCTCGACCATCTGTTCGCTGATGTCGATCATCAGGCCGTACCAGAGTACGCCGGTCTCGACCTTGCGGGGCTGGGCGCGCAGGGCGATCCAGCTCAGGCGGTCATCGGCCATTCGCAGCCGAAACTTGGTGGTGATGGGACGCTGCCAGCGGGCCGAGCGCTCGATGGCCGCCATCACGCGAGGATGATCATCCTCGGCCAGGCGCTCGAGGGCCGGCAGGGCACTCTGGGCCAGGTCACGCCGGTCGATCCCGGTCAGCTGCGCGCCGCTGCCTGCCAGATAGGGGAAATGCATTCGGCCGTCCGGGTCCCGGTGCAGCTGGAAGATCACGCCGGGCAATTGCTCGGTCAGTTCCAGGATCCAGTCCGGCGGCGGCTTTCCCCCACCCGGTATGACATCATTGGAAGGCATGCGGGTGTCCTTTTCCCTGCTGCGAACAGGTTCTTCGTTCTTGGTTATTGTCCTGCCTTTAAATGTTGGCAGGTTAAGGGACGCGTGGATCTCTTGATCAAGCGCACTATCATACGCTGACGGCAAGCGTGCGGCATCCTCCCTACGATGTAGGAGATCGCCTACAACCGGCTGGCGGACAGCGTCTAGCGCAACGGGAGCGCGAGGTCATCGCGGGGCGTCGTAGCGACCTGGCCGACCGCGCGAGAAGGCGACCTGCCACAGCTGAAGGTGGCGGGCGCGGAAGGCGCCGGCACAGATCGCCAGGTAGTAGCGGAACATGCGACGGGTGCGCTCATTGTAGCGATGGGCGATCTCGTGCCAATGGGCGTCGAAGTTGTCCAGCCAGGCCATCAGCGTATTGTCGTAGTCGGGACCAAAGTTCTGCCAATCCTCCATCAGCAGATGCGCCTCGCTGGTCCGTGCGATGTCCATGGCAGAAGGCAGGACCCCATTGGGGAAGATGTAACGGTTGATCCAGGGATCCGCCGTGACCTCCGAACGGTTGGAGCCGATGGTATGCAGCAGGAAGAGGCCATCGGCCGGCATCAGGCGCCTTACCGTCTCGAAATAGGTGGGATAGTTGCGGTGTCCGACGTGCTCGAACATGCCGATGGAGACAATGCGGTCGTACAGCCCGTCCAGGTCGCGGTAGTCCTGCAGGAGGATCTCCACCGGCAAGCCCTCACAGCGTTCCCTGGCCAGGGCGGCCTGCTCCCGAGAGATCGTGATGCCGGTGACTTCGACGTCGTGATGGCGGGCAGCATGTTCGGCGAAGCTGCCCCAGCCACAGCCGATATCGAGAACCTTCATGCCCGGCTTGAGGTCGAGCTTGCGGCAGGCCAGCTCCAGTTTGGCGCGCTGAGCCTGATGCAGGTTGTCGGCTGACTTCCAGTAACCGCAGGAGTAACACATGGTGGGATCGAGCATGCGTTCGAAGAGGTCGTTGCCCAGGTCGTAGTGGGCTTCCCCCACCATGTAGGCACGCGCCTTGCTCTGCAGGTTGAGGAAGCCGGCCTGCAGTCGGTACTTGAGGCGTTCGGTGGTCGAGCGGGCATGGTCGCCGAGGCCGTTGAGCAGCAGCCGCGTCGCCAACTCGTCGATACTGTCACACTCCCACCAGCCATCCATGTAGGCTTCACCCAGCCCCAGGGTTCCCTGATGCAGCACCCGCGAGAAGAAGTCGGGATGCAGCACGCGGATATCGTGGGGGGCATCGCCATTGATCGTGACCCCCGATCCAGCGAGTAGCTGTTCGATGACCCGACGGGCCCGGGTGTCGGGAAGGGCAATAGGTCCGATTTGAGGTTCGCTGGTCATGGAGTCCTCCGAGGCCGGTGAGGGATGTCAGGGCTGGCGAACACATGGCGCATTGCTCTGTGGCAATCTCACATTTGCGATTCAGAATAGACCAGCATGCTCGCCACGTGTATTGAGCCAGGTTAACGAATGAGGAGAAAACGAATGAACGTGATCATTGATCTCTGCGTGGTGCCACTGGGCGTTGGCGTGTCGGTCTCGCCACATATTGCCGCCTGCCAGCGGGTGATTCAGGAGGCGGGTCTCGAGCACCGGATGCATGCCTATGGCACCAACATCGAGGGTCCATGGGATGAGGTGATGGCGGTGGTCAAGCGCTGTCATGAGGTGGTGCATGAGATGGGCGCGCCGCGCATCACCACCACCCTCAAGCTCGGGACGCGGATTGATCGCGACCAGCACATGGACGACAAGGTGGCGAGTGTCGAGACGCTGATGGAGAGGCCTTGACGTCGGGAGTGGTGCGCCTTGGCAGCCTGGCCGTAAATCTTTCGTTACATGCTGTCAGGGATTCTCGCCACGCCGAGGCCTGAATCGAAGGGGTTTGATTGATTGTAAGGAAATCGTTACGAAGACCCCGGCTTGTCCCGCGCCGAGCGGGGCATCGGTGGCGCTTTGGCGCATTCCGGGAGGCGATCCGAGGCACTAGGCTGAGCGTCATCGAGAGCCCTACGGCGACCCGGCGAGGGTCGCCATGGGCAATGATCGTTTCAGTGACGTACCACAACAACAGCCCCTGGAGGACGCATGAACGCTCCCGCTACTACCCCTGACGTTATCGACAGCAAGAACCCCATTGGCACCGACGGCTTCGAGTTCGTCGAGTACAGCGCACCGACGGCCGAAGGCATCGAGTCGCTTCGCGCGCTGTTTCATCGCATGGGGTTCACCGAAACCCGCAAGCATCGTTCCAAGGAGGTATTCCTCTTCCAGCAGGAACACGTCAACTTCGTGCTCAATGCCGAGCCGAACAGCCACGCAGCGGCGTTTGCCGACGTGCACGGCCCCGGTGCCTGTGCCATGGCCTGGAAGGTGGAAGATGCGCGCCAGGCCTTCGATTATGCCGTGGCCAACGGTGCCGAGCCGATGGAAAACCCGGTAGGTCCCGGTGAGGTGGGTATTCCCGCCGTGAGGGGCATCGGCGGCTCGCTGCTCTATTTCGTCGACCACAAGGTCGATGGGGAAGGCCGCACCATCTATGACATTGACTTCGAGGCAATCCCGGGACGCAGTCCCCAGGACAACAGCGTTGGCCTGCAGGTCCTCGACCACCTGACGCATAACGTCGACCGTGGCCGTATGGACCCCTGGGCGGACTTCTACACGCGTATCGCCAACTTCCGCGAGAATCGTTACTTCGACATCAAGGGCAAGAAGACCGGCCTGCACTCTCGGGCGATGACCGCGCCCTGCGGCAAGATGCACATTCCGATCAACGAGTCCGCCGATGACACCTCGCAGATCGCCGAATTCCTGCGCGAGTACAACGGCGAAGGTATTCAGCACCTGGCGATGGCCACTGACGATATCTACGCCACCGTGAAGGCCTTGAGGGCGAATGGCGTGACCTTCCTCTCCACGCCGGATACCTACTACGAGAAGGTCGACCAGCGGGTGCCCAACCATCAGGAGAACGTCGAGGACCTTCGCGAACTCAGCTTGCTGATTGATGGCGGGCCGGATGAGGGTGTCCTGCTACAGATCTTCACGGAGACGGTGATTGGTCCGATCTTCTTCGAGATCATCCAGCGCAAGGGCAACGACGGCTTTGGCGAAGGTAACTTCAAGGCCCTGTTCGAGTCGATCGAGGAAGATCAGATTCGCCGCGGCGTCCTGAAAGAGGATTGATCCTCAGCGTGATTCCGACCTGAGCCTGGGGCAGGCGTGAGCGGTCAAAGGCAGCACAATAGACTGTCCGCCTGCCCAATAACGATAAAATTTGTCACAATGGCGCTCTGCCGGCGAGCTCCCTGCCGTGTCGGAACGACAAACTCCGTGACCCCTCCCTGGTGTGATATGACAACGAATCAACAATCCCGAACCCAGTGGCTCGGCCGCTGGGGCTTTATCCTGGCGGCGACCGGCTCCGCGGTCGGCCTGGGCAACATCTGGAAATTTCCCTATATCACCGGCGAGTTCGGTGGCGGCGCCTTCGTGCTGGTCTATCTGGCCTGCATTCTGGCGGTAGGAGTGCCGGTGATGATGACCGAGATCGCGCTCGGGCGCCGCGGTCGCGGCAGTCCCATCGACGCGATTCGCCGTGTGGTCAGCGAGTCCGGTCGTGGTTCGGCCTGGTCACTGCTGGGCTGGATGGCGATGCTTGCCGGCTTCATGATCCTGTCGTTCTACGTGGTGGTGGCCGGCTGGTCCTTCTCCTACCTGTGGAAGATGCTGAGCGGTGGCCTGGCGGCCTCCAGCGTGGAAGAAATGGCGGCGATCTTCGGTGCCAACAACGCTAGTCCCTTGAACCTGGGGTTCTGGAGCACGCTGGTCACGGTGGCGACCATGGTGATCGTGGGCAAGGGCGTCCAGGCCGGTATCGAGAAGAGCGTCAGCTGGATGATGCCCGGCATGGTGGTGATGCTGTTGATCCTGATCGGCTACGGGGTCTTCTCCGGCGGCTTCGGTGAGGCAGTGCGCTTCCTGTTCTCCTTCGATGCCGGCAGCCTCTCCAGCGAGGGCATGCTCGCCGCTTTGGGGCATGCCTTCTTTACCCTGTCGCTGGCCTCCGGGGCCATCCTGACCTACGGCAGCTACCTGCCGTCGCGGGCCTCCATCGCGCGCACCACCCTTGCCGTGGCGCTGGCCGACACCCTGGTGGCGCTGATGGCGGGACTGGCCATCTTCCCGGTGATCTTTGCCAACGGCATGAGCCCGGGTAGTGGCCCCGGACTGATCTTCATGAGTCTGCCGCTGGCCTTCCAGGCCATGCCGCTGGGGACCCTGTTCGGCATCCTGTTCTTCGTCATGCTCTCCATGGCGGCCCTGACGTCCTCGATCTCGATGGTTGAGGCAACGGTCTCCTGGCTGTGTGACAACAAGGGCATCTCACGGCGCACGGCGTCCTGGGGTACCGGTATCGTGCTGTGGCTGGTCAGTACCCTGGCCATGCTGTCGTTCAATGTCGGCGCCGACTGGACCCTGGCCGGCAAGCACTTCTTCGACTGGCTGGACTATCTGACCTCGCGCTGGATGATGCCGCTGGGTGGTCTGGGCATGGTGCTGCTCGCCGGCTTCGTGCTCAAGAACGAGACCTTCCGCGACGAACTCGGTCTGTCCGCAGGCTGGCATGCGCTGTGGCTGTTCATGGTCCGCTATGTGAGCCCCTTGGGTATTCTGGTGATCTTCGTTGATGCACTGGGGATCACTCGGGTGGAGTTTGCACTTCACTGGCCCTGGCTGCTGGCCGTACTGGTGGCGATTACCCTGGTCGGTGAATTGGCCAGTCCCCGCCTGCGTCGAGTTCTCGGTTCCTGAGCTCTCGAAACGCCGTGTCGATCCATCGTCGCCCCCGCTCTGCGGGGGCGACGTCGTTGGCACCTCGGGTTATAGGCATGTGCCGAGTCGTTAGTGGCATATCCTGGGCGGTTTAATTACCATAAAGCATAAGCCTTCAAGAAATCCGGAGATAGTGGGAATATGCAGGTCGATCCCTCCCAGGCGGGTGATGCGCTCGATCCGGGTGCCAGGTGGCCGACCGCTTCGGCCTTTCCGTGCGGTGGGGTCAGCCTGGTGGGCGCTGGCCCGGGTGACCCGGAACTGTTGACGATCAAGGCGCTGCGCCGCCTGCAGGCCGCCGAAGTGATCCTGCATGATCGGCTGGTCAGCGACGAGATCCTTGCGCTGGCGGCCCCCCAGGCATCGCGTCTGTACGTGGGCAAGGAGCGCTCGCGCCACAGCGTGCCCCAGGACGGCATCAACCAGGCGCTGGTCGAATGGGCCAAAGCCGGGAAGCGGGTGGTTCGCCTCAAGGGTGGCGATCCCTTCATTTTCGGCCGCGGTGGCGAGGAACTCGAGGCACTGGTGTCGGCCGGCATCGAGGTAGAAGTAATTCCCGGCATTACCGCGGCCTCGGGGTGTGCCGCTTACGCCGGTATCCCGCTGACGCATCGCGATCATGCCCAGTCGGTGCGCTTCGTCACCGGGCATCTGCGCAATGGCAGCAGCGACCTCGATTGGCCGACGCTGGCGAGTCCCGGCCAGACGCTCGTGTTCTATATGGGGCTGGGCAGCCTGGCCCTGATCGGCGAGCAGCTGACAGGGCACGGACTGCCTCCGGAAACCCCTGTGGCCTTGATCGAGCAGGGCACCACGGCACGGCAGCGCGTGCACATCGGCACCCTCCACGAGTTGCCGCCGGCAGCCGAAGTGGTTACTATCCGACCGCCAACGCTGATAATCGTCGGCAGTGTGGTAACATTGCATGGCCGACTGGCCTGGTTTGACCAGGGGTTGGCCACGAGTTCGGGTTGGTTGAAGGGCAAGCATCCTTCGCCGGCAGTAACCGATCATGGCGCCTGATCGCTGGATGCGAGATTCGGCGCAACACGGTACGTCATGAGGTGACATATGCGGAAATCCTCCCGCCTGATGCTGAGCGGCGGCCTGGCCGCCCTGCTGCTGACCGGCTTTGCCGGACAGGGACAGGCTCACGACACGACGTCAGAGACCCAGCAGGGTGTCGCGTCCTACTACAGCGACCGCTTCCAGGGTCGGACTACGGCCAGCGGTGAGCCCTTCGATCAGCGAGCCCTGACGGCCGCCCACCCCACTCTGCCGTTCGGGACCAAGGTCCTGGTGACACGCGAGGACAACGGCCGTGAGGTCGAAGTGCTGATCAATGATCGCGGCCCCTATGCCAAGGGGCGCATCATCGATCTCTCCAAGCGCGCCGCCAAGGAACTCGGCATGCTGCAGCGCGGGACCGTCCCGGTAGAAATCTCCTACGTGCAGTGATTCGGTCGTGGCGGGCGATGCGCTCGCCATCACTCCCCGCGAGCGAACTCGCGCTGCCAACGGGTCAGCAGTGCCTCGCGCTTGAGGTCGTCGAGGGTGGCCAGCAGGCCGGGACCCACGGCGATCGGCCTCAGTGCCTCGCCTCTTGCCTGGCGTAATGCCGTGGCGGTGCCTGGCCCGTCGAGTGCGGGATGGATGGCACCCAAAGGGGTCTCGCGGGCCAGGACCGTCTGTCCTGTCTCGCTGATGAGGTAGTCGAGAAAGCGTTCGGCCGCCTGTGGGTGAGGTGCCTGTCGCGGTATCAACGCCAGACGCTGGGTGACCAGCGCATAGTCCTCGGGGACCACGATCCTCAGCTGCGGCTGGTTGGCCAAGCGCTCCTGAGCATAGCTGCCCAGCAGGTTGTAGCCCACCAGATAGCGCCCCTCGATCAGTCCGTCCAGCATCTCTGCGGTGGTATCCGCCAGCGCCGTCTCGGCCTTGCCGAGTGCTGCCACCAGATCCCAGTAGCGAGGCGAGAGCCGCGACTCTTCGATGGCATAGGTATAGCCCGCGCCACTGGTGGCCGGATCATAGGTGACCACCCGGCCCTGCAGGGCCCCGGCATGGCGCTCCAGCAGCGCGAGCAAGTCGGCATGGCCACGCACCTCCCCGAAGCGCTCGATGACCGCCTGGTTCACGACCATGACGATGGGTTCGAAGGTGATGGCGAAGAGTTCGTGACGCCAGCGCGCCCAGGCCGGCCAGTGCTGTGCGGCGGGACTCGCCAGGGCGCGGGCATGGCCCTCATTGGCCAGCCGGTACTGCCACGCCATGGCCGAGGAGAGCAATACATCGGCCTCGTCCGGCGCCGCCAGGAAGCGCTCGTGTAGCGCCAGGGTGGTCAGGTTGCGGTAGCGCACCGCCACATCGGGATTCTGGCGATGAAAGCCCTCCAGCAGGGGCTGCATCTGGGGCAGGTCCAGTGCGCCGTGGACCACCAGCGATGTGGCGGGCCCGCTGTCGGGCGCGGCGGGGTAGTGCAGGGTCTCGTCGGCAACGGCGTGCGTAACGACCAGGCTGATAAGCAGCAGCCAGCGACTGGCAACTCGACTCGGGCGATTCATGAGGTGTCTCCCGGAAACTGCAGTACCACCCGCAGTCCACGGCCGTCATGGCCTGTCGACAGCTGCAGGCGTGCGCCATGGGTTCGCGCGATACCATCGACGATTGCCAGCCCCAGCCCCGATCCCGCCAGGTCGTCGCGGTCGCGGTGGAAAGGGCGCAGCATCAGCATTCGCCTTGGTTCAGGTATCCCCGGGCCGTCGTCCTCCACGATCAGACGGGGAGGACAGTGCTCGACCTTTACCGTGACGCAGCGTCCGCCGTAGCGGCTCGCATTGTCGATCAGGTTGCCGATGGCCTCGGCGAGCAGCCAGTCGATGCCGTGAATCCAGACCTCATCCCCGGCGGTTTCCACCCCCAGGTCGACCCCCTGTCGATGGCACGATGCCCAGTGGTCACGGACCGCCTGGCAGGCGAGGGCGTTGAGCTCAACGGGCACGCGGTCCGGGCGATACTCGGGGTTGGCCAGCCGGGTCAGCGACAGCAGCTGTACGGCTAGCCTGGCGGTGCGTGCGCTGGTGGCCTGCATGGCGATCAGGGCCTCTTTCCAGCGCATCGGATCGTCCTGGCGCAGGGCCAGCTCGGCCCGCGCCGAGAGGCCAGCCAGCGGGGTGCGCAACTGGTGTGAGGCATCGCCGATGAAACGCTCCTGATTGGCGCGCACCCGGCGCATCCTGGCGAGCAATTCGTTGACGGTATCGCGCAGCTCGGCGAGTTCCCGCGGCAGTGAGAGTTCCAGGGGGGCCAGGGTGCGCGGGTCGCGGGCGCGGATCGCGCGGCGCAGCCGGGTCAGCGGCGTCAGGGCGGCACGGATCGCCAGCAGCAAGCCCACCGTCGCCAGCGCCGCCATGGCCAGAATCATCGCCAGGTTGGCCCGCCACAGCCTGGCGGCCAGAGCATCACGCCCTTCGCGACTGTGGGCGACGCGGACCTCGAAGGGTTCGCGCACGCGCCAGTCTTCAACGCGGGTGCGGCGAACCCCCTGGCGCAGCGAGAGGCCCTGCCAGTCGATATGGCGGTAGAGCAGCGTGTCCTCGTCCTCTGCCCCTTGCCGTGGATCCCCGGGAAGCAGGGCATTGCCGGTGATCAGCCGGCCCTGGCGATCCACCAGGCTGTAGAAGACGCGCTCCTGGGCATCGGTAGCCAGCATCTCCAGGGCCGCCGGCGGCAGGTCGAGCCATAGGCGGTCATCCTGCCACTGCACCTGCTCGGCGATGGCCAGCGAAGCGGCCTCGAGCAGCCGGTCGAAGGCGCGGTCGGCTGTGCGCTGTGCGTCCACCCATGCCTGGATCAGGATCAAGCTGCCCAGCACCAGCAAGGGAAGCAGCAGCCATCCCAACAGGCGCCGATAGAGGCTGTCACCCCGTTTCACTCTTCCTCCAGCAGGTAACCCAAGCCGCGCACGGTTCGCAAGGCCACGCCACTGTGGCCGAGGCGCTTGCGCAGGCGGTGGACATAGACCTCGATGGCGTTGTCCCCCATGGCATCACCCTGGAAGGCTTCCTCGGTGAGCCTCGCCTTGTCCACCGGCTCGCCGGCATGGCGCATCAGACAGGCCAGCAGGCGCTGTTCGCGGGGCGGCAGGGCGAGCGAGGCATTTTCCAGGGTGAAACGCTGATGCTGGGTGTCGAGCACCAGGGCGCCGATCCTGATCTGTGGATCCGGGCTGCGGCGCCGCAGCAGGGCGCGCACCCGGGCCTCCAGCTCATCCAGGGCGAAGGGCTTGGCAAGATAGTCATCGGCGCCCAGGTCGAGGCCCCGCACGCGGTCCTCCACGGCGCCTCGGGCGGTCAGGATCAGCACCGGGGTGTCCCGGTCGTGACGCCGCAGTGCCTCGAGGACCGCCAGGCCATTGCATCCCGGCAGGTTCAGATCGAGCAGCACCAGTTCGGCACCATGCCCCGCCACCGCGAGACGTGCCCGTGCTGCCTCTCCATCGGCGAGGTGGCAGACGTCGTGGCCCTCGAGAACGAGGGAGTCCGCCAGGGTCTCGGCCAGCAGGGCATCATCTTCCACCAGCAGCAGGGTCATGGCGCTGCCTCCCGGGCCTCGCCGGCCGTCAGCGATGACAGGGCGTCGGCCAGCAGGCGGTGCGCCTGTTGCGGGTCCAGTCGTCCGGCGGGACCCGACAGGGCGAGCCACATGGGGGGCTCGATGGCGTCGCCCGGCAGTGCCTGACACACCATCATGCCGCCGGGCAGCACCGGGCGAGGATCATCCTTTGCCGCCGCCCAGCGGTCTCCCGGGCGAAGATCGTGGCGCAGGGCGGCGTCAGGAAGCGTGACCAGGCGACACTCCACCATGCCGTCTTCCCCCTCGAGCAGGGCGGCGGTCTCGCCGCTATCCTCCGAGAGGCGGATGAGCAGGGGCTGGATCCGGGTCGTCAGGTGTCGGCCGGGAAGGTGGCGTCGCGCCAGGCGTACCGGGGCATGGCCGAGGTGCCAACGCCCCTGTTCGTCGCGCTGCACATAGTCGTAGCGGGTCAGTGACCCCAGCAGCCGCAAGAGGGTGCTCTTGTAATACCCGGTGGCCTGAGCCAACTCGGCCAGGGTGAAGTGCTCCTGGGGGGAGTCGAAGGCCTCGAGCACCGTCAGTGCCCGCTCCACGGCCTCGACGCGGTCTTGTGCCATTGATCGAATGCGCCTCTTAACGTCGTGGTGTTGAACCCGGCGGAGCGTTGAACTTTGGTCGCAATCGAGGCGACAAGCGTTGACGCCCCTCGACCCCAAGCCTAACTTTCCATCCTGAGGAACGATGTTCTGCCTTACAGAATTGTAAGGAAGGCCGACAGGTTCCGCAAGTGCACTTTCCGTCATCGTCTGACCAGGAGGACAACAACAATGTCCACGAGAACGCCGCTAAAACTCATCGCGATTGCCGCCTTCACTGCCAGTGCCACTAGCGCCATGGCCTTCGAGCCAGAAGGCAAGGTGGAGTGCCTGGCACCTGCGGACCCCGGCGGCGGCTGGGACTTCACCTGCCGCAGCGTGGGCAAGGTAATGGAGGATCTGGATATCGTCCCGCGCAGCGTGCAGACCATCAACATGGCCGGTGCCGGCGGTGGCGTGGCCTATGCTCACACCGTCAGCAAGCGTGCCGGCGACGAACAGCTGCTGGTGGCGGCTTCCACCGCGACCACCACCCGCCTGGCGCAGGGGCAGTTCCCCAACATGAACGCCGACATGGTTAACTGGATCGGAGCCCTCGGTGCGGATTATGGCGTAATCGGCGTATCCGTCGACTCTGAATACGATGACCTGCCCGAGCTGATGAGCGCCCTCAAGGAAGACCCGCGAAGCGTCAAGTTTGCCGGCGGCAGCGCCAAGGGCGGTTGGGACCACCTCAAGGTGCTGATCGCCGCCCAGGCGGCCGATGTCGAGAACCTGCCACGGATTCCTTATCTGTCTTATAACAACGGCGGCGAGGCGCTGACCCAGGTGATCGGCGGCCATGTTGATGCCTTCACCGGCGATATTACCGAGGCCCAGGGCTTCATGGAGTCCGGTGACCTCAAGGTGTTGGCAGTGCTCTCCGAAGAGCGCCTGCCTGGCGATTACAGTGATATTCCCACCGCCAGGGAGCAGGGCATCGATGCGGTTGGCCCTAACTGGCGCGGCTTCTACATGCCGGCCGATATCTCCGACGACGCCAAGCAGTACTGGGTCGATGCCATGGATACCATCTACGCAAGCCAGGAGTGGAAGGACGTCATGACCAACAATGGCCTGATGCCTTTCCACATGAGCGCCGGTGAGTTCGAGACCTTCGTCAAGGGTCAGATCGACGATATCGAGCAGCTGTCCAAGGATATCGGGTTGATTCAGTAATGGTTTCCAACGATCGCATCTTCGGAATACTGATGATTGTCCTGGCCGTCGCGTACGGCTGGGGCACCACTCAGTTCAACGAACCCTTCGGTGGGGCCGAGGCTGTCGGCCCCGAAACCTTTCCCCGACTGCTGGCCGTCGTACTGGCCCTTTCCAGCCTCTACATGATCGTGCGGCCGGACCCGGATAATGCCTGGCCATGGAGCCGCACCGGCATCGAGCTGATCGTCGCCGTGGTGGTGCTGATCCTCTATGCCGCCCTGCTACAACCGCTTGGTTTCATCATCAGCACCACCCTGGCCGTGGGTACCCTGTGCTGGCGCATGGGGGCTCGCCCGGTCAAGGCCTATGTCACCGGGGCGATATCCGGCGTGGCGGTGTACCTGCTGTTCAGCTTCGCCCTCGACCTCGCGTTGCCACTGGGCCTGCTGTCGTTCATGGAGGTGGGGTGATGGAAACGCTTGGCTTCTTGATGGACGGGTTCGGTGTCGCCCTGGCACCGCACAACCTGATGTTTGCGTTGATTGGGGCCTTCCTGGGTACCCTGATCGGCGCCCTGCCGGGGCTCGGCCCGGCCAATGGCGTGGCGATCCTGATTCCGCTGGCCTTCACCCTGGGGCTCGCCCCGGAAACGGCGATGATCATGCTGACCTCGGTCTATGCCGGGGCGATGTACGGCGGGCGAATTTCCTCGATACTGCTCAACATCCCCGGTGACGAGCCGGCGATGATGACCTGCCTGGATGGCTATCCCATGGCCCAGCAGGGCAAGGCTTCCGAGGCGCTGGCCATCTCTGCCGTGGCTTCCTTTATCGGTAGTCTGATCGCCACCATCGGCCTGATCCTGCTGGCGCCATTGCTCGCCGACTTCGCCCTGACCTTCGGGCCGGCCGAGTATTTCGCGCTCTTCCTGCTGGCCTTTGCCACCCTGGGCGGGATTACCGGCAAGAATCCCATGAAGACCGTCGTCGCGGCGGCCATCGGCCTGATGATTGCTACCGTGGGCATCGATAACACCGGGGTGCAGCGCTATACCTTCGGCACGCTGGAGCTCTACGAGGGCGTGGACTTCATCATTGCCATTGTCGGCTTGTTCGCCATCTCTGAACTGCTGTTCTTCATTGAGGACAAGGCCGGGGGCGGCAAGGAGAAGATGGCGGTCAACAAGCTGACCCTGAAATGGGCCGACATCCGCAACATTCTGCCGTCGAGCCTGCGTGGCGGGGTGCTGGGCTTTATCGCCGGCGTGCTGCCCGGCGCAGGCGCCTCGCTGGGCAGCTTCATCGGCTACACCCTGGAGAAGAAGGTGGTCGGCAAGAAGGGCTACTTCGGCCAAGGTGACCCGCGCGGTGTAGCCGGTCCCGAGGCCGGCAACAACGGTGCCTCCAGCGGGGCACTCGTGCCCATGCTGACGCTGGGCGTGCCGGGCAGCGGCACCACGGCGGTGCTGCTGGCGCTGCTGATCTCGCTCAACATCACCCCTGGGCCGCTGATGTTCACCCAGAACGCCGACATCGTCTGGGGCGTGATTGCGGCGCTGCTGATCGGTAACTTCCTGCTGCTGATTCTGAACATCCCGCTGGTGGGTATCTTCGTCAAGCTGCTGTCGGTGCCCCCGATGTACCTGCTGCCGGTGGTGACCATGATCGCCTTTGTGGGGATCTACTCGATCAGTAACACCACCTTCGATCTCTACTTCATGGTGGCCTTCGGCGTGGCGGGGTACATCTTCCGCAAGCTGGAGATCCCGCTGGTGCCGATCATCCTCGGCCTGCTGCTGGGCCCGGAAATGGAGAAGAACCTGCGCCACGCCATGGACATCGCCGACGGCGACTGGACCATCCTGTGGGATAGCGGCCTGGCCATCGGCCTTTGGGTGTTTGCCGGCATGGGGCTGATCCTGCCCTATATTGTCGGGCCGATCCTGCGTCGTCGGATGCGGGTCGCCACCGGCACTGGCGGTCCCGAAGGCGACTGATCCTCTCTCAAGACGGAGTCTCTCAAGATAGTGGCCCAGCGGGGGCGTCGGTCGAGCCGACGCCCCCGTTTTGCCCTCAGGCCGGCCTGCATTACAACAGTGCGCTGCACCAACGCCGCGGACGATGCTGGGGCAGGCGCATGTATGTGTTGCACCAGGATCTTGCCCTGCAATGCTTTCGGCTCTTCTGAAGCGATCATCCAATTGGCTGAATAACAAGATAAAAAGCGGTAGCGAAGCGATATGGCACATCCCTTGCAGTTGCAGTGAGAGGCATCCTGCGATGGCTCCCTCGCTGGACGCATCGACAACAACCTCGATCGCAAGGAGATCCCATGATCCCGTCATCCGTTTACCGCACGTCCCGCTGGCTTGCCGCACCGCTGCTTGGTGCGGCCTTGGCCACCCCCGCTCTGGCTCAGGAAGACCCCATCAAGGTGGGCATCCTGCACTCCCTTTCCGGCACCATGGCCATCAGTGAAACGGTGCTCAAGGATACCGTCGAGATGCTGATCGAGCAGCAGAACGCCGAGGGCGGTCTGCTCGGTCGCGAACTCGAGGCCGTGGTCGTGGATCCGGCCTCGGACTGGCCGCTGTTTGCCGAGAAGGCGCGCGAGTTGCTGGCCCAGGAGGAGGTCGACGTCATCTTCGGCAACTGGACCTCGGTCTCGCGCAAGTCGGTGCTGCCGGTGGTCGAGGAGCTCAACGGGCTGCTCTTCTATCCGGTGCAGTATGAGGGCGAGGAGTCCTCAGAGAACGTCTTCTATACCGGGGCGGCGCCCAACCAGCAGGCGATCCCCGCGGTTGACTACCTGATGAACAACGTTGGCGTGGAGCGCTGGGTGCTGGCCGGTACCGACTACGTCTATCCGCGCACCACCAACAAGATCCTCGAAGCCTACCTCAAGTCCTTCGGCGTCGCCGATGAAGACATCATGGTCAATTACACGCCCTTCGGGCATTCCGATTGGCAGAACATCGTCTCGGAGGTCAAGGCCTTCGGTAGCGAGGGCAAGAAGACGGCGGTGGTCTCGACGATCAACGGCGACGCCAACGTGCCTTTCTACCGAGAGCTCGGCAACCAGGGCATCGATGCGGCCGATATTCCGGTGGTGGCCTTCTCGGTGGGCGAGCAGGAGCTGACCGGCATCGACACGGCGCCGCTGGTCGGGCATCTGGCGGCCTGGAACTACTTCATGAGCGTCGACACCGATGCCAACTACGACTTCATCGACGCCTGGATCGACTACACCGGCGACGAGATGGCGGTGACCAACGACCCCATGGAGGCCCACTACATCGGCTTCAACATGTGGATCGAGGCAGTGCGCAAGGCCGGCACCACCGAGGTCGACGCGGTCAAGGACGCGATCATCGGTGTCAGCGTGCCCAACTTGACCGGCGGTTACGCGGCGATGATGCCCAACCACCACATCACCAAGCCGGTGCTGATCGGCGAGATCCAGGACAACGGGCAGTTCTCCATCGTCTGGGAAACCCCCTCGACGGTGGCGGGCGATGCCTGGTCCGACTATCTGCCGGGTTCCCGTGACCTGATCAGCGACTGGCGCAAGCCCATGGCGTGCGGCAACTACAACGTCGTCACGGGGAGCTGCGGCGGCGGCGAGACTCAGGAAGAGACCACTGCTGAAGAATAAGACCGGTCTGCCACCGGGCCGGCGTTTGGCCCGGTGGTGGTGACACGCCACTCGACGAAGCTTCTCAGGAATTCCCATGACGATCTCCCCCTGTCTCAGGCGGATGTTGGTCCTGTTCCTGCTGGCCTGGCTACCGCTGGCAGCCAGTGCGCAGGATGACGATGGCCAGCAGCTCCTCCAATCCCTGGATGCCGCGTCCTTCACCCAGATGGGCGAGGCCATCGAGGCCATCATCACCAGTGGCGACGAACGCAGTCGAGGCTGGCTGGAGGCGCTGCTGGACGGCAAGCTGCAGCGGCACAAGGAGACGGGCCGCTTTGTCGTGGTGCTCGAGAATCGAGGCCGTGACTGGCCGGTGGCCGATGCGCTGACCGGCGAGGCCATCGGCGAGATGTCGCGGCGCGATCTCGACCGACTCGGCATCAACAACGCGCTGCGCGGCCAGTTGCAGAGCGCGCTGGCGGTGCTCGATCTGCATGTTCCCGAAACCCGGGATCGCCGCGAGGCCGCCCGTGCGCTGCTCGGTGACGTCGATGCCAGCCTGGTCGAGCCACTCGAGGCCGTTATCCGCGTCGAGGAAGATGCCGAAGTGCGCCGCCTGCTGGAGCAGGGGCTGGCCATCCATCGTCTCGAGCAGGGCAGCCTCGAGGCCGTGGCGTCACTGCAGGGAAGCCTCAACAATCGGGTCAGGGCCGCCCTCAACTCCGCCGCGCGCAGCGACGATCCGGCACTGGCTGAGGCCGCCAGCGTGGCCCTGGCCGACATCGAGCAACAGATGAAGCTCAACCGAGGGCTCGAGACGCTCTACTTCGGCCTCTCGCTGGGCTCTGTGCTGGTGCTGGCGGCTATCGGACTCGCCATCACCTTCGGCGTCATGGGCGTGATCAACATGGCCCATGGTGAGCTGATCATGCTCGGTGCCTACACCACCTGGGCCATGCAGCAGCTGCTGCCCGGTCAGCCGGGGCTGGCGATGGTGCTGTCGATTCCTGCCGGCTTCCTGGTGGCGGCGTTGGCCGGCATCGCTATCGAGCGTGGCGTCATCCAGTTCCTCAAGGGACGTCCACTGGAGACCCTGCTGGCGACCTTCGGCGTCAGCCTGATCCTCCAGCAGCTGGTGCGCACCGTAATCTCGCCGCTGAACCGTACCGTGGTCACCCCCGAGTGGATGAGCGGCTCCATCATGATCAACGAGGGACTTTCGCTGACCCTCAATCGTCTCTACGTGCTGGGCTTCGCGCTGGTGGTGTTTGCCGGCCTGATGCTGGTGATGCGCCGCACGCGTCTGGGCCTGGAAGTCCGGGCGGTGACCCAGAATCGTGCCATGGCGCGTTCCATGGGCATTCGGGCGACCCGCGTGGACATCATGACCTTCGCCCTGGGGTCGGGGGTGGCGGGGCTGGCCGGCGTGGCGCTCTCCCAGCTCACCAACGTGGGGCCCAACCTCGGCCAGAACTACATCATCGACTCCTTCATGGTGGTGGTCTTCGGCGGGGTGGGGAACCTCTGGGGCACGCTGGTGGCCGGGCTCTCGCTGGGCGTGATCAACCAGGTCCTCGAGCCCTGGGCGGGCGCCGTCCTGGCCAAGATCCTGGTGCTCGTGTTCATCATCCTGTTCATCCAGAAGCGCCCCCGCGGACTCTTTCCGCAGAAGGGCCGGGCGGCGGAGGGCTGATTCATGCATTCGTCCACATCGTGGCTGGCAAGACCCTTTCGTGAACGTGCGACGCAGCTCTTCCTGGGTATTCTGCTGGCGTCTCTGGCAACGGTGACGCTGCTCAACCTGGCCTTGCCGGCGGGGCATCCGCTGCATGTCTCGACCTATACCGTGACGCTGCTCGGCAAGTACCTGAGCTATGCCCTGCTGGCGGTGGCCGTGGACCTGGTGTGGGGCTATCTGGGCATCCTGAGCCTGGGCCACGGGGCCTTCTTCGCCCTGGGTGGCTATGCCATGGGGATGTACCTGATGCGCCAGATCGGCGACCGGGGCACCTACGGCGACCCGGTACTGCCGGACTTCATGGTCTTCCTCGACTGGGACAGCCTGCCCTGGTACTGGCTGGGCTTCGACATGGCCTGGTTCGCCTTCCTCATGGTGCTGCTGGCGCCGGGCCTGCTGGCCCTGGTGTTCGGCTTTCTAGCGTTCCGTTCACGGGTCACCGGGGTGTACCTGTCGATCATCACCCAGGCGTTGACCTTTGCCCTGATGCTGGCCTTTTTCCGCAACGAGATGGGCTTCGGTGGCAACAACGGCCTGACCGACTTCAAGGAGCTGCTGGGCTTCGACCTGAGAAGCGACGCCACCCGGCTCGGGCTGTTCCTTGCCACCGGGATCGCTCTGGCGCTGGGCTATGTGCTGTGCCGGGCCATCGTCGCCAGCAAGCTGGGCCGCGTCAGCGTGGCCACCCGCGACGCCGAGGCACGAACGCGCTTCCTCGGCTACCGCGTCGAGCGCTTCCAGCTTTTCATCTTCGTGGTCTCGGCGATGTTGGCCGGGGTGGCCGGTGCGCTCTATGTGCCCCAGGTCGGCATCATCAACCCCAGCGAGTTCTCGCCGATCTTCTCGATCGAGATCGTGCTCTGGGTGGCGCTGGGTGGGCGGGCCACGCTCTATGGGGCGGTCATCGGGGCGATTCTCGTCAACTACGCCAAGACAGTCTTCACCGGGGTAATGCCCGACGCCTGGCTGTTCGCTCTCGGTGGCCTGTTCGTGCTGGTCACGGTGCTGCTGCCCAAGGGCATCGCCGGCTTGCTCGCCTATCGCGTGAACCCCCAGCGTTCTGCGCGCAAGCCCGATGATCCATCCACGTCTCCCCGGGAGGTCTCCGCATGAGTTTCCTGCAATCCCTGACCGATCGCGAACGCGTCTTCGACTTCCTGATCCCCGCCAGCTCGCCGGTGGATGTTCGCCATGGTCCGATCCTCTATCTGGAGGATGTCACCGTCAGCTTCGACGGCTTCAAGGCCATCAATGACCTGAACCTGACCATCGACGACGGCGAACTGCGTTGCATCATTGGCCCCAATGGGGCGGGCAAGACCACCATGATGGACATCATCACCGGCAAGACGCGCCCCGATCGCGGCTCGGTGTGGTTCGGCAGTCGTCACAACCTGCTGGCCATGAACGAACCCGACATCGCCAGCCTCGGTATCGGGCGCAAGTTTCAGAAGCCCACCGTCTTCGAGGCGCTGACGGTGTTCGAGAACCTGGAGCTGGCCATGGCGGCCGACAAGCGCATCCTGCCCACGCTCACCGCCCGCATGACCGGCGAGACTCGCGATCGCATCGAGGAGGTGCTCGTCACCATCGGCCTGACCGAGCTACGCCAGCGTCCGGCGGGTATCCTCTCCCATGGACAGAAGCAGTGGTTGGAGATCGGCATGTTGCTGATGCAGCGTCCGCGGCTGCTGCTGGTGGATGAGCCGGTGGCAGGGATGACCGAGCAGGAGATGGAGCGCACCGCGGAGCTGCTGACGGGGCTGGCCGGCAAGGGCAAGCAGTCCGTGGTGGTCGTGGAGCACGATATGGGCTTCGTGCGCTCCATCGCCCGCACGGTGACGGTGCTGCATCAGGGCAGCGTGCTGGCCGAGGGCAGCATGGATCAGGTCTCTAATGACCCGAAGGTCGTCGAGGTCTACCTGGGTGCCGACCCCGACGAGGAGGCCGCCTGATGCTGACGATCGACGGGCTCAACCAGTTCTACGGCGAGAGCCACACGCTGTGGGATCTCGACCTGAGCGTGCCGACCGCCGAATGCACCTGTGTGATGGGTCGCAATGGCGTCGGCAAGACCACCCTGATGAAGTCGATCATGGGCGAGGTATCGCTCGCCTCGGGCAGCATCCGCTATGCCGATGATATCGAGCTGACCAGGCGTCGAGTGGAGGAGCGCTCGCGACTGGGCATCGGCTACGTGCCCCAGGGTCGCCAGATCTTTCCCCTGCTCACCGTGGAGGAGAACCTGCGCACCGGCCTGGCGGCACGGGCGGATGGGCTCAAGCGAATCCCATCGCGCGTCTATGAGCTCTTTCCTGTCCTCGACGAGATGAAACATCGCCGTGGCGGGGACCTCTCCGGTGGGCAGCAGCAGCAGCTGGCGATCGGTCGGGCGCTGGTGCTTGAACCACGGTTGCTGATTCTCGACGAGCCGGGAGAGGGGATCCAGCCCAATATCGTGGCCCAGATCGGCGCCGTCATTCGCCGGCTGATTCAGGAGGACGGGCTCAGCGTGCTGCTGGTGGAGCAGAAGCTGCCCTTCGCCCGCCAGTATGCCGACCGTTTCATGATCATGGACCGGGGACGCCCCATGGCAAGGGGCAGTATCGATGAGCTCTCCGATGCGTTGATCAAGGAGCACCTGACGGTCTAGGCTGCGCAGCGCCGAGCGCCGAGCGCCGAGGCGCCGAGGCGCCGAGGCGCAAGGAGCAAGGAGCAAGGAGCAAGGAGCAAGGAGCAAGGGCACCTGCGCATTTTTGGAGCGATCGCCCGAGCGACTGCACCTGGAGGGAGCGTCGAGGGGTGGCGGTTGCACCCCAATGAGACAGGGTGGTTCTTCTTCAAGCGCTTGCCCTCTCTCTCAAGTCGCTGACTTTAATAGAAAAACCTCAAGCTTCCCCATTCTGGTACATCCCTTGCTGTTAGTTGGGCAGAGAACCCTGGCTATGAGCTGCCCATGACCGCCTTCGAGACCTCCCTTGATGCCCCCTTGCCGAACGATTCCGGCCATCGCTTTGATGACGGGCGTCATTGGGCGGCCTCTCTCGAGCTCGGCTTCGAAATTCGTGAGGGGGTGACGCGCATGACGCGGTCTCGACACCGGGGCCCGCTGCGCGTTCAGCGTCCTTTTCATCCTGAAGAGCGCCCCGCGGAAGGCCGTCCCGGTGCCTGCCATGTCTACCTGCTGCATCCCCCCGGCGGCCTGGTCAGCGGCGATGCCTTGTCGATCGGTGCCAGGGTCGGTGCCAAGGCCCATGCGCTGTTGACCACGCCCGCGGCCAACAGGCTCTACAAGGCCGACAGTCACGGGGTGGCCTGGCACCAGCACACCCGCCTTCATGTGGCCGCCGAGGGGGTGCTGGAGTGGCTGCCCCAGGAGACCTTGGCCTTCGACGGCTCCTGCGGCGAGCAGGTCACCGAGATCGCGCTCGAGGGCGATGCCCGCTGCCTGGGCTGGGAAGTGATGGCGCTGGGTCGCCCGGCAAGTGCCTTGCCCTTTGCCAGCGGGCGCATCGAGCAGCGCTTCCGGCTGACCCGTGATGGTCGGCCACTATGGCTGGAGCGCCAGCCCTTGGATCCTGCCCATCCGCGTTTCCTGGGGCGCTGGGGACAGGGTGGGGCCACCGTGCAGGCCACCTTGTGGGCGGTGGGGCTAGCGGACGAACACGAGGCCGTCGAGGCCCTTCGCGAGACGCTTGGTGTCTCGATCTGCTGGGCAGTTACCACACGCCAGGGGGTGCTGCTGCTGCGCTACCTGGGCCAGGAGCGCAACGAGGCCTGGGACCTGTGTCGCCGTGCCTGGGAAATCCTGCGGCCACGGTTGATTGGCTTGCCGGCGCATACGCCGCGGATATGGCTGACTTAGGAGGCCGTGCAGGAACCCTGCTTGCAGAGCGATGGCGGGGAGTTGCAATCGCCGTGCAAGCACGGCTCCTACAAGCGATGGCTTAGTCAGGAAATCGCCGTGTGGGTCGAAGCGTCGAACCGACGGCTCCTACAAGCCGCGTACTGACTGCGGCGCAAATATTCAAAGACGTGAGGACGCCATGGAACTGACCCCCAGAGACAAGGACAAGCTGCTGCTCTTCTCGGCAGCCCAACTGGCTGAGCGACGTCGCGCGCGGGGCCTCAAGCTCAACTATCCCGAGGCGGTGGCACTGATCAGCTTCGAGATACTGGAAGGCGCCCGAGACGGGCGCAGCGTCGCCGACCTAATGAGCTTTGGCCGCGAGATCCTGACCCGTGATGACGTCATGGCGGGCGTGGCCGAGATGGTCGACGAGGTGCAGGTCGAGGCGACCTTTCCCGATGGCACCAAGCTGGTCACCGTCCACGAGCCCATAGTGTGAGGAGTGCGCCATGATTCCCGGCGAATACCAATTACAGGACGGTGAGATCGAACTGTGCGCGGGTCGCGAGCGGATTACCGTCACGGTCGCCAATACCGGCGACAGGCCGATCCAAGTCGGCTCCCACTACCATTTCGCCGAAGCCAATCCCGCCCTGACCTTCGAGCGCGAGCGGGCGCTGGGCTATCGGCTCGATGTGGCCGCCGGCACCGCGATCCGTTTCGAGCCTGGCCAGAGTCGCGAGGTCACGCTGATTCCCTATGTGGGCCGCCGCCACATCTACGGCTTTCGTGGTGCCGTCATGGGCTCGCTGTCTACCGCGCCGCCTTCTAATGCGCCCGAGGCCACGCAAGACGTGCGACCCCCGCAACCCGGTGACTTGGATCAGGGAGAGCCCTCATGAAGATCAGCCGTCAGGCCTATGCCGACATGTATGGCCCCACCGTGGGCGACCGGGTGCGCCTCGGCGACACCGAGCTGTGGATCGAGGTGGAGCGCGACGCCACCCACTATGGCGATGAGGTGAAATTCGGCGGTGGCAAGGTGATTCGCGATGGCATGGGACAGAGCCAGCGCCACGACGCGGCGGTCATGGATACCGTGATCACCAATGCCCTGATCCTCGACTGGTGGGGAATCGTCAAGGCCGACGTAGGGCTCAAGGGGGGCCGCATCGCCGCCATCGGCAAGGCCGGCAACCCCGATACCCAGCCCGATGTGGAGATCGTGATCGGACCCGGCACCGAAATCATTGCCGGGGAGGGCAAGATTCTCACCGCGGGAGGCATCGATGCGCATATCCACTTCATCTGCCCCCAGCAGGTGGAGGAGGCGCTAATGAGCGGCATTACCACCATGCTGGGCGGCGGGACCGGTCCGGCCACGGGGTCGAATGCCACCACCTGCACGCCCGGCGCGTGGCACCTGGGCAAGATGCTTCAGGCCGTCGACGACCTGCCGATGAACATCGGCTTTCTCGGCAAGGGTAATGCCAGCCTGCCCGAGGCGCTGGAGGCCCAGCTCGAGGCCGGGGCCATGGGCCTCAAGCTCCATGAGGACTGGGGGACCACGCCGGCCTCCATCGACAACTGCCTTACCGTTGCCAACGCCTACGACGTCCAGGTGGCGATCCACACCGATACCCTCAACGAGTCGGGCTTCGTCGAGGATACCCTGGCGGCCTTCAAGGAGCGCTGCATCCATACCTACCACACCGAGGGCGCCGGAGGAGGGCATGCGCCGGACATCATCACGGCGTGCGCCAAGGATTACGTGCTGCCCTCGTCGACCAACCCGACGCGGCCTTATACCGTTAACACCATCGATGAACACCTCGACATGTTAATGGTCTGTCATCACCTGGATCCGAGGATTCCCGAGGACGTCGCCTTCGCCGATTCGCGCATCCGCCGCGAGACCATCGCCGCCGAGGATATCCTCCACGATTTAGGGGTGATTTCGATGATCGCCTCGGACTCCCAGGCCATGGGCCGCGTCGGCGAGGTGGTGTGCCGCACCTGGCAGACCGCCCACAAGATGAAGGTGCAGCGTGGTCTGCTATCCGAGGACGAGGCCCTGGGGGCCGACAATGTCCGGGCCAGGCGCTATATCGCCAAGTACACCATCAACCCCGCCATCACCCACGGCATCAGCCATGAGGTCGGGTCCATCGAGGTGGGCAAGCTGGCCGACCTGGTGCTCTGGAAGCCGGCCTTCTTTGGCACCAAGCCGGCGCTGATCCTCAAGGGAGGCATGATCGCCGCTGCGCCCATGGGCGACCCCAACGCTTCGATCCCGACACCCCAGCCGGTCCACTACCGCCCCATGTTCGGCGCCTTCGGCCGTGCAGCGAGTCAGACACGACTGACCTTCGTCAGCCGGGCGGCGCTCGACGCGGGGATCGGGGAACGGCTTGGGCTGCGCAGCTCGCTCAGCGCCTGCCGCGATGTCAGGCAGGTCAGGAAGGGCGACATGAAGCTCAACGCGGCCTGTCCCGAGCTCTCCGTGGACCCCCAGACCTATGAAGTACATGCCGACGGTGAGCTGCTGACCTGCGAGCCGGCCACCGAGCTGCCGTTGGCGCAGCGCTACCACCTGTTCTAGCGCGCCTCCGGCGCAAGCTGTAAGCCGAAAGCGGGAAGCTGGAAGAAAAAATCAGACGGCCCCCAGCCGGAATGTCCGAGGAGCCAAGAGAATGATGCTGAAACTGACAGAACGCCTGGGCCCCATCGCGGCGGACCAGACCACCGATAGCCTGACGCTGCCCTACGAGCGGCGTGTGCTGGGCCGCCTCAAGGCGACGAGCGATAGTGGGCGCGAACTCGGACTGTTCCTGGACCGTGGACCGGTGCTGCGGGATGGAGAGGGATTGCGCGCGGAAAGCGGCGAGGTGGTGCGCATTCGTGCTGCCGTCGAGCCGGTGGTCACCGCCCGCATTGCCGCCGGGCTGCCACTGGCACGACTGGCCTACCACCTGGGCAATCGGCATGTGCAGCTGGCGCTAGGCGATGATGCGCAAGGCGGGTATGTGCGTTTCCCGCCGGATCATGTGCTCGAGGAGCTGGCCGAACGCCTGGGGGCCAACCTCGAGCACCATGACGCGCCTTTCGATCCCGAGCCCGGTGCCTATACCCAGCCGGGCCAAGGCCATTCTCATGAGCACCATCATGCCCACGCCCATCAGCATCATGGACATTCCCATGCCCACTGAACCGGCAAGCGTGGAGCTGGGCGACGATCTGGCGCTTCTGGGGCTCTTGCAGCTGGTCAGCCCGGCCCTGCCCATCGGCGCCTTTGCGTTTTCCCAAGGGCTGGAGAGTGCCTTCGAGCTGGGCTGGGTGACCGATGAGGCCACCCTGGGCGAGTGGCTCGAGGGGGTGCTGGAGGATGGCCTGACCCGCTGCGAACTGCCGGCGCTGGCGCGCCTTCACGTCGCCTGGGGCAAGAGCGATGTCGCCGCGCTGGACGAGTGGGATACCTGGCTCGCCGCCAACCGCGAGACCGCGGAGCTGGCCGCGGAGGACAGCCGGCTGGGCGCCTCGCTGTCGCGACTGTTGGGGAGTCTCGGCCTCTTGCCCGTCGCCTCGGCGCTGCCGGCGAACGCCGGCTATGTGACCGTCTTCGCCTGGACGGCATACGCCCGAGGCGTTTCCACTCGCCAGACATTGCTTGGTTTCGCCTGGGCCTGGCTGGAAAACCAGCTGGCCGTTGCCTGCAAGGCGTTGCCGCTCGGCCATACCGCCGCGCAGCGTCTGGTGGAACGGCTGCGACCGGCGCTGGTGTCCGCCGTGGACGAGGCGCTGATGCTCGAGGATGACGCACTGGGCCCGGCGCTTCCCGGCCTGGCGCTAGCCAGCGCGCTGCACGAGACACAATATTCGCGGTTGTTCAGAAGCTAGCACCTGAAAAGGCCGGGCGATCACTGGCGAATCCACCTCGCGCGGCCGCTGGCACTCCGGCCGAAGCGACGTGGTCGATCTTCAGGGAAGAAGATCGAGACGACCCGTCCGGGGAAAGCCGACACAGGGATGTGCCGTCTTTCCGACCGCGGGAGTCCGGCCGGAGCGCCAGGGTTTCGGACGTGTGGCGTGGTGAGTCCAGTGAGTCGGCCGCGCCGACAGGATAACGACGAAAGAGTGCATGAGGAGAAACGACATGACACATTGCCTGCGTATCGGCGTCGGCGGCCCGGTGGGCTCCGGCAAGACGGCCCTGCTCAAGCAGCTCTGCCGGGCACTGCGCGATCACTATGATATCGCCGTGGTCACTAACGACATCTATACCCGAGAGGACGCCGACTTCCTGCTCAAGCACGAGGCGCTCCCCGCAGATCGCATTCTCGGCGTGGAGACCGGCGGCTGTCCTCACACCGCCATCCGCGAGGACGCCTCCATGAACCTGGCGGCCATCGACGAGCTGCAGGAGCGCCATCCGGACCTGGAGCTGGTGCTGGTGGAATCCGGCGGGGACAACCTCTCGGCTACCTTCAGCCCAGAGCTTTCCGACCTGACCCTCTACGTGATCGATGTCTCCGCCGGCGACAAGATCCCGCGCAAGGGCGGCCCAGGCATTACCAAGTCGGATCTGCTGATCATCAACAAGATCGATATCGCCGAGCAGGTCCACGCCTCGCTGGAGGTGATGGACCGCGATTCCCGCAAGATGCGCGGCCAGCGTCCCTTCGTCTTCACCAACCTCTATGACGGCGTCGGGTTGGAGGAGATCATCCGCTTTATCCTCGATCGGGGCATGCTGCCGGAGCGCCGGCCGCCCGAGCAACTGACAGCGTCTGCCACCGCCTGACCTCATCCCTTCACCTGATCCGGGAGACCCCTCCATGAACCTTCGCTTCTCTTCCCTCACCGGTGCCGGACTCTCGGCAGCCGCCATGCTGCCGACCACGGCAGCCCTGGCGCACTCGGGACATGGTGCCCCGCCGGTGCATGCCCATACCGGCAGCCCCTCGATGCTGGTCGTGCTGGGGATCGTCGCCCTCGGCGTGGCCTCTCTGGCGGGGCTGGCACGGCTGATCCTGCGACGCCGCCGACTGCGCCGTCAGGACTGAGCCTTCCCGGCACGCGCTCCTCTGCACCCGGCTTCGGCCGGGTGCACTGCTTTTTGGAAGGCTTGTCGCTATGCTGGCCGTCGACGTCACCCCTGAGGTGGCATGAAGTACGAGGGCGTCATGGACGGCAGACAGACAGCAGGGCAGGGGAGGCGACGAATGTGGCCATGGATCGTGATGGCGTTGCTGGTGGCCTGGGCCGGCATGGGCGCCTGGCAGCGCTACAAGCCGTTACCCGAGGGCGTGTCTCATGCCTTTCCGGAACGCCTCGCTGCCGAGGTGCGTTTTCTTGCCGATGAGACCTGGTATGGCCCGTCAGGCGAGCGTCACACCCGGCGGCAGATCTTCGACGAGGTGCTGGCGATGATCGGCCAGGCTCGGCGCCTGGTGGTGCTGGACATGTTCCTCTTCAACGACTTCGCTGGGGCCGCCGACGGCCAGGCATTCAGGCCGCTGTCGGCGGAGGTGACCGATGCGCTGATCGAGCAGAAGCGCCGTTACCCTGATCTGGTGGCGGTGGTGATCACCGACCCGCTCAACACCTTCTACGGGGGTCTCGAGCTTGATCATCTCCAGGCCCTGCGCGAAGCCGGTGTCCGGGTAGTGATCACCGACCTGAATCGGCTGAGGGCCTCCAACCCGCTCTGGTCCGGGGGGTGGCACCTGGGCCCACGCTGGCTCGGCAACGGCAGCCAAGGGGGCTGGCTGCCCAATGTCCTGGGGCCGGGGCGGGTGTCCTTGCGAAGTTACCTGGCGCTGCTCAACTTCAATGCCAACCACCGCAAGACCCTGGTGGTGGACCACGGCGATAGCTGGGCGGGATTGGTCACCTCCGCCAACCCCCACGATGCCAGCAGCCTGCACGGCAACGTGGCGTTGCGCTTCGAAGGCGCGGCGGTACTCGATCTGCTCGCCTCCGAACGTCCTGTGGCGAACTGGTCGGGGGTGAGCCTGGCGGGGCCGATGCCGGTCGATAACCGGAGCGAGCTACCCGAGAAAGCCAGGCTGCAGGTGCTGACCGAGGGCGCCATCCGCGATGCCTTGCTGGCGGCCATCGAGACCAGCGGCGAGAGCGATCGGCTGGATATCGCCGTCTTCTATCTGGCGCATCGCGAGGTGATCGACGCCCTGGTGGCTGCCAAGGGCCGCGGGGTGTCGCTGCGCGTGCTGCTTGACCCCAACCGCGATGCCTTCGGGCTGGATAAGGGCGGGATCCCCAACCGTCCCGTGGCCCGCGAACTTCATGACGCCGGCATTGACGTGCGCTGGTGCGTCAGCCGTGGCGAGCAGTGCCACAGTAAACTGCTGCTGCGCCGCCCGGCCGAACCCGACGGCGAGGCCGAGATGCTCCTCGGTTCGGCTAACTTCACACGACGCAATCTGGATGACCTCAATCTGGAGACCAGCGTGCGCCTGGTGGGCCCCGTGGAGACGTCGGCCCTGCGTGATGGCATGGCCTTCTTCGAGCGACGCTGGCACTCGTCGCCGCAGCGCATCACCAGTCAGCCCTTCGAAGCCTTCGATGACGCCACGGCCTGGCAGCGAGTGCGCTATCGGTTCATGGAAGCGACGGGGCTTTCCACCTTCTGAAGACCGATGGTTGGCCGCTCGACGAACATGAAGGGCCTATTCGACATGCGTCACGACCTGATGGCGCGGGTCGATGTGCCAGGGCAGGCCGAGGCGGGCATTACGCTCGAGCTCGGCGATCACCTGAGCCCCGAGCAGCAGGATGATGGCGCCCACCTCCAGGCTCAGCAGCACCACGATCAGGGTGGCCAGGGAGCCGTAGACGGCGTTGACGAAGGAGATATTGGCGAAGTAGTAGACCAGCATCAGCCGCACTCCTTCCCACAGCAGGGCGGCGACCAGTCCGCCTACCACCGCCCGGCGCAGGGCGACCTGCACGACCGGCAGGAACTTGTAGATGGCGCTGAACAGCAGGAAAACGCCGAGGAAACTGGTCAGGTTGAGCATCGGCCCCGAGAGGCCGGCGAGCGGCAATTCGCGTTCGAATAGCGCCAGCCACAGGGCGTTGAGCGAACTGGCCAGGGTCACCAGCAGGGTCAGGGCCAGCAGGCCGGCGCCCAGCACCAGCATGAAGGCATAGGGCAGCAGCACCGACACCCAGACACTGCGCCCCGGGTGTTGAGCGTCCGGGGCATGGAAGATGATCGCCAGGGCATCCTCGAGCATGCGAAAGGCGAAGGAGCTGAAAAGCAGGAGCACAGGAAAGCCCAGGATGCCGATCACGTCGCGGGAATCGAGCAGGGTCCGGACCGCATCGAGCAGGATCTCGGCGTGGGCGGGCGCCAGGTGGCGGGCCTGAATCGAAAGCACCTCGAGCAGCCGTGCCTCGTCGACCACGCCGGCCAGCAGCACCACCATCAGGGCGAACAGTGGCACGATCGAGAGCAGAATATTGTAGCCTACGCCCCCGGCCAGCAGAATGCCGCGGTTGCGCAGGAAGGCACACAGCACGCGCCACAGGAAACGCAGGATGCGTGGCAGCAGGGTGAAGATCAGACGTCGTGTGCGAACGGTCGGTGAAGCCATCGGAGCTGCCATGCCAAAGGACTTGCGTCATCATAGGCGCATCCAGCGTCGTCGGGTCAAACCGTGCCCGATGACGTTTTCGTTCGAAATGATTGAATTCACAAGGAGAGAGTCATGGATCCGGATTCCCGGCCCGCACGCAAGACCCGACGTGGCCAGCTTGAGCGGCGCTTCGAGGCCTTTCTCTGGCACTCACGCCTGATGGTGCTTATGGCCGTGGTGCCGGCGCTGCTGGGGGCCCTGGTGCTGTTTATCATTGCCAGCCTGGATATTCTCGCGGTACTGGCCGATACCTGGCGCCATTACCTGGGCGGGGGAGCCGACATCCACAAGAGCGTGGTCACCGATATCATCGTCGCCGTGGATATCTACCTGATCGCCCTGGTGCTGATGATCTTCGGTCTCGGGGTCTACAAGCTTTTCGTTTCGCGCATCGAGCCCGCCGAGGGGCGCGACCCCCAGCACCCCTTCAACGTCAGCTCCCTCGACCAGCTCAAGGACAAGATCGCGCGAGTGGTTATCCTGGCCGTGATCATCGAATTCTTCCGAGCCGTGGTGGGTATCAGCTTCGAGACTCCGCTCGATGCCATCTATCTGGCGCTATCGGTGCTGGCCCTGGCCCTCGCCCTCTACCTGATGGCGCTGGCGCACAAGCAGGAGTAATTCGGGCAGCTTTTTGCGCGGCGCGTCATGGCATCCATGGCAGCCATCGGATGGCATGTCGCTATCGCCCGACGCATAATGCGCTCCCCGAATTCCCCCCTCCACGACGAGACACCATGGCAAAATTCGAAGAGATCGGCACGGCGAGCATTCCCGGGTCGGGTGGTGAGCTGAGGCTGTTGCAGCGTAACGACGAATTCTCGATCCGTATTGCCGGCAAGACGGGTGAGCTGATGAACACTCGCCTGCACGGCTCCGAAGATGCCCTGGCGGAACTGGCCTGTGAGCGTGTCGCCGACCGCTCTGGAGCCCGTGTGCTGGTCGGCGGGCTGGGGATGGGGTTTACCCTGGCGGCGGCGCTGAAGACACTGGGCGAGGATGCCGAGGTGGTCGTCGCCGAGCTGGTCCCGGGGGTGGTGGAATGGAACCATGGCCCGCTGGGTGATGCGGCCGGGCGCCCTCTGGAGGATCCGCGCAGCCGCGTCAGCCTGGGAGACGTCGGCGAGTTGCTGCGCCGAGAGCCGGGCGGCTTCGACGCCATCATGCTCGATGTCGACAATGGACCGGAAGGGCTGACGCAGCGCGAGAACGACTGGCTCTACTCCCCCCGCGGGCTTGCCGCCGCCCAGCAGGCACTGCGGCCCGATGGGGTGCTGGCGGTCTGGTCGGCCGGTCCTGACCCGGCGTTCACCGAACGGCTGCGTCGTGTCGGGCTGCTGGTCGAGGAAGTCACGGTGCGGGCCCATCGCGCCGGCAAGGGCGCCAAGCACCGGATCTGGCTGGCATACTGAGGTGATACCTTCACCACTCTCGATGTATCACTCACTCTTCTTATCGAAAGGTCAACGCATGCTGGAACTTTCTCGCCAGGTGAAAATTCCCGACCACGAGATCGAGATGCAGGCCGTGCGCGCTCAGGGCGCCGGCGGACAGAACGTCAACAAGGTTGCCACGGCCATCCACCTGCGCTTCGATATTCGCGCTTCCAGCCTGCCCGAGGGCTTCAAGGAGAAGCTGCTGGCGCTGGGTGATCAACGCATCAGCCGAGACGGGGTGGTGATCATCAAGGCGCAGAGCCATCGCACTCAGGAGCGTAATCGTGCCGAAGCCATGGCGCGGCTCAAAGCGCTGATCAAGAGTGTGATGTATGCGCCCAAGAAGCGGGTCGCGACCCGTCCCAGCAAGGGCGCCAAGCAGCGTCGCCTGGACAGCAAGAAGCAGCGCGGCCGCCACAAGGCGTTACGTGGCAAGGTCGAGGACAGTCGTTGACTGTCGCGTCAACGCTGCGGGTGGCGACGTCTCACTGGGCGTGTATGCTGGAAGTCGTGACCATGACGGCCGGCCGATGATGGCCGGCGACATTCAACCACGAGGGGGATCCGCCGATGGCCGATTCGTCGATGAGTGAGCTATTCAAGGACAACCGCGTCAAGGGCCTGGCTGCCGTGGCGGTGGTTGCGATCATCTGGGCGTTAATTGCCCAGTCCAGCGTCAGTTCCAGCAACGAGGCCCGCGAATCGCTGCAGGCACAACTCGAGAACCTTGAGGCCGAGAATGAAGCCTTGACAGGTCGCGCTGAGGAGTTGCGGAGTGCCGCCGGGAATATCGATGAACTGGCAGAGCAGCGCAGCGAGCTCGATCAGCAGCTTCAGACCGCCGAGTCTGAACTCGCGACGACTCAGCAGCAGGAGTCCGAAGCCCGCGCGGAACTGGAGGAGGTCCAAGCCGCGGTAGAGGCCGCCCAGGGTGAGCTGAATACCCGTCAGGCCGGCATTGCCGAGGCCGAAGAGGCGCTCGCCAACCTCCAGGAGCAGCAGCAGCAGGCTGCCCAGGCCCGCGATGAGGCTCAAGCGTCGCGTCAGGAGGCCGATGAGGCTCGTCAGGCCGCTGAAGAGGAACGCCAGCAGGCCGAAGAAGCCCGCCAGCAGGCCGAGCAAAAGCGCAGTGACGCGATGGCCGAGCGCGACGAGGCGCGGGCCGAACTCCAGGGCCTGCAGGAAGAAATTGCATCAGCCGAAGAGACTCTGGCCGGCATCAACGACGAGATCGCGACCATGCAGGAGCAGCGCGATGCGCTCCAGCAGGAGATCAGCGAGCTCGAGGCCAGCCGCAACGAGGCGAATGAGGCGCTGGAGTCGACTCGCGGTGAACTGGAGGAGGCCCGGTCCGAGGTCGTCCAGGCTCGCGAAATGTTCAAGGATCTCGAACTCGCCATCAAGCTCGGTCGCGAAGAGGTAGCCGAGATCGAGTCTCAGGTGGAATCTCGCCAGTCCCAGCTCGAGCGGCTGGAAGGTCAGCTCGAGACCTGGCGCAACGAGCTGTCTCGCCTGGAGCAGAGCGTGCAGGCTGACGACGCGGCTGCCGAAGAGAGTGCTGCTGACCAGCAGGCTGACGGCAGTGGTGAAGCCGCCGAGCAGGACACTCAGGCTCAGCAAGGCGGCGATGGTGAAGCCGCCGCGCAAGATGCCCAGGCTCAGCAGGGCAGCGGTGATGACGCCGCCGAGCAGGATACCCAGGCTGAGCAGGGCGACATGGGCGGTGCTGCTGAGCAACAGGCCGAAGTCCTGGAAGGCGATGAGAATAACTGAGCCCTACACGCTTCGGTTGTAACTTACACGACGGCGAGCCAATGGCTCGCCGTCGTGCTTTGCCAGGCATTGCACGGCGGGGCGGCCCGCCGGGTATACTGAGTCTCAATGCCGCTTGCGTGGCAACCCCAACTGCATAAAGGAGCGAGTCCGTGATCGAAGGGGTCAAGCATATTGTCGCTGTGGCGTCCGGCAAGGGCGGGGTGGGCAAGTCCACCGTCACCGTCAACCTGGCACTGGCTATGGCTGCCGAAGGCTATCGGGTGGGCATCCTGGATGCCGACATCTATGGTCCCAGCCAGGCACAGATGCTCGGAGTGGGCGAGGGCGTGCGTCCCCAGTCCGCCGGCGAGAACCGCTTCAAGCCGCTCGAGGCCCATGGCATCCAGGCGATGTCGATGGCCTTCCTGGTCGACATCCGCGAGCCCATGGTCTGGCGCGGCCCGATGGTCGCCGGGGCCTTTCAGCAGATGCTCACCCAGACCGTCTGGGACGACCTGGACTATCTGTTCATCGACATGCCGCCGGGGACCGGGGACATCCAGTTGACGCTTGCCCAGAAGGTGCCGGTGGATGGCGCAGTGATCGTCACCACGCCCCAGGACATTGCGCTGCTGGATGCGCGCAAGGGCATCGAGATGTTCCGCAAGGTCAACGTACCGGTGCTGGGGGTGGTGGAGAACATGAGCCTGCACATCTGCTCCCACTGCGGTCACAGCGAGCCGATCTTCGGCGAGGGTGGAGGCGAGCGCATTGCCCACGAGTACGAGACCCAAGTGCTCGGCCGCCTGCCGCTGACCCTGTCGATCCGCGAGCAGGTAGATGGCGGGCGGCCCACCGTGGTGGCCGAACCCGAGAGTGACGTGACTGCCACGTTCCGTGATATGGCGCGCCAGGTCGCGGACCAGATCCGCGGGCAGGGCGCCGAGGGTCCGGAGATCTCGTTCAGCGAGTGAGAGGACGCCTGCCGTGACCTTCCCCGCCGGGGCCGCTATGATGTGGCCCCGGTTTTTTCATTTCCCAGACACCGTTCAGGACGTTTCGATGAGCATCAAATCCGATAAATGGATACGCCGCATGGCCGAGCGGGAAGGCATGATCGAGCCCTTCGAGCCCGACCAGGTTCGCTACCAGAATGAGCGGCGGGTGATCTCCTACGGGACGTCCAGTTACGGCTACGACGTGCGCTGCGCCGACGAGTTCAAGGTGTTCACCAATATCCACTCCGCGGTGGTGGATCCCAAGGGGTTCGACGAGAAGAGTTTCGTCGACATCAAGGGCGATGTCTGCGTGATCCCCCCCAACTCCTTCGCCCTGGCCCGCACCGTGGAGTACTTCCGCATCCCGCGCAGCGTGCTGACCATCTGCCTGGGCAAGTCGACCTATGCCCGTTGCGGCATCATCGTCAACGTCACCCCGCTGGAACCCGAGTGGGAAGGACACGTGACCCTGGAGTTCTCCAACACCACCAACCTGCCGGCGCGCATCTATGCCAATGAAGGCGTGGCGCAGATGCTGTTCCTGGAGTCCGACGAGGTCTGCGAGACCTCCTACAAGGACCGCGGCGGCAAGTACATGGGGCAGCGGGGTGTGACCCTGCCGCGGACGTGATAGCGCCGAACTGAAAGCGCCGAGCTACAAGTAAACCCCGAAGGCCGAGACCTTCGGGGTTTGCTTTTGCACGAGATCATCAGACACTGCTAGCAGCTTGGCAGCTTGGCAGCTTGGCAGCTTGGCAGCTTGGCAGCTTGGCAGCTTACTCCTCGCCGTCCTCGTCCAGTTCCTCGGCGGCATCGGCATGTGAGAGCCGCATACCGCTCGGCGGCAGGGCAACGCCGTCCATGCTGGCGCTGTCGCCCTTGAGCTGCAGCCGCCCCTCCAGGAACCAACGCACGGCGATTGGGTAGATCAGATGCTCGCGTGTTTGCACCTTGGTCTGCAGGCTCTCTTCCGTGTCGTCCTCGGCGACCGCTACCTCGGCCTGCAGGGCGACCGGCCCGCCATCCAGCTCCTCGGTGACGAAGTGCACGCTGCAGCCGTGCGTAGCTACGCCGTCGGCCAGCGCGCGGCTATGGGTATGCAAGCCCTGGTAGGCGGGCAGCAGCGAGGGGTGGATGTTGAGCATCCGGCCCAGGAAGCGATTGACGAAGCGCGGCGTGAGAATACGCATGAAGCCGGCCAGCACGATCAGGTCGGGCTCGTGGCGCTCGATGACCTTGATCAGGGCGCCGTCGTAGGCATCGCGGCTGTCGTATTCGCGATGGGGCAGCGCCACGGCGTCGATGCCGGCGTCCCGGGCGCGCTTCAGGCCGTAGGCGTCCGGCTGGTTGGAGATCACTGCGACGATCTCTCCGCCCAGCGCGTCGTGGCTCTGGGCGTCGATCAGCGCCTGGAGGTTGCTGCCGCTGCCGGAGATCAGCACCACTACTCGTCGCGCCTCGCTGGGCTCAGGGGTGAAGGCGTTCAGGGTATCGCTCTGATAGTCGGTCCCGCTCATGCCTTGAGATTCTCCAGCTGGACCGGCTCGTCACCCTCGCCCCGAGCGGTGATCACCCCGATGCGATGGGCCGTCTCGCCCAGGGCCTGCAGGTGGGCGCGGGCCTGGTCGGCCTTCTCCGCCGGGACCACGATCACCATGCCGATGCCGCAGTTGAGCACTCGGTGCATCTCGTGTTCGTCGACGTTGCCCTGCTCCTTCAGCCAGTCGAAGATCGCCGGGCGGGTCCAGCTCGCGGCATCGATGCGCGCGCCCAGCGTCTCGGGCAGCACGCGGGGGATGTTCTCGGTGAGGCCGCCGCCGGTGATGTGCGACAGGGCGTGCACCGGGATGTCGGTCTCCCTGAGCAGCGACAGCAGCGGCTTGACGTAGATGCGGGTGGGCGCGAGCAGGGCATCGCCCAGGGGCTTGCCATCGACGGCGGTGTCCAGGGCGGCCCCCGACACCTCGAGGATCTTGCGGATCAGCGAGTAGCCGTTGGAGTGGGGGCCGGAGGAGGCCAGGCCCAGCAGCACGTCGCCTTCACCGACCTTGCTGCCATCGAGGATCTTGGACTTCTCCACCACGCCCACGCAGAAGCCGGCGAGGTCGTAGTCGCTGCCCTCGTACATGCCGGGCATCTCGGCGGTCTCGCCACCCACCAGGGCGCAGCCCGCCTGCTCGCAGCCCTCGCCAATGCCGGTTACCACGTCGGCGGCGATATCCACGTCGAGCTTGCCCGTGGCATAGTAGTCGAGGAAGAGCAGCGGTTCCGCGCCGGCAACGACCAGGTCGTTGACGCACATGGCCACCAGGTCGATACCGATGGTGTCATGGCGGCCGATGTCCATGGCCAAGCGCAGCTTGGTGCCTACGCCGTCGGTGCCAGAGACCAGCACCGGCTCCTGGTAGCCCTTGGGGAGCTCGCACAGGGCGCCAAAACCGCCCAGGCCGCCCATGACCTCAGGGCGGGTGGTGCGTTTGGCGACGCCCTTGATGCGTTCGACCAAGGCATTGCCGGCATCGATGTCGACGCCGGCGTCCTTGTAACTCAGCGAGGTCCCGGTCGGGCGGTTGGTGGAATCGGTCATGACGCTTCCTGTATGAGAATGGCGGTTGCGAGGCCTGTCGCAGGGCGACGCAACGATCAGGTTAGAGGACGAGATTGTAGCATCACGGCGCGCGGCTGGCAGCCTGCCGGCCCGCCGACACAGGGAGGGAGCGATGCACAGGCAGTGGTGGGTAGTGGCCGCGGTGGCCGCGCTGGGGATCTGGTTCATGGTCAGTATCGAGCCGGTGCTGATGCCCTTTTTCGTCAGCATGATTCTGGCCTACCTGGGGGATCCCCTGGCCGACCGTCTCGAGGCTCGCGGCCTCTCGCGTCGCCTGGCGGTCTCGCTGGTTTTCCTGCTGCTGGCGCTGATCATCGTGCTCACCCTTTTGCTGGTCGTGCCGATTCTGGGCCGACAGCTTGGTCAGCTGATCGAGTCGTTGCCGGCGGTGCTCAACTGGGTGCAGCAGACGGTGGTGCCACGTATCCAGTCGCTGACCGGCATGGATCTATCCACCGATATCGATCAGATGCGCCAGGCGATCGTCGACAACTGGAAGGAGACCGGGACCTTTGCGGCCAGCCTGCTGGCCCAGGCCTCACGCTCTGGCCTGGCGCTGGTCGCCTGGATCGGTAACCTGGCGCTGATTCCGGTGGTGACGTTCTACCTGCTGCTGGACTGGGACCTCCTGGTCGCCAAGGTGCGTGGTTCGCTGCCGCGTAGCTGGGAGCCCGCCACCGTTCGCCTCGCCGGCGAATGCGACGAGGTGCTGTCGGCCTTCCTGCGTGGCCAACTGATTGTCATGCTTTGCCTGGGGGTGATCTATGCCGTGGGGCTGACCCTGCTCGGCGTGCGCTTCGGTCTGCTGATCGGTCTGCTCGCGGGGCTTGCCAGCATCGTGCCCTATCTGGGGGTGATCGTGGGCATTTCCGTGGCAGGCGTGGTGGCCTTCTTCCAGTTCGGCGATTGGCTGATCCTGCTCGGCGTCGCGGCGGTTTTCGGTTTCGGCCAGTTGGTCGAGAGTGTGGTGCTCCAACCCAAGTTGCTCGGCGACAAGATCGGCCTGCACCCGGTGGCGGTGATCTTCGCCGTGCTGGCCGGGGGACAACTGTTCGGCTTCACCGGCGTTCTGCTGGCACTGCCCATGGCTGCGGTCGTGATGGTGGTGTTGCGTTATCTCCATGAGCACTATAAAAACAGCAGCCTGTACGACGCCGAACGTCATCGCACCCACGACGAGGAGTCGCCATGAGTCGAGCACCCGCGCAGTTGCCGCTGGGCGTGGGGCTGCGTGACGACGCTACCTTCGCCAGCTTTCACCCCGGGCCCAACGCGGCTCTGGTCGACCGGCTGGCGCATCAACTCGACGACAACGGTGAGCTCTTCCTTTATCTCTGGGGCGCCTCCGGTACCGGGCGTAGCCATCTGTTGCAGGCGGCTTGCCACGGGGCCTCCGATCGTGATTGTCGCGCGCTGTATCTGCCCCTGGCGGAACTCGGTCATTTTCCGCCGCTGATGCTCGAGGAGATCGAGCGCCTGGACCTGGTCGCGATCGATGACCTCGAGCGCGTGATGGGGCGCAAGCGGTGGGAGGAAGCGTTGTTTCATGCGTTCAACCGCCTGCGGGATGCCGGCAAACGCTTGGTGATCGCCGCCGAGGCGCCGCCGCGTCAGTTGCCGGTGAAACTGCCCGACCTGGCCTCGCGGCTCACCTGGGGGATGACCTTCCATCTGCAGGGGCTGGATGACGCCGGGCGCCTGGCGGCCCTTCAGCTTCGAGCGCGGGGGCGCGGCATGCAGATGTCCGACGAGGTGGCCCGCTACATCCTGCATCGCGGGCCGCGCCGGCTGGATGCGCTCTTCGAGACCCTGGAGGCCCTGGATCGCGCCTCACTCTCCGCCCAGCGCAAGCTGACCATTCCCTTCGTCAAGCAGGCGCTGGGCTGGTGAGAGATCGAGGGGCCGGACGCACTCCTTCCCGAGCTGCCGACTCCTCTAAGCCCGGCTATGGGCGCCGAGGTCCTAGCTGGAACCTTCGCAGAGCTGATCGCCACTGAAGCGGTAGGAGTAGATGATGTCCTTGGTCAGGAAGCCGTAGCGCGCCAAGGTCTGCTGCCAGTCGCCGTAGCGCTTCTCTTGCTCCAAGGCGTCGTTGAAGGCATCGCGCAGGTCCTCGGCATCCAGGGGAAAGGCAAAGCCGCCATAGTAGCGGACTTGGCGACCGTCGATGATGGGATCTTTGAAGTTGAATTCTGCCTCCACCTGAGGGCTCATGTTCTCCAGAGATGCGACCGTCATCCCGGTAGCGGCGAAGGCGTCGGCTCGGCCACTTTCGATGGCCTCGATGGCCTCCGAGAGGCGCTCTACCGTCACCACCCGGTCCGGATGAACGCCTAGCGCGGCGAACATGTCCTGGGTCACCGTACCCTCCTGGACAGCGACACGGATGGTGTCGGGGCGTTCCACGAAGTCCTCGTAGGCGCGAATCCGATTGGGGTTGGAGGCCAGGACCAGCAGCCCCTCGCCATAGGAGGTGTTGGGGTCCGAGAAGAGCACACGGCTGCAGCGCTCGGGCATGATGGCCATTTCTGCCGCGGCCATGTCGAAACGACCGACTTCCAGCCCTGGAATGAGGTTCTTGAATTCGGTCGCCACCCATTCGATCGTCTCGATGCCGAGATCGTCGAGGATGCGGCGGGCGACCTCGGGACCCGCACCTAGCGCTTCACCCTCCTCGTTAAGGTAGCCATAGGGCCGCTCATTGGCGACGGCAATGCGGATCACGCCGCGCTGCTGAATATCCTCCAGGGTGTCAGCCTGCAGCCCGGGAATGGCCAGCAGGAAGGCGACGATGCCGGCCATCAGGGGTGGTCCCGTGCGGAAAAGAGATTGGGTTATCATTTTTATCAGCCTCGCGATATATAACGACCCGGCACGCGAGGGGTCGCCGGTCACACCGGGGTGTCGGCCGTAACGCCCAAGCGGGTCGGGCAGAGCAATGAGTGGTATCTCGCCATCAATGGCATTTCCGTTTTGTCGCCATCTAATGCGTGCCTGCCATCACCCGATGGCAGTTCATTTAGCGTAGAAGTGGCGTTGATGGAGCGCGAGGCCGTCGAAGGTTACCTGGCTGATGACTGACAAGCGGTGTCGGCGATGTCTTACACGCAACGAATGTGTTTCATGATGCCAGTGACAGGTGGCTCAACGTCTGAGCTCGACACTTCGCGACTGGCCGTTGCCCAGGCTCACCTGGCGGATGACCACGCGGGCCTCGCCGGTGGCGGGGTCCTGACCGCTGCCCGAGACATAGAACTCGCCGGCAGGCAGTCCGCCGAGGCGGAAGTTGCCGTTGGCGTCGGTGCGGGTAGTGTGAGTGTAGGCGCGGGCACGGGGGTCGGCGGGCTCCACGGCGCGGCCCGCCAGGGCCTGCTCCGCCGCCTCGGCCGAGTAGGTGGTCACCGGCGCAACCGATACCCCGGCATGGGGCACGGGGCGTCCTCCGATCGTCAGCTGCCCGCTGATCACGGCAGTGCCGTGCTTGTCCAGGGCGGCGTACTGCTCGGCGGGAAAGGCCACCTGGCGGGCGACGCGTCCGGTAACGGAAGGGCGGTCGGCGCGTTCGGCCTCGCGCGGTGCCTGTGCACCCCGCTCGATGACCTCGACGCGCTGGCGCTCGCCGGCAGGATAGCGTGGCTCGATGATCTGGCAGCCGGCCAGTGTGAGGCCCAGCAGGGCGACAGGGATCCAGCGTGTCATGGTCACTCTCCCGACGGGTGGATGATGCCTCGTTGCTGGAGAGCGTAACGCAAAAGAGCCGCCGATCAGTGATCGGCGACCCTTTCGCGTCTTCAGGCAGGCGCCGGTGGTACCGGCGCCTCCGACTTACTTGGCTGCCTTGGTGGCAGTGTCGGTGGCCTGCTTGACGTTGTCTTCGGTCAGCTTCTGGCTCTGCTGGACGAAGTCCTGCTGCAGGGAGACAACCTTCTCGGCGTCGTCCTTCAGGCGCTCGGTCAGGTCCTTGGCGACCTTCTGCTGGCCTTCCATGTAGCTCTTGAGGCCTTCGGCATCCTTGACGTTCAGCAGGCTGCGCAGCTGCGCCAGACCCGTGTCGGTGTAGGCCTTGCCGGCGTCCAGCTGGGCGTTGACCAGCTTCTCGGTGTAGTCCACGGACAGCGCGGCATAGGCGCGAGCCGGACCGAAGAACATGGATTCGAACTGGTTGGTGAACTGCTTGGTGTCGAAGTTTTGCATCGTGAGTCCCTCCCGGGGATTTCGGATCAATTCGAAGGCCGTGGCGGTCTGCCGATGCCTTCTGCGTCTCTGTTGCGATGCACAATAGCAGAGCGGTTTGTGCAGTGCAACATTCTTTCTTGCCATGTCGTCTCTAATCGAAGTGGTCCCGCGCGAGGGCCGCCGGGAGCAGGGCGACGGGGAGGTCCCTTGCAAGCCCGTGTGCTTGGCGCCATGTTGAGGAGAGCGCTATCCATCCCCAACAGAAGGAGCCGGACATGGGCGACCATCGCATTGAACGCGACAGCATGGGCGAGCTGGAGGTGCCGAGTGAGGCCCTCTACGGTGCCCAGACCCAGCGTGCCCTCAACAACTTCCCGGTCTCCGGCCAGCCGATGCCGGCGGCCTTCATCCACGCCATCGCGCATATCAAGCTTGCGGCGGCTCGGGTCAATCGCGAACTTGGCCACCTCGACGAGGCTCGGTCGCGCAAGATCGTTGCCGCCGCCGAGGCGATCCTTGCGGGGCATCATGACGACCAGTTTCCCGTGGATGTCTTTCAGACCGGCTCGGGCACCTCCAGCAACATGAACGTCAACGAGGTGATCGCCAGGCAGGCCAGCGGTGACGGCGTCGAGGTTGGCGCCAACGACCATGTCAACATGGGGCAGTCGAGCAATGACGTGATACCCACGGCGATCCACGTGTCCGCCGCGCTTTCAGTGACCCACCAGCTGCGCCCGGCGCTTGAGCATCTGCGCGACACCATCGACGCGCGGGCCGCGGAACTCGACGACGTGGTCAAGACCGGGCGTACCCACCTGATGGACGCCATGCCGCTGCGCATGAGCCAGGAACTGGGCGGCTGGTCGAGCCAGGTGGGGCAGGCCATCGAGCGCCTGGACAGCGCCTTGGTGCGGCTCTGCCGCCTGGCCCAGGGTGGCACGGCCGTGGGTACCGGCATCAATGCCCACCCCGAGTTCGCCGAGCGCATGGCGCGTGACCTGAGCGAGCAGACGGGGCTGGCGTTCTCGCCCAACGACAGCTTCTTCGCCAGCCTTGCCTCCCAGGATGCGGCAGTGGAGCTCTCGGGACAGCTCCGGGGCCTGGCCTGTGTGGTGATGAAGATCGCCAACGACCTGCGCTGGATGAACTCTGGCCCATTGGCCGGCCTCGGCGAGATCGAGCTCGAGGCCCTCCAGCCGGGCAGTTCGATCATGCCCGGCAAGGTCAATCCGGTGATTCCCGAGTCGGCCGCGCAGGCGGCTGCCCAGGTGATCGGGCTCGACACGGCAGTGACGGTGGCCGGGCAGAGTGGCAACTTCCAGCTCAACGTCATGCTGCCGCTGGTCGCCAACAACCTGCTTACCTCGATCAGCCTGATGACCAACACGACGCGGCTGCTGGCCGATCGAGCCATCGCCACCTTCAAGGTGCGCCACGACAACCTCGAGGCACCGCTGGCGCGCAACCCCATCCTGGTCACGGCGCTGAACTCGGTAATCGGCTACGACGCTGCGTCGGCCATTGCCAAGCAGGCCTATCAGGCGGGACGGCCGATCATCGAAGTGGCGGAGGAGCAGAGCGGCCTGTCCCGCGCGGAGCTCGAGCGCCTGCTCGACCCCGCCGCCCTGACGCGGGGTGGCGTGCCGGAGTGACGACTCGCGAGCCCAGGCCTAGTTCCGTAGCCAGTTGCGTAGCTTGACCAGCAGCAGGGCGCCGTCGCCGAGCCGGCGGCGCTCGGCGATCAGTTCAGCGAGCATGGCAGGGCGGTCGGTGATGATGCCGTCCACCCCCAGGTCGATCAGTCGGGACATCTGGGCGCGATCGTTGATGGTCCAGGCGTGCAGCTCGTAGCCATAATATTCCGCGAGGCGGACCTCTTCCTCATCGATGCGGTTGTGGCGCAGGGCCAGGGCGTCGAAGCCTCGCCGCTCGAGGCTGCCCGACACCACCAACTGGGCCAGCAGAGTGGTGCGCAGCCGAGGTGCGCGCAGCAAGAACTCGCGCAGCAGCCAGGGCGACATGGCAGCGACGCGCATCTCGCCCATGACATCGGGGTTGCCGCAGGCCAGGGCGGTTATCCGGTCCTCGGCGCGGTCTCGGCATGCCAGGCGCCGCTTCCTCTCTCTCTCCAGGGTATCGATGACGGCATCGACCAGCTCGAGTTCGCGGCCCGGGTCGGGCTTGAGCTCGATCATCAGGTTGGCGCGTCCGCGGACCTGGGACAGGACTTCGTCCAGTCCCGGAATCCGCTCGCCGATGAAGGGGTCGCCGAACCAGCTGCCCACATCGACTTCATCGAGCTCCGATCGCGATAGCTCCCCGACGCGTCGCTCGTCGCCGGCCAGACGTCTGAGGCTCTGGTCATGGTAGAGCACGACCTCGCTGTCGGCGGTGAGGCGAACGTCGATTTCGATACCATCGGCCCCGTCCCGGATCGCCTGCTCCACCGCCGCCGAGGTATTCTCCGGCGCCTGTAGTGAGCTGCCGCGGTGGGCGATGATGGCAACTTCGTCGCGGATCTCGAAGCGATTGACGATCAGCCATGCTTGGCTGATGGCGAACAGCACAACGGCGAGCTCGACTGCCCAGGCCAGGCGCCCGGGGTGAGTGCCGGGTGGCGGTGGTTCGGGCCTCGGCTCGCGGTGCGCCAAGCGTAGATAGAGGCAGGTGGCCTGCAGGGCGTTAGCGGCGATGCCGCTGAAGGTGATAGCTAGGGCGATCAGCAGGTAGGCGGTCAGGTAGGCAAGCATGGCCGGCACCAGCACCGCATTGCGCTCGGGCAGCCACCATAGCAAGGGCGTGACGACATGGCCGAACAGCGCCGTGGCCAGCAGCGGCAGGGCGATGATCGCCAACAGCAACAGCATCACCGCCATGGCGATGTGGCGTCTGCTGCCACGCGTCAGCTGCATGCTGCGCGTCAGCGCCGCGGGCGGCGAAAGCCGCTCCAGGGTCATGGCCGGCAGGGCGAGGTGCCAGCGAACATACAGATGACCGGCGATCATCCCCCATGCCAGTAGTGGCACCAGAGCGCTGGCGAGGAAGGCCCAGAAGGCGGGGGGACGCACGTTCTGCACGAAGTAGGCGTCCAGTTCCCCCAGGAAGAAGTCATGCAGCCAGGCCAGGCTGAAGGCCAGTGGGACGAGAAGCAGCAGTTGGGCCCCGACCTGAAGTACCACCAGGCCAGAAAGCGCGGGCAGTCGGCGCAGCGTGGCCCACAGCGCCTCGAACGCCAGGCGCATGTGATGATCCCGAGGCCGCACCGCGACCAGAATCATGCCCGCTTGCTGCAAGTAGAGCACCAGGAAGGTCAGGCCCACCGCGGCCAACAGCCACAGCAGCCCCCCGGGGCTCATCAGCAGGGAAATCAGTTCACTGTTGGTGATTACCGGCCGGCCGAACTGGGCAAGCAGGCTCGAGAGTGTCCAGCCGATGGCAGGCAGCAGCAGGCTCGAGGCCAGCAGCGTGAAGAACAGATGGTAGGCGATGAGCGGCCGCAAGTGCTCACGCAAGGTGCGCAGTACGTCGCCGCTCAGTCGTGACAGGTGGCGCATGGGCAGGCGTATGACGGGAGCGTGACATCAGCATGACATCGCCTGCCCGCCACCGGCAACGGCCTGCAGCCAGGGCAATCGCAGTTACCCGAAGCGAGAGGCGCCGGGGACAGGTCGAAGGGGAGGTCCTATGCCAGGGATGGCATCGGTAGCGCCCAAGGAGGGGTTTACAGCGCCTCCCCGCAGAGCTGTCGCCGGAAGTGCCGCAAGCGTTACTTCCATCTGCGATAGCCCTGGCCTGTCAGCGCAGGACTCTTGGCGGTTCACCGCTCCAGATCCAGCTGCTCGTCGGCGACCAGGATGCCGTTGTTGTCCGCATACAGCCACTGGCCTGGCGTCAGGGTGGCGCCGGCGAAGCTGACCGGGATATCGCGCTGTCCCTCGCCGCGCTTCTCGCTCTTGCGGGGGTGGGCCCCCAGGGCCTGGATGCCGAGTTCGGTCTCGGCCAGCACGTCGACGTCACGCACGCAGCCATACATCACGATGCCGGCCCAGCCGTGGCCGGCCGCCTGCTCGGCAAGCATGTCACCGAGCATGGCGCAGCGTGTCGAGCCGCCGGCATCGACGACCAGCACGGCGCCGTCGCCGGGTTCGGCGACCGCCTGCTTGACCAGTGAATTGTCCTCGAAGCACTTCACGGTGCGGACCGGGCCGGCAAACGCCTCGTGGCCGCCGACGTTGACGAAGATCGGGTCGAGCACCTGCACCTCGGGATAGGCGTCGCAGATGTCCGGCGTGACAATATGGATCACGATGAGGCTCCTTATGACATGGGCGCTCCGGTGATGATGCCACGCCCGGTGCAGAACGGAAGTCCCCTTTGGTGGGACGGGGCGTTGGCAGGGGCGGGCGCAAAAAAAAGCGCCCCGAATGGGGCGCTTCGTTCATCGGCTCCGGCCGCCGCGGACGGCAGCCTTCGATGTTGCGAGCATCGGAGTCGAACCTGATTCTATCAGAATCCGGGGTATCAGGCTTCCTGCGCGACGGGAATCACGTTGGAGGCCGCGTTCTGATACTCCTCGATCTCGTGGAAGTTCATGTAACGGTAGATCTCGCCGGCCATGGCGTCGAACTCGCCCATGTAGCGGCGATACTCCTCGACGCTGGGCAGACGACCTTCCACGGCGGCCACGGCCGCCAGCTCCGCGGAGGCGAGGTAGACGTTGGCACCGTCGCCCAGGCGATTGGGGAAGTTGCGGGTCGACGTGGAGACCACGGTGCTCTTGGCGGCCACGCGCGCCTGGTTACCCATGCACAGCGAGCAGCCCGGCATCTCCATGCGCGCCCCGGCGCGGCCGTAGATGCCGTAGTAGCCTTCCTCGGTCAGCTGGTGCTGGTCCATCTTGGTCGGCGGCGCCAGCCACAGGCGGGTCTTCAGGCTGCCGGCCGGCTGCTTCTCGAGCAGCTTGCCGGCGGCGCGGAAGTGGCCGATGTTGGTCATGCATGAGCCGATGAAGACCTCGTCGATCTTCTCGCCGGCCACGTCAGACAGCAGGCGGGCGTCGTCCGGGTCGTTCGGCGCACAGAGTACCGGCTCCTTGAGCTCCTCGAGGTCGATCTCGATGACCTCGGCGTACTCGGCGTCCTGGTCGGCGCGCATCAGGCTCGGATTGTCCAGCCACTCTTCCATGCCCTGGATACGGCGCTCGATGGTACGGCGGTCGCCGTAGCCGTTGGCGATCATCCACTTGAGCAGGGTGATGTTGGATTTCAGGTACTCGGCGACGCTGTCTTCCCCGAGGGTGATGGTGCAGCCTGCGGCGCTGCGCTCGGCGGAGGCGTCGGAGAGCTCGAAGGCCTGCTCCACGGTGAGGTCCTCGAGGCCCTCGATCTCCAGCACGCGACCGGAGAAGGCGTTCTTCTTGCCGGACTTCTCTACGGTCAGCAGGCCCTGCTGGATGCCGTAGTAGGGGATGGCGTGGACCAGGTCACGCAGGGTGACGCCGGGCTGACGCTTGCCCTTGAAGCGCACCAGCACCGATTCCGGCATGTCCAGCGGCATCACGCCGGTAGCCGCGGCGAAAGCCACCAGGCCGGAGCCGGCCGGGAAGGAGATGCCCATCGGGAAGCGGGTGTGCGAGTCGCCGCCGGTGCCCACGGTGTCGGGCAGCAGCATGCGGTTCAGCCAGCTGTGGATGATGCCGTCGCCCGGGCGCAGCGAGACGCCGCCGCGGTTCATGATGAAGTCGGGCAGGGTGTGGTGAGTGTCCACGTCGACCGGCTTCGGGTAGGCCGCGGTGTGGCAGAACGACTGCATCACCAGGTCGGCCTGGAAGCCCAGGCAGGCCAGGTCCTTGAGCTCGTCACGGGTCATCGGGCCGGTGGTGTCCTGGGAGCCCACGGTGGCCATCTTCGGCTCGCAGTACATGCCCGGGCGCACGCCTTCCATGCCGCAGGCCTTGCCGACCATCTTCTGGGCCAGGGTGTAGCCCTTGCCGGTGTCGACGGGCTGCTCGGGCAGACGGAAGACATCGGAGGGCGCCAGGCCCAGGGATTCGCGGGCCTTGGTGGTCAGGCCACGGCCGATGATCAGCGGGATGCGGCCACCGGCACGCACCTCATCGAGGATCAGCTGGGTCTTGAGCTCGAAGGTGGTCAGCACCTCGTCGGTGCCGTGCTTGCACACCTTACCCGCGTAGGGGTAGACGTCGATGACGTCGCCCATCTCGAGCTTGGAGACGTCCATTTCCACGGGCAGCGCACCGGAATCTTCCATGGTGTTGAAGAAGATCGGGGCGATCTTGCCGCCGAAACAGAAGCCACCGGCGCGCTTGTTGGGCACGTGGGAGATATCGTCGCCGAAGAACCACAGCACGGAGTTGGTGGCCGACTTGCGCGAGGAACCGGTACCGACCACGTCGCCGACGTAGGCGACCGGGAAGCCCTTGGCCTTCACCGCCTCGATCTGCGCCAGCGGCCCTTTCACGCCCGGCTCTTCGGGCTCGATGCCGTCACGCTCGTTCTTGAGCATGGCGTTGGCGTGCACCGGAATGTCGGGGCGTGACCAGGCATCCGGGGCGGGGGAGAGGTCATCGGTATTGGTCTCGCCCGGCACCTTGAAGACGCTAAGGGTGATCTTCTCTTCCAGGGCAGGCTTGGAGAGGAACCACTCGGCGTCGGCCCAGGACTGGATGACGTCCTTGGCCACGGCGTTGCCCGCCTTGGCGCGCTCTTCGACGTCGTGGAAGGCGTCGAACATCAGCAGGGTATGCTTGAGCTGCTCGCCGACTTCCTTGGCCAGGGCGTCATCGTCGAGAAGCTCCACCAGGGAGACGATGTTGTAGCCGCCCTGCATGGTGCCCAGCAGCTTCACCGCGTGTACCTTGTCGATTAGCGGCGATTCGGTTTCCCCCTTGGCGATGGCCGTGAGGAAGCCAGCCTTGACGTAGGCAGCCTCGTCGACGCCGGGAGGAACGCGGTTGGTGAGCAGGTCGAGGATAGCTTCTTCCTCGCCGGCAGGCGGGTTCTTCAGCAGTTCGACCAGTGCGGCGACTTGCTCGGCGTTCAGCGGCTTCGGCGGCACGCCCTCGGCGGCGCGCTCCTCGACATGTTGGCGATAGGCTTCAAGCACGTTAGGGCCCTCATCGGTGGTGGTGGCCGAAGCCGGCAGACCTTGTCGAGCGTCGACGAAAGGCATGCTTCGGCGCGGAAAATAGGGGGCAGATCCTGCCTGTTATCAGCGGGTCAGCGGTGTCGAGATCATAGAGGAAACTGTCGACAATGTTAAGTTGAGCCCGTGGTTGCGGCCTTGAACTTTGGTCGCCGGCAACCTCGGGCTGCCAGTCTGGCGTTCCCCGCGTTACCATGACGCTCTATCAACGCACGTTAACGTCAACGGGAGATGACATGGGGGAACGCATCACCTCGCCGTGCGTCGGTCTCTGCTCGACCACCCTGGGCGACCGGGTGTGCCGTGGCTGCCAGCGAATCGACAGCGAGATTCGCGACTGGCCGGGTCTGTCAGGCGCTCAGCGGGGCGCGCGCATGACCGAGCTGGACCGTCTGCGGGCCGAAGTCGCCGGGCGCTTTTTGGTGGTCACGGATCCCGAGAGCCTTGAGGCACAGCTGCGCCGTCACCGGATCCGCTTCCGTGACGAACAGCCGCCGCTCTCCCGCGCCGTGGAGCTGTTGCGGGTGGGCCGTGGTCGCATCCGCGACCTGGCGTGCTACGGACTGGCCGGTCGTGACGGCGAAGATGCCGCAACGCTCCATGCACGCATCAGCGCCGACCTGCTGCTCGCCGCTGAGCGGCGACAGACACGGCTCCACGATTCATCGACCTGATCACACTGGATTCATGATGCCCGTCACACCGACCCTCGAGACGACCGATTGCCAGGACCTGCTGCCGGCCGAGCTGCTCGCCTTCCTGCCCTGTACCACGCCGGATGCCTGGGTGGACTGGGCGCTGGCCAACCACGAACTATTGCTGATCGACCATGCCCAGTGCGAGAAGAAGGCCGCCTCTACCGCCATGAGCCTGCTCTACCGCTATGTGGACCAGCCGCTGCTGCTCACCAAGATGTCGCAGCTGGCCCGGGAAGAGCTGCTGCACTTCGAACAGGTCGTCAAGCTGATGGAGGCGCGGGGCATCGTCTATCGCCACATCAGTGCCTCGCGCTATGCCGAGGGGCTGCGCCGCCATGTGCGGGGACAGGAGCCGGAGCGGCTGGTCGACATCCTGATCATCGGCGCGCTGATCGAGGCCCGTAGCTGCGAGCGCTTTGCCCGCCTGATCCCCCATCTGGATGATGAACTTGCCAAGTTCTATCGCAGTCTGGTTAAGTCGGAAGGTCGCCATTTCGAGGATTACCTGATGCTGGCGCGCCGCCTGGCCCCGGTGCCCATCGATGCGCGTATCGCCTTTTTCTCAGATCGCGAGGCCGAGCTGGTCACCATGCCGGACACGGCCTTTCGTTTTCACAGCGGCGTGCCGGCCTGAGGCCATCACTTCCGCCACGCAGGAATGATCACCATGCGGGATGCTGCCGACGATCTACACGATAATGACCGGGACCACCTGGCACTCTTCGGCCACTTTTCATTGAGTCTGGGCGACGATGTCCTGACCCAGTTCAGTTACGACAAGGTCAAGGCGTTGCTGGTCTACCTGCTGCTCCACGAGCAGCCGGTCAGCCGCGCCACCCTGGCCGAACTGCTGTGGCCCGATCAGGGCCTGTCGTCCGGGCGCACCAACCTGCGTCACGCCTTGCACTGCCTGCGACAGTCACTGGGTGACGAAGCCGAGCGAGTGCTGTCGGTGTCGCGTCAGACCATTGCCTTCCGGCTGCCGGAGCACTGGCACTTCGACATGCATCGCCTGCAGGCACTGCTCGATGCCCCCGCCGACGTGGCGACGCTCGAGTCGGTGCTGGCCTGTTACCGCGGCGATCTCGCCGAGGAGCTGCATCTCTCGAGCTGTGCCGAGTACCAGCGCTGGCTGGTTCAGGTGCGCAACGAGTGGCGCCAACGGGTGATCCGCTTCGCCGAGAGCGTGCTGGAGCATCATGAGCCGCTGCCGGCTGGCGTGCTTGAGTCACTGGTCAGTCGCTTTTCCGGCTATGGCCCCTTTCATGAGCGCCTGGTGCGCCAGCTGGCCGAGCAAGGGCAGCTGGCGGCCGCCCACGAGCAGTACAACGCCTACCTGCAGCTGCTGGCGCTTTCTGGCCAGCAGCCCGAGCCTTCCTTCCTGCAACTGGCCCGCTACTGGTCCGACTCCCAGGCCGAGGCGGCACACCTCGGCCCGAGCGGGGCCTTCTCGCGTACCCTGGCCTTGGACAGTGCCCCGCTGCGCGAGGACGAGATCGAACAGCGCCAGCTTTCTGTGATGGCCATTCGCCTGCGGCTCAAGGCCGACCTCTCGGCTCGCGCCGATGCCCGCGCCAGCCTGGCATTGCAGGTTGAACTGATGCGCTGGCTCGAGCAGCAATGCCACCACCTCGGCGGCTTCTGGCTGCCTGGAGCAACCGGCGGCCTGGGCCTGGCCTGTTTCGGCACTCATGGGCCGGCACACCAGCTGGCCGAGCTGGTAGCGCTCTACGAGCACTGTCGCCGCGTGCTGCCCGACGAGTCCCAGCGCCACTGGAGTGGCGAAGGCGATCCGCCGCGCATCGAGCTGGCCGCCGGGCTGGACAGTGGTCGGGTGGTCTACCTGCCCGAGCGCCACCTGGTCGACCCGCTGGGCCAGGTGACACAAGGCTCCCTCGACCTGATGAGCGCTGCCGAGGGCAGCGAGCTGGTCATCTCACAGGATGCCAGCCAGCACATGCCCCCGGCCCTCGACCTCCAGCCGCGGCTCTCCACGCGGCTGGTGGCCAGTGACGGTCGTGTGCGCTTGCGGGCACTGGTTCTCGGCGCGAACGAGGGCGGTCGCGAGGCGCCTCCGCCCAGCCTGGTGGGACGCGAGGCCTCCCTGCGCACGCTGCGCGATGCCCTGGCCCGGGCTGGCATTGGCCTGCGGCAGAGCGTGCTGGTGCGGGGGCCCTCGGGGCTCGGCAAGTCGGCGTTGCTGGTGGGCTTTCGCCAGCTCGAGCAGAGCCGCGAGGCGGCGATCTGCTGGCAGCCGACGACTCGGCTCTCGGTCCAGGAGCCCTACGGGGTGGCCCGCCAGCTGCTGCGCTGGCACCAGGGAGGGCGCATCGATGTCGAGGCGCTATTGCAGTTGTTTGCCAGCGACGATGCCTCGGCCCCCGATGCCGACCACCGTCTGCTGCTGGAAGAGGCGCTCGGCGTACGCGAGCCTCGCGAAATTGCCGCGCTGGCGCAGAGCGGGGAGGCCGTCGAACTGGTCGTTGGGCTTGTCCATCGCTTGATCCGTGAGCTTTCCCGCGAGCGGACCCTGGTGTTGATGATCGATGACTTGCAATGGCTGGATGAGCCCTCCTTCAAGGTGCTGGCCGGCCTCCAGGCGCGGCTGCCGATCAACACCCCCTTCCTGCTGGTGGCCAGTCACCATGGTCGCGAGGCCTTGCCGGCAAAGCTCCACTGGGACCAGCAGATTTCCCTGGGGCGACTTGACGCCATGCAGTCCTCCCGCCTGCTCTCCCAGCTGGCACGCCGCTACCGCATCCATCTGAGCCCGCGGCTGCGCGGCCAGATCATCGAGCGCTGCGACGGCGTCCCGCTGTATCTCCAGGAGATATGCCGCCGAGTGGACATGGATCGGCGCGAAGGCCGCACTGTGCAGCTCGACGAACTACCGCGTGGGCTGCTGGGGCTGCTGGCCAGCCGCATCGACCAGCTCGACACCGACCGCGAGGTGGCCCACGTGGCAGCCGTTCTCGGCCGGCGTTTCCGCCTCGACTTCCTGGCCGAATGTAGTGGCTGGGAGATGGGCCGCCTGATGCCGGCCCTGGAGCAGATGCGCCGGCTGGAGATCATCGAACCGGCCGAGGGCGAAGAGGGAGAGCGCGAGTACCAGTTCACCCATCAGCTGCTGCAGGAAGCCGCCTATCTCTCTTGCCCGCGGGATGTGAGGGTGAGCATCCATCGTCAGGTGGTCAGCCTGATCGAGGAACACTTCCCCATGTGGATCAGCCGCCATCCCGGCGACTTCGCTACCCACCTGCGGCGCAGCGGCCACTATGCGCGCGGCGCGCGCTACTTTGAGCTGGCCGCCCGGGAAGCCCTCAAGGTCAGTGCCAATCGCACGGCGCTAAAGATGGCCGACTTCGGCCTGGCCAGCCTACGCCATGTCGAGGGCCAGGCCGAGCGCGAGATCAGCCTGCTCACCGTGCGTGGCCAGGCCGCCTTCGCCCTGGAGGGGCACGGCTCGCCTACTGCCCATGAGAGCTTCGTGCGAGCGCGAGAGCTTCTCGCCCAGGAGGAGGCATTCATGGACGATGGCGGGGACCTGGAGCAGGCGTTCCTGGTTCAGTGGGGACTCTGGGTGGGCTGCAGCCAGCGCCATGCGCATGCCGATGCGTTCTCGCTGGCCTCGCGCCTGGCCGGTCTCGCCGACCGCCTCGAGGATCCGCGCTACCGGCGGCTGGCCGACTTCGCTCGGGCCAGCTGCGAGTACTGGGCCGGGCGCATCTCCCAGGCGTATGACCACCTCGAGGAGATCGATCCGCTGACGGCGCCAATGATGATCGAATGGCTGCCGTTCTCCGACCATCCCCAGGTCGCGGCCGCCTGCTTCCAGGGCTGGACGCTCTGCCTGCGTGGCGACTACCAGCGCGCCGAGCGTCAGGTGGAGTCGGCCATCCGTCTGGCCGAGCGGATCGGACATCCCGGCAGCCTGGCCATGGCGCTGATGTACGCGGCGGCCCTCTATCGCCAGCTGGGGCATGTGCATCTGGCCACCATGCGCGCCGAGCGGGCGTTCGAGCTGACCGGTACGCCCGACCTGCACCTCTGGCAGGTGGCCTCGCGCAGCGTGCTGGGCTGGCAGCGGGCGCTGGCCGGCGACCGCGCCGGCCTGTCCCAGATCGAGTCGGCCCAGGAGGAACTGGCCGAGGTGACTGGTCGGGATCCCTATCAGCGCCCGGCGCTGTGGTACGTCGATGCCTGCCTGGCCCTGGGAGAGCTTTCCCGCGCCGAGAACTACCTTGACCAGTGCCTAATGATCGCCCGCGAGCGGACCACCCTCTTCGTTCCGGAGCTGGCCGTGCAGCTGGCGCGCGTTCGCCAGCGCCTGGGACACTCTCGCGACGAAGTCAGGAGTCTTGCCGAGCAGGCGCTGGTGCAGGCCCGAGACGATGGCAACCTCCACCAGCAGCTGGCGGCGCTCGAGCTCTGGCTGACCCTGATCGACGCCCGCGACGAGGGGTTACGGTCGGAGTTTCGCACCTTGCTGGGCGAGGTGAGTCACAGCGATGCGCCGGTGCTGATGCGCTGGCGGACGCTGCTCGACCGGCGCCTTTCCCATGCCGCGGATCTCTCCTCCTGAATCCCGACACGATTGCCCGCGGGAAACCATGAACCGCAGCGAACAACGGCGCCTCTTCGAGGCGCCGTTGCCGTCGGGGGAGGGGGTCAGGTGGCCACTTCCAGGGCCTCGATGCGCCTGAGGGCCTCGTCGCGTTGCGTGCCGCACAGCTCGGGGTCGTAGTCGAAGCGCGCGCACACCGCGGGGCGACGCGGGTCCCCGAACAGCCGGCAGAGATTGCCCTCATCGAGCTGCACGCAGCGCACCCCCGCCGGCTTGCCGTCGGGCATGCCGGGAATCGGCGAGCTGATAGAGGGCGCAATGCAGCAGGCGCCACACCCGGGACGGCAGCTGTCCTCTGAGGGTGCGTTCCTGTCGGTCATGGGCAGGCCTTGGCGGCGACGCCCTTGTCATTGTTCCCGGACGTCTGCTTGCGGTGATGCATCAGTGTTCTCCGGCGAGCGAGTCAATCGAGTCAGTGGGCCGCTGCAGATAATCGAGGGGATCGGTAGTGTCGTTGGCAGCGAACGCGGCCAGGCGCTCGCGACAGCTGCCGCAGCGTCCGCAGGCAAGTTCCTCCCCCCGGTAGCAGGTCCAGGTGTCGGCGTAGTCGAGCCCCATGGCCAGCCCCTCCGCGAGGATCTCCGCCTTGCCGGCGTGGAGGTAGGGCGTGTGGATCTCGACGGCCTGGAAGTTGGCGATACCGGCCACGGCGTTCATCGCCTCGACGAACGCGGGGCGGCAGTCCGGATAGAGCACGTGGTCGCCGCCGTGGGCGCCGTAGTCGACCCGTCCGGCGCCGATGTTGACCGCCTTGGCGATGGCCAGCGAGAGCAGGATCATGTTGCGGTTGGGCACCACGGTGGCCGTGAGGGTGCCCTCCGCGTAGTCGCCCTCGGGCAGCTCGCGGCGGGCGTCGGTGAGCGCCGAGGCGTTGATCAGCCCATGGATCGCGCGGATGTCCACCACCTGGTGGGGAACGCCGAGCTTGCGGCAGACGCGCGCGGCCACCTCGAGCTCGCGGGCGTGGCGCTGGCCGTAGTCGAAGGAGAGGGCGTGGACCTCGCGCCGCTCGCGCAGGGCCCGGTGCAGCACGGTATAGGAGTCCATGCCGCCGGAGTAGATCACCACGGTGGCAGGCGTAGAAGCGTCGTTCATGGCGTGAGCTCTGGTCGGAGAATTTGTCGGGCCGCTTGCGCGGCGATCCGGGGTCCGGTCCGGAAACGGCCACAGTCTACGTGACCTGCCGGCCCCGGGGGAACTCCAGTCTCCGGCGCTCGGCGCTCGGCGCTCGGCGCTCGGCCCTTGTCCTGCTATAATCGCGCCCCCCTCACACCCTGCGCCGTCGTGCGCCATCGTCCTGACAACGGTGACCTCCTATGCAAGCCCCAGAACTGCTCTCCCCCGCGGGAACGTTCAAGAACATGCGCTACGCCTTCGCCTATGGCGCGGATGCGGTCTATGCCGGCCAGCCGCGCTACTCGCTGCGCGTTCGCAACAACGACTTCAAGATCGACAACCTGCACCGGGGCATCGCCTATGCCCACGAGCGGGGCAAGCAGTTCTATGTGGCGTCGAATATCGCGCCGCATAACAGCAAGCTGAAGACCTACCTGCGCGACATGGAGCCGGTGATCGAGGCCGGGCCGGATGCGCTGATCATGTCCGACCCGGGCCTGATCATGATGATCCGCGAGCGCTGGCCGAATCAGCCGATCCACCTGTCGGTGCAGTCCAACGTGGTCAACTGGGCGGCGGCCCGATTCTGGCAGCAGCAGGGCATCAGCCGCATTATCCTGTCGCGTGAGCTGTCGCTTGCCGAGATCGCCGAGATCCGCGCCGAGTGTCCCGATCTCGAGATAGAGACGTTCGTGCACGGCGCGCTGTGCATCGCCTATTCGGGGCGTTGCCTGCTCTCCGGCTACTTCAATCACCGCGACCCCAACCAGGGCACCTGTACCAACGCCTGCCGCTGGAAGTACAACACCGTGGCGGCCGCTCGGGACGAGACCGGCGACCTGATGCCGGCCAACTCGGCCCGCGCCCATGCGGGGAGCGGTATCTGGACCCCCGGTGACGATGGACAGCCGGGGCTGATCGCCTCCGGCGGCGGCAGCGCCCAGCCCGTAGAACCGGTGGCGAGCACTGCCACTGCGGGTGGCGTGGAGGGCCAGGACGAGCTCTCGGCGCTGATCGAGGATCGTACCCGCCCCGGCGAGCTGATGCCGGTGTTCGAGGACGAGCACGGCACCTACATCATGAACTCCAAGGACCTGCGCGCCGTGCAGCATGTCCCGCGGCTCACCGAGATGGGCGTCACCTCGCTGAAAATCGAGGGGCGTACCAAGTCGCACTACTACGTGGCGCGCACCGCCCAGGTCTACCGCCGGGCGATCGACGATGCCGTGGCCGGCCGGCCCTTTGACATGCGCCTGATGGACGAGCTCGATAATCTGGCCAACCGCGGCTATACGGAGGGGTTCTATCGCCGTCACGTCCATGATGAGTACCAGAACTACGAGCAGGGCAATTCCGTGGGCGTGCACCAGCAGTTCGTCGGCGAAGTCATCGGCTACGACCCGGACCGCGGCGTGCTGGAAGTCGACGTCAAGAACCGCTTCGAGGTGAACGACTCCATGGAGCTGATGCTGCCCGGTGGCAACCGACGCTTCGTGCTCGAGCATATCGAGAACCGGCGCGGCGAGTCCGTTGGCGCAGCCCCGGGGTCGGGCCACGTGGTGCGCATCCCGGTGCCGGGGGAGGCCATCGCGCCGGAGCGGGTCGAGTTCGCGCTGCTGATGCGCGATCTATGAGCACAGGCCGGCTGGACATCCAGGGTTGCCGGCGACATTGTGGACATCGATTGACTGTCGAACAGGGAGCGGCATGGCCACCATCGAACACAGCGCGATTCTCAATGCACCGCCTGAACGGGTCTTTGCCCTGCTCGAGCGGGTCGAGGACTTTGCCGACTACTCCGATCTGATCAAGGCCATCGAGCCGCTGGGCAAGGATCGCTATCGCTGGCATGTCCACGCGGTGGGTATGGACTGGACGTTCGACGTGGCGATCACTGAGTCGAGGCCGCCGGAGGTGCTGGCCTGGGAGTCGTTGGACGGAGTGCACAACCAGGGGTGTTATCGTCTTACGCCGGTGCCCGAGGGGACGAAGGTGGCGCTGACCCTGACCTATGTCATTCGTAATCGACTGCTGGAGAAGGCCGTCAACCGGGCGGCGCGACCCCTGGTCGGCAAGGTCAGCCAGCAGATCCTGGAGCGGGTCGAAGCTCGGCTATAACATCTTGGAACCAGGATCGCTTGGATCATACGCCGTTCGCACCCGCCAGCTTGGCGGGTGCGACGGTCGACGCTAGCTCTTGCGCAGCGAGGTGTCGAGGTGGTCGACCACCTCGGCCCAGTCGGCATCTTCATCGAGGGCTTCGCGCAGGAACTCCGCCTGGCCCTCATTCCAGCAGGGCGCCTCGTGCAGAGGGATATCCTCGGGAAGGGGGGCATGGCGCTCGATAAAGCGCTTGATCGAGGCGGGATCAGAAGCGAGCCCCAACTGCTCGAAGAGTTCGGTGAAGGGATGGTCGGGGTGTTCCATGGCGTATCTCCTGCTGTCCTGTCGAAGTACCCCCACCTTAGCGATTTCAGGCGTGTCTCGCTTGATGTTCGTCAACGCTGCTTCCGACGCCTCACCGCTCGCCGGCGAGCGGTGTCAGAAAGCGCTCGCGCCGCTCGCTCTCCGCAAGCGGCAGGGCGAGCAGGTGGAGCAGCTTGGTGAAGGTCGCCTCTGGCGTCATGTCATCGGCCGCGAGCACCCCTGCATCGGCCAGGCCCTGTCCGGCGGCGTAGCTAGCGAAGGCCACCGGGCCGTGGGGACACTGGCTGAGCGCTGCGACAAGCTTGCCCTCGCCGCTGGCGCGGGCCAGCGCCCCGGCCAGTGCCGGACTGTCGGGCAGGTTGCCGCCACCCCATACCTCCAGCACCGCCCCCTTGACCCGGTCGTCGCGTAACCAGGCTTCCAGCTGCCAGGCCTGGATGCCCGGCCACAGCGCCAGGCGGACCACGCCACCGGCTGCCAGCGGGGCATAGTCCGGCAGCTCGAAGCGCGGCGCCCCGCGTTGGGAATCCGCCAGGCCACGTCCCGGATAAAGTACCACCGTGTCGTCGAGGCGCTCGCCGAGCAGCGGCTGGTTGGGGCTTTCGAAGGCCGCGGCCTCTTGGGTCTGCCATTTGCGGGTGCGACAGCCACGCAGCAGCCGCCCGCCGAAGCAGATCGCCACTTCCTGGAGGTGGGGCGTGGCGGCGAAGCGCAGAGCGTCCTCGATGTTGCCGGCGGCATCACTGCCGTCGGCCTCGAGAGGGCGCATGGCCCCGGTGAGGATGACCGGGCGATCGATCCCCTGTAACTGGAAGGCCAGGCTCGAGGCCGTCCAGGCGAGGGTATCGGTGCCATGCAAGATGATGATTCCGGCATACTGCCGGTGGTGGCTTGCCACCAGGGCGGCGAGTCGCTGCCAGTCGCCGGGCGTGGCACTGCTGGAGTCGATGGGCCGGTCGGTCTCAAGCACCGTGAAGGCGGGCAGACTCGCCTGGCGGGCCGGGGGCAGGGTGGCCAGTGCTTGACGCAGGCGGACCTCGATATCATGGCCCGGCACTAGTCCCTGGGGACCTGGCACCATGCCGAGGGTTCCGCCGGTGTAGATCACCAGCATGGTAGCATCGAGGTCGGGTCCGGCGGTCATGGGGGCTCCTGGCGGGTCGGGCGGTCGGGGGCCTATGATACGGCCGGCGCGGCGCCAGGCAAGCCTCGGTGTGAGGCGTTAAGGTCAGGTGTCGTCACGAACCGGCGCGCCATCGACGAGAGCCTCGCTCGGATGGGTCACGATGCGCTCCCCGGCGTCGAGCCCGTCGAGGACCTGGCTTGCAAGCCCGCTCTGGCGGCCGATCTTCAGGTGGCGAAGTCGGGCGTGGCCCGCCTCGGTCACGAAGGCCGCCCAGCGGCCATCGTGGCGGAACAACGCGCTGGTGGGCACCTGCAGCACGTCGTCGTCCTGCCAGATCAGGAATTCCACCTCGACCCGGAAGCCGCTGCCGAGCCCCAGGGCGGCGGGATCGGTATCGGGGGCGAAATCGACGATCACCGGCACTCGCTGCTCGTCGACGCCCAGCGCCGAGGTGCGGGTGAAGCCGGCGGGCTCGATGCGTCGCACTCTGCCGTCGAGCACAGGACCGCCCCAGCCGGTGATACGCACCGCCATGCCCGGGCGCAGGCGCACCGCGTCCATGGAGAGCAGGTCGACGCGGATCTCCATGTCCGCCAGGCGGCCGATCTCCAGTATCGGCTGGCCCGCGTCCACCGTCCCCTCGCAGCAGCGGAAGCGCTCGAGCACCACGCCGGCCACCGGGGCGGCGAGCTCGAGCGTCGGCTGATCCGCGGGGCTGCGCTGGCCGCTGGTCACCGCCAGCACCGCCTGTGCGCTCTCCACCTCGAAGCGTGCCGCCTCGACGCTCGAGGCGGCCGCGCGTTCCAGGGCGCGTTGGCGATCGCGCAGGCTCTCGCGATGCTCCAGGTCGGCGGTCGAGACCAGGTTGCGCTCGTGAAGCCGACGATAGCGCTGGTACTCGGCCTCGGCGAAGCGCCGCTCGGCCCGGGCGGTTTCCAGGTTGGCCTCGGCGGCTTGGAGGCGGGCCCGGGCGGCCTGCAGGGCATCCTCGGCCTGCTCGCGGCTGCGGGCATCCAGGGCGGGGGCCGGGCTTGGCTCGAGACGAAACAGCACCTGGCCCTGGTCGACCTGGTCGCCCACCTCCAGCATCACGCGACGCAGGTAGCCGGTGATTGGCGCTGTGACGTGCCAGGTGTCGCGAAGGCGGGTTCGCCCCTCCTCGTTGATCGCATCCTCGAAAGGCGCGCGCGCCACCGTGGCGGTGGTTACGCTGATTGGGGCCGGCCGCAGGGCCCAGATCAGCAGGCTCAGCGCGGCGAGAGCGGCCAGGCCCCACAGCAGGCGGCGCGGGGTGAAGATTTTGAAGAGCGAGGCGCGAGGCATGACGGACTCCAGGGCAAGCAATGATGTCGGGCGGGCTCATTCCGGTGCCTTGAGCACGGCGACCTGATCCAGGCGCCAGAGGCGGCGGAGCATCAGCAGTCCCACCAGTCCTGAGGCCAAGATCACGCCGAGGGCCGAGAGGCCGAAGATGCGCGGCGTGAAGAGCAGCGGAATACGAAACAGGTCGCTGCTGAAGCCCTCGCTGAGCAGGGCGCAGAAACCCGCGCCGAAGGCCCAGCCGGGCAGGATGGCCAGCGCCCCCAACAGGGCAATCTCCCCCAGCAGTATTCGCGAGACCTCGGCGCGGGTGTAGCCCAGCACCAGCAGGGTGGCCAGTTCCCGGGCGCGCTCGGCGAAGCTGATCCGGGCATTGTTGTATATCACTCCGAAGGCGATCGAGCCGGCCAGGCTGACGAACACCAGGGCGAAGACCTGCAGGGTTTCGTCCAGGTAGCGGCGCACGCCGCGCTCGGCCTCGTCCATCACTCCGATGCTTGCCACTGCCGGCAGTTCGTCCAGGGCGGTGATCAGTGCCTCGCGATGGTCCGCGTCAATCAGCAGCCAGGCCCCGCCGATGGCGGGGCCCTCACGCATCAGGCGATTGAGCCGTTCGCGACGCAGGTAGGCGCCGACCCCGACCGGCTCGTCGACCAGGGCAGCCACGGGCAGCGATGCGTGGCGGCGATGGCCCTCCATGATCGCCACTTCCAAGAGATCGCCGACCTCGACTCCCAGCCACTCGCCGAGGTAGCGGGTTAGCACCAGGCCCTCGGCGGGCAGCGGTCGCGCGGTGCCCGCCGCGTCGACGATCGGGCGCAGGCGCGGTATGGCCTCGAGTCCCAGCAGGGCAGTGCGATACTGTCGGTGGCCGTGAATCAGCGTGGCGGGAACGCGGCGCCAGGGCTCCACGACCAGCACGCCGGGCAGGTGGCGAAGCTCACCCAGGGCCCGTTGTGGGGTCGGGTTGTTGAAGGTCAGCTCGATGTCCATGCGCAATATCTCCCGGTACTGGCGGTCGAGCATGCGGTCGAGTGCCTCGATCTGCCAGGCGCCCATCATCAGCAGACCCGCCGAGAGGGCGATGCCGGTCACCGACAGGGCCGTCTTGGCCGGCTGCCGGCCAAGATGGCGCAGCACGATACGCCCTTCGCTGCCAAGTGCATGGCGGAGCGGCGAGCGCTCGAGCCAGGTGCGTCGGAAGCGCCGTGGTGCCGGCGGGCGCATTGCCTCGGCGGGCGGCGCGCTGACCGCCTGCCAGACCGCCCGCCCGGCGCCGGCCAGCGCCGACAAGCCGGCCAGCAGCAGCGAGAGGCCAAGCGCCCAGAGCGGGATCGGGAAGCGCATCTCGGGGAAGCGAAAATACTCGGCGTAGAGGCCGGCCATCCACCGTGCACTCCAGGCACCGAGACCCACGCCCAGGGCCCAGCCCAGCAGCACGATCAGTAGGGCGAGCCCGGCATAGTGGCGCGCCAGCTCGCTGTCGCGATAGCCGAAGGCCTTGAGCAGTGCGATCTGCCGGCGCTGGGTGCCGATCAGGCGCGTCATCACCACATGAAGCAGGAAGACCGAGACCAGCAGGAAGACCGTTGGCAGGATCGTGGCCTGGGCGCGCTGTTGATCGAGCTCCTCCTCGAGGAAGCGATGCGACGGCTGGTCGTGTCGGGTGCGGGCACCGGTGCCGCCGTAGCGGGCGAGAGCCACGTCCAGGGCGTCGATGACGCCTTCCCGGTCGGCCCCCGCCTGAAGGGTCAGCGAGAGCTGGTTGAAGGCGCCTTCCATGCCGTAGGCGTCGGCCAAGGACGTCTGGTTCATCCAGAGGATGGCGTAGCGCCGGTAGTCGGGGACCAGGTCGGTAGGGCCGGCCTGGTAGAGAAATTCGGGGCTCAGGGCGATGCCGCTCAGCGTCAGGCGGGTGCGGCGGCCATCGATGATTGCCTCGACGTGGTCGCCCGGAACGAGCCCGTGGGCCGCGGCGAAGGCGTCGCTGGCTACCACCTGATCCTCGCGCCCGGCCATTGGCAACTGGCCAGCCAGCAGGTGCAGGCGGTTGAGGGTCGGCTGGCGACCGTCGGGAATCGACACCAGCTGGCCACGTACCGGGTCGGTGAAGTCCGATACCGTCAGTCGCACCGGGCCCCCCACGCGCGCCTCGATGAGGTTGACCCCGGGCAGGCGCTGCAGGCGCCCGACGAGGCTCAGGGGAGCGCGGGTGATGTCGGCGAACACCTCGGCGAAGTGGTGGCTGGCATAGAAGCGGGCTTGGGCCCGGGTCAGCGCGTCGAGCATCGTCACCGCGAGGATCAGGGTCATCACCCCGCCGCCGATCACCACGGCGATGGCCAGCGCCTGCCCCTTCAGTCGCCCGAGGTCGCGTAGCTGCTTGCGCCGCAGGGCTCTCAGGGGCTCACCACTGAAGCTCGCTGGCGCGTCGACGCCGCGTCGGTACCGTGATCCCCTCCACGCGGCCGTCGCGCAGGTGTATCACCCGGTCGGCCATCTCGCCGATCACCGCATTGTGGGTGATGATCGCCATAGTGGTGTCCGACTCACGATTGAGGGTCTCGATCACCTCCAGTACCCGAATGCCGGTGTGCGAGTCCAGCGCGCCGGTCGGCTCGTCGCAGAGCAGCAGCGAGGGGCGCTTGGCGATGGCCCGGGCGATGGCCACCCGCTGCTGTTCGCCGCCGGAGAGCTGGGAGGGAAAGTGGTCGAGCCGGCCCTCGAGGCCGACCCGGGAAAGGGCCGCTTCGGGCGTTAGCGGGTCGCGGCTGATGTCGGTGACCATAGCCACGTTCTCCCGGGCGGTGAGGCTGGCGATCAGGTTGTAGAATTGGAACACGAAACCCACGTGATGGCGCCGGTAGGTCGTCAACTGGCGCTGTGAGGCGTGGGTCAGGTCACTGTCGCCGTAGTGGACGGTGCCGGATGAGGCGCGGTCCAGGCCGCCGAGAATATTGAGCAGGGTCGACTTGCCGGAACCCGAGGCACCGAGCATCACGATGAGCTCGCTGCGATGCAGCTCCAGGTCGACGCCGCGCAGCGCCTGGATGGTGACCTCGCCCATGCGATAGTGTCGGGTCAGTCCCCGGGTCGCCAGCACTACGTCCCTGTCGTTCTCCATCCGCCTCGCTCCCACCGTCTCTCGACTGGAGTCTAGCGGGTGACCAGACGTCCCGCGTCGTCGACCTCCAGGCGTCGGTTGCGGCCGGCGAGCAGGGCGAAGCCCATGCTGAAGGCGATGATGCCCAGCAGGACCCATGTCAGGGTCGTCAGGCCCACCTCCAACTGCAGCATTACGCCAACGGCCAGCGGTCCCATGGCGGCCAGGGTGTAGCCACCGCCCTGGACCAGCCCCGAGAGTTTGCCGGCCAGACGAGAGGTGGCGGTGCGCAGTACGATCAGCGTCAGGGCAAGGCTGAAGCCGCCGCCCTGGCCGAGACCCAGCAGCACCACGCCGGGCCAGCGCCAGATCGCCGGCGCCTGCAACAGCAGCCAGAAGCCGGCGGCGACCAGGCCCAGCACGATCAGCAGGGCGGGACGCTGGTCACTGCCCAGGCGAGCCAGCCAGGGCGCCGAGAGGGCCGAGAGCAGCTGCACCATCACCGAGGTGCCCATCAGCCAGCCGGCCTCGGCCTCGCTGAAGCCGCGGGCCACCAGCAGCGTGGGCAGCCAGCCGAAGACGATGTAGGCCAGCGACGACTGGCTACCCATGAACAGCATGACCTGCCAGGCCAGCGGCTGGCTCAGCAGCTCGCGAGTGGACCCGCCACCGCCAGGCAGGGCCGCGGTGGCGTCATGGCGGGGCATCAGGATCTGCCAGGCGACCAGCGCCACCAGTGCCACCAGCGACCAGCTGGCCAGCCCGGCCGGCCAGCCGCCCAAGTGGTCGGCCAGGGGAATGCTGAGGCCCGCGCCCAGCGCGCCGCCGAGGCACAGGGCCATGGTATAGACGCCGGTCATCAGATCGGCCCCCGCCGGTAGTTCGCGCTTGACCAGGGCCGGCAGCAGGGTGCCGGCCACGCCAATGGCGGCCCCCACCATCAGGGTGCCGCCGAACAGGGCGATGACGGCCGGCACGCCACGCACCAGCAGGCCGCTCGCCAGCAATAGCAGCGCAGCGGCCAGGGTGTTCTCGGGGCCGAAGCGTTTGGCCAGCCAGGGGGCCAGCGGGGCGAAGATCCCCAGGCAGAGCACCGGCAGGGTGGTCAGGGCGCCGATGGCCAGTGCCGAGAGCCCGGTATCCTGCTGGATGCGGGTGAGCACCGGCGCCAGGCTGGAGAGAGCCGGGCGCAGGTTGAGACCCACCAGCACCATCAGGCCGATGAACAGCGCCAACCGCTGGGCGTCGGGCCGAGAGGCCTCAGTGCCGATTGTCGTCATCTCGCGGCTCGCGTCGGGTCGCCGGCTTGGGAGGATGCGCCGGGTCGTGCTGCTGGGTGATCGCGGGCTGGGGTTCGAGTTCGTTGTCCGGGCGAAACGTCACCTCGCCGGTCGGTGGCGGGGTCACCGCACCGGCGCGCCCGCGTATGCCCGAGACATCCTCGCTGCTGACCAGGCCTGGCCCGCCAGGGCTGATGACCTGCTGGGCGACCAGTCTGCCGTCGAAGCTCCAGCAGCGCTGGGGTACCTGGGAGACACGCCAAAGACGGCCCTGCCAGTAGGCCTGATCATCGTCGGTCAGCGTCAGTTCGTTCAGCGGCACCAGCGCGGCGAACAGCCGCGCGTTGAGCACCAGTCCGCCGCCGGCCAAGCGCACTGCTCCCCGGAACTCCCCCCGTGCCAGGGCCTCGAGCATGGTCTTGCGCTTGTCCTGGCTCTCGAGGGTGCCGTGGCCGCAGAGGTGGATCAGGTTCTCGTCGACCTGCTTGACGACCCAAACGTCGACGGGGGGCTTGCCGAACAGTTTCTTCAGCATGCCGCGGTCATCGCATGTGGCGACGCAGGTCGCCGCGGACCGTATCGAGCAGGGTGATGAAGCGGGTGTCGTGATCGGCGTCGATGCGGTCGACCCGTACGACACTGCTCATGCCACGGTCGATATTCAGCTGGTCGAAGATCTCCAGCGTGACCTTCTCGGCCGGCTGGCTGCCGGGTTCGATGCGGCCTTCCTCGAGGGTGAAGGTCGTCAATAGAGTGGCGCGCACGCGCGTGGAGCCGCCCTCCGCCAATACGCGGCGCACGAACAGCCAGCCCTCGCAGGCCAGCGCCGTATCGCCGTGGTCGCGCAGAAAAAGGGTGCGATAGCTGGCGCCATCACTGGCGCCCTTGGCGGCCATGCTGCGGTAGGCCTCGGTCATGCGCGTCGCCGAGACCTTCGATTCTTCAAGTCGTTGGCGGGCAGCGTGGTGTTCACGGTCCAGCCGGGCCTGCTGCTGGAAGGTCAGCCAGCGCCGATAGCTACTGACGAGATTCTTGTCATCCATGGAAGCGTCCTGCCTTGGATGGTGAAAGGAGGATAGTGAAGGGGATGTGGCCACCAGCGAGCTACATTCGCACATTCCGATGCAGCTCGCCAGTCGGGGCGTCAGGCCTGCTGAGAGCCCGAGCGACCGCCGCGCCGACGACGCGGCGCGCGAGCCTCGTCGCTGCCGCGACGCTGGCCGGCCGTCTGACTCTGGCGTCGTTGGCCTTGACCGCCGTTGCGGCCACCGCCGCCCGAACGCTTGCCGCGGCCGTTCTCGATAGGCTCGGGCTTGGCATTGGGATCGGGCTCGAAGCCAGGCTCGATGCGCTTCTCGAGGTCACGCTTGATCAACCGCTCGATACCCTTGAGCAGGCCATGCTCGTCGACGCAGACCAGCGAAACGGCCTGGCCCTCGCTGCCGGCCCGGCCGGTGCGGCCGATACGGTGGACATAGTCCTCGGCGACGTTGGGCAACTCGAAGTTGACCACGTGGGGCAGCTCTTCGATATCGAGGCCGCGGGCCGCGATATCGGTGGCCACCAGTACCTGCAAGTCGCCGGTCTTGAAGGCGGCCAACGCCTTGGTGCGGGCCGACTGGCTCTTGTTGCCATGGATCGCCATGGCCGGAATGTCCTGCTTGGAGAGCTGCTCGGCAAGACGGTTGGCGCCGTGCTTGGTGCGCGTGAAGACCAGCACCTGCTGCCAGTCGTGGGCGGTGATCAGATGGGCCAGCAAGTCACGTTTCTTCTCGCGGTCGACGCGGTAGATCGCCTGGTCGACCAGTTCGGCGGTAGTATTGCGGCGCGCGACCTCGATCATCACCGGGTCATCGAGCAGCTTGCCGGCCAGTGCCTGGATCTCGTTCGAGAAGGTCGCCGAGAACAGCAGGTTCTGGCGCTTGTCGGGCAGAACGCGCAGGATCTTCTTGATGTCGTGGATGAAGCCCATGTCGAGCATGCGGTCGGCTTCGTCGAGTACCAGGATCTCGACCTTCGAAAGGTCAACGTGCTGCTGCTGATGAAGGTCCAGCAGGCGACCGGGGGTGGCGATCAGCACGTCGAGACCGCCGCGCAGGGCATCGACCTGCGGCTGCTGGCCGACGCCGCCGAAGATCACGTGGGAGCGCAGGGTCAGGTGGCGGCCGTAATCCGCCACGCTCTCGCCTACCTGGGCGGCGAGCTCGCGGGTCGGGGTCAGCACCAAGGCACGGACCTGGCGCTTGGCAGGAAGCGGGCCGCCGGCCAGACGCTGGAGCATGGGCAGGGTGAAGCCGGCGGTCTTGCCGGTACCGGTCTGGGCACTGGCCAGCAGGTCACCGCCCTTGAGCACGGCAGGAATGGCCTTGAGCTGGATCGGGGTCGGGGTGGTGTAGCCTTGTGCCTCGACGGCACGCAGCAGTTCGGCACGCAGGCCGAGGTCGGAAAAGGTCATGCGGTCTCCGCAGAGACGCCTTGCTCGCGCCGCGTCGATGGTCGACGTGGTCAGTCCCGGGCCAAGGCGTGTAAAAGGAATCTGGCGCGGCAGGAGGGACCAGCGATCGCCGCGTGTGCGGATTATGCCATAGCGCGCGGCTTAACGCAGCCGTCTGATTTGCGTGGCGATCTCGTCGGCCACCCGGTCCCAGCTGCGGCCCAGGGCACGTACCAGGGCGGGATAGCCGTCCTGCGCCAGTTCGACCTCTGCCGCGAAGGGGGCCATGCCCAACAGCTCACCTTCCCCGTCACGCAGCTGCCACTGGCCTGCGGCCAGGGCCCGACCGTCGAAGCGGCCGTGGAAGTGATCCACCTCCAGGTGCAGTATCGCGGTTGCATTCCTGCGGCTGTCGGTATCGTCGCGCATGACCCGGGTATCGGGCAGGCGGGCGGCCAGTCGAGCACGCAGACCGCGCTCGAGTTGCAGGCCGAGCGGTTCCGCCCACTGGTGGCGGTTGGCCTCGTTGAGGGTGATATCGTCGAGCTGCAGCACCAGGCCGTCGACGTCCAGAAAGCGAGCCAGCCGGGGCTGGACGATGACCAGCCGATGCGAGGCGTCGGCTCCGGCGATATCAGCAGGCTGACGGTCGGCGTCCGCGGGCAGGGTGTACTGGCTCGGCGCGGGACCGCCGCTCGCGCAGCCGCTCAGCCACAGCAGCAGAACGACGGCGATCGAGGCCTTGATTGACGTCATGGCGTGCTCCCTCCGGATGGGCGTTGCGGTGCCCTGGGCAGCGGGTCCTCGGCGTCCAAGCTGTCGAAGAGCAGGGCGCTGGGGTTCTCGCGCAGGGTGCGGGCGGTGGGTTGCAGGTCTCGCAATAGCCGCTCGAGCTGCTGCAGCGTGCGAGTGAAGTCGGCATAGGCGGCGGAATTCGGTGAGACCCCCTCGAGGGTGGTACGCAGCTCCTTCAGCGTCTGGTTGAGGTTGCCGGGGCGCTCCTGGGTGCCGGGGTCGTCGACCAGGCTGCGCACGCTGGCGGTGAGTGCGCGAACTTCGGCAAGCATGGCTTCGGACGTCGCCAGATTGCGCTCGAGTCCGTCCAGCAGCGGCTCGACCTGCAGGCCGTTGAGCTTGTCGAGCAGCGCCGTGACCTGGGCCTCGATCTGGGCGAAGCCGCCCGAGGTGGTGGGGAAGACGGCACGCTCGGCAAAGGTCTCCTCGACATACTCGCCGGCCTGGTCGCGCTGGAAGTTGAGATCGACGAACATCATGCCGGTGATCAGATTGCCGGTCTTGAGGGAGGCGCGCAGGCCCAGGTTGAAGAGGCGTTCGAAGCGCTTGCGCCACTCCTCGATATCGAGTGTCTGGGCGTCGATGCCCAGGCGCTGGGGCTCGATGCGAATCAGCACCGGAATGGCGAAGCTTGTACGCGAACCTGGCTGGGGAGCGGTAAAGTTCCAGGGGACGGCGGCGACGGTGCCGATGCGCACACCGCGGAACTCCACCGGTGCCCCTCGGTTCAGGTCGCGCACGGAGTCCTCCACCAGCAATACGTACTCCAGGTAACGGTTGAAGGTTCCCTGGCGCGCGCTGTCTTCATCCGAATAGAGCTCGAAGGTGGTGTTCGCCGCGACGGGTTGGCCCTGCATCAGATCCTCGGGCACGCCGAAGGTTACGCCGCCACCGAGTAACACCTCCAGGGATTCCAGGTTGGCGCGAAAGCCCTCCGAGTCCAGGCGCAGGTCGAAGCCGCTGGCGGTCCAGAAGCGGGTGTTGTCGGTCACCAGGGTGTGGTAGGGGCTCTCGATGAAGATGCGGTGATCCATGCGACGCGTCTCGACATCGAAATTGGCCTCCTCGACCCGGCCGACAATAAGCCCCTGGTAGGTGACCGGGTCGCCCACGTTCAGCGAGTTACCCAGTTGGCTGACCAGGTTGACGCGCAGGCCCTCCGCGCCGGCCGGCGAGACCGGCGGCTGGTCGCTGACCTCGAATTCGCGGGCGTCGACCCCGCTCTGGCCCGGCTCTAGCTGGATATAGGCGCCGGAGAGCACCGTATTCAGGCCGCTGATGCCCTCGCGCCCGATGCGCGGCTTGACCACCCAGAAGCGACTGTCCTCGGCCAGCATGGCGTCGGTATCGGGGCGCATGCGCGCGGTGATCACCGCCTGGGAAAGGTCGTCTGAGAGTTGGACCTGCTCGACCCGGCCGACCTCGACGTTGCGTGTCTTGATCAGGGTGCTGCCGGCCTCGATGCCCTCGGCACTGTTCATCACCAGGGTGATCTGCGGGCCACGACTGCGGTAGTTGTCGTAGACCAGCCAGGCGCCGATCAGGATGGCCACCACGGGGACGATCCAGATCGGCGAGAGCCGTGCCTGGGGGGTGGCACGGGCGCGGTGGCTGTCCCTGGCGGGCGCGTCGTGGGTCTCGGTCATCGCGGGCTTCCTTGTGCGGAGTGTGACTCACGTGGCAGGGGTGGGTCCCAGAGCAGTCTCGGGTCGAAGGTCATGGCGGCGAGCATGGTGCTGACCACCACGGCGCCGAAGGCCAGGGCGGCGGGTCCCGGGGTGATCGACATCAGCGCGCCGGCGCGGATCAAGGCCACCAGGATGGCCACCACGAAGACATCGACCATCGACCAGCGGCCGATGAATTCAGTCAGGCGGTAGAGACGGGTTCGGGTCACGGCGCTGAGCTCATCGCTGCGCTTGGCCACCAGGCACAGCCACGCCAGGGCGACCAGCTTGCCCACCGGGACGATCACGCTGGCCACGAAGATCACCACCGCGATCGGCCAGGAGCCCATCTGGATCAGCTCCACGACCCCGCCGATGATGGTGGAGGGGCTGGCATCGCCCAGGCTGGTGGTGGTCATGATCGGATAGAGGTTGGCTGGCAGGTACATCACCGCGGCGGCAGCGAGCAGCGCCCAGGTGCGCTGCAGGCTGTGAGGCAGGCGGGCATGCAGGGGCTCGCTGCAGCGTCGGCAGCGACCGTGGCCGTCGCCGTCCAGGCGGTTGACCAGCCCGCAGGTGGCGCACCCGGCCAGCCCCTGGGGCGCGGCGGGCGCGCCGGTGCGGGCTCCTTCCGGGGCGAGGGGTTCGCCGGCCAGCGAAAACCACATCCAGTCGGCGTCCAGTGACTGGGTGGTGAACAGCAGCAGCAGGGCGAAGGCACAGAAGGCCCAGAAGGCGATACCCAGCTCGATCTGAGCCATGCCGGCGACCTTGATCAGGCTCACCAGGGCTCCGACTATAAAGACGTCGGCCATCATCCAGGGGTGAAGGTGGGATAGTGAACGGGCGATGCTGCGGCTGGCCGGCAGCGGTTCCTGGCGCAGCAGGCCGAGTTGCAGCCAGATCACCCCGGCCAGGTAGACGGCGGGCAGCACGGCGATGGTCAGCAGGACGGCGATGGCCACCAGCGGCTGGTCGAAGCCGATCAGGGTGGTGGCGGTCTGGGAAAGCTCGATGCGGTTGCCGATACCGCTGACGGTGAAGCTGACGAACGGGAAGGAGACCGCCAGTGCCATGGCCACCAGGGCGGCTACGGCCAGCGCCATGCTGCGCTGCGCCGGCCGGTGATGGCGGCTGGCCAGGGTATGACCGCAGCGCGGACATTCGGCCTTCTCTCCGGCGTGCAGCGGCGGCAGCGCTACCAGCCAGTCGCACTCATGACAGGCTCGCAGCCGTCGGCGTGAGGTACGCGTCTCCGGTGGCAAGCGATCCACCAAGGGTTCTCCCCGAGGCAGGGTGGGGGCGCGAATGGTGAGCCTGGGCACCGCGATGGGGTCTCCTCGAGCCGAAACATGGCGAAAAGTCAGTGTGGCACGTTGACGAAAGCGACACCATATACAAGCATGCGGTCCTGAATATTCCCGAGGAAACGACATGTTACTTCCCGCCTTGGCGGTTCTGGCAGGCCTTGTCCTGCTGGTGTGGAGCGCCGAGCGCTTCGTTGATGGGGCCGCGGCAACGTCCGCTCGGCTAGGGCTTTCACCGCTGCTGATCGGCATGCTGGTCATCGGTTTCGGCACCTCGGCGCCGGAGCTGGTGGTCTCCGCCCTGGCCGCCGGGCAGGGCAACCCCGGCCTGGCACTGGGCAATGCCTATGGCTCCAACATTGCCAATATGGGCCTGATCCTGGGGCTGGTGGCACTCATCTCACCACTGGCGGTGAACTCCGGGGTCGTGCGTCGCGAGTTGCCGGTGCTGGGCGGCGTCACGCTGCTCTCCGCGCTGCTGCTCTGGGGCGGGGTGGTCAGTCGCCTCGAGGCGCTGCTGCTGCTGGGGCTGCTGGCCGTCTTCATTGGCGGCTCCATCTACATGGCACTCCGCAACGGCAGTGATCCCCTTTCCAGCGATACCGAGGAGAGTCTGGCCATTCATGCGATGTCGCTCAAGGCGGGCCTCGTCTGGACGGGTATTGGCCTGGTGTTGCTGGTGGTGAGTTCACGCCTTCTGGTGTGGGGCGCGGTAGCCATTGCCCAGAGCTTTGGCGTCAGCGACCTGGTCATCGGCTTGACGGTGGTGGCGGTGGGGACGTCGTTGCCGGAGCTGGCTTCCTCGATCAGTGCCCTGCGGCGCCGCGAGCACGACCTGGTGCTGGGCAACGTGGTGGGCTCCAATCTCTTCAACACCCTGGGCGTGGTGGGTCTGGCCGCGGTGATCGCGCCGATCGAGGCGGGTCGCGAGGTGCTGCTGCGTGACTGGAGCCTGATGATGGCCATGACGGTGATGATGGCGGTCTTTGCCATGGGCTGGCGGGGCCGCGAGGGTCGCATCAACCGGGTCGAGGGGGCAGCGCTTTTGGCGATGTTCCTGGGCTATACCACCTATATGGTGAGCATGGTCGTGCGGGCCGGCATGGGCGGCTGAGCGCGCGTCCGCTCATGGCGCTGCGACACTGCGACACAGCGCACGAGGTGGCCTTGGTCATCTCCCGGATGCAAGATGGAAACCGTGCCCGGAGTAGATCGATTTGGCCTGACGTTATGAAACATCACGACGGCATTGCCATCAGACTGGTCTAGGCTGGGCATGGGTGAGGAGAAATGCGGCAAGGCGCCATGAGCATGGCTGCCCCAAGCACAAGAGCACCGACGAGTGCCGAGCGCATCCCTTGACGACGCTGTTCCGCGGAGCCATGCCTCCGCCGCCATCAGGAGTGCGTTATGGAACTGGATCCCCTGCTGCTGTCGCGACTGCAGTTCGCCTTCGTGGTCGCCTTTCACGCCATCTTTCCGGTGTTTACCATCGGTCTGGCCTCCTATATCGCCCTGCTCAACGGCCTTTTCTTCAAGACCGAGAACCCGGCCTGGGACCGCCTGGCGCTGTTCTGGACCAAGGTCTTTGCCGTGGTGTTCGGCATGGGCGTGGTATCGGGCATTGTCATGTCCTTCCAGTTCGGCACCAACTGGAGCAACTTCTCGCACGCCGCATCGAACTTCCTCGGCCCGGTGCTGAGCTACGAGGTGGTCACGGCCTTCTTCCTCGAAGCGGCCTTCCTCGGGGTGCTGCTGTTCGGGCGTGGCAAGGTTCCCCAGGGGGTGCATCTCTTCGCCGCCATCATGGTGGCCACCGGGACCTTCATTTCCTCGTTCTGGATTCTCTCGGCCAATAGCTGGATGCAGACCCCGGCCGGCGTCGAGTTGATCGATGGTCGCTTCCACGTCACCGACTGGAGCGAGGCGATCTTCAATCCCTCCTTCTGGTATCGCTTCTGGCACATGGTGCTGGCCTCCTTCCTGACGGGCGGCTTCGTGGTGGCCGGGGTCAGCGCCTGGTACCTGCTCATCCGCCGCGACGTCGAGGCCAATCGCAAGGCCCTCTCCATGTGCCTGTGGCTGCTGCTGGTGCTGACGCCTGCCCAGGCCGTGCTGGGGGACTTCCACGGTCTCAACACCCTGGAGCACCAGCCGACCAAGGTGGCCGCCATGGAAGGCAACTGGGAACGCAGCAGCAACGTGCCGCTGCTGCTCTTCGCCTTGCCTGACCAGGAGGCTCAGGAGAATCGCTTCGAGGTCGGTATTCCGAACCTTGCCAGCCTGATCCTCACCCACCACGCCGACGGCGAGGTGCCCGGGGTCAGCGAGGTGCCGCCCGAGGAGCAACCGCCGGTCTGGCTGGTGTTCTGGTCCTTCCGGGTGATGGTGGGCATCGGCCTTGCCATGATCGCCGTTTCCCTGGCAGGGCTCTGGCTGCGCCGCGGTGGGCGGCTCTATGAGCATCGCGGCTTCCTGCAGCTGATGCGGGTGATGACGGTGACGCCCTTCATTGCGGTGCTCGCGGGTTGGTTCGTCACCGAAACCGGCCGTGCGCCGTGGCTGGTCTACGGCATGATGACCCATGCCGAGGGGCTGACGCCGTCGCTCACCGGCGGCATGGCCTTGTTTACCCTGATCGGCTACATCGGCGTCTATGCGGTGGTGTTCTGGGCCGGCGTCTATTACCTGACGCGGGTGGTGCGTCAGGGCATGCTGCCCGACGCGCCCCATGACCATGAGGTCGAACGCCCCAAGCGTCCGCTCTCGGCCGCGCATGTGCCCTTCGATGACGCCTCTCGCCAACCGGGAAGGAGCTGAGCCATGGCAATGTTCGATCTGACGCTGATCTGGGCCCTGATCATCGGTTTCGGGGTGATCATGTACGTGCTGATGGATGGCTTCGACCTGGGCGTGGGCATTCTCTTCCCGTTCGCCCCGGACGAGGAATCCCGTGACCTGATGATGAACTCGGTGGCACCGGTATGGGACGGCAACGAGACCTGGCTGGTGCTGGGTGGGGCCGGCCTGTTGGGGGCCTTCCCGTTGGTCTATTCGGTGTTCCTGCCAGCGCTCTACATCGGCGTCTTCCTGATGCTGGCCGGGCTGATCTTCCGCGGCATCGCCTTCGAGTTCCGCTTCAAGTCGCATCGCAACCGGCGCTGGTGGAACCGTGCCTTTTGCTGGGGGTCCGCCGTGGCGTCCTTCGCCCAAGGCGTGGTGGTGGGGGCTTACATCCAGGGCTTCGCCGTCGAGGACTTCGTCTATGTGGGCGGACCGCTTGACTGGCTGACGCCCTTCAGTGTGCTCACCGGCCTGGGGCTGATGGCGGGCTATGCGCTGCTCGGTGCCACCTGGCTGATCATGAAGACCGAAGGAGCGGTGCAGGCCTGGGCCTACCGTGTGGCACCGCGCCTGCTGTTGGCGGTGCTGGCCGTTTTCGCCATCATCAGCGTCTGGACCCCGTTCGTCGATGCCGAGGTTCGCGAGCGCTGGTTTGGCCATCTGCACCTGATCTGGGTCTTCCCGGTGCTGGCGCTGGCCTGTGCGGCGCTGCTGTGGCGAGCCGTCCACCAGCGCCGCGAGGGGCAGCCCTTCATCGCTACCCTGGGCCTGTTCGTCTTCACGTACCTGGGGCTGCTGGTGAGCAAGTGGCCGGTGATCGTGCCGCCCGACTATACGATCTGGGATGCCGCCTCGGATCCTGGCTCGCAGCTCTTCCTGCTGATCGGAGTGCTGTTCGTGATTCCCATCGTGCTGGTGTACACCGCCTGGACCTACTGGGTGTTCCGCGGCAAGGTGCGGCCCGGCGAGGGATACCACTGAGGCGATGGAAGTCCCCGACGCGGCGTCAGACGCGCTGACGGCACGCCGCTATCTGATCGACCTGGCCGCCGGCGAACGCCGGCGGCTGCGTCTTGCCATCCTGGCCGGCACCTCGGTGGGTCTGCTGACCATCGCGCAGCTGGTGTTGCTGGCCCGGTTCATCAGCCGCCTGCTTGTCGAGCAGGCGTCGCTAGCTGAGCTTGTGCCGCTGATGGCGGGACTGCTGGTTCTGCTGGCGCTGCGCGCCCTGATGCTCTATCTCCAGGAAACCCTGGCGCAGGCGGCGAGCCTGCGCATTCGCCAGCGCGCGCGACGCTCACTGCTTGATCACCTGGCGCGCCTGGGGCCGGTCAAGCTGACGTCGCGGCACAGTGCGTCGCTAGCCAGCCAGCTGGTGGAGCAGGTCGAGGCGCTGGATGGCTACTTCGCTCGCTTTCAGCCGCAGCTTTGGCTGGCGGTGCTGGTGCCGCTGCCGATCCTGCTGGTGGTGCTGTTGCTGGACTGGCTGGCGGCCACGTTCCTGCTGGTGTCGGCTCCGTTGATTCCGCTGTTCATGGCCCTGGTAGGGATGGGCGCCGAGCGGCTCAACCGCGAGCAGTTCGCGGCGGTGGCTCGGCTCTCGGGGCACTTCATCGACCGCGTGCGAGGCATCACCACGCTCCAGCTGTTCGGTCGCACGTCTCACGCCACCCACGAGGTGCATGCTGCCGCCGATGACTATCGGCAACGCAGCATGCGCACCCTGCGCCTGGCCTTTCTCTCCTCGGCGGTGCTGGAGTTCTTCGCCTCGGTGGCGATTGCCGTGGTGGCGATCTACGTGGGCTTCGGTCTGCTGGGCTACATCGAGTATGGCCCCGCCGACGAGCTGACCCTGTTCAGCGGCCTGCTGGTGCTGCTGCTGGCACCGGAGTTCTTCCAGCCGTTGCGCAGCCTCTCTCAGCATTATCACGACCGGGCAGCGGCGCTGGGCGCGGCCGAGGGGCTGGTGGCCCTGCTCAACGAGACCCCGGATGCCGGGCGCCTGCCGGGTGCCGCCGTCCCACCGCCCTCGTGTGATGCGCTGATCGAGCTCGAGGCCGTCAGCGTAACCTATGCGGGGCGTGGCCGTGTGCTGGGGCCGGTTGACTTGACGCTGGCTGCGGGCGACGTGGTGGCGGTCACCGGGCCGTCGGGCGTCGGCAAGTCCAGTCTCCTGCAGCTGCTGGCGGGCTTCGTCGCGCCCGCCGACGGCAGCATCCGCAGGGTCGAGGGGCTCAGCCTCGCCTGGATGGACCAGCGTCCGCTGCTGATTCAGGGCAGCCTGGCGGACAATCTGCGCCTGGCAGCGCCTGATGCCAGCAGGGATGACATGCGCGAGGCACTGGCCCGGGCCGGCCTCGGCGAGCTTGTTTCGGCGCTTTCGCAGGGCCTCGATACGCCTCTCGGCGAGCGTGGCGCCGGCCTCTCCGGGGGGCAAGCGCAGCGGCTGGCGTTGGCCAGGGTCTTCCTTTCTGGGGCGTCGCTGGTGCTGCTCGACGAGCCCACGGCCAGCCTGGACGCCGAGACCGAGGGCTATCTCATCGAGGCGCTGCAGGCGCTGGCCGAGGAGGGGCGGGCGCTGGTCATCGCGACCCATCATCCCGCCGTGATGGCCCTGGCCGGGCGGCGCCTGGCGCTCGAAGCCCAGGCAACGGTGAAGGGGGGTGGGCCATGATGCCTGGGCGTGACGCCTCGCTTTGGCGCGCCCTGCGCCCCTGGCTTTCCCTGCTCGGAGAGCGTCGCCACCGGCTTATCCTGGGCGCCCTGCTGATGGCGCTGACCCTGGCGTCGGCGATCGGCCTGCTGGCGCTCTCGGGCTGGTTCATCACCGCCACGGCGCTGACCGGGATGCTGCTGGCGGCGGGCATCGCCGCGAGCCTGGATGTCTATGTCCCCGGGGGCGGGATCCGCTTCTTCGCGGTGACCCGCACGGTGTCGCGCTATGTGGAGCGCCTCTACAACCACGATACCGTGCTGCGGCTGCTCGCCGATCTGCGTGCGCGGATGTTTGCCGTGCTTTCCGGCCTCGATGCCCATGCCCTGTCACGCCGGCGTGCCAGCGACTGGCTCAACCGACTGACGGCGGATATCGATACCCTGGACAGCCTCTACCTGCGCCTGCTGGCGCCGGCGCTGGTGGCACTGCTGGCGATCCTCGCCTTGAGCGGCTTCCTGGCCCTGTGGGCGCCGCGGGTGGCCTTGCCGACGGGAGCGTTGCTGGTGCTGGGCTGGCTCGGGTTGACGGTGGGCCAGGCGCGGCGGGGCATGGCCGCCAGCTACCGGCAGGTGGGGGATCTGGAGGGGCTCAGGGGGCGGCTCATCGAGCAGCTCCAGGGCCTGGCGGAGCTGGAGGCGTATGGCAGTCTGGCGGATCACCGCGCCCGATTGGCCGTCATCGAAGCGCGGCTCTACCGGGATCAGCGTCGGCTGGGAAAGCAGGTGGCGCTGGGCAATGCCCTGGCGGCGCTGGTCGTTGGCCTGGCGATGCTCCTGGCCCTGTGGCTGGCGGCCGAGGCCTGGCATGCCGGGCTGCTGTCCGGACCGCTGATGGTGATGATGCCGCTGGCGGTGCTGGGCATCAGCGAGGCGCTGGCCCCGTTGCCGGCCGCCTTTACCTGGCTGGGCGCCACGCGGGGCGCCGCCGAGCGACTCAACGCGCTGGAAGCCCAGCAGCAGCGTCCGGCCACGGCGAGCTTTTCCGGCCGGCCGCCCGTGGGGGCTCTCTCGGTGGCCCTTACGGATGTCACCCTAATCCATGCGGACGCCCTGGTGCCGGCCCTGGCCGAGGTCAACCTTGAAGTAAGGCCCGCTGAGCGGTTGGCCCTCTGTGGGGCATCGGGGGCGGGCAAGTCCAGCGTCGCCGGGCTGCTGACACGACAGCTCAGGCCCGCGGCGGGCGGGGTTCGCCTGGGGGGCGTGGCGGTGGAAGCGTGGCCGGAGGCGGCGTTGACGTCCCGCCTGGCCCTGCTGACTCAGCAGAGCGACCTGTTTGATGACTCCCTGGCGGCCAACCTGCGCCTGGGTGACCCCAAGGCGAGCGAGGCCCAGCTTTGGCGAGTACTGGCAATGGTGGCGCTCGACGAATGGGCCGAGGCGCTGCCCCGCGGGCTCGAGACCCGGGTGGGCGAGGGTGGCCGGCAGCTGTCCGGGGGCCAGGCCCGGCGCATGGCCCTGGCCCGGCTGCTGCTGCGCGAACCGGACTTGGTGATACTCGACGAGCCCTTCGCCGGGCTCGACATCGAGACCGCCAAACAGCTCGCCACCCGTCTCGATTCGTGGCTGGCGGGGCGCACCGTTATCTATCTTGTCCATCAGCTTGGTGATGCCGTCGACCCGCCCGGCATCGATCGCCGTCTGACCCTGCAGGACGGGCGACTTTGCACGAACGGTCAGGATGTCGCAGGATGAGCCCATGACGATCCGGTTGAGGTGTGCCATGCATGATTTTCTCAAGCGCCTGCCCAAGGCGGAACTCCATCTGCACATCGAGGGTTCGCTGGAGCCCGAGCTGATGTTCGCCCTGGCCGAGCGCAACGGCGTCAGCCTGCCCTACGCCTCGGTGGAGGAGGTCCGATCAGCCTATGATTTTACCGACCTGCAGTCCTTCCTCGATCTCTACTTCCAGGGCATGAGCGTGCTGCGCACCGCCGAGGACTTCCACGACCTGGCCATGGACTACTTCCGTCGCGCCAGCGACGAGGGCGTCGTGCATGTCGAGATGCACGTCGATCCCCAGGCTCACCTGGCACGCGGCGTCGAGTTGCCGGTGGTGATGGAGGGGCTTTCCCTGGCGCGACGCCGGGCTCAGCGCGAGCTGGGCATGTCAACGGCACTGATCATGGCCTTTCTGCGCGACCGCCCGGCCGAGGAGGCGATAGCGGTGATGGAGAGTGCGGCGCCCTACTGGGAAATGCTGGATGCCGTGGGACTGGACAGCGCCGAGCGCGGCAATCCCCCGGCGAAGTTCGTCGAGGTGTTCGAGCGGGCGCGGCAGCTGGGTATTGCGCGGGTGGCCCATGCCGGCGAAGAGGGACCGCCCGCGTATATCCGTGAGGCTCTGGACCTGCTGGACGTATCGCGTATCGACCACGGTGTGCGCTGCCTGGAAGATCCGGACCTGGTCGCCCGGCTGCGTGACGAGGGTGTGGTGCTCACCGTCTGTCCGCTCTCCAACGTCCGCTTGCGGGTCGTCGAGCGCATGACCGATCACCCCCTGCCGCAACTGCTCGACGCCGGCCTGCGTCTGACCCTCAACTCCGATGACCCGGCCTACTTCGGCGGCGGCATGCTGGCCAACTTCACAGCATGTCACGAGGCCTTCGGCTGGTCGAAGGAGATCTTCATCCAGTTGGCCGAGACCGCCATCGACGCCGCCTTCATCAGCGAGGCGCGCCGCCTCGAGCTGCATCGCCAGCTGGCAGCATGCCACTAGGCTGCAACGCCGGATCGGGCCGTCAGGGGCGAAGACGGGACACGCCGTCGCCAGCGTTGAGGTGCCAGTGTGCAACGGCCTGTAATATCCTGTAAAAGTAGGGCCCTACCCTCCTATCAGGACCGATACGGGAGAGCCTTGCTTGAGTCTCAAGACCCGTTTTCTGCTGCTGGCGACCTGCCTGGTGCTCGTGGCGTCGGTGGCCGCCTGGACCGTCTTCCACCGCATCACCGAAGGTATCATCGAGCAGTGGGGCGAGCGCGTCGCGGCCATTCAGGTACAGTACGACAGCGGTCGCCTGCTGCAGCCTCTGGAGCGCGAGATCGCCTTGGCGCGCCAGATGGCCGACTCCATCGTGCTGCAGCGCTGGGCGCGTGACCCCGACGACACGGGGCTTACCGCTCAGGCATTCGCCGAGATGGAGAGCTTTCGTCGTAACTTCCGCGACAACAGCTACTTTGTTGCCTTGCAGGGCAGTGGCGGTTACTACCATAACAATGCGGCCAACGACTACGGCGAGGCGCGCCTCCGCTATCGGCTCAGGCCGGATCGACCCGCAGATGCCTGGTTCTATCGCCTGATCGAGGAGGGGCGGGACTTTCACCTCAACGTCAATCCCGACGTGGAACTCGGCGTGACCAAGCTGTGGATCGATGTCCTGATGCGGGATGATGACGGCGAGATTCTCGGCGTGGTGGGCACCGGTATGGAGCTCGAGCCTTTTCTCCGGGAAGTCGTGGACATCCAGCAGCCTGGCATCACGACCCTGTTCGTCGACTACAACGGCGCGATCCAGCTGTATCGCGACCGTCGCCTCATCGACTACGCCAGCTTCGTCAAGCCGGAGGGACAGAAGCGCACGCTGGACCTGCTGGTGGATCTACCCCGTGATGCCGAGGCGCTCTCCGCCATGATGCGTGACCTGCGTGATGCGCCGGATCAGCAGCAGAGCGTGCGCACCGAGTTCGTGACGGTGGAGGGCAAGCGCCATCTTGCCGGTGTGGCCTTTCTCCCGGCGCTCGGCTGGTTCGAGGTCACGCTGCTTGATCTGGAAACCCTGATGCCCATCGACGGTTTCATGCCGGTGGCGGTGGTGTTCGTGCTGACGCTGCTGGTCACGCTGCTGGTCTTCCACCTGGTGCTGCGCCGCCAGCTGCTGGCGCCCCTCGTGGCCCTGGAGGGCGCCATGCAACGGGTCAAGGAGGGGGATATGTCGCCCTCCGAGTTGCCCCAGGGGCGGGGCGAGATGGGGCGGCTGATGCAACACTTCCAGTCCATGGCCGGGGCCATTCAGCGCCACACGCGAGAGCTTGAGGCGCGGGTTCGCGAACGCACCGAGGAACTCGAGGCGGTGGCGACTCGTGATGTGCTGACCGGCCTCATGAATCGTCGCGGGATGCAGCAGTGGTTGGAGGAGCAGATTCTGCGGGCATCCCGCGAGAGCACGCACTTCGGACTGGTCTGGCTGGACCTCGACCGCTTCAAGGAACTCAACGATGGCCTCGGTCATGCGGCGGGTGACCAGGCCCTGGTGCGCGTCGCTGAGGCGCTGGCCGACGGACTGCGTCCCTACGACCGTGCCTCGCGCTGGGGTGGCGACGAGTTCCTGGTGGTGCTCTCGCCCTGCGACACGCAGACGCTGACTCGTGTGGCCGAGCGCCTACGCCAGGCGGTCGCAGCGATCGAGGTCGAGGGGACAACGGTCACCATCAGCGTGGGCGCCTGTCTGGCCGTTCCCGGTGAAGACCTCGACAGCCTCTTGAAGCGGGCCGACGAAGCGCTCTACCAGGCCAAGGCCGAAGGGCGCAACCGGGCCCGGCTGGCCGTCTAGTCGCTGAGAGGACAGAAACCGCAATCGGAATCAGAGAGCCCCGGCATGGCCGGGGCTCGTGACGTCCGAAGGGTGCGCTGCGTCAGGGCAGGGCAGGGACCTCGAAGTCGGGCATCTGCCCGGTCAGAGTGTGCAGGAAGGCGGTGATGTCGTCGATGGTGGCCTCCTCGAAGTCCTGGCCCAGCATCTCCTGGCCCATGATGGCCACCGCCTCCTCGAGGCTTTCGGTGGCGCCGTTGTTCATGTAGGGGTAGGTGACCGCCACGTTGCGCAGGGTGGGGGTGCGGAACTTGTGACGGTCGCTCTCCTCGCCGGTGACGTCGTAACGACCCACATCGGTGGAGCCCGGGACCTGAATGCGGTGGAACTGGCTGTCGGTCAGCGCCGGGCCACGGTGGCAGGCGATGCAGCCGTTGTCGACGAAGGCCACCATGCCGTCCTTCTCCTGCTGGTCCAGGGCATTCATGTCGCCGCGCAGGTAGCGGTCGAAGGGCGAATTGGGGGTGTTCAACGTGCGCTCGAAGCTGGCGATGGCCATGGCCAGGTTGTTGGCGTTGATCGGGTTCTCGTCGTCGGGGTAGGCCGCGGCGAACTTCTGCTGATAGACATCGAAACCGTCGAGGCGCTCGAGGGCCTGCTCGAGGTCCATGGCCATTTCGACGTCGGCCTCGATCGGACCGAGGGCCTGGCCTTCCAGATCCGGCTCGCGGCCGTCCCAGAACTGCGAGCCCAGAAAGCCCGAGTTCAGCACCGTGGGGGTGTTGCGCTCGCCGATCTGGCCATCATGGCCGGTGGCGCGCGGGATACGGTCGGTCCAGCCCAGGGCCGGGTTATGGCAGGTGGCGCAGCTGATCACGCCGCTCGACGAGATGCGCGGCTCGAAGAACAGGAATTTGCCGAGTTCGACCTTCGCCGGGGAGAGGGAGTTGTCGGCCGGGATGGGCGGCAGGTGAGGCAGCGGCTCGAAGCGGTCGCGGTAATCCCCCAGGCCGTCGTCGGCCATGGCGGGTGCGATGGCCATGGCGGAGCCCAGGGCAATGGCCGAGGCCAGCAGGCGCTTGTGGTGCATGAGTGTTCCCCTTCGTGATGATCCCGATGTGGTGTTCCAAGGCGGCATTGGCCGGTACTTGCTCTTTTATCAGCAAGATAGACAGGAGGCTTGCCGTCAATCAACCCAGCGCTGTAGTCGGGTAAGGGGGTCTATTGACCTGCATCAAGCAATCGAGCCGATCGCCCTGGCGTTCTGGACCACCTCGGCCTTTCTGGCTGAATATGGGGAAACATTCCTGCCTGCCGATGAACTGCCATGGCCCGCTATCGCTTCCCGTCGATTCCCGAATCCGCGGTCACGCCCCGCGAACTGTTTCGCCAGCGTCGCCGCTTTCTCAAGCGCGGTACGGCTCTCTCGGCCGCCGCGATGCTCCCCGGTGGCCTGCTGTTGAGCGACACCGCCCGCGCCTGGCGAGCGTCATTGAGCGAACGCCTTGATGGAGAGCTGCCACGCCGCGAGCTGGCCGGTAACGAGACGCTCACGCCGCGCGACGATGCCACCTCCTACAACAACTTCTACGAGCTCGGCACGCGCAAGAGTGATCCCGAGGTCTATGCCCACAAGCTGGTCACCGACCCCTGGTCGCTGACCATCGACGGCGAGGTCGACAAGCCCGGGACCCTGGCGTTCGAGGACGTGCTGTCGCGCGAGTCCCTGGAGGAGCGTATCTATCGGCTGCGCTGCGTCGAGGCGTGGTCGATGGTGATTCCCTGGATCGGCTTTCCGCTCGCCGACCTGCTCAAGCGGCATGCGCCCACTTCGCGCGCCAGGTACGTGCAGTTCGAATCGATCCTTGATCCTGACAACCTGCGCGGCCAGCGGAGTTCGATTCTCGACTGGCCCTACCGCGAGGCGCTGCGCATCGACGAGGCCATGCATCCGCTGACGCTGATGGCGGTGGGCATGTACGGCGAGGTGATGCCCAACCAGAATGGGGCTCCCATCCGCCTGGTGGTGCCCTGGAAGTATGGCTTCAAGAGCATCAAGTCGGTGGTGCGGATTACGCTGACGGAGGAGCGGCCCGTCAGTTCATGGGTGGCGCAGAATCCCGAGGAGTATGGCTTCTTCGCCAACGTCAACCCCGAGAAAGACCACCCGCGCTGGAGCCAGGCCCGCGAGCGGCGCATCGGCGAGCGCGGCAAGCGCGAGACGCTGATGTTCAACGGCTATGCCGACGAGGTCGCCGAGCTCTACGCCGGCATGGATCTGCAGCAGCATCTCTGATTCCGGGAGCGACGGCATGCTGACACCCGCGGGTCGCATTCTCGTCTTTCGCCTGCTGGTGCTGGCCGCCGGCAGCCTGCCGGCGCTCTGGCTGGCCTGGCAGTGGTGGTGGGGGGATCTGGGCGTGGTGCCCGAGGAGACCGTGGTGCATGCCACCGGGCGCATGGGGCTGATTCTGCTGCTGGCCACTATCGCCTTCAGCCCCGCCTTCCGGCTGACCGGCTGGGTAGGCATCATGATCGCCCGTCGCCAGATCGGGCTGTGGGCCTTCGCCTGGCTGGTGGCTCACATGCTGGCCTGGATGGGCCTCGAGCAGTACTGGGACTGGCGCTGGATCCGTCACGACATGGTTGATCTTCCGTATGTTCGCTACGGTGTTGCGGCACTGCTGCTGCTGGTACCGCTGGCGTTGACCTCCTTTCGGCGGGCGCAGCAGGCCATGGGCTATCGCGCCTGGCACTGGCTGCACCGGCTGGTCTACGTGGCCGCGGCACTCGGCGTCGTTCACTTCTGGATGTTGACACGCGCCGACTACCGGCTGCCGACCCTGGCCGCGGCGATACTCGCCGGCCTGCTGCTCTTCCGGCTGGTGGACGCCGCCATCCATCGCCGCTAGCGGCGGTGCTGCAGGCGCCCCCCCGCCCAGGTCTCGGCCACGCTGCGATCGTCGCCCAGCATCATCAGCGCGAAAAGCGTCTCGGAAAGACCGCGGCTGCGCGACGTGCGCCGTGCCAGCAGCGGCGTGGCGGCCGGGTCGAGCACCACCAGGTCGGCCTCCATGCCGGGTGCCAGCCGGCCGACCTGGCCGTCCAGCGACAGCGCCCGGGCGTTGCCCAGCGTCAGCCCGTAGAAGCCCTGCCAGGCGGTGAGCGGCTGGCCGCGCAGCTGACCCACCTGGTAGGCGGCCTTCAGGGTGGCCAGTCCCGAGAGGTCGGTGCCGCCGCCCACGTCGCTGGCGTAGGTGATGTTGAGGCCCATCTCGCGAGCTGCCAGGCGGTCGAAGAGACCGCTGCCGAGGAACAGGTTGGAGCTCGGGCAGAAGGCGAGGTTGGCGCCGCGCTCGGCGAGCCGCCCGCGCATCGCCTGGTCCAGGTGGATGCCGTGGGCGAAGGTGCTGCGTGGGCCGACCAGGTCGGACTGTTCGTAGACCTCAAGGTAGTCGCGGCTGTCGGGGAAGAGCTCCGCGACCCAGTCGAGCTCACCGGTGTTCTCGGCCAGGTGGGTCTGCAGCCACAGGCTCGGATCGTTGCGCATCAGCCCGCCGGTGGCGTCGAGCTGGGCGCGGCTGGAGGTAGGGGCGAAACGCGGGGTCAGGCTGTAGCCCAGCCGCCCCTTGCCGTGCCAGTCGCCGATCAACCGCTCGCTGTCGCGGATGCCGCCCAGGGTGTCGTCGCAGAGCGCCTCCGGCGCGTGGCGGTCCATCAGCACCTTTCCGGCCAGCATGCGCAGGTCGCGCCGGCGGCTGGCCGAGAAGAAGGCATCGACGGACACCGGGTGGCTCGAGCAGAACACCTGGGCGGTGGTGGTGCCGACTCTCAGCATCTCATCGAGGAAGGCCTCCGAGAGCAGCTCCGCATGCTCGCGTCCCGCGAAGCGACACTCCTCGGGGAAGGTATAGTCACCCAGCCAGTCGAGCAGCTGTCGGCCGTAGGAGGCCATGATCTCCAGCTGCACGTAGTGCACGTGGCTGTCGATGAAGCCGGGCACGATCAGCTTGCCGCGGTGGTCGATCACCTCGATGCCCTCGGGCAGTTGAGGGGCCAGGCGCGCATGGTCGTCCACCGCGCGGATGCGGCCGTTCTCGATCCATAGCGCACCGTCGGGGTGGTGGCGCACGCTGCCCTCGGCGGGCGTATCGGCCTCGCCGGGGTCGGCATCGAAGCTCAGCAGTTCGGCGCGCAGCACGCGCGAATCGTTGTTGGTCATCTCGTCAGGGCTCATCGTTATTCGTCACACCGGGGCTGACCCGGGGGGAAGCCTGCGAGGAGGCGCTGTGAATACCTCCCTGTACGCTACCGACGCCATCCATGGCGTAGGACCTCCTCTTCGGCCTCTCCCCGGTGCCCCTGGTCCTTTACCTATTTGTGGGGCTCATCGGTGAGCATGCTGCGCAGCTTGGCCGGGTCCAGGCCGCGCTGATCGCCTCGCGCGGGCGACTCGACCCGCGGTAGCAGCTCGGCGAGGGTGGCCAGGGCGATGGCGTAGGGCGTCTTGTCGCCCCCGGTCCCACCCGCCGCGGTGCCGATGGGGCAGCGCACGCCGGCCAGGGCCTCCTCGCCGTGACCGGCGTCGTGCAGTTTGCGGCGGAAGCTTGCCCACTTGCTCTTCGAGCCGATCAGGCCCAGTGAGGCCGTGTCGCCGCGGGCGAGCAGGGCATCCACCAGGGCGCGGTCCTCGGCGTGGTCGTGGGTCAGCACCAGGGCGTGGACGCCGGGTGGCAGGGTGGCCACCGCGGCCGTCGGGTCGGAAACTTGGTGACAGGCCAGGCGCGGCTGGTCCGACGCCCAGTCGGGGAAGGCGTCAACACGGCTGTCGTGCCAGCGCACCCGCCAGGGCAGCGGCGCGGCCAGGCGCACCAGCTCCCGGCCCACATGGCCGGCGCCGAAGACCGCCAGCGTGGTGGTGCTGCCGGGAAAGACCTCGAGCAGCACGTTGACGAAGCCGCCGCAGCACTGGCCGCTGCGCCCGCCCAGGCTGAAGGCTTCCAGGCTCATCCCGGCCCTGCCATCGGCCAGGCGTTGGCGCGCCGCCGCGATGGTCTGCCACTCGAAGGTGCCGCCGCCCAGGGTGTCGTATACCGCATCGGCGGTGATCACCATGCGCGCCCCGGGCTCGCGTGGCGTTGAGCCGGCGCTGGTCACCTGGGTGGCCAGGGCATGGGGCACCCCCTCGCGCTGCAGCCGGTGCAGCGCGGCGTGCCAGCTCTCCGCCTGCGCGCTCATGGCGTCGACTCCCCACGGTGTCGCAGCGTCTCGGCAGCCAGCAGGACCCGCTCCGGCGTGGCCGGGGTGTCGAGCCGCGGCGCCTCGCGGTAGTCATTGATGCTCGAGAGGGCATCGCGCAGCGCCGCCCATACCGAGATGCCGAGCATGAAGGGCGGCTCGCCCACCGCCTTCGAGCGATAGATGCTGGCCATGGAGTTGGGGTGGCCCTGGAGCAGCTCGACGTTGAAGCTCGGGGGCAGGTCGCCGTAGGTGGGGATCTTGTAGGTGGCTGGGCCGTCGGAGATCAGTTGGCCGCCGTCGTTCCACCTGAGCTCCTCGCTGGTCAGCCAGCCCATGCCCTGGATGAAGCCGCCCTCCACCTGGCCGATGTCGATGGCCGGGTTCAGGGAGTCGCCCACGTCATGCAGGATGTCGACCCGGTCGACCTGGTACTCGCCGGTCAGGGTGTCGACGCTGACCTCAGCGACGGCCGCGCCATGGGCGAAGTAGTAGAAGGGGCGCCCCTGGCCGGTCATGCGGTCGTAGTGGATCAGCGGGGTAGCGTAGAAGCCCTTCTCGGAGAGGGACACCCGCCCGAGGTAGGCGGCCTGCACCAGCTCGCCCCAGGGAATGCGCCGTTCGCTTTCGCCGGCACCGGTCACCAGGGCACCGGCCTCCAGGCGCATGCCCTCGCGGTCTAGCGCGTAGTGCTCGCTGGCGAAGTCGAACAGCCGCGCCTTGAGGCTGAGGCAGGCGTCGCGGGCGGCCATGCCGTTGAGGTCGGCGCCGCTGGAGGCGGCGGTGGGCGAGGTGTTGGGCACCTTGTCGGTGCGGGTGGCGGTGATGCGTACCGTCTCCAGGTCCAGCGCCAGTTCGCGGGCCACCACCTGGCAGATCTTGGTGTGCAGGCCCTGGCCCATCTCGGTGCCGCCGTGATTGATCTGCACGCTGCCATCGGTATAGACGTGCAGCAGGGCACCGGCCTGGTTGAGGTGCTTGGCGGTGAAGGAGATGCCGAACTTCACCGGGGTCAGGGCCATGCCACGCTTGATCACGGGACTCTCGGCGTTGAAGGCGGTGATCGCCTCGCGCCGCGCCCAGTAGTCGCTGCTCGCCTCGAGCCGCTCGACGACATGGTGCAGCAGGGCGACCTGCTCCACGGTCTGGCCGTAGTGAGTGGTCTCGCGTCCGGGGCGATAGAGGTTGCGCTTGCGGATCGTCAGCGGGTCCTCGCCGAGGCGTCTGGCGATGTCATCCATCGCCGCCTCGATCACCATCATGCCCTGGGGGCCGCCGAAGCCGCGGAAGGCGGTGTTGGAGGCAGTATGGGTGCGCGCCCGGTGACCGGTGACCCGCGCCTCGCCCAGGAAGTAGGCGTTGTCGGCGTGGAACATGGCCCGGTCGACGATGGCGTCCGAGAGATCCGGGGAGTAGCCGCAGTCGCCGATCAGGGTCAGCTCGCCGCCCTGGATCACGCCCGCCGCGTCCACGCCCAGCCGGTAGCGGTTGTGGAAGGGATGGCGCTTGCCGGTGACGCGCATGTCCTCGGCGCGTGGCAGCCGCAGGCGGGTGGTGCGCCCGGTGCGCCGGGCCACCAGTGCGGCGATGCAGGCCCAGGGCGAGGCCTGGGTCTCCTTGCCGCCGAAGCCGCCGCCCATGCGGCGCACCTCCACGGTCACCGCGTGGAAGGGAATGCCCAGCACCTCGGCAACCAACTTCTGGGTCTCGCTGGGGTGCTGGTTGGAGGTATGGACGATCACCCCCTCGTCCTCGGTGGGCTGGACCAGGCAGGCCTGCCCCTCCAGGTAGAAGTGTTCCTGGCCACCGACGAACTGCTCGCCCTCGATGACATGGGCCGCGTCTGCCAGCGAGCGCTGCCAGTCGCCGCTCTGCTGGACATGGGGGGGGCGCACGGCCTCGCCGCGCCCGGCGGCGCCCACCGGGTCGAGGCTGGCTGGCTGCTCGTCGACCTCCACGATCGCCGCCTTGACTGCTTCCCGGGCGGCGCGATGGGTCTCGGCCGCCACCGCGAAGAGCACCTGGCCGGCATAGCTTATCTCGTCCTCGACGAAGATCGGGTCGCCGGGGAAGACCGGGCCGATATCGGTGTGCCCCGGCACGTCGGAAAAGGCGACCACGTCCACCACGCCGGGTCGGGCGCGCACTGCCTCGAGGTCGAGGCGGGTCAGGCGACCATGGGCCACCGGCGAGAGTCCCAGGGCCAGGTGGAGGGCATCGGCGGGGGCGGCGATATCGTCGATATAGGCGGCGCGCCCGGTGACGTGCTTGACCGCGCTCTCGTGGGCGCTAGCGCTGCCGGCACCGCCGCGTGAGACGGCGGGCGGTGTTTCTTGGGGCTCGGTTCCCCGTGCCAGCGGGCCATCGCCCTTGATGCGACCCTGCTGTTCCTCGCGCACGCGTGTCGTGGCGTCATCGAGGTCGTTCGTCGCCCTGGACGGAGCGTCCAGCTTAGTGAGCGTACGCATGGAGCATCACCTCCCGGGGAGCGTCGGTCGTCTCCTGTGCCATGACCAGGCGCAGGCGTTCGAGCAGGTTGGCGGCGGAGAGCCGGCGATAGTCGGCACTGCCGCGCACGTCACTCATCGGCTGGAAGTCCTCTGCCAGCGCCAGCCGGGCGGCCTGGAAGGCGGCGGCGGAGGGCGCCTGGCCCTCGAGGGCGGCCTCGGCCGCGGTGGCCCGTTTCGGCGTCGCCGCCATGCCGCCGAAGGCCAGGCGGACATCGTGCAGCAGGCCATCCTCCAGGCGCCAGCCGAAGGCGCCAAGCACCGCGGAAATGTCGTCCTCACGACGCTTGGACAGCTTCCACACCCTGAGGTGTCGGCTCGGCTCGTGGCGGGGCAGGAAGGTCGCCCGGATCACCTCGCCCTCGCGCAGGTCGGTTTTCTTGTAGCCGAGGAAGAAGTCGTCGAGCGGCAGTTCCCGCTCGCCCTCCGGGCCGGTCAGCCACAGCCGGGAGCCCAGCGCCAGCAGCACCGGCGGGGTGTCGCCGATCGGCGAGGCATTGGCGATGTTGCCGCCCAGGGTGCCGCGGTTGCGCACCTGGGCCGAGCCCAGGCGATGCAGCAGATGGGCAAAGGCCGGGTAGTGGTCGGCCAGCAGCGGCTCCAGGCGCGAGTAGGTCACGGCACCGCCGATCCACCATCCCTCGCGGCCATCCTCCAGGGTCGCCTCCTCGATGGCGTTGAGCTCGGTGACGCGCGTGACGTCCACCACCCGTGCGAAGCGCGCCAGCCGCTGGGTCACCTCGAGCCAGAGGTCGGTGCCGCCGGCGACGATGGGTGCCTCGGGGTGGTAGGTGCGCTCGTCGACCAGCTCCGCCAGACTTTCCGGCTGGACGAAGGCGCTATCGCCATGGTGTTCGACGGGGGATGACGGCGACGTTGCCGCAGCGTCGGTGCACTGCTCCAGCCATGCCGGACGCGCATGGGGGTAGTCGCCCATGGAGAGTGCCGCGTCGCGGATCGGCCGGTAGCCGGTGCAGCGGCAGAGGTTGCCGCCCAGCGCTGCCTCCAGGCGCTGTGGGGTCAGCAGCGCCGGGGGCGTAGTACCGTCCGCGTGCTGGTCCTCATAGAGCGTGAACAGCGACATCACGATGCCCGGGGTGCAGAAGCCGCACTGGCTGCCGTGGCACTCGACCATGGCCGCCTGGGCGGGATGGAGGCTCTCGCCCCGCGCCAGGCCCTCCACGGTGGCCAGCACGCGTCCCTGGAGCTGATGGGCCGGGGTGATGCAGGCGTTGGCGCTGTGGAAGCGGACAGTGCCGTCGGGGCCGGCCTCACCGATGGCCACTGTGCAGGCACCACAGTCGCCGGAGGCGCAGCCCTCCTTGGTGCCGGTCTGGCCGAGCGAGTCGCGCAACAGCTCGAGCACGCTGGTATCGGGCGAAGCCGCGCAGTGGCGGGGCTGCCCGTTAAGCAGGAAGTCGATCATCGCCTTGTCTCTATTGTTGGCGTGGAAGCCTGGGCGCGTGAACGCCCGGGATCTGGAAACTCAGTTCTTGACCGTTTGGTCAGGTTAATTTCAGCTTGGTCCAGATTTATCCGCTTTGCAAGCCCGTTTGCACCTGGCACGGGGCTGGGGCACTATCCATGGCTTTGATCCGCCATGGGGCAGTGAGGTGGCCGATGACAGGGCCGATGATAGAGGGGAGCGCGCCCGCCGAGCGGGGGGCGAGAGAACCGGGCGAGGCCAACGGCGTGACTCGCCAGCGCAATGAGCGCGAGATCCTGGCCGCGGCCGAACGGGTCTTCGCCCGGCACGGCTACCGGGGAGCCAGCCTGCAGGCGATTGCCGAGCAGGCCGGCCTGCCCAAGTCCAACGTCCTCTACTACATGGGCAGCAAGCGTGGGCTCTACGTGCGGCTGCTGGAGCGAATGATGGAGCGCTGGAACGCGCTGCTCGATGATATCTCGGTGGAGGATGATCCCGCCGAGGTACTGGAGGCCTTCATCCGCAGCAAGATGCAGCTGTCACGCCGTCATCCGGAGGGCTCGCGGTTGTTCGCCGCCGAGATCCTGGGCGGTGCCCCCTTTCTGCAGGAGTACCTGCGTGGCGAGCTGCGCGACTGGGTCCAGGCTCGGGCGAGGATTCTCGAACAGTGGGCCGAGCGAGGCCTGATGGACCCTGTTGACCCGGTGTGGTTGATCTTCCTGATCTGGTCGGCAACCCAGCACTACGCCGACTTCGAGGCCCAGGTGCTGGGCATCACCGGTCGAGATGCCCTCAGCGATAGCGACGTCGAGGAGATCACCACTTTCCTCACCCGAGTGATCCTCAAGGGGGCCGGCGTGCGCTCCCGGGATGCCGTCCCTGCCCGCTGAGCCGCCCATGCCGTTGCCCATCGATGCCCGCCTCGACGCCATCCTTGCTGCCCTCGACAGGCATCCGCGTGCGCTGCTGGTCGCCGAGCCCGGTGCCGGCAAGACCACCCGGGTGCCGCTGGCGCTGCTCGAGGCTGCCTGGTGCGTGGGAGGCAGGCTGTTGCTGCTGGAGCCGCGGCGGGTGGCGGCACGCCTGGCCGCCGGCTTCATGGCCGAACAGCTCGGCGAGCGGGTGGGGGAGACCGTCGGCTATCGGATGCGCGGCGAGAGTCGTGTCGGGCCTTCGACCCGGCTCGAGGTGGTCACCCAGGGCGTGCTGACGCGCATGCTCCAGGCGGATCCCATGCTCGAGGGCGTAGCGGGGGTGATCTTCGATGAGTTTCATGAGCGCAGCCTGGAGGCGGACCTGGGGCTGGCACTGACGCTGGATGCCCAGCACGGCCTTCGCGATGATCTGCGCCTGCTGGTGATGTCGGCGACCCTCGATGTCGAGGCCCTGCTCGGCGTGTTGGGCGACGCGACCCCGGTAATCGACTGTCCGGGGCGGAGCTATCCCGTCGAGACCCGTTACCGGGCGCTTAACGCCAGGAAGGACACCGCGGCCCAGCAGGCCCGTGTGCTGCTGGAGAGCCTTGAGCAGCAGGCCGGCGATGCCCTGGCGATCCTGCCCGGGGTGGCGGAGATCCGTCGCCTGGCCCGGGCGCTTGGCGAGCGTGCGCCAGCGCTTGCCGTCAGCGAGCTGCACGGCCGTCTGCCCCTCGAGGCCCAGCGGCGCGCCCTGCGCCCGGACCCCGAGGGGCAACGGCGGGTGGTGCTGGCCACGGCAATCGCCGAATCCAGCGTCACGGTGGACGGCGTGAGTCTGGTGGTCGATGCCGGCCAGGAACGGGTGCCGGTGTTCCAGCCGCGTACCGGGCTGACCCGGCTCGAGACACGTCGGGTCAATCGGGCCAGTGCCGACCAGCGTCGCGGACGGGCCGGTCGCCAGGCACCGGGCCTCTGCGTTCGGCTGTGGGCGGAGGAGCAACCGCTGGTCCCCCATGGCGAACCCGAGGTCCGTCAGGCGGATCTTGCCTCGTTGGCCTTCGAACTGGCGCGCTGGGGCATCAGTGAGCCGAACCAGTTGGCCTGGGTTACGCCACCGCCCGCCGCGGCCCTGGCTGCCGGGCGCGATCTGCTGCGTCGGCTGAGGTTGCTGGATGCGGCGCATCATCTGACGGCTTTGGGCCGCGCTGCCACCCGATGGCCCACCCATCCCCGCCTGGCGGCCATGCTGGAGCGTTCCCGCGAACTCGAGGCTTGCCCCCTGGCCTGTGCCCTGGTGGCGCTGCTGGAAGGGCGCGACCTCGACGGGGAAAAGGACCTGGAGCGGGCACTGCAGGCGAGGCTCAAGACGCCCCAGGCGCATCGCCAGTGGCAGCGGGACGCCGAGCGCCTGGCGCGCCTCGCCGGGGTGAACCTTGAAGTGGTAAGTCTGGCCCCCCTAGGTGAGCTGCTGGCGCTGGCCTATCCCGAGCGGGTGGCTCAGCGGCTCGAGCCGGGCCGCTTCCGTCTGGCCGGCGGAGGGCTGGCGACCCTGCCCGACAGCCACCCCCTGGCGCACGCCGAGCTGCTGGTGGCGGTGGAACTGGATGGCCAGGCCAGCGGGGCCCGGATCTTTCGCGCCGTGGCGCTGGGGCGCGAGCGTCTGGAGGCGCTGTATCCCGAAACGGCCGAGTGGTGCACCCGCCTCGCGTGGTCCGACGACCAGGGGCGCCTGGTAGGTGAGCAGGTGCGTGGCCTGGGCGCGGTGGTGCTGGCGCGCCGGCCGCTCAAGGCACTGCCGCCGGAGGCGGTGCGCCGCGCGCTGCTCGAGGCGCTGCGTCGCCGAGGGCTGCCGCTGGAGGATGAGGCCGAACAGCTGCGCGGACGCGTGGCGCTGCTGCGTCGAACCCTTGGAGACGCGTGGCCCGACTGGTCGCAGGCGGCCTTGCACGAGACCCTGGATGACTGGCTGGGCCCGCATCTCGACGGCATGACGCGTCTCGACGCCGTGGAGCGCTTGCCGCTGGCGCGCATCCTGCTCGACAGCCTCGACTGGCCGCTGCGCTCGCGGCTCGATGCCCTGGCGCCGAGTCGGATGGCGGTGCCCAGCGGCGCGACCCACCGGCTGGACTATACCCCCTGTCTCGAGGGCAAGCCGCCGGTGCTGGCGGTGAAACTGCAGGAGTGCTTCGGCTGGCAGGCTTCGCCGCGCCTTGCCGACGGCCGCGAAGCAGTGCTGCTGCATCTCCTCTCGCCGGCGCGCCGCCCGCTGCAGGTTACCGCCGACCTGGCGAGCTTCTGGGCCAATGGCTATGCGGGGGTGCGTCGCGAGATGCGCGGTCGCTACCCCAAGCACCCCTGGCCCGAGGACCCCACCACGGCTGAGGCCACCGCCCGCACCAAACGGCGATGATCCCCGGCGCCGAGGCTGCTCGCTCGACCATCGTGGCCAGCCGCCTGGTCCTTCATGGGGATTCACGCCCGGAGGGGGCATCGCCGCCGAGGGCGTCAGCGGCATGGCTGGTGATCCCGCGGGCACGCAACACGCGTTTCTCGAGTTCGACGACCAGGTAGATGATCAGGCTACCGACGACGATCACCCCCCAGTGACCGATGCCCAGCCCCTCGCTGCCGAAGACCAGCTGCATGAAGGGCAGGTAGGTCCAGCCCAGCTGGAGCATCACGATGATACCGATGGAGCCCCATACCGGACGGCTGCCGAAGAGACCGGCCAGGGAGAGAGTGCTGCGCAGCAGGTAGCGGCTATTGATCAGGTAGGCCGCGCTGCCCATCACCAGCATGTTGACCGCGCCGGTGCGGGCCAGCTCGATGCTGCCCCCCTGATTCTGGATCCAGAGGAACATGCCGAAGACCCCGACCAGCAATAGCACCGAGACGAAGACCACCCGCCACAGCAGGAACAGATCGAGCAGCGAGGCGTCGGGGTCGCGGGGCTGGCGGGTCATGATGTCTTGCTCGGCATGCTCGAAGGCCAGCGCCAGGCCGAGGGTCACCGCCACCACCATGTTGACCCACAGCGCCTGCAGTGGCGTCACCGGCAGGGTGGAGCCAGCCAGCACGGCGAGCATGATCGCCATGCCCTGGCCGCCATTGGTGGGCAGAATGAAGGTGATGGTCTTGCGGATGTTGTCATAGACCTTGCGGCCTTCGCGAATGGCCCCGACGATGGTCGCGAAGTTATCGTCGGCCAGCACCATCTCGGCGGCCTCCTTGGCGGCTTCGGTGCCCTGGATGCCCATGGCCACGCCGACATCGGCGCGCTTGAGGGCCGGGCCGTCGTTGACCCCGTCACCGGTCATGGCACAGATGCCGCCCCTGGCCTGCATGGCTTGCACCAGGCGCAGCTTGTGCTCCGGCGCGGCGCGGGCGAAGACGTCTATCTCGAGGATGATCGCCTCGAGCTCGGCGTCCGACATTGCCTCGATCTCGCGGCCGCTGATGGCGCGTTCGGTGTGGGCGAAGCCCAGCTGCCTGGCGATGGCCAGGGCGGTGACCGCATGATCACCGGTGATCATCACCGGGCGAATGCCGGCGGCCAGGCAGTCCTTGACCGCCGCGATGGCCTCGTCCCGGGGCGGGTCGAGCAGGCCCACCAGTCCCAGCAGCACCAGCCCCTCCTCGACATGTTCGTCGCTGAGCTCGTGGATATCCTGCACCGGCTTCTCGGCCAGCGCCAGTACCCGCAGGCCACGCTCGGAGAGCGCATGGATGCGCTGCTCCCAGAGCTCGGCATCCAGCTCGCGCTCGTCACCGTTATCGCGGACGCGATGGCACATCTCCAGCAGACGATCTGGGGCGCCCTTGACCAGCAGACGCTGCTTGCCGTCGACCCGGTTCAGGGTTGCCATATACTTGCGTTCGGACTCGAAGGGGATGGCGTCGTGGCGGCCGTGGTCGCCGCGCAGCTTATGGGTGGTCAGCCCGGCCTTGGCGGCGGCGACCACCAGGGCACCTTCGGTCGGGTCGCCATGAATCCGCCAGCGGCCATCCTCTTCCGCCAGTTCGGCGTCGTTGCACAGCACGCCGACCTTGAGGAAATGGCGCAGGGCATGATGCTCGTTCAGTGCCAGTACGGCATCGTCGCGCTCGCCGTCATGGACGGCATGGAAACGCCCTTCCGGCGAGAAACCCACGCCGTCGACGCGGATCTCTCCATCGGGTAGCCAGATCGCCTGGGCGGTCATCTCGTTGCGGGTCAGGGTGCCGGTCTTGTCGGAAAAGATGGTCGAGATGGAGCCCAGCGTCTCCACGGCAGGCAGCCGGCGGATGATGGCATTGCGCTGCGCCATGGCCTGCACGCCCAGCGCCAGCCCGATGGTGACGATCGCGGGCAGGCCCTCGGGAATGGCAGCCACTGCCAGGCCCACGGCGGCCATGAACATATCACCCAGTGGCTGGTCGTGTACCAGGGCCCCGAAGGCACCGGTGAACGCCGCGGCGGCGAGGATGAAGACGGCCAGCACCTGGCCGGCGCGGTCGATCTGTCGCAGTAGCGGGGTCTTTAACTGCTCGACCTCGCGCAGCATCTCGGAGATACGGCCGATCTGGGTATGAGCGCCGGTTTCCACCACCAGGCCGCGGGCATTGCCCTGGACCACGATGGTGCTGGCATAGGCCATGCTGATGCGGTCGCCCAGTTCCGCGTCGTCTGCCACCGCCGCGGTGGTCTTGTCGACCGGGGTGGATTCCCCGGTCAGCGAGGCTTCTTCGGTGCGAAAGCGTCGTGCCTCGAGCAGCCGCAGATCGGCCGGCACCCGATCACCGCTCTCGACCAGCACGATATCACCGGGCACCAGGTGCTCGGCGGGGATGGTCTCGCGCTTGCCATCACGCAGCACCTGCGCCTGGGGCGAGAGCATCTGGCGGATGCTCTCCAGGGCCTGCTCCGCCTTGCCTTCCTGCACGAAGCCGATCAGGGCGATGATCAGCACCACGCCGAGGATGGCTGCCGCGTCCAGGGTGTGGCCAAGCCCCAGGCTGGCGATGGCAGCGACGATCAGCACCAGCATCAGGATGTTGTTGAACTGCTCCAGCAGGCGTTTCCAGCCGGGGCGCGATTCCGCCTGTTTCAGCTGGTTGGGGCCGTGCTCCTCGAGCCGCCGCTCGGCTTGAGTGTGCGAAAGGCCCTCGGCGCGACTCTCGAGCTTTGCAAGGGCTTGTTCGGGCGACACGGCATGCCAGGCGGAAAACGTGTCGTGTGGGCGGTGGGTCTGGGGCATGGGGCTTCTCCGGCAAGGCATCGCTACGCGTCCCGCGGGCCGCAGTGCGGTATCAAGCCTGCTGGTGTTCGGCAGACGCATTGCTCGCGGCCCGTTCATCGGCAACGAGATGGAAGCGGCGCAGCAGCCACTTTTCCAGCTCCACTGCCAGGAAGAGGCCAAGCCCCGCGCCCAGGATCAGCCCCCAGTGGAGAAGGCCCAGGCCTTCAGCCTCGAACAGCGCCTGCGTGAAGGGCAGGTAGGTCCAGGCGAGCTGAATCAGGACGACCAGGCCGATGGCGATCAACACCGGGCGGCTCCCGAAGAGTCCCAGGCGACTCAAGGAGCGGCCCACCAGGAAGCGGCTATTGAGCAGATAGGCGATTTCACCCATCACCAGCATGTTCACGGCGCCGGCGCGGGCGAGCTCGAGACTCCCACCCTGGTCAAGGATCCAGAAGAAGATGCCGCTGACTGCGGCCACCAGGACCACAGAGACGAAGATCACTCGCCACAGCATGAAGAGATTGAGCAGCGGCGCATCGGGGGCCCGCGGCTTGCGCTGCATCAGATCGGCCTCGGGGGACTCGAACACTAGCGCCATGCCCAGCGTCACCGCCGTGACCATATTGACCCACAGGATCTGCAGCCCGGTGATCGGCAGCGTCATGCCGCCCAACATGGCCAGCAGCACGGCCAGGCTTTCCGCCCCATTGGTGGGCAGCAGGAAGGTGATGGTCTTGCGGATATTGTCATAGACCTTGCGACCTTCCTCGATGGCCTTCTCGATAGTGGCGAAGTTGTCATCGGCAAGTACCATTTCCGCGGCTTCTTTAGCGGCCTCGGTGCCCTGAATGCCCATGGCGACCCCGACGTCGGCGCGCTTGAGGGCCGGGCCGTCATTGACACCGTCGCCGGTCATGGCGCAGATGCCGCCTTGGGCCTGCATGGCCTTGACCAGGCGTAGCTTGTGTTCCGGCGCGGCGCGGGCAAAGACATCCACATCACGCACGCACGCCTGGAGCTCCTCGTCCGACATATCCTCGATATCGCGGCCGGTCAGCGCCTTTTCGGTATGCGAGAACCCCAGCTTCTCGGCAATGGCCCGGGCTGTCTCGGGGTGGTCGCCGGTGATCATGACCGGGCGAATGCCGGCATCGAGGCACTGCTTGACCGCCTCGATGGCCGCTTCCCGAGGCGGATCGAGAAGCCCTGTCATGCCCAGCAGCACCAGACCCTGCTCGACGTCGTCACGGTCGAGCTGCTGGCCCTTGCCAGCAGACTTCTCGGCGATGGCCAGCACGCGCAGCCCCCGGGCCGAGAGCTCCTTGATGTGGGCCTCCCATGCCTCTGTATCGAGCGCTACCTCCTCACCGTTACGGCGTACCCGGTCGCACATCTCCAGCAGCCGGTCTGGCGCGCCCTTGACCAGCACCCGCGTCTCGCCATCCACCTCATGCAGGGTGGCCATGTAGCGGTATTCCGACTCGAACGGGAGGGTGTCCAGGCAGCGGTGTGAGTCGCGCAGGGTCGAGGCCTCGAGGCCGGCCTTGGCGGCTGCCACCACCAGCGCCCCCTCGGTCGGATCACCCTCGATGTGCCAGTGATCGTCCTCACGGCTGAGTTCTGCTTCATTGCACAACACCCCGGCCACGAGCAGCCGTTCGAGATCTGGATACTCGGCAAGATCAAGCGCGTCGCCCTTTTCTTCTCGTGCCTCGTGTTCCGCCTCGCCCTCGGCCTCTTCACAGGCCTCGTGCAGGCTACCCTCGGGCGAGAAGCCCACCCCGGAGAGACGCACTTCTCTGGCCTCGAGGCGAATAGCCCGCGCGGTCATCTCGTTGCGCGTCAGGGTGCCGGTCTTGTCGGTGAAGATGGTGGAAATCGAGCCCAGCGTCTCGACGGCCGGGAGACGACGGATGATGGCGTTGCGATGGGCCATGGCCTGGACACCGATGGCAAGCCCGATGGTGACAATGGCCGGCAGGCCCTGGGGAATGGCCGCCACGGCTAGCGCCACGGCCGCCATGAACATTTCGCTGGCGGCCTTGCCGTGTACGAAGATGCCGAAGGCGGCGGAGAAGGTGGCGAGGCCGACAATGAAAGCCGCCAGCACATTGCCGGCGCGGTCCAACTGGGCGAGAAGCGGTGTCTTCAACTTCTCGACGCCTTGCAGCATCTCGGAAATACGGCCGATCTGCGTGCTGCCCCCGGTTTCGACCACCAGACCTCGCGCGTTGCCCTGAACCACCAGCGTGCCGGCATGGGCCATGGCGCTTCGCTCGGCCAGAGCCGCATCTTTATCCACGGCGTCGGTCGACTTCTCGACCGGCTCGGATTCTCCGGTAAGTGGCGCTTCCTGGGTGCGAAGGCGTTGGCTCTTGATCAGGCGCAGGTCGGCGGGCACTCGGGCACCGCTCTCGATCAGCACGATATCGCCGGGGACAAGCGCTTTGGCATCCAGCGTGGCGCGTTTGCCGTCACGCAGCACGGTGGCCTTCGGTGAAAGCATGGTGCGTATGCTGTCCAGTGCCCGCTCGGCCTTGCCTTCCTGGAAGAAGCCGATCAACGCGATGATCACCACCACCGCGAGGATAACGGCGGCATCCAGGCTGTGGCCCAGGAACTGGCTCGCCACCGCGGCGACGATGAGGATCAGCATCAGGATGTTGTTGAATTGATCCAGCAGTCGCTTCCACCAGGGGCGCGCCGCGGCTTGTTCGAGTTGGTTGGGGCCATACTCGTCCAGCCGACACTTGGCTTCCGTGCTGCCGATGCCGTCGGCGTGACTCTCGAGACGCTCGAGCGCCTCATCGGTCGAAAGGGCGTGCCAGTCGACAGGCTCATTCTTCGGGCGATCGGTCATGAGGTTCCTCCGGCCGCTAGCGGGTCCCTCCACGTGTACCATAAAGAATGTTGCAGTGCAGTATTTCGGCGCAAGGATACGCCCATAAGTGCCCGTTACCCGCGTGTCATGAAGGCGATGCGGGTGCCGTGGGCGAGACGCGCCGCCGCCTCCAGAGGAGGCACTGCGGGCAAGCCGATCATCTCGTCGGTGACGTCGGCCCAGGTCAGGGTGCCATGGGTCAAGCCCAGCGGAGAGAGTGCCCGACTGATCCACTGGGTGCCGGTAAAGCGTCGGGTGTCACCTTCGTCATCCACCAGCAGGCTCTCGCCACCGGTATGGTGCAGCCGCACCAGGTAGTAGCCCATATCCAGCGATTGTACCTCCACGACGGGAGGCGTGGTCGGGTCCAGCCGTTCGGCGAGCGTTTCCAGGGTCAGGCGATCGGGCAGGGCAGGCGCATCCAGGGGTATCATGGGGAGTATCCGAAGTTGGACATGAGCTGTCATTCTATCGCGATGTGTACAGGACTTGTCATGCTGCTGGCCGCTGATCCCTGCCCCCTGCGGCCGCACGGTCACGAGCTGTCGCGGCCTGGGCTAGCCATTCCCCGTCTCGCTGGTCGTCCGGCGGTGCATTCCTTACACTGCGCGGTTACCTGCCGTGCCAGCTCGGCCCCCTGTTTCCTTGTCCCGGACGCGTCCCCATGGCCCAGACCTCCTCGAAACGCATCAACAAGTACATCAGCGAGAGCGGGATATGCTCGAGGCGGGAAGCCGACCGCTACATCGAGCAGGGCAATGTGCATATCGACGGTCGGCGTGCCACGCCCGGTGACCAGGTCTATCCGGGCAGCGTGGTCAAGGTCAACGGCCAGGTCGTCGAGCCGCTGGCACTCGAGGAAGAAGACCGGGTGTTCATTGCGCTCAACAAGCCGGTGGGCATCGTCAGCACTACTGATCCCGGCGAGAAAGCCAATATCGCCGACTTTGTCGGGCACGGCGCACGGATCTTTCCCATCGGACGACTGGACAAGGACTCCCAGGGGCTGATCTTCCTGACCAACAATGGCGATCTGGTCAACCGCATCCTGCGGGCGAGCAACCAGCACGAGAAGGAGTATCGGGTTACCGTCAACAAGCCCATCACCGAGGAGTTTATTGCCGGCATGGGCGCGGGGGTGCCGATCCTCGGCGAGGTGACGCGCAAGTGTCGCGTGGTCCGAGAGTCGCGTTTCGTCTTCAATATTACTCTCGTGCAGGGGCTCAACCGACAGATTCGCCGAATGTGCGAGGTGTTCGACTATGAGGTGGTGAAGCTCGAGCGGATCCGCATCATGAATGTCACGCTCAAGGGGCTGGCGCCGGGGGAGTGGCGTGACCTGACGCCCCAGGAGGTGGCGACCATTCTCGCCATGACCGAGCACTCCTCCTCCGAGGCCCAGACCACTGGCCGTCGTTCAGTTCGCCGCCAGGGAAGCAAGCGTTCCAGGGCCACGGATGGCAAGCAAGCAGCCGGCAAGCCCGGTGTCAGGGGCCGCGGCGAAAGCGGCAAATCCGCTAAAGGCAAGGCCACGAAACCCCGGGCGGGCGGCAAGGGCCGGCCTGACAAGGCGGGTGCTGGCGCGTCCCCTGCGGGTAAGACGACCAAGCCTGCAAAGCCAAAGCCTGGACATTCCAAGCCCGGAACGTCCAAGGCCAAGCCAGCAAAGGGCAGTCGCCCCAAGGCCGCTGGCTCCTCTCGCAAGCCTCGGGGCAGGAAGTAACGGCTTCCCGACCCACCGGCCATGAGGTGCACCATGCACGATCCACGCCTGAAGAGTCCCGCCGTGGCGCGCAATCGCCAGCCGATCCTCGAGGTCCTGCTCGAGGTGCTCCCCGCCACGGCGAGCGTACTGGAGGTGGCCAGCGGCAGTGGCGAACACGCCCTGCATTTTGCCGCTGCCGCCGCGGGATGGAGCTGGCAGCCCAGCGACCCCAACCCGCACGCGCTGGCCTCTGTCGCCGCCTGGCGTGAGGCCGCGGGCGTGGACAATCTGCTCGAGCCCCTGCAACTGGACGTGACCGGCGAGTGGCCGTCGCAACATTTCGATGCCGTGGTGGCCATCAACCTGCTGCATATCTCGCCCTGGACAGTCACCGAGGTGCTGATGGCGGGGGCCGGAAAGCAGCTGGCGCCTGGCGGCGTGTTGTTTCTCTACGGTCCGTTCCAGCGCAGCGGGCGCCATACCTCTCCCAGCAATGCGGCCTTCGATGCCGACCTGCGTGCCCGGGACCCGCGCTGGGGGATTCGTGACCTGGATACCGTCAGGGCCGAGGCCGAGCGTCATGGACTGGTGCTCGACCGGGTGGTGACCATGCCGGCCAACAACCTCAGCGCCGTATTTCGCCGCGCCTAGTGAAGGTCTCTTGTGCCGGCGTCAGTCCGGGATCTCGCCGGGCTCCCGGTACTCGATGCCCTCGGCCTGGCGCTCTTCGCGGGTCTTGGTCTCGTCTTCCGCGGGTACGCCCCACACGGTTTCCCGGCGACCATCCTGCCAGGTGTAGGTGGTGCAGCCGGCCAGCAGGGCCATGACAAGCAGGCCGACGACAGGCGGTATCGATCGATGCATCGGAGACTCCTCGTTGTTGGGTGAGCTGGCTGCCTGGGGAGGCTAGCCGGAGAGGCCCAGCAGGATCGGCACGTAGACTACCAGCAGCAGCACGGCGATCAGTCCCAGCAGATAGGGAATGATGGCGCGAGTGATGCGCTCCAGCGGTAGCTGGGTGACCGAGGAGGCCACATAGAGGTTGATCGCCACCGGCGGAGTGATCATGCCGATGGCGAGCCCCACCACGATGATCAGCCCGAAGTGAATGGGATCGATACCCAGCTGGGTGACCAGCGGCAGCAGCACCGGGGTGAGGATGATCAGCGCGCTGGCCGTCTCGATGAACACCCCGGTGAGCAGGATCACCGCAACCACCAGCAGCATGATCACGTAGGGATCGGTGGAGAGCGACAGCACCGCCTGGGCGATGGCACCCGGCACCTGCCAGCTGGAGAGCGTCCAGCTGAGCACCGCCGAGGTGGCGATCACCAGCATGATCACCGAGGTGGTGATCGCCGAGCGGATCAGGATGCGGTAGACGTCGGCGAGGCCCAGGTCACGGTAGACGAAAAGCGACACCAGCAGGGCATAGTTGACCGCCACCACGGCCGCCTCGCTGGGCGTGAACACGCCCGAGAAGATACCCCCGAGGATGATCACCGGTGTCATCAGGCCCCAGCTCGCGCTCCTGAAGGTGCGCCAGATGGTGGCCGGCGAGAAGGCCGTGCCGCGAGGGTAGTGGCGCCGATAGGCCTGGACGATGGCGATGGTGGCGAGCCCCAGGCCCATGGCGATGCCGGGCAGGATGCCACTCAGGAACAGCTGGGAGACCGACTGCTGAGCGATCACCGCGTAGATGATCATCGGCACCGAGGGCGGGATCACCACGCCGATGGTACCGCTGGCGGCAATCAGGCTGGCCGCCGAGGCGGGGTCGTAGCCCTTCTTGCGAAGCTCCGGCACCAGGCTCGAGCCCACCGCCGCGGTGGTGGCGGCGCCGGAGCCGGAGATGGCGGCAAAGAACATACCGGCGCCCACCGAGACGATGGACAGGCCCCCCTTGAGGAAGCCGAACAGCGAATCGGCGAAGGCCACCAGCTTCTCGCTCACCTTGCCCTGGGCCATCAGGTCGCCGGCGAGGATGAACATCGGCACCGCCACCAGGGCGAAGGAGTTGATGCCCTGGAACATTTGCTGTGGCAGCACCATCAACGGCACGCCCTGGGCATGCAGGGCCACCAGCGCGCTGGCGCCGATGGCCAGGGCAATGGGTACCCCGAGCAGCATGAAGAGCAGGAACAGCACGAAGAGCAGGGCGGTCATGCGGCGGGTTCCTCGGCCCTCGAGGGAGATTCGCCCAGCACCAGGGCGATGATGTCCACCAGCGCGAACCAGGCCATGATCGCTGCGGCCAGCGGCATGACCGCATAAACCCAGGTCATGGAGAGGCGCATCGAGGCGGATTTCTGGAAGCTCTGCACCTGCATGTACTCATAGCCGATGACCACCAGAGCCGCGAGGAAACCCACCATGACCAGCAGGGCGGCAAGGTGCACCAAGCGTCGGGGTAGACCGGGAAGTGCGTCGACCACGAAGGTCACGGCGATATGCCGGCCGCGCCGAAAGGCCAGGGTGGCGGCGAGGAAGGTGATCCACACCAGCAGGAAGCGGGCCACCTCCTCGGTCCAGCCCACCGCGGTGAAGAAGACCCGCGAGACCACCTGCAGGGTGATCACGGCGATCAACGCCGCCATCGCCGTGAAGACCACGGGGGCAATGGCGGCGTCGACGACGCGCTCACTCCGTCGCAGCAGGCCCAGCAGCGATGAGGCGTGGGGGTGCACTTACTCGAGCGCCTTCTGGATACGCGGCAGGGTGTCGCCGAACTGCTCACCGTACTTCTCGTAGACCGGGGCCACGGCCTCCTGGAAGGCGGCGATGTCGGGTTCCTCGACGATCTGCATGCCCGCCTCGCGGAGCTCGGCCAGCTGTTCGGCCTGCATCTCGGCGTTCATCCGGCGCTCGTGTTCGGCGGCCTCCTGGGCGGCCTGTTCCAGCACCGTCTGCGCGGCCTCCGGCAGCTGTTTCCACACCGGCATGCCCATCACGAAGATCGCCGGTGCATAGGTATGGCGCGACAGCGTCATGTGGTCCTGGGTCTCGTAGAGCTTGAAGGAGTGGATGACGTTGATCGGATTTTCCTGGCCGTCAATGGTGCCCTGCTGCATGGCGGTCAGTGCCTCGGTCCAGGCCATCGGCACGGCATTGGCGCCCAGCTCGCGAAAGGTATCGACGTAGACCGGGTTCTCCATCACGCGGATGCGCAGTCCGTCGATGTCCGCTGGCGTCTCCACCGGACGCTCGCTGTTGGTCAGGTTACGAAAGCCGCGCTCGGCATAGGCCAGACCCTTGAGATTGACCTCGGCGAGGCGGTCGAGCAGCTCCTGGCCGATCGGGCCATCGAGTACCCCGTAGGCAGCCTCCGGGGAGGGGAAGAGGAAGGGCAGCTCGAACACCGCCATCTCCTCGACGAAGTTGGCCACCGGGCCGTTGGTGATCACGCCCATGTCGACGGTGCCGATCTGCATGCCTTCGAGCAGGGTGCGCTCGTCGCCGAGGCTGGCGTTGGGGTAGAGCTCGATGTCCACCTTGCCCTCGGTGCGCTCTTCCACCAGTTCCTCGAACTTCATGGCGGCGATATGGAAGCCGTCCTGCTCGTTGACCACGTGGGCCAGGCGCAAGGTGACCGGCTCCATGTCGGCGAATTCGGATGCGTTGGCGCCGGCGGCCACGGTGAGCGAGACGGCGAGTGCCAGCGTGCTGCGTGCAAAACCGTTCATTCCAGGTTTCCTTTTTTGTGTCAGCGTGTTGCGTTATATAGCCGCTAGATCATGCACCGTGCCATGAGGGACGGTCAATTGCTTCGGCGGCCGCTGCGGCAGGCCAGCTTGGCACGCACACCGTCGCTCTCGGCGCTCCGAAGGGTCGAGTCAACGATCAGAGGAGTCCCCTCAAAGCGCGTATGGCGCATCAGGGTGGTGAAGGAGCGAACAACCTCCGGCCTCGACCAGCGAGGCCGGAAAACTATTCTTGGTCGCTGCTGGAGGCGGGGGGCGTCTTGTGCTGGCGGTGGACCACGAGTCGAGTCTTCTGGTTGAAACTAACCTGTCGACCGTAGGTCTCGGCCGCCTTCTTGGTGGCGAAATGGCGATTGGCTCGCTGAGAGCTGCCTCTCTTTACGCTCCAGCCTCCTTTGGCATTGGGGATGACATGGTGCTTCGACCGGTTCATGGTCGTCGCCCCTCCTGTGCGGTGAACGATGCCGGGATGGCACACCATTCAGTGTAGCGGTCACGCCGAGTGCCGAGAGCTTTTCACCGCATGAGATGACCTAAGTCATGCCATGGCGACGTTGGTCGGCGTTGGGCAACGCCGTTGGCACAGGAGCGGGAGTCAGGCGAAGCCGGGATCCTCGGTCCGGACGGTGACTTCCTCCTCACCGGGCACCATCACCGCGAACTCGCCTCCGCCGAGATGCGTGACCGAATGCCCCTCCCGGGTGCGGAAGGCAGGGAGGCTGTCGTGGGTCGCGCCAGCATGCTGCAGGTCACTGAGATCACGGCTGCTGTGGAACATGTCGATGAAATACTCGTTGCCGGCCTGGTCGAAGGCCAGGATGGTTTTCTCTGTGTCAGACACGGGGAGCGCTCCGGTAGATAAGCCTGCGTTCATTCTAGTCGCGGCCGCTGTCTGCCTTCCAATATCCATCACCACCGCTTGGTGGGGGGATCTCCCCTGAAGGAGCACCATTAGCAGGCGCTGCCGACGCGGGGGAAGCTGGATCTGGCGGAGCGGCGTCTCCTTGCGTCAGTTGCAGCGCCTGTTCGAGGGCTCTTCACCGTGGGTGTGGAATTCGCCCGTTGGGCTGGGCAAGATCAAAGCCAAGATCTAGGCACTGTTGCCACAACGTCAGAAGGAGCTCCCTCATGTCGGACCGTGTGATCCTTACCACCTCTTCCCACCTCGAGGGCTACCGCGTCACCGAGCACATCGACATTGTCTCGGCGGAGTGCGTGTTCGGGATGAATATCCTCAAGGACATGTTTGCCGGCTTCCGTGACTTCTTCGGCGGCCGCAACAAATCCTCTCAGGATGCGTTGCGTGATGCGAGAGTGGCCTGCCTAGACGAGCTTCGTCGGGAGGCGAGGGAGATGGGAGCCAACGCGGTGATCGCCATCGACCTTGACTACAGCGAGATCTCCGGCGGCGGCAAGTCGATGCTTTTTCTGGTAGCCACCGGTACGGCCGTGAAGGTCACCAAGGCCTGAGCCCCTGCGCTGACGCGCCGGGGCAACCCACATGGCTACATGGCTGACACCATGTCAGAAGGAGGCTGGCATGCCACGGACAAAATAGAGAAAGCCGCGAGATACGCACGATGTTCTCTCCATGTGACTCACGGGGTATGACGTGCGTGTCGTGACGGGACTAGACATCTAGTGCCAGGCGCAACGAAAAACGGCCACCTGCTCTTTGAGCTAAGTGACCGTTTTTAATGATGTTTCTGGTCGGAGCGACAGGATTCGAACCTGCGACCTTTGCAACCCCATTCCTTAATTGCCATATATAAGCACAAACAACAGGAAACGAAAAAGCACGATTATACCCAATAAAAACAAAGACTTGCCGTGTTCCTAGTGTTGCTCGTTGTTGCCGCTTTGAGCCTGGTATATCCTTCCCTTGGAACCCATATGGAACCCACGGGGGAGCGATGAAGAAGAAAGAGAAGCTGACGAAAAAGGCCCTGGATCGCCTCGCCAACGAGCTCCCCGAGGGGGATGAAGTCTGGGACACCGACCTGCCCGGCTACCACGTCCGCGGTCGTCGGGGGTGGCTGGCGCTCCGCGTCAGCTATTACAACAACGCCCGTCAGCGGCGCGTTCTGACCCTTGGCCGTTACGGAACCCGGACGGCCGCGCAAGCTCGAGAGGATGCCCGGCAGGCCCTGGCCATTGTCGCGCAAGGGGGTGACCCACGGGCCGTGCTCGAGGAAGACCGGGCCGAAGCCGAGCGCCAGCAGCAGCAAACCCTGCGGGCCTACCTCGAGGGGCCCTATACCGCTTTTCAGAATCGTCGCAAGGATGGGAAGGGGACCATTCGACGCATCGCCCGCGACTTCCCCGACTGGCTCGATAAGCCTATGGGGAAGCTAACCCGTGCCGACGTGGAGCGGTGGCAGGCTAAGGAGGAGGCCACCCCGAAGCCGCGGCAGGGGAAAGAGGAGGCCACCCCGAAGCCGCGGTCCTTCCAGACGCTCAAACGGTCCTATGATGCCCTACAAGCCCTGCTAGCCCATGCGGTGGAGCGCAACGTGATCCCCGCCCACCCCCTGAAAGGCGTCAAGCTCCAAAAGCCGGCATTGACTGAGGAGGAGCTGGCGGAGCAAGGAGCAGAACGACGATTCCTCGAGCCGGAGGAGGTGACGGCGCTGTTCGCCGGCCTGGAGGCGTATCAAGAGGAGAGGCGAGCACAGCGACGCAGCAGCCGCGCCCACGGGAAAGCCTACCTCCCTGACCTGGATCACGTCGCCTATGTGGATCACGTCAAACCGTGGTTGCTGGCCATGTTCTACACCGGTTTTCGGCCGGGCGACCTGTTCGGACTGCGGTGGGAACACGTCAACCTAACCTTCGGGACGATCCGCAAGGTTATAGAGAAGACCGCCCACCACCAGTCGGAGCCAATGACCTTCCCGGTCTGTCGGCCACTGGTGGAGATCCTAAGGACTTGGCACCAGCAGCAGGGGGAGCCGAGCGCCGGACTGGTGTTCCCCTCGATTGTCAACGGTAAGCGCATGGCTCAGACCGCCATGCAACGGCCGTGGGCGACCGTCCGCAAGCTGGGCGGGCTGCCGGAGGGGTTGCAGCTCTACACGCTGCGACACAACTTCGCCAGTCAGCTCGTGATGGCCGGCGTCGACATCCTGACGGTTTCCAAGCTGATGGCACACAGCAGCATCGAAACGACGATCACGTTCTATGCCCACCTGGCCCCGGACCACAAGCGGAGTGCTGTCGACTTGTTCGCCCGGGCCGTGGGCGGTGAGGCGGTAAAGGAGGGCGGTTCCGAGCCCCTGGAGGAAAGCGCCAATGGCTGACGAGCTGAAAGCGATTCAAGCGGAGTTGGATAGCCTGCTGGACCGGCTCTCCGCACACCTGGAGCATGACGCCGAGCCGAGCCCGGGGCGCGAAGACGCCGCCCGCGTCGTGCTGCACTATGCCCGGGAGGGGCGGTCGCTCGAGGCGTCTGTCTGCACCGCTCGTGACGTTGCGCGCGGCCGCTGGCAGGGGCCGAAGATCACCCCCACGTCGAGGCTGGGAGAGCTGGCAGACAGCGACCACCCTGAGGGGCTAGCCCCCCTGGTGGAAGCCATGCGCGCGATATGGGAATGGCAGTGGCATCGCTTCCCCCTGGAGGATAAACACGCGGCCGCGATGGCCCGGGCGGTTGATGCGTGGTCGAGTAAGCAATGCCAGTTTATCGGGGAGAACCTAGGACTCGAGTTGACCCCCAAGCGTTGCGGTGGCGTGCGGCAAGTTGACCCCCGGGGTGCTGTCCGCGAGATGGCCGCCCATGACGCGCGCAGCCGTCACCAGCATGATCCGACAGAAAACCCCACAGGCACGGGGCTTTTTGAGCGCGTGGGCGAACACTATGCGCTGTCTGAGGGTGCGACACGACGTGCATATTACGCCGATGAGATCAAAGAGCTATGGAAGGAGATAGAGCGGATAGAAGCTGGTTTCCGCCGAGACGACAAAACTTGAAAAAGACCTTCCCGCCACGGGCCGCCAATATGAAGCCGAAACGTCAAGCTAACCCCGGCAACATGAGGCCCACGCTATGCCCATCAAGAAGCAAGATCACGGCGCTATCCTTCGGGATGCCCTGACCCGATACCACGACGGCTTCGACCCTGCCCTTATCGAACTCCCCGAGGCCGCCGTATTCCCCGGCTTGATTCCCGCCCAGCCGACCACCGCCCGGAAGGCACGCGTTACCGGCAACCTGCTGGGGCGGCCGGCGCCGCGGTTCGTCAAGCGTGGCCGAAGCGTCCGTTATCGGCTCAAGGACGTGCTGGAGTGGCTGGCCGACGGGGAGACCTTCACCAGCACCACCGAAGCCAGTCGGGGGCGGGAGGGTGTTGCATGAAAAGTGGCAAGAGTCAGGCGGGCAGTTTTGATCAGACCTGCCGCTTAGCGAGGAGGAGCGGAACCATCCGCGAAAGGAAGGACAACACCCCGTTGCACGAATTGGAGGCTGACGCCCAGCGGGAAGACCTCCCCCGCGCCCAGCGCCGCTACCTGGCCCGGTTGATCCGTCGCCGGAAAGCAAAAACGCCCGGCACCAACCCGAGGGGCTAGGTCCGAGCGCTTGCGCGTGTTCTTTCCTGGATGTGTTCGAGGCGTGGCCGGCAAACCGTAAGCCTTGAACCTTCCACAACCCGCGCCAGCACTGGTCACGGGATGACTGAAGCCTAACCCATGGCCGGCAGCCGTTCAACCGGGAGTTGAAACCTTGTCGGCCGGGGCAAATGTTCCCCCTAGCCGTGCTGGTGCCTTCGAACCTGGAGGACCAGCAATGCCCACCATTGCACCCCCGACGCCCCGGCAGCGTCGTCTGCTGGAGGCCCTGGCACTCGGTCCGGTGAGCCGTGAAGATGCCGACCGCACCGCCCCGGCTATTAACGGGCCCCACTTCATCGGCACGCTTCGCCGGGCCTATCGGCTGGCGCTGCCTTGTGAGCGTATCCCCTGCACGACTATCGACGGCGACCCGTCGTGGTGTGGTCTGTACGTCCCCACGGCTGCGGATCGCCGGAGCATCGCGCGCATCCTGTCCGCCTTCAACACGGAGGACGTCGCATGACCGCGAGCGTGGTCCCCCTTCACCCTTCGCCTGCCATCGACGCCGGGGCCTTGGGGTTGCCCCGTGCCTTTCTGGAGGCGCGTTTCTGTAGCGGGGAAGGCCAGTTTCACAGTCCCGACGCCAAGCGCAACCCGCGTGCTCTGGAGACCATCACGGGCGCCTCGATTGTCGCCATGTTGGGAGCCCCCCAGCGGGTCGACAAGGCCCATGCACGTTGGGCTATCTTCTCCGACTACCCGAGTCGCCGGGCGGAAGAGCAGCGCCAGCATGGGCGGTTCTACGCCTTGTGGGCGGACTTGGACAACACCCCGCCGGAGTTACAGGACGCCGCCGACCGGCTGGCGGATAGGCTGGGCGCTACTGTGCTGGCCTATACCAGCGCCAGCGCCACGAAGGACAACCCGAAGGCCCGGTTGCTGGTGCCGCTGGCCGCTACCTGCCCTGGAGAGCGCTTCGAGGCGTGCCAGCGCATCCTGAATGACCGGCTAAAGGCCCTGGGGATCACCCCGGATCGGGCTACTGAGCGCGCGAATCAGGTCTGTTACCTGCCCAACGCTGGCCAGTTCTATGCGGCCACCGTCGAGGAGGATGTGCTGGCGATGGGCGGGTTCGAATGGCGGGACACCTTCGCCGCTGAGTTGGCAGCCCACGACAAGGCTGAAGCCGAGCGGTGGGAGGAACTGGAGCGTCGGCAGTCAGAGGCCCGGGCTAAGACGCGAGAGCGGCTGAAAACCGGGCAGGTTAGCCCCATTGTTGCTTATAACGACGCTCACCCGCTGCCGCTGGTGCTGGAAGCCCACGGCTACCGGCAGCACGGTACCCGCTGGCTGTCGCCGCTTTCCGAGTCAGGCACCCCGGGCGTGACCATCACCAAGGACGGCACCCGCTGGCATACCGCCCACGAAAGCGACCTGGCCGCCGGCCTGCCCGAGTGGGGGGACGCCTTCGACCTGCTGAAGTTCTGGGAACACAACGGAGACCCGGGTGCCGCCCTGCGGGCCGTGGGGGCCATGATGACCACGGAGGACGGGCGCACCCTGACCGAGTTCAATCAGGATCGCTACCGGGAAAGTCAGCGGGCGGAAACCCTGGAGGCATTCGATGATCTGGGCGACCCGGAGGAGGGGGCGGTCCTAGAGGATGGTCGCAAGCGCCAGAGCCGGGCCTTCGGTTTTGTACCTGTCGGGGACCTGGTCGCCGACCTTCGCCCGGTGTCCTGGCTGGTCCGGGGTTATCTTGAGGCCGATTCCCTGGCGCTGGTTTACGGGGAGCCCGGGCACGGAAAATCGTTCCTGGCTATCGACCTGGCTGCCAGTATCGCCACGGGGACGCCCTGGCACGGGGCGGAGACCAATCCGGGGGCCGTGTTCTATATCGCCGGGGAGGGGCACAACGGGCTTTCCCGCCGCTTCAAGGCGTGGGAGCTCCACCGCGGGGCTAGCCTGACGGTGGGGGTGCCCTTGTACGCATCGAAGCGGGCCGCCCCGTTGGATGACAAGGAAAGCGCCGCCGAGGTGTTACGGGTCGTGGATGACCTGGCTACGGAGACCGGGCAGACCCCCGCCCTTATCGTGGTGGACACCCTGGCGCGTTGTTTTGGCGGTGACGAGAACAGCGCCACGGATATCGGGGCTTTCGTCACCAACCTGGACGCCTTGCGGCACCGCTGGAACGCAACCGTGCTGGTGGTCCACCACAGCGGCAAGGACGCCGCACGGGGCGCCCGTGGATCGACGGCGCTGCGTGGTGCCGTGGATGCGGAATATCGGGTAACCAAGGACCCCAGCGGCACGGTGACCCTGGAGGCCACTAAGATGAAGGATGCCGATACGCCCGGCCGCCGGGCCTTCCGGCTGGCCCCTGTCGAGCTGCCTTTGACGGACGATGACGGGAACCCGGTATGGTCCTGCGCACCCGTACCGACCGAAGCACGGGCCGGGGCACCGAAACGGCCGAAGGGGAAGCACCCCCGCCGCGTGTTGGATATCCTCGAGAGTCTGGCCTCCTTCCCGGATGCCGGTGAGAGCGGGGAGGGCGGTTGCCGGATTGCATTGGAGGGGGTGCGCCGTGAACTGGACAAGGCAGGCGTAGACCGCCGCCGAGTATCGGAGGCTTTGGACAGTTTAGCCAAGCTGGGGTGGATCTTCGTTGAAGACGACGGCGAAATGGTGAACTTGCTGCACTCCCCCTGACCTGCCGTTATGCCGTCCGAGGTGCCGCCGGGTTGCCGCCCTCTATAGGGAGGGCGGCAAACCCGGCAGACAGCGTATCCCGGACAACTCGGACGATAGTCGGACGTTTCTCGGACGATAGGCGGCGGATACCCGGCGAAATCCGCCGGGTAATCGGCTCGGCAACTAAGCTCAGCTAACTCATGCTGCTCAGCATAGAGGCCGCCCCTTTGCCATAGCAATTATTATTTAAGGCAGCATTTTTTATATTTCTTTCCACTGCCACAAGGGCATGGTTCATTTCTGCCGGTTTTCTTGATCTTTTTAATTTTCTGGTAGGCCTGGTTAATAGGGATAGCTTCTGACATGTCAGATGTTAAATCTTCAAGATCTGGATTGTGTTCCCAAGGAAAATCTAGTGTGATCCCATATTTAACTTCTTGAGACGCTGGGTCTATACAGATCCCGTACCATCTCTTTGCGCGGTGTATGTATTTTCTGCTTACGCAGTGGTCCTTTAGTTTTCCAGTGGATTCTGTTGGATTTTTTTGAGTTACGTGAATGGTTAATCCATCGTTCCCATCATTGAAGAGCATTGTTAAATCATGAGGCTTATGGTCGCGCCTGCTTTTCTCAAGTAGAACTATAAGGTTTCTGCTGAGCTGAGTTACCGTGCTTTCACTTAGTTGAAGAAGAAGAAAGCCAAAGTCCAAAGTGCTAGGGGATCTAGAGTCTTCTATCTGTTTTATTATTTTTCCTATATATGTGTCCCTGAGTCTTGTAAGAATGCCTTCAGGTGTGGGTTTTCCGGGTAATCCATCGCGCCTAACAGCCATGGCAATATCAAGGTCAAATGAAACCGAGTCGTCGAAACTAACTAAGTTAACTCCCTCGTCAATCCATAGGTTTCTTTTAATATGTGCCGCCAGAATAGTAATCTCATGAGTGGCTAAGAACTTTTCTGAATAGTAAGTCCTTCTGTTTAAGTAGCTGAGAAAATATAGCGGCGTATTAAGGAACTCAGTTAATGTGTCCAGCAAGAATATGTCAGATGCAATAGGCGGAAGAATGTTGTTTGTTGTTTGATAATTAAGAAAGTTTCTGGACTGAAATGTCAGTGCTGGGTAATGGTCTGAAACCAAGCATAAGATGTAAATTTCTTTGTAGTGTTTCTGTGCTTTTATCTCACGACCCGTTGAGTCTTTTAGTTTCGTGTCAGGATCTTGGATCTGCGTTGCACAAATTAAGCCTTGGTCATAAGCACCTTGAATGCTTTTTTTGAAGTCTTCTCTTAGCTGGCCATCGTTACCCTTTCTTGACTCTATAGTTAACCTTTTTGATTTTGCCTGTACTATTATTGCTCTGTCACCAAATGTGGCTAATACATCGATTTCACCGACCTTTTTGTTTCCTTTGAATAAGTCAATATTTTCTTTTACGCTATTTGATCCGAAAACCCTCTTTAATCGATCTGAGCAAAATTTTTCTGTGAATTCGCCTCTGTTTTTTGATGCCTTCCCGCAGTAACTCGAGTCCTCAGCCATCCAGAAAAAAGGAGACTCATACAAAGCTTCGGCTAGGCTATACTGCTGGGGGATGAGATAGTTATCGTCAGAAATCTTTATAGCAGGCTTGGCATTGTAGATGTTGAAATCATTTAATGAGTTAAAGTTGTTATTGTTTTCCTTCTCCGTAGTTGAGAAGCACTCCAATACGTTTTCTACTCTAGATAGTGGTAGGTCTACAAGTGCTGATATTTCGTGCGTATTAACACAAAGAGCATTAAGTGAATCTAGCTCAGTATATTTATCCTTGGCTTTAGCCTCGGAAACTTTGTGGTTTTGTATCTGAATTACGCCATCAATAACGGATTTTGCCTCGTTTATTGAAAAGCCTTTGTTGCTGACTAGCCATCCATTATCATTCGAATATTTTAATGGGGCTAGTTCTCTGTACTGGAAGATATAGGCGGACTCGGGGCCGTAGAATATCGGCTCCCTCATTACTTCAGCTTTGGTGAAAGGATTTGTTTTGTTACCATCAGTGCTAAGGGATTCAAAGAAAGCGTAGGATAATGTTTGGTGGAGCTCTTTTAGTAGTCTTTCGGATTCTTCTACGTAGTGTTTGGTTAATCCCTGTCCCGGGGGGGTTAAATTTAAATCAGTCTTAATGGCCAAGCCTATAAGAGTGGAGATCTCTGTCCGGATTAGGTTATTTTGAGGATCTCTTTGGGAAAGCTGTTCAGACAATATTTTTGAATCATGAGCAAAGAAGGAATCCCTGATTGCTATATGACATATTGCATATATATAGCCACTTGATGAGCATAATTGTTGGAGTTCATTGAACACTTCCTGTTCTGACCTACCTGTAGTGTGAGCTCCGAATGGCATAGCTGTCTCCCTGTGGATAAAATTCTTCATTATGTTGTTTTCCTTCATGAAGCGTAATAATTAGCATTTGATCCATTTTAACAGACTAGCTAAGTACTTTCTTCTAGCCATGACATAGAGCATGTACCCAGCTTTTTCCGAACCTTGCCCTATGTCGCGGGTCCTTTCTAGACTACAAAGGTACCGAGAGTGGCGCTGAGCGCGGTGCTCGAGAGTTTGGGATTTTTTCGGAGTTTACTCCGAGATCGTCCTTAAGTTTACAGCGCTAGGTGCCGAATCTTGGTTTTTCCGGGATTCAGCAGTCAACCGACGGTTGACTCTGACACGCTCCGAATCGTGGAAAACCCGGGACTCAATGTCTTACCCGGTCAACCAGCGGTTGCCCCGCGTCTTTCGAAGTGCAGGGGTTCCCCGGGCTTCGCGGTTGTGCGATACCTGGCGAAGACGAGCGATATTCGTCATGACCTGACCGGAGGAATACCCGATGACCGACCGCCACAGCACAACCGCCTCCATCGAGGCTGCCGACTTGATACAAACCCTGGCGGGCTATGCCGAGCGATACGAGCGTGAGCACGGCCGCCGTCTGGAGGCTGTCACCCTGCCGCGGGCTACCTGGCTGGCGCTGGGCAAACCAGAGATGGTGGCTGGGGTGAGGATCACCCCGGCCGATGACATTGGGGCACCCGTGCCCCGGATGTCGGGCTAGTTGGTCACTTGTTCCGCCCCCGTCCACCATTCCGAGGTCTGACCACGGGCGCGGATCTTGACCAGCCCGGTGATACTGGCGCCTGTCCGATATACCGGAGCTCCTTTGCTGAGCTCAACGCACTGACCGGAAAGGATCAACCGTGACACGGCCACCCAATCGCGCTGTTTCATCATCTGGAGTGAGTCGCCATAGAGGCCCTTCGTCTTGCATCCGATGAAGTCGTTTTTCATGTGTCTGACGTCCTGAGCGATAGCCGAAGCTGTGGCCAGCCCCAGCGTCACCGATAAGACAGCAGCCGCCGTTATTTTCATTCCCGCCCCCTCGAGTCCCTTAGTGGTCATTCAAACGTAGTTTGCCCCCTGGAGATCCCGCAAACCGGATGACCCCAGCACACAGGCTACACCCCGCCGGGCTATGGACTCCTCCGCTAGGCGAGACCACCTAACCGGCGCCGAGCCATTGCCGACCTCTTACGCGCACGTCACCGCGCGCGGATACGATAAGGCTAAATCAGGGGGAATCAGCTATGTCAGAGCATCGCCGCCGAGGCAGACAGCAGCGTCCAACCCGCCGAGATGAAGCCGAATACTGGCTCTTATTGCGCGACTTGGCAGACCACGGCGACGCCCACGCTGCCGGGCTGCTGTTGATGCTGCGAGAGATCCGAAACCTGAAAGGGGACACCGCATGACCACCACCAACGCCGCCAACTTGGCCGCGACGATAACTCGTCAGGTCGCACGACGCGAAGCCGTCACCAACCGCCTGGCTATGTTGCGAGACTCCAACACCCGCGACCGGCTGGTACGCGCTGAAGACGTGGAGCGCGACGCCGCCGAGAGGCTGTGGCGGGCCTTCGCACCCTCCGAGCAATGGGGCACCGTCCCCGGGGTGGAGGAGGTCCGCGCATCTGCCGAACGCCGCACGCCTCGAAGCCGCGATACCCTGGGGGTCGACCGGGATGCCTATTTCAACGGCTGCCGGGACAGCCTGGAGAGTGCCACCGCCAACGTTGCGGAGCTGTCGGAGGAGTGGCAGTCGGAGTTGGAAGAAAATGCCGCCCTGGAGGAGGAGCTGGCGGAGATCAATGCCGCGGGCCACGGGGTGCCGACTACCCGGAAGGGGCTAGCCGCCCTGGGGGATGCCATTGTCGGGCAGCGTGCCGAGTTGGATCGCGTCAATCAGGCCCTTGCCGAGCTGGAGGCGAGCGACACCGACACCGAGGCCGCCGCTGCCGAGCTGGAGGCCGCCCAGCATCGGGTCGACGAGCTGGCCGCCGCTGAGGCCCTAGGGCAGGTCGATGAAGCCGAACAGCGGGCAGCCGCCACCGGCCTGGCCAAGGCCCGCCAGCAGGCGGCAGGTCCCGGGGAGTTGCTCAAGCTGGGCGATGCAGCCCGTCGTGGGCTGGAGCGAAAAGCGGAAGTGCTGGCCGCATGTATCGACCACCTCGAACAGGCTAGGTGCGAAGTCGAGGCCGATGTCTGCCACGCCGAGTGGTCGGAAGCCGAGCGCCGGCTGGTAGAGCTGCTGGAAGGGGACGAGCTGGCCGGCCTTATGGACCGGCTGCGCCACTCGCGGAGCGCTTTCCGCCGGGCGCACCGGAACGCCTACGGGTACGCCCCCGATATCCTCGGTACGGATCAGCTCGAGATTACCGGGCCGCTGTTGAAGCATCACAAGCTGCGTTGGCCCCTCAGGGTCTAACGGTGCCTCCACCCCTGGTATCGCGGGCCAAGTGCCAAGGGGACCCGTAGCAAAACGCCCGCCGCTGGCAACCCGTTTGGCTCCCTCCGCGGGGCGCCAGCACTCAAGGCCCTTCGGGGCCTTTTTCATTGGATGACCCCGCCTGGCTAAGCGATTTACCCTGCTGGTGAAGCGGTGTTTTTCATAGCCTGGCTGGGCTTCATCCAAGCATGAATCGAGGCGAGTACCCTCTGGCTGCAGGGGGACTGGTTCGGGAGGTTACATTCGGTCGATGCAATCCATATATGCCTCGTTGGCGAACTCCTGGATCGCGAGCTCCTGAGACTCCGTACTGGTGTAGCGAGGTCGCTGGTACGCCGCACGGGCTATCAGTTCCCTGAGCAAGTTTCCTTCCGCGAGCTCTATGACCCTCGGAAGGGGAAATTCAAACTGTCGAACGCGCATGACGTTCTCGGCGTACCGGTGTAGTGCCACGCAATGTTCCTCGGTGATTTCCGGGGTCTCGGCCTGAGCAGTGCCTGACAAACCAATGGCAAGTACGAGAGAAGCTAACGGTCGTTTCATCAAAACCCCGAGATCAGGAGTGGGAACAGGTTGCCGGGCAGCGCTTGCGAGGTATAACGACAGTGCCACTGAACTTGGAACGGCAGTGCTTCGAACGTATACGTCGCTGCACCTACCTATGTGCAGCCTGACCGACTATAGCGACGCCCCGCGGCTGAAGGTCTGCCACTGTTGTCGCAATTAAGGGTAGGACAAAGCGGCGAGTATGGACACGGCATTGGAATATACACCGCAGCAGCTAACCCGTGAGGATGCCAAGCGATAACCCCGCTCGGCTAAACTGCGACGCGGCGCCATTGTGCTGTGTTATTCATGGGCTGGCGCTGGAGAGTGTCGCTGGACGCCCGGTTGATGGGAGCGCTGGCCATGGACTGCGCCAGTCGTAAAATAGGCTTTATGCTGCGGCACACGTCCGGCAGCCGGATGTGCTTTGGTATGCTTCGGCCTCCGAGTCGTCCGGTCGCTGGGTTTGAGTGCGCCGGTTCGGCAATTGCCAACACCTTGGCTAGACCATCGTGTTTTGTTGTTGCTCTCTCATGGAACCCATATGGAACCCACGGGAGCGACAACAAAAAACCGCCACCCGGCATGACCCGTAAGTGGCGGTTTCTCTTGATATTTCTGGTCGGAGCGACAGGATTCGAACCTGCGACCTTTGCAACCCCATTGCAACGCGCTACCAAGCTGCGCCACGCTCCGACACTGTTTTCGGGTTGGCTGGTATGCGGCACCTGGCCCCCGAGAACGAGGCGTATACTAGCGCGTCGCGGGGCAAATGAAAAGTCCCTTTTGCGCTTCCGTATCAGTTGCTTGGCGGGTCGCCTCTGCGAAGCCCCGGCTCCTGTCGCTTCTGTCACAATGTGGGGGACGTGAACCTGCTGCCGTGGAGCAGCCGAGAGGAGGGCGGATATGCCGTTGATCATGGGAATGAGCGTGCTGCTGGCGTGCCAGTTTGCCGGTGAGCTGGTAGCGAGGGGGCTTACGCTGCCGATACCGGGGCCGGTGATCGGCATGGTGATCCTGCTGGTGGCATTGATGACACTGGGCAAGGTGCCATCGAGTCTGCGCATGACCGGGGAAGGGCTGTTGCGCTATCTGACACTGCTGTTCGTGCCCGCCGGGGTGGGGTTGATGGTGCACTTCGAGCTGATCGGTGCCGACCTCTGGCCGATCGTGGTGACCCTGGTGGCGTCCACAGCGGTGACCCTGGGCGTGACGGCCTGGGTGCTGGCGCGCCTGCAGGCGGGTCATGCCCGACGCAGTGGCCGACCGGGGGGCAAGGCATGAATGTCGCCACCCTGGACCAGCTGTGGGTCTACCTCTCGGGGAATCCGCTGCTCTCGCTGCTGGTGACCCTGTTGGTCTTCGTGCTGGCGGTACGAATCAACCGTGCCGTGGGCGGCACCCCCTTGCTGCACCCGGTCACGCTCTCCATCGCCATGCTGATCGCCCTGTTGCTGGTGGTGGATATGGATTACCCGACCTACTTCGAGGGGGCCCAGTTCATTCACTTCCTGCTGGGACCTGCCACGGTAGCCCTGGCCATCCCTCTGTATGATCATCGCGAGCGGGTACGTCGCCTGCTGTGGCCACTGCTGCTGGCTTGCGGGGCAGGCATCGTCACGGCGGTGGCATCCACCCTCGGGGTCGCCATGCTGCTCGGCGCACGCACCGAGACGCTGCTCTCGCTGGCGCCGCGCTCGGTCACCTCGCCGATCGCCATGGGGATCGCCGAGCAGATCGGTGGGATTCCCTCTCTTGCCGCGGGCCTGGTGTTGCTCACCGGGTCCGTCGGCTGCGCCCTGGGGCCCTGGATCTTTCGCCTGCTGCGGATCAAGGACCCGGTGGTGCAGGGTTTCACTCTGGGACTGGCGGCTCATGGTTTCGGCACCGCCCACGCCTTCGCGCGTCTCGGGGCCGTGGCCGGTGCGTTTTCGGGCCTGGCCATGGGGCTGACAGGCTTGCTGACGGCTTTCCTGCTGCCGCTGATCACCCGGCTCTTCGGCTTCGGCTGAATCGCCCCCTCGTCGGCTCTCGAGAAGAGGGCGCTACAGCACAATCACGTAACAAATCTTTTAAACCAGCGAGGCGCGCAGGCACTACACTTCTTTCTTGCAGCATATCCCCCACCCGAGGGACTAGAAGATGTCAACTGCTAGCAACGTCGCGATTGAACAGGCCGAGCCCGCCCCGCTTGCACCTGTGCCTGTATCCTCCGCCAGCTCTGGTTCTCCGACAATGTCGGTCGTCGAGGTGTCGATGCCGGTTTACGATTGGTGGTACCGCCACTGGCTGGATGCCACCCATCCGGCGATCAGGCTGCAGCAGGCCTGGTCAACCTCGCTGATCGAAGCGGTCCAACTGGAGGCAGAGTTTCTGTCCGTCTGTTTCAAGGCGGGTAGCGGTATCGTGAGAAGCTTCTCCGATCCCCGCGTGCTTCACAATCCGGCTGCCTTGAGTCAATGCTATCAGGACGCCGCCAAAGAGGTGGCGGATGCCCATAGCGAGCGCTTGGATCGGGCGTCCCAGCTGCCTGAAGAGTTCCGCCAGCGTCTCTGGGAAGAGATCTGCTGAGCCTCTCTTTCAGGCCAAGCGGCTTCATCACTATCCTTATCACTGCACGGCAGGTGCGTCCTGCCGTGCCTCCACTGTCTTGAGCATGCTAGCTTTGAGCGTTCTGGCGTGTAGTCGTGTGCCTCGAGGGAGGCTCAGATCTCTTCCCAGACGCGGCGCCGGAACTCATGTGAGAGTTCAGCTGCCTTCTCCATCCGCTCCATCTGGGCTTCGGTCACCTCGGTGATGAGCTGCTGGTAACGCTCCTGCATCTCAGCCGGTGTCAACGGGGTGTCGCCACTGAAGGACTGGGAAATCTTCTGGCCACTTTCGGCGAGTGCCTGGAGGAATTGCGCCTCGAACTGCATGGCTTCTGCCATGCTGTACATCCAGGCGAGCTGCATTCGCGCCATGGGTGGCGTCCCCTGGCTGAACTGCTTCTGCCACCACTCCATCATCGGCTCCGCTGCGGAGAAGGCAGGATTGGCGCTGGTGTCTTTCTGCTTGGTCATGATCGGTCTCCTTCGGGGGCCCCGGATGAGGCTCTGGATCGCGTTATGCTTTCACTTTCAGTGTAGAAGAAGACCGTGGCTTTGTGCGTTGCAACGAAAGGAGAGTTTGCCATTTTCCGGCTCAGGCGTGGGCTGCGCTTACGGCGTCGTCCTGGCAGCATGACCAAAAAGTGACGCTGTGCTCGGCGTCGATCAAGTAAGGGAGAAACGGGATGTGGCAAGCGATCAAGTCGGTGCTGGCGGCTTTCCTGGGCGTGCAGAAGGATTCACGTCGGCGTGAGGATTTTGCCTCCGAACGCCCTGGCATCTTTATCGTGGCAGGACTGCTGGTGGGCCTGGTGTTCGTGGTGCTGGTAGCACTCGTGGCGGTGATGGCAGCGCGTTGAGCGGTACAGCGTTGATGTTGCCGTTTACCTGGCGCCAGGAGGTGGGCGTGACGAACGGTTGCGCTCTTCTATAATGCTTCGAGCGCTCACTAATACAACAATGACCCTGAGGAGGCGCCGATGCGCACCTTGCTCGTGTGGATGGCGGGGGGGCTGACCTCCGCGGCCCTGACCCCTGTCGCGCTGGCCAATGGCTGGAACATGCCGGTCGGTGTCACCGCACTCAGTCGAGACATCTACTCCCTGCACATGATCATCTTCTGGATCTGTGTGGTTATCGGGGTCATTGTCTTCGGCGCGATGTTCTACTCGCTGTTTCGCTATCGCCACTCCCGTGGTGCCAAGGCGGCCACGTTTCATGAGCACACCAGCGTGGAAGTCATCTGGACGGCGATTCCATTGCTGATCCTGGTGGGCATGGCGGTGCCTGCCACCGCTACGCTCAAGAACATGTACGACACCTCCGAGGCCGACCTCGACATCATGGTGACCGGCCAGCAGTGGCGCTGGCGCTACGAGTACCTGGGTGAGGATGTCGCCTTCACCTCCAACCTGGGCACCTCCCGCGAGCAGATCAGTGGCGCCGACGAGAAAGGCGAGCATTATCTGCTCGAGGTGGATGAACCCCTGGTGCTGCCGGTGGGGCAGAAGGTTCGCCTGCTGCTGACCTCCGATGACGTCATCCACTCCTGGTGGGTTCCCGACCTGGCCGTCAAGCAGGACGCCATTCCCGGTTTCGTCAACGAGAACTGGGTGCGCATCGAGGAGCCGGGTATCTACCGTGGCCAGTGCGCCGAGCTGTGCGGCAAGGATCACGCCTTCATGCCGGTAGTGGTCGAGGCCGTCGAGCAGGAGCGCTTCGACGAGTGGTTGGTCGAGCGCAAGCAGGCCGCCGCGCAAGCGGCCGCCGGTGTCGATCGCGAGTGGAGCATGGAGGAGCTGATGGAGCGCGGTGAGCAGGTCTATGGCGCGGTGTGCGCCTCCTGCCACCAGCCGGACGGCAGCGGCAATCCGCCGGTCTTCCCCGCGCTGGCGGGCAATCAGCCGATGCTGGATGACCTCGACTGGCATGTCGATACCGTGGTCAATGGCGTGTCGGGTGCGGCGATGCCGGCTTTCCGTAGCACATTGAATGCGGTGGAGATCGCCGCGGTGGTCACCTATGAGCGCAATGCCTGGGGCAATGAGTCCGGCGATAGCGTGCAACCGTCGGAAATTGCCGAGCGTCTCGCTGACCAGAGCGAGTGACCGGCCTTTCCGTTTCTCTGATGGCCAACAAGGAGATTTCCGATGGCTTCCCACCTGCCCCCCAAGCCCACTCCGCAGCACAGCACGGCCACTGCCGGTGGCATGGCCGAAGCCGAGCATCCCCGGCCTAGTGGGCTGATGCGCTGGCTGCTGACCACCAACCACAAAGAGATCGGTAGCCTCTATCTGATCTTCTCGCTGACCATGTTCTTCATCGGCGGGATCTTCGCTCTGGTGGTGCGCGCCGAGCTGTTCCAGCCGGGTCTGCAGCTGGTTCGGCCCGAGTTCTTCAACCAGATGACCACCATGCATGGCCTGATCATGGTGTTCGGGGCGATCATGCCGGCCTTCGTGGGGCTGGCGAACTGGATGGTCCCCCTGCAGATCGGTGCGCCGGACATGGCCCTGCCGCGCTTGAACAACTTCAGCTTCTGGCTGCTGCCGGTCGCCTTCACGCTGCTGCTGAGCACTCTGCTGATGCCGGGCGGCGGGCCCAACTTCGGCTGGACTTTCTACGCGCCGCTCTCCACCACCTATGCACCGCCGTCCACGACCTTTTTCATCCTCTCGCTGCATATCGCGGGCATCAGTTCGATCCTCGGTGCCATCAACATCATCGCCACGATCCTCAACCTGCGTGCCCCCGGCATGCGCATGATGGACATGCCGCTGTTCGTCTGGACCTGGCTGATCACCGCTTTCCTGCTGATCGCGGTCATGCCGGTGCTGGCCGGGGTGATCACGATGATGCTGATGGACATCAACTTCGGCACCAGCTTCTTCAATGCCGCTGGTGGCGGGGACCCGGTGCTCTTCCAGCACCTGTTCTGGTTCTTCGGGCATCCCGAGGTCTACATCATGATCCTGCCGGCCTTCGGCATCGTCTCGGCGATCATCCCGACCTTCTGTCGCAAGCGGCTGTTTGGCTATGCCTCCATGGTCTATGCCACGGCGGCCATCGCTATCCTGTCTTTCCTGGTCTGGGCCCACCACATGTTCGTGGTCGGGTTGCCGCTGGTGGCTGAGCTGTTCTTCATGTACACCACCATGCTGATTGCCGTGCCCACCGGGGTGAAGGTCTTCAACTGGGTGGCGACGATGTTCCGTGGTTCGATCAGCTTCGAGCCGCCGATGCTGTTTGCCCTGGCCTTCGTGGTGCAGTTCACCGTGGGCGGTTTCTCGGGCCTGATGCTGGCCATCTCGCCGGCAGACTTCCAGTACCACGATACCTATTTCGTGGTGGCGCACTTCCATTATGTGCTGGTGCCCGGCGCGCTGTTCGCGATCCTGGCCGGCGCCTACTACTGGCTACCCAAGTGGACCGGCCACTATCCCCACCTGCGGCTCTCCCAGTGGCACTTCTGGCTATCGGTGATCGGCGTGAACCTGACGTTCTTTCCGATGCACTTCGCGGGACTTGCCGGCATGCCACGGCGTATTCCCGACTACGCCCTGCAGTTCGCCGACTTCAACCTGGCCTCGAGCCTGGGCGCCATTCTGTTCGGCGCCTCACAGCTGCTCTTCGTGCTGGTGATCATCAAGTGCGTGCGCGGTGGCGAGAAGGCCCCGGCCAGGGCCTGGGAGGGCGCCGAGGATCTCGAGTGGAGCGTGCCCAGCCCGGCACCGCTGCATACCTTCGAGACGCCCCCGGAGTTTCACCCACACCAACACTGAGCGGCGTCGGCAGCGACGCGGGAGGCCGCCATGACGCGCCTTGATGAGCAGGCAACGAACCGCGACGGCGTGCGTCGGACCGTGACGCGCACCCTGGTGGTGCTGGCTGGTATGTTCGCTTTCGCCTTCGCGCTGGTTCCGCTTTACGACGTCTTCTGTGAGGTCACCGGCCTCAACGGCAAGACCAGCAACACCGCCCAGGTGCTGGTGCATGAGGAGGTGGACACCTCGCGAATGGTCACGGTGCAGTTCATTACCCGCGCCAGCGCCGGCTTGCCCTGGGAGCTCGATGTACAGACGCGCCAGGTCCGGGTTCATCCTGGCCAGAGTAACGAGGTGTTCTTCACGTTCCGCAACCGCGGGGGCGATGCCAGCCGGGCGAAGGCGGTGCCCAGCGTTTCGCCCTCGGAGGCTTCGGTGCATCTGCGCAAGCTAACCTGCTTCTGCTTTCAGGAGCAGCGCCTGGAAGGCGGCGAGCGGCTGGAGGCACCGCTGGTCTTCCAGCTGACCCGGGAGCTGCCGGCCGACATCAAGACGGTGACCCTGGTCTACACCCTCTATCCCGTGCAGCCGGCTCAGGCAGCGGTGTCGCGCCGCGGGCCGATCAAAGAAGGAGACAGCGCATGAGTGGTGGCAGCTACTATGTTCCCGAGTCCAGCAAGTGGCCCATCCTGGCGTCGCTGGCACTGGGACTAATGATGATCGGCACCGGCATGGTGCTAGTGTACGGTGCCTCCGGCATGCCGGTCATGGCGCTTGGCCTGCTCGGCGTGCTGGCAGTAATGGCGCTGTGGTTCCGTGATGTGGTCATCGAATCGCGTGGCGGGCTTTACGATGATCAGATGGACCGCTCCTTCCGCTGGGGGATGGGCTGGTTCATCTTCTCGGAGGTGATGTTCTTCGCTGCTTTCTTTGGCGCGCTGTTCTATGTGCGGACCTTTGCGCTGCCGTGGCTCGACGGCGAGGGCGCCAAGGGGGTCGCGGCGCTGCTGTGGCCGGATTTCACGGCCAGCTGGCCGCTGCTCAACCCGCCGGACCCCTCGATCTCGGGGCCGCGGGAGACCTTCAGTCCCTGGCATCTGCCGCTGGTCAATACGCTGATCCTGGTCTCCTCCAGTATCACCCTGACCATCGCCCATGAGGGCCTCAAGGAGGGCGTGCGTGCGAGTACGCGCTTCTGGCTGACGGTAACGGTACTGCTGGGCCTGTGCTTCATCACCATCCAGGGGGTGGAGTACTACGAGGCCTATGCCCACTACGGCATCACCTTGCAGGCGGGTATCTATGGCGCCACCTTCTTCCTGCTTACCGGCTTTCACGGGCTGCATGTGATTATCGGCACCATCATCCTGGCGGTGATGCTGGTTCGGGTGTTCCGCGGGCACTTCACGGCCGACAGCCACTTCGGCTTCGAGGCGGCTGCCTGGTATTGGCATTTCGTTGATGTGGTATGGATCGGGCTTTTTCTGTTCGTCTATGTATTCTGATCGCGAGGCGGCTTGGCACTCCCGTCAGCTGCCAAGACCGCCCAGGGTGAAGCCATAACCGAGCAGGACCAGCAGCAGGGCAGCCAGTGCGACGCGAATCTTGAGGGAAACCAGCACGCGCCTCGAGCGGCTGTCGTCCCGGAACAGGAAGCCGGCACCCATGGCAAGGCTCGTGACCATGGCGAGAAAGACAAGGGCAATCACTATCTTGAGTATCATTCACGGCTCCAGGAAAACATCGCTGTCCGACCGGCATGGCGGTTTATCGGCAGCGCGACGGATGGGCTGGTGGGGGTTCTGGTCCTGCCTGGTGGCGCTGGGCCTTGCTCTCGGACTATGGCAGTGGGAGCGTGCCGCCGACAAGCGAGACTACCTGGCCCGCCTGGCGGCTGCACCGCGGATCGAGTCGCCAATCGCCGCTCCGCCGGCCGGCGCGCAGCTGGTCTTGACAGGCGAATACCTCGCCGAGCAGACCCTGTTTCTCGATAACCGCATCCATGACGGGCGCCTCGGCGTGGCGCCCCTGACGCCGCTGCGTGACGCCGAGGGCCGCCTCTGGCTGATCCAGCGTGGGTTTCTGCCGACCGGCCCGAGTCGCGAGCCCCCTGCTGTCGAGACCCCTACCGGGGTGGTGACCCTGGCCGGCCGCTGGCAGAAGGCCGGCGCGTCAGCGCCATTGTTCGGCCCCAACCGGGAGGGCAGCCGTGTGCAGCGCATCGACCTCTCGGCCTGGCAGCTGGACACCGAGTTTGCCTATGCAGGCTGGCTGCATCTCGAGCAGGGGCCGGGCCATCTCGCCTCCTGGTGGCAGCCCAGCGTGGTGCCGCCAGAGCGCCACCTGGGCTATGCCGTGCAGTGGTGGGGGCTGGCCCTGGCTGCCCTGATATTCATGCTGGTGGGCGCGCGGCGCCAGGCACGCCGTCCCGGCTCGCCGCCCGCACCGAGCAAGGAGACTCCCCGATGACTCACGTGGCACGTCAGCGCCTCAAACTGTTGGCCTTCTTTGCGATCTTCGCCCTGCCGGTGGCCGTGGCCTGGGGCATGGTGGAGTGGCGCATCGGCATCCCCGAGGAGCGCACGGCCCATGGTGAGCTGCAACCTTCGTTGCCCCTTCTGGCGCAGTGGCCGTTGTCGTCCGTGGAGAAGCAGGGGGAGCGCGACTGGCTGCTGGCCTTCGACTGCCCAGAGGCGTGTGACGACAACGCCGACCGCTGGTGGCGGCTGCACCGCGCGCTGGGTCGGGAGGCCGACCGGGTCAGTCGCCTGCGCATCGGCGGTGGCGGCGAGCCGCTTCCCGGCGCAGCCGTGGCACGCTGGACCGGAGAGGCCGACTGGCGCAGCCCCCATCGCCTATGGGTGCTCGATCCCGATGGCCGGCCGGTGCTTGGCTATGGCCCGACGGTCGCGACTGCCGACGTGCTCGACGATCTGCGCCGCCTGCTACGCATGAATCCCGAGCCTCCCTTGGCGCGGTTCGATGCCACCTCGAGCGTGGTAGGGGGCGGCGCCAATGGCCAGTAGCGTAGGCGCAGCGGGAGACGACCCTCGCTGTCGTTGGCTGCTGGGGCTGAGTCTGGCCGGTGTCGTGTTCACCGCCGTGGTGGTGCTGGTGGGGGCCTGGACACGCTTGGTCGACGCGGGCCTGGGCTGCCCCGACTGGCCAGGGTGCTACGGTGCCCTGGTGGTGCCGGATGCCGAGCGAGCGTTGGCGCACTCTCCGGAGGTGCCCCTAGAGTCTGCCAAGGCCTGGGTAGAAATGGTGCACCGCTATCTGGCCTCGGCCCTGGGGCTTGTGGTCATTGCCCTGGTGGGGCTGGGCATGCGGTGGCGCCGGGAAGCGGGCTATCCCTGGGCGACCAGCCTGGCGCTGCTGGCGGTAATCCTGCTGCAGGGTGCGTTCGGAGCCTTCACGGTAACTCTCAAACTGTGGCCGCAGGTCGTCACCCTGCATCTATTGGGTGGCTTGACGGTCATGGTGCTGTTCCTGTGGCTGCATCTGCGCCTGCGGCGCTTCGCATCCGGCACGGTCGGCATGGTGCCGGGCCGGCGCCTGACGCCGCTATGGGGACTGGCCGTGGTATTGCTGGTGGGTCAGCTGGCGCTGGGTGGCTGGACCTCGAGCAACTATGCCGGGATTGCCTGTCAGGGCTTTCCCACCTGCAACGGCCAATGGTGGCCGGCGCTGGACTGGAGCGAGGGCTTCCACCTGACGCAGACGGTGGGCCCCAACTACCTGCACGGTCAGCTGCATGCCGAGGCGCGCAGTGCCATCCAGGTGGGGCATCGTCTCGGCGCGGTGGCCCTGGGCCTGAGCCTGTTGCTGCTGATCATGGGGTATCGGCGGGTGGCGGGCATGCGTGCCTGGCTGGCATTGCTGGGTGGCGCCTATGTCGTGCAGGTGGTGATCGGTATCGCCAACGTGCTGGCCTGGCTACCGCTCTGGCTGGCCCTGCTGCACACCGCCGGCGCCGTATTGCTGGTGGTAACGATGACCCTGTCCCTGTGGCACTGGCGCTGGTCGACGGTTCCGGCCGCCGTCGCACCGGCGGGTGCCGATGAACTGGCGAAGAAGGAGGAGTTGGCCCATGTCTGAGGTCATGATGGAGCGTGCGACGGTCGGCCCTCTCGCCGGCTGGAACTGGCGAGACTTCTACACCCTTTGCAAACCCCGGGTGGTGGCGGTCATGCTGGTCTGTGCCCTGGTCGGCATGCTACTGGCAGCGCCGCTGCCGGATCCCGGGGCCGTGGTCTTCGGGCTGATCGGCATCGGTCTGGCGGCGGGGGGAGCCGCGGCCTTCAACCATGTGGTTGACCGCCGCCTGGATGCGCTGATGCTGCGAACCGCTCGCCGGCCTCTGGCCACCCAGCGCATGCCCACGCCGCTGGCGCTGTCATGGGCGACGCTGCTGTCGGTCAGTGGCATCGGGCTGCTGGCCTGGCAGGTCAACCTGTTGACCGCCTGGCTCACCCTCGGCTCGCTGATCGGTTATGCCCTCATCTACACCGCCTTCCTCAAGCATGCCACGCCGCAGAACATCGTCATCGGCGGCGTGGCGGGCGCCGCGCCGCCGCTGCTGGGCTGGACCGCGGTGACCGGTCAGCTGGGCCCGGAGCCGCTGCTGCTGATGCTGATCATCTTCGCCTGGACCCCGCCGCACTTCTGGGCGCTGGCGATCCACAAGCGCGACGAGTATGCCCGTGCCGGGGTACCGATGCTGCCGGTCACCCACGGCGAGGCCTTCACACGACTGCAGGTGTGGCTCTATGGCTGGCTGACCGTGGCGGTGACCCTGCTGCCGTTCACCATCGGCATGAGCGGGGCGCTCTACCTGGTGGGGGTGATGGCGCTCAATCTGCGCTTCATGGTGTGGAACTGGCGGGTGTGGCGCGGCCATGATCCGAAGGCCCCCCTGGCGGCCTTCTGGTTCTCCATCCGCTATATCCTGGGTGTCTTCGGTGTACTGCTGCTGGACCACTACGCCGCCGCCTGGATGCTGGGCGTCTGAGACCTGTCGGAACCGCAGAGCGTCGTCCCTGGAGGCAGCGAGCCCGGTCATATGGCCGGGCTCGTCACGTCCTGGGCGCCGAGGTGCGCCTACCAGAGCATGATAATCAGGAAATAGGCCATTAGGGTCACCAGCACCGTGCTGATCAGGTTCAGCACGAAACCGGCATGGATCATCGACTGGATCCTCATGTGCCCGGTGGCGAAGACGATCGCGTTGGGAGGCGTGGCGACCGGCATCATGAAGGCGCAGCTGGCGGCGATGGCGGCTGGCACTGTGATCAGCAGCGGCGAGATCTCCAGCGACAGTGCCAGGGCACCCAGCAGCGGCAGGAAAGCGGCGGCGGTGGCGGTGTTGGAGGTCAGCTCGGTGAGGAAGATAATCACCAGCACTACTACGCCGACCATCGCCAGCAGCGGGAAGGTGCCAAACACCTCGAGTTGCTGGGCGATCCACTCCGCCAGTCCCGAGCGGCTGATGGCGCCGGCCAGGGCCAGGCCGCCACCGAACAGCAGCAGGATGCCCCAGGGCAGCTCGCGCGCCGATTGCCAGTCCATCAGGCGCACCCCGGGCTCGCGGCCGGCCGGCACCAGGAACAGCGCGATGCCGGCAATGATGGCGATGCCCGTGTCGGAGAGCCAGTCGAGCCCCGCGTCATTGAGCAGCGGGCGCAGCATCCAGCTCGTCGCGGCGAGGAGGAAGACACTACCCACCCGTCGCTCGGCGGGGCGGGTCCGGCCGAGCTTGGCCAGCTCGTCGCGGACCATGCCGGCACTGTCTTCGCCGGCGTTCAGCGTGAAGCCGCGGCGGGTCAGCCACCACCAAGCGCTGACCATCATGACGACACTGATCGGTAGGCCAATCATCATCCACTGGGCGAAGCCGATGTCGATGCCGCGATCCTCGGCTAGGTAGCCGGCCAGCAGGGCATTGGGCGGCGTACCGATTAGGGTGGCCACGCCACCGATGCTGGCGGAGTAAGCGATGGCCAGCAGCAGCGCGGTTGCGTAGCGGCGCAGTTCCTCGGGGTCGCTGCTGTCCAGCAGGCTGACCACCGACATGCCGATCGGCAGCATCATGATGGCCGTGGCCGTGTTGGAGACCCACATGCTGAGAAAGCCCGTGGCCAGCATGAAACCGCCGATCTGCTGGCGCGGCTGGTGGCCGACCAGGCGCAGCACGTGAAGGGCGATACGTTTGTGCAGATTCCAGCGCTGCATGGCGATGCCGAGCAGGAAGCCCCCGAGGAACAAGTAGATGATCGGGTTGGCATAGCTGGCGGCCGTCTCGCTCATGCCGCCGATTCCCAGCGCCGGCACCAGGGCCAGCGGCAGCAGTGCGGTGGCGGGGATCGGGATCGCCTCGGTGGACCACCAGGTGGCCATCAGCAGCGCAAGCCCCACGCAGGCCCAGGCCGGTTCGGCCATGCCGGCCGGGGCGGGCAGGAGCAGGGTTATCAGTACCCACAGCGGGCCCAGCCACAGGCCGATGCGAGCGGAGAGGGGTGGCGCCGAGGGTGTCTCGTGGGAGGACTCAGTGGTGGGCATCATCGCTCCTTGCCGGGCGGGAGAAGAGCTGATACTGCGTACGTTGCACGTCGCGAGCCGGCCAATGTGTCTGACCTGGCGGTTTCCTCTTGGCCGCGTCGACTACCTTCGTTGTTGGCGTACCTTCGCTGTTTTGGAGAAGTACCCATTCCGTGTATAGTGTTTGTACATGCCTAGAACGGACTGGGATACGCCAATGACCAATACCCTGGCACTCGTGCTTCTCGGCCTGGCCCTGGCCATCATCGCCGGCCTGGGGGCTTACGCCTACACTCTCTGGAAGGAGGTGCAGCGGCGCAAGGCCTTTCATGAGGAAGAGCGACAGCGTGCTCACCGCAACTGTCTGGAAAACCTCGAGATGGTCGCCTCGGCGCTGGCGCAGGAGCAGGTCGACATTACTGAAGGTAGCTGGCGCTGCAAGGTGCTGCTGGAGATACTCGATCAGAACCTGACCGAGCGCCCCGATTTTCAGGCATTCGACGAGGTGCACCGGCGCACTCGCCACTTGCATACCCACTCTGCCCGTCAAGCGCTCAGCCCCCGCGATCGCATGCGCGAGGACAGCGAGAGGCTGGCCGTAGAGAAGGAGTTCCGGGAGCCGGTGCTCAAGGCCGCTGCGGCCGTGGTGGAGTTCCGCCGAGGTTGGCCGGAGAGCCTGCACTGAGCGGGTCTTGTCATTTGCCGCCGGGTCGCGATCTGCCCCATGTATCATGCGATCGCTCGCTATCCTTGGATTGCATCTTCAAGGTCTGTGCTTCAAGCTGACAATGCCTCGTTGATGGCTGATATACGGTCAAGTGCCACTGCCGTCGAAAGATCGAGTTGGCCGAGAAGGCACTTCCGTGCTTTCTTGGAAGATGCAGGAAGCGTGTCGGGGACCGCTTTCCTCGGGTCATTCATCGGAACCCCGAAGGACGAGGTCATTGACCCGTCTCTACGGGATGTAGTCAAGAAGAAGGAGTCTTACATGAAGAAATCCACGACTGGCTTGTTGCTCGGTTCCGCGCTGGTGGTCGGCTTGTCCGGCTGTGCCAGCTCCGCTTCTCAATCCAGCGGCGCTTCCGCATCGTCCGACCGGGCCTGGTACGAGCATCCGACCGTTTGTGGTCTGGCCGGTGGTCTGATTGGCGGTGGTCTCGGCTATGCGGCCGGCAGTGATTCCGACGAGGATACCGGTGCTGCCATTGGTACGACCGCTGGTGCCACCATCGGCGCCATGCTGTGCGCCGATACTTCCCCGGCGATGGAGCCGCCGCGCGATACCGACGGTGACGGCGTCATCGATGCCGATGACCAGTGCCCGGGAACTCCGGCCGGGGTCGCGGTCGACGCAGTGGGTTGCCCGCTGGATTCCGACGGTGACGGTGTGCCGGACTACCAGGATCAGTGCCCGGGTACGCCGGCCGGCGCCGAGGTCAATGCGCTGGGTTGCGTCGAAGACCTGGTGCTGCGCGACGTCAACTTCGAATTTGACTCCGCGACCCTGACCATGGGTGCCGAGCAGATCCTCGACGGGGTTGCCCAGAAGCTGCGTGCCAACCCGAACGTTCGCGTGCGGATCGAGGGCCACACCGACGCCGTGGGTAGCGAGTCTTACAACCAGGATCTGTCCCAGGCCCGCGCCGACTCCGTGGCCGATTACCTGGCCGGCCAGGGTGTCGACATGGAGCGCATGCGCACCATCGGTTACGGCGAGTCTCAGCCGGTGGCCACCAACGATACGGATGCAGGCCGTGCGATGAACCGTCGCGTGGAGCTTGGCGAGTGGGAGTGATCCTGCTCTGATTCGACGCCTGATCCCGGGGCTTGCCTCGGGATCCATGCGTGATCGAGAGAAGGCGCCTACGGGCGCCTTCTCTACGTGTGGGCCGCGGTGCTCGCCCATGGCGCCACGGGGTACGTATCTGCTACTCTGGGCGGCGTTTTTTCCACGACCATTCTTCTGGCGACACGTGATCCCTGGTATGGATCACCACTGCGCACAAGGAACCCCTTCATGCCCATCGTGACCCTGCCCGACGGCAGTCAGAGATCCTTCGATACTCCCCTCACTGTGATGCAATTGGCCGAGAGCATCGGGCCCGGTCTGGCCAAGGCCTGTGTGGCCGGCAAGATTGATGGCACCCCGGTGGATACCGCCGATGTCATTGACCGCGACGCCGAGGTGGCGATCCTTACCGCGCGTGACGCCGCGGGCCTGGAGGTCATCCGCCACTCCTGCGCCCACCTGATCGGCCATGCCGTCAAGCAGCTTTATCCCGAGGCCAAGATGGCGATCGGCCCGGTGATCGATGACGGTTTCTACTACGACGTCGACTTCGGGCGTTCGGTGACACCCGGTGACCTCGAGAAAATCGAGGCCCGCATGAAGGCGCTGATCGATCACGAGTACGACGTGGTGCGCGAGTACGTCGACCGCGACCAGGCGATGCTGACCTTCCTGCATCGCGAGGAGCCCTACAAGCAGGAGATCGTGCGCGAGATTCCCGAAGGGGAGACCATTCGTCTCTACCATCACGAGGAATACGTGGACATGTGCCGGGGCCCCCATGTGCCCAATACCCGGCACCTCAAGGCGTTCAAGCTGACCAAGCTGGCCGGTGCCTATTGGCGGGGCAACGCCGATAACCCGATGTTGACGCGCATCTACGGCACGGCCTGGCCCGACAAAAAGCAGCTCAAGGCCTATCTCAAGCGGCTCGAGGAAGCCGAGAAGCGCGACCACCGCAAGCTGGCGAAGAAGATGGACCTGTTCCACCTTCAGGAAGAGGCCCCGGGCATGGTCTTCTGGCACCCCAACGGCTGGACCATCTACCAGGCCCTGGAGCAGTACATGCGCCGGGTGCAGGTCGAGAACGGCTACCAGGAGATCAAGACACCGCAGATCGTCGATCTTTCGCTGTGGAAGGCCTCCGGACACTGGGGCCACTACAGTGACATGATGTTCACCACCGAGTCGGAGAAGCGCGACTACGCGGTCAAGCCGATGAACTGTCCGTGTCATGTCCAGGTATTCAACCAGGGGCTGAAGAGCTACCGTGACCTGCCGTTGCGCCTGGCGGAGTTCGGCAGCTGTCACCGCAACGAGCCCTCCGGTGCGCTGCACGGCCTGATGCGGGTTCGCGGCTTCACCCAGGACGATGCGCATATCTTCTGCACCGAGGGTCAGATCCAGTCCGAGGCCGAGGCCTTTATCGCCTTGACCATGAAGGTCTACCGGGAGCTGGGCTTCGATGATGTGGAGCTCAAGCTCTCCACGCGACCCGAAGACGACTTCCTGGGTGAGCCAGAGCTCTGGGATCGCGCCGAAGCCGGTCTCGAGGCCGCGCTCGACGCGACCGGGCTCGACTGGGAGCTGCAGCCGGGCGAGGGTGCCTTCTACGGACCCAAGATCGAGTTTTCGCTGCGCGACTGCCTCAACCGGGTCTGGCAGTGCGGTACCTTGCAGCTGGACTTCAACCTGCCGGGCCGGTTGGGCGCTCAGTTTGTCGACGAGGACGGTGCGCGCAAGATGCCGGTGATGCTGCATCGGGCGATCCTCGGCTCCTTCGAGCGCTTCCTGGGTATCCTCATCGAGCACTATGCCGGCGCCATGCCACTCTGGCTGTCACCCCAGCAGGCCGTGGTCATGACCATCACCGATGCGCAGCACGACCATGCCATGTCAGTGGTGGAGCGTTTGCAGAAAGTCGGTCTGCGCGTCAAGTCGGACTTGAGGAACGAGAAAATCGGCTTTAAAATTCGCGAGCATACGTTGCAGAAGGTCCCCTATCTCCTGGTGGTGGGAGATAAGGAAGTCGAGTCCGACTCGGTGGCCGTGCGTACGCGCAGTGGCGAGAATCTTGGTACGATGGGCGTGGATGCCTTCATCGACCATGTTCAGGCCGAGCGGCAATAGCGACATCTTCCCAAAGCTGAAGTGGAGACGGAACCATCAAGCGAAGCAACCCAAGAGGGCGTGTTCAGGATAAGCGCCCCCCCATGAACGAGCGGATTACCGAGGATCAGGTACGCCTGATCGACAGTGACGGCGAACAGCTGGGCATCGTGCCTACCAGCGAAGCGCTGGAGCGAGCCGAAGCGGCCGGTATGGACCTCGTGCAGATTTCCAACGCCGATCCGATCGTCTGCAAGATCATGGATTATGGCAAGTTCGTCTTCGAGCAGAAGAAGCAGAAAGCTGCTCAGAAGAAGAAGACGAAGCAGATTCAGGTCAAGGAAGTAAAGTTCCGGCCTGGTACCGACGAGGGGGACTATCAGGTCAAGATGAAGAACCTGATCCGTTTCCTCGAAGCCGGTGACAAGGGCAAGGTCACGCTGCGCTTCCGTGGGCGCGAGATGGCACACCAGGACATCGGTCGCAAGCTGATGGAGCGGATCGCTGCCGATCTCGAAGACATCGGGACCGTGGAATCCTTCCCCAAGATGGAAGGGCGCCAGATGACCATGATCATTGCCCCCAAGAAGAAGCAGTAAGCGGTACCAGCGGTACCAGAAGAAGTGATCCGATGGCCAGTTCAACGGGCGGGAGGTGTCAATGCCTCGCGTCGGCCGCGGGTTTTCTTAAGAAACCTCGAGCGGAGTTAACCTCATGCCGAAAATCAAGAGCAACAGTGGCGCGGCCAAGCGCTTCAAGAAGACGGCCAACGGCTTCAAGCACAAGCAGTCGTTCCGTAGCCACATCCTGACCAAGAAGTCCACCAAGCGTAAGCGTCAGCTGCGCGGGATGAAGCAGGTCCACGATGCCGACAAGCCGCTTATCCAGCGGATGTTGCCGAACCTGTAACCCCTTGGGTGCACACACTTTACGTCAGGAGTAAGCCATGACTCGTGTCAAGCGGGGCGTTGTCGCCCGTCGTCGTCACAAGAAGATTCTCAAGCAGGCCAAGGGTTACTACGGTGCCCGTTCGCGCGTTTTCCGCGTGGCCAAGCAGGCTGTCATCAAGGCCGGTCAGTACGCCTATCGTGACCGTCGCCAGCGCAAGCGCCAGTTCCGCGCCCTGTGGATCCAGCGCATCAACGCCGGTGCCCGTCAGCACGGCCTCTCCTACAGCCGCTTCGTCGGTGGCCTGAAGAAGGCCGGTATCGAGATCGACCGCAAGGTGCTGGCCGATCTGGCCGTTCACGAGAAGGCTGCCTTTGCCGCTATCGTCGAGAAGGCCAAGGCTGCCCAGTAAGGGACGTCGACCCTTGGTCGGCCGCGGCAGTTGTCGTGACGCCAGACCATGATCGTCGCAGGGGAAGAGCAGCCGCTCTTCCCCTGTTTTTTTACGACCGCTTTTTTGAAAGACTTCGGAGCTCAACGGATGGACCACCTTCCCACTCTGGTTGACGAGGCACGCGACGCCATCCATGCCGCCGACAGCCTGGCCGCGCTGGACGAGCTGCGCGTTCGCTATCTCGGCAAGAAAGGCGAGATCACCGCGCTGCTCAAGGGGCTTGGCAAGCTGCCTGCCGAGGAGCGCCCGGCCGCGGGCGAGCGCATCAACCAGGCCAAGCAGTCGCTGGCTCAGGAGCTTGATGAGCAACGTCAGGCGCTGGAGAAGGCGGCCCTCGAAGCGCGCCTGGCCGCCGAGCGGCTCGATGTGACGCTGCCGGGGCGCGGCCAGCCGAACGGGGGCCTGCACCCGGTGACGCTGACCCTCGAACGCATCGAAGGCCTTTTCACGCGCATCGGCTATGACGTGGCGGTCGGTCCCGAGATCGAGGATGACTACCACAATTTCGAGGCGCTCAATATTCCCGCCCATCATCCGGCGCGGGGGATGGCGGATACCTTCTACTTTGATGCCAGCCGGCTGCTGAGGACCCATACCTCGCCGGTGCAGGTCAGGACCATGAAGGAGGGCGAGCCGCCGATCCGTATCGTCTGCCCCGGACGCGTCTACCGGAGCGACTCCGATCTGACCCATACCCCGATGTTCCATCAGGTCGAGGGGTTGCTGGTCGATGAAGATGTCAGCTTCGCCGACCTCAAGGGCACCATCGAGGATTTCCTGCACGCCTTCTTCGAACGGGATGATCTGTCGGTGCGCTTCCGGCCATCCTACTTCCCCTTCACCGAGCCCTCGGCAGAGGTCGATATCCAGTGCGTCATGTGCAGCGGTGATGGCTGCCGGGTCTGCTCGCATAGCGGCTGGCTGGAAGTGATGGGCTGCGGGATGGTGCATCCTGAGGTGTTCCGCCACTCGGGCATCGACGCCGAGCGCTACACCGGCTTTGCCTTCGGCATGGGCGCCGAGCGCCTGGCCATGCTGCGCTATGGCGTCAACGATCTGCGGCTGTTCTTCGACAACGACCTGCGTTTCCTCCGGCAGTTCGCCTGATCGCCCCGCGGATAAGCAGAACACAGCAATAGGATCTGACATGAAATTTTCCGAACAGTGGCTGCGTGAATGGGTATCGCCGGCGCTCTCGACTCAGGCGCTGGCCGACCAGATCACCATGGCGGGCCTGGAGGTCGATGCCGTGGAGCCGGTCGCCGCCGCTTTCAGTGATGTGGTGGTCGCCGAGGTCGTCGGCATGGGGCCCCATCCCGATGCCGATAAGCTCAACGTCTGCCGGGTCGATGACGGCAGTGGCGAGACTGTCCAGGTGGTATGCGGGGCGCCCAATGTAGCGGCGGGGCAGAAGGTGCCCTTCGCGCGAGTCGGGGCGGTGCTGCCGGGCGACTTCACGATCAAGCAGGCCAAGCTGCGCGGCGTCGAGTCTCGCGGCATGATCTGCTCCGCCTCCGAACTGGGCCTCGAGGAGGAAACCTCTGCCGGGATCCTCGTGCTGCCGGCCAGCGCGCCAGTCGGCGAGGGATTCCGCGAGTTCATGGGGCTCGACGACCATGCCATCGAGGTCGACCTGACCCCCAATCGCGGCGACTGCCTGAGCCTCAAGGGGCTGGCCCGCGAGGTCGGGGTGCTCAATCGGCTGGCCATCGAGGGCCCCGAGCTGTCCGCCGTGGTGGCTACCCATGATGAAACCTTCCCGCTGCGCGTCGAGGATGATGAGCGCTGTCCACGCTACATCGGCCGCCTGATCAAGGGCGTCGACGTCACCGCCGAGACGCCGGTATGGATGGTCGAGCGGCTGCGCCGCAGCGGTATCCGCTCCATCGACCCGGTGGTGGACGTCACCAACTACGTGATGCTCGAGCTTGGCCAGCCGCTGCATGCCTTCGACCGCGCCAACCTGCACGGCAGCGTGGTGGTGCGGCTGGCCCGGGAAGGCGAGCGTCTGGTGCTGCTCGATGGCCAGGCGATCACTCTTGACGCCTCCACGCTGGTGATCGCCGATGAGCGTGGGCCGTTGGCCATCGCCGGCGTGATGGGCGGCGAGCACTCCGGCGTGAGCCCGGCAACCCGCGACATCTTTCTCGAGGCTGCCTTCTTTTCCCCGCTGGCGGTCGCCGGTCAGGCACGTGCCTATGGGCTGCATACCGACGCCTCGCACCGCTTCGAGCGCGGCGTCGACCCGCGCCTGCCTCGCGAGGCCACCGAGCGGGCCACCGCCCTGCTGCTGGCGATCACCGGCGGTGAGCCGGGGCCCCTGGTCGAGGTGGCCAATGAGTCGCACCTGCCTGACGGGCGCGAGGCGACGCTACGCGCGGCGCGTCTCGAGCAGGCACTGGGCAAGTCATTGCCGGGTGAGGAGGTGAGCGACATTCTCGAGCGCCTCGGCCTCGGGGTAACGGTTTCCCCTCAAGGCTGGAACGTGACGGTACCCAGCTGGCGCTTCGATATCGCCATCGAGGAAGACCTGATCGAGGAGGTGGCGCGCATCCATGGCTACAATCGCCTGCCGGTCCGGCGTCCCCAGGTTCGCCTGGCCCTGCGCCCGGACCATGAGGCGCACACGCCGCTGGCCCGGCTGCGGCGCCAGATGGTCGCGCGCGGCTACCAGGAGGCGGTGACCTATAGCTTTGTCGCCCCCGAGCTGCAGCAGGCGCTGCATCCCGAGGTGGTATCGCCGGTACTGGCCAACCCCATCTCCAGCGATCTCTCGGTGATGCGGGCGAGTCTCTTTCCCGGGCTGGTGCGCGCCCTGCAGCACAACCTCAACCGCCAGCAGAGCCGCGTGCGGCTATTCGAGACCGGCCTGACCTTCCGCGGCGAGCTCGACCATCTCCACCAGACCCCGATGCTCGGGGCGCTGGTCTGTGGCCCACGCGAGCCGGAGGGATGGAATAGCGGCAGAGAGCCGGTCGACTTCTTCGATCTCAAGGGCGACCTCGAGAGCCTGCTGTCGCTCGGTGAGCCCCATGCCTGGCGCTTCGAGCCCGGCGAGCACCCGGCTCTGCACCCCGGCCAGTGCGCTCGCATTCTGCATCGCGGCGAGGAGGCCGGTTGGATCGGTACGCTGCACCCGGCGGTGCGCGCCAGCCTGGGTCTCAAGGTCGATGCGCTGCTCTTCGAGGTGCGCCTCGATGCGCTGACGCAAGGGCGGGTGCCGGCCTTCACACCGCTGTCCCGCCATCCCGAGGTGCGCCGTGACCTGGCCTTCGTGGTCGACGAGGGGCTGCCGGTTCAGTCGCTGCTGGACACCATCCGCGCTCAGGCTGGCGAGTGGCTGGTGGAGTCTCACCTCTTCGATGTCTACCAGGGCAAGGGGGTGCCGGCAGGCCGCAAGAGCGTGGCGCTGGGCTTGACCTGGCAGCATCCATCACGCACGCTTAATGACGATGAAATCAATCAGTTGGTTGATGCCATCGTCGCCGAGTCTCGTCAGCATCTGGGGGCGGAATTGCGCGCATGAGGCCAGAGCGTCTCGTCGATCGGCAGGACCAGCGCCACGAGGACGACAACATGGGTGCGTTGACCAAGGCGGAACTGGCCGAACATCTGCACGCCGAGCTTGGCCTTTCCAAGCGCGAGGCCAAGTCCATGGTGGAGGCCTTCTTCGAAGAGATTCGCGGCTGCCTGCGCGAGAACGAGCAGGTCAAGCTCTCGGGGTTTGGTAATTTCGACCTGCGAGACAAGCGTGAACGCCCCGGGCGAAATCCCAAGACCGGCGAGGAGATCCCGATCTCCGCTCGGCGGGTCGTTACCTTTCGGCCCGGCCAGAAGCTCAAGAGTCAGGTCGAGGGCTACCAGGGTGACGCGCCGTGATGTCTCGTACCGTTTAACAAGAACGCCACTCCAACGGAGTGGCGTTCTTTTTGGTCGAGACTCGATATGGCGTTACACGCCGCCGCCATTCTCCAGCACCCAGGTGATGACCACCTTGAGGACATAGCCCAGCATGCCGGCACCCAGAACCACAAACAGCATGATGGTGCCGAAACGGCCGGCCTGGGACTTCTTCGCGAGGTCCCAGATGATGAAACACATGAAAATGATCAGCCCGCCGATCATCATCGGGGTGATCCAGGTTTCGAAGGTTTGCTGCATGATGCCTCCGTGCGCGCCTCAGGGGAAATTCCGACCATTATACTCAGGTATTATCGCCGCTGCAGGTGTCGAAGCGTGGCCTCATGACGCACCCCCATGTTAATATCCGAGTGAAATTCTCAGGTAAATCCATGACATGCCCATGCTAAAGATCTTCGTAGGTACCATGTATGGCGGCGCTCTGGACGTCGCTGAACAGGTCAAGCCGCTGTTCGAGGAGGCCGGTTACGAAGTGGCAATCTTCGACCAGCCGACCCTCGACGACCTCATCGGCACGCCCACAGACCTGGCGCTGTTCTGCGTCTCGACCACTGGCAGCGGCGATCTGCCCGGCAACATCATGCCGCTTGCTAGCGACCTCGAATCGAAGAGTCCCGGCCTCGGCGGCCTTCGCTATGGCCTCATCGCCCTGGGCGACAGCTCCTATGGCGACACCTTCTGCGGCGCCGGCCGCCAGCTCGACGAGCTGCTCGAGGGGCAGGGCGCTCAGCGCCTCGGTGAGCGCTTGGAAGTGGATGCCATGGAGACCTTCATGGCGGATGACGAGGCATTGCCCTGGGTCGAGCAATGGATCGACGCGCAGCAGCTGAAGGTGGCCTGACGTGGGCATGACGTCCACGGCAGAGCGCCTCAGCCTGCTGCTGGGGCTCGGGATACTGATGCTGGCGACCCTGCCGCGCTACCTGGTTGGCGGGCATGAGACCCACCAGTCGCTGATCCTGATGGCGCTGGCGGTGGTGGCCGTGGCCAGCGTGCTGCAATGGCGACAGCTTTCCAGCGAGGCGCGCTCGCGTCTTCCCGCCTTGTTGCGCCGGCTCGGGCTCTGTCTGGGAGTGGGCGTTGCCGTGATGACCCTCTGGCATGCCCTGACCAGCGACTTCTTCGGTTGGGAGCTACTGGTGTCCCACGGTGCCACTCTGGGGCTGCTGCTGCATGCACTCTGGCTATGGGCCAGGGTGTCTCGCTGAGCTCGGCCCCAGCTACGAGGTTCAAGGGGCAAGTCACAAGGAGACCCTGCCAGGACAGTCTTATGGCCTGTCAAGGTGTGGGCACACAGTGCTTGCCCCTTGCCCTTATCCCAGCGTATAGCAGGGCACGTAGTCGCCGGCGAGCTTCATGCGCCCCTGGACGACGAAGGAGGCCAGCAGCTCGTCGAGGCGGGCCATCAGTGCCGGTTCGGCGTGCAGGCGGAAGGGGCCATGCGCTTCAATCGCCCGGATGCCCTTCTCCTTGACGTTGCCCGCGACGATGCCCGAGAAGGCGCGGCGCAGATTGGCAGCCAACTCGTGGACCGGCTGGTCGCGGTGGAGCGCCAGGGCGGCCATGGCGTCATGGGTCGGCTCGAAGGGTTCCTGGAAGTCCCGGGCCACGGTGAGGCGCCAGTTGTAGTAGAAGGCGTCCTGGCGGCTGCGGCGATACTCCGTCACCGCGTCGATGTTCTTGCGCATGGTGCGGGCGACCTCGACGGCGTCGTCGACGACGATGCGATAGAGGCGCCGTACCTCCTCGCCCAGGGTGTAGACCAGGAACTCGTCGATGCGCCTGAAGTAGTCGGCAGAGTTGGCGGGGCCGGTGAGGATCAGCGGCAATTCCATGTCCGCGTTGTCCGGGTGCAGCAGGATGCCCAGCAGATAGAGGATCTCCTCGGCAGTGCCCACGCCCCCCGGGAAGACGATGATGCCGTGCCCGAGCCGCACGAACGCCTCCAGGCGCTTCTCGATGTCGGGCATTACCACCAGCTCGTTGACGATCGGGTTGGGTGCCTCGGCCGCGATGATGCCGGGCTCCGAGACCCCCAGATAGCGTCCCTGGCTGCGACGCTGCTTGGCGTGAGCGACATTGGCGCCCTTCATGGGGCCCTTCATGGCGCCGGGCCCGCACCCGGTGCAGATGTCCAGCTCGCGAAGCCCCAGGTGGTAGCCGACGGACTTGGTGTAGTCGTACTCCTCGCGAGAGATCGAGTGGCCGCCCCAGCAGACGACCAGGCTGGGGTCGCGTCCCGGCTTGAGGGTGCCGGCCTTGCGCAGGATGTGAAAGACGGCGTTGGTGGTGCCCTCGGCGGTCTCCAGGTCGAAGCGCTGGCGAGTCTGGATTTCGTTGTAGACATAGACGATGTCACGCAGCACGGCAGAGAGGTGCTCGCGAATGCCACGGATCATCTTGCCGTCGACGAAGGCCTCGGCCGGGGCATTGGAGATCTTGAGGCGCACGCCGCGGTCCTGCTGCAGCACCTCGATGTCGAAGTCTCGATAGGTCTCGAGCAGGGCCAGGCCATCATCGGTGAGGTTGCCGCAGTTGAGCACTGCCAGCGAGCAGCTGCGCAGCAGATCGTGCAGGCCGCTCCTCGAGGTATCGTGGAGGCGCTCGACCTCCTGCTGGGAGAGGATCTCGAGGCTGCCTTCCGGCGAGATGGTAGTGGAAATGGTGTCGGGCATCCTTGGCGTTCCCTGTCGTCATGGCGGCATTGCTCGTCCCGCGATGCTATCACGCCCGACCCCAACCGGGCATCGCTGCGACCCGGGCGGCGAGCTGGTAGAATTCCTGCTGCCCGGCCATTGCCCGCGACGTGACGCCCATGTTCAACGCCCGATACTTCCGTACCTTCATCACTCTGGTCGAGACCGGCAGCTTCACCCATACCGCACGCCGCCTGGAGATGACTCAGCCCGGGGTCAGCCAGCATCTGCGCAAGCTCGAGGCCTACCTCGGCAAGCCGCTGCTGGATCGCCAGGGGCGACGTTTCGTGCTCACCGAGAGCGGGCGGCGCGCCTACGACTACGCGCTCAAGCTGTTCGCCGAACACGAGCACTTTCGTCATTCGCTGGATGACGACAGCCTGGACAGCGGCGAGTGTCGCCTTGCCTCGCCGGGCAGCGTCGGCCTGATGCTCTATCCGTTCATCCTCGGCCAGCAGCAGATGCAGTCCGGTCTCACGGTGAGCTACAGCTTCGCCTTCAACGCCGAGATCGTCACCGACGTGCTGAGCGGTCGCCATGACCTGGGGATCGTCACCGAGCCCGTTAGCCATCCCGAACTATGCTGCAAGGTCTGGCACCAGGAGCCGCTCTGCCTGGTGGTGCCGGCGGACTTCGCCGGCAGTGGTCTGGCCGACCTGATGGCGATCGGTTTCATCAGCTACTCGGGCGGTGACGGGCATGCCGGTGCCCTGCTGCGAGCCAACTTTCCCGACTTCCGCACCATGAGCCACTTCCCGCGTCAGGGCTTTACCAATGAGGTGAGCATGGTGCTCGACGCCGTGGCGCGAGGCCTGGGGTTCACCGTGGTCTCACGGGTGGTGCTGGAGACCTCGCCCTGGCAGCGTCAGGTCAAGGAGCTCTCCCTGCTCCAACCGGTCCACGAGACACTGCACCTGGTCATGCGTGCCGGCGAACAGATGCCGCGTCGCTACGTGCGGCTGCTCGAAGGCTATCGCGAGCAGCGCCGTCACGAACGTTTCGGTTTCGGCGAGGTGGCGGAGCGCCACCAGGCCTGACGGCGCGGCTCCCGCCGCTCCGTCAATCACGATACTCGTCGATGCTCGGGCAGGAGCAGATCAGCTGCCGGTCGCCGAAGACGTTGTCGACGCGGTTGACGGCCGGCCAGTATTTGGCGGCCTTGACCGCCTCGCTGGGAAAGGCGCCGAGTTCCCGGGCGTAGGGGCGCTCCCAGTGCGCGTCCATCAGGTCGGCCATGGTGTGCGGGGCATTGACCAGGGGGTTGTTGTCCGCCGGCCAGTCGCCTCGCTGCACGGCGGTGACCTCCTCGCGGATACTGATCATGGCGTCACAGAAGCGGTCGATCTCGTAGCGCGACTCCGACTCGGTAGGCTCGATCATCAGCGTGCCGGGCACCGGAAAGGACATGGTCGGGGCGTGGAAGCCGTAGTCCATCAGGCGCTTGGCAATGTCCTCCTCGCTGATGCCGGATTCGGCCTTGAGCGGGCGGATATCGATGATGCACTCGTGGGCCACGGTGCCGTTCTCGCCCTTGTAGAGTACCGGGTAGTGGTCCTCGAGTCGCCGGGCGATGTAGTTGGCGTTGAGGATGGCCAGCTCGGTGGCTTCGCGTAGACCGCGCGCGCCCATCATCTTGATGTAGGCCCAGGAGATCGGCAGGATCGAGGCCGAGCCGTAGGGCGCCGCCGAAACCGCACCACAGCTTGCCTCGACGCCCGCCAGCGGGGTGACCACATGGTTGGCCACGAAGGGCGCCAGATGGGCCTTTACGCCGATCGGGCCCATGCCCGGCCCGCCGCCGCCGTGAGGGATGCAGAAGGTCTTGTGCAGGTTGAGGTGGCTGACGTCGCCACCGAAGTCGCCGGGGCGGGTCAGGCCCACCTGGGCGTTCATGTTGGCCCCGTCGATGTACACCTGGCCGCCGTGCCCATGCACGATCTCGCACACCTCGCGCACGCTCTCCTCGAACACCCCGTGGGTGGAGGGGTAGGTGATCATGATCGCCGAGAGGGCATCGCGGTGTTGCTCGGCCTTGGCGCGCAAGTCGTCGAGATCGATGTTGCCGTCACCGTCGCACTCCACCACCACCACCTTCATCCGCGCCATGGCGGCGGAGGCCGGATTGGTGCCGTGGGCGGAGCTCGGGATCAGGCAGACGTCGCGGTGCCCCTCGCCCTCGGCGGCCTGGTAGCGGCGGATGGCCACCAGGCCGGCGTACTCGCCCTGGGCCCCGGAGTTGGGCTGCATGGAGATGTGGTCGTAGCCGGTGACCTCCACCAGGAAGGCGGCCAGCTCGTCGATCATCTGCCGGTAGCCGGCCACCTGGTCGCGGGGCGCAAAGGGATGGATGCGCGCGAACTCCGGCCAGGAGATAGGAATCATCTCGCTGGTGGCGTTGAGCTTCATGGTGCAGGAGCCCAATGGGATCATCGCATGGGCCAGCGACAGGTCCTTGTTCTCCAGGCGCTTGAGGTAGCGCAGCATCTCCGTCTCGCTGTGGTAACGGAGGAAGGTGGGATGGGTCAGGAAGTCGGACTCGCGCTGACAGGCCGCCGGTATGCCGCTGGTGCCGGCCTCGACCACGCGGCTGTCGAGCTCACGCACCGAGAGGCCGTGCTCCTCGCCAAGCAGCACGTCAAACAGCACGTCCAGGTCGTGGGCGGTGGTGGTCTCGTCGAGGCTCAGGCCGACGTCGCCCCCCGCGAAGTAGCGCAGGTTGAGGTCGTGGGTCATGGCCCGGCCATGGAGCTTGCCGGCATCGACGCCGGTCAAGCGCAGGGTATCGAACCAGCTGTCGTGGGCCAGGGTCACGCCCTTTTCCTGCAGGCCCATCGCCAGGATGGTGGTCAGGCGGTGAATGCGCGCCGCGATGGTGCGCAGTCCGTCGGCGCCGTGGTAGACGGCATAGAAGCCGGCGATGTTGGCCAGCAGCGCCTGGGCGGTGCAGATGTTGGAGGTGGCCTTCTCGCGGCGGATGTGTTGCTCACGGGTCTGCATCGCCATGCGCAACGCGGTGTTGCCGCGGCTATCCTTCGACACGCCGATGATGCGCCCCGGGATCGAGCGCTTGAGCTTGTCGGTGGTGGCGAAGAAGGCGGCATGCGGGCCGCCATAGCCCATCGGCACGCCAAAGCGCTGCGATGAGCCCACCACCATGTCGGCGCCCAGCGCGCCCGGCTCCTTGAGCAGCACCAGGCCCATGATGTCAGCCACCACGCAGGTCATCACGCCCCGCTCACGGGCCGTCTCGATCAGCGGGGCCAGGTCGCGAACCTCGCCGCTGTCGCCCGGGTACTGCAGCAGGGCGCCGAATACCTGGTGCTCGGCGAGTTCCTCGGCGGGGGCCACGACCAGCTCGAACCCGAACCAGGCGGCGCGGGTGCGCACCACGTCGAGGGTCTGGGGGAAGACATCCTCGGCGACGAAGAAGGTGTCGCTTTTGGCCTTCTTGTTGGCGCGCTTGCACAGCGCCATGGCCTCGGCGGCGGCGGTAGCCTCGTCAAGCAGCGAGGCGTTGGCCAGCTCCATGCCGGTCAGGTCCATGACCATCTGCTGGAAGTTGAGCAGGCCTTCCAGGCGACCCTGGGAGATCTCCGGCTGGTAGGGCGTGTAGGCGGTGTACCAGCCCGGGTTCTCCAGCACGTTGCGCTGGATCACGGTCGGCAGATGGGTGTCGTAATAGCCTTGGCCGATGTAGCTCTTGACGACCCGGTTCTGGCGGGCCAGGCGCTGCAGGTAGTCCAGGGCCTCGGCCTCGCCCTTCGGCGGGTCCAGGTCCAGCTCGCGCCCCAGGCGGATGCCGGCGGGGACGGTGGCCTCGATCAGTGAGGGCAGGCTCTCCATGTCCAGGATCGAGAGCATGCCGTCCACGTCGGCGCCGGCCGGTCCGTTGTGGCGCTGAAGGAAGGCATCGTGAGCGGCCAGATCGGCCAGACGGCGGTTGTCGAAAGCCATGGAACACCCTGTGTGCGTGGTGGGGACTCGCCCCGGGGATCATCGAAACGGGCCGGCCTCGCCAGGGGCGAGGCCGGGATGGGCGCCACCTCTTGTCAGGGTTGCTCCGAACGGGACGGTCCTGACACGGCGCCCGAGAGGAGACTCACTCCTCGGCGGCGGCCACGGCCTGGTAGGCGCCGGCATCGAGCAGGTCGTCGAGGTTGCTGGCATCCTCGAGACGCACCTTCATGAGCCAGCCATCCGCGTAGGGCGACTCGTTGACGGTTTCGGGGCTATCTTCAAGGGCCTCGTTGACCTCGAGGATCTCACCGGCGACCGGCGCATAGAGGTCGGAGGCGGCCTTGACCGACTCGATGACGCCGAACTCGTCGCCCACGGCCAGGGTACGGCCCACTTCGGGCAGCTCGACGAAGACCACATCGCCCAGCGCCTCCTGGGCATGGTCGGTAATGCCGATGGTCACGCTGCCGTCGCCATTATCGAGGACCCATTCATGGCTTTCGGCATAGCGCAGGTTGGCGGGGATAGAGCTCATCGTGATTTCCTATACGAAAAAGGTTTTCGGATTCGCGAATGCTAACGCCATTGTCGGCATTTGGCGAGTCCTCCCGGTGGGTCCGATAGGCGGCTGGCGCTCGTCGACCCGTTGATAGGGTGGTCCGCCGGCGACGGTTCGTCCAGTGCCTGCCCGGTGCCGGGCCGGCTGCCCGGGGGCACGGCGGCATCCCGCCGGTGAGACCGGCATCTTGCGCACGCTCCGTGCCGCAGCGTTGGGGGCGATCGCACCCGGCACCGCGGCTCTTGCCGGCGCTTGGTGTGGAACGTAGGCTTGCCGCGTTTCCGATCGGAAACAGGCGATCTTCCCGTCGGCGGTGCTGCCATGGTGCCTCCCCTTTTCAGCGGGCTGGTGCATCAGTGGCAGGATCCGCTATCGTGAAGGCGTTCGTCCTATCGTTTTTTCGTCGAAGCCTGGCCCGTCCATGCCATTTCATCTTCCCGACGGTCGGGAGAGCGGGGATGCATGCGGGTCACAACAACAAGCGTCAATTGGGGAGACTCTCGTGGAAGCATTAATGACATTCTTGAGCTCGGTGGAAGGCATCGTATGGGGCGTTCCCATGCTGATCCTGCTGCTGGGTGTCGGCATCTATCTGCAGGCCGGCCTGAGGCTGATGCCGATCCGCAAGCTCGGTGAAGGCTTCAAGCTGATGTGGCAGGGGCGCGACCGCAAGCCGGCGCCCGGGGAGAAAAAGACCAAGGAGGACGAGGGGGAAATCTCGCCGTTCAATGCCCTGATGACGGCGCTGTCCGCCACCATCGGCACCGGTAACATCGCCGGTGTGGCGACCGCCATCTTCCTGGGTGGCCCGGGCGCCGTGTTCTGGATGTGGATCACGGCGCTGGTGGGCATGGCGACGAAATTCGCCGAGGCGGTGTTGGCGGTGCGCTACCGCGAAACCGACAGCACCGGCTACCACATCGGCGGCCCGATGTTCTACATCAAGAACGGCCTGGGCAAGAAGTGGCTGTGGCTGGGTGGCGCCTTTGCCTTCTTCGGCGCCGTGGCGGCGTTTGGTATCGGCAACACCGTGCAGTCCAACTCGGTGGCGGAAGGCTTGAGTGAGTCGCTGGGCATGCCGCACTGGCTGACGGGCTTGATTCTGATGGTGCTGGCCGGCGCCGTGATCCTGGGGGGGATCAAGCGTATCGCCAAGGTCGCCGGAAAGCTGGTGCCGATCATGGGGATCGCCTATGTGCTGGCGGGTATCCTGGTGCTGATTCTCAACGCCGACCAGATCGGCGAAGCGTTCGGCATGATCTTCTATCACGCTTTCAATCCCATCGCGGCAGCAGGCGGCTTTGCCGGTGCGGGAGTGGCCATGGCGATTCAGTTCGGCGTGGCGCGCGGCATCTTCTCCAACGAGGCTGGGCTGGGCAGTGCCCCCATCGCCCACGCCGCGGCGCAGACCAAGAACCCGATCCGTCAGGGCTTGATCGCCATGCTGGGCACCTTTATCGACACCATCATCGTCTGCTCCATCACCGCCCTGGTCATTCTCACCAGCGTTGAGTGGAGCGCAGGCGAGACCGGTGCGCGCTTGACCGCGGTATCCTTCGACCTGGCGCTGCCGGGCGTAGGCGAGTACATAGTGACGTTCGCCCTGGCGGTGTTTGCCTTTACCACCATCCTGGGGTGGTCCTTCTATGGCGAGAAGTGTTTCCAGTTCCTGTTCGGGACCCGTTCGATCACCCTCTACCGGGTGCTGTTCATCATCGCGATCCCGCTCGGGGCCATGGCCAACCTGAATCTTGTCTGGGTGCTGGCGAGCGTGTTCAACGCCATGATGGCCATTCCCAATCTGATCGCCCTGGCGCTGCTGTCGCCGGTGGTCTTCAAGCTGGCCCGCGCCTACTTCGACGGCAAGGATATCCTGCCGGGCGAGGAGCTGGACCACGATAAATCCTGACGGTGAGCCGCGCTGGAGAGGTGCCCGTGGGGGCACCTCTCTTGCGTTGCCTCCCAAGCCATGAGTGATGACGCCATGAATGAACTTAAGCATACCCCCCTGCACGCCCTGCACGAGGAACTGGGGGCCAAGATGGTGCCCTTCGCCGGCTACGACATGCCGGTACAGTATCCGCTGGGCGTCAAGCGCGAGCACGAGCATACCCGTCAGGCCTGCGGACTCTTCGATGTCTCCCATATGGGGCAGATTCTGCTGCGCGGCCCGAATCCGGCCGAGGCGCTGGAAACCCTGGTGCCGGCCGATATTGTCGGGCTGGCCGAGGGCATGCAGCGCTATGCGCTGTTCACCGCCGAGGAGGGCGGCATTCTCGATGATCTGATGGTGGTCAATGCCGGCGACCATCTCTACCTGGTTGTCAATGCCGCCTGTCGTGAACAGGATATCGCGCACCTGCGCCGGGGCCTGCTCGATCACGAGGTAGAGGTGCTCGAGCGTGGCCTGCTGGCGCTTCAAGGGCCGGCGGCAGCGGGCGTGATGCAGCGGCTTTGCCCGGATGCCTGCGAGATGGTGTTCATGCAGCACGGCCGCTTTACCATCGACGGCATCGATGTCTGGGTCAGCCGCAGCGGCTACACCGGCGAGGATGGCTTCGAGATCTCGGTGGCCGCCGAGGATGCCGATACCCTGGCGCGCCGGCTGCTGGCCGAAGAGGAGGTCGAGGCGATCGGCCTGGGCGCGCGTGATTCGCTGCGCCTCGAGGCGGGGCTGTGTCTCTATGGCCACGACATCAATACCGATACCACTCCCGTGGAGGCAGGCCTGATCTGGGCGATCGGCAAGCCCCGCCGTCGCGGCGGCGAGCGTGCCGGCGGCTTCCCCGGTGCCGACCTGATCCTGCACCAGGTCGAGGCGAAGGACCATCGGCGCAAGCGGGTGGGCCTGCTTGGCGAGGGTCGTGCGCCAGTGCGTGAAGGCGCCGAACTCTTCGACACCGCGGGCAAGTATCTGGGCCGTGTGACCTCAGGCGGTTTCGGTCCCAGCGTTGGTCAGCCGGTGGCGATGGGCTATGTGTCTATCGAGGCCAGTGAGATCGGCACGACCGTCTATGCCGAGGTGCGGCGCAAGCAGCTGCCGATGACGGTGAGCAAGATGCCCTTTGTCACGCCCGGCTACCATCGGGGTTAAGCACCACTCACTGCCTGACCCGGTATTTTTATACCGTTATCTTAACTCTCTGCCAAACAATCTCTCTTCTGAGTAAAATCAGCGTCTCGCGTTGGTCTGGTAAGCGGCGAATCAGCTATCAACTGCGGGTATGACCAGGCGGAAGGTCAGGCTGATACGCAGCCCTGGCAGCCGGCGAGGCAACAGGGCATGTTGCAGCCTGTGCTGCACGCCGGCGCCCATTACCAGCAGGCTGTCGTGAGGCAGCCAGACGTTGAAGGGCTCATGCGAACGGTCCTTCCAGCGAAAGCGCAGTGGCCGCTCGGCGCCCAGGCTGAGCGCCGCGATCAGGGGGTCTGCCCCCAGTTCTGGCTCGTCATCGCTGTGCCAGCCCATGCGCTCATCGCCGCCGGCATAGCGATTGAGCAGCACGCTGTTGAAGCGGGCCGGGGTGCCGGCGTCCGCCAGGACGTCGATCACTCGGTCGCGCAGTGCTGCCACGGCCGGGTGCCAGGGCTCGGGCAGGAAGTCCCGGCCCGAGTAGCGGTAACGGGCGTCGGGGTCTCCCATCCACAGCTGGCGGCGCGGGATCGGATGCTCGCGACCATAGAGCCGCAGGGTCGGACGCTGCCACGCCAGCTCGCAGTCGAGCCGTGCCAGCGTTTCGCTAGCGGCGGGCTCACCGAGTAGGCTGGGCAGCAGGGTGAGGGTCGGCGCGTCGAGTAGGGATGCTCCCGGCAGGGCGCTTGCGGGTGTCATGCCAACAGGATGCCACCCCCTGAGGTTGGTCGCCAGAGCGCTCCCATCAACCAGCCAGCTGCAGGCTGGCGACGGCAAAGCCCAGGCCAAGCAGGGCGCCGGCGGCCACGTCACTTATGTAGTGCAGCCCCAGGCCCACTCGCGATACCGCGATCAGTAGCGCGGCGGGAATCAGCCAGGGCAGCAGCCAGGGGGTATGGGCGGCGGTCAGCACGCAGAACAGCACGGCATGCATGGTATGGCCGCTGGGAAAGCTGTAGCGGTCGCGGGCGGGCTCGCTGCAGCGGATGATGCCGTTGAAGGTGATGAAGGGCCGCTCGCGGCACAGTCGGGTCTTGAGCAGCCGGTAGAGGCCGATGGCCACCAGCGCCGTGACGATGTACTGCGCCATTCGATGACCACTGCCGGCGGGCTGGAGCAGCGGCTGGGCGAGAATCAGGCCCACCCACAGCGGCCAGTCCCCGAGCTTGCTGGACAGCCGCAGCAGGGCCAGCCAGGGCGGGTGGACGTTGAACCCGGCCAGGCGCCGGCAGAGCTGCCACTCGATGAGGTCAAGGCGATCAAATACGGCAGGCGGATGCGGCTTCATCGCGATGCTCCCGGGGTTGGATCAGGGTGTCGAGGAATGTGTCGGCGATCGCCGACCAGCGATACGTCAGGGCGCGCTCCCTGGCGGCGCGACCCAGGCGGGCATAGCGGGCCGGCTGCTGGCAGAGGGCCGTGGCGGCCTCCTGGAAACCGGCCTCGTCACCCACCGCCAGTCTGACACCGTTGTGATCATCGTCGATCAGCTCGGCCCCCGCGGCATGGCGGAAGGTCACCACGGCCAGGCCGCTGGCCATGGCCTCGAGCACCACATTGCCCCATGTCTCCGAGATCGAGGGGAAGACGAAAAGATCGGCGCTGGCGTAGTAGCGCACCAGCTCGTCCCGGTCGATGAAACCGGTGAAGCGGGCCTGGGGCAGGGCGCGTTGCAGCACGGCCCGCCCCGGGCCATCGCCGACCACCACCAGGCTGAGATCGGGGCGGGCGGCTTGCATTGCCGCAAAGGTGTCACGCAGCAGATCGAGATTCTTTTCCGCGGCCAGGCGCCCCACGTGGAGCGCCACGGGCTGGTGGTCATCGCAGCCCCAGGAGCGGCGCAGGGCGGTGGAGCGATGCGCCGGCGAGAAGCATTCGCCATCGATACCGCGGGCCATGACCCGCACCCGGGGGATGCCCTGGCCGACCAGCGCCTCGGCCTGAGCCTGGGTCGGCACCAGGGTGGTGGCCGTGCGGTTGTGGAAGTGACGCAGGCGACGCATGACCAAGGGCGCCAACCAGGGCAGGCCATAGTCTCGACAGTAGTGATCGAAGTTGGTGTGCCAGCCGCTGATCACCGGGATGCCCAGCCGCTCGGCGGCACGCAGGGCCGACCAGCCTAGCGGTCCCTGCGTGGCTAGGTAGACGGCCGTCGGGCGCTGCTGCTGCCACAGGCGCTGGATCGCCGCCGTGGCCGGCAGGCCAATGCGCACCTGGCGATAGCCCGGCAGGCCCAGTCCGCGTACCCGCAGCTCCGCTTCCATGCCTTCGGCTCGAGGGGTGGTGCCATGCGCCGGCCGGGGACGGATCAGCTGCAGGGCCACGCCACGCCGGCGCATCTCCCTGCTCAGCTGGCCCAGGGTATGGGCGACGCCGTTGATCTCGGGGGACCAGGTTTCACTGACCAGGCAGATGCGCATGGGGCTCCTCTCATGGTGACAGGCCCTGAAGGGGCTGACATCAGTGAGGATGCCCGGTTGCCATGACAGTCAGGCGACGCGACGATGACGGCGTCATGACGGCAGGTGGCGGTTGTCGAGGGTGGCCTTGCGACGTCTTTAGCGCCCAGTGTGATCCAGCGCCTTCGCCGGCTCAGCGCAATACGCGGGCCGGGTCGATGGGCTTGCCGCCATGGCGCATGTCAAAGAGCAGCCGCGGGGTCCCCTCCTGCTGGCCGACCTCGCAGACCGGGGTGCCACGCGTGACGGTATCCCCACTGGCCACCAGCGGCCTCGCGCAGAGGGCATAGACGCTTTGCAGGTTATCGGCATGGTGAACGATCACCACCTGGCCGAGCTGCCGCATGCTGTCGGCGAAACGCACCTCGCCATCGGCCACGGCCCGCGCGCGACTGCCCCGGCGGGTGCCGAGCAGCATGGGCTGTAGGGTGCCACGCCCGTCGGCGCCGAAGGGACGCTCGACCCGGTAATCCTCCAGCGGCCACGGCCAGCCTCGCGCGGACGCCGGCATCTCGCCCGGGTCCGGCAGTCGCTTGCTCGCCGCTGGGGTGTTTTTCTGCGTACGGGCTGCTGCACTGTTCCCGGCGGCAGAGTTGCCGCTGCCCGAGGAGGCTGCTTGCCGGCCGCCCAGCGGAACCTCGATCAGCTGACCGACGCTTAGATTGGTGGGCGCAATGCCGGGGTTCGCCGCCTGGATCCGCCCGGCGCGAGCGCCCAGGCGCCGGGCGATGGCGCTGTAGGTGTCCCCCGGGCGGACCCGGTAGCGGTAGGGGCCGCCGGAAGGCGCTCGCTCATCGTGACCGGGTACCAGCAAGCGCTGGCCAACCACCAGGCGCCGAGCATCGACGCCGGGGTTGAAGCGCTGCAGGCGCACCAGGGGCACCTCGGCGCGACGGGCGATCTCACCCAGGGTATCGCCGCGCTGGATGGTGATCCATTCGCCGGCGATCTCGTCGCCGGCGCGGCTGACGACGTCCTGCCCTGCGCAGCCGACCATCAGCAGTGCCAGGCCGACTATCAGCAGCGTCAGGGCAATGCGTCTAGGCGACGATCCTTGTCCTGCCACAGGGCGTTGAGCCATGACTGGAAGCGTTCCTTGTAGTCCGTGTCGTCGTGATAGTCGCCCTCGAGCATCCAGGCCGGGACCGCCAGGCGGCGGGCCTCCAGGCGCACCCGACCCTCGCGACCGCAGAGGAAGCCCCAGAAGCTGGGGTCGGGGTTCTCGTAATGCAGGGTGACATCCAGAATGCCGCCGAGGCGGTCGCCGAGCAGGCTGACGACCTGGGCGATACCGCCGGCGCGGGGCCTCAGCAGGTGGCGATAGGGAGCGTCCTGGGCGGCCTGCTTGGCGGGGGTGAAGCGGGTACCCTCGACGAAATTATAGATCGCGATGGGCCTTTCCCGGGCGTGGCGGCACATGCGCTCGGTGGCCTCGCGGTCGCGACGCGCCAGCTGAGGGTTGCGCTCGCGCTGTTCGCGGGTCAGGCGGCGCAGCATGGGGAACTCCATGGCCCAGAAGGCCAGGCCGACGATGGGAATCCAGATCAGCTGGCGCTTGACGAAGAAGTGGGGCATGGGAATGCGCCGGTGCAGAGCGAAGAACAGCAGGAAGATGTCGGTCCAGCTGCGATGGTTCGAGAGCACCAGCCACCACTGGTCGCGGGAGAGTTCCTTGGGCAGCGACATGTCGAGTTGAGGTTTCAGCCAGCCACGCATCCACCAGAGGTTGCTGCCCACCCAGTTGAGCGCGACCCGGTTGAGGGCCGTCAGCACCCGGCGACGCAGACGACGCCCCGGGGTCACCAGTTTGACCAGGGTGAGCAGGATCAGCGGTACCCCCCAGGCGAGGGTGGTGAGAGTCAGCAGCAGGATGCTGACGAGCCCCCTGAGGGTCGACATGCCTGTCTCCTCGGCCGGATTGACGATCTCTCCATGCTAATGGATCGGCCACGAGCTGCCCAGCGGTCGGGGTCAACGTCGCGTGGCGAGCCCGGGGGTTCGGATGGTCTCGGCAAGCACCTGCTGCAGCGCCAAAGCGGCCACCGACAGCTCATGGGTGTTCCAGGTCAGCACACCGACGTCACGCTCGATCACCGGTTCCTCGAGGGGCACGCAGACGGCACCGAGTTCCTGCATCTGGTCGATGCACAGCGACGGAACCGCGCTGACGCCCAGGCCGCTGGCGACCATGCGTCCCACGGTCGCCAGCTGATGGCACTCGAAGGTGGCAGGCAAGGTGAGCCCGCGACTCACCAACGCCTGTTCCAGCAGTCGACGCACCATCGAGGGGCGCTGAAGGGCGATGAAGTCGCGCGTCATCAGGGTTGGCCAGTCGAGCCTCTCCCGTCCGGCGAGGCGCGAATCGGCCGGCACCACGGCAACGAAGCGGTCGCGAAACAGCGGGGTGAAGGAGAGGCTGCCGGTGGCCTCCGGCTCCAGCACCAGCCCCAGTTCCACCTGGCGCGCGCGCACCATCTCGATCACCTGCTCGTTGATCACATCATGCACCGTGACGTTGACCCGCGGATGGCGCTGTCGGAACACACGCAGCGCGGGAGGCAGCAGGTTGCTGGCAAAGGAGGGCATGGTGGCCACCGCCAGACGGCCGAGCTGAAGGGTGAAGCGCTGGCGTAGCAGCTCCTCGGTGTTGTCCCACTCGGCAATCAAGCGCTTGGCCAGAGGGACCAGCGACTCGCCTTCCGGGGTGAGCCTCACGCTGCGGGTGCTGCGGATCAGCAGGCGACCGCCCAGGCTTTCCTCCAGCCCCTTGATTGCCAGGCTCAGGGCCGGCTGAGAGAGGTGGAGGTGCTCGCAGGCTTGAGTAAAGCTCAGGGTTCTGGCCACGGCGAGGAAGGCGCGCAGTTGCTTGACGGTCATGGCATGCTACCAAGGTCCAATTTATTGGCAAAACAGATCAATCGATAAATAAAACAAACTTAACAAATATATTGGCAGCGGCAACACTGGCCTGACATTCTGCGCACTCATTCTGTAACCCACTCCACCACTCATTCCACCACTCACTCCACAACAACGCGAGGCGCCATTATGGCCGGATTCGACAAGCGTGTGACTTCCTACGAAGAGGCAATGGACGGCATCGAAAGCGGCATGACCGTGATCGCGGGCGGCTTCGGTCTCTGCGGCATCCCCGAGAACCTGATCGCCGAGATCAAGCGTCGCGGTGTCAAGGACCTGACGGTATGGTCCAACAATTGCGGCGTTGACGGCTTCGGCCTGGGCCTGCTGCTCGAGGACAAGCAGATCAAGAAGTTCTATGCCTCCTACGTCGGTGAGAACGCGCTCTTCGAACAGCAGATGCTCAACGAGGAGATCGAGGTTGTGCTCACTCCCCAGGGCACGCTGGCAGAGAAGATGCGCGCCGGCGGCGCGGGGATTCCCGCCTTCTATACCGCCACCGGCTACGGTACGCCAATCGGCGAGGGCAAGGAGGTGCGCGTGTTCAATGATCGCCACTACATCCTCGAGGAGTCCGTGGTCGGCGACTTTGCGATCGTCAAGGGCTGGAAGGCCGATCGCTACGGCAACGTCATGTACCGCAGCACCGCTCAGAACTTCAACCCGATGGCCGCCACCGCCGGCAAGATCACCGTGGTCGAGGTCGAGGAGATCGTCGAGCCAGGCGAACTTGCGCCTGACCAGATCCACACCCCGGGTATCTATGTCGATCGCATCATCCAGGGTAGCTTCGAGAAGCGTATCGAGAAGCGCACCGTTCACCAGGGCTGACGGCGGCACGTGACTCCGATAGCCGGCTCCGAGGGGGCCGGGGCTTCTCCACCGAACACATAGAGGCAACAAGATGGCACTGACTCGCGAACAGATGGCAATGCGCGTGGCGCGCGAACTGGAAGACGGTTTCTACGTGAACCTGGGCATCGGCATCCCGACACTGGTGGCCAACTACATTCCTGAGGGCATCGATGTCATGCTGCAGTCCGAGAACGGCCTGCTGGGCATGGGGCGCTTTCCCACCGAGGAGGAAGTCGACCCGGACATGATCAATGCCGGCAAGCAGACCGTCACGGCACGCCCGGGCGCGGCAATCTTCTCCTCGGCGGAATCCTTCGCCATGATCCGTGGCGGTCACGTGGACCTGACCGTGCTGGGCGCCTTCGAAGTCGACCAGAACGGCAACATTGCCTCCTGGATGGTGCCGGGCAAGCTGATCAAGGGCATGGGGGGTGCCATGGACCTGGTGGCAGGTGCCGAGAACATCATCTGTACCATGACCCACGCCTCCAAGCATGGCGAATCCAAGCTCCTCGAGTCCTGCAACCTGCCGCTGACCGGCGCCGGCTGCATCAATCGGGTGCTGACCGATCTCGCCTACCTGGAGATCAAGGATGGCGCCTTCCACCTCAAGGAGCGCGCGCCCGGCGTCACCGTCGACGAGATCAAGGCGTTGACGGCCGGCAAGCTGGTTGTCCCCGACCATGTGCCGGAGATGACCTTCGAGGCCTGATCGGCCTGTCGTTGGCAAGGCGTGCGGCCCGGACTTCCGTCCGGGCCGCTGTCATTTCAGGCCTCGACGTCGTTGTCGAAAAACTGACCATTTCGCATCAGCCCCCCTGACATCACGCGTCCGTCCTCCTGTCCGGCGATGATGCACAGCGTTATCCACAGATTCTGTGGACGACCGGCAATCAGGAGAGTTCGCAGCGAGTGTGGTGAGGCAGCAGCAACTCGGCAGCACGCTCCTGGTTGGCGCTGACCTGCTTCTGGACGAGGGCGAGCCCCCCGAGGGCGACGCGATGCTCGTCGCCCTCGGCGAAGGCCAGGCGTCGAGAACTGGTGGCATAGAAGCGGTAGTCGAGCAGCGGTGAGACTGGGAACAGACCGTGATGCCGATCGCCGCTGCCGGTGAGGCCGGTCTGCTGCAGTTGGCGGTCGAGTTCGACGATATCGTGCCCCAGGCGCTGGCAGTCGAAGCCGACGTGATGCATTCGCGGTCCCATCACCGAGAGCCAGCCGGCCAACGGGTGAGCCTGGTGCAGTGCCTGGTAGGTGTCCCAGTCAGGCATTGGCCAAGGGCGGCCGTGGCACAGCAGCGCCTGGCTGCGGGCGTCGCGGGGATCCGCGTTGCCGACCAGCCGCTGGAGGCGTTCTCGCGGCCTGCGCGACAGGGTCCCGAGCTGGAGTTCAGTGAGCAGTATCCAGGCGCCGTCGTCCGGTGCGGTGAGCAGGGTGGCCAACAGGCCGCGATCGGCCATGGCGTAGCGCTGCTGCGGTCGATAGCCATAGCGCACGAGGGTCGGCAAGATGGCCTCCATGGCCCAGGGGCCATGGTTGAGCGTCAGCAGGGCCAGATACTCTGCCGGTGCTTCCACGGGCCATAGCCGCAGGCCGCCTACGTCCGGATGCTGGTGGATATAGTCCAGCCATAGCTGCTGGACGAACTCTTCCCGTTGCATCGTGCCGTTGTCCCTCTGTCGTGATGCCCGTTGCGCTCCTGCACGCCGCCAGTATAGGCAGCAGGTGCGCAGCGGCATTCAACGCGGGGAGGACGCTCGTTATGGTGCGATCTTGACCGTGGACAAGGGGGGACAGGAACGCGCTTCAGGCTTCCAGCAGGGCCTCGTCACGCACGTAGCGGTCGAACTCGGTGAAGCCGCCGACATGGGTCTGGTCGAGGAAGATTTGCGGCACGGTATGAACCGGCTTGCCGATGGTCTTTTCCATGTCGGCCTTGGTGATGCCTTCGGCGTGGATATCGACATAGCGATGGCCCTCGATGGCACCGCTACGCTCGAGCTGGGCGGCGAGGGCCTTGGCCCGGTCGCAGAACGGACAGGCGGGGCGACCGAAGATGACAACGAACATGCGGCGACTCCTTGCACGGTAAGGTGCGTGAAGAGGGATCGGGAAAAGTTGGCTGGCTATTGTGACGGAGCGGGCGATCTTTCGCCAATAGTTACCCCCTTGCGGGATGATGACGCCCGTCTATCGCGCCATTCACAGGTCGACCTCGCCGGCATCCGCCCGGCGCAGCAGGTCGCCAAGTGCGCCATGCAGGCGGGGGCTTGTCACCAGCAGGTTCTCGCCGTAGAGATCCTCCGGGATTCCCGCCGGGCCGGGATAGAGATGCCCGGTGCGAGCGCCTGCTTCCCGGGCGATCAGCCAGCCGGCGGCACAATCCCAGGGAGAGACACTCTCGTAGTAGGCATCCAGTCGGCCACAGGCCACGTCGCACAGGTCCAGGGCCGCCGAGCCGTTACGGCGCACGTCCTGGCAGTGGGCCAGCACGGCGCTGAGCCGGCGCATCAGCGGCGGCCGGCTGTCACGACGATAGGGGAACCCCGTCCCTACCAGGGCATGGGCCAGCTCGCCCGTGCGACTGGCATGGATCGTCTCGCCGTTGCACCAGGCTCCCTGGCCGTCAAGCGCGGTGAAGGTCTCGCCCAGAAAGGGGGCATGCACCACCCCCAGGCGGGTGCGGCCCTGTCGGGCCCAGCCGATGGATACCGCCACATGGCGCAGGCCATGGGCGAAGTTGACCGTCCCGTCGATGGGGTCAACCACCCACAGGGCATGGGGACTGGCCAACACCTCGCGATCCGGAGCCAGCTCCTCACTTAGACGAGCCTCCCCGGCAAAATGCTGCTCGAGGCGTTCGCCGATGCACGTATCCACTTCCACGTCGGTATCGGTGACCAGCTCATGACCGTGCTTGTAACGATGGCCGAAGACCTGACGCTTGCGGGCCTCGATGATCATTCGGCCGGCCTCGTGGGCGATGTCGACGGCGATCTCCAGTCGCTGGGCGGGGGTCATGGTAGCTCCTCGGCAAGGGGTCGACGTTCCATGCTAGCAGCTCGCCATCAGCCTGCCGACGTTCGGAGGCGAAGGCCTGGTGCGAAGACCATCGCGTGGCGACTATACTGGCGCCCTCACTACCCCGGAGACCCTCATGCAGGCCCTGACCGCCGACCAGTATGCCCGCTTGCGACAGCTCGCCGAGGCCTGGCGTGACTGCCACCTGAAGGCCGCCAAGCGCGAGCCCCACTTCAACCCGCGGCTAGGTGTGGATGCCCTGTGCTTTCAGCCCCACGCGTATGAGGAAGATCGCCAAGGGCTGCTCGGTGCCCTCGTCACTCCCGTCTCGCTGTCGTTGGTGCTGGTCCCCGACGAGCCGGATGTGCTGCGCTCGGCGGAGCAGTTGATCCTGTCACTGCCCTCCGGCGCGTATCCCTTCGTGCGCGAATTTGTGAGCGAGGCGAACGGGTGGTGGCGCTGCGAACTGCTCGACGATCTCTCTGATGTCGGGTCTCTCCAGGCGGGCAGCCGTCTCGCCCAGCAACTCATGGAGCGCGTCATGACCCCGGCGACCGAAACCCCATGAGCGGATGACGCGCTGCGTCATTCGCCTTATGCTGGTGACCAGGACCGATAACGCCAAATCCGCGGCCCGTGTACGGGCCTTACCGGCGCCGTTCTGGCCCGGTTCACCGCACAGAGGAGTCATGCATGACCGCCAACGCTTCCACCCCCCGCGTCGCCCTGGTCACCGGCACCAGCAGCGGCATCGGCGAGGCCGTGGTTCGCCATTTCTGCGAACAGGGTCACCAGGTGCTGGCCGTGGACTTCAATCCGGCAGGCAAGGAGGTTGCCGAGCGGGCAGGGGCCGCCTTCTTTCAGGCCGATCTGACCGATGGCGAGGCCTGCAAGGCGGCGGTGGCCGATGCGGTCAAGCGCTTCGGGCGTGTCGACATCCTGGTCAACAACGCCGGCGTCCAGCACGTCTCGCCCATCGAAGAGTTCCCGGAAACCAAGTGGCGTCAGATCATTGACCTGATGCTCACCGCGCCCTTCCTGCTCACCCAGGCTGCCTGGCCGTCCATGCGCGAGAACGGCTGGGGGCGCATCGTCAATATCGCCTCGGTCCATGCCCAGGTGGCGTCGCCGGGCAAGTCGGCCTATATCAGCGCCAAGCACGGCATGATCGGGCTGACCAAGACCGCCGCGCTGGAGGGCGGCAGCCAGGGGATTACCGCTAACGCCATCTGTCCGGCCTACGTCAAGACGCCGCTGGTCGACAACCAGATTGCCGACCAGGCGAAGATGCACGGCATGCAGGAGCAGGAAGTGATCGAGCAGATCATGCTCAAGAATGCCGCCGTGAAGCGCCTTATTGAGCCCGCTGAGGTGGCCGAACTGGTGGGTTACCTGGCCTCCGATCTCGCCGGCGCCGTTACCGGGGCCAGCTGGAATATCGACCTGGGTTGGACGGCCCAATAAGCGCCGAGCCACAAGCGCCAAGCCGCCAAGGAATCCTGTTGGGATGTTTTCCTGCAGCTTGAGCCTCGGCTTGGCCGCTTGCAGCGTTAGCGTCTCACCGGCCGCTTCTGCAGCTTGCGCTGTAGGGTGCGACGGTGCATCCCCAGGGCACGGGCGGTCGCGGAGATGTTGCCGTCATGCTCCTGCAGCACCTTCTGGATGTGCTCCCAGGTGATGCGGTTGATCGACGGCGGATTGTCGGCGACTACGGTCTCCGGGTCGCCCTCCGCGCGTGACAGCGCCCCTAGCACCTCATCGGCATCCGCCGGCTTGCAGAGGTAGTTGACCGCCCCCAGCTTGATCGCCTCCACGGCGGTGGCGATACTCGAGTAGCCGGTCAGCACCACCACGCGGCATGCCGGCACGATCTCCAGCAGTTCCGGGAGCAGCTTCAGCCCCGACTCGTGTTCCAGCTTGAGGTCCAGGGTGGCCAGCTGCGGCTGGTGTCGGCGCGCCAGGAAGAGGGCCTGGGCGGCATCATGGGCGACCAGCACCTTGAAGCCTCGTCGGCTCAGGGCGCGGTCAAGGACATGGCAGAACATCTCGTCGTCGTCGATGATCAGCAGGCGTTCGGCGGTCTCTTGCATGTTGTCCTCTCGGCGGGTCATGACGTCATGCGGCCCTTGGTTGTCAGGGGCCAGGCTGGCTGCGCGGCAGGGTCACCTCGGTCAGGGTGCCGCCCTCCGGGTGATTGTACAGGCTCACTCCACCCCCGAAGCGATTGATGGTGGCATGCGTCAGGAACAGGCCGATGCCCAGCCCCTTGCTCTTGGTGGAGACGAAGGTCTCGCCGAGCTGGTCGGCGATCGACATCGCGACACCGGGGCCGTGGTCGCGTATGTCGATAATGACCTCGTCGCTGTTCCAGTCGAGGCGGATGGTGACCTCGTCCGGATTGGCATCGGCGGCGTTGTTGAGCAGGTTGGTGAGTGCCTGGTCGAGGGTGGCATCCACGGCCAGCCAGGGATGTCCGCGCCGCTCGGCGACCTCCAGGCGGTGACTGACATCGGGGCGCAGCACCAGCCAGCGTTGCACCACCCCGGCCAGCCAGAGCTGGGCGTCGCGGACCTCCGGCTTGGCCATGCGTCGCCGGTCGGCATTCTCCACCAGATGGCGAAGCCGCGACTTGCAGGTATCGACCTGCTGGCGCAGCAGCTCGATATCCTGCATCAAGCCCGGGTGGTCCTTGGCCTCCTCGCGCATTTCGCTGAGCAGCACCGCCATGGTGGACAGCGGGGTGCCAAGCTCATGGGCGGTGCCCGCCGCCTGGGTGGCCACGGCCAGCACCTGCTCGTTGCGCAGGGCCGCCTCACGGGTGCGTGAAAGGGCCTGGTCGCGACTGCGCAGGGCGCGCGCCATCTTGTAGATGAAGAAGGTGACCAGCCCTGCCGAGAGGGCGAAGTTGAGCCACATACCCAGCACGTGAAGGCTGAGGGTTGCCCCGCCATGTCCCTGGGCAAATTGCGGCACCGGTTGATATACCACCATCAGAGCGCTGTAGGCCGCCATGGAAGCCGCAGCGATCACCCAGGCATGCCGCCAGGGAAGCGTGGCCGCGGCGATGGTGACCGGCACCAGGTAGTAGTTGATGAAGGGGTTGTGGGAGCCGCCGGTAAAGTAGAACAGCAGTGTCAGGCCCGTCACGTCGATCAGCAGATGGAGCAGATATTCGCCGTGTGTCACCGCCCGGGGTCGGCCCATGCGCCACCAGGTGGCGATGTTGATCATCCCCATGGCAACGATCACCGCGATCACGGCCGGCACCTCCAGCGAGAAGCCCAGCAACTCGATGCCGATGATGATCGCGGCCAAAAAGCCGGTCCAGGTGATGCCACGCACGATGGTCAGGCGCACCAGGTTGCGATTGGGCGTGGACAGCGGCAGGGGCAGGGCGGCTGGCATGGCGTCTCCGGACTAGGCGTTGGCCCGATGATACCCGATACGGGGGACACTATGCCCGGGTGCGCCTGCCCCTGAGGCACAGTGTCGCCCATCGGCCACGGGCGCCGACAATCGCCTGTCGATGGCGGTATATTGGGTCCTGTTGATATGACCGGTGGACCCCAGCCTGATGCTCAAACGTCTGCTTCCCCTGCTGATCCTGGCCCTCGGCGTGGTGGCCTTTGTGTGGCTGCGCGCGACCCGGCCGGAGAGCGCGAGCGTCACGCCGGAGGAGCGCAGCTGGCGTGTCGAGACGCTGGTGGCCGACCCCGGTCGCCATGCCCCCACACTGCCGCTCTACGGTGAGATAACGGCGCCCGAGATGCTGACTGTGGTCGCGCCGCTGGCCGGGCGGATTGCCGAGCGACCGGTGCGCGACGGACAGCGGGTCGCTCGCGGCGACCTGCTGGTGGCGCTGGACGAGGCGGATGTGCGCCCGCCGTTGCGGCAGGCAGAAGCCGACGTGGCGGATCGTCGCGCTCAGCTCAAGAACGAGCAGATACGCCATGAAAGCGATCTCGCCACGCTGGCGCGCGAGCGCGAACTGCTCGCTACCGCCCGCCGCCAGTGGGAGCGCACGCGCGCTCTGGAAGAGCGCAACCTGGCCTCCCAGGCTGATCTGGATGCGGCCCGCAATGAGCTGGCCCGGGCGCGGGTCACGGTTGCCTCACGCGAACGTGCCATCGCCGAGCACCCGGCCCGCCTCGAGCGCCTGCAAGCTGGCCTGTCGCGTGCCCAGGCCGGCCTGGCGGCCGCGCAACGCGATGCCGAGCGTAGCCGCGTCGAGGCGCCTTTCGACGGCATCGTAACGCGCATACGGGTTGCCCCGGGCGATCAGGTGGCCGCCCGTAGCGAACTGCTCAGCGTCTACCCGCAGGAGGGCCTGGAACTGCGGGCGCGCATCCCTCAGCGATACCAGGACGAACTGCTCGATGCCTTGGCCGAGGGCAGGCGGCTCGAAGCCACCGCTGAGCAGGGAGCCCGTTTCGTGCTGGTGGGGCTGGCGGGGCAAAGCGACCCCGCTGGGACAGAGGCGATCTTTGACCTCGAGACCAGCGAGTCTGGGCTGCGTCCCGGCAGTCTGCTGGCTGTCTCGCTGGCTCGGCCTGCAGTACCCGACAGCCTGCCGGTGCCCGACAGCGCCCTGTATGGCAATGATACGCTCTACCTGAAGGATGAGGCGGGACGGATGCGTGGCCTGACGGTGACCCGTCACGGCGAGGTGGTCCGTGCCGATGGGGAGCGTTGGACGCTGGTCAGCAACGCGTCGATCGGCGAGGGCGACCGGGTGATCACCACGCACCTGCCCAATGCCATTCAGGGCCTGCTGGTCGAAAGCGTTGACGCCGGCGACGACGATGACGACACGCGAGGGCGGCCGTGAGCTCGGGTCGTGGCGTGATCGGCTTTTTCGTCCATCACCGGGTCGCGGCCAACCTGGTCATGCTGATGATGCTGCTCGGCGGGGTACTGGGGCTGTCACGCATGAACATCCAATTCTTCCCCACCTTCGACCTGGACGTGGTGAGCGTGCGTACGGTATGGAGCGGCGCCTCGGCGGAGGACATCGAGCAGGGCATCACCATACCCCTCGAGCAGCGTCTGCGCAGCATCGACGGTCTCAAGCGCATGACCTCCACCTCGGCACAGGGTGTCTCCAGCATCACCCTGGAATTCACCGAGGGCAGTGATCCCATTCTGGTACTCGACGATGTCCGTCAGCAGGTCGACGAGTTCACCAACTTGCCGGCCGATGCCGAGGTGCCTCGCGTTGCCCGAGCCGCCCGCTACGAACCGGTCGCCCGCTTGCTGGTGCATGGTGAGGTGAGCCACGAGGAACTGCGACATCTGGCTCACCGCTTCGAGGACGAGCTGCTGCAACGCGGCATCGACCGGGTGGAGATCAGCGGCTTGCCCGAGCAGCAGATCAGCATCGAGGTACCCGCGGAGCGACTCCAGGGGCTGCAGCTGAGTCTCGCGGAGATCGCCGAGCGCATCCAGGGCATGTCCCGGGATCTGCCGGCGGGGCTTCTCGGTCAGCAGGACAGCACGCGTGAGCTACGTGCCGTGGAGCAGCGCCGCGACGAGCAGGCGTTCGCCGACCTGCCGGTGATCAGTGGCGAACGGGTGCAGCTGCGGCTGGGCGACATCGCCACCATCCGCCAGGAGTCCCGTGAGCAGCAGGTTACCCTCAGCCGTGGCAACAATCCGGCAGTGGAGTTGATGCTGCAGCGGAGTGAGAACGGCCACTCGCTGGTCGCCGCCGAGGTCCTGGAACGCTGGCTGGCGGAGACCCGTCCCCAGCTGCCGCCCAGCGTGGCGCTGGAGGTCCATGACGAGACCTGGCAGCTGATCGCTGACCGTATCTGGCTGTTGATCAGCAACGGCCTCGGTGGCCTGCTGCTGGTGTTGCTGCTGCTGTATTTTTTCCTGCCCGCCAGGGTGGCGCTCTGGGTGGCCATCGGGATTCCCACCGCCTTCATGGCCGCCATGGCAGTGTTCTGGGGCATCGGTGGATCGATCAACATGATGTCGCTGTTCGCGCTGATCATGGCGCTGGGGGTGATCGTCGACGACGCCATCGTGGTGGGTGAGGACGCCGATGCTCACTTCCGCATGGGGGAGCCGGCCCGTCATGCCTCTCAAGGAGCGGCCCAGCGCATGATCTGGCCGGTGCTGGCCTCGTCGTTGACCACGGTGGCCGCCTTCATGCCGTTGCTGCTGGTTGGCGGGGTGATCGGCAACATCCTCGGCGACATTCCGGTGATCATGATCTGCGTGCTTATCGCCTCGCTACTGGAGTGCTTCGTGGTGCTGCCGGCCCATCTGCGCAATGCCTTCGTACCGGCTCGAGTCACGCGGCGTCATCCGCTGTCGCGACCGCGTGAGCGTTTCGAGGAGGCCTTCGAGCGCTTCCGCGAGGGTCCCTTTCGGCGCTTCTCGGCGCTGACCCTGCGCCACCGAGCCGCCACCCTGGCATCGGCCGCGGCGGTGGTGCTGTTTACCGTGGGCCTGCTGGCCGGCGGACGCCTGGCCTTCAACTTCTTCCCCACCCCTGAGCCCAATGTGCTCTATGCCAATGCCAGCTTCGTGGCGGGCACCAATCGCGAGCGTGTCGATGAGTTGCTGGCGCGCATGCAGGTGGCACTGGACGAGACCGAGCAGGCCCTGGGCGGCGAGCTGGTGCAGCACGCCGTGACTCGCCACGGGGCGACGCTGGCCAGCGGCCGGCAGTCACGCAGCGGTGACAACGTCGGTTCGATCATGGTGGAGCTGACCGCGTCCGACGACCGCGACGTGCGTAACGTCGAATTCATTCGCGCCTGGCGTTCGCGCATCGCCGAGCCCGCAGGGCTGGAGAACCTCACCATCAACGAGCGTACCGCCGGCCCACCGGGCAAGGACGTCAATGTCCGTCTGACCGGTGAGCAGGCGGGTGCCCTCAAGGCTGCCGCCGAATCGCTGTCCCGCTCGCTTCGCGAGTTGCCGGGCGTGCTGGATACCGAGGATGACATGCCATGGGGGCGTGAGCAGCTGATCTACGAGGTCAACGCGCAGGGAAAGGCGCTGGGACTGACTACCGCAGATCTCGGTCGCCAGCTCAGGGATGCCTTCGACGGCCGGCTGGTGCAGATCTACCAGGATGGCGCCGACGAAATCGAGGTCAGAGTCCTACTGCCGCGGACGCAGCGCGAGAGGCTTTCGACTCTCTCGCAGTTCACCGTGCGTGTTCCGGACGGACGCTTCGTCCCCCTCGACCAGGTGATGACCCTGGACCATCGCCAGGGTTTCGAGGCGTTGCGCCACGCCGACGGCCGTCTGGCCGTGGAAGTCACCGCCGAGCTCGATACCGAGATAACCTCCGCCGACCGCGTCCTGGATGCCGTCTCCGCCGAGGTGTTGCCAAGCCTGGCCAGTACCTATCGTCTTCGCTACAGCTTTGAGGGGCGGGCTGCCGACCAGCGCGAGACCTTTGCCGACATGCGCACCGGGCTGATGATCGGCCTGGGGCTGATGTACGTGGTGCTCGCCTGGGTCTTCGCCTCCTGGAGCCTGCCGCTGATCGTCATGGCGATCATTCCTCTGGCGCTGGTCGGAGCCCTGCTCGGGCATTGGCTGCTGGGTCTCGACCTGACCATGCTGTCGCTCTTCGGTCTGTTCGGGCTCTCCGGCATCGTAGTCAACAACGCCATCATTCTGGTGGCCTTCTACCGCCAGCAGCGTCGCAAGGGGCTGGTCATCGAGGCTGCGCTCAACGAGGCGGTGGTGCAACGCGTGCGCGCCGTGCTGCTGACGTCGCTAACCACTATCGGAGGACTCATGCCGCTGCTCTTCGAGACCTCGTTGCAGGCGCAGTTCCTGATTCCCATGGCGGTCTCCATTGCCTTCGGCCTGGCGTTCTCGACCCTGTTGGTGCTTGCCGTGATCCCGGTGCTGCTCAGCTACCTTGAGCGACTTCGTGAGCGTCTGGGGCATTCCCCTCAGGCACAGCCCGTGTCATCGGGCGACACGGGGACTAACCTTTCGGAGTAGGTTGCGACATTTTCGAAGAGGAGGTGCCTGATGACGACGCCGCTGGGCTGTGTTCGTCAGTTTGGTCTGCGGCTGGACGGTCGCGAAAGCGATCATGATGCGCTGCTGGAGCAGGTGGCCGAGCGTTCCTTCGTGCTGCTCGGCGAGGCCTCGCATGGAACGGCCGAATTCTACCGGCTGCGAGCCGAGATCAGCCGGCGACTGATCGAGGAGAAGGGCTTCGAGGCAGTGCTGGTCGAGGCTGACTGGCCCGATGCGTTACGTCTCGACCGCTACGTGCGTGGCGGGAGCGAAGATGCTCTGGACGTCGCCTTCGAGGATTTTGAGCGTTTCCCCCACTGGATGTGGTGCAACCATGAGGTGCGCGATTTCATCGCCTGGCTGCGTCAGCACAACGCCGGCCAGCCTCTGGCGAACACGGTTGGCTTCCACGGTATGGATCTCTATAGCCTGCACCGCTCGGCCGAGGCGGTGATCGATTACCTTGAGCGCGTCGACCCCGCGCAGGCCGAGATCGCCCGCCGAGGCTACGCCTGTCTCGATCACCGCGGTGATCCCTTCCACTATGGACGTAACGTGGCTTTCGGCTTGAGCCCTTCCTGCGAGCGCACGGCCGTAGGCTTGCAGGTCCGGCTGATGGAGCGGGCCTCCGAATATCTCAAGGCGGATGGGCGTCGGGCCGTCGACGAGCAGTTCTTTGCCGAGCAGAATGCCCGGGTGGTGGTCAATGCCGAAGCGTATTATCGCGCCATGTTCGGGGCTCGGGTGGATACCTGGAACCTGCGCGACGCGCATATGACCGAGACCCTGGCCGAACTGCATGATCACCTGCGGCGTCAGGGGGGAAGTGGCAAGGTGGTGGTGTGGGCCCATAATTCCCACCTGGGTGACGCTCGTGCCACCGAGATGGGCTGGCGCCAGGGACAACACAACGTCGGTCAGCTGGCGCGAAAGCGCTTCGGTGCCGAGCGGGTGATGCTCGTAGGATTCACCACCCATACCGGTCATGTCACGGCTGCTCGCGACTGGGAGGGACCCGCCGAGCATCGCTGGGTCCGTCCTTCGCTCGAGGGCAGCATCGAGCGGCTCTTTCATCGAAGCGGCCTCGACCGTTTCTATCTGCCGCTCTCGCCGGCGCGAACCGAACCGCTCAAGGAACCTCTGCTGGAGCGGGCGATCGGGGTGATCTATCGGCCTGAAACGGAACGCGGCAGCCACTACTTCCAGGCCTGCCTGTCAGAGCAGTTCGATGCGCTCTATCACCTGGACGAGACCACGGCCGTCGAACCGCTGGCACCTGGATCGAGCTGGCAGCCTGAAGCCATCCCCGATACCTATCCCTTCGGGGTCTGAGGGACAAGTCGCATCACCGTCAGTGTCCGACCCCGGCGTGTTGCTTCTTTTCCTCCTGGGTGACCTTGTCGATGACCACGTCGGGGTGGTGTCGGTGGATCACCGCGTTGATGTCCGTCTCCTGGCCGTCCGGGACATCCACCATCATCAGCAAGGCGCCCTTCTCGAGGTCATTCTTGTATTTCTCGACTTTCACGTCGGGCACCGACACACCGATCATGGTGCTGCTCCAGATGCCGAACAGGCCGCCGAATACCGTCATGCCGATGACAATCATCCAGAAGTTCATGCCGCCGATCATGTTCTCGAGCGCCATGTAGGCGGCGACCCCCAGGACCAACCCCAGTGGCAGACCAAATATCAGGCCGCGTTTCGCCGCGTTGGCGACATCGCTGGTCTCGCGCAGGGTGGCGCTGTGTAATCCACTCTTCTCCAGCTGTTTCCAGTTATTGGCCGTCACGTGGACCTGATCGTTTCGCAATCCGAGCTCTTCGAGCTCATTGGTGATCTTGATGGTGATATCGAGGTCAGGGGTCAAGAAATACAAGCGGCTCATAGCATTCTCCGGTTCGGTAGCATCGGCTTTATTTGACAAGGTCGTTGATAGTGTCTCGAACAGCAAAGACGAAACGACACTTGCCCTCCAACGCCGCTTGTGCTTCCAGCCTGGTGCGTACGGGATCTCCCGCTGTGCGCCACCGAAAAAGGCAGGCAACGATCGTTGCCTGCCTAGATATTCAGTAAAAGCGCTTCCTTATTTCTGGAGCACATAGTGGCCCGGTGCGTTCTCCAGGGGCGCATAGCCGGAGGCGGGGGCACCCATTGTCGGTGGCGCTGTCTCGCCGCTGGTCGATTCGAGCAGCCACCGGTGCCATTCCGGCCACCATGAGCCCTGGCGTTCGGGGACCATCTCTCTCCAGGTCTCGGGGGCGACATAGGAAGCGTCGGCCGCCTTGTCGGCAATCTGGTAGACATGCTTGCTCTTGCCCGGCTCACTGACCACCCCGGCGTTGTGGCCCCCGGAGGTGAGAGTGAAGGTGACGTCGGTCTTGGTCAGCAGGGAAACCTTATAAACGGATTTCCACGGTGCGATATGATCCTTGCGCGTGCCCACTGCGAAGACCGGCACCTGGATATCGCGTAGCGTCACGGCATAGTCGTCCACGCAATAGTCTCCTTCGGCCAGCGCATTCTCGAGGTAGAGGCGCTCGAGATACTCTGAGTGCATGCGGAAGGTCATGCGCGTCGCATCAGTGCTCCAGGCCATCAGGTCGAACATCGGCAGGGATTCGCCCATCAGGTAGGACTTGACGAAGGCTGACCAAACAAGATCGTTGGAGCGCAGAAAGACGAAGGTGCCGCGCATCTGCCACTTGTCCAGGTATCCCTGGTGCCACATCAGGTCCTGAAGAAAGCTTACCTGGCTTTCGTCGATGAACAGTTCAAGCTCCCCGGCCTCCTCGAAATCGGTCTCCGAGGCAAACAGCGTCAGCGAGGCGAGCCGCTCGTCCCCATCGCGCGCCATCGCCGCGGCCGCAATCGACAGGAGTGTGCCGCCCAGGCAGTAGCCCACACCGTGAATCTTGCGGTCCGGCACGACGGCATTGACAACGTCGAGCGCTTCCATGATGCCCAACCGGCGATAGTCTTCCATACCCAGGTCGCGATCCTCGGCGTCAGGGTTCTTCCACGACACCATGAAGACGGTGTAGCCCTGTTCCACCAGCCAGCGCACGAGGGAGTTGTGCGGCGAGAGATCCAGGATGTAGTACTTCATGATCCAGGCGGGGATGATCAGCAGCGGCTCGTTTTTTACCTTGTCGGTGGCTGGCGAATACTGGATGAGTTCCATCAGCCGGTTGCGATAGATGACCTTGCCAGAGGTCACGGCCACCGTCTCGCCGGGGAGGAACTTCTCGGCCCCCACCGGTGGCTCATTAGACATCATCCGGCGAGCGTCCTCGAGGAAGTGCCGGTACCCGTCGATGAAGTTCATCCCCCCGGTCTCGAGGGCGCGCTGAGTGACATGGGGGTTGGTGATTGGCGAGTTGGTGGGTGCCATGGCATCGAGAACCTGGCGAATCGTGAACGCCACCACGTCTTCGTGGTGAGGGTTAACGCCATTGACCCCTACGGCGGCGTTGTTCCACCACCGCTGGGTGAGCAAGAAGGACTGGGAAAAGACGTTGTAGGGCCACTTCTGCCACGCTTCCTCATCGAAGCGGTCGTCATCGGGGAGCGGCTCGATGCAAGGCGTGCAATTCGCGTCTTTCGTCGAGCCCGGCAGGAATCCCCATAGCTGCCCCATCTCGCGACCCATCGCCGCGACCAGTTCCGCCTGCTTGCCCGGTGAGAGACTCAGGTGCCAGGCCCAGTCGCTGAACGCCTGCATGATGGCGACCGGCGATACTCCGCCGGTGAGTTTGCCAAGGCTGGCGTGGGCGATGCGGTCAGTGGTGGCATAGAGATCAGCCTCTCCCCGAGCCTCCCGCTCACCCCCGCTACAGGCGTGCCGATGCGGCAAGCGTGGCGATGCTGGCGTGTCCGGCTGGGGGGCCATGGGCCTGGCGGGGGCGGGTTTTTCCTCTGCGACTGGGCTAGCATCGCGCTGTTTGATGTCTTGCATGCTTTTCCTCCTGGACCAAGCTGTATCAGCGGCAGCGATACAGCATTGTCGGTGCTGCCTCACTGATGTCTCGGGGTGTGGCGTTGCTTGCGTAGTGGAGACATCGGACGAGAATGCTCTTGTTGCAGTGTAGGTCACGTGCGCCAGGCTCAGGCCGCCCGGCTGTGCAGCCCCTTGAAAGTGGGCATATTTCACCGCATACCATAGGGGTTGCTTGCCTACCACGCCATGACATGAAGATGTCACGAGCGTCCCTTTTCTTGTCCCAGCATAATGAAGGAGTCGACCATGGCTAACACCGTACTGATTACCGGGGCTAATCGCGGCGTCGGGTTGGCGCTGTCGCGCCATTACCATCAGGCAGGCTGGAAGGTGATCGGCGTCTGCCGCGGCGACTCCGATGAGCTCGCCGAGGTGGCCGACCGGGTCATCGACGGTATCGACGTCACCGGGGAGGCGGATGTTGCCCGCCTTGCCGATGAGCTCGCCGACCAGTCGCTTGACCTGCTGATCAACAATGCCGGCATGTTGCATGACGAGTCGCTGGGCGAGCTCGACTTTGACGCCATCCGGGCGCAGATGGAGACCAACGCCTATGCCCCGCTGCGGGTGACCGAGGCATTGCTACCTTGCCTGGGCGAGGGTGCCAAGGTCGCCAACATCACCAGCCGCATGGGCTCCATTGCCGACAACGACTCCGGCGGTCGCTACGGCTACCGCGCCTCCAAGGCGGCGCTGAACGCCTTCGGCAAGTCGCTGGCGGTGGACCTTGCGTCCCGGGGCATCGCCGTGGCCCAGTTGCATCCGGGCTACGTGCAGACGCGCATGGTCAATTTCGGCGGCCTGATCAGCCCGGAGGAGGCCGCCGAGGGCATCGCCGAGCGCATCGCGGCCCTTACGCTGTCGACCAGCGGCGGCTTCTGGCACAGCAACGGCGAGTCGCTGCCCTGGTAACGGGCCCCGGTAAAGAACCTCGGAGAGGCGCCTCGATCACCTGCCCCGCCAGACCCAGCGGTGATCAGCGCCAGAGAGTGTCGATGGGCCCGCAACGCTTCTGTTGCATGAACTGACGTCACATCGGGCACTGGCCGTTCCCGACAGCTAGACTGACGAGGTGCTGCCCGGTGACGTTCCGTCACCGGCTACCGCTTTCCCCATGGTTGAGAGGTGGAAGATGTCACACCTGCTCAACGCCATTGAGTTGGCCATGGGCAGGCCCTCGTGGCGGGTGTCGTCCTGCCGGCATCGCCCGCTCTTGCCTTGGCTGGTGGCGCTGTTGCTGATCCTGCCCGTGGCCCCGGTGGTCTCGTCGCCTCCCGATGACGACATGGCCGCGCAACTGGCGGGGATCGTCCGGGGGCAGAGCGCCTGGCTCGCGGCGAGCACTGAGTACCGCGAACCCGACCTGCCGGGGGTTCGCTTCGAGAGCCAGGCCGCGCTCCAACAGCGCTGCTTCCCGGCCTTCCCCGACAGGCTGGACGTCCGGGTGAGCGGGGCCTACGATCCCGCGGAGGGCAACATATACCTGGACATCGACTTCGACTTCGCGTCACCCGTCGGACATAGCTACCTGCTCCACGAGTTGGTGCACCACTTCCAGGTCCACAACCTTGATAACATCGGTCCCCGTGACCGGGGGCCTCTGGAGGGGGAGGCCTATCGGCTGCAGCTGCGCTGGCTGGACGAGGCGGGAGTCGACGACCCCTGGGGTGCCTTGGGCATCGACGAGAAGACCCTGCAGATCATCGAGCGCAGCACCCGCTAGCCGGCGCCCATAAAGTGAGCCGACGGGCCACGCGGCGTTGCAGGATGCAGGCCACCGGCCTGCCGCGGTATCATGGCGGCCTTTCGAGATCCCATTCGAGTCCTGACCAGGCACCGCATTGATGTCAAACCCCACCCTGGCCCGTGAAGTCGGGCTTCGACGCACCTTCGCGATCATCTCGCACCCCGACGCCGGCAAGACCACCATCACCGAGAAGATGCTGCTGTTCGGCAACGCCATCCAGATGGCTGGTTCGGTGAAGAGTAAGCGCAACGACCGCCACGCCACCTCCGACTGGATGAAGATGGAGCAGGAGCGCGGCATCTCGGTGACCACCTCGGTGATGCAGTTCCCCTACGGCGGGCGCATCGTCAATCTGCTCGATACGCCCGGCCACGAGGACTTCTCCGAGGATACCTACCGCACCCTCACCGCGGTGGACTCGGCGCTGATGGTGATCGACGGCGCCAAGGGCGTCGAGTCACGAACCATCAAGCTGATGGAGGTATGTCGCCTGCGCACCACGCCGATCCTCACCTTCATCAACAAGATGGACCGCGACGTCCGCGACCCTGTGGAGGTGATGGACGAGGTCGAGGAAGTGCTGAACATTCAGTGTGCCCCCATGACCTGGCCGATCGGCATGGGTCGTCACTTCAAGGGCGTCTATCACCTCTACAATGACGTGATCCACCTCTATACCCAGGGGCAGGGCAGCCAGATCCCCGATGACCGCCGCATCGAAGGGCTCGATAACCCCGAGGTTGACGCGGTGCTCGGCGAGGAACAGGCCGAGGAATTGCGCATGGAGGTGGAACTGGTGCGTGGCGCTTCCCACGAGTTCGACCATGCGGCCTACCTGCGGGGCGAGCTGTCGCCGGTATATTTCGGCACCGCCATGGGCAATTTCGGGGTGCGCGAAATGCTCGACGGCTTCGTCGAGTATGCGCCGCCGCCCCAGCCGCGAGAGACCGATACCCGCACGGTGGAGGCCGAGGATGAGCGCTTCACGGGCTTCGTGTTCAAGATCCAGGCCAATATGGATCCCAACCACCGCGACCGTATCGCCTTTCTGCGGGTCTGCTCGGGCAAGTACGACAAGAACATGAAGATGCGCCACGTGCGCATCGGCAAGGACGTCAAGATCGCCGACGCCCTGACCTTCATGGCATCAGACCGCTCCCATGTGGAGGAGGCCTGGCCCGGCGATATTATCGGCTTGCACAACCACGGCACCATCCAGATCGGTGACACCTTTACTCAGGGCGAGGACATGCGCTTCACCGGCATTCCGCACTTCGCCCCGGAACTCTTCAAGCGCGTGCGCCTCAAGGATCCGCTGAAGATGAAAGCGCTGCAGAAGGGCCTGCAGCAGCTCTCCGAGGAGGGCGCGACCCAGGTGTTCATGCCGCTCGATAATAACGACCTGATTCTCGGCGCCGTCGGGACACTGCAGTTCGACGTGGTCGCCCACCGCCTCAAGGAAGAGTACAAGGTCGACTGTATCTACGAGGGAGTCAACGTCAACACGGCCCGTTGGGTCTACTGCGACGATGCCAAGAAGCTCGAGGAGTTCAAGCGCAAGGCGAGCACCAACCTGGCCATCGACGGTGGCGGCTACCTGACCTACATCGCTCCCACACGCGTGAACCTGCAGATGACCCAGGAGCGCTGGCCGGAGATCCGCTTCCAGCATACGCGGGAGCATTGAAACACCGGCCTTCGGCCAGCCTCAAGCGACAAGGAGCAAGCCACGAGGACCCCTTGCTCCTTGCTTCTTGCTTCTTGTAGCTTGTGTCCATGCTGATTGATGCTCACTGCCATCTGGACTTCCCCGACTTCGATGCCGACCGCGAGGCGGTGTTCGATCGGGCCAGGGCAGTGGACGTCCGCCATTTCGTGGTGCCGGGAACCACCCGGGCCCGCTGGCCCAATGTGCTGGCGCTGGGCGAGCGCGATGACGTCAGCGTCTGCCTGGGGCTGCATCCCTACTTCATGGAGGAACACGGCGAGGGGGACATCGAGGCGCTGGCGCAGGCCCTCGACGACCACCCTGAGGCGGTCGCTATAGGCGAGTGCGGCATCGATGCTCGCTTCACCGGGACCCTCGATGCCCAGTGGCGTCTCTTCGATGCCCAGCTCAAGATGGCCAAGACGCGCGACATGCCGGTGGTGATCCACTGCGTGCATGCCAACGACAAGGTAGCCAAGCGGCTTCGGCAGCTGGCGCTTCCCGCGGGCGGGTTGATCCACGCCTTCGCCGGCTCGCCCGAGCAGGCGAAGAATTTTCTTGACCTGGGCTTCATGCTGGGGCTTGGCGGGGCGGTGACCTTTGATCGGGCAAAACGCCTGCATCGGGCGGTGGAGAGCTTGCCCGATGGCGGCTATGTACTGGAGACCGACAGCCCCGATATGCCGTTGGCCGGCCATCAAGGGCAGCGCAACGAGCCGGCATGTGTTGCCGAGGTGTGTCGGGCGGTGGCCAGCCTGCGAGGGGAAGATTTCGACAAGGTAGGGACGGACAGCACCGCTACTGTCCGCCGACTGTTCGACCTGCCGCCCTAGTCGGAGGTCCTAGCTGGATGCCAGCGCCTCCGGGTCGACACGCTCGATGGGGTAGGGCAGCTTCAGCAGCTTCACCGCCTGGCCATTCACGCTTAGCGGGCCGATGTCCTCCTTGGTGCTGAGCACGGCGAGAAGCTCTGCCTGGCCGTACGCGTCAAGTTCAGCGGCGAGCACCTCGCCCTTGGGCTTGTCGTTGGCATCGGTGATGGAGGCGCCTGGCGCCGGGAGACTGTCGCCTTCCAGTTGGGCACGGAACAGCCTTTTCTTGACCTGCCCGCGGAAATGGGCGCGCGCCACGACTTCCTGGCCGGTATAGCAGCCCTTCTTGAAGCTGATGCCGCCGAGGGCCTCCCAGTTGATCATCTGCGGCAGGTAGCTATCGCGCTGGTCGGCATCGAGCCAGGCCAGTCCCGCCTGGATGTCGTGCAACCGCCATACGGCGTTGCCGACCGGCGTGGTGTGCTCTTTCAGCCACGCCCAATCGACCTCGACCTGATCGGCGGGCAGGCAGATCAGCAGGCGCGGGCGGGGCCCCGGGTGAGCGAGCACCTGATACGTGTCGTTGCTCGCCTGGTGCCAGGGACGGGGCGGCACGACATCGAAGCGCACCTCGGCCAGCGCCGCGGCTTCGTGGCCGATCAACCCCAATAGTGCCAGGTCGTCGCGTTCGCGCAGCTCGACCTTGTAGAAGGGGGCGAACTTCTTAAGGTGCTCGGCCAGCGAGGCCACCAGGCTGGCATGCATGATCAGACGGTAGTGTGCCGGGGCGACGCGCAGCAGCTGGGCATTGGCCAACATCCGCCCCTTGGGCGTGCAGAAGCAGGTCAGCGGGGCGAGGTCGCCGTCGGCCAGTGAGACCTGGGCACTGGTCTGGCCCTGCAGGAAGGTCTCAGCATCGGGGCCCTCGACGTCCAGTACCCCCAGGTGAGCGAGGGGCGTTATCGCGCTGGCGTCCAGCGCGACCCGCGGCGCATCGGGCGTGTTGAAGGTTACCCGGTATCCGGCTTCCTGCCGACCGCCGGTAGCAGTGATCCAATCCCTCATGTCCGGGCTCCTTTTGGTTTGGCGTCAGGCATTTTCATGCGACCGATGTGCGGGCGGGGAGGCGATATTGCAAGCGCTGCCCGGTGCCGGGAGTGGCATGCTAGACTCGGCCCATCTCGCTCGTTCATACCGCGTCAGGAGCACCCATGGCCCATCAGTCTCTGAGCTTTCAGGGCGTCGCGAACGCCGATCAGGTCAACCGCATCACCACTGCCCTGATGATGCTGGACGACGTCGACAGTGTCGAGGTCGGCCGCCACGGGGCCGAGGTGGAGGGGCGCGCCAGGCGTGACGCGCTGATCCAGGCGGTACACTCTCTCAAACTGGGTATCGAGGTAACGTGATGAAGAAGACGATTGAGGTCGTCAGTGAACGCAACCATATCTATCGTCAGCGGGTCGAATTGGACGGCTTCGACGACCTGTTTGTCGACGTGCCCGAAGCCTACGGCGGCGAGGGCACTGCGCCGGATCCCCATGACTACTTCGATCTCTCGCTGGGTGCCTGCAAGGCGATCACCTCGCAGATGTACGCCCTGCGCAAGAAGTGGCCGCTGACCGGCATCAGCGTTACCGTCAACCGCGACGACAGCCAGGAGCGTCACGGCACCTATCGGCTCGACGTGGCGATGACCTTCCACGGCATCGAGGACCCCGAGCAACGCAGCCGCCTGGAGGAAATCAGCCACAAGTGCCCGATTCACCGGCTGATGACTACCTCTACCGTGGAGGTGACGACCCGCACCGTCGAGCGCACGGCCGAGGCCTGACCCCGGCCGACTCCGCCTCCCTGGGCGCCTTGCAGGCGCCCGCCCCGTCATTGGAGCCGCCATGAGCAAGTCCTTCCGCCTGCAGTCCAAGTTCCAGCCCGCCGGCGATCAACCTTCTGCCATCATTGGCCTGGTCGAGGGGCTGGAGTCGGGACTGGCGCACCAGACGCTGCTCGGCGTGACCGGCTCCGGCAAGACCTTCACCATGGCCAACGTGGTCGAGAACCTGCAGCGTCCGACCATCGTCATGGCGCCTAACAAGACCCTGGCGGCGCAGCTCTATGGCGAGTTCAAGGCATTCTTTCCCGACAACGCGGTGGAGTATTTCGTCTCTTACTACGATTACTACCAGCCCGAGGCCTACGTGCCCTCGTCGGACACCTTCATCGAGAAGGATGCCTCGATCAACGACCATATCGAGCAGATGCGGCTCTCGGCCACCAAGGCGCTGCTGGAGCGCCGCGACGCCATCATCGTGGTCTCGGTGTCGGCCATCTACGGCCTGGGGGATCCCGACCAGTACCTGAAGATGCGCCTGCACTTCACCCGTGGCGAGCTGATCGACCAGCGCCAGCTGCTGCGCCGCCTGGCGGAGTTGCAGTACACGCGCAACGACATGGACTTCAAGCGCGGTACCTACCGAGTGCGCGGCGACGTCATCGACATCTTCCCGGCCGACGCCGAAGACGAGGCGGTACGCGTCGAGCTCTTCGACGACGAGATCGACACCATCAGCCTCTTCGACCCGCTCACCGGCGAAGTGCGGGGCCGAGTGCCGCGCATGACCATCTACCCCAAGTCACACTACGTCACGCCGCGGGAGACCATCCTCGGCGCCATCGATGCGATCAAGGCGGAGCTGGTGGAGCGACTCGACTGGCTGCGCAAGCATGACAAGCTGGTCGAGGCGCAGCGCCTGGAGCAGCGCACCCTCTACGACATCGAGATGATGCTCGAGCTCGGCTACTGCAACGGCATCGAGAACTACTCGCGCTACCTCTCCGGGCGCAACCCGGGCGAGCCGCCGCCGACCTTCTTCGACTACCTGCCCAGTGACGCCCTGCTGTTCATCGACGAGAGCCACGTCAGCGTTCCCCAGGTGGGCGGCATGTACAAGGGCGACCGTTCGCGCAAGGAGACGCTGGTGGAGTACGGCTTCCGGCTGCCCTCGGCGCTGGACAACCGCCCCATGACGTTTGAGGAGTGGGAGCGTATCTGTCCGCAGACCATCTTCGTCTCGGCCACGCCCGGGCCCTACGAGGCCGAGCACGCCGGCCAGGTGGTGGAGCAGGTGGTGCGCCCCACCGGCCTGCTGGACCCCGAGATCGAGGTGCGCCCGGCCTCCACCCAGGTAGACGACCTGCTCTCGGAGATCCGCCTGCGCAGCGAGGTGGGCGAGCGGGTGCTGGTCACCACCCTGACCAAGCGCATGGCCGAGGACCTCACCGAGTACCTGGATGAGCACGACGTGCGGGTACGCTACCTGCACTCGGACATCGATACCGTCGAGCGGGTGGAGATCATCCGTGACCTGCGGCTGGGCAAGTTCGATGTGCTGGTGGGGATCAACCTGCTGCGCGAGGGACTGGATATCCCCGAGGTCTCCCTGGTGGCCATCCTCGATGCCGACAAGGAGGGCTTCCTGCGCAACGAGCGCTCGCTGATCCAGACCATGGGGCGTGCGGCACGCAACGCCCGCGGCAAGGCGATTCTCTATGCCGACCGGATCACCGACTCAATGCGCCGCGCCATGGACGAGACCCAGCGTCGTCGCGACAAACAGATCGCCCACAACGCGGCCCACGGCATCACGCCGACCACGGTAACGCGCTCGGTGGCCGACATCATGGAAGCCGCCCAGGCCCCGGGGAAGAAGAAGGGGCGCAAGGGCGAACGCAAGGTGGCCGAACGTGAGGCCCTCTACGACCCCGCGGAGCTGTCACCGAGCGAGCTGCTCAAGGAGATCTCGCGAACCGAGGACGGGATGCACGAGGCGGCGCAGAACCTTGAGTTCGAGGAAGCCGCGCGGCTGCGCGACCGCCTTCACGATCTCAAGGAGCGCCAGTTGCTCCTGGGTTCCGCCTGACGCTCGCCCGCCATGCCCGAAGGCCCCGAGATCCGTCGCGCCGCCGACCGCGTGCATCGCCAGATCGCCGGCAGGCGGCTCGAGGACGCCTGGTTCGCCTTTCCCGACCTGGCCGGCGAGGCCGCTTCGCTGATCGGGCGCGAGGTAACGGCCGTGGACAGCTGGGGCAAGGCGCTGCTGACCCGCTTCGACGACGGTCGCGTGCTCTACTCCCATAACCAGCTCTACGGCGTCTGGAAGCTGCACGCCGCCGACCGCGAGCCGGACACCCACCGTTCGCTGCGTGTCCGCCTGGTGGCGCAGGGCAGGGCGGCAAGCCTCTACAGCGCCTCGGACGTCTCGCTGTGGTCCAGGGAGAGGCTCGATGAGCATCCCTTCCTGTCCCGGCTCGGTCCCGACCTGCTGACCCATGGCGTGACGGTGGAGCAGGCCGTGGAGCGACTTCTCCAGCGAAGCGTCCGGCGGCGAGGCGTGGGCAGCCTGCTGCTCGACCAGTCGCTGTTCGCCGGGATCGGCAACTACCTGCGTGCCGAGATCCTGTTCTTCGCTGGGCTGCACTTCAAGGTTCGGCCGGGGGACCTGGAGGAGACCGCCCTGACGCGCCTGGCGGCGTGCATCCTGGCCGTGACACGTCAGGCCTACGACCAGGCCGGGGTGACCAATCGGACCGACTGGGCCGCCGCCGAGCGTGCCCGGGGAGCCAGCCGGCGGCGCTGGCGCTTTGCCGTATTCGAGCGCGAGGGCCTGCCCTGCCACGCCTGCGGCACGGCCATCGAGCGGGTGATGGTGACGTCCCGGCGGCTCTATTTCTGTCCTCGCTGCCAGCCTGCGAGTTGATCATGGGGATAGTTTATACCGTTATCTATTCTGTAATTCACTTACACAATCTGAGACCTTCGACCACATCAATGTCGACAACCCGAGGGGTGGGGTATAATGCCCGCCGTTCAAGCCCCGCCGAAACGCCATTACAGCCACCGGCACGGGGATGCCGACAACGCCTAGGAGCTCCTTGCCCATGACCGTGATTCGCCAGGACGACCTGATCCAGAGCGTCGCCGATGCCCTGCAGTACATTTCCTACTATCACCCGAAGGATTTTATCGACGCCATGGCGGCGGCCTACGAGCGCGAGGAGAACCCGGCGGCCAAGGACGCCATCGCCCAGATCCTGATCAATTCACGGATGTGCGCCTTCGGCAAGCGGCCGATCTGCCAGGACACCGGTATCGTCACCGTCTTCGTGCACGTTGGCATGAACGTGCGCTTCGAGGCCGACATGAGCCTCGATGACATGATCAACGAGGGCGTGCGGCGCGCCTACCAGCTGCCCGACAACGTGCTGCGCGCCTCGGTGCTGGCCGACCCGGACGGCGCGCGCAAGAACACCGGCGACAACACCCCGGCGGTCATCCACCACAAGCTGGTGCCCGGCGACACCGTCGAGGTGCATGTGGCGGCCAAGGGCGGCGGCAGCGAGGCCAAGTCAAAGTTCGCCATGCTCAATCCCTCCGACAGCGTGGTCGACTGGGTGATGGAGCAGCTACCCAAGATGGGGGCTGGCTGGTGCCCGCCGGGCATGCTTGGCATCGGTATCGGCGGTACCGCCGAAAAGGCCATGGAGATCGCCAAGGAGGCGCTGCTCGATCCGATCGATATTCAGGAGCTCCAGGCCCGCGGCCCCGCCAATCGCGCCGAGGAGCTGCGCCTTGAGCTGTTCGACAAGGTCAACCGGAGTGGCATCGGCGCCCAGGGGCTGGGCGGCCTGACCACGGTGCTGGATATCAAGGTCAAGGATTTCCCGACCCACGCCGCCAACAAGCCGGTGGCCATCATCCCCAACTGTGCTGCCACCCGTCACGCCCACTTCACCCTCGACGGTTCCGGTCCCGCAGTATTGCCCGCGCCGAAACTCGAGGACTGGCCGGAGGTCACCCGCGAGGCCGGCGATAACGTCAAGCGCGTCGACCTCGACAGCGTGACCCCGGACGAGGTGCGGACCTGGCAACCCGGTGACACCCTGCTGCTCAACGGCAAGCTGCTGACCGGTCGTGACGCGGCGCACAAGCGGATGGTCGACTTGATCGCCAAGGGCGAGCCGTTGCCGGTGGACATGAAGGGGCGCTTCATCTACTACGTTGGCCCGGTGGATCCGGTGCGTGACGAGGTCGTCGGACCGGCCGGTCCCACCACGGCGACCCGCATGGACAAGTTCACCCGCACCATGCTCGAGCAGACCGGCTTGCTGGGCATGGTCGGCAAGGCCGAGCGGGGCGAGGCCGCCATCGAGGCGATCCGCGACAACCAGGCGGTCTATCTGATGGCCGTGGGCGGTTCCGCCTACCTGGTCGCCCAGGCGATCAAGAAAGCCCGCGTGGTGGGTTTCGAGGACCTGGGCATGGAAGCCATCTACGAGTTCGAGGTGGAGGATATGCCGGTCACGGTGGCCGTGGACAGCCAGGGCACTTCGGTGCACCAGACCGGTCCCGCCAAGTGGAAGGAGATCATCGCCGAGCGCGCCTGATCGTCCTGGATGACGACGGCCCCGCTATCTGGCGGGGTCGTCGCCGTCAGGGGTATGCTGCAGGGCCGCTTTCCTGGACGGTGCCGCCGTCCTTCCACGGAACAGGGATTCGACCATGACCTCCTGGCTGATCGGCCTGGCGATCTTCCTGATCTATCTGCTGGGCTTCATCTCGGCGGTGCTGGCCCTGATGTCCAGCCGCACTTCCCAAGGGGCGATTGCCTGGATCATCTCGCTGATCACCATGCCCTACGTGGCCGTCCCGGCCTACTGGATCTTCGGGCGTCCTCGCTTCTACGGCTACGTCTCGGCTCGCGGCGAGCGCGATACCGTGCTGCGTCGCCTCCTCGAACGCTACCGAGACCGCTTCACCCCCTATCTACCCGAGGTCGGCAACGCGGATATCCGCGCGGTCGAACAGCTGGCGATGATGCCATTGACGCGCGGTAATCGTGCCGATCTGCTGATCGACGGTGAGGCAACCTTCGACAGTCTCTTCGCCGGCATCGAGGCAGCCGAGGAGTACGTGCTCATCCAGTTCTTCATCGTCCGCGATGATGCCCTGGGCATCGAACTCAAGCATCGTCTGCAGCGAGCCGCCGAGCGCGATGTGCGTATCTATTTCCTGTATGACGAGATCGGCAGTCGAGGACTGAGCGACCGCTTCCTGCGTGACCTCGCCGAGACGGGCGTGGAAGTCAGCGCTTTTCGCTCCTCGCGGGGGGTCAAGCATCGTTTTCAGCTCAACTTCCGCAACCACCGCAAGGTGCTGGTCGTCGATGGCCGGGTAGGGTGGTTGGGGGGGTTCAACGTCGGCACCGAATACCTTGGCCAGCACCCGCGCCATGGCCACTGGCGTGACACCCATCTCAAGCTCACCGGCCCCAGCGCGCTGGGTCTGCAGGAAGCCTTCTGGGAGGATTGGCACTGGGCGACCGGGGAGATGATCTCGCTGACCTGGACGCCCCGGCCAAGCGAAGAGGCCAACCAGCACGTGGTGATCGTGCCCTCCGGACCAGCGGATCCGCAGGAGACGGCGAGTCTGCTGGTGCAACATGCGATCCACAGTGCCCATGAACGCTTCTGGGTCACCAGCCCCTACTTCGTGCCCGACCAGGGCGTTCAGGACGCCCTGCGCCTGGCGGCGATGCGCGGCGTGGACGTGCGCATCATGATGCCCGAACGCCCCGATCACCTGCTGGTCTTCCTCTCGGCCTTCTCCTTTCTGCCCGACATGCTGCGGGCCGGGGTTCGGGTCTATCGTTACCAGCCGGGGTTCCTGCACCAGAAGGTGATGCTGATCGACGATGTCGCCGCCAGTGTCGGCACGATCAACCTGGACAACCGCTCCTTTCGCCTCAACTTCGAGATCACCGCTGTGGTGCCTGACCGGCAGTTCGCCGCCGAAGTGCGCCTGATGCTCGAGAATGACTTTAGCCAGTGCCGTCGTGAAGACCTGGAGGCGCTGACGCGTCGCCCGCTGTGGCGCAAGCTGCTCTCTCGGGCGGCCTATCTGCTCTCGCCGATCCAGTAAGGCGGCTTGGGTCGCGCCCTGCGCTGGGGTACATTAGCGGGTTTCGAAGACCCCCCGTCGGGGAGTCTTGTATGCAGATATCCTGGGGAGTCCCGTGAACCTCGAGACCAAGTGGCTGGAAGACTTCGTCACGCTGGCCAGTACGCGCAGCTTTTCCGCCTCGGCCCGTCAGCGGCATGTGACGCAGCCCGCCTTCAGTCGGCGCATCCGCTCCCTGGAGCAGGCGGTCGGCGTGACCCTGGTCGACCGCTCGACCACGCCGGTGGACCTGACGCCCGAAGGGCAGCTGTTTCTGGTCACCGCCCGCAATATCGTCGAGCAGCTCAACGAGAGTCTCGGCCACCTGCGCGGCCTGGCCATGGCCAATGAGGCGCTGGATATTGTCGCCGCCCACTCCCTGGCACTGAGTTTTTACCCCCAGTGGATTTCCCGGCTGCAGCAGGGCCTGGGCGAACTGCCGACCCGGCTGGTGGCCATGAACGTGGGCGACGCGATCCACGTGCTGCGCGAGGGCAACTGCGACCTGATGCTGGCCTACTACGACCCCTACGCCAGCATGCAGCTCGATGCCGAGGTCTTTCCCTCCTTCTCCATCGGCCAGGTCAATATGCTGCCGGTCTGTCTGCCCGATGCCCAGGGAGAGCCACGCTTCCCGCTCGACAGCCAGGCATCGATCCCCTACCTGGCCTACACCCAGGGCGCCTTCCTGGGGCGCAGCGTGCGCATGCTGCTCAAGAACGACCCCTTGCGCATGCGCCTGAGAACCGTCTATGAGACGGCCATGGCCGAGGGGCTCAAAGGCATGGTGATGCAGGGCATGGGCATGGCCTGGATCCCCGACTTCTGCATCCGCCAGGAACTCAAGGAGGGGCGGCTGGTGCGCGCCGGTGGCGAGCAGTGGGACGTGCCGCTGGAGATCCGCCTCTATCGCTGTTCGCTGGTGCACAAGCCGGGCGTCGAGAAGCTGTGGCGGCAGATGATGAAGTTGCCCCGCGATTTCCTCCAGGCCTGATGGCGCCGTCTTCTTGCGCGTGGCCATGGCACATCAGGCGCGGTCGAAGTCGGCAGGCAGTCCCAGGAAGTCCTGGATGATGAAGAAGTGGTCCTCGAACAGGCCTTCGGGGTCGAGGTCGGCCAGGGGGACCCAGCGCGCATGGTCTCCGCCGCGCACCGGCTTGAGTTGGGGCAGCTGCTGTTCGGGACGCAGGGCAAAGTAGAACGCCTCGGCCAGGGTGCGCCCCCGCCAGCTGCGATGGGGTTCGTCGAATAATCGCTGGCCGCGCAGCGAGCCCTTGAGGACGGCCTCGGGTACCTTGAGTCGAACCCGCTCGCGAAGCTCTCTCAGGCAGGCGTCCATCAGTCGTTCATGGGGGCTGATGAAGCCGCCCGGCAGGGCGTAGAGCCCCTTGCCGGGGGCGGCCGTGCGCCGGACCAGCAGCACGTGGCCGGATTGCACCACCACCGCATTCACGGTGACGAAGATCGGCGGATAGGGGGCCTGGGACCAGGCCTGACGGTACTGATCCAGCAGCTGCTGCTCCTCGACCAGCTGGTCATAGGGGGCCTCCTCCAGGAAGTCGCGAATGCGCGCCACCACTCCCGGCGGCAGGTCATGGGCCGCGTGGGTGCTCAGGTAGTCCTCAGCCGAGGCGGCGGAGCGGAACAGCCGTTCGCGGATGCGGCTGGCCGAAATGCCTTCCACCAGGGGCACGCTGACCGACTCCCACTGCGGGAAGAGGGCGAGGTAGTAGCTGGACTGGCCGCGACTGGCGCCGATCAGGCCGATGCGCGGCAACCGAGCGTGCGCGGGGCTGGCGATGTCACGCACCTTGCGCTGTACGTCACGCACCCAGACGTCGTTGTTGTACAAGGCATCGAGCAGCGGCACGACCTTAAGGCGGGCATTCTCTTCCTCCTCGAAGGCGCTGCGCAGCATGCGCAGGCGCTCCTCGTAACGCCAGGGATTGCGCAGCGAGCGGGCTTGCCAGGCGGAGCCCACCAGCACGATGACCTGTCCCGCGTGGCGCAAGGCCTCGCGTATCACGGCCAGGTGACCCAGGTGAGGGGGCTGGAAGCGGCCGATGAACACCAGACAATCGAACTCGGCAGGGGTGTCGCCGTCCGGGAATGCGGTCATGGGGGCTCCAGGCAAAGAGGGGCAGTGAAGGGCGGGCCCATTATGGTCAGGCCCGCGAACTGCTGCAATTCGGGCTGACCTCGTGGGGTCTGCTGCATTCGGGTATGCTGAACGAAACGGCAGGGATGCGGAAAGCGCAATGATCAAATCGACCATGACGACCCTCAGCGACGCGGTACGGTTCTGGTGGCGCGTCGTCCGGGATGCAATGAAGCTCTGGCTGGAGCGCAACGCCTTCAGTTATGCCGGCTCCTTGGCTTTCTATACCCTGTTCTCCCTGGCGCCCACCATGATCATCGCCGTCACCGTGATCGGCGTGGTACTCGGTGAAGACGCCGCCCAGGGCCAGATCGTTGCCCAGTTGCAGGGCACCATGGGCCACGACGCTGCTGCCGCCATCGAGCAGGCCGTCGCCCAGTCGCGCATCCAGGAGTCCGGCCTGCTGCCGACCCTGCTCGGGGTGGGCGCGCTGGTGATCGGTGCCACTACCGTCTTCGCACAGATGCAGTTCTCGCTGAATACGCTCTGGGGCGTAACGGCCAAACCCAGCAGCAATAGTGCTCTCACCTTCCTCAAGAGCCGCCTGCTGTCATTGACCGTGGTGCTCGCCATCGGCTTCATCCTGCTGGTATCTCTGGTGCTTGGGGTGGCGATTCGGGCCATGCTGCAGGCGGCCGACGACCTGCTGCCCTATGTCGGGCTGCTGACCACCGGGGCCGAGTTCCTGGTCTCGTTGGCCCTCATCGCCGCGCTCTTTGCCACCATCTTCAAGGTACTGCCGGATGTGGTGCTGCGCTGGCAGGACGTTATGGTTGGCGCCTTGGTCACCGCCGTGCTGTTCGCCGTTGGCCGTTCGGGCATTTCCACCTATCTGGCCTACACGGCCACCGCCTCCACCTACGGTGCGGCGGGATCGGTGGTGATGATTCTGCTGTGGGTCTACTACAGCTCGCTTATCCTGCTGTTCGGCGCCGCCTTTACCAAATGCCACCTGCTGGCCGCCGGCAAGTCGGTGACGCCACGCAACTCCGCGGTATTGGTGCGCCACGAACTCCTGGAGGAGTGAGCGAGGTCCTGAGCGCAGGATGCGCCGAAGGCCGGCGAGGGCCGGCCTTCGACGGGGAGTGACGCCGCGAAAGGGGCTCAACCGGCAGGGCGGAAACGTTCCCGGGCCAGTTGGTCGGCCACCGTGGCGGGACTTGTGCCCTCACGGCCGGCGCGCGAGAAGATCTCGTCCATGGTGGCGCCGATCCCCTCAATATGTTCCATCACGGCCTCGCGGCGATAGTCATCGCGACGCTGCCAGGCGATCTCGATCACGCCGCCCGCGTTGGCGACATAGTCCGGTGTGTAGAGGATGCCGCGCGCCATCAGGCGCTCGGCGATCGCCGGGGAGGCCAGTTGATTGTTGGCGGCGCCGCAGACCACCTTGGCCTTGAGGCGGTCGACCACGGCCTCGGAGAGGGCGGCCCCCATGGCGCAGGGGGCGAAGACATCGACCTCGGCATCGGCGATCGCCGCCGGTGTCAGCGTCTCGGCTCCGAGTTCATCGGCAAGCTGAGCCAAGGCAGTGGCATCGACGTCGGTCAGCACCAGTCGGGCGCCGGCCGCATGGAGATATCGCGCCAGATGGGCGCCGACGTTGCCGACCCCTTGTACCGCTACCCCGACGCCTGTGAGGTCATCGCGCCCCAGGCCGTGGCGGACGGCGCTCTTCAGGGCGCTGAACACCCCCCAGGCGGTAAACGGCGAGGGGTCGCCCGAGGCTGCGCCATGACGCGGCAGGCCACCGACATGCTCGGTCGCCTCGGCGATGAGCCGCATGTCGGCTTCGCTGCTGCCCGAATCCTCGGCGGTGATGTAGGCGCCGCCCAGGCCGTCGACCAGTCGGCCCATGGCGCGAAGCAGCTCGGGTGTCTTGTCGCGGCGGGGATCGGCGATGATCACCGCCTTGCCGCCGCCCAGCGGCAGGTCGGCAAGCGCCGACTTGTAGGTCATGCCGCGGGAGAGGCGCAGCACATCGGTCAGCGCTTCCTCCTCGCTGGCATAGGGGAAGATACGCAGGCCGCCCAGGGCCGGGCCCAGGTGAGTGTCGTGAATGGCGATAATGGCGCGCAGGCCGCTGGCGTCATCGCTGCCATAGACGATCTGCTGGTGGTGGTCGAACTCGGGGTGGTCAAAGACCGGCATGGTGAAACTCCCTCGTGAGGATGATCATTGTGCTTGTGTCGGCCCGGATAGGGCGATCCTCGGCCGCGGAGGGCTTGTGGCCGTGTGGGGTCGGAGGATAGTGACAAGACTAGGACATCGCCGCTGCGACGGGAAGGCCCGAGGACTGGTCGAGCCGCCGGCCTGGCTGGTAGAAAGGATCACGGAATCGATCGCAACGACGAAAGGAGATAGCCATGGACAAGTGCTGCGCGAGAGCGCTGGTTACAGGCAAGGTACAGGGTGTCTGGTTTCGCCGGGCGACGCAGGAGCAGGCCCTCAAGGCCGGTATCACCGGGCATGCGGTCAACCTGCCGGACGGGCGCGTCGAGGTGCTGATGTGCGGTGAGCGCGAGGCGGTCAAGCAACTCGCTGAATGGCTGTGGAAGGGACCCGACGGGGCCCGGGTCACCCATGTGGAATTCGAGGTGATCGAGGCCCATGAACCGGACGAGTTCCACGTCGGCTAGTGCCGGGGCGGAATCGGTACGACCCAAGGCCTGGGCCGTACCGGGCGTGTCGTGCTCAGTCCAGGGTGTCGGCAATCCAGTCGCTGACGGCCTGGCCGTCGACGCCGAGGCAGACCTCCACCAGCGGGGTGCGTGACCAGCGCGTCTCGATGAAGCCGCGCCCCTGGGGGGCGAAGATCGTCTGGCCTTCAGCATCGCCGGACGTCGCCACGGTCAGGTGGCCGTGGGCGGTGGTAAAGAGCTCTGGACGCAGCAGCCAGGCCAGCGCACAGCTGTCGTGAGGACAGCAGCCATCGATGCCCAGAAATTCCCGGTAGAAGTCCCGATAGAAGCCATAGCTCCCCGCCAGTATCTTGCCTAGCTCGCCCTGGCCGGCCTCGATGCGTGTCATGTGCTCGCCGGTAAGCACGCACCGATGGGTGACGTCGAGACCCACCAGGGTCAATGGCCAACCGGCGGTAAGCACCCGGGACGCGGCGTCCGGGTCGTTGAACATGTTGGCCTCGGCCACCGGGGTGACGTTACCGCCCTCGCGGATCGAGCCGCCCATGATGACCACCCGTTTGACCTTCTCGGTGATGGTCGGGTCGAGCTGCAGGGCGGCGGCCAGGTTGCCCACCGGTCCCACCGCGACCAGAGTAACCTCGCCGGGACGAGCGCTCAGCGTGTCGACGATGAATTGCGCTGCACTGCGGGGGTCGGCCTTTCCCGCGACCGGGGGCAGGTCGATATCCCCCAGGCCGTTGGCGCCATGGATGTGGGCGGGTGGCGGATGACGCGTCTTGACCATGGGTGCCGCGGCGCCCTGGGCGACGGGGATGTCTTTCCCGGCGAGCTCCGAGAGCAGCAGGGCGTTATGGGTGGCGGTCTCGACGTCCACATTGCCGTAGGTGGTCGTCAGACCCAGCAGATCGAGCTCGGGGTGGCGCAGGGCAATGGCGATGGCCTGGGCATCGTCGACGCCCGGATCGGTATCGAAAATGATCGGATGGCTCACGGTGCCTCCTCGTCGTGGGGATGGAGAGTGGAAATGCCGTTGCGCAGGGCGCGCTCGACGGCCGCCGCCTCGGGAATGCTGTCGGCCGCGCCGGCGATCTGCACGCCCAGGGCGGCCGCGGTGGCGGCGCGCCTCAGGCAGTCTCGCACCGGCTGCCCGTGCTGCAGGGCGGCCAGGTAGTAGCCGATGAAGGTGTCGCCGGCGGCGGTGGTGTCCCTCGGCGTGACCGGCAAGGCAGGCTGGAAATGGCGTTCGGCGCCGGACTGATACCAGGCACCGTCGCCGCCCAGGGTCAGCACGACCTCGCAGCCGGGCAGGCGGCGGGCAAGGCCGTCGAGCAGCGACTCGGGCCGTGAGTCCTCCTCCAGGCCAGCCAGCCAGGCGGCCTCGCCGCGATTGACGAACAGCAGCCGGCAGTGCTCCAGGGGCAGTTCCTGCACCGCATCGCTCATGGGGGCCGGGTTGAAGGCGATGTTCAGACCGGCGTCGGCGGCACGCGCCATGACCTGCGGCAGAGCGTCACACTCGTTCTGGATCAGCAGCCAGTCGCCGGCTGAGGCCGAGGCAAAATAGGCGTCCAGAGCCTGCTGCGTGGTGCCGTGGTTGGCGCCCGGAAAGAGCAGGATGGCGTTCTCGCCCCGGTCGTCGACCTGGATGATGGCGTGACCGCTGGGCTCATCGACCAGGCTGATGGCCTCCACCTCCACCCCGGCATGGCCGAGCAGCTCGCGGGCCCAGGCGTCCCGCTGGCAAAGACGGCCCCAGTGACGCACCCGGCCGCCGGCGCGCGCCATGGCAAGCGACTGATTGGCCCCCTTGCCGCCCAGGCCGACCCGGTAGTCGTGGCTGGCCAGGGTCTCGCCGGGACGCACCAGGTGGGGAACGCGATAGAAATGATCGAGGTTGATGGATCCGAAGTTGTGCAGCATGCGAGCCTCCGCGCTTAGCCTTCCTGCCAGCCGCGCAGGTTATCGGCGGTAAGGGCCACGATGCGCTGGCGGGCCTCGGGCGTGATCCAGGCGTTGTGGGGCGTCACGACCAGGTTGAGCGACTCATCCAGGGCGTCGAGCAGCGGGTGTCCATCGCGGGGTGGCTCCACCGGCAGCACGTCGACGCCGAGCCCACCCAGGCGTCCCTTACGCAGGGCGTCGAGCGCCGCCTGCTCGTCGATGATCCCGCCCCGGGCGCAGTTGACCAGCAGGGCGTCGGGCTTGAGGCTGGCCAGCAGGGCAGCGTCGACCAGATGGCGAGTGGCCTCGGTGAGCGGGCAGTGCAGGCTGATCACGTCCGCCTCAGGCGCCAGGTCGCGAAGGCCGGGACGACTGTCATGGGCCTCGTTGCCGGGGCGTGCGGCGAAGTCAACGTGCATGCCGAAGGCCTGGGCCAGACGCGCCACCTTCGAGCCCAGCTCGCCCTGACCGACGATGACCAGCCGCTTGCCCTCGAGCTGCAGCGTCGTATGGTCCATCAGACAGAAGAAGGGACTTTCCTTCCAGCGTCCACGCGCCACGTCGCGCTGATAGAGGGGCAAGCGGGTGGCCAGGGCGAGTATCAGCATCAGGGTGTGCTGGGCCACGCTGGCCGTGCCGTAGGCCGTGACGTTCTTCACGCTGATGCCCAGGCGATCGGCCGCGCTCATGTCGATGTTGTTGGTACCGGTCGCCAGCACGCAGATCAGTTTCAGTGCGGGCAGTGCCTCCAGGGTGTGGGCATCGAGCACCACCTTGTTGACGATGGCCACCTCGGCACCGGCAAGGCGTTCGGCGGCCCGATCGCGGGGAGTATGGTCATGCACATCGAGGGTGTCGAGGTGCTGGCGGATCGGGTCCAGGTCGACGTCGGGCCCCAGGCTGGCGGCATCGAGAATGACGGCTTTCATGCGCTTTTTCCTTTTTGACGCAGGCGGGCCAGGCAACAGGCCGCTGCAGGGGTGGGCCTTGCCCGGCGCGACAGGCTATAATCACCGGCTTTCAAGGCAGGCTTGGATTATCCGCAGCCCGGCCCTATATCGCACCACGGAAGCGCGAAGCGGTGGCTACCGCCTGTGCTTGACCCATGGGAATGTCATTACATCGGGAGTGATCAAACCATGCCCATCTACGAATATGAGTGCAAGGCCTGCGGCCATCGCCTGGAAAAGCTTCAGAAGATCAGTGCAGAGCCGCTCAAAGACTGCCCGACCTGCGAGGCGGCAGCGCTCAAGCGCCTGGTCTCCGCGGCCGGCTTCCGACTGGCCGGCGGCGGCTGGTACGAGACGGATTTCAAGACCGGCGGCAAGAAGAACCTGGCCGGCGGCGAGGGCGGCAAGCCCGACAAGACGCCGAGCAAGGACGGGGCGGCGGCCTGAGCCGCTCGACGTTGCCTTTCACCATTTCATGTAACGGAACAGGATTTGACATGCGCAGCCATTATTGCGGCCAGCTGAACGAGAGCCAGGTGGATCAGACGGTCACCCTCTGTGGCTGGGTCCACCGCCGCCGGGACCACGGGGGCGTGATCTTCCTCGACATGCGCGATCGCGATGGCATCGCCCAGGTCGTGGTCGATCCCGATACCGCCGAGGCCTTTGCCAACGCGGACAGTGCCCGTAACGAGTACGTGCTGCGCATCGTCGGCCGCGTCCGGCTGCGTCCAGAAGGCACGCAGAATGCCAAGATGCCTACCGGGCTGATCGAGGTGCTGGCCAGCGAGGTCGAGGTGCTGAACAGCGCCGTCACGCCACCCTTCCAGCTCGATGAGCATGGCAAGGTGGGCGAGGAGGTTCGCCTCAAGCACCGCTATATCGACCTGCGCCGTCCCGAGATGGTCGACAAGCTGCGCCTGCGTTCGCGCATCACGCATAGCGTACGGGCGTTTCTCGAGGGGCAGGGCTTCCTGGATATCGAGACCCCGGTTCTCACCCGCGCCACGCCCGAAGGGGCGCGTGACTATCTCGTCCCCAGCCGCACTCACCCGGGCAGTTTCTTTGCCCTGCCGCAGTCGCCGCAGCTGTTCAAGCAGCTGTTGATGGTGTCCGGTTTCGATCGCTACTACCAGATCGCCAAGTGCTTCCGCGACGAGGACCTGCGCGCCGATCGACAGCCGGAATTCACCCAGATCGACCTCGAGGCGTCCTTCGTCAACGAGGACGACATCATGGCGATCACCGAGTCGATGGTGCGCCAGCTGTTCCAGGACGTGCTCGACGTCGAGCTGCCGGTCTTCCCGCGCATGAGCTGGGACGAGGCGATGACCCGCTACGGCTCCGACAAGCCGGACCTGCGCATTCCGCTGATGCTGACCGATGTCGACGACCTGATGAAGCAGGTCGACTTCAAGGTGTTCTCCGGCCCCGCCAATGCCGAGGATGGCCGTGTGGCCGCGCTCAAGGTCCCCAACGGGGCCGGCCTGTCGCGCAAGGAGATCGATGAATACACCCGCTTCGTCGGCATCTATGGCGCCAAGGGCCTGGCCTGGATTAAGGTCAACGATCGCAGCAAGGGGCTCGAGGGCCTGCAGTCGCCGATCGTCAAGTTCATGGAGAACGTGGTCGAGGAGCTGCTTGACCGCATCGGTGCCGAGGATGGCGACCTGGTGTTCTTCGGGGCCGACAATGCGCGCATCGTCAACGAGGCGCTCGGTGCCTTGCGCGTCAAGCTCGGCGAGGATCTCAACCTGTACACGCGCGACTGGGCCCCGCTGTGGGTGGTCGACTTCCCGATGTTCGAGGATGACGGCAGCGCCCGCATGCAGGCCCTGCACCACCCCTTCACCGCGCCCGCCTGCGACGTGGAAACCCTCAAGGCCAATCCGGTGGCGGCGCTGTCCCGGGCCTACGACATGGTGCTCAACGGCACCGAGCTGGGTGGTGGTTCGATTCGTATTCACGACCGCGGCATGCAGAGTGCGGTGCTGGAACTTCTCGGCATCGGCGAGCAGGAAGCGCGGGAAAAGTTCGGCTTCCTGCTCGACGCCCTGCAGTATGGTGCTCCGCCCCATGGCGGCCTGGCCTTCGGCCTCGACCGCCTGGTGATGCTGATGACCGGCGCGCGCAGCATCCGCGAGGTGATCGCCTTCCCGAAGACCCAGAGCGCGGCTTGCCTGATGACCGATGCGCCCAGCGAGGTCGATGCCGAACAGCTCAAGGAGCTCAACATTCGCCTGCGGCAGAAGGCCAAGGCGGAAACCGCCGGCGAGTGACGGCGACCCCGACCCGATGTCATCCCACCGGCGCCCCAGGGCGCCGGTGTCATGTTCAAGGCAAGGAGAGGTGAATGGCAGGCCATAGCAAGTGGGCCAATATCAAGCACCGCAAGGCGGCCCAGGACGCCCGGCGAGGCAAGATCTTCAACAAGCTGATCCGCGAACTGAGCGTGGCCGCCCGCCAGGGTGGCGGCGAGCCGGCCGACAATCCTCGGCTGCGCACCGCCATCGACAAGGCCCTGGCAAACAACATGACCAAGGACACCATCCAGCGGGCGGTGGATCGGGGCGCCGGCAACGCCGACGGCGATGCCATGGAGGAGTGCGTTTACGAGGGCTATGGGCCCGAGGGCGTGGCGATAATGGTCGAGTGTTTGACCGATAACCGCAATCGAACGGTCTCCGAGGTGCGACATGCGTTCAACAAGCATGGCGGCAACCTCGGCACGACCGGCTCGGTGGCCTTCATGTTCCACCGCCAGGGCCGCCTGCTGCTGCCCGAGGGCGTGAGCGAAGAGACCGCCATCGAGGCCACCCTGGAGGCGGAACCCGAGGAGATCGAGGTGCGTGACGATGGCCGCCTCGAGGTGGTCACCACGCCCGACGCCTACGGCCGAGTGAAGGATGCGCTGGCGGCGGCAGGCATCGAGCCCGAGTATAGCGACGTGGGGCTCTATCCGGCATCCACCACGCCGATCGCCGAGCCGGAACTCGCCCAGCGGATTCTCAGGCTGCTCGACATGCTCGAGGACCTGGACGATGTCCAGAACGTCACCACCAATGCGGAGTTCGCCGACGATGTCCTCGACCAGCTCGAGTGACCCGCGGCGATGCTGATTCTCGGCATCGACCCCGGCTCGCGTATCACCGGCTACGGCGTGCTCGACGTCACCGCGCTTACGCCGCGCTACGTGGCCAGCGGCTGTATCCGTATCCAGGCCGATGAGCTGGCCCAGCGGCTGGCCCAGGTCTATGCCGGGGTCAGCGAACTGATTGCGGTTCACGCCCCCGGCGAATTCGCCATCGAGCAGGTGTTCATGTCGAAGAATGCCGACTCCGCCCTCAAGCTTGGCCAGGCGCGCGGGACGGCGATCGTGTGTGCCGCCAACCATGGCCTGCCGGTCAGCGAGTACGGCCCTCGCCAGATCAAGCAGGCGGTGGCCGGCAGCGGCAGCGCCGACAAGGCCCAGGTGCAGCATATGGTCACGGCGATCCTCGGTCTTTCGGCCATCCCCCAGGCGGACGCCGCCGACGCGCTGGCCATCGCACTGACCCATGCTCATGCGCGCCTGGGGCTGTTGCGCGAGGGCAGCTATGGCGGGCATCGCAGCCGTCGCAAGGGAACCTCGTGGCGCGATTTCCGACCGTGATCCCGTTGCCGAATAGCGACGGTGGCGACATTGTCGAACGCTGTTCTCGCGGGCTGGCATGCGGCACGGGCGAGCAGTATAGTGGCCTGATAACGGTCCTGCGGGCCGTAATGGACTCCAACCCAAGGGACAGTGAATTTCCATGATAGGACGCCTGACCGGCACGCTGCTCGAGAAGCGCCCCCCCTGGATGGTGGTGGACGTGGCCGGTGTCGGCTACGAGCTGGAAGCCTCCATGACCACCCTGGTGGCCATGCCCGGCAGCGGTGAGCCGGTATCGCTCTTCACCCACCTGACCATCCGTGATGATGCCCACCTGCTTTACGGCTTTGCCCGAGAGCAGGAGCGTTCGCTCTTTCGGGCGCTGATCAAGGTCAATGGCATCGGCCCCAAGCTGGCCCTGGGGATTCTCTCCGGCATGGATGAGGAGGCCTTCGTGCGCTGCGTGATGGACGACGATGTCAAGGCACTGACGCGGCTTCCGGGGGTGGGCAAGAAGACGGCCGAGCGGCTGATCATCGAGATGCGCGACCGCTTTCCTCACTGGGAGCAGCCGGGCGAACTGGCGGTCGGTGCGCAGGATCTCGCGGGCGGCGCCTCGTCCAGCGCCACGGACCCCGTCGCCGATGCCGAGGCAGCGCTCGTTAGCCTGGGCTACAAGCCCGCCGAGGCGGCTCGTATGCTGGTCGGCCTCGAGGAGGCCGGGTCCACCGAGGCGATGATCAAGGCGGCGCTGACGCGCCGCCTGGCGGGGTGACGCCATGACCTCTCTCTGCCGTTCTCCGATGCCGGATGACCGCCATGCTCGAGACTGATCGCCTGATCGCCGCCGACCCCCGCGACGGGGAGGGCGGCGCCGACCATGCCATCCGGCCCAAACGGCTTGTCGATTACATCGGTCAGCCGCGGGTTCGCGAGCAGCTCGACATCTTCATCAGCGCCGCCCGCGGCCGCGATGAGAGCCTCGACCATACCCTGGTGTTCGGCCCGCCGGGGCTTGGCAAGACCACGCTTGCCAATATCGTCGCCACCGAGATGGGCGTGGGACTCAAGTCGACCTCGGGGCCGGTGCTCGAGCGGGCCGGCGATCTCGCCGCCATGCTCACCAACCTGCAACCCGGCGACGTGCTGTTCATCGACGAGATTCACCGCCTGTCGCCGGTGGTGGAAGAGATCCTCTATCCCGCCATGGAGGATTTCCAGCTCGACATCGTGATCGGCGAAGGGCCGGCGGCACGCTCGATCAAGCTCGACCTTCCCCCGTTCACGCTGGTCGGCGCCACCACCCGGGCGGGTCTTTTGACCTCGCCGCTGCGCGACCGCTTCGGGATCGTCCAGCGTCTGGAGTTCTACAGCATCGACGAGCTCACCGAGATCGTCGTCCGTTCGGCCCGGCTGCTGGGCGTCGAGAGCGACCGGGACGGCGCCCGGGAAGTGGCGCGCCGTTCCCGCGGTACGCCGCGTATCGCCAACCGGCTGCTGCGGCGGGTCCGCGACTTCGCCGAGGTACGCGCCCAGGGTCGTGTGGATGCCGAAATCGCCGACCTGGCCCTGAACATGCTCCACGTTGACCATCACGGTCTTGATCACATGGACCGGCGCCTGCTGCTGGCGATGATCGAGAAGTTCGACGGCGGCCCGGTGGGCATCGACTCGCTGGCCGCGGCGATCAGCGAGGAGCGTGACACCATCGAGGACGTCATCGAACCCTACCTGATCCAGCAGGGTCTGATGATGCGCACTGCACGTGGCCGGATAGTGACCCGACAGGCCTGGCAACACTTCGACCTGGCGCCCCATGAGCGGGCCCCCGACTAGGCAATCTTCCACTCCCGTGACGACTGACCAAGACCGACGAGGATGCCCGTGAACGACACCCTGTCCATACCCCACCTGATCATGAACGCCAGCGGCGTGGTGCAGATGGTGATGCTGATCCTGGTGATCGGCTCCCTGCTCTCCTGGGTGGTGATCTTCCAACGCACCTTCGTGATGCGCCGGGCGCGCAAGGCGCATCGCGCTTTCGAGGACCGCTTCTGGTCCGGCGTCGACCTCAATGAGCTCTATCGGGAAACACCCCCGGAGCAGGAGACCCAGGGGGCCGAGCACGTCTTCCGTGCCGGGTTTCGCGAGTTCAACCGCCTGCTGGCCAAGACCCGCAGCCCCCAGGCCATTCTCGAGGGCGTTCAGCGCAGCATGCGCGTGGCCTGGTCCCGCGAGGAGGACCGTCTCAACCTGCACCTGGTGTTTCTGGCCACCGTCGCCTCGGCGAGCCCCTACATCGGGCTGTTCGGCACGGTCTGGGGCATCATGGGCTCCTTCCAGTCGCTTTCCATGGCGCAACAGGCGACCCTGGCCACGGTGGCCCCCTGGATCGCTGAAGCGCTGATCGCCACCGCCATGGGGCTGTTCGCGGCGATTCCGGCGGTGATCTTCTACAACCGACTATCCGCCGAGTCCGGACGGATGCTGGGCAAGTACGAAGATTTCGCCGAGGAGTTCCACTCCATCCTGCACCGCAACCTGCAGGGTCGTACCGACCGCGGTAGCGACTGAGCGAGAGGCCGTCATGCTAGGACCCTTCAATCGTGGCGGGCGTCGCAAGCCCATGGGCGAGATCAACGTCGTGCCCTTCATCGACGTCATGTTGGTGCTGCTGGTGATCTTCATGATTACTGCGCCCATGCTCACCCAGGGGGTGCAGGTTGACCTGCCGCAGGTCAGTTCCGAACCCATCGAGGACATTGAAAATCAGGAGCCCATCATCGCCACTGTCGATAAAGAGGGACGTTTCTATCTCTCTATCGGCGGCGAAGATCAGGACCCGATATCGCTCGAGCAGATAGCTGATCGTGTGATCATCCTGCTGGAGCGTCGCCCAGGGACTCAAGTGCTGGTAAAGGGGCATCGAGAGGTGGGCTATGGCGCGGTGGTTTCTCTTATGAGCACCCTGCAGACCGCGGGAGTGAGCAATGTCGGGCTGATCTCGGAACCGCCCCCCGAGGAACGTTGAGGAGCCCACATGGCCAGACATGACCGACGCGTGGGCTATGGCGTGCCGCTGGTGCTTGCCGTTGCCCTGCATCTGGCGGTGCTGGTGGGCAGCGTGATTCGCTTTCCCGAGCGGCAGGTCGAACCGCCGAGCACCAGCATCGTCCAGGCGACGCTCGTCAGTACCGAGACCACCACCGACCAGGCCCAGCGCGCCGAGGAAGCCCGCGGCCGGGCGGCGGCCCGCCAGGCCGAGGAGGAGGCCGCGGCGCGTGCCGAGGAGCAGGCGGCTCGCGAGGCCGCGGAGGAGGCCGTCCGCCGGGCCGAGCAGGCAGAACGCCAGCGCCAGGAAGACGCCGAGGCCCGCGAGGCGGCCCGCCGCGCCGCCGAGGAGGAGGCCGCCCGGCGCGCCGAGCAGGCCGACGCAGAGGCCGAACGCCGTCGCCAGGCCGAAGCAGAAGCCGAACGCCAACGCCAGGCCGAAGCAGAGGCTGAGCGTCGTCGCCAGGCCGAAGCAGAAGCCGAACGCCAACGCCAGGCCGAAGCAGAGGCCGAACGTCGTCGCCAGGCCGAAGCAGAAGCCGAACGCCAACGTCAGGCCGAAGCAGAAGCCGAACGCCAACGCCAGGCCGAAGCGGAAGCCGAACGTCAGCGTCAGGCCGAGGCGGAAGCCGAGCGTCAGCGTCAGGCCGAAGCAGAAGCCGAACGCCAGCGTCAGGCCGAGGCAGAAGCCCGACGCGCAAGAGAGGAGGCCGAGGCCGAGATGCAGCGGCTGATCGAGGGGGCCGAAGAACGTGCCGCCAACGCCCGACAGGCCAGCGAGGCGGCCAACAGCTTCATCAGCCTGGTGCGCCGGGCGGTGGAGCAGGCCTGGGTGATTCCGCCCAACGTGCCCGACGGGGCCAGCGCCATGATCTCGGTACGCTTGGGGCCCTCGGGGGAGCTGTTCGCGGCTACCATTGATCAGAGCAGTGGCAACAGTGCCTTCGACCGCTCGGCGGTCCAGGCCGTGGAGGCTGCCGCGCCCTTCGCCGAACTGCGCCAGTTGCCAGCGTCGGTCCAGCGCGACTACCGTCAATTCAACCTGCGATTCCGACCGGGGGATATCCGCTGATGAACCTACTCAAGACCACCTGGCTGGCCGCAATACTGATGCTCGTGACCAGCATGGTGCAGGCCGCCGACCTGACCATCGAGATCACCCGTGGCAGCGATCGTGCCACGCCCATCGCGATCGTGCCTTTCGCCGACGGCGATGAGCTGCCACAGGACATTGCCCGGATTGTCTCCGATGATCTGGAACGCAGCGGCTACTTTGAACCGCTGGAGCGGAGCGCCATGTTCGAGCGTCCCACCTCCAGCGATGACGTCCGCTACGGTGACTGGCGTGCCCTCGACGTGCGCTACCTGGTGGCGGGGCGGGTCAGCCGCGAGGGCGAGGGGTATCGCATCCGTTACGAGCTGATGGATATCAGCGGTGAGCGTCGCCTGCTCGGCGAGACAGTGACCGCCGGTCGTCAGGGCCTGCGTGACGCCGCGCACTACATCAGCGACCAGGTCTTCGAGGAGATCACCGACATTCGCGGGGCCTTCTCGACCCGAATCGCCTACGTGACGTCCAGCGGTGTGGGTAACAACACCCAGTATGCGCTCCACGTCGCCGATGCCGACGGCCGCAACAGCCAGCAGATCCTCTCGTCCGACGAGCCGATCATGTCGCCGGCCTGGTCGCCGGATGGCGACAAGCTGGCCTATGTCTCCTTCGAGACCGAGCGCCCGGCGATCTATATCCAGGAGATTGCCTCCGGTCGGCGTGTGCGCGCCACCTCCTTCGAGGGACTGAACAGCGCCCCGACCTGGTCACCGGATGGCCGCCGCCTGGCAATGGCGCTGTCCAAGGATGGCCAGCCAGAGATCTATGTGATGGACATCGGCTCGCGGGACATCCGCCGCATCACCAACAACTCCAGCATCGATACCGAACCGGCCTGGTCGCCGGAGGGTCGCAGCCTGCTGTTCACCTCGGATCGCAGCGGTGGCCCACAGATCTATCGCCATGACCTGCGCAGCGGCGAGCAGGAACGCCTCACCTTCACCGGCAACTACAATGCCCGAGCACGCTTCGCGCCGGACGGCGAGGCCATCTTCCTGATTCACCGCGGCGGCAACGGCTATCAGGTGGCTCGCCAGGACCTGGAAAGTGGCCGCCTGGTGACGCTAAGCGATACGGGGCATGCCGAATCCCCCAGTGTCGCGCCCAATGGCACCATGGTAATCTTCGCCACCCAGCAGGGCGGCAACGGCGTGCTGGGTGGGGTTTCCGCCGATGGCCGTGCCTCCTTCCGGCTGCCGGCAGCGCAGGGTGATGTCCGCGAGCCTGCGTGGTCACCGTTTCTTAACTGATGTATTCCTCAAGGAGTCTCACGATGCAGCTCAAGCCCCTTGCCAGAACCCTGGTCATTGCCCTTTCCCTGGCCTTCGTGGCCGGCTGTTCCAGCACGGGAGGTGGCCAGGATGGCGACCTGTCGCGAGGTGCCGGCACCGGCACTGGAACTGATCGCGGCGGCGTCTCCACGGGCGGCACCGATGGCCGTGGCGTCAGCGGCCAGCGCGCCGGTCAGATGGCCGCTGCCGAGGATCGCATTCCGGAGACCCGCACGATCTACTTCGAGTACGACAGCGACACCATCCGCAGCGAGTTCGAGCCGATGCTGACCGCCCATGTGCGTTTCCTGCGTGCCAACCCTGGGGCCAGCGTGGTCCTGCAAGGCCACACCGACGAGCGCGGCACCCGTGAGTACAATCTTGCGCTCGGCGAACGCCGCGCCGGTGCCGTTGAGCGCTATCTCAACGTGCAGGGGGTCTCCCCCTCCCAGGTCGAGGTGGTCAGCTACGGCGAGGAGCGGCCGGCGGCACGCGGCCAGAACGAGCAAGCCTATGCCCAGAACCGTCGAGTGGTCTTCGCCTACTGAGCCGGGCCGACACGACGAGGGAGACAACGATGAGAGACGGTCTGAAGAAGCTGTGCGGCACGGGAGTCTTCGTGCTCTCGCTGGCCGTCGCGACACCGCTGATGGCCCAGCAGCCGGTCGTCGAAGACCTCACCGGGCGAACCGGCAGCGGGAGTTTCTATGATCAGGCGGCCACCCGCGAGGAAGCCGGGGGCAGCCTGGTCATGTTCAATCAGGTGCAAAAGCATCAGGAAGAGATTCGTCAACTGCGCGGACAGGTCGAGGAGCTGCGCCACCAGCTGGAGCAGCTACGCCGCCAGACCCGGCAGCAGTATCTGGATATCGAGGATCGCCTGATGGCGGCGGACAGCGGTATCGACCAGAGTCCCTCGAACGAGGACGAGGAAAGCCCCCGCCAGGTCGCCGAGCCCCCCGCGGCAGCACCCGACGACCCTGCCGCGCAGTCGGCCTATCAGGCTGCCTTCTCGCACGTTCAGGCTCGCGAGTTCGGCCAGGCCATCTCGGCCTTCGAGTCTTTCATTACCCAGCATCCCGATAGCCGCCTGGCCGCCAACGCCCACTACTGGCTCGGCGAACTCTACTCGGCCGAGGGTGACCTGGATGCCGCCGACGCGTCCTTTCGACGGGTACTGGAAGACTTCCCCGAGAGCAGCAAGGTGCCCGATGCGCTCTATAAGTTGGGACTGCTGGAGGCACGCCGGGGGCGTCCCGAGGAGAGCCGTGTGTTGCTCGAACGCGTCCGCGAGGCGCATCCCGACAGCAGCGCCGCCGGACTTGCCGACGACTTCCTGCGCCAGGCAGGTAATTAAGGGACAAAGGAGACGTGATGACCTGCAAGATCGACTACCAGCCTGCGGCCGACCTGCTTGATGGCCGCATCATCCTGGTGACCGGTGCCGGCGATGGCATCGGTCGGGCGGCGGCGCTGGCCTTCGCCGGCCATGGGGCCACCGTGATCCTGCTGGGACGCACCATTGCCAAGCTGGAGACGGTCTACGACGAGATAGAGGCTGCCGGGGGGCCCCAGCCGGCCATCTTCCCGCTCAACTTCGAGGGCGCCACGCTCAAGGACTACCACGACATGGCCGAGACCCTGGACAAGGAGTTCGGTCGCCTCGACGGCATCCTGCATAATGCCGGCCTGCTGGGCCGTATCACGCCCTTCGAGCAGTACAATCCCGAACTCTGGGATCAGGTCATGCAGGTCAACATCAACGGGCCGATCTGGATGACTCAGGCGCTGTTGCCGCTGTTGAAGCGCTCACCCGATGCGTCGGTGGTGTTCACCTCGTCGAGCGTGGGGCGCCGGGGCCGGGCCTACTGGGGCGCCTATGCGGTGTCCAAGTTTGCCACCGAAGGCTTCGTCGAGGTGCTGGCCGACGAGGTCGAGCACCTGGGCACCCTGCGCGTCAACAGCCTGAACCCCGGGGCAACGCGCACGGCCATGCGCAAGGCCGCCTATCCCGGCGAGAACGAGATGGCGCTGCGCACGCCGGAAGAGATCATGCCCACTTACCTATGGCTGATGGGGCCCGACAGCGGCAGCCACAACGGCGAGAAGTTCGACGCCCAGCCTCCGAAACGCGGCTGAGGACGGTGCCCCGGTAACGCCCGGGGCATCATCGCTCAGTTGTGCTGATGCGGTCCGCACAAGGCGGCCGTCAGTGCCTCTGCGGTATCGAACCACAGATCGGCCGGCCATCCTCGATAATCATCGCCTTCCTCGATATAGCCATAGCCGACCGCCACCGCGGCCATGCCGGCGGCGCGTGCTGCCTGCATGTCGCGCCGATGATCGCCGATATACCAGCAGTCGTCAGGCGTCGCCCTCAAGCGGCGCGCGGCCTCCCGCAGAGGCTCGGGATCGGGTTTCTTGACCGGCAGGTCGTCGGCGCAGAGCAGGGCATCGGGGGCCAGCCCCAGTGCCTCGACCAGCGGCGCGGCATAGGCGCGGGGCTTGTTGGTGACGATGCCCCAGGGGCGATGGCTGGCCTCCCACTCGGCCAGCAAGTGCTCTAGCGGGGTAAAGACTCGGCTCTCTTCGGCCACTGCCCGCCCATAGGCTTCGAGGAGGAAGGTGCGCGCTTCGCCATGGCCGTCGGCTTCCTTGGCGAGCCCCAGTGCCAGGGTCACCAGGGCGCTGCCGCCGTTGGAGACCTGGGCACGGATCACCGCATAGGGCAGGGCGGGAAGTCCATGGTGGTGACGCAGGGCATTGGTGGCGCGCGCCAGGTCAGGCGCGGTATCCACCAGGGTGCCATCCAGGTCGAAGAGCAGAGCTCGGGGGTGTGGTACGGGCATCAGGCCGCCTCGCGGCGACAGTGCATCAGATAGTTGACCGAGACGTCATGTGCCGACAGGGCATAGCGACGGCTCAGCGGATGGAAGACCAGGCCGTTCTGCTCGCGCACCTCGAGGCCCGCGTCACGGCACCAGCTGGCCAGCTCCGACGGACGAATGAAGCGGCGGTAGTCGTGGGTGCCACGGGGCAACATGCCTAACACGTATTCGGCACCCACCACTGCCAGGGCATAGGCCTTGGGGTTTCGGTTCAGCGTCGAGAAGAACACCTGGCCACCGGGCTTGACCAGGGTGGCACAGGCATGCACCACCGAGGCGGGATTCGGCACATGCTCGAGCATCTCGAGGCAGGTCACCACGTCGAACTCGCCGGGGTGCGTCGTGGCCATCTCCTCGACGCTGAGGTGGCGGTAGCTGATCGCCACGCCGTTCTCCTTGGCGTGCTGCCGGGCCACCGCCAGCGGAGCCTCACCCAGGTCGATGCCGGTGACCTCGGCGCCGCGGTGGGCCATCGCCTCGGCCAGGATGCCCCCGCCGCAGCCCACGTCCAGCACCCGCCGCGCGGCCAATCCCGCTCGCGCATCGATGAAGTCAAGGCGCAACGGGTTGATGTCGTGGAGCGGCTTGAATTCGCCCTGCGGATCCCACCAGCGCTCGGCCAGGGCCTCGAACTTGGCGATCTCCGCCTGGTCGACGTTCCCCGCTTCCGGTTGGCTTGCACTCATCGGCTTTCTCCATGTCTGGCAGGTCAGGCTAGGTCCGGTATCATGGCGCATTGTACCCGCTCCCGGGATGGCATTCCCACGCTTTCCCCGGCGCTATCTCGTCAACAGTGACAGGGACCGCACCATGATCAACAAGGCCGTTCTTCCCGTCGCCGGCTTCGGCACCCGCTGTCTCCCGGCCTCCAAGGCCATTCCCAAGGAGATGATCACCATCGTCGACCGACCGGTGATCCAGTATGTGGTCCAGGAGGCCGTGGCCGCCGGTATTCGCGACATCGTGCTGGTCACCCATGGCACCAAGAGTGCCATCGAGAACCACTTCGACAAGCATTTCGAGCTCGAGGCGAGTCTTGAGGCCAAGGGCAAGACGCAGCTGCTGGAGGAGCTTCGCTCCATCGTGCCCGCCGACGTCAATATCATCAGCGTGCGCCAGCCCGAGCCGCTGGGCCTGGGCCATGCTGTGCTCTGCGCGCGTCCGGTGGTGGGCGACGACGCGCCCTTCGCGGTGTTGCTGCCCGACGTGCTGGTCGACGACGAGGGTCTCGCGCGCAACGATCTGGCCGGCATGATTGCCTCCTTCGAGGCCAGCCATCACAGCCAGCTGATGGTCGAGGAGGTGCCCCATGACATGGTCCACAAGTACGGCATCGTCGACACCGGCGGTGAGCTCCCCGGACCTGGCGAATCGCGCCCGATCGCCGGCGTGGTGGAGAAGCCGCCCGTCGATGAGGCGCCCTCCAACCTGGCGGTGATCGGCCGCTATGTGTTGCCGGGCCGGATCTTTGCGCTGCTCGCCAATACCCCGCCGGGAGCCGGCAATGAGATCCAGCTCACCGACGCCATCGAGACCCTGCGTCGCGAGGAGGGCGTGGACGCCTGGCGGATGCGGGGCAAGACCTACGACTGCGGCCATCAGCTGGGCTACTTGGAGGCGATCCTCGCCTATGGACGCCGCCACGCGCGTTACGGCGAAGGGTTCCGCGAGCTGCTGACGCGCTACGCCGGAGAGGAGTGATGCCCATGCGGGTCCTGATCCACGGCAGCGAACTGGCCGCTGCCACCGCCGCGGCAGCACTCTCCTGGGTCGGCCACCGGGTGACCTGGCTGCCCCACGCCTCGGCCGGCTGGTCGGCGCTTTCCACCAGCGGCTGGTTGACCAGCGAGCCTGCATTGATGGAACGGCTTGAAGAGGGGCTGGGCCAGGGCAGCCTGCACGTCGTGGCCGATGAGCGGGACGCTGTCGATGGTGGACTCTTCGACGTGCTCTGGCTTGCCGTTTCCCCGGACCAGCGACAGAGCGCGGCCGACAGCGCCGAGCGTCTGATGGCAGGCCTCTGCCCCGGGGCGGTATTGGTCAACAATTCCACTTTCCCGGTGGGGGAGACCGAGCAGTTGGAGTCGCGCCTCGACGGCTGCCAGGCAGTGGCCCTGGCCGACCTGCTCGAGGAGGGACGCGCCTGGGATACCTTCACCCGACCCTCGCGCTGGCTGCTGGGCTGCGACGACGATGCGGCGGAGCGGCAGGTGCGCGAACTGCTGCGCGCCTTCAATCGTCGTCGCGAGGTGTTCCAGCGCATGCCACGGCGTGCCGCGGAGCTCACCAAACTGGCTATCAACGGCATGCTCGCCACGCGCATCAGCTACATGAACGATATCGCCGGCCTGGCCGACAGCCTGGGCGTCGACGTGGAGCATGTTCGCCAGGGGATGGGCGCCGACTCGCGGATTGGCTACGAGTATCTCTACCCCGGCTGTGGCTTCGGCGGCCCCAACTTCTCCCGCGACCTGATGCGGCTGGCCGACGTGCAGTCGGCGAGCGGGCGCCACTCGGCGCTGCTCGACCAGGTACTCGATATCAACGAGCACAAGAAGGAGACGCTTTTCCGCAAGCTCTGGGCGCATTTCCACGGTCGCCTGGAAGGTCGTTGCGTGGCGATCTGGGGGGCGGCCTTCAAGCCTGGAACGGCGCGTATCGACCAGGCCCCGGTGCTCACGCTGCTGCGGGCGCTATGGGCCCAGGGCGTGCGGGTTCGGCTGCATGATCCCGCGGCGATTCCGGCCGTGCTGGCCGAGGTGGGAGAACACCCCCTGCTCGAGGTGTTTCGCGACGATCCCCTGGAGGCCTGCCAGGGCGCCGAGGCACTGATGCTGGTCACCGAGTGGAAGGCGTACTGGAACCCCGACTGGCCGCGGCTGGCCGAGCGGCTCGGCGAGAAGCTGCTGCTCGACGGGCGCAATATCTATGACCCCGCCCATGTCGCTGCCTGCGGGATGCACTACCGGGGCATCGGGCGCCGTGCCGACCCCTAGCTCACACAAGCGTCCCCGCCGATGGGCGGGGACGCTTGCGTTCAGCGGGCCGGCGCCAGGCGCCGGGCGATCAGCTGAAGTTCTGGGCGACAAAATCCCAGTTGAGCACGTTCCAGACGTTCTCGAGGTACTTGGGACGCGCATTGCGGTAATCGATGTAGTAGGCGTGTTCCCACACATCGATGGTCAGCAACGGGGTCTGGCCATGAGCGATGGGCGTATCGGCGTTGCTGGTGTTGACGATGTCGACGCCGTCATCGGTCTTGATTAGCCAGGTCCAGCCGGAACCGAAGTTGCCTGCGGCCTGGGCGTTGAAGGTCTCCTTGAATTTGTCGAAGGAGCCAAACTTGGCATTGATGGCCTCGGCCAGCGCGCCGCTCGGCTCACCGCCACCCTGGGGTGACAGGCAGTGCCAGTAGAAGGTGTGATTCCAGACCTGGGCGGCCTGATTGAACAGGCCGCCTGAGGAGGATTCGATGATCTCCTCGAGGGACTTGTCGGCGTCAGCGGTGCCGTCGATCAGCTCGTTGAGCTTGTTCACATAGGTCTGGTGGTGCTTGCCGTAATGATACTCGAGGGTCTCGGCGGAGATATGCGGTTCCAGCGCGTTCTTCTCGTAAGGCAGTGCGGGCAGTTCGAATGCCATCCAGTCTCTCCCTGGTCGTCAACGGTGTCCATACAGCAAACCACGGTATGCCATCGGAACGTACGGTTACCCGGCCCGTCGCCTGAGGTTGACGCGCCCCGTGCTTTCCGATGACAAAAAACCTTACACTATCAGGATGATGTGCCGGTGCTGTGGCGGCATCATAGCAGTCGGCTTGAGGGGCGCCAATCGAGCGCGCCACGGCCGGCACCACCGGCCACCCCCGTTTTACTGAGTAAGGAGCCCATCATGGCAGAGCGCCCGGATGCCCCCCGGTATAGCCGGCCGATCGTACCGGACCCGGATGCCAGCCTGTCGGCGCCCCGCTGGCGTCAGCCTCCACCGCCGCGGTTATGGCCGCTGTGGCTGCTGGTGGTGCTGCTCCTTGCGGCCGGCGCCGCGCTCGCCTGGGCCGGTTGGCAAGAGCGTGCACGATTGCAGGCCGAGCTCGCCCGAGTCAGCGGTGAGCTTTCCAACGTGCATGCCCGCTTCGATGCGAATGAGGGCCAGGGGGAGGCCTTCGCCACCTTGCAGTCGCGTCTGGATGAACTGGCCAATCTGGAGGCCGAGCTCGACGCGGTCATCGACCAGCGTCTGGCCACGCTCGAGACACAGCGTGAGCAGCGGCTGGCCCCACTGGAGGAGGCGATTGAAGCCCTGGAGTCCCGCCTGGCCAGCCTGGCGGATGAGGACGACAATCTGGCGGCGATTGTCGATGCGACCCGCAACTCGCTGGATTCACTGGAGCGGGCAGGTCAGCAAGGGCGCGCCGCGCTGCGCGAACGCCTGGCGGCCCTTGAGGCGGCCCGCGAGGCAGAGAGCCAACGTCGCGAAATCCTGGACACGGCGCTGACGGAACTGGAACAGCGCCTTGATGACCAAGGTGAGGCGCTGCAGTCGCAAGGGACCGCGCTGGAAGAGCAGCTGTCGGCGTTGCAGGCGGACGTTGAAGCCCTGGAGGTATCACGCGATGATGAGCAGCAACGAATAGAGTCGCTGGGCAATCGGCTGCGAGAGGTCGAGTCCGGGCTGCGTGAGCTGCGCCAGGCGCAGCTCGCCATGAGTGCCCAGCTCGAGGTCCTGCGCCAGTGACATGTCGCCAGTCAGGAAACGCTATCGATGGATAATCGTGTGTTCACACGCCTGGGTACGGCGGCATTCTGCCTGGGCCTGGTGCCCAATGCCCTGGCCCTGGAAGCCACTATCGAGGGCATCGAGGACCCGCTGGCGAACAATGTTCGCCTCTATCTCGATGGGCTGGAAGCCGAGCAGTACAGCCCGGCGCGTCTGGAAAGCGAGGTGCTGCGCCGCAGCAGTGAAGCGTTGCGGGTCTTCGGCTACTACTCGCCGACGATCGAGCCGCGCTTCGATGATCCCGAGGCGCCGTCCAGTGTCACGCTGTCGATCAGCCCCGGCGAGCCGGTGCGCATCGAGGTCCTGTCGCTTTCCGTGACCGGCGACGCCGCCGACGACGCCCCCTTTCGCGAGGCCATCGAGGACTTTCCGCTGTCCGAAGGGGATCGCCTGCGGCACGCGCCCTTCGACAGCCTGCGCAGTCGGCTGGCGAACCTCGCCCTGGAGCGTGGCTATTTCGATTGGCGCTTTGCCGATCGCCGCATGGAGGTCAGGCCCTACGCCAACAGCGCGCGGCTCTACCTGGCAATGGACAGCGGCAGGCGTCACCGTTTCGGTGACGTGACCTTCCAGGGCGAGCATATCGAGGCCTCGCGGCTGGAGGCCCTGGCGCCCTTCGCCAGCGGAGAACCGTATCTGGCGAGTGAGGTCGCCCGCTTCAACCAGCGCCTGGGACAGACCGAGTGGTTTGCCTCGGTGAACGTGCGCCCGCGCCTCAATCGCGAGCTGGCCCGACTCGCCTTGCCGGACGCCGCGTCGGGCTGGTGGCAGTCACTGGATGTCGAGGGCCTGACGCCCGTCGAGCGCGAACCGCGCATCGCCGCCGAGGCGCTGGTAGCCGCCGCCGACCTGCAGCGCCCCGTGGCTCCCGACGTGCCGATCGACGTGACCGTGACCCCCGCCGACCGCCACCAGTTCGAGGTCGGGGTCGGCTATGCCACCGACGTCGGGCCGCGGCTGCATCTCGCCTGGCACCAGCCGTGGATCAACCGCTATGGCCACGGCCTGAATCACGACCTCTACCTCTCGGGGCCGGAACAGCGGATTACCGGTGTCTATACCGTGCCGCTGGCGGACCCCTTGCGTGATAGCTATCGCTTCCAGTACGGCCTGCGCAACAAGGATAACGAGGACACCCGGACGCTCGAGAGCACGGTGGAGGCGGCCCGTCGCTGGACGTTCGACAATGACTGGCAACAGACCCTCTATCTGCGCGGCACCTACGAGGACTTTACCCAGGCCGGCGTCTCCAACCAGGTCGTGCTGCTCTATCCGGGTATCAGCTGGTCGCGCACCCGCACCCGCAATCCTACCTTTCCCACCTGGGGCGACCGCCAGCGCTTTTCCGTGGAGTATTCCAGCGACTGGTGGGGCTCGGCTGCCGAGTTCCTGCGTCTGACCGGCGACAGCGAATGGATTCGCATGCTTGGCGACGATAACCGTTTCGTCGGCCGGGTCGGTATCGGCAGCATCACGACCAGCGACTTCGCGGATGTGCCGCCCTCGCTGCGTTTCTTCACCGGCGGCGATCGCAGCGTGCGCGGCTACGCCTTCGAGAGCCTTGCCCCCGAGAACGACGAGGGCCGGCTGGTGGGCGGCGAGCAGCTGTTTACCGCCAGTCTGGAGGCCCAGCGCCGCATCACCGGCAAGTGGTGGCTGGCAAGCTTCGTCGACACCGGCGATGCCTTCAGCGACTGGAGCCCGGGCGACCTGAATACCGGCGCCGGCCTCGGCGTGCGCTGGATCTCTCCCGTCGGCCCGATTCGCCTCGATATTGCCCACCCCTTCGACGTGGAGGATGCCTTCCGCATCCACTTCGCCATCGGTCCCGAATTCTGAGAGTCCCCTATTGAGAACCCGTGCATTGACCTGGGCCCTGGCCCGACTGCTGATCGTCCTGCCGCTGTGGCTACTGGGCCTGGTATTGCTGGTACTGGGCCTGGCGCTCTCGCCCTGGGGCACCGGCGTACTGCTTGAGCAGGGGGCCAAGCGGGGGTTCTACGAGCTGGGCGCCGTGGAGGGAGCGCCCCTGGATCGCCTGGTACTGCATGACCTTCGCCTGGACGCCGGCCCGGCGCGCATCGCCTTGACCCGTTTCGAACTGGCCTGGTCCGAGGAGTGTGTCCTCCAGGGTCGGCTGTGTCTCGACCGCTTGGCCGTTGAAGGGGCCGATATCCGCTTGGCAGACGCCGACCCCGCGCCGCAGGCAGCAGCGGAGCAGGAAGACGGCGCGCCCCTCGAGGAGATCCGCCTGCCGTTCCCGGTGGAGCTGCGCGAGCTGTCGCTGACCGACGTCAACCTGCAGCTCGCCGACGGGACACGGCTCAGCTGGGCGTCCTTCACCACCGGTGTTCGGGCCGAGGAGAGTACGATCACCTTGCTGCCCACCCGGCTGGCCGGTACGCGGTTGACCCTGCCGCTGACGGCGGGTGCGCGCCTGGCGCTGAGCGACGCCGATCAACCAGGTGTTCAGCTGTCGGCTTCGGCCATCGATGCGGCCATCGCCGTGCGCTCGCCGCTGCCGACCCCGCCTGCCGCCGAGCCGGAAGGGCTTGCCGACCTGCCGCTCGACGAACAGCCGCGTCGTGAGCTCCCCGAGGTGACGCTGCCCGTGTCCGTGGAAGTGCCGGAACTGGTCATCGAGGATTTCGCGATCGATGGCGCGGTCGAGTACGGCGTGGCGCAGCTGCTGCTGCGGCTCAGCGCTCGGCAGCAGACGGTCGAGATCGAGACTCTGTCAGTCGCCAGCCGCGATGCGGATGCCGAGCTGATGGCGCGAGTGACGCTGCGTGACGACTATCCTCTCGAGGCCCGGCTGGCTGCCGATCTCTACCTGCCGGAGCGAATGCCGGCGTTGGCGGGGGAGCGCATCGAGCTCGCGCTTGCCGGCAGCCTGGCCGATCTCGAGGTCGACCTGCTCACTCAGGGCCCGGTCGAGGCTCATCTGGTGGCGCGACTCGACGCGCTCGACCCGACCCTGCCCTTCACGGCCTCACTCCAGAGCGATGCGCTCCAGTGGCCGTTGCCCGGGGCCGAACAGACACCGGCCAACGAGGCGGCAGACGCGCTGGCCGAGACAGGGCGAGAAAGCGCACAGGCGGACGAAACGAGGAGCGCGGCGGAAGCCGAGGGCGGAGGTGAGGCGAACGATACGCCCGCCGAGCCATGGCAGGTCGAGGCCCTGGCCGTGCACCTGGAGGGCAGTCTGGTCGACTATCGCAGCCGGGTGTCGCTCACGGCCCGCGGCCCCGATCTGCCAACCACCGACCTGCTGATCAACGGTAGCGGTGACCTGGAGCACTTCCGCTGGGCGCCACTGACGGTCAACCATCAGCAGGCCGTGCTGGTCAGCCGCGGCCAGGCCGCCTGGCGCGATGGCCTCGAGGTCGAGGCCACGCTGTCACTGGACAACCTGAATCCCGGTCGTTTCGTCGAGGGACTCGACGGGCGCCTGGGCGGCGGCGCCGAGCTGGCCTTCATCCAGGACGATGCGGGCTGGCGGCTCGAGGTGCCGGGGCTGGACATTCAGGGCGTGCTGGATGACCGGCCGCTGAGCCTAGAGGCCGCTCTCGCCGGCAACAGCGAGATGCGCTGGGCGATCGATACGCTCGACTTCCGGCAGGGCGCCAACCGGGTCAGCATGGCCGGGCGAGTCACGCCCGAGACCCTGGACCTGGCCGGCGAGTTGGACATGCCGGCACTGAACACGCTCTATCCCGATCTCGACGGCACCCTGGCAGGGCGCTTCAGCACGAGCGGCAGCCTGGAGGCACCAGCGCTCGATCTCGCGCTGACCGGCCGCTCCCTGGCCTTTGCCGATAATGGCGTGGAAGCCCTCGATCTGACGGCACGGGTCGCCGGCCTGGAGGACCCCGACCTGGCGCTGGCCCTGGAGGTCAGCCGTCTCGATGCCGGCGGGCAGCGCCTCGAGTCCCTGACCCTGGACCTTGACGGGCGCCTGTCGGAACACGTCCTGCGCCTGGCCGCCGAGGGCGGCGACCAGCTGCCGCTGTCGCGGCTGGTCCTGGCGCTGGAGGGCGGTCTTGACGGTGCCCGTGAACGCTATCGCGGCGCCCTGTCACCGCTGGAGGTCGACACCGAGTTCGGCGATATCCGCCTCGCCGAGGCGCTGACCTTCGAGGCCAACCTGCCCGCCGGGTCGGCGCGGGTGTCGCCGTTCTGCCTGGCCCGCCGACAGGGCGGCGAGGTGTGTCTGACCGAGACGTTGGACGCCTCGGCCGAGGCCGGCCGGGCGGCACTCGAGATCCGCAGCCTGCCCATGGACCTGGCCGATGCCGCCATGCCGCCGGGATGGCGCATCAGCGGCGAGAGCGGCGGTACCCTCGAGGCAGGCTGGTCCGCCGGCGGGGCGCGCTGGCAATTGGACGCCGACCTCGACAGTCGCGCCGAGGTCACCGGCGAAGACGCCTATGGCCGTCCCTGGTCGGTCCCCGGCACTCGCCTGGGCCTCGAGGTGAATGCCACGCAGGCGCGAGCGGACCTCGCCGTGGTGCTGGGATTGGCCGAGAGCGGCGAGGTGCGTCTCGCCCTGGGCATCGACGAGCCGCTGGGGCAGGGCAGGCTCGATGGCCGATTGCGCATCGACGATCTGCGCCTGGCGCCTTATCGCCCGCTGGCCGCAGGGCTGGAGACCCTGGCCGGAGGGCTCGAGGGTGATATTCGCATCGGCGGCACCCGCGAGACGCCTCGACTGGACGGCCGGCTTGCCCTGGCGGGGCTCAAGGCCGGTGGCCTGGACCTGCCCCTGGAGGTTCGCGACGGCGAGCTGGTCGTGGAACTGGCCGGCGACCGGGCCGATATCGACGGCTTCCTGGCCGTCGACGAGGGCCGACTGGAGATCGGCGGCAATGCGCGCTGGCCAGAAGGCGACAGCTGGCAAGCCGCCCTCGACCTGCAGGCGGTCAATGATCCCCTGCTGGCGGTGCTGCCCGAGTTCGGGCGCCTGCGCCTGGCGCCAGATCTACGGATCCGCGCCACGCCGGAACGGCTGCGGGTCCGCGGCAGGGTCGAAATCCCCTGGGCCCGCCTCGAGGTGGGGGAGGTGCCCGAATCGGCCATGGCCCCGAGCCCGGATGAGATGATCATCACCGAGGAGCAGGACCGTCGGGCCGCGGCCGCGGAAGCTGACGCGCAGGCCGCCGCCGAGACGGGTGACAGGCCCGGCGAATCGACCGCCGAGGCCATGGCCGAGGCCGGCATGGCCATCGATATCCTGATCACCCTCTCGCTAGGGCCGGACATGCAGCTGGCGGCCTACGGGCTGGAGTCGGGCCTTGCTGGCAATCTCGAGGTCCGCCAGCAGAACGGGCCACTTCAGCTGTTCGGCGACGTCAGCCTGGTCGACGGCCGCTTCAAGGCGTTCGGTCAGGACCTGCTGATCCGTGAGGGGATCATCTTCTTCAGTGGTCCCCCGGGGCAGCCGCTGCTCGACTTCGAGGCGATACGCAACCCTCGAGTGACGCAGGACGACGTGGTCGCCGGCCTGCGCGTCAGCGGCTCGGCCGATTCGCCAAGCCTGGAGATCTTCTCCGAGCCTGCCATGGAGGAGGCCAGTGCGCTCTCCTACCTGCTGCGCGGCCGTGCCCCGGACAGCAGCGGTGGCGCGGATGGGGCCCTGACATCGGCGCTGATCGGCGTGACGCTGGGCCAGACCGGCGGCGCCGTGGGCGCCATCGGCGAGGCCTTCGGCATCGACGACCTGAGCGTCGAGACGGCAGGCGCCGGCGAGGAGAGCCAGGTGGTGGTCTCCGGCAACCTCACCGATCGCCTGAGTATCGGTTACGGGGTCGGGGTCTTCTCGCCGATCGCCGAACTCACCCTGCGCTATCAGCTGTGGCGCAACCTTTATCTCGAGGCGGTCTCGGGGGCGTCACAGGCCGTCGATCTGGTCTATCGTTTCAGCCTGCCGGGTGATCCGCCGGACCCGTGACGCGCACGCCCAAGCGTGGCACCTCGAATTTTCTTGCAGCCAATGGAGTACGTCACATGCCACTGCATCCAGACCATGCGCCCGAGGGGCGCGACACCCCGATCTCGATCAGCGGGACTCACCTGGTCAACGGCCACGCCATGCAGCCTCCCTGGCCCGAGGGCATGGAAGAGATCGTGTTCGGGCTGGGATGCTTCTGGGGGGCCGAGCGGCTCTTCTGGGAGCTGCCGGGGGTGCACGTCACCGCAGTGGGTTACGCTGGCGGCGTGACGCCGAATCCCACCTACCAAGAAACCTGCAGCGGTCGAACCGGCCACGCCGAGGTGGTGCGGGTGGTCTTCGACCCCGGCCAGATCGACCTTGAAACCCTGCTGCGGGTGTTCTGGGAGTCGCACGATCCGACCCAGGGCAACCGTCAGGGCAATGACATCGGCAGCCAGTATCGCTCGATCATCCTTACCACCACGTCGCACCAGCGCGAGGTGGCCGAGCGCAGTCGCGAGGCCTACGGCGAGGCGCTGTCGCGCAGCGGCAAGGGCCCCGTGACCACCGAGATCGAGCCCCTCGAGGCCTTCTATTATGCGGAGGAGTACCACCAGCAGTACCTGGCCAAGAACCCCGGCGGCTACTGTGGGTTGAAGGGCACCGGCGTCAGCTGCCCGGTCGGGTGAGTGCCCAGGCGAGCCGTCTTGCCTGGGGCGGGGAGAGGGCCTACCGATAGGGCCCTGTCGCCATGCTGGAATCAGGGTGACGAGATGTTTGCCAGTCGGGTCCTCAACCCATTCATTTCATCGCTCAGATACTGATCATCGAAATCCGCTTCCTCGAACAGTCGCTCCGGGTCATGGACCTCGATATGGTCGCGGTATTTTTTCAGCAAGCTATCCTGCTCGAGCGTCTTGAGCGTTCGATTGATGTGCACCGGTGACAGCCCCAGAATGTCTCCCAGCAGGCGCTGGGATACGGGAAACTCGAAGGATGCCAGATCGACGTTCTTCACCTTCTGGAGTCGCAGGAAGGTTTCGATGACGAAGTGCAGCACCTGCGACCGTGCGCTGCGGTGAAGGGTGACGAGCAACCGCTCGGTCAGCAGGGCTTCCTGGCGGCTGATCTTGGCAAACAGGGCAATCGCCAGAGGCGTCGAGGCGGCAACGATATCGACGATGTTTTCGTGAGGAAATGGCTGAATCAGCCCCCGGGTCACCATGCTGGCTTCGGTATTGTGTTGCAGGAAGGTGAACTCCTGGATGCCGATGATTTCACCGGGCAGGAGCAGGTCGATGATCTGCCGATCGCCATCCTTGGAGCTGCGTGTCGTACAGGCCCAGCCGCTGTGCAGGACATAAAGGTCACCCACCTTGTCGCGTGGGCGCCAGAGCCGTTGGTTTCGCTCGGCCGGTCTGGCCTCTTGCTCGAAACTGGCCATCAGCGCGCGGTCGTGGTCACTCAGGTCGAGGTATCGGCCCAGAGAGGCCTGGAAGGGGCTCAAGATGCCCACTTGGCGGGCGCAAGCAGGTGTTGGCTAGCAGAAGGGGGGGATGTAGTGATAATGAAACTCCTTGAGATCGGACCCGAGCGGTAGCAAGGCATCCTGTCTTTTCACTGTATAGGTTGCAGATCCATCCTGCCATGACGAGGTGCCATCAGGCAGGCGCCTTGCCGCTTGGTTTGAGCAAGGCGTATCTGGCCTGATGGCGCTGCCTGCGTGTTGGCCGGGTGACAAGCCGATCACGCCGTATGCGCATTCACCCGGGTGAGGCCGGGACATTGATATCGCGCTTCGTGAAGAATCTGAAACTGCGCCCGACACTGGCCAATGCACTCATTCAGCCAGGCATCCAGAGCGGGGATGGCATTGTAGTCCTGCAGACGCTCGTAGAAGCGGCGCGAGCGCCACTCCTCGAGTTCGGCGCGACTAAGTTCCTGGGCGGCCATCGCATCGTCATAGATGAAGAAATGGCCCTGTCCATGCAGGTCGGGCCATGGGCCCACGACTGGCTCACCAAGCCGAGGCAGAGCGATCGGAAGCGTGGCGGCAACCTTGGTCAGGGCCTGGATGCGCTGCTGGCTCTCCTCGGCCAAGGCTTGCAGAAGCTTGCTGATGCCGATGTGGTAGGTCAAGAAGCGCAGGGAGAGCCAGTAATAGCGCTGATATTCGTTATGTTCATGCCCACCGGCCAAGGCCAGCAGGTCCTCGATCATGGTCACGACGCTGGTCGGGCGCTCTGTCTGCCGGAGGAAGTGGTTGTTGAGATAGGTGACGCTTGGCGTGTTCACGATGGTTTCACCTCTTATGGCGCAGGATATTGTTATTGTCCCGAATAACAGCCGACTCTCCCTGTTTGAAAAGCATATTAGGCAAGGGTGCCATCGGCGTCTGCCAACCTGGGTTAACCTCCCGCGCTTTTTTTATGGCTCACCGAGCCTGGCGTGGAGTGCAGGGCCGACATCGTCGCTTGCCACGCCTGCAGTTGTTGGCCGACGCGCCGCGCCAGCCAACTGCCGAGCCGCCCCTGCCGCCACTCCACGAAACCGACGTGGCCGCCGTGCCGAGCGACTTCCACGCGCACGGACGGCGGCGGAGCCGGGAAGTGCTGGAAGAGGGCGGGTGGCATGAAAGGGTCGTCATCGGCATGCAGGATGAGCATCGGCAGCTCGATCTGCCCCAGCAGCGGGCCGGCTGAGGCACGACGGTAATAGTCTTCCGCATCGGCGAAGCCGTGCAGCGGCGCTGTGACGGCCTCGTCGTAATCCCGCAGGCTGCTCAGGGCCTCGAGGTCTCGCGGTGTGAGAGAAAGGGGCAGTTCGCCGCTGGCCAGGCGAGGGATCATCTTGCGCTTTAGCGAGCCGAGCAGGTGGCGCTCGTAGACACGGGCAAAGCCGTGGCGAAGGGTATCGGCGCAGGCCGACAGGTCCAGCGGCGCGCTGACCACGATGGCAGCGTCGAGAGCGAGCCCCTCGCCACCCTGTTCCGCCACCAGCTTGACCAGCATGTTGCCGCCCAGCGAGATGCCGGCGGCGACCCTGAGGGCGCGCGGATAGCGGTGGGCGAGTTGGCCGATCAGCCAGTAGGCATCCGCCGTATCGCCGCTGTGGTAGGCCCGCGGCAGGCGATTGGGGGAGGCCCCGCAACCCCGAAAGTGCATCAGCAGTGCGCGCCAGCCGAGACCCCCAGCGGTATGCAGCAGATGGCGCGCATAGGGCGAATCAAGTGAGCCCTCGAGCCCGTGGAAAAGCACCAGGATGGGCGCATCGGCCCGCTCGGGACACGGGTGCGACCAGGCCAGTTCGACGAAATCGCCGTCCGGCAGCTCGAGGATCTCGGTGTCGGCCGCGACCGAAGGGCGCGGCAAGCAGCGGGGCAGCAGCGTCTGGACATGCCGGTTGGAAAGCCCGGGGGGCGGGCGGAAATCGGCCACTTGCCAGGTCGCGTCCATCGGCGGTCACTCCGGCGGCGTCAGGTTGTCATGGCCGGTGGCGGTGATCGCCACGTTGTCCTCGATGCGGATGCCGCCGTGGTCGGCGAGTCGCTCGACGCGTGGCCAGTCGATATCGCGGCCCGCCGCGCGCTCCTTGAGCGGTGCCAGCAGCATGGGGATCACATAGAGCCCCGGCTCCATGGTGACCACCATGCCGGCCTCGAGTTCTCGCGTCAGGCGCAGGGCGGGGTCCGTCTCTGGCGGCGGCAGCGGCCGACCCTGGCCGTCCACGCGTCCGGCGACGTCATGCACCTGCAGGCCCAGCGAGTGGCCCAGGCCATGGGGACAGAAGGCGCGGGTCATGCCCTGCTCGACGGCCGCCTCGGGCGAGCAGTGAAGTAGCCCCTGATCGACGAGCAGTTCTCCCAGGGCCTGATGCATGCGCCGATGGAGCGTCGGATAGGCAACGCCGGGCGCCAGGGCATCGATCAGCTCGTGCTGCAGGGCGCTAACCCCCTCGATCAGCGGCGCAAAGGCGGGGTCGGCATCGGGGCCGGCCCAGGTCCGGGTGATATCGGCGCAGTAGCCCCGGTGGCGATGGCCGGCATCGAGCAGCAGGCTGCACCGCCTGGCAGGCGGGCGGGTGGCATAGTGCTGGTAGTGCAAGATACCGCCATGAGCATTGAGCCCGACGATGTTGGCGTACGGGAGGGCCGTCTCGCGCTGACGGGAGGCACCCAGGTAGGCGAGCTGGATATCGAGCTCGGCCCCTCCGTCGAGGAACGCCTGTCGGGCCGCGTCATGGCCGGCCATCGCCTGGCGGTTGGCGCCGCGCAGGCAGGTGATCTCGTAGTCACTCTTGCGAACGCGGCCCTCGTCCAGGGCGCTCGTCAGGGACGCCGGGTTGCACGCCGCCCCCAGCGAGTCGGCGAGTGACGCCGACACCTCGCCGAGCACGGCGAAACGCCCGGCCGGCAGCACGGGCGGCGAGTCGTCGCGACTCATCTCGATATCGAAGGCCTGCACCCAGGCCTCGTCGGGCAGCCGGGCCGGCAGGTGCCAGAAGTCGTCCGGCGCGTGGATCTTGAGTCGCGGGCGCTGGTCGGGGCGGATCAGTAGCCAGCTGCGCGCCAGGTCGGCCTGGCCGGTCCAGTGCATGAAGTGGCCAAAGGCCGCAAAGCTCGCCTCCTGATCGTCGGCGAAGTGACGTCGGGGGTGGCCGCTGTAGAGCAGCACGCCGTCGAAGCCGAGGCGTGTGAGTGTGTCGCCGTAGGCCTGCTGCAGGCGCTCCAGGTGGCGCTGTTGCAGGGCGTCGAGGGTCGCGGGCGCGTCGGTCAGGGTCATGGGGGCTCCGGTGAAGGGGTCGGCGTGGGGGCGGGAGAGCCGGCCTGGCGGGGCAGGGAGGCCCAGAGCGCCTCCAGGGCAGCCGGGCCCGGGTCGCGGCGGCGGTAGAGGCGAATTTCCAGCGGGACCTCCCAGCGTGCATCGCCGGCTCGCACCAGGCGACCGGCGGCCAGCTCATCGCGTATGCTGCGTTCGGGCAGCCAGCCCAGGCCGTAGCCGAGGCTGACCAGCTCGCGGATGTTGCCGCTCTGGATGCTCTCGTGGAGCACCCGAAAGCCTGGCGTCCCGGGCACTTCTTCCAGGTGGCTGCGCAGGGCCAGGTCGATCAGCCCGCGGGGATGATAGGCGATCAGCGGCAGGGTGAAGCGCGCCCCGGCCTTCAAGGCGAAGCGAGGGCGACCGTCGGCCTCGGGCAGCGAGGTGGGGATCATCCGTTCGTGGCCCAGACAGTGATGGACGAGCCCCTCGGTTTCCGGCATGAAGGGATCGGCACCCTGCGGCCAGTAGCAGAGCACCAGGTCGCATTCGTCGCGGGCCAGCGCCTCGAAGAAATCGCTGGCAAGCCAGCCGGTAGCGCGCAGGTAGGGCGTCAGCGGCGGCGGCGAAGGCCAGTCGGCCAGCCAGTCAGGCAGGAAATGCGCCAGCAGGCTCTGGGGCGCGGCCAGGCGCAGCTGACCGGCCTGCTCCTCGGCCAGGTGCGCCAGCCGCTGCCGGGTGGCCGCCACCCGACGAGTGACTTCCTGGCACAGGCCGAGGAACTCCTCCCCGGCCGGCGTCAGCGAGAGCGGCAGGGTCTGGCGGTTGACCAGGGTGGTGCCCATCTCCTCCTCAAGCAGCTTGATGCGGCGCGAGAAGGTCGGCTGGGTGACGTTCTGCTCGTCCGCCGCCCGCGAGAAATGCTGCGTGCGGGACAGGGCAATGAAGTCTTCCAGCCAGCGCAGTTCCATGTCGATCCTCGTGGGTGCCGCGTCCGTTTGTTGCCACGGCATTGTGCCATACCGCGACGGGCCTCAGGCGATGCGCCCTTCCTCGACGGCGTGGCAGGCCACCTGCCCGCCGTCATCGGTGGCGATCAGCGTCGGGATCTCTCGCCGACAGCGCTCGTTGGCATACGGGCAGCGCCCGTGGAAGACGCAGCCCGACGGCAGGTTGACCGGCGTGGGCACTTCGCCCTCCAGGCGGATGTGTTGCGGCCGGTCGTCCTCGAGGCGCGGGATTGCCGACATCAGGGCCTGGGTGTAGGGGTGTCGCGGCCGGGCGAAGAGGGTCGCCGTCGGCGCCACCTCGCAGACCCGGCCCAGGTACATGACCGCCACCCGGGTGCCGAAATGCTCGACCACCGCCAGGTCGTGGGTGATGAACAGGTAGGTCAGGTTGCGCTGCTGCTGAGCCTCCATCAGCAGGTTGAGCACCTGTGCCTGGATCGACACGTCCAGCGCCGAGATCGGCTCGTCGGCGACGATGAACTCCGGGTCGACGGCGAGCGCGCGCGCAATGGCAATACGCTGTCGCTGGCCACCGGAGAACTCGTGGCCATAGCGGCCACCCCAGTCGGCGGCGATACCCACCGAGGCCATCACCTCGGCGACCTGCTGCTTGACGCGCTGAGCCGACCAGTCCGGATGGTGCAGGCGGATCGGTTCCTCCAGCGTCTGCTGGATGGTCATGCGCGGATTGAGCGAGGCATAGGGGTTCTGGAAGATCATCTGCATGCGGCGACGATAGGGCATCAGCGCCTTGTGCGAGAGATCGTCGATACGTTGACCGTCGTAGCGAATCTCACCCGAACTGGGATGCAGCAGGCCCATCACGGTGCGGGCCACGGTGGACTTGCCACAGCCGGACTCACCGACCACGCAGAGCGCTTCGCCGCGCTGAATATCCAGATCGACGCCGTTGATGGCGTGCACGTACTTCTGTTCGCGGACGATCTTCCCCCGCTTGAACTTCAGCTGCTCGAGGAAATCCCCGGAGAGCGAGAAGTGCTTCTCCACGCCGCGGATCTCCAGCAACGGACTGGCCGTCTCGCTGGCCTGGCCGGGAGCGGGGGCTTGGGCTTGGCTATAGGCTTGAGCGGTGGCACTCATCAGCGAATCTCCTCGGCCGGGATGCGTTCACGTTCGAGCATCTCCGCGACCATGTGGCAGGCGGCCTGGCAGTTGCCGGAGGTGACGAAGTCGGGCACCTCGTCGATGCAGGCGCGGCGGGTCGAGCCGTCGGCACGCTCGACGAAGCCGCAGCGCGGGTGGAAGGCGCAGCCGCTCGGCAGGTTGTCCAGCGACGGCATGCTGCCGGGGATCTGGTTCAGCCGACTGCCCGGCGTGGCCATCTGCGGCAAGGCGTTGATCAGCCCCTGGGTGTAGGGGTGCTGAGGGTCGTTGATGATCTCGCGGGTCGGCCCCTGTTCGATCACCCGGCCGGCGTACATGACCAGCATCCGCTGAGTGACCTGACTGACCACGCCGAGGTCGTGGGTGATCAGGATCAGGCCGACGTTGTGCTTCTCGCAGAGCTCCAGCAGCAGCGCCATGATCTCGGCCTGGATGGTCACGTCCAGCGCGGTGGTGGGCTCGTCGGCGATGATGATGTCGGGGTCGAGCAGCAGCGCGATGGCGATGATCACCCGTTGGCGCATGCCGCCGGAGAGCTCGTGGGGATACTGGTCCAGGCGTGCCGAGGGAGAGGGGATCTGCACCTGCTCCAGCTTGCGCAGCGCGATGGCCCTGGCCTCGCGAGTCGAGATGCGCCGGTGGGCCTTGAGGCATTCGACCATCTGATCGCCGATCGAGAGCACCGGGTTCAGGGTCATCATCGGATCCTGGAAGATCATCGACATGCGGTGGCCGCGCACATGGCGCAGTGCCCGGTCGCTCATCTGGGTCAGGTCGCGGCCGTCGAAATGGATGCTGCCACCGGCGATATAGCCCGGCTTGGCGATCAGGTTGAGCAGGCTGAAGGCCGCCACCGACTTGCCGGCGCCGGATTCGCCCACGATCCCCAGGCGCTCGCCACGCTCCAGGCTGAAGCTGACATCGCGCAGCGCCTTGACATCGCCGCGGCGAAGGGCGAAGCGCACGTCGAGTTGGTTTACGTCGAGAAGTGCCATGGAGTCAGCCCTTGTAGAGTCGCGGGTTGAGAACGTCACGCAGCCAGTCGCCGAGCAGGTTGATCACCAGCACCAGCACCACCAGCACCAGGCCGGGGACCAGGGTGATCCACCACGAGCCTGACTGCAGGTAGTCGAAGCCCGACTTGATCAGTGACCCCAGCGACGGCTGTGTCTCGGGCATGCCCAGGCCGAGGAAGGAGAGCGCGGCCTCGGAGATGATGGCGTTGGCCACCTGCACCGTGGAGATGACGAAGATCGGCGACAGGGTGTTGGGCAGGATATGGCGAAACATGATGCGCCGGCTGGTGAAGCCCATCACCCGGGCGGCATCGACATACTCCTTGTGGCGTTCGGCCAGCACCGAGGCGCGCACCGTTCTTGCATACTGGGGCCATTCGGCCAGGCCGATGATCAGCACCAGCAGCGGAACCGCATAGGCGCTGAAGGTGGCACCGCCGAACGCCGCCTTGACCAGGGCGCCCACCACGATGGCCACCATTAGGGTGGAGAACGACAGCTGGATGTCGGCCAGGCGCATCAGGAAGGCATCCACGCGCCCACCCAGGTAGCCGGCCAGCAGCCCGAAGCTGACCCCCAGCATGGCCTGGAGCGCCACGGCGCCGAAGCCGATGATCAGCGACACTCGGGCACCATAGAGAATGGTGGAGAGCAGGTCGCGGCCCTGGGAGTCGGTGCCCATCAGATAGGCCGGGTCGCTGCCGTCGACCCAGAAGGGCGGCAGCTCCGAGGCCATGATATCGATCTGCGCCAGATCATAGGGGTCCATGGGCGCCAGCCACGGGGCCAGCACGGCCACGGCAACCAGGGCGATGAAGACCACCAGGCTGACCTGTGCGATCAGGTCACGCTTGAAACTGTAGAGCAGGTAGGAGCCGCGAAAGCGTGACCAGCGGCTCGCCACCTGGGGTGTCGTGGTTGTCATGCGGGTTTACCTGTCAGCTTGACGGTGGGATTGACCAGGCCATAGATCAGGTCGACCAGGGTGTTGGTGATCACGAAGATCAGCCCCACGATCATCAGGTAGGTGATGATCAGCGGCACGTCGGAGCGCTGAATGGCGTTGAGGAACATCAGCCCCATGCCCGGCCACTGGAAGACCGTCTCGGTGAGGATGGTGTAGGCCACCAGCGTGCCGATCTGCACCCCGCCCATGGTGATCACCGGCAACATGGTGTTCTTCAGGGCGTGCACGAAATAGATGCGGCGCAACGAGATGCCCTTGGCGCGGGCGAACTTCACGTACTCCGACTGCAGCACCTCGAGCATCTCAGCGCGGATTAGCCGGATGAACAGCGGCAGCATGATCGAGGCCAGCGAGATGGCCGGCAGCACCAGGTAGGTGAGGCCTTCCAGGGAGGCGAAGTTGGTCGCCCAGGTGCCAAATACCGGCACCGGGTTGCCGCGGCCGTAGGCCGGCATGCCACCCTCGGTGCTCACCAGGTCGTTGAGCCAGGCCCCCCAGCCGGTATCGGCGGGGAAGGGCGACCAGCTGACGCCGATGGCGAACAGCTGGATCAGCATGATGGCGGTGAGGAAGACGGGGATCGAGATGCCGATGATCGACACCCCCATGAAGAACCGCGACAGCCAGGCGCGCGGTCGGATGGCGCTGTAGACGCCGATCGGCACCGAGAGCAGCACGATCAGCAGGGTGGTGGCGAAGACCAGCTCGAGGGTCGCCGGCAGGTGGCGGGCGATAACCTCGGTGGTCGGCTGGTTGAAGATGTAGGAGTAGCCGAAGTCCAGCTGCAGGGCATTGCCCGCAAAGCGCAGATACTGGACCAGGAAGGGGTCGTTGAGGCCCAGCTGCTCGCGCAGGGCCTCGCGCTCGCTCTCCGGGACCGACTGGCCGACCATCTGCTGGATGGGGTCGCCCAGGTTGTCCTGGATGGCGAAGGCGATGATGCTGATGATGAACATCACCAGCAACGCATGGAAGAGGCGCTTGATCAGGAAAGCGATCATGGCTGGCGTCCCGTGTGCAACACGCGGCGACGCACTCGCTGGGCGAGCGCGTCGCAGAGGTCAGGGTTTTGGATGGCCGGCCCGCAAGGGCCGGCGAGGGAGGCTTACTTGCCCTCGATGACCAGGTCCCCGAGGTAGGGGAAGTTCATCACGTTGAGGATCGGTTCGATCATGACGTTGTCCGCCGAGGCCCAGGCCAGGTCCTGCCAGTGCAGGGGCACCACGGCCGCCTCGTCGTGGAGGGTCTGCTCGACCTGCTGCAGCATCTCGGCCCGCTTCTCGAGGTCGACCTCCAGGTTGGCCTCGGCCACCAGCTTGTCGAGCTCGGGATTGCAGTAGTTGCCGGCGTTGTACTGGCCGGCACCGGTGTCGGCGTCCGGACAAGCCGTCAGGTACTCGTGGAAGTTGGCGCTGTCCTCAGTGTCGGCGTGCCAGCCGATCAGCATCATGTCGGCCGCGCGGTCGTCATACTCGCCCCAGTACTGGGCCTTGGGCAGCGTCTTGAGGTCCACCGTGACATTGATGCGCGCCAGCATGGCGGCCACCGCCTGGGCGATCTTGGCATCGTTCACGTAGCGATTGTTGGGCGCCATCATGGAGATCTCGAAGCCGTCAGCGTAGCCGGCATCCGCCATCAGCTGCTTGGCCTTTTCCAGGTCGTAGCGCGGCTCCAGGTCGGCCACATGACCCGCATAGCCCTCCGGCGAGAACTGCGCCGCCGGCGTGGCGAAGCCCTTCATCAGTCGATCGGCGATGCCTTCCTGATTGACCGCATAGGCAAAGGCCTGACGAACACGCGGGTCCTGGAAGGCCTCGACGCGCTCCTGGTTCATATGGAAGAAGATGATCCGCGTGCCGGACATGGTGACCAGCTTGACGTCCTCGTCCTCGCGAATGCGGTCCAGATCATTGGGCGGCACCGGCGCGATGAAGTCCACGTCGCCGGAGAGCAGGGCGGCGACCCGGGTGGCGTTCTCGCTGATCGGCGTGAGCACGATCTGATCGACGTTGCCGGGGGACGCCTCGTCCCAGTAGCCCTCGAAGCGATCGAACTCCATGCGGGTGCCCTTCTGGTGCTCGACCACGGTGAAGGGGCCGGTGCCGGAGAGGTTGGCCGACGCAAAGGAATTACCGTTCTTGACGATCTCGTCCTTGGGGTCACCGTCCTCGGCGGTACCGCTGTAGAACTCGCTGTCCAGCGGGAAGATATAAGTGGCGAGATTGAGCAGCAGCGGGTAGGGCTCGCCGGTCTTGAACTCCACCGTGGTCTCGTCGAGCGCGGTCACCGTCTCGATGGGCTCGAAGATCGCCTTGAAGTCCGGACTGCGCTTGAGGCGCTCGACGGTCCACACCACGTCCTCGGCGCTGAAGGCGTTGCCGCTGTGAAATGCCACGTCGTCACGCAGGGTCATGCGCATGGTGGTGTCGTCGACCTGCTCCCAGCTGGTGGCCAGGCGCGGCTCGAAGCTCAGGTCCTTGTTCCAGCGCACCAGCGGGTCGAAGGTCATGTGGGAGAGCTGGAGGATACCGCCGGAGAGCTGCTCGTGGATGTCCAGCGAGACCGGGTCGGCGTCATAGGCCATGCGCAGGGTGGTTTCGGCGCTGGCCATGGAGGGCAGTACCGCGGTGGTCATGGCAGCGCCGATCACGCTTGCCAGCAGGGTCTTCTTGAGAGTCATAGGTTGTTCCGTGCCGGGTGACTTGTTGTTGGTGTGATGACCGCGAAGGTCCAGGCAACAACATAGTCAGCCCAGGCACCGGCGCACAATCGAAATTGTGAGAGGGGCCATGCGCGCGGCGAATGAGCGTGCTTGCCGGGCCTGTTCAGTCCCCGCTGGCGGTGAGGCGATCGATGCGGTAGAGGGTGGCGACCTGGTCGAGGCCGTGGGCGCTGCAGTCGAGGTCGTTGACCCGACCATCGCTCAGTCCGTAGATCCAGCCGTGAACGGAGAGCGCCTGGCCGCGCTGCCAGGCCCGCTGGATGATCTTGGTTCGGCAGAGATTGTTGACCTGAGCCTCGACGTTTAACTCGCACATGCGGTCGACCTGTTCCTCGAGGGGCAGGTCTTCCAGGGCGCCACGATGACCACTGTAGAGCTCGCGGACCGAGTGCAGCCAGTAGTCGACCATGCCGCATTCGCCGCCGGCGACGGCTGACCGCACACCGCCGCAGCCGTAGTGGCCGACCACCATGATATGGCGTACCTTGAGCACGTCCACGGCATACTGCACCACCGAGAGAGCATTCATGTCGTTGTGGTGGAGCAGGTTGGCGACGTTGCGATGGACGAAGACCTCGCCCGGTGGCAGGTCGATGATCTGGTTGGCCGGCACGCGAGAATCGGAACAGCCGATCCACAGGTACTCGGGGCTCTGCTGGCGGGCAAGACGCGCGAAATAGTCGGGATCGTCCCGGCACATCTTCTCCGCCCAGCTGCGGTTGTTGGCCAGCAGTCTATCGATCTCGTGTCTCATGTCAGGCTCCGGATGGCTCGCTCGGCGGTTAAAGGGGGGACCCTTGTATCGTCACCCGCTGAGGCGGTCAACCGCTCTCCCGGGGCCTCGCCTCGGCTGGTATGATCCCCCCGAGATTTACAGACGGGCCGACGTGGCTCGACCCTTCGACAGGAGAGATGCGTGTCAGACTTCGACTATGACCTGTTCGTGATCGGGGCGGGATCCGGCGGGGTACGCGCCGCCCGCACCGCGGCTGCCACCGGCGCGCGGGTCGCCGTGGCGGAGGACCGCTACCTGGGTGGCACCTGCGTCAACGTGGGCTGTGTGCCCAAGAAGCTCTACTCCTACGCCGCCCATTTCCACGAGGCCTTCGAGGATGCCGGGGGGTTCGGCTGGCAACTGGCCGAGGCACCGCGCTTCGAATGGACCACGCTGCGCGACAACAAGATCGGCGAGATCAAGCGGCTCAACGGCATCTACGGACGCCTGCTCGATTCGGCTGGCGTGCGCCTGATCAATGGCCGCGCCCAGGTGCTGGACGCGCACCATGTCAGCGTCAACGACGAGACATTCAGCGCGGAAAAGATCCTGGTGGCGGTGGGCGGCTGGCCCTGGGTCCCCGATTTCCCGGGCAACGAGCATGTCGTCGATTCCAACCGGGTCTTTGACCTGGAGCGCTTTCCCGAGCGCTTTCTGGTCCTCGGCGGCGGCTATATCGCCGTGGAATTTGCCAGCATCTTCAATGGCCTGGGCAGTGAGGCCCACCTGGTCTACCGCGGCGAGCTGTTCCTGCGCGGCTTCGATCAGCAGGTGCGCGAGTTCACCCGTGACGAGATGGCCAAGAAGGGTGTCCAGCTGCACTTCAAGGCCAATATTGCCTCCATCGAGAAGGTCCCCTCGGGCCTGCGGGTGAACCTCACCAATGGTGAGCAGTTGGAGGTGGATGCGGTCCTGGCCGCCACCGGCCGCCGCCCCCACCTCGAGGGCCTGGGCCTGGATCGCCTCGACATCGCGTTGACCGACAGCGGCCATCTGCGCGTCAACGAGCGCTTCGAGACTTCCGAGCCGTCGATCCTCGCGCTGGGTGATGTCTCCGGTGGCCCCGAGCTGACCCCGGTGGCGCTGGCCGAAGCCATGCAGATGGTCAGGCACCACTTCGACGAGGTCGAGCCGGCCCCGCTGGACTACCGCAACATCCCCACCGCGGTGTTCTGCCATCCCAACATCGGCACCGTGGGGCTCTCCGAGGAGCAGGCGCGCGAGGCATGCGGCGAGATTCGCGTCTATGCAGCCGACTTCCGGCCGATGAAGCACACCCTGTCCGGCAGCACTGAACGCTGCCTGATGAAGCTGATCGTCGATGATGTGAGTGATGTGGTGGTGGGGGCCCACATGGTGGGTGAGGAGGCCGGCGAGGTGATCCAGGGGATCGCCGTGGCCGTGCGTGCCGGCCTCACCAAGGCGGACTTCGACGCCACCGTGGGCATTCATCCCACCGGCGCCGAGGAGTTCGTCACCATGCGGGTGCCGACTCGGCGCTGAAAAATCCACGACGTCGGGGGCGCAGCGGGTCATGCCCAGGGGGAGACCCGCTGCAGATTGTCATAGCGTCGCAAGGGGAGTGAGCTATTATCCAAAGCAATGGCTCCACTGGAAATAATGGCCCTTGCAGCATAATTTTCCATTATGGTTCCAGCTCGGCAGAATAACCATGGCTTTGAACTGGCGATAAGCCGCTGTTATACTTCTTTCCAAATTCGCTACAGCGAACCATGACAATGAACGCAACTACCGAGCCTTTTACGCCCTCTGCCGACCTGGCCCGTCCCACCGTGGCGGACGCCGTTGTCGGTCACGACAGCTACCCGCTGTTCATCCGCAAGCCCAATCCCGACGATGGCTGGGGCGTCTATGAGCTGGTCAAATCCTGCCCCCCGCTGGACGTCAACTCCGCCTATGCCTATCTGCTGCTGGCGACCCAGTTCCGTGACAGCTGTGCCGTGGCGACCAACGAGGAAGGTGAAATCGTCGGCTTCGTTTCCGGTTACGTGAAAAGCAACGCGCCGGACACCTACTTCCTGTGGCAGGTGGCGGTCGGCGAAAAGGCACGGGGCACCGGGCTGGCCCGGCGCCTGGTGGAAGCCGTCATGACGCGTCCCGAGATGGCCGACGTTCATCATCTGGAGACCACCATTACGCCGGATAACCAGGCCTCCTGGGGCCTGTTCCGTCGGCTTGCCGCCCGCTGGCAGGCACCGCTCAACAGCCGCGAGTATTTCTCCACCGACCAGCTCGGTGGCGAGCACGACCCGGAAAACCTCGTGCGCATCGGCCCCTTCCAGACCGACCGTATCTGAGCTCCCCGCTTCATTGGCCTGCCGTTCTCGGGTGGCAGGCAACCCCACGTCACTTCAGCCGCATTAGCGCGCTGCCCCTTGCTATTGCCTAACAGGAGGTCGCACATGCAGACCCAGCTACTCGAACGCATGGAGTCCGAAGTCCGGACCTATTCCCGCTCCTTTCCGGTGGTCTTCACCAAGGCCCAGAATGCCCGGCTGACCGATGAAGCGGATCGTGAGTACATCGATTTTCTGGCCGGTGCCGGCACCCTGAATTACGGGCACAACAATCCACACATCAAGCAGGCGCTGCTCGACTATCTGGCCGAGGACAACATCATTCACGGCCTGGACTTCTGGACCGCCGCCAAGCGGGACTACCTCGAGGCCCTCGAGGAGGTGATTCTTAAGCCGCGTGGCCTGGACTACAAGGTCCAGTTCCCGGGGCCGACCGGCACCAATGCCGTCGAGGCCGCCATTCGCCTGGCCCGCAACGCCAAGGGCCGCCACAACATCGTCACCTTTACCAATGGCTTTCACGGCGTGACCATGGGCGCGCTGGCGACCACCGGCAACCGCAAGTTCCGCGAAGCCACCGGCGGGGTACCCACGGTTGGCGGCAGCTTCATGCCCTTCGATGGCTACCTGGGCGAGGGCGCCGATACCCTGGACTACTTCGAGAAGTTGCTCGGTGACAAGTCTGGCGGTCTGGACATCCCGGCGGCGGTGATCGTCGAGACCGTGCAGGGCGAGGGCGGTATCAACGTCGCCGGCCTCGACTGGCTCAAGCGCCTCGAAGGTATCTGTCATGCCCACGACATCCTGCTGATCGTCGATGACATCCAGGCCGGCTGCGGCCGCACCGGCAAGTTCTTCAGCTTCGAGCATGCCGACGTCGTTCCCGACATCGTCACCAACTCCAAGTCGCTCTCCGGCCTGGGCCTGCCGTTTTCTCAGGTGCTGGTACGTCCCGAGCTCGATGTCTGGAAGCCGGGCCAGTACAACGGCACTTTCCGCGGCTTTGCGCTGGCTTTTACCACCGCGGCAGCCGCGCTGCGCCAGTACTGGAGCGACGACGGCCTGGCGCAGGACGTGGCGCGCAAAGGTGAGGTCGTTGCCGAGCGCTTCCAGAAGATCGCCCGCATGCTTCGCGAACTGGGTATCGAGGCCTCGGAACGCGGCCGCGGCCTGATGCGGGGCATCGACGTCGGCAGCGGCGAGATCGCCGACAAGATTACCCACCAGGCGTTCGAGAACGGCTTGGTCATCGAGACCAGCGGCCAGGATGGCGAGGTGGTCAAGTGTCTCTGTCCGCTGACCATCACCGACGAGGAGTTAAAAAAGGGCCTGGATATTCTCGAGACCAGCACCAAACAGGCGCTTAGCTGATAGTCTGGGAGTGTCGCCCACCGGGCGGCGCGGTCGTCGACCGGTCGGCAGGAGCCGGGCCGGTCTGTCACTGACAATACTGGAGAGCATCCATGATCGTTCGCAATCTCGAGGAAGCCCGCAACAGCGACCGCCTGGTCGGTGCTGAGAATGGCAACTGGGACAGCACTCGCCTGAGCCTGGCTGATGATGGCGGCAACTGCTCGTTCCACATCACGCGCATCTACGAGGGTACCGAGACCCATATCCACTATAAGCATCACTTCGAGGCCGTCTTCTGCATGGAAGGCGAGGGCGAGGTGGAGACGCTGGCCGACGGCAAGATCTGGCCGATCAAGCCGGGTGATATCTACATCCTCGACCAGCACGACGAGCACCTGCTGCGGGCCAGCAAGACCATGCACCTGGCGTGCGTGTTCACGCCAGGGCTGACCGGCAAGGAAGTCCATCGCGAAGATGGCTCCTATGCGCCGGCCAACGAACCCGACGACAAGACCCCGATCTGATCGGACGTCACGCCGTTCCGACGACACGGCCCCGGGCTTATGGCCCGGGGCCGTGTCGTTGATGGCCGCCGTCAGGGTGAGACACGACTGAAGACGATGGTGATCTCGGCCAGCGTCACCCCGAACTTGCTCATGGCGGTGCGGTTGATCAGCCGCCCGTCGGGCTGCAGGTACATCCAGTCGTCCAGGGTGAAGGTGATCTCGCGTCCTGAGACCTCGACGGGCAGCCGGTAGCGCATGGTGAAGGCGTGACCGGCCTGGCGCGCCTCCACGGGGCCCTCCACATCATTGGCGCTGCCGAGCCAGCGATTCTCGCCCTGTCGCTCGAAGGTCCAGACGCGGCGGTCCGTCTCACCATTCTGGTAGGTGAAGCGCTCATCCAGGGTCAGGGTATCGCCCTCGAGGGTACCGTCGATGTCTACCGTGAAGCGGCGCTGCACCTCGCCACGGTAGTCCTGCACCATGCCCCAGGCACGGGTCTGGCCATCGAAGTAGTCACCGATGTCAAGGCGCGGTGTCGTTTCTGCATAGCGCTCAATGTCGACGCTGCCACACCCGGCCAGCAGCGCCAGGGGAAGCACCAGCATGGCTAGGCGAAGAAGCCATTTCCTGTACATTAAAATTTCCGTAAAAAGGGTCTGTACAGGAAGACTAGCGGATTAGCGACGCCGACGCCATCGCCGACGGAGGCGTAACCGCAAGCGGCATCATCAAACGACGCCGCCCGGCGGGCCGAGGCCTTCCGGGCGGTGTCGTGGCATCGGGTGAGGGGCAATCCGTCAGGCCTCGTGGTCGTGCTCCTCGCCATCCTCATGCTCGCCACGTCCCTCGGGCGGGCCGCCGCCTTCCTCGCCATCCTCGTGGTCGTGATCGTCGCCGTCCTCTTGCTCGCCGCGCCCCTCGCCGGTGCCGGCGCCCTTGCCCTGGCGCTGGCCGCGGTTGCCCTGGCCGCCACCCTGCTTGCCGCCCGAGCCGTGGTCATCGCCATCGGCGTGGCTATCGGTATGGTCGGTGTGCTGGGCCAGCAGCAGCGTCTCGCTCGGCACCTGGGCATAGGTGTCGGCCTGGGCCAGGCCGAAGGCCAGGACCAGCGGCAGCAGGCCAGCCATCAGGCGCCGACGCAGGGCAGGGGAGTGCGATTCTTTCATGGGTGCCTCCTGTCGAGACAGGAGCGGCCCCGTGAGGGGCCGCTTCAACTCCTGTAGTGATGTCGCGGCCGGGGTCACTCGGACTCCAGGCCGAAGTCGTGGACATACTCCAGCACCTGGACGGAATCGTCGGCCTGCTGGGTGAAGGTATCGATGCCGTAGCCGTTGTCCTCGATGGTCGGGACGGTGTTGAACACCACCTCGTCGAGCAGGTTCACCTCGGTCTGCTGGTAGTAGGTGGTGCCGTCGATCACGACCTCCTCGAGCACCGTGACGGTGACCCCGCCATAGAGGTCATCGGGGCTGTAGGAGTAGGTCTCCGACGACACCAGGGCGGCGAGCTCGTCGGCGACCCCCAGGAAGCTGCTGATGCCCATCACCTCGTCGATGGTCAGGTCACCATACTTGTCGGAACCGGCGGCAAGGGCCGAGGCAGCCAGGGTCAGCACGATATCCGCGTCGACAGTCATCGAGTAGGACTCGGCCGGCTCGTCACCGTGGGGATTGGTGGAGATGCTGAGGGTATAGAGCCCGTCGACGGGATCCTCGTTGGTCGCCTCGAGCAGGGCAATGTAGAAGGCCAGGTTCTCCAGCGGCGAGTCGATGGTGGCACCGTCCGGGGTGATCAGGCGACCGGAGGTATCGGTCATCTCGGCCAGGGTCTCGGCGGTGATTTCCACGCCATCCATCTTGCTGAGCAGTTCGGCCAGGGAGTGGTCAGTGACGCTCGACGGGGAGCGGGCGACGTTGAGACGGCCGAACTCGACCGGGATCACCTGGTCGGCATACTCTGCCGGGATCTCGTACTTGCCGTCCTCTGCCTGGACCAGCTGGATGACCTCCTCGCAGGCCGCATCCAGGCAGGGCTGGACATTGCCGTTGTCGTCGAGCACGGGCGTGCCGTCGTCGTTGCGCAGGATGATGACGATGTCGCCGTAATCGCCGCCCTTACCGCTGTCCGGGCCGCCGCCACCGCCGGCACCATCCGGCTGACCGCCGCGGTCGCTGCCACTGCCGCCCTGGCTTTGGCCCTTGCCCTCGGGCGGGCCGCCGGCGGCGTCATCGCGGAAGATGTCGGATTCGGCCGAGCGTCCCTGGCCGCCGGCGCCGAAGCCGTTGCCCTTGCCGCGGCCAATGTTGAGCAGGTCGTCGCGACCGCCACCATGGCCCTGGCCCTGCTGGGCCTCGGCCTTGTCGATCAGGAAGCTGGCGTCGGCCGAGACCGGCGCCAGGCCGATGACTGCCGCCAGGGGCAGCAGCGCGGTGCCGGCCAGGGTGGCGAGGCGACGGCGGGTGATTGTCTTGTATTGAGTGCTCATGGAATTTCTCCTCCGGGAGAAAGATACTGCCATGTCGGATGTGACTGGCAGGGCCGCCTCGACGGGTACCAGTAACTTCAAGTTAGCCCCATCAGCTATAAGCATATTTGATGTACGTCAAACTGCGCGGTTTACCCTCACGCTGCGACAACCTGCCGCAGGGCTTACCAGCGGTAGCTGAGGCCCAGGCGGGTCAGGGTCTCCTCGCTGTCCAGGGTGTCGATGCCGGAGCCGTAGTCGACCTCGATGTCGTCATAGCGGGTATGGCTGACGTCCATGCGAAGGCGCAGGCGCTCGCGCAGGGGTATCTCGATCCCGCCACCGAACTGCCAGCCCTGCTCGGTCTCGTCCAGGTGGACACGCTGATCGCCACGCGCGTAGCGGATCTTGAAGGCCGTCCAGGCCGGGCCGCCACGCAGGTAGAGCAGGGCACCGCTGTCGATCACGTAGCCGGCGCGCAGGGCCAGGCCCAGGCTTGACTCGCGGTCCACCGAATAGGTGCGGCCGGTGGGCTGGCGTTCGTGGTTCCAGGTCACGTCGCTGACCTCGGCGGCGAGCTCGCCCCCCAGATAGAACCGCTGGAAGGTCTGGCCATAGCCGACATGCAGGCCCGCCAGGGCGCCGGAGTCACCGAAGGGTGCCTCGAGCTCGGAGGGTTCTCTGCGCGGCCCCTCGAGGTCGGTGATCAGGCTGCCGTAGCCGAGCTGGCCGCCGAGATAGAGGCCGTCATACGCCTCGGGGGCGGCTGGGGTCCGCTGGCTGCCCTGGCGGCCGGGGTGCCAGGCCAGCCCCAGGCGCATCCGGCTCTCCTCCTGGGCGAAGTCGTCGCGCTCGCCGCCGACCCCGATGTCGAGGTCCTCGTAGCCGGTATAGCTGTAGTCCATGCGCAGGCCCAGGGCGGTGGAGAGCGGCACCTCCAGGCCACCGCCCAGGCGGCGTCCATCCAACCACTCCCGCTGGTCGTCGTTCTCGCCCCCCTCGGCGAAGGTCAGGTCGAAGCGGCCGCGCACCAGCGCCAGGCGAGCGTACACCTCGTTGTCGCCGGCCAGCAGGCGACCGACGCGCAGCCCGGCGCCATACTCACGCTGCTTTTCCACCGAGAAGACGCGCCCCCCGGACCGCTCATGGGACCACTCGGCATCGGCCTCCTCGGCCTCGAGCTCGAGGGCCAGGCGCCAATCGCCGAGCGTGAGGGCAGGGCCGCCGAAAAGCCCCAGGCTGCCGCCCCCGTCGCGGAAGTCGGCACGCAGGGTGCCGCCGGAGCCGCGCGAACCGGCCTGGGCCGTGCCGATCTCGCCGTAGCCGGCCTGGAGGCCCAGGTAGCCATCAACGAGCAGGTCGGCATCGCCGGCCGCGGCCAGCAGTTCGGCATCCTCGTAGCCCCTGGCGAGCTGGGTGCCGAGGCTGACCATCAGGCGGTTATTGTCGAAGTCCTCGGCGGGTAGGCTGGAGTCGCGCTGGAGGAAGTCGTAGTCCATGCCGACGAAGAGGTGAGGATTAAGGTAATGGCGTAGTCCGAGACCTAGGCCCAGCAGGTTGTCGTTGCGCGCCACGCCCTGATAGTCATGGTCGCTATAGCTGGCCCGGGCGTTGAACGTCAGGTCGGGGCGGATCGCGGTGGTCAGCTCGGCCCCTGCGCCGGTGCGCAGGTTGGCCGAGGCCCCGCGCACGGTGGTCTCTTCCACGCTGCGGTCGAGCCTGGCAATGACGCGCGTCGGCGAACCGGCGGGATGCCAGGAGAGCTCGCCCCCCAGGTCCCAGGTGGCGACGTCCTCCAGGGCCGGGTCGTCGTAGTCCTGCTCCAGCCAGCCGGCAAGCAGCTCGACGTCGAGCGTCGGAGACGGCTTTAGGAGGAGACCCACAGCGGCGTTGCCCCCCTCGGAGTCGCGATCGAAGCCGTCGATATCCACGGCCTGGTCGTAGTCGCGCAGGTCCGCTGATAGCTGAACGAAGGGTTCCAGGGAGGCGTCGAGTCGGTAGCCGAAACGCCCGCCGAAGGTGACCTGGTCGCGGTCGCGATCGTCGTTCTCGATGGTCAGGCCATCCAGGGCGTCCACGTCCTCGAAGTCCAGGGACTCGAAGGTACCGCCAACGCGGCTGGTCACGCGGCCGAGGCGGTGGTTGACGCCGGCAAAGGCGCCGATGCGGTCATAGACCGTGGGTTCCTTGCCGTTGACGGCATCGGGCGAGGTGCGGGACTCGTGGCCGTGTCCGGTGTTGAGCCCGCCGAAGACGCTGCCGGCCTCGCTGTAGGCGAACCGACCCTCGGTGCCCACGCGCCAGTCGGTGTAGTTCTCGCTCTCGAAAGCGTGATACTTGCCACGCTCGGCGTTGCCGTAGAGGCGCACCTTGTGGCGCTCCCCCTGGCCGACGAGTTCGGCGAAGGGCGAGACCACGGTGATAGTGTCATCCTGGCGATTCTCGCGTTCGGCGAAGATGTTGTCGTCGTACTCGTTGCCCACCGTCACGCCGACGTTGTGCGTCCAGCTGCCGCTACCTTCGATCGCCTGGGCCTGGGCGTTGCTGGCCGCGGACACCGCAAGCACCAGTGGCAGCAGGACGAATCCCGGTGGCCGGTTCCTTGTCTGCATGAAGATCCCCTTGCTTGTTATATCGATGCGTCGGCGGCGGTCATCGCGCGGACGACGGACCCGAGAACAGAGTAGCGCATACCCAAGTGTGTTAAAGACACATCAGAAGCCCCAGGCGGGCATTCGGGTGACACCTTGACCAAGGTCAATTGGTAGATCACACAAGTTCGCATAATGTATATTATGTTAAATCGGGGGTGGCAATGAGTTTGGCTTGCCCCCTTAAGTCGTGTTGTCGTCTTCTGCCGACGTTGGACAAGGCAGGAACCAACTCCTTATGATCATCTGCCACCTAGTAGGCTCGAGCCCTTTTCATGCGCCAATGTTTGCCGCTTGTCGGCACCCTGATCGTTGCCTCTCTGCTGAGCGGATGCACCCTGTTGCCCGACCGTGAGCCCCTGCCTCCGCCCGTCACCAGCGCGGCGTTCCAGGCGCGTATCGATCGGCTCGAGGATGCCGTCACGTCGCGCTGTGTGACTGGTCTACAGACCCGCCTCGATCAGCAGTTGCATCAGCACCAGGCACTGTCGGCGGACGTCCGTGAAGTCGGCAGCCTGTTGCGGCAATTGCGTGGCGAGGTGGCGCAACGTGACCGCGATGACGCCGAACCGCAAGGGACGCGTCAATGCAGCGACAGCCAGACCCGCTTGGGTAACAAGGAGATCCTGGGGCGCAGTGAGTGGATCGGCTTACCCGAGGTCGGCACCTACCTCAAGGCGCGTATCGATTCTGGTGCCACGACCTCATCGCTGTCGGCCACCGAGATCACCCGCTTCGAGCGTGATGGCGAGAACTGGTTGCGCTTCAAGCTGGGGCTGAATGACGACGATGCCGTGGTCGACAGCGTCCGCGACAATTGGATCGAGGCACCGGTGGAGCGACGAGTGCGTATCATCCAGGCGTCCGGCGAGGAGTCGCGTCCGGTGATCAGTCTGCTGATGACGCTGGGGCCGCTACGCGAGACGGTGCAGTTCACGCTCAATGACCGCACCCACCTCGACCATCCGGTGCTTCTGGGGCGTCGTTTCCTGATGGATATCACCGTCATCGATGTGGCCGAGCAGTATCTGCATGAGCGTCCCGAATATCCCGGCGGACGTCCGGCAGACGAAGCCGGCGCCGATGAGGCCGCTGATCGCGATGAACTCGCCGCCGAGTGATGCTTGCCTGCGTCGACGTGAAACACGCCTTGTCGCCTGATTTTTGCCCTTTCAAGGAAGACCCATGTCACGACTGCCCTTCTACCTGATCGTCGGCTTGCTGCTGGTGGCCGGGGTTGCCATGAGCATCCACCGCCACGTGCAGTTCGAGGTGCCCTGGACACCGGGTGAGCAACGCCAGGTCTGGGAGATCGAGGCCCAGGTCAATTTCATTGCCGATGGCGGGCCGGCCAAGGTCAACCTGGCGCTGCCCTCGACCCAGCAGGGCTATCGAATCCTTACCGAACATACGGCATCCCCCGGTTACGGATTGGCCTTCCTGGAGGAAAACGGCGGCCGCCGTGCCGAATGGACCACTCGCCAGGCCACGGGCGACCAGCAGCTCTATTACAGCGTGCAGGCGCTGGTCGCCCCGTCGTCCCGCCAGCCGCTGATCGAGCCTCCTCCCCTGCGGCGTGACATCGTCTGGGAAAGCCCCTATGACACCGCGGCCCGTCAGGTGATCGAGCGGGCCTGGTCACGCAGCGCCGACCCCTTCAGCTTCGCACGCGAGCTGATTACTGACTTCACCGAGGCGCGCCAGGGCGAGAATGCCCGCCTGCTGCTGACCCAGTTCGACAGGTCTCCGCTGCTCGTCCGCCTGCTCAACCAGGCCGGCGTGCCGGCCCGCGAGGTCAGCGGTCTGCTGCTCGAGCATGGTCGCCGCCGTCAGAGCCTGACGCCCTGGATCCAGGTCTTCGACGATCCGGAGTGGATGCTGTTCGACCCGCGCACCGGGGAGCGCGGCCGGCCGGATAACCTGCTGCTGTGGGAATCCGCCGGCCATGCGGTGCTCGAGGTCGAGGGCGGCAGTAACTCGCGCGTCGGCTTCTCGATGCTCTCTCGCAATCAGCCTGCCGCGGCAGCCGTACGCAGCGAGCTGGCCGATGACACCCTGCTCAACTTCTCGATCCATAGCCTGCCGCTGGAGGATCAGGCGCTCTTCCAGACCATCCTGCTGATCCCCATCGGCGCGCTGATGGTGGTGATCCTTCGCGTGCTGGTCGGCATCAAGACCTCGGGCACCTTCATGCCCGTGCTGATCGCGCTGGCCTTTATCCAGACCACGCTGATCACCGGGTTGATCGGCTTTCTGCTGGTGGTGGCCGTGGGCCTGGTGATCCGCAACTACTTGTCGTATCTGAACCTGCTGCTGGTGGCGCGAGTGACGGCGGTGATCATCACGGTCATCGCCATCATCTCGGTCTTTTCGGTGCTGTCCTATCGCTTCGGGCTCAATGCGGGTCTGACCATCACCTTCTTCCCGATGATCATCCTCTCCTGGACCATCGAGCGGATGTCGATCCTCTGGGAGGAAGAAGGCCCCAAACAGGTGCTGATCCAGGGCGGTGGCAGTCTGCTGACCGCGGTACTCGCCTACCTGGCGATGAACAATCCCTTGATTCGCCACCTCACCTTCAACTTCCTCGGCATCCAGCTGATATTGATGGCGCTGATTCTGCTGCTCGGCAACTACACCGGCTATCGCCTGCTCGAACTTCGCCGCTTCAAGCCGGTCACGGAGGACTGACACCATGTGGACGACCCCTTCCCGCCTGCATGCCAAAGGCATCGTCGGCATGAACCGGCGCAATATCCGCTACATTGGCCGCTACAATAGCCGCCGCCTCTACCCGCTGGTGGATGACAAGCTCAAGACCAAGCTGCTGGCACAGCAGTATGGCATCACCACCCCGGCGTTGATTGGCACGGTGACCACGCAGTTCGGCATCAAGCAGCTGTGCACCATGCTCATCGGCCATCAGGGGTTCGTGATCAAGCCCGCCAAGGGCAGTGGCGGCAAGGGGATCCTGGTCATCGAGCGTATCGAAGGCGGCCGCTACATCAAGCCCAGTGGGGTGCAACTGACCCTTGGCGACGTCGAACGCCATGTCTCCAATATCCTCTCCGGGCTCTACTCCCTGGGCGGCTCCCCCGACGTGGCGCTGATCGAGGCCCTGATCAACTTCGACGCGTCTTTCTCCGAGTATACCTACGAGGGCGTTCCGGATATCCGGGTCATCGTCTTCAAGGGCTATCCGGTGATGGCCATGATGCGCCTCTCGACCGCGGCGTCGGACGGCAAGGCGAACCTGCATCAGGGCGCCGTGGGGGTGGGCATCGATATCGCCAGCGGTGCGGCGATCCGCGGCGTGCAGTTCGATCGCACCCGCCACGACCACCCCGATACCGGACATGAGCTCGCCAGTCTGCACATCAGCGACTGGGACACCCTGCTGCGCCTGGCGGCCGGCTGCTTCGAGATGACCGGGCTTGGGTATCTCGGCACCGACATGGTGCTCGACCGTGATCACGGCCCCATGCTGCTTGAGCTCAACGCGCGTCCGGGGCTGGCGATCCAGATGGCCAATGGCGAGGGGCTGCGCCCCCGACTCGACCTGATCGAACGCCAGCCCGAGGGCGTTTCACCCGAGCAACGAGTCGCCTTTGCCCAGCACTATTTCGCCCGCTCCAGCGAGCTTCGCGAAACGGCCTGACGCCGGCGGCGGCTGGCCCCTCGGCGGCCCGGCGCGTAGAATAACGCTTCCTTCCAGCCATCCCGCGGGTGCCATGACCGATCCCCACGACATGATTCGCCAGGCCGAACGGCAGTGCCAGCAGCGTGGTGCACGCTTCACGCCGATCCGTCGACGGGTGCTGGAGATGATTGCCGATGCGCCGGGCAGCCTGAAGGCTTACGACCTGCTCGATCGTCTGGCAACGGAGCACGCTGCAGCGCGTCCGCCCACCATCTATCGCGCGCTGGAATTTCTTATCGACCAGGGGCTGGTGCACCGCATCGAGTCGCTCAATGCCTATGTGGCCTGCCCCTGTCCCGAGCATGCCCATGGCTTTCAGCTGCTGATCTGTCGCCTCTGTGGGCGGGTCGAGGAGCTGCATCTGGACGAGATCAACGACCAATTGGCAAGTCGTGCCAGGGAGCTGGGCTTCGCGGTCCAGCGTCAGACCATCGAGCTGCTGGGCGTCTGTGATGTCTGCCGACAGGCGTCCGAGCGCCCTGCCGCCCCTGCGGAGCTTCCATGACCGACACCTTCAAGGCCCTCGAACGGGCCCCCCGAGACAGCCGCTTCCCCCTTGCCGAGATTCTCGATGCCATCCGTTTCAACACCGACGGTCTGATCCCGGCCATCGCCCAGCAGCACGACAGCGGCGAGGTGCTGATGATGGCCTGGATGAACCGCGAGACCCTGGAGGAGACGTTGCGCACCGGGCGGGTCTGCTATTGGTCGCGCTCGCGGGGTAAGCCGTGGCGCAAGGGCGAGAGCTCCGGCCAGCAACAGCACCTGAAGGGCGCGGCACTGGACTGCGATGGCGACACACTGCTGTTGCAGGTGGACCAGACCGGGCCGGCCTGCCACAGCGGGCGGCGCAGCTGCTTCTATGTGGCGCTGGAGGGTGACGAGGCGCGTATTGCCAGCGAGCCGCTGATCGACCCCGACACGCTCTACGGCAGGGGCTGAGACGTGCCCTGCCTGGCCGCCGGAATCCAGCGGCTGTTGCGTCTGCTGAGCCGTGCCCTCGGCACGCTGATGATCGCCGCGGTAAGGCTCTATCAGCTGACGCTCAGCCCGCTACTCGGGCCGCGTTGTCGCTACTGGCCGAGCTGCTCGAGCTATACGCTCGAGGCGCTGCAGGTGCATGGCCCGCTCAAGGGTGGGCTCATGGCGTTGCGGCGAATTTCGCGCTGCCACCCGGGCTGCGAGGGAGGCATCGATCCGGTTCCCGGCGGACCCAGCGAGCAGCTCTGCCGGGAGGATCCGGAGCTCGACGAGCAATTCCGCTGCCGGACGGATGAGCCAGCACCGGATGAGCGTTGATCAGGCCGCGACTTCCTCCTCGGCAACCCGATAGATCCGCTCGAGCATGGCGTTGAGACCGTTGCTGCGGGTCGGCGACAGGTGCTTGTCGAGGCCCAGGTCCTTGAGGAAATGCGGGCTGGTGGCGCGGATATCCGCCGGCCGACGGTCGTTGTAGATGCGCATCAGCACGGCGATCAGCCCGGAGACGATGGCCGCGTCGGAGACCGCTTCGAAATGCAGGGTCTCGCCGTCGCGACGGTGATGCATCCAGACATTGGATTGACAGCCCTGAATCTTCAGCTCGTCGACCTTCCACTCGTCGGGGTAAGCCGGCAGCTGCTTGCCCATGTCGATGATGTACTGGTAGCGATCCATCCAGTTGTCGAACATCTCGAACTCGTCGAGAAGCTCCTGCTGGGCCTGTTCGGCGGTGGTCTCGGTGCTCATGGTCTCTCCTGAAAACGCTTCCCATCAGTATAACGACTCACGGCCGTCATCTCGATCGTCGATGTCGTTCGGGCTTCTGTCTTCGACGGCCAGGCCGTGCCGTGCCTGCTGGCGGTGCCACTCCTCGTCTTCGCTGTGCAGGTAGTGCGCCGTGGTATCGAGACGCGAGTGGCGAGCCGTTGCCGCCAGATAGCGCAGCTCCACCCCCGCCTGCGCCTGATGGGTCAGGGCGGTATGACGCAGCCAGTGCGGCGTGGCCTGACGCAGGCGATGCACCTCGGCCTGAGCCCCCTCGCCCGCTTCGTGCTCGAGCGCTTCGGCGGCCTCGCCGAAAGTGTCGCGAATCAGGCGGTAGAGGCGGTTGTCGCCCAGGCCTCGGCGACCATCCAGGGCACGCAGCAGGGGTGAGGCATCATCCGGCGATGGGTGTTCTGCCAGGCCCAGTGTCCTGCGCCACTCGCCGAGCAGCGCCATCATGTCCGGCGGCACCGGGACGCGCCCTGCCTTGGCCCCCTTCCCCACCACGTGCCACCACCAGCGCCCCTCGCGGCGCCGGAAGTCGTTCATACGCGTCGCGCTCATCTCGCTGATCCGCGGAGCCAGCAGGTAGGCAAAGCCGAACACCAGCCGACGCCGGGCCAGCTCGTAGCGATCTCGGTGCGAGGCGCCCTCCTCCGCCGGCCGGTTCAGCCATCCCCATAGCCAGTCCCATAGCGGACGCTCCAGGTAGCGCTCGATCCCGCCCTGACGGTTGTCCAGGCGCCGGCGCTTGTCGCGCATCAGGCGAAACGGGTTGTGGCGGACCCAGCCCGCCTCCACCAGCCAGGCAAACATGCCCTGTAGGATCACCAGGCTTTGCCGACGGCTGGCGGGCGACAGCGGGCCACGGAAGGGGCGCCATCGCGCGTCGTGGCGAGGGCGTACCGGTCCGATCCAGCGCTCGGCAGGACGCGGGTCGCCCAGGAAGGCCTCGAAGGTGTCCAGGTCCTCCCGGCGCAGCGCATCGAGCCCCCTGCCCTGCTCCGCCAGCCACAGCAGCAGGCGCTGGGCCTCCCGGCGGTAGGCGTTCTGCGTCCGAGGGCTGGCCCGGTATTCCTCGAGCCATCGGGCCACGGCCTCGGCGTCCGTGCTGGCGGCGATATGAAGGCCTTCCGGCTGACCCTCCTCGACCGGAGGCAGCAAAAATCGTTCGAGGGCCGTCGACGTTACGCTCAGCACTTCACCGTGCGCTGTCTGCCCAGTCTCGCTGCCCATGCTCGCCTCTCTCCTTGCGCCTTGCGGGACAGTATCCGGCCTTACGCGCGCAATAATCAAGATAAGCCGCGTAATCTTGATTTTTTCCAAATGCCGTAAATAAAATTACATATAACGTATTACGTAATTATCTTCAATATCAGGCCACCCACGGGTACACTGCTCTCGAAAACCCAGGGCAGCCCCGGCAGACAACCACGAGGACACGACCATGGCGCGCAGCGGCGTGCGGTATGAGGATGTCCAGCGGGCCATCGATGCCCTGCTGGAGAAAGGAGAGGCGCCCAGCGTGCACAAGGTGCGCGAGGTGCTGGGCACCGGCAGCTTCACGACCATCAGCGAGCACCTGAGGGAGTGGCGCGCACGGCGTGAGGAGAATCGCGACCTGCCCCCGCCCCGGGGCATGCCCGAGGCCCTGCAGGAGCTCGCGGAGTCGCTATGGGAAAAGGCCCAGTCGTCAGCCAACGAGGGGCTTGCCCATTACCGCGAGGAGGCCGAGAGCCGGGTGGCGTCGGCGCGAGAGGATGCCGGCGACGCCATGCGGCGGGCCGAGGATGCCGAGCAGCGAGAGTCGGCACTGGCGGCGCACTTGGCGCGGACCGAACAGCGCTTGGAGGAGCAGAGCGGCGAGCTGGCGCGCCGTGCATCGGAGCGTGACGTCCTGGCCGAACGCGAGGCGAAGCTCGCCGCGCGGCAGGCGCGCCTGGAATCGCAGCTGGCGAGCCTGCAGCAGGCACATGAACGCCAGACGCGCGAGCAACAGGACGCCTTGACGGAACAGGCCGACCGCCATCGGCAGCGCCTGGCCCGCGAGGAGAAGCGTCACGAGACCAGCGAGGCGCGCCTGATGGGGCTGGTGGACGAAGCGCGACAGGAGCGGCAGGCTGCCGAGAAACGCCATGCCCAGCGGTTGCAGCAGCTAGAGGCGCGTCTGGAGCGCGCGCAGCAGTTGGTTCAGGAGGCGCGTGGCGCCCTGGCCGACGAGGAGAAACGCCATCGCGAGACCGAATGGGCGCGCCATCAGGCCGAGGAGCGAACCCGGACGCTGCGGCACGAGCAGGCATTGATGCAGGCGCGCATCGATGAACAGAAGCAGCTGCTGGAGGAGCAGACGCGCCGGCTGCGGGATCTGGAGACCCAGCTTCACCGCTGCCTCTGGCAGGCACCGGTGGCGGCGCAGAGCGAAGACGAGGCCGGTGAAAACGACGAAGGCCCCGCGGGTGCGGAGCCTTCGTCAACGGACGCGAAGTGAGGGTAGAAAACCTGTCGACGCGACTCGGCGGGAGTTTCTCACCCCGCCGGGGAGCCTGAGCGTCTAGCGATAGTAGGCGTTGGTGGTGTCCGTGTGGTCGGTGACGTCGCGGATGCCGGCGAGTTCCGGGATACGCTCCAGCAGAGTCCTCTCCACGCCGTCCTTGAGTGTCAGGTCGACCGCGGCACAGCCCTGGCAGCCGCCACCGAAGGCCAGCACCGCAACCTGGTCATCGGTGAGCTCGATCAGCTTGATTTCGCCACCGTGAGAGGCCAGCCCCGGGTTGATCTCGCTGTAGAGGATATAGTTGACGCGATCCTCCAGCGGGCTGTCGGCATTGACCTTGGGCATCTTGGCATTGGGGGCCTTGATGGTCAGCTGGCCGCCCATGCGGTCGGCATTGAAGTCGACCACCGCCTCCTCGAGGAACGGCAGGCTGTTCTTGTCCAGGTAGACACGGATCTTCTCCAGCTCCAGCAGCTCGTCGCTGGGTTCTTCCTCGCCGGGCCGGCAGTAGGCCAGGCAGGTCTCGGCGTAGGGGGTGCCCGGCTGGGTGATGAAGATACGGACCGCGATACCCTCGACATTCTGCTTCTCGAGCAGTTCGGCAAGGTAGTCCTGGGCACTGTCGGTGATCTGGATGCTGTCGCTCATGGTGCTCTCGCTATCGTGACGCGCCGCGCCAAGGGCTGAGGCGCGACAGGTACGCAAAGTGTGATGTCTCAATGGTAAGCGACCAGCGCGATCGACACAATCCCGAGTGAAATGCTGGGTTTTAGCCTGCCCCCTGCCCCGGCGTCGAGGCTTTTGTTACGATGGGCGCCTTACCCGGCGGCCTGCCCGACATCCCGAGGTTGAGCAGCACCGCCCTGCGCCCGCAGCGTATCCCCCCGACAAGACGCCTCAGGCGCCCCGCTGCCGGTTCGACCCCGACTCGTATTCACGCTGGAGATTGCCTCGACCCATGGCCGCCGTTCCCACCGCCCTGACCGCCACGCTCCATGACAGCCTGTCGCGACGCATCCTGATGCTCGACGGTGGCATGGGGACCATGCTGCAGAATGCCGGGCTCTCCGAGCAGGAGTTCCGTGGTGAGCGCTTTACCGACTGGCCGAGCGACCTCAAGGGCAATAACGATCTGCTGGCCCTGACCTGCCCCGACCTGGTGACGCGCATCCACCGTCAGTATCTGGAAGCCGGCGCCGACATCGTCGAGACCAACACCTTCAACAGCACGCGCCTTTCCCAGGCCGACTACGGCATGCAAGCGCTGGTGCCAGAACTCAACCGGGAGTCGGCGCGCCTGGCCCGCGCCGTCTGTGACGCCGTGGCCGAAGAGACCGGCGTGCCGCGCTTCGTGGCGGGCGTGCTGGGGCCCACCTCGCGGACGGCGTCGCTGTCGCCGGACGTCAATGACCCGGCCAAGCGCAACGTCACCTTCGATGAGCTTCGCGAGAACTACCTAGAGGCGGCCGAGGCGTTGATCGAAGGCGGCAGTGATCTGATCCTGATCGAGACCATCTTCGATACCCTCAACGCCAAGGCGGCGATCTATGCCCTGGAGGCGCTGTTCGAGGCACGCGGCGAGCGACACCCGGTGATGATCTCCGGAACCATCACCGACGCCTCGGGGCGCACCCTCTCGGGCCAGACCACCGAGGCGTTTTGGAACTCGGTCCGCCATGCCCGCCCGCTCTCCATCGGCCTCAACTGTGCCCTGGGGGCAGCAGAGCTTCGGCCCTATGTCGAGGAGCTGTCGACCAAGGCCGACACCTTCGTCTCGGCTCACCCCAATGCCGGCCTGCCCAACGAATTCGGCGAGTATGACCAGACGCCGGAGGAGATGGCGGCCATCGTCGCCGAGTTCGCCGAGAGCGGGCTGGTCAACATTATCGGCGGCTGCTGTGGCTCCACGCCGGAGCACATCGCGGCAATCCACGAGGCCATTCAGGGACTCTCCCCGCGTCGGGTGCCCGAGAGGCTGCGCGCCTGTCGTCTCGCCGGGCTCGAGCCCTTCAACATCGAGACCGATTCACTGTTCGTCAACGTCGGCGAGCGCACCAACGTCACCGGCTCGGCGCGCTTCAAGCGGTTGATCGTCGAGGAGGACTACACCACCGCCCTCGAGGTGGCCCTGGAGCAGGTGGAAAACGGCGCCCAGATCATCGACGTCAACATGGACGAGGGGATGCTGGAGTCCGAGGAGGCGATGGTGCGCTTCCTCAACCTGATCGCCGGCGAGCCGGATATCGCCCGCGTGCCGATCATGATCGACTCCTCCAAGTGGGAGATCATCGAGGCAGGCCTCAAGTGCGTACAGGGCAAGGCGATCGTCAACTCCATCTCGATGAAGGAAGGCGAAGACGCCTTCCGCGAGCAGGCCACCACCTGCCGTCGCCATGGCGCGGCCGTGGTGGTGATGGCCTTCGACGAGGCTGGCCAGGCCGACACCTTCGCGCGCAAGACCGAGATCTGCCAGCGCGCCTACCGGATCCTGGTCGAGGAACTGGACTTCCCGCCGGAAGACATCATCTTTGACCCCAACATCTTCGCCATCGCCACCGGCATCGAGGAGCACGACAACTACGCCGTGGACTTCATCGAAGCCACCCGCTGGATCCGCGAACATCTGCCCCATGCGCTGGTCTCCGGCGGGGTCTCCAACGTGTCGTTCTCCTTCCGCGGCAACAACCCGGTGCGCGAGGCGATCCACTCGGTGTTTCTCTACCATGCCATCCGCGCCGGACTGACCATGGGCATCGTCAACGCCGGTCAGCTGGCGGTCTACGACGACCTGCCGGCGGAGCTGCGCGAGGCCGTAGAAGACGTGGTGCTCAATCGGCGCAGCGACAGCACCGAGCGGCTGCTGGAACTGGCTGACAAGTACAAGGGGGACGGCAGCGGCCCGGCCAAGAAGGAGGACCTGGAGTGGCGCAGCTGGGAGGTCGAGAAGCGTATCTCCCACTCGCTGGTCAAGGGCATCACGGCGTATATCGAGGAGGACACCGAGCAGGCCCGCCAGCGCGCCGGGCGCCCCATCGAGGTCATCGAGGGGCCGCTGATGGACGGCATGAACGTGGTCGGCGATCTGTTCGGCGCCGGCAAGATGTTCCTGCCCCAGGTGGTGAAGTCGGCCCGGGTCATGAAGCAGGCGGTGGCCTACCTGATTCCCTACATCGAGGCCGAGAAAAGCGCCCTCTCTGAGGAAGATAGCCAGGCCAAGGGCAAGATCGTCATGGCCACGGTCAAGGGTGACGTCCATGACATCGGCAAGAATATCGTCGGCGTGGTGCTCCAGTGCAATAACTACGAGGTCATCGACCTCGGCGTGATGGTGCCCGCCGAGAAGATCCTGCAGACCGCCCGCGACGAGAACGCCGACATCATCGGTCTCTCCGGCCTGATCACGCCGTCGCTGGACGAGATGGTTCACGTGGCCAAGGAGATGCAACGCCAGGGGTTCGAGCTGCCTCTGCTGATCGGTGGCGCCACCACCTCCAAGGCCCATACGGCGGTCAAGATCGAGCCCGGCTATGAGCATCCGGTGATCTACGTCACCGATGCCTCGCGAGCGGTGGGCGTGGCCGGCAAGCTGCTCTCTCCGACCCTCAAGCCGGCCTATGTCGACGAGATCCGCAGCGAGTACGAGACGGTGCGCGAGCGCAACGCCAAGCGTCGCCCCAAGGCCGCCGACCTCTCCTACGCCGAGGCTCGTCAGCGCAAGCCGGCCATGGACTGGGAGGGCTACACCCCGCCTCGTCCGGCCATCACTGGACTCGAGGTGTTCGACAACTATGACATCGAGGAGCTGGTCGAGCGCATCGACTGGACCCCCTTCTTCATGAGCTGGCAGCTGGCCGGCAAGTATCCGAGGATTCTCGAGGATGCCAAGGTCGGAGAGGCGGCTCGCCACCTCTTCGATGATGCCCAGGCAATGCTGCGCAAGCTGATCGACGAGAAGCGCATCCAGGCCCGCGGCGTGATCGGCCTGTGGCCGGCGAATAGCGTCGATGACGACGTCATCGAGGTCTATGCCGACGAGTCGCGCCGAGAGGTGATCGAGCGGCTTCACCATATCCGCCAGCAGACCACCAAGAACCGCGACGGCGTCTGCCATAGCCTGGCAGATTTCATCGCGCCCAGGGAGAGCGGCAAGCCCGATTGGATCGGCGGCTTCGCGGTGACCACCGGGCATGGCGTGGAGGCTCTGGCCGAGCGCTACAAGGCCGCCGGCGACGACTACAATGCCATTCTCGTCCAGTCGCTCACCGACCGACTCGCCGAGGCGTTCGCCGAGCGCCTGCACGAGCGGGTGCGCAAGGAGTTCTGGGGCTACGTGCCCGAGGAGACGCTGGACAACGACGCGCTGATCGCCGAGAAGTACCAGGGGATCCGCCCAGCGCCCGGCTATCCGGCCTGCCCCGATCACACCGAGAAGGCGACCCTGTTCCGCCTGCTCCAGGCCACCGACAATGCCGGCCTTGCGCTCACCGAGAACTTCGCCATGTGGCCTGCTGCCGCGGTCGCCGGCTGGTACTTCTCCCATCCGCGCTCGAAGTACTTCTCCACCGGCAAGATTAGCCGGGACCAGGTCGAGGTGCTGGCCACTCGCAAGGGCATGACGCTGGAGGAGCTCGAGCGTTGGCTCGCGCCGGTGCTCTCCTACGACGCTGCCTGATTCCTGCGGCCCACTGCGGCGGGCCGCCTCTCCTCATGTGCCCGGAAGACGATGCTGCCCGAGCCCACTCGCCGCCAGACGATCCTGCGCCTCGCCCTGCCGATCATCGCCGGCATGCTCACTCAGAGCCTGCTCAACCTGATCGACGCGGCCCTGGTGGGTTCGCTCGGCGAGGTGCCGCTGGCCGGCGTGGGCATCGGCGGCTATGCCGCCTTCCTGATCACCGCCGTGGTCTTCGGGCTCTCTTCCGGCGTCCAGGCTCAGACGGCACGACGCCACGGCGAACAGGACTGGACACAGCGCGCCATGGCGCTCAACGCGGGGCTGATGATTGCATTTGCGGTGGCCGTGCCTCTGACCCTGCTCTGCCTCTGGCAGGCGCCACGTCTGCTCGCGCTGATCAATCAGGACCCGGCGGTCACGGGCGAGGCGGTGGCCTACTTTCGCTGGCGAATCCTCTCGCTGATCCCGGTGGCAATGATCTTCTGCTTCCGTGGCTACTGGAACGGCATCCAGCAGACCGGCCTCTACCTGCGCATTATCCTGGTGATGCACGCCGTGAATGTAATCGCGAGTCTCGGCCTGATCTTCGGTCTCTGGGGCCTGCCGCACATGGGGGCGGCCGGCGCGGGTGCCGGCACCAGCCTGTCGCTGTTCGTCGGGCTCGTCATTTGGGCCACGTTGAGCGTGCGCCATGCGACCACCAGCGGCTTTCTCGTCGGCTGGCCGCGACATGAGACACTGGTCACCACCTTGCGCCTCGCCACGCCTCACTCCTTCCAGCAGATCTGGTTTGCCACCGGCTATGCCGTGCTGTTCTGGATTCTCGGTCAGATCGGCACCGCCAGCGTTGCCGTGGGCCACGTGCTGGTCAACCTCTCGCTACTGCTGATCCTGCCCGGCGTGGGCCTTGGCATGGCAGCCATGAGCCTGGTCGGTGAGGCCCTGGGGCGTCAGGCACGTGACGAGGCACACCGCTGGGGCTGGGAGGTGGTGCATCTGGCCTGGCCCTGCCTGGCGCTGCTGGCCCTGCCGATGGCGCTGTTTCCCGAAACCGTGTTGGCCCTCTTCCTTCACGACCCGGACCTTGTTGCCATCGGCCGGTTGCCGCTCCAGCTCACCGCGCTGATGATCGTGCTGGATGCCGCCGCGCTGGTCTTCGCGCAGGCCCTGCTGGGGGCCGGCGCCCATCGTACGGTGATGGCCATGACCCTGCTCCTACAGTGGCTGGTCTTCCTGCCACTCGCCTGGTGGGTGGGGGTCGTACTCGACCACGGCCTCGTCGGTATCTGGTGGGTGCAGCTCGGCTATCGCTGCCTCAACTCGATCGGTTTCGTGCTGATCTGGCAGCGGCGGCATTGGCAGGCACTGGTCATCTGACGCCGCCGTCATTCCATTTTGCATATAAACTATGAATATTTATTCTTTTCTAGAATAAACGCCAGGCGGTAAGGTGGCCCCCATATCCGCCACTTCCCAGTATCAGGAATGCGCTGAATGTACCGTTACGACACCCACGATCAGACTCTGGTCGATGAACGCGTCGCCCAGTTCCGCGACCAGATGCGTCGCTATCTCGCGGGACGCATCAGCGAGGAAGAGTTCCTGCCGTTACGCGTGCAGAATGGCCTCTACATCCAGCGCTATGCGCCGATGCTGCGCATCGCCATTCCCTACGGCATGTTGGCCTCCTATCAGCTGCGCAAGCTGGGCGAGATTGCCGCGCGCTACGATCGCGGCTATGGCCATTTCACCACCCGCACCAACCTGCAGCTGAACTGGCCGAAGCTCGAGGACGTGCCAGATATCCTGGCCGATCTCGCCAGCGTGCAGATGCACGCTATACAGACCAGCGGGAACGACATTCGTAACACCACCACCGACCAGTTCTCCGGGGTGGCTGCCGACGAGGAGGTCGACCCGCGCCCCTGGTGCGAGCTGATTCGCCAGTGGTCGACGTTTCACCCGGAGTTCGCCTATCTGCCGCGCAAGTTCAAGATTGCCGTGAGCGGCGCCGTCGAGGACCGTGCCGCCATTCAGGTGCATGACGTGGGCCTGCGGCTGTGGCGGGACCGCGATGGCGAGGTGCGCGTCAAGGTGCTGGCCGGCGGGGGCCTGGGCCGTACGCCGATGATCGGCGAAGTGATCCACGAGGACCTGCCCTGGCAGCACCTGCTGACCTATCTGGAAGCGCTGGTGCGGGTCTACAACCAGTTCGGCCGTCGCGACAACAAGTTCAAGGCGCGCATCAAGATTCTGGTCAAGGCGCTGGGCGTCGACGAATTCCGTCGCCGCGTCGAGGCGGAGTGGGCGCATCTCAAGGACGGCCCCCAGACTCTGACCGAGGAGGCCGTCGAGGCCGTGGCCGAGCACTTCGTCGAGCCGCCGCGCCGCGAAGTGTCGGCCGAGGCCATCGATGCCTACGAGCGCCTGCGCGGCGAGAACCGTGCCTTCGCGCGCTTCGTCACCAATAACGTCACCGACCACAAGGTGGCCGGCTACAAGGCCGTGACCCTCTCGCTGAAGCGTCGCGAGCATTCCCCCGGGGACGTTACCTCGGAGCAGATGGCGGCTATCGCCGATCTGGCCGATGCGTTCGGCTATGGAGAGCTGCGGGTCACCCACGAGCAGAACCTGGTGTTGACCGACGTGCCGGTGGACCGTCTGGAAGCACTCTGGCAGCAACTGGAGGCGCTGGGCATGGCCAACCCCACGGTGGGTACCCTGGCCGACCTTATCTGCTGCCCCGGTGGCGACTACTGCGGCCTGGCCAACGCCAAGTCGATCCCGGTCGCCCACGCCATCCAGGAGCGCTTCGAGGACCTCGACTTCCTCTATGACCTGGGCCCGCTGGAGCTCAACATCTCCGGCTGTATGAATGCCTGCGGACACCATCATGTCGGCCACATCGGCATCCTCGGCGTCGACAAGAAGGGCGAGGAGTACTACCAGATCTCGCTGGGCGGCAGCCAGGGTAACGGCACCTCGCTGGGCAAGATCTTAGGGCCCTCCTTCTTCCGCGAGGATGTGCCGGAGGTGATCGACAAGCTGCTGCAGGTCTACGTCGGCGAGCGAACCGCGGACGAGACCTTCCTCGACACCTATCGTCGTATCGGCCTCAAACCCTTCAAGGAGCGTGTCTATGCCTGAGCAGACCGTCACTCGTCCGCTGATCGTCGATCGTCATCTGGTCGAGGATTCCTGGGTCCGCCATGACGACGAGACCGCCCCGGCACAGGGTCCCGCCCTGGTGCCCCTGGCGGTGTGGCAGGCGGCCGGTCGTCGCGACGACCTGGCCCCCTGGCTGTCCAGCGACACCGAGCTCACGCCAGCCCTTGCCGCCGAATTGCAGGAAGCCCCGTTGGTGGCCATCGACTTTCCGAAATTCACCGATGGCCGGGGCTACAGCATCGCGCGGCTGCTGCGCGAGCGACACGGCTATCGAGGGCAGATTCGCGCCGTGGGCGATGTACTGATCGACCAGCTGTTCTACATGTCCCGCTGCGGCGTCAATGCCTTCTCGCTGCGCGAAGACCAGGTTGTCGAGGACGCCCTGCGCGCCCTCTACACCTTCAGTCGGGGCTACCAGCCCGGCACTGACGACCCCGAGCCGCTATTTCGCCGGCGGATGCGTGAACTTGCGCAGCGGCGCAGGCAACCCGCGATGGCCTGAGTGACCCACGCTCTCTGACTGAGTGTGCTGCCGGCCCGAGGGCCGGCAGCGTCGTGTTAGCGTGCGCCTTAGCCGCGCCGCTTCTGCTGACGCTCCCGATTTGCCGACCTCGCACGCTCGCTCTTGCGCAGCATCACCCAGGTCGCGCCCAGGCCACCGTCTGCCTGACTCGCCGACATGAAGGCCTGTACCTCATCGAAGGCACCGAGCCACTTCGCCAGGTAGGAGCGCAGGACGTTGGGTGGGCTGTCGATCTCGCGGCCCCGGCCATGGACGATCAACACCGAGCGCAGGTCGTGGGCATAGGCCTCGCGGATGAAAGGGGGGAGAAGCCGCCGGCTCTCCTCGAGCGGCCGACGCAGCAGATGCAGGCTGGCCTGAACCGGATAGCCGCCGTGGCGCAGACGGTCGATGACGCCCTGCTGGATGCCGTCACGGCGGAAAGCCAAGGGGTCAAAGGGTGGCACCAGGTCGACGAAATCATCGGAAAGGAAGTCGCCGCCCGAGGTCTCGGCCGCGGCACTCTCGCGCCTGGCCAGCTGGGCCTCGCTGGGCGCGCGCCGGCCTCGCTGGGGGTCGGCCCGATTGGTGGTGCCGCGCAGGGGCCGTACATCCTCCATCAGTGCCCGGAAATCCACATCGTCGCGATTCGCCTGGCTCATGGGGCACCTCCTGGATGTCATAAGGGGAAGATTCATCCTAGCAGAGCGGTTTCGATGTCTTAAGTCATCGGCCCGACCATGGCAGGATAGCCCTTGGCCCATGACAAGGATGCTCGATGCGAACCCTCAAGTGGCTGGGTCCTCTGGCCCTCGGCACCCCGCTGGCCCTGGCGGGTTGGCTGTGGCTGTCCCTGCTCAGTCCCTGGACCTACGACCGCCCCGACCATCTGGCCGCTATCCAGCAAGGCCCGCACCGGGTCTTCGTGTATGGCACCCTCACCCATGCCCCGGTCCGCTGGCTGGTCTACGGGCGTGTCGGCGATCCCGAACCCGCCCTGCTGCAAGGCTACCGGCGTGACGCCCTCGACTTGCAAGAGGCGCCTCAAGGGCGCGTCGAGGGACTGGTACTGAAGGTCGACGCCGGCGAACTGGCGCGCCTGGATCGCTACGAGCGGCTTGGCATACGCTACGATCGTGTGCGGGTGAGGCTGGCCGATGGTCAACGCGTCTGGGCCTACCGACGGCGCGATTGACTACGACGTCTTTATTCAGTGACACACCCACGGCGGTCGGCCGGCTGGGCTCCAGGAGGCATCATGGAAACCGAGATCTCGCTGCTCGATATGTTCACTCGCCTGGGCGTTGCTGCCGGCCTGGCGCTGGTGCTGGGCCTGGAACGTGAACTGCGCGGCAAGGCCGCCGGCTTGCGCTCTCACATGCTGGTCGCCCTGGGGGCGGCGGCTTTCCTGATCGTGGGCCTGGAAATTCTCCACGCCACTGCCGAGGGTGATCCCTCGGCACGCATCGATCCCACCCGTATCGTCGAGGGGGTGATCGGGGGGATCGGCTTTCTGGGCGCCGGCAGCATCATCCGCAGCGGGGCGAGCGTCCATGGCATCACCACCGGCGCGTCGATCTGGCTGGCCGGCGCCATCGGGGTCGCTGCCGGCGTCGACAACTTTCCCTTGGCCGGCATGGTCACGCTGATGGCGCTGGTGATCATATCGGTCCTGGGGGCCATCGAGCGTTTCCTCCCGGGCCACGGGAGCGGCGACTGATGCTGGCCGGCTGCGGCGAGATGTTGTGGCGAGATTCCGCCGCAGCCTACAATGGTTCCTTTATTGCCTGATGGCATAAGGATTCGATCATGATCACCCTCCTCCTTGACCCGGGCTTCGCCATGTCACGCTGGGCGTCCTATCGGCGCTAGGCGGTCACTCACCTTCTCGACGGATTTTCCACCGACTCTCTATTTCCAGGCCATCAGGAATGCTCATGACTGCCCCTCGTCCCTATGTACTGATCCTGTTCTATTCACGACATGGCGCCACCCGCGCCATGGCCGAGCGACTCGTGGCCGGCGTCGAGTCCTGCCCGGGTGTCGAGGCACGTCTGCGAACCGTGCCACCGGTCTCGCCCACCTGCGAGGCCGTCGACCCGGAGATTCCCGACAGCGGCGCCGTCTATGCCAGTCTGGATGACCTACGTCACTGCGCGGGCCTGGCCATCGGCAGCCCGACGCGGTTCGGTAACATGGCCGCGCCCCTCAAGTACTTCATCGACGGGACCAGCGAGCTGTGGCTGGGCGGTGCCCTGACCGACAAGCCGGCCACTGCCTTCACCTCGACCTCCAGCCTGCATGGTGGCCAGGAGACCACGCTGATCTCGATGCTGCTGCCGCTGCTTCACCACGGCATGGTCTACGCCGGCCTGCCCTACAGCGAGATCGAACTGATGGAAACCGCCGCCGGTGGAACGCCCTATGGGGCGAGCCACGTCGCCGGAAAACGCAGTGATCGGCCGCTGGACGAGCATGAGCGCCACCTGGCGTTCGCTCAAGGCAAGCGGCTGGCCCGTCTCGCCCTGGCTCTCGAGGCCTTGCGCCGGGAGGCCTCATGAGACAGTGGCTGGAAGGTCTGGAAGCACGCAAGGGACTCGACCGGCTGACCGACGGCTCGCGACGACTGGTGTTGGGCAGCTACGGTCTGCTGCTGGCACTGATGGTCTATCGTGGCGTCATCGTGTCCACCGACGGTAACCCCCTGGTGCCGCTGCTGGTCTTCGTGCTGCCGCTGGTGCTCTTCCTGCCGTCGATCCTGACGCGCCGGCCCCGCGGCCATGCCTGGCTGGCCTTCGTCAGCCTGCTCTACTTCACCCAAGGCGTGATGGTGGCCACGCTGCCGGGGCAAGGCGTGCGTGGCAGCGCCGAGGCCTTGGTGGCGTTGGCACTGTTCGTGGGCTGCACAGCCTATGCGCGCTTTCGCAGCCGGCAGCAGCGAGCTAACTAGCATCAGGCACCGACAAGGAGGTCGATGTTGAACAACGATAACGCCTGGCGGCAGGCGGGTGTTACCACCCTGCCCGTGATGTTCGGCTATCTGCCGTTGGGCGCCGCCTTCGGCATCCTCGCTATCGAGGTGGGTATTCCGGCCTGGGGCGCGGTCCTGATGTCATTACTCATCTATGCCGGGGCCGGTCAGTTCCTGGCCGTCGCACTGCTGGCCGGCGGCGCCGGGCTGGTGGAAGTGGCCGTGGCCACGCTGATGTTGAACTCCCGCCATCTCTTCTACGGGCTCTCGCTGTTGCGCCGTTTCCAGGGCGCCGGCTGGCGCAAGCCCTATCTCATCTTCGCCCTGACCGACGAGACCTACTCCCTGCTCACGACCCATACCGGTGACGGTGGCCTGGACCATGCTCAGGCCTTCCGGATCAGCCTGCTCAACCAGCTCTGGTGGGTGCTGGGCTCGATCCTCGGCGTGCTCATCGGCACGACCCTGGCCTTCGACAGCCGCGGTATTGAATTCGCCCTGACGGCGCTGTTCATAGTCCTGACGCTGGAGCAGGCACGCCGGCTGCGCCAGTGGTTGCCCTTTGTGATTGCCCTGGCGACCGGATTCGGGGCCATCCTGCTGCTGCCGGAGCGTCACCTGCTGCTGGGGGCGATCGGCGCGGCGAGCCTGATGCTGCTGGCCGATTATCGCGTGCGCCAGGCCGGAGGGGCATCATGAATGTTCTCGACCTGCTGGGCTTCATTGCCGTCTGTGCCGCCGCGACCTTCGCCACTCGGGTACTGCCCTTCGTGGCCCTGGCCCGCCAGGCGGAGCATCCGCTGATCCTGCACCTGGGCCGTTATCTGCCGCCGGCGGTAATGATGATCCTGGTGCTCTATGCCCTGCGCGATTTCCGCCCCCTGGCCGATGGACGCCTGAATATTGCGCCCGACGGCTGGCCGATGATTATCGCCTCACTGGTAGTGGTGAGCCTGCACCTATGGCAGCGCAACGCCCTGCTGTCGATCATCGGCGGCACCGGCGCGTACATGGCGATGGTACAGCTGGGCTGGACACCATAAGCTTAGCCGGAAATATCTTCCGCCCTGCCCATCCGAGGTATTGAGCTCGACCCGACGAGCGGCGACCATGGGACAAAATGCTAGGAGACGGTCATGACACGCAAGATTGCCGACATACGGCGCGACTATGAAGGCGGCCAGCTCGACGAGTCCGACACACCCGACACGCCCATGGGAATGTTCGACGAGTGGCTGACCCTGGCACTGGAGGCCGAAGGAGACGACGGCAATGTCATGACCCTGGCCACCGCCGACAGTCAGGGCCGCCCTCATGCACGCGTCGTGTTGCTGAAAGGAACCGACGACCAGGGCCTGGTGTTCTACACCAATTATCACAGCCACAAGGGCAGTGAGCTGACCAATGTGCCCCATGCCGCCCTGGTCTTCTGGTGGCCGTCGCTCTCTCGCCAGGTGCGGGTCGAGGGGCGAGTCGAGCAGGTCGCTCCCGCGGAGTCGGATGCCTACTTTGCCACGCGTCCCCGCGGCAGCCAGCTGGGCGCCTGGGTGGCCACCCAGAGCGTGGTGATACCCAATCGCTCCTGGCTCGCGGAGCGCGAGCAGCGCTTCGAGCGCGCCTACGAGGGACAGGAGATCCCGCGTCCCATCCACTGGGGCGGTTATCGGGTGGTTCCCGACATGATCGAGTTCTGGCAGGGGCAGCCGAGCCGGCTCCATGACCGCATCCGCTACGAGCGACGCGACGGCAGTTGGAACCGCTTCCGCCTCGCGCCCTGATCCGCCGACGCCCGGCCCCGCCACGCGTGGCGGGGCCGACGACATTGCGGCGCCTGGTTCAGTCCGGCAGGCTCTCCAGCCGGTGGCGCTGCCACTCGCTCTCCGGCTCGTTGAGCCGCAGTATTGCATCCACCACCTGCTCCTCCATGTTGTAGCGCTGCTTGAAGCCCAGGTGCTTCATCAGGGCGCGCATGGGATGGTTGTCGACCATGATCTTGCCGATCATCTCGAGGGTGCCGACGCTCTTGCAGTAGCTGATCATCTTTTCCATCAGCAGGCTGCCGATACCCAGTCCCTGCAGGTCGTCACGGATGATGACCGAGAACTCGGTGCGAATGTTGTCGGGGTCGTTCCACACGCGGACCACGCCGAGCATCTCCTTGCTGCCATCGTCGCGAAGGTGCTCCGCGATGAAGGCCATCTGCCGGTCGTAGTTGATGTGCGAGAGCATCGACAGGTCTCGCTTGGTCAGGTCCGCCTTGTTGTGGAAGTAGCGGAAACGAATGCTCTCCTCGGAGAGCTGCTGGTGAAAACGATCGATCAGTGGCGCATCCTCGGCGCGGATCGGGCGAACCTCGACCTGCCAACCGTTCTTGAGCGTCACCCATTCCCGCAGCTCCTCGGGATAGGGCATGATCGCGAAACGCGCGGCGGGGCCGAGATCCATGGCGAAATCCACCGCCACCACACCGTCGCGATTGAGCAGCAGCGGATTGAGCTCCAGCCCGCGCAGATGGGGCAGGTCGCTGGCCATCTGTGACAGTTTCACCAGCAGCTCGCAGAGTCGATCCAGGTCGCGCTCGGGATGGCTGGAGTGCTCGCGGATCAGTCGGGCGGCGTGGGTGCGTCCCACCACGTCCGCCGCGAGACTCATGTTGAGCGGCGGCAGCGCCACCTGGCGGTCGGCCAGTATGTTGACCTTGTAGCCGCCAATGCCGAAGACGATCACCGGGCCGAAGATCGGGTCGCGGGTAATGCCGGCACACAGCTGCATGGAGTGCTTGCCGCGCTGCATGGCCTGCAGGCAGTACTCCAGCACCGTCAGGTCCGGAAACTTTTCCGTTACCTTGTCGCTAAGCCGTTCCACGCCCTCGGCAACCTGCGCCGGACTCGACAGGTCCTGAATCAGGCCGGCGGAGATCTTGTGAGGGTGCTGACGATAGCGGAAGGGGTGGCAGTTGCCTTCATGGATCACCTTGAGGGCCATCGGCCCTTCGAAGTCAACAGCCGCCTCGCGGGCCTCCTCGGCGGTCGTGAAATAGCGACTCTGTGCTACCGGAAGCCCGTAGGCCTCCAGTACCTGGGCCGTCTCGGAGTGCGTCAGGCATTCGCGCCCCGCCTCGCGGGCCTCCTCGATCAGCGACCGGCAGCGGCGACGAATCTCCAGGGTGGTGTCGAAGGGCAAACTCGGCGGGATTTCCTGGAGCAGGGCCTGCACCCGCTGGTAATCGACCATGTGCATGAAGGCCTTCACCGCCTTCTCCGGCGAGATATAGGTGGGTATGCCGGCCAGGTTGCACTCGTGACGCGCCGACAGTGCCTCCTCGAGGCCCATCCAGCTGGTCAGCAGATTGCGCCGGAAGCGCTTGCGCGCCGCGATGATCGCCTGGGCGGTGGTCTTCGACGGCGCGAGGCGCGTCGGCGCGTGGACGACCAGCACGGCATCCACGCCCCGGTCGGCCGCCACGATCTCCAGGGCCTCCACGAGCCGTTCGGGCGTGGCATTGCCGCCCAGGTCCACCGGGTTTTCACCGGGCTTGCTCATGTCGAAGTCGTCGCGGCGCAGGGCCTCGCGAGTCTCTTCACTGAACTGGGCCAGCTTGCCCCCGGCATTGATTAGCTTGTCGATGGCCAGCATCGCCGGTCCCAGACCGTTGGAGACAATCGCCAGGCGATCCCCCTTCAGGGGCTTCATGCGCGACAGCGTCTCCAGAGCGTCGAACAGTTCATCGGAGTCGTTGACCCTGACAACCCCCGCCCGGGCGAAGGCCGCATCGAACACCTGGTCGCGATTGGCAATACCCGGCGTCGGCGGCAGCCCGGAAATGTCGGACTCCGCCGTGCGGCCGCTCTTGATGGCCAACACCAGGCGATTGCGTGAGGCATCGCGCAGCGCGGTCATGAAGTGCTGGGCATCCATGATGCGCTCGAGGTGAAGCAGGATCGCCTGGGCCGGCGAAAACTGGTTGATGTAGTCCATCAGGTCGGGCAGCAGGACGTCGACGCTGTCGCCCACCGTGAGCAGATGGGAAAAACCGATGCCGCGGCCGGCCGCCCAGTCGATCATGGCATTACCGAGCATGCCCGACTGGCCGAGATAGGCCACGCGCCCCGCCTTCACCGGTTGACTGGCGTAGGAGGCATTGAGCTTGCGTCCCGGCACGATCAGCCCCATGCATTCGGGCCCGAGCACGCGGATGCCCGAGTCTCTGGCGGCGGCCAGCATTCGGCTGCGTATCGAGCCCTTGTGGTCGCGTTCCTCGTCGAGATGGGCGCCCCCGGACAGCACCAGGGCGGCCTTGACGCCAAACTTTCCCAGCCGCTCGATCAGGCCCGGCACCGTCTCCACCGGCGAGCAGATCACCGCCAGATCCGGTACCTCGGGCAGTTGCGATACGCGACTGACGCAGGGCATCGTGAAGACGCTGTCGTAGCCCTTGGGATTGACCGCCCAGACGCTGCCGGTAAAACCGCCCTCGCGGAGGTTGTGAATCACCAGGCCGCCCGTGGAATGGGGCTTCTCGGAGGCCCCGATCACCGCGATGGAGGTGGGTTCGAAGAAGTGGCGCAGGAAGCGGGTACTCACGCAGGATCCTCCCGAAGGGGTATTGCCCTTCATTGTCTAAGACTTATTGACACTGTCCTGCAAGCGGGCGTCACGATTAAGGTGACCTCAGTCACTTCGGAGCCAGTGCATGATTACCGCCTACATTACTCACCCGAACTGTCACTTGCATCACATGGGGCCTGAACACCCGGAAAGCCCCTTGCGCCTGGATGCCATTCGCGCACGGCTGATGCTGTCGGGTGTGCTGCAGCAGACCATGCAATCGGATGCAGTGGAGGCGAGCGAGGAACAGCTGGCCCGCGTCCACCCCCTCCGTCATCTGCGGGCCCTGGACAAGTGCGTGCCGGATCACGGCATCGTCACGCTCGACAGTGACACCATGATGAACCCGGATAGCCTCAAGGCGGCAAGGGTGGCTGCCGGCGCCGTGGTGCGCGGCGTCGATCAGGTCTTCCGTGGCCAGGCCGACAATGTCTTCTGTGCGGTGCGTCCCCCGGGGCATCACGCCGAGGCCTCCGACGCCATGGGCTTCTGCTTCTACAACAACGTGGCGGTGGGGGCGGCCCACGCCAGGGCGAAATATGGCGCCCGCCGTATCGCCATCCTCGACTTCGATGTCCACCAGTGCAACGGCACCATCGATATCTTCAAGGATGACCCTGAGGTGCTGGTCTGCACCAGCTTCCAGTTCCCCTTCTACCCCTGGCGCTACCTGCGCAGCGAATGGCAGAACGTGGTCAACACCCCACTGAACGCCGGCACCGACAGTGCCGCCTTCCGCCAGGCGATCGAGGATGACTGGCTGCCCGCCCTGCATGCCTTCAAGCCGGAAATCGTGCTGCTCTCGTCCGGTTTCGACGCGCATCGCGAGGATCCCATGGCGGAGCTCTGCCTGGAAGACGAGGACTACCACTGGGTCACCCACATGGCGTTGGAGATCGCCGCGCTCTATGCCGATGGCCGCTTGGTATCGGTGCTGGAAGGCGGCTATGACCTCGACTCCCTGGGGCGCAGTACCGAGGCGCATCTCAAGGCCCTGCTCGGGCTGCCGTTCGGCGAGTGATCCGTCTGTTTCCCGCTCCCGGGAAACACGACGTCCGCCTGTCGCTTTGCGACTTCCTTGTCGCCACGCGCCATAGTGGCGCCGCTGGCAGGGCCATGTGCGCTGTGACTGTGGTAGGCTTGGGGAAATCTCGTTTCCGATAGTGAACAGCGCATGACCGCTACCACCGACCAGGACGCCGCCCTGCGCATCGCCGCCGGCCGCAAACCGTTCGTCGAACCACTTCGCCTCGGCGAGCGCCTCAAGGAGATTCGCCTGGCGCAACAGTGGACGCTCGAGGACGTCAGTCAGCGGACCGGCCTGGCACGCTCCACCCTCTCCAAGATCGAGAACGATCAGATCTCGCCCACCTTCACGGCCGTGCAGAAGTTGATCAACGGTCTGGGCATCGACCTGCCCCAGCTACTCTCGCCACCCCGTACCCAGCCCCGCACCATGGGTCGTCGCGACCTTACGCGGCGTGGCGAGGGGCAGCGCCACCCCACCCCGACCTACGAGCACGAGTTGCTCAGCTGTGAACTCGCCCAGAAGCGCATGATTCCCTTCAAGACCATTGTGCGCGCGCGCGCCTTCGACGAATTCAGCGAATGGGTGCGTCATGACGGCGAGGAGTTCCTGATGGTGCTCGACGGCGAAATCCGGCTTTATACCGAATACTACGAGCCCCTGGCGCTGGCCAGCGGAGACAGCATCTACTTCGACAGCGCCATGGGCCATGCGCTGGTCTCGGTCAGCGACGACGATGCCACGGTGTTGTCGGTCTGCACCCGCAGCGACGGCAGCGCCTGAGACTCACGCCCGTGCCCGATCCCCCGGGCGCCGCTGGGGGACGGCATCGAGTTCAAGCCGGCCCGCGCCGTGGATCGCCTGGAAACGCCGTCCCTTGGCGCGGGCGATCAGCAGCACGCCGAAGCGCTCGGCCAGTTCCACCCCCTTCTGGGTGACACCCGATCGCGACACCAGGACCCCGATGCCCATCTGCGCCACCTTGAGCACCATCTCCGACGTCAGTCGGCCGGTGGTGTAGAAGATATCGGCGTCGGTGCTCTCCGCCTCCGCCAGCCACTGGCGGCCGGCCAGCGTATCCACGGCGTTGTGCCGCCCTACATCCTCGATGAAATCCAGGACGCCTTCCTGGCGACATAGGGCGCAGCCGTGGACGGCACCGGCGCTGCGATAGGTCTCGTTGTAAGCGCCAAGGTTGTCGAGAAGCCGGTAGAGCACCGACTGGCGGATCGCTGTCGTCGGTAGCGGTCGCAATGAAGTGGCCTCTAGCAGCCGGCCAAATACCGTTCCCTGGCCGCAGCCGGTGGTCACCGTGCGCTGGCCCAGGCGTTCCTCCAGATCCTCGGGTAGATGGCGGGTGACCACCGCCGCGGCCTCCACCTCCCAGTCGACATGGACCGCCTGAAGATCCGCCTGTTCGATCAACAGCCCCTGATTGCGCAAGTACCCGACCACCAGGGCTTCGGGATCTGCCCCCAGGGTCATCAGCGTGACGATCTCGCGCCTGTTGAGGTAGACGGTCAGGGCCCGCTCCGCCGCAATGGCCTGCCGTTTTGCCTCACCGAACTCGTCGAGAACCTCGATCTCCAGGGTGGCCGGCAGACGCGCCCGACTCAGGCTGATGTCATGCATTCACGGTTCCTTGACAGAACGTTGATGGGTGATGATGGCATTCTCTCCCGCCACTGTCTTTACTGCATATAGAGATGGCTGGAGAAATTCGTATCATGTCCTCAAACCGCACGATTCGCCCGCTGAGCTTCAACATCGTCGGTGAGTCCTTGACTATCAAGGGCTTTCCCACCACCCGCTGGGAGATCGTCGACCTCGCATCCGGGCGCCACGGTCCCTGGACCCTGGACCTGCAACTCTACATGACCGAGCGTGCCGCCTACCGTTTCAACCTGACAAGCCGATCCCCTCGCCTCTTCGTTCGGGCCGGTGAAGCCGGTGCCTCACCCCACCCCGCCGCCATTTCCGCCAGCCAGGACGTCGCTGCCGGCTGGCTCGACGGCGAGCACCGGGTGCTGGAAGCCGATATGCCCTTGGCTGTGCAGGCCTGGATCGAGGCCTATGTCGCGCATCATGGCGAGGCTCCGGAAGAAGGCCGCAAGAAGAAGCGCAAGGGTGCCGGGCGCGCCCGGGAGATCGAGGCATGAGCCGCTTAGAGAGATGGTCGCGTCTCAAGCGGGGTGAGCTGCCGGCGTCGTCAGCGGCACCCTTGTCGCAACGCGAGGGCGAGTCGCAGGAGCACGAGGCATCTGACCGGACGCCACTGGACACCGACCCTTGCGCCCGGGCGTCCCGGTCATCCGATTCGCCGGCGCCCGGCAGTCTCGATCACACCCTGCCCGATCCGGACACCCTGCCCGCCGGCAGCGACATCAAGGCCTACCTGGCCTCCGGCGTCAGCGCCGGCCTGCGCAAGCGGGCCCTGCGCCGACTCTTTGCCGCTGAGCATTACGGGGTCCGTGACGGCCTTGACGACTATGACGACGACTACCGGCAGAAGCTCCAGCCACTGGCCAGCGAGGTCGCCGAGCGACTGCGCAACTGGACCCGTCAGAAAGCGGAAGATGATGGCCAGATCCAGGATGCGCATGATCCCGAGATCGCCAAGGCGTCACACCCCGATGCCGAGCCAGCTGAAACCGAACAAGCCGGCGCCGAAGATGACGCGGCGATGGTCACTGGCGAGGAAGACGACGAACCATCAGACACAGAGCGTTACCCACCCGGCGCCTCTTAGATCGGTCTCTCTTAGACCAAGGAGGTCTTTGCGCTCGACGCCGATTCGACCAACACTTATTGATTAGCACTTCATAACAAGAACACGCTCAACCTACGCCACTCGACCGTGAGACTGCATGAACCAACGAATCGATATCATGCCGGTGGATGACAGCCGCAACCGGCAGGCCCGAGAGGCGGCACGCCAGCGCGTCTCCTGGCCGGTCAATCTTACCCCGGCCAGCGTCGGCTACCATAGCGAGGGCCACGCCTTGCTGCTCGGCAACGAGCGCGACGTGCGGCGCGCCGCTTGTGCCCTGCGCCATCTTGGCCTTCCTGCGCCGACCCTGCTGTTCACCGACCCTGTCACCGAGGGCGAGACGCAAGAGGATGAAGCGCTGCTCGCCGCCACTGCCGACATGACCTGCCAGCGGCTCTCACGATCACAGGCCCGTGCGTTGGAGATCGAGGGCTACCTGGGGCATTTCCTGGTTCGCATGTCCGGCGAGGGCGATACACTCGATCTGGCCCGGGCCCTGACCGATCGTTCGCACTTCGACCTGGTACTTGATCTGGGCCAGAGGCCGCTGCTGGATCTCGAACTGCCGCCACCCGGTTATCTCCCCCTCGCCTGGCAGGATCCGCAACGCGACGAGCAGCTGGAGGCCCTCGCCGGCCTGGTAGGCGACTTCGACAAACCGCGCTACTTCCAGATCGACAATGCCCTCTGCGCCCACTCTGCCAGCGGGTACACCGGCTGTACCCGTTGCCTGGATGTCTGCCCCGCCGATGCCGTGCGCAGCCATCAGGGCCGTATCGAGGCATGGATTGAGATTGACCCCTTCCGTTGTCATGGGGTGGGCAGTTGCACCAGCGCGTGCCCGACCGGCGCGATACAGTTCCGCCTACCCGAGACCGCTCGGCAGCAGGAGACCCTGCTGGCCTGGCTCTCTGCCTATCGGGACGCCGGTGGCACGGCCCCGGTGGTGCGTTTCGCCGAGGCCGGCGACCTGGCGGCGGAAGGCGACGCGGCGGGTCATGTCCTGGATATTCCTCTCGAGGAGTTGGGCGCCGCCGGTCATGACCAGTGGTTGACCGCGCTGGCCGGCGGGGCCGCCGAGGTGCGCATCCAGTGCCGGCCCGGCATGCCCGATCGTCTCATGACCTTCATCGATGACCAGCTTGCCCAGGCACATGCCCTGCTCCACGCCCTTGGCCACTCGCCATCACGGGTGAGCCGCCTGATAGCAGGTGACGCGGCCGCGCGCGACGCGCTGCCGGGCGAAGCCCCGCTTGAGGGCACCCCACTGTCGTTCACCGGCAGCGACAAGCGCGACCGTCTCAACGACGTGCTTGCCCACCTGGCCGCACACGGCACACCCGATGGCCAGCGCCATGCGATGCCGGCCGGCGCAGCCTACGGCAGCCTGGCGGTTGACGGTGAGGCTTGCACCCTGTGCCTCTCCTGCGTATCCAACTGCCCTACCCCGGCCCTGGCTGCCGGCAACGACCGCCCACTGCTGAGCTTTCGCGAGGCCGACTGCGTGCAGTGTGGGCTCTGTGCCGAGGCCTGCCCCGAGGATGCCATCACGCTGGTGCCCGGCTTTCTGGCCGACGCGACGCGAGGCGAACGTCGGGTCCAGTACGAGGAAGCGGCCTTCCCGTGCATTCGCTGTGGCAAACCCTTCGCTGCCGCGAGCACGGTAGCGACGCTCAAGGCGAAGCTCGCCGACCATCCCTACTTCGCCGGCGAGGCCCTGGCCCGGCTTGAGATGTGCGAGGACTGTCGCGTCAAGGATGTCTGGCAGGCCATGGCCCGTGATCCTGAATCGCAGCTGAAGGTGTGAATCCATGACCGAGTTGAACGAGCGGGATGCCCTGCGAGCCGATGTCTACCGGCTGCTGGGGCGACTGCTGCGCGCGGCGCCCGATGCCTCGTTGCTGGAGTGGCTGGCGGGACTGGACGTCGAGCAGGACGGTAGCCTGCTGGCCCAGCGCTGGGCCTCGCTGGTAGCCGCTGCAGGCGAGACCTCGGCCGAGCGCCTCGAACGTGCGCACTTCCGTCACCTGATCGGCGTGGTGCAGGGCGATATCACGCCGTACGCCTCCTGGTACCGCAACGGCGAGCTGATGGATGCGGCGCTGGTTGCCCTGCGCCGCGATCTCAAGGCGCTGGGTTTCCAGCGCGCCGGCCATAGCCAGGACCCGGAAGATCACCTGGCCGCCCTGTGTGAAGTGATGGCCATGCTGATCGAGGCTCGCTCCCCGGACGAGGCGCGCTTCTTCATGCGCCACCTCGCGCCCTGGGCCTCTCAGTGCCTGGCGGATCTCGGCCGGGTCGAGACCTCGTTCCATGCCAGCCTGGGGCGGCTCGGCCAGGCCTTTATCGAAGAGGAGGGCCGGCGACTCGAGGCCGAGTCGCAGGAGGACGCCGTAAGAATCGTCGAACCCTGACGCCTCACACCGGACCGTGATGCCACAGAAACAAAGACAATCACAACAGGCCCGGCACGGGCCGCAGACAGCATGAGTAGAGGAGATAGTTCCATGCCCAACACACGCAATCCGGAGCGCCGTCGCTTCCTCAAGACGATCGGTATCGGTTCCGCTGCCGCCGGTGCAGCCGCTGCCGTCGGTCACGTCACCCTGGTTCAGGCCGACGCCAAACCGACCACCCGCGAGGCCGAACCTTCCCGTGAGTACCGGGAAACCCCCCATATCCGTGCCTTCTACGCCACCCTGCGTGATTGACGGCCCCGAGCCAGGAGAGCGATGCCATGCGTCTGACACCTAGATCCGATACGCCGAGGACCAGTGGGCTGGGCATCTCCCGCCGCCAGTTCCTCAAGCGCAGCGGCGCCACGACCGGCGGCCTGGCCGCCGCCGGCTTCATGGGCGCGCCTATGATGCAGCGCGCCGATGCGGCCGAGAAGACCGCTGTCTCCGATGCCCCGGTAGAGACCAAGCGGACGGTCTGCTCCCACTGCTCGGTGGGTTGTGGCGTCTATGCCGAGGTTCAGGAAGGGGTATGGACCAAGCAGGAACCCGCCTTCGACCACCCCATCAACCGCGGCGCCCACTGTGCCAAGGGCGCGTCGCTGCGTCAGCACGGTCACTCGACCCGTCGCCTCAAGTATCCCATGAAGCTGGTGGGCGGTGAGTGGCAGCGCCTCTCCTGGGAGGAGGCCATCGAGCAGATCGGCAACAAGGTGCTGGAGCTGACCGAGGCGCACGGCCCGGACAGCATCTACTGGCTGGGCTCGGCCAAGTTCAACAATGAACAGGCCTACCTGATGCGCAAGTTCGCCGCGCTGGCCGGCACCAACAATACCGATCACCAGGCGCGCATCTGTCACTCCACCACCGTGGCCGGCGTGGCCAACACCTGGGGCTACGGAGCGATGACCAACTCGCTCAACGATATCCAGCACAGCAAGTCGATCATGTTCATCGGCTCCAATCCGACCGAGGCACACCCGGTGGCCATGCAGCATATCCTGCTGGCCAAGGAGAAGAGCCAGGCGCAGATCATCGTCGTCGACCCGCGCTTCACCCGCACCGCGGCCAAGGCCGACAGCTACGTTCGCCTTCGCCCGGGTTCCGACGTGGCCTTTATCTGGGGGCTGCTGTGGCACATCTTCGAGAATGGCTGGGAAGACCAGGAGTACATCGATCAGCGCGTCTATGCCATGGACGAGGTGCGCGCCGAAGTGGCCCAGTTCCCGCCCGATGTGGTCGAGAACATCACCGGCGTCCCTGAGGCGGCCATGCGCGACACCGCCAAGCGCCTGGCCGACAACCGTCCGGGCTGCGTGGTGTGGTGCATGGGCGGCACCCAGCACACCACCGGCAACAACAACACCCGGGCCTACTGCATCCTGGAGCTGGCGCTGGGCAACATCGGCAAGTCCGGCGGCGGGGCAAACATCTTCCGCGGCCACGACAACGTCCAGGGCGCCACCGACCTCGGTCTGATGTCTCACTCCCTGCCCGGCTACTATGGCCTGTCCGAGGGGGCCTGGAAGCACTGGGCACGGGTCTGGAATCTGGACTACGAATGGCTCAAGGGCCGCTTTGACCAGGCCGAGTACGTCGACGGCCAGCCGATGTACTCCAGCGGCATCACCGTGTCGCGCTGGATCGACGGTGTGCTCGAGCAGGAAGAGGATATCTCCCAGCGCACCCGGCTCAAGGCGATGTTCTACTGGGGGCATGCGGTTAACTCCCAGACCCGCGGCCCCGAGATGCAGAAGGCCATGCAGCAGCTCGAGATGATGGTCATCGTCGACCCCTACCCCACCGTTGCCGGGGTCATGCATGACCGCCAGGACGGCGTCTTCCTGCTGCCGGCCGCAACCCAGTTCGAGACCACCGGCAGCGTCACCGCCACCAACCGCTCCATTCAGTGGCGTGACCAGGTCATCGAGCCGCTGTTCGAATCTAAGCCGGACCACGAGATCATGTACCTGCTGGCCAGGAAACTGGGCTTCGGTGACGAACTCGTCAAGAATTTCCAGATGAACGGCGACGAGCCACTGATCGAGGATATCACTCGAGAGTTCAACGCCGGCATGTGGACGGTGGGCTATACCGGCCAGAGCCCGGAGCGTCTCAAGGCGCATCAGCAGAACTGGCATACCTTCAGCTTCCGCGACCTGCGAGCCGAGGGTGGCCCCGCTGATGGCGATTACTACGGGCTCCCCTGGCCCTGCTGGGGGACCGCCGAGATGGGCCACCCGGGGACCCCGATCCTCTACGACACCAGCAAGAAGGTGTCAGAAGGTGGTCTGACCTTCCGTGCACGTTTCGGCATCGAGCGCAATGGCGAGAACATTCTCGCTGACGGCTCGTTCAGCGACGGCTCCGAGCTCGAGGACGGCTATCCCGAATTTACCGACGCCATGCTCAAGGATCTCGGCTGGTGGGATGACCTGACCGAGGCCGAGAAGGCCGAGGCGGAGGGCAAGAACTGGAAAACCGACCTCTCCGGCGGCATTCAGCGCGTGGCGATCGCCCACGAGTGTTCGCCCTTCGGCAATGCGAAGGCGCGCTGCAATGTCTGGACCTTCCCCGATCCTATCCCCAAGCACCGCGAGCCTCTCTATACCAGCCGTCGCGATCTGGTGGCCGACTATCCGACCTGGGACGACGTCGCCTCCCACTATCGTCTGCCCACGCTCTACAAGACCATCCAGGAAAAGGACGTCACCGGGGAGTACCCGATCATCCTCACTTCCGGACGCCTGGTCGAGTACGAGGGCGGCGGTGAGGAGACCCGCTCCATGTCCTGGCTGGCTGAGCTGCAGCAGGAGATGTTCGTCGAGATCAACCCGGCTCTCGCCAACGATCTGGCCATCGCCGAGGGCGACATGGTCTGGGTCGAAGGCGCCGAAGGCGGCCGCGTGAAGGTCAAGGCGCTGGTCACCCCGCGGGTCGCTCGCGAGGTGGTCTTCATGCCCTTCCACTTCGGCGGCATGTTCCAGGGCGAGAGCCTGCATGACCGCTATCCGGAAGGCTCGGCACCCTATGTGCTCGGCGAGGCGGCCAACACCGCCACCACCTACGGCTATGACTCGGTGACCCAGATGCAGGAAACCAAGTGCACGCTGTGTCGCATCGAGAAGGCAAGCTGAGGAGAACACCATGGCCACTATGAAGTTCATGTGCGACGCGGAGCGCTGCATCGAATGCAACGGCTGCGTCACCGCCTGCAAGAACGCCAACGAGGTGGAATGGGGGGTCCAGCGCCGTCGCGTGGTGACCCTCAACGACGGCGAGCCCAGCGAGGTCTCCATCTCGGTGGCCTGCATGCACTGCGATGATGCACCGTGCATTGCCGTGTGTCCCACCGAGACTCTGTTCCAGCGCGACGACGGCATCGTGCTGCACGACAAGGATCTGTGCATCGGCTGCGGCTACTGCCTCTACGCCTGTCCCTTCGGTGCGCCGCAGTTTCCGAAGCAGAACGCCTTCGGCGAGCGGGGCAAGATGGACAAGTGTACCTTCTGCGCCGGCGGCCCGGCGGAGACCCAGGAGGAGGAGTACCTGAAGTACGGGGCCAACCGCATCGCCGAGGGCAAGCTGCCGCTGTGTGCCGAGATGTGCTCGACCAAGGCGCTGTTGGCCGGCGACGCTCAGGAAGTGGCCGACATCTTCCGCCAGCGCGTGGTGCAGCGCGGCCATCGCGACGGCGGCTGGTCCGATAATCCGCGCCGTGAACGGGTGCGCGCTGGCCAGGGTAACGACCTCTCGGCGGCCGATTCCCTGGCCTACGACGCCACACAGCAGGGGTAAGGAGGTCATGTCATGAACACATCCACACCCTGGCGGGGGCTATGGCGACTCTCCCTGCTGATACTGGCCCTGGTGGTCAGCCTGGGACTGGCCCAGACGGCTCTCGCCCAGGCCGACCCGGGGCGAGAGGCGGCGATTGCGGTACCAGCCCTGGATGCCGATGTCTGGCGGCAGGTCAAGAACGGCGAGACCGGACCCAACTACCGGGATAGCCGCTTCGACTCCAACTACAACCTGATCAATGCCAGTGGTGAGACCTGGCGGCAACTTCGCGATCGCTGGGTCTCTCCCTTCGGGGTGATCGTCATACTCGGCATGATCGCGGTGATCGGTCTCTTCTATCTGGTGTTCGGCAGCAAGAAGCTCGACGAGCCCCGAACGGGCCGCAAGCTGCTGCGTTGGTCACTGGTGATCAGGTCGCTGCACTGGACGGTGGCGTCGTTGTTCATCCTGCTCGCCCTTACCGGCCTCAATCTGGCCTACGGCAAGGCCATCTTCCGTCCGTTGTTCGGCGACGGGTTCTGGGCGGCGATGATGTCCGGCACCAAGCTGATCCACAACTACCTGGGGCCCTTGTTCGGCATTCTGCTGGTCATCCTGCTGCTGCGCCTGCTGGCCCACAACATCCCCCGGAAGCATGACCTGGCCTGGTTCGCCAAGGGCGGCGGCCTGATTGGCAAGGGGCATCCGGATGCCGGCTTCGCCAACGCGGGCGAGAAACTGTGGTACTGGCTGCTCGCCACTGCCGGCATCGCGGTCATTGTCAGCGGTCTGGTGCTGGACTTTCCCAACTATGGCCAAGGGCGCGACACCATGCAGTGGGCCAACATCATCCATGCAGTGGGCGCCTTCGGCTTGACGGCGGTTGCCCTGGGTCACATCTACATCGGTACGCTGGGGACCGAGGCCTCCTTCGAGGCGATGGCCACCGGATACGTCGACGAGAGCTGGGCCAAGGAGCATCACAACCTCTGGTACGAGGACGTCAAGGATCAGGCGGTTCCCGAGGAGCAACTGGCGGCCACCCGGCCACATTCGCGAGGCGAGGAACCGACACCTCGATCCGGCTGAGCGTTGGCCACGAGCCGTACAATGACACCGCCTTCGGGCGGTGTCTTTTGTTAAGCTGGAGCGGTATTTGTGAAAGCCACTCCCGGGAGTCTCCCCATGCAGCATCTCGATGATGCCACTCGCACCGAACTCGAAGCCGCCGCCTTTCGCCGCCTGCTACGCCATCTCGACGAGCACAAGGAGGTGCAGAACATCGACCTGATGATTCTTGCCGACTTCTGCCGAAACTGTCTTTCCAAGTGGCTGGTGGCCGCCGCGGATGAGCGCGGCGCCGAACTCGATTACGACAGCGCACGCGAATACGTCTACGGCATGCCCTATGCGGAGTGGAAGGCCCACTACCAGCAGGAGGCCACACCCGAGCAGAAGGCCGCCTTCGAGGCGCGTGAGGCCGCCAAGCGGGAGCAGAAGGACGGATGAGCGAGCCAATGATTCCCCTCTGCGTTGCGGTGCTGACCATCTCGGATACGCGCGACGAAAAGACCGACCGCAGCGGACAGGGACTGGTCGAGCGCCTCACCACCGCCGGCCATGTGCTGCATGACAAGCGCATCGTGCCTGATGATGTCTATCGTATTCGTGCCGTGGTGGCCGGCTGGATCGCCGACCCCGACGTCCAGGTGATCCTGACCACCGGCGGCACCGGCTTCACCGGCCGTGACTCCACGCCCGAGGCGGTCTCGGTGCTGCTCGACAAGCAGATCGAAGGATTCGGCGAACTCTTCCGCCACCTCTCCTGGCAGGAAATCGGCAGTTCCACCGTGCAGAGCCGCTGCCTCGGCGGATTGGCCAACGCGACCGTGGTGTTCTGCCTGCCCGGGTCCACCGGCGCCTGCCGCACCGCCTGGGACGGCATCCTCGCCGAACAGCTCGACAGTCGGCACAAGCCGTGTAACTTCGCCAATCTTGTCATTCCCGAGCGAGGCCAGCATGGCTGAACTGCAATCGATCGACACGGCGCTGGCGGCATTGCTTCGTGACGTTGCCCCGGCAGCGGCGGAGCCCCTCCCCTGTGACGAGGCGGCCGGCCGTGTGCTCGCCGAGTCCCTCGATGCCCGCCTCGACGTGCCGGCCTTCGATAACAGCGCCATGGACGGCTATGCCCTTCACCATCAGGACGCCGGCAAGCGTCTGCCCATTGCCCAGCGCATCGCGGCAGGCGTGCCGGCGAGGCCGCTTGCCCCCGGCAAGTGCGCGCGCATCTTCACGGGGGGCGAGATACCGCCGGGCGCCGACTGCGTGGTGATGCAGGAAAGAGTCGACGTGGCAGCCAACCTGGCCGCAATACCGACGGATATCCCGGAAGGCGACAATATTCGCCGCCGTGGTCGCGACGTCGCCGCAGGCGATCGGCTGCTGGCAGCCGGGGAGCGACTCGAGGCCGCCGCACTGGGTCACTTGGCCGGCCAGGGCATTACCGAGGTTGTGGTGCGCCCCCGACCCAAGGTGGCACTGCTCTCCACCGGCGACGAGATCGTCGACCCGGGCCAGCCGCTTGCCGCGGGCCAGATCTATAACTCCAATCGCCCGATGCTCAAGCGCCTCCTCGAACGCTTCGGCGCAACGCTCACACTGGTCACCTCGATTCCCGATGACCCGACGGGAACCCGAGAGACATTGAAGGCAGCCGCCTTGCAGGCCGATCTGGTGATCAGCACCGGCGGCGTTAGCGTGGGCGAGGAGGATCACGTCAAGGCGGCCCTGGAATCCTTGGGCCAACTGGATCTGTGGCGACTGGCGATTCGCCCCGGCAAGCCCCTTGCGCTGGGTCGCCTGCCGGGACCAGATGGGCAGCAGGTCCGCTTCGTCGGTCTGCCCGGCAATCCCGTCTCCTGCTTCGTGGGAGCCTGGCTGTTCCTGCGTCCGTTGCTGGGTGCTCTGCAGGGGTGCCCGTCACTCGCCCACCTCCCCTGCCTGCGGGCTCGGGCGGATTTCAGCACGAGCACTGGCCCGCGGCGCCATTACATGCGTGTAAGGCTCGAGTTCGGCCGCGAGGGGATCGTGGCACGTGCCTTCCGGGACCAGAACTCCGGCGTGCTCTCATCCTGCATCAATGCCGATGCCCTGGCGGTGATTCCCGCCGAGAGCCGTATCGAGCCGGGAGATGATGTCGACTGCCTGTGGCTCAGGGTCGACTGACGGGCCCCTCGCTCGGCACGACCCCGAGGGTGTCATTGACCGCCGGCCAGAGCCTGGCAAAGTCTCGAGCGAGTTGCTCGTAGTCCTCTTCCAGCCAGGGCAACAGCTCGACAAGACGGTTGGGGCCGGATAACCGCCGTCCGATCCCCTCGATGGCCCGGCACGTAAAGGCAAAGTCGGCATAGCGGTTGAGCCAGTCCTGTTCTACCAGGGCCGGCACCATGGTCTCCAGCCGCGCCGGCGCGGGCCGTGTGCTCAATACCTGGTAACAACGATCAGTCAGCCAGCGCCGCTGGTCGTCGGCCAGTGTTCTGGCCGTAAAATGGTCCCAGACCAGATCCAGGGCGATGCCGGCAAAGCGGCGCTGCCGGCGCGGCGCTCTCGCGAGAACATCGGAAACGACCGGATGGCGATCGACGAAGGCGTCCACGCGCCGGTGGTGGCGAATGCCGGCCGCCTGCTCCGCCCTCCAGGCCGAGAGATCCGCCCCCTTGACCCCGTCGGCAATCAGGTTGCCGTACAGGAAGTCATCGCTGCCGCCCCGGGCGAGCCAGCCATGTGCCAGGAAGTTCATTGTTGCTCAATCACAGGCAGTGGGTGGGTTTGGGCAAGCCGGCAAGACGGGCAGCGACCTTGGCCGGGCTATCCGGAAAGAGACGCATCAGATGAATGGAGCGGCCTTTCTCAGCCCCCAGGGCCTGTCCGACAGCCTTGACCAGTGGACGCATGGCAGGAGCCATTTCATAGCGTGCATAGAAGTCACGCAGCACTTGGAGGACTTCCCAGTGCTCCTCTGTCAGTGTGATGCCCTCTTCATGTGCCAGGGCCTCGGCGACGTCGGGCGACCAGTCATTCATGTTGACCAGGTATCCTTCCGGGTCTAGGGCATATTTTCCTTTTTTAATAGTTAGATAACGGTATATTTCTGTGGTTGCCATCAGTACCAGCTCACCGTACGTTCGGCTTCCTCGGTCAGATCCACGAAACCATCCACGTCAACCACTTGCACGCTGGCGTCGCAGTGCCCGAGCAGCCCGCGGGATTCCAGATCTTCCTTCAGGGCAAACAGGCGCCCCTCGAGGCCCGCATAATACCTGACCAGCTGAGGGAGCGCTCCCTGGACCCCATCCTCGATCAGCAGCAGGCGATCGTCCGGCGACATGCCAGACAGGGCTTGCTGATAGACCCGACTGGTCGCCGGGGAACGATTTACCACATGCAAGAGCATTGGCGCACTCCTTGCGTCTGCTAGAAGGTCAACACCAGGCGGTGCTCGGCGAAAACACGTGCCAGCGCCGGGGGCGACAAGGATGTTACCTCGAGCATCAAGTCGTCGCTCGAGAGGCCGAGACACGACAGCCCCTGCTCTTCCACCAGTAGGCTGTCAATATCATACATCTCCAGCATCTCCAGCGTCTCGGCCGTGCCCTTCTGCCCCAGGGGGCCCTTCTTCTGGCACGGCATCAGGGCCGCCACACCCTCTCCCATGAACAGCAGGGAAACACGGCGCCCGAAGGCAGCGGCAACCAGAGCCGCGTCCAGTCCCTCCTTCAGCCAGCTGCTCCCGTGGGGCCCATGGCGAAGGATGACCAGCAGGTCACTGTCGTAATGGTGGTGATCTTGCATGGTGACTCCGTCGAACGCCCTCAGGGGCCGAAGGTAACCAGACGGTCGCAGCGCATACCGAGGTCGACCAGCTGGCCGAGGCCCGTCAGTTCGAAGGGAGCCTGCACGCTGACGCCATCCTTGCCATGTCGTGCGGCTTCGCGCTCGTCCAGCAGACCTCGGCGCAGCGCGGCGGCAATGCAGACCTGCAAGGCGACTCGATGTTCATTGGCAAGCCCCGCCCAGGCATCCACCAGGTGCGGCTCATCCTGAGGGGGGGCGGCCAGACGGGCGGCGTTATGTACGCCATCATGGTAGAAGAACACTGCCTCGAGACAGTGCCCTCTCGCCACCAGGGCATGCGCGAAGCGCAAGGCGGAGTGACTTGCCTGATCGCTGTAGGGAGTCCCCATCAGCAGAATAGCGTAGCGCATGGGAGTCCTCCTGAAATAGCCTGGCCCCGCCAGAGGCGGGGCCAGGAAACCACGGTATCGGGGGGTACGATCAATCCTGGCTCATGATCCCCAGGATGGAAAGCAGGCTGACGAAGAGGTTGTAGATCGAAACGTAGAGCGTAATGGTGGCAAGAATATAGTTGGTCTCGCCACTACGATGGACGATCTCACTGGTCTGATAGAGGATGGCGGCCGAGGCAAACAGCACGAAACCGGCAGATACCATCAGCGACAAGGCGGGGATCTGCAGAAAGATGGCCGCCAGCATGGCAATGATCAGCACGATAGCGCCGGCCATCAGGAAATTCGCCAGGAAGCTGAAGTCCTTGCGGGTGATCAACGCCACGGCCGAGAGGCCGACAAACGTCAAGCCGGTCATGCCAAGCGCGGTCATGATCAGCTGCGCGCCGTTAGGCAGGGTAAGATAGGCACTGAGGATCGGCCCCAGCGTGAACCCCATGAAACCGGTGAAAGCGAAGGTGGATAGCAGGCCGAGCGCCGAGTTGGCGGTCTTGTGCACCAGGAACATCAGGCCGTAGGCGCCGATGAAGAACACGAAGATGTTCATCCGCTCGATGCCCATGGCCATCGCAGCACCAGCCGTGGCGGCGGAGAACAGCAGGGTCATCGCCAGTAAGCCATAGGTGTTGCGCAGGACCTTGCTGGTACCCACAGCCTGCGTCTGCTGTTGAGTCATCTGCGTATCTTGGTAAGCCATGGATCCGAAGCTCCCTGTGTGATTGGTCATGATACTTGACCTAGAATGCCGACAGAAGGTTCCCGACGCAAGAGACTGGTTAGTCGGGTTTCAACGCGTTTTCTGCGGACATCGACTCGGCCAGCACCCTGCGGGCCACGCGCAGGGCGGAGTCACAGACCTCGCCATCCCCCTGCTCGAGCGCCTCGAGGTCCATCCATCGCAGCTCGGTAGCATCGTCGGCGGCCGCCTCCATCCCACCCTGCCACTCGAGCTCAACCACCACGATGATGAAATGCATCCTCAGCAAGCCCGCATCGTCGTGGTCGAAGAGGTCGATAGCCGTCAGGATGCGCCGTGGGGCCGCGAGTATCCCGGTTTCCTCCATCAGCTCCCGCGCCGCGGCCTGCCGAAGACTTTCCCCCGCTTCCACTTTCCCGCCTGGGAGGGCCAACATCCCCGCATTCGGCGGGTTGCGACGTCGCACCATGAGGATGCGTCCCTCCTTTATCACGGCGGCCGAGACGGCGGGGACCGGACGAACCTTGGCATTCGCTGCGGGGTCAAGCATGTTGCGCTCCTGAAGTCAGCGATCCGCTCATTGTGCCTCACCCCACGAAGCCAGGCCTAACATCTTGATCCCAAGGCGCTCTTGACCCGGCGAGGAAAGCTGGTAGTATACCCAACCGTGAGCCGGAGGGATGGCAGAGCGGTTGAATGCACCGGTCTTGAAAACCGGCAAGGGTTAATAGCCCTTCCAGGGTTCGAATCCCTGTCCCTCCGCCACTTCGTTTTTAGAATCAGGCGCCTACGGGCGCCTTTTTCATGTTCTTGTCATCTATCCCTATCGAGTTCCAGCCTTGCTTAGTGGCCGGCAATGGCTATCGTCGTTGCCCTTTTCATTCACGCCAGAAACTCGCGTGCCTCGAACATCGTCAAGCGTCCGGTACTGAAGGCACCAGTGTCGATGTAGTGGACGTTACCCAGACACATCGGCCGTTCCACGATGGTATGGCCAACCACAACGGCGTCGATTCCCGCTACCGTTGTCTCGTCGCCCTGCTGGATACGGGAGCGGTTCCATACCAGCGCTTGCGGGTCGGCCTCCTCGATACGCGACCAGTCGGGCGGCGGTTCGGCATGCACCATGCCCAGGCGCCCGCCCATGACCGCGATCTCTCGTGCCAGGGGCAGATCGAGAAGCGCCGATTCCAGCACGTCTCGCATCTCGCCAATGCCGCTATCGTAAACCCAGCCACCGCCGTTGATCATCCACATCTCCCAGGCGCGGCTGTCCTCCCCGTCGCATAGCGCATGGCGGGCCAACTCCTCATGATTGCCTCGCACGGCGTGAAACCAGGGCATGAAGACCAGCTTCAAGCAGTCGAGCGAACCAGCGCCTCTGTCGATGAGGTCGCCAACGCAGAACAAGCGGTCCTCCGAGGAGTTGAAAGCGACGTCCTGCAACCTCTCCTGCAGGAGACGGTACTGACCATGAAGGTCTCCCACGAAGAAATCGCGGCCCCGGGTATTCACTGGATGTGTGGCCAGCATGTTTCATCCTCCGCATTCGTCGACTGTGTCATGATGGCAGAATATATTCCCCCAACCGACGAGCGACATGGCACTCAAGGCAACGATTCACAAGGTTCAGCTGCAGATCGCCGACATGGACCGACACTACTACGCGGATCATGCCCTGACCGTGGCACAACATCCCTCGGAAACCGACGAGCGGATGATGGTGAGACTGCTGGCCTTCGCCCTGAACGCCGATGCGTCTCTGACCTTCGGGCGTGGCGTCAGCACCGAGGGCGAACCCGACCTGTGGCGCAAGGATCTGACCGACGCTATCGAGGTATGGATCCAGCTGGGGCAGCCCGACGAAAAGGAAATCCGGCGCGCCTGCGCGCGAGCCAGCCAGGTCATCCTCTATCCCTACAGCGGTCACGGTGCAGCCATCTGGTGGGAGCAGGTCGCCGGCAAGTGCGCGACACTCGATAACCTGACGGTCATCGATATTGCCCCAGCATCGGTTCAGGCCCTGGCAACGCTGGCGGCCAGGAGCATGACGCTGAACTGCCTGATTCAGGATGGAGCGGTGTGGGTCACCCGACCCGATCAGGATGCCGTCGAGGTGGAAATGGCGATGCTCAAGGCGGCGCGGAATTCTTGATTATCGGCCACAGGCCTGCCGGTTCAATAGAGCCTGAGTCCTACCCGGGTCACCTTGTTGCCGTCCATCTCGCTGACCACCCAGTGGATACCGTGCCAGTCCACGTCATCGCCCACCACTGGGTGCCCTCCGACCCGCAGGGAGATGAACTCGGCGAGCGTCATGTCCTGCTCGCCGGGACTCAGCGTCAGGCCATAGGCATCGGCGATGTCGCGCATGCGGGCGTCACCATCAAAGGTGAAGGTCCCGAAGAAGGCCCGCTCCCGCTTGAGCTTGGCATCGCCATTGAACAACCGGTTGAGCGCCGGCAGATCATCCGTGCGACCAATCACGCAGATCACGTCTCCCAGCCGCAGCCGCGTGCTGCCCTTGGGGTGCAACATGGCATGCTCGCGGAAGAGCGCCGAGATCAGCGCCCCGGAAGGAAATCGCAGCAAGCGAATCGGGACGTCTTCGAGGTCGGCGTTCTCGACCTCGTAGACAAACATCTCGTAGTCGTTCTCGGGCAGGATACCCAGCGGCCCCCGCCGATTCGGGGTCACGCTGGGCGGCAGCTCGACCTTCATGCGGCGTGCCATCCACGGCAGGCTGCCGCCCTGGATAAGCAACGACAGCAGCACCACCGCGAAGGCGACATTGAAGTAGAGCGAGGCATTCTCCACCCCGCCGATGACCGGGAAGATCGCCAGCACGATGGGCACCGCCCCACGCAACCCCACCCAGGCGATGAAGCCGATCTCCCGCCAACGGAACTTGAAGAATGGCTTGACCGCCACCAGCACCGCCAGCGGCCTGGCGATGAAGATCAGTGCCAGGGCCACCAGCAGCGCGGGCAGTGCAAAATCCAGCATCTCGCTGGGGGTGACCAACAGGCCCAGTACCAGGAAGAGGCCAATCTGGGAGAGCCAGGCCAGTCCGTCATGCACCGGCAGAATGAACGTGAGGTGGCGACCGGGCCGATTGCCGATCATCAGGCCGGTCAGGTAGATGGCCAGGAAGCCGCTGCCGCCCAGGGCACTGGTCAGCCCGAAGACACAGAAGCCAAGCCCCAGGGCCAGCAGTGAATAGAGCCCCGGGGCCAGATCGAGCCAGCTCAGCAGGCGCGCGCTCAGCCAGCCGATACCCACGCCGAGGGCGATGCCCAGGCCAAACTGCTGCACGAGGAACAACAGGGTCTCGCCAACCCCGCCGATCTCGCCAACCAGCACTTCGACCAGCATCAGGGTAAGAAAGATCGCCATGGGGTCGTTGGTCCCGGACTCGATCTCCAGCGTCGCCCCGACCCTCTCGTTGAGATTGACGCCCCGACCACTGAGCATGGAAAACACGGCCGCGGCGTCGGTGGACCCCACAATGGCGCCCACCAACAGCCCCTGCACCAGGCTCAGGTCGAACAGCCACATGGCAAACAGGCCGACCAGGCCGCTGGTGATGAAGACGCCCAGGGTCGCCAGGGAGAGCGCCGGCCGGAAACCCACGCGGAAGGTCTTGAGACGAGTGCGCAGTCCGCCGTCGAGCAGGATCATGGCCAGCGCCAGGTGGCCGATCAGAAATGCCAGCGAATAGTCGTCGAACTGGATGCCAAGCAGACCCTCCTCACCGGCGAGCATGCCCAGGCCCAGAAAGATCAGCAGCAGCGGCACACCGGCCATCGAGGAGAGCCGGCTGGCAAGAATGCTCAGGGCCAGGAGGAAACCGCTGAGCAGGAAGAGGCTGTTGATCGAATCCATGGCATCCTGCCTGGGCAATGAGAACACGGATTATCGCATGCCGCGTCTGACACGGCGATTTCCGTTTGCGGTCATGACTGGCCGCCGCCCATGGGCAGCGGTTAAGCTTGCGCAGCAGCGTGGCACGGCCGGAAAGCGCCCCTCTCAGGAGTCCCGTTTCGATGATCACATCTGTTTTTCGGCGGCCTCTATGCTGGAGGCTGCTGCTCTCGGCCATCGTGCTACTGTCAACGCAGCCCGCCGCGGCCGACCCGCCAGACGACGCTTCCGCCGAGCTGCAGGAAGGCTATCCGCCGCTGGGTACCGAGGTGATGGTGCTGGACTTGGAGGCCCTGGCCGACGAGGCGGCCAGGGCTGCCGCCTGGGCCCAGACCCTGCGTCGCTACACAGACGCGCCGGCCGGCCCCAGCGTCGACACGCCCTCGCGTCCCAGCGTTCCAGCCTTAGCGCTTCGCCCGGCGGAGCCAATCGAACCACCGCCGGTCACGACACTGCAGATCATGCTGGACGGCTACCCCAGCCCTCGCCACGCCGCCCTGTTCGTCGCCAGGGAGCGAGGCCTGTTTGCCAGCCGCGGGCTGGACGTCACGCTTGCGAACCCGGCCGACCCGGATGTACCGAGCAAGCTGCTGGCCGCCTCAAGGATCGACCTGGCGGTATCCCGCCAGCCCTTGCTGCACCTCCAGGTGGATCGCGGCCTGCCGCTGGTACGTGTCGCCAGTCTGATCGCGACGCCCTTGAGTGCGCTGGTGGTTCGCGAGGACGGCACCATCGAAACGCCCGCCCAGCTGGCCGGCTCGCGCATCGGCCATGCCGACATCGATAGCCGAGATGTGCTGCTGGCGGCCCTCTTGAAGGGCGCCGCGATCCGTGACGACGAGGTCGAGACCGAAGCGCTCAACTTTCGGCTCGGCGACGCGCTCCGCGAGGGGCGCGTGGACGGGGTGATCGGCGCCATGCGTCACCGGCTGCCCCGTGAGCTCGCCGACGAGGGGCTGGCTACCCGGGTATTACGCATCGAGGCGCTGGGCATACCGCTACATGACGGTCTGGTACTGCTGGCCAACCGCGACCACCTGGGGCCGCAGCGGGAGGCCATCCGCCGGCTGGTCGCGACGCTCGAGGAGGCCACGGCCTGGATCGCCAACCACCCGGACGAGGCCTGGGCGCTGCTTGCAAGCGCCGAACCCGCGCTGGACACCGCGGTCAATCGCGAGGGGTGGGACATGGTGCGTGGCCGCCTGAACCTCAGCCCGGCGGCGCTCGATCAGGGCCGCTACCGCCGCTTCGAGGATTACCTCTTCGAGGCCGGCCTGATCCAGGAACGCCATCCGGTCTCGCGACTGGCCATCGACCCCGGGGCGTCGCCTCGCTAGCGTTCCACGCGCTCGAGAAAGGCGTTGACCGCCGCCTGAAAGGCGGCAGGCTGCTCGGCATGTAGCCAGTGGCCTGCTTCCAGCGTCTCGACCTCGGCGCGCGGCAGCACCTCGCGCACCTTCGGCAGCATGGCGTCGGTCACATAGGTCGAGTGCGCACCGCGCAGAACCAGGGTCGGCCCGTCGAAGGCGCCTTCGCCTGCCGGCTCTGCCATGATCGTCTCGTAGTCGTCCTGGATCTCGTCGAGGCCGATTCGCGGGCGCAATATGCCCTGGTCGCTACGCTCGAGATTGGTGGCCAGGAAGAGGCGCACGGCCGACTCCTCGACATGCTCAGCGAGCAGCGCGTCGGCCTCGCGACGGTTGGTCGGTTGGCCTGCCTCGACGCGGCGCAGGGCGGCAAACACGCTGTCGTGGTCATGGCCATAGGCGATCGGCGCGATGTCGGCCACGATCAGCGAGGCCACGCGGGAAGGGGCTAGGCGGGCCAGGCTGATCGCCACCTTGCCGCCCATGGAGTGACCCAGCAGGTGGACCCTGGAGACGTCGAGCCGATCCAGCAGGGCCAGCAGGTCCTCGGCCATGGCATCGTAGCCCATCCCCGCGACATGCGGCGAGCGGCCATGGTTGCGCAGGTCGACGGCAATCACCCGATGCCGGCGCTGCCATTGCTTGAGGTGAGACCGCCAGTTGTCGGCACTGCCGAGCAGGCCATGCACGACCACCAGCGGCGTTGCGTCACCGCCGGTGTCGACGTAGTGAAGTTCGATGGGCATCACGATTTCCTTGTCCTGGAGTAACGTCAGGTTCTTGCCTGTGCCTCGCCGGGCATCAGATCGGCGTTGCCCGTCACAGCCACCAGGCGACGGCTCAGCCAGGCCAGCAGCACACCGTAGAGCGGCAGGAAGAACGCCAGGCTGATGCCGAGCTTGATCACGTAGTCGACCCAGGCGATCTCCGGCCAGTTGGCCGCCATGAAGGCATCGGGGCTGTTGTGGAAGGCGATGGAGAAAAAGGCGAAGGTATCGGCCAGGTTGCCGAGCACCGTGGAGACCGCCGGCGCCACCCACCAGGCCTTGAGCGTGCGCAGGCGATCGAAGACCTGCACATCCAGCAGCTGGCCCAGCACGTAGGCCATGAAACTCGCCAGCGCGATCCGCGCAACGAAGAGGTTCCACTCGCCCAGCCCCGCGAGACCGGCAAAGCCGCCGCGCGGGAAGACCACCGAGACGACGTAGGAGATCACCAGCGCCGGTAGCATGACTCTCAGCACGATGGCCCGCGCCGGCTCCTTGCCGAACAGGCGCACGGTGAGATCCGTGGCCAGGAAGATGAAGGGAAAGCTGAAAGCGCCCCAGGTGGTATGGAACCCGAAGAGGGTAAAGGGCAGCTGTACCAGGTAGTTGCTGGCGGCGATGACCAGAATATGGAAGGCGACCAGCAGCGTCAGGCAGCGTCGATACTGGGCATTGGAAAGCACGAACATCACGGCATCCTTTTTTCGGGGAGGGGTGAGGGAACCCTCGTGGCAGAGTCATCGCCCGGAGGCGAATAGGCCGGGCATTATACGGCCTGACCAGACGCCTGGCCATGCATGCCATGGAACGACGCCGCCGCCCGGAAGGGCGGCGGCGTCGAGGTCGGCGGTGGTGGCGAGCGTTAGAGCTGGCGGGCCTCGTGGGCGGTGCCTACCGAACGCTCCTTCATGGCCTCGTGCACGTCTTGCAGACTCGCCGGGTCATCGATGGTGGAGGGCACCCCGAACTCCTGGCCGTCGGCAATATTGCGCAGCAGCTTGCGCAGGATCTTGCCGGAACGGGTCTTGGGCAGGCGATCAACCACCAGCACCTGCTTGAAGCAGGCAATAGGCCCGATCTTGTCGCGCACCAGGGCGATCAGCTCCTCCTCGAGTTCCACCTCGCGTCCATCGAAGCCGTCCTTGGGGATGACCAGCCCCACCGGCAGCTGGCCCTTGAGAGCATCATGAATACCGATCACCGCGCATTCGGCGACGGCGGGATGCGCGCCGACGACCTCCTCCATCTCGCCCGTGGAGAGACGATGACCGGCAATATTGATGACGTCATCGGTGCGCCCCATGATGAACAGATAGCCATCCTCGTCAACAAAGCCACCGTCACCGGTCAGGTAGTAGCCGGGGAAGGCCGACATGTAGGCGCTTTGGAAGCGCTGCGGATCTCCCCAGATACCGGTCAGACAGCCAGGCGGCATCGGCTGCTTGATCACCACGCTGCCCTGCTCCATGGCCCCCATGGGCTCCCCGGCACGATCGAGGATCTGGACGTTGAAGCCGGGCACCGGCACTGTCGCGCTCCCCGCCTTGGTGGGCATCGGCTCCAGGCCCTGGAGGTTGGCGGCGATCGGCCAGCCGGTCTCGGTCTGCCACCAGTGATCGATCACCGGCACGTCCATCAGGTCGTCCAGCCAATGGAACGTCGGCGGATCGAGGCGCTCACCGGCCAGGAACAACGCCTTGAGACAGGAGATGTCGTATTGCGCCATCAGCTTGGCGTCCGGATCTTCCTTCTTGATGGCGCGGAAGGCCGTCGGTGCGGTGAAGAAGCTCTTGACACGATACTCGCTGATCAGCCGCCAGAAAGCCCCGGCATCCGGGGTCTTTACCGGCTTGCCCTCGTAGACCACGGTGGTACAGCCGCGCAGCAGGGGCGCATAGACGATATACGAGTGGCCGACCACCCAGCCGACGTCGGAGGCCGAGAAGAAGACATCGCCAGGGTCCACGTCATAGATGGTGTCCATGGAATAGCTCAGCGCCACGGCATAGCCGCCGGTATCGCGCACGACTCCCTTGGGCTTGCCGGTGGTGCCGGAGGTATAGAGCACATAGAGCGGATCGCTGCCCTTGACCGCCACACAGTCAGCGGGCTCGGCGTTCTCGACCAGCGCCGCCCAGTCATGGTCAATCGCGCCCAGCTCGGCATGATGCTGGTCGCGCTGAAAGATCACGCAGGCCTCGGGCTTGTAGCTGCTCTGCTCGATGGCCGCATCGATGATCGGCTTGTAGGGCAGCACCCGATCGCCCTCGACGCCACAGGAAGCGGCAATCACCACCTTGGGCTCGGCATCCTCGATGCGCACGGCCAACTCGTGAGGGGCAAAGCCGCCGAACACTACCGAGTGCACGGCCCCCAGACGCGCGCAGGCGTACATGGCCATCAGCGCTTCCGGCACCATGGGCATGTAGATCACGACCCGGTCACCCTTTTCCACGCCCAGCGCCTGCAAGGCGCCGGCAACGCGGGCGACCTGGTCGCGCATCTCGACGAAGGTCAAGGTGCGCTTGCTGTCAGTGACCGGAGAGTCCCAGTAGATGGCCGGCTGGTCGCCGCGCCCTTGCTCGACATGATGGTCGAGGGCGGCATGGCAGATATTGAGCTCGCCATCCACGAACCAGCGAGCATGACCCGCCTCGTCGTACTCGAGAATGGTGGTGGGCGGGGTGAACCAGGGAACGCGCCTGGCCTGTTCGGCCCAGAAGGCCTCGGGGTGATCAATGGAGCGGCGATACTCGTCTTGGTACATGCTCATCTGCATCCTGTCAGCAATCGAAGGGGCGTTGATTGTTGACACTCTAGAGCAAGTTGGCCGCTGTAACCTCATACCATCGGCTAATCTTCGACAAAAGTGCAAGGTAAAGCCGGGCTAATTGTCGACAACACGCGGCGCGCCGCATCAGATTTTTCATTGATACAGCGTTGATTCGGCGACAGCCGTCAAGCTGGACTATTATTGAGGAGAAGCTGAATCAGGATATGCACGAGCAACAGATGCCACCCGCGCGGCGGGCTCATGTAAATGCATTCAACAGCGCAGGTCATCGGCCGTCGACATGCCGATCCTGCCCAGCAGGGGACAGATCATGGGCAATACCAGCGGCGCTGCAGCACGTCTCCTGGAAGGCGGCACAGCGGTCATCGATGAGGCCAGCGCCCTTCTCAAGGCGATGGCCAACGACAACCGTCTGCGGATTCTCTGCCTGCTCGACGGCAGCGAACTCTCGGTGACCGAGCTCAATCAGCGGCTGTCACTCAGCCAATCGGCACTCTCGCAGCACCTGGCGATACTGCGTCGCGAGAATCTGGTCAGCACTCGCCGGGAGTCCCAGACCATCTACTACTCCCTGCATGGTGAGCGTGCGAGAACCCTGATCGAGGCTCTCGGTCGCCTGGAACTGGGCGGCAGACCCTAGGGTCCGATCAGCGCTTCTGCCAGCGACCGGCATCGAGCCTCTCCAGCACCCGCTCGATGCTCATCTCCACGCCACCTGAGACCGCCATACCCAAACGCTCGCCTAGCGTGTGCTTGTGCTCCAGGGTCAGGCGGATCACCCGCGCCTGCTGCATGCGCTCCATCAGGTAGGCCTCGCTGGTCCCCAGTGCATCCACCAGGCCGCGTGTCAGGGCATCGCTGCCGTACCAGATCTCGCCGGTGGCCACCGCGTCGATATCGAGGCCCGGACGACGCTCGGCCACATGACGCTTGAACAGCTCATGGGTGGTCTCGAGATCCTCGCGAAACTTCTCGCGCCCCTCCTCGGTGTTTTCGCCGAAGACGGTGAGGGTCCGTTTGTAGCGCCCGGCGGTGAGCAGCTCCACGTCGATGTCGTGGCGCTTGAGCAGACGATGCAGGTTGGGCAGCTGGGCGACCACACCGATCGAGCCGAGCACCGCGAAAGGGGCAGCACGCAGCTGGTCGGCTGCGCAGGCCATCAGATAACCGCCACTGGCGGCCACCTTGTCGACGCAGACGGTAGTCGAGAGGCCCGCCTCGCGCAGGCGATCCAGCTCGGCGGCCGCCAGGCCATAGCCATGCACGAGCCCCCCGGCCGACTCCAGGCGGACCACCACCTCGTCCCCCTGGCCGGCCACCCCCAGCACCGCCGAGACCTCCTCGGCGAGTTGTCCGGTACCGCTTGCCTTGATGTCACCATGAAAATCCAGCACCCACACCGTCGGTGAGGCGCTCTCCCCGTCTCCCTTGCGGCCGCGCCGATCCTGCGCCTTGTCATCGCGCCGGAAGGCCTTGATCAGCCGCTTGCGGGCCCCCGGCTGGCTGGCCGCCAACTGCATCCGGCGGCGACGATGACGGCGCGTGCCATTGAGCTCTTCGAGACGCAGCCGGGTGCGGCCCCCCGCGTCGCCCTTGACCCGCTGGACCACGATCAGCGCCACGCCGCCGATCACCATCAGGGTCACCAGCTGCGCTACGAACATGCCAAATTCCGTCAGCCATTCGTTCACTGCCTTCTCCTTTTGTTCGCTATGCTGTCATCCTGCCCGGGGCCTGGGTGCCTGCACAAGCACGCTTGATTCAAACGGACGTTTCAAATACGCTCTGTGGTCAGACTTTATCCGACGGCCAGCAAGGATCTCCCCCATGTCAGACGCCACCCTCGACAAGTTACAGCGCCGCTTCGACCCCGAGGCCGCCAGCGGCATGCATGACGTCTTCCAGTTCCACTTCACCGATGCCGGCAATCATTACCTGGTAGTGAACGACGGTACGCTGGGCATCCACGAGGGTGAGCATGACGACCCTTCGGTCAGCCTGAGCCTGAGCAGCGAGACCCTGAAGGGCATAATGAGCGGCGAGATCAACGGCATGAGCGCTTTCATGACGGGCAAGCTCAAGGCCACCGGCAACGTCATGCTGGCCACACAGCTTACCCGCCTGTTTCCTGGCCACTGACCCCCGCATATTCGTTACTCCCGCACTCCGACTTCCCTGAGGTGGGTCTCGATCAGCGCTCGGGAGATGGAGTAGAGCGGCGGCAGCTGGGGCAGCTGCCGCGGGCTGAACCAGGCGGCGTCGGCGATCTCCACGCCGTCGATACGGATGCGCCGGCTAGCCGCTTCGGCAAAGAAGCCCAGCATCAGTGAATGGGGAAAGGGCCAGGGCTGACTCTTGTAGTAGCTGACCCGTCCCACGCTGAGCCCCACCTCCTCGAAGATTTCGCGGCGCACGGCGTCTTCGGCCGACTCGCCCGGTTCGATGAAGCCGGCCAGCGTCGAGTATCGGCCCGGAGGAAACCGCGGGCTGCGGGCCAGCAGCAGCGCTTCCCCGTGGGTCACCAGGGTAATGATGCAGGGCGAGATGCGCGGGTAGTTGCGATGGCCACACTGCTCGCAGTGCATGGCGAACTCGGCGTCGAGGCGCCTGGCCGGAGCGCCACAGCGCCCACAGAAGCAGTGATTGTCGAGCCAGGCCGCCACCTGCAGGGCCGTGGAGACCAGCGGGAACCAGGATTCCGGCAGGCGCGCCATCCAGGCCCGACCATCAAGCCAGTCATCGTCGGGCTGTGTCTCCAGCGCGAGCGCCACGGGCTCATCCTGCCACCAGCACAACGGCTGCATCCGCTCATGCCAGGGCTGAAAGGCTTGCAGCGGGCCCTCGTCGATACCGGGCGCAATACGCCCGCGGGCCAGGCGGATGACACGCCCGGCCCCTTCCTTGCTGGGCAATTCCTGACGCAGCATCAGGGTGACGCCGCCTCACCGCCGAGCAATTCCGGGTAGTCATCCCAGCGGCACTCGCCGCCCGCCTCGCGAATGCGTTCCAGCTTGGCACGATGGGCCGCCAGCTCCGTCTCGTCGGGTGGCACCACGCGCAGTTGCCCCGCGGGAAGGGACAAGCGACGGATGGCCAGCCCCCCCTGATCACCCGCGCGCCCCTCGGCTGTTGCCGAGGCATCCAGCGAGAGCATGGTCTGGCCCCCGGTCATGGCCAGGTAGACGTCGGCGAGGATTTCGGCGTCGAGCAGAGCACCGTGCAGCACGCGATGCCCATTCTCGATTTCATAGCGCTTGCACAGGGCATCCAGGCTATTGCGCTGACCGGGGTGCTTGTCGCGTGCCAGGGTCAGGGTGTCGAGGATGCGGCAGTGCTCTGACACCGGGCCGAGTCGTGGCTCGCCGCGCAAGGCATTGAGCCTCTCGAGTTCGTGGTCGATAAAGCCCACGTCGAAGGGTGCGTTATGGATCACCAACTCGGCCCCTTCGATGAAGGCCCAGAAGGCATCGGCAACCTCGGCGAAGAGCGGCTCGTCGGCGACTCGCTCGTTGGTGATGCCGTGTACGCCCACGGCTTCAGCCTCGATGTCCCGCTCGGGATTGATGTACTGATGATAACGGTTGCCGGTAAGGCGGCGGTTGACCATCTCGACCGCCCCGATCTCGATCAGGCGATGACCGTCACGGGGATCGATGCCGGTGGTCTCGGTATCCAGAATGATCTGTCGCATGGGATCTCTCTCGGCGTGCAGGAAAGGCGGGCGTCAGGCGCGGGCGCGATGCTCGTCGATGGCCTGATTGGCCAGTTCATCGGCCCGCTCGTTGCCGGCATGGCCACTGTGCCCCTTGACCCAGTGCCACTCGATCGCATGGCGGTGGGTCTCCTCGTGGAGCTCTCGCCACAGCTCGGCATTCTTGACCGGCTGGCGGGCGGCGGTCTTCCAGCCCCGCTTGATCCAGTTGTGAATCCACTCCGTGATCCCCTTGCGCAGGTACTCGGAGTCGGTCCACAGCGCCACCCGACAGGGCCGCTTGAGCTCGCGTAGCGCCATGATCGCCGCCATCAGTTCCATGCGGTTGTTGGTGGTCACCGCCTCGAACCCCTTGAGCGCCTTCTCGTGAGGCCCGCTGACCAGCAATGCGCCCCACCCGCCAGGGCCGGGATTGCCACGACAGGCGCCGTCGGTATAGATGGTCACGGTCTGCGGCTCGCCGTGCGCTATGTCAGTCACCGTTGCGGTTCCTTTCCGGTTGCGGCTCGACGCGCGAGGCACTGCCCAGCGCCGGGCCGGTCAGAGGTCGAGCCAGTTCGAAACGCGGACGCTGCGACTGGGCGAGCTGTGCCCGGCGGCGAGCATGAATCATGTAACTGTCGCCCAGCGGCAGGTTGTGGCGCCGCCCGAGGGTCTCCAGCATGGTATTGCGCGGCAGGCTGCCGGGCAGATGAAAGCCGCAATAGTCTACCCGCTCGATCTCGAAGTCGACAAATGCCAACCAGTCGCCGAGCCGGCCGGGGGAGCGCCAGTGACCTCGCCACGGCATGCGCCGCCGCCTGCCCGGCCAGGCACGCGACAGCCCGCCGGCACTCAGCGGAAACCAGCCGAAGATGATCAGTCGGCCATTGTCGGCGGTGACCCGCGCCGCCTCTTGCAACATGTGATGCGGCTCTGTGACCACCTCGAGCAGATGGTGGACCACCACCAGGCTCAGGCTGTCATCGGGAAGCGGCAGGGCATCCGGTGGGCACACCAGGGTCGATTCGTGCTCGGCCATCTCACGGCTCGGTGACCAGCCCAGGGCGTGGCGGATCGGACAGATATCACTGAGCATGGGCGCCATGCCCAGTTCCAGGCTGTGTTGCCCGACCAGGCGCTCACAGACCGGACCGAGACAAGCCCGCTCGGACTTCCATAGCGCCTGACCCGCCGGCGACGCCCAGTAACGTCGCCCCTCCCGGACCAGCCGCGCCAAGGCGTGGGGATCCCGCGAATTTGACATAGTACCGTCATTCCTCCACAGTGCCGGGTTTTGTAAACCATATCGCGACAAATCGCGGCAGCGTCTGGCAACGCCTCCGTCAAGGACCCCGAGCCCATGTTGAGCGTGACACCGATACCCGCCTTTAGCGACAACTATATCTGGCTGCTGCGCCAGGACACGAGCCCGGAAGTCTGTGTGGTTGACCCCGGCGATGCAACGCCGGTGGTCGAATGGCTGGAACGCGAGGGGCTGAACCTGGGCACGGTGCTGATCACCCATCATCATCATGACCATACCGGTGGCCTGGCCGAACTGATCAAGCGCTACTCGCCGCGCGTGATCGGTCCGGACAACCCCGAGATCGACGGCATCGACGAACGGGTCGGCGACGGCGACGAAGTGCGCGTGATGGGCAGGCTGTTCGAGGTCCTCGCCCTACCCGGCCATACACTGGATCATATCGGTTTCTTCGCGCCAGGCATCCCGCCGCTGCTGTTCAGCGGCGACGTGCTGTTCAGTGCCGGCTGCGGCCGACTCTTCGAGGGCACCCCGGCACAGATGCACGAGTCGCTGTCGCGCCTCGACGCGCTGCCGGAGGACACCCTAGTGTTTGCCGCCCACGAATATACCCTGGCCAATCTGGCCTTCGCGCGCACGGCCGACCCGGACAACCCCGATGTCGAGGCCACCGAAGCGGAATGCCAACGTAGCCGCGAACTCGATCGCCCTACCCTGCCCACCACGCTGGGCCGCGAACGCCGCATCAATCCTTTCCTGCGCTGCACCTCGGCCGGCATACGCAAGGCCGCCTCGGCGCATGGTGATACCGACAGCCAGCTGGCGACTTTCACCACGCTGCGCGCCTGGAAGGATGACTTCTGAGCACGCCATTGCTGGATGAATTGATGGATGACATGAGGCCTGCCAGAGACGGCAGGCCAACGTTTGACCAGGAGACCACCTTTCGATGACCTACCATACGACACGTCGACGGATCCTGGGCTTTACCAGCTGTCTCGCACTGATGGGTTCCCTGATGGCCGCCACCGGCAACAGCCAGGCCTCACCCACCCCTCAGCGCGCCTTCAAGGACGATTCGGTCAGCCACAAGGCCCAAGCTGCCAGGCTTCCCGCCAACCAGAGTTTCTGGGATGCCCTGGCGCTCGAACCCAGGGATGCCTGGTCCCGCCTTGCCGAGGCCTTCCAATGGCAGGAAGATACCGATCAGGCACGCGTGCAGGAGTGGATCGACCACTATCGGCAGAGTCCCCACAACATCGTCGAGATCACCGAGCGCGCCAGGCCCTGGCTTGCCTGGATCACCGAACGCGTGGAGGAACGCGGCCTGCCGGGCGAGATTGCCCTGATTCCGTTCATCGAAAGCTCCTTCGACCCCAACGCCCGCAGCCACCGCGGGGCGGCGGGTCTCTGGCAGTTCATGCCCGGCACCGGCCATGCCCTGGGTCTGCGCCGCGGGGGCGGCTACGATGGCCGCCTGGACGTGGCGCGTTCGACGCATGCCGCCCTGGACTACATCGAGATGCAGGCCGAGCAGTGGTACGAGGGGGACCTCGAGCTCTCCCTGGCCGCCTACAATGCCGGCGCAGGCACCGTGAACCGAGCGCGCAGTGCCGCGCTCTCCCAGGGCAAGGCGGGCACTTACTGGGACCTCCACCTGCCGCGGGAAACCATGGCCTATGTCCCCAAGCTGATCGCTATTTCGGCGATCATCGCCGAGCCAGAGCGTTACAACGTCGAGCTGCCCCAGATAGGTGCCTCGCCGGCCGTGGCCGAAGTCCCGCTGACCCAGCCGATGAATCTCGGCGAAGCAGCCCGGATGGCCGGGGTCTCCCACGCCGCCCTGGCCGACCTCAATCCCGGCCTGCTCGGCAACCGGGTCGACCCACGCCACGTCAAGCGGCTGCTGGTACCCGCCGACAGCGCCGAACAGATGCTGGCACAGCTCCGCGGCACTGCCCGTCAGCGCACCGCCACCAACGACGGCGATGATATCTATGTGGTCCGTCGTGGGGACAGCCTCTCGGCCATCGCCTCCCGCCATGCCGTGGCGCTGGCCGACCTGGCCCGCTGGAACGGCATCGAACGGCCCGACGCTTTACAACCGGGGCAACAGCTGACACTTTCCGGTAGTTGATGATCGGGGCCATGGCCCTGCCTGCTACAAGGAACCTGAGCGATGCGATACGCTGCCCCTGGCCTGGGCTTGCTGCTGGGCGTGCTGCTCGCTGGACCGGCCCTGTCGGCCGAGCCAAGCGAGGTGCCGACTGTCCATGGTCTGGCCCTGTATGGCGACCCGGCGCTGCCACCGGACTTCATGCACTTCCCCCATGCGAACCCCGAGGCCCCGGCGGGAGGCAGCCTGGTGCGCTCGGCCATCGGCAGTTTCGATTCGACCAATCCCTTCATCATTCGTGGTACGCCGGCCACCGGCCTGACCGAAATCTACGACACCCTGCTGGCTCAGCATCCCGACGAGCCCTTCTCGATGTATGGCCTGCTCGCCGAGGGGGTCCGGCTGGACCCGGACCGGCAATGGATCGAATTCGACCTGCACCCCGAAGCGCGCTTCCATGATGGCGAGCCGGTCACAGCCGCGGATGTGGTATTCAGCTTCGAGACCTTGACGGAGCAGGGTCAGCCCTTCTACGGCGCCTACTATGCCGATGTCGTCGACGTCCGGGCCGTGGACGAAAAGACCGTGCACGTCGACTTCGCCGACAGCGAGTCGCGTGAGCTGCCGCTGATCATCGGCCAGCTGCCGATCCTGCCCGCCCACTTCTGGCAGGGTCGTGACTTCGAGGCCACTACGCGCGATCCCCTGCTCGGCTCCGGCCCCTATCGGATCGGCACCGTGGAGCCGGGGCGACGCATCGCCTACGAGCGTGTCGATGACTACTGGGGACGGGATCTCCCGGTCAACCGGGGACGCCACAACATCGACCGACTGGTGTACGACTACTACCGCGACCAGACGGTGGCACTCGAGGCCTTCAAGGCCGGCAACCTCGACATGCGCATCGAGACCAGCGCCCGCAACTGGGCCACCGCCTACGACTTTCCGGCCCTGGAAGAAGGCTTCGTCGAACGCCTCGAGGTACCGGACGGACAACCCGCCGGCATGCAGGCCTATGTGATGAACCTGCGGCGCGACAAGTTCCAGGACCCGCGGGTCCGCGAGGCGTTCAACCTGGCCTTCAATTTCGAGTGGCTCAATCGCAACCTCTTCTACGGTGCCTACCAGCGCACCGAAAGCTATTTCGCCAACTCCGAGATGGCCGCCGAGGGGCTGCCGAGCGAGGCCGAGCTGGCCCTTCTCGAGCCGCATCGCGAGGCCCTGCCCGAGCGCGTCTTCGAAGAGCCCCTGCCCATCGAGCACCCGGAGGAGATGCGCCCCCGCCTCGCCCGGGCGCTAGCGTTACTCAACGAAGCCGGCTATGTCGTTCGCGATGGCGTCATGACCCACCTCGACAGCGGTGCCGCACTGAGCGTCGAGGTGCTGCTCTTCGACACCCAGTTCGAGCGGGTCGTGCAGCCGCTGCTGCAGAATCTGGCGAAGATCGGCATCCAAGGCGATATTCGCATCGTCGACGTCAACCAGTACCTCAACCGGCTACGCAGCTTCGATTTCGATATCATCGTCGGCAGCTTCCCCCAGTCGGCCAACCCCGGCAATGAACAGCGCGATTTCTGGACCAGCGAATATGCCGAGGTCCCCCAGAGCCGCAACCTGATCGGGCTCAGCGATCCGGTGGTCGACGCCCTGGTCGACGACCTGATCGCCGCCGACTCCCGGGAGGCGCTGGACACCGCGGCCCGCGCGCTGGACCGGGTGCTGCGCTGGGGCTTCTACGTGATTCCCCAATGGCACCTGGGCAAGACGCGCATCGCCCTGTGGGACAAGTTCGCCTGGAAAGAACCGTTCCCCGAGTACAACCTGGACCTGAGCGCCTGGTGGGTGGACCCCGAGCGCGGCGCCGAGATCGAGACCCGCCAACGCAATCGCTGAAGGGAGCCGGCAACCGACTCGCCGGCTGTTGCCCTTCGTGGAGTAAGGATACGCCGTGGCCCGCTATGTACTGCGCCGCCTGCTGCTGATGATCCCCACCCTGCTGGGGATCATGCTGCTCAACTTCATCATCGTCCAGGCCGCGCCGGGTGGCCCGATCGATCAGATGCTGGCTCGCTTCGAGGGCCTCTCCAGCCAGGCCAGTACCCGCATGGAAGGAGGTGGCGGGGACGTCGCGGCGAGTGGCGATTCGCGCGGTGCCCGGGGCATTCCCCCGGCCTTCATCGAAAAGCTCGAGGCACAGTTCGGGTTCGACCAGCCCGCTCATGAGCGCTTCCTGGGCATGATCGCCGACTACGCCACCTTCGATTTCGGCGAAAGCTTCTTCCGCGATGAGCCGGTGACCACCCTGATGCTGGAGCGCCTTCCCGTATCGATCTCGCTGGGGCTCTGGACCACCCTGGTGGTCTACTTGATCTCGATCCCGCTGGGCATCCGCAAGGCTCTGCGACACGGCTCACGCTTCGACATCTGGAGCTCGGGACTGGTGATCGTCGGCTATGCCATCCCCGGCTTCCTGTTTGCCATCCTGCTGATCGTGCTGTTTGCCGGCGGCAGCTACTGGGACCTCTTCCCGCTGCGCGGCCTCACCTCGTCGGACTTCGATGAGCTTTCCGTGTGGGGCAAGGTCAAGGACTACCTCTGGCACATCACCCTGCCGGTCATCGCCTCGGCCATCGGCAGCTTCGCGACCCTGACCATGCTGACCAAGAACAGCTTCCTCGACGAGATTCACAAGCAGTACGTGCTCACCGCCCGCGCCAAGGGAGCCAGCGATCGTCGCGTGCTCTACGGCCACGTCTTCCGCAATGCCATGCTGATCATCATTGCCGGGCTGCCGGCGGCGCTGATCGGTATCTTCTTCACCGGGTCGCTGCTGATCGAGGTGATCTTCTCGCTCAACGGCCTGGGCCTGCTGGGCTTCGAGGCGGTGATGCAGCGCGACTATCCGGTGATCTTCGGCACGCTCTTTCTCTACACCCTGATCGGGCTGGTCCTGAAGCTGATTTCCGACCTGACCTATGTGTGGGTGGACCCGCGCATCGACTTCGAGACACGGGAGTCCTGAACCGATGTCACTGCTTTCGCGCGAGCTCTCGCCCATCACTCGGCGACGCCTGGCGGTCTTCCGCGATAACCGGCGAGCGCGGGTCTCGCTATGGATCTTCGCGGTCCTCTTTGCCATCAGTCTGGTGGCCGAGCTGGTCGCCAACGACCGTCCGATCGTCATGCAGTACCAGGGCGAATGGTACGTGCCGGTTTTGGTGGATTATCCCGATACCGAATTCGGCGGCTTTCTGCCCAGTCCCGCCGACTACCGCGACCCCTTCGTGCACGACGAGATCATGGCCAACGGCTGGATGCTCTGGCCGCCGATCCCCTTCTCCTACGAGACCCTGGACATGGCCCTCGATCACCCGGCCCCGTCGCCGCCCACCGCTCGCCACTGGCTGGGCACCGATGACCAGGGCCGCGACGTCATGGCGCGAGTGATCTACGGCTTTCGCCTCTCGGTGGTCTTCGCCCTGGTGCTCACCGCGGGCTCGCTCGTGCTGGGGGTAGTGGCCGGCGGCATCCAGGGCTACTTCGGCGGCAAGGTGGACCTCATCGGCCAGCGCTTCACCGAGATCTGGTCGGGGCTGCCGATGCTCTTCCTGCTGATCATCCTGGCGAGCCTGGTGGAACCCAACCTCTGGTGGCTGCTGGGCATCATGCTGCTGTTCTCCTGGCTGGGGCTGGTCGATGTGGTACGTGCCGAATTCCTGCGCGCCCGGAACCTCGAGTACGTGCGCGCCGCCCGAGCCATGGGCCTGCCCTCGCGGCTGATCATGTGGCGCCACGTGCTGCCCAATGCCATGGTGGCCACCCTGACGTTCATCCCCTTCCTGTTCACCGGGGCCATCACCACCCTCACCGCGCTGGACTTCCTGGGCTTCGGGCTGCCGCCGGGTTCCCCGTCCCTGGGCGAGCTCGTCGCCCAGGGCAAGAACAATCTGCAGGCGCCGTGGCTGGGCATTACTGCCTTCGTCACCCTATCGGTGATGCTGTCGCTGCTGGTATTCATCGGCGAGGGGCTGCGCGATGCTTTCGACCCCCGTCATATCCAGCATGCTGCCAGCGCTTCTCCGGCGGCGAGCGAATCCTCGAGGAGCGGGCCCGATGCCTGACACCCGGACGTCCCCCCTGCTTGAGCTGCACGACCTGACCGTTGCCTTCGACGGAATCCGCGTCGTCGACCGCCTGTCGCTCACCGTCAAGCGCGGCGAGACCCTGGCCCTAGTCGGCGAGTCGGGTTCCGGCAAGTCGGTCTCGGCGCTCGGCGCGATGAACCTGCTGCCCCCCAATGCGCGCATCGAAGGCGAGCGCCGGCTGCGCGATACCAACCTTGCCACGCTGACCGATCGAGGCTGGCGGGGGTTGCGCGGTAGTCGAGTGGGCTTCGTCTTTCAGGAGCCCATGACCTCGCTCAATCCGCTGCATCCCATCGGCAAGCAGATCGGCGAGACCCTACGTCTGCATCAGGGCATCACCGGCAATGCCGCCAGATTGCGCACCCGCGACCTGCTGGAACAGGTCAAGCTGCCCCGCGCCGGCGAACTGCTGGATGCCTGGCCGCACCAGATCTCTGGCGGGCAGCGCCAACGCGTGATGATCGCCATGGCGATTGCCAACGACCCCGAACTGTTGATCGCTGACGAGCCCACCACCGCACTGGATGTCACCGTGCAGCAGGAAATCCTCGCCCTGCTCGCCGAACTGCGTGATGTTCATGGCATGGGCATGCTCTTCATCACTCACGATCTTAACCTGGTGCGCCGGCATGCTGACCGCATCTGCGTACTGCATGCTGGCCGCGAACAGGAAACCGGAGCGGTCGCGGAGGTCTTCAGCCAGCCGCGCAGCGATTATACCCGGCAGCTGCTGGAGGCCGAACCCAGGGGGCGCCCGGCGCCCATCCCCCGTCTCGCGCCGTTGCTGAGTGCCCGAGGCGTTGGTGTCCGCTTTCCGCGTCCGACACGACTTTTTGGCCGACGCCCGCCGCCGTTCGAAGCGGTCAAGCCACTCGACCTACATGTCGCCCCCGGCGAGACCCTGGGCATCGTCGGGGAATCCGGTTCGGGCAAGACAACCTTGGCCCTTGCCCTGCTGCGCCTGGGAACGGGCAGCGGCGAGATCGACTTTAACGGCGTGCGCCTCGACCAGCTGACCGGCAACGCCTTGCGACGCCAGCGTCGCAGCCTGCAGGTGGTGTTCCAGGACCCCTATGGCTCGCTATCACCGCGTCTGCCGGTCTTCGACATCATCAGCGAGGGGCTGCGCTTCCATCAGCCGGAGCTCGACAGAGCCGAGGTCGACCGCCGCGTGCGTGCCACCCTTCGCGAGGTGGGCCTGCCCGAGGATTGTGCCTCCCGCTATCCCCACGAGTTCTCCGGCGGTCAGCGCCAGCGCATTGCTGTTGCCCGAGCAATCATCCTCGAGCCACAACTGGTAGTGCTCGACGAGCCCACCTCCGCCCTGGACCGCAGCGTACAGAAGCAGCTGGTCGAGCTGCTGCGCGATCTCCAGGCCCGGCGCCAGCTGAGTTATCTGTTCATCAGCCATGATCTGGCGGTGGTGCGGGCCATGGCTCATCGGGTGCTGGTCCTCAAGGACGGTGAGGTGATGGAAGCGGGCGACTGTCTGCAGGTCCTCGAGAATCCTGCCAGCGACTACACACGAGCCTTGGTGGCGGCCGCCGGGCTGGCACCGCACGAGTGAGCTGCCTACGTTGGAAAGACGCGTTTACTCGTTCGTTTGCTGACAGTCTCGGCTGATTTCTTCTTTGGGACCGGTGGGTCCACTTTCAGTGTAGAAAAGCAAGATAACGGTATAAATTTTATGACCCTATACCGAGTCCCAAGACATCCGCGACGGGGCGTTGACAGGGGTGGCATTCGCCAGGAGTTACGTTGGATTACACTATCGACCCGATACTAGGCCTCAGGACGCCATGCGTACACTTCTCTTCTCCCTGCTCGCGCCCCTGTTGCTGGCACTGCTGATGGTCGCGCCTGCATGCGCCGGTCCGGCTCCACTGGCACTCGACGAAGGCTGGGAATATCGCTGGGGAGACTCCCCCTTTCAGGATGACGGCACCCCCGCCTGGGTCGGAGACGCGACATCGCAGAGTGAGTGGCAGCCAATCGCCTTTCCTTCCAACCCGCCCGGCCGCGGCGACAACAGGCACGCCTGGTTTCGCATCACCCTGCCCGCCGGCGAGTGGCGCGACCCGGTACTCTACATCTACAGCGTCGACCTGATCACTCAGGCCTGGCTCGAGGACGAGCTGATCTACCAGTACGGACACTTCGACGCTCGCGGCGAGGGACGATTCGCGGGTTGGCCGTGGCACATGATCAGCCTGCCGGAAGATTTCGCCGGCCAGACCCTCTACTTCCGGGTGTTCTCCGACTATACCGACATCGGCTTGTGGGGCGAGGTCAAGCTGATGGAGCGCATCGACCTTCTGCACTACATCCTCGAGCGTTCGGCCGGAGAACTGGTGGTCAGCGCCTTCCTGCTGCTGCTGGCGCTGCTGGCCTTCATCTTCGCGATCGTGCAGGGCGACCGACGCAGCTTCTTCGGCATCGGCCTGTTCGCTCTGGCGGCGGGCAGCATGCTGCTGGCCGAGACCCAAGCCAGCCAACTGCTGGTGGACATTCCCCTGCTATGGGACTACCTGGCCGCCATCGGCTACTACACGCTGCCGGTGGCCATGGGGCTGATGCTGGAGCACTGGTTCGCCGCCCAAGGCCCGACGCTGCTGCGGCGCATCTGGCAGCTCCACCTGGGCTACCTGGTGCTGGCACCGGGACTGGCGCTGGCCGGCGTCATCGACCTCTCCAGCACCTTTCCGACCTTCGATGTCCTGCTGCTGGTCACCCTGCTGGTGATGTTCACGACGATCGCCGTGCACCTCGGCACACTCAATGCCGAACAGAAGCTGATCGTCACCAGCTACGGACTCTTCGCCCTGCTGCTGCTGATCGACATGGCCGTGGCCCACGGCCTGCTGCCCTGGCGACGCGTGCCGGTCAGCGCTGCCGCACTGGTCTTCGCGCTGGCCATCGTGACGATCACCCTGTGGCACTACCGGCATACCCAGCGCGAGCTGCACCGGCTCAACCTCTCCCTCGAAAAGCAGGTCGCCGAGCGCACGCGGGCGCTGGAGGAGATGGTCGAAAAGCTGCAGGCCTACTCCTACCAGGACGCCCTGACCGGGCTCTACAACCGACGCTACTTCGACGAGCTACTTCAGCACGAGGCGGCGGTCGCGCGTCGCCACGGCACCCCGCTGACCCTGGCAATGGTCGATATCGACCATTTCAAGCAGTTCAACGACCACGAAGGACACGAGGCAGGGGATACGGTGCTGGTCGGCATGGGCCGAGTCTTGACCCATCACTTCCGCGATGCCGACGTGGTCTGCCGGATGGGTGGCGAGGAGTTCGTGATCATCATGCCGGGGGCCACGGCGGCCATCGCCGAGGCGCGTCTCAGCGAACTGCTGGAGGTACTGAGCCACAAGCGTTTTCGTTACCGCGACCGGGTGCTCGGACCGCTATCGATCTCCTGCGGCATCGCCACCTTTCCCGAGCATGCCGGCGACCCGCTGACGCTGATCGGTCTCGCCGACAAGGCCCTCTATTCGGCCAAGAACCGAGGGCGGGCGAGAGTCGAGATCTACGCCTGACGTCCGGCAGCAACCGCCCTTGGGCGCATCAAAGCGCGACGCCGCATCACCCTCAGAACAGCGCCACTTCCTCCTCGCTCAGCTCGCGCCATTCGCCGGGCGCCAGCTCACCGAGAGATAGCGGTCCGATCGATTCGCGATGCAGCGCTACCACATGGTGACCGATGGCCGCGAACATGCGCTTGACCTGATGGTACTTGCCTTCGTGGAGCGTCAACTCGGCAACCTGCGGCGAGCGCATGGCCAGCTGCGCGGGACGCGTCGGTTTTTCCTCCCCGTCAAGCATCAGGCCCTCGGCGAAACCGGACACGGCGGCGTCCAGCGCGGCGCCCTCCAGCGGCTCGGCGAGGGTGACCCGATAGACCTTGCCTAAGCGCCGCTTCGGTGAGGTGACCCGATGGGACCACTGGCCGTCGTCGGTGAGCAACACCAGCCCGGTGGTGTCGACGTCCAGACGACCCACCGTCTGCAGACGCTCGACATGGGGCAGGTCGACCAGTTCGCGGACCAGCGGGTAGAGACCGCGACGCGCGCTGCATTCGACCCCTTCGGGCTTGTGCAGCAGCACATAGCGCAGGCCAACCAGGGCCAGGGGCTCGCCGTTCCAGGTGACATTGCTCTGTTCGCCGACCTGGGTGGCAGGGTTCTTGATCACCTCGCCGTCCACCCGGACCTCCTCGCGATGCAGCGCCTTCTTGGCCAGGCTGCGCGTCAGGTCGGTGGTCTCGCAGAGGAAACGGTCGAGACGCATCAGTAACCCACCCCGTCAGCGAGGCTGAAGTGGTCGGCATCACGCCAGGCGGGAAACTTCTCGCGAAAGCGATGCAAGTCGTCGAGCGAGAGGATGCCCGTCTTGACGAAGGGGGTGTCCTTGGGCTCGTCGATCAGCGCCTCACCCTTGGCGTCAATCAGCATGGAATCGCCGGCATAGGCAAGTCCCTTGGCATCCTCGCCGACCCGGTTGACGCCGATCACCGGACAGAGATTCTCGACGGCCCGCGCCTGCAGCAGCACCCGCCAGGGGTGACGGCGTGGCGCTGGCCAATTGGCCACGCACAGCAGGGCATCATACTCGAAATGCTCGTCGGGCCCGGGCTGCTGACGCAGCCAGACGGGAAAACGCAGGTCATAGCAGACGCTGAGCAGGATGCGGAATCCCTTGAGTTCGACGATCACCCGCTCATGGCCCATTGCATAGCGTTCATGCTCCCCGGCCATGCGAAACAGATGTCGCTTGTCGTAGGTGACCAGGCTGCCGTCTGGGCGCGCCCAGACCAGGCGATTGAAGTAGTCGCCATCCTCCACCACGGCAACACTACCGGTGACCACACAGCCGCGCCGGGCCGCCTGGCCCTGCAGCCAGGCCACGGTGCGACTCTCGACCATGGGCTCGGCCATCTCCCGGGAGTTCATGGTAAACCCGGTGGCGAACATCTCCGGCAGCACGATCAGGTCGGTCTCATCGGCGCCGAGCTCGCCCAGGGTCTCTTCCAGCATCCGGCAGTTGGCGTCGGGGTCTTCCCAGCGCAGGTCGCACTGCACCAGGGTGGTTCTCAGCTCACTCATGCGGTGACTCCCGTCAAGGTCATTGGCTGACGACAGCCTACCCCACCACCACCGTGGCCGTCAGCCGCCGCGCAAGACCCATGGCAGGCACGACAATAGCCTGCTAATGTCTAGCGCATTTGGATTCGAGGCCCTCATGTCCCAGCATTCCACCTCTGCTCCATCCCGAGAAACCGGCAAGGGCGTCGCCTTCGGCCTGGCCGCCTATGTCACCTGGGGCTGCTTCCCGCTGTTCTTTGCCCTTTTCCAGGGTGTCCCGGCCTTCGAGATACTGCTGCACCGGGTGATCTGGTCCTGCCTCTTCCTGGTGGGGCTGGTCACCCTTCTCCGCCGCTGGGCCCCCGTTCGCCGGGCCATTGCCGAACCGAGGCGACTCGGCCGCGTGCTGGGTTGCGCCTTGCTGATCGCACTGAACTGGGGGCTCTACATCTACTCGGTGGAGACACGACAGGTTCTCCAGGCGAGCCTGGGCTACTTCATGACCCCGCTGGTCAACGTGGCGCTGGGCATGCTGGTATTACGCGAGCGCATGGCGCGCCTGCAGGGGGTGGCCGTGGGCCTCGCGGGGCTGGCCATCGCGATCCAGCTGGTCATGCTGGGCGAGTTGCCCTGGATCAGCCTGGTGCTGGCTTTCTCGTTCGGCACCTATGGCCTGCTGCGCAAGCAGGTGCCCCTGGACGGCCTCTCCGGGCTCTTTGTCGAGACGCTGCTACTGCTGCCGCTGGCCCTGATCGGGCTGGGCTGGTTGACGCAGGCCGAGCTCTCCCACTTCCTCGACGAGGGCCGCACCACCGCCCTGCTGGTGGCAAGCGGGGTGATCACCGCCCTGCCCTTGCTGGCCTTCGCCGGCGCCGCACGCCGACTGCGCCTGGCAACGCTGGGGTTTCTGATGTATCTCAACCCGACCATCCAGTTCGTCATCGCCCTGCTGGTCTTCGATGAGCCCCTGGCGACGGCGCAACTCGTTACGTTTCTGCTGATCTGGACGGGACTAGCCCTCTACTCCTGGTCCGCCTGGCAGTCACGCCCCGGAGGGGCTCGCGCCACCACGGCCCCGCCGCGTTGAGCCCAGCGCGGCGCCCATATCGCCTGAACCGCGGCTTTCGGATACTATCGCAAGATGCCTCCCACACCTCCTCGCGTCGGACAACCTCGCCTGCTGCTGGTCGGCGCCGGGCACGCCCACCTGCACCTGATCCGACATCACCATCGCCTCGAAGCCGCCGAGATCACCCTCGTCGACCCTGGCAGCTTCTGGTACTCGGGGCGGGCCACCAGCCTGTTAAGTGCCCGCCACTCCCCGGCCGAGATTCGTCTGGACCCCGTCCGTCTCGCGAGTCGCTTCGGCGTGAAAGTCCTGCGTGGTCGCCTTGCCCACCTCGATCCGGCGGCCGGCATCGCCCGGCTGGAGGACGGTCGTGCGCTCGATTTTTCGCTACTGTCGCTGAATCTTGGCTCATGCTCGCCCTGCCCTGAACCGTGTACGCCGGGGCCGGGGGTCTGGGGGGTCAAGCCGCTCCCGCGGCTACTCGCCCTGCGCCACCGCCTGGAACAGGAATTCTCACGCGGTCGGACACCCCGACTGGTCATCGTCGGGGGTGGTCCGAGTGGCGTGGAGGTCGCCTGTCAATTACGCGAGCTGGCCAGGCGCCATGGGGCTCATCCCGAGATCCTGCTGGTGACACGAGGCCAGCAGTTGCTGGAGGGAGCCCCGCGAGGCGCCATCGGTTGGCTGATGCGCCAGCTCGCCCGTCGCGAGATCGAGGTGCGATTCGGCCTGGAGGTCACCGGCCATGCCGCCAACGGCGTCACCTTTACCACCGAGAGCAATGCCTGGGGAGAGGACAGCCTGCAATGGCTGGCGGCCGACCATGTCGTGCACGCCGAGGGGCTCGTCCCTCCCGCCGTTGTCGAACGACTGGGCCTGCCACTGATTCCGCACCGCGGCCTGGCTGTCGAGGCGACCCTGCAGTGCCCCGGCTATCCCGACATCTTCGCCATCGGCGACTGTGCGGCAATGCTCCACCACGAGCTTCCCCGCCTGCGCATCTATGGCATCCGCCAGGCCAGGGTACTGCTGGATAACCTGGCGGCACGCCTCTCCGGCGACCCCCTCATTGCCTACGTTCCCCAGCGGCGGGCCCTGGCCATCCTCGACCTGGGCGCCGGACAGGGGCTGGCCATCCGTGGCCACCACTGGTGGGGCGGGCGCCTGGCCCTGGCATTGAAGACGCATCTGGATCGGCGCTTCCTGCGCCAGTACCGCCTCTAGACGGGGCGTGCCTTGCAGCCGCTCACACCTGACTGGCGACCAGCGCCTGTTCCAGGTCGGCGAGAATGTCATCGACATGCTCGATGCCGATGGAGAGGCGCACCATATCGGGCGTTACGCCGGCCGCCTTGAGCTCCTCGTCATTGAGCTGACGGTGGGTGGTAGAAGCCGGAATCGACGAGCAGGTCTTGGCATCGCCGATATTCACGAGGCGCAGGATCATGCCCAGCGCATCATAGAAGCGCGCCCCCGCGTCGCGCCCGCCCTGAATGCCGAAACTGAGGATACCCGAGGCGCGTCCACCCATGTAGCGCTGCGCCAGCCCGTAATCCTTGTGGCTCTCGAGACCGGCATACTGCACCCAGGTGACGGCGGGATGGCCCTCGAGGTACTCGGCCACCTTCTGAGCATTGTCACAGACGCGCTCGATACGCAGCGACAGGGTCTCGAGGCCCTGCAGCAGGTTCCAGGCCGCCTGGGCGGAGAGCGCTGCCCCCATGTTGCGCAGCGGCACCACGCGGGCGCGGCCGATGAAGGCCGCCTCGCCCAGGTCGCGGGTATAGCAGACGCCATGGTAGGAGACGTCCGGCTCGTTGAGCAGCGGGAAGCGGTCGGGGTAATCGGCCCAGGGAAAACGCCCGGAGTCGACGATCACCCCGCCCACGGTGGTGCCGTGACCGCCGATATACTTGGTGGCCGACTGGATAACGATATCGGCACCGTGCTCGATGGGCCGCCACAGGAAAGGAGTCGGCACAGTGTTGTCGACGATCACCGGCACGCCATGACGATGGGCGGCATCAACCAGGGCGGCCAAGTCGACCACGCTGCCCGAGGGATTGCCGACGCTCTCGCAGAATACCGCCTTGGTGCGGGCATCGATCAGCGACTCGAGGCCGGCGATGTCATCCTTGTCGGCGAAGCGCACCTCGATCCCCTGGCGCGGCAGCGTATGAGCGAAGAGGTTATAGGTGCCGCCATAGAGCTCGCTGATCGAGACGATGTTGTCGCCGGCCTCGGCGATGGTCTGGATGGCATAGGTAATGGCCGCCATGCCGGATGCCACCGCCAGGCCGGCAATGCCCCCCTCGAGGGCCGCCACGCGCTGCTCGAGCACCGCACAGGTCGGGTTCATGATCCGCGAGTAGATGTTGCCCTCGACCTTGAGGTCGAAAAGGTCCGCCGCGTGCTGGGCGCTGTCGAACGAGAACGAGGTGGTCTGATGGATGGGCACTGCCACGGCATGCTGGTCATCGGGGGCGTAGCCATGGTGCAGGGCGAGCGTTTCGGGCTTCATGATAGGTCCTTGCAGGTTGTCATGCGGATCCAACGATTCCCCGATGCTACCCAACCCTGAACCCCGCGACCAATATCGTTTAGTCTGGTAGACATGTTCCGGGAATCATTCCCATCGCCCCTGCCACCGACATGGCGAGAAAGGATGCTCAAGCGCTACCTGCCGATCCTTAGCTGGCTGCCCCACTACACCCGTCGACTGGCCGGTGCCGACCTGCTGGCCGGGGTGATCGTCACCGTGATGGTGATTCCCCAATCGCTGGCCTATGCCCTGCTCGCCGGGCTGCCGGCGGTGGTCGGGCTCTATGCCAGCCTGCTGCCGGCCGTTGCCTATGCCCTGCTCGGTACCAGCCGCACCCTGGCCGTGGGCCCAGTGGCAATCATCGCCCTGATGACCGGGGCGGCACTCTCGGAAGTGGCCGCCCCGGGCAGCACGGCCTATCTGCAGGCGGCCCTGGTGCTCTCACTGCTCTCCGGGCTGATGCTCGCGGCCATGGGCCTGCTGCGCCTTGGCTTCTTCGCCAACTTTCTGAGTCACCCCGTCATTGCCGGCTTCCTCTCCGCCTCGGCGGTATTGATCGCCATCAGTCAGGCCGCTCACCTGATGGGCATCGGGGCGAGCGGGTACAACGCGCTGGAGCTAGTCGTCAGCCTGAGTGGTGAGTGGCGGCACACACACTGGCCGACTCTGCTGCTTGGCCTGGGCTGCCTGACCTTCCTGATCGGCATGCGCCGTCACGGGGAACGGCTGCTGAGGGCCATGAAGCTGCCCAAGGGGTTCGCCTCGCTGCTGGCGCGCACCGGGCCGGTGGTCGCGGTGGTGGTAACGACGCTGCTAAGCTGGCGGCTGGGGTTAGCGGAGCAGGGCGTTGCCGTCGTCGGCGCCATCCCCGGTGGCCTGCCCCCACTGGGCCTGCCACCGCTGGATCTGCCGCTGTGGCGTGCGCTGCTGATTCCCGCCCTGTTGATTAGCGTGGTGGGGTTCGTCGAATCGATCTCCATGGCCCAAATGCTGGCCGCCAAGCGTCGCGAGCGGATCTCGCCCAATCAGGAGCTGGTGGGCCTGGGGGGCGCCAATCTCGCCGCGGCCTTTTCGGGGGGGATGCCCGTCACCGGGGGGCTCTCGCGCACGGTGATCAACTTCGAATCTGGCGCCCGCACGCCCATGGCCGGGCTATTCGCTGCGCTGGGAATCGGCACGGTGACGCTGGCGCTGACTCCCCTGCTGCAGCATCTGCCGATCGCCACCCTGGCGGCCACCATTATCGTCTCCATCCTGACCCTGGTGGATATCCCGCTGCTTCGCCAGACCTGGCGCTACTCGCGCAGCGACTTCTCGGCCATGGCCGTGACCATCGCGCTGACCCTGCTGGAGGGGGTCGAGGCCGGCATTGTCTCGGGGGTGTTGCTTTCCATCGCGCTCTTCCTCTATCGCACCAGCCGCCCGCACAGCGTGCTGGTGGGGCGCATCGAGGGTACCGAGCATTTCCGCAGCATCAAGCGCCACGAGACCGAGACCGTCAGCCACCTGGCCATGCTGCGCATCGACGAGAGCCTCTACTTCGCCAATGCCCGCTACCTGGAGGACACCCTCTATACGCTGGTCGCGAGTCGCCCGGAGCTCGAGCACGTGGTGCTGATCTGCTCGGCCGTCAACCTGATCGACGCGTCGGCTCTGGAGAGTCTGGAGGCCATCAACGCGAGGCTCGAGGACTCCGGGGTGACCCTGCACCTGGCCGAGGTCAAGGGGCCTGTGATGGACCGTCTCAAGCGCAGCGACTTCCTCGACGATCTTACCGGCCGGGTATTTCTTAGCACGTACGCCGCCTGGCAGGAGCTGAGGCGGCCTTCCGAGGCGACCTGAAGACCGCTCAGCCGACCGCTACCTGCTCCTTGACCTTGTCGACGATATAGCGCCCGATCGGCAGCGCCGAGGTGGCCGCAGGCGACGGCGCGTTGCAGACGTTGACGGTGCGCCGCGTGTTGACGAACAGGAAGTCGTCGATCAGCCGACCATCGCGAGAGACGGCCTGGGCGCGCACGCCGGCAGGCCAGGGCTGCAGATCATCGAGGGTCAGCTCGGGACAGTAGCTACGCACCAGCGCCAGGTAACGGCGACGGGAGAAGGTGTTGCGCAACTCCGCCAGCCCAGGGCGCACGTTGTCGGCCAGCATCCGCCACACCCCCGGGTGCGTAAAGAGGCGCGCCACATCCGGCAGCGAGACGTCCCGCTTGCGATACCCCTCGCGCGCCAGCGCCAGCACGGCATTGGGACCGATGCTGATGCCACCACCGATCATCGGCGTCAGATGAACGCCGAGAAAGGGCATGGCCGGGTCGGGTATCGGGTAGACCAGATGCTGGACGATCCCGTCACGCTGCTCGGGCAGACGGAAGTACTCGCCGCGGAACGGGCAGATGATGAAGCCGGGATGGCGCCCCAGCATCCTCACTATGCGATCGGCCATCAGCCCCGCACAGGAAATCAGGTAGCGCGCCGAGTACTCCGCGTCACGGGTCTTGATCACGACCTCGCCGGGGCGCTCGTCGATGCCGGTCACCTCCTGCTCGAAACGGATCTGGCCACCACGCTGCTCGAAGGTGTCGGCCATGGCGCGAGTGACTCGGGTATAGTCGACGATGCCGCTGGAGGGCACGAACAGCGCCCCGACGCCGCTGATCGCCGGCTCCCGCTCGCGAAGTGCCTCGCCGGAGAGCCACTCGCGCTCCAGGCCGTTGGCGGCGGTGCGCTCCCAGAGCCCCTGCATGCGCTCGAGTTCCAAGTTGTTGGTGGCGACCAGCAACTTTCCACACGTCCGGGTCTCGATGCCATGCTCGTCGCAGAATGCCTTGGTCGCCCGGTTTCCCTCTCGACAGAAGCGCGCCTTGAGGCTGCCGGGGGGATAGTAGATGCCGGCATGAATCACGCCGCTGTTGCGGCCGCTCTGATGGCGGGCCACATGCGGCTCCTTTTCCAGCAGCAGGATGCGACGGTCAGGAAAGGTCTCGCTCAGCTGCATGGCGGTGGACATGCCGAGGATCCCCCCGCCGATGATCACGAAGTCGTACACGGCTTACCTCGGTATGACAGGCATCAGATGGGAGAATATCCATGATCCCGAACTGTTTCCATTTTTTGCTATACCACGACACGATTCACCACACTGGCGATGATTGGGTATGATGGCTGTTACATTCGGAACGATAGCGCGCCATGGATACCTCATCGAAACAGAATCTGGGCGTCAGTGCCTACCACTGGTTGAAACGCGACATCATCCGCGGCGTTTTCACGCCCGGCGAGAAGCTGCTGATGAGCGGCCTGAAGGACCGCTACGGGCTGGGCATCGGCCCCCTGCGCGAAGCCCTCTCGCAGCTGGTGGCCGAGAGTCTGGTGGTGGCCATCAGCCAGCGCGGCTACCGGGTCGCGCCCATGTCACTGTCGGAGCTCGCCGACCTCTATGATGCTCGGGCCCAGCTGGAAGGCTTGGTCCTGGAACTCGCCATTCAACGCGGCGGCGACGACTGGGAGGCCGAGATTCTGGCCAAGGCCCATACGCTGGCGAAGGTGACGGAAGTCAACAGTTCAGAGGAGCTGCTCGATGTTTGGGATACTCGCCACAAGACCTTCCATACCGCCATCGCCGCCGGCTGCAACTCCCCCCATCTGATGAAGGTCCGCGAGAGCCTGTTCGACCAGGTGGAGCGGTATCGTCACCTCTGGCTGCGCGAGACGGTCTTCTCTGCCGAGGCCCTCGAACGCAAGCGGCGCGAACATGCCGCCCTGGTGGAGGTCATTCTCTCCCGCGATGCCCAGCGCGCCGCCAGGATGATGCGCGAGCATCTGATGACGCCGGTCCCCATCATCACCGACGTCATGCGTCGCCAAGGGCTTGCTTGAGGGCGACCGTTGATCAGCACGCCTGACCTGCCCCCGTCCCTGCGCAGGGTGACGAATTCCTACGCTGTCATGATGCTGTCACCCCGGCCCGAGAGACTCGAGGGCGTGACAGCACCCAACCGGCATTTTATGGTGTCAGAAGGATCAGGCCGCCCGGGAGCGGGCCATTACGGAGACAACGACATGCCACACTTGCTGAGATTCCCCCGCGACCTGGAAGCCCGTCTGGAGCGTGCCAGCCACCAAACCGGCATTACCAAGGCCGAACTGATCGAGCGTCTGGTTCAGGATGGCCTCACCGACCTGGAAACCCAGCTGCTGCTCGAGGATACCTCAAGGCCTCGCGTCGAGCGCAGCATTGACCAGCTGCTGCGTGAGAGTGGCCTGGGTGCCTGAATCGGTGTCTCACGCGAACCCGCCACGAAAACGTCGGTACGCCTCCAGGGCACTCTCGGTCGCGGCGGCGTTCAACCTGACTTCCTGCCCCGGCAGGCACTGCGCCAGCCGGGAGCAAGCCAGCGGCGTGAGCGCCCCGAGCCGGGGATAGCCACCGATGGTCTGGCGATCGTTCAGCAGCGCGATGGGCTGTCCGTCGGGCGGCACCTGCACGGCGCCCAGGCTGATCCCTTCGGAGATCATGCTGGTCATCCGGCACTGAAGCGTCGGACCGGTCAATCTCACGCCCATGCGATCGGCGCGATCGTCCACCCGCCACGACGCATTGAACGCCTGGAAGAGACTCTCCCCGCTGAACTCAGCGATCTGGGCACCGGGCAGCAGCGCCAACTCGGCCGGACGGCGATAATCGATCTCCGCGTCGTCCCGAGGCGCCGTCCTGCCGACGGCAGCACGACGCGGCGTGACCCGCAGGCCGTCGCCCTCGGCCAGGCGATGACCCTGGCCGTCATGGCCGCCCAGCCCCTCGCGCGCCACGCAGGCCACGCTGCCCAGTACCGGCGCTGCCGCGAAACCACCAGCCACCGCCAGATAGGCCCTGAGGCCGTTGACGGGTGAGCCAAACGCGAGCTGCTGGCCTCTTTCCACGAACAGCGCGCGCCAGCCGGGCAGCGGCTGACCGTCCAGGGTCGCCGACAGGTCGGCCCCGGCCACGGCGAGCACCAGGCCGCGCTCGGCGGTAAGTTCCAGGCCGCCGAAGGTCACCTCGAGAGCCGGGGCTCCCCAAGCGTTACCCACTAGATGGTTGGCCCAGGCCCAGCCATGCAGGTCCACCGGTCCGCCCTGGGTCACGCCCAGGCGTCGCACCCCGAAGCGCCCGGCATCCTGGAGCAGCGCCAGAGGGCCGGCACGCGTGACGCGCAGTCCAACGCTTGCCTCCGTCATCGTTCCTCCTCCATCGGGCGCGTATCGCCCCCCCGTCGTTCGAACTCGGCACGATCGATCGGCACGAAGCGAACCCGGTCGCCCACCTGGAACAGGCTGAAGCCCTCGCGGTCGCGGTCGAAGAGCACCGCCGGGGTGCGACCGATAAGATTCCAGCCGCCCGGCGTGACCGCGGGGTAGGCCGCGGTCTGCTGCCCGGTGACTGCCACACTGCCTGCCGGCACGCGCCGACGCGGGGTAGCAAGTCGTGGCGCCTCGAGCCTGGCATCGACGCTGCCCATGAAGGCGAAGCCCGGGGCAAAACCCAGCGCAAAGACCCGATAGGTTCGCTCACTGTGGCCGGCCACCACCTCCTCGAGGCTCATGCCGGCAAGCTCGGCCAGGCGAGACAACTCGGGCCCCACCGCGGGGTCATACCAGACCGGCAGTTCCTTGACCGGTGCGTCGGCCGGCTCCTCGTCGGGTTGCAGCCACTGCAGGCGCTCGATCAGCCGTTTCCTGGCCTCGCCGGGCGAGAGTCGCAGCGGGTCAAAGGTCACCAGCAGGGTGGTATAGGACGGGACCAGATCGACCAGCTGGTCGCCGAAGGCCTTCTCGCAGTCTCTCACCAGGGCGGTCAGCCAGGGCATGTTGGCCTCGTCGATGGCATCGAACAGCCGCACCATCCAGCCGTCCAGCCCGGCGGACTCGAGGCGCGGCAGCCCCGGCGGGAAAACGCCGCTCATGAGGCGCTCGCCAGGCCGTTGAGCGCATCGCGGATCGCCTTGATGGCGGCGATCGACTCGGCGTTATCGCCGTGCACGCAAAGCGTGTCGGCCACCAGCACCAGGTCGCTGCCGTCACTCGCCGTGAGCGGCAAGCCGCGCGCGATGCGCTGCGCCTGGTCGAGGATCACGTCGGGGTCGTGGTGCACGGCCCCCAGTTCTCGGCGTGAGACCAGCCGCCCCTCGCCGTCGTAGGCACGATCGGCGAAGGCCTCAAACCACAGGGTCACGCCGTGCTGCTCGGCCATCGCCTGAGCCGGAGCGGTATCCCGAGTGGCCATCACCATCAGCGGCAGGTGGACGTCGAAGGCCACCAGCGCGCGCATCACCGCCTCGAGGATTTCTGGGTCGCGCATCATGTCATTGTAGAGCGCGCCGTGTGGCTTGACGTAACCCACCTCCAGGCCCTCGGCGCGGCAGACCCCGGCCAGTGCGCCGACCTGATAGAGCACCAGGTTTTCGACCTCCTCTGCCGAGCAGGCCATGGAGCGGCGCCCGAAGCCAACCATGTCCGGATAGGCGGGATGTGCCCCCACGGTGACGCCATGGCGCTTGGCCAGACGCACGGTCATGCGGATCACGTCCGGGTCGGAGGCGTGGAACCCGCAGGCCACGTTGGCCAGATCCACGTGGGGCATCACCTCGTGGTCCATCCCCATGACCCAGGGGCCGAAGCTCTCGCCCATATCGGCATTGAGCAACAGGCGCTTCATGATCCACCTCCTACACACCAGAACATGTCGATAACTTATCAATGTTTTATCGATGAAACATCGTTCTTTAGTCTACATATCGTTGACCAGTCGGCGGTCGCCCGCCTAACCTTCGACTCGAACACTCGCTAGACTCCTTCTGGACGGCTCGCTATCCGACCGCCTGCCGCGACAACAAGAATCCGACACGAGGTACCGCACATGACTGCTCGCTTCTCCTTTCTGCCTCTGACCTCGGCCGCCGCCCTTGGTCTCAGCCTAGCCACCGTGGGCGGCATCGCCCAGGCGGCGACCGAATGGGACATGCCCACCCCCTACGGCGACATGACCTTTCATACCGTGAACATCCGCGCGTTCGCTGACGACGTGCGAGAGGCCACCGATGGCGAACTGGACATCACCGTGCACTCCAACGGCTCACTGATTGGCCATGCCGAGATCAAGAATTCCGTTCGACGCGGCATCGTGCCCATCGGCGAGCTGATCATGTCGCGCCTGGCCAACGAGAACCCGATCTTCGAAGTCGATTCCGTGCCCTACCTGGCCTCCAGCTACGAGGATGCCGAGATCCTGTGGGACGCCTCGCGGGAGATCATTGCCGAGGAACTGGCCGAACAGCAGTTGCAGCTGCTGTTCGCCGTTCCCTGGCCGCCCCAGGGGATCTACACCCAGCAGCCGCTGGAAGAGCCAGACGATCTGAAGAACCTGAGCATGCGCGCCTACAATACCGCCAGCGAGCGGATCGCCCAGCTGGTCGGCGCCGTGCCGACCCAGGTCGAGGTGCCGGACATCCCCACCGCCTTCAGCACCGGCCGCGTCGATGCCATGATCACCTCGCCGGCCACCGGCGCCGATACCAAGGCCTGGGACTACCTGAGCCACTTCAACCACGCCCAGCTGTGGCTGCCCAAGAACATGGTGATCGTCAGCGAAAAGGCCTTCTCGCGCCTCGACGAGGCCACTCAGCAAGCGGTGCTGGACGCGGCCGCCGAGGCCGAGACACGCGGTTGGGAGATGAGCCGCCAGGAGACCGACGACGCCCTTGCCGTGCTCAAGGAGAACGGCATCGAGGTCAGTGAGCCGACCCCGGAGCTCGCCGACCTGCTCGAGGAGGTCGGCGCAACCATGACCGAGGAGTGGGCCGGTCGTGCCGGCGACCAGGGAGCCGCCATCCTCGAGGCCTACCAGGCCGCACGCGACTGACCCGCCCCTCCCTGCCGGGGCGCGCGTCGCCCCGGCAGCCACCTCTGGACGCTGCCATGACCTACCGCCTTCGACCGCTCTACAACCTGGGCGGCTACCTGGCCGCCCTCTGCCTCTGCCTGATCTGCGCACTGATCACCGCCCAGATCCTCGGACGCATCGTCGATCGCGTCGCCACCGGGATCGGCGGCGACCGCATCGGCCTGGCGATTCCCGGTCTCTCGGAAATCTCCGGCTTCCTGCTGGTGGGTGCCAGCTTCCTGGGGCTCGCCTATACCTTCGTCCACTGCGGCCATATCCGCGTGACGCTGCTGATCGGACGGCTTCCCGCCGCACCGCGCGCCTTCGTCGAACTCTTCTGCCTGAGCGTTGCCCTGGTCCTCAGTCTCTACCTCGGCTGGTACCTCTACTGGCTGCTGGACGACAGTATCGCCTTCAACGAGACCTCCTACGGCCTGCTGAGCATCCCGCTGTGGATCCCCCAGACGGCCATGCTCGCCGGGATCGTGCTGTTCTGCCTGGCACTGGCGGAGGCCTGGCTGACGACTCTGGTAACCGCCGTGACCCGGCCTTCCACCTTCACTATCGACGACAGCGGCCAGGAATGAGCCCGGGAGACGCACCATGCTCGTGATGATGACGGTCCTCTTCGTCACCCTCCTGCTGCTGCTGGGCAGCGGCGTCTGGGTGGCGTTCTCCCTGCTGGGGCTGGGCTGGCTGGGCCTCTCCCAGTTCACCTCGGTGCCCACTGGCGACGTGCTCGCCTCCAACGTCTGGGGAGAAAGCTACAGCTGGGAACTCACCGCCCTGCCGATGTTCATCTGGATGGGCGAGATACTGTTCCGCTCGCGGCTCGCCGATGACATGTTCACCGGCCTCTCGCCCTGGATGCAGCGCATCCCCGGGCGCCTGCTGCACACCAACGTGGTCGGCTGCGGGCTGTTTGCCGCCGTCTCCGGCTCCTCGGCGGCCACCTGCGCCACCATGGGCAAGATGACCATTCCCGAGCTCACCCGCCGCGGCTATGACGAGAAGCTGATCATCGGTACCCTGGCCGGCTCGGCGACGCTGGGCCTGCTGATCCCGCCCTCGATCATCCTGATTGTCTACGGCGTGGCCACCGACCAGTCGATCGCGCGGCTGTTCATGGCCGGCATCTTCCCGGGCCTGCTGCTGATCTCGCTGTTCGCCGGCTACCTGATGCTTTGGTCCTGGCGCTTTCCGGACAAGATTCCCCCCGCCGAGACCGGCCTGCCGCTGGGCGAGAAGCTGCGCCGGGCACGCCGGCTGATTCCCCTGCTGGCCTTGATCGTCGGGGTCATCGGTTCGATCTATGCCGGCCTGGCCTCGCCCACCGAGGCAGCGGCCGTGGGGGTGGTGCTATCGCTCCTGCTGGCCCGCTTCCAGGGCGCCATGGACGGTGTCGTGTTCCGCGACGCTCTGCTCGGGGCGGTACGCACCTCGACCATGATCGCCTTCATTCTCGCCGGCGCCTCCTTCCTCACTGCCGCCATGGGCTTCACCGGCCTGCCCCGCGAACTCGCCGCCTGGATCGGCACCCTGGGACTGTCGCCGGTGATGCTGCTCGCGGCGCTGACGCTCCTGTTCATCCTGCTGGGCTGCTTCCTGGACGGCATCTCGGTGGTGGTATTGACCACCTCAATCATGCTGCCCATGGTCGAGGCCGCCGGCATCGACCTGATCTGGTTCGGCATCTACCTGGTCATCGTGGTGGAAATGTCGCAGATCACCCCGCCGATTGGCTTCAACCTCTTCGTGCTGCAGGGCATGACCGGACGCAATATCCTCTCGATCGCCTGGGCGGCCATGCCGTTCTTCTTCCTGATGATGCTCGGCGTGGTGCTGATCAGCCTCTTTCCCGGCATCGTTACCTGGCTGCCACAGGCGATGGGCAACTAGTCATGACCACAGGCATGGAAAAGGAGCAGCATGTGACACCCACACGGACACCTCGCGGCCCCATCGTCTCCTCGGAACACCTGTCGCGCAGCAGCCAGGAGCTCTCGGAGTTCGAGTTCGGCCTGATCATCGCCGGGCATGCCTTCGACCGCTGGATGGTGCGCTGCATGACGGCCAGCGGCTATCCGGAGCTCGGCGCCCTGGACGTCCTGGTGCTGCACAGCGTCAATCATCGCGAGCGCGCCAAGCGCCAGGCAGACATCTGCCTGGTGCTCAACGTCGAGGATACTCATACGGTGACCTATGCGCTGAAGAAGCTGGGCCGCCTGGGGCTGGTGGCCGGCGAGAAACAGGGCAAGGAAACCTTCTTCCGCACCACCGAATCCGGGCGGGAGGCTTGCAGTCGCTACGCCGAGATCCGCGAGGCCTGCCTGGTCGACTCGCTCTCTTCCATGGGCATCGAACGCGAGGAGATAAGCCGCCTGGCGGGACTGTTGCGCGCCATGTCCGGACTCTATGACCAGGCAGCGCGCTCTGCCGCCTCGCTGTAACGGGTCACCAGGGCAATACCCCGGCGTTACTCGCGGGCCGCTTGCTCGAGCACAGCCCTGGGGTCGCGAGGATAGAAGCGCTCCGGCTGGCGCTCGATATGCGCAAAGAAGCGGGTGTCCTTGTAGGGCATCTTCATGAAGCCCGACACCCCAAGCCCCTCGATCAGCCCCACCGCGTTGAGAATGTCATCCAGGCGGCCCCGGAACTCAGCCTCTCGAGAGGGATCGAGCAGCCGGTAGTGGCTGTGGATCTTGAGGTGATGGGGCAGCGCCTCGAAAATGATCATCCCGGTGTGGTGGATCTCGTTGAGGGCTTCCAGCGAGGCGATGATCGCCTCGGGCAGCACCAGGAACTCCTCGGGGTCGGGTCCATCCTCGAAGTAGCTGTGCAGACGCGAGCGGTCCTCGAGCTCGGGCACGGCGCTGAGCTCATAGTGCAGGCGCATGTCGGGCAGGACCTCGAAGGGCTGATCGGGACTCTCGCGGTCGAGATGCAGCGTATCGCGGGCATTGAACAGGCAGCTCTTGAAGATGCCTTGACGGTGAATCGCCCGTGCCAGGGTCACCATGTTGTTGACCGCGGCAATGAAGGCCGAGCGGCGAGCCGGGTCGTGCAGGTTGAGCGAGGTATCGATATAGACCCCCTCGGCCTCCCAGCGCACGGCCAGCCCACCGACCACCGGATACTTGCCGAGCCGGCTCACCGCCGCCAGGAAAGCCTTCTCGGTCTCGCCCATGTTCTGCATGAAGTTCTTGTAGTAGCGATCGAGCTGAACGTCGTTGACGTCATTGAGAGTCTCGCGTCCGCCCTCCTCACGCAGGAAAGACTTGCGCGAGCTGTAGACCACGGTATCGATCTCGCCAGCGGCCGGCCGGCTCCAGACCGGCACCAGCGGGGCTTCCTGGGGCGCGGGCAGGTCGAGCATCACCAGGCGGCCCAGCCGCGGCATCTCGCGAATGAAGTGGTCGCCGGCCCGCAGGCGGGTTCGTAGGTCGGGAGCAAGCATGCCGTCGAGCATGCGCGCGAATTCCATCGGCAGTCCCAAGGAGGTCGCGGGAATGGCGCGGTGGCCAAAGCGACAGGATTGGGCCGAGGCCAGGGCATAGAGGGTGGCCGCTGCGCCCTGCTCGTCGAAGCGCGGCGACGACAGCGCACCGTTGAGCTGCTCCTCACCGATGAAATAGACATCCCCCAGCCGCGCGTTGGTCTGCTGAAGGTTGTCCGACATCAGCTCCATGACATTGGTCGACACGAACTGCAGGCTGGCATCGAGCTGGGCGAACACCGAGGAGCCCCAGTCAATCAGCGCGATGGTTTCGGAGCCTTCGTCGAAGACCAAGTTGGAGGGCTTGATGTCGCCATGGACGACCGGCTTGCCGGCCGGCCCGCTCTCGCGGCGCAGGGTGCGCAGGATATCCGCCAGCTGGTCGGCGATGCGCACCACCAGGCGCGGCGACAACCGCCCCTCATGCAGCGAGACCTCTTCCATGTTGAACCCCGGTGCGCGCTGCATCACCAGAATCGACTGGCTGCGCACCCGCTGGAAGGCGATCAGCTTGGGCACACGAGGGTGGTCGACCTGCTCCAGCATGAAGGCTTCCTCCTCCAGGCGGTCCTGGAGGTGCTGGGGCAGGTTGACGCGCGTGAACTTGAAGACGTACTGCTCGCGTGGGCTGGAAACGCCAGCGGTGAGCCCGGCGAAGACGAAGCCATAGGCGCCCTTGCCGATCAGTTCGATGTTCCGGTAACCCAACTGTTCCAGCTGCTCCTGGCACAGCGCCACCCACGACCTGAGCTTGCGAGCGTCGTCATGGCTGAGCAGATAGACCGACTGCTCTTCCGGAATGTAGAACTGCTGCAGGGACGCCTGGGTCATCGCATCACCCTAGATGCAGAAGCATGGTCTCGGGCGCCTCCAGATAGCCCTTCCAGGTGTTGCAGAAGCGGGCAATGGTGCCGCCGTCGATCAGGCGGTGGTCCCCCGCCCAGGTGACGGTCATGATCGCCCGCTTCACCACCTCATCGTTGCTGTCGAAGCGCGGCAGCCACTGGGTCTTGCCAATGGCGACGATGGCCACTTCCGGGGCATTGATGATCGGGGCGGCATAGGTCCCACCCAGCGCGCCGATGTTGGAGATGCTGATGGTGCCGCCCTTCAGGTCGGCCGATGCCACCCTGCCCTCGCGGGCCTCTTGGGTCAGCCGCTGGATCTCGCCGGCGATCTCCAGCAGGGTCAGCCCCTCCACCCCCTTGACGTTGGGGACCATCAGGCCCGCCTTGCCATCGACCGCCATGCCGATATTGCAGGACGGCAGGTAGTGGATCTCGTTGCCGGCCTCGTTGAGACGGCTGTTGAGGATCGGGAAGTCGCGGATCGCCAGCGCCATGGCCTTCATGAAGAACGGCATCAGCGTCAGGCGCGCCTCAAAGGCCTGGGCCTCGGGCTTGAGGCGCTCACGCAGCGCCAGCAGGTCGGTGACATCGAGTTCCTCGCCATACTGGAAATGCGGGATCGTCGAGGACGAGGCCACCATCTGACGCGCCATGGCGGCACGCACCCCGCGCAGCGGTTCGACGCGCACCTCCGCCTCGCCGGTTGACGCCCGAGCCGAGGGTGCCGCCTCCTGCGTGGGTGCCTGCGCGGCACTCGGGCCACCGCCTTCGAGGAAGGCCTGGACGTCTTCCTTCAGCACGCGCCCCTGCTTGCCGGAACCCGGCACCTGCTCGAGGCGCAGACCATGCTCGCGCAGCAGCCGACGCACCGCGGGGCTCGCCGGAATCCGCCCATGCGGGCCAAGACCCGACGTCCGTTCAGCCGGTGCCGACGGCGCCGCGGCCGGGTGCGGTGTCGCCTCGGTCGAAGCCGGCGGCGCCGCGGCCGCGTCGCTGGCCTCCTCGTCGGCATGCGCCGGCGCATAGGCAAACAGCGGCGCATGGACCTTGGCGATCTCGCCCTTGGCCACGTGCAGTCGGGTGACGCGCCCCGCTTCGGGGGCGGTAATCTCGACCATTGCCTTGTCGGTCATCACATCCACGACCGGCTGGTCTTCCTCGATGTCGTCGCCCTCGGCGATGCGCCACTCCACCACTTCGCACTCGACGATGCCCTCGCCGATGTCCGGCAGGATAAAGTCCTTGCTGGCGACGCTCTTGGCCGGTGCCGTCGATGCCGCCGCGGGGCTTTCGGCCGGGGCGTCATCGGCAGGCTGCGACGGAGAGGCCGCGGTGTCGCCCTCGGCCTCATAGGCAAACAGCGGCTCATGCACCTTGGCGATCTCGCCCTTGGGCACGTGCAAGCGGGTCACACGTCCCGCCTCGGGGGCGGTAATCTCGACCAGCGCCTTGTCGGTCATCACCTCGACGACCGGCTGGTCCTCTTCGATGACGTCACCTTCGGCAACGCGCCACTCCACCACCTCACACTCCACGATACCTTCGCCGATATCGGGCAGCTTGAAATCTGTCATCTTGTCTCTCCTGTCCTGAAGCCGGGTCGTCAGAAATTCACACTGGCGCGAATGGCCTCGACGATCTTCAGGTGATCCGGCAGGTACTCCTTCTCCAGCGTCAGCGGGAAAGGCGTATCCAGGCCGGTCACCCGGGCAATGGGTGATTCCAGGTACAGGAAGCAGCGCTCCTGGATGGCCGTGGCGATCTCGCCGGCAAAGCCTCCGGTGCGCGGCGCCTCGTGGGTGACCACCAGCCGCCCGGTCTTGAGCACCGACTCGGCCACGGTGTCGACGTCCCACGGCAGCAGGCTGCGCAGGTCGATCACCTCGCAGGAGATGCCGTCCTTCTCGGCCAGTTCCACGGCGCGCTCGATCACCTCCATCTGCGCTCCCCAGCCCACCAGGGTGATGTCGGTCCCCTCCTTGGTCACCTCGGCCTCGCCGATGGGCAGCTGGTAATCCTCCTCCGGCACCTCGCCGACGGAGGCCCGGTAGAGTCGCTTGGGCTCGAAGAAGATCACCGGGTCGGGGTCGCGGATAGAGGCCAGCAGCAGCCCCTTGGCCTGGTAGGGGTCGCGGGGCACCACAATCTTGAGACCCGGCGTATGCGCGAAATAGGCCTCGGGCGACTGGGAGTGGTAAAGACCGCCGGAGATACCGCCACCGAAGGGCGCACGGATGGTCAAGCCACCGACGTTGAAGAGATCGCCGGAGCGGTAGCGAAACTTGGCTGTCTCGTTGACGATCTGGTCGAAGGCCGGAAAGATGTAATCGGCGAACTGGATCTCGGCGACCGGCACCGAGCCCTGGGCAGCCAGGCCATTGGCGAAGCCGATGATGCCCTGCTCCACCAGCGGCGTGTTGAAACAGCGCGCGCGGCCGAACTTCTCCTGCAGGTGACTGGTGGCACGGAAGACGCCGCCGAAGCTGCCCACGTCCTCGCCGAAGCAGAGCACCTTGTCATCCTCGCCCATGGCCGTATCCAAGGCGTTGTTGATGGCCTGCAGCATGTTCATGGTCGGCATGTCACTCCCCTCCCTTGGCAGCGGCGTCGTCCCCGGCACGCACGTCCGGATCGAGGGAGCGCGCTCCCTTCGGGTAGGCCTCCGGATACTGACGAATGTGGCGCTTCAGCGCATCGAGCTGGCGTTGCAGCTCCGGCGTGACGTCGGCGTAGACATCGGTCACCAGGCTGTCGAGCGGCGGCGGCGGGCGCTTCTCGGCGCGCTTCATGGTCTCCAGCACCTCGCGGCGCAGGCTCTCCTGAAGGGCCTTCTCCTCGTCTTCGCTCCACCAGCCCAGGTCGATCAGCCAGCGCTGCATGCGCAGGATGGGGTCCTTCTCGCGCCAGGCCTCCTCCTCCTTCTTCGAGCGATAGCCGGAAGGGTCGTCCGAGGAGGAGTGCGCGGCCAGGCGATAGCTCATGGCCTCGATCAGCACCGGCTGATTATGCTCAACGGCAATCCGGCGCGCCTCCCGGGTGGCGGCGTAGACCGCCAGGATGTCGTTGCCATCGACGCGTATCACGTGCATGCGATAGCCGAAGGCCCGGGGCGCCACGCCATCCGCGGCAAACTGCTCGATGGACGGGGTGGAGATCGCATAGCCGTTGTTGCGGCAGAAGAAGATCACCGGCACCTCGTGCACCGCCGCCATGTTCAGCGCCGCATGGAAGTCGCCCTCGGAGGCCGCCCCCTCGCCGAAGAAGACCGTGGTGCACTGCCCGTCACCGGCCAGTTTCTGGCCATAGGCGTAGCCGGTGGCCTGGGGAATCTGCGTACCCAGCGGCGACGAGATGGTCATGTAGTGCAGCTTGCGCGACCCGTAGTGGATCGGCATCTGGCGGCCCTTGCCATAGTCCAGCTCGTTGCCGAACAGCTGGTTCATGAACTCGTCGAAGGTGAAGCCGCGATAGACCAGCGCGCCCTGCTCGCGATACTGCGCCATGATCATGTCGGCATCATCCAGCGCGGCCGTGGCGCCGACCACGGCGGCTTCCTCGCCGGTACACTGCATGTAGAAGGAGAGTCGTCCCTGCCGCTGGGCGGCCAGCATCCGCTCATCGAGCACGCGCGTGGCCACCATGGCGCGATAGATCGCCAGGGCCTTGTCATGCTCGAGGTCGGGTGCCTTGGCGCCCTCATGGAGGGAGCCATCCTGCTTGAGCAGGCGGAAGGTGGGGATGCTGAACTCGTCACCGGCCAGGAAGGTCGGCTCGTGGATATCCGGTGTTGTTGTCATCGTCGTGATCCTGTGCCCCTTTTGAGGGCAGTGTTGTCTTTAATGTTCCGGTTCGCCAGGGGGTCGCCCCGAGACCGGTCAACGCAACAGGCTTGACGTTAACGTAAACTGGCTGGATTGGGTAGCCCCGAAAGGTCGGAAATCGGCATCATCGTGGAATGACCGATCAGCGCGCGCCTGACATCGGCAGACGACTGAACAGGCTGTCGACACTGATGGCCAGCAGGCCGATCAGCAGTGCCCCCTGGACCACATAGGCGGTGTTGCCATTGACGATTCCCGAGATGATCGGATCGCCCAGGTTGCTCGCCCCCACGGTAGCGCCAATGGCCGCCGTGGCAATGTTGATGGTCACCGAGGTACGAATCCCGGCAAGGATCACCGGCGCGGCCAGCGGCAGCTCCACCTGGCGCAGTATCTGGCCGCGACTCATGCCCATGCCGCGCGCCGCCTCCATCACACCTGCCTCGATACCCGCCAGGCCGGCCAGGGTGTTGCGCACGATCGGCAAGAGGCCATAGAGCAGCAGCGCCACGATGATCGGCAGAGTTCCAAAGCCCAGCACCGGCACCGCCAGCGCCAGCACCGCCACCGGCGGGAAGGTCTGGCCAATGGAGGCCAGCTGGCTGACCAACGGCAGAAAATCACGCCCCCAAGGGCGCGTCGCAGCGATGGCGGCGCCCACGCCGATCAGGATGGCCAAGGCGGCGGCCACGCTGACCACCAGCAGGTGACGGCCCAACAGGGTTAGGAAATCGGCACGCGCATAGATCACCTGGCGGCTGTCGGACTCGAGCCAGCGGAACAGCCCTTCCAGTTGCCCCATGCCCAGGGTGGCGGCCAGCAGCAGCGCCAGCCAGACCATTGGCACCAGCCAGCGACGCGGATCAGTCATCGCTACGCTCTCCCACCAGCCGGCGCAGCGAGAGTTCGCCGACCGGCATGTCGGCATCGTCGACCACGGTCAGGCGTTCGGCATGGCGCCACAGCATCAGCGATAGCGCCTCGCGCAGGCTAGCATGCTGGCCGATCCGCTCACGCGCCAGCAGCCGGGGGCTCAGCGGGCGCATCCGCTGGCTGACGGGCAGCAGCGCCGCCTCCTTCAGGCCGCGATCCTCGCCGCCGAGCAGCGACTCGACGAAGTCGTCGGCCGGTTCGCGCAGCAGCTCGAGGGGCCGCCCCTGCTGCACGATGCGCCCCTGATGCATTACCACCAGATGATCGGCCAGCCGCAACGCCTCGTCCATGTCGTGGGTGACGAAGACGATGGTCTTGTGCAGTCGAGCCTGCAGCTCGCGCAGCTCGTCCTGAAGGCTTTCCCGGGTGATGGGATCCAGCGCGCCGAAGGGCTCGTCCATCAGCAGGATATCCGGGTCGGCCGCCAGGGCCCGGGCGACGCCCACGCGCTGGGCCTGGCCGCCGGAGAGCTGATGGGGGTACTTGCCGGCGAATTGCTCCATGCTAAGCCCCAGCAGTTCCATCAGCTCCTCGACGCGCGCCTGGACTTGCGCAGCCGGCCACTTGAGCAACCGCGGCACCAGGCCGATATTGCGGGCCACCGTCCAGTGGGGAAAGAGTCCCGTGCTCTGGATCGCATAGCCCATGCGACGACGCAGCGCCTCCTCGCGGAAACGGCGGATCTGCTGGCCATCGATATGGATCTCGCCTTCACTGTGCTCGATCAGCCGGTTGATCATGCGCAGCGTGGTCGACTTGCCGCAGCCCGAGGTCCCCACCAGCACGCAGAGCTCACCCTCGGCAATGCTTAGCGAGATATCGTTCACTGCGGCGGCGGCGCCGAAGCGCTTGGAGACGTGGATCAGATCGATCATTCGGCCCCTCCCGGGCGCAGGATATCGGTCAGGGCGCCCAGCAGGGCATCCACCAGCAGCGCCAGCACCAGAATCGGCAGCGCGCCCAGCAGCACCAGGTCCATGGCGGCCTGCCCCAGCCCCTGAAAGATGAAGGTACCCAGGCCGCCGGCGCCGATCAGCGCGGCCACGGCGGTCAGCCCGATGGCCTGGACCGTGGTGATACGCACGCCTTCGAGAATCACCGGCAGCGCCAGCGGCAGGCGCACCTGACGAAACACCTGACCACGGCTCATGCCCATGCCGCGCGCCGCATCGACGACGCCGGGATCGACGGCTTCCAGGGCGACAAAGGTGTTGCGCACCATGGGCAGCAGGCTGTAGCCCACCAGGGCGAGCAGCGCCGGCGCCCAGCCGATACCGCTAACGCCGAGCGCGGACAGCCAGTCGACGTTCGCCGACAGCCAGGCAAGCGGCGCCAGCAACAGGCCGAAGAGCGCGATGCTGGGAATCGTCTGCAGGAAATTGAGCACACCGAACCCGACCTTCTGCACGCCGGGCCAACGCCGCATGGCCAGTGCCAGGCCCACGCCCAGCGCCAGGCTGGTGCCCACGGCCACCCCGACCAGCAGCAGATGCTCGCCGACGGCACCGAGAAACTGGTCGCTGCGGCTGCGATATTCCTGCCATAGCGCCAGCGGCTCTAGCCAGCGCGCCAGACAGAACCCGGCACTGGCCACGGGCGGCAGCAGCAAGCCCCAGCCGAGCAGTCTGCCCAGCACCAGCCGAGTGCGCAGCTCGATCAATGCCAGCAGCAGCAGGAAGAGCACCACCCAGATGCCGGCACCGATGCCCAGGCGAGCCCCGGGGATGTCTACCAGGGTCTCGGCCGACAGCGCCAGCCATGCCGGCAGCGCCGAGAGCATCAGCACCACCAGCGCCAGGGCCAGCACGAGCCGGGGGCGAGTAGGCCGCCAGGCAATCCCCACCAGGGCCAGCCATGGCAGGCAGGTCGCCAGCGCACCGCCCCACCCGAGGATCTCGTCGATGCGATAGCCGGTACCGGGCACGATGCGGTTGGCCGCCAGGCTGACCGTATCAAGGCCCAGCCAGACAACCAGCGCCAGCAGCGACAGGCTCAGCAGGACGACGTTGGTACCCGGCGTTTGCGAGCGCAAGATCGCCTCAGTCGCCCAGGCTGTCGAGGAAGTCGGCAGCGACCGCCGCAGGCGCACGCCCGTTTACCGCCACGTCGCCATTGAGACGCTGCAGGGTCTCGAGATCCAGCGACTGGAAGACCGGTTCGAGCAGGGTCTCGATCTCGGGATAGCGCTCGAGCACAGGCTCACGCACGACCGGGGCGGGTTGGTAGACCGGCTGCACGCCCAGGGTGTCATCCATGACCACCAGATCCAGGGCCTGCAGCCCCCCGTCGGTGCCGTAGGTCATGGCCGCATTGACGCCGCTGGTCTGCTGGGCCGCGGCGCGCATGGTGGCCGCCGTGTTGCCCCCGGAGAGCACCAGCAGCTGGTCGTCGGAGAGCTCGAAGCCGTAGGCATCCTGGAACGCCGGCAGCGCCTGGGGCGATTCGACGAATTCGGCGCTGGCGGCAAGCTTGAACTGCCCCTCGTCGTCGAGATAGTCCGCCAGATCCTCGAGGCTTGCCAGGTCGTGCTCACGCGCCAGTTCGCCGCGCACGCTGATCGCCCAGGTGTTGTTGGCCTCCGCCGGGGTCAGCCAAACCAGGTCGTTGATCTCGCGATCCTTTTCGCGCACCGTCTCGAGTGCCTTGTCGGCATCGTTCCATACCGGGCTATCGGCCATGTCGAAGAAGAAGGCGCCGTTACCGGTATACTCGGGATAGAGGTCGATCTCACCGGCAATCAGCGCCTCGCGCACGATGCTGGTGCCACCCAGCTGGAGGCGATCCTCGACCTCGATGCCGCCCTGTTCCAGACGCTGCAGGATCAGCTGGCCGAGCACCGAACCTTCCGTGTCGATCTTGGAAGAGACCACCACGGGATCCTGCGCCTGGGCCGAGAGCGCGATAAGGGTACCGGCGGCCAGCGCCACGCCGCGAGACACTGGGCGGGAAATCAGCGTACGGATCATGATCTTCACCTGGTTCATTGAGAATGTGACCGCAGTATAAGGCCTGTACAGCTTCTCTGTCAGACTCTCCGTCAACGTCTGGACAATGCCATGGTTCTATCCGCCGAGGAATGCCTCGCCCGATGTCATCATCCGCTGGTTCGCGACCTAGCGTGGCTGCTGTTGGCGTCCGACCTGATCGTGATGCCCTGCCCCGGGCGACCGTCGCTTGGCGAACTCGGCCTCGGCGACGACGACCGCCTGGCGGCCTGGCTGAAGACGCTAGAGATGGCACCCGAGAGGCTTGAGGCCTTTCTGGCACCCGCCCTGACGGGGCGCATGGGCCTTTACCACGAACGGCTCTGGCAATTCCTGCTCGACACGGCACCCAATACCCGGCTTCTGGCCCATAACCTGCGCATCCATCAGGGCAAGCGCACCCTGGGAGAGCTGGATCTGCTCTACTGCCGACGCGACGACCCGCGCCCGGTTCACCTGGAGGTCGCCATCAAGTTCTACCTGGGCCTGCCCCAGGGACCGGGCGGGCCGGATAGCCAGGCCCGCTGGATCGGCCCGGGCGGCGCCGACAGCCTGGCCGTCAAGCGCGAGCACCTGCACCGTCATCAGCTGCGACTCACCGCCTCTCCCGAGGCCCGCGAGACTCTGGCGCCCTGGTGGTCGCCGCCCTCTTCCGTGCAGGAAGGGTCGGTTTTCGAACAAGAAGGGGCGATGCCCTCCATGACGGTGCGTCTGGCGATACCCGGTGTGCTCTTTCACCCCTGGCACGCACCACTGCCACCCCCGTGTGAGGCCGCGACCGATTACCGGCGAGGCCAATGGGTGACCGCCGGCGACTGGCCTCGGCTGCGCGACGGCCTTCACCCTGGCACCCTCGGCGCCCGGCTGAACAAGCCGCATTGGCTTGCCCCGCCCCGCCGCGAGGCGCTGCTGTCCCTGCGCGACCTTGACGCCCAGCTGGTTCAACACCTCTATGTATCGGACGCCCCCGTCCAGTTGGCGCTGTGGCAGGAGGAGAAAGGCTGGCAACGCCTGTTCGTGGTGGCCGACGATTGGCCGCGGAAGATTCCCTTGCCACCCTATCAACGGCCACGGCCCTGCTATCACGTCCACGTTCCCTGATACGCGAACGCCCGGCCCGCTGTAAGGCAGACCGGGCGCACGCTTGGCGTTGTGCGGAGGTGTCAGCCCTCAGGCTTCTCGAAGACCCAGGTCGTGCCCTCGCGGGAATCCTTGAGAATGATCCCCAGGGCAGCGAGCTCGTCGCGGATGGCGTCGGCGGTAGCGAAGTCCTTGGCCTGCTTGGCCGTGGCACGCTCGCTGATTCTGCCCTCGATCTCCGCCTCGGAGAGAGGTAGCGCGGCGCCGCTGCCCTGCAGGAAGCTCGCCGGGGCCTGCTCGAGCAGTCCCAGCGCGCCGCCGAGCCGGCGAAGCTCGTGCGCCAGGGCCAGCGCCTTATCGGGGGCCTCCTGCTTGGTCCGATTGAGTTCGCGCGCCAGGTCGAAGAGCACCGACAGCGCCTCGGGGGTATTGAAGTCGTCGTCCATGGCGGCCGTGAAGCGCGCATCGAAACTCGAATCCACGCCGGTGATGGGACCCTCGACCGTCTCGTCGAGCACCAGGCCTTCCAGCGCCGTGTAGAAGCGCTCCAGCGACTTGCGCGCCTCGGCCAGCGAATCCGGGGCGTAGTTGATCGGGCTACGGTAGTGGCTGGCCACCAGCAGATAGCGGACCACCTCCGCATCGTGGTGCTCGAGCACCTCACGGATGGTGAAGAAGTTGCCCAGCGACTTGGACATCTTCTCATGATTCACCCGCACCGCCCCGGCATGCATCCAGGTATTGACGTAGGCGTGGCCGGTGGCTGCCTCGCTCTGGGCGATCTCGTTCTCGTGGTGGGGAAACAGCAGATCCGGGCCGCCGCCATGAATGTCAAAGGTCTCGCCCAGGCAGCAGGTGGACATGGCGGAGCATTCGATATGCCAGCCCGGCCGCCCCTCGCCCCACGGCGAGGGCCAGCTCGCCTCCCCGGGCTTGGCGGCCTTCCACAGCACGAAGTCCAGCGGATCCTCCTTGTGCTCGTCTACCTCGATGCGGGCGCCAGCGCGCATCTCGTCGGGGTCACGATTGCTCAAGCGCCCGTAGCGCTCGAAGCGCCGCACCCGATAGTAGACATCACCGTTATCGGCGGCATAGGCAAAGTTCTTGTCGATCAAGGTCTGGATCATCGCCAGGATGTCGTCGATATGCTGGGTGGCGCGAGGTTCACGGTCCGGCGGCAACACGGAAAGCCGCGCCTGATCCTCGTGCATGGCATCGATCATGCGCTCGGTGAGCGCGTTGATGCTCTCGCCATTCTCCTCGGCGCGCCGCAGGATCTTGTCGTCGATGTCGGTGACGTTGCGCACGTAGGTCACATCAAAGCCGCGGGCCCGCAGGTAGCGGGTGATGACGTCGAAGGCCACCATCACACGGGCGTGACCCAGGTGGCAGAAGTCGTAGACGGTCATGCCGCACACGTACATGCGCACCTTGCCCGGCTCGATGGGCGTGAAGGGCTCCTTGCGGCGAGTCAACGTGTTGTAGATCTGCAGTTCTGCGCTCACGTTCACCCCTTCTTCTTGTCTTGATCTTTCTTCTGCATTCGAGCCCAGCTGTCCTTGAGTCCTACAGTGCGGTTAAACACCAGTTGACCGTCGCGACAGGCGTGGCGGTCGGCGCAGAAGTAGCCCACCCGCTCGAACTGGAAGCGGCTCTCCGGCTCGCTCTCGGCCAGGCTCGGCTCGCCGATGGCTCGGACGGTGACCAGCGACTCGGGATTGAGATGCTCGAGGAAGTCGGCGTCCCTGTCCTTGTCGGGCTGCTCCTCGAGGAAGAGGTTGTCGTAGAGCCGCACCTCCATGGGGATGCCGCGCTCGGCGCTGACCCAGTGGATAACGCCCTTAACCTTGCGCCCCTCCGGGTTCTTGCCCAGGGTGTCGAAGTCCACCGAGCAGCGTAGTTCGCTGAGCTCGCCGGCATCGTCCTTGATCACCTCGTCACAGCGAATCACGTAGCTGTTGCGAAGACGCACTTCCTTGCCCGGCGCCAGGCGGAAGAACTTCTTGGGGGGGTTCTCCATGAAGTCGTCATGATCGATATAGAGCTCGCGAGTGAACGGCACCTTGCGCACCGCCATGTCCTCGCGCGCCGGATGGCCGGCCACCTCGTAGACCTCCTCGAAATCCTCCGGCACGTTGGTCAGCACGACCTTCAATGGCTTGAGCACGGCCATCGCGCGCGGGGCGTTGTCCTCGAGGTCAGAGCGGATGGCGTGGTAGAGCATGGCGATATCCACCAGGCCGCCATCGGCGCGGGTAACACCGATCATCTCGCAGAACTTGCGAATCGAGGCCGGCGTGTAGCCGCGGCGGCGCATGCCGGAGATGGTCGGCAGGCGCGGGTCGTCCCAGCCGTCGACGATGCCCTGGTCCACCAGCAGCTTGAGCTTGCGCTTGGAGGTCAGCGTGTAGTTGAGGTTGAGCCGCGCGAACTCGATCTGACGCGGCTTCGCCGGCACCGGCAGGTTGTCCAGAAACCACTCGTAGAGCGGGCGGTGATCCTCGAACTCCAGGGTACAGATCGAGTGCGTCACGCCCTCGAGAGCATCCGACTGGCCGTGGGTGAAGTCGTAGGAGGGATAGATCTTCCATTTGTCGCCGGTCTGGTGGTGACTGGCGTGACGGATACGGTAGAGGATCGGGTCGCGCAGGTTGATGTTCGGCGCGGCCATGTCGATCTTCGCTCGCAACACCTTCTCGCCCTCGGCGAACTCGCCGGTGCGCATGCGCTCCAGCAGGTCGAGGTTCTCTTCGGCGCTGCGCTCGCGATAGGGGCTCGGCTTGCCTGCCTCGGTCAGGGTGCCGCGATATTCGCGGATCTCGTCCGGCGAGAGGTCATCGACGTACGCCTTGCCCTCGCGAACCAGGTGCTGTGCCCATTGATAGAGCGTGTCGAAATAGTCCGAGGCGAAGCGCACCGGACCGGCCCATTCGAAGCCCAGCCAGTGAACGTCCGCCTTGATGGCGTCGATGTAGGCCTGCTCCTCCTTGGCCGGATTGGTATCGTCAAAGCGCAGATGACAATCGCCACCGAAATGCTCGGCGAGCCCGAAATTCAGGCAGATCGACTTGGCGTGGCCGATATGCAGAAAGCCGTTGGGCTCCGGCGGAAAGCGGGTGACGATCTTCCCGGTACGGCCGCCTTCGATCTCCTCGCGGATCTGGTTGCGGATGAAATTCGGCGCGCTGGTGGTGTCGGTGGACATGTCGGAAAAAACGACCTCTGGTTGAAGTTGCGGGCGCTCACTTCGCGCATCGAAGCAAAACACGTATTATAGCGCCACAGCCATGTACAACGCCAAGGCCACTCCCCTTTACCGCACAGGAACTTACCGATGATCGTACTGCAGACCAATTTCGGCGACATCACCGTCGAGCTCGACCACGAGAAGGCACCCAAGACCGCTGCCAACTTCGAGCAGTACGTCCGCGACGGCTTCTATGACGGCACCCTCTTTCACCGCGTGATCCCCGGCTTTATGGTCCAGGGCGGCGGCTTCGACACCGACTTCAACCAGAAGCCGACGCGCGACCCGATCGAGAACGAGGCCGACAGCGGCCTGAAGAACACCACCGGCACGCTGGCCATGGCGCGCACCCAGGACCCGCACTCCGCCACCGCCCAGTTCTTCATCAACGTCGCCGATAACGACTTCCTCAACCACACCGGCAAGACCATCCAGGGCTGGGGGTACTGCGCCTTCGGCACCGTGGTCGAGGGCATGGACGTGGTCGAGAAAATCAAGGCGGTACCCACCACGCGTCGCGGCATGCACGCCGACGTGCCCGCCGAGGACGTGGTCATCCAGAAGGCCTACGTGAAGGACGAGCCCGAGGCCTGAGCCCCGTCGCGTCTCGCCTCACGCCCGCCGCGCGTCTTTGGACCCGGGTGGGCGTGCTTCATTTCACCGTCTGTTCAGAGCTCCCCATGACCGCCCTGCTGATATCCGACCTGCACCTCCATCCCGGCGCCCCCGGGGTCAGCGAGGGATTCCTGCACTGGCTGGACGAACGCGCCCGGGGCAGTGATGCCCTATATATTCTCGGCGACTTCTTCGAGGCCTGGGTCGGCGACGACCTGCTTGACCTGGGGGAGCAGGATCCCACCGGCAACGCCACCCTGGCATCACGAATTGCTGCCGCCCTGAAGCGGCTGGCCGATGGCGGCACCGCCATCTACCTGATGCACGGCAACCGCGACTTCCTGCTGGGAGAGCGCTTCGCCCATGACGCCGGCGCCGCCCTGCTGCCCGACCCCAGCGTGGTAGCGCTCGGCAGTGAGCGCGTGCTGCTGATGCACGGCGACAGCCTCTGCACTCACGACGAGGCCTACCAGGCCTTTCGTGCCCAGGCACGCAATCCGCTTTGGCAGGAGCAGGTGCTGTCGATGCCGATTCAGGAGCGCATCGCCCTGGCCCGGCAGCTGCGCGAGCAGTCCGGTGAGGCCAACTCCAACAAGGCCGAGGACATCATGGACGTAACCCTGGACGAAGTGGTGAAGGTGATGGCCGAGCACGGCGTCACGACGCTGATTCATGGCCATACCCACCGCCCTGCGGTGCATGACCTTGAGGTCGACGGTCAGCCTGCGAAGCGCTATGTGCTGGGCGATTGGCAACCCGGCAAGGGCTGGGAGATCGTCATCGAGGAGGGTGGCGAGCCCCAGCTGCAGGCGTTCTCGCTCTCCTGAATCGCGCGGCAAGTCGAGACGTCGAACCGAACGCTCCGACACGCCTGGCATCTCAGCGATGTGCCAGGCAACCCGCCAACTTGCCTTCCAGTACCTCGGGGTCCGGCAAGCTGCCCGCCTCGCCAATCAGCTCCAGTCGTGAGTCCCGGCGCCAGGACGTGTCAGTCAGACTGACCGCGCCATCGGCGCGGTTATAGAGCTTCCAGCCATCAGCCGTATGCAGCACGCCCTTGACGCGCAGCGCCGCAGGCAAGCTGCCCAGCAGCGGCGTGACCCGGTCCAGGTCGAAGACCTCGCCGGCATGCCAGCGCCACCCCAGGGTGGCATGGCCCAAGGAGGCGCCCTCCTCTCGCAGCGGCTTGCCGGGTTCCGGCTCACGGAACGGCACCTCATCCAGCACCAGGATCGCCTGCTCCAGGCGAGCCGCCTGGTGAGCGGACGAGGCAATCCCGTTCGATCTCGTATGCTGTCGGCTATCCAGCAGCAGGGAGAGCGGCAGTTCCCCGTGGGGCGCCTCGGCGATCCAGCGCTTGGCCGGCCAGAAGGCGTCGAGCCATGAACGCGCCGCCTCGAGCTGACCGCCGCTGGACAGGTCGGTCATGGTCATGGCCACCCCATCGGCCATGGCCAGCTGATCGAGGAAGGTGTCGTGATCCCGGGCACGCGGATCGTCCAGGCGACGCGGATCCAGCAGCGCAATGATGTCGCGGACCTCCAGCACACCGCTGAACCCCTCGCCGCGCAGCACATCCAGCAGCCCGGCCGAATGACCCAGCCCCGAGGGCTCGATGATCAAGCGGTCCGGACGGTAGCGATGCAGCAGGTTGACCAGCGACGCCTGCAGCACGAAGGCCAGCTGGCAGCACAGACAGCCCCCGGGTAGCCCCTTGATCACCAGATCATCGCGCTCGGCAAACATCGCCTGATCGATCCCCACGCGACCGAACTCGTTGATCACCACCGCCCAGCGCTCACCGTCGGGCTTCTGCTCGATCAGACGGCGAATCAGGGTGCTCTTGCCGCTCCCCAGAAAACCGGTGATCAGATGGACGGGCACGTTGGTAAGGGGCTCGGGCATGGGGTCGCTCCGGTAGGCGTGCGGAAAACGTTACAAGATAACATAAAGGATCGAGGGTCGAGGAACCAGGCCAGCAACGAAAAAGGAGCAAGCCAAGGGGTTTCCTTGTCGCTTGCTCCTTGAGCCTTGCCGCTGGCCGATGGCCCTATCGGCGAATCTCGGCCTGATCGCGCAGATGGTCGATCAGCCCCTGAATCGCCGCCTGGGCCCGCAGCCGTTCAGCCATGTTGGCCACGAAGGCTTCGATCTGCTCGTTGGGTTCGCCGGCCTGCACGTTGTCCAGGGCGATCAACATCACCCGATCACCGACCGCGGCATGGCCATAGACGGGTGAATCGCCCTCCGGGTGCGGCAGACGGAAGGCGGACTGGATCAAGGCCTCCGGGAGGTTCGTGCCGCCCTGGCGACTGATGGCCTCGGCCTGCTGCCAATCGATTTCCAGGGATTCCCCGGCGCGCAGGCGCTCGACGCGCTCTGCCGCCAGCTCGACCAACGCCTCGCGGGTCTTCTCACGGCGAACCGCCGCCTCGACTTCGTCACGTACCTCTTCCAGGGGCAGCGTGGTCGCCTCGCGATGCTCGGCCACTCGCAGCACCAGGCGGCGATCCTCGTCGAGCTCGATCACCTCGCTGTTGTAGCCCTCTTCCAGTACATCGTCACTGAAGGCCTGCTCCATCACGCCCGGCTCGGACAGCACACCATCGCCACCGCCGCGACCGACCCAATCACTCTGCTGAAGCTCCAGGTCCAGGTCCTCGGCGACACTTGCCAAGTCCTCGGCGGCGAAACTGTCATCGATCAGCTGCTGGGCCTTTTCGTTGAAGGCATCCGTAACCCGCTCACGCGCCAGCTCGCGGCGCAGTTGGTCGCGGCTCTCCTCGAACGCGGGGCGATCCAGCTCGGTCACCTTGATCAGGTGCAGGCCGTTGTCGGTCTCGACAATCCCGGACACCTCGCCCTCACCCAGCGAGAACGCCGCCGTTTCGAAGGCTTCACCGAAGAAGCCGCGCGAGATCACGCCCAGGTCGCCACCGTCGTCGCTGGTGGAAGTGTCGTCGGACACCTCGCCGGCCAGCTTGGCGAACGCCTCGCCTTCGTCGAGGCGCTCCTGTACCTGCTCGAGGATAGCCTCGGCCTCTTCGCGGCTGCGCCCGTCACCCCCTTGACTATCACCATAGGTGACCATGATGTGCGATACCCGGCGGTCGGCCTCGGCGGCGCCGGTCTCCCAGGCTTCACGCAGCGCCTCTTCACTGATCTCGGCCTGCTCGGCCATCTGCTGACGATCGAGAACCACGTAGTTCAGCCTGACCTGTTCGGGGCGGCGATAGTCTGCCTGATGAGCGTCGTAGTAGGCCTCCAGCGCCTCCTGACCCACCTCCGGCGGTGATGACAGGTCCGACGCTACCAGAGCATGGTAGCGGAAGCTGCGACGCTGGCGCTGAAGGGTAGCGAGTCGTTCCTGCTCCTCGTCCAGGGTGAAGTCGCTCACCGCCAGACCCTGCTGAAGCTGCTGGTGCTTCACGTCGACGCTGAGCTGCTGTCGAAACGTCAGCGGCGTGAAACCGGCGCTGGCGAGACGGTTGCGAAACAGGTCGCGATCGAAACGGCCATTGGCGTCCTGGAATTCCGGCAGGTTGACGATCAGCTGGTCCAGCTGCGCCTCGGAGACATGCAGACCACCTTCCTCGGCGTACTGAGTGAGCAGGCGATTGGTGATCAGCATGTCGAGCATCTCTGCCCGCAGGGCGCGCTCCTGGTCAGGGGGCACCTGACCGCTGCGGATCGCTCGCTGGACTTCCATTTCCAGCTGCTGGCGAGTAATGGCCTCGCCATTGACCTCGGCGACGGTGTCGGGATTGTTGCCCAGCAGCCCGACCAGCGATTCCACGCCGAAGAGCGCCATGGTCACGACCACGGCACCGATGATGATCTTCGCGCCCCAGCTCTTGGAGCGATCACGAATACTTTGCAGCATGCAGGCCTCTGCGGATCAATGAGTCAAGTCGCGCCACATTATACGCATCACCGCGTCTCACGCGACGCCGGCGGCGGTACAAGGTGGCCAAGAAAACGCAAACCGAAAAAAACAGGCGCATCGCCTGAGCGATGCGCCTGTTGTGGAGCCAACCGTCAATGGTGCGGCAGGCGCCCTCGACTCAGTTGACGGAATCCTTGAGCGCCTTGCCGGCCTTGAAGCTCGGCACCTTGGCAGCGCTGATCTCGATCGGCTGGCCGGTCTGCGGGTTACGGCCAGTGCGGGCCGCCCGCTCCTTGACCTGGAAAGTCCCGAAGCCCACCAGGGATACGCTGTCACCTTTCTTGAGGCTGTCGGTTACGGTGTCGACCATGGCATCCAGTGCGCGGGAAGCAGCCGCCTTAGGAATATCGGCAGACGCGGCAATGGCTTCGATCAGCTCGGATTTGTTCACACTTCACCCCTTGACGTTTTCGAAAATTGGCTCTAATCGGCGAGACATTCGGCTGACTGACGCGATCACAGCATGGCGATAGTTTATAGCAATGCGGTGAAAGATCTGTCAAGCAATCTTCCTTGCCAAACCCCGCCATACCGGGGTTTCAGCCCCAGTATGGCGAGAAAATTGTTGTTAGTGCGTACTGACCATCGACGCTGAAGTGGTAGAATCTTCCGCTCGGGAATCTTCCTTGTTTGGCGCTGGCTTGTCTGCCAGCGCCGACTCCAGAACCTCGTCGATCCAGCGTACGGGCCGAATGTCGAGGGCCTCCTTGATATTGTCCGGAACCTCCTTGAGGTCGCGGCGATTCTCCTCCGGTATAAGCACCGTCTTTATACCACCGCGCCTGGCGGCCAGCAATTTCTCCTTCAGCCCACCAATCGGCAGTACCTCGCCGCGCAGGTTGACCTCACCGGTCATGGCCACATCGCAGCGCACCGGCCGTTCCGTATAGGCCGATACCATGGCCGTGACCATGGCGATGCCCGCACTGGGACCGTCCTTGGGCGTAGCGCCCTCGGGCACGTGGATATGCAGGTCCTCCTTCTCGAAGCGCTCAGGGTCGATGCCCATCGCCAGCGCCCGGGCACGCACCACCGTCTGCGCCGCGCTCACCGACTCCTTCATAACGTCGCCGAGCGAGCCGGTCTTGTCCAGGCGCCCCTTGCCGGGGGTGACCACCGACTCGATGTTGAGCAGCTCACCCCCCACCGACGTCCAGGCAAGACCGGTCACGCGTCCCACCTGGTCCTCTTGGTCGGCCAGGCCGTAGCTGTAGCGGCGCACCCCGGCATAGGCCTCGATATCAGCCGCGGAGAGCAGCATCGACGCCTGGGCACCCTCCTGGCTCTCCTTCTCGAGGCGCTCGCGCAGCACCTTGCGGCACACCTTGGCGATCTGGCGCTCCAGCTCGCGCACCCCGGCCTCGCGGCTGTAGTAGCGGATCAGCTCGAGCAGGGCGTCATCGGAGAACGACAGCTCGTCCGCCTTGAAGCCGTTGGCCTTGAGCTGCTTGGGCACCAGGTAACGACGTCCGATGGCCAGTTTCTCGTCCTCGGTGTAACCGGGCAGGCGGATCACCTCCATGCGATCCAGCAGCGGGCCCGGGATGTTCATCGAGTTGGCCGTGCAGATGAACAGCGTCTCTGACAGATCGTAGTCCAGCTCCAGGTAGTGGTCACTGAAGGTGTCGTTCTGCTCCGGATCCAGCACCTCGAGCAGCGCCGAGGAGGGATCGCCGCGATGGTCCATGCCCACCTTGTCGACCTCGTCGAGCAGGAACAGCGGGTTCTTGACCCCGGCCTTGGCCATGCGCTGAACCATCTTGCCGGGCAGCGAACCGATATAGGTACGGCGATGCCCGCGGATCTCGGACTCGTCGCGCACCCCGCCGAGCGCCAGGCGCACGTACTTGCGGTTGGTGGCCCGGGCGATGGACTGACCGAGCGAGGTCTTGCCCACCCCGGGCGGGCCCACCAGGCACAGCACCGGGCCCTTGAGCTTCTTGACTCGCTTGTGCACCGCCAGGTACTCGAGAATGCGTGCCTTGACTTCCTCAAGGCCGTAGTGATCCTCGTCGAGCACCTTTTGGGCGTGAACCAGGTCATGCTTGATGCGGGTGCGCTTCTTCCACGGCACCGCTACCAGCCAGTCGAGGTAGGAGCGAACCACCGTGGCCTCGGCAGAGTTCGGCGACATCATCTTCAGCTTGCCCAGCTCCTGGAGCGCCTTCTCGCGCGCCTCCTTGGGCATGCCGGACTCCTCGATGGCCTGCTCGTACTTCTCGGCCTCGTTAGGCACGTTCTCGAGCTCGCCCATCTCCTTCTGGATGGCCTTCATCTGCTCGTTGAGATAGTACTCGCGCTGCGACTTCTCCATCTGCTCCTTGACCCGCGAGCGGATGCGCTTTTCTACCTGCAGCAGGTCGATCTCGGATTCGATCAGCGCCATCAGGTGCTCGATGCGATCGCGCACCCGGTCCATTTCCAGCAGCTGCTGCTTGTCGTCGATCTTCAACGACAGGTGGGCACAGATGGTGTCCACCAGCCGGCTGGGGTCCTCGATGCCAGAGAGCGAATTGAGCACCTCATTGGGCACTTTCTTCGACATCTTCACATACTGCTCGAACTGGTTGAGCAGTACCCGCACCAGCGCTTCCTGCTCGCGCTCACTCAGTGGCTGGCTCTCGCGCAGGCTCACCTCGGCGCGGCTGTAGCCGCCATCGACGGCGACGATCTCGCGGATATCGGCACGCGATTCGCCCTCGATCAGCACCTTGACGGTGCCATCGGGCAGCTTGAGCAGCTGCATGATCTCGGCCACGGTGCCGATGGAGAACATGTCCTCGTTATCGGGATCGTCCTTGCTGGCCTCACGCTGAGCCAGCAGCAGGACCCGCTTGTCGGCCTCCATGGCCGCCTCGAGCGCCTGGATCGACTTCTCGCGGCCGACGAACAACGGGATGACCATCTGCGGATAGACGACCACGTCCCGCAGTGGCAAAAGGGGCAGACTCAGGGTCTGTTCAGCGTTCTGCTGCATCGCAGACGTTCCTCACGAAATCGGATGGATACCCGGAAAGTGGGGGCGTGCAGGCGGCATTGCAAGGCAACGCGAGCCGGCGCATAAAAAGAAGGGGAGCGGATCCATCGCCCGAGATGCCGGCTGGGCACCTCGCGGATGAAGCCGCTCCCTCTCAGGACGCCTTGGCGCCCGGTGGTTCAGCCGTCGGTACCGTCGACCCGCTGCGCCTCCTGCTGGGAGTAGATCAACAGGGGCTCGCTCTCGCCGCTGATGACCGAGGCGTCGATCACCACCTTGGATACCCCCTCCAGGGAGGGAATCTCGTACATGGTATCGAGCAGCACTGATTCGAGAATCGAGCGCAGGCCGCGCGCCCCCGTCTTGCGCGCCATGGCCTTGTGGGCCACCGCCCGCAGGGCGTCCTCGCGGAAGTCCAGTTCCACGCTTTCCATGTCGAACAGCCGGGCGTACTGCTTGATCAGCGAGTTCTTGGGCTCGGTGAGGATCTGGATCAGCGCGTCCTCGGTCAGCTCGGTGAGCGTTGCGATCACCGGCAGACGACCCACGAACTCGGGAATCAGGCCAAACTTGACCAGGTCCTCGGGTTCGACGTCAAGCAGCAGGTCGCCTACGCCCTTGCTCTCGTCCTTGCTCTTCACCTCGGCGTTGAAGCCGATACCGCCCTTCTCGGCGCGATCGCGGATCACCTTCTCGAGTCCGGAGAAGGCGCCACCGACGATAAACAGCATGTTGGTGGTGTCGACCTGAACGAACTCCTGCTGAGGATGCTTGCGCCCACCCTGGGGCGGCACCGAGGCGGTCGTGCCCTCGATCAGCTTGAGCAGCGCCTGCTGTACACCCTCGCCGGAGACATCACGGGTAATCGAGGGGTTGTCCGACTTGCGCGAGATCTTGTCGATCTCGTCGATATAGACAATGCCGCGCTGGGCCTTGTCGACATCGTAGTCGCACTTCTGCAGCAGCTTCTGGATGATGTTCTCGACATCCTCGCCGACATAACCCGCCTCGGTGAGGGTAGTGGCATCGGCGATGGTGAAGGGCACGTTGAGTAGCCGCGCCAGCGTCTCGGCGAGCAGCGTCTTGCCGCTGCCGGTCGGACCGATCAGCAGAATGTTCGACTTGCCGAGTTCGACTTCTTCCTTGCCGCCATAGCGCAGACGCTTGTAATGGTTGTACACCGCCACGGACAGCACCATCTTGGCGCGGTCCTGGCCGATCACGTAGTCATCGAGGGTGTGACGAATCTCGCGGGGAGCCGGCAGGCGCTCTTCGTCGGTCTCGGCATCGGCATCGAGCACCTCCTCGCGAATGATGTCGTTGCAGAGGTCGACACACTCATCGCAGATATACACGGACGGGCCGGCAATCAGCTTGCGCACCTCATTCTGGTTCTTGCCGCAGAACGAGCAGTAGAGCAGCTTGCCACCTTCGTCCTTGCCTTTGCCGTCGGCCATTCGCGTACCTCTTTCATAATGACGCCCCAAGAGTATGGCACGTGGGGCGTCGGGTTCACCACGGCAGCACGGGCCGCCGGGAAACGTCTCAATGCATGAAGGTCACTCGGGTGAAATTCACGCTATCAGGATGTCGGCCGCTGTTCCAGTACCGCATCGATCAGGCCATATTCGGCGGCCTGCGGACCATCCATGAAGTTATCGCGGTCGGTATCCCGGGCGATGGTCTCGATGTCCTGACCGGTATGGTGCGCCAGGATCCGGTTGAGCTTGTCACGAATGCCGAGAATCTCACGCGTGTGGATCTCGATATCCGAAGCCTGGCCCTGGAAGCCGCCCAGCGGCTGGTGGATCATCATCCGCGAATTGGGCAGGCAGTAACGCTTGCCCGCCGCACCGCCAGCCAGCAGCAGCGCGCCCATGCTCGCCGCCTGACCGATGCACACGGTGGACACATCGGGCTTGATGAACTGCATGGTGTCGTAGACCGACATGCCCGCCGTCACGGAGCCACCCGGCGAGTTGATGTACAGGTGGATATCCTTGTCCGGGTTCTCGGACTCGAGGAACAGCAGCTGTGCCACCAGCAGGTTTGACATGTAGTCTTCCACCGGCCCCACCAGGAAGATCACGCGTTCCTTGAGCAGGCGGGAATAGATGTCATAAGCCCGCTCGCCGCGCGCGCTCTGCTCGACCACCATGGGCACCAGGCCGCCGGCGGATTGAATATCGAACGGGTTGCTCATCTGGGTGATGTCCTTGGATCCGATGAATGAACGCCTAGGGTGTGTGCCTGCTCGGCCAGCGGGCCGAGCAGGCCACGGCAGGACCGATCAGGCCTGCTTTTCCTCGCCCTGCTCTTCGGCCTCGTCGCCTTCCTCGTCAACGCCACCCTGCTGCTGGGCCGCGGCGAGAGCATCTTGATAGCTCATTTCCACGTCCTTGACGGCGGCCTGCTCGAGCAGGACATCGACGGCCTTCTCCTCGAGGATAGCCGACTGGACCTGGGTCTTGAGCTGGTCGTTACCCATGTAGTACTCGACCACCTGCTCAGGGTCCTGGTACTGCTGGGCTAGCTCCTCGACCTTGGCCCGGATCTCCTCGTCGGTGGCCTCGAGCTCGTGCTGCTTGATCACTTCGGCCAGCAACAGGCCAACCTGTACACGGCTCTTGGCCTGCTCGGCAAACAGCTCGTCGGGCAGCTGGCTGACGTCGAAGTCCTCGCCGAGGCCGAACTGCTGAGCCGCCTGACGCTTGAGCCCGTCGGTCTCCTGCTGGACCAGCGCCTGAGGCACAGGAATGTCGTTGGCCTTCTTGAGCGCCTCGAGCACCTGCTGCTTGACGCGGTTGTCGACGGCCTGGCTCGCCTCGCGGGTCATGTTCTGCTTGACCTCGACGCGGAACTTGTCCAGATCGCCGTCCTCGACGCCAAACTTCTCGACGAACTCAGCATCGACCTCGGGCAGGGCCTGGCCCTTGACCTCGTGGACCTTGACCTTGAAGGTCGCGTCCTGGCCGGCCAGCTGCTCGGCCTGGTAGTCCTCGGGGAAGGTGACCTTGATCTCCATCTCGTCGCCGGCCTTGGCCCCGATCAGCTGCTCCTCGAAGCCGGGGATGAAGCTACCGGAACCGATTACCAGCTCGTGCCCCTCGGCGCTGCCGCCCTCGAAGGGCTCACCGCCCAGGAAACCCTGGAAGTCGATGGTGACCTGATCGCCCTCTTCCGCGGCCCGGTCGACCACTTCCCAACCGGCGTTCTGCTTGCGCAGGGTATCGATCATCTCGTCGACGTCGGCCTCGGTCACCTCGACCACCGGACGCTCGACCTCGGTGCCCTCGATGGAGGCCAGCTCGACCTCGGGATAGATCTCGAGGGTCGCAGTAAACGCCAGATCCTTGCCCGGCTCGTTGACCTCGGCCTCGATCTGCGGATACCCGGCCGGGTTGAGCTCGTTCTCGGAAATGGCACGCACGTAACGCTCGCGCATCACTTCGCCCACGACTTCATCACGCACGCCGGCGCCATAGCGCTGACGGATCACCGACATCGGGACCTTGCCCTTGCGAAAGCCGTCCATGCGGACGGTCTTGGCGGCGTCCTTGAGACGGGCGTCAACGGCCTCGTCGATTTCGGCGGCCGGCACCTGGACCTTGATGCGGCGTTCAATCTGGGAGGTCGTATCGACGGAAACTTGCATGAAATGTCCTCTACCGACTGGGGCGTTCTGTGAAAGCGTGAAAGGGTCAAAGGGCTGATTCTAAGAATCCCGCCCGGTACTGGCAAGCGCTATGCCTGAACAGATGGGGGCCTGACGGCACATTACAAGGGCCAGGAAAGGGAATTTTCCGAGAGGTCCACTGCTGCGCTCAGCATCGGCAAAGCGAGCGAAGGCAATCGCCACGCCGAAAGAAAGATCAGGGAGATAACGCAGAGAAAGAAGACTGCTGAGGGAGGCAATGGGGTGGATGATGGGGATCGAACCCACGACCACCGGAGCCACAATCCGGGGCTCTACCACTGAGCTACATCCACCACTGCCTGGAGATCATGTCGAGTTGGGGTGGATGATGGGGATCGAACCCACGACCACCGGAGCCACAATCCGGGGCTCTACCACTGAGCTACATCCACCACTACGACACGGGTCTTGCTGAATGCCCAAACGATCTGGCTGAACCGCTACCGAACACTCCATGGAACATGGCGCGCCCAGCAGGAATCGAACCTGCAACCTACGGCTTAGAAGGCCGTTGCTCTATCCGGTTGAGCTATGGGCGCATTCTATGTATCAGAGCGCCTGACCGCAACCCGAAGCGAGAAATAAAAAACTTCTCAATCAACAAGTTGTGGTCGGGGTGGAGGGATTCGAACCCCCGACATCCTGCTCCCAAAGCAGGCGCGCTACCAGACTGCGCTACACCCCGCCGGCTCTTGCACGGCCCTGACGCCGCCGCAGGGGCCTCGTCAAGCGATGCGTATTCTACGGAACTTTCCCCGCAGGTCAAGCGAGAACCGCGTCGCGGCGCCATGACGATCGTGAACGACACAGGCCAGTATGACGGGGCAAGCGCAGGGAGATACCGCCACGCCTGACCGGCGGCTTTGCCTTCGTGCCCCGGCATGCGAAAATCCTTCGCCCCACGCAGCGCCTATCCACCCAGCCCACCCACCACACAGCAGAGGGAAGTTCGATGACCGCCCAACTGATCGATGGCAAGGCCATTGCCGCTCGAGTCCGCCAGCAGGTCGCTCGCCAGGTGCAGGCACGCCGCGAGGCCGGAAGGCGGATTCCCGGCCTGGCGGTGGTGCTGGTGGGCGAGGACGCCGCCTCCGCCGTCTATGTGCGCAACAAGCATCGCGCCTGTGAGGAGGCCGGCATCCACTCGTTCAAGTACCCGCTGCCGGCAGACACAAGCCAGGACGAGCTCGAGACCCTGGTCGACCAGCTCAACGACGACCCGCGCATCGACGGCATCCTGGTGCAGCTGCCACTGCCCGAGCACCTCGACGCCCGCCCGATCCTCGAGCGCATCCTGCCGCACAAGGATGTCGACGGCTTTCACCCCTACAACCTCGGCCGCCTGGCCCAGCGCCTGCCGCTGCTGCGCCCCTGCACGCCCAAGGGGGTGATGACCCTGCTCGAGGCGAGTGGTCTCGAGGTCCGCGGCCTGGACGCCACCGTGGTCGGTGCCTCCAACATTGTCGGTCGCCCGATGTCGCTGGAGCTGATGCTCGCCGGCTGCACCACCACCGTCTGCCATCGCTTTACCCAGCACCTGGAAGAGCACGTGCGCCGCGCCGACCTGCTGGTGGTGGCCGTCGGCCTGCCCGGTCTGGTCAAGGGCGAGTGGATCAAGCCCGGCGCCATCGTCATCGACGTGGGGATCAACCGCCAGGAAGATGGCCGCCTGATCGGCGACATCGACTTCACCGCCGCCGCCGAGCGGGCCAGCTGGATCACGCCCGTCCCCGGCGGCGTCGGCCCGATGACCGTTGCCACCCTGCTCGAGAACACCCTGCAGGCCGCCGATATGCATGACGCCACAGCATAATCAGACGTAGGGGTAGACGTTGGGGTCTGACCCCGGGCCGCCGCCCGTGCACCTTTGGTCTAACTCGGCTAGAATAATGCGCTCATTTTGCCAGACTCGCGAGGTCGTCCCGATGACCGACAAGCCAATGAACGTCGAAAGCTTCAACCTCGACCACACCAAGGTGAAGGCTCCCTACGTCCGCCTTGCCGACATCAAGACCGGCGAGCACGGCGACACCATCTACAAGTACGACATGCGTATCTGCCAGCCCAACCAGGACCACATGGAGATGCCCGCGCTGCACTCCCTGGAACACCTGATGGCCGAGCTCTCGCGCAACCATTCCGACAAGGTGGTCGACATCAGCCCTATGGGCTGCCAGACCGGCTTCTACGTAGCCATGATCAACCACGACGACTATGACGGCGTGCTCGAGCTGCTCGAGGCCACGCTCAAGGACGTCTTGGTCGCCGACGAGGTCCCGGCCTGCAACGAGATGCAGTGCGGCTGGGCCGCCAGCCACAGCCTGGAAGGCGCGCAGCAGATCGCCCGTGACGTCCTGGCCAAGCGCGGCGAGTGGAGCCAGGTCTTCGCATGAAACGCATCGGCATCATCGGCGCCATGCCTCAGGAGGTCGCGGCCCTCGCCGCCCAGCTCGAGGGCCGACGCACCCGCGAACACGTGGGCTGCACCTTCCACCTGGGCAAGCTGCGTGGCGTGGACGTGGTGATCCTCCAATCCGGCATTGGCAAGGTGAATGCCGCCATCGGCACCACCCTACTGCTGGACGTCTACCATCCCGAGGCGATCATCAACACCGGCTCAGCCGGCGGCTTCGGCGAGGGCCTGGCGATCGGCGATATCGTCGTCTCAAGCGAGGTGCGCCACCACGACGTGGATGCCGTGGTATTCGGCTACGAGCACGGGCAGGTGCCCAACATGCCCGCCGCCTACCAGGCCGATGCACGACTGATCCGCATGGCCCGCGAGTGCATCGAGCAGCTAGGTGAAGTCAACGTCGTCGAGGGGCTGATCGCCACCGGCGATGTCTTCATGGCCTGCCCCGAACTGGTGGCGACGACCCGGTCACGCTTTCCCACCATGCTCGCCGCGGAAATGGAAGCCGCGGCAATCGCCCAGACCTGTCACCACTACGGCTGCCCTTTCGTGGTGATCCGTGCACTCTCCGACATCGCCGGCGGCGGCGACAACCACCTTTCCTTCACGGAGTTCCTGGAGAAGGCAGCCGACCACTCCACGCGCATGGTCATGGCCATGGTCGACCGCCTGGGCCATACCTCGCGACAGGCCGACAGCGTCGGAGGCTGAGGGCATGGGCAAAACCGCGCGCGGATATCGAGGACTGGCACTGAGCGTGCCCCTGCTGCTGGCCGGCTGTGCCACCCACCTCGACCGCAACGGCGAGGTCACAACCCCCGAGGCGAGGGAAGCGCAAGCCCACTATGACGTCCAGCGCCTGGCGCCGTCGCCGTATACTCCCGACGACTGGCCAGAGGCGCTGGAGGCACGCGTCCTGCTTCCCGACACACCGGAGGGCCGCTTGCGCCCGGCGGCGCTGCTGGTGCACGGCGGCGGCTGGCAACGTCGCAGCCCAGACGACATGGAAGAGATCGCCGAGCGACTCGCCGAGCGCGGCTACGTGACGGTCAATGTCGCCTATCGCTTCGCCCCGCAACACCGCTTCCCCGCCCAGCTCCACGACCTGCAGCAGGCCATGGCCTGGATCCATAGCCGGGCCAATGTATGGCGCATCGACACCGACCATATCGTCGGCGTTGGCTACTCCAGCGGCGCCCACCTGGTCAGCCTGCTCGGCGTGTCGGGCAATGTCGCGGCCCTCGCCGAGCCCTACGGTGGCAAGCACGCCCGGCTGGCCGCCGTGCTGGGCGGCGGCCTGCCGAGCGACCTCTTCAAGTTCGATGACGGACGGCTGGTGGTGGAGTTCATCGGCGGCACTCGGGCCGAGCAGCCCACACAGTATCGGCTGGCCTCGCCGATCTATCACGTCGACGCCGATACGCCGCCCCACTTCCTCTTTCATGGCCGCTGGGACGGCCTGGTGCCGGTGGACCATGCCACTGACTTCTACGCCGAGCTACTCGCTCAGGGCGTGGAGAGCGAGCTCTACCTGCAGCATTTCCGCGGCCACTTCACCAGCTTCCTGACCCGCGGCCACGCCATCGAGGCCGGTATCGCCTTTCTCGACCGCCAGCTCCTCGACGATTGAGCCCGTGCCCGGAACAACAGCGGCCGCCCCGAGGGGCGGCCGCTTGCCACTTTCGCGACTACCTGTCGCGATCACCGGTGACGGGCATCAGTCCTGCAGTTTCCATTCCAGCGTCTCGCCGGCGGCCAGGGGCACAATGCGCTGGCCCTCGGCATAGGGCAGCGTCTCGGGCAACTGCCACGGCTGGCGGACCAGCGTGACGGTATCGGTATTACGCGCCAGGCCGTAGAAGTCGGGGCCGAAGTGGCTGGCGAAGCCCTCCAGACGCTCCAGGGCCCCGGCCTGCTCGAAGGCAGTGGCATAGAGCTCGAGCGCGGCAGGTGCGGTGAAGGCCCCCGCGCAGCCGCAGGCGCTCTCCTTGTCGCCGCGGGCATGCGGCGCGCTGTCGGTACCCAGGAAGAATTTCGGGCTGCCCGAGGTCGCGGCGGCCATCAGGGCCTGGCGATGGCGCTCGCGCTTGAGAATCGGCAGGCAGTAATAGTGGGGGCGAATGCCGCCCACCAGCATGTGGTTGCGGTTGAACAGCAGGTGGTGAACGGTGATGGTCGCGGCGACATTAGCCGGGGCTGCCGTCACGAACTCAGCGGCATCGGCCGTGGTGATGTGCTCGAAGACCACCTTCAGGTCCGGATGGCGCTCGAGCAGGGGCTTCATGACCCGCTCGATGAACACCGCCTCGCGGTCGAAGATATCGATATCGGCATCGGTCACCTCGCCATGCACCAGCAGCGGGATGCCCAGCCGCGCCATGGCGCCGATGGCCGAATCGCACAGGGTGAGATCGGTGACGCCAGAGGCCGAGTTGGTAGTCGCCCCTGCAGGATAGAGCTTCACCGCCTGAATCAGGCCGCTGGCATGGGCCCGCTCGATCTCATCAACCGGTGTGTTGTCGGTCAGGTAGAGCGTCATCAGCGGCTCGAAGGCGGCCCCGGTGGGCAGCGCGGCGAGAATCCGCTCGCGATAGGCCAACGCACGCTCGGTGGTGGTCACCGGCGGCGTGAGGTTGGGCATGATGATGGCGCGCCCCATCTGGCGCGCGCTGGCGGTTACCACGGCCGCCATGGCGTCGCCGTCGCGCAGGTGCAGGTGCCAGTCGTCCGGGCGGGTCAGGGTGATAGAGTTCACGGCAGGTCCTGTGTCGAAAGCATCGAGATCGTCGTCGGAAGCGTGGCACCAGTATATCGCAACCGCGCCGCAACCCCGAGGCCACCCAAGCGCATCAGCCACGGCGACTCTTCAATCGGCGCGGAATGCCGTATCATGGCGCCAGCGTTTGCAGCGCCAACAAGGCCCGGCCATCCATGAGGACACGATGCCCAAGGTAAGACACTATGCCGATACCGTTGCTATCCTGGCCGGCTTGATGTGGCTGGTGCTCTACTGGTCAGTGAGCATCTCCGCGCACCTTGGCAGCGTCGAACCCAGCCTTGCCGCCCTGTTGATGGTGGGTAGCCTGATCCTGATCAGCTTCGTACACCGCCCTATCCGCGTGCTACTCGGCCGCTATCACGTTCGCAAGCGGCGCACCGAGATGTGGATGCATATCCTCGCCCTTCCCTTGGTCCTGGCCTTCCTGCTGGCCATGGTCATCGAACATCTCATCACCCCGATGAACGGCGAGCAGAAAATGCTGCTGTTCAATGTGCTGGCCACCGCCGGCTGGCTGGTATTCGTCTTCACCCTGGTGACCAAGCTGCTGATGCACCTGGCCCAGCAGAAGCGTAAGGCCAGGCAATAACTCAGGGCTGATCTCGCCACGCAGAAGCCTTGCTTGTAGCGCGACGGTTCCTCCCGTCAGAACCGATCGGCCCGAAATGGCGCCATGTCGATCTCGGGCGTCTCCCCCTCCATCATCTGCGCCAGCAGACGCCCGGTCGCCGGCCCCAGCGTAAAGCCCTGATGCCCATGGCCAAGCGCCAGCCAGAGCCCATCCTGTTTCGGCGCCGGACCGATCACCGGCTTCATGTCCGGCGTGCAGGGACGCGCCCCCTTCCAGGGCTTGTCATCCAGCCGCTCGCCCAGCGGGAACAGCTGCTTCGCCACGCGCTCGGCGGCAGCCAACTGTTGCAGGTGCGGTGGCGCCTCGAGGCGCTCGAGCTCGGCGCCGGTGGTCAGGCGAACGCCTGCCTGCATGGGCGCCAGCAGGTAGCCGACCTCGGCATCCATCACCCAGTGGTTGAGCGTCGCCGAGTCCCTCGTGCCGTAATGCATGTGATAGCCGCGCTTGACGAACAGCGGGATCTCCAGCCCCAGGCGCGAGAACCAGTCGCGCGACCAGGGCCCCATGGCCATCACGACCTGCTCGGCCTCGAGCGTGCCCTGCTCGGTGGCGACCCGCCACCCGTTGCCCTGGCGCGAAACGTCCGTCACCTCCGTCTGCCATACGCGCCCGCCCTGCGCCTCGAAGCTCCGCGCATAGGCCTGCACCAGGCCGCCGGGGTCGGCCACCGTCCAGGGCTGCTCCCAGTGGATCGCACCAGCCAGGTTGCCGCTCAGTTCAGGCTCCATCGCGGCCAACTGGTCGGCATCCAGCGCGCGGTAGCGCACTCCGAAGCGCTTGGCATTCTCTTCAACGTCGCGCAGGCGCGCCGTCATGGCCTCCTGACTGCGATAGAGCTCCAGCCAGCCGTCACGGCGCACCAGGGCGTCGGCACCGGCCGCCTCGACCATCGGCGCATGGGCGTCCAGCGACAGGCAGATCAGCGAGGCATACTCGGGCACGATGCGCGCATAGCGCTTGGGTGCGGAATTCTGCCAGTACTGAAGCAGCGGCCCGGCAGACTGCAGCATCCCCCCGGGACGATAGCGGATATCCACCTGTCGGTTGGGCAGCACGCGCAACATGGTGGCGAGGTCTCGTGGGAAGGGATAAGGCTGCACCGCCTCGCGCTGGATGATCCCGGCATTGCCGAAGGAGGTCTCGCGTCCCGGCTCGCGCCGATCGACCAGGGTCACCGAATGCCCACGCCGCGCCAGGTGCCAGGCCACCGATACACCGACCATTCCGGCCCCCATCACCACGATCTCACGCGCCATGTCTGACTCCTTGTCTGCTGTTCAGGCTACTGAAGACGACGAGCATGCACTTTCTATCCGTCAAGGGAAAGTCGCGCCGCGGCATCAGTCGGACTCGGCGTCCAGCACCTTCAACTTGGCCCGAATGAAGTCCGAATGGCTGACGTGCAACAGCTCCGCCAGGCGGCGGATGCGGTGCTCCTCGAGGTGATGCTGTTCACTGTCGGCCAGCGAAAGCGCCCAAATCATCCGCACCAGTTCGCAACGCTGGCCATAATCGAAGTGCTCCTTGACCAAGCTGACGAACCGGTAGTGATCCACGGCCGACTCGGCCTCTTCCCACGCCAGGCGCATCAGTTCGTCGAGGTCGGCGTCTGCCAGGTCGAAACGCCGTTGCAACAGCTCGCGCAGCAATGCCACTTCACTGTCGTCGAGATGGTAGTCGGCACGCGCCACTTCGAAAAGCAGCGCCGCCGTGGCCAGCTCAAGGCTGGGCGCCGCGGTATCGCTGCTGTCGTCCGCCACCAGGATGTCGCTGAAGAAGCGCTGTATCGAATCGATCATCAAGCCATCCCGTCTAACGTGTTCAGGTCAACAGACACGCAAATCCAAAAATCATCTCATCGCAGGCAATGAATGCGCTACCGGACCAGAGCCCTTGCATTTACGCACCTCTCGCCCGGAGGGCACGCAAAACGATTCGATGACTCAATGGATCTCAGTACCGCCCAACATCCCACGCAGAGACCGAGATAGCCGCTGAGTCCACGGACATCCCGCAGCATGGACTGCGAAAACCCAAAGATCATGAACGAGGTCACAATCATCACCCCGGCGATCGCCAGCAAGCGCACACGAGGGTCGGGATCACGCCGACATCGCCAGAACAGCGTGAGTGGCACCCCATATAGCCCCAGCAACGATACAAGCCCCACCAACCCGCGTCGTGCTGCGGTATCAATCATGTCGCTATGCAACTGAGTGAATACGCTGACACCTGGATACAGCAGCCCCTGACTCACCAGAGTGTCAAGGGCAGACTGAAGGCCTCCCTCGCCCCATCCCGTCAGCGGGCGTTCACTGAAAAGTATCACGCCTCCTTTCCACATCTCCAGGCGAAGACCTATGGAGCCGCCGCGGAAGTCTTGTGACCAGTATGCATGCATCTCATCAAAAGCCGTGGCAATGCGAGGCCCAGCTGAACCCAGAGCCATCATGACGACGAGAATCAGCGAGACCAATACTACAACATCCCAGTCGAAACGTCGGGACAGTTGCACTTGGTGATCATGCATGCTGCGCCAGATAACCCAGATAAAGAATGATAATAGAGGTAGTATCACCCAACCACCACGTGTCCCCGAAAGCAATGAGGCTACAATGCCCCCGGCGGCAGCGGCAAGCAAAAACACCCCCTTTCCACGTCCGCACCTCCCCTGCGATAACCGCCAGACGTATGCTATAAGCGACAGACATCCAAGTAACAGTGCAAGGTTGCCGAACGGGATTGCATTCATTCCGTTTCCGACTCGATCATGCATCATCACCCATCGCTGAAATAGGGCAATGCACCCTGCGAGAGAGGCGCCTGTAAAAATACCGGCCCACCAAAATGAAGGAGAAGGGGGAAAGAGGCGAAACCATACCAATACGACGGTGGACATAGCCGGCCAAAGCGACATGGCACCGTACTCGCTATCGATCGGCGTTTCTGAAGAAGCCCAGACATCCCATGACCATATTAATGAATATAGTATTAAAGGAAAGCAAAATATAAAATCACGAATTCCCAGGTAGCTTCTTGCTCTGTTCAATAGATCCCTGAATACCATTGGCAGGCTTACCAACACTGAGACAAGCATAAATAAAGGTAAGACAGCGTAGCCCCATGGTACGGAAATCAATAGCGCCAAAAAGGCGAACAGAAGAACACCACCGGCCAACGAAATCAACCTTGAAGCGATCATAGTCCATTAAATTTATGCAGGTGATATAAAATAAAATTAGCAATCATGCACTATCAAAGGCCACGAAAAGACGTGCTGGTGACTGCCCAAAACGCTTCTGCGGTGGAACCGCATCCCTTTCTTCAGAACAGTGACACGACTGGATGCCGAAAAGCATGCAGAGTACTCATTTCACAGCATGTCGCATCACCTTTTTTAAGACCTTGCACGTCAACTCGACCTCAGAATCGGTAAGAGTGGGATGACAGAGGAACATAAGTGACGTATTGCCCAGACGCCTGGCCACTGGCAAGGGCCGTTTGGGAGCCCATCCAATGGATTGAAAGGCTTTCTCGAGGTATATCTCGGAACAGGAACCGGACAGACATGGCACACCGGCTGACATGATTTCGGCAATGATCCGGTCGCGACTCCATCCTTCACGAAGACTATTGGGTTCCACAAAGACGTAAGCCTTGTAGGCAGCATGTTCGATATGAGGCGGAACTACGGGCACACGCAAGCCCGGACAATTGCTGGCAGCCGACCAGATCTGCTCGGCGTTAAACCGGCGTGCCTGCTTCCAGGCTGGCAAACGCTTGAGTTGCAGACGACCGATCACCGCCTGTGGCTCGGTCAACCGAAAGTTGCTTCCAAAGCTTTCGTGCAACCAGCGAAACCCAGGAGGGTGCTCACGCTCATAGACGGCAGCCAAGCTCTTGCCGTGATCCTTGTAGGCCCACATTCGCCGCCACAGCTCTTCATCACGGGTGGTTACCATGCCACCTTCCCCACCAGTACTCATAATCTTGTCCTGGCAGAAGGACCAACACCCCACATGGCCCAGGCTGCCAACGCTCTGCCCCTGCCAGGTGGCCCCATGGGCCTGGGCGCAGTCCTCTATCAGGTACAGTCCAAGCCGATCGGACAGTGCGAGCAGCTCGTCCATCTCACATGGCCAGCCGGCAAGATGAACTGCGATGATAGCTCGGGTGTAGGGAGTGATGGCCGCTGCTACGTTCGCCGCAGTGATATTCTGGGAATCTTCATCAACGTCAGCAAAAACAGGTACCCCGCCTGTGGCGACAATGCTCGAAGCGGAGGCAAGGAAGGTACGAGGGGGCACAATGACTTCATCTCGCCTTCCCAGACAGCTACCGATACCTAGACCACGAAGGGCCAATTCCAGGGCAAGAGTGCCATTCGCGACGCTAATGGCGTGGCTGACACCAACATAATCAGCAAACTCAGCTTCAAAAAGACGGCCATGCTGACCGGTCCAGTAGTTCACACGATTGGAGAGCAAGACAGTTCGCACCGCCTCGGCCTCTTCCTCGGAATAGCAAGGCCAGGGAGAAAAGGGTCCATCCAGCATGGTCGACCTCTTGAAGTTAAGCAATCAGGTTGATGAGTGCACCGGACGCGCCGGTACACCCACAACAGTGACGTCATCAGGCACGTCGGAAATCACTGCGGCGCCAGCACCTATTATCACATTTTCGCCAACGCTAATTCTCTGGCGAACAGAGGCCCCAACACCGACCCAGGTGAAGCGGCCGATGGTCACTTCCCCGGAGATATTCGCGCCGGGAGACACATGGACACAGTTAAAGAGTCGGCAATCATGATCAACCGTCGCAGCCGTATTGATGATGCATCCAGGGCCGACAAAGGCGAAAGGGTTGAGCACCGCACCGGCACACACCACACAGCCAGGCGCTAGAGTGGCAAAAGGACTGACGATGGCTCGTGAATGAATAAGGGTCACCAGGTTAACACCATGCTCATGCAAAGATGCCAGATGATCGTTGCGAACACGATTATCTCCGATCGCAACTATGACGCCTGCAAAACAATCGACATGCGCGAGTAAAGTCTCCGAGGTGCCTACCACCGGCCAGTGCTCAACGACGCTACAAGCAGGGTAAGCGTCATCGTAGAACCAGACCTCCTCCCAACCATTCAGCAAGGCGATGTCAGCCAGAACCTTGCCATGTCCGCTCGCCCCCAGAATGGCAAGTCTTCGCGCTGGACTACTCATGGGACTCCCCACGGAAGCGAGGCATGGAGACGTCCCCTGCATGGGTAATGCCATCGCGTCGCAGGACCTTGAGCAAGGTCAAAAAGAGAATACGGAAGTCGAGCCATAGGGTGTGATGCTCTACGTACCAAAGGTCTAGCTCGAATTTTTCTTCCCAAGTAATGGCGTTGCGTCCGTTGACCTGTGCCCAGCCAGTCACTCCAGGCTTTACCTCATGGCGACGGCCCTGCCGATGGGTATAGAGTGGTAAGTACTCCATCAAAAGGGGACGCGGCCCGACCAGGCTCATGTCGCCCTTGAGAACGTTCCACAGAGTAGGTAACTCATCCAGACTGGTTGATCGCAACCATTGACTGAAGCGTGTCATCCGCAACTCATTTGCCAACAAGTTGCCTTCCGCATCGATATCATTACGCATACTGCGAAACTTGAGCATCACGAAAGGCTGTCCATGCAGCCCAGGCCTTTGTTGACGAAATAAGACTGGAAACCCGAAATTTAAATACACAACAATAGAAGCCAGAAGAAGCAGTGGACTCAATAGAACGAGCCAAAAAAATGCAATCACGAAATCTAGGAACCGCTTAACATACATCTCAACCTCCAGGAAAAAGCGGATAGAAATAGTGTAAGATACCAATACCCTTTTTAAGCCAGGAGATCAGGCATGAGTTGCCATGCGTTGAAAGATTGTATTACGATCAACAAGGTCATCATATACGCCAAAATCGATGACACGTCCCTTGTCGATGAGGTAAATGCAATCACACTTCCGTACCGTAGCCAGGCGGTGAGCAATCATAATGATGGTCTTATTGCCTGAAAAATCATGAATAGCATCCATGACCTGCTTTTCGGTAATGCCATCCAAGGCACTGGTAGCCTCATCAAGTATCAAGATATTAGCGTCATCATAAAGCGCCCTGGCAATGCCGATACGCTGACGTTGACCGCCAGATAGCTGAATGCCACGCTCACCCACACGTGTTTCCACTCCCTCCGGAAGTTCACATAAAAGCTCATCAAGGCGAGCCATTCTTGCTGCTCGCAATACGCGTTGATCATCGATTTCTTCATCTGGCAATCCAAATGCTATATTTTCACGAATACTGGCATCTGCAAGGAAGATTGACTGGGAAACGAAGCCAAGACTGTTTTGCCAAGGGTGTAACAATGACTCAGTGAGTGCCTCGCCATCGATCAGCAAATCACCACTATCCGGCTCAATCAAACCAAGAATAATATCTATTGCTGTTGACTTCCCTGACCCAGAGGCACCAACCAAACCGATCACTTTGTTTACCGGAACAATCAATGATAGCTTATCAAGTGCAGCCTCGGACTTACCGGGATAATGGAAAACAATATCGCGTAGTTCAATCTCACCATGAAGGTCCACATGGACTCTAGGCGTTTCTTTCAGCCCATCATCGTCTTGAGAGTGGCGACTATTGAAAAGGTCTTCGCGAATACTGTCAAAGGCTGCCAGGTTGCCTCTAATGGTAGCGACACTGGTATAGATCTGTTGAAAGGCAGGTAGCAGCTTGAGTCCCGCTAAAGCGAAAACAGACAGCACTGGCAGTATATCTCCCAGGTTTCCTCTATGTGCAGATAACAAATAAAGAACAAGAAATATCACTGAGCCAAAGGCCACCATCTCCATGGCATAGCGAGGCACCTCAGACAATGCTTTTGTAGTGCCTCTAGCACGTCCTAAAGAACGACTAGACTTTTCAAAACGGGAATTAAAAACCGACTGTCGACCAAGCAGCAATACATCCTTGATACCGCCAAACCCTTCTGCCATTAGCTTGAAACGTTCACGTTGCGTTTGGGAAATTGCCTTTCCGTTTGATACCAGCTTGCGCCGCACAGTTCTATACAGGGTTAAGTACACCAAGACGAAAACGATAACACCGGTTGCAGCTACCAAAGGATTATATATCAGAATTGCCAATGACATGAATAGAACCATGACAACCTTGGCATTCATCTTCATTATTGGAGCAATGATCTTGTCTGTTATCCTGGCACACTCCTGAGATATCTTGTTCGTCAACTGTGCACTGCTGCCTCCGGCATGAAAAAGCCATGGTTGCTGCATAAAGTGTCGATAGAGTCTAGTGCTGAGCTCTGCTCCAATTTGCTGACCGTACATCGACAACTTCCAGACCGTAAACATCGACAGGCAAGAAGCCATGATAAGAATGAAAAGGACAGACACCCCAAACCAGAAAACAAAATCCGAAGGGTCTTGAAAACCTGACAATGCATAAAACCGAGCGATAACTCCCTCACCCTCCAGTTGACTCATATCACCGACTATGGCCATGAAGGGACCAATTGCGACCACACCAGCCACTTCAGCAAAGGCCATTAATACAACAAGCAACTGCAGGCCTATCAGTCTCTTCCGCTGTCCACTTGTTAGCAGGCAGTAAAGATCCTTGAGATTTGGGAGCATGACAAAAATCCTTGGAGTTTGGCGATCAGTGTACGTTTTGTGACTTTTCTTTACTTGTACTTATAATTATAACCATAGCTATAACCATAACGATTAGCAGCTTTCCGCTCAATTGCGTTGAGAATGGCACCGCTAACTTTAACGCCAGATTTTTCGAGCTGTTTCACAGCCAGCAGGACCTCCCTAACTGGGTTTACCTGGAAGCGTACCACGAGCAGGGAAGTACCACACAGTGCTCCTATGACGGAAGAATCCGTAACTGCAAGAACTGGCGGCGTATCAAAAATAACCAGGTCGTATAGCTCAGAAACCTCATCACAAAAATGACTAAATGATGATGTCATAAGTAGCTCAGAGGGATTGGGTGGAACTCGGCCACGGGAAATATAGTCTAGGCCTTCAATTCCACTGTGACGAATAATATCATGAGAGTGGGAATCGCCAACTAACAGTTCGGACAACCCACCATGGCTGCGATCATTGAATAGATGATGAAGGTGCCCTCGCCTCATATCAGCATCAACTAGCAGTACTCGTTGGCCAGCCTGCGCACAAATGGCAGCCAGATTGGCAGAAATGAAGCTCTTTCCGATATTCGGAGTTGGGCTGGTGATCACCAATCGATTATCTTTCTTTTCGAGCATAGCGAAGTGTAAGCTGGTCCGAAGACTACGCAGTGACTCTACCGCAATGTCGGTAGGTACACGCTCGGCCAGTAAGTCTTCCATCACATCAAAAGCATGTCGATCTCGACGATGCTTGACCTTTTTGACAAGCTTTTTTTGTTCGTTAGAAAAAGGCACGGTTGCGTAGACAGGTAACTCAGCTTCCTCAAGCTGCTCGGGAAGTTCAATCCCACGATTCAAAACTCCACGAACCAGAACTAGACTAACTGCCAACATGCCACCTAACATAGTCGACAGCATCACGACCCTGGGCTTCTTGGGCTCTATTGGCCTAGCGTCTACTTGGGCGTGATCGATGATACGCACATTGCCTATAGTACCAGCACGGGCGACTTGTAACTCCTGCATACGATTAAGTACATTGACATAGATAGCTTGAGTGACTTCTACATCTCGGGTACGGCGGACTACTTCCTGTTGTGCTTCTGGAAGATCGTCAACTCTGTCATTAAGCTCTGCTCTTTCAGACTCCAGATGTCGCTTCTGACGAAGCAAAGACTGATAGGCAGGATGGTTTTTCGTGAACCTTTGAGCCAAATCGGCTTCTTTGAACTCCAATTCATTTAACTGACTATCAAGTTGGATAAACTGTTCAATAGCTGCCTGTGCTTCAGAGGTCAAGTCGACACTATGCTGGTTCGAGCGGTATTCATTAAGGCTATCCTCGGCAGAACGAAGTTGTGTTCTAAGAGCAGGTGCCTGCTCTTCCAGGAATGCTAGACTTTCGTCGACTTCGGCAGACTGACGTTGAACATTCTGATTGAGAAAGGTTTCTGCCACTGCATTCAGCGAGCGTTGAATCTCTTCTCGATCTACACCGGTGAGCATAAGCTTGAGCATACCGGTGCTCGCGTCACGTGATCCGCCTACTTCCGCCACATCAAAGCGGTTAGCCAGATTTCGTATAGCCAAGGCGCGAGAGTGCCTAAAGAGTGTAAATTGGGCACCCACAGGAGCATCCAGGGAGGCAATCCGCAGTTTAATATCACCATCTAAGAAATTGGCAATTTCACCAACCTGACTTTCGCCAACGTCTCTAGGTGTCTTTCCGCCAAGGCTCAGGGAATAGTGCCCGTCTTCAGCAGTAGTAAGGATGATCGGGGTACCGCGAAGATAATCAGCCACTTCGAGGCGACCAAGCTCGAGTTCCTCACCTCCCCAAACTAAAGATTGAGTCTGGAGGAAGCTTGGAAGACGAATATGTTCTTGCAAAGAGTCCGGCAAGTGGGCATATTTCTGCAAAAAGTCAGGGAGTGAGCCTGCAAGCACAAAGTCATTGTTGGCAAACGATGGTCTGGGTATATCCATCCGCTGGACATAACTACCAATAATTGGCAGAGATTTGGGTAAAACTTCTGTATCTAGCCCAAGGCGATCTACAACGCGACCCAGCACCATGCGTGACTTAAGTATCTGGACCTCAGCAGCAGTGCTGCTCTCGCGCTCATCACCGCGAGCGACTGCAGACATTTGTTCAAGCGGATTTACACTGGCACGACGTTCAACCTGAACGAGTGCATCACCTCTATAGATAGGTGTTGCGAGAGTCGCATAAATTGCTCCGAAAACAAAAAACAAGAAAGTTATAAAAAGGATTAGCCACTTGTGATCCATCAACAGCCCGAATAGCCGCCCGAGGTCTATCTCTGCATAGTGTTGGTTCACTGAATTTTTCATGGTTCCCCCGCGCTTAGGTATTTTTGCATTTTCTCAGAAGGATGTAGAACCAGAATATGCACCGGTCGATTTATAATAGCTATGGAATAGTTCTTTAGGGCCGGCCAGTTCGTCGTATTTTAAGCACACCATATTGATCATTCGATATTAAAAACATGGTTGGTCAATCACAGGCGTCCTTGACAAGGCCGACTTAATGATTGAACAAATGGAGTCTACCTGGTTGACACTTAACCCAAAGAAAATGGGTAAGCATAGCACACGCCGAGAAACCATTCTTGACACGTCGCAATGACTATTATCAAACCCAGGAAGATTCAGCGTATCCAAGGAGGGGTGGAAATATCTTCTTGGAAAGATACCATTAGACTCTAGGGCATCTCGTACCCTTACCACCTCAGACTCGCTAGATAACAATATAGGAAAATATGAGTAGTTTATTGTAATCTTGTCATTTAGAACCTGAAATCCAACCCAGTCAGTCAACACCTTCTTGTATCGGTAAAATATTTCTTCACGGATGGCGATTATGTTATCAATATCCTCAAGAACGCAGAGGCCCATGGCAGCCTGGAATTCATTCATTTTGCAGTTAATGCCGAGAGACTCTATATTCGAATCTTTTGTCATGCCGAAATTGATTATCTCTGAAGCGTAATCATGGTCTTCGGGGTTTTTGAAGATAATGGCACCACCTTCTATCGTATGAAACAGCTTAGTCGCATGGAAACTCACAGCGGATGCATCACCGTAAGCGAGTAAACTTTTGTCATTATATTTTACACCAAACGCATGTGCTGCATCGTAAATAACCTTGACACCATACTGTTGGGCAATCTTCTCCAGCTCCTCAACTTCACAACCGTTTCCAAAAACGTGTACGGGAACTACTAGGCGGGTCCTGTCAGTGATACCCTTTTTTACACACTCTGGATCCAGGCACCAAGTGTCCCGATTGATATCTGTAAATACGGGGTTGATCCCTTGCCATTTCAATGAACTCGCTGTAGCAATAAAGGTAAACGGAGTGGTTATGGCTTCATCTATACATTTTTCCACTCCTAGGCCGAAGGTTGTATAGGCAACCTGGAGTGCTAGAGTACCGTTGTTGACCAAAAGCAGATGTTTTACACCGAGATATTCTTCCAGCCTTGAGGTCAACTCCTTGACCAGCCCTCCATTATTTGTCAATTGTTTACTTTGGTATATTTTATCAATATATGAGTCAAGCTTTCTTCGGTCAGGGAGGTAAGGGCGGACGACAGGAATCATAGCTCACTCACTATATCCAGAAGATACTGACCATAACCGTTCTTTGAAAGGGAACTACCGGCTTTGGTAAGATCATTGACCGTCAACCAACCATTGTTAAAAGCAATTTCTTCAAGGCATGCAACCTTGTATCCCTGTCGCTTTTCAATTGTTTCAACAAACTGGGAGGCTTCAAGTAAGCTCTCATGCGTTCCCGTATCCAACCATGCAAAACCACGACCTAGCACCTCAACCTTCAAGCTTTTTTTAGAGAGATAGCTCTGGTTAATAGATGTAATTTCCAGCTCTCCCCGACCTGAAGGCTTTACAAGCTTGGCAAGCTCAACCACATCATTATCGTAAAAATATAAACCTGTAACCGCAAAGCGTGATTTAGGATTTTCCGGCTTTTCTTCAATGGATATAACGCGTCTATTTTCATCGAATTCTACGACACCAAAGCGCTCTGGATCCTTTACAAGATATCCAAACACAGTGGCTCCCTCAGTACGGCTAGCTGTTTCTCTGAGTAAGGGCGAAAATCCTTGCCCATAAAATATATTATCCCCCAGCACAAGGCAGACTCTATCATCTCCAATAAAATGCTCGCCGATAATGAACGCTTGGGCCAGACCATCAGGGCTAGGTTGAATAGCATAGGAAAGATTAAGCCCAAATTGTTTGCCATCTCCCAGAAGCCTCTGGAAACAATACTGTTCGTCGGGCGTGGTAATAATCAAGATATCCTGAATACCAGCCAGCATTAACACGGACAATGGATAATAGATCATTGGTTTATCATAGATGGGGAGTAATTGTTTAGAAATGCCCATCGTTATGGGATAGAGTCGTGTACCGGAACCTCCTGCTAGAATGATACCTTTCATGCTCATGCTACCTCCGCCCCTGAAATTCCAAGTCGATTCCTTTGATATTTTCCTTCTTGTACTCGCCGGCACCATTCAAGGTTGTCAAGATACCACGCAACAGTCTTCCTTAATCCTGATTCAAATGTTTCGCTAGGTGACCAGCCCAATTCTGAATGGCACTTTCCTGGATCAATGGCGTAGCGATAATCATGCCCAGGCCGGTCATCAACATATTCGATCAGACTACGGTATGGTCGGGAGGCTGGATGTATCAGGTCCAGTAAGTCGCAAATTTCCTCGACAACTTGAATATTCCTTTTTTCATTATTTCCACCAATATTATAGGTTTCTCCAGGTTTCCCCTTTTCCATCACTGTGCAAAGTGCACGAGCATGATCTTCCACATAGAGCCAGTCACGCACTTGCAGGCCTTGTCCATATACGGGTAGCGGCTTGCACTCCAGGGCATTCAATATCATCAATGGAATCATCTTCTCAGGGTAATGATAAGGGCCATAGTTGTTCGAGCAGTTTGTGATGAGAGTCGGCAAACCATAAGTCCGTTGCCAAGCACGAACCAGATGATCTGCGCTCGCCTTACTGGCAGAATACGGTGAACTTGGCGCATATCGGCTTGTTTCTGTAAACCGCTCCCTGGCTTGACCGAGATCACCGAACACTTCATCCGTAGAAACATGTAAAAATCTAAAGGTCCCTCTCTTCGCGGCGCTGAGTTTCAGCCAGTAGCGTCTTGACACTTCAAGCAAATGATAGGTACCAATTATATTTGTTTCAACAAAAGCTGCCGGGCTATCAATTGAGCGATCGACATGACTCTCGGCAGCAAGGTGCATGACAACATCAGGTTTGTACGTAGAGAATACCCTTTCCAGTTCTTCAGCATCACAGATATCTACGCGCTCAAACGCGTAGCGTGAGCTATTCGATACTTCCAGCAGAGACTCCATGTTTCCTGCATAAGTTAACTTATCTACGTTGACAACGTGATGGGAAGTATTGGCTATGAGGTGCCGAATCACTGATGATCCAATGAAGCCTGCGCCGCCTGTCAGCAAGTATCTCATGAGATTCTCAATCCCTATCGAAGTGAGGCCCGGTAGCCTGTCAACGGGAATGGCTACCGCTCGAGCCCAATGGTCCGTGGAATTTCTTCTTTGATAACCAGGGTGAAGCCATCACCAAGTAATAATAAGTTCTGAGACGACGCCTGAGAATACAAAGCGAAACATACTCACATACACAATGTTACATTATTCTACTATTTCTTGCGTACACTATTTTTCTCATACTTAGCGAACTACGACAGCCATATAAAAAGCGCATCTACTCTCAATGTGTCCTTGCAAGAGATCGAGATGGATTATCCATATTGGCAGGAGATCAGTGTGTAATGAGATTAAGATCACTAATTACGACTGTGCAGAAAAATATGAGGGGGTATACGTCAAGCATTCTTGATGGTCAACAATGACCGATATAACTTGAGAAGGTCTTCCCAGATGAGGACATTACTGAATTTTTGCGCCCAGAGGCGTCCGTTCCGACCGTGTTCATACCTGAGCTCACCGTCAAGGATGTAAGATCTTATTGCATCGTGCAGGGCATCTACGTCTTTCGGCGGCACAAGCATGCCATTAAAGCCATCGGATACAGCATCTTTGGTTCCATTCACATTACATGCGATGACAGGGACTTCCATAGCCGCCGCTTCAATAAGTACATTTCCGAATCCTTCCCAATGGGCAGGAAGAACAAACAGGTCCATTATGCGATAATAATTCTCGACATCCTCTACGAACCCAAGCCTGGTGATATTTACGTGGCTTTCTATTCTGTCGAGTGTGACGTCCGAAACGCTCTGTTCAGCCTCATAGGGGCCAATAAGAAGAAGTCGAGTATGGGGATATTGTGAGTTTAGTCTCAAGAATGCATCAACGAGTTCATCCACCCCTTTTCTGTCAACAATTCGACCGACAAAACCAATGATGAAATTGTCATTCTTGAAACCAATGTTTTCTTTTATTTTATTAACAGGAGTCAAGTCCGTGCGCGTAGGGTCGAACCTATCCAGGTTCAAACCATTGCTGCTGCCTATCCCGTTCAGCTGATAGCTCTCCTCCTTCAATATTTTTTCATTTAGTCCCTGCAAGGCAACACTCGAACTGATGCATACAACTTTGTTAGATAGCGTGCAGGATAACTTTTCGCAACATTTCATCAGCCAGCAGCGAACACCAGATAATGACTCATGGCGAAATCCTCTTATTGTATAGACTCTTCCAGGAACTCGGCAAACGAAAGAAGCTATCATGCACAGAAAACCGGCTTTCGGAGTTCCCGCATTGACAATAGCGGGACGTAGCCGAATGAAAAGCATGATCAAACGAAACAAGGAACCAATGTCCTTAAAGAGACTGGGCTCACGCTCCATAGGGATTTCATAGAGCTGTACCCCTTCTACGGCAGCAAGGTCTCTGACACTTTGACCTGGTGACGAGACCAAAACTGGCAAAAAATTATTATCCTTTATATACTTTAACTGCCCTCTTATCAGGACTGCACTCACATGTGATGTTATCGCTGTCACGACCACTGGCTGAGAATTTACTTTACCTAAATCCATAGGGATGACCTATTCGTATAAGAAAAACGCATGGCTGGATAGACTCATTGACTGGCGCAGCAAGCCGCTTCGATCCGAGAAAACACCCTCCCAACATCGGCGCTACCATAATAATTATTATGGAGTCTGATCAAATCAAGTCGGTTCGACATACAGGCCTCCCCAACCAAGCCTAAAAATGTGGTTTCATCAAAGAAGTTAACTTGGTCATTACATTTATCCAATAGGTCAGGCCTGGTAGCCAGGTTAGCTTCAAAGACTTCTCCAGACGCATGAATATAGGAAATCAAAACAACGTGATCAGCATATGGCTCGTAAAGCGTTTGTAGCATGGACTTAACTTCTTCAATGTTTTCGTCATGAATATTTGCCCAGCATAGCTGAACGAAGCCTTGGTCAAGAATGACTATATCATGATCCCGAAGGGCTCGACGCAGGTTGAAGTCGATATATGCCGCGTTGACAATAGTTGAAACCAACCTTCTTTTGTTTACCCCTGACAGTGCATTGTTAATTTTTTTTACAATCTTTAATGCATGAGCCCTTGATGCAACTAGACACTCGAAACAGGAGATGATCTTCAACGGATATTTAAATTTCCGTTGACCGCTGAACAACATCACTTTGACTCGATGATGAATACTCTCTTCATCAGTGCGCCTAACAAGCTCTCTGCAGTAGTGCGTTTTTCCGGAACCGGGTTTACCGGTAAACTCAATGATGCAAGCCATGTTTAAGCCTATCGATACGGTTCTATAAAGGAATTATGTTCTACGGAGCATCGCAGCCAGTAACTGTCTACGGGCCTTCATTCAGCAACAAGAGCATGGAGAATCGGGTCCGAACACGCCTCAAGGACATCCGCGAGCAGTTTGAGACCTAGGTTTTGTCCGAAAAGTCGAATCTGCTAATGTCGTCGATGCCGAAGCAGTATAGGTGACCCATGGCAGGACGCTACGAGATCTCCGACAACGGCTGGGCCCTCATTGAGGACATCGTGTCGCCGCCGCAGAGAACGGGGCGTCCC